>NZ_CP109009.1:0-2492500 GCF_036226685.1 Streptomyces sp. NBC_00690
GTACCACCTCGCTGCGCGAGGTGCAAGCGAACACCCAGGCTGCGCCTGGGTGTTGCGCTCCCGCTCCGCGGGAGCGCTGGTGTGATGCTGCGCATCACACTCACCTCCCTTGCTGCGCAAGGGAGGTGACGTCTCGTCCGCTGCGCTTCCGAGACGTAGCCAGGCTGTGCCTGGCCAGAGTGAGTCTTTCGTTTCACTCCAGACCCTTGGAGGTGGGTCCGCTGCGCTCCCCCACCTGACGGTTGTTCTGGCTGCGCCTCCACAACGATTGGAGCCCGCTGGCGCGGGCTTGGCTGGCTGGAAAGGGGTGGGGGTTGCTCGTTCGTGTTGGGTTTGAGTGTAGCGGGTGCATCAGGAAGATGCACCATGTACCGTTGGCGAAAACAAAGGACACCCCCAACCGCCCGGGATCTCCCCGGAATTTCGAGAGGAGTGACCGTAGATGACCGGTCACCAGGAATCTACTGGACCTGATCCCGCGCTGAGCAGCGATTCTGTGCGGCGGGTGAGTCAGTATCAGACGGCGGGCGTGAACGCCCGGTTAAAGCTGTTCGCGCTTCTGGAGGCGCAGGGCGTGTCCGCGGGCGAGGTGGTCGAGTTGGGTGGCATGGCGCCGCGTTCGCGTGGCCCGCTTTCGCGGACGGCTGGGACGAAGGTGTGACGACGATGAGCGAGGCTCTGGTGGGCATCGCGGATCGGGACTGGTCACGGCGTGGCGGTCGGTCTGTCGGGGCTGCTGAACTGGCTGTACACATGGCGGACGTGAGGCGGCGTGAGCGGGTCTCTCTGGTGCGGCTGGAGAGGTTCGTCCGGGAGTCCGTGCTGCCGTCCGCCCATCCGCAGACCACGGCGCGGCGCGGCGCCGGGCGCTGGAGGCGCTGGGTGAGGCCGGCGGTCTGTGCACGGCCCTGACGGTGAGCAGCGGCGGGGGCGTCGTGGTCTGCACGCTCGATGCCGGGCACTACGACCCGGACGATCTGCCGGGGTTCAGGGACGGAAACCCGGGCGGCTGGCACAAGGCTGATGTGTCGATCTGGAACGACTCGGGCCCCGCCTGCATTCCGCACGCGGCCGTCTGAAACACCACACGAATTCAATGCTCGGGGAGGCAAGGAAATGTCAGCGATTCGACTCAAGGAACATCAGGTAGATCAGCGGTCCGCGTTTCGTCGGTGGGTGGGATTCCCTGCAAGGTCATCCGTGCCCCCGCAGGGTGCCCGAGGCACGATCGTGTCAGCGACCGGCTCGGGCAAGACGATCACGGCCGCCGCGTGCGCGCTGGAGTCGTTCGCGGGCGGCCGGATCCTCGTGACCCTGCCGACCTTGGACCTGCTCGCGCAGACTGCCCAGGCATGGCGCCTGGTGGGCCACCGGGCGCCGATGGTCGCGGTGTGCTCGCTGGAGAACGACGCGGTGCTGAACGAGTTGGGCGTACGGACCACGACGAATCCGATCCAGCTCGCCCTGTGGGCCGGGTCGGGGCCGGTCGTCGTGTTCGCTACCTACGCCTCGCTGGTGGACCGCGAGGACATCGACGCACCGTTGGGCCAGCGGAAGGTTCGCGGGCCGCTGGAGGCCGCCCTGGCGGGCGGGGAGCGGCTCTACGGGCAGCAGATGAGCCCGTTCGACCTCGCGATCGTGGATGAGGCGCACGGAACCGCTGGGGATCTTGGCCGTCCATGGGCGGCCATCCACGACAACACCCGCATCCCCGCCGACTTCCGGCTTTACCTCACCGCGACCCCGCGCATCCTCGCCGCACCCCGGCCGCAGAAGGGCGCGGACGGGCAGGAAGTAGAGCTGGCCTCGATGGGCCAGGACTCGCCAACCTACGGGCCGTGGCTGGCCGAGCTCGGTTTGAGCGAGGCGATCGAGCGGGAGATCCTCGCCGGGTTCGAGATCGACGTCCTGGAAATCCGCGACCCCTCGCCGGTCCTCGGAGAGTCCGAAGAGGCGAAGCGGGGCCGGCGCCTGGCCCTGCTGCAAACCGCACTCTTGGAGCACGCGGCAGCGTACAACCTCCGTACCGTCATGACGTTCCACCAGAAGGTCGAGGAAGCAGCCACGTTCGCGGAGAAGCTGCCGGAGACCGCGGCCGCGCTGTACGCCAACGACACCACAGGTGATGACCTGGCCGCCGCGGACAAGCTGCCGAGGTCGTCGATCGACGCGGAGTTCTACGAGCTGGAAGCCGGACGCCACGTACCCCCGGACCGTGTCTGGTCGGCGTGGCTGTGCGGCGACCACCTGGTGGCCGAACGCCGGGAGGCACTGCGTCAATTCGCCAACGGCATCGACGCGGCCGGGCGCCGGGTGCACCGCGCGTTCCTCGCCAGCGTTCGCGTTCTCGGAGAAGGCGTCGACATCACCGGCACCAGGGGCGTCGACTCGATCTGCTTCGCCGACACCCGCGGCTCCCAAGTCGAGATCGTCCAGAACATCGGCCGCGCGCTACGGCTCAACAAGGACGGCAGCACGAAGATCGCGCGCATCCTCGTGCCGGTCTTCCTGGAACCCGGCGAAGACCCGACCGATATGGTTGCTTCCGCCAGTTTTCGCCCACTTGTAGCAGTCCTCCAGGGCCTGCGCTCGCATGATGAGCGACTTGTTGAGCAGCTCGCTTCCCGTGCGCTCACCAGCGGGAAGCGCAAGATTCATGTCCGGCGTGACGAGGACGGACAGATCGTCGGGGCCGGTGGCGAGGGTGACGGCGACGACCAAGAGGACGACGACACCCAGGCCGCCGCCGAAGCGGCGCTGCTGCACTTCTCCACACCCCGGGACGCGGCGACCATCGCCGCCTTCTTGCGCACCCGGGTGTACCGGCCCGAGTCGCTGGTGTGGCTAGAGGGCTACCAAGCCCTCATCCGCTGGCGGAAAGAGAACCAGATCACCGGCGTCCACGCCGTGCCCTATGACGTTGAGGTCGAAGTGGGGGTGACGAAGGACTTCCCCCTCGGGCGGTGGGTGCACCAGCAGCGGAAGGCGCTGCGGGCAGGTGAACTGGAGGAGCGGCGCAAAACCCTGCTGGACGCCCCGGAAGCCGGGATGGTCTGGGAGCCGGGCGAGGAAGCGTGGGAGAGCAAGCTCGCCGCACTCCGGTCGTATCGGCGGGCCACGGGGCACCTCGCGCCACGTCAGGACGCGGTGTGGGGCGAGGGCGAGGCGATGGTGCCCATCGGGCAGCACCTCGCCAACCTCCGCCGGAAAGGCGGCCTGGGCAAGGACGCGGAGCGAGCCACCATGCGCGCGCAGCAGCTCACCGCGATCGATGAGGACTGGAACTGCCCCTGGCCACTCAACTGGCAACGCCACTACCGCGTCCTCGCCGACCTCGTCGACGCCGACGGCTACCTGCCCCACATCCAACCCGGCGTCCACTTCGACAGCGATGACATCGGCACATGGCTCGCACGGCAACAAGAACCAGGCACCTGGAAACAACTCACCAGTGAACAGCAGGAGCGGCTAACCGCACTGGGCGTGAAGCCTGGTGGGGTTCCGACTCCCACCCCAGCAGCGGCTGGCGTGGCGAAGGGGACGGGCAAAGCCCAGGCGGCGTTCCAACGCGGCCTCGCAGCCCTCGCGCAGTGGGTGGAACGGGAAGGCGCGGGCCGGCCCGTACCGAGAGGACACGCCGAACCGATCGCGGTCGACGACCAGACGGAACCAGTGGTGGTGAAGCTGGGTGTGTGGGTCTCCAACACCAAGAGCCGGCGGGACAAGCTCACCGCGGAGCAGCGGGACGCACTACGGGAGTTGGGCATGGAGTGGGCGGCGTAGCCGCGGTCAACGGCGAGCCCGCAGAGCGCGGGCCAGCATCCGGAACAGGAACGAGCAGAAGAGAAGCCGGTGGAGAACATTCTGTGGCTCGACGAGGAGACCCTCCGGGCGCGGATCGGTGTGTGCCGCCGTGCCGACGGAATGAGCGTGGGCGATATCGAGGCGGCGCTCGCGGACGCCGAGGGATACGCGGCCGAGGCCGAGGCGGAAGTGCGGCAGCCGTCGCCCGGACGGCCATCATTCATGCCCGACCCCGAGGTCGAAGCGGCCGACTGCGCGGCCCGCGTCGCCGAGTGGCGCCACGTGCTCGACCTAACGCGGGCGCAGAACTGGGAATCGTATGTGCCCGCGCGGGATGAGGTGGGCAGCCGGTGCGCCGCGGACTACGAGAGCTGGCGGCAAAGCGTCCTCACCCGAGCCCGCGAGACCGAGCAGCGGCAGCGGGACGCGGTCCACGAACTCAACGCCGACATCCGGCTCAACGCCACCATCGGACGCCGTATCCGGAGCCTGAGCCTGAGCCAACGGTACGGAATCACGCCTGAACAACTCCTCACCCAACTCGCCGGGCAAGCCGTAATGACCGGCGACGGCACCGTGGCGGTCGAGCCCTTCACACCGAGCTGAGGCTCCCGGCCGCCGGCTGCTGAACCGCATGCGCACGGGGCTCCGGAACTATGGATTCCCGCGTCACTGAACAGGCTTTTCTCACGAGCCAGCACGCAGATTTCTCAGCAAGTGCGCCGCCGCTACACGTAGCCCATGCCCTGCCATCAGGAGATTCCTCTCTCTACCAGTCGGACATCTCCGTGAGAATTTTCCCGGGCGACGAAGCGAGACTCAGCAACTTCGCTACCCCCCGCGACGCCGCCGACATCGCCGCCCTCACCCGCTGCCGCGTCATCCGGCCCCAGTCCCTGGTCTGGCTCGAGGGCTACCAAGCCCTCACCCGCTGGCGAGCTGAGAACGGGATCACCGGCCTGTATGCCGTCGCCTATGACGTCGAGACCCCAGTCGGAACGACGAAGACGTTCCCGCTTGGCCGATGGGTGCACCAACAGAGAAAAGCGCTGCGGGCCGGAGAACTCGACCCCCACCGCAAAACCCTCCTCGACGAAGCCGGAATGGTCTGGGAACCAGGCGACGAAGCATGGGAGAACAAACTCGCCGCCCTCCGCTCCTACCACCGTACGCACGGGCACCTCGCACCCCGACAAGACACCCTCTGGGGCGAAGGCGAGGGAGAAGGCCTGGTGCCGGTTGGACAGCACATGGCCAACCTCCGCCGCAAGGATGGCCTCGGCAAAGACCCGAAGCGGGCTGCCGCACGCGCGGCACAGCTCACCGCGATCGATGAGGACTGGAACTGCCCCTGGCCACTCGACTGGCAACGCCACTACGCCGTACTACACGACCTAGCCGCCGACGAGGGCGATGGCGCCCTGCCCGAGATTCAGCCCGGGGTGCTGTTCGAGGACGATGACATCGGACGATGGCTGGAGCGCCAGAAGAACCCGGGCACCTGGAAACAGCTCTCCGAGGAGCAGCAGCAGCGGCTGTTGAAGCTGGGCCTACAGCCCGACCAGGCCCCGGCCCACGCCCCGACGGCAAGCCACACGACGAAGGGGCCGAGCAAAGCGCAGCAAGCATTCCAACGCGGCCTCGCGGCCCTCACCCAGTGGGTCGAGCGGGAAGGCAATCGGCCGGTCCCACGCGGCGCGGTCGTCGAGATCGAGGTCGATGGCCAGGACGAGCCGGTGCCGGTGAAGCTTGGCGTGTGGGTCTCGAACACCAAGTCGAGGCGGGACAAGCTCACTCAGGAGCAACTCGTTGCCCTACGGGAGCTCGGTATCGCTTGGGCATGACTCTGGCACCGACCCATCGGTGCGCTAACCAGACAGCGCCGAGCCCGCAGTCCCCAAGGGAACGCCTGCCGGGACTGCGGGTTGCAGATTCGACTGGTGTCTCAGCTGCTGTCGCCACTCTGATCAATTTCTGTGTCCGGGGCCTCTTGCCCGGCGGTCGCTTCTGGGACGAGGCGATCGGTGTCCGACAGTTTTAGCGCGCGGTGAACTCCCGAGATGGGCGGGGGATCGTTGTCCGCCACGATGATCTGCAGGTCATCGATGTGCTGGAGGGCAGCGCTGAGCAGGGTGGTGTACATCTTGCGTAGCCGCTCGAGATCGATGCCTTCGTGGCCGACGTTGTTGCTGAGGCCGTCGATGATCAGGATGTTCGGGAGCGGAATGCTGTTGTCCCGCAGGGCAACAAGTTGGTGTGCGAGGACGTGCGCCACGTTGACGAGGACTTCCACTCCCTGAGAGCCGAGGTCTGAGAAGGACCGGCCGTCGACGATGGGCAGGTACGTCTTGCGACTGATGTACGTGCCTGCCGGTTCTTCGAATCGTGGGGTGTCGAAGGCGCGGAGGATCGTCTCGAAGGCTTCATCGAGTTTCCGCAGTCGTTCTTGGACGGCAGGGTTGCTGTGCCTGGAAGCGTCGATGCTCGCGTTGAGAGATTCTTGTTCCTGCTCAAGCTCGGCGATGCGGCGTGCCTGCTTCTGGGAACGCTCGTACAACGACAGGGCTTGTTCCAGGCTGATCAAGCGTTCTTCAAGCCGGGCTTGTTCGGCGGCGGTGGCGCGGATGCGGTCGGTCTGATCGCTGACGAAGGCTGACGTGGCTCGGTCTAGCTGTGCTCCGAGGTCGTTGCGGAGACGGGCGTGGCCTGCGCGTGCGGCCTGGAGTTCTTCGATTCTTTTCGTGCTGCGCTCGATGAGTTGCTTGGTTTCCGAAACCTGCTCGATCACCCGGTCCTGCTCGCTGGCGAGGGATGACGGTGCCGCGGTCTGCGGAGGGGTCTGCAGGCACAGTCGGCAGGTGTGGTCGTCACCGCGCTCTGGGATGCCGGACCCGCAACGGGGACAGGTGTGGAACTCGAAGTCGTTGAGAAGCCGTTCCGCGACGAGTGCGCGGGTGAGGCGACGGCTTTGGGCGATGAGCTGGTCGTGTAGCTCGCGCAGGTTGGCTACCGCCGCAGATTCCGCGGCGGTAGCCATGTCGATGCGCGCGAGTTCGCTTTCAGCATCAGCAATCCGAGAGCGCAGGGTCACCGTGGAAGGGTCGGTGAGCTCACTCGTTAGTTGCTGATCCGCTGTGCGTGCCGCCCGAAGCTTGGTCTCAGTGGCTGTGCGCTGCACCTCCAGCTGGGCTTGTGAGCCGAAGGCTGTCTCAGCCAAGAGTCGTTCCAGGGTGACGGAGTCCGCAGTGAGGGCCTTGAGCTCCGTGGACACTTCGCGAAGCCGTTCCCGAAGTCCGGTGGATTCAGGGTCATGGATGCCGTACAAAATCTCGAAGACGTAGCGGCGTTTGATGTTCTTCGCGTGGTTGTCAGCGGTGCCGAAGACAGAGGCGTCGATCTCCTTCTGTCTCAGGACGCAGTACATGAGGTAGTCGCTTGCCGTCACGGGGACAAGCGGGCTCGTTTGGTCGGTTGGGGCTCGCGGCACCTTGATGCGAGGCAGGCCGAGGCGGTCGAGGAGCCAGTCGCGGAAGGTGTGGTCGTAGCCGGCCTGGAGTTCGCTGGCCGGCAACCGCCAGGCTTCCTCTTGGCCTCCGATCTCGGCGATATCGACCTTGGCGGTCGTCGTGGTGACAAGGGGGCGGACGATGCGGAAGCGGCGGTCGCCGATGAGTACGGTGCCGGCCATGGTGCGCCCTCGGAGCTCGGGGACGACGCTTACATCGGCGCCGAGCAAGGCCCGAAGGCAGCTGATCGTCGCCGTCTTACCGCCGCTCATGGCGCCAGTAATGGCGTTCATCCCACGCTCGAACCGGATGCGGCGGCTGGTTCCGACCAGGTGCAGTTCTTCGATCCGGATTCTCACAGCTGTGTCCCCCAGTCCGCCTCGACGATGTCGGGGAACGCTCGATAGATCATGTCTTTGAGAGTGGTGCCGGTGAGGTTGAAGTGCCGGCGCAGGAGCCGGGCCCGATCGCGTACGGGGCGCCAGCTTTCGGATTCGGCAAGGGCTTGCGCAACCGCTCTTCCGGCTGGCGTGGTGCGGTAGGTCGCGACCGCGTTCTCGTGCTTGGGCTCGATGAGGCCCTTGCCTGTCAGAGCACCGAGGAGGGCGTAGTAAGCGGGGTCCCAGGGGCCATAGCGATAGCGGATCATGCTCTGCTCGATGGCTCCTGTCAGCCACGGATCGTCGCCTGGGTCGGCGTCGGGTCGGCGCTCGGCCATCAAATGGTTGAAGTGCTCGGGGTAGCGCAGGAGAAAGTCAAGTTTGGCGAGCTTCATCCTGCCTTCGATGCCTTTGGATGCTGCTGTCTCGGAGAAGGCGTCGATGAGGACAAGAAGCCTGGCTTGGGCGTCGACGGAAGGAGGGAGTCCGTCTGGATACTCCGGGGGCGCAGTGGGGGGCGGGGCGATATCAGGCAGGAGACTCATGGCCAGTCCCCCAGTCGAAACGGCATTCGTCGGAGATGGCGCACGCCCGGCCCATGAGCAGCACGCCGTCCCGGGCATAGAGGGGCCAGCGGTCGTGGGTAGCGGCGCTGGTTTCGAGAGTGGTCTGGAGGCCGTCGAAGATGGCGTTCGCTGGGCGAGGATCTGCCGCGTGCCTGCGGATGGTACGGCGCGCGACCAGCAGCAGCCGCTCGTCCAGGTCCGCCTCGATGGCCGGGTCAGCCGGCCACGTGCCCAGGGACTGCTGCTTCATACGGTGAATGTCGGCATGCGCGCGGACCATCTGAGCTTCCTGGATTACATCGTCCGTCGCCGCGCCCCGGCGTAGCTTGCGGACCAACGCTGTCTCGACTCCGCTGAGACGCTGCGATACATCAGTCAGCAGTACGTGGTCAGGGCGCATCAGACGCTGTCGGAGGTCTGCGACGGTGCCGGGGCCGATGCGCTTCCTCAACAGTTTCGCAGGCAGGTCCTGCACCGCTAGCTGCTCGGCCCACCGCGGGCCCAAACGGCCCTGCATTGCCTCCCGAGTACGGCGTACGAGTTCGGTGTAGAGGCCGGTGATCTCCGCACCGGTCAAGGACGGGCCGAGCTCGTGGAGGAAGGCGGTGTTGCGCAGCTCGATGTCCTCGCGTCTGGGCAGTTCCCGGATGCGGACCAGGCCCAGGAAGGCTGAAACCTCCTTGATGTCAGCCTTCAGGTGGGCTGTCACCCGCCTCAAGCACCGCTCGTTATCCGCCCCTCCCCCATGTGCGAGAGCGGTGACGAGTGCGTCGGCGGGATCGAGGTAACCCTCCAGCCCAGCTGTGAGCCCGTATGAGAGCGCCTGGTCCTTCACCGCCCCGTACGTGCGCCACAAGCTCTTCAACGGTCCCTTGGCGAGAACGTCCGTAAGCGCCCAGGGCGTGGTCGTGTCCCGTGTCTTGATCTGCTGAAAATCCCAGAAGAGGCCGCCCTTGGTCTGCTCCTCGCTGCCGCGGGCAACGATGACGTCCTCGATGTGCTCGCAGGTCACATGGCGTACCGGCTCGTCAGCGAGCATTTCCAGGATGGCCTGCGCAGCCACATGAACCTGATACTCGTACCGCCGCAGCGTGACCGAACCAGAATCGTCCGGAGCAACGGTCTCAATCGGATCAGCCATATACCCCCCAGCCCACTCTCCCCAAGCACGCAGCGTAAGCGGTACAACACTGGCCAGTCGATCGCTTCGACGGAACTCGTGGAGCCACTGTTCCCTCACTGGGGACGGGTCCCTCTTCGGCGGACGCCTACGGCTCGGGCCTCCAGCTCATCACCACCGACAACGACACCGCCCCCTGGCCGGACGAAGCCTTCAGCACCATCGAAGTCGACTACGCCTGCCCATGGTTCCCAGCGTCACTCGACCCGGCCCCAGCCACACCGGGACGCGCTGAAGACGAGGTACCGGGCATAGTCGCGCCGCCCCCTACGTTGACCCGGCGGTGCCGGTCGCGCCCGGCAAAGGTGGTGAGACTGCCGAACGGATCCGGTGATCGACTCGCATCTCGTTGGCCAGTGAGGAGAAGTGGCGTGCGCAGTCGGGATGGTCGCGCAGAGCTCCTGCGACTGAGCCGGCGGCATCCCCTGTCAGGGTGCGCAGCCAGGGCCTGATCTCATCCTGCGGCCTCCACTGGTCCCACAAGGCGTCCCAGGTGAAGGCGCCGTTGCAGCAAACCTCCAGCAGATCCAACTGCGCAGCATTAGCGGCATGGCGTGCGACGGTGAACAGCCACAGGATGACGGCGTCGACTTCACCACGCTCTATTGAGCGGTGTGTGCCCAGAAGGTCGGGCATCGCCCGGACAATCTCAAGGGCTCGGGGAGGGTCAGCCAACAACGCCGGCATGAGCGCCAAAGGATCAACATTGAGAAGTACGTCGCAGTACAGAGCAGCGTCGTCGGGGTGGGCAGCCGCCAGGGCCACCAACTCCTCTGAGGCATTCGCTGCTCCATCGCTCAAAGCATCACGGAGCGTTTCGGCATGTACTACGGGCGGCGTGGGGGGTGTGTCGATCTCCTGGGCGATGAGGTCAAGGAACGCTTGCACCGTTGCCGGCCGTCTCCCGGGGTCCGTACGCGTTGCTCCTCGGACGACCGCGCGCCAGGGCCCAGAGTCCGGTATGAGTGGAATATTCTGCTGCGGGTTCCTGCGTGTGACCGCCCAGCCGATCAGCTGCCCCAGGCTGTAGACGTCAGTCGGCGGACCGGCACTATGGGCATCGAAGCTCAACTCCGGAGCGGCAAAGCCCTCAGATCCCATGCTCGCCCCAAGCCGGGTGCGCTGCGCATGCGTGGTCTGGCCAGGCGGACGACGCACAATGCCCCAGTCGGCAAGAACCCATCGCCCATCAAGCCGAAGTACGTTAGACGGCTTGATGTCCCGATGTATCCATCCGTGAGGGGCGCCCGGTGCCTGCATCCCATGCGCAGCGATCAGCACCGAGCACAGGCTCTCAATCAGGTCCCGTAGTACGGCCGGATCCTTGAGGTCATCGAGGCATTCCGTTGCGACAGCCTGCGCCTTGGGCATGACGAACCACGTGCCGTCGGCGCTGGCGTCCCAGACCGGCATCGCATTCGGATGGTCGCTCAGAAGACGGCCCACCTCGATCTCACGGGTCATCCGGGCTTTCTTGTCGAGGTGCGGGTACTGGCCGCGTAGCTTCTTGAGGACGACGGGCGTGCCGGTCGGCTTGTGCGTCGCGTAGAAGACGTCAGCCATGCCGTCCTCTTGACGGTGGAAGGGGAACTTCTCGCAGGCATAGTCCTTGCGCAGACCGCAAGCCTCGTACGGGGCTGCTGCGCCACTCCGCACTTCACTGGTCTGCGCTGTGTCGACTCCTCCGCGCTGTGAGAAGCCGGTCAACAGCATGCGATCAGGTAGTTGCAGGCGCTGACGGATATCGGCAACCGCGCTGGGCCCGACGCGCTTCCCCAGCAGCCCCGCAGGCAGGTCCTGCACTCCTGACTGCTCAGTCCACCGAGGATCCAGGCGGCCTTGCATCGCCTTCCTGACACGGTGCACGAGCTCGGCGTAGAGACCGCTAATTTCAGTACCGGTCAACGGCGAGCCCAGTTCGCGAAGGAACGCGACGTTACGTTCCTCGATGTCTTCGCTCCTGGGAAGTTCCTGGATACGGATCAGGCCCAAGAAGGCAGAGACCTCCTTGGCGTCAGCTTTCAGGTGGGCAGTCACCCGCTCCATACAGTGCTCGTTGTCGGCCCCTTCTCCGTGCGCAAGAGCAGTAACGAGCGCATCGGCAGGATCAAGAAATCCCTCAACGGCAGCCGTTAGCCTGTAGGAGAGTCCCTGGTCTTTCAACGTTCCATACGTACGCCACAGGCTTTGCAACGGCCTCTTTGCGAGCACGTCTCTGAATGCCCAAGGAGTGGCCACTTCCCGCGTCTTGATCTGTTGAAACTCCCAAAACAGACCGCCCTTGGCCTGCCCCTCACTGCGGGCGATGATGACGTCCTCAATGTGCTCGCATGTCACATGCCGTACTGCCTCATCAGCGAGCATCTCCAGGACGGCCTGTGCAGCCACATGAGTCTGGTACTCGTAGCCCCGCAGTGTCGCCGAACCCGCGTTCAGGGCAGCAGTCGCAATCGGATCAACCATGTACCCCCCAGCCCACTCTCCCCAAGCACGCAGCGTAAGCGGTACTCGACTGGCGAGTCGATCACTTCGGCGGAACTCGTGAAGCCAGCGTGTCCTTCCCTCACTGAGGTCTCCCTCTTCGGCAGCGGATTGTGTTCACCCGTTCGGGGTGGGAGCAGCCAGATCACGTACCCGGCCGCCCGGCATGCATTTGGCTGTCAGACGTGAGGCGACAAGGCGGCGAGGCAAGCGGAGAGTTCGCGGAGGGAGCCGACGACCACCTGATGGCGCGCTTCGTCGATCCTGCGTGCAGTGAGCGGCTGATGTGCTGGCGAGACGTCGCACGGGAGGTCGCGTTGGAGGACTGCGGCCCGGTGCGGCCCTTTCCCGTGCGTCCTGGCCGTCGTTTTGCGCCGGGTTGGTGGTGGTCGGCAACGAACGGGCGGCTGGTGCACTACGGGTCTGGTGTCATGCGCACCCAGGTGATGCTGCTGGACCGGGATCCTTCGGTCGAGGCCATTGCATGCCGCCCGGTGGAATTCACCTGGCGTAAACGTGACGGAACCTGGGTGCGGCACGCACCGCATCTGATGGCCCGGCTCGCGGAAGGCAGGGGTCTGCTGGCGGACTGCGCCGGGCACGGGGACATCTCACCGCGCCTGGCCTGTCGGGCGGCGGTGATGAAGGCCGCGGCCGCGGCAGCAGGGTGGCAGTACAGGGTTCTGCGCCCTCCTGATCCGGTTCTGGCGGCCAATCTGCGCTGGCTGGCCGGGTACCGGCACCCCCGCTACAGGGGCGGCGAACTTGCCGGGCGCGCGGCCGAGGTCTTTCGGCGACCGCGGCCTCTGATCGAGGGCGTGCGTGAACTCGGCGATCCAGTGGAGGTCTTCCCGGTGGTCTTCCACGCGCTGTGGCACGGCAAGTTGTCGGCCCCCCTCGAGGTGCCCTTGCACGAGCGGGTGACCGTGACGGCGGACCGCCCCACAGGGGGGGCAGGCATGAGCGGCACAGTGCTAGAGCCCGGAACACAGGTGCGTTTCGCGAAGCGGACCTGGACGGTGGTCATGCTGGAAGGGTCATGCGTACGGCTGGTCGACGCGGACAACTCCGTGGCCACTGTCCTGGCGAACTTCCTGTTCGCCGAACCCGACTTCGAAGTGGTAGGCGCCCCGCAGCGCGGCGTGCCTCCGTTCGGGCTCCTGGAGGAGCTGCCTGAACAGGTGCGCGCGCGTGCGTACGCCTGGGAGCGGCACGTGCGTGAGGTCGAGACCGGATACCCCGTCCCGGGACAGGACCAGCCGCCTCGGGCCGAATTCGATCCGGCCCGGCGCACCATGGCAGAGCGGGAGGAGGCCAAGGCCGCCGAGCTGACGGCGGCCGGGCAGCCGGCAAGTGCGGTGACGGTGCGGCGGATGCGGGCCCGCTATCGGGAGCAATGCCTGTGGGGGCTGGTGGACGGCCGGGCCGCCCGGCGGCGCTCGCCGATAGGGCGCGCGGACGAGCGGGTGTCGCCGCGATCGCGCAGGCACTCCAGGCGCAGCGGGAGCGGTCGACCGGGACGCTGAGCCGGCTCCGGCGCACCGTCGGCTGGATTCTGGAGGACGCCCACGGTGTGGGGACGGTAAAGGTGCCGCCGGCCTCGACATTCAACCGGCTGGTGCACGCCCTCGCGGACCGTCATGGGCTGCTGGGGACAGCGGCGCAGCGGCGCCGTCACTCCTCACGGCCGGCTCCGCCGTTCACCCCGACGGTGGCGCTGCGGCCCGGTGAGCTGGTGATGCTGGACAGCACCCCTTTGGACGTGATGGTGGTCCTGGCCGACGGGGTGGCGGGTAAGGCCGAGCTGACGATCGCCCTGGATGTGGCGACGCGCAGTATCTGTGCGACCGTGCTGCGGCCGATGGGCACCGGGTCGGTGGATGCGGCGGTTCTGCTGGCGCAGATGGTGACGCCAATGCGGATGCGCCGAGGGTGGGAAGAGGCGCTGGCGATATCGCGGTCGGTCATCCCCTACGAGCGGCTGGTGTCGTTGGACGCGCGGCTGGAGGGTGCGGCAGCCCGTCCGGTGATCACGCCGGAGACGGTCGTCGTCGACCAGGGCCGGGTGTTCATCTCCGCCTCGTTCACCGCGGCGTGCGACAGCCTGGGGGTGTCGGTGCAGCCGGCGCCTCCGGCCAACGGCCCGGCCAAGGGAAATGTCGAGCGGATGTTCCGCACCATCGGCGACCGGTTCTCTCAGTACGTGGCCGGTTACACCGGCTCCGACGTCACTCAGCGGGGCTCTCACGTCGGGGACGAGGCGTGCTGGACGCTGCCACAGGTGCAGGATCTGCTGGACGAGTGGCTGGTCGCAGACTGGCAGCACCGTCGGCACGCATCCCTGCGTCATCCTCTGGCCCCGAAACTCGCGGTGTCGCCGAACGAGATGTGGGCCGCGCTGGTCGGCGTGACCGGCTATGTGCCGGTGCTGCTCAGCGAAGAGGACTATGTCGAGCTCATGCCGGTCAAGCGGGTGGGCATCAACGATTACGGCATCCGCTTCGACTATCGCACCTACGACCATGAGGTCCTCAACCCGCACCGCGGGTTCCAGTCGACGGCCCCGGACGGGATGTGGGAGGTGCACCACAACCCTTATGACCCCCAGCAGATCTGGGTGCGGCTGCCTGGCGGCTGGGAGGAGGTGCCCTGGATCCACAAGGAGCGAGTAAGCCTGCCCTTCACCGACTTCACCTGGCGGCACATCCGCGCGACCGTCGAGCGCCGCGGCGATCGCGATGAGCACGAGCAACAGCTCGCCCAGGCCCTGGACCGTCTCCTGCGGCGGGCCGGTAACGGGGAAGGCACCCGCCGCGAGCGGACCGTCGCGGCACGCGCCAGCGCCGCAGCCTCCCTCGCCGGGCCCGCCCCAAACCAGCAGGAGCCGTCCGTCCCTCTCACCGCCCCGACCCTCTCCTACGGCCTGGTCGGCGCCTTCACCCCAGCGGATCTGGATGAGCCCGACGACGAAGAGTTCGAGGACGGCTGGGACGAGGACGAAGACCCGCTCGGCACATCAGACGATGCCGGCGGCGGCCCCGCCGGAGACGAGCAGCCATCCGGGCGGGCCTCAGTCCTTCGCCCGTCGCGGATCTACGATGCCCGCCAGGAGGCAACCCAGTGGTAGCAGTCCCCGAGGCCGGTCCCGTCCCGGACGAGGAGCAGCAGATGGCGGCCAGGCAGCCGTCACTGAGACATCCGACGTCGAGATCGACTATTTGGAGCCTGTCTACCGAGAGCTCGGCGTGGTTCTCAGCGATCAGGTCCGCCGCCGGTTCGAGGACGTGAAGACCTTCCACCACTCGGTCGTCCGCAACCGCCGGCGCTTCCTGGAAGAGGAGATCACCGAACTCACTGAACGGCTCCATGCGCGCCGTGCCGAGCGGGCACGCCTGGGCGAAGACCAGGCACGGCTCCTTCGAGACCTCGCTGAGGGCGGAGCCCTGGAGGCCCTCACAGCACTGCAGACGGCTCTCGGACGCGAAGAGGCCGCACTCCAAGCACTGCGCCACCGTTTCGAAGCGGCACAGACACTCGAAGCGAGCGCACGGCAGATCACCGCGAAGAGTGTGGAGCTGCAACAGGCGGTTGACACCGACCTCCAAGAACGCCGCCAGCAGACAGACGAAGCGATCCTGCTGTTCTCTCACTACGCCCAGCGGCTCTACGGGCAAGGGCGCGAGGCATACCTCGCCATTGAGGCTGGTCGTAACAGCCTGACGATCACCCCGCGCATCGACAGCGACGGCAGCCGGGGCATCGGCAACATGGTCATCTTCTGCTTCGACCTGACCCTCGCCGTCCTGGCGCACCGACACGGTCGCGGCCCGGACTTCCTCGTCCACGACAGCCACCTCTACGACGGCGTCGACGACCGGCAGGTCGCCGCCGCCCTGAAGCTCGCTGCGGAAGTCACCGAGGAGGAGAACCTGCAGTACATCGTCACCATCAACACCGACAGCCTGGGAATGGCCTCACACCGCGGATTCAACCCCGAGCCCTACATCCGCAGCCCCCGCCTGACCGACGAACACGAAACCGGCGGACTCTTCGGGTTCCGCTTCAAAACCGCAGGCAAGAAGTAGCGCGCCACAGTGCAGGACAGCAGGAGCTGAGAATGCGGTGGGCGCCGCCCCGCCATCGGCACTCAGGCTCTTGCAGCCGACCCCGGCCCTTTCCGTGCCGAAGATGTCGAAACCGGTAGGCCCGCGCGGGCTCAGGGGGGCGGGATGGTGAGCCGGGCGGCCAACTGGGTCCGCCGGGAGACGCGGAGTTTCCGGTAGGCACTCGTCAAATGGCTCTCGACCGTACGGCGCGCCAGCTCCAGAGCAGCACCGATCTGGCTGTTGGTCAGCCCTTGGACAGCGAGGTCAACCACCCGTCGCTCCGCCGCGGAGAGCCGATCGCAGCATGCGCCGTCGTCGTGGCCCTTGCGGGTTCCCGCCGACCTCAGGTCGTGGCCGATGTCGGCTACCAGGCGCGGTACCCGGGGTTCCGCGCAGAGTGCGGCCCTTGGGGACTCGGGGGCGAGCCGCTGGGCCAGGTGCATGGCCTCACGGAGGCTGGTGCGTGCCTTGCGGTGCTGGCCGGCGGCCGCTTGCGCCCGGCCGAGGTCGGCCAGCGCCTCGATCAGCTCGACCACGGCCGGTGCCGCGCGCAGCGACTCCACGGCTTCCGTGAGAAGACCCAAGCCCCTGGTTCCCCCGGTCGCCACGGCCAGCGCCCGCAGCGCGACTCCGATGACACGGGGGGTGCCCCAGACATGGGCGTACCGCAAGTTCTCCTCCGCCAGTGCAACCGCCTCGGTGTACCGGCCGAGTCGGGCGAGGGCGATGGCCGCGCCGGATCGCCACGGCTGGCTGACGGGGATCACAAAGCCGCGGGCGGTCAGCCGGGCGCCGCACTCCTGATAGTTGTCGAGCGCTTCCGCCCAGCGGCCCGCGGACGCGTGCATGCGGGCGCGGGCCCAGCGGACCTCTTCCCACCCCCAGGACGCGGACGCGGGCTCCGGGCCGAGTGCCGTGAGCTGCTGCTGGGCCTTCTCGCCGTGTCCGAGCTCGTGCCAGGCCAGGGCCACCATGGCGTGCAGATAGGGCAGTTGGACGGCCCGGCTCCGTGCGGCCTCCATGAGTGGAGTGTTCTCGCTGATGAGCCGCTGGAAGTGTCCTCTCCGGAGATCGACGGTGGCTCGGGTGGTGAGCAGGTACTGGGTTCCGATATGGGTGAAGTCCGGGGGCTCGGGAGGCGGGGGCAGCTCCTGTTCGACGAGGGATCTGGCCTCGTCAAGGTGATCGGCCCACTCCAGCAGCGAGGCCGCGGCGATCCGCCAGCCCGCGCGCAGCTCCGGTTCAATGGGGGTGCTGATACGGGAGGTGATCCGGGCGACGGTCGTGGCCGCATCGAGTTTCCCCGTCCCCGCCTCGTGCAGGGTGACCAGGGCATACACCGGTGGTTCCACGGTGCTGGGGGCCGTGTTGAGCAGGGTGCGCATCTCGGTGGCCGTGCTGTGCCACTCCCGGCCCTCATGGTTGGAGATCCCGGCGACGGTGATCCGGACCGCTACGCTCAGCCGCTGGTCGGCGAGCCTGCCGCCCGCTTCTTCCATCACTCGGATCGCCGTACGGGTGCGGCCCTGTGCGGCGAGTACCCCGCTGAGGGCGGAGGCGATCGCGTACGGGTCGTGGCAATCGGCGCGCTGTAGACCTCCGTGGAGGCGGCGGATGCCGGCCTCGGTGGACCGCAGTGTCTCCAGAGCCGCCAGACGCAGGCAGATCTCGCTGTGCCCGGCGGGACCCACAGGCCCCGACAGGGCTCGCTGCAACAGCCGCGCGGCCCGCTCCGTATGACCCGAGTGGAGCGCCTGCTCGGCGGCGTCCTCCAGGGCGTGCGTCATCCATTTTTCGTCTATCCGCCCCAGCCGCAGCAGATGGTCGGCGATCTCTGGAGCGGGTACGCCGCGCTCGTAGAGAGCGTGGGCCAGGCGTCGGCGGAACACTTCGCGTACGGCGGGGTCGGCGGCACCGATGACGGCTTCACGGGCGGCCGGGTGTCCGAGCATCCGCAGCATCGGAGTGACAAGACGCGCCTCGGCCCGTTCGTCCGGCGGGAGGCCGGCCACCTCGTGGAGAAGTGCGGGATCGGACGCCCGCCGGGTACCAGCGAGTGCCATCGCCAGGGCGAGCGGGTGACGGGCCGGTGTGTCGGAGGAGTTCAGCCACTGGGGGAGAGCGTCGCGGAAGCGGGGGCCGGGGAAACCGGCCGGGGAGTGCGGCAGCGCTCCTTCGGGGAGGTCGGCGAGTAGCGCGTGCAGCAGCATCGGGTTGCCTGTGCTCATCGCGGCGTACCAGTCGGCTGCCTCCTCGCTGACGCCCCGCGCAGCGAGCAGCTGTATGAGGGAGTCGGAGCCGAGGGAGGGGAGGGGGATCTCCTCGCCGGTCGTCTCGCACAGTCTTCCCCCGTCACCGGGGATCCGGCCTCCTCCCGGTCCGGCCGAGGCTCCCGTACCGGTGAGGACCAGCAGCGCCGGGACATCCGCCAGTCGGCGGGTGAGATGGCACAGCCACCGGCGCGACGGCCCGTCGACGAAGTCCAGACCGTCCACCGCCAGCAGCACCGGTCGCCGGGCGGCATCCGTGGCGAGACCGTCCATGAATCGGTGGAGTATCCGCTGCTCCTCCGCTTCCTCCGGTGCATCGAAGGGCAAGGGCCCGTACGGGGGTAAGAGTTGCCGTATCGTCGCATATGCGAAACGGGACTCCTCCGGTGCGGCACGGGCCCGCAGGAGCCGGAGCGTGCCTTCCGTCGTCTCCCGCCGCACGATCTCCTCAAGCAGCGCGCTGCGCCCCGATCCCGTTTCCCCGCGCAGCAGCAGCCAGCGGCCCCGGCCGGAGCGTGCCGACGAGGCACCGCGCGCCGCCGCCGCGAGTGCCCCGGCCCGCTCGAATAACAACTCGGACATGCGCCCTCCCCAGAGAAACTTGCTCGAACCACCTTTCCCATCCGTAGCGGGTCTCACTCCGGGTTCGTGGTTTTCCACGATGCCCTGACCACGGAGTTTCGGAAGGATGACGGGCACGCCACCGGCAACTGCCTGCCAGAGCGCTCCGATATGCGCTGTCGTGTCCGAACACCCGGGAACTCGGAAATCGACGCCGCAAGGGAGTTGCGTGTCCGGCACCACGAAGGCCCCTCCCCCGCCCGTACTTCGCGTCCGCACGGCAGGGACAGCCCGTCCCGTCCCTCCGTAGCGGCTCCCCTCTCCAGCCCGGGAGAGCCTGTACGCCTCCCGGACGAAAGGGGCCTGGAGCGGCACCGTGGCAGGGGCTTCGCCGAGCCCCCTCGGGAGACGGCACCCGCCCCTACCGCGTGCGCACCGGCCCGTTGGACCCGTGCGCATCTCTCTCCCGGCATCCGCCATGCCATGCACTCGTACAAGTTGATGAAAGGTGAAGAGTTGACCAGAGGACTCCTTACGCAAAGATGCCTTGCCCGCCTGGCCGAGGTGCTCCGCCCCGCTTCCGGACGAAGACGGCTCCCTAGACCGCCCGCGCTGGCCGCAACGCCCCGTGCGATACCCACCCCGCCGGGGATGTGCCGCGCACCGGGGGCCGTTCGCTCCCGGCGCGCCGTCGCCCATGCGCTGGCCGTGACAATGACAGCGGGGCTGCTGACCACCGGGGTGTTCACCGCCGGTATCGGTGCCGCCGCCGCGGCCCCGGGCGAACCGATCACCAACTCTCTCGTCTATCTGCAAAACCTCCAGAGCGGTCACCAGATCAGCGGCCAGGACGACGGCGTCAGATCGACCGCGCCCAAGGGCAACGAGGACCATCAACAGGTACAGCTGGAGCTGGTCTCCACCGGCGTCTACCGGATCAAGGTGCCGTCCCAGGCCGATCGCTGTGTCACCAGGAACGGCTCCGCTTCCCCTGCTATCACCCTCCAGAGCTGCGGTGGTACCGCGAGCGAGTGGCGTTTCCAGTGGCTCGCCGGTGACCGCTACCGCATCACCGAGCCGGGCACCGCTTCACATCTGACCGGGGCGCCGGGCGACACTCTCAGCCTCACCGGCGCGAAGACGGACGCAGAGAGCTGGTACGTCACTCCCCTCGATCCGCCGCGCTCACCCATGCCGGCCGATCCCACCTTCGATCAGATGACATTCCTCACCACCCACAACTCCTACAACAACAACTTCGACGACAACGGTGTGACGGTGTTCGCAAATCAGCCGTTCTCCATGAAGCAGCAGCTGGACTCGGGCGTTCGCGCCCTCATGCTCGATGTCTGGGACTACAGCGGAGTGGCCTACCTCTGCCACGATGCGGTTTGCTTCATGTCGAACCAGACACTCAACAGCGGTCTGAACACGATCGCCACCTGGCTCGCGGCCAACCCCAACGAGGTGCTGACGGTCTTCATCGAGGACTACCTCCCGGCAACGCTCCTCCAACAGGAACTCGCCGCGGTCCCGGCGCTGGCCGGGCTGATCTTCAACCCGAGAACCCAGGGCGTTCAGACTCAGGGCTGGCCCAAGGTCTCATCGATGGTCACCCAGAACAAACGGCTGCTGATCTTCTCCGACAGGCCGGGTCGCGAGGATTTCGGAGTCATGTTCGGTCAGGACTGGACGGTGGAGAACCACTGGTCCATGGGTCCGCCGGCCGAAACCTCCGACTGGACCTGCAACACCCGCTGGGGAAATGTTCCGCTTCTCAAGGAGGAGGGGAAGTTCCGCCGGCTCTTCGTCATGAACCACTTCAGGCGAGAGACGCTCGCGCATGTCGCCGAGACCGACAATGAGAAGCTTCAGGACCGCGCCGAGCGCTTCTGCCGTCCGGCCGCACGGAAGAAGCCGAACTTCCTGGCCATCGACCACCACAGGCCGCCCGCCAACAGCCCCGCGCGACTTGCCGTCAACTCCCTCAACACCTACACCTACGCCAGTGACACCCCTGGATACGGAGGTACACCAGGAGACAGTGTGACCCCCGACTGGCGGGTCAACCGGCTCGCTGTGATGCCGCTGGGCGACTCGATCACCCAGGGCGTCGGAGGCACCGGCGACGGCGACAGCTACCGCAAAGCGCTGCGCCAGCGACTGACGACCGAGGGGAACGCGGGTGTTCTGGACTTCGTCGGATCGCTCCAGCACGGCACATCTCCCGACCGTGACCACGAAGGCCACTCGGGCTATCTGATCGAACAGCTGGCAGCGGGCATCGAGCCATGGCTGGTGACGGCCAAACCGAATGTGGTGACCCTCCACGCCGGCAGCAATGACATCAACCGGAACCACAACGCGGCCACCGCACCCGCGAGGCTGGCCGGCCTGATCGACCAGATCCTGACCGCCGCACCCGACATCACCGTGCTGGTCGCCACCCTGGTACCCAACAGCAGGACTGGGGCACAGGCCCGCGTCGACGCCTTCAACAACGCGCTGCCCCAGCTGGTGGACGACCGCCGGGCCAAGGGCCACAAGGTCGGCCTAGTGCGCTTCGACACCCTCGACAACGGAGACCTTCAAGACGGTCTCCACCCCAACGACAGCGGCTACGCGAAGATGGCCACCGCCTTCTACGGCGGGCTGGCCAGAGCCGCCACGGACAGCTGGATCACCGAGAATGTGAACATCCAGCCCGCACCGGGCCGGATCTCCTATGACTGCGACGCCGACGTCAACGCTGATGGTAGGGCGGACTATCTGGTGGTGGGTGCGAACGGGAGTGTCCGAGCACACCTCAACACCAACGGGGCCGGCGGCTGGAACAACATCGGCACCATCGCCACCGGCTCGACCGACAACTCATGGAACGGCGAGCAGGTCCGCTTCGCCGACATCAACGGCGATTGCAGGACCGACTATCTGGTGGTGGGTGCGAACGGGAGTGTCCGAGCACACCTCAACACCAACGGGGCCGGCGGCTGGAACAACATCGGCACCATCGCCACCGGCTCCAACAACAACTCATGGAACGGCGGCCAAGTCCGCTTCGCCGACATCAACGCCGACGGCAAAGCGGACTACCTCGTGGTCGGCGCCAACGGCAGCGTCCGAGCACACCTCAACACCAACGGGATCGGCGGCTGGAACAACATCGGCACCATCGCCACCGGCTCCAACAACAACTCATGGAACGGCGGCCAAGTCCGCTTCGCCGACATCAACGCCGACGGCAAAGCGGACTACCTCGTGGTCGGCGCCAACGGCAGCGTCCGAGCACACCTCAACACCAACGGGATCGGCGGCTGGAACAACATCGGCACCATCGCCACCGGCTCCAACAACAACTCATGGAACGGCGGCCAAGTCCGCTTCGCCGACATCAACGCCGACGGCAAAGCGGACTACCTCGTGGTCGGCGCCAACGGCAGCGTCCGAGCACACCTCAACACCAACGGGATCGGCGGCTGGAACAACATCGGCACCATCGCCACCGGCTCGACCGACAACTCATGGAACGGCGGCCAAGTCCGCATCGGTACCTGACCCTCGACCCGGGCGGTCACTTCGGCCTCGGAGTCCGTCCGGCACCGTTGTGCATGACCGCCCACTACGTCGAAGCAACTGATCGTCCCGACACCGGCAGGACAGAGATCCGGCCCGCCGCAACAGCGCGATCCAGCCGCGCGGGCCGGACTTCACCGGATGCCAGACGAGCTGAACCCGATCGCTGAGGGCTCCCGCCGAAAGGTGGGAGCCCTCAGCTGCCCGGCCGGGTCCCCCTTGCGGGGGCGGTCGCGTGACGGGGACGTACCGGAAAGCAGTGGCGCAGCTGAGGGGCCTCCGCGGGCAGGTGGGGTGCTGTTGACGATGACGTTCCGTGAGGACCGCGAGATTCCCGGGGTCTCGTGTCAGAGCGACCACTGCGTCCAGAGGGGGCAATCGCTCGCCGATACGGCGGGCGGTGGTCAACCGCGTGACAAGTCGATCACTCCTGTGCGTTACGGCGATGTTCAGTCACGGGGGCGGTGACACCCGTCAGTACACAGCGGGGCGCGCAACGACGAGGTGCCTCAAACGTTCCATCTGCGCCATTTCAACGAATGATCTGAAAATTGATCCGTTTGGCGTCCGGTCTTTCCTCCGATGATGCGAGTGCACCATCCCTAGCAAGAAAGGAAGGCTCTATGCCCGAGTGGATCAAGATCTCAGGCGGTCTCACGGCGATCACTGCCGGCTCGCGGACCAATGTGTGGGGCGTGAACTCCAACGGCAACATCTACCGGTTCTCCGGCAACGACGCCGGGGATCCGAGCCCCTGGGTTCCGATTCCGGGCTCGCTGTCCGACATCGGCGCAGGGGCCGACGGCACCGTGTGGGGCGTCAACAGCGGCGGCAACATCTACCGCTACGCCGGCGACCAGAACATCCAGGGCTCCTCACGCTGGGTCCAGATCCGCGGCTCCCTCACCCGCATCGCTGCCGGTTCGCGGACCAACGTGTGGGGCGTGAACTCCAACGGCAACATCTACAAGTTCTCCGGCAACGACGCCGGCGACCCCAGTGCGTGGGTTCCGATTCCGGGCTCGCTGTCCGACATCGGCGCCGGCGCCGACGGCACCGTCTGGGGCGTCAACAGCGGCGGCAACATCTACCGCTACGCCGGCGACCAGAACATCCAAGGCTCCTCACGCTGGGTCCACATCCGCGGCAACCTCACCCGCATCGCCGTCGGCTCGCGGACCAACGTGTGGGGCGTGAACTCCAACGGCAACATCTACAAGTTCTCCGGCAACGACGCCGGCGACCCCAGCCCCTGGGTCCAGATCCCCGGCGAAGCCGTCGATATCGGTGCTGCCTCCGACGGCACCGTCTGGCACGTCAACAGCGCCGGCGACATCTACCGCTACGCCGGCGACCAGCCGGGTTAGGCCTAGACACACGCCGATGGGGTGCCCCGAACATGACAGCCCGGCACCCCATGCGGCTTTCACCCCGTCCCGGCCAGACGGCCTGCCACCGGTGACGGCAGACATCCGCCCGGCCCGCACCACGTGGGGATTCCCGCGTCGCTGAACAGGTCTTTCTCGCGAGCCGGTACGCAGATTTCTCAGCAAGTTCGCTATCGCTGCGTGTAGACCGTGCTCTGCCACCAGGAGATTCGTCTCCCTCCCGCTCGGGCATCTCAGCGAGAATTCACCTGGGCGACGAAGCGAGAGTCAGCACGCGCCGGAGGCCGGGATGGTGTGGGAACCCGGCGAGGAGGCGTAGGAGAGCAAGCTCGCCGCGCTCCGCTCGTGTCGGCGGGCGACCGGGCATCTCGCGCCGAGGCAGGACGCGGTGTGGGGCGAGGGCGAGGCGATGGTGCCCATCGGGCAGCACCTCGCCAACCTGCGCCGGAAAGGCGGCTTGGGGAAGAACACCGAGCGGGCCACCATGCGCGCGCAGCAGCTCACCGCGATCGATGAGGACTGGGACTGCCCCTGGCCGCTGAACTGGCAACGCCACTACCGCGTCCTCGCCGACCTCGTCGACGCCAACGGCCACTCCCCCCACATCCAACCCGGCGTCCACTTCGACAGCGACGACATCGGCGCCTGGCGCTGGCGACAACAAGAACCAGGCACCTGGAAGCAGCTGTCGCCCGAGCAGCAGGAGCGGTTGACCGCGCTGGGCGTGCAGCCCGGTGGGGTTCCGACTCCCACCCCAGCAGCAGGCAGCGCGGCGAAGGGGTCGAGCAAGGCTCAGCAGGCGTTCCAACGGGGCCTCACAGCCCTCGCACAGTGGGTGGAACGGGAGGGCACAGGCCGGCCGGTGTCGAGGGGACACGCTGAACCGATCGCGGTCGACGGTGAGACGGAACCGGTGATCGTCAAACTAGGCGTATGGACATCGAATGTTCGTTCCAGGAGGGACAAGCTCACCCCGGAGCAGTTGGACGCGCTGCGGGAGTTGGGCATCGAATGGGCGTGACACAGCATCCAACCGGTCGTTGAACCGGACGGTCCAGCGAAGTGCACACCGGACCCCGGGCCTCTTGAAGGCTCGAGGTCCGGTCCTGTGGCCCATGGTTCGGCGGATGTTCTGGCAGGTCAGAGGTGCAATGCGGACTCTGCTGCACCCTCGGCGTGACCCGACCCGCCGAACACGCCACCACCAGCACAAACACAGCAACCTGACATGCCGTCACTGACATGACTCCACTGACACCAAACCGAGAGATCGCATCCAGCACCACTACGCCGGAACCGGCATCAGGCTGGGGCACCGCCAGCGGCGCGTTGCGACGCCCAGGGCCGCAAGAGCGTGTGAACCGTGCGCACGCCGGACGGGACGGAGAGCGTCGATCGCTGTGCACGGCCAGGGCCAGGACAGACCCTGGGACACCGCTTCGGGCCCTGGCCGTGCGGAAGGGCGTTAGAAGAGGGTCTCGCCGGAGGGGTAGCCGTAGCCAGCTTGGACTCGGGTGGCGAAGGCCGCGGTGCCGTTGAGCGCGCCTAGCCCGGCGTAGTACCACATGTTGCCGTTGGTGTCGCGCGCCAGGAGGTCGGACTTGCCGTCCCCATTCACATCGCCGGGGGCCGTGAAGTCGTCGTACTGGTTCCAGCTCCAGCCGATCTGGACACGGGGCTTGAACGTGTTGTTGGGGCCAGTCTCGTAGAGGTAGAGGAGTCCGGCGGGGGTGCGGGTCACGAGGTCGGGGGTGCCGTCACCGGTGATGTCACCGGGAGCCACGATCTTGTTGTAGTCGGACCACGACTCGGCACCGGGAGTGGGGATGTCGGTGCTGTTCCCCGGGCTGCCGTCGGACAGGAGGGAGATGCGCGTCAGCGTGCCGCCGGTGACCCGGACCACCAGATCGCGGCCCCCGTCGCCGTTCATGTCCGGGCTCACGGCCATCATGTTGACGGTGTTGGGCCAGGACGCGGTGGGGGCGAGGGCGCGGGGCCAGCGGAAGAATGTCTCGGTCGGGTCTCCGGGGAAGAAGCGGAGGCTGCCCGTGTTGTCGATGGCGTAGAGATCCTCGGTGCCGTCGCCGTCCGTGTCCCCTGCGCGGGCAAGATGACGCATGGAGGTCCAGTCGGCGTTCCAAGCCGCGCCCACCTTGCAGTAGAGCGCGTGGAGCATCATCTGGGAGTGGCCGCCGAAGTGGCGGTACAGGTTGCCGTCGGCGCCGCGGCGGAGGAGGTCGGCCTTGCCGTCGGCGGGGTTGTTGCAGTGTGACCAGGTCGCGGCGCCGCGATAGGGATAGTGATCCGAGAAGGCGTTGCGGGGCAGCGCATCCGCGGCGACGTTCTTAAAGTGGTCCTTGCTCACGAAGATGTAGTCGTACTTGGACTCCGTGTTGGCGAGCGGCTTGAGGACGGTGTAGGCGCCGGAGCGACAGTGCGCGGCGGGCCGTGGTTGCAGGGACCGCTGCTCCCGGCCGGTGCCGCCGCAGGCGGGTTATCGGACGGGAGCGTCCGGTTCGTGGCCGCCGGGCGGGCAGCGCTGCTGCGTGGGCGCGGGCATTGGCCCCGTGCCGCAGTAGTGTCTGTCGGTTCAGGTGGTGTAGGTGAGGCTGACGCAGCCTCCGTTGCCGTCGTTTCCGTCCGTGCCTGCTGCGGTGCCGCCGTTGCCGCCGGTTCCGCCGTTGCCGCTGCCGGTGGGGCAGAACAGGGTGGCGGGTCTGCCGCCTGTTCCTCCCGTGCCGCCTCCGTTGCCGTCGGTTCCGCGGGTGCCTTCCTCGCCGGGGGTGAGGGTGCGGCCGGTGCCCTGGCACTGGGAGAGTTGCTCGGCGGCGGCGGTGCCGCCGAGGCCGCCGCCGCCGAGGAGGCCGGGCAGGCCGAGGACGGGCGCGGTGGCGGGGCCGCCGCCGAGGCCGCCGCCGGGCGGGACGGTGATCGCGCGCGGGAGGAGTTCGGTGTCGGCGGTGATGGACGCCGGTTCGCCGAGTCCGCCGGGGGTGGCTCCGAGGAGGGTGGTGGTGCCGCCTTCGCCTCCCTCGCCGGGCCGGATGGTCAGGATCTGGCCGGGGGTGACCGTGAGGACGCATTCCAGGCGCGGTCCGCCGGCCCCGCCTCCGCCCCCGCCGCCGGTGAAGCCGCCTGTTCCGCGTCCGCCGGCCCCGCCTCCGCCGCCGGGGCCGATCAGCGTGGCCGTCAGGGTGGTGACATTGGCCGGGACGGTGAATGTCCCGTTGGTCCCGAAGACCCTGACGTTGATGGCGCGGCTCTGGGCTGCGGCGGGCTGCGGTGCCAGAGCCGTCATCGCCAGACAGGACAGAGCTGTCACGGCGAGGGACGAGCGGCGGACGCGGCCGCGGAAGGAGACCTGGGTGGCGGGTGTGTGATGTGCGCTCATGCACTCACGATGAAGCCCCGGGCCCGGCGCCGCGCACCGTGGCGGCACATGGGGGACCGCTGATCGTGGACCAGTCAGCCGGGGTCCGTCGGTGCCGGGCCGGGGCGGGGTTCAGTTGCCGTAGGTGATGGCGATGCATCCGGCGTGTCCCAGCCCGCCGTGTTCGCCCCTGGTGCCGCCCTCGGGAACGCCGCTGCCGCCCCGCCCGCCGTCACCTCCCCGGCCGGTGTCGGGCAGGCACTCCTCGGGCACCGGCCCGCCCGGCGCGCCGCCCACCCCGCCCCGGCCGCCCCCGCCGTAGGACTCACCACTACTGCCCGTCTCGCCCTTGCCTCCGTCCGTGCGATAGGCGCCCTGCTCGCAGTACGGGATGAGGCTGCTCCCCCCGCCACCGCCGGGGCCCGCGTGGCCGGTGGCACCGCCATACGGGGCGTGCGCGGGCCCGCCGCCCTGCCCGGCCAGCACTTCGGCCGAGATGGCGATGTAGGAGTTGTAGTCCTCGGGGTCGCCGTCGGTGCGGCGGATGATGGACGGCGCCCCTTCGCCGTAGGTGTAGCGGTTGCCGTTCACGAGGACCCGGTCGCCTCCCGCGCCGGGGATTGCGGTGAGCCGGTCGCCCGGGGCGATCCTGATGGTGCAGTTCATCCTGCCGCCCCCTCCGCCGCCGCCCCCGCCGCCCCCGCCGTGGAAATTGCCCCTGCCGCCGTCACCGCCCATGCTCCCGCCGGAGATCAGGACGAGAGCGAGGCGGGTGACTCCCTCCGGCACCGTGAACACCCCCTCTTCGGTGAACACCTGCGTCGACACCACACGGGACACGGGTGCCACCGGCACGGCAGCACCGGCGGGTACGGCCGCTCCCACGGTCATCACCAGCGCTCCTCCCGCCGCCGCCAGCACCAGCCCCCGCCCGCGAGGGGAAGAAGCAGAGTCAGAGGAACGGGGAGGGCGGGGGGCGCGGGTCCTGCGGTAGGGGTTCATGCCCTCACGGTGAACACACCGGTCGCCGGGGGCGGCACACGACACGCAGGCGGGTGGCCGTGGTATACCCGTACAGGCTAGGCGGGCCATCCGCCAGGGGCAGCCGGTGCGCTCTCGGGAGGTCCCGGAGCCGCCGGGTGCACGCATGCTCCCGTCGCCCTCCCGCTTCTGCGGGTGCCGGCGCGCACGAGGCTCGGCAGACCTTCCCCGCCACCGGGCCGACAGACTTCGGCACAGCACGGCCGCACGACCGGCTGGGAGTGCAGACGGTCTGGAGTGGTGGTCAGGATCGTTTGGCGGGCGGGATGACGAACCGGGTGTAGAGCAGTTGCCGCAGGACGTCGTCGCCGCCTTCGATGAGGGAGGCGAAGCGCATGTCCCGCACGAGTTTACCGATGGGGGATTCATCGGTGTAGCCGTAGCCGCCGAACATTTCGGAGGCCTCGCAGGCGATGCGCCAGCCTGCCTGTCCGCAGAACATTTTCGCCACGACCGCCGATTTGAGGGCCCCTTGGCGCAGGAGGTGTGCCGGGGCGTCCGGGCGGGCGGCGATCTCGTCCTGCTCGCGGGCCGCTGTGCGGCACTGGTCGTGCATCACGGCGATCTGCATGTCGATCTGGCCCAGTTTGGCGGCGAAGACGTCGTTGCGGGCCAGGGGTGCGCCTTTGACGGTCTTGGTTTTGGCGTAGTCCATGCACAGGTCGCGGATCCGGCGGGCCAGGCCGACAGCGGTCGCGGCGATCAGGACCCGGCTGGTGTTCAGGCCGGCTTCCAGGATGCGCAGGCCGTGGCCTTCCAGGAGGTTCGCGGCGGGGACGCGGCAGTTGTCGAGGGTGACCTGGTAGGTGCCCGATGCGCGCAGGCCGATCACGTTCCAGCGTTTGTCCACCAGCAGTCCGGGGGTGTCCCCAGGGACGAGGACCGCGTGGTAGTCCTTCTCGTTGTCGGCGCTCCGGGCGATGACGATCACGAAGTGCGCGAATGCGGTGTTGGTGGAGAAGGCTTTGTGCCCGTCGAGGATGAGGGTGTCGCCCTCGCGGCGGACCGTGGTGGCGGTCCGGGACAGCTCGCTGCCGGCTTCGTGCTCGCTGGCGAGGGTCGCGGCGAACCCGTTTCCGGCCGCCAGCGCGGTGAGATAGCCGGTTTTGAGGTCGTCGCTGCCGTACAGGGCCAGGGCCGTGGTGGAGAGCAGGGAGATGAACAGGGCGAACGCCACCCCGGCGTCGCCGTAGGCGAGTTCGGCGACGATGTCGACGCTCACCTCCAGGCCCTTGCCGGCGCCTCCGTACTCCTTGGGCAGCCACCAGTTCGCGCAGCCGGTCTCGGCGAAGGCCTCGTACACGGGCATCGGAAGGGTGGTCAGGGAGTCGAGGTCGTGCTTCCCGCTCAGCAGTTCGGTCCGGACGAAATCCTTGACAGCTCGTAGGCAGTCGTCCTCCTGGGGCATGAGGGCTTCCTTCCGTGTTGTGGTTGGTCAGGGGGCGGCCAGGACGAGGACGGCGTTGTGGCCGCCGAATCCGAACGAGTTGGTGAGCGCGGTCCGGACCGGGACGGGGCGTTCGGTACGGGTGACGATGTCGGCATCGGCGTCGATGGTGGGTGTGATGTGCTCGGTGCCTGCTGTCGGGGGGATGACGCCGTCGCGGATGGCGAGGACCGTCAGGGCGGCTTCGATGGCTCCGGCCGCGCCGAGGCTGTGGCCGGTGACGCCTTTGGACGAGGTGACCGGGGGCCGGTGCGGAAACAGGCGGCCCAGGACCGCGGCTTCGATGCGGTCGTTGTCGGGGGTCGACGTGCCGTGGGCGTTGACGTGATCCACCTGCCGGGGCATGACCCCGGCGTCGGTGAGCGCGCAGAGGATCGCCGTTTGTGCTCCCTCTCCCCGCGGGTGCGGGGCCACGACGTGGAAGGCGTCGGTGGAAGCACCGTAGCCAAGGAGGCGGGCCAGCGGTCGCACTCCGCGGGCGGCCGCGTGATCGGCGCGTTCGAGGACGAGCGCGGCGGCGCCTTCCCCAATGACGAACCCGTCGCGGTCGGTGTCGAAAGGACGTGAGCCGCGGGGCGAGAGGGCACCGAGCTGGGTGAACCCGGCCACGGTCAGGCGGGAGATTCCCGCTTCGGCGCCGCAGGCCAGGGCCAGGTCGCAGCTGCCGGCGGCGAGCAGGTCCCGCGCCACCCCAATGGCGGTGGCCCCGGAGGCGCATGCCGTGGAGACGGTCAGCCCGGGGCCGGTGATGTGCAGTCGCAGGGCGATCTGCGCACCGGCCATGTTGATCAGGTAGCCGGGGTGGAAGTACGGGGACACGCTGCCCGCCCCGCCCTCGGCAAGGGAGGCAAGCGCGGTGTCCTGGGTGGTGAGGCCGCCGAGACCGGAGCCGACGACGACCGCCACCCGGCCGCCATCCCAGGACTGCGGGCCAAGGCCCGCGTGTTCGAGGGCCTCGGCGACGGCGGCCAGGGCGAACCGGGCGACGGGATCCAGATAGGCCGAACCCGCACCATGCAGAATCGGCCGGTCGCCCACCAGGTCGGGAACCCGGCACGACAGGGTAATGGGCAGGCCGGCCAGCGCCGGATCCGGCGCGGCGCTCGTACGTCCGGCGCGGATGGCGGACCAAGTGCTCTCGCGGTCACACCCGGCCGGGGTGACCATCCCGAGGCCGGTCACCACCACCTCCGTATCCGTGCGCGGGTGCGTCACGCCGGGCGCCGCCGCTCGTCGACCAGCGCCGCGAGCCCGGCCAGGGTCAGGCTCGCCGCCTCGTCATCGGTGAACTCCGCACCGGTCTCCGTTTTGATGATCACCCCGAGTTCGACGATCATGATGGAGTCCATTCCCACCTCTGCCAGCAATGCCCCGGGCTCGGCGCTGTCCGGCTCGATGTCGAACTTGTCGGTCAGGGTGGTGCGGATCAGGTCCATCGACGACGGCTGCTGGACGGGGGCCACGGTGACTCCTCAACTGGACGATCAGGACGGTGGGACCTGGGGGCGGGGCGGGCGGCGAACGGCAGGAACATCCGGCGCAGCGCCGCGGGGTCGGGGAGCCAGCCGGCAGCGGCGGGGGCCCGTAGGGCGGCGTCGGTACGCTCCCGGCCGAAGGCCGGGGTCGTGCGCAGGTAGGGGAGGAAGACCGACAGCATCTCGTGCAGCAGGCGGTCGTCCGGGCCCAGGGCGTCCTGATCACGGACGAACTCGGGTTCCATGCCGCCAGCGTTCCAGAAACAGGCCCGCACAAAGTCGCCGACCGTGGGCGGGGTGGGGTTGGTCAGATGGAAGATCCCGTGCGGCGGGCCCGACCGGCTGATCTCGAGCGCTTCCCGGACGACATGGTCGACGGGCACCAGATTCAGCGGCCCGTCCTCACGGACCAGCAACCGGTGCCTCTGCTGCTGTTGCGGGCCGCTGCCCGCGGAGCGGTGAAACGCCGCCACGAGCCGCTGAACGGTGCAGGCGCCGCTGGGGACACCGGGGTAGGCGAGCGTGCTGCTGTGCCCCACGATCGCGCTGGGCCGCAGAACCCGCACCGCGAAATCGCGGGCACCGAAGGCCAGTCGCTCCGCCGCGATCTTGCTGCGCTCGTACGGATTGCGTGCCCGTGGCACGGCAACCGGCTCCTCCCTGGTCATGCCCTGGGCCGATCCCGCCACGTAGGCGGTGCTGATCAGGTTGAAGACCTGCGTGCCCGCCCGGTCGGCCAGGGCCAGGGCGCGTCGCGTACCGGCCACGTTGGTCGCGAACGTCACGCGGCGCTCGCTCTCCCGAAAGCGCATGCACGCGGCCAAGTGCCAAAACTCCACCCGACCAGCGCCGGCTGGGGCCGGCAGTTCGAGGCCGCTCACCTCACGAGCCAGGTCGACACCCGGCACGACACGGATATGACGCAGCGCGCTTTCCACGACCTTCGGCGCGGTGCCATAGGCGCGGGCCGCCCGCCGCAGCGTGCGGTGCAGCCGGCTCTCCGCGTCACTGCGGTCGCCGCGAAGCAGGCAGACCACGTCCACATCGTCCAGGGCTGAGAGCTGCAGAATCAGTGCGGAGCCGACCAGGCCGGTCCCGCCGGTCACATAGTGGAGTGTCCTCACCCGCGCTCCCCTCTCCCCGGTTTCTGCGTGGTGGGCCGTGAGCTGCCCGTGCGGTGGCGGAACTCGCCGACGGCGATGACGCGGTCGGTGGCCAGGTCCTTGATGGTGATGGCCGTCTTCTCCAGTGCCTGGTCCTGGCGATGACGCGAGAGCCGCAGCCGCAGCCGCAGAGTGGAGTCCAGGTCGGCGTTTCCCAGGTAGCAGATACGGGCGTCCTCGACGACGCGGTCAAGGAAGGCTTGGTTGTCGCGTCCCTGGTCGCGCCAGTGCATGAGTTGGGCACTTTCGGCGATGGAGAAGAAGGAGGCGAAGTACACCAGCCCCGCGCCGTTCACGTCCCGGGTGAGATCCACCGGATGGTCCAGGTCCAGGCCGGGCGGGACGGGCTGCCACGGCTCGCTGTCCTGGTCCGGGAAGGAGTGCCGGCCGCGGACATCGGCGCACAGGGCACGCGGGGAATAGGCGGGTTCGATCTCTGGCAGGTGAGCTGAGGTGAAACCGGCGGGCGCGCTTTGCACCAGAGCGGCATTGGATCCGGCTGTGCTCCGGGAGAGCCAGACATTGAGGGTCTCCACGTAGAAGCAGTCGGCGCGTGGGGCCCGGTGCAACTCGGCCGGACCGAACGGCACAGCCTCCCCCGGCTCCTCGTCTTCGTCTTCGGCACGGCGGATCCTGTGCACGGTGAGCACCAGCAGCGGCCCGGCACGGTACACCTGCGAGACCACTTCCAGCCGGTCGCCGAATGTCAGCCGGCGCGGGTCGAAGTCGCCGGCTGAAGCGATCCGGAAGTAGCAGTACGCCAGGTAGGACGGCACGCCGCACGCGTCCCGGGCGCCGGCCACCTCGATCCCGCATGCGGCGCTGACCGCCTCCCAGGTCCAGTCCCCGACCCGGCCTGCCAGTGACTGGATCGGGCCGCACATTCCCGGCTGGACCGTTACCAGCCGGCGCAAACAGCCCGGGGCGATCACCTGCGGCACGGTGAAGCCGACACCAGCCAGTACAGGAGCAGGTTCGGGAGCGGCAGAGGCGGACACCTTCTCGGACAACGCACCACCCCGGCTCATCAGCGGAACTCACCGCCCCCGGGTTGGCAACGGATCCTCCGCCCCCGTGCCCCCGTGACACGGGACCACATCCCACCAGCCCCGGCAGCCGGACAGGGACAGGACACAGCCCCCCCCGGGCACGCATCATCCGAACAGCCCCGCATCCGCTGGGAAGACCGTTGCTCCGCCTCGGCCGGATTGCGGTCGGGCAAGGAGGGCGGACTGTGCGGAACCGCCGGCCCCCGTGCCGAGGCGGTGGGTGTCGGGTCAGGTGGTGCAGGTGAGGCTGATACGGCCACCGGACCCGTCGCCGCCGATGGTTCCGTCGGCGCGGGGGCCGCCGATGCAGCCGGCCCCGCGTTGTCACTGCCGTCCGTTCCGGGGCTGCCCTTCGTCCCGGGAGTGAAGATGCGGCCGCTGGTACCGCCGGCACGGGGAGAGCAGACCGGGCGACGCCGTGCCGCCCGCGCCCCCGTCACCGAGGCCCATACCGGGCGAACAGTACTGGGAAGGCAGGAAGAGTTCCGGGGCTCTTCCCGCGATCCCGCCGCCGGAAGGGGGCGACGATCGCGCGCGTGAGGGGTGAGGTGATCGCTCTGATGTAAGCCGTCCCGGCGGTCCCGCCATCTGCGGCGAAGAGGGAGACTGCTGGCGGTGCCGCCATCGCCTCCCGTTCGGAGCCCGATGTCCGGGCTGTGGCCGGGGCGACGGTCAAAGCGCATCCAGGCGCGGCCCGCCGACCCACCCTCCCCTCACTGGCTGCGGTAGGGGATCCTCCTGCTGATGTCGGTTGCCGGGTGTGGGTCGGTGGTTCACAGCCAGGGGCGCGGGCGTGCTGGACGATGAGCCGTTCGGTGACGCAGGGGTTCGATTTCGTCGGCGCCGTGTGCGCGGCAGCGTTGCAGGGCGTGGACGGTGACGGTGTACCAGGGGGCAGGGCAGTTTTCGTCCCGGTCCACCGCGATGACGGTGTGTGTGACGATGCCGTGGTGGGGCTCTCCCAGGATGCGGACCGGGGTTCCCCGGGGCAGGGACGCGTACTGGGTACGGGCGGCGATGCGAGGGCTGAGTCCGGCGAATTCCTGTCGGGACCTGGCCGTGTGGTCGTGGACCCGGTAGGCCTCGCTTCCGGTGCGGCGCAGGTGGACGAGGGCCTCGGCGAGCGCCCGGCGGTACATGCCCGAGCCCGGGTCGGGAAGGGTGCCCGCAGCGAGGAACAGGAGGTGTTCGAGGTCGAGCCGGGGTGTCCCGTCGAGTCGCCCCAGAATGTCACTCAGAGGGGCGGCGACGGGGACCCGTGTGGAGGGGGGCATGGTGTGTGCGCCGTCAGGTTCGGGCGGTGTAGACGGCGCTGCGGGGTGTTTCGGCGACGCGCTTCCACTGGGTGAAGCCCGCTTGTTCGGTCAGTTCGCGCAGCGCGCTTTCGCCCGCGTGGTTGCCGAGGGCGAGGGGCCCGTCCTGGGCTGCTGCCGCGGGTAGGCACAGGGTGGCGGACAGGGCCATGAAGAGCCGTCCGACGGGGTGGGTGTTGGTCATCGGGTCGGGTTCAGTGTTGGGTTCGACGACCATGAGGACGGCGCCCTGTTTGAGGCTGCGCCGGGTGCCTTCGAGGGCTGCGAGGGGGTCGCCCATGTCGTGGAGGCAGTTGAAGAAGGTCGCGAGGTCGGCCGGGGGGCGGGTGTTGTCGAGGTCGCCTGCTGCCACGGTGTGGAAGTGTGTGCGGTCGTCCAGTTCGCGTTCCTCTGCGATGATGCGGGCGCGTTCGATGGAGTCCTGGTGGTAGTCGTAGCCGTGGAAGACGGACCGGGGATATGCCTGGGCCATCAGGAGGGTGGAGTATCCGACGCCGCAGCCGATGTCTGCGACGGTCGCGCCGCGGGTCAGCCGCTCGTGGAGGCCGTCGATGGCGGGTATCCAGTTCTGGACGATGTTGGCCCGGTAGGCGGGTCGGAAGAACCGGGCGACGGCCTTGAACATCTGGGGCGGGTACTCGCTCCAGTCCACGCCGCCGCCGGTGCGGAAGCAGTCGGCGAGCCGGTCCTCGACCCGGTAGAGAGTCTGGAGGGCCGCGAAGATCCCGACGGCGGCGGTCGGGGATTCGGGGTCGGCCAGGACGCGGGCGTGGGAGTCGGGGAGTTCGTAGCGGCGTGGGCCGGTGCTGTCGCGGGTGGTGCGGAGATATCCGGACCCGGCCTGGGTGTGCAGCCACTCGCGGATGTAGTGCTCCTGGGTGGCGGTGCGGTCGGCGAGTTCCGCCGCAGTGAGCGGACCGGCTCCGGCCAGTGCGCGGTAGAGGCCGAGACGGTCGCCCAGCGAGACCGCGAGACCGGTCGCGGCGGTCGCGGCGTCGGAGAACACGGTGTCCATGAAGTCTGCCGAGTCCTGCGCCAGGTAGGGTACGGCGGGTCGACCGGGGACGCCGGACACGGGGGCGGGGGCGATCGCGGTCCCGGGCATCTGCTGCAGGGTGGCCCTTTCGTGTGGAAGGGCTGCCGTCACGGCGGGCGGCTCGGTGAAGTCGATGCCGGGGGTCACTGCGCGCGGCTCGGCCAGTTCCGCGATCGCCCGGGTGAAGGCGTCGATGTCGGCGTCGGTGGTGTAGGCGTAGAAGGAGGCGCGGGTGGTGGCGGGCAGCCCGAAGCGGACGCAGGCGGGGCGTGCGCAGAGATGACCGACCCGGATGGCGATGCCGCGCCGGTCGAGATGGTCTCCGATGTCGTCGGGAAAATGGTCCTTGACGGCGAAGGAGATCGCCGGCCCGCGGTCGACGGTGTCGGCCGGGCCGACGATGCGTACGCCCTTGATGGCGGACAGTGCGTCCAGGGCGCGTGCGGTGAGCCGGTCGTGGTGGGCGGCGAGAGCTGTCCGGTCCAGGTGGTCGAGGTAGGTGCATGCGGCGGCGAGAGCGATGGTCTGGGCGATGACGGGGGTGCCGGCTTCGAAGCGGTGGGGAGGCAGGGCGTACTCGGCGCCGGTCATCGTCACGGATTCGTTCATTTCTCCGCCTGTGAGGAACGGCGGCATCGACTTCAGGATGTCGGGGCGGCCCCACAGGACGCCGATGCCGGTCGGGCCGCACATCTTGTGCCCGGAGAAGGCCAGGAAGTCGACGCCGAGGTCGTGCACGTCCACGGGCATGTGCGGTACCGACTGGCAGGCGTCGAGCACCGTGAGCGCCCCGACCTCGCGGGCCCGCGTGACCAGTTCGTGGACGGGGTTGATCGTGCCGTAGACGTTGGACTGGTGGGTGAAGGCCAGAACCCGCGTGCTGGCGTCCACGGTCTTGTCCAGTTCGTCCAGATCGAGCCTCCCCTCGGGGGTGATGCTCAGCCACCGCAGCTCCGCGCCGGTGTGACGGCACAACTGCTGCCAGGGCATCAGATTCGAGTGGTGCTCCATCTCCGTGATGACCACGCTGTCGCCCGGTCCCAGGGCCCGGCTCCGTAAGTCCCGGGGCGCATGGGAGGCGTTCATCAGTGAGTAGGCGACCAGGTTCAGTGCCTCGGAGGCGTTCTTGGTCGCCACGATCTCATCGGGGGCCCCGCCGACGAAGGCCGATATCCGCGCCCGCGCCCGCTCCAGGAGGTCGGTCGCCTCCCGGGCCAGCTCATGGTGGCTGCGGTGGACATTCGCATTGTGCAGCCGGTAGTAGTCCGTCTCGGCGTCCAGCACGCTCTGGGGCTTCTGCGAGGTGGCCGCGCTGTCCAGGTAGACCAGAGGCATGCCCCCGTTGACCGTGCGCTGCAGGATGGGGAAGTCGCCTCGTACCTCAGCCGCGTCCAGGACACCGGTACTCGTCCGCCCGTTCCGGGCCGACGAGACCGCCTGGTGCGCGGCGCATATACAGGACGTGCTCATACTGCTCGCGTTCATGATTGCCTTTCGGGTATGCGCTTGTTTCGGGGCCGCCTGATGATTTGCGTACTCCAGCCCGGGAAAGTGCATATGCCGAATGTCAGCGGTAGCAGTTTCTGGCCTGCGCACGAACTGTTTCCAGCCCACCGTCAGTGAGCCGGGTGGTTCTGCACAAGTCTCCGGCGGGCTGCGGAAGCGACAGTTCACGGCACCGTTAAGCAATACGGTCCGAGGCGGCAGCGGCACACTACGAGGGGAGTCGGTGGCGGCCTTTGGTGCGGTGCGAAACGTCCCTGTGAGCACCGGGCAAGGGGTCGGCGATGTCGCTGGGAAGTTTCGCCGGGCTGGTTCGCCCTCCGGTCAGCCCCCTGCTGGAAATGCGGGGTCGTGGAAGACGCGATCCAGTGCGCGGGCAGGGTTTCGCTGGGACGCGGGAATTGTGGAGCCTCGGGGTGGAGGTCCCTTCTTCCGGGTCATGCAGAGCCGCTGATGCGTCGTCTTCCCGGATGGTCCGCGTGGGGTGCGTCCGGGTGGGTGATCGGGCCCGGGACGATGCGGCTGTGGGGCCCCGGAGCCGAGAGCGCGGGGACGGGGGCGGGGCAGCTCGGAATCGCCGTGGTAGCGGCTTGGCTGGCGGGCCTTGGGGTGGGGCGGGGACGGACGGCCACTCCTGGAATGGGGCCGGAACGTCATCAGCGCGGCGGGTACTACCGGCACCAGGCGGTCGTGTTGGCCGTACCGGCACGGCGTATCTACGCCGGCAGGCGAAGAGTCGGTGGAGCACCTCTACGGATGGAGGCGCACTCGCCCCTGCGGGGCGCGCCTTGCGGGATGCGGAACGACAGGGCGCCTGGGCGTGTTTCGGTCCTGGGGGGCGGTGGTTCAGCGCGGCAAAGGGGGCGCGGTCTGCGCCAACCGTGTCCGGGGCGGTCCAGTAGAGGGAGAGCGCGTCGTCGGGTTCGCGGTGACGAGGCCCCCATCATGTCGTCGATTCCTCCGCCGGGGCGGGTGACATTGGTGTCGCCACAGCCGTTCGACGGTGAGGAGTCTTCGGTGCATCGGCGACGGCCGCCGCGTGCCGGCCGCACGCCAGGGTTCCGCTTCAGCCTCAGACGGCCTGTCCGCTTCGCAACCTTGACAAAACGGATGTGTTCAGTTGGACGCCGGGTTAAGCGAAGGCCACCTCTGCGGGATGACAAGGGGAAGCGGACAGCGCCCGCCGATAGGCGGAAGCCTCTCCGGCACCCTGCCGGGGCGGTCCCTGGTCCGGCATCCGACGTCACTCGATACCCCCGCGTCCCAGAGGATCATTTCGCCCGCCGGGCGGGCTGCGGGCAGGGAAATCCGCCGCTCTTTCGCCGTGGGAAGCTGTCAGGAAAGGCACACCTGGCGTCGTCATCAGGTGTACCGATCGTGAGAATTGAGGGCGCTGATGCCCGAGGTGCGGTCCCCCAATACGAGACTGCGGTCACTGCTCGCTGAATGTTCCTGGAGCGGGGCAGACCTGGCGCGGGCAGTCAACAGCGCGGGCCGGGAAGCCGGGCTGGCCCTGCGCTATCAGAGACCGTCGGTAGCCCAGTGGCTGTCCGGGAGCGTGCCGCGCTCTCCGGGTCCCGAGCTGGTGGCGGAAGCGCTGACCCGGCATCTCGGCCGCACCGTGACCCCCGCACAGGCCGGCTTCAGTACCCAGCGGCCCGCCGGGGCGTTGGAGTGCCCCAGCACGACCCGCGCGCTGCGTACCCTGGCCGTCGAGGCGGCGCGGCAGACAGCGCACGTCTACTCGGTCGAGCGGCTCTCCCGGGTCCCCCGCGTGGCCGGTTCCGGCCGGTACCAGGCCGTCTCCGCCGTGGACCACGAGCTGGACCTGTCCCTCACGGTCGTTCAGGGGATACGCGACCTCACCGCGTTCTTCGTGCGGACCAGCCGCCTGCTGGGCGCGGAAGGAGTGCGCGCCGCGCTGACCGCCTGCCTCACCAGCATTGCGCACTGCCTCAGTCTGCAGACCCGCCCCGCTGTCCACTGGGAACTTCGGAGGGCCGCCGCCACGCTCACGCGCCTGTGCGGCTCTGTCTACGATGACGACGAACTCTATGGAACCGCGCAGGAGTTCTACTACGTGAGCGCGGCTCTGGCGGACGAGTCCGGCGACCGGGCCCATCTCGCCGCAGCCCTGCGGGCCCTCAGCATGCAGGCACGGCATCTGGGTCATTACCCGGCCGCCCTGGACCTCGCACAGGCCGCGGTCGACCAGGGCCGGCAGGGCAGGCCAGGAAGCCTTGCCCTTCTCCACGGACAGCTCGCCGCCTCCTTCGCCGCCTTACAGGACGGCCCGTCAGCAGAGCAGAGCCTGAGGACCGCCGATACCTACATCGTGCTGCACAGCGCCTCCCCGCAACCCTCGCCCTCCAGTGCACGAGTGATCCGGGCACAGCACGCCTACCACCACGCGACAGTCGCCTGGCACCTGGGAGAACGCACGCGGGCGATCACAGCGCTGAAACTCTGCCTGCGCCTGTGTCCGGCGGAGATGTCCCACCCGCGGGCCATCGTCCTGGCCCGGATCGCCGAGATGCAGGCCCAGGAAGGCCACCTGGACCGGGCGTGCGAGACATGGTCGCACTTCCTCACCCACAGGTCGCTCGCCCGTTCCCGGAGTATCGAGAGCGCCGTCGTCGTCATGCAGGCGACGCTCGCCCCCCACCGTGACCGGGCTGACGCCCGCGCTCTGCTCCAGCGAGCCATTCCGCCCGGCACGGCCCCCGGCAGGCCGTCCACCGCGCCATCCCCGTACCTGTCCTTCCTGACCAGTCCCCACCCGCCGAGGCCATGAAGCCCCGGCCCGCCCGGCGGGCCCATATTGAACCGCGCCCCCCGGTCCGCAGCGCAGACTGTGCGACAGCAGGTGAAGGGACTGGGAACGTCGCGCGCGAGGCAAGATCAACGGCCAAGGAGCCACGGTAGTAGCTTCGGCCGCCTGCTCCAGGAGTTCGGCGATCTTCAATTCCGGTCCTGCCCATCGCCGCATCTGGTGGGCGGACCTGCAGGAAGGGCCCGCTTCGGCCAGTCCGGCCGAAGGGAAGGGGAGGACCCTGGAGGTGCGGCTGGCACGCAGCGGGCCTGCGCGATGTGCCACGAGCCGCCGCCCTCGGGCTCGGCCCCGCAGCGCCGGTAGCCGTGGCCTCGACCTCATGGCCGCCCACACGATGGGACGCGGACCCGCCTGCCCGACGTGCGACCACCGCCTCGCCCCCGGCTACTTCACCTGATTGGCTTTGTTCACGAGAACGGACAGCAGATGTTCACCACCTCCGGAGGCACCCCCCAGTCGGTGACTGTTCGATTCTCACTTGTCAGGGTTGCCTGACAAGAATGCGATTGTCAGGGTAGCCTGACAGCCTGTTGCCGTAGATGCAGGAGGAAGCGCCATGTGGGATGACGACCGCGACGGACGTCGTGAGCACGAGGGCCTGGCCCGCGCCCTGGACGCGAGCGGGGCACCGGACGGGAGGATCTGGAACGGGCGCGCCTGGCAGGAGTGGGACTCCTGGAGCGAGACCGGCTTGGTCACCTTCCCGCTGCGCGCCGGCGGCCCGACAGCGCTGCGCGCCGAGTGCCAGTGCGTCTGGCACGGCCCGGCCCGCCCGCTCGACGCGGACCCGTCGGTCACTGCGGCCGCGGTGAAAGCCGACTGGGAGCAGCACATCGCCGCCGCCACCGTCGCTATGCCGCCACGCGACGTCGAAGAGGAGATGGGCGACCTGGTCCTGCGGCTCTCCGCTCTCGCCCAGGAACGCCCGCTCGCCGCCCTCGGCGCGCTGCGTGAACTGGAAGGGATGATCGAGCCGCAGCGAGTGATCGCGGTGGGTCAGGCCCGGCGCCAGGGCGACTCCTGGCAGAAGGTCGCCGACGCGCTCGGCGTCGCCCGCCAAAGCGCCTGGGAGAAGTACCAGTTCGCTGGGACCGGGGCGGACGTCGATGCCGCCTATGCGAAGGCCGCACCGCCTGTCTCCTGAGAGGCATCGGGTCCCTGTGTATGAGCTGTTCGATTCCCACGGTTCGCTCAGGTGCCGCCGGAAGTGGTGAACACCTGCTGTCCGTTCTCGTGAACAAAGCCACCTGATCTGAGCACGCTTTTTGCGGTGGGCGCGGCCGTACGGCCGCGTGGCGGGAACGCGCACGGAAGGGTTCGGCGGAGGTGTCCGTGCGACGGCTACGCGATCGGGTGGGCCGTGGGGGCACGGCCAGCCTGTTGCAAAAACGGCGGCACTGCGACAGCACGCGCCCGGGGCCACGGGCTTCCCCGACGAACGGTAGATGGTGGACCAGGACGAGACGCGCGGCCTGGTACTGGCCCGTTCATGCCGCAGGACGTCGACCCGGACGGCACCGTAAGGTCCTCGCACGATGCTGTGGTCTCCAACCCGGGCGGCCGGCGCCACCGCGGTCTGCGGGTCCAGGGCGGCCAGGTGGGACGCCGCCCCCAGTGCCCATGTGTGCGTGTGCCGCTCCGGGCTGTCGGGAGAGGCAAACGAGGCGATAGTGCCGCTGCAGGCCGAAGAACTCGGCGACGTCGAGGTCGCGGCACCGCTCATTGATCCGGTGACCCGCTTCGCTCGCGCCTACCTGCGCGAGGCGGCCTCCTGATCTGGGGTGGTCTCCGGGAAACGGCGCGATGACCATGTGCGGATCGGTAGCGGTGCCGGCGAACCGCCGCTGAACGACCTGGACGACGAGCAGATCCAATAGCTTCGGGGCGAGCTCGCCCCGAAGGTAGAGGAGCTGGGTCCGAACCCGCCAAGAAGGTAAGACGGGCTTCCTTGGCCGTGCTGGTGTCGCAACCGTCACTACCAAGGGAGCCGTTCGTTCATGCCCACGGCCGCACCCGTACCTCTGTCCGGATGATCACCCGCGCCGCACACCTCGAACGAAATCGGGTGTGCCACAACGCACTCAGATGTGTGCGCATCGGCCTGGGGGTGGCTCATTGTGCGCACATGGCGAACGCACGGGAGGTACCGCGGTGCTGCTTGGTGAACCAGCTGTTCGGCTCGTCACCGGAGGGCGCGTTCGCGTCCAAGTCGTCCAACGAGTTGCCGAAGCCGTTGAGATAGGGGCGGGAGTCGAAGCCGCCGCCGACGAGCTGGGTGCCCTCCGGGCAGGTCGCGGAGATGTATTCACCCGGGTCGGACCAATCCGATGCCACGACGATCGGCGGCGTGGAGGAGGCGGGGGAGCACATGGCGTATGCCTGCGACCTACCGGCCAGCCTTCTGATGAACCACGAGTTCGGCTCGTCCGGGGAAGGGGCGTCGGCGGTCTGCTCGTCCAGCACATGGCCCAGTGAGCTGACAACAGGTTGGGAGTCGTGACCACCGCCGACAAGCGTCGTGCCCTGCGGGCACGTCGCCGAGATGTAGTCACCCCTTCCCGACCACCCCGACTTCACCACGATCGGTACGGACGGCGCCGCGGCCCTGGCCTGGGCCACGACAGAGGCGGCCCCAGTGCTCTGCACCGTGGCGACAACCGCCGAAGCGGCTAGTGCGCTGGCAATCCACTTCTTCCTCGCCTGCACAAGCACTCCTCGAGTGTTCAGGTCGGCGTGCGCCGGCTGGAGTCCAGCCTCCCCGATCATCCGTCGCGCCTGAACCCCGGCCGGGAAGACCACTCCTCTGCTGCGAAACGCCATTCATTCGGCGTAGTCCGTGGGCAAGATCATGGCGGACGCCGGCCAATGTGATCATGCACGCCCGGCGTGCTGAGATCGCCGACGCGATCAACGGGCGGCACCGCAACCCCGGGTACTCCCGGACGTCGAGCTGCCCCCACCGGCCGGGGTGGGGCGACGGCCCGGTGAGCGTGGCCCTCCGGGGGCTTCCCGGGGGGCGCTTGTGGTGTCTGGCGAATACCGCAAGGATGCCGGACGTCGGGGTGGTGGTGGGTCAGGTGCAGGTGACGAGGAGGGTGGTGAGGGCGGTGCAGGTGCGGGTAGCGGTGTCATTGGCGGGGTTGGGATCGGCGGGGGCGCTGGTGGTGCGGGTGGCGGTGACGGTGTAGGGGGTGAAGAGGGAGAGGAGGGCGACGGGGGCGGAGAAGTGCCGGGTGGTACTGGTGCCGGGGGCGAGACTGGTGGCGGTGCAGGTGGCGGTGCCGGTGGTGACGGTGCAGTCGGGGCTGGTCGCCGACATCGGTGCGGGCAGGGTCGCCGTCACCGTCGCGGAAGTGAGGGTGACGGGGCCCTGGTTGGTGAGGGTGAGGACGTAGTTGATGCGTCCGTTGAACAGGCCCGGCACGGGAGTGGCCGTCAGGGACAGCGCCAGATCCGCACCAGGGGGGATGGCAGCCGCGGCGACCGTCACCGACGACGGACCGTCCCCGACCGGGACGGTCGCGGTGACCGTTGCGGCGGCGGTGTCGATCACGGAGACCGTGTCGGCGAAGTTGTCGGCGGTGTAGGCCAGCGCCCCGTCCGGGGAGAGGGCCACCGAGAGGGGGAATTCACCGACCGGGATACTGCCGGTGACCGCATTCGTGCCGGTGTCGATCACGGAGATCGCGTCATCGCCGCTGGCAGCGGTGTACGCGCGGGCCCCGTCCGGGGAGAAGGCCACCGACACCGGCCGGTCCCCCACGGCGATGGTGTCGGTGACCGCATTCGTGGCGGTGTCGATCACCGACACCGAGTCACTGAGGCCGTCTGCGGTGTAGGCGCGGGCCCCGTCCGGGGAGAAGGCCACCGCGGACGGGCGAGAGCCGACGGGAACGGTGGCGGTGACGGTGCTGCTGGCGGTGTCGATCACGGAGACCGAATTGCCGAAGCTGTTCGCGGTGTAGGCGCGGGCCCCGTCGGGTGAGAACGCCACCGAGAGAGGGGCTTCGCCGACCGGGATACTGGCGGTGACCGTCCCGGCAGCGGTACCGATCACCGACACCGAGCCATCGACTTCATTGGCGGTGTAGGCGCGGGCCCCGTCCGGGGAGAAGGCCACCGACACCGGCCGGTCCCCCACGGCGATGGTGTCGGTGACCGCATTCGTGGCGGTGTCGATCACGGAGACCGAATCGTCATTGCTGTTCGCGGCGTAGACGAGGGCGCCGTCCGGGGACAGTGCCACCGACACCGGCCCGTCCCCCACGGCGATGGTGTCGGTGACCGCATTCGTGGCAGTGTCGATCACCGACACGGAATTGCCGTTGCTGTTCGCGGCGTAGACGTAGCCGGGCCCGGCGGCGCGGGCCAGGGCGGGGGTGGCCGGCGGTAGGACGCAGGCGGCGATCGTGAGTGCCGTGGCGGCCGCGGCCAGCATGCGCACCGGCCTGCGGGAACATCGAGCGCGGGGGGTGGAGGCGGAGGTCCTGGGCATGAAAGGGAGGTTCCTTTCGGGTACGCGTCGCCCAGGGGGTCTCCCGGGGCCGGCGCAAGAGGACGACGCTGACATGGGAAGCGGTCGGTCCGAACACCGGAACTCCACACAAAGTGAGCCCATGGTCACATCCTGTGATCGAAGGATGGTGTGCCCCTCACGGGTGAAGCAACCCCCCCGACACGGCTTTCCCCCGAACGAGCACGCCACCGGGAAACACGGCAGCCCCCTCCGCAGTCGGCACCCTGCCCGGGCGGGCGGCCAACATGCCCGGCCGGGACGCGGCACGCCGCCGGGCGGCACCGCGGGACCGCGGAACCGGAAGACGAGAAGCACCCCCGCCCGGACGGCAAGCGGACGGACGGGCATGCCCGTCCGCCACCCCTCCTCCGGGGCTTTCGTGCGCACAGCCGCGCACGAAAGCCGCCGCCGGGTGCGCGGGGCGGGGCGATGCCGCGCTGCCGGGCGCGCTGCACTTCGCCTCGTACGACCGGAGGCGGGACGCTGCGTCGAGTGACCGCGCGCGCCGTGCGCCGGCGCGGGGATGTCCCGGCCCGGCGGGGCTTGGTCCGCGCACTCGGCGGAGGCCCGCTCCACCGCTGCGGCGCTCGCCCGGCGGGCGATGCACAGCCACTGCCGGGCTTCGTCGACCGCGCCCCGGCCGGCGGCGCCAGCGCGAAGGCCCTTTGATCTTCTGCGGCACCATCTCGGCGAGGTCCGCGCGGGCCCAGCCCCGGAGGCGGAGGCAGTACGGGTGTTCCATGTTTCCCGGCGGGGGCGCTCGTTGGGGGGGACGGCGTTCCGGGGCGTTGCCATCCGTCAAAGGGGGCGCGACGCTTCCAGGTGATCACTGGATGTGACAATGGACTCACACTAGGTGAAGCTCCGGCGTCCGGACCGACCGATCCACACGCTCGCGTCGTCCCCTCCGCCGGTCGCGGGAGACCCTCGACGGCGCATGCCCGAGAGGAACATCCTCCATGCCTTCCCTGTCCTGGTTCTCCCGTTCCTGCGGCCGGGGTGCACGCAGTCCGGTGCGTGTCCTGGCCGCGGCCGTCACGACGGCCGTCGCGGCCTGTATCCTCCCGCTCCTGTCCGCCGACCCCGCCCACGCGGCCCCGGGCGACCGAGTCCTCGCCTACGTCGCCAACAGCGGCGACGACACGGTGTCGGTGATCGACACCACCACGCAGGCGGTTACCGCCACGATCCTCGTCGGTGACGATCCGGTCTCGGTGGCGGTCTCCCTGGACGGCACCCGCGCCTACACCGCCAACAGCGACGACGACACGTTGTCGGTGGTCGACACCGCCACCAACACGGTTACCGCCACGATCCCCGTCGGTGACGGCCCGCAGTCGGTGGCGGTCTCCCTGGACGGCACCCGCGCCTACACCGCCAACAGTGGCGACGACTCGGTATCGGTGATCAACACCACCACCAACGCCGTCACCGGCATCCCCGTCGGGGCCTTCCCGTTCTCGGTGGCGGTCTCCCCCGACGGCACCCGCCTCTACACCGCCAACAGTGGCGACGACTCGGTATCGGTGATCAACACCACCACCAACACGGTTACCGCCACGATCCCCGTCGGTGACGATCCGGTCTCGGTGGCGGTCTCCCTGGACGGCACCCGCGCCTACACCGCCAACCCCTTCAGCGGCTCAGTGTCGGTGATCAACACCACCACCAACGCCGTCACCGGCATCCCCGTCGATGCCTTCCCGTTCTCGGTGGCGGTCTCCCCCGACGGCACCCGCCTCTACACCGCCAACCCCAACGACGACTCGGTATCGGTGATCAACACCACCACCAACGCCGTCACCGGCATCCCCACCGGTGACGGCCCGCTGTCGGTGGCACTCTCCCCCGACGGCACCCGCGCCTACACCGCCAACAGCGGCGACGACACGGTGTCGGTGATCAACACCACCACCAACGCCGTCACCGGCATCCCCGTCGGCAGCGTGCCGGAAGGGGTGGCGGTCGGGACTGTTCCCGGCCCCGACGCCGACCTCGCCGTGACCCTCACGGCCGTCCCCGTCCCGGGCCTGCTGAACGGCCGGATCAACTACACCCTCACCCTCGCCAACAACGGCCCCGCCACTCTCACCGCAGCCACCGTCACCGCGGCCCTGCCCCCATCCACCACCGCGACCAGCCCCGACTGCGCCATCGCCACCAACACCGCCACCTGCACCCTCACCACACCCCTCGCCCCCGGAACGTCCACCACCAGGCGCCTCACCGTCCCCGTCGCGCTCCTCAGCCTGGGCACCCCCTACACCGTCACCGCCACCCGCACAACCAGCACCCCCAACGACCCCAACCCCGCCAACAACACCGCCACCCGCACCTGCACCGCCACCACCACCCTCATCATCAACTGCACCTGACCACCCACACCCCACAACAACCCGCCCCACCACCACCAACGCCGCGAAACAGGACCACAGCCCCGCCGAAGGGCGGGCCATACGAGTTCACCTGCCGAGCCGCAGTGTGCTCAGTCGGTGGACAGCGCGTCGAGGAGCCGGCCGACCTGCGGGTCGGGCAGGACACGGGCGACGTCGGCCTGGGCGACCACGCCGATGAGGGTGTGCCCGTCGATGACGAGCAGGCGGCGGACCTTGCGGGAGATCATGGTCCGCAGGATCTCGTCCGCGTCGTCGTCAGCACCGATGGGCACCGCCTCACGTACGGGCCCGAACAGGATCAGTGGCCTGAAAACTCCTTCACCGGCAGCTACACCGCCTCGTGCATCTCCCCGATCCAGTCCGGCAGCGGCACCGAGACCCTCACCTGGAACGACGGCACCACCTCCACCTGGAACTGGTCCTCCACCGTGGCCACCAACGCCGCCGGACAGCTCGTCGGAACCTACGACGGCGAGATCGTCGCCGGCCGCTACGCGGGCGCCAGCCTCAACAACATCGTCATCGAACCCAACACCGATGTGACCGCCTGCTTCGCCTCACCCGGGCTCACCCAGACCATCGGGACCGCCACCTGGACCTTCATCGGCCTGTAGCCGAAGCGCCGGGGACTCGCCCGACCACGCCCGCGCACCCGGGGTCGGAGTGCACGGACAGGAGTTCGCCCAGCACTGCCCGGACACGGTCTCCGGGGCCGGGGAGTTGGAGCCGCGACTGTCATGAGGGGGCGGGCCGCTGCCCCACGCGGGATCGAGGACCGGAGCGGCCGGATCCCCTCGCAGGAGCGGTACGCGCGCGGGCGGTGGCGGAGCCACGTGTGTGGCCCCGCCGTTGCCACCCCGCTTCCCGAGTTCGCCACCCCTGCCGGGCGCGAGCGGACGGTGGCGGAGCTCCACGAATGTGTCGCCGATCCTACGAGTCACTCATTCGGACTACTTTGCCTTTCGTGCCCACCAGGGCGGGCAAACCAGCTCCAGGAGCCTTGCGACCGGGTGTTCTTCCCGAAGCACGCAGTGGGCGGCACCGGTGACGGGCCCCTCGGCCGACGGCGTTCTCACCTGTCCCGGCGTCCCCGGAACCGGAATCGCACACAAAAGTCGAAGGAATCGCCATGCATCTGTCCTCACCTCTGTCCTCAGCGAGCCGCGGCCGGCCGGCCGCGCGGCGGCGGTCCGTCGCCTCCGCGACCCTGCGGACCCTGACGGCCGCCTCTCTGGCCGCGAGTGCCCTGCTCATGGCCTCTGCGGGCCCCGGGACCGCGGCTCCCGCCGCACCGGCCGGGACGAGTGCCAATTCCTCGGCCCTCACCATCGACGCGGCCTGCCCGGTCGGCACCGGCACCGTCAACTACACACCCGGCATCGTCCTCGCCCCCCGGCAGACCAGTCTCTCCTTCACCGGCAGCGCCGGCCCGTGTACGAGCACCGACCCCGCCATCACCGCGGTCTCCGCCTACAGCGGCACCGGCCAGGGCGACCTCGGCTGTCTCTCGGGAGGCTTCGACGCCACCGGCACCATCCTCTGGAACACCGGAGCCGTCAGCAACGCCACCCTCTCCTCCGTGGTCGACCTGCGCCCCGGCGGAATCCCCGTGATCGTTGCCACCGGCCCCATCACCTCCGGCAAATTCGCCGGATCCACCGTCGAACTCGTCAGCGTTCTCCTCCCCGCCAACCCCCTCGGCTGCTTCACCAGCCAGGGCATCACCCAGACCCACGGTCCCGTCTCCCTAACCGTCCTCCACTGAAGGGTGTGGCAGAACCTGCGAGACACTTTATTCGCGCCATGATCCAGCGGCTCAGCGGATGAACTAGCCGCTTCTGATCTGGTCGGCCCACCCAAGTCGATCCCATGGATGCCATGTCGAGTGATCGTGCTGATGCTCCTGCAACACGCCTTGGGCCGCGTGTCAGGCATCGCGGGCGGTCGGCCATCCGGCGAGACCGCCCGCAGTGCTGCGGGCGCCGGCACAGCAGTACCGGGCAGACGCCGAAGAACGCTCCCCCGAGTACGGCCGCCCTCGTCAGCCGGGGGCGTGAGGGATGCGCCGGTCGGTGATTCGGGTGCCGCCAACACCGTCGCCTGCCAACAGGGCGGTCATGAGATCGTAGAAGTCCAGGAGGTTCTGGGCGTGAGCGGCTCTGCACCCCACCGACCAGCGAAGTCCTCCAGAACGCGGCGCTGCTGTTCCTCGGGGGCGATCTGCCGCGCGAGGACGCCGCGGTCGACGTACGGGTCGACGGCGGCGAGGACCAGGCGCCGGAGCTCGTCCGGCTCCATATTGGTAGGTCCGGCTATTGGGACTTGCGGAGTTCTCCCTTCTGGCGGCGGGAGAGGTCGGCCGCGTAGGCGCTTCGGGATGCGCCGGAGTACTGAGTCCAGCGGGTGGCGGATCGGATGGGGATGCCGAGGAGCCGGCTGAGGACAACGGCGGGGAGCCCAGCGGCTAGGTCCAGGAGGGCAGTGTTGCGGGCCGGCTTCGAGAACACCGCCACCAGCTGACCGAGGGCCAGTCCTAACCCTCCAGGCGGTCTCCACCCACTGCGCCCCACGACCGGCCGGAAGGCGGCGCGGGGCGCTGCGTTGTCCTGCGAGCCGTTCAGGCTTCCCCGGGGGCCGGCTTCCACAGGGAGCGGGCGAGCCCACTCCCGTCGCAGTGGAAGCACAAGCCGCTCGCGGCATCGTCGCGGACGTCGATGGTGTAGGTGGCGTCGCGGAAGAGCCGGGTGAGCCCGGCGGTGTGCGCGGTGTGGATCGGGAGCTCCTGCCGTCGGCCGAGCGTGAGCTCCAGGGCCGCCGCGTAGGTCTTGCAGCGGGATCCGCTGCTGGCCCTGCCCGGTGGCTTCCAGCGGCTGGCCGGCAGCCGCTCCCACGCCTCGTCGGCGCTCACAGCGATGTACATGGCCTGGGACGCTACCCGCTGTCGAGTTGACGCCGCTGGGTTAATTTCTCCCTCGTGTGAGCGGGCGCGGATCTAAGCACAGTCGAAGCGCTGGAACAGGGCTGGCAGGAACTGCTCCAAGAGGGCCTGGGCTGCGCTGGTGTCCATCAGTTCGTCGTGGCCGAACCGGAAGACCTCGTAGCCTCTGAGCTTGAGGTCTCGGTCGCTGGCCATCGTCTGCGCGTACTTCGCGCTGTCGGGGCGCTGGCCGCGGTCTCGCGTGTAGTGCTGGGATCCGTCGACTTCGAGCACGATGCGCTGTCCGTGAGGAAGCAGGAGTAGGAAGTCCATGCGTGAGCGCAGCAATGCCTGGGGGCCGCGTTCGCGGGCGGTCTGGGGGTCCCAGTGGAGCCACACTTCGGGCAGCAGTACAGGGTGGTCGTAGACCTTGGCGCCGAGGATCTGGTGGTAGCAGTCGAAGAGGTTCTGTTGCCCGGGAGAGTTGTCGGGCAGGCTGCGGCGGAGCCGGCGGTAGAGGGAGGACTTGGCGTCGGCATCGGTGGGGATCTTGTGCTTTTCCTGCCACCAGGTCTGGAGGTCTCGCCAGCGAAGGCCGGCTGCTGGCGTGGGACGGTCGTAGACAAGAGATTTGTCGGGGTCACCGACGATCTCGATGTCGTTGTCCATGGCGGACTGGAAGCGGATGTCGGGCTTGGTGAGCGAGGCGAAGATGATGTTCTTCGGCTTACGGTTCTCGGCGAGCCGGGTGGAGACCATGCTGAAGCGCGGGTAGCCGCCGTCTGTCCCTGTTTCCCTCAGCTCGATCGCGGCACCGCGGAGGTGCTCGTTGATCGCGGCAACGAGGGGCCGTTGCACCGTTTCGTCAAGGAGCACGTCGGCAGAGACCAGCTCTTCGAGGAACCGGGCGAACCTGGCGTCGCCAGCTTCGAAGGCACCCAGGTTCTCAATAAGATCCTCGGCCGACCAGTCCCCCGGGTTGCGAAGGACGTGCTGCTCGATGTCGCGCCTGAGGCTTGGGCCCGGGGAACCGAAGAACGCGTCGACAAGCGGGCTCATCTCGTCGCCGAGGACCCAGAACCGTTCCAGCAGCGCCATGAACCGGCTCTCGCTGCGGACAATATCGGCCAGATCGAGGGAGCGGGCAAGCTCGCGCCGGATCCTCCTGGGTATCTCTGGAGGGGAGGACTCCGCCCACAGCAGGTCTTCGATCCTGTGCCTCTGCGCGGTATTCGCGTAGCCACCTGCCAGAAGGTTTTGCGCAACGGCGGGGAGGTCGCTGTCGGAGACCTGCGCGAAACTCCGCTCGACTCGCTCGTGCTTCGTCCCCTCGTCCGACTGCGGCATCCCCACCTTCGTAAAGGCTTCGCTGAGCGTGGCGTGCGTGTTCCCGCCCAGACGAGCGGCGACCTCGCCGACCAATTGCCGAAGGGTCGAGCGATCCCTGCTAGCGGCCATCCGCCGATCCTCGCAGAAGGCACCGACACCCGGTCAGAAATTCAAGACGCCCGACCTCCAACGCGACCAGCTCGGTCCGAAGCGCCTGACACAACTCGCCAGGCTGGAGACAGTGGGCCGGGGCGCGTTCGGTGTCGGCACTGGTACCAGCCCAGGGCCCGGTAGGCGTCATGCCGCTACCCCCCAAAGCAGGAACACCCACAGGACCCCAAGACAGCCGTGAGCACGTTCGAGAAGAGCGTGGCGGCCCTGGGCGCAGTAACAAAGCCCGGACCGGTTCCGTGACGGTTCCCAGGGCCCACGTAGAGGTGTTGCCGGACAGGTCGGAGGCCAAGCTCGGGGTACTCCTCAGCAACAGCCGGAGCCGCCAGGCCAAGCTGACCGCCGACAAGTTACAGACGCTCGCCGCCCTCGGACTGGAATGGGCTACGGAATGACGTTGGCGTACGGGTTGGTCTGCCTCGTCTGGCCAGGTCGCTGCTGTCGGGTCACGGCAAGGCGGCCTGCTAGGGGTTGCGGCGTCTCGTGGGTTGGTGCCTCGCAGGGAGGTCTGGCGAGAGGCGACCCCCTGTGCCGGTCTCGCGTGGCCCGGGGCCGGATCTCCGGTTGACGGTGGTGTTCATGCCTGGATGAAGAAGGCCGGTTCGTACACCTGTGCCGTGCTGACGTCTTCGTACACCACGGTGGGGCGCAACCGGTTCCAGCGGTGGCCGAGGAGGAGGGCGAGCCCCATGGGGCAGGCAAGGAAGAGGTGGATCCGAGGGGTGGTGCGGGCGGGGCGACGCAGGGCGTTGCGAATGCCGACGGCGAGGGCGTTGGCGGCGGGGCTGTCGAGGACAGAGCGGTCCTTGGGGCCGGCGGGTGGTGTGAGGATGAGGAGTCTGGACGCGGGGATGTTCTGTCCTTCGACGTATTCGAGGACGTCCTGAGTGAAATCCTCGGCCCTGACCGTGATGTTGATGCCGACGGCGAGGTCGTCGCCCTGGCCGATGTCGTACTCCTCGACGACGGGAGCGCATTCGGCGTCGTAGGTGTCGCGGGTGGACCACAGGTCTCCGCGTTGGAGGACGGCGAGGTCGGCTCCGGTGACCATGCGGAAGGCCGTGCCGGTCAGGAAGGCGGGGGCGAGGCGGAGACTTCCCGACACAGAGATGCCGGTGCGGCCGGGCAGCCGGGCGGGGGCCGCCTCGATGTCGGCCTGGAGCTGTGCCCAGGTGGCGGGGGCGAGCGGGCGGCGTTTGGTGTATTCGGAGTCGGTTTCGAACCGGTCGATCCAGCTGATGGTGTGGTCGGCTTCGGCGGCGAGCGGGTCGGGCTTGAGTGTGGCGATCGACAGGATCGCGTGGGCGGGTCCCGTCTTGAGGTCGAGACTGTCGACGGCTGCCTTGACCATGTCGAGGGTCAGGGTGCGGTGGCCGTCGCGGACCTGCTGGGCGACCCAGTTGGCGCCTTCGTCGACCGCGCGGCTGTCGTTGCGCAGACCGCAGACGGCCATCAGGAGCTGCAGCTGCTCGTGTACGTGGGCCAGTTCCCGGGACAAGTCGAAGCGCAGACGGGCGAGGAGGTCGTGGAGCTCGGCCGCCCTGGGTGTCCTCGTGCTCGGACTCGCCGCCCGTGCTTTTCCGGGGTGGCTGGTCGTGGTGCTGTCCGCCCTGCCGGCCGCGGCACTGACCGTCCCAGCAGTCAGGCCCCAGCGCTGGACATACCCGCGCCGCGCCGCCTGGAACGACAGCTGGCGTGCGGCCACGGGTGGGCTCGTGTTCGGGGTCGCGGCCGGGCTCACGGCAGGGCTCATGACCGGGATCGCGGTCGTGATCGCGGTCGGGCTCATGGCCGGGATCACGCAGGAGCCGGGTACGGGCCGCAGGACCCGGGCCGCCATCAGAACCGACGCCCGTCTCGGGCTCATGGCCGGTATCACGGCCGGGCTGATGGTCGTGGTCTTGGCCGGGATCGTGTTCGGGCTCACGGTCGGCCTCATGATCGGACTCGTGGTCGGCGCGGCTTCCCGCAGGTATCTGGTGTTCCTGCTCTGCTTGCGCGGGCAGCTGCCGTTCCGTCTCGGGCGGTTCCTCGACTGGGCGACCGACGCGGGGCTGCTGCGATACAGCGGGGCCGCTTATCAGTACCGGCACCGGGAACTCCAACACTGGCTCCGCCAGCACCCGAACCCACCACAGATGCCCTAACCACACACCCCGCCCGCACCGGACGGCGGCGGACGGACCCCACAGACGGACGAATCGCCCCGGGCGACGCAGGGGTCCGGCTCCTGATCGTCAACCGTCACGATCGAGCTCACCAGTCGGAGGTGGGCAGCGGAGCTGATATCGAAGCCGCTACAGACGGGCGCCAGTACAGCGGCACCCGGCCCCGATGAGCCGCTGCGTCCGACAAAAATCGTGATGCTGACCGGTCAGGTCCGCCACTAACGTTCGGCCCATGGCTCTGACGATCACCACCCTCGCCGAACGGCCCGAACTCCACGAGCCAATGCTGCAGATGCCGGACACCTGGCCCGCGTTCATGGCCGAGGACCCGGTCGGCTGGGCCTGCTACGCCCATGTCCCCAGGGAGTTCCCCGAGCATGTGCTGATCGCCACAGACGGTGACGGCGAAGTCGTCGCGCACGCGTTCAGTGCCCCGTTCCGTCTGGATGCGGCGGGCCGCGGCGAGTTGCCGGGCACGGGCTGGGACCAGGTCCTGTTGTGGGCCTTCGCCGACCTGCACAGTGGCGAACAACCGGACACGGTCAGCGCGCTGGACATCACCGTGGCGGCGGGCCGCCAGAACGAGGGGATCTCCGTCCGCATGGTCACCGCGCTCCGGGAGAACGTCCGACGGCTCGGCATCACCACCCTCGTCGCACCGGTCAGACCCACAGCGAAACACCTCGAGACCAGCTGCTCGATCCACGAGTACGCCTTCCGCACCCGCCCGGACGGCCTGCCCTACGATCCCTGGCTGAGGGTCCACGCCCGCCTCGGCGCCACCGTGGAAACGGTCGCTCCCGCCTCCATGACCATTCCCGGAACTCTGGCCCAGTGGCGCGCCTGGACGGGGCTTGCCTTCGACACACCGGGCCCGGTGGAGGTCCCCGGAGCCCTCGTGCCCGTGCACTGCGAACCCGAACGCGGATACGCCGTCTACGTCGAACCCAACATCTGGGTCAGGCACACCCTCCGCGCCGATCCGCAACCCTGACCAGCAAGACCAGCCCTGCGGCGATGATGATGTTCCCGTACAGATCGGCGAAGTGCAGGGACCGGCTGTCGTCGTCCACCTGCTCGCTCCAGACGCGCACCCCGTTCTCGCGCAGTCATCTGCTGACGTGTCCAAGTCAGCGGTGTACAGGACGAGCAGGGGCTGGCCGCCGCACTGTTGGCCGATCAGTTCGCGTTCCCGGTCCGTGGTGGCCGTCATCAGCCACAGCCCGGCCGGTTCCTGGCCGGGCAGACCGAGGTGCAGATAGAAAGGCGCGGGGGTTACGAGGCGGCCGCTTCCTCAATCGTCTGTCGCATCTCCAAGAAGCGGTCGACGCCAGTGATCTCGCAGAGGCGTCGTACCTGCGCGGAGGGTGCGACCACGCGCAGCGTTCCCATCTGATGGGTGAGGATCAGCAGGTTCAGGAACGTCGAGTCGGCGAAAGTGACAGCGGAGGCGTCGAGGACGACCTTCGGATAGCGCCTCGCCGCGGTGTGCAGCGCCTGGCGCAGCGCTGTGATCGAGCCCAGGTCGTAGTCGCCGGCGGCGGCGATCACCCAGGCCCCGCGGTACTCGTACTGCCGCACCACCGGACCGTACGGGGCGTGCACAGTGGTCTCCTCCAGGGTTAGCGTCCCGCTGGTGCTGCTCGTGCATGTGGACAAGGCGGCCTCGTTCCAGGACACCTGAAGCTCCTTTTGTGACTCTCCCGTGCGGGAGCACGCCATCGATTACCGGAAAAGTATGTCATGCAACCTGCGTCGCTTAAAGTGCTGGCTATGGCCGCAGTACCTGACTCCCACACCGGATGGACGTTCATCACCAGCCACGCACGCGTGCTGGCAGCCATCGCCGACAACCCCAACATCCGCATCCGTGACATCGCCGCCCACTGCCGACTCACCGAGCGTGCCGTATCACGGATCATCTCCGACCTGGAGCAGAACGGGTACCTCTCACACACCCGCGAAGGACGCCAGAACACCTACCGCATCGACCCCGACAAAGTGCTGCGCCATCCCGCCGAAGCCGGCCTGCCCGTGGCCTCACTACTCTCCCTCCTCGTGCAGGACGAAACCGAACGCACCCGCCCACCAGCCGCACACACGCAACCCCCGGCCGACGCCACCACCGCGAAATAGAGCAAACTCCGGGCTCCTTCTGGCTTCTTCCGTCAGCTATGGGGTGGGGTGGCCGGGGCAGGTCCGATGAGGCAGTCCAGCCGGGTGTAGAGGGCCGGTACGAGGCGGGCCCGGTTCTGAACGCAGAGAGCGGTGCCCTTGAGCGGGGCGGACAGGCGGCTGTTGGCTTCGCGGAGGACGACTTGGGCGAGGATGCCGCGGCCGTCGTCCTCGGGCAAGGCGGCGGCCTGGCGCCGGACGACGGACGACGGACGACGGACGACGGCGACGAGCGCGAACGCGTGGCCGGTCAGTTGGAGGCCGATTCTGTTCGTAGTCGCGTAGCGCGAGCACGTCCCTGCCGGTCCAGGCCAGGACGGCGCTGACGAGACGCTCGTACAGTTCGCGGTCGAGCGGGAGACCGGCTTCGATCAGGCCGGTGGGTCATACAGGACGCTGTGGCTGCTGGTGTGCATGACGAGGAGTCTCGATACAGGAAGCGGCGCGGGCGACGATCACCGCCGAATTGCCCTCGCTACTCCCCCATTCATCCTGCCACTCGCCGTACTGAGCAAGGAAGACGAGCCAAACCCAGTCCGCACGGGCCAACAGCACCAGGGGAACACTTACTGACCATTTCAGAATCAGGATCTCGTGACTGCTGGAGCCTGTCAGACGTCGAGTCGCTGAAGGACCTGCGCGAACTCCTCGTTCTCAACAAGGCCGACGAGTACTCGGGTCATGTTGCTGATGCCGGCATCGCGGACGATGAGACCGTCCGAGACCCAGAAGTAGCGACCTCCCAAGGCTTCCCCGCTTGCCGCCCACCTCTCCATTACAAGCTCGACCTGGGCGAGAGTGATGATGGTCGCGCTCCATCGAGAGCCGTCCGGAAGGTCGACGAAGACGTCAACGTTGTCCACGGACTCCAGGTCCTCACCGGCATTCGGTATGAACGCGGCCTCGAAATGTTCTGTACGAACTCGGTAGAAGGGGCCGTCCCAGGCTCCCGGCTGTCTGCTCTGACTCATCAGGCGAGCTTGCCGGGTCAATCGGCCCACCTCAACCGGGATCTTCCGCCACGCTGCCGGGCGTGAACAGTGATCTTGTGCCCGATGACCTGTGGACGCGCATCGCTGCGATGCTGCCGCCCCTCCACAGCGGCCGCATCGGTATGCAGGACGACACCGAACAAGCGACCGCATCGCGTTGGCAGGCATCACCTTCGTCCTCGCACAGGCGTGACCTGGCGCGACGTGCCACGTCAGGAGGTGGGCTGCTCCGGGGTCACGGCCTGGCGCCGTTTACGGGACTGGACCGAGGCTGGCGTCTGGCCCCGACTGCACTCGGCGATCCTTGCCGAGCTGCGGGCGGCCAGGCTGCTGGAAATGGACGATTGTGCCATCGGCGGCTCGCACATCCGCGCCCTCAAAGGAGGAACTCACACCGGACCATCTCCGGTCGACCGGGGCCGCCCTGGAAGCAAGCACCACATCATCGTCGACCAGCACGGCACGCCGCTCGCGGTGTCACTGACCGGCGGCAACCGGCATGATGTCACCCAGCTGATGCCCCTCGTCGATGCCATCCCCCACATTCGTGGTTTGCGCGGCCGGCCACGCCACCGGCCCCGGCAGCTGTTCGCCGACCGAGGCTACGACTTCGACAAATACCGCCGTCTCATCCGGGCGCGTGGGATCACACCCAAGATCGCCCGCCGCGGCACCCCGCACGGCTCCGGCCTGGGCAAGACACGCTGAGTCGTCGAGCGCACCTTCGCGTGGCTCCACCAGTTCAAGCGACTCCGCATCCGCTACGAGATACGAGCCGACCTCCACCTCGGACTGCTCCAACTTGCCTACAACATCATCTGTTTGAGACGGCTCCGGACCTCATTCTGAAACGATCAGTTAGGCGGGCAACTGTGGACTGCGGCCCCGGTGCGCAGCAGGAGCGGAGGCAGGTGGTGGGCGGTGCGCAGCAGCAGCCGGTACGGCTCGGGCTGCGCCAGTGGGACTGGGCGTAGTGGTGGGGGGTCGTTGGTCGATGTATTCATAAGTGGGGGAAGCGGGCTGTGTGGGGGTTCTGGCCCCGGGGCGGGGTCAGACCGGAGGCGTACGGCTCGGCTCCAGATCCATTCCTCAGGCGTACAGAACGTCAGAGTGTCTTCTCTCCATTGAGCCTCTGCCAACTTGAAGCCGCAGTTCAAAGGGCTGGTGTGACCGGTTCTCGGGGTGCTCACGCTGGTCATGGGCGACTGTCTGCGCAGTAGATCGTCTGTCAGCGGTTGGTTCGCCGGATACCGGTAATGTGGCGGGGCGGTGATGGAATTCCCTTGCAAATGGGGTGATCGCGCTTCCGTGACGACTACGACAGAGGCTCGAACCGGTGGCGGACGTGCGCATCCCCACCAGTGACAGGCGTGACTCCGACGCCCGAGCTGTTCGACGTACGATGCCGAGATGCACGCAAACAGCCGGCGGGACGCTCGCGCCCTCCTCCTCAATGGCACTGTCGGCGTGGGTAAGACAACCGTTGCCGAGGCCCTGGGCGACCTTCTCGCTGACGCAGGGATCCCTCATGCCGTCGTCGATCTCGACTGGCTACGCAAGTCGTGGCCTGCGCCGCCCGGTGACCGATTCAACTTTGAGGTTCCCCCGGTGCGCGGGAGGTGCTGATCAGCTGGTCAGAACGGGTTGATGGATGTTCAGGTTCGCTTGATCGGCCGCCGCTCGGTCGGCGTAGTGCTTCTCCTCGAACTCGATGGGGCTGAGGTAGCCGAGCCGCTTCTGGATCCGCCGGCTGTTGTAGAACCCATCGACGTACTCGAAGAGCGCCAGGTTCGCCTCGGCCCTCGTGGCGAAGACGCGGCCGCGGACGCATTCAGTCTTGATCAGCATCCACAAGTTCTCGGCGAGAGCGTTATCGTACGAATCCCCGACCGAGCCCATGGAAGCCTCAATTCCTGCCCGCATCAGGCGTGTTGTTAGCTTCACGGACGTGTATTGACAGCCGTGGTCGGCGTGGTGGATCAGTCGGCCGGGCTCTACGTCCCGGCTGGCCAGCGCGTACTCAAGGCAGGACAGGACCAGGTCGGCGTCCGCGCGGGCGGAGGTCTCCCAGGCCACCACCCGGCGCGAGAACGCATCCCGGATCGCCGAGAGCCACAGCGGACCCTCAATCGTGGTGATCATGGTGAGGTCGGTGACCCACAGCCGGTTCGGCTCAGGCGCGGTGAAGTCCCGCTCGACCAGGTCCGGGGCCAGGGTGGCCTTGGGGTCCCGGCGGGTGAAGCTGCTGCGGCGTGGGCTGAGGCCCGCGAGATCGGCCTCGCGCATCAATCGCTCGACACGTTTGCGGCTCACGTGGACGCCCTCGCGTTTGAGGACGGCGTGCACGCGCGGGGAGCCGTAGATCCCGCCGGAATCGGTGTGGATCTCGCGGATCCTGTCGGTGAGTTCGACGTCTTTGCGGACCCGTTCGCACGGTTGCTTCTCGGCGCGGCGCCAGCGGTAGTAGGTGGAGGAGGCAATGTGCAGTTCCCGGAGCGTGGGCTCGACCTCCAGATGCGGGTGCTCGGTGAAGAGCGCCGTCACCTGGGCCGGGTCGGGTCGGTGAAAGTCGGCCCGGGGCGCGGTTCCGGCCTTTCGACCGGCCCGTTTCCCCGGACCGCTTCCCGAACCCGGCGGGCACCTCTCAATGCACCGGGCTCTCCACAAGCCCCGAAATGGGCTGCGTGTTGAACATCCTCATCCCGCGATGGGCCAGGGAGCCGGAATTATCGAGCCTCGGTATCGGTAGCGGGTCGTGCCTACCTTCTCTGGGTCGAACAGCTCCCTGTTATCACTGGAGGGCCACCATCCACCGCCGCAATAGCGGTTGCGGAGTTCCTTCCAAGTGGACCGGCGGTGTTTGCGCCGCATCCATCGCCATACCGTCTGCCACGTGTAGTGGCTCAGATAAGCGAAGGTCGCGGAGGACACCCCTGGCCGGAAGTAAGCACACCAGCCCCGCAACGCCATATTCAAACGACGCAGCAGGTCATCCAGCGGTTGGTTCACTTCGACCTCGCGGCACAGCGTCTTGACCTTCCGCTTCACGGCCTGGACAGCCTTCTTCGCGGGATAGGTATAGACGTAGTACTGACTGGTCCCCCTCTTGCGGTGACGCTGGATGTGCCACCCGAGAAAGTCCAGTCCCTCATCGATATGGGTAATCAAGGTCTTCCCCGGCGACAGGCGCAGGCCCATCGTGGACAAGACCTCAGTGATTTCCTCGCGCAGGACCTCGGCATCCGATTTCGAGCCGAAGACCATCAGGCACCAGTCGTCCGCGTACCTAATAAGGCGGTAGTTGGGAAGACCATGGCGGTGCCGTCTGGCGCGGTCCACCTTCCCAGCGCTCGGGCCTCCCGGCGCCTGGGCTATGTATTCGTCCAGGACCGACAGTGCCACGTTACTGAGCAGAGGCGAAAGAATCGACCCTTGTGGGGTCCCGGCGGTGGTTTCCCGCAGCAGGCGGTCCTCTCCGAGGATGCCTGACTTTAGGAATGCCTTCACCAGGTCCAGAACGCGTTTGTCCCCAACTCGATGCCGCACCCGATCCATCAGGGCCGGATGCGAGATTTCGTCAAAGCAGGCCGTGATGTCTCCCTCGACGATCCACTCATAATTGCGTGGCCGCGAAGATAGATAGCGCACCTCGGCTACCGCGTCATGAGCCCGACGATTCGGGCGGAACCCGTAGGAACACGGGAGGAAGTCCGCCTCGAAAATCGGCTCCAGCACCAGTTTCAAAGATGCCTGGACCACCCGGTCGGTGATGGTTGCGATCCCCAGGCGGCGGAGCTTCCCGCCGGCCTTTGGAATCATCCGTTCCCGCACCGGTAGCGGGCGGAAACTACGGTCCTTCAGCTGCGACCGCAGTCCGTCGAGGAAATCCTCGACGCCCTGCCCGGCCTCGACGGAACGGGCTGTGCGCCCGTCCACTCCAGCCGTGCGGGCACCCTTGTTACCCCTCACCCGATCCCAGGCCACCAGAAGGAAGCCCGGATCGGCAACGAGGTTGTAGAGGTCGTCGAACCTGCGATGAGAATCATCACGAGCCCAACGGTGCAACTTGGTCTGGATATTCAGTACCCGTCGCTCCGCCACATATATGGCGTGCTCCAGTTCGTCGGTATTCACCAGCGAAAACCTCCTGATATTCCAGCAGCCTCGACTGCTGGCTTGCTGGCTCCCTTCGCCCTGCGGCCGTCTCTCACGGCCTCCACGGCGGGTCGTCACGCCCGCGACTACTACGGAGCCTCCGCCCCATCCCACGGCCCTCAATCGGCAACGGACCTGCCCACCGCTGAACTGGCTGTCCAACAGGAGGGCGACCGTGGATGGTTCCCACGTTCACCATGTGATCGATCAGTCAGGGAGGCGCCCAGCTCTACCCCGGCAGCATCGCCACGTCTACGCCGTAGAACTTCGACGTGGCCTCCCCACCGACACAACTAAACGGCTTCGGAGTTGAAGACCAGCCCGAAAGGCCCGGCCCTCACGCGCTGCGTACCGGCCCATATCTGCCAGATTTGACCCGGCTTCGCTGTTACGGGGCGTCCACCACTGGTTCGCTCTCGCTACACCTTCTGACCTCGCTGAACGGGCCCACACCGTCTGACAGTTCCGGCACGTCCCGCCTTCGTCGGGGCCGCTTGCCACCCTCACCGGCGTTCCCCGGATCAGGCTGCCCCCAAGCTTCGATCAGGCCGCTACGACGGCCCGACGGAAGTGGTCTTTCACCACCTCTCGATCAACATCGCGCCTCGTGGCGCACAGCTGCGCCGCGAAAAAAGCCGAGGCCGTCCGCAGGATCTCGTTCGCCCGCTTGAGCTGGGCGTTCTCCTTGCGCAGGGCCGCGAGTTCCTCGCGCTCGGCCGTGGTCGGCCGGTCGTCACGCTCGCCGGCATCGGCCTCGGCCTGGCGGATCCAGCCGCGCAGAGCCTCGGGATGCACCCCGAGATCGATTGCCAGCCGCTTGATCTGCGGCTTCGGATCGGTGAAGCGGTACATCCCCACCGCGCGATCACGCAACTCCTGCGGGTATTTTCTCGGTGCAGCCATGGCCAGAGTTCCTCTCACGAGATCCATCTGACCCGCTGTCACCACCCACCGAATCTCGGGGGAACCTCAAAGGCATAAAGCAACGGCCCGTGCCGTGAGTACCTGCGGCGCCGGGGCTTCCGGCACACGATCCCGGAGAAGACCGACAGCCGGGCCGCCCGCCTACGCAAAGGCTCACGCGGCGGACGGCCACCCGGTTTCGATCGAGAGCGGTACAAGAAGCGCAACACCGTCGAACGCGCGATCAACCGGCTCCAGCACGCAAGAGCAGTGGCAACCCGCTATGACAAGCGCGGCTAGGTCTTCCTGGGCACGGCAACGGCAGCAGCTCTCGTCATCTGGCTCCGGACATGACCGGGCTTGACGGCGTCAGCCCACGGATGCACCTGGAGCCAATGCCAGGCCAGAGGTATCAAGGAAGGCTTCAAGGCTGATGACTCCGCTGCCGGTTCCGTCGTCCCATTCGGTCAGGAGCTCCGAGAGGCCCTCATTCCAGGAGTCGGATGTGTCGATGTCAGGGCCGGGATGACGCTCGACGCAGCCAGCACCGTGCCGGTAACGAAGGGACAGGTACTGGCCCCCCGCTGTCCAGGCATCCCACTGGGACGGGTAGGCGGGACACGTCTGCACGACCCGCACCAGCATCAGACTCTCGACTTGACCCATCCGAGAATGGTCGCGCGCCTACGGAACTCGGGCAATCGACTTCAGGTCGACGGCAACCGTGGTCGGCCGGACAAGTCCTAGGAGTATGGATCTCCAGCGCCCGAGCAAGGAGGACAAACTCACCCCAGAACAGTTGGACGCACTGCGCAGGCTGGGGGTGCAGCGGGCGTGACACGCTCTACCACCGGCCGCTGAACCCGACGGCCAAGCGAAGACCACACCAAACCCCGGGGACACGGCGGGTTCCCGGGTTCTCGTATCTATCTGCAGGTTCAGGCTTCTGGCCGCTGGGGCGCGGTAACGCGTCGCACAAACCGCCATTTACGCGAACCCCTTCCCGCCTCACGGATCGCGTGTAACTGGGTGTTGGGTCGGCCCCGAAGGTTCGGAGGGCTTGTGGGCGTGTTCTCACCGCACCGGGCCGGCCTGTGGTCTTGTGGTGCGGGCGGCGTGGGCGTAGCGGGCGGCGAGGTCCCCGAATGCGGTGGCCAGTTGGGGTGGGCCGATGACTTCGATGTCGGTGTCGAAGCGGCCGATGGCGGCGGCGAGTCCGGTCCATGACCAGGAGCCGAGGATGAGCCGGCAGTGACGGGGGCCGAGTTCCTCAACGATGCCGTCCTGGGTGAAGGGTGCGACGTCGGCGGCCGGGAGGCGGAGGATGACTTCGCCTTGGCAGGGCCAGTCGGTGGTGGTGCCGTCGTTGCCGCGGAATCGGCTGGTGATGAAGGTGGAAAGGTTGCCGCTGGGGAGGTCTCGAGGCGTGAAGCGGGGGCCGGTGGGTGTGCGGGGCTGGATGCGGTCGACGCGGAAGGTGCGCCAGTCCTCGCGGTGGAGGTCCCAGGCCACGAGGTACCAGCGGTGACGCCAGGTGACCAGGTGGTGGGGTTGTACGCGGCGGACGTCATCGGCCGAGGTGCTGGGAATCGGGGAGTAGTCAAAGCGCAGTTCCTCGCGGGTGTGGATGGCGCGGCTCAGGTCCATCAGGACCTGAGCGTCGACCTGGGGGGTGCCGCCGGCCGCGGCGGGCGGTTGGACGGCGGTGATGTGCAACAGGTCGATACGGTGGCGCAGGCGGGGTGGCATGACCTGGCGGAGGGTGGCCAGCGCGCGGGTGGCGTCTTCGGCGACGGTGGTGCTGGCGGCCGCGGTCTGCAGCGCGACGGCCAGGGCGACGGCCTGGTTGTCGTCGAACAGCATGGGCGGCAGGTGAGTGCCGGCCTCCAGGCGGTAGCCGCCGGCTGGTCCTTTGAGGGTCTTGATCGGGTAGTCGAGTTCGCGCAGGCGGTCGATGTCACGGCGCACCGTGCGCGACGTGATGCCGAGACGTTCGGCGAGATCATCGCCGGACCAGTCACGGGGTGTTTGAAGGAGGGAGAGCAGCGCGAGGAGCCGGGCAGATGTTTTATGCATGGCACTCATACTCCCTGAAGTACCGGACACAACCTGTCCTCTACCTCTGCCATCGTGGCATACGAGCCGTTCGGGAGGCATCGCTCCTCCTGGTCACGGCAGCCGCCGCTGGAGCTGGGACGGTAGGCGGTGTATTCATCACATCGAGCAAGGAGCAGGTCATGTCCGTCACGACCACCACTCACCTGAACTTCCGGGGCACCGCACGTGAGGCGCTGGACTTCTACCAGTCCGTCTTCGGCGGGCGTACTGTCGCGGTCACCTACAAGGACGCGGGCGCCGTGCAGGACGAGAGTGAGGCGGACTGGGTGATGTGGGGCGAGGTGGCCGGCGACAACGGCTTCCACGTCATGGCCTACGACGTGCCCTCGCGGCTCCCCTGGAACCAGGGCGAGAACCCGTTCTTCGTCTCCGTGCGTGGCGACGAAGCCGAGGAGATCAGCGCCCTGTGGGGCAAGCTCGCCGAGCGCTCGACCATCGTGCGTCCGCTGGAGCCCGCGCAGTGGGCACCGCTGTACGGCATGCTCACCGACCGCTTCGGCATCACCTGGGTCCTGGACGTCACCGCTCCGTACAACGACTGAACCGACCCCATCACCACCGTGGACGGCTGCGACGGGAAGCCGTGGGCGCACTCCTGCCCGGCAGCGGCGCTCGGCCCGACTGCTCCTGGAGATCCTGTGCCACGGCGACGGCGCCTGCCTGCATGACATTGAGGTCGAGGCCGGCGCCACGAAGGCGTTCCCAGTGGGGCGATCGGTCCACCAACAACGGAAGGCGCTGCGGACGGGTGAGTTTGAGGAGCAGCGCAAAACCCAACTCGACGCGCCAGAAACCGGGACGGAGTGGAAACCCGGCGCTCTTCGCTCTGAGCGACAAGTGGTGGCCAGGTCCCACCCACAGAACCACTCCGCCAACCACCGCGCGCCATCACACCAGCGGTGGCGACGCACCGACGCGCACCAGTGCAGCGCACTCCCCCACCCGACGGTGCGCACCGAGTGGACTCCCCCCATCCGGGGCGCGCACCACGATGCCCCCCCACCACCACCAGGTGCGCACGAACTCGCGCACTCCCACCCGGCAGAGCGCGCTGCGGGCCCCAGAGGGAGCGGCATCGTCCGAGCCGCGCACCCCCTACACACGGTGCACGCTACGCAGGGAGCGAGAGATCACCCCGTCGCCACCGCCCATCGCGGGGCCCGTGCATGGCCCCGCTGGCGCGGTAGCGGACGTGGTCTAGGGGAAACGTCGAGAAACTCGCAGAAACCCGTCGCTGGACAAGGGTTGCTTTCCACCCGAGGACGGATCGGAATCCGGCTGCGCACCTGGTCAAGGGGCAGCGCACCGAGCGCACGACACCCGATGCGCCGTCACCCACTGTGTACGCACCGGGCCGAGTGGCGTGAGAAGGGCGGGCACTGGGGCTCGCGCCTGGCCTGGCGCCTCGGTCCGCAGTGCAGGGGCGGGGCATGCCTGCCGTCATCCCGGGTGTCGGGCGGCTTCTTCACCCGTTCCGGGTGTTGCGTCGCAGAGGGGGACTGGACTCCGTCGCCCACAGCGGTTTCCTTGGCGACCAGATTGACTCGGCAGTCGAAGGTGAACTGCGCAGCGATCTTCCCCGCCGTGATTGGGCGGTGCTCCGCTATCCCGGCTACTCGGCCGACTGGTCAACCTACTCCTCACGTTCTGGCCGACCTCAAGGGAATGGCAGGCAGGGGGCGCTCTAGTGGGGCGCCGACTGATCGTTGTACTTATCACGCGTATCACGCCGGGTTGTTGAGCTCCTCGCAGGCAATCGGCATGATGAGTGGCTCCTTGGGGGTGCGTTCTGCGAGAGCGAACGGAAGATTGCCGAGCGATCGCACGACAGGGCGGGACCGCATCCCCTGGCCGCAGTTCACTGTTGGAGGAGAAGGAACCCCATGAAGTTGAGATTCGCTGCCGCAGCCGTCGCAGGCTGTGCCACCTTCGCCATGACGATATCTCCCGCACAGGCTGACAACGTTGCCTCCAGTCCCCGTGCGTCGGTCATCTACTGTCAGTGGCTGGATGACAACGGCGGGCCCGCGGTCGGCATGGGCTGCTTCGATCACGTCGGGGACGTGATCACTGCCGAGGACAGACGGAGTGATGGCCTGCGGGTAGTCGTGGAGACCAAGTACAACTACAACCGCGCCAATGACGAGTGCCACGCAGCTGGCGGCTCCGGAACGACCAAGGTCTGCAACTACAACATGAAGGAATCCGGCAAGGTCAGCTTCCGCGTCCTCACCCGAAACGGCGCTAACGGAGCGAACGTGCACACAGGCGCCTGGGGCCCGTGGAACAACATTTCTGGGTAACCTTCCCCCGCCTGAATGCGACTCGGCAACACACGCTCCCCTTCTCGCCTCACGGGGGCGGGGACGGCGCGTCAGGTACTCGGCGCGGGGACGTGTACCCCGCCCCCGCTGCCGGCGCCCAGGGCGGCGAACATGCGTTGACGCCGGAGCAGATCCGGGTGACCCACTCCCGTCCCGGGCTGCGAACGGCCAACGTCCGCAGCCCGGGACGGGAACCTCTCGCACTCACAAGCCCACGACATCTTCCTCCCACCCCACCGACTACGCCGCGCAGTACGCGACATCCTCAAAAACGACCTACAAGTCGTCCCCGGCGGCGGACACCTCCTCGTCGAGGAACACCCCGAACTCCTCACCAACCTGCCAGCGGCAACCCGCGAGCCGCCGGAGAAGAAACCGGCGACAAAGGTGCCGGAACAGCGCGATAGACGACGCCCGGCCTGTCGCAGACCACCCCGGTGCACCCCATCCCCCACCAGAGGCAAAGCACAGGTGTCGGCCCGGGGACGCAACCCACACCGAGCACAACCGAGGGCAGCCGGTCAGACAACGGTCCCGTGATGTGCGCCGCCGGCACACTGCCACTCCCCCGGGCCGGACCGCCGTCCAGCTCGGTAACGCCCGGTACGACGTCGGCGAGATGACACGCACTCTCGACCGCCTGCTCGGCCCGCTGATCGACCCCGGCGCGGCCCGCGCGTTCAGGCCCATACCCAGGTCAACAATGCAGCCGGGGAAGCGATCACCACGGATCACGCTGGTACTCAGTGGTGGAAGCGGCGACTACAGGCGCTCGCGCGCGACCGCCGCCTCGCACGCACCGTATAGGACCGGGTGGCGGGTATGCCTCAGTCGTCTTCCAACGGTCGTCGGCAAGAGTTCGCTTCGAGCAGACCGGCAACTGTTCCGAACCGGGTCGGCTCGTTCCCCGGCGCTGGTGTGCGTGTCGGGCTCGGACGATGAGGCAGGTGGCGCAGTAGCCGGCGCCGACGCTCACCAGCAGGGTGTGGCTCCCGGGTGGGGGCCGTTGCTTGAGGGTGAAGGCGAGGTTGGCGATGCGGTCGCCGCCTCCGAGGTGACCAGTGTGGGAGCCGTACCGCCCGCACCGCCCTCGCCGATGCCGGCCTCACCCCCGAGGACGTGGACCTTCTCATCCACTGCTGGGTTTACGAACAGGATGAGGGGGTCTGGAGCCCCGCCCACCGCGTCGCCCGGCTCACCGGTGCGCACCACTGCATGGCGTTCGGCCTGCTGCAGCAGTCCAACAGCGGAGCCACAGCGATCGAGACAGCCCTCCACAGAATCACCACGGACCCCAGAACCACCACGGTCTTGATCACCACCGCCGACAAGACGATGCAGGTCGTATTCGCCGAGTCCCTCCAGCCTGGAGAGCAGACCAGCCCGTGCAGCCCGCAGCTTGCGGTGCAGCTCCGCTTTGAGATCAGTCATCCCACGGGTGGCAGGAGCGAGATCGGCATCAAGGTGATCGCCACGTCCTTTCACGCCTCGGACCGCCTGAGCATCGTGCAGCCGGTGGACCTTCCCGAACCCCGGCGCTGGAGCAGAACGGATGCGGGACCGGAGAAGAGGTGGCGACAGCGCGAACCAACTCCCGGGAGCACCTGAACGGACCCCGTTGTGCAGTCAGCGGGATGCGGATGCGCTCGTTGTACGTCAGTGGCGCCTCCGGTGACATGGTCGACTCGGCCACGCACGGCCACGGGAGGTACGTCGCCTCATCTCCTGATCGCCGTGCGGGCAGCGGTAGGGAACTCAGTGGCGAGAGCGGCGGGCCGTTTTCCTTATGTGCACAGAGCGGTATCAAGGACGTCGTTGGCGTGTTCCACGGACGGGTGTGAAGCCAGGCGGATTCCGGTCAGGGCGAGGGTGGCCGCGTGGCCATTGTCAGTGACTCCGCTGAGGGTCTTGTAGCCGGGGATGTCACCGCCGTGCCCCCAGACCAGTCCGCCGCAGCTCAGCGGGGCGCTAAGCAGACCGAGCCCGTAGCGCCAGCCCGGCCAGAGCTTGTCGGCGGGGACCGTGGTCCGCATCTGCTCCAGCAGCGCGGGATTCAGCAGCCGTCCGTTCATGAGCCCGGAGAAGAAGCGGCTGAGATCGCTCGGGGTGGCGATCATACTTCCGACGGCCCAGGCCCACGATGGGTCCATCCTGGTGATGTTCCGGGGTGTCTGCTCCGGGTCGTCCGCGTGGTAGCCCTGGGGGTGCGGGCCCCGGATGCCGCGTTCGCCGGGGACGGGGGTGTAGGTGTCGCGCAGCCCGAGCGGTTGGAGGATCCGCCGTTCGATCTCCTCGGCTGGCGGACGGCCGGTGACCTTCTGCACCAGCAGACCGGCCAGCAGGAAGTTGGTGTTGCTGTACGACCAGTCCGTGCCCGGCGGGAAGGTCGCCTTGTGGGCCGGCGCCAGGTCGAGCAGTTCGCGCGGCTCCCAGTAGATGTCGCGGATCCTGAACCAGTCCGGGTCCAGGTAGTCGGTGTAGTTGGGCAGTCCGCTGGTGTTCTGGAGCAACTGCCGGACGGTGATGTTCCGCCCGTCGATGTCCTCGCCGCGCACCAGCCCCGGCAGATGGGTCTCGATGGGCCCGTCCAGATCCACCCGGCCCTCGCCGACGAGCTGGAGCACCACCACGGCGAGATAGGTCTTGCTGTTGCTGCCGATGCGCACCCGCCCGTCGGACGGCACCGGCGCCCCCGTATCCAGATCGGCTACCCCGGCAGTGAGATGACGGAACCGCCGATCGCCCGGACCTCGCACGGCAGCCAGGGCACCTGGCCACCTGTCCTCGGTCACCAGCCGCTCCATGCCCCGCTGTACCGGGTCCTCAGCCATGGGCAAGCCCGCCGCCGGGGTACTCACCAGCAAGGCGCCGAGCGCGGCCGGCGCGACCAGCGCCCTCGCCGCCCTCCGGGAACGGGTACAACAGTGTCCGGCCAAAACGATCACTCCTTCTGCGAGTCCTGCCCGAAGGCCCACACCCGGGCAGGACCCAGCATCAGGGAACCCGAACCAGCAATGCGCGGCAGCGGACCGCCATACCCCCGTGTTCCCGCGCCCCACCCATTTAGAGCCACCCATACGGAGGCACCGCCGGGCCCCGTGGGAGTCCCCTCCCAAGACACGCTCACGGCCCAGGACCCAGAAGCAGCACAAACCCGCCGCCTGGGCAGAGCTCTCAGGGGGCGGTGTCCTCCACGAGCGTTGCCGATCCGGTTCTGCCGAGAGCGGGGCCGGCGCGACTGCCCAGCAGCGAAGCGGCGCTGTCCCGCGTTCCGCAGTCGCTTGCGTTGCTTGCGCAGCTCCGCCTTCCTCATTCTGTTCGCTCTTCGGTTTCCGGGGGCGCTGCCAGACCGGCTCCCACAGCAACGGCGGCCCGTATATGTCGGCGCGCTCCTGGAGGTCCTTCCTCAACCGGGCGGCGATGGCCTTAATCCTCGGGTCCGGGGACCGTGTGGTCATCCGAGTCCTCCCGTGGGTATCGCCCCGCCCGCCCGGGGTGGGGCGGGCCGCTGGGTGTGGTGCGTCGGGTCCGGTGGCGCCATGGGCTGGGAGCCGGAGCGGTGCGCGGCAGCTCGGTCCTTCACGCCTTTCTGGAGCTGGGCGGCCATCTCAGCAACGGCCGTGTCGATCAATGGACGAAGACGTTCACCGACCTGCGGCTCAGCGCGGCCATCATCGACCGGCTGACTTCAACGGCGCCATCATCCAGGCCGGCACCGAGTCCTAATACCTGCTCACATCAGGGCCACACCGGACAGGCCCCGGAGGCTGACCGGGCGCCAGAGGGAGGGGCCGAACCGCACGATAGCCAGCCAGCCGGCCAGGCCAAGAGCGGGAACCGGCCAGCGACGCCAAGGGGCGGCCTTGGACACTTCGGCTCCCATCCTGCTCAGGCGCGCGTTCCCGGGGCAGTTGGGGTACCAGTGGAGACGGATCAGGCCCTTGAGGTCATGAACGGTGGCAGAACTCCGCTTCGGTGACGTCTTTGGCTGTCGTGCCCTCCAGGGCCAGGTGGTCGGTGTTGATGTAGAGGGTCATGCGGTGGCGGCTGTCGCGGGTGGAGACGGTGAGGGCTTCGAATCCGTATCCGGCGCCGCGCTGTCCCCACAGTTCGATTCCGCAGGAGGTGGCCATGCGCATGAGGCCGAGGCCGTGGTCCTCGGTGCCGGCGGAGATAGTGGTGGTCATCTTCCGCAACTGGGCCTCGGGCAGCAGTCGGCCGGTGAGCAGGGCGCGGTAGAAGCGGTTGAGGTCGCCGGCCGTGGTGATGAGTTCGCCGCTGGCGCGCAGCGGTGAGGGGTTGAACTCGGTGACGTCGATGCCTGGCAGGGGTGCCTGGATCTGGGCGGTGGAGTAGGCCCGTCCGGACGGGCGGGGCAGCGTTTCGCGGGTGCCCGGTGAGCTGGTGTCCCGCAGGCGGAGGGGGTCGATGATGCGCCGGTGCAGCTCGTGCTCGTAGGAGTTGCCGGTGATCTTCTCCACGATCATCGCGGCCAGGAGGTAGTTGGTGTTGGAGTACACGAACCTCTCGCCCGGCCGGGCGGGCGGGGGGTTCGACAGGGCGACGGCCAGGAGCTGCTCGGGTGTCCAGGTCTCGTGCAGGTGCTGGAGCCAGGGGGGGCCGATCTGGTGGAGGGCGGGGTCGTTGAGGTAGTTGTACACACCGCTGGTGTGGTTCAGTAGCTGCCGGACGGTGATGCGGCGGCCGTCGTGACCGTTGCCCCGGACCACGCCGGGCAGCCACTTCTCCACCGTGTCGTCGAGACCGAGCCGGTCCTCCGCCTCCAGCTGGAGAACGAGGGTGGCCGTGAAGGTCTTGGTGATACTGCCCGCCCGGAAGTGGTCCGCCGGATGCGGTGGTCGCGTCGTTCTGCGGTCCGCGACCCCCACCGCCCCCGCCCACCGGTCCGCGCCGTGGATCACGGAGACGAGGACCCCGGGCGCACCATCTCTTACCGCCCGCTCCATGGCCGCGCGCGTCCGCGCGTGTGCGTCGTCCCGACCCGCCGGCGATGCGGCTGCCGACCAGGGCGCCGGGATGATCAGGACCACGGTCAGGAAGGCCGCGGTTACGGTTGCAAGGGCGGTACGAAACCCTCCCGCTACCTTGGGCATCGGTCGTGCTCACCTCCATGGACGGGGTACCCCGTCACCAGCCAAACAGAGCCGCCCCCACCCCGCACCCCCGGTTGGTACGTGTTTTTGAACCGGGACTGCTGTGGGTCGGCCGCCGACTGGAACTATCGCTCCGGGGTTCAGATGTGAGGGCTCGTGGCCGAAGAAGGTGGTATGCCGAACTTTCCTTCTCGTCGCGCTGTGCTGGCCGGCGCGGCTTCGCTGACCGTTGTCGGTCCGTCGCCGGTCGCGGTGGCTTCTTCTGCCCGAGCGGGTGGAGAGGTCATCGCGGAACGGCGCCTGGACGAACGGCTGGTCGAGCTGACCATCGACTCCCCCGCCCTGGGCAGCACCATTCCCGTGGCTCTGCTCACCCCGCACGGCTGGGACCGCCGTGGCCGGGGTGACCGGTGGCCGACGCTCTACCTGCTGGCAGGCGGGGACGGGGACCACACGACGTGGACCACGATGTTCCGGGTGCAGGAACTGACGGAGCTGCACGATGTCCTGGTGGTCATGCCGGCCATGCCGCTGTTCGGGTTCTGGACCGACTGGTGGAACAACGGCCAAGGTGGCACACCACGGGTGCGCACATACTTCCTCAAAGAGGTCGTGCCCCTGATGGAGCGCCACTACGGGGCCGGGCCGCGGCGGGCAGCGGGAGGCGAGTCCCAGGGAGGCTTCGGCGCCCTGGGCATGGCGGCACGAAACCCCGGCCTGTTCCGCGCCATCGCCGCCTTCAGCGCCCCCGTCCACCCGATCCAGCACCCCGAGATGTGGCTGTCCGGCGCAGCGTACCTGGGCGTTGACGGCTACAAGATCTGGGGAGACCCCTGGAAACAGTGGGAGGTCTGGCTGGACTGGGACCCGTTCTACCGCGCCAAGGGCCTGCGCGACACACCCCTCTACCTCGCCTCGGGAGACGGCACCCCCGGCCCACTCGACGGCGACGCCGACGTCCACATCCCGGGCACCGAGAAATGGATCGCCCTGTTCCCCGACGACGTCGTCTCCGTCACCGAAGCCGCAGGCGGCTTCGAGACCCGCACCCTGACACACCGACTCAGGTCCCTGGGAGCCCCCCGTCACCACACACATCTTCCCCGGCACCCACAGCGGCACCTACGGATACCGCGAACTACGCCACGCACTACCGATACTCCTCGATGCCCTGCGCCCTTGACCCAGCCCGGCGAGACGCGCCCAATCCTTCGGACCCCTGGCACCTACCTGGCCCGCGCCGGCTTCCCCGGCCAGCTACGGGTGGCACCCTGCCGTGCGAGTCGCCGGGTCATGAGGGTGATGGTGGCCCAGGTGATAAGGGCTTCGGAGTGTTGGACGAGGCGTGTCGGGTAGCGGGGACGCATTGCTGCGTCCCCGCCCCCTCAGAGAAGGGCTGGCACTGCTCTCTCCGGTGATCACCAGCGTGGTGCTGCTGGTGACAGGCGGTGTGTCAAAGTTCCAGGTTCTTCAGCTCGTCGGAGCCACCTGCACGCCGGTAGACGACGTGGTGCACGCGTCCCGAGCAAGGCGATGGTCCTCAGAGGTCCGTCGAATACAACACGCGCACACGGCAACAGGCTTATAGCGATCAGCCACCAGGCTGCATTAGCTATGCGATGGTTTCGAAGCCCAGCCCAGACCCCTGGGGGCCCATGGTGAGTCGCAGGGTCGCGTAGCCGGGCTCGCCCTGGTTGGCGTGCTTGCCCCAGTACTGGCAGGTGTAGCCGGTGTCCTTACCCAGGGGGACGGCTTTGGCGGGAGGCAGCGTCTGGCAGGCCAGTTTGCTGGCGTCGGTGCGACCGGAGGTGGGTCCGTACTGCTCATTCAGCGAGTCGTAGGCCGTGCTCGCCACCAGCAGGCCCTTCTTGGGGGTGGTGGTGAAGAAGATCAGGGAGCTGCCCTCTTTGGCTGATTCGCTGATCTTCACCTCGTAGGGGATCGCGACTCCCTCGTAGACGGCGACGCACTGGCTGACGGCGCCAGCTGTCTCATCCACACCGTCGGGGCACTCCGCGCTGGTCTCCCCGGGCACCCGGGCGGAGCGCAGGATGTCCTGGCGCAGGTTGTGCTCCACCTTCTCGGCGAAGGGCGCGTTCATCGGGGGAAGCGGGGTGATCTTCAGCTTCTCGCCCGCTTCACGCTGGGGAATAACACCCTTCTGGGGACCGTCGACGGCAACCGGCAGTGCCTTCTGCGCGGCGCCCCCGGCGCTGTCCTGGTCATCGGAGGAGCCGCACCCGACGGTGAGCAAACAGGCCGCGATGAGGCCGAAAGCGATCTTGGAATTATGCATGAAGTGAGATTAAGTGCCCCCACTGACAAAGCGATCACCGGGGACCACAACCCCCACCCGAAGGACGCCGACCAGAACGCAGCGCGCCCGCCGGTCACTGACGTGGTCAACCCGGGCGGGGGGGGCTCACGGCTACCCGACTCCAACCGGCGCAAGCCGCTACAGCGCTGACGCCTGACCAACTGACGCCGCGTGACATATCCGCGACCGAACCCACGCACCTGCCCCATCGCAGCAATCCCACAAGAACACCCACGGACCCAGCCCCTTCCACGCGATCCCACCTGTCTCCAACAGCGACGTCGGAGGGATGGTTCTCATCCGCTGTGCGGCGCTATCACGTCGCTGGTCGGGATTGGGTGGGAGTGGGGCGAAATTTCGCGGGTATGCGGGGGTGAGTCAGCTCAGCGCTGGGAGCAGAAGGGCGGATGTATGGACCTGTCTGCGCAGGACAAGGGACCCGAGCTGCTGGGCTACCACCCGATCACTGTCTCCGCCGTGTTCGAGGAGAGCGGGGGGATCGCTGAGGCGCGCGATCTGGTCCGCGACTTCCTCACCTCCGTGCAGGCCGCGCACGGGCTGCCGGTATCGAGGCGGGCGATGGATATGGTGAAGCTCGCGGTGAGCGAGCTGGTGACCAACGCGCGCAAGTACGCCCCCGGCCCGTGCCTCCTCACCCTCCAGGTCGAGGACGGAGCGGTTCAGGTCAGCGTCTGGGACAGCAGCACCGCCCTACCGCTCCTCCTGCCCGCAGATCCCACACGGGTAGGCCAGCACGGCTTGGAGATCGTCATGGCGATCAGCCAGAGCTTCGCGATCCACCGCGAGCCCGTAGGCAAACGGATCACCATCTCCATCGTCCTCGCCGGCGACCCCGGCGGACACCCCTCCGGCCGCCAAACCACCTGACCCCAGACCGCGAGACGACTGGGTCTTCACATTCGGCTCGGGTGACACCAGGCCGGGATCCGTACGAACACGGTGAAAGCATGGGGAGACCAGTCAGGCACCGTGCCAATGGCAGGGATCCGCGCCTCGCCACTCAAGTCGAGTTCTGGGCGGAGTGGGCCGGTCCGTCCAGGATGGTGGCGGCCACACTCGACGAGATCGCCGGCGCGTACGAGGGCAGGCTCGTGATCACCAAACTCAACATCGACCACAACACCACTACCCCTCCCACCTACGACATCAGCGCGCTCCCGACACTCCTGCTGTTCAAGAACGGCACGGTGACGGCCACCAGGATCGGAGCCCTCTCCCGAGGGCAGATCGAAGAGTTCCTGGACGCCAACCTTTGACCAGACCCACCCCGGCAAACCGAATGGACTCCGCAGACCCTGTGTCCACCACCTGACACCCACATCCACGGCCGGTGAACACAATGCCGTGCGTGCGTTCCCACCCGGTGGTCTGCACACTTAACTGGGTCAGCCCGGCCGGGTTCCGGCCGGGCTGGCGTTCGTGCGGGGTGCGTGGTGAAGGCTCTGCTTCGTGGGGGCCGTCTGAAGGCTAGCGGTGTGTGCCGCTTGCCTGGTCGCGGTGTTTGGTGCGGTGTCTTGTGTGCGCTGCCCGTTATCCGGCGAGGCTGAAGGCTCCGCCTCCGGCGATCAGCGAGACGCTGCTGAGGCTGTTGATGGGGGTGGTGAGGGCGGTGCGGTCGGTGGCGGTGCCGTCGCCGAGCTGGCCGTTGTTGTTGTAGCCGACGGCGCTGACCTTGCCGTCACGGTCGAGGACGAGGGTGTGGTAGTGGCCGGCGGAGATGGCGCGGATGTTGGTGGCGCCTTCGAGGGTGATGGGGGCGGGGCGGTCGGTGCGGGTGCCGTCGCCCTGCTGGCCCTGGGCGTTGTAGCCCCAGGTCTTCACGGTGCCATCGGCGAGCAGGGCGACGCTGTGGTGGACCCCGGCGCTGATCTCGCGGGCGGTGCTGATCTCGTCGACCTTGACCGGGGTGAGGCGCCTGGTGACGGAGTTGTCGCCGAGCTGCCCCTGGACGTTGTAGCCCCAGGACCAGACCGTGCCGTCAGCCAGACGGGCGAGGCTGTGGGCATTGCCCCCGGCGACGCTGCGGACATTGGCGAGGCCGGTCACGGTGACGGGGGTGTTGCGCTGGGCGAGGGAGTTGTCGCCGAGCTGGCCGTTGGCGTTGTAGCCCCACGCCTTGACGGTGCCGTCGGCGAGGACGGCAAGACTGTGGTGGTCCCCGGCGGCGATGGCCTCGACGTTGGTGAGACCGGCGACGTTGACCGGGGTGACGCGGGTGGCGACGCTGTTGTCGCCGAGCTGGCCGTATGTGTTGAGGCCCCAGGCGCGCACAGTGCCGTCGGCGAGCAGTGCCAGGCTGTGGTTGGCGCCGGCTGCGATGGCGACCACGCCGCGCAGTCCGGTGACGGTGGATGCCTGGTCCTGGTTGGTGACGGTGCCGATGCCGAGCTGGCCGCTGGTGTTGAGGCCCCAGCTCTCCACGGTCCCGTTGGAGAGCAGTGCGAGGCTGTGGCTGGCGCCGGCATCGATGCTCTTGATGTCGGTGTCGGTGAGCCCCGCCACGGTCACGGGCTTGTACTTGGCGTTGGCGACCACGCCGCCGAGCTGGTAGCTCTCGTTGGCTCCCCAACCCTTGAGCCGGCTTTCCTGCGCGGTGGCGGTCGAGGGCCACGTCATCAGGATTGCCAGCAGCGTCAGCAGGCCCACCAGGAGCGGGGCGCTGCGGTGGCGGCCGCGGTGGAGTGCGTTCATGTCGGTCCTTAGCGATTCGTGTGGCGCAGGCAGGCAGCAAAAGCCGAACCATTGCGCATAGTGATTACTCAGTCACTATATGCAACCGTGCGAGTGGGTCCCCGCTCCGTCAGGGACCTCTCACGCGGGCGGGCTACACACCCCGACATGCTGATATGGCGAACCGCCGCAGCCGAAGGTGAACTGCGCAGCGATCTTCCCCGCCGTGACTGGGCGGTGATCCGCTGTCCGGGATTCCCGATCGGGCCCGTAGGCAGGGTGATGGTGCGCCACGTGCTCGTGGAACTGCCGCTGCGGGCTCAGGGGTTCAGCGGTTCAGGAATGCTTCGAGGCTGGTGGCCAGGGCCACAGGTGTCTCGTGCATGGGGTAGTGGCCGCTGTTGGCGATCTTCTCCAGTTCGGCGTTCGGATAGTGGCTGAGCCACGTGGCGTGCATCGCGTCGGCCGTCAGGGCGAGATCGTGCTCGCCGACGATGACCTTGACCGGGACGGGGTTGCCGATGATCCGTTCCGTGAGGTCTGCGGTGACCCAGTCCTTCACGTAGCCGCCGAACGCCTCGCGGGTCGACCACTGCAGAGAGTGGTCGACCATCAGGTCGACCCACACCCGGGAAGCACGTCGGCCGGTGACCAGGTCCACGATGGACCGCCGCTTGTCGCGGTCCTGTGCTGCGCCGTAGAACAGCGCTTCTCCCTCGGCGTTCAGCGGATAGACACCGGCGGGGACAGGGGCCACGCCGACCAGCTTGCGTACTCGGTGCGGCGCCTGGGCCAACACCTGTTGGGCCGCCTTGCCGCCCATGGAGTGGCCGATGAGGGAGAAGCTTTCCCAGCCGAGCTCGTCGGCCAAGGCGAGGGCGTCCTCGGCGATCTCAGCGAGCGTGTACGCACCGCGCACGGTTTTGCGATCGCCGTAGCCCCGGTAGTCGAGGAAGGCGTAGCTGAAGGTGTCACCGTCCAGGTAGTCCAGGAAGGGCCCCCAGCCGGCGCTGGTGCCGAACCAGTCGTGGAGCACCAGCACTTTGTGGTCGCCGGAACCGATCAGGCGGCGGGAAATGCTCATGGCGGGCTTTCCTCTCGTCGTCATGGGCGAACGTCGCTCTCCTTTGAGAACGCACCCTTCCAGGTCAGGCCCCGGAAGCCTCGGCAAGTGACGCTTAAGCGTCCAGGGACCGCATCCGCGGCACCATCCGGGCGCCCGCGGTGGTGCCGTGCGACAGGTCGTGCTCCGCTCGTGATGTTCCTCAGCCACTGTGATCGCCATACTCCGGTAGATGGGATCCATATACCGCTCCATCGCGGGGCGCGAGGCCATCAGCCGCTGGTGCACAGACCGGCTCGACGGCTGGGCGGTGGCTCATAAACGGGTGACGCTGACCGTGTCCGGTGTGCGGACGCATGTGGTGACCGCCGGGACGGGGAGCCCGGTGCTCTTCCTACCGGGGACCAACTTCAACGCAGCAGCATCCCTGCCGCTGGCCACCGCTCTGGCCGCGGCGGGGCACCGCGTCATCCTGCCGGACGTCCCCGGACAGCCCGGCCTCAGCTCCGGTGAACGCGGGCTCGCCAAGGGTCGGCTGTCCTGGTACGGCACCTGGCTGAACGAGGTCATCGAACAGACCATTGCCGCCCCCGTGACGGTGATGGGGCACTCCTTCGGCGCCGCCGTAGCCCTGTCCTGCCACTCCCCGCACATCGAACGGCTCGTCCTCGCCTCCCCCGCCGGACTGACCAGACTCAGCGTCCCCCCACACCTCCTCGCCGCCTCCACCGCCTGGTTCCTACGCCCCACCCCCACAAGCAGCGCCCGCCTGCTACGCGCCATGTCCGCCCCCGGACGCCAACCACGTAACGAGCTGGTCGAGTGGATGACCCTCGTCGCACGGCACTCACGCTCCAGCGGGGCACCCGGCCGCGCCGAACCACCATCCGGCCAGCGGTGCACGCAGCTGGCCGTCACAGGAGCCAACGACGTCTTCCTCCCACCCCACCGACTACGCCGCGCAGTACGCGACACCCTCAAAACCGAACTCCAGGTCGCCGCGGGAGCCGGGCACCTCCTCGTCGAGGAACACCCCGAACTCGTCGCCAACCTGGCCAGCGGCGACCCGCAAGCCGCCGGCGAAGGCACCGGCGACGGAGAAGCCGGACCGGCACGGTAGACCGTCAGGCCGGCGGAGAACCGCGCACCTGCGGCTATGCCGATGGCCCGGTCAGCTGCACGGCGATGATGACGTTCCCGTACAGGTCGGCGAAGTGCAGGGACCGGCTGTCGTCGTCCTCCTGCTCGCTCCAGACGCGCGTCCCGTGCTCGCGCAGTCGCCTGCTGACGTGGTCCAGGTCAGCGGTGTACAGGACGAGCAAGGGCTGGCCGCCGCACTGTTGGCCGATCAGTTCGCGTTCCCGGTCCGTGGTGGCCGTCATCAGCCACAGCCCGGCCGGTTCCTGGCCGGGCAGACCGAGGTGCAGGTAGCGGTAGCCGTCGGTGGCCTGGTCATGCAGCACGGTGAAGCCCAGGACATCCCGGTAGAACGCCAGAGCCTCATCGGTATCGGCGACCAGGACCACCACACGGCCCAGCGCGGAGAACAGGGGTACCTCACAGGAACGAGTCATGGCCGGACCTTAGTGCGAGCCACTGACATTGATGCTGATACTCGGGTGCATCACCGGAACCGAAGGACGGCCGAATGGATCTCGTCGATTTCCGGGACGCACATTGTGCGCTCATCTACCGGGGCAACCTCCCGGGCCCGCTCGCCCTCTCCCCTCCCGAAGGGCCACCGTGCGGGACTCCGAAGCCGTACGGAAACGGCGTCCCGCGTCCAAGTGAAACGAGGAAGAGTTGAGAGCGAGAACAGCGGTGACCGCACTCGTGGCGGCGGTGTGCGCGGGCGCCTTCATGGCACCAACCCCAGCGGGCGCGGCCCCGGCGGCCGAGCGGAAGTCCCACTGCGTCGCCGATTCGGGCACACAGCGGATCACCTGTTACGACACCTTCCGCGAGAGCATCGCGGCGGCGACCGAGGGCCGGATCACTGACGCCCCGGCACCGTGGAAGGCGGCCAAGGACCAGCGGTTCATGGACCGGATGAACGCGGTCGGCAAGGCGCGCGACGCCGCAGCGGCCACCGGTGCGCGCGTGCGGCTGGAAGCCGGAGCGGGCACGGTCCTCTTCGAGCATGCCCAGTACCAGGGCGGCACCCTCACCATCCGTACCAGTCACGGCGGTCACTGCAAGAGCGACGGGAAATGGGACGGCTGGGCCTCCAGCCTCACCGGCCACTGGATCAACAACCAGATCAGCTCCCTGTGGACCCTGAACAAGTGCTACGTCGACCTGTTCCAGGACGCGAACTTCCAAGGGCCGAACCAGTTCCACACCAAGAGCACGGAGTGGGTCGGCGACGCGATGAACGACACGACCAGCTCGGTAGCGCTGACCTAACATCCCCGGGGTCTCGTGCGTGTGCTGCCCGTGCAGAACTACGGCACCGCTCTCTCAGGGCAGGGGCGCGCCTCTGGCAGTTCAGATGGCAGTTCAGACAAGGGCGCGGCGCACGGAGGCGGGGTGGGCAAGCCGCTGTTCGGGGCGGCTTGCCCGGTTGCCCCGTTCAGGTCTACTGGGCGGGCGCTCCCCAGAGCGGGCGGGCGTTGCCGGTCCCGCCGCAGTGGCAGCAGCGGCCCGAGGTAGCGGTGCCCGGCCTGCCAATGGTGGCGGCGGCGTCCACCAGGAGCTGGGTGAGGCCGGTCAGGTGGTCCTTGTGCAGAGCGAGATCGTGGCGCCTGCCCACCATGATGTCCAGGGCGATGTCGGGGCCGAGGGTCCGGGCATCCCAGCTGATACCACGCGTGGCGGTGGAGATCATGTCGTGCAGGTCGCTGGTGGTCTGCGTCCCGGTCAGCTGTATCCGCGAGGAGATGATGACGTCCGATGCCTGGACGAAGGACAGGACGCCCGCCGGCAGGATGGACGGCTTGAGGCCGAGCACGGGATCGTTGTGCGTACTGCGCAGCCGGGCCAGCGCGTTCCACATGTAGGCGCCTGGGCCGTACGGCCAACTTCAGGCGAGGCAGGGTGTTCACCCACACCGCGACGGCGATGCCCTTCACGTCGGCGGCGAGCGCCTGGAGACGGTTGTCGAGCAGGTGCTCCGCCTTGCCTGCCAGGACGACATGCAGTCGTGGGAACGTCTTCGAGCGGGTGTAGCGGTGGCGCTGCCAGAACGGCCAGCGACGTCCAAGGGGCGCCCTTGGACACTTCGGCTCCCATCCTGCTCAGACGCGCGGTCCCGGAGCCGGTGGGGTTCCAGTTGGAGACGGATCAGGCCCTTGAGGTCATGAACGGTGGCAGAACTCCGCTTCGGTGACGTCTTTGGCTGTCGTGCCCTCCAGGGCCAGGTGGTCGGTGTTGATGTAGAGGGTCATGCGGTGGCGGCTGTCGCGGGTGGAGACGGTGAGGGCTTCGAATCCGTATCCGGCGCCGCGCTGTCCCCACAGTTCGATTCCGCAGGAGGTGGCCATGCGCATGAGGCCGAGGCCGTGGTCCTCGGTGCCGGCGGAGATAGTGGTGGTCATCTTCCGCAACTGGGCCTCGGGCAGCAGTCGGCCGGTGAGCAGGGCGCGGTAGAAGCGGTTGAGGTCGCCGGCCGTGGTGATGAGTTCGCCGCTGGCGCGGAGCGGTGAGGGGTTGAACTCGGTGACGTCGATGCCTGGCAGGGGTGCCTGGATCTGGGCGGTGGAGTAGGCCCGTCCGGACGGGCGGGGCAGCGTTTCGCGGGTGCCCGGTGAGCTGGTGTCCCGCAGGCGGAGGGGGTCGATGATGCGCCGGTGCAGCTCGTGCTCGTAGGTGCTGCTGGTGATCTTCTCCACGATCATCGCGGCCAGGAGGTAGTTGGTGTTGGAGTACACGAACCTCTCGCCCGGCCGGGCGGGCGGGGGGTTCGACAGGGCGACGGCCAGGAGCTGCTCGGGTGTCCAGGTCTCGTGCAGGTGCTGGAGCCAGGGGGGGCCGATCTGGTGGAGGGCGGGGTCGTTGAGGTAGTTGTACACACCGCTGGTGTGGTTCAGTAGCTGCCGGACGGTGATGCGGCGGCCGTCGTGACCGTTGCCCCGGACCACGCCGGGCAGCCACTTCTCCACCGTGTCGTCGAGACCGAGCCGGTCCTCCGCCTCCAGCTGGAGAACGAGGGTGGCCGTGAAGGTCTTGGTGATACTGCCCGCCCGGAAGTGGTCCGCCGGATGCGGTGGTCGCGTCGTTCTGCGGTCCGCGACCCCCACCGCCCCCGCCCACCGCTCCGCACCGTCGACCACGGAGACGAGGACCCCGGGCGCACCATCTCTTACCGCCCGCTCCATGGCCGCGCGCGTCCGCGCGTGTGCGTCGTCCCGACCCGCCGGCGATGCGGCTGCCGACCAGGGCGCCGGGATGATCAGGACCACGGTCAGGAAGGCCGCGGTTACGGTTGCAAGGGCGGTACGAAACCCTCCCGCTACCTTGGGCATCGGTCGTGCTCACCTCCATGGACGGGGTACCCCGTCACCAGCCAAACAGAGCCGCCCCCACCCCGCACCCCCGGTTGGTACGTGTTTTTGAACCGGGACTGCTGTGGGTCGGCCGCCGACTGGAACTATCGCTCCGGGGTTCAGATGTGAGGGCTCGTGGCCGAAGAAGGTGGTATGCCGAACTTTCCTTCTCGTCGCGCTGTGCTGGCCGGCGCGGCTTCGCTGACCGTTGTCGGTCCGTCAACGATCGCGGTGGCTTCTTCTGCCCGAGCGGGTGGTGAGGTCATCGCGGAACGGCGCCTGGACGAACGGCTGGTCGAGCTGACCGTCGACTCCCCCGCCCTGGGCAGCACCATTGCCGTGGCTCTGCTCACCCCGCACGGCTGGGACCGCCGTGGTCCGGGTGACCGGTGGCCGACGCTCTACCTGCTGGCAGGCGGGGACGGGGACCACACGACGTGGACCACGATGTTCCGGGTTCAGGAACTGACGGAACTGCACGACGTACTGGTGGTCATGCCGGCCATGCCGCTGTTCGGGTTCTGGACCGACTGGTGGAACAACGGCCAAGGTGGCACACCACGGGTGCGCACATACTTCCTCAAAGAGGTCGTGCCCCTGATGGAGCGCCACTACGGGGCCGGGCCGCGGCGGGCAGCGGGAGGCGAGTCCCAGGGAGGCTTCGGCGCCCTGGGCATGGCGGCACGAAACCCCGGCCTGTTCCGCGCCATCGCCGCCTTCAGCGCCCCCGTCCACCCGATCCAGTACCCCGAGATGTGGCTGTCCGGCGCAGCGTACCTGGGCGTTGACGGCTACAAGATCTGGGGAGACCCCTGGAAACAGTGGGAGGTCTGGCTGGACTGGGACCCGTTCTACCGCGCCAAGGGCCTGCGCGACACACCCCTCTACCTCGCCTCGGGAGACGGCACCCCCGGCCCACTCGACGGCGACGCCGACGTCCACATCCCGGGCACCGAGAAATGGATCGCCCTGTTCCCCGACGACGTCGTCTCCGTCACCGAAGCCGCAGGCGGCTTCGAGACCCGCACCCTGACACACCGACTCAGGTCACTGGGAGCCCCCCGTCACCACACACATCTTCCCCGGCACCCACAGCGGCACCTACGGATACCGCGAACTACGCCACGCACTACCGATACTCCTCGATGCCCTGCGCCCTTGACCCAGCCCGGCGAGACGCGCCCAATCCTTCGGACCCCTGGCACCTACCTGGCCCGCGCCGGCTTCCCCGGCCAGCTACGGGTGGCACCCTGCCGTGCGAGTCGCCGGGTCATGAGGGTGATGGTGGCCCAGGTGATAAGGGCTTCGGAGTGTTGGACGAGGCGTGTCGGGTAGCGGGGACGCATTGCTGCGTCCCCGCCGCCATTTGCTAGAGGTGTGGCGAAAGCCAACGGTGTGACAGTTCACCAAGCGACGCTACCGAACCGAGATCATCAGACGGGCGCCCAGTGTCCCCTGACGTCGAATGTGGACCGTCTGTCAATGGAGTTGGACAGCCACGACGATCCTCCCCTTGATCCTCGGCCAACGGGCGGGGCACAGGGAAAACGGATTGCGGCCGGGCGCATGCTCGGCTTAGGTCCGTGCTCGTGACTGCCTTGAACGACCTCATCCGCCCGGACCGCTATCCGCTCTCCTCTCGCTATGACCCCGCGTGGCTGCTCAACCTCGACATGGGGCCGAACCCGCTGTGGATGCTGGAGGACCTTGCTCACGATCTCGATCTGCACCCCGGTATGCGAGTTCTCGACCTCGGCTCTGGCAAGGGCGCCACGTCGGTGTTCCTGGCACGTGAGTACCAAGTCGAGGTCGTCGCCGCCGACCTGTGGATCGCCCCCGAACAGGCGGCGGCCGTCTTCGCGGAGGCGGGGGTCGGGGACCGGTTGGCTGGGGGTGGCCGTGGGCGCTGATCGGCTCCGGCGGGCCGTTGGCAGTCGCCGCCGCCGTTCATCTGCCCGGAACGATACGCGCCAAGAACCGCCGCATCGAGAGACTGGCCGCGATGGACACCGTGCAGGGACGGGTCGTCGCGGTTCTGAAGGACGTCAAAGCCAACCAGGACGAAGGTGGCACCTCGACCACCATCACCCCGGTCCTGTCGTTCACCACCCATGAGGGCACGGCCGTCACGGCCCACTGCACGTCGAACATCCCGAACCCCGCCCGCGCGTACGGCCGTGACGTCACCGTCCACTACCCGCCCGCCGACCCGGCCGGTTTCACACTGGACCACGCGGCCGAACACCACTCGGACGAACGGGGCCTGACACTCCACATTCTGTTGACCATCGCGCTCACAGCGACAGCCATAGTGGGAATAGCAATGCTCTGAGAGGTTGTTAAGTCCGTTTCTCGTTGCGTGGGGGCCGGACCGGGATCGGATATTCGGTGTTCTGCCCGCCTGTGAGGACACAAGATGGTGCGCATGATTTTGGCCACCCCCGTACTGCACACCGCTCGCCTGCGCCTTCGGCCCTTCACCGACGCTGACGCGGCCGTTCTCTTCGCGCTGCATAGCAGCACCTACGTGATGCGCTACTGGGACTCCCCGCCGTGGACCGAACAGGCCCGCGCCGAGCGTTTCATCGCGATGTGCCGGAAGATGGCGGACGAAGGCACCGGGGCGCGGGTGGCCATCGACCGTGCTTCTGACGGGGCCTTCGTCGGCTGGTGCGGTCTGACCGGGTGGGACCCGGACTACCGCAGCGCGTCGTTGGGCTACGTCCTCGATGATGCGATGTGGGGCCACGGCTTTGCGACGGAGGCCGCGCACGCCGTGCTGGAGTGGGCATTCGACACGCTGGACCTGAATCGAGTTCAGGCCGAGGCCGATACGCGCAACGTGGCATCTGCCCGGGTCCTGGAGAAGATCGGCTTCGTGCGTGAAGGGACGTTGCGGGAGGACTGCGTGGTGAACGGCGAGGTCTCCGACTCGTGGGTGTTCGGTTTGCTCAGGCGAGAGTGGCAGCCGGCGGCCGTGACGATTCCAGCCCGTGAAGTGCGACGTTAAGTCCGTTTCTGGTAGGGGCCTCGTCCGGGTTGGGTGAGGAAGCCTTGACGTGTGAGGCGTCCGAGGCAGCTGCGGGTGACGTTGACGGTCGCCGCGTCGGTGGGCATGCCGAGGAGTTCGTGCAGCTCACGGGCTCTGAATGCCTGGCAGGGGTGCTGGTTGAAGGCGTTCACGATGGCCTGGTAGGCGGTGTTCGTCTCAGGTGGATCGGCCTCGGTCCCCGGCCCGGTGCGAGTTCGGCGATGACCTTCCGGGTGGTGGCCAGGTCCGCGAGTCGGGCCTCGGTCTCGGCCAGAGTGGCGGTCAAGTGCTCGATCTGGTCGCGTGGTTCACCGGCCCGGGCCGTGGACTCGTCGTGCTGGGGCTGGAGGTCCGCCAGGAGTTCGATGACGTTCACGCGGCCAGCCCGAGACTGTCGCGCCAGGCAGGACTCGGTGTGGTGAGGCGGCGGGCCATGTTCGCGATGGGCGCCCAGTAGACGCGCGAGGCGGAGGTGTCGGGCCGGTGGTCGTACTCGCGGGCCAGGCGCCGGTGCAGCATCAACGTGCCGTTGACCTGCTCCACAATCCACCGCTTGGGCTGCGGGACGAAGCCCTTGCCCTGGTCGTCCGGGTTGCGGCGGACGACCTCGACGTCGATGTCCAACAGGGCGCCGTGGATGAGCACTTCGTCCTTGAAGCCCTGGCCCACCAGGGCCTTCTCCAGGCGCATCCCACACCGCTCGGCCGCTTGGTCGAGCAGGGCGGTGCCGGTGGCGTTGTCGTGGGCGGAGGCAGCCAGCACGACGACGCCGATGATCAGCCCCAGTACGTCGACGGCCAGCCCCGCTTGCGGCCCGACACCTTCTTGTTGGCGTCCAGTCCCGTCGTGGTCTTCGGGACACCCGCGGCCGCGCGGACAGACTGGGTGTCGATGATCACGAGGGACGGGTCCTCTCATCGCCGCGCCTTCTCCCACACCTGGCAACGCAGGAGTTCCTGGATACGCTGGTCGAGCCCCTCCTCGCGCCACAGGCCGAAGTAGTAGAAAACCGCCGACCAGGCCGGGAAGCCATGGGGCAGATAGCGCCACTGGCAGCCCGTCCGATTCTGCTAGAAGATCGCATTCACGACCTCCCTCGGATCGCAGGCCTTGGGATCCCCAGTCGCCGACCGCGCCAGCCGGCCCTACTTCCAGGCCGTGATCATCGGCTCGATCAACGCCCACTGCTCGTTCGCTAAGCCGCTCGGGTACGGCTCTCCCACCACGCCTCGCATCTCAACATGAACATGCCTAGCAGGCGACCTGCGCGACGATCAGTACCACGATCGAGCGATCCCGAACTGAGGAAGATCGGACCTAGCGACCTCTGAGAAGCACTCAGGGTTGAAGCGCAAGCTAAGGACTCGTGACCAGGGCGAACCTTGCCCGATACGGCACTAGCCGGTGATCCATTCCGTGGATGCCGTCAGTTCGGCGAGTACTTCCGGTAGTGGTTCTACGCCCGTGCCCGGTCCGCGGGGCACGTCGAGATGACCGTCGTTCAGCTCGAACGGCGCGGTGATGTCTTTGGAGTAGTAGCGGCTGGAGGCGGAGGTGTCGCCCGGCAGGGTGAAGCCGGGCAGGGCCGCGAGGGCGACGTTGGCGGCGCGGCCGATGCCGGTCTCCAGCATTCCGCCGCACCATACGGCGATTCCGTGTGCCTGGCAGAGGTCGTGGATGCGGCGGGCTTCGAGGTAGCCGCCGACGCGGCCGGGTTTGATGTTGACGACGGAGCAGGCGCCCAGCGAGATCGCCGCGGCGGCGTGTGCCGCGGAGTCGATCGACTCGTCCAGGCATACGGGTGTGGTGAGCCGGCGTGCGAGGTGGGCGTGCTGGACGAGATCGTCGTCGGCCAGGGGTTGTTCGATCAGCAGCAGGTCGAACGCGTCGAGCCGCTCCAGGTGGCGGGAGTCGGCGAGCGTGTAGGCGGCGTTGGCGTCGACCTGGAGGAGCAGATCGTCGCCGAAGTGCTCCCGTACGGCCGCCACGGGTCCCACGTCCGAGCCCGGCGCGATCTTCAGCTTGATTCGGACGTATCCCTCGGCGACAAAGCCCTCCACCGCGTCCAGCAGTGCGGGCACGCTGTCCATGATGCCGACCGATACTCCGCTCGGCACCCGGTCCCGGGTTGCGCCCAGATAGGAGGCGAACGACTCGCCGCTCGCCCGGAGTTCGGCGTCGAGCACGGCGCTTTCCAGCGCGGCCTTCGCCATGTGGTGCCCCTTGAAGGGCTGCAGCGCACCGGCCACGGTGTTGGCCGTGACATCGAGCGGCAGCGCGGGGATCAGGAAGCGTCGTAGTACGTCGGCGGCACCGTCCACGTACTCGGAGTTGTAGCGGGGTTCCGACATGGCGACACATTCGCCCCAGCCCTCGCTGTCCGCGGCCTCCACCCGGAGCAGCAGGATGTCGCGGGCGTACTCGACCCCGAACGAGGTACGGAATGGGGCCTTCAGGGGCATGGCGATGCGGCGGAGTTCGATTCCTTTGATCTTCATCGGTTCGGTGACTCCAGCATGTGGGTGCGGTCCGGTCGGACGGTGGATTCGGCGGCGGGGGCAGAGGGGTAGACGGGCGGAACACGGTCGACGACATAGCCGGACCGGTCGTGGAACCCGGTAACTCGGGCGCCTTCGGACAGCAGTCCGCCGAGCGCCTCCCGTACCGCGAACCGCCAGGCTGTGGCAGCAGCCGGGTCGGTGCGGCGCAGGCCCTCGATGTCGGGCGGTAGATCGATTCGTACGAGCCGGGCGTCGGCCGCCGGTGGGGAGGGCAGTAGCAGTGGGTGGCCGTCGTCTGCCGCGATGAGCACCGGCAGTACCGGGACCGAGTCGCCGTGCCCGGTGGAGGTGGCGGACGCGGCGTGGGAAGGGTCGAGGCGCCAGAGCGCGATCACCCGGTCCGAATCGTCACCGCCGTTGATGGAGTCGGGTATTGCGCCGTAGAAAGCCTGGTGGTAGCTGCTGAGCACGGCGCCCAGCTTGGTGAGATTGAAGTAGGCGTTCCGGCGGACCAGAGGGTCGAAGGTCCAGGTGATCCGGGTCAGCCCCCGGTCGAGCGCCCAGGCCCGCTGGTGCAGCTTGAGCGCGTGGCCGATACCGCGCCCCTTCCTCGCGCCGGTGACGTGGGAGTGCAGTGCCTGACCGGGTGGAGCGGCCAGGAACGCGACCGAGGCACCGACCAGACGCGTCCCGTCGTAGGCGCCCGCCACGTAGTTGCCTGCGTGGGCCAGCGCCCGGATCAGCTCGAAGCCGATCGGGCTCGCCGCCCCGGGGCCGGGCCGCCAGATGCCGGTGAACAGCCGGTCCACCTCCTGGAATTCGGCCGGCTCGTGCAACTCGCGCACGACGAGCCCGTTCACGTCTACCGTCATCCCCGCACCGCCTTGATCAGTTCGGCGAGCAGAGCGGCCCGTGCCGGCATTTCGGCGAGCACGACGTGTTCGTCGTCGGCGTGGGCGCCGCCGCCGACGGCGCCGAGGCCGTCCAGGGTCGGGCAGCCCACCCCCGCGGTGAGGTTGCCGTCGGAGGCGCCGCCGACCGCCACACCCCGCAGCGGGGCCATGCCGAGTCGGGTCGCCGCCTGCTGTGCGAGCGCGAACAGCCGCGCCGACGAGGCCGGCTCCAGCGGCGGCCGCTCGGGGCCGCCGCTCACTCTGATCCGGGTGCCGGCGGTGCGGGCGGTCAGACCGTGGATGAGTTCGTCGACGCGCCGCTGGTCGGCGGTGCTCGGTGCCCGTACGTCGACCGAGATGGTGGCCCGCGCGGGCACGGTGTTCCCAGTGGTGCCCGCCGAGACCAGCGTGGGCGTGACCGTGGTGACGTCCGGGCCGTGCGGCGAGGGCAGATCCCGGTTCAACAGCGGGCCGAGCCCGCTGACGGCGAGGATCTGATGAGCGGCCTCGACGGCCGCGTTGGCGCCCTTCTCCGGTTCGAGGCCGGAGTGCGCGGCTTTGCCGTCCACCACGATCTCGTACCAGGAGGCGCCCTTACGTGCCGTCTTCAGCGCGCCGCCGTCGGCGGATGCCTCCAGCACGAGCGCGGCGGCGCAGCCGCGTGCGGACTCCTCGATCAGTGCGCGTGAGGTGAGCGAGCCCAGTTCCTCGTCCCCGGTGACCAGAACGCAGACGCCGTCGAGGGACGGCAGCGATGCCAGTGCGTGGAACAGTTGGACCAGCCCTGCCTTCATGTCGAAGACACCGGGTCCCCGCGCGATCCCGTCCACGACCGACCAGGGGTGGGTGGTGAGGGAGCCGATCGGCCACACCGTGTCGTGGTGGCCGACCAGCAGCACGCGCGGTGTGCCGAAGCTCCACCGCAGATGGACGACCCCGTCCACGACGACCGTCTGCGGCGCGGCCCCCAGAAGCCGGGAACCCAGATCCGCGACGACCCGCGCACTACGGGCGACGGCTTCGACATCGGCCGAGAACGACTCGCAGAGCACGAGCTCTTCGAGATCGGCCAGCATCTGGGCCAGTCGTCCGCTGTCCCCCACGGGCGGGGTCGTCCGCGCTTTCATCGGGTGCGCCCCAGTTCCGCGCGGAGGAGGCGGTGGACGTTGCCCCCCATGATCTTGCCGATATCGGTCTCGGAGCGTCCGCGGCGGATGAGTTCCGCCGTCACGAGGGGCAGTCCGGAGGGGCCTTCGATGCCTGGTAGGACGGCGAGTGGGTCGATCTCCCCGTAGGCGAAGTCCTCGCAGCAGGGAGGGGTGACATCCGTGATGACCTCGTACACGAAGTCGGGTCCGATGCCGACGTGGTCGATGCCCGCGACGGAGGCCACGTGCTCGATGTGGTCCCCCAGCCGCTCCACCGTCTGTGCCTTGGGGTCGGCGTCGAGGAAGGCGGGCAGGAAATTGACGCAGATGATTCCGCCGGTGGCGGCGATGCCTCGGATCTGGTCGTCGGTGAGGTTGCGGTGGTGGTCGCGCAGGGCGCGGGCGCAGGAGTGGGTGGCGATGAGGGGGCGGGTGGCGAGGTCGAGGACGTGTGCTACCCCGGCGGCGCCGAGGTGGGACACGTCGAAGATCATGCCGAGGCGTTCCATCTCCGCCAGAGCCCGCACACCCGCCTCGGTCAGTCCGGAGCCGGTGGCGTCCTCGCCGCTGCCGTCGGCTAGGGGCGTTCGGCCCCAGTGGGCGATGGACGCCATGCGCACGTCCAGTCGGTGGAGGGTGTGGAACAGCTCGATGTCGGCGTCGATGCCCGGGGCGCTCTCCAGTGCCAGGACGAGGGCGATCTTCGACTCCGCGAGCGCGGCGTCGATCTCGTCGCCGTCGCGGCACAGGGCGACGGTGTCGGCGTTGCCTTCGGCCAGCACGTGCGCGGCCTCGATCATGCGTAGCGTGCGGCGCAGTGCGCCCTCGGGCCGGTACGGGTCGTCGATGAAGACGGGCAGCACCTGGATATCGACTCCGCCGGCCTTCAGTTGGGGCAGCCAGCGCTCGCGGAAGAAGTCCGCCCAGCGGGCCGGACGGCGGGCGGCCACCGCCTCCAGGAGGTCGTTGTGCGTGTCGGCGACGACGGCTCGGTGGTGGAGTTCAGCGGTCACTTCGAAGCCTTCCGGTGGACAAGATGTCGGCGGTGTGACGCCACGAGTTGAGGGGTTTACGGTCGGGCGGTATCGGTGGCGGCGCCTTCGCCCGGTGTCGGACGCGGTGCGTCCAGCGGCGCGGTCCACGGGCTGCCGCCGGTGCACCACTGCGCGGATCATCGGCTACGGCCGGCCGGGACCGGGTACGTGCTGGCCCTTGCCCGGCTCGCAGTGGTGACGCAGGCTTCCGGCGCGGTGCGGGCGCCGGGCCAGAAGGCAGGTGGCGCTGGCGGCCAGCACCGGCCGGCCGGTGCTGCGGCGGAGACGTCGAAACCGGAGTCCTGTGACCGTGCCGCAATCAGATCCTGCTGGTCAGCATGATGCAGTCGACCCAATCCCCAGACCTTCAAGCTGAGTTTTGCGTGTTCCTTGCTTGGAGCACACGCTCGCCCGAAGGCCGTCTGCGCGTGCGGCAGCTACCGAGCTGGGTGATCAAGCACGAGAAGTCGTTGGACACCCGAAGGTCTCGGATCAGGTCAGGCCGTTGTGGTGTCCCCCGTGACCAGGTCGCCCAGGAGGTAGCGCAGACCGTTCGCGAAGGAGCGCCGCCAGCCCGCGTGTTCGTGGGCGCCCGGGAACTCGTCGAACTGGACCTCGTAGCCCTTGGCGATCAGGACGTCACGCAGATGCCGGTTGGCGGCCAGCAGAGTGATACCGAAGGGCAGTGGCTGGACTTCCAGTGTTCCGGCGCTGACCCAGTAGCGGGTAGGAGTCACGGGGTCGGCAGCGATCTGCCGGGTCAGCCACTCGGGTTCGCTGTCGTGGCCCATGGAGTGCTCGCTGTCGTCGCCGCCGAAGCCGCGCTTCTGGCCCCACCAGTGGGAGCCGGAGAGGGAGAGCACCCGGCCGATGACGTCCGGCCTACAGTGGGCGAGCCAGGCGGAGCCGAGGCCGCCGTAGCTGGCGCCGGTGACGACCGTACGGGACGGGTCCTCGCCCGCGCCGTACTCGGAGCGCAGCCAGGGCACGAGTTCATCGGCGTACTGGGTCGCGAGATCGGGGTTGCAGCACATCTCCACCATGCGGGACATGGGGTCCTTGTTGTGGACGAAGGCGGCGACGGACGGGGGAATCGCTCCTGCTTCGATGAGGTTGTCGAGGATGACCGGGTAATTCTCCACCTGGTACTCACCGTCGAGGAGGAACACCAGGGGGTAGTCGCCCCGGCCCCTCTCGTAGCCGACGGGGGTGTAGACGGTGATGGTCCGCTCGTCGCCGAACACCTCGGAACGCACCTGGTGTTCGGTGAGGGTGCCGGGAGAACGGCTGGGACCGAACCAGGTTTCGGAGGCCGCGCCGGGAAGGGTGAGGACGGCCTCCTTGGCGTTCTGATTGAACTCGGGGCCCATGTGGATGCTGTCGGCGGTGACGAGGTCGGGGTTGAACGGGTCGTGGTGCGCACAGCGGTCCCGCTGGAGCGCGAATTCGAGCATCCCGCCCGCTTCCTGGATCACCTTCATCACCTCGGCTGTCGGCACCTGGCTGTTGGGGTCGTCGACGGCGAAGGCGTACAGGACCGACAGGCGGTCGTCGGCGACCGGAAACGAGAGGTACCAGATGTCGGTGCCCGCGATCCTCTCCATCTGCGCCGCCCGGCCCACCTTGTCAAAGGTGAGCTGGGAGGTGACCGACACCTGTTCGGCCGGGCCGATCCAGACGAAGGTGACGAGGTAGCCGCCGTCGGGGAGCGGGTCGCACAGCGGTCCGCCCGCCTTGTGGAGAGCGTCGGTGAGTGCTTCGACCGCTCCGTGGTGGCCGGCTGCGACGGCGTCGAGCAGTTGGGTGGCGAGCGCGGGTGCGTCGGTGGTCATGTTCTTCTCCTCGTGAGGTGGTCAGGAGTTGGTTCGGGTTCGGGTGGACGACACGGACGGAGGCGGGACCGGTTCGGATGCGGGCCAGGGACCGGTTCAGACGCCAACGGCGGCGGCCGGATCGCCGGAGGGCCGGGGCGAAGTGCCCGCGCGGCGGCCGGGCACGCGCCAGGCGAACGCGATGGCGAGCGCGGTGATGACACTCCCGACCAGGAAGGTGTTGGTGTAGCCCGCGTCCGTGGGCATCGGGATCGGTGCCCCTTCGGCGGAGTGGGAGATGACCGCCGCGGCGATCTGGACGCCGAGGGGGGCACCGACGGACCGGGCGATCATGTTGATGCCGGTGGCCGCGCCGGTGTCCTTCGGCTCCACGGATTCCAGCGTTCCGTTGTAGAGCGCGGTGCCGCTCATGGCGCCGCCGGTGCCGAGGAAGACGACGAGCAGGATCAGGTGCCAGGCTTCGCTGTGCCGGTACGCGGCGAATACCAGACCGATTGCCGCGATGGCGAGTCCGGTGGCGAGGACGGCACGGGAGCCGAAACGGCGGCAGAGTGCGCCGGCGACTGGCCCGACCAGCACGGCGACCACAGCACCGGGAAGCATGTAGAAGCCGGTGTCGGTGATCGTTCCGCCGAGCCCGTAGCCGGTCTGTTCGGGGGCGACCACGATCTGGGGGATGGACAGGGCCGACACCGAGTAGCCGAGGCCGAGCACCAGGGCGGCCAGCGTGCCGCTGAGCACTGCGGGGCGCCGGAGGAAGGTCACATCGACGATGGGGTTCTCGACGCGGAGTTCGGTCCGTACCCACAGCGCTCCGAGGGTCGGGACCGCAGCGAACAGCCCCAGGACGAGCGGGGACGACCAGCCCCAGTCGGGCACTTTCGACAGAGCGAACGTCAGACAGAACAGGGTGGTCGCGAGGAGAACGGCGCCGGCCCAGTCGACCCTGCCGGCGCCGGTGTCCCGGGTCTTGCCCGCGATGCCCTCCGTGGCCGCGCCACTCGGTGAAGGAGAGGTACGGGGCATGATCAAGTAGGCGATCAGGGTGGTCACCGTGATGACGATGGCGGGCAGGCCGAAGATCCACCTCCAGGAGAGGTTCTCGGCGATGGGTCCGGCGAGCACCATCCCGAGGCCGCCGCCGAAGGCGAGGAGTCCGACCAGCAGCCCGACACCGAACGAACGTTTCTGCTCGGGGAAGTTCTCCCGCATCACGACAAAGCCCAGTGGCAGGACGGCGGTGCCGATGCCCTGGATCGCCAGTGCGACGAGCAGCAGGGGGAAGGACTGGGTGACCGAGGACAGGGACGCCCCTATCACCCCCGCAGAGCCCACGACGAGCAGCATGCGCCGGCCGCCGTAGCGGTCGGCCAGGGAACCCACGAGCGGGATCGCCAGTGACGCGGTGATGGCGATCGAGCTGAGCAGCAGGGCGCCTTCCGCGGTGGTGAGCCCCAGATCGGCCTGGATGATGGGCAGTGCGGGAAACAGCATGGATTCCAGTAGCCCGGTGGCGACGACGATCACGGCCATCAGGGCGAGGACGGGGGTTCCGGACTGTGGTGACGCGACGCTGGGTGGTGTGGCTGTCTCGGACATGAGTCCTCCGGGTCTCCGAGGGTGGGTGGTGGCGAACGGCGGCGACGGTCCTGGGTACTGCCGGTTGAGGAGTCCCGTACTCCGGTGGGGGCGATCCGGTCGGTGATCAGCGTCGGGCGGTGGTGATCCAGTCGGTGACGAGTTCGTCGAGTACGCCGAGCGGGACCGCGCCGTGGCCGATGACCTCGTGGTGGAAGTCCTTGATGTCGAAGCGGGCGCCGAGGGCGTGGCGGGCGCGTTCGCGTTGGGCGTGGATTTCGCGGCGTCCGATCATGTAGGCGGTGGCCTGGCCGGGCCAGGCGATGTAGCGGTCGATCTCGTTGCGGACGTTGGCCTCGGTGGTGGCGGTGTTGTCCCGCATGTAGGTGACGGCCTTCTCGCGGGACCAGCCGAGGTGGTGCATCCCGGTGTCCACGACCAGTCGGCAGGCGCGGACCGCGTCCAGCGACAGCATCCCGAATCGGGTGAGGTATGAGCTGTAGAGGCCCATCTCGTCGGCGAGGCGCTCGGTGTACAGGCCCCAGCCCTCCAGATGCGCGGTCATCTGACCCACCGTCTTCCGGCGGACCTCGGGCAGCTCCCGCAGGGTCTGGGCGACGGCGAGCTGGAGGTGGTGGCCTGGGATGCTCTCGTGGAAGGCGAGCGCCTCGTACTCGTACCGGAACCGCGTCTCGGGACGGATCGTATTGATCCAGTGCGTGCCCGGGAGCCCTGGTCCGCCGGGCGGCTGGTAGTACGCCAGCGGCGCGGTCTCGGCCGAGAGCGGGTCGACCTCACGGGTCACGCAGTCGGCGATGTCATAGGTGCGGAACCAGGCGGGTACGGCCGCGCGGGCGCGCTCCAGGGCGTCCTCGACCAGTGCGACGATCTCCTGTGACCCTGAGAACCGCAGCGACGGGTCCTCCCGCAGAGCGGCCAGCGTCTCCTCGGTGGTCCCGGTCCTCAGCACCTTCGTGCCCAGTTCGGCGAACTCCTCGCGCAGCGCGGCCACGGTCTCCAGTCCGATCCGGTGTACCTCCTCCGGGCTCAGACCGGGTCGGGTGTGCCTGCCGACGGCATCCGCGTACGCCTCGATCCCGCCGGGGACATGGCACACGCCCGCCTCCGAGTCCGGCCGGGCGTCGTCGGCGAGCCCGGCGAGGCCCTCGCGGTAGCGCAGGATGGACGGCCGCACCACATCGCGTACCAATGTGCGGCCCTTCTCCTCTTCCGGCAGGTCCTTCACCGTCCGCACCATGGCGTCCTCGTCGAGGTCGGCCGCGAGATAGCCGTCCAGCTGCGCCAGCGCGCTGTCCACACCGCTGCGCAGGGGGCGCCGGCCCTCCGCAGCCGCCTCCTGGTGGCAGCGGAGCGAGCCGTCGAAGAACCCTGGCAGCGCGGCCAGCCGTTCCAGGTAGTCGGGCGCACCCGCGCTGTCCACCGGGGTCATGGCCAACGCCTGGAAGACGAGATTCTGGCTGGCCGAAATGCTGGCGGAGACCGCGAAGTCGGTGAGTCCGTGCTCCAACTCGCTGGCACCGCTGTCGATGAGACTGCTCAGTACGCCGTGGGTGACGCGGTCCTCCCCCGTCAGCTTCTCCCGGGGGAGGGCGGCCAGCCGCTTCCCCAGCGCGATCAGGTCGGACCGATGCCTGTCAGCGGCCTCCCGTGAAGGGTCGGGTACCTCGTGGGCGTGGCCGGCGACGCCCATGAGTGGCGCGGCGAAGGGGTCGAACGCCATCTCCCCGGCGAAGTACTCCCCAGCCAGATCTGCGAGTTTCGCCTGAAGGTCCTGCTCAGCCATGTCGTGCTCCCGCTGTTGGCAGTGCGATGCAGCGAGTATTTGATCCCACTCATCGCAGTGTCAAGAAGTTGCGTCTATCAGCTTTGAGTGATTGACCTATCGATACACTGCATGACATGACTGGAGAAGATCAGCAGGCGCACCTGCGGTTCGCCGACGAGCTGGGCGCAGTGTTCGGAGGCGAGCTGCCGCCCATGGCGGGCAGGATGGTGGGAATGCTCCTGATCGCGGAGGAACCCCGGCTGTCCACCAAGCAGTTGGCGACCCGGATGGGAGCCAGCCCGGTGACCGTCTCCAGTATGGGAAGGCTGCTGCGCCGCCTGAACATGGTCGAGCGGACGGTCTCCCCCGAGACCCGGCGGGACGAGTTCAGTCTGCGCTCGGCCAGCTGGGTGGAGGTCTACGGGGAGAACGCACAACAGTTGTCCCAGCTGGTGGCAGTGCTCGACGGGCAGCTCGCCGACGACAGCCTTCCCGACGCGCCCAGAGTCCGAATCCTTGAGATGCGGAACTTCTACGCCTTCCTCCTGGCCAACACCCCCGAACTGCTCGACCGGTTCCGTCAGTGGCGGGCCAGCCAGGGCCCGTACGCCGTGTTCCCCGCAGACGGCTCCACGGCCCCGCGGGCCGGCGCGGGGGCCGGATCCGGGAGCGGGCAGCACTCCGAACACCCCCGCCCCGACCGGTAGCACCGCCTTGCCCTCTGCACAGAGACACTCACTGGCGGCACCCGACGACGCGATCCCGAAGTACTCCATCGTGCAGGTGGGAGTTTCTTCCGGACGCAGTGGACAATCCCTCTTGCTCCAGCGGGATTTCGCGTCCCGACCCATACCGCCACAGTGAACTCGGCGTCACTCAGTCACACCGATTTCACGACATGACCGGCGCCTCCCGGAGCATCGAGGAAGGTGGGCCGGTGATCGCGTGCTGTGCCTGGCGTCGCCTAGCTGATGCCCCGGCACCGGCCGCCGTCGCCCCTGCGAGAGCGGACCAAGAGTTCCGACGCCCACGCCGCCGCTACCCCGCGATCCTCCGCTCCGCATCCGGCCAGGGCCCGGAACACCTGGCCCTGCGTCGAGGCGACGTTCGCGGACACCGCGAACCCGCTCAGCACGTGCTCGATCCCACCCACACCACTCGCGATGAGACTGCTCAGCACGCCGTGGGGGCCGGCCCTAACCCGTCAGCTCCGCGACGTGCACCCCACCAGCCGCTTTCCCCAACGCCATGAACCAGGACCGGTGCGCCCGCGCCCCATCGTGTACATGTCCGGGACCCGGTCGGCATCACCCATAGCCCCTAGCCAGAATCAGGCGAAAATGGTCGTACGCCATCTTCGCGGCAGAGCATTCCTCAGCCAGAGTCTTCAGATGCGCCTGGCTCTTCTCGTGAGCCATGACTACTCCCGCTGACTTTGCCCAAATCGGGCGACGTAGCAAGTATTCGAGCATGAATAGAGAGTTGCCAGAATTCATAGACGTTTAGTAATTACTGAACAGCAATAGCTTGTACGCTATTTCCATGACCGAGGAAGATCAGCAGCGACACCTGAGGTTCGCCGAGCAGCTGGCCACCCTGTTCGACGGCGTGTTGCCGCCCATGGCAGGCAGACTGCTGGGAACACTCCTACTGGCGGAGGAAGGCTGGCTCTCCAGCAAGGAACTGGCGGACCGTATGGAAGCCAGCCAGGCGACGGTCTCCACCATGGGCAGGCTGATGATCCGCTGGGGCATGGCCGAGCGGACTGTGTCCCCCGACACCCGGCGGGACATGTTCCGCCTCTCGGACGGAGCGTGGCTGAGCATCTTCCGTGAGAACAGGCGAAAAGTATCCGAGGTGGTACAGGTCCTCGACGAACAGCTCACCGACCCCGGCCTCACGGACCTCGCCCGCGCCAGAATCCGCGAAATGCGGAACTTCTATGCCTTCGTCCGAGCCAGGGACGCCATCACGGCCCACGAATTCGCCCATTGGCGCGCCACCCACGGCCCGGAAGCGATCTACCACCCCGAGCCCCACCCGGGACTCGACGCCCTGAACCAGCCTGACGCGCAGACCCGCACAGCCGGCCCCACTGATCTGTAAGACCCAAACCGTGCCGAACAGGCGGAACGACCCGCCGCTCCCCGCCGCCGGGCAGCGGCCTCCTCCGCCCGGCGGTGGTCGACGCATTCGGCCTCCGCGGCGGGCGAAGCCGGGCCAGCACAGGTCGCCGCTCTTGCCCTCGGCTGGTGGCAGCCCAGACTGCCGGACCGGTCTCGGGCGGACTGCGGAGTCGGGACACTTTTCCGGATCACGTCCCTCGGCAAGCAGTTCGTGGCGCGACCACCCTGCTCTTGGCCCAGGACGGCACTGGACGATGCCCGACATCGTCACCACAGCCAGGCGTTGGAGTGCCGCACCCGGGACAGGGCGCGGGCATCACGGCGCGCGGCGGCGTTGCCGATGCGGTTCTGCCGGGAGCGGGGCCGGCGCGACTGCGATGGCCGCCAGTGCGGTACGGGCATGGCCGTCCCAACCCTCCCGGCGCAGCGCCGCCAGCAACCCCGCGACCTCCTCCACACTGCGGGACTGCCCGGCCGACCTCACCAAGTCCATCGCTGTCGCGGCCCGGGTACGCTGCTCTAGATCGCCGACCGCCCGCACTAATTCCGGTACAGGGCGGCGGTCGGCCTCCAGCATGGCGGTGACCCACGGCAGCTCGCCTCCGTCCGGGGCCGCGGCGAGCTCGTCGAGTTGGTTCTCCAGCCTGTCGCACCGATCCTCGGCAGCAGCCAGTTCGGCCTGCGCGACCGCAAGCGCCTCGCGTAGATGAACCACTGCTTCCTGGAGAAGACTGCGCTCCTCCTCCAGCCGCGCGTACTCGCCCCTCCAGGTCTCGACCTCTCCCCGATGGACGAGCACCTCGCCTTCCAGACGCAGCTCCAACCTTTGGCAGCGGGCCTGGACCTCCTTCAGGCGACGCTCGCGTTTGAGCAGAGCTTCCTCCAGGGCTCGTTGCCGTGTGGTGATCCGGCGGGTTTCCTCGTCGGCCTCGGCGAGCCGGGCCTCCAGCAGCTGTGTCTCGCGACCGCCACGGTCTCGCTCGCTTGCTCTTCGGTGCAGCTCCCGCAACGCCGCTTCCGCGCCGGGCGTGAGCGGGCCGCGCTTTTCCTCGACGTCTGTAATGAGGTCCGCGACGAGATCCCACGGAGGGATTCGCAGTCCGCTGAGGTAGTGGCTGAGGGCGCTGGCGGTGATGAATCGGCGGCTGGCGTAGCGGCGGACCCCGAGTTCGAGTTGGGAAGAGACCTGCCGCAGGTCTTCGACAAAGGCACGCAGGCCGGGGTCGAGGTCGTCCCGGAGGGGGGAGAGGGTCGCGGAGGCGCGTCCCGAGTTGGGGGGCACCGTCCCGCTCCTAGCGAGGGTGTTTCGCGGCTGGCCGAACGCGGCTGGATCAACAGTCACGTCGAGACCAGCCCCCACCCCGGCCGCCCTCGACGCCGGTACTACGAACTCACCGGTGCCGGCCGGGCCCAGGCTCGGTCTGCCCTCGATGCCCGCGCGGTCCGCCGTAGCCGCCTCGGCCTCGGCCTCGGCCTCGCCGAAGGTGCGGCATGAGTAGCAAGGGCCCTGACCAGATGACACTGAAATTCCGGGCCGGCCTCGCTGCGATGTCAATCTTGCTTGTTGCGGGGGGCGTAGCTGTGAGTTACGCCGCCGGCGACTCCCACGCGGCCACGACGTACATCAACGCCATCACCGTCACCACAAGTATTGCTTCCTTCGCCGTGGTAGCGAAAAGCCAGATGCTTCTTGGTAGGAAGCCGTCTGGCGATGAGCGAGTTGGTGCCGGTCTGTCGTCCTTCGCAGCCGTGTTGGCTGGACACCACAGGGGGATGCGGCAGGTGTGGCTGGCCGACCTGGTCGGCGACCCGGACAGCGGACTCGTTCTGACCTCGTGGCAGCGGCGCAGGATGGCGGCGGGCTTCGTCGTCGCTGCCCTCCGGCTACGGGCACACGATCTGTTGGGCCACCTGTGGCGGCCGGTCGACTGGGCCTTGGCGACCGACCAGCGCAGGAACGGGTTTATCACTGCCACAGTGGGCGCGCAGGCGGTCTACATCGTCCGGGACGGCGGACTACCAGCGCTGATATCTGAGGTGTGGGAGCCGTGCGGAATCGCTGGAGCCGCCCTCTACGTCCTCTCGCACTGGCTGCGTCGAGTCCGAGGAATCGAACTCGCCGCCCAGCGCGAGAGGGAGTGAACATTGAAGCCCGGCGACTCCGCCTGAAAGCCCTACAGACGCAAGCCACCCCGCCTGCGCCACTCCGCGCCGCGCGGGGGTCTGCGCCTGCTCCCGGACGATGCTTCCGGGATACCGCTTCGCCACGGTGTCGGCCGTGGACCTCACCGAGGCCGTGAACACCACCTTGCCGTTCCCTCCGTCCGCGACGACCTCGAACTGCCTCTTGTTCTTGTTGCACCCGCACGCCATCAGGCGCCCCGACGGCCCCATGCTGTCCTGGGAACAATGGCGCGCCCTGCTGGAGGACAGCGGTTTCGACACCCCCGTCCACATCGGCGACCACGCAGATCCGGACCTGCGCGACTACTCCCTCATCCTCGCAGCGGCCTCACCGCGCCACGACACCAACGCCCCGGAATCGGGCCTCCCGGCACCCGAGCGGACCGACCCTCCACAGGACACGACCCGCTGGCTCATCGCCGCCGCCGGCACGGCCCACGGCACCAACGCCGCCCTCGCCCGCGAACTCGCCGAAACCCTGCCCGCCGGCCTCCCCGGCCGCGTACAGCTGGTTGGGGACGCCGACGACCCCGACTCCTGGACCCGGGCGATACCGCCCGCGTCCGAACCCACCTGCCTCGTCCTCATCGGCGGCGACGAACACGAGGGGGGCAACGGCCCAGGACACCGATCCGCAGGCACTCGCCGACGAGGCCACCCGCCAACTCGGCACCCTGCGCACTCTCGCCCAGGTCCACCAACACCACCCCGACACCGACCGGACCGATCTGTGGCTCATCACCCGCAGCACCGCCGACACCACGAACCACCCTCCCAGCGAACCGGTATCCGCCGCGCTCTGGGGTGCCGGACGGAGCCTGGCCAACGAGTTCTCCACCAGCCCGGTGCGCAGAATCGCCCTCACCCGGCCGGAGGGCTCCTGCGACCCCCTCGACGCACTGATCACCGAACTACTCACCCCGAGTGACGAGGACGAAGTCCTCCTCACCCCCGAGGGGCGCTTCGTCGCCCGCGTACAGAACCTCCCAGCCCCCACCCGCCCCAGCGGCCACGGAACCTCCCAGCGGTTCACTCTCGACGTCCCCGCTTTCGTCCCCCACTACGAACTGCGCTGGAAGGCGGTACCACCCCCGGTACCGCCCCCAGGCCATGTGGTCATCGCCACAGAAGCGGTCGCCCTGAACTACCGCGACATCATGACCGTCACTGGCAGGGTCCCCGCACCCGCCCAATTCCCCGGCGACCCGACCGTCCCCCTCTGACTGAACTGCGCGGGAACCGTCCAAGCCGTCGCCGATGATGTCACCACCCCTCGGTGGGGGACAGGATCACCGGAACCGCGCCGGGCTCCTTCGGCTCCCACGCACTCATGCGCGCCGACCGGCTCCACCCCAAAAACAGCGGCTATCAGAAGATGGCCCATGCCTTCCATCAGGGAATGATCGACGCCTCGGCGGATCAATGGATCACTGAGAACGTCGTTGTCTCACCGCCCCCGCCCGGCTCCGACCTCCCCGGCGACTACAACGTCGACGGCGACAGCAAGGCCGAAAACCTCGTGATGGGCCCCAACGGATCGGTGAACGCCGACAAATACACCACAGGCACCAACTGGACCGACCTCGGCCGCATCGCCTCCGGCTCAAACCAATGGACCGACAAACAGGTCCGCATTCAACCCTCCCCGCACAACAGTGGCGGGCCCGCCGGTGACCGACAGGCCCGCCATCCGCGTTCGCCCCCATCCGACGCTCCGCCCGGCCGTGCGGCGGGCGACGCGGGCCCGGTGTCAGCGGTGGTTGTGGCCGAGAACACGGAAGAGGGGCCCGACCCCGGGAGCGGCTACCGGCCACGCCCCCTGCCGCCGAGCGGAAGTGGGTGGGCAGCAGCGAGAGCGGGCACGGCCATCCGCCCCCACCGTCGACCATTCAGGTTGCCAAGATCGTCACGCGGTCGAGCCGGACCGCCGTCGGTAACGAGGCAATAGCGCCGACCACATCTTTCGACCGATCGTCCGCCACCTCTCCGAAGGTCGTGTACTGCCCGCTCAGATGGGGCGCCGGTGCAAGAGTGATGAAGAACTGGGAGCCGGTGCTGTCCCTGCCGAGATTCGCCATGGCCAGTTGGAAGGACCGATCGAATCCCTGGCCCGAATGGATTTCGTCCGGTATCCGGTATCCGGCGCTGCCTTGTCCGGTGCCCAGCCGGTCGCCGCCCTGGATGACGAACCCCGGCACACGGCGGTGGAAGACCGTGCCGTCGTAGAAACCGCCTTCTCCGGTGGCTCCGGTCAGGGGGTCGGTCCAGGTGCGACGTCCGGTCGCCAGGCCCACGAAGTTGTCCGCGGTGTAGGGGGCTTCGTCGGGGCGCAACCTGAGGTGGATGTTGCCGCGCTCGGTGTGCAGGACCGCGGCAAGGGATCGGTAGGTCCTCAAGGAGAAGGAGAAGGGACGGCGGCCGGGCGTCTGGCGGACCCGTACCGGGGAGTCGCGCAGCGGGTCGCTCAGCGGGGCGAACGCGTTCCGGTCGCTGCGGTCGCCGCTTCCGACCGAGCCCGGTGCGCTCCCGTGCAGGCCGGTTACGCTCCATCCCGTTGGGTCGGTACGGACCTCGGCCAGCGCGGCCGTGCGCGACCCGAGCCACAGCGGATGGCCTTCCGCCGATTCGAGGCGCTGCGTCTGCCACAGCTCCCGCACTTCGGCCGAGGCGTGGGTCAGCAGCGTGTCGAGATCGGTCACCGCCTGTGCGTCCAGCACCTCACGCATGGTCGTCGTGTCGTGGTACTTGTCGAAGAGCGAGCCGTTGTTGTGCTCAAGGGTGAAGCACTGGTCAACGAAGACTCGGTCGGGCAGCTCGTGCAGGACGTAGCGCCTCACCATGGCGGCCACCGGAGCCCACGCCTCTCCGCCGAACTCCACGCCCGGACCGGCGAACGCGTCCGCGGCGAGCCGCAGCACCCGGCCGTGGCCCGTCTCGCGGCGCAGCCGCTGCCATGTGACGCGGCTGTCCCCCTGGTTGATTTCCGTGATGAAGTCCGCCAGTTCCCTCGGGTAGTTCTGGGTCCTGGCTCGTTCGTAGTGTCCGAGCTCGTTGCCGATCACGTTGTCCAGATGTCCCGCCAGCTCGGCGCACAGGTGGGGCAGCCAGCGGAACAGCCGCGCTCTGGCGGTGCGGTGGCCCGCCGCAGTCAGCCACTCCAGCAGGTAGAAGTCGGCGGCGAGCGAGGACGGGTCGACGGAGTCGACGAACCAGCGCGGGCTGTGGGCGGCAAGCTCCGCGGCGATCATGCTAAGGGCTTCGGCGCGGTCGACATCGCCGTCGAGGTACCGGGGCCAGTGCCGTTCGGCCACGGCGTACAACCGCGCGTAGCGCCACTTGGTACCGAGCACATCGACACATGGGCGGTGCGCGGAGTCCACCGCGCGGACCAGGTGGCCGGCCGTCATCTCCACGAGGATCTTGGTGAGGGTGACCCGCAGCCGACGCTGGTACGGAGAGCTGCCGGGCAGGCGGCGGACCAGCTCAGTGGACAGGTGGTTCTCGGGGATGGCCCCGGATTTCAGCTGCGCCCAGCCCAGCATGGTCAGGACGGCGTCCGCGAGCGTCGATCCACGGAAGCGGCGGCAGTCGACGTAGACGCCCGTGACCTTGCCCGCGTCGATCAGGAAGCCCGTGGCGGGCGGGGCGGGTGCGAGCGGCACGAGGTGGAGGTCCAGCGTCCGCTCGGTCTCGGCGGTGCCCAGCGCCGCGCAGAGGGGAGCCAGGTAACGCTCGGGCGCCAGGAAGTCGTTGATCGCCACGGCCGCCTGCTTGCGGACGCCCTCGAACTGGGGGAGCGCCTCGGCGAGGGTCGGCGCCGCCGCGGTGAGCGCGGTGGTGACGAGTTCCGTTCCGGATCGGAGGCGGTCGTCGTCGACGAGAGCGGTGAGTTCCTCCGGCCGGCCGGCAGCGGCCAGGAACGCGGGCAAGCCGGAACCGACAGTCCTCGCCCAGGACCGCAGTCCGTCAAGGAACAGGTCCGTCTCCGGGGTGACCGGCCTGGGCAGGAAGTTGGGCTCCCAGGAGCCGGTACGCCCGATCAGCTCGCGCTGCAGCGCGAGCGCGAGGTCGAGGACAGTGCTGCGTTGGTGACGGAACCTCACATCGCTCCCCACTGGCCGCCCTGTTCGGTGAGCAGACCCGCTTCCCGCAACTCGATGGTGATGCGCCGACACCGCTCCTCGGTGAGCCCGGCGAACGCGGGCGACTCCTTCGACAGCCGCAGCGCGTACTCGGTGACGGTCTGCGGCGAACGCCCGTCGCTCAGGCCCCAGACCAACGCCGTGTCAGGCGGCAGGCGGAAGTGCCGGCCGACGGGCTGGACCAGCGTCACCATGTCGTCGTAGGCGCGCGGCAGGAACGCCGGGGACCTGCGCAGCGGACCGCTCCCCGCCGGCCAGGCGGGCCAGCGGGAGACGTCGACGCCCTGCCAGCCGAGGGTGGCCGTGGCGATCAGGCAGGTCTGGGCGAACGACGTCAGAGCGGTCAGGCCCGCTTGAGGGTCGACGGCCAGGGGGTCGTCTCGCAAGAGCCGTTGGAACTCCGCGAAGGGAAACCCGTCGGGGCCGCTGCGGGCGAGCTGCCGCCACACCCATTTCTCGCCGAAGTAGAGGTCCCCGCCCGCCGCGGCCAGCGCCTTCCCCGCGCACACGAGGGCGCGCCGGCCGGCGAGCGCGGCCGGGTCCAGGTCGGACGGGTCGTCCGACTGGCGCAGTCCGAGGCAGTCCTCGGCCGCGAAGAACGCGGCGAGCATCCAGGTGTTCATGACCAGTCGGGAGAGGCGCAGAGGATGCTCGTCGAGTCGATTGCGCAGCGCGGCCAGGGTGCCCGAGTCGGTCACGATGTCACCGGTGCGCAGCCGGACGGCCAGCGCGATCTCACGGTCTGACAGCGTCTCTCCTGCCGGGTCCGAGTGCACTCCCGTGCCGAGGACCCAGTCGACGAGCGACTCCAGGGTGTCCAGGGAGAGATGCTGTACGTCGACACGGATGTCGTCGGCGAACATCTGCTGCCGTTTCTCTCCCGTCGGGGCGCCGACCAGATAGACGTCGATGTCGCTGGTGGCGCTGCCCAGCCCGACTGCCGAACTGCCGGCGAGGAACGCGGCGTCCGCGTGTGTCGATGCGGCCAGGCGGGACGCGATGCTCCTGCCTAGGCGCACGCGGTCCTGGGCCGATGAGACTGCTGTCATGCGCTCATCCCTCCTTGGCACGGGGCCACGACGGCTACCACCCCGGGTTCTCCGGCAGTGCGAGCCCGAGGTACTTGCTGTCGTCCGACACCATCACGTCGGCGCGACAGCACTGTTCGAGGAAGGCCGTCACCTCGCCCTCGGAGACTGACACTCCCTGTGCCGCCAGGAGGCGGGCGATCGCCGCCGCTGAGCGGGGCGCGTCTCCGCAGGCTTCGTAGGCTTCCGCCTTCCAGGCCGAGAGGACGGCCCGCTTGGGCTGGTCGGTCCTGCGGTCGATCAGCGTGAGCTTCCCGGGCAGCCGCTGGTAGACGAGGCTGGGCTTCGACTCGGCGAAGCGGGTCTGCCATGTGGAGACGGCGGCGTTTAGTGCGGTGACCGTCTCGTGGGACACGGTGCCGGACGCCTCGTAGTCGAAGAAGTACGCGATCTTCTCGGGGTCCAACGAGGCCGGGTAGACATGGCCGTAGCTGGCCCGGGGCCGGACCTTGTCGATGGGGAAGGACGGGTCGGTGAAGTAGGGGCTGAAGCGTTCCAGCCAGATCCTTCCGCAGCCGCCGGGGGGCTGTAGATGGTGCAGAAGCGGGAGTAGGCGCAGCTGCTCGGCGTAGTCTTCCTCGGTCTCCCCCGGGAATCCCGCCAGGATGTTCCAGGCCACGTCGATCCCGTAGTAGCCGGCCCATTTCAGGAGCCGAATGTTGATCAGCTTGCTCGCGCCCTTGCGCATCAGTTGCAGCACATGGGTGCTTAGGCTCTCGATGCCGGGCTGGATGCGGAGGATCCCGGCGCTTCTCAGGGTCGCCACCTGCTCCCGGGTGAGATTGGCCTTCACCTCGAAGAAGAGGTTCACGTCCCAGTGCTCTCGGGCCAGCAGCGTGCAGAGCGACGAGAAGTACCCCATGTCCAGGATGTTGTCGACGGTGTCGACGTGCACCGCCGGGTAGTCGCGCAGCAGCGCGCTGAGCTCGGTGAACGCGCGCTCGCCGGACTTGGATCGGTACGCCATGCCGAGCGCGTTGAGACCGCAGAAGGTGCAGTGGTGTTTCTGGCCCCACCAGCATCCTCGGGAGAACTCGACCGGCAGTCGTACGGGTGCCCGGCCGAGCAGTCGAGCGCGGTCGAAGCGCTCCAGCCAGGCGAAGTAGTCCCGGTAGTCTGGGGTGGGAAGGTCGTCGAGGGCCTGCGGGCGCTGCGCGTCGGCAGCCTGCGGCGTGTGGTGCGTGGTGGCGTGCCGCAGGACGCCGGTGATCGGGGTGTCCGTGCCGTCGGCGATGTTCTTCAGCAGGGCGGGGAACACGATGTCGCCCTCGCCGGCCACCACGTAGTCGAGCCAGGGCAGCTTTCTCGCGTACTCGGCGCCCATCTCTCCGTCGAAGTTGGCGCCTCCGTAGACCAGGGTCACACCGGGGTGGAATTCCTTGATCTTCCTCCCCAGGGCGAGGGATGCCGTGTTCTGCATGAACGTGGAGGTGAACCCGACGACGTCGTACTCTTCCCACACCGGTTTGGCCGCGCATGCGGTGATCCAGTCCGGCAGCGTCTCGCGGCGCATCTCCACGAGGTCCTGGAGGCTCTTTCCGGTGAGCTCGTCCCAGATGGACTCCACTTCCGGATACTCGGCGAAGTAGTCGTCTTCCGGGGTCACTTCTCCGAACGCGGCGTAGGAGAAGAGCCACTCGCCCATCAAGTGCAGCCGTTCCGAGGTGACGTTGGCGATGGTGTCGTAGGACTTGCTGCCGAAGAGGGAGGCGAACTCGATGTTGAGGTAGTGGCTGTCGCACTCGTGCCCGGCCTCGCGAGTGATCGACTGCAACAGTCCGCACTGGATGGAGGGCGCATGGATCCGTGCCCAAGGCATGTTGACCAGGGCGACACGCAGAGCCTTGTCAGGCGGTGAAGCGGACGCCGCGTGGTCCGCTTCGGTCCGCACGGCCAGGGGCAGGCGGATGATGCTCATCGGTTTCCCCTCGGGTCTGGGCACATCGGTCACTCGAAGTCGTCGTGACCGTGTCTGCTCGCGCGCCGTGCCTGGAGGAGGATCGACAGCGCGGCGAGGACGGTGAACCCGAAACCGGCGGCGACCTCCAGGCCCAGGTCGCCGAGCCACGGTCGGCCCTCCATCCCAGCGCGGACGGCGTCCAGCCCGTGCCGAGCCGGCAGCACCTGGCCGATCGCGTCCACCCATCCCACCCGACCGGGCGGGACGATCGCGCCGCTGCACAGCATGACCAGGTAGGACAGGACGTTCGGGGCCACCACGTCGGCCCGTTTGCCGACCGTCATCGTCGCCCCGGCGAGCCCCAGCACGCTGAGCGTGAGCGCGATCAGTGCGTACACCCACGCCCAGGGCAGCAGGCGCAGGGCGAAGTCCGTCATGCCGAGCAGGGGCGCCGCAATGGCGCCCTGGACGACGAGGAGGACCCAGCCCATGACGGGGTAGGGCAGCACCCGGGCGATCTGGGTGACGGTGGGCGACAGCGCGCCGGTGCGGACCCGCGCGAAGGTGGCGTACTGCTTGTCCAGGACGGGCACGGCGACCACGCCGTTGACGTTGGTGCTGCTCAGCGCCAGCACCAGCGATCCGGCGAAGGCGTACTCGCGATGTCCGGGACCCGCGAGGACACCCGCGAGCGTCGTGAAGAACAGGATTTGCAGGACCCCGCGCGGCAGGGTCGCGCCGAGCAGACCGGCGGGCGTCTGGAGCACCCGGTACTCCAGCCAGCCCATGCGGGCCGCCTCGGCCGACCGCCAGGCTAGGGAGGCGCGGGCCGAGGCTGCGGCGTGCGGGGGGACGATGTCACGCGAGGTCAAGCGTCCCCTCCTTCCGAGATCTCTCGACGGACCGGCGGTAGGCGAAGCCCGCGGCGGAGAAGTAGGCGAGGGTCAACAACATCGCGACGCCCAGCGGGGCGAACGTGACGCCCCCGGTGCTCGCGTCGACCAGACAGTCCTTGATCCAGTGCAGGCTGAGGAGTTCGGGCGCCCAGCGCAGCCACTCGGGCAGCGCGTCCGTGGGGATGAGCAGTCCGCCCAGGGCGAAGACCGGGTACATCAGCGCGTGGGACCACACCAGCCCGTTGCGGGTCACCAGGAAGAGGCAGGACACCAGCGCCCCCAGAGCGGTGCCCGAGCACACCAGCACCACGAGCGACACGACGGCCCACGCCGGGTGCGACACGCCCAGCGGCAGGCCCAGCGCCGCCGCGGTGACGCCGGTGCTGACGAGGATCGCGCCGACGCTGGTGACGGTGGCGCCCAGGCTCTTGCCCAGCAGCACCAGGTAGGGCGACCAGACTCCGGAGACACAGCGGGCCAGGGTGCCGAAGGTGCGCTCGCGGCGCAGAACACCTCCGCTCATCCACACCGTGGAGCCCCACAGCGCGGTCAGCATCACGGCCACGATGAGTTCGGCCGTGCCGTCGGAGCCGGGGCGGCCGGTCTCCACCGCGATGACCAGGAACACGGCGGGCAGCATCCCGGAGTTGACCAGCAGCAGCGGATTGCGTTGCATCGCCCGCTGCTCCATGCGGAACGCGGTCAGGAACATCCATGCCGCGCCCCTCACTTCACTCCACCGACCTGGCGGCCGTCGGCCAGGCGCGCGGCCACGTGCGAGTAGACGTCCTCCAGCCGCACCGGATCGATGCGTACGTCCAGCACGCTGACGTGCGCCAACGCCTGCTCCAGCAGGCCGAACGAGCCGACGCTCCAGTCGCGGACATGCAGCCGGAGGGTCCATGACTCGTCGGCCACCTCGACTGCGCCGACGGTGATGTCAGGGGACGACAGGGCGCCGCCGTCGGGCGGGCTGCCGGTGCCGCGCACGGTCACCGTGGCGGTGTAGCCGGCCTGCCGGGCGAACTCCTCGACTGGTAGGTCCGCCGCCAGTGTGCCGTCCGCGAGAATGATCACCCGGCTGGCGAGGCGTTCGATGTCGAGCAGGTAGTGACTCGTGAGCAGGACCGAGACTCCAGTGTCGCGCAGTCGGGCGACGGTGCCGCGCAGCCGTTCTGCCTCGACCGGGTCGAGGCCCACGGTCGGTTCGTCGAGCAGCAGGACGCGCGGCTCGGCGATCATGCCGATCGCGATGTGGAGGCGCTGGCGCATGCCCTTGGAGTACGTCTCCACCGCGCGGTCTGCCGCGCCGACCAGGCCGACCTCCTCCAGCGCGGCATCCAGCTTCGTGCTCAGGCCGCGCCGGCCCACGCCGGCGAGCATGGCGAAGAACCGCAGATTGTCGCGGCCGTTCAGCTTGGCGTAGAGGCCACGGTCGCCGCCCAGTACGACGCCGGTCATACGGCGTACCTCGCGCAGATCGCGGGTGACGTCGTGACCGAAGATCCGGGCGGCACCGGCCGTGGGCAGCAGCAGGGTGGCGAGGATCTTGGTCAGGGTGGTCTTGCCCGCGCCATTGCTGCCCAGCAGGCCCACGATCTCGCCAGCCCCGACCTGGAAACTGACGTCCCGCAGGGCCACGAGTTGGCGTCCACGGTCGATGAAGGTACGGCCGAGCCGTTCCACGACGATCGCCGACTCGCTCAACGCCCCGCCCCCGTCGGATGAACGTCCGCCGCTCCTTGCGCGACGGCGGCCCGTGCGGCGGCGAGTCTGGCCAGCGGGATCCGTGGCGCCGCGCACGAGACGTGGTCGAAGCCCGCCTCGGCGAAGAACCGCACAGCCGCTGCATCGGCCGCCTGCTCGCCGCAGACACCGAGCGTAATGTCGGGGCGTACGCCCCGTGCCTCGACGGCGACCTGGCGTGCCAGGGCCCCGACCGCCTCGACGTCCAGCCGGGCGAAGGGGGATTCGGCGAGGAGGCCCATGTCCTGGTAGGCGGGCAGCAGGTGTTGTTCGGCGTCGTCGCGGGACAGGCCCCAGACAAGTGCGGTGAGGTCGTTGGTGCCCAAGGACAGCGAGTCCGCACGGCGGGCGATCGATCCCGCCAGCAGCGCGGCCCGCGGGGTCTCGATCATGGCACCCAGCGAGATGCCCGCCTGGGCCCCGGAGGTTCCCAGGTGGGCGCAGACGTCGTCGAGCATGCCCCGGACGAAGTCCAGTTCCGCCGACGTGCTGACCATGGGGACCAGCAGTTCGGGCCGCGGGTCCCGGCCGGCGCGGCGCAACGCGAGGGTCGCTTCCACCAGCGCCTTGATCTGTACGGCCGTCAGCGCCGGGAGCAGGACTCCCATCCGCACGCCGCGCACTCCCAGCATGGGGTTGTGCTCGTGCAGGCGGCGGGTGATGTCGAGACAGTCCCGGTCGGCGGGAACGCCCGTCGCCGCCGTGGTCAGGGAGAGTTCGGTCAGGTCGGGAAGAAACTCGTGGCGCGGGGGGTCAAGCAGCCGAATCGTGACAGGCCGTCCGTCCATCGCGGCAAGTACGTCCGTGATCTCCGCCCGCAGGAGGGCGTGCACGGTGGCGAGGTCCTCCGTCATGTCAGGACCGGGCCGGGCCATCAGGACCCGTTGGAGTATCTGATGGCGCTCGCCGAGGAACATGTGCTCGAGGCGGCACAGTCCCACCCCGTCGGCGCCCAATGCCCGACCGGCGGCGGCGTCCGCGCCGGTGTCAGCGTTTACCCGCACGGCAATGCGGGGCAGCCCCGACAGCGCCTCGTCCAGCCAGCCGGGCAGTTCCGGAGCGACCTGCCGTTCGGCGGCGGGCCCCGTGCGACCGCCGAGGTGGATCACTCCGGCGTGGCCGTCCACCGTGACCAGGTCGCCGGCGCGGACGGTGTCGCCGTGCGTGGTGCGCAGGACCTTGGCGTCGAAGTCCAGGACACCGTCGACGAGGGCGGTGACGGCCGGCAGTCCCAGTCCGCGCGCCACGACCGCGGCGTGCGACGTCTGTCCGCCCCGCTCGGTGACGACGGCCGTCGCGGCCAGCAGGCCCGGAAGATCCTCCGGCCTCGACTCGGTGAGGACAAGCACCGGCTGCCCGCCCTTCGCCTGCACGGCGACCGCGTCGGTCGCGCTGAAGGCGACGGCGCCGGAGGCGATACCGGGCGACACCCCGAGGCCGCGCGCCGCCACGGGCAGATCGAGGGATTGCGCCGCCCCGGAATGCGCCTGTTCCACGTCCAGCGGCTCCACCAGCGACACCGCCTGCGCGGGGGTCAGCCGGCCTCGTTCGTACCGGGTGGCCACAGCGTGCAGGAGAGCAGCGCCACGCAGGGATGCTCTGGTGCTTGCGACGATGTGGGGCCTGCCCCCCTCGACGAGGAACTCCACCCTCGCCGGCCAGTCCAGTGCGGCCTCGGCGGTGTGGACCGCTTCCCGTACTTCCGGGCCCCAGGGTTGCGTGTCGATCAGTTCGGCGAGATCCGTGCCGCCCGCTCTCAGGAGCTGGGCTCCTGATCCCCCGGCTAGAAAGGAGCCCGTCACGCCGGGACGGCCGGTCGACGGATCGCAGGAGTAGGCGAGTCCACTGCCTCCGTCAGGGCCGCACCACAGCGGCTGTCGCCCGAGCCCGAACTGGGCCGGACCGGTCTCGGCCCTGGTCAACGCCCTCACCATGGCGATTACTTGTTCGAGCGGGTCGTCCGGCAACGCGGCACCTGGGGCCGCGACGGCCAGCGCGGCAGTCAGTTCGGCCCGGCGTGCCGCGGCGAAGCCGTCACCGGCGAGCCCTGCCAGCCACTGGTGACTGGGAGGACTCAGACCGAGAAACGACAGACAGCTCCCCTTCTGGCAGGGAAGCCATGCCGTCAGGAAGAGGGGGTGCTGAGCACTCCCGAGGCGACAGTCGGGATCAAGCGTGACGATCGCCTCATGAATGGTGTCGTCAGCGGCGTCGACCGGGAGCCACAGCACTGAATCAGCAGAAAAACCGACCGGCAGACGATCCATGCCCACGCGCTGAATCCCCATCCCCAAGGCCCGGCACCGATTCCGGTGGTGAACCTCTAGTGACAACAAGCCCCCGGCACAGGTGGGGGCGGGCTGACGAGCGGTCTTTACCGGTTCACGAACTCCGGGCGCACACCGAGCAGGTACACACGGTCATCCAGTTCAACGGCATCCTCCGGGGCGATCGGAGAGAATTCCAGCTCGGCCAGGTCGGCGAGCTCCTCGGCGTTCAAGTTTATTTTATCCATGTTCCGAAGTTAACAGCGAGCACTTCTGACCTCAAGGGGAACTCCTTTTGTTTGCAAGGGAGTTGACGAGATATCGACTCCCCGGAAGGCACGGACGTATGGATTGTCGCTGCTCACCCAAGGAAACACCCCAGGATGCGCCCGGTCGGCGTCTTCCAGCCATTCGCCGGAGGAATTCGCAGAGCCTCCGGACTATGCTCACGCGGGTGCGGATTACCAAGTACACCCATTCCTGCGTCCGGTTGGAGCACGACGGTGGCGCCACGCTGATCATCGATCCCGGCGTCTGGAGCGAGCCCGAGGCCCTCACCGGCGCGGACGCTGTCCTGGTGACCCACGAACACAACGACCACGTGGACCTGTTGCGACTGAAGGGGCTGGGCGTGCCCGTCTACGCCCCCAAGTCGGCGCGGCTCCCGGGCCTGGACTTCACCGGCGTCGTCCCCGGCGAGGAGTTCACCGCGGCCGGCTTCCGGGTGACCGCCCAGGGCGGGCAGCACGCGCGCATCTACGGCGGCCTCCCGGACTGCGCCAACCTCGGCTACCTCGTCGAGAACAGCGTCTACCACCCCGGGGACTCCCTGTGCCCTCCCGACCGGCCGGTGGAGACCCTGCTGGTCCCCCTGCAAGGATCGTGGATGAAGACGGACGAGGCCATCGACCTCGTCCGCGCCGTCCAGCCGGAACGGGCCTACGGCATCCACGACGGGCAGATCAACGAGCGGGGCCTGGGCAGCCTCAACGGCTGGCTCGCCGACGCGTGCGGCGACTGCTACCGCTGGCTCCCGCCGGGCTCCTCCGCCCGATGACCGAGCCGTCCGCCCCCGTGCTGTTCACTGTCGCCGGCCCGCCGGGGCCGGGGCACCTGAGCACCATGGTCCGGCCCCGCGGTCACGCGGACCTGGCAGCCGACATGACAGCCCTGCGCAAGGCCGGTACTAACATCCTGGTCTGCGCCCTCCCCGACGCCGAGCGCGCCGGACTCGGGCTCGCCGACGAGCCCCGCCTCGCCGAGGCCGCCGGGCTGCGGTTCGTCGCCCTGCCCATCCCCGACTTCACTGTCCCGTCGATCCCCGTCGTGCTGCCGGCACTGCGGGAGCTCGCCGCGGAGCTGCGGGCCGGAGCTCATGTCGTGGCGCACTGCCGCTGCGCCATCGGACGGTCCTCCCTGATCGCGGTCTCCCTCATGATCCTCCTGGGCATCACGCCGGAGGCCGCCTGGGCGTCCATGGAACAGGCGCGGGGGACAGCGGTGCCGGACACCGAGGCACAGCGCGCGTGGACGTTGGAGCTGTTCCGCGTCGTGGCTTCCGGCGGACAGCGCCCCGGACAGAACCGCGCAGTACGGCCCTCGGACCGTCAGCCTCCGTCGGCCCCGTGATCACTGGTCTCGTGGCCGCCCTGCGGTGGGCCCGCGCGGGCCCACCGCAGGGCGGCGAGCGCAATATCCCGAAGGTGGTTCGGCCGGGCCTTGCACAGCTCGACCGCGGCGTCGTCCAGGTCTGCCGCTGGGGGCCGGGGCGGGGAGCACCAGCGGTGGCCGTACACCCTGCCCCGTAGTAGCTGCTCATCCTCACCGCTCACCGTGCCTTCGGCAGCGCGGTCAGCGTGTGGCGTTCCTCGCCGCGGCGGTTACCGACGACCCGCCACACGGCCTTGCTCGCCCCGTCCTTCGTCAGCCGGGGCAGGGTGGTGGTCGGCCACCGAAGGACCACGCCGTCCGGTATCAAGTTTCCGGCCGGGGTGGGGTGGGCGACTTCCACCTGCCAGTCGGTATGGTCGGCCACCCCTGTTGGTGGAGGGCGATGACGGCGTCGACCAGGGCAGGGCCTGTTGCGGGGCTTGCCGTGGTGGCGACACCAGGGCGGCTACCCTCGGCCTCCGCCGGGGTCGGCGGGGTGCGCAGGGCCGGTGGGGTGGGCGGGATGGGGGCGGTGATCCTCCATGACACCACGGCTCGACGGCGGGATCGGAATGGGGGTTTCGGACAGGTGCGGCGATGGGGACGGCGGGATCGGAACGTTCACCGGGCCACCCTTCGGAGGGGGTTGCGGTCGCACCGGGGACCCGGCGCGCGGTTCGGCAGGCGGCACGTCCGGCGAGGATCAGCCGTCGGCCCGGGGCCCGTGGGGGGACTGGTTCACGGAGAGGTGGCTAGGTCCACTTCGGGTTGGTGTAGCTGTTGCAGGTCCACTGGATCAACCTGGCTCCGGGCGTGGCGCTCGACCCCACACCGAGGCACTTGCCGGAGTAGACGTTTCGCAGCCGGTTGGCGCCGCCGTACCACCACTTCTGATCGACGGCACCATTGCAGGTGTACTGGATGGCCTGGGCGCCGCTGGCGAGACTGGACCCCACGCCCAGGCACTTCGCCGAGTCATCGTTCCACAGGTAGAGGGCGGGGTCGCCGTTGTTGTCCGTGGTCCCGGTAAAGTGCCAATGTAAGTCGGTCGAGTTGTTGCAGCCCCACTGGATCGCCGGGGCGCCGTTGCCGAGCTGACTGCCCACTCCGGCGCACAGGCCGCTGTAGCCGTTGTACAGCCAGAACCCGACCTGGACGGTCTGCTCCTGGGCCGCTCCGGTCGCCGCCGACCGGTCGAGGGCGCTTGCCGGAGCGGTGGCCAGCATCGTGTGGCCAAAACCGCTCCGGCCAGAGTTGCGGCACCTGCCATCGTACGGATGGGCATGGGTACTCCCCGTCTCGTCGGATCGAACGATGTGAGGGAGACGCTACTGGCGCGGGTGGCCGCTGAGTTGACCCGGAGTGCAGCGCCACCCGACGATCCGCGCAGAGTGCGCGCGGCCCGAACGGACGCGTGGCCGGGGCCCGTCCCCTCGGCCGGACGGAAGGCTGCGGCTACCCGGGCGACGGCTCCCACCCGGTGCCGCGGGGCCGTCACACGGTCCCTGTCCCGGCGGCGTGCGAAACCCGGCGCCGACGGGGCTCCGTCCGCCGGGGGCCGGACGCGGCCGACGACCTGTGTGGCGACCGTCAGGGGTTGCGCGGAGACCGTCCAGGGGCTGCACGGGGGCTGTGCGGAGGTGCTGGTGCTGTGACCGCTTAGGTTCGCGGGTTGTTCTGGGGAACAGATGGAGAGGCTTCAGATCGAATCCCGCTACCCGCGCTGCCTCGGTCATACGGGCTGTGAAGTGCTCAGTATCTCCGATGGCGGTGCCGGTACATGATGCGTGGGCGGCGGCCGTAGACTCCGGAGAGGTCGATCGCATGATGCACCAGGGCATCGAAAGTCACCCTGGTACGGTCCCCGATCCGGTGTCCCCCGGAGGTCGCGACGTCACCCGGCAGCACCGGCCCAGCGATCGAGTGGAACTTGCTGGCGCGCTGCTCTGCGGTCAGTCGGCACCACAACCCCAGCCTCCGCTGTCGCTCCAGTCCGGGCTGTCTGGTATTGCACCGAACCTTTTGCGACTCTTGCGTTCCTCTGGACGGAAGACGAGGAACCACACGGCGATCAAACTCATGATGTTGGCCGCCAGATGGGCGGGCACTCCCATGGCGACCGTCGTGAACACTTCCTCGGGGATCTCATACCCGGTAAACGCCAGCACCAACACGAGAAGGAACGCGGCCAAGATGGCGAAGTAGTAGAGGACGATGCTGTCTAACGCGGTGCCGTTGAGGCAATCAAGTACGTCCCTTGAGCGCGCACCGTCGCCGGGCCACAGAGCCGCCGCTATCGCGAACATCTGGCAGACGGTGCAGGCCGCGAGTGTGGTGATGAACACGGTGAAGGTGGATCCGTACAGTACCGAGTACGCACACGCGGACACCGCGCAGAGCCAACAGGCGACGTGGCCGACCCACACCCCTGCCTTGCGGACCTCCGTCGCCGAGATGGATTCGTTCAGCCGATTCCAGAACATCCCACTCGATCCCCCAACTAGTCCGCTCCCATGGGCCGTTTACATGGCTACCCAACTGTGGGACACCTGACCGGACACCACCCTGGGGTGAATGGGGAACAGATCGTTCACACGGAGTCCGTGGGGGCCTGGGACTCTCCGTCTCGAAGTACCCACCGACGTCGACGCGATGCGATGTGGGCCGCGAACTCGTCAACGGCAAGACAGGTACCAGACCTGACGAACCGGGCGCGACGTACCCATACCGGTCGTCACGCTCTTGCCGCGGGCATCGAACCTGACCGTGATGCCGTCATCGCGGGACGCCCTCTGGCCCGAAACCCTGGCATCGTCAAAGAACACATCGACCCGGAGCCACCCGCGACGGAATGGCACGGTCGGTCTGGCTCTATTCCAACCGAGTCCGCCCGGCCCTGCTGGAATGGTCGAACCCCTACGACCACCTGCGTGAAGTGACCCATGACGACGTCCACACCTATGTCAGATCACTGCCCGGCTCCGCGTCGACCGCCACCTCGAAGAGGCCCTGACCCGCGGCCCCGATCCACTTCATCTCGCGGAGGTGTTTCGGGCTCGATGAGAAGACCGCGATGCGCTACGCGGACTCCGCACGAGCACTGTTGGAGCAAGCCACCGGGACCGGCCCCGCAGGAACCCACGGATCACCTCCTTGACCTGGGGGTACCGCTCCCGGGGCCAGGCCGAAGGCTTCCAGTTCCGCGAACTCACGGCGGCGATGAGTCAGGGGGTGAGCGGGATGAACTCGGGCTGGTCAAGAACGCGCAGCCAGCTTCCATCAGGCTGGCGCCGGACGACTTGTGCCCGGGCACCAGCACCGTCCTTCGGCGGGGTCGAGGTGAGGGCGATGTCATCGCTGATCAGTGTCGGCAGCGGTTGTTCCGGCTCGAAACGGGGACGGTTAGCCAGTACCTTCTCCCACAGCGCGCGAATCGCCTCCCGGCCCACTGTCCGATCGCCGGGCGGGTACGCCATCACCGCATCCTCTTCGTAGAGTGCGGCGACCCCGGCCGCGTCACCGGCGTTGGATCGTTCGACGAACAAGCGGGTGATGTCCTCGGGGCGCATGGCTTTCTCGTACTCCGGCATGAATTCCTCCTGAGGTCGATCTTCGACGCTCCCCAGCGTGGCCATCGACTGACCAGAAGTCCAACAGATGGATCTTCTAGGAACTAGAATCTGCAGTCATGGAGCTGAGGCAGCTGGAGTACTTCGTCGCGGTCGCCGAGGAGAGGAACTTCACCCGGGCAGCCGAGCGAGTGCGCATCAGCCAATCCGGCGTCAGCGCCCAGATCCGCCAACTGGAACGGGAACTCGGTGCCGAGCTGTTCGACCGGTCAGCCCGCGCCGTCACCCTCACCGTCGCGGGAGAGGCAGCACTCGAACACGCCCGTGCCACCCTCGCCGCCGCTGGGGCAGTCGGCCAGGCGGTAGGCGAGGTGACCGGCCTGATCCGGGGGCACCTCACTGTCGGGATGGTCATCGGCTGCACCCTCACCCCGCTGTTCGACGCCCTGGCCGCGTTCCACCAGGCACATCCCGGTGTGGAGATCTCGCTGTTGGAGGACAGCTCGGACCGACTCGTCGAGGGGGTGCGCACCGGTGCCGTCGACCTGGCACTCATCGGTTCCGCAGCCGCCACCCCCGAGGGGCTGGACGCGCTGACCATCATCAGCGAGCGGCTCGTCGTGGCAGTCCCGGCCGAGCACCCCTTGGCCAAACAGCGGCGGGTCACCTTGCGTGACCTCGTCGTCTACCCGATCGTATGCATGCCGCCCGGTACCGGCCTGCGCTCGGTGTTCGACCAAGCCTGCGTCGCACAGAACCTCCAACCTGCGATCGCGCTGCAAGCCAGTGCCGCGGACGCCATTGCCGACCTCGCCGCCCGCGGGCTCGCTGTCGCCATCCTCAGCGACTCCATGGCCGCGCGCTACCGCGACCGGCTCATCGCCCACACCATCGAGGACGTCGATACACCCGCATTGCTCGCCCTGATCTGGAAGAGCACGCACAGCCCAGGGATGCGTGAGCTGCTCGTGCACACTGGGCAAGCGTTCACCAACCCTCCTGACCCGCGGCGATCCCGTGAACCCTCGGGTCCATCCCCCGACATCAGGGCGACAGACCCTTGAGTTCCCGCCGAACGAACTTCAGTTTCCGCGAACTCGCGGACCTACCAGGGTTGAGGAACAGCCTCCCAAGGGTTGATACTGGTGTGATCGCCTAATCAACTGTCGCCAGTTCCCCGGGGAGTCCAGCCAGCTGGTGACTGACTGTGATCGCCGGCGGCTTGTCACGCCACCGGGTGATGGCCTTGTCCTGGTAGCCGAGCGAGTCCGATACGACGGCGCAGGATTCGGCACGGGGCCGGAGAACAGCTGAGAATGGGGGGTGTTAACTTCCTTCCCGTGGCGAAGCACCAGGACGAGACCAGGACGGCCTACGACGGGGTCGTAGAGTTATATGCGTCGATGTTCGCTAATCGACTGGAGACGCAGCCGTTCGCGCGGAACATGATCGGCACCTTCGCCGAGCTGGTGCGTGGAACGGGGAATTCGCGGGTGGCCGACGTCGGCTGCGGGCCCGGACATCTGACGGCCATGCTGCACGACCTGGGGCTGGATGCCTTCGGGCTCGACCTCTCTCCGGCCATGGTCGACCACGCTCGGCGGGCCCATCCGGCGCTCAAGTTCTATGAGGCCCGGATGGAGGAACTCCCAGTTGAGGACGGCGCGCTCGGCGGCGTGCTGGCCCACTACTCGATGATCCATACCCCTCCTGGGGAACTACCTGCGCTGCTCGCCGAGCAGGCGCGTGTCCTGGCGCCGGGGGGCCTTCTCCTGGTCTCGTTCTTCGGGACCGACGCGCCTAAGCCTGTCCGCTTCGACCACAAGGTGACCCCCGCCTATAGCTGGCCGGCGGACCGCTTCGCCGAGTTGCTGGCCGTGGCCGGGTTCGTCACATTCGCGCGGCTGCTCCACGACCCGGTCTCCGAGCGGGGCTTCCTGGACGCCCACTTGCTGGCCCGTCTCCGCTAGCGCATGGCCTTCTGCTGTGGGCTCTCGTAGTCAACTGTCGCCAGCTTCTCGAGGAGGCCGGCTTGCCGGTGACCTTGTGTGATCGCCAGCGGCGTATCGGCTCCATGTCCCGCCGGTCTCTCTGGTGAGGCGGCTGGTGGTCTTGTTGTGGTAGCCGAGAGCATCGGCAACGACGGGAGCGGGCAGTTCGAGGAGCTGCTGGCGGATGGCGGCGCCACGTGCTGCGGCAGCCGGGATCCCGGCCTCGTTCAGGAGCGCGGACAGGTGGTCGGGGCGGGCTGGCTGTCCTGCCCGGCGGCCCGGGAAGAGCCATCGGGAGGCGGGGTTGGCGGCGGTGTTCATGTTGTCGCGGTTCGCTATGTGCTCCAGCAACAGGGCGGCGACCGGATCGGGGACAGGTGAGGCGGGTTCACCGAGCCGTAGCAGCACGGTGTCGCCGTCGCGGATGACGTCGTCGACGCTGAGCCGGACGATGCGGCTCACGGGCTGGGCGTAGAGGAGCACGATGACTCCGGCGACGCGGAGACGCATCGGTATCGCCGGATCGGTCAGCAGCCGGCCAAGGGCATCAAGGCGTTCGTCTTCGCTCACTGCGGCCCGGCGGGAGATCTTCATCGTGGGGATGGAGAGCGAGCCTCGGCAGAGGCGGCTCTGCATGGCCCAGTTGAGGAAGGCTCTCAGGCAGGTGCGGGCGTGTTCGGTGTTCTCGGCGAACCAGGCGTCGACGTCGATCTGGCCGCATGACGCGAGGGTGCTGTTCCGCTCGCCGAGCCATTGCAGGAACGCGGTCGCGTATTTGACCTGTTCGGCGGCGAACCGGCGGATGCTGGGTGTGATGTGGCTCCTCTCGGCGCGGGTCCGCAGCCGGGGGAGGATGTGCCAGGTCACGAAGAGCTTGATCGTCTTGGCGTGCTCCGGGTCGGCGATGCCGGTCAGGTGGCCGGGAAGCCAGCGCTGGAATGAGCAGAGGTACTTGTCGACCGCGGGCAGGGCTCCGCACGTCATCAGGAGTTCTTCCAGGTGAGCGGCGGCCCGCCAGGGCTGGAGCTCGTGGAAGGCGTCGTGGGTCAGCGGGGTCTCGCCGAGGCCGAGCCGCCGCAGTAGCTGCGATGCGCTGCCTGGCTGGTCGCGGCGCATCTCCAGCCAGGCCAGGCCGCTTCTGGGCTTGTCCATCGCCACCAGCAGGTCGAACAGCGGTACCAGCGCGGGACGGATGCGGCCGGTGCCGTTGTCCAGGAGTGCGGTGAGGCGGTCGGTGAGGGTGCAGCGTTCGCAGAGCCGACCGCCCAGGAGCTTGCCCTCGAAGCCGCAGCGTGAGCAGTCGAGGGTCTGGGTGAAGCCGGCGCAGGTGGTGCAGATCGGGGCCCCGTCGCCGGGCCGGAGCCCGGGAAGGGCCCGGTCCTGTCCGCATCCTGGGCAGTTGCCCCGTGTCCGGACGGCGCGGTCTGAACAGGTCCGGCAGACGTATCCGTCCGGCCAGGTGCCGGCCTTGTGTCTGCGGAGTCCGCAGCGGCAGCACTCGGCCATGAACCAGCGTTCGTACTGCTCGTCGGTGGCGTAGGTGCGGGTCATGCGTCGGGCAGGATGCGGGCCGCACGGGGCCGCAGCTTCGCGACGTTCGCGGGCGGGGCGGGCAGGTCGCCGGTGGCGGTCTTGCGGACCCCGGCGTTCTCGGCGGTGGTGGCCACAAGGTCGGCCGGGGTGCAGGACAGGATGTCGCAGAGCACGGCCATGACCTGCAACGACAGGCGTTCCGGGGTGCCGGAGACCAGGCGGTGGACCTGGGAGGCGGACAGGTCGATGCCGCGTTCGCGCAGCAGCGGCACCAGTTCGGTGGCGGTGAAGATCTGGTGCTGGGCCATGACGTCGCGCAGCCGCCAGGTGTAGCCGACCTTGCGTTTCATGCTTGCCTCCCGGTCTGAGTCTGGAGGGCGGCGGCGATGGTGGAGTCCAGGTGCCGACGCAGGGTGCGGGTGCGGAAGTCCGAGGACACGCAGGTGTAGAGCGAGGTGGTGCTGGCGTGCTCGTGGCCGACTTGTTCCTGGACGAAGCGCGGGTCCCAGCCGTCCTCGATCAGGTGGGTGACGTAGGACCTGCGGAAGGAGTGGAAGTCGAGTCCGTCGTCCAGACCCAGGGCCTTGCGGTAGGCGATGAAGCGGGAGTTGAGCCGCTGGCAGCCGATGCGCAGGCCCCGTTCGGAGGGCCAGGCCGCCGGGTTGTTGTCGGTGCCGAACAGCGGGCGGACCTCGGTGAACCACTCGTCCAGGATGTCCGGGGTCCAGTCGAAGACGGTCAGCACCCCGCGGCGTTTGGGCGGCGAGCCCTTCTTGGCCTTGCCGAACCGGACCTGGCACCGGCCGTACTCGCCGAACTCGTCCCCGTGCGGGTTGCGGCCGAAGTCGGCGGCGTCGAGCATCCTCGTCTCGTTGCGCCGCAGTCCGTAGGCGTAGGCGGTCTTGAACAGCGTCGCGTCGCGGAAGGCGGGCAGCCAGCCCTTGCGGCCGAAGGTCCGGATGCGGGCGACCTCGTCGTCGCAGTGTTCAAAGAAGGCGTGCAGCTCGGCCTTGGTGAACGCGCGCTTCTTCGCGTCCGCCTCGTTGTCCTGGACGTGCACTGCGGTGTTCCACTCGTGCACCACCTGCACCGGGTGGGTACCGAACCATTCCTCGCAGGTCGCGGTCCACTCGTAGAGAGGGTCGGTGACGAAGTGGCAGAACGCCCGCACCGCCTCGGAATACGAGCGGATGGTCGAGCGCTTCAGGCCACGCAGTGAGCCCAGGTCGCCGAGCCACTCGTCGACCATCGCCGGCGTCCAGTGCCACGGGTAGGTATTCACGTAGGCGGCGAACGCCTTGACCGTGTTCTCCCGGCTCTCCACGGTCGTCCGAGCCAGATTTCGGGCCAGCTGCTGGTTGGCGAAGCCGGTCAGCATCGCCGCGAAGACCTGTTCCTCCGGCCGCAGCAACACGACGCCATCGACCAGATGCAGCCTCGCCGCCCCTGGTATCGACCCGTTGAACCCCACCGATTCACCACTCTCCGTGACTCGCATTAGATGCGAGAAAACCGCATCCTGTGCGAGTCCCCGGAGAAGCCTCAGGTCAGCCCCCTGCGTGAGTGGCAGCGGGACCCCGGAGGCCGGTATCGTCACCGTCAGGAATGCCACTCAAGTCCATTGGTTCACACCGCGGTTGGCGCCATCGCCGGGGCCGGTTCGCAAACCGTCGCGAGTTCGCATCCGATGCAATTGGCGGCAGATGGAACATCGGAACGAAATCCGGCGCTGAGCCTTTGTCGTCCCTGGTGGACGGCTGACGCCGTCGGTCGTGGGACCGGGCTGGACTCGCCCGGGGCGAGGAGACTGGTGATCGCCGCGATGGCGTCGGGCCACGGCTTGAAGTGGCTGCGGACGTTCTCCGGCTTCTTGTGTCTCAACGTGCGACAGCAGGCGCTGACCGCGACGCCTGCTATGGGGTGGGGTCGGCCCACAGGTCGGTGCTGTGGGCCCCGATGAGAGCACTGACGTGGGTGAGTGCATCATTGACCGGCTGTGGGTCGAGTCGGCGGCCGTCACGCAGGCGCAGTGCAACGTGATCGCAGCGGCCTCCTTGGCGCCGATGACGGCTTGGTAGGGAACCAGTCGCGCCTCTCGGATACGCGCGCCCAGGGTGCCGCGGTCCGGTCCTGCAATCTCGGCACGCAGCCCGGAGCTCGCACATCGCCGGGCGAGGGCTTCGGCGTTGGGCAGTTCCGTATCGGAGATCGGCAGGATCACCAGCTGAGTGGGGGCCAGCCAGCCGGGGAAGGCCCCACCGTGCTGTTCGATGAGATGGGCCATGGCTCGCTCCACACTGCCGATGATGCTGCGGTGGACCATGACGGGGCGGTGTTTGGCACCGTCCGCGCCGATGTAGTGCAGGTCGAACTGCTCGGGCTGGTGGAAGTCGACCTGGACAGTGGACAGGGTGGACTCCCGGCCAGCGCCGTCGGTGACCTGGACGTCGATCTTGGGGCCGTAGAACGCGGCCTCTGCCTCGGCTGCCTCGTAGGGCAGGCCGGAACGGTCGAGGACGTCAGTCAGCAGGGCGGTGGCCCGTTGCCACTTCTCAGGGGCGGCAACGTACTTGCCACCGGGCCCCGGGAGTGAGAGCCGGTAACGGGTCGGAGTGATGCCGAGCGCCTCGTACGCCCGGCGGATCATCTCCAGCGCTGCCTGCGCCTCCCCGGCGACCTGTTCCAGGGTGCAGAAGATGTGCGCGTCGTTGAGCTGGATGGCACGCACCCGGGTCAGCCCGCCGAGCACGCCCGAGAGGTCCGAGCGGTACATGCCACCCAGCTCGGCCATGCGCAGGGGCAGTTCGCGGTAGCTGTGGGAGCGGGAGCGATAGATCACTGCGTGGTGAGGGCACAGACTGGGCCGCAGGACGACCTGCTCACCGCCGAGCGCCATCGGGGGAAGTAGCAGGGCGCAGAGATGCCCACACGGTCATTCCTCGTCAGGAGTGCCTGGGTCACGCAGGGGTCGCAGACCGCCGGACAGGTCGGACAGGCCAGGGAGTTGGAAGGGTGGGACAGCCGTTTGTCCGGGCTGCAATCCGCCGGGGCCCGGTGAAGAGGTTCGGCTACTCTGATTCTTGGGCTAGTGATCCGCCTTGTCGACATGCTCGGTGATTGACCTCGCGGGGCAACTGCACCTTGGTGCACTACCCGCTTCACCATGAACCGTGGTGGTACGCCTGCGTCACATCTCCCAACAGTTGGGGGAAGGTGCTGTCAGCCTCCGCCCTCACTTCCCGGAGGGCATCGAAGACCTTGCACGACAAGGACACCACGCACGAGTAGTGAGCCGCGCTGGGCGGGATGGCTTTTCCGCCCCCGTGCAGCGGACGGCCAGTCGGGAAACCGATCGACAGACGAGTCCACAAGGCGCTGCAATGGCTCCGACTGCCCGCCGCATGGAGCGGGCCCACCACAGGAGTTGCTCTTGGCAGCCGGGAGAGCCGCGGACCCCCGCCCCGCGATTGATGCCGCGCTGGCCAGGCGCCTGGTCGATACGCAGTTCCCGCAGTGGGCCGAGCTGCCTCTCAAGCTGCTCGACCCAGCCGGTTCGGACCATGTGATCTACCGGCTGGGCGAGGAACTGTCCGTCCGGCTGCCCCGCCATGAGGGGGCCATCAGACAGGCCGTGAAGGAGTCTGAGTGGCTCCCCCGGCTCGCCCCGCATCTGCCGTTGGCCATCCCGATACTGGCGGGGGTGGGTGAGCCCAGCTTCGACTACCCGTGGCCGTGGGCGGTGTCCCGCTGGCTGGACGGCGATGTGGCGACCGTCGAGGCACTGGCCGACTCCTCCCTTGCCGCCGTCCAACTGGCGCAGTTCCTCACCGCTCTTCAAGCGTTCGCTCCCGACGACTTCCCGGTCGAGGGCGCTTGCGAGGACCTCACCGGTCGGCCGCTGGCCGACCGGGACCGCGCGACGCGGGCCGCTATCGCGGAGGTCGACGGTGCATTCGACGCCGCGGCCTTGACCGAGCTGTGGGATGCGGCGCTGAGTGCCCCCGGATGGGTTGGCCAGCCGGTCTGGTTCCACGGCGACTTGCACACCGGCAACCTGCTGACCGTCGACGGCCGCCTCAGCGCGGTCATCGACTTCGGCGGGCTCGGCATCGGCGACCCGGCCTGCGACCTGACCATCGCCTTCACCCTGATGTCCGCCCGGAGCCGGACCGCCTTCCGCGCCACGCTCGGTGTCGACGACGCGACCTGGACCCGAGGCCGAGGCTGGGCCCTGGCCACCGGCCTGAACGCCTACACCTCCTACGCCGCCGTCAATCCGCGGGTCGCCGCGCAGACCACCCGTCAGATCACCGAGGCTCTGATCGGCTGAAGGGCAGAGGTCGCAGGGAAGGGGTGCTTCTCCTGGCGCGGGTGCCGGGCGGCGTGGCCGGGTTGCGCCTTCCGTAGCGGTATGTGGTCCGGTGGACTCACGCCCCGCCCCACTGAGGAGCCCCTGCTCATGTATTCGTCCTTCATCCCGCCGCGCCAGGTCAAGATCGGTGACGCGGCGGCCTTCGTCGGCACCACACCGCGGGCGATCCGTCACTACCACGAGATCGGCCTGCTCCCCGAGCCCGTGCGGGGTGGCGACGGCCGCCGCCGCTACGGCTACGAAGACATGATCCGGTTGCTGTGGATCCGCAGGATGGCCGATGCCGGGATCGCCCTCGACGACATCCGTGACGCCTTCGCCGACACGGCTTCCGCCGGTGCCGACAGCGACGACGGCATCGCGAGCATGCTGGAACGGCTGGAAGAAACCCTCGTCGCCCAGGAAGCAGAACTGCGGCGGCAACGGACTGCCGTGCAGCGCATGCGTACCGAGGGCAGCAGGATGGGTCTGCTCTCCGCCTTCGTCACCAGCCGCCTCACGAGCCTGCCCGAGGGCTCGCTGCGCCAGGCGGATCTGGACAGCCTGCTGGTCACCGAGCGGATCTTCGGCCCGCTCGGTGCGGCCGTCCAGGCAACCCGTTTCGTCGCCCTGGCCACTCACCCGGAGCTGCGTGAGGACTCCGACCGTATCGATGCCTCCGAGGAAGCACTCGATGACACGATCGCTGTCGATGACCCCCGCGTGGCCCGGGTGGCTTCCGAACGGCACGCCTTCGAAATGGCGCTGCACGCCGTCATCGAGGATTCCGGCCTCGCGGAGAGCGACGACGCACTCTTCGACTCCTGGGACACCTTGCACCCCGCAACCGCTGATGAGAGGGAGGACGACGTCAGCCAAAGCACAGGCAGGGGGCAAGAGTCCATGAGCGCCTTCGAAGCCACAGGAAAGATGCCCTACAACTTCTCCCCGGCCCGCCTGCGCTGCATGGAATTGGCCGAAGAACTCGCCGCCCACGAGTCACCCGCTTCCTAGAACACGACCTGGCTGTATTGATCACGAGCGTTGTTGACAGTGTCGGGTCTTGATCATGGCGAAGACCTCCGGTGTGGTGGAGCTGTCTAGTACTCCAGTTGCAGTTCGCTATCACTGCTGGTCAGAGCCGTGTTCTTGAGTCTACTTGGCTGACGTCCCGTCAGGTTGCGGGAGTTCGTGACCTCGTGTGCGGCGGCGGTAGTGGCAGCGTCTGGCGATGGCTTGGTGACGGCGGCGCCAGCGGGACCAGCTCAGCGCGTGGCCTGCTCGCTGAAAGTGCGTCAGTGAGGGACGGTCAACTGCCATGAGTCGCCGGATTTCTGCCACGGTGAGCGGTGCAAGAGTGCCGGAACCGTTTCTGCCGCCCCCTTTTCGGCTGCCGCTGATGCCATGGCGGCGAGGAAGGCGTGGGCGAGCATGGCCAGGGTGATGTGCCGGTACCAGCCCGGATACCGGCGGACCTCGTACTGGTCGAGGCCGCATTCGTTCTTCGCGGCCTGGAAGGCTTCCTCGATCGCCCAGCGGGTCCCGGCGATGCGCACGAGCTCGGCGACGGCGGTGCCGTTGGGTGCGTAGGCGAGGTAGTAGGCGATCTCGTCCGGGCGGGTCAGGCTGCGGCGGGCCAGGACCCAGCGTTGGTAGGTGGGCTGATCGCCGTCGAAGTCGTCGATGGCGGGCAGTTGGGCTGCGGCCCAGTCATAGACGCGCGGGCCTTTGGCGCCGTTGCCGCAGGAGTGGCGTTCCCAGGCGTCGTCGGGTGCCTGGGCGATGGCGAAGTCGATGCGGCCCAGGGCGTGGACGTGCTGGGACTTCGGCACGGCCAGGACGTATCCGACGCCGGCCTCCTCCAGCATGCGGCGCAGCCGCCATTCCTGGCCGTAGGCGGAGTCCGCGGTCACCCAGGCGATGGGCAGCGGTGAGGCCAGTGCCCGCATCACCATGGCCTTGGCCAGGTCACCCTTGGTGGCGAACTCCCGTTCGTCGGGGATCCTCGCTGCCCGGCAGCGATCCCGGTCGGACATCCAGGACTTGGGCAGATACAGCTCCCGGTCCACCAGGGCCCGGCCCTTGGGTGAGGCGTAGGCGGCGAAGACCCCGATCTGGCAATTCTCCGTGCGGCCCGCCGTGCCGGAGTATTGGCGCTGCACTCCGGCCGAGACCGTGCCCTTCTTGAGGAGTTGGGTCGGGGACGGGACGCCGTGCACCTTTTCGGGTGTCGGCTTTCCCATCCCCGCCCGCCGAACCGGACGTGCCCGTTGGCCGAGCATCCGGCTCTCCACGCGATCCGATGGATCAGGCGAGGTATTCGCTGACCTGGCCGACGAAGGCCACATCGTCGTGGCTGGTCCGGCGGAAGCGTGCCCCGCGTGGATCGACCTCGTCGATGTTGTAAGGCGTGCTGATCTGCGCTCCGCGGAAGCGGTAGCGTTCGACCTTCATCTTCGCCGGGTTGTAGAGGACGATCCCGCCCTCTGCGATGCTGTCCGCCGGAAAATATCGGCGTCGCATCTGTTTCCAGGTCATGCGGGGGTGCTTGCGGCGAATCCAGAGATTCATTCTCCGCCACGCGTACCAGCCGAGGTACGAGAACGTCTTCTTCGAGACGCCGTAGCGAAAATAGGCCGACCAGCCACGAAGGACCGGGTTGACCGCCCGCAGCACCTCCTCCAACGAGAGCGAAGTCATGCCGCGCCTCGTCAACTTCTTGACCTTGTGCATCACCGACGCCAAAGCCTGCTTGGACGGAATGGTGAGCACAACACGACGACCGCCGCCCCAGAGCCTGCGCTGGATGTGGAAGCCCAGGAAGACGAACCCGTCATCGATGTGTGTGATGTGGGTCTTCTCGTCCGAAAGAGTCATCCGCAGCCTTCTGGCCAGCAGCCCACCGATCTCCGCCTTCAGCGCTTCCGCCTCTTCCCTCGTGCCGTGCACAAGCACCACGAAGTCATCGGCATAACGCACCAGCCGGAAGTTTGGCAGCCCCTTGCGACGCCGATTCTGCCGACGCCAGGCCGGGGGCATCTCGGTGTCCCAGATCAGCGAGAAATGCCGGTCCAGGACGGAGAGATAGATGTTGGCCAACAGCGGTGACGCGACTCCTCCTTGCGGAGTTCCGGTGAGGGACTCCGCGAACCCACCCTGCAATTCGACAACTCCGGCCCGCAGAAACGCGCTGACCAACCGCAGAACCCTACGGTCCTTGACACGCTCGGCCACCAGATCCATCAGGACATGGTGATCGACGTTGTCGAAGCAAGCCTTGATGTCGCCCTCGATGCCCCACTCGTAGTTCGACGGCTTGCTGGTGAAGTGGTGGATCTCGGCGATGGCATCCTGAGCCCGACGGCCAGGCCGATATCCGTAACTTGACGGATAGAAATCGACCTCGAAGATCGGTTCCAGAACCAGCTTGAGCGCCATCTGCGCCACCCGGTCGCGCAGAGTCGGGATGCCCAAGTATCGAACCTTTCCGTCTTTCTTGGGAATCACCGCCTGCTTGACCGGAAGCGCTGCGAAGGACCCGTCCTTGAGCGAAGAGCGAAGCTCCTCCAGGAACGGTATCAATCCATGACGTTCCTCGACGTGATAACGAGTGACCCCATCCACGCCCGCTGTCCTGGCACCCCGGTTGCCGGAAACCCGTTCCCAGGCCACCAATAATGTGGCCCGGTCACAGATCAAGTTGAATACATCATCGAACCGGCGATCCGGCTCGCTCCTTGCCCATCGATGCAGCTTGATCTGGTGATCGAGTACCCGTCGCTCGGCCGTCATACTGCCCGGCCAAGTTGTTGTCGACGGCACGTCATTATTCAACAACGTTCCTCCCCGACAGCAGTCCTGCTGCTATCACGCTGTCGCCCTTTCCCGTGTGACCGGCTTTCCCGGCCTCTGAGTACTACGGCGACTCCGCCACGACCTGGCGTCATCAGCGGGCATTGCGCCTGCCCGCCGCCCGGCCGGCTGCCGGACGGGGAGGGCGATGCCAGGTCGTTTCCCACGTTCACTGAGAATCTTTGCGACGGCTTCGGTGCTCGGCTTTACCCCGGCAGCATCGCCACGGACCGCATATCGCAGGATTGGTCCGGGCCTCCCGACGTGCCACGAGCTAAGGACGTCGGGAGAGGAGAGGCCACCGGATAGAGCACTCTCCAGCACTGCGGCGCGATCCATCCACCAGATTTGGCAGACCGCTGACGACTCACGGGGCTTCAACCACCGATTCAGTTTCCTTGCACCCATTCCGTCTTCGCTTGCGGGCACGAACCGTCTGGTGGTGTCGGTCCGCCCCTACGTTGTCGAGGCCGCTTCCAGCTCCACCCCCAACCCAGGGCTCCGCCTGCCTCCAGCTTCAACCGGTCACTGCGATGACCAGCGGCGGGTTCTCCCTCCCGCTCGATTCCTCAGCGCCTCGTGGCGCACACCCCGTGTCGTCGACGATCAGTACTCCAGCGGGGTCCCCGAGTCTCTCGGCGACGTATTCCTGCAGGTCATCGCGTACCTCGTCGGGATCCCAGCAGGCCCGGCTCAACAGGTGCTGCAAACCTGCGGGAGTGCGGAAACCGGCATGTTCGGCCAGCTGCCAGCTGTTCTTGCGGCCCACCGGGCCGATCAGGCCATGCACATAGGCGCGCATCCGCCGCCGCAGATCCACCCGACCGAACCGGTGGCCGACCCCCACGAGTACTTCTTCCAACTCCGCGGACCAGACATCAGGCTGCACATCGTCTTTCACGATAGGCACAACTGCCTGCCGCACGCGAGGTCACGAACTCCCGCAACCTGACGGAACGTCAGCCGAGTAGACTCAAGAACACGGCTCTGACCAGCAGCGATAGCGAACTGCAACTGGAGTACTAGCTCGGCGATCGGATCGGAGGCCGCGTGCAGATCGCGTGTCTCGAACGCCGCGGTGTCCATGACGGTGGGGCGCCGGTCCCGCGCCCGCGCAATGTTGATCGTCCTGTTCTTCACCACGCGCTACGCATACGCCTGCGGAACCGGCTGGCTAAGCACCTGAAGCCAGTCGAGAGCGAGTTGCTCGAAGGCGAGGTCGACGGCCTCTTCGGCATCAGCCCACGAACCGAGAAACAGCTCCGCCCACCGCACGTAGGGAGCCCGGTACAGCTGATGAAAGGCCCGGAAGTCGGACGGAAGGCCAGGAAGAGCAGGAAGAGCAGCGACGTGGCCGGAGAATTGAGGGATTTCCTCGGTCACTGAGCCCCGTCCTCCCGGGCAAGTTCGGCTGTCCCCAGCCGTACCCCGGCCGCGGCGAGCCACCGCAGCAAGGCGAAGGCGTCGGCACCGAACACCCTCCCCAGGACCAGCAGCACGGCCCAGTCCCAGCCGCCTACGACGTAATCGCTCACGGATCTGAGATCTCCCTCGCTTATAGACCAACAGCGCCGACCAGACCGGACCGGCGCCGGAGAGACTGCGCTCTCGAACTATAGAGCGCTCGGGATGCACCGTTCGTGCATCCACGAGCCGAACAAATATCACGCACTGCTACTATATGATCACCAATGCGCAGGCTTCGCAGCGATGAGTACCGCTTTGCTGTGCACCCCTTTCAGGCTGGGGCGGCCATGGGATTCCGCCCAGCGGCATCTCCCCCAGATTCAGCGTTTGGTCCGATCATCGGCGCCTATAGACCAGAATCACCGCCATGTCAGACACCTTCTGGGTCGCCCTCAGCTCGATCGGCAGCACAGCGGCGTTCGGTGTCCTTGCGTGGCAGGGATACCTCACACGGGCCTCGCTGAAAGTCAGCCAGCTCATGACCGCAGACGCGATACGCAGCCGGCTCGACTCTCAGGCCCCGAGCATCCATCTCAAGCTGAGGACTCCTCCGTGGGAACCTTTGGCCTGGAACAGCAGCGGGATGCCGTGCAATACGTGGCCGGTGGGCCATAAGTGGCACTTCCCTGCGGAACAGGATGGAAGCAACCGTCTCGTTTTGCAACAGGTTCTACTGATCTTTTCGTAAGTTCGGTGGGTGTGGTGGCGGTGTGGGTGGGAGGCTGTTGGGGTGGCGTATCAACCTGCCCCTTCGGTTGCCGGCTCCTCCCTTCCTCCTTTGTCGCGGCCTCAGTTGGCGGAGGCTCGTCGTGTTCGGGCAGTCGAGTTGTTCGAGGGCGGTGTCTCGAATGCGGAGATCGCGCGGGCGGTGGGGGTGTGTGCTGAGAGTGTGCGGCGTTGGCGGCGGGTGTGGGAGCAAGGCGGTGCTTCGGCCCTGCGGAGACGGGCAGCCACCGGACGCCCGCCCAAGCTGGATGACACTCAGGTCGAGATGGTCCGGGCCGCGCTGGAGCAAGGTGCCCGGGCTCATGGTTTCGAGGCCGATCTGTGGACCCTGGAACGAGTCGGCGTGGTTGTGGAACGGGTGACGGGGGTGGTGCTGTCGAGGGCGTCGGTGTGGCGGCTGCTGACCGGCCGGCTCGGATGGAGTCTGCAGCGGCCCGAGCGTCGGGCTGTCGAGCGGGACGAGTCTGAGATCGCCCGCTGGATCGCGCACGAGTGGCCGCGCATCAAAAAGGGGCCGTGAACACACGTGCCTGGATCGTCTTCCTCGACGAATCAGGAGTCTCCCTACTCCCTCAGATCCGCCGAACCTACTCGCCCCGAGGGCGGACTCCGCTCCTGCGGCACCGGCTGAACTGGAAGCGCGCGTCGATGGCCGGGGCCCTGGGCTACCACGCCACCGACCCCGGTCGAGGGGCGCGCCTGTGCTTCCACCTCAAGCCCGGCAGCTACGACACCACGGCCCTCATCGAGGTTCTGGAACAGATGAAGGTGTTCTACCGTGGTGAGCGGGTGGTCCTGGTCTGGGACGGCCTGTCCGCCCATTGGAGCCGGGCGATGCGGGCCTGGGTCGCCGAGCAGGACTGGCTCACCCTGGAGCGACTGCCCGCCTACGCTCCCGAGCTGAACCCGGTGGAGTTGTTGTGGTCCTCGCTCAAGAAGCGTGAACTCGCCAACCTCGCCGGCGACCACCTGGCCGATGTCGCCGATGCCACCGAGCAAGGCATCCGCCGCATCAACCACAACCCACAATTGCCATGGTCATTCCTCGCCCACACTGGCCTGACCATCCACCCACCACACCCACCGAACTTACGAAAAGATCAGTAGTGCTGGAGAACCTCAGCGACCGGCGCCTGGAAGCTCGCTTCGAGGGCGACCTGGTCATCGTCGACGACAACACCCGCCCCAGCGCCGCCGGCGTCATGGTCATCGAACCCAGCGACAGTAGTCCAGAGGTCTACCTGCAACGTGATTTCACCATCAAGCAACTCTCGGAGAACTTCCTAGCGAGGGAAGCCAACGAGGAACTGCCCCACAAGGTGCTCGGCACGGTGATGGTGGCAGACGACCGCGACAACGGCAGCACGGATCGCTGGGACCTGACCCTGACAGGCTGTCCAGTCGTACCCGTACCCGACCATGACGGACTATGGATGATCGCACCCTGGCACATATCCGAAGGCTCGGGGCTGCGCACCCTGGAGCACACCTTGCTGCCACCGCGGCAGCGAATCCACTGGGTCTCACGTGCCAGACAAATGCAACTCCCAGCACCCGACGGCACCTAGCAGAGCCCCGGGCCGCATGCCGTGCCCATGGTCAGGTTCGAATCCGGTGTTTACGAACTTGCCTGCGGACATGCCTGATCTCACGTCTTTGCGAACAGGTGCAGCAAGGCCCCAGCAGTCTTCTTCCGCTGAGGCATTGCTGCGTGGTGCCGAGTGCTACGCGACGGCATGCAATCCACCGGTACCGGGCTTGGGGGGCTCGACCTGGTACTTGGGAATCAAGATGGGCGGCGGCCCACCCTGCGCCAGTTGATGGCTCATCTCAGCGGTGAGTTCATCCGCGCTGGTGTAACCAGCGATGGCCGGGTTCAGCGCGTAGCTGTGCCCACGCCCCTTCCCTGATCGAAGGACCAAGCCCCGCTGCACCAGCAAACCCATCGCCCTGCTCATCGACGAAGGACCCACCTGAAGGATGTCGTCGATCTCAGCCTGGTTCATGTGCACCTCGCCGCCCGACTCCGAGCGATCGACCATCACCGAGAGGGCCTTCGTCGCGGTCGGCGTCAGGTCCAGCTTGTACGGCATGCCCATCAGCGCAGTAGTCGTGATCAACATGGGTGGAAACCTCCGGTCAACCAATCTCGGCTCGGGTGAACAGGGCCAGATCCCCACCGAGTTCGTCAGGGAACTGCGACTTCAAATCTTGGTCACGCAATCTGGCGCGTCAGGAGCAGCAGGACCTCCAGCTCCAGCAGACCGTCGAGGGTGTCCGTTACGACGGCAGCAGCAGGGTGCGGGTGAGAGGGCGTGGGTCTGGGAGGATCCCCGCGACGCTGAACACGCCTCTCTCACGAGCCAGCACGCAGACTTCTCATCAAGTGTGCTGCCGCTATACGTAGCCCATGTCCTGCCACCAGGAGATTCATCTCCCTACCGGTCGGACATCTCAGTGAGAATTTACCTGGGCGACGAAGCGAGAGTCAGCCCAACGGGGCCTGATACGCGTTGTGCGTGTCAAGCCCCGGGCTCTACTGCGGTGTTCGCCCCTCTACAGTCCAGGAGGTCCGGGAGGTCCGGGAGGTCCAGGCGGGCCGGTCGGGCCAGTCGGGCCAGTCGGGCCGATTTCACCGTCAAGGCCGTTGGCTCCAGGCGGACCAGAGTCGCCGACCGGACCAGGCGGGCCGGTCGGGCCAGCGGGACCCTGCGCACCATCAAGACCGTTAGCTCCAGGCGGGCCGGTCGGGCCAGTCGGGCCGATTTCACCGTCGAGACCGTTGGCTCCAGGCGGACCAGCCGGACCAGCCGGACCCGGCGCACCATCAAGGCCATTGGTTCCCGCCGGACCAGCCGGACCAGCCGGACCCGGCGCACCATCAAGGCCATTGGTTCCCGCCGGACCAGCCGGACCCGGCGCACCATCAGCTCCCGGCGGGCCAGCGGGACCGGGCGGGCACGACTGGCATGGCTTGGGTGGCGGCTTGGGAAACTCCTGCCCGGCTCCCCAGGAGGAGACCAGGCTGCGGAGGAAGTCGGAGTTGCGTGCCCCGGGTGCGCCGTCGGCTTCGGCGGCGGCAGACTCGATGCCCTTCTCTGCCATGGAACGAACTACGCTGCTGTCAATCTGGTGAGAGCTGTACTCCCCAGTGTCGGCAACGGCCCAGTTCGCGTCGGCCAGTACGAGGCCGCCCATGGCGGCCGCTACAGCGGCAGCCTTGTAAATCAAATCGATTCCTCCTCGGTGGAGAGCGGTCCGCAGCGAACCGCATTGATGTTGATATCCCAGCAACTGCAGACGGTCGTTGCGGCACGCCTCAATTCGCTCACCTGAGCTGAAGGCTGGTCTTTCTGGAGTAATTGCGACGACGCTGGGCGGGGAAATCGGATGCGGCACATGGCGGGTCCTGCAAGCTGGAATTTCCGGAAGTGAACCTCGGCGAGGCGGGAATCGATGACGACTCAGGACATCATGAAGAAGGCAGACATCGTGGCGCAGAAGACAGAACCGGCAGCGGACCGGTCGCCCGTGTGCGGGGATGCTCTGTGGCGGCTACCCGTGACCGTGTGCCGGATCACCGACTTCCTCGGCCCGGAGGTATCCCAGACCCTGCTCGATCGCGTCACGGCTCTGGGTGTCGGCAGCCTTCAACCCTCGACGGTGCGCAGCACCCGGGACGTGGACACCCGCATTCGCCGTTCACGGACCAACCACAGTTTCGAGGCGGCGGAATTGCTGTCGGCGATCGAGGAGGTAAGGGAGGTGGTCGAGCACACGCTCGGCCTCTCCTGTGAGAACACGGTTCCCCTCTACGGTCTGAACGTACACAACGACGGCGACTTCTACGGCCCGCATCAGGACTGCACACATGACTTTCAACCGGATCGTGTGCTGACTTTCGTGTACTACCTCAACCGGTCGCCCCGGCCTTTCCAGGGTGGTGACTTGCGGGTGTACGACATCTCCCTTCCGGTGAGCAGCGAAGGGAAAGCGACCTGGGAAAGCCGCACCTGGCGGGACTACGAACCCCAGCACGACAGCATTGTGTTCTTCCGGCCCTCGGCCTGGCACGAGGTGCGGCCGGTGAGCTGCCCGAGCAAGCAACACGAGGACAGCCGCTTCGCCATCAACGGCTGGATGACCAGACTGCCGGCCGAATAACCCCACACAGCGACATCCTGCATCCATCGGAACAGTGAGAGGCTGTCTCCCACTTCCCGCGGGGAGACAGCCATGCCGCGACAAACCCGACCGGGCACAGCTCGCCGCACCCGCCGAGCTCGGGATGGAGTGGGCGCGGTAGCGAGGCAGCCCGCAAGGCCCGGACGAGGGGCCGTACGGCGGGGATTCCCGCGTCGCTGAACAGGCTTTTTTCACGAGGCAGTACGCAGATTTCTCAGCAAGCGCGCTACCGCGGCGCGTAAATCGTGCTCTGCCACCAGGAGATTCACCCCCTACCACTCAGGCATCCCAGCGAGAATCCACCCGGGCAACGAAGCAAGAGTCAGCAGCTCGGTGCGTTCGCCACCATCACCAAGCAGCGGCTGGAGCGGCTCACCGACCACCAGCGGACCGTTCTCCGGGAGCAGGAGCGAATGGGCGTGACACCGCCCGCAGCCGGTCGTTGAACCCGACGGTCAAGCGAAGTGCACCGCCAGGCCCCGGGCAGCAAACGCCCGGGGCCTCGTGCTGCTCGTTCCTGAGCTGCAACGCACTCGGCCAGATCTCCGATGCGCCCGGTTTCTGTAGGTCAGGCGTGCGACGCGAGGGGCCGTCGCACCAGTGTGTTGCAGCCGACACAGGCCCAGTCGACCTGTGTCGGCGAAGCAGGGACGGGCGTCAGCGAAATTGGGACAACGCCACTTTGTGACAGCGAACATGGGACGTCGCAGGTCAGTGGTCCTCAGCATCCAGGTCAGAGGCAGCCGGCGACGAACCAGCGGGCGGGGAGCTCGACCGGTGAGCCGTCCGGGCGGGTCTCGCTCATGGCGAGGGCAGTGGCGCCCTCGCCGAGGACGGTGAGCCCCGCTGCCCGCAGCAGGGCGGCGACTTCGCCCTCAGCGACTTCGCCGGGGCGCAGGTCGTGTTCCTTGACACGGCGCAGTTTGAGGGAGGGGCCGCCGGGCTGAGCAGCGACGGCGGCGATGACCGCCTTGGCCTGACCGGTCGGCTCCAGGATCAGGGCCCTACCGTGCGCGCCGACAAGCTGGGCGACGGCGGCGGCTACCGCGGGGCGGTCCTCGGGGTCGCTCTGGTGCAGTACGGCGCGCATGTAGATGTTGGTGTCGCCGAGGCGCTCGTGCAGCGCGCCGGTCTGCATCGGGTCGGCGAGGTTGAGCTGCTCGTACGTCGCGGCTCCGCTCGGATCGGTCCGGCGGGCGTGGGCGATGGCGGCGGCGGAGAGGTCGACGCCAACGGCGAGGGTGAAGCAGGTGGCGAGAAAGCGGGTCTGGGTGCCGTTGCCGCACCCGAGGTCGGCGACCGGCAGGCAGTGGTCGGCGTACGGGGTGAGGTGCTCGACGTCGCGCCGCGCTGTCAGGGCCGGATCCGCGTCCCAGAAGGGTTCGCCCTGCTCGCCGGAACTCTGCTCCCAGAAGCCTTCCCACGCGGTGCGGTAGCGGTCGGATACGGTCATGGAGTCTCCTCGCGGTGTGCGGGCGGATCGGTGTGCGGGAGTCCGGTGTCCCTGATGGCTATCCGACGGACGCCTCACCCAGCCTCCGAGCCACCGGGGAAGGAGTCCCATCCCAGGCGCCGGTGCCGAGGGCGAGCACGGCCGACAGCCTGGCATACCCAGCCACCAGGCAACCGCCCCAGTGTGCCGCCCTCGACGCGCTCCTGCCCCCCCTGCACACGAAGTGAACCGGCCGGTCCCGCCGACAGAACCCGGCGGGACCAGGTCGCGGCCAGCGCACCAGCAGCCGCCCGGCGGCACTTCCCAGAAACCCGGCGCAAAGCCGGCAACACCATATGAGACCCGATCCTCGATCGAGGAGTTCGCCGGGCGCACTGTGCCGCGCATCGCCTGCCCCGGACCTCTTTCAGCCCACCGACCCGCCCGTGCGGGGACACCGCACGTCGCCCGCTACTGGGTGCCCCATGCACTCCCCCACGCCGTGAACTACATGGCAGCCGGGGAGGGTTCGATAGGGCGGTCCAGCAGCGTGTTGAGGGCTCGTACGAGGCGGGCACGGTTCCGGGCGCAGCGGGTGGTGCCCTTGAGAGGTACGGCAGGCGGCCGTCAGCTGAGGGGAGGACGACTTCGGCGGCAAAGCCGACGCCTTCACCACGGACACTCCGTACGTCGGCGACGGCCTCGATGACACGATCTCCTCGCTCGTGGTCCGCCCGCACGACGCCGACCACTCGGTCCAGCGTTTGTCCTGCCCCGGCCAGAGGGCCGCCGCGTCTCTGCCCCTCTCCTGTTCCCCGCGGGCTCCGAGGCGAGTGCGCCCCGCGCGCGCGTCATTCGTGCGCGGCAGCCTGTTACGCCCTCGGACCGGGCCTGCGGCTGGGCAGGCTTTTGCGTATGCGGCTCTGTCCAGGTCGGAGCCGGGCGGAGGATCGGGCGGGTACATGCGACGGGTGATCAACAGGTTCGGGCCACTGACCGGATCAGTGGTGCGGGCAGCAGTCTCGGGGATGGTCATCGCGGGTGCCCTGACCGCGGGATGGGGCCGGCATCCGCCGGAACAGTGCCCGCAGATCCGGCGGTGCTCACGGAGCGGTCGCCCTCCGGGCAGTTGCTGTCTGGCCCGCCGTCCACGCGGATCATCGGCGAAACCATCGCACCGGACGGCGCCTCCCCCTACACGGCACGCGCGGTGAGTCCGGCTGCACCGATGGCCGGGAGTGTGGCGTTCCGGTCACCGGTACGGCCAGGCGGGGTGGAAGAGGAAGGTGTCGTTGCGTCCCCCTGAGCCGGGGGTGTTGCAGGGTTGGGTCAGGATGTCGGTGCCGTCGCCGGTGGCGGCGTTGTGTACGTGGAAGCAGAGTCGGGGTTGCCCTTCCAGTCGAGGGTGTTGATGGCCTCGCCCTGCCAGGGGTGGTAGGCCGTGAACTGCAACTGCTGGCTGTGGTTGTGGATACAGCCCCACTGGGTCACGGACACCGCCGTCTCGGACCAGGGGTCGCGGGTAAGGCACTTCCCGGCGAATGTCCGGATGAAATTGGTGTCGGCGTTGGCGTACTTGCCGACGGTGAAGCGCTGGGAGGGGCTGCCGTTGCAGGTGTTCTGCACCAGCACCGCCCCGTTGGCCGCGGAGGCGTTGGCGATGTCCAGGCACTTGCCCGAGTGCGCCACGGTCACCGTGTAGGTACCGGGTGCAGGAGCGGCCTGGGCCAGGGCGGCGGACAGGGTCAGAGCCAGCCCGATGCAGGGTCGCGAGAAGACGCTTGCGCATGAGGGACCTTCCAGCAGAAAGGGCGCGGGGACGGTCCGGAACCGGGACGGTACGAGGGTGGCAGCCGGTTCCCCGTACCGCCCCGGGCCGGGCGGCCGCGGTGAGTGGCCTGCCGGGTGGCGGGCCGGAGTTCAGGAGGGCCTGCGGTCGTGCCTGAGGTGCCCTGCCTCTGCCGGCCTGCGTGAGCTTCGGGCCGAAAGCGGCTCAGTGGTCATCAGGCAAGGCTGGTGACGATGGGCACGATGACGGGTAGCAGGTGCTCGATGACGGCGATGACGTCGTCCACCCAGTTCATGGTGGTCATAGCGTCCAGTCCTCTCTTGTGTGACAGTCCTACGGGTAGAGGCAGCATCTCGCCGCAGTGGGGCCGGGTCGGTCGTTCCCTGTCCAAACCCCACCCGTGGGTGAACGCGGCGAGCGAGCGCCCGAGCGGGAGAGCCCGCCTGCGGTTCGAAGACAGAGTTCACCGCCTGCCGGACCCGGCCGATACCGGCTCCCGCAGCTGGATCCACCTCCTCCACCCCCAGGATCGCCCGTGCGGGTGGTTTGAACCGCACAACAGACCCGCCGAACCGGGGTGATGAGCAGACTGTCCCTCCATATCACCAGAGTTCGGAAAGGCAGGACAGTTTATGAACTGGGTCGACCAGCTCATCACCGTGATCGATGCCCTCGGACCGCTCGTCGGACCGCTCGTCAACGCGCTCACCGCCGGCTGAGGCCGACGATGCGGACCACTACTGGGCATCACGCGACCAGCGCCCTCCACCTCCGTACAAGGGCCCGCGCCAAGGTGCCACGCCCGTTCCCGTCACCCCTCACAAGAGAGAACTCACTCCCATGATCATCGACGACATCATCGCCATCGACGAAAGACATCCTGACCCTGATCCACGGCAGCTGACCCAGCCGATCCCCTTGCCCGTGCCGGGACCCGCGCCGCGCACCGCCGACGGGCGACACCGTCACCCGCCGGCAGCACCGAAGGCGCCGGTCCCCGCGAGGGCGATCGTGGTGTGCGGTGCCTTGGCGGGCCTTGGCCGTACACCCGGTTTGGGATCCGGAAGAGGCGTTCCGCGCCACGGCCCCGCACGAGCACCGCCCAGCATGCCTCACCCCAACTCGGCGCAGGACGCGAGCCGCCCGCCGTGATGAGGACCGTCTCCCCTGTCCGGCCTCGCTGCCAAGGAGTTTCCGCTGTGATGACCTCTCCGCCCCGGATGCCGGCGGTCCGTCGCGCCGTGGTCCTGACGACCGCGGCCGCCGCTCTCCTCACCGGTGTGATCACCACGGCCGAGGCCGCGGCATGGGCCTCTGTCAGCGGTTGCGCCACCGGCGAAGTCTGCACCTCGGCGCCCCGGAGCAACCTCAACCAGTCCGGTCTGACCATCCACGCGAGCTACAACTGCTGGACCCTCGACTGCGACATCTCACTCGGCGCCTCTGCTCGGGCAGGTGCGCTCTCCACTGTCATCGACTGAGCCGGCCCGGGTGCGACCGGGGCCGAGTGCACCCGGACCGGCTCGGTCAACGGGGCCGGCCGTACCGATTTCCACGGACACGGCATCCGGGGCAGTGCTCCCGTCCCGCCGCACCAGAGCATGATCCCGTCCCCCGGCCCACGGCGCGGCAGCCGGAGGCGGCCAAGAGGCGGCGGCCAGAAGGTTCCGGGCGCGGTCAGTGTCGCGGAAGGTGGGCTCCGTCCGAGCGGTCTTGGTACCGGGTTTGTACCCGGCTCCGCCTAGTGTCACCGCGAAGATGCGCAAGCCGGTGAGAGGAGCCGGGTTGGTGTGAGAGGCCCGCCGCGACGGGCGGCGGGGAGCGGCTTCGACGGCAGGTGGCTCGGAGGTCGGACGCGGGAACACGTTGCGCAGCCGGCGGCGAACACGAGACCGGCCCGGTGCACGATCTGCCACCCTGCTGCCCACTCTCACCGTGGCCGGAGCGTGGAGAAGGAACCGGGTTCAGGTCGCGGCGATGAAAGTCCAGCCGGGCTCGAAGGATGGCGACGGGCTGAGGGCTATCAGGGTGCCGGATGCGGCGGGGATGGCGTCGACGGGTTCATGTTCGAGGATGCGCAGGCGGGTGCCGGTCGAGCCGGTGGGGTGCGGCTGGGCGGGCCTGGCCGGGCCGAAGGTGCTGCCGGCGAAACCGGGGAAGCCCATGGCCCACAACTGCCGGCGCCCTGCGGCTGCTGGTACTCCGCGCGGGGCTGCTGGGCGATCGTGCCGTCCGGCTGGACGGCCAGGGCCAGGCCGCTGCGGACGTTGAAGATGCGGAAGAACGTGTACTTGGTTCCGTGATGGTCGACTTCGAAGCGCCACCGCTGGTGCGCGCCGTTGTTGCGGGTATGGATGATCGGGGCGGTGCCGGGTGCGGTGGACGTGCACGGCATGTCCCACACCAGCCTGGGCCGGGACGCCAGCGCGATGTACAGCTCGCCGTCCGGGGCCTGGTGCGTCTCGTTGCTGTCGCGGAACTGTGCCATGTACTCTCCCCAACTTCCCTACGGTCCCGCCCACCGGAGGCGGGACAGTCCCCGGTCCCCGCCCGGGCCAGACGCAGACGATGCCCGCCACACGGTAGGGACCCCGCCCGGATGCTGCCCAGAACACCAATCCGGCCACCCGCCCACGCCGGCGGCGGGAACGCAGCCGCAGTGCGGGGGTGCTATTCCGTTTCCTCACCACCCCGGTGGAGCCGGTCCGTTGGCCGGTCCAAGCCGCCCGCACGGGCGAACCGGAGTCGGAACGGAGGCCATACCGGGCGGCGGCGCGCTGGCGGCCCGAGCCCGCGGACGGAGAATCCCGCCCTACCGCCATGGGCCGCAGCGCGCACGGACGGTCAGGCAGCGTTCCAGTGGTGCGCGCCTGTGCCCCGCCACTCCACCCAGCCAAGGTCTTCGCGGATCGGTTCCGGGCCGGTGACGCCCGGCAGTGTGTGGCGCACAAGCCGTCCATGCCGCAGGGGCGGCTGTCCTGCCTGCGGGTGGTTTATCCGCGGGATGTGACCTGCTTGTACCCGTTCGCCGCGTTCCGTGATCGCGCTGGTGCATAGGGTCCCCGGGTTGATCGACTGAGAAGGAGTCTCATGCTCAACCGCAAGCTGGTCCTGGTCGCTGCCGTCGTCCCGTTCGCCGCCTCACTGGCGCTGGGACCGGGCGCCCAGGCCGCTCCGCAACATGGCACCGCCACCTTCACCACGCCGGGAAGTGTCCAGCAGTGGACGGTGCCCAACGGCGTCTCCACCCTGACTATCGACCTGTGGGGTGCCGGTGGCGGCGGATCCGGAGGCACCGGCGGCGCGGGCGGCGGCGGTGGCGGCGGAGCCGGCGGCCAGGACGCCACCGGCCTGGGCCACGGTGGTACCGGTGGAGGCGGAGGCAGCGGCGCTGCCGGTGGAGGCGGTGGCGCCGGTGTCCACATCACCTGCACCGTTCCGGTTCACCCCGGCATGCCGCTGCGGATCGCCGTCGGCAAGGGCGGTGCCGGTACCGCGGGCACTGCCGGCACCCCGGGCGGTAAGGGCGGCGAATACGGTCTGCTCTCCGGAAGCGGCGGCAACAGCGGCACCGACGCCAAGACCCGCACCGCTGACGGTGGCACAGGCGGGGACACCGTCGTCGATCTCGCCGGGGGCGGTCCCACCGTGGGCCCCGGAACCGGGCCCGTCCTCTCCCCCAGGTCCATCGCATCGGGCGGGTCCGGGGCCGAGGGCGCGGTGGGCGCCGCGGGCGGGGGCGAGTGGGGCGGCGGGGGCAAAGCCCTCGGGATCGGCGGAGGCCACGGAGCCGGCGGAAGTGTGAGCGGCTCCGGCGGTGGAGCCGGCTACGCCGGACTGGACCTGTCCTGCACGGGCACTCCTCCCCTTCCCGGGAAGGCACATGTCGCCCACGGCAAGAGCGGCGGTGCGGGTTCCGCCGGCAAGGCCGGCGACGCCGAAGCCGGTATCGGCGAGCTCGGCGGCAAGGGCGGAGCAGGCGGCACGGGTGGCCGGACCCCCGACAATCACGGCTACGGCCGCGGGGGCGACGGCGGTAACAGCGGGGCCGGTGGCGACGGCGGCCGGGGAGCCGACGTCTCCGGCGCGGAAGGTGCGGACGGCGACGACGGTGGAGACGGGACCGCCGGGAAGAACGGCGGCAACGGAGCCGTGATCATCACCTACTGACACACCGCGCGGGGACAATCATCACGCCGAGTCCACAGATGACACCTGACACCGGGCCCCGGGGCGTGATGCCCCAGGGGCCCGGTGGCATGTCCGGCCGGGTGTCAGTTCTGGTGGTCCGTGGGGTCGGTGAGCCAGTTGACGACGTCGGCATCGGTCATGACGATCGCCTGCGTCTCGTGAGCGCCGTCGTGCTGGATGACGTGGAATCGGCCCTGGTACGTGCTCTGCTGCGGGGGCGAGCCTGCGCCAGGTGTCGGCGGTGAACCGGGGCAGGATCACCGTGACGAACAGGTCGCGGACCTGAGCTCCGAGGCCACCGGCTGTGGTGCGCCCGTCGAGGATGACGTGGACGCGGGCAGCGCGCCCCGACCAGAAGGTGTCCTGGAGCGCGGTGACGGCCGGGGACGCGGTCGGGTCCCTCAGCCATGCCGGTCCCCTTCACCTCGCGCGGACCGCCCTCGGCCCCGCCGCGAAGGGTCCTACCCCCGGGCCGGCGCGGTGAAGGCCACGAAACGGGTGACCACCGCCTTCGCCCTTGAGTAGTTGCGGGGCAGCGGTCAGCGCCGAGAGTGATCTTGAGGCGGGCAGGGACTACCGCGTGCCTGCTTCGAGTTGGGCGAGGATGCGACTGGTCTCCGCAATTCGCACAGGTCGGGGATGTGGTTGTAGAGGGTGCCGGGGCTGACGCCGAGAAACGTGGCGATCGAGGTGATCGTGTGCTCGGGATTGGGGAGCATGACGCGGGCGGCCCCGGATGATGTCCGCGTTGACGACGCTGGGCCTGGCCGCTGGACGTTGCCGCAGGCGCGCGGCGGCCAGGCCCACGCGGGTGCCGGAGACAATCTGCCCGCGGATGAACTCGACGAGGGCGGCGACGACGACGTGGAAGACCAGTCGTCCGCCACCACGTGAACCTGCTCGGCCGGTACTCGTTCCCGCTGCCTGAGATGCCGGACGGCCTGCGACCTATGTGCGATCCCGCGCTGTGGACTCACCCGTTGCCGGTGGCACCACAGCACGGCATCGCGTGGAGAGCGCGGGTCAGGCGGTCCGGCGCCTCAGAGGTGGTCCGGGCCCCCGGTCCCGCCCAACGGCGGTATGCCCTCACCCGCCAGCCCGATGCCGGCCATGGGGTCCATGTCATCGTCCGTGCCCTCGCCCTCGACCTTGCCCTGGTCCACCCACTTCGAAAAGTCAGTCTTGATGTACGAGTTGCTCTCCTTGTTCTTCTGCAGCCGAGGCCAGTACTCCAGCCGCTCCTCCGCCTTCCGCAGGACGAAGTAGACGCTGCGGCTGGATATCTTCCTCGTCGACAGGTCCGGCACGATGCGGTCGTGGAACTCCAGAGAGAACGCGTAGTCGCTCACGGCGATGTTCTTGCCGGGATCCCCAGCGGTGGCGCTGAACGTCAGCGTGGTCCCGGTCAGCTCCACCTTGAGGGTGTCCTCCTGTACGTCCGGGACATTGACGGTCAGGAACACTACGTTCATCTCAGGACGCGTATCGCTGCTGCGCTGGGCCCACAGGACCTCGGGGTGGCGGGGGGTACTGGCCTCAGTCATCGTCGCTCTCGTCTCTCGCAGTTGCCGGGCGCGTGCGCCGGCCAGATGAAACCTGGCCATGCGGTGATCTTCGCAAACCCCCGGTCTCCGCATGACAGTTACCGCAAGCAGATGACAACCACCTCAACTAGTCACAAGGCACCGCCGTGCCACGCTATGGACACTCTGAGCCTGCTCCCTTCGACGGGACCGTCCGCGACGCCCTGGACAACGCACTCCAATCCCCGCGGATCCGACCTCAGCAGACCAACCACAAGCACGCGGACAGTTCGGATCCACCACCGAATCCGCTCAGCAGCCAGCCCCCGGACCACGGTGAGGTCCAGGCTGCTGCGGGCGGCGCGCCTGCCGGGGGGACCGCGCCGGGCGTGTGCGGGCTCTCCTGGTCCATGGGCACCGGCCCAGCAGGACGCGCCACCTGGGCATACGGCCCACCGATAGTCCCCGGTAAGCAGCACATCGTCTGGAAACGCATCGGCGGACACGACATCCTCACCGGCCCCTGACCGCTTTCGGGTCGGCTCTCCGCGCACGGGGGCGTGGTTAGGGACGACCACCCAGAGCAATCGACCTCAGATCCACCATGCGCCTGAGTCTTGGCGGATGTCGATGTACGGGGTGACGGCAGCGAGGACCAGGCACCGGAGTTCAGCCGGCTCCAGTGCCTCCACCTCCCACTGCACCAGGCGGGTCGAAGGCGTGGCAGCGAGCGAAGCCGGGCCAGCGCGGGTCACCATGCTTTCCCTCGGCCGGTGGCAGCTCGTACCGGTGGATCTGGTCGTGGGTCACGATTACTCGGCGGGCCTCGCTCCAGCGGCCTGCGGTGCGCCGGACCCAGTCCCGTTCGATCCCGGCGCGCCCGCGTCGTCATCACCATGCTCGCCACCGGCCGCGCCGACCACTACTACATCGACGTGCCCGGCCGGAACGGGACGTTCAGCGGAGCCATGGTCCAAGCCGACATCGCCAACAACCCCAAACAACTCACCGCCGTCCGAACCAAACTCAACACCTGGTGGGCGCAGCGGGAAGCCGAGGACGCGACGCTGGATGGCATCGCCCGCACCAGCGGACTGGACACCCGGCGGTGAGCGAGACAGCAGGTCCGGACCCCCGCAATCCGGCCCGTTGGCGTGGCCCCTGGCTCGGAACCCTCCTGTCCCAGAAGGAGCCACGGGAGTGGTCCGCGTGGGAACCGGCGACGGTCCCGGGCCTATCTCAGGCGGCCGCCGCCCTCATCCACGCCGAGCAGCAGGCTCTGGCAGAAGACCTACGAGCCCTCGCCGACCGCATACGGGCCGCCGAACGCCGCGAGGAAACCTCCGACGGCTTCAACGACGGAGTGCCTGGGCCCTCCTATGGATCGAGAACACCGCGCCCGGCACGCCAGCTTGGTCGGCTTGGCAATGACGAGGACGGCCCGTCCCTTCGCGAAGCTCTGTCCCTGAGGACGTTCTGGCCACTCGCCCAGATAGTTCTCCTTGTCGAAGGCAGGTGGCCGACCGCCCCGGCCTCGGCGCAGGCGTTGACTCCGGGTCACGACGCTCGGGGATCGTGGCTGCGATGCCCCGGCACCGCAAGTGACGGATCGCCCGGCTTGAATACGCCTTGTCGCCCAGCACCCGCCGCTCGGGATCGCGCTCGGAGGGCCCGTAGATACCCCACTGTCGGCCGGACCCGGTCCGGGTTTCGTACCACTAGACGCACACTTCACCACCCGCCCCGCGAAAACCGTGGTTTTCCACGATGCGGGGCGGGAGTCCGCTCCGACATGACCATGACACCGGTGTCAACCTCGCGGCGCTGGCCCCTGCCCGGATGCGGAACAAGGTTGTGATGCCATGGCAAGACCCTCAGTACGGACCGTTCACCGCCCAGGGGTGAGAGGAAGGATGTTGCGCGGCGCGGGTCGCCGAACTCCTCTCCCTGAGCCTCCTCGTGGGACTACTCCAAGTCCTTTTCCTACCGGCTACGACAGCGGTGGCCGCCGTCTCGGACCACGCCGTGGCCACCTGGAACACCCACGCCAAGGGCGCCAATCTGGATGCGGCCCGCGCCATCGTCACTCAGAAGAACCTGGCCCTGATGGCGTTGCAGGAAGTGCGGGACGATGTTCTTCCCGGCACCCCGGGGACCCCCATCATCGTGAACCGCATCAACCCCCACAGCCCGCCCGGAGCGAACCCGACCACCTCCACGGTCGATCAGTCCGCCTGGACCGTGAACGGGACCACCCTCTACCTCTACCGCATCAAGCACAGCGACCCAAGCTCTCAGTACCGCCAAAGCAAAGACCGGTCGATCGCGGTTATCTCCCGGCGGCAGATGGCCGCGGGGGACCTCCGTGTGGTGGTGCCCCGGAAGGACCGCAAGAACAAGCTGCCGTTCCTCGCCCTGGGCGTGAAGTATGTCGACGCCTGGTTCTACTCGATCCACGCCACCACCGAGGCACCCCGCAGGGACAACAACGCCGACCTGCTGATCGAGGACATCAGCCTGGCGCAGGAGAGCGCCACCGACCCCCACAAGAACAACTGGGCGGCCCTCGGGGACTTCAACCGCCTCCCCGTCAGCAAGGCGAATACGAGCCCGAACGAGAAGCCGCTGAAGGACAATCTCGCCCTGGACCCCGGCGAGCAGATCATCCACCAGACTTTGGTCACCTATAGGTCGAAGCGCGGCGCGGTGATCAGCAGCGCCCAACTCGACTACATGTTCGCCCAGGGCGCCACGACCGCGTACAAGGCCACCCGCCTCAACCAAGGGGGCAGCGATCACTATCCGGTCGCCTTCTCGACGACCAGCGTGACCCCAGGCGCCTGCTCGGTCCCGCCCGCCCCGGCCGCGGCCTCCGGGCCCAGGCCGAAATCGACCCCTGCCCGCTGCCCTCGTACGGGAACACCGCGGCCGACGCTCCCGGGAACGGCTGCCACCGCTCCGACATCGCCGAGATCCCCGGGGCCGACGTCGACGACATCCCCAGGGAACAGCGCTTCAACCTCGCCTGCTCCGGAGCCACGACCGACCATGTGATCGATCAGGGCTTCAAAAGGGAGCCGCCTCAACAGCCCGTGTCAGACGAAACCCGCAGGCCCGCGGAGCGCGACACACAGCGTTCCCGCCTGTTCATCCCCGACCTGGACTGAGTCCGTCCGTCCCGCTACGCGGCGGACGGCGACCGGGCGTCGTCGGCGAGCCTGATCAGCGCCAGCGCGGAGCGGTACTTCTCGGCGGAGTAGCCCAAGGGCCGGTCACCCGTCCTCTCAGTCTCCTCGTACAGCTTCCGCTGCGTCTCTGCGTAGGACCGGAGGACGGACCGGGCCCGGCCCGTCGTCACGTCCAGCGCGGCCGCCACCTCGTTCCAGGTGGCACCCCACCTCATAGCGTCGTGCACGAACCAGGAGCGGTCCCGGAAGAGCATGCGGTGAATGCTCTCACCCAGGGCGAGGACCGCGAGCGCGTCGTCCGCGGTGGCGCTCTCTCCGGGGTGGCAGCCGGAGGGCAGGTGCCGGTCCACCAGGCGGTGGTAGTGCGCGAAGTACTTCTCGGCCAGCCACGGCAGCAGGACCCCGTATCCCACGTCGTCCGGCCTGCGGATCACCCGGGCCCGCCACTCCTCGTGCGAGCGGGACGAGTCGACGGGGACGGCGGAGGGCCGCGACCGCGCCGGTTCCGAGGGGGCACGTGTCCCACCGGTCCGCGCGCCGGGCGCGGCCGTGTCCGGCGCCGGGACGCCATCACGGTAGGCCCTCCGCGTGGCGGACCAGGCCAGAAGGGCCACCACGACCAGCGCCCCCAGGTGCGCCCCGGCCCCCGCGAGCAAGAACCACCAGGGTGACCCGCCCCGGTCCGCCGCGTCGAGGCCGAGCCCCACGGACGCCACCAACGCCACGACCAGGCCGATCCACGGCAGCAGGACCATCGCCACCGCCCACGTCCTGACCGGCTGTTCGACGTTGACGCACACCCAGAGCGCGATCAGGTTGACCAGGAACCCGCACCCCGCGAGGACGGCTACCACGCCCAGGTAGAGCATCGGCCACTCCTCCGACGCGCAGGAACCACCGCTCGCTTGCTGCATGAGTGCGTTCATGGGCTCCCCACCGTCCGGTCCGCTCGACTACCACCCCCGACGGTACGAGGAGTTCGGCGCCCCGCCCTGAGCACTCGCACCCAGCCGGACCCGGCCCGCTACTCAACCGACCCGCCCGCGCGCCCCAGGACGGTCAGCGGTGATACCAAACAGAGTGGCCCACGTTCCACCGCTCCAGGGCCCGGGCCCACTCCACCTCGGCTCCAGACGCTCGATGCGCGTTCCGTCCTCGATGCGGACGTCGGCGTGCGACGAAGCAGCGTAGTACCAGTGGCGCTGGCTGACCGTAACCATGGTTCGGACGATGCCCGCCTGGTTCGGCATGGCCATGGCGGTCGATACGAAGGGCCCCGTCCCTGGCCCCGCCTCCGTCGGGGCCAGGGAACGTTCACGGCCGCCTCAACACCCCATGTCAGACGAAACCCGCAGGTCAACGGACGCTTCGACGTGCTGAGGAAGAGAAACACCTACTCAGCTTGTTCTCTTTTCTTTTGGCATCGAACGGTGTCCCGAACGCAGGTCACTCACCTGGGCATTCGCCGGACATGAGGGCGGCCTTCGTCTGATCCTGTGCTCCGTCACGAGGAGAACCAGTCGAAGGCCGTTGTCATGAGTGTGGTGTGCCCGGATGTCCGGCGGGAAGCGTTCGCGGAAGCATCACGCTTCCGAGCAGAGTTCTACGAGTGTCTGACCGCCCGGCGTGACGAAATGTTCGAACTGGCCGACGCGCTGTTGTGCGTCGACGGGCCGGTCACCTCGCCGGTGGACCTGACGATGGTGCCTGAGCACCGGCGTGGGCACGGCGCGTTGTACGGAGCTCTCAACCGGGGCCGGATCGACGTCGAGAGGCTGCGGACCCTGCTCGCCGGGCTGCCGTTGCCCCAGTTCGAGGGCGGGCGCCTGGTGCTGGCGGTCGACGTGTCGCCGTGGTTGCGCTCGGACGCGCCGTGCTCGGCAGACCGGCTGTTCTGCCACGTCTACGGCCGAGCGAAGTCCGCCTCCCAGTTCATCCCGGGCTGGCCGTACTCCTTCGTCGCCATCCTCGAACCGGGAGCCACCTCGTGGACGTCGATCCTGGACGTGGTCCGGCTCGGACCCGAAGACGATGCGACCCCCGTCACCGCCACCCAACTCCACGCCGTGGCCGAGCAGCTCATCTCAGCCGGCCAGTGGGCGCCCGGCGACCCGGACACCACGATCGTCATGGACGCGGGTTACGACGTCACCCGCCTGGCCTGGGTCCTGCGGGATCTTCCTGTCGAACTGGTCGGACGGATCCGCAGTGACCGGGTGATGCGGCTACCGAAGCCATCGCTCAAGGAGTACGCCCTGGCCTACCCCCCCCCCAGAGCGGGCGACCGCCGAAGCACGGCAAGGAGTTCCGCTTCGCCAAACCCGAGACCTGGCCCGAGGCGGCGATCACCACCGTCACCGACACCACCAACTACGGCAAAGCCGAAGCCCAAGCGAGGGACAGGGTCCACCCGAGCTTGACCCACCGCTCGGCCTGGCTGGAGCACGACGGGGAACTCCCCGTCGTCGACGGCACCTTGGTCCGGTTGAGGGTTGAGCATCTTTCCAAGGAACGGGAAGCACCGCCGGTCTGGCTATGGTCCTCCAAGACCGGCGTCGCCCGTGGAGATGGCGGCGGGATCACACTGTCGGCAAGGGCAAGGAGCAGTGCGAGGATTCCGGTAGCACTCGGATCTGCTCGACGGTCGAACTGCGGGAAGTGCGCAAGCCCGGCTCCAAGGCACCCGAGTCTGGCAAAGTGCCCAGCAGTGACACCCGGGCTATGACACCCCTGCCGATCGTCCCGTATTGCTCGACGACGGGACCGTCTGCCGACGGCACCTCCACCCGCACCCATGCCTGCCTAGGCTACCGGTACACCTACCGTGCCATCGAGATCTCCCCCAACCAACCGCCTCAGCTCAAGGGTGTGGCGGTCTTCGACATCCAGGCGCAGGTGCTGACCGACACCAAGTCCAAGGACATCAAGTTCTGGTCGAAGTGGATTCCGCAGCCGCTGCTGCCAGCCGAACCGCCGATCGTGGGCAGCATCAAGGTGAAGTTCGAACCCACCTGTGACTTCGGGTGCACCAGCACCCCCGCGCACAACTGGGACGGGCCTATGACCTGGAACGGCTCCTACCCCACCGACCCGCACGACCAGACCGGTACCGCGATGGTGACGTGGAACAGTGCCCTTGACAACTTCGAGACCAAGGGCCCGCACGATCAGGACCGGCAGCGCTCCTTCCCGATCGACTTCTACATGCAGATCGATACCAGCTTGAACGGTGTCAAGCGGCAAGCCGTCAAGTTTGGGAATGGGACGTTCTCAGCCCGCTGTGACGTGGCGTTGATCAACAATATGCCGCCCGGGTGCGTGTTCCCGGCCTTCAACCCCGGCTGGGTCATCGATCCGGCCACCTACCCGGCCGCGGCCGTACATGCCACGCTCCTAACCTCCAAGCTGCCGGGAGCCGTAGGCCATGACTTCAGCAATCCGCTGCACTACCTGCCGATGACCAAGAAGGGCAAGCCGCAGCGCAACCGCTTCGACCGGAGCGACCAGCAGAACCGCAGTGTGGTCTGCGGTCGATCGCGCGCGACGGGCTTCGTCGCGCACGACAAGACCGCTCAATTCGACTATCTGTTGACGCCCAAGCCAACCAATCCCACACCGAAGGACAAGCGCTCATGTGACGAGTACGCCTTCAACGCCACATACCAGTCGGGTGGAATGCCCAAGACACCCAACGGCAACCCCAACCCGTTCCTCGTCAGCCATGGTGAGGAGTGTGTGCAGACCTACGAGGCCGAGACCTCCGCCGGCAAACTGCGCCTCCGTGACGACGGGCGATACCCCGAACCCGATTGGACGACGGTCAAGTGCGGGCAGTCGTCAATGTCGCTGGAGGTCAATTCGGGGGCAATGCGTCTGTTCAGCGGGTTCTCGGCCGCGAATCGACTGTTGGACGCCGACGGCTACTACGTCTCGACGGGCCTGACCGCCGCCGGATGTAACTTCCTCGCGGCGACGGTCATCTGCGATGCGTGGGCCAACGGCTTCCCCGTGCCCAGCCCGTCGGCGGTAAAGCTCAGCCCGCCGCGCCGCTGACACCGCCGGAAGTGGCAACCCGATAGGGGTCGCCCCGCCTGTTGCAGGATCGACTCCTTCAACAGGCGGGGCTCCTTGACCCCACCATCAGTCCACTGCCGACTGCTCCTCAGCCGCCTCGGTCAGATACCCGGTCAGGGTGCTGCCATCGTCGTAGAGGTGGGAGAAGTCCTGCCGGTTCCACGACCCGGTCAGCCCCGTCACGGCGTCGATGAACGTCCCGGCGAACGGGTCGTCGGGCTCATCGGCGGTAAACGGAATCCACGTCGTCTCCCAGACGTCCGGGTGATTCAACAGGTCGTAGGCGTCCAGGGCCTGGCGCACTCCGAGCAGCACTTCACCCTCGGGCGTCAACGGTCCAACAGGCCCGCCACACCGCCGCCACAACCTACGCAAGTCGGCGGGGAGGTCGAACCCGAGCCTGGTCTCTGCCTCGGCAATCAGCTCGTCCGACGCGCCGGGGGGCACTGCGCCAGCAGGCAGGCAGGCAGGCAGGTGGAGTCTCAGCCAGGACTCAACACGATCCCAGGCCGCGCCTACATCGTTGCTCATATGTCTCATGGTAGGGGCAGGCAGAGATGCTGAGTGGGGTGCCCCCATTGATCCGAAACGCTTTGGGTGCAGGTTTGTTGACGGTGTGTGAGTGATCTGGTGGGGGATGCGCAGACCTGGTCGCCGGACGCGCGGGAGGCTGTGCGGTTGCTGGCGGTGTCCGCGCTGGTGGAGGGCCGGGGCCGGGTGGAGGTCGCTTTGTTCAGCGTGCCGGACAGGGCGGTGGGCAACCGGTGGGCGAGGTGGCAGACGGGTGGCCGCGACGCACTATCTGCCGCCTGCCCCGCATGACAACACCCTTCCCGGTCCCCCGCCCCCGCTGCTACGAGGTCGTACTGCGCACTCTGATCAGCCACACGGTCCGCGACGTCTGTGAAGGCGCCTTCACCGAACTGGCCTGGCACCGCGACCGCCGCGTGAACCTCGGCGCCCTGCACCGCCGGCTCCTCGCCGACGTGCTCGCCATCGGCACCTCCTACCCGCTCGTTCGTGGTCACCGGCGGCCACGCCGTCCAGGCTCACGGCTTGGTCGAGCGGCTCAGCCAAAACCTTGACGTCGCGACCGAGAACCCCGCGTCCATGGCCGACAGTACGAGCACCGTCGCCGAGGGTCTCAGCGGCCGAGGTTGGCACGTCCGCCTCATCGCCGCGGACCCGCTTTCGGGACGCCGCGTAGCCACGGATCCGGCCACAGGCGGCGGAGTGCGAGGTCGACATCCTCAAGAGAGACATCCTAGGCGCCCCCGACCTCCACCAAGATCGGCCCGGTGCTCTCCCTCGCCGACGTCATCAGCACCAAAGTCCGCGCACTGTTTGACCGCGGCGCGGTACGCGACCTCATCGACGTCCACGTGGCCTCCCGGCACCGCACCACCGCCGGCCTTAAAGCCCTCGACCGCCGCCACGCACGAATCGAGTTCGACCTCCACGACCTCCACGACCTGCGCGACAGACTCAACGGCGCCGAACGGTATGAGGATGAAGAGTTCACCGCCTACGGCCTCACCTCCGAAGAGACCACCGACCTTCGTACATGGGCCCTCACCTGGGCCGCCGACCTCGACTCCCGCCTCCATCGCAACAGCTACGACGGTTAACCAACGACGCAGGCACAAGCTGCTAGGTGTACTGGTTGATCTGATCTTTACCTTTGCGGCGAAACGAGTGGTTGTTGACCTCTCCGTCGGTTCGTGGGGTTTGGTGCGCTGGCTGTGTGCACGTCATAGCGTTGACATGGCCTTGAGCTCCAGCAGATGAAGCAGGAGGGGAGCCGGCCCGCAGGGGCCGACTCCCCTTTCCCCGGGTGTGGTCAGCCGGTCAGGGGCCGCCACCGGTCTTCCCCGGCGGGGTCGATGCTGCTGAGCCACACCAGCGCCCCGTCGATCAGGCCGGGCTTGTCCCGCGTGGCCAGATTCGGCGCCTCCAGCATGTCGGCGGCTTCCTCCAGATAGGTGACCAGGGTGTCCAGTTCCTTCTCCGGTCCCGCGCCGTAGCGGGACCACTGACCCAGACAGCCGGTCTCGGCGTCCAGATACAGGCCCGAAGTACTGTCGGACGGGCCCAGGGCGACGAAGGGAATCCAGACGGCCTTCCACACGGTGATCCGCTCGTCTGGGGAACGATCGGCGTTGAGGGTGTCGTGATGGGCCTGGTCGTCTGTCTTCAGCCGGTGGACGGCGGCCACCGCGTCCAGATTCATCAGGGCCATGTTGCCCGGCAGACAGCCCCAGCCGTTGCCCCCCTCGTCGCCGGCTGTCAGCAGCCACAGGGCACGCAGCCCGACAGGCACTCGAAAGCCGAGGGTCCGTTCCAAGGAGGCGATGGCCTCTGCCCCGGCGCCGGGGCAGAGCGCGGCGTAGGAGTCGGGGGCGTTGTGCTGGAGCCAGTGGGTGACGCGATGCCAGGCGTCGGCGATCTCGCGTACGGTGACGGCCTCGACGTCAGCGCCGACAGGCCGCCCCTCCGCCCGCCTCTGGCCCGGCTCCTCACTCGCGGCGGGCGGGGCAGCCGGGGGGATGACCGGGTTCACGTACCGGATCTCGATACGGTCCGGTTCACGGAGATACCCAACGGCCAGAGCCGGGCAGTCCTCGAACGTATCTCCGTCGATCATCACCGTGAGGACACCGGGCAGTCCCGAAGGCTCACCCATAGCCGGATCCTCGGCTAACTGGCCAGCCAGAACCTTCAGTGCATAGGGGACACCAGCCCCGAGCTCGGTGGAGGTGCCACGTATGAGCGCAGGGATCTCGACGTTCACAACCTGAAACTCCTCGCCAGTGGGATACAGGACGATGCCCCTCCCACGGTAGAACGCCCGCGCTCCCGAGATTCACGTGCGTCCAAACCCACTTGGGGCAGATCACCATCTGGAGCACCACCGTGGCACTGGGTGTATCAGGCACCGGCTCACCCTCGTCCCACTCCCGCCATGCGCGCTGACCGACCGACACATGGGCGGCGAGCAGCGCTCCGGGAAGGGCGGGATGCGACCGGGGACGAGCGCTGGTGGAATTCGCTACCCGGGTGAGGCAACCCCGGCTCCGATCTCACCATCATGCTCCGTGGCAAGGACGCGCGGCACCCCGGCCGTCCGCCGATGCCCATGGGGGATCAACCGATGTTCACGCTCAACAGGCGTACTGGAGCAGCCGCGTTCGCCGCCTCGGTTCTCGCGGCGACCGCTCTGACGGTCACCACAACACCGGCCACCGCCATCCAGGGCGGGCAGAACACGACCGTGGTGGCCCACCCGTACTCCATGCTTCTGCTGACTCCGTCAGGTGAGCAGCTCTGTGGCGGCACCCTGGTGGCTCCCACCAAGGTGCTCACCGCCGCGCACTGCATCGACCCGGCCGCACCCCTTGACCTGGTGGTCGTCGGCGGGCGCACCGAGCTGAAGAGCGCCAAGGGGACGGTCCGGTCCGTGAAATCGGTCAAGATCCACCCGAAGTACGATGCGACTTGGCTCGGATTTGACGCGGCGGTTCTCAGCCTCTCCGCACCCATGCCCTACGCCCCGCTGCCGATCGCGAGCTCCAAGGACTCCGCCCTCTACGCAGCGGGCAGGACCGCGAAGACCATGGGTTGGGGCAAGACCGCGACCAACACCCCGGGCACCCGGCTGAAATCGGCCGTACTCACCCAGGCGCCCCTGAAAAGCTGCGGCCCCTACATCGCGCCCGGGGACACCTCGGCGACCCGAGTGTGCGCGGTTCCCGGCGTCGGTACCAAGGACGGCATCTGCCAGGGGGACTCAGGCGGCCCCCTGGTTGCCGGCGGAAGGCTGATCGGCATCGTGTCCACAGGCAACAAGTTCTGCGACGACTTCTTGCCCGTCTCCGTCTACACCCGGGCCTCCACGGTCGCTGCGGGACTGGGTCTGCCAACCGCCTGACGGAGACCCCCGGCCAAGGGCCGGGACGAAAAGAATGTGCCGCGGGGCACTCTCTCCCCGATATCCCCTTTGAACCCTGGAGCGTACGTATGAGTCCTACCCGTCGTAATGTCCTGAGGTTGGGAGTCGGCGCTGCCGCAGGCGCTGCCGCGCTCGGTCTGCCGAACGTGGCCAACGCCGCGAGCTGGTCCAGCCGGAATTGGATGAGCAGCCTGCCTGACAGCCGCTCGCTGACCAGGATGACGATCCCCGGTACCCACGACACCTGCTCTAACAACGCCAACAACGGCACCATGTGGGCCAAATGTCATAACTGGAGTATCTGGGACCAGCTCGAAAGAGGCATCCGTTTTGTCGATATCCGCCTGAACGGCCTGCAGGGCACCGCGAATGAAATGGGTGTCTACCACGGCAGTTGGTATCAGGACATTCGCTACCAGGACGTGCTCAACGCCTGCGACAACCACCTCCGCAACAATCCGAGGGAGGTCATCATCATGCGGGTCAAGAACGAGAACGCAGGCGGTCAAGCACTCGGCGCGGCGGAGTTCCGGCGCCGGTTCAACTTCTACCTGGACCACCCGTCGATGAACTTCCGTCCGCGGTTCTGGACCAACCCCTCCTGGCCCACCCTGGGGCAGGCTCGCGGCAAGATCGTGCTGGTCGCCGACTTCGCCAACCCGTGGACCGTACTTCAATGGTCCAGCGGCTGGAACAGCTTCTTCCGGACGCAGGACATCTGGGATGGGAACGGCCAGGGCATCCAATTCAAGCGGGACAAGATCATCGAGTGGTTCGACCACGCCTACTTCAACCAGAACGCCGCCGAGATGTACGTGAACCACACCAGCTACGCCAACGGGGTCTGGCCGAGCACGAACGCAAGCAACATCTTCCCGACGGTCCGCTACTACCTGGATCAGCGCAAGACCCAACGCATCAACTTCGGCATCGTCCCCATGGACTTCCCCGACTACGACACCGAGGTCCTGCGGCTCCTGATCGACAAGAATTTCATCTAGTACTCCAGCAGGATTTCGCTATCTGACCTGAAGGTTCGCTCGGCGGGCGGATTGCAGCGGCCTGTGGGGCGATCGGGGGCGGTCTCACGGAGGCCGCCCCTCGAACGTGTGGAGCCGCCGTTGGTAGTGACAGTGGCGTGCGCCTGCCTGGTGTTGTCGGCGCCAGGTCGACCAGCTCATCGCGTGGCGGCCCCGGTGTCCGCGCAGGTGTGGGAGTCGGGGGCGACAAGCTGCCAGGAGTCGCCGAACCTCCGCCACGGTGAGCTCGACGCCCCCGACTGTCTCACCGGTTCAGCCCCCTTTTCCACGGGTTCAGTAGAGCTGGATCCGGGTCACGACGCAGTGGGTTTCGTCGGCGTCGGTGACGATGACGTACTCGGCGACGCCGAGGAATCCGTCCAGTCCGAGCGGGACGCGGCGCTGCTGGGGCCGCTTCGACGAAGCGGTACTGCCCGGGATGGAGCCCTTGGTCTGCGGTGCGCGCGATGTGTTCAGGGCCAGCCGAGGAGCCAGACGAGTTCGACTTCGACCTGGGCGTCGATAACGCGGTAGCCGATCGTGACCCATGACCCGCCTGCCACGCCCACACCACCCTCGGCATACCAGAGCAGAACGAATATCACGGGTACCCCCGCCACGCGGGGACCACTATTGGCGAGGAGACAGGTTCGCGTGAAACCGCGTACGCCCTATCGTCCGATGGTCAGAATTGACGCTCCCTCAGGTGTCCGCTGGCCGCTGCTGCGGTCGGTTGTGGGCGGTGATGGTGCTGGGCATGCAGACCGATGGACCGTTCTGGGACTCGCTGGTGTTCGAGGGGATCGACGATGTGGATGTCGAGGCGGTCACAGCCGCGTTCGGCACGGTCGAGGTGGTGGCGAGAGGCCGCACTGCGGGCGCTGAATGTCCGGACTGTGGCCGGTTCTCGGACCGAGTCCACGACCGGTACCAGCTCAGGTTGAAGGACCTTCTACTCGCTGAGCAGGCTTTGTGATCCGGCTGATGGTCCGGCGCTTCATCTGCGGGTCGGCGCACTGCCCACGCCGGACGTTTGCCGAGCCGTTCTCGAAGCTGGCCGCTCCGCACGCGCGGTTCACCACGCGGCTCAACCACGCCCTGAAGCGAGTGGGGCTCGCGCTGGCTGGGCGGGCAGGCGCCCGGCAGGCCGCCCATTTGGAATTCGGAGCCGGCCGGATGACCTTGTTACGCAGGGTCATGGCACTGCCCGATCCGCAGTTCAGCACGCCGCGAGTGCTGGGCGTGGACGATTTCGCAATCTGTCGCGGCCAGACCTACTCCTCGGATCCCGTCGGCCGTCGGGCCGAGCGGAAGAAGGCCGCACACGCCCTGGTCCCCGAGCTGCTTGCCCAAGGCCACTCACGCCGGGCGATTGCCCGGCACCTGGGCTGGGGCCTCAACACCGTGCTCCGGTACGCGAACGCCGCACGCTGGCAGGACACCGTCCGCGACAACCGGCCCCGGCCCAGCAGACTGGACCTCTACAAGCCCTACCTGGAGCGGCGATTCGCCGCAGGATGCACCAGCGTCACCCGACTGCACAGCGAGCTGGTTGCCGAGAACGCTCCCGTCACTTACGGCATGGTCCGCGCGCACATCGCCACCTTGCGTGGGGCTCCGTCCGCCGCACCGCCGCGGCCGCCGACGGTGCGGCAGGGGACCGGGTGGCTCACCCGTCACCCCACGACCTTGACCGAGGAGGACCGGGCCGGTCTGAAGGAAGTCCTGGCCCGCTGCCCTGAACTGGACACGGCGGCCGGACATGTCCGCGACTTCGGCGAGATACTCACCGACCGCCTCGGCTCCACACTTCCCACCTGGATCGACGCGGTCGATGCCAGCCAGCTACTCGGCCTCACCGGCTTCGCACTTCACATGCACCGAGATCTCGACGCCGTGACAGCCGGGCTCACACTCGACTGGAGTTCCGGCAGCATCGAAGGCGCCGTCAACCGCATCAAGAAGATCAAGCGGCAGCTCTACGGTCGGGCCGGATTCGAACTGCTCCGCAAAATGATCCTGCTCCAGTAGCTTCTCGCGACGGTGTTGTCCGTCGCTGGCGGTACGGGGTCAGAGTTCGGTCGTCCAGATCCCGACAGGGTGCTCACTCGGTGGCAGCCACAACTGAGGCTGTGACTCCCGATGCCTCACCTCAGCCTGTTCGTCCCAGTGAAATCGGTCATGCGCGTCGGGCCACGCAACTTGCAGCACAGGGCAAGGAGGCCGCCGGTAGAACCCGATAGCCTGTCCGAAGAAGGTCCGGTACCAGCGCAGATCAACCTGCCTGAGCACGACTTGGTGACCGTCGACAACGTCAGGATGTCTTTGACCGTCGGCCAGTACACCGCCCGCGGCGGACTTCTCTCCCAGCCTGTTGAGAAGGCGGTGCATGACATGGATATCGAGTCCGAACATGGCGAGCTCAGGTGAGTTGTGAGCGTGCGCGAGGCCGATCGTGTAGGCGAATCCAGGACCGATGTCGTCCTCGGGAACCATCACGACGTGCCATCCGTGCCGCTGCACGTTCTCGATGATCGTCAGATCCATGCGGTCCGCTTTGTCTCGGTCACTGTAGTCATGGCAGAGGACGCAGCGGCACTGTAACGGATCGGCAGTCATACGCGGAGGCTACGAGGTGAGTGTTTGAGCCGGTCAGCCGGGCTCGTGATCGCCCTTCAATCGAACAACACCGTCACCCTCTGCGACCGGCCCCCCGAGATCTGTGCCAGAACCGAGTTACGTATCCAGTTGTGCACGGATGAGCGTGTCGAGTCGCTGCCATGCCAGAGACGAGGCGTTGACCCTTCTCTGGATGAGGGCAGGGATAGCGGAGGCCGCATCCAGCTCGGGCGGTTCGTCGGGTCCGTAGCGTTCCCGGGTTGCCTCGGCGATCCGGCGGGCGAGGTCGTCGACGCGGGGATCGTCGGCGTCGAGGTCGTGGGCATGGTCGTAGTCGAGGAAGAGCTGCCGCAGCGCCGGCTCGGCCAGGGTCTCGGCCTGGTCGTGAAACAGTGTGATCGCGTGTTGTGGGTGGGTGGCGAACACGAGGATCCACAGGTCGCGTTGCAGGTCCACCCATCGAGGGGTGAATCTCCATTCGGCCAGGTGCGCCAGATAGGCGAGGACCTCGTTGGGCAGCGGTGCCAGCTGCCCAACGGCGAGTTGACGCAGGCGCCCCTGCGTTGCCTGCAGGCGACGGATGCGGTCGGTGACCTGGTCATCGATCTCGCGCAGCGCCTGCTGGAACGCTCCGTCAGTTGCTGATCTCAAGTGCCGGATACGGGACAGGGGGACGCCGGCTTCGGCGAGCGTCCGGATCTTGATCAGGTCGATGGCAGCGCTCGCGTCGTACCGCCGGTAGCCGGACGCATCACGGTCGGGCTCGGGAAGCAGTCCCTTGGCGTGGTAGACGCGAATGGTCTTGATCGACACTCCGATGTACCCGGCCAGCTGCCCGATGGTGATCACCTGGCCATCGTCCCACTTGACCCTGCCCTTGGGGCAAGGGTGCAGCATGGCGTCATGTCGAACACGAACATCGATCGGGAAACCCTGCGCGAGCTGGCTGACGAGGGCAACGAGACCGCTCTGGACCGACTGGCCGACCTCGCCGACGCAGCTGGCAATCTCGATGAGCTGAGCGGGTTGTTGGACGAGGGATCCACGCGCGCTGGGCTTCTGCTCACTCAACGTGCTGCCTCGACTGGCGACCTGCGCGAGCTCCAACGGATCGCCGACGCCGGGTACGACGAAGCCGGGGACGAACTGAACAGACGACTGAAGGCACCAGCCGACGGGCATCAGGATTGAGGATTTGACCAGACATAGCGGCCGTTCAGTGGTCCGTGACTACCGAAATCCGGGGCCGTAGCCGGTCCTTGACCACCTGAACAACCTTCCCGAGATTGACCGTTGCTCTCCTTGCCTGTCGCCATTGCCTGCCCGATCATCCTGACCGCCTGCGACCGGCACCAGCTGGAGAGGGCGGACCAGGGCCACAAGACTGAGCACCAGGCTCGGATGCGCGCGCAGATCGTGCTGCACGCGGCCCGGGGACGCTCCAACGCTCGTATCGCTGCCGAGACCCGCCTGCCCGTGGATACGGTGCGGACCTGGCGGAACCGGTTCACCGACGGCGGGCTGCCGGCCCTCGCAGCCCGCAGGCGCTCGGGGCACACGGCCCGCTTCACCCCGTGCAGGTCGCCGAGACCAAGGCCATGGCCTGCCAACTCCCAGCCGAGACAGGCACACCGCTGTCACGCTGGTCGCGCTCAGAACTGGCCACCGAGCTGACCGCGCGGGATCACCGACACCGTCTCGGCGTCCACGGTGCGCCGCTGGCTACGCGAGGTCGCGCTCAAGCCCTGGCAGTCCCGGTCTCAAATCTTCATCCGTGACCCGGACTTCCGCACCGTGGCCCAGCGGGTCCTGGACCTGTACGCCCGCACCTTCGAAGGGATCCCGCTCGGCAAGGACGAGTTCGTCCTGTCATGCGACGAGAAAGACCTCGATCCAGGCCCGCTGGAGTCAGGGGCGTCTTCGGTGGCGTTGCCGCAATGCCTCCAGCCGTGTGCGGGCGGCGTCATTCTGCCTCGTTGGCGGGGTTGCATGCGCCAGGCGGGGTACCTGGGGTGGCATGGGCAGGCTCAGAGACGTAGATACGAGTGCGAACACGGCTTCCAGATCAGTGGCGGCGAGGTAGGCAAGGCCACCCTTGTTCAATCCGCGAAAGCGGGAGCCGATTTCGCGGAACGAGACCCAAGCCCCTCCCTTTCGGGTAGCGATGTGAGAGCGCTCCGCCAGCGAGGCGTATGCGATCTCAATGTTCAGGTCGCGCTGCTCTGCGTGTGACCACCAGGTACGCCACTGGGGGTCCTCGTGGACCATATCGACTGCAGTGTTGGCTGCGTCGAAATAGGCCGTAGGAATGTCGATGTCGCCGTGCAGAGCGAAGCTGAGCCAGATGGGACCCCCCGCCACGAGGTTGGTCGACTCGTCGGGTTCATGGATGTGGAATCCAGGGAGTGGGCCTAGCCATGGTTGTCCCGTGGTGATCTCATAGGCGGTGGAGACAGCCTCGGCAAGGCGATCCGACTCGCTAAAGTCCCAGGCGCAGGTGGCCACCTGGTCTGGGTTCTTTCGAATCTGCTGGAATCGTGAGCTGCCTGCCGCCACAACCGCGAAGTGGAAATTGATAAGCGCGTCACCAACCAGCGGCACCGGCAGCGCGTCTGATGGATCGTTCACGTCTCGGGCTGGAGTTCCTGAGAGAGGCTCATTGGCAAGGCGCCGTAGATTCTCCGAAAGAGAATCGGCGAATTCCTCAATACGAACCTTCCCCTGTTGTGCCAGGGCTGCTGTCAGGGCGGGAATTGTCCGCTGGTTTGCCACGCCCCGAAGGACGCTGATGAGGGACCAAAACTCTTCTTCTGTCATTGATTGGCCTTCCGTCCACTGATGGGGGCAGGCGGGTGGGACGCCTTGGTCACGTCCCACCCGCCTGCCTACGCTGAACAGGTCTTCCTCACTAAGCACTACGCAGATTTCTCAGCAAGTGTGCTACCGCTGCGCGTAGACCGTGCTCTCCCACCAGGAGATTCGTCCCCCTACCCCGGGCATCCCAGTGAGAATCTGCCTGGGCGACGAAGCGAGAATCAGCAGGTGCTCCGGGCGCGGTGGGTGGTTGTGTCGGTGGGGGTGGTTAGCGTGCACCGTCAGACAACCAATCGTGGAGGAGCGAGCATGACGGACAACGGGCCGGGCCTCGGGCCGGCGGCTGAGCCGCCTGAGTGGAAGGTGCTGCGTCTCTGGGCGCGGGAGAACGGCTATCTGGTGAACAACCGGGGTCGTGTTCCGGCCTACATCGCGCGGGCGTACGAACAGGCCGCCCAGGACAAGGGACAGCCGTCCACCTGGCACAGCCCGCCCGGTGCAGGGCCAGAGTCCACCTGATCAGCCCCCCCCGGGGGGCTCGGTGGGGGGCATGCCCTCAAGGAACGGTGTCGCCGTCGTGGTGAGCGCCCGGGGGGTTCCCTGCGGGCCGGCAGAGACCGTCCAGCCCCGTTCCCGGGGCTCACGGCCTCTTCCGCGGGTCGGATGATCCGGGTCTCCACATGCCGGTATGTCAGTTGCTGTTTGTACCAGCGTTCCTCCTCGGCGTCGCGGAAGCGGATCTCGCTCCAGCGGGTTTCCTGGTAGCCCGGTGCGAAGCGCCCGTGGCCGGCGAGCAGGCAGAGGGTGTTCCAGTCCTCCCGGCGGCGCTCCAGCCGCTCCTGCACCCGTACCCGACGTTCGGCCTCGCTGGGATTCGGAGGCGGCGGTACTCCGATGTGGATATGGGCACGTCCGGGCATTCCGCCGGTGATGGAACATTCCAAGGTGAGGACCAGGATGGCCACCGCTTCCGCGAGTCCGCGGCGGTGACGCTCTCCTCACTGCCTGGCGGGTGAACGGCCACTGCCTCCTCCAGCCGAGGGAGGAGCCAGCCGCCGATCTCCCACACCAAGCCGGCCGTCAGCTCATCGGCGTACCGCGGACCGCTCCCCACCGCCACCCGGCAGCAGACCGAGAGATCGCACGAGGGAGCACGGTGCTTTGTCTCCCGTGTGAGCAGCGCGCTGGCGATCGTCAAGAAGGGGGAGGGGATTGCTGGATGCGCGCTTGGCCTGTGTTCGGCCACCGTGTCCGGCCGGGTGATCGCCAGTCAGCTCAACGCGTCCGCCGGTCCCAGCACGCTGTGCGGCTGGCATCGGCGTACGAGTGTCTGCTCTCGACGGTGGCGAGCTCGCCGGTGCGGGTGGGCACTTGTACGTGGTTCGGGGATGGTGAACGGGGCCGGTGGTCGCCCATCGGCCCCGTGTCACTCTTCCTTCAGATCAGCGCGGTGTGACCGAGCCGTTGCCCCTCAGCACGGCAGGTCCCCACGGCTTCCTGATGTCGAAGTGGTGCAGGCGGGCGACGGTGAGGCCGGTCCAGCAGTACTTGTAGTACGTACCATCGAGCTTGAAGTCGACCTCAGGCCCCTTCGGCCTGTCGGGGCCGCTCCTCTCCTCCAGCATCCTCACATGGACGATCTTGCCCTTCCAGTTCGGGTCGTCGCTCCAGGTGCCGCGCAGGGACACGCATGCCTTCCCGCGCGACTCGCGTCCGGGAGGGGTGAACGAGCGCGCTCGCAGCACGCCGCGGACCTCGAAGGTGAAGTTGAACGGCAGTGTCGCGGCCCTGGCGGACTGCTTATCGACGGGCCCCGGGGTCTCCGGGCCCGTCATCGGCAATGCGTTGGCTTCCTTGCCCGGAGTTTCGGTCGCAAGTGCGGACCCGGTGAAGAGCGTGGTTGTGAGCAGTGCTGCCGTGCTCACGGCAGTAATCCTTCTGATCATCTTGAACTCCCCGTTCGTTTATCCCAGTTGATGGGATGCCACTAACAGTGAACTGAGATGTCCCAGACGTTGTCAACTAAGGTAAATAGGAAATCTTGTTCGCATGCCACACCAGTTGACGGCCGGCCGGTAGAATGTCAGCCATGCCTGAAGGCGAAGGGGTGCTTGCCACCCACATAGACCACCTGTTCCGCACCGTACGAGCGGACGACGGCGGCGAGTACACCTTCGAGGAGGTCGCCGAGGCGATCAGGGCCAAAGGCGGCCCGACGATCTCCGCCACATACCTCTGGCAGTTGCGCAAGGGCGTGCGGGACAACCCAACCAAACGACACCTCGAAGCGCTGGCGGGATTCTTCGGCGTGCCGCCCGCGTACTTCTTCGACGACGCCGAGGCTGCCCGGATCGACGCGGAACTGACACTGCTCAACGCTCTGCGGGACGCTCCCGTGCGGCAGATCGCCCTGCGCGCCAGGGGGTTGTCAGGGAAGAGCCTCGCCACCATCGCCGACGTGGTCGAGCGCGTCCGCGAACTCGAAGGACTGCCCCAGGGAGACGGCACGCAGTGAACAACCACCGCCGCCTGCGGAAACTGATGCGCGACCTGGACATCCCGGTGCCGTTCGACGTCCCCACCTTCACCCGGCGCATCGCCGCACAACGCGGGCGGCCGATCCACCTGATGCCCATCGCAGGACTCACCGGTGTATGCGGTCTCTGGATTGCCACGGACGCCGCGGACATCGTCTTCTACGAACAGGAAACCACGCCGTCCCACCAGGAACACATCGTGCTGCACGAGCTGAGCCATGTGCTGTGCGACCACTACCCGGTGTCGATGAACCTGGCCGCACAGGCGGAGGAACTGCTTCCCAACCTCGACCCCGCGCTGGTGAGACGGGTACTCGGCCGCGCCGGGTACTCCACGGGCGAGGAACGCGAGGCAGAGATGCTGGCCACGCTCATCCGCCAACGCGTCCACACCGGTATCACGCTGGCCGACCGACTCCGCACCGCCTTCGACGGTTTCCATGGGTGAGCTGCTGCTCCGCTACATCCCCCCGATCGCCGCATGGCTGCTGGTGGTCAGCTGGCGCAACCAGGACGACGCCATCCGCCGCTTATGGCTGGGGCTCGCGGTATCGCTGACCGTGCTGACCCCGGCAGCTCAGACGGCCATGTCAGGGTTCACCGGCGGGTACAACCTCGCACGGCTGCTCGGGCATGCGGGCATGGTACTCGTGGCCTGGTCGGCACACGACTTCCTGGCACACCTCAACGGACTGCGCAGGAGCCGCTGGAGCAAGTGGTGGACGGCCGGCATGTTCGCGTTGATGTGCGTGCTGTTCAACCTGAACCCCAGCCTGATACCCCAAGCGCCGTGGGTCTTCGAGTACTGGATGACCTACCTGCTCACACTCACGCCCGCGTTCGGGAATGTGATGCGCCTCGGTCTGCGTTTCGCCCGCATCACCTCGGACCGGGCGCTGCGCGCGGGCCTGCACATGGTCGTGGTCGGCACAGCGCTGGCGACCGTCTACTTGGCGAACAGAGTCGTGCGCATCGGGGCGAGCCGGTTCGACTACCCCTACCCGCTGGGGTACGTGTTCTGGGTGAGCGCGGTGCTACCCAACGCCGCTCATGCCCTCGTGATACTCGGTGCCGCCACTCCCGCCGTGGCCGGGTGGTGGCGCCGATATCGCCAGTACACCCGCCTACGCCCGCTCTGGCTGCTCCTGGTGACCGCTGATCCCTCCATCGCCCTGAACCCACGGGTGGGCTGGTGGAACATGCGGTTGCGGGTATACCGGCGAGTGATCGAAATCCGGGACGGACTGCTCGACACCGCCTGACCGGACAGGGGCGATCCCCTCGTGCCCACGGCGTCCGCGGCCTGCACCGGGCGCCGCGGTTCATCCCTGGTAGTCGGCGCCCGGGTAGTCGAGCGAGGCGCGGGGGTCAGGCTGACCCGAAGAAGAGGCTGCCCGGGGCGTCCGGGTCGCTCAGCAGGAAGTATTCGCGGATCGCCTTGAGGAACTCCGGGCGGGAGACCGTGTCGTCGCTGCTGGTGTCTAGTGTCCTGAACGCCTTCAGGGCGTCGGCTTCTTCGAGGGCCCACACGTCGGTCAGGAAACGGGTGAACTCTTCCCGGCTGATCTCGTTGTCGCCATTGACGTCGATCACGTCGAAGAGAACGTGCCCGAGCCCGTCGGCCACGTTCAGCCGGCTCGCGTCAGCGCTCGCCAGACGGACGGCGGCGACGTACTGGTCCCTACTCAGCCAGTCCTCCTGGACATCCGCGTGGCGCAGCAACTCCAGCCAGTAGCTCAGGAAGAAGGCGTGCAGGGCGCGGGCGCGGCGGTCGTCGGGGTCGAGGTGGTAGGCGCTGAGGTAGCGGTCGGCGAGCCTCTGGTAGTCCGGCCAGTCGAGGTGACCGTCATGATTGGTGTCCAGGGCGGCGAAGGAGCGTTCCAGCTTCGTGGTGATGATGTCGGGTGCGGCGGTGCCCATGATGGTGATCCTTTGCAGAGTCTCGGAGCGGCGGAAAGAACCATCGTCACCTGCCAACAGGCGCGGTGCGGCACAGTCTGGTCCCGTGTCACCCTCTCAGGCGTATCTACGCCGCCACACCCGCCGGCCAATGACACCGTCAACGCCGGGAAGAAAGCCCCCTCCGCGGCCCACCCCAGCTGCCGGACCGGAGCCCTCCGCCAGCGATCACCGTCGCCTCCGCCAGCTTCCGTCCGGCAGTTGTGCCCAGTAGTCGCACCGCCGACGCCTCCGCCGTCCTGCCGCCCTCAATTGGCTCAGCCACCGCACCAACACCAACACATAGCAACGCTCAACGAACCTGATCACCACCCAAAGAAACTGACACCACAGCTGGCCAACGCTCAGCCCACCTGACAGAGCGCCAGCTCAGCACGTAGCCAAGCCTCCGTGCCCCCATCACCAAACCGTAGCAACCGGGGCTTGGAGCGCTCCCACCACCGGGCCCCAAACTGATCAACTCAGACCAACCACCTATCCACTGATCAGGAAAACTGCTCCTGGACAGCGCCGCCCTATGCGAGCCAGGAGTCGAATGGACATGACACCACCCACAGCCGATCGTTGAACCAGCAGGTCAAGCGAAATTCACGTCCAAGCCCCGGACGCAGCAGGGCCCGGGGCCTGGTCGTTCGCCGATCAAGCGGTAACCGAGGGCGCGGCTGGGGTGGTGCGGTGCTTGTCGCTGCGCCACTGCGCCTGGGCCCGGATCTACACCACCGCGTGCGGGTCGCCGATCGCCGCGTACACCCGGCCACCGGTGTGACCGGCCGTCGGTGTCCTTCACCGTCCGGCGGTGAACCGGGCGTATTTCTCCAGCCGCTCTTTCAGTTCCTGCGTCTTGAGCCCCCACTCCTGCTTGACCTTGGTGCTCTTGGCTGTTCGAGTGCCGCGGGCTCCGCTCGCTCGCCGCTACTTCCCTTGCGAACCGCGTAAATCACCGCCCCCGCCTCGCTCCCGATCTCGCAGAGCACCACGAAAGGCGTCCTGATCCGGGGACGATACTGGTGGGCCTGAGCCCGCACGCCGTGACCACCGCACCGCACTCGCCCTGGCCAGGCACCTGGAAGACATCAGGGCGGGAGCGTGGATATCCGTAGGGCTGTCGGCCGTTGCCCATGGCGGGCACAATCGGCCGCATGACGAGCACCGCGGGCGCGCCGCCCACACACAGCACGCCTGCCGACCTCGCTCTGGGGTTCCTGACGGGCGGGGTGATCGGGGCGTCGCTGACCGCCTTCATCGGTGGCTGCGTCGTCGGAAGAGCGCCGCTGATCCTCACCGGGCTGGTCCTGCCCACGGTCTACGGGCTTCTCTTCTTCCTCGCCACACTGCCGCGCCGTGCCCGGGAGGCGGCCGTCGCGCCGCGCACCGCACTCGCGGTGATCGAGAGTCTGGAGGCCGTCAGGGATGAGAACAGCGACGCGCCGGTGCGGTTCGATCTGTCCGTCGCGCCGGATGACGCGCCCGCGTTCCGTGTCGAGATACAGCAGAACGTCAACCTCGTCGAGCTAGCCGATTACCGGCCGCGCGGGGTCGTCGTGGTGGTGGAGTATCCGCCGGACCGGCCGTGGAAGACGCGGATCGTGAGGCGACCGACACCGGAGTGGGAGGAGCGGGCGACCGCGGGCCGGGTCGACTCGGTGCCCGGTCCGGCCATGAAGAGCGAGACCCCGGAGGGCTGTTTCGGCGGGCTCCTCACTCTCCTCGGGCTGCTGCTCGGCGCAGCCGCCGTGCTCCTGCTGTTCCGTGCCGACCTGTTCGACTCCCACGAGGGCGACAGCGGCGCCGCTCAACCGTCCGTCTCCTCCTCGTCGTCCACAACCACCGTGACGTCGTCCACAACCACCGTGACGTCGGCGACGGGCACGGTCGCCCTCGGGCCTGGGCAATCGATGCTCGATAAGGGTGCACTACGCAATGCCGTCGCGTCGTTGACGCAGACCGCGGGCAAGCGTCAGGCGCTTACCGTCGTCGTGCAGGACCGCCTGCTGACGGTCGTCTTCTCCCCGACCGGTGTGAAGAGTGCCGGGTTCGACCCGAGGTCCCTGCCCTACGATCGCGTTCCCGGTCTGGTCGAGGAGGCTGGGACCACCCTCGGAGTTGAGTCCCCGCGGAGCTGGCAGCTGAACGCCGACGGCGTCACCGGCTCGATCATGCTCAAGATCGTGGTCACCGGCGGCGGGGGCACGGGAACACTGACGGCGGACGGCCGGGGCAAAGTGCTGTGGAAAAGCGGTAGTTGACGGGACCGGCAGGAGGAGGAGCGCATGGGATGGGACGAGTTCCTGGTGATGTGGTGTGCGGTGTGGGGTGTGGTGGCGCTGGTCGGGTACGGCATGTCGCTGGCCGGGGTCACCAAAGCGCAGCGGACAGTCCTGTTCACAGGGCGGATCGAGCAGGTGCGGCAGCCCCGGCACGGCGGGTCCCGGACGGGCGGGATATGGGTGGTCGTCTCCTACCACGACCCGGCCTCCGGTCAGAAGGTCACGGTGACGAACGACGGTGAGCGGGGCGAGACGATCACCTCTGCGTGGGAGGGCAGGAAGATCGGGGTCAGCCACCCACGAGGCAGACCGCACGCCTACCGGTTCTCCAACACTCCGGAGGAGCCCAGTCGCGGGCTGGGCTGGCCAATTGCCGCGCTCTTCCTGGTCTACGTGGGGCTGGTGGTCCTCGCCGCGGTCGGCTGGGAGTGGCCGTGGGCGCTGATCGGCTCCGGCGGGCCGTTGGCAGTCGCCGCCGCCGTTCATCTGCCCGGGACGATACGCGCCAAGAACCGCCGTATCGAGAGACTGGCCGCGATGGACACCGTGCAGGGACGGGTCGTCGCGGTTCTGAAGGACGTCAAAGTCAACCAGGACGAAGGTGGCACCTCGACCACCATCACCCCGGTCCTGTCGTTCACCACCCATGAGGGCACGGCCGTCACGGCCCACTGCACGTCGAACATCCCGAACCCCGCCCGCGCGTACGGCCGTGACGTCACCGTCCACTACCCGCCCGCCGACCCGGCCGGTTTCACACTGGACCACGCGGCCGAACACCACTCGGAAGAACGGGGCCTGACACTCCACATTCTGTTGACCATGGCGCTCGCAGCGACAGCCGTAGTGGGAATAGCAATGCTCTGAGAGAACTGCTCAGCCCTGCTCCAGCAGCCTTTATATCCGCTTCCAGCGAGTGACACTGTTCAAGCAGCCCCGAAACGCTCACACCTGAGCCCCGACCCCGCCACAGGAACAACCACCCACCGGTGGCTGACGGCCGTTCTCGGCCAAGCTCTGGTCCGTTGTTCATCTGAGGTTTTGCATGGTGCCCTTCATCCGTTCGAGTGGCCGGCGTGGAACGCTTCCCCGGGATGATCTTGGCGGTGTGATTATGCGTCCGACACTTCGTCGCCATCCCTTTCACAAAGGTGGGTACAGCCATGTCTGTTGACAGAACTCCGGGGACGCCGTTCGAACTCGGCCCCGACGATCTCGCGAAGCTGGACGCGATCCGTGAGGCGCTGCTGGACCCGTCGCCGCGCCGGATCGGCCGTCTGGACCAGTGGGGCCTGGCCGACGAGTACGAGGTCTACGCGGAGAGCGCCCGGTACTCGGAGGTCTCCCTCACGATGGCGGACGGGACGGTCCTGGACGCGTCACTGAGCGTCCCGAAGAACCTCGCCCCCGGGCAGACCTGTCCCGCGGTCGTCCTGCCCGCCCCGCTGATCAGCATCGGGCACCGGGCCTACCTCGGCATGATCGGCCGCTGGGCGAGGGGCGGCTACGTTGTGGTGGCCTACAGCCAGCGCGGTCTGGCCAAATCCACGGGCGAGATCCACGTCGCCGGCCCGCAGGACGTCGCCGACGCCACCGAAGTGATCGACTGGCTGATCCAGCAGGACGCGGTCGACGCGGACCGGATCGGCTTCTTCGGCGCCTCCTACGGCGCCGGTACGAGCCTGCTCGCTGCCGCGAAGGATCAGCGGATCAAGGCCGTCGCGGGCGCCAGCGCCTGGGCCGACCTGTTCGCCTCCCTGTACGAGAACGGCACCCGTCACCTCAAGGCGTTCGAAGCGCTCGTGCAGCTCTTCGGCGAGGACCGGTGCTCGCAGGAGTTCCGCGGGATCATCCAGAAGATTCGCGCCAACACCATCGACGACGAGGTCAGGGAGTTCGCCGAAGTGCGGTCGCCCAGGAGCTACCTCCCGGCGTTCAACGACGCCGCGACGCCCATCCTCCTGACCACCACCTGGCACGAGACCATCTTCTCGGTGCCCGCCGTCATCGACTTCCACAGTCGTCTGACCGGACCCAAGACGCTCCTGATCCAGGTCGGCGACCACGGTAACGCCGAGCTCCCGGGCTTGGTCGGCCTTCCCGCCAAGCCCACGGACATGGCCTACCGGTGGATGGACCACCACCTCGGCGGCAGCGCCGGCGACGGGTTGGCTCCACAGTTCGACGTCCGCTCGGAGTACATGTTCAACCCCCTCTCCGACCTCCGCCACCCCTCCTGGGCCGACTACGCCCTGCCGAACAAGCGGTTCCACCTCGCCGACGCAGCCTCCGGGCAGGGCGACGGACAACTGGTCGAGGGCGCCGTGGCGGCGGGCTGGACCCGTTCTCTGAAGGCCACCGGCACGGGCACCGACATCGTCGCCGCCCCCCAACTCGTCCAGACCGGCCTCGCCGAACGCCTGGGCCTGCCCCACGTCTACAAGACCGCCGACATCGACCGCGGCCTCGCGGCGGTCTTCGCCACCGCGCCACTGGAACACGCCGCGCGGGTACGGGGAGACCTGGAACTGCGCGTGACCGTGACGCCGCAGCAGACTGACGCCACGATCGTCGCCTACCTGCTGGACCACAACCCGGCCACCGGCAGGGCGCACATCATCACCCACGCCCCCTACACCCTCACCGCCCAGCAGGCGGGCCAGGCCACCACCGCGACCTTCCCCCTCCAGCCCGCCGACTACGTCCTAGCCAAGGGCCACCAACTCCAACTGGTCATCGACACCCACGACCCCCTCTACGCCGCACCCCACACCACCACCCCGGTGTCCACCATCGACATCACCTCCCCCAAGGACACCGAGTCCTACCTCGACATCCCCCTCCACCCCGTCAACTGACCCCCACCCCCGGCACACCGGTGCGGCCCGCCCGAACACGAACCGGCCGGCCGCACCGCCCCCCTCCAGCAGCTTCCTCGCAAGGTGGCCGGGTGGTCAGCCGAGGTCGGTGCCATCTGCGGCGGCGCGGGGCTGGTTGCCGGCCCACTTCTTCAGGTCGCCCCCTGGGCAGAGGAGTTCGGCCCCGCGTTTGACGATCGGCGCGGGGAAGGTGCGGTCGTTGGCGCGGGCCGGATCGCGCGCGGCCAGAGCCGGGGCCGCCGTAGTTGTCCAGGTGTCGGCAAGAGAGCCGGCGGGCGCGGGCGGCTTCTGCTGCTGCGCCCGGAAGGCCGCACTTCTTCCGAGCGCGGGACCGACTCCCCTACCGCCACCGGTGGCCGTCTCGCCGGTGGCGGCCCCCTTCGCGGGCTCCTCCACCGCAATCAGCCGCAGCCTGTTGGGCCAGTGGCACTCGTTCGCCAATGTGCCCGAGCCCGAACGCAGCGGCTTCAGGGCAGCGCAGCCGCAGTCTGCTGTCCGGGCGGTTGGCCCGGAGGCACGGTGGGAGGCAGCAGGTGCGTACTGGGGAACATCGCCATGAGCATTTGCGTCGGCCGAGCTTTCACGGGGTTTCCCCCTGCGCCAGGGTCGGCGGTTCCGGAAGATCCTCACCGGCTGGTGTTTAGTACCGGTATGACCTCCCTCCACCCTCTTGGCACCTCCGGAATCGACGTCTTCCCGCTCGCCCTGGGCGGCAACGTCTTCGGCTGGACTGCCGACCGATCCGACACCTTCGCCGTCCTGGACGCCTACGCCGCGGCCGGCGGCAACTTCGTCGACACCGCCGACACCTATTCCGCCTGGGTGGAAGGCAACCGGGGCGGTGAGTCGGAGACCCTGATCGGCGAGTGGCTGACCGCGCGCGGCAACCGCGCCGACACCGTCGTCGCCACCAAGGTCGGCTCCCACCCCGACTTCAAGGGGTTGTCCGGCGCCACCATCAGAGCCGCCGCCGACGCTTCGCTAAAGCGGTTGAACACCGACTACATCGACCTCTACTACACCCACTTCGACGATCCGACCGTCCCGGTCACCGAGATCGTCACCGCACTCGACGAGTTGGTCCGAGCGGGGAAGGTGCGGGCCATCGGGGCGTCCAATCTGACCGCCGAACGCCTCCAGGAGTCCCTCGACTTCTCCGAGCGCGAGGGCATGACCGGCTACTCGGTGCTGCAACCGAAGTACAACCTGGTCTCCCGCGACAGCTACGAGGGCCCCCTTCGCGATGTGGCCTCCCGTTCCGGGATCGCGGCTGTCCCGTACTCCGGTCTGGCCTCCGGGTTCCTCACCGGCAAGTACCGGCCCGGAAGCACCGTCGAGAGCGCCCGCGCCACCTCCGCCTCTTCCCATCTGGACACCGAACGCGGTCAGCGGGTCCTCAGCGCCCTCGACACAGTGGCCGCGGACCTCAACAGCGAGATCGCCACAGTCGCCCTCGCATGGCTCGCCTCCCGCCCCACGGTCATCGCCCCTCTCGCCAGCGCCCGTACACCCCAACAACTCCCCGCGCTGCTCTCCATGGCAGACCTCCAACTCACCGAGACCCACCTCGGCCTCCTGACCGAAGCCTCCACGTGACCGGCAATGCCCCAATCTGTGCCAGGGAGACCACCAGGGCCTGCCCCCGTACACCGAAGTGCATTGCCCCCGGGGCGCCGGCCCGGGCAGACCGTGGCGGACCGAGGTGCTCGACCGTTCCCGGGGGCGCTTCGGCAGGGACTTACCCTCTTGACAGGTCCGTCGGATGCTGGATTACTTGGCCGCGCCGAATCTAACCGAATGTTCGGTCGGGCATCAAAGGGCGGTGAGCGCCACATGCGAGGTGGCACGGAAACGGGAGCGTGCCCGGCCAGGATGATGTTCGCCGCGGACGCCGCATCACGGGCCATGGGCATCGAGTTGGTCGACTGCGGTGAGGGGTCGGCCCGCCTGCGGCTGACGGTGACCGCAGACATGGTCAACGGCCATGGCATCGCCCACGGCGGATTCATCTTCGCGCTCGCCGACACCGCCTTCGCCCTCGCGTGCAACAGCCATGGCCCGGTCACCGTCGCTTCGGGAGCGGACATCACCTTCATAGCCCCCGCCGTGGAAGGCGATGTCTTGGTGGCGTCGGCCCAGGAGCGCGCCCGCTTCGGGCGGAGCGGCATATATGACGTCAGTGTCGTGCGCGACGGGGAGGCCATCGCGGAGTTCCGCGGCCACAGCCGTGTGATCAAGGACGCCCGGGGATGACCGGCGGAGGGGACAGAGCATGGGGAGCAGAGTGAGCGCCGCAGCACACACGGACCGCGCGGTGGGGGTAGGACCTCCGGACACCCTGCTCGATTCGTCCGAACGACTCAGCCGCGCAGACCTTCGCGACCAGCAGCTCGCCAACCTACAGAACACCTTGCGGCACGCCTACGACAACGTGGAGCTGTACCGCAGGAAGTTCGACGAAGCCGGCGTTGCTCCACGGGACTGCCATGCCCTGGAGGATCTCGCGCGCTTCCCCTTCACGACCAAGGCGGACCTACGCGAGACCTACCCCTTCGGCATGTTCGCCGTACCCATGGAGGACGTTCGCCGTATCCACGCCTCCAGCGGCACAACCGGCCGCCCCGTCGTAGTCGGCTACACCGAGAACGACCTCTCCCTGTGGGCCGAGGTGATGGCCCGTAGCATCCGGGCCGCCGGGGGTCGCCCCGGGCACAAGGTGCATATCTCCTACGGCTACGGCCTGTTCACCGGCGGACTCGGCGCCCACTACGGTGCGGAACGCGCCGGATGCACCGTCATTCCGGCCTCCGGGGGCATGACCGCCCGCCAGGTGCAGATCATCCAGGACTTCCAGCCCGAGATCATCATGGTCACCCCCTCCTACATGCTCACCCTGCTGGACGAGTTCGAACGGCAGGGCATCGATCCGCGCACCACCTCTTTGAAGATCGGTATCTTCGGCGCCGAGCCGTGGACGGAGGCGATGCGCCAGGAGATCGAGGAGCGGCTGGACCTTCACGCGGTGGATATATACGGACTGTCCGAGATCATCGGGCCGGGTGTCGCCCAGGAGTGCGTGGAGACCAAGGACGGGCTGCACATCTGGGAGGACCACTTCTATCCCGAGGTCGTGGACCCCCTCAGCGACCAGGTGATGGCCGACGGCGACGGCGGCGAACTGGTGCTCACCTCCCTCACCAAGGAGGCCCTGCCGATCATCCGCTATCGCACCCGTGATCTGACCCGACTACTTCCCGGCACCGCACGGCCGGCCTTCCGGCGGATGGAGAAAGTCACCGGCCGCTGCGACGACATGATCATTCTGCGAGGTGTGAACCTCTTCCCCAGCCAGATCGAAGAGATCATTCTCCGCACCCCCGGGATCGCCCCGCACTTCCAACTCCACCTGACCCGGCGCGGACGCCTGGACCATCTGACGGTACGTGCGGAGGCCAAGACGGACGCCTCGTCCGACCAGCGTGAGAGCGCGGCGGCAGCGATCGCGCAGACGGTCAAGGACGGCATCGGAGTGAGCGTGGGTGTCGAGATCGTGGATCCAGAAACCCTTGAACGCTCTGTCGGCAAGATCCGGCGCATCGTGGACTCCCGCGACCAGGAGTGATTCGCGCGCACGCCACCATGAGCAGGGGAACGGGCAGCGCCCTACGCTGTTGCCGACCGAGGTAGCCGAACGGCCGCCGCCAAAGGCGCTGGTTGCCGTGGTCAAGCGTCAAGCACGGCAAGATCCGCGCCGGGTGCTGGTGCGACGGCGAGGAGGGCCGCGGTGAGGAGGGACAGACCGGGGACCCATTTGCTCCGCGGGGCGTCTTCGCCGCTGTGGACGTCGGTGAACGGGGGGCGTAGCCCAGTGGCGTCGAGGTCGGCGTGGACGGCTGTCACCGGGCTTGAGGCTTGCCTTCGGCCGTTGTGCGGCTGGGCCATCGAAGTCCCGCCAGCGGGTCCCTGGTCATCAGGGACCCGGAGCGGTTCTGGACCTCTAGTCCTCTCGTGAAACAGGTTCTCCTCACGAGGCAGTACGCATTTCTCAGCAAGTGCGCTACCGCCACGCGTAGACCGTGCTCTGCCACCAGGAGACTTCTCTCCCTACCGCTCGGGCAACTCGGCGAGCCGAGCTACGTGGCGGCCGGGAGGGGGCAGTGAGGCGGTCCAGCCGGGTGTAGAGGCCCGTACGAGGCGGGCGCAGTCCTGGATGCACTGGGCGGTGCTTTTGCGGGGGAACCCGGTTGGCGAGCCGGAGTCCAGTGGACCTGCTACGGATGGACACCGCCGCCCAACTGGCCGAAGGCAGACAGGCCGTCAGCGGAGGCACCGACCGAACGTCAGGGTGTGTCGCCGGAGTAGTGGAGACGGCACACCACACCCGAGCCACCCGATGGGCGTGGTTCGTCCGGGCGCGGGTCGTACAGCGCCCGACCGCCCGGCCAACGCCCCAGCTCGGTGGGCAAGGCAACGCCGTCGTCAACCTCCTCCGGCCGCCAGCCCGTGATGTCGAGTAGCAGCCCGTCCAGCGGCCCGCCCACGAGCGCGGCATACGTCTGGTGCGGCAGCGGACCAGGGTTAGGGTCGTCGTGATCGTGGCCGTACACCCGGCCGCGCAGCAACTGCTCATCATCGGCGTTCATGCGATTCAGCTTCCCAGCCTCCACCGACAACCGGGGCGGGGCGACGCCGTCGGGCCCGGCCTGGTGGCCTGGCCCGAGGACAGGAGCCCTGCCGGCGGCGTCCGAACCAGCCGCGGTTCTTCCTCGTCTCCGCTTCTGCGGCTTCCCGCACGCGAGTCTCTTCCGCGTGGCGTTTCGCGACGTGTTCGGCGTCGATCCCGGGATACTCCCTCTCCACGCACGGCCCGCACTGGTTGTCCCACTCGCCGGCCCCGGGGTGCTGTCGGACCTGCTGCCAGCGCTGTGTCCGGGGCGTCGCGGGGGTGTGGATCGGCGCACGCACGGTGCGTTGGGTTGCCCACGATGTAACGCACTCTCCCAATCGCCGCGAGGGGTGAGATCTCCCCTCCGCCGCCGTACACCGGGCGCTCGGTGCGTGTTGCCTCCGAAGAGGTAGCGGACGTGGCTAAGGGGAAACGTCGAAAACCTCGCGGAACCTCGCGGCTGGACAGGGTCGCCTTCCACTCGCTGGCCTGGGTGGAATCCGGTGACACACCTCGTCAAGGGACGTTCATCGAGTGCACCTCATCCGATGCCACCGTCACCTCCGTATGCGCATCGGGTGGAGCGGGCGAAAGTGGCGACCACTCCCGTGCGCTTGGTGCGGTGCGGTGGTGCGGTGGGCGGGAGTTCACGGCATCGTTGGCAGGCGCAACGGATGCCAGATGTCCTGCACTCCCCCACCGGGTACGGCGCACCAAAGTGGAGTCCACCCGATCCACCCACCGTGGTCTCCACTCCCCGATTGGACTCCACTCCCGTCCGCGCGGTGGAGTCCACCGTGGCAACTCGTCCCCGGCAGCGGCCCCGCGCGGTGCGCCAGGGGTTTGGTCGGTCACCGAGGTACTGCCGGGAGAAGTGCGGCGCCGGGCTGGTGGCGGATCCGGTGCCGGGTACAGTGCGGCGCGCAGCCGGGGCGCTTCGGCAAGCTCCTCCAGGCGATCGACCCGCCGCTTCAACTGCTCGGCAAGTTGCTTCAGGTGCTCCAGTGTGGCGTGGGTCGGGGTCGGGGTCGGGTCAGCCATGGGGGCCTCCGTACTCACGAGGAATTCGGCCCCCGCACTCTCACCCTTCTCGGACTCCTCCAGGACGTACACGCCTCCCGGGTCCCGGCGGATGCTTCGGCGACTTCGCCCCGCGTCCCGCGAGGCGGTCCGGCATACATCCGGATGCCCCACGGACGGTTGGCATCCCTGTCGGCGGCATGGGCTGGTCCCCCTGCCCTGGCAAGGCTGGGTCGTGTCCTTCGGCTGCCCTTCCCGGTGCCGCTCCCTGGTCGGGGGCTGCCTGTACCTGGGCCCCGCCGCCCGCAGGGGCACCAGCCAACCGGCCTGTTGCTCATCGCGGGTTAGACAGGCGATCTTCTACCTAGGTAGATTGACGGTATGTCAAATGTGAGGATGACGCCGCACACCCAGACAGTGCTGCGTGCGCTGCTGGGCCGGGGCCCTGACGGCGAGCGTCAGGCGTCGGCGCTATCGGAGGGCCTGTACGGGCTGGAGCTCTCCCGGCTCTCGGGGCTGCCGAACGGCACGCTCTTCCCGCTCCTGGAGCGGCTGCGCCAGGCAGGGTGGGTGGAGCGGTACTGGGAAGCGGATGAGAGCGCGGAGGCGGAGGGCCGGCCGCGGCGGCGCTTCTTCCGCTTGACCTCCAGGGGCGCGGAGCGTGCACCGCATGCCCTGGCCGAGGCATCCGCCGCAGCCCCGGCGACAGCTCGTACAGCGTTGCCACGAACGGGACTTGCCGGAGGGAGGCGGTGAGCAGAGGATGCGGGGAAGGGCTTGATCGGACGAATCCCAGGCGCCGACAGCAGTCTTCGTCGCGGGCGATCCAGCTGGTAGCGACTCTCTCGGTGATCGCGGTACTGGGCTCCGCACTGAACCTACAGCTGGACACCCTGCTGGACGCCGCACTGGTCTCGACACTGGTCGCCGCGCTGATGGTGGTCGCGGTGCTGGCCGGATTGCTCGTCGAATCGCTGGCTCCGCAACTGACCGCGGCGTGGAGGCAGACCAGGGTGGTCCAAGCGCCCTGCACGAGGCGTCCCGTGCTGCGGTTCGCGGTGAGGTTGCTGCCTGCGGCTGACCGTGAGGATTGGCTGGAGGAGCAGGCCGGATACCTTGCGGACCTGCCATCACATCAGGCCCGGCGCGCGTGGGCTGTCAAGCAGGTGGTAGCTATGCCCAGATACGCGGTTGCGGTGCGTACCGGCCATGCGAAGGAGTCGGCATGACCGTGCCCCCTCCATCGGCTCCGGATTCCGAGCCACTGCTGAGCCAGCGCGCAGCGGTGGTGCTACTGGCGGCGGTCTTTCTCGGCACGATCGTCGGGGTACTGGCCTTCTTCAGCACGGGCAACACCGCCGGAGCGCTGCTCGCAGCAGTCGCCGCGACCGGCACCAGCGTTCCCGGCCTGCACAAACTGATCGCTTGAATGCGGAATCCCTATCTGGCGTGGGCGGCAGTGGAACGCTGCCTGGCCCCACCGCGAAGACCAGCGGACGGACAACCCGCATGTGATCGTCACCCGCCAGACGAAGTCTGGCCGGAGCCCGGCGTCCACCGCCTACGTCAGCCCCATCCTCGACGCCTGCGGTTTCCCGCCACACACGATCCGCTGCACTCGACTGCTCGCCCTGGTCAACACCATAGACCCCGAACTTGTCGCCGCCACCCTCGGTATGGATCCCGAAGCCACCATGCTCTATGTCGCCGACCACCTCGACCCAGGCCGCCTGCCCTATGCCTGATCGACGCGACAAATTCGCTGGTCAGGGCAGTGTTCGACCTGCAGAATCAGCGGAATGCCGCGCTTCTTGTGTGACCACTGCCGACACCCCCTCACCGGACCGGTCGCCAAGGTGAAAGTGCCGCCGCCGGTTCCGATGTCGGAGATACCGGGTGTCCGGACACGTCCGGCCCGAGTGCCCCGCGGCACCTATGCCCCGAACTTTCGGCTGAGCGAGTTCAGCAACGACATCCCAGGCTTCATCGTGCACCCCACCGACGTCATCGGCGCTGAACAGCATCCCGACCACATGCGCTCAATCGGCTGCTGCCAAGGCCCTGCAGGCGGCGATGGCCTGAACCTTGTCTGCAGGGACTGCGGAGCCGAAGTTGCCACCCGGCAAGCGGATTGTTATACCCAAAACCAGGTGACCTTCGAGCCAGCTGCGGTCTGCCTTTCCTTCTCCGACGATTGACGGAGCTGCCAGTTCCGCTCCGTCGCGGACAGCTACGACAACGCGATGGACGAGGCTCTCAACAGGTTCCTCCAAGGCCGAGTCGATCGAGCACCAAGGCCCTGGTGCGACGCTTACCAGGTCGAACGTACCGTCGCTCAATGGGTCCGCCGGTACTTGCGCTTGCTTGCTCCCGCCATTCCCGCAGCCGTCGCCGTGGCGGGACAGGAGCAGGCGCATGGTGTCAGCGACGGTCCAGCTATGAGAGTTGGTGAAGGAGACACTCTGAGGACGAGACTGTTCAGGGCGAAGAGGGTCCGGGGACCGGGGCGCAGCCCCCCACGAACGGGATGGGGCCGATGGACGGACGCGACGCAGGCGGGAAACGCACGCCGTCACAGCATGCGCCGCACAGCCTCCACGATCGCGCTTCGGCATTCTGCCGGGCTCGATGCCAGGACAGCCGACGCTGGCATGCTCGCGGCGTTCGTTGGGCTCCAGGCCGAGGCGATGGCAAGGACGAGGGTGAGAAGCGTGGCCGGGGCGAAGCCCGGTGCGCCGCCCCGATCCTGCTGGACCGCTTCCAGCGAGGCGATCTTGTCGTTGCGGGTTGGCTCGGCGATGGCAGGGTCCCGTTCCACGGTGGTGCCGCGTTCCAGCCGGTGCCAGGTCGCCAGGCGGAGCACCTCGGGGTGCTTCTGATAGAAGTCGAACAGCCGCCCGGCGTAGTTCGGCAGGTCGTCAGGCGTGAAGGGCACCACGTCGAGTCCTCGTCCGACATGTGCGTCGAAGACGGCGTCGAAGAGCCCGTCCTTGTTGCAGAAGTAGACGTAGATGAGGTTCTTGTTCGCCAAGGCTGCCTTGGCGATGCGGTCGACGCGGGCTCCCGCGATCCCGTACAACGCGAACTCCTCGGTCGCAGCCTGGAGAATGCGCGCCTTCGTTGCCTCGGCTCGGGACATGGGAATCATGCTAACAGCGCCTGACTAAACGGATAGTTCTTGATCGGCAGGCACTCTACAAGCACGTGGACGAGCCTCCGCCAGTGACAGCGCCAGCGTTGGGAGCGTGTCGTCACCACAGTCCGAGGGCGTCGATCAGCGCTTCGGAGGCAAGCAGCATGACGGTGCACCACAGGGTGACGCCTGCCATGAGCCAGCCGATCAGCTGCCACCGGGGCAGGCCCAGCGCTGTGCCCAGCGTGGCCGATCCCCATGTGCCGAAGAGCGCCGGTCCGATGATGCCGAATCCGATCACGCCGTACCGGTTCACCACGCGCCGTGCCCGTTGGCCGGTGGCGCCGGCGAGGCGGTTCCCGCTTCTCCCGGGCAGCGGCCCGGCAGTGGCAGTCCGCCGGTTCGAGCGCCAGGCCAGCCACCGGGTACGCAACTTCTCGACCGCGAAGACAACGGACAGCAGGCATCCGGCCGCGCCCAGGAGCACCGCGAGGAGTGCGAGGGGCGGGGGAAGCGAGATCGAGAGGCCAAAGGGGACGGCCGGGACGCCCAGGGTGAATCCGGCGAGCACGGCCCAGGCGAAGGTCAGCACGTATCGCTCCTCGTCTGCAGGGTTGACACCGCATCAGTCCGCGGCGGCAGCTGGTTAACTAACCAGTTATCCTAACGGGATGACTGTCTCACCATTTGCCTCAACGCCCTTACCCGAAAGCTCACTTGACCGGCTGGCGGCGGCCAACTACATACTTCTCACGACGTTTCGCCGGGACGGCCGCGCAGTACCCACTCCGGTATGGGTGATGCGGGACGGGAACTGCCTGGCCGTATGGAGCGCAGCCGACGCGGGCAAGGTCAAGCGCATCCGAAACAGCGGCCGCGTGACCATCGCTCCGTGCGACTGGAGGGGGACCCCGAAGGGGGAAGCCGTGCCGGGCATCGCCGAGTTGCCCGCCGACCGGGACACCGTCCACTACCTCGACCTGATGAAGCGCAAGTACGGCCTTGTCGCGCGGATCGGCTTGCTGGGGAGCCGACTGAAGGGGCGCAAACATCGCTCGGTGGGCATCCAGATTCGGCTTACGGAGTGACCCCACGCGGGGCTTCTGTCGTGTCCGCTCCCGCACGCACACTCACCCGAACCGCTATTGACGGGACGCCGGGTCTTCGGCAGGCCGACTCCAGGAGTTTGACCATCCAGTTGGTCAAATCTTTCCGAACGGAGTGGCTCGCCATGTCGTCATCAACCGGCGAACTCACCGGCCTGCTGTGGCGGGGCAACTTCCACAACGCACGTCTACTCCTGCCAGCGATGGGCTGCCGTTTCGACCGGCAACCTCCCCGGCGGGGCGACAGCCCAGCAGAGTCCTTCCATCTGTACGGATGGTCTGCCGCCGTTGCTGCTCGGTGCGGATGAGGTCGGCGGCGGCCCGTCACTCGGCCGCCTCGCTGGTGTACTGCTGGGCGGTGCCGTTCGCCGCGGCGAGGAGTTGGAGGTCGCGGCGGTTCAACCGCTGGGCTTGGTCGGGCAGGGCCTGGCGGGCGGCGGCGACCGGCTGCGTCAGGTTCTCCATGGCGCCGAGGCCGTGGCCGGTGACGCCGGACCTCTGGGCGAACTCGCTCTGGCTGAGGGTCTTCCAGGCTTCGGCATGGGCGTCGTGCGCCGCGCTCTGCGCCCGCGTCCGCTCGGCCTCGGCCCGCCATGCGCTTGCCCACCAGTTCGTCGGTGACCTTCGGACGGCGCCGTGAGATGGGACCAGTTGGCCAGCCAGTGAGCAGTGGCCGGTAGCCCCGCTCCCACCTCTTCCAGCCACGCGTGTCCTAGTCCCGACCGCGCTCCGGCTCGCGCGCAGGTGGCCGGTTTGGCGGCCAGTCCTGCTCCTGGCGCCCACGCGGTATCGGGCAGGCCCCAACGCCCGGCATCGGGTGTGTCCCCAGGTCCGCCAGGCGGTAGCCCCATGGGTACCCCTTGATCTCCGGATTCTGCCGACTGTAGTGGGGAGCCTGCCGAGGCGGCAGCAACCGTACCAACTGTCCGCGCAGCCGCAGCGCCCCCTTGACCGCGCCGCACAGCAGCGGCGACGGCGCCGGGTAGCGAAACGCCTCGCGCAGCGGCTGGTCGAGCAGGGCGATGCCGGCCGCCCGTACCCCCGGGGCCAGCGCCCGCGGGTACCACGACGCCATCAGGCTCAGTGTGGCGTCGGCGACCGCCTGACCGCCCTCGTCCCAGCCGAAATGCTCGGCCTCGTAGGTGTCGAGAAGTTCGTCGAACTCCGTGAAGGTCTCCGGGATGTTCGGGATTCCCATGAGTTGTCCCAGATGCCGGTAGTAGGCGACACAGGCCCGCAGTTCGTGATCGGTGAGCCGACGCCAACCGTGCGCGTCGAGCCAGCGCTTGGGCATCACGACAAAGGTGGACAGCACGTATCGCATATCGTCGTCGCTGATGTCGTAGCTACGGTGCATCCGGTTGATCCGGCGGATTGCCGTCCGCCCCTGTTCGCTGGTGAAACCGTGCTCGACCACCGCGTCCAACAGCAGGGCGGTGTCGTTGTACCGCTTCTGGGACCGCTCGGTGAACTCCGCGGTATGGAACAACAGCGACCCGATACTGGGCACGGCATAGGTACGGAACAGCGCCAGTTCCAGAGCGCGGGTGAAGTCCCACGGGAATTCGTACGCTGCGATGAGTCGGTACATCTCATGGAAGTCCCGCTCGGGGTCCATGCGCCAGATCTTCTTGAGCCGGTCGTACCGCTTCACCGCGCGCCCCCTGGTCACCGTCCTGTGGTTCCCGATTCTGCCATCCTTGTGCGGGGCCCCGACGGCACCGACGGCGGGGATCCGTAAGGACCCGCGCGCATCCGGCCTCATTGCTGAGGCCCCAGCCGCGCGTCCTGTCCGTCGGCCTTTCCGGTGCGGGTCGGCACGAGGGTCAAGTTCTGGCCGCGGACCTTCATCCCGGCCCGGGCATCGTCTGGGCTGCGAGCACACTCCAGTGGGTGATGCTCAAGACCGGTTCAGGTAGGCGATCAACACGCCCCAAGCCCTGAGTACTTCGCGAAGAAGAAGCATCACCTGGCTGAACGCGATCAATGAGCAGGTCATCTGGATCGGGCAGATGGTGGTGCCCGGAACCCCGAGCGACTCCCTGTTCATCCTGGACGTACTGCTGAACCTGGACGGGCAAGAAGGGCACCATCCCCCAGGCATACCGGGACGGGATGGAAGATCAGTTGGGCTCGCTGGGTCTCGTTTTGAATGCGGTGGTGCTTGTGGACGACCGCGTACATCGACGCCGCCGTTGCCCAGCTTCGCGCCGCGAGGCACGAGATCAGGGACGAGGACGTCGCGTGGCTCTCTGCGCTCAAGCACAAGAATTTCCGGACGTTCTTCTCATACGCCCACCTCACCCGCGCATTTCTGGCAGAAAGCCTCGGTCGCCGGCCCAGACGTCTCGCGCCTTCGCCCTACTCCCGTGGGACTAGACCGGCCAGTCCGTTCTCCCAGGCCCAGGCGGCGATACCCACCCGGTTACGGGCCTTCAGCTTCGCCTGGACGTTGGCGATGTGGGTCTTGGCGGTGCCCGCCGAGATGAAGAGCTTCTCGCCGATCTCAGCGTTGGTGAGGCCCTCGGCGACCAGCCGGGCGATCTCGCCCTCCCGGGCGGTGAGAGGCGAAAGGGCCGTGGGCGCTGCCGGGGCGGAGGCAGGGGTAAGGGTCTGGAGCAGCCGGACCGTGATCTGGGGGCTGATGAGGATGTCCCCGGCCATCGCCGCCCTGACCCCCTCGATCAGCAGGCCGGGACCCGAGCGCTTGAGGAGGAACCCGCAGGCGCCGTCGTGCAGTGCCGTGCGTACGTAGTCGTCGTGGTCAAAGGTGGTGACGACGAGGACACGCATCGGGTCGGGTACGCCGGGGCCCGCGAGGCGCCGGGTGAGTTCGAGGCCGTCCAGGCTCGGCATACGGATGTCGGCGAGGATCAGGTCAGGGCGCAGGGTGCGGGCGAGCTCAAGGGCAGTAAGGCCGTCCGCCGCCTCGCCGACCACCGTCATGTCGGGCTGCGAGCCGAGTATCAGGCGGAAGCCGCTGCGTACGTCCTCCTGGTCGTCGGCGATCAGGATGCGGGTCGGGCCGAGGGGCGTCGTCATGGGGTCTCTTTCGGGAGTGTGGCAGGCAGGACGGCGGTGAGTTGCCAGCCGCCCTCGCCGTGCGGCCCCGCCGAGAGGGTTCCGCCGAGGGCCTGGGTGTGCTCGGTGAGAGTGGGGAGGCCGAGGCCGCCCCGCCAGGTGCGGCGGCGGACCGGGGCGGGTCGGGCACCGCGGTCGTTGGTGACCCGGATCTCCACGGTGGTGGCCGTGTGGGTGAACGCGACGGTGGCGCGGGAGGCGTCGGGGGCGTGCCGGCGGATGTTGGTCAGCGCCTCGACGACGATGCGGTACGCGGCAGAGCCCGTCTCTCGGGAGAGCGCCTCCGTGACCAGGGGAGGCAGGTCCAGATGCGCCTCGGTGGCTCCCGCTGAGGTGAAGTTTTCTATCAGAAACGGCAGTTGGGACACATCAGGGAGCGGCTCGGTGACGGGTGCCTCCGGACCGTGCAGCATCTGTACGGTCCGGTCCATCGCGGCCAGGGCGCTCAGGCCCGCCTTCTCGATGCGTTCCAGGGCGAGCACCGCGTGGGAGGGGTCGGTGGCGGCGACGAAGCGGGCCGCCTGGGCCTGGACGACGATCCCGCTGATGTCATGGGCGACGAAGTCGTGCAGGTCGCGGGAGAGCTGAAGACGCTGGGCGCTGCGGGCCTCGGCCACCGCGCTCCGGCGACGCAGTTCCTGGCGGCGGGGGTAGGCGCCGGCCGCCACCGCGGCGGCTACGGGAAACAGCCAGAAGGTGACGATGCCGATGGATTCCAGGAAGGACTCACCGGTGACCAGCGGCAGCGGCCAGAGGGTCACCGCGAGGGCGGTCAGCAGGAGGGCCAACGTGAGTTCGCGCAGGGGTGACCAGCGGGTGACCACGGCCAGGAGGAGGAGCAGGACGGCGGTCTCCCCCAGCTTCCAGCCGGAGCCGAAACCAGCCTTCGGCAGGGCGAAGCTGGTGATCAGGGAGAGGGCCGCACAGACCGTGGTCGGGCGGGCGAGGCGGCCGAGCCGCTGACGAACTGCGGCACGGGGGCGGGCAACGGCCCACACCCCTGTGCCCGCGGCCGCGAGCGACGGCAGAGCGCCAAGCACCTTGACGGCCGGGCCGGTTGATTCCCACATGGTGATCAGCGTACGGGTGTGCGATATGGCGGGGCTCTCTGCCGAACAGCATAGAAGGGCCGGGCTACGGCGCGATCTTTATGCCGATCGGCGGATGGGATCGCGGGGGCGCCGGGGGTGAAGCTTGAACCGTTCAACCGACCACGGCAACACCAACGCCCTCCAGAACACGGGAGTTCATCATGCGCAACACCGCAATCGGCGCTACGGCAGCCGTCGCCGTCCTCGCCGGGCTGGTTGCTGCCGGGCCCGCTCCTGCAGCCCCGGCTGCGTTCGTCGAGAAGAAGCCGGCGAAGACCGCGAGCGTCCATGGGGAAGCGCGAATCTCCTACATAGAGTCGATCAACGACGACATCCGCTTCACCATCCATGCCGAACAGACGCCGTTCACCCGGCCGGTGCTCCCCCATGCCCCCGAGGGACTGCCCACAGATGCCCGGGGCACGCTGAAGTTCTCCCACACCCCCCGGGGCGGAGCCACGGGGTGGGCGGAGGCCCAGGTGGACTGCCTGGTCACCAGCGGCCGGACGGCAACCCTGACCGCGATCGTGACGAAGTCGAACGTCGAGAAGGTCGGTGCCCGGCTGGGCATCAGCGTCCAGCAGGGCGGCAAGGGCGAGCCGGATCGGCTCGGCTTCTCCTGGGGGGTGGTGAACGTCGACCCAGGGAACGTTGACGAGAACGGCCAGCCCGTGAGGCCGCAGGCCGGTACGTGCATGGCCCCCGCACCGTTCACGACCGTGATCAAGGGCGGTTTCAAGGTGATCCACGCCGAGATCGCCAAGTCTCCCGCGCAGCCCGGGGCGGCGATCCGCCGTGGCTGACACCTTGGTCGCCGGGAGACCCGTCACGGCCGCGCCGCAGGTCCCCCGTTCCGTCCGCTTGGCGGCGCACGCCGCCGCGCTGACCCTGGTGCCGTCCGGACTATGGCGCATCGCCATCGCCCTGGGTTGGGACTCCGGATTCACCGACGAGTTCCTTCGCCCGGGAAACCTCCCCGGCGCCGGGTCCTTCTACCTCATCGGCCTCAGCCTGCTGGCCGAGGCACTCGGACTGCTCACCCTGGGCCTGGTCCACCGATGGGGCGAGGAATTCCCGCACTGGGTACCGGCCTTGGGCGGCCGGAGAATCCCTGTCATGGCGGCGGTGATCCCCGCCTCGCTCGGCGCGGCGCTCGTCACTCTCATCACGGTCACCGGCGCGTTCGCTTGGAACGACGCGGACAACATGGGTGCCGCCGGATCCCCCGAAGGCGGCCACTACTGGCTGATGACCGCCTGCTATCTCCCCCTGCTGGCCTGGGGCCCGCTACTCGCGGTAGTCGCGGCGGCCTACTACCGCCGCCGGCGTCGGGGTCACTGAGTCCCGCCGTCCGCAGATCCTGGAACACTCCCGGGCGAGCTTGTGGCGGAACTCCTGGACGGTGGGCTGCTTGTGCATCTGCCGCCGGTAGGTGTCGTCCATGAGGTCGACCACCGCCAGGAGGTGGAGGGTCTTGGCGATGCGCCCGTACTCGGCGAACGCAAGCGGCTCGACCTGGTTCCCGTGACAGCTCCCCGGCCCTGGCAATTCGGTGCAGCCGACACGGCACGCGCATGGCGATGAGTGCCCTGAGTATCAGACGGCCTTTCGGGGGCGGGTGGTGCCGAGGCGTTCCCAGAGGCCGACCAGATGCGCGTGCAGGAGTTCCTCGGCCTTCTCTGCGGTCAAGTGGCCTATGAGTACATGGGTGGTGAGGCCGTCGGCGAGGGCGAGCAGAGTGCAAGCCTCGCGCTGCGGGTCGGGCGGCATCGCGCCTTCGTCGGCCGATCCGCTCTCGGCGGCCTCCGTGATGAGGCGGACGAGGAGGTTCTGGAGAGCCGCGTAGCTGGTTTTCAGCGGGCCGGCGAGTGGCTTGCTGACAGCGGCCTGAGCGACGAACGCGAGCCAGATCCGTGCTTCGGTGCGGTGTTCTTCGCGGAGCAGGGCAATCTCGTTGGTCGCGTGGCCCAGGGCGGTGGCGGCCGACTGGGCCGGGCTTGCGGCCAGGCGTGCCCTCACACGTTCGGTGATGCGGTCGCCGACGTGGTCGACGGCGAAGAGAAGCATCTCCCCCTTGCTGCGGAAGCAGCGCTGAACGGCGCCCAGAGAGACCTGCGCGCGGGCGGCGACGTCGCGCATGCTCACTCCCTCCGGCCCGTGTTCGTCGGCAAGGAGGCACACGGCCTCGGCGATCCGGCGGCGTCGGCTTTCGTAGTCCACCTGTTTGGGCATGCTCGGTCAGCCTCCTTATTCCGATACGAGCGTATCGCTTCCGGGCTAGGGTTCAGACACGAACACTTCGGCATGGGGATGGGAAACACGATGATCAGGCAGGACGCCCTGTGGGCAATGACCGCCGCCGCCCAGGCGGAGGCGGTCCGAGGCGGAGAGATATCGGCCCTCGAACTGGTCGACAGCCACCTGGAACGTGTCGCGGAGGTCAACCCACAGGTCAACGCGGTCACGCAGCTGATGGCCGAGCGAGCCCGCGAGGCCGCGGCACACACGGACCAACGGCGAGCAGCGGGCGAAACACTCGGGCCGCTGGCCGGCGTGCCGTTTACGGTAAAGGAGTCCACCGCTGTCGAAGGGGTGCCGACCACGCTCGGAACGGCACGCTTCCGCGACCTGGTGGCTCCGGCCGACGCACCCCCTGTGGCCCGGCTCCGCGCGGCGGGAGCCATACCGATCGGCCACAGCAACATGCCCACCCTGGTCCTGGCCGGGATGCACACCCGCAGCGAGTTGTTCGGCGACACGGTCAACCCGTGGGACCGGAGCCGAACCCCGGGCGGCAGCAGCGGCGGTGACGGAGTGGCCGTCGCCACCGGCATGGCCGCGCTCGGTCTCGGCAATGATTCCGGTGGATCAGTACGAATCCCCGCCTCATTCTGCGGCGTGACGGGGCTGAAGCCGACCACCGGGCGCTTCCCCGCCGACCACCGCATCCCGCCCCGAAGACCCGGGACCAGCCTCACAGATGCTGGTCACCGACGGACCCCTGGCCCGTACGGTCGCCGACCTGAAGCTGGCATACGAGGCGCTGGCCGGGACCGACCCTCAGGACCCGCGGGCCGTACCCGTGCCCCTCTACGGCGAGCCGCTGCCGGGAACGGTCAAGGTCGCGGTCGTGGCCGATCCCGGAGGCCACGGCGTTCATGCCACGGTCCGTGCGGCTGTCACGGCCGCGGCCGACGCGTTGCGCGACGCCGGGTACGACGTGCGGGAGATCGCGGATGTTCCGCGGCTGGACGAGGCAATCGAGGCATACGGCCGGATCACCGTGACCGAATTCGCGCCGACCTGGCCAGCGGTGCGGAAACTGCTCGGCGAAGGCGGAGACCGATACATCCAGATGGCCATGGAGAAGACTCCGCCTGCGAACACCGCAGAGCTCACGAAGCTGATGGGGACCTGGCTCGGCATCCGCCGCTCCTGGGCGGAGTTCCTCGACGAGTTCCCGCTGCTGCTCGGACCGGTGTTCGCGGAGCCGCCCGTCGAGCCGGGACTGGAGTCACGCGATGAAGCGGGACGGGAACGGGTCTCTCAGGGCATGCGTCTGTGCACGGTGACCAGCTTTGTGGGCGTTCCCGCCGTCGCCGTGCCGACCGGAGTCAGCGACGGACTGCCGTCCGGCGTACAGATCATCGGGCGCGCGTTCCGGGAGGACCTGTGCCTAGCCGCTGCCCAGGAGATCGAGGACCGCCTCGGCGTGCTCACACCGATCGACCCTCGCCCCGAAGTCCCGGCTGCCGCGCGGTAGTCGGAGCTACAACAGGACAAGACCGAGCCCGTGCCCCGCCAGCCGAGGAACACCGCTGCGGCGAAGCCCGGTTCTGGAACCTGCACGCCGGACCGGAAACTGGCCTAGGCCCCGGTGAGAGAACCAGTCCCCCGGTTCATCTCGTTCGTCCTACCGGGGACAGCGGGCACCCTTCATCCAGGTCAACGCGCCGGAATCCCAGCCCTCGCACCATCAGGCGCCCCTCAAAAGCCCCGCTCCCCGGGCGGCGTCCCCTCACACCTCTCCGGTCGGGTGTCGCACTCCGCGTAGCTCGCTCGGGCCGAGGTGACGATCGCGACCAACAGCCCCGCGAGCAGGACGAGATAGAGGACCCGCCATGGCCAAGCCATCCGGTCGGGGCCGCGCATCAGCCTGATACCGAGAAGCACCATGACCAGTAAGGCGAACAGGAGCAGGGACACCAGGACATCCAGCACGGCGCCACTCTATGAGCGCACGGGCGGGATGGGACAGCCCTCCGCACACCAACCCCCTCCAAAAACTTAGTGGCCCCGCCCGGAACCGAGCAGGGGCCACCGGTGAGGAAGGGCGCGGGTCTAGAAGACGCTGAAGCCTGCCCGGCTGACTCCGGACCGCCGCCCCGCAACTCAAATCCCGTGGGCGCGGGGCCCATGGCCTTCTCATGCGGGCTTCCGCGCTGTTGCGCAATCCCGCGGCCGGCGAGAGCGCGCGCCACTGGCGGGGATGGGGAGGCCGAGGGCCGTGCTGGCCGCGGTGAGGCGACGGGCACGGCCATCGGGTGACCGGTGGTCCCGGTCGGGGTCAGTGGGTGGCAGCTCCGTAGAGCACGACGGAAGCCGCTGCGGCCGACAGCAGAACGAGCCGTACGGCGGAAACCCATTGAGCGAGACGGCGTCGGCGTTCCCGGTGCAGCAAGAGCCGTGTCGCGCCAAGCGACACGAGAAGGAACGCCGAGGACCCGTAGAAGACCGCCGCCTCGGCGAAGTGCTCGGCGTCCGACATCTCATGATCCTCGGTGATCCCGGGCAGCAACAGCCCGATCACGCCCAGGACGGCCGCCACCAGCACGGTGACGGTCATGTCCGCGGCCAGAGCCAGCGACCATCCGGTGCCGAGGGCGCGCCGTGGGTGGGTGGTCGACTGCGTCATCGTGGATCACCTTCGGTTTCTGTGTGGGACGGCCATGGACCACAGGCCGGTACGGACCGGCCCCCAGCCCATGGGGCCGATGCCTGGACAAGCTATTCCGATGTGGTCAGTGGTCGTAGGCGATCAGGGATCACAGGACAACGGCCCAGTCCGTCGAGAACTGGTCAGCCGGCGAAGGTGATCGACTCAGTCCGTCCGGCCATCTCCCGCCGGCGACCACGCTCCCAACAGTCCCCTCCCCTCGTGGAGTGCCTCGTGTCCGTACGGAACACCCCCGACAACCTCGCAGCCCTCAGGAACGAAGCCCAGGAGATCACCGCGCACTCGCGGACGCCACCAACTCGGAGACCGACGTCGCCCGCGTCCTGAACTGGTCGAGGAGGGCTACGGGGTTGGGAACCCTCCAGGGTTGATGAGGACGACAGCTGAGACCAACTGACGCGCGCTGTACGCGGTTGCGAACCCTCTTGGGTTGGTGGGGACGCGGAAGGCGTTGGACAGCGCCTCGCGCAGCGCTGGTCGCGAACCCTCTTGGGCTGATGAGGACCCGAGGGCAAAGCCGCTGGTGGGCGAGCCTCAATGACCGTGTTCTGAAGGTGCTTCTGCACCGATCCGCCGGTGCATCACCGCAGGTCAACAGCTATCCAAAGTCTCATGGTGTGGGGACTGTCGAGGTAGATTCGGCCCGGCCGCCGATCCCGCTGCTGGGCTCTCCTCCCGCACACCGACGCCTTCGGTGGACACCCACGAGCTAGTCCTCTGGTCAGCGGTCTGCCCAGTCCGGCGCCCACCTGTCGTGCGGGGCTTGCGGGCCTGCGGTGCGCAAATGGTTGCGTAGCGCGGTCAGCACGGGGTGCTGGTCTCCGCTGCGGAACAGCAATACGTGCGGGTAGACCGGGGTCGGGTCGTGCAACGGGATGCGTCGTAGGTCGTGGGTCTGGGGCCATAGGTATCGGTCTCCGTTGCCGATGAGGGTGGCCAGCGAGGCGGAGTCGGCCAGCGCGTCCATCAGGGCCTCGTCGCCGAAGTTGGGGCCGAGTGCGTCGATGCTCAGGCCGAATGCCTCGGACAGCGCTTGGTAGAACGCCGCCCATTCCGTGCCCGGCCTGATCCCGGGGATCCAGATGCGGTGGCCGGCCAGGTCCGCAGGACTGACCCGGGGTGCGTCGGCCAGTGGGTGGCGGGGGCCGACCAGGAGTTGCAGGGGTGTGTCCAGGAGTCGTTCGGCGCTGATCCCGGCCGGGACCTGGTCTGTCGGCAGGGCGCGGAAGGACGCGTCGACAGTCCCTTCGAGCACCGCCTGGGCGGCCTGGGCGGCGTTCTCCATGCTCAGCGTGACGACGTCCAGGTCCGTTTCGGGGTGGGAGCGGTAGAACCGGTGGACGGCCTGGGCAGGAGCGATGCGCCGATTGAGGACATCGACACGCAAGGGCCGGCTGCCGGGGCGCACAGCCTGCTCGGCCTGCTCGATGGTCGCCAGGACCTTTTTGGCGTGCGGCAGGAAGACCTGCCCGTCCACGCTCAGCCGGGAGCCTCGGGAAGTCCGTATCAGGAGCGTGACCTCGATGTGCCTCTCCAGGGCCGCGATCCGCTTGGAGACCGCTTGCTGGCTGATCCCCAGCTCGTCGGCCGCAGCCTGGAACTGGCCGGTATCGGCGATGGTCAAGAACGTCCGCAGCGCTTCGACATCCACGCTTCCACCCTAATTCCACAACCAGGGGTTGTGTCTGGTGCGTTGCAGGGTTGTTTGATCGAGTGTTGTGCGCGGTGATGGGATCAGCTCATGTCTACCCGTACAGAGCAGATCATGTATGTCCGGACGCCTGAGTTCGCGCGTCATGCGGAGCGGATCGTGGAGGTTACCGATGCGACATCTCGACTGAACGTGCTTCCGTTCGGCGACAGCGAAGGTCGCGCGGAACTACTTTCTGTTGTATTCGGTGGCCCGCTGCCGGAGTCGGTGGTGATCTACCCACCGTTCTATACCGAGTGCGGGCTGAACACGACGTTCGGGGAGAACGTCTTCGTCAACCAGGGATGCACCTTCATGGACAAGGGAGGCATCAGTATCGGGAACGGCGTCATGATCGCCCCGAAGGTGAGCCTCATCACCGGAGGCCATCCACTGCCACTGGCCGAGCGCCGCGAATACCTCTCCTTCGCCCCGATCGCCATCGAGGACGACGTCTGGATCGGGACGGCTGCCGTGATCACGCAGGGGGTGACCATCGGCGCCGGTGCAGTGGTCGCTGCCGGTGCGGTGGTCACTCGTGATGTTCCTGCCGGCGCCGTGGTCGCGGGAGTGCCCGCCCGGGTGATCAAGGCGATCGACTGAGCCTGGCCGGGCCGCTGGCCCGGGTGCGCAGCGCCACTGCGATCTGACCCTGATGCCTCGTCACGCCCGGTCGAGCGGGCGGCAGTGGGACCGCATTCGACCCTTGCTGCCCCCTCCAGTGCCGGTCGTTGTGGCAGGCCGTGGGCCGATCACCGACGCATGGTGGCTTCGACTCCGAAGCGGGTGGGCAGCCCGCACTCATTCTGTTTGGCGTGGCACACGGGGGCCGTTCCGTCGCAGTGCCCTCCCCCACCGGCCGGCGGTTCACTCTCCCCGCGGGAGGGCGGGGAAACAGGCCGCCAGTTCGCTGCGGGAGCGGGCACCAAGCCCGGCTGGGTCGGGCGGTGCGGACTTCGTTCGCCTACGACTACCTGGCCAAGATATGGCAGGAGATCGTTCCGTACCTGCACGCGGAAACGCTGAGCCCTCCCCGGGACCGAGGGCCTGTCCGGAGGAATCCGCCGGACAGGCCCTCCACTCCGCCACCGAATCGCGATGAGCCTGGGGAAGCCGACCGTGCCGACTGCGGCGGTCGCGCGTCCGCCCCTGTCCGTGACGGCGTCGGAAAGCCGCTCACGAAACCCGGATCACCAGCCGTTGCGGGCGACCCCATCCGCGCCCGGCGCAGACGGGGTCGACAATCGGGGACGTCAGGCCGCGCGGTCCACGGGTGTCTCCTGGGACTGTCGGGCGACGGCGGTGCGGAATCCGTCGCCGAAGCGGTGGTCGAGGGCGTGGGCGAGTCGGCCGCGGAGCGCGGTCAGCCGCTCGATGGCCTGGTCGAGACCGTCCAGTCGGCGCAGCGTGACATTCTCCACCGGGCAGCCCCCGGCCCGGTCGTCGCCGATCGCCGCCCCCATCTCGGGAGGCCGGCCGTCCAGCACCGGGATCAGCGACTCCACGTCCCGGATGGTCAGCCCCGCGTCCAGGAGTTCCCGCACGGCGCGGAGCCGTTCGAGATCCTCCAACCCGTACTCGCGGTGGCCCACCTGTGAGCGGCGGGCCGTGAACAGGCCGCGCTCCTCGTAGTAGCGCAGCGCCCGCGGTGTGAGCCCGACGGCCGCGGCGGCATCGCCGATACGCACGGTTCGCCCCCGAATGAGGTTCAGAGTTCCACCAGGACCGCACCGATGTGACGGCCCTCCAACAGCTCGCACAACGCCCGGGGGGCCTGGCCGATTCCCGACACCCGGACATGCGGGAAGGTCAGCGTTCCGTCCCGCAGCCCCTGGCCGAACTCCTTCGTCCACTCCGGGAGCGCGTCCATGTGATCGCTCCCGGACAGACCGCGCACCGTGATCCCGCGCAGGATGAGCGAGCCGCTGTCCACCTCGATCACACTGCGGAATCCTCCGGAGAGCTGCCCGTCGAGCGCCCCGATGAGGGCGATGCGCGCACCCCGGCGTGCCACCGCGAGCGCGGCCGAGAGCTGCTCCCCGCCGACGTTGTCGAAGACCGCGTCGAGCCCTTCGGGGGCCGCTGCGCGCAGTTGCTCTTCAATGGGTCCCGCGCCGCGGATGACGGCGGCGTCATAGCCGAGTTCCTCCACCAGAACACGTGCCTTGCGCTCGGAGCTGGTGCTGCCGATCACCCGAGCGGCTCCCCGCAGCCGGGCGAACTGACCGGCCAGCGTGCCGACGCCGCCCGCCGCCGCGCTGACGAAGACGGTGTCCCCGGCCCGCACCTCCGCGCCACGCACGATGCCCAGCCAGGCGGTGAAGCCCTGGGACAGATGAGCCGCCGCGTCGGGCAGCTCGGCGGGGTCAACGCGCTGGAACTCGGCCGCGTCACCCACCGCGTACTCACGCCAGCCGTGCCGGTGGGTGACGAGGTCCCCGGGAGCCAGCCCGGCGTCGGAGCCGTTGACCGCGACGACCTCGCCGAGGGCCGGTCCCCACAATGGGCTGTCGGGCGCGTAGCCCGTCACGGGCAGATCGGCGTCGTCCCGCATCAGGGTGCGCATCACGGCGGTGACGCTCATCAGCGTGTTCCGTACGAGGACCTGTCCGGGCGCCGGGTCGGGTATCGGGAAGGTCACCACCTGGAGGTGATCGGGCGTCAGCTCGCCCTGCGGGCGGCGGGCGAGACGCACCTCGCGGTAGGTGGCGGGGGTGGAAGAGGGCATGGCTACTCCTGGGCAGGGGCCGCGCGAAGCTGTCCCCGGCGGCCGTGGGCGATCGGTCGTTCCGACGGTAAGACTTGACGCCCGCGTCAAGTGCAAGACCGGGTCTGTCGTGCGCCCATCAGCGATCTGAAGCGGCTCGCCGCCTCGGTATTCGGGTCCGATCTGTTGAGGTAGGACCCGAGATTGGGCACAGGCTTCGAGTCAGCCCGACAGCTCCTCGCCCTCAGGTTGGTCCTGTTGGGACCAATAGACCCGACCAGAACTGACCTGTGAGGTCAAGCGAGGTCAAGCGAGGTCAAGCGAGGTCAGCGGTTGACGTGGCCGCCCCAGAAGCATGTCGGCACAACCGGTCATCAAAAAGGGTTCAAGGTTCTCTGAATTCACAGATTCATGTACTCTCGCGGGGTGTTGACTCTCACCCGTGACATCGAGGTGCTGGCCCGGTTCGGCCGCGCTCTCGCCGATCCGATCCGCTGCCGTGTCCTGCTCGCGCTGCGTGACGCCCCCGCCTACCCCGCCGACCTCGCCGACGCGATCGGCGTCTCCCGCACCCGATTGTCAAACCACCTGGCGTGCCTGCGCGATTGCGGTCTGGTCGTCGCCGTTCCCGACGGCCGCCGCACCCGCTACGAGCTGGCCGACGAACGCCTCGGCCACGCGCTAGACGACCTGCGCACCGCCGTGGTCGCCGTCGAGTCGGACAAGACCTGCCCGGACGCGGAGACGAAGGGCTGCTGCTGAGGTGACCGCGATGTCCCTCAATCCGCCCCCGGCCCGCCGTGACGTGCTCGCCAGGCGCATACGGCTACTCGTCGCCGCGACGATCATCTACAACGTCATCGAGGCCGTCGTCGCCATCACCGCAGGGACGATCGCCTCCTCCACCGCGCTGATCGGCTTCGGTCTGGACTCCGTCATCGAGGTCTCCTCCGCCGCTGCGGTCGCCTGGCAGTTCTCCAACCGTGACCACACGCTGCGCGCAGCCCGAGAGAAGACGACGCTGCGGATCATCGCCGTCTCCTTCTTCGTGCTCGCCGCATACGTCGGCATCGACGCCGTCCGCGCACTGACAGGCACCGGCGAGGCTGGACGTTCCATCCCCGGCATCGTCATCGCCGCCCTCTCCCTGGCGATCATGCCGTTCCTGTCCGCCGCCCAGCGCAGGGCAGGGCGCGAACTCGGCTCCGCCTCGGCCGTGGCGGACTCCAAGCAGACCCTGCTGTGCACCTATCTGTCCGCGGTCCTTCTGGTCGGACTGGTCCTCAACGCAACCTTGGGCTGGTCGTGGGCCGATCCGATCGCCGCTCTGGTGATCGCCGTCATCGCCGTGAAGGAAGGCCGCGACGCCTGGCAGGGAAAGGGCTGCTGCGCGGCCCCTGCCGTAGCCCTCACCGCAGGGCCGGGAGACGCGTGCGACTGCCGCCCCGGGTGCACCTGCTGCACCTGAAGCGCGCCGGAGGACTGCGGCGACGTCCGGGGCGTGACCTTCAAGTCGGGTCACCGTCGGACCGAGGACTGGTTCTGAGGGGGCTGGTGGTCCCTTGTCCTCGTGACCGCCTTACTCGACTGGCTCCTCGCCTAACCACCCCCACCCATCACCTCACGACAACGACGGCGGCAAGTCCGGGTGGCCAGGCAGTCCAACCCCCGAGCACGCCATGCCGACTTCAACCACAAGCCGCGGCCCGGCTGCTGTTCCCCCGCAGCCGATCGAGGTCCGACCCATCAGCCGTTGGCAACCGCCAGGAGCTTCGTCCTGCCCGGAGGTAGCGCGTGGGTTCCAGGAATCTGGGCGGCCCTTGGCCGCGGACCTGTGGGCAGGTCGCAGTCTTGTCCCAACGGGTTCCCGGTCCTACGGCTGCGCTTCGCGGCCGGCCTGGGCACGATTCGGCTGGCGGTTCCCGCGGCCAACGGCCGAAGGGGTGCGCAGCCGTAGGCGTTCGCCTTGGGGCCCGAACATAATCAGGTACTCAACAGGCCCGCCGGAGCCGCCGTTCACCACCCCATGCGGGGTGCGGGTGTCGAACTCGGCAACGTCCCCGGCAGTCAGGACGAGGTCTTGGTCGCCGAGCGCGAGCCACAGCCGCCCGTACAGGACGCAGAGCCATTCGTAGCCGTCGTGGGAGACCTGACGGGGCCGCGCGGGCGGGTCCTCAAGGGCGGCGGGCAGGACGTGCTTGTGGGCGTGCAAGCCGCCGACGTACCGGGTCAACGGCAGCACCGCCTTGTCATCCCCGAAGCTCAACGGCACCGTAGCGCGCGGCTCGGCCGCGGGGGCGGGCGCGGTGCCGGCCAGTTCGTCTAGGGAGACGCCGTACTCTTTCGACAGTTGCAGCAGCACCTCCAGGGTGGGCTTGCGCCGGCCAGTCTCGATCCGGGACAGCGTGCTGGCCGAGATGCCCGTCGCGCAGCTGACACCGGCGAGCGTCGCGCTGTGGTGCTCGCGCGCAGCCCGCAACCGGGGCCCCATAGCGTCCAGCGTGCCGTCCACGTCGTCGACTGCCACCTTTACCGCTCCTTCCTGCCGTGCGGCTCCACCGCTCTGTGCTGCGAGTTTGCCAGAATGGCAAGGCTGATCGCGTCGGGCGGGTGCCGCGCCGCATGATCGATGGGTAGTCGCGTCCGCCCGCAAATCGAGGAGAAGCCCATGCAGCCCGAGCCGACCGCCGAGCTCCGCCACCGCACCGTCGAGGCCCCGGCCGGGCGCCTGCACCTGGTCGAGCAGGGCACCGGCCCGCTGGTCCTGCTTGTGCACGGCTTCCCCGAGTCCTGGTACTCCTGGCGCCGCCAGCTGCCGGCCCTCGCCGCGGCCGGCCACCGGGCGGTGGCGATCGACGTGCGCGGCTACGGCCGCTCCTCCAAGCCGGAGGCGGTGGACGCCTACCGGATGGTCGACCTGGTGGAGGACAATGTTGCCGTCGTGCGCGCCCTCGGCGAGGAGAAGGCGGTGGTCGTTGGCCACGACTGGGGCTCCAACATCGCTTCCGCCTCCGCCCTGCTCAACCCCGACGTCTTCCGCGCCGTCGCCCTGCTGAGTGTCCCCTACGCGCCGCCCGGCGGCCCCCGCCCCACCGACATCTTCGGCCAGATCGGCGGCCCCGAGCAGGAGTTCTACGTCTCCTACTTCCAGCAGCCCGGCCGCGCCGAGGCGGAGATCGAGCCCGACGTCCGGGGCTGGCTCGCAGGCTTCTACGCGGCTCTGTCCGCCGACACGATGCCCGCCCAGGGCGAGCCCGACCCGCACTTCGTTGCCCGCGCCAGCGGCCAGCTGCGCGACCGTTTCCCCATGGGGGTCCTCCCGGCCTGGCTGAGCAAGGACGACCTCGACGTGTACGCCGGGGAGTTCGAGCGCACAGGGTTTACCGGCGCACTCAACCGCTACCGCAACATGGACCGAGACTGGGAAGAACTCGCCCCGCACCGCGGAGCCCCGATCACACAGCCGTCCCTGTTCATCGGCGGCGCCCTGGACGCCTCCACCACCTGGATGTCCGACGCCATCGACGCCTACCCCACCACCCTCCCCGGCCTGTCGGCCTCCCACCTCTTGGACGGCTGTGGCCACTGGATCCAGCAGGAGCGCCCCGACGAGGTCAACCGCCTGCTGACCGACTGGCTCGCGACCCTCCAGGGCTGAACCAGGCTGGCTACTGGGCAGTTTGGCGGTTCGGGTGAGTGCGGCACGGACGAATGGGCGAAGCACGATGGTGGTCACCCGAAGGCTGGTTCAGCCTGTGCGTTTCACGCTGCGCAGCAAGACATCTGTCACCAGCGAGGAACGCCACTTGGCATCAACAGGGGCTCTGCAACGGTGATGTCACCTTTCAAGTCGCGGCCGGCCTCCGCCCGCTGAGGGTTCACTTACGAGCTGGTGCGTGATTGCGCGTGAGGTGTTCTTGCTGGTGGGTGGCATGATCCGGATGTGGCGATCATGGTCAGTCGGACGGTTCTCGCGCATCAGGTGTTCACAGGGGTCTCTCGGGGGCATCTCGCTTACCTGATTGAGGAGTTGGCCGACCCTTGGCAGGCGGTGGTCGAGGGGCGTCGTCACAGAGCCCGCGGCGGGGCCAGGCGACGTGAAGCAGGAGCCGGTGTCCGGCATCGGCTGGTGTTCGTCGACCGGCTCGTGGCCACGCTGATTCATCTGCGGCACGATTTGCCGCATGCGGCGTTGGGGCTGCTGTTCGGCGTCGATCGCTCCACCATCACCCGTGCGATCGGCGAGATGCGAGGGCTGCTGGCCGAGCGGGGATGTGCGGTCCCGGACCGGCCCGGCCTGCGGCTACGGACCTTGGCGGATGTGTTCGCATACGCCCAGGCCGAAGGCATCGAGCTGCGGCTGGACGCCACCGAAGTCCAGGTCCGTCGGCCCCCGGCCGGCCGCGGCGGACGCCGTGCCTTCGTCTCGGGGAAGAAGAAGCAGAACACGATGAAGGCCACCGTCGTCGCCGACCATGAGGGCCGCACGCTCTGGACCGACGCCCTGCGACCAGGGCGGATGCATGACGCGACCGCTGCACGCAACGAGGGCATCGGTACCTGTTTCCAGCGCTTCTCCGACGTTGAAGTCCTTCTGGACGACGGCTACCTCGGACTCCGCCGCGACCATCCCGGCCAAGCGGTGACGCCGCCGAGGAAGGGAAACAAGATCAGCCCTCCCGAGGTCCTCGAAGCCCGCCTACGAGCCCGGCACCGGCACTCCTCGAAGCGCATCACCGTCGAACACGCCCTCGCCGATCACAAACGCTGGAAGCAATTGGTCCGCTGGACCCACCGCCGGGAGAATCTGCCCGCCACCTACCGGGCCATCGCCGGCCTCGTCTCCGACCGCAACACCACCGACTGACAAAAACCCCCGGTCAGGCATCCACGTCTCAAACGCAATCACGCACCAGCTCGTTAGTGATTGTGCTCGGCATGTCCGAGGACCTCGCCACTGACGCGGGTACCGATCCGGCGCAGTTCAGCATCACGGGGCATCGCCGTGGTCTCGGCCAGGCCGATCGCATCCTTGACACCAACGATGCGCACGAAGAGACCGAGGCGTGGGCCGTTCGGCCCCCACTCGTTGGGTTCCAAGCACGCCGGCATCGTCGGACAGCCGTCCAAACCGATGCCGGCGGGCAAATATCACGCAGGGGTACCGAGCGGCGGATGCTCAAGCACGCGGGGCTTGTACTCGACCAACTGGATGCGGCCGTCGAAGGTGCGGTGCTCGATCATCTCCAGGGCAACGTCCGGATAGCCGTCGTAAATGCGTTCTTCGCCCGTGGCTCCAGTGATCACCGGGAACATCACGACACGGAAACGGTCGACGAGTCCGGCACGCAGCAGGGACCGGCACAGGCTGAGGCTGCCGATCGTGCTCAGGAGCCCCGAACCACTCGATTTCATGGCGCGGACCGACTCGACGGCGTCGTCGCGGACAAGCGTGGAGTTGGCCCACGTCAGTGGCTCCTCTAGTGAGGAGGAGAACACCACCTTGGACGCTTGCGTGAGCTCGTCGACGGACGCCTCTTCTTCGGGCCTGAACTCATCCAGACCCTTCGGAACCTCGCCTGCGGCGAAGCCCGACATCAGGCGATAGGTGTTCGCTCCCATCAGGTAGGTGGCCTCGGGCTGCTTGCCGAGCCACGCAAGGTACTCCGGGCCCTCAAGGCCCCAGAACCCGGGCCACCCCTCCCCCGACGCATAGCCGTCGAGGGAAGTGATGAAATCGACGAGAAGCTCAGACATAGCGGTGTCCCTTCCTTGAATGTCACGAACTTAGACCGGCCGCGACCCACTGAGCCGGGACGCGGTAGTTGGAATCGGTGCGGCGAGGTGACTTGGCAGTTTTGACCTGCTGGGGCGAGCATGTTGGAACCATCGGGTCAGACTTCTTGCAAGCTTCGGTGAATTGCCAGTCATGATTGGGACCAGTTCCGGGCATCGCAGGCATGCAGCGTCCGTAGTCGCTTTCCCGAGAGGTACACGGAACCGAGCGAGCGCGTATGCAGGGCCGCGGGTGGGGCGGTGGCGACAGCGGCGGGCGAACACCTGGTTCCGGCTCTTGCGCCCGGACCCTGTGAACTACTACGCAGCTCTACGAGAGCTCCTTTCAGCAAGGTGACCCACTCGCCAAGAAGATCGACATCGCGGGTGCCACTTGATCAACCGGAAGCGCTGAAGCCAGCATTTTCGCCAGGGCCGGCACCGCCTCATCTTCGGGCAAGAGAAGCACGTCGACACCGGCTGGATCGAAGGCGCGCGGGCCCAGGGCGGAACCGTCTCGCACTCAGAAGTCCACGTCGCCGCCGGCCTTGTCGGCTCCTCCGCGTCGGGCTGTGCTCGGCAGGGCGTGCGCGAGCAGGGTCTTTGCTGCCGTCCGTGCGTGTCGGCCGTAGTCCGCTTCGCCGAGCACCATGGCGCGACTGGCCGCCCCGTCCGCGAGGGTGACCAGTTGTTCGGCGAGCGCGGCGGGTTCGTAGCAGCCCAGTTCCGTCACCAGCGCGGTGACCAGCCGTACCATCTGCAGTTTCTGTTCGCGGGCGTAGGAGTGGACCGCGCTCTCGGGGTCGGGGAACTCCGCTGCGGCGTCGATGAATGGGCATCCTCGTACCGGTGTTGCATCCGGCACGGGGTCGAACAGCCCGAGGATCCGCTCCAGCGGGGGGATGTCCTCGCGGTTCAGCACGTCTTCCAAAGTGGCACCCGACGCGGTGAGGTCCTGGAGGTGGGCGATCACCAGGTCACTCTTGGTCCGGAAATGCGCGTAGAGCGTGCGTTTAGACACGGGTGCCGCCTCCGCGACCTGCTCCATTCCGGTCGCGTTGATGCCGTGGGTCGCGAACAGCTCGGCGGCGGCGGCCAGGATGCGCTCCCGTCCGCCCCGCCCCCGCCCCCTCGCGGATTCCGTAGTCGTCGCACTCATGCATCAAGTATACGGAAGCGTTTACTTCGAGAGGTGACGCCTGCTAGGTTCACGCAATGTAAACGGCTGCGTTTACATCGAGCGCTGTCGAGGAGTCTTTCGTGAGCCTGTTGGCCCCCACCGAACTGAGTGACTGTGCGGAGAAGCTGATACGTGGCCGTCACTCGACCCGCGCGTTCCGCCCGGAAGCCCTCCCCGAGGACACGATTCGTGCGATCTTCTCGCTGGCCGGCGCCGCGCCGTCCAACTCCAACGCACAGCCCTGGCGGGTGGAGGTGGTGAGCGGCGCCACTCGCGAACGCCTGGCCAACGCCTTGCAGGTGGCCCACGCCGAGAAGCGCGTCTCGGTCGATTTCCCGTACCCCGACGACCTGTACTCACAGGCCCTCCAGGCACGCCGGGCGGCGTTCGGTACCCAGCTGTACGGAGCGCTGGGCATCGCAGCCGACAATCACGAGGCGCGGGCGGCCTACAACGCGGAAAGCCTGCGCTTCTACGGCGCGCCACACGCCGCGTTCCTGTTCGTCACCGGGGACGGCGGGGCCCGGCTGGCCGCTGACGTCGGTGCCTACATGCAGACCCTGCTCCTGGCAATGACCGCCTACGGCGTGGCGAGTTGTCCCCAGGGGCTGCTGAGCTTCTATGCCGACACAGTCCGCGCCGAACTCGCAGTCAGCGAAGGACAACTACTCGTGGGCATCTCCTTCGGCTACGCCGACGGAACGGCACCCGTCAACCACATCAGGACCGAAAGGGCTGCGCTCGAAGCAATCACGACTTTCCACAGCTAGTCGATTCGCGCGTGCCCACTACTCCTGGCTGCGGCAGCCCCCCTGCCGGGGGGCTGCCGCAGCAGCTTGGGCAACCGGCCGCGATGGCACAGCAGGCTGTGATGCCCACGCCGTCCGTGATCCAGGGCACGGAGGTCTACCGCGCTGGTCGAGTGCCCTGGTCACCGTTGGTGTCTACCTCCCTCGGGGAGCGGTGCCTCCCTCGCCGGTGTCATCCCAGCCCACGTGGACGCACACCGAGAACATCAGGAATCCACTCACCACCAGGGCCGCCCGCCTCGCGCCGCCACGGACAGACGATTCGCGAGCATGGGACGGACCACAGGGATTCGAGAAGAATCGCGGGGCGCCTTCTGACGAAACGTCCTCCAGTAGCGGGCGAGCTGCCGCGGGAGGCGCCTCTCATCTGTCTGCAGCCTTGCGGCTCAGAGCGACCTCGATACCGCAGCATGGATGGGGAACTCGTAGTGATCGACGGCGGTTCCGTAGGCCCCTCGTTCTTCAGTTTCGGAATAGCTTGCGTGAGGGGGTAGGGGTCGCCAGTAGGGTTGGAGCAGTCCGCACAAAAGGGGCCTCGGGGGTAGATGTGCGCATCCGGATCGACAGCACGAACAATGACGGGCAGGGCACGGGCGCGTTGACGGAGGAATTCGCGCGGTGGCTCGCTCAGGACCGCAATGTGGGTCCGTATGTGGAGATCCAGCGTATGCGCCCGAGAGCCGACGACGGCGGAATGTCCGGAGGGTTAGTCGAGTGGCTCAACCTGGTGCTGACGTCCGGGTTCTCTGCTGCCGCTCTGGTGTACGCGCACCGAAGCTTCCGTGCCTCCCAACCGCCCCGGATGCGGCAGTCGGTGCGGTTGGTTGTTGAACAGGGCGGCTCCCGCATCGTGGTCGAGGTGGGTTCCGACGAGGACGCGGCTGCTATTGCCCGTCTGCTGGCCGCGCCGGCGGGTGCCAGCGCCTCGCCGTCGTGTCCTGAGGGGGGCGCCGCCCCTGAGGGAGGCCCGGGTGCTGGTTCCTGATCCCGTTGCGAGCCGGGCAGTGTTGGTGGGAGTGGATGCCTACAGTCATCCGGACCTGGCACCGCTGCCCGCGGCGGCGGCTGCCGCAGGGCGGTTGGCCACTCTGTTCTGCGACCCGGAGGTGTGGGGTCTGCCCGCTGAGCACGTCACAGTCTTGGGCGCCGACGCATCTCAGGCCGTGATCCTGGGCGCTGTCCGTGACGCGGGTAAGGCGGCGACGGACACGATGGTGGTGTACTTCGCTGGTCATGGTCTCCGTGATCGCAATGAGGTTCTGTACCTGGCCTTATCGGGTGCTGATGCCGACTACCCCGAGATCGGATGCCTGAAGTACCGGGATCTGCGCAATGTGCTGCGGCAGACCGGTTACCGGGCTCGCTACCGGCTGACTGTTCTGGACTGCTGTTACAGCGGCCTGGCCGGTGCCATGAACGCTCATGGGGTTCTGAGTCGGGCCGAACTCGGGCGTGCCCTGGGCGAGGAGCGATTCCCGGAGATCGGCGACTGGGAGGATGCCGGAGACTTGGTGTTGACGTCCGCACCGCCCACCCACCGCTCGTTCGTTCCGTTGGGGGCCGACTATCCAGAGTTCACCGGCGAGCTGATCGATGTCCTGGAGCACGGCATTTCCAACGCTGGACCCACACTGAACGTTGAGCACGTGTGGCGACGGGTACGCTCGCGGCTGGATGAGCGTGGCAGCCCGGCTCCCCAGCAGTTCGCCCAGAACAGCGTCGCCCAACGTATCTGGTTCCGTAACCGCGCCAACACACTCTGGGCAGGCCCGATCCAGGTATCGGAGGCCACCAGTCCTCAAACTGCCCCACCGATCCTTCAACCCTCCTGGAATCACCCAGGAGAATCAGTGCCGAGCCCGCTCCCCTGGCCAGTCGAGGAACACACACCACCAACATGGAACGGTGTAGCGTCCATCCCCGCCGATCCACCCCATACCGGTGACGCCGCCAGTGGCGACACTCATGACGCACCCCTGTCACAGGTCCAGTACACCGAAGCCGAGCATGCCTCCGGGCCAGCCGACAGCAGCCCGCACCCCCTCATCAAGGGTGCCGTGTACCTCATCGGAGGTCCTCTGTACCTCATCTTCGTCGGTGTCTTCAATATCCTCTCAGCGGCGGGCAACCTCTGGTTCTACTTCTGGGTGATGTTCTGGCCCGTACTCGCCTACACCGTTCCCGCGACAATCACCGCCGGTGTCCAAGCCTCACCCGGAGCAGGCATCCGGAACCTGATCGTCTACACGACCCTGGGCCTGCTCACCCTGGCCGCAGCCTTTGCCATCTTGAAAATATCTACGGAATGGCACCCCTATTCCTGGCGCGGCGATCAGTCCATCAACGCAGGGTTTGCAGCGCTAGCGGCGGGGCTGGCCGTGCCGTGGTTCCCCGTCCTGAACCAGCGCTGGCACTGGGTCGACTTGAGCCATCGCCAGCTCTCGTGGGTCGTGGATATCAACCAGCCCTGGCACTGGATCGCCGACCGCCTCGGCGTCATCTAAAGCGTGTTTTGAAAGTCGGTTCTGTTCCTCGTCCCGCATCGTGATGATCTCGATGTGAAGCGAGGGGATCACTCTGACGGCCAATGGGCTGTGCTGGAACCGTTGTTGCCGGTCGCCGTGCTGGGGCGGCCGTCGGTGGACCGACGCAAGCCTCCCTGGGTGACAGCCGGATCAGGCGGAACTGCGGTCGTGCCGTGGGTGCTTGCCTCTGCCGGAGTGCGCGAGCCCCGGAAGCTGTAGAGCCCCTCGGGGGCAAGGCAGAGTTCACCGTCCTCCCGACCCAACCGGTTCCGGGCCTCTCGCGGCAGAACCGGTCTCCGTCACACTCGGGTTCGCCCGTGCGGGTGGTTTGAACCGCGCACCGGACCTGCCGCACCGGGGTGATGAGAATACTGTCCGTCCCATACCCCGGAGACGGAAGGTAGGACAGTCATGAACTGGGTCGACGATCTCGTCCACCTGATCGACTACCTCGGACCGCTTGTCACCGCATTCACCGGCGGCTGAGCCGGACGAGGTGGAGCGGTGGAGCGGTGAGCATCACACGACCGCCTCCCCCTGCTTCTCTGTAAGGGCCGGTGCCAAGGCACCCGTTCCTGTTCGCCCCTCACCAGAGAAAGCGGTCGAAGGTGCTGCCGGCGAATCCGCGGAAGTCCATAGCCCACACCTGCAGACGCCCCGCCTGCTGCCGACGTCCATCTGGCCCTCGGAGGGCCACATGGGGCTGCTGGGTGATCGTGCGGTCCGGCTGGACGACGGGGACCGGGCCGCTGTGGACGTTGAGGATGCGGAGGAACGTGTACTTGGTGCCCTGGTGGCCGACCTCGAAGCACCACCGCTGGTTCGCGCCGTTGTTGCGGGTGTAGATGATCGGGGCGGTGCCGGGTGCCGTGGACGAGCGCGGCATGTCCCACACCAGCGTGAGCCGGGACGCCAAGGCGAGGTAGAGCCCACCGTCCGCGCCTCGGGCGACTCCTCAAGGTCCTTGAACTGCGCCGCGTAGTCTCCCCATCCGCCTCCGTGCGGTCCCGCCTGAGGGCCGGGACAGTCGCCGGTCCCGCCCGGGCCGACCATAGAACGTTCCCACCACACCGTAGAGACACCCCGCCCGGGTGCTGCCCCAGAGCATCAATCCGGCCAGCGTTCTGCTGACACCTCTGCCCTCCCACGGTCCGGTGCCGGGTCTCGGTGTGCGGTGTCGACACCGCACACCGAGACCCTGCGGTCGTGGCTGGCAGGTGCACCGGACCGGGCGGGAGAAGCAGCGTTGCGGTCCAGGGTTCACGCCAAAGCGGGGTGGGGGCGTGCGCGGGTTGTGACGGGGCGGCGCCCTTGATTCCTGCCGCAGGTGGACCGCCTGGCGGAAGGGTACGGGGTGCCGCAGAAATCGGACACGTCTGCCGATGGCCGGGTATGCGCTGATGTGTGGCGCTGTCACGCTCCCGCCTCAGCCGGAACCTTTCCCCTGGGCTTCAGGGCCTTCGAGAGGAGAACGTGTCATGGGATTCCTGCGGTTCAAGACGACGGGCTACAACTGGGTGCAGACGTACCCGGCAGGTGGTGAGTGGCGGTTGCTGTTCGGGCGAAGCAAGGAGGGTGCCCTGATCAGCGAGCAGCGTCTGGTGTCCCAGGAGTGGCTCACCACCATCGTGCCGAAGCTGGTCAACGCCCAGCGGCTGTACGAGAGTGACTGCGCGCTGCTGCTGTCCCGTCCCGGAGAGTCCCTGCAGAGCCTGTTCTTCCGGGGTGACAGCTACCAGTGGTTCGACTGGGAGCAGGGCAGGACTGTGAGTGAGGGGCCGTGGGCCGGGCTGGGGAACTGGGGCAGCGCGCTCCCAGCCGGGTGGCGCTCGCAGATCGACGCGCTGTTCCCGGCGCCTGACGCGGCGGACGGAGCGCGGCAGACGTACTTCTTCAAGGGCGGCCGGGTCCTCACCCTGAACTGGTCCACCGGCGTGGTGCGCGAGGCCCTGATCACCGAGGGTCCGGACGCGTCGGGCAGTGCGGGCTGGGCCCAATTACCGGAGGAGTTCCGCCAGAATCTGGATCATGTGGCGGCGTACAAAGCGGCGGCCGACGGGACCCGGCAGAGCCTGCTGGTCAAGGGCACCCAGGGTGTCCTGCTGAACTGGAAGACCGGGGTCCTTGCCTCCGGAGCTCTCGACCGCCTCGGGATACCCGGCCTGGTGGCGCTCCCCGAACGGTTCCGTACTCCCTACCGTCCGGTCACCGGCCGCTGGACGGGTGCCGTCGGCAATCAGCGGATCGAGCTCCGTGTCGATCTGGAGGGCGAGCGGGCGCTGGGCATCGTCAGCGGTGATCTGTTCACCGGCGACACCTGGACCGACTCCTTCCGAACCAGCGGCGCTCTGATCGTCACGCCGAGCGTCAACAGCTTCACTCTCATCCAGTCGGGTCTGTCCTGGGCGAACAACTCACCCCTGACGGAACTCTTCCTCACGCTCCCCCGGACCGCCGTGACCAGCCCCGAAGGCAGCAACGCCAGCCTGATCCTCGCCCCACCCGGCGCCGGCCAGCAGCTGAACCTCGGCTGCTACTACGCCGGTCCGACGCTGCGTTCGGTGGAGCTGGAGACCGATGCCCTGGAGGGCACCCAGGTCTTCCAGCAGTACGACACCTCCCGGGGTGCTTTCGTCCCGCCCGGTTACCGCAACCGGGTCCTCACCCTGGCCTCCGCCTTCGCCGAGGCCGGTGTCGAGCTGAAGAACGCAGGCCGGGCCAATGTCGTCGCCGACACCTCGGGGGCCGATCTGAGGTGGTCGGAGGCGGAGCTGCACGCCGCGATGGAGGCGAACTTCAGCCTGCACCGGGACACGGAGCAGTGGAAGATCTGGAACTTCGTCGCCACCTACTCCTCCCTCCACGACAGCGTCGCCGGGCTCATGTTCGACCAGACCGGCAGGCAACGCCAAGGCGTGGTCATCTTCCACAACGCCCTGCGGGACTACAACTGCCTCGGTACCGCGATGGAGCTGTTCACCTACGTCCACGAGGTCGGACATGTCTTCAACATGCTCCACTCCTGGGAGAAGAACCTTGCCAAGCCACCCTCCCCGCTGGGCCCGAACAATGGCTTCGGCGACATCTCCTGGATGAACTACCCCGCGCTGTACGCCAACGGCAACCGGGCCGGAGGGCAGCACTACTGGCAGGACTTCCCCTACTGCTTCAGCGACGACGAACTGCGCCACCTGCGCCACGGCTACTACCGCCACATCGTCCCCGGCGGTGACAACGCCCTCACCAACGCCGCCCTCGACCTCAGCGCCACCGCACAGGCATTCACCCTCCCGTCGGCCGGCGAGGACCCCGGCCTCGCGCTCTCACTCGGCGGGAAGCGGGCCTTCGGCTACGGCGAACCGGTCATGGCCGAACTCCGACTCACCCGCACCGGTGTGACCGGTGATGTGGCCGTGGCCGCGAGCATCGGCCCCAAGGGTGAGCGCACCACGATCGTGATCACCGACCCCTACGGCCGCACCCGGGCCTTCCGACCCATAACCCGCGCCTGCACCGGCCACGGCGACACCGAACGGACGGTCACCCTCACCGAGACGAGCCCGGCCGTCTACGAGACGGCCTACCTCGGCTACGGCAGCGAAGGACTGTACTTCGCCGAACCCGGCACCTACCAGGTCACCGCCGTCCACACCGGACTCGACGGCGCCCGCACCGTATCGCCCACCCGAACGCTGCGGATCCGCACTCCACTGGACCGCGCCGACCAGGAAGTCGGCGAACTCCTCACCGGCGACGACCAGGGCACCCTCCTCGCCTTCCTCGGCTCCGACGCCCCCCCACCTCACCACCGGCAACGACGCACTCCAAGAGATCAGCGAACGCCACAGCGACCACCCACTCGCCGCCTACGCCCGCCTCGCCCGAGGCGCGAATGCCGGACGCCACTTCCAGACCATCGGCGACGGCCGACTTCAGATCCGCCAACCCGACATCACCACATCCGTCACCCAACTCATCGCAGCCATCAACACCTCCCGCACCGACCAGAACACCGGCCTCGACAACCTCACCCTGAATGCAGCCCTGCGCCGCCTCGCGACCGTCCACGCCAAAGCAGGCGACCTCGAACGCGCCGACGCGGCCCTTGACACCCTCGTCACCCACTTCCACGACCAGGGCGTCCCCGCCCATGTCGAGCAGCACATCCAGCAACAGGCAGACGAGACCCGCGCCCAGATCCACGAAGCCGCAGGGGAGTGACCCTCCCGTCTCCAGCATCTGTACCGGCCCTGTCGCCAGGGCCGGTACAGACGGCTGCCCGCCGACATATGCGAGAACCCGACGGACAACACCCAAGGACGGGCCCACCCCCACCAGAGGGGATATCCCCTCCAGCGGCGGCAGTGCTCTTCCTGAGGAGGCCCGCGGCCCTTTCGGGGGTGAACAGCGGGTAGGGCAGCATCCTCATTGGGTGGCGATGCATCGCCACACCCACGCCATCCTCACCGGCCCCGGTACCGCGGACCGGAACGCGGTTCCCAGAGCGGGCGGGAGCGTCACCCGAAGGACTGGATTGGCAGCCTCGGCCGTTTCCCTCCGCCTCAGTTGGCAAGCCATCTGCGTGCCAGTGGGGCGGCATGTCACGACACGCCGTCCCGAAAAAGCAGAGGAACTGAGGTGTTGTCATGCGTACACGCCACAAGGCACTGACCGCTCTGGCCGTCCTGGCCACCGCCCTGGGTGCCGTCACCGCTTCGGCAGCCCTGGCCGCACCGGACGCCGCTCCGCCCGCCTATCCGCCGGGAACCCAGGTCACCATCGAGACCTTCGCCGCCAAGTGCCTCGACGTGCGGACCCCAGACAGTGGTGCGCCACTCGTCCAAGCCGACTGCGACAACACCGCTCGTACCCAGCGGTTCTGGGTGAACACCGTTGCCGGCGGTGTGGAGATCCGCACCGCCGGCAACCTGTGTCTCGACCTGGAGGCCGCGAAGCGCGGCAACGGGACACGGATCATCCAGTACCCCTGCGGAACACTCCCCCGGTTCAGCCAGACCTTCCTCACCTTCTCGGCCGCGGCGGACGCGGGTCTGTCCACCCTCCACACCATCGACCTCAGGTGCTTCGACGTCGAGAACGCCGACGACGCGGCCGGCGCGGGCATCATCCAGTTCAGCTGCAACGGCGACTCCAACCAGAGCTTCAAGCTCCGCGAGATCTAACGCCACCGGCACGCTCCGAACCGCCGAAAGGCAACCATCCCTCCCTCGCCACTCCACCCGGGCCGGATCGCCACGGCTTCCCGGCCCGGCCATGCCACCCGCTCATACCCGGCAGCCGCTCACCGGGCCGAGTCCGTAGACGTCTTCGGGCCATGGGACCATCGCTACGAGTTGGGCCGCCGCAGGGCCAGAGGTTCGGGTCGGGGGGCAAGTCCTGGATGCTGCTTCAGCCGATCGGTTGGGACGGCGATGAGAACGGGCGGTCAGATAGCCGGCTGTTGTGCCACTGCCTCGGTGCCTTGGTCGTGCGGTTGGTGGGTGCGCATTGTGATCTTCATGACCTATGCGTGGTCAGAGGGATGCTCGCCATCCTCGTCCGTCTGCTGTCCGAAGAGGGATGACGGACAACTCAACTCGCAGCATTCGCTGATCATCCGGGATCAACCCGTTGGTCTGGGGCGGGTGTCCGTTGGTGGTGGCTGGTGGGCAGCCAGCAGGCGACGACGAGGGCAGCGAGCAGTGCTGCTCCTGCGGCGGCCCACGCGGCGGAGCGTATTCCGGTGATCCATGCCGCCCGGGATTTCCCGGGCGGTACTCCGCTTGTTCCCGGGTGTGTCATCGTGCCGTGAGTGGTCAGGAGGGTGGCGATGCCGAGCGCTCCGCCGGTCTCACGGATCAGGTCGTTGACCGCTGCTCCGGTTCCCGCGCGTCCGTTGGGCACGGCGTCCATGACCGTCTCGGGGGCGGGAGCGGCTGCGAAGCCGGTCACCAGGCAGTGACCTGCGGGAAAGGAGGTCCGGCCGCTTGGGTCCGGGCCTCGCGGAGCTCGGGTCGCGATCTGTTCGTACGGCGGGGCACCGTGCCGTGCCCAGGCCATCCCGCAGATCAACCTGGTCGGGCGCGGCGACTCAGGCCGCCCCGCCCGATGAGGGCTACTTCTTACCGCAGAAGGCCGCGTTGAGTGTCGCCGGGGTCGGGTCGGGGTTCCAGTCCCCGTTGACATTGGTCACCAGGGTGCGCTTTCCACCCGTGGTGGTGTACATCTCCGAGCCGGAGCCGTGGATGCCTCCGCTGTGTCCCCAGATCTCGACTCCGCAGGAGAGTTTGGCGTTCTCCAGCCCCAGGGCGTACCGCCCGGTGACACCGGGGATGCCCGGGTCCACGGTGGTGGTCAGCTCCTTCTGCTGGCGGGGCTGCAGCAGCTTCCCGGACATCAGTGCGCTGGCGAACCGCTGAAGGTCTCCGGTGGTGGAGATCATGTCTCCGGCGGACCAGCCCCAGGAGGCGTTCAGCCGGGTGGCGTCGTGGAATTCCGCGGGCGGGGTCTCGTTGAACATCTTGGTGTACGCGCGCCCCGAGGGCTGCGGCATGGCGGTCGAGTGGCGGGGCAGGCTGGTGTTCCTCAGTCCCAGCGGGCGCAGGATCCGGTCCTTCACCGCCTGCTCGTAGGAGCCGCCGGTGGTCTTCTCGATGATGAGACCGGCGAGTATGTAGTTGGTGTTGGAATAGCTCCAACCGGTACCGGGCGCGAAGTCCGGCGCGGAGCGCATGGCCCATCCGACGAGGCTCTCGGGGCTGTGCCGGTAGTAGCGGTTCTTCAGAAAACCCTTGGTCAGATAGGTGTCGCCGAACTCCGGGTTCGCGGTGTAGGAGCTGATCCCGCTGGTGTGGTTGAGGAGCTGGCGGATGCTCACCTTGCCGCCGTCATGGCCGTTTCCGCTGACCATCCCCGGCAGCCACTTCTCCACCGTGTCGTCCAGATCGAGTCGCCCCTCGGCTTCCAGTTTGAGGATCACGGTGGCCACGAAGGTCTTCGTGATCGAGCCGATCCGGAAGCGGTCGTGGTCCCCGCGCTCCTTTCCGGTCCGTACGTCAGCGACCCCGGCATCGCCCCGCCAGACGCGGTCACCGTCCCGGACGGAGGCCAACACCCCGGGTATGCCGCCTCGTTCGACCTGGTCCTCGATGACCTTCTGGAGCGCGGCATCGCGGCCGTCCCTGGCGGGCCCGTCGGTCTGTGCGACGGCGGGCGCCGCGAGCAGACCGACCATGACCGCCACTGCGAGGGCGGTGCCGATGGCGCGGGTGGAGGTGAGGCTGTGGCGGGACATGAGCCCGTCCTTCCTGCCGGTGCGCCACGAAGTGCGGCGCGGTCGGCGGGAGGGACCCGTCATGGCGTGACGGGGTTGCCCAGGTCCGGAAGGTTGAGCGGAATCCGGTCTTTCACCAAGTCGTGGATGTCCCGTCCAGAGGCCGCCGATAGATCTGCCGTGTCCGCAGGGCGGCCCGTACGTAAGAAACCGTCATGCCCGAGAACACCGTCACCACGTCGCTCGCTCCGATGCACCCGGACGGTGTCCGCAACACGTTCGACTCCATCCGGGCGCTGCAGGCCGACGACATCGACACCGCCTGCGCGGTCATCGAGGACACGGGCTGCACGGAGGTGCGCCTGCTGCTCCTGGACATCGCGGCGCGCATCTTCATCCCGATCACCGCCACCGGAAGCGGCCGGGATAGAGCAGGCGATGGAATCACACCCGATGCCGACCGCCGTCCACCACGTACGCCCGGCCACCCTGTAGTACGCACCGGAACCGCACCGTGGTCGGCCACGTAGGCCCGCTCTGCCAGCCCTATCTAGGTGAGGCCAAGGAGCGCAACGACGCGGCATATAGAGGCAAATGAACCGATGGCCCACAACACCCACTGCTGCGGGGTGCACCAATCACGGGCGATCAACACAGTGAGGAAAATCCCGAGCGCGGAACCCAGCATGACCAGGATCGCGACTTCGAAGCCGGCTATACCGTTTTCTGCAGGCATGATCCCCTGCAGGTCCATAGACCTCTAACTACCCACTGAACGCGGTCACTTGTAGACGGTAGCGCGCATCGGCGCGCCAGCGGCCTGGACACCAGATGAGCGAACCGGGCCTCGTGGTGCGCGCGCCACGAGGGGGCGGGCGCTCTATCACACACCCCCTCGGCCACGACCCGATCGGAAGCCGGAACCAGGCCCGACAAGGGGAAACACGCCGGGTAGCGAAGCGTGAACCGTCCCCAGAGCATCACCGAACGAAACCGACTCAGACCACAAGGAACGATGCGCAGGCGCCGACCGAACGTCAGGGTGTGTCGCCGGAGTAGTGGAGACAGCACACCACACCCGAGCCACCCGATGGGCGTGGTTCGTCCGGGCGCGGGTCGTACAGCGCCCGACCGCCCGGCCAACGCCCCAGCTCGGTGGGCAAGGCAACGCCGTCGTCAACCTCCTCCGGCCGCCAGCCCGTGATGTCGAGTAGCAGCCCGTCCAGCGGCCCGCCCACGAGCGCGGCATACGTCTAATGCGGCAGCGGACCGGGGTTAGGGTCGTCGTGATCGTGGCCGTACACCCGGCCGCGCAGCAACTGCTCATCATCGGCGTTCATGCGATTCAGCTTCCCAGGTACCACCGACAACACGGGCTTGCCCAAGGGGTACCTCGGACCTGCCCGCGGTCGGCACCGGTCTCATCGAGCCTGTGACGGTCGAAGATGATGTTGCACGAGCCGGTTGGGTCGTTGTACCCGGTGTCGGCCCAGCCCCGGCCGCATCGACCATCCCGCGGACGCCTGACCGACTACCTCGCAGGTCTTCCGACTGCGCGCGCGGACTCGCTCTACCTGGCGTCGCGCCGCCGGCGTGCGCGTTCGAACTCAGCGACATCCAACATCCAAGCGCCGTGCTGTTCGAGTGCGGCGCAGCCGCCGCGGACGAAGACGCTCACCAGATTCCGGTACGCACCGATCCCGTCAACCAGGCTGTACTCGACCCGGTACTCCGGATCCGACCCGCCTGCACCCTTGTGCACCGTGGTGATCCGGGCGATGGAGTCCGCGTAGAAGTGGAGCTGGATCCCTTCGCCCTTCTCCTCGTCCTCGATGGTGAACACTTCGTTGTCCCCGGCGGAGCGATCGGCGACGAACTCCCAGAACTCCGCGGTGGCAGTGCGGGGATTGTCCGGGAGCCACTTCTTCTCGACGCCCTTGTCGTCGGTGAACGACAGGATCGTCTTCCTTGCACTCTCGCCGAAGTCGGCGCGGGCGCCGGGAACCTCCTCTTCATCCTCCATGGGCGCGTTCCTGGAGCGGTCCGCGGCCTCCGAGCACATCAGGACGCTCACGGTACGCACCGCGTCGTCGACGAGTTCAGGGTGTGCCCGGCGCACGGCTGCGTCGATCGTCGTCGCCATCCGCTCCCAGTCGCGCTTGTCCGTGGCGCGCTTTCCCCGCCGCGGATCGCGGCCGATCCGCATCCCTGCGCATGCCTGCTCCGCGGTGGCGATCACCCGCATGACCTTGGGCAGCAGCGCCGGGGCGACGGCATCGGGTATCCGCCTCGGCACCGTCGCGCCGTGCAGGTACTGGCCCGTGTACTTCAGAAGTGCGGTGTCGAGTGGACCGAGTACCGTCCCGCGGTCGGCGCGCCGACGCTTCGCGTGGTACTCCTGAGCTCGTTTCCCGTTGGACGTCTCCGTCGCCGCGCGCATCGCCGCGCAGACCCGTCCGAGCTCAAGCAGATCGATGTCAGCCCCATGGGCGATGAGCCGGCCCCTGTCCCACCGGATGCGTTGGAAGAGCGCGTCGACGTCTGCGGGGGCGGAGAGGAGGATCGGGTCCAGAAGCGCGACGGCAGCATTCTCGTCGAGCCGGCCCCGGGTTCCGGCTGCATCGCACAGCGGAAGGACCGCACTCCACAGCAGCAGGTGTCTGGCCAGGTCCTCCTGGATCACCGCAAGATGGGTTTCCCCGATCGGGAACGTGAACGTGCGAGGGTCGTGGTTGGCGTCGGCTCCCGCGCCAAGCGTCAGCTTCAGCTCACCGTCCTCGCGGATCACGTTAGGGATCCAGCCGCTGCTGCGCGTGAAAACGATGTCTCTCATGGCCTCAGTCTTCCCCATCAGACGAGACCAGCGCGTCCTGCCTGCACCGATACACACGGGTCAGCACCAACGAACGGCGACGCTCTGCGTGGATCCTGCCCAGCGTGGAGCCTCTGCGAGATGTGTGTCGCCGTCGGCAAGGAGGCACGCGGAGCGGAGCAGTTGGCCGGCGCGAACCCTCTCTCAACGCACCTGTGCTCATCCGCACGGGACTGTCTCATCTCTTCCCCGTTCCATCGCCGCAATCGACCAGGGCTTTCGTCCCCGTCCTCTTCGTCGACACGGTGACCGAGCAAGCGTGGCTTCGGCTCCGCACGCAGAATCTCTCTATCAACGCAACAGGGACGCTGCAGGCAGTTAGCGACTACTGTCCTCGCCCCTGGTCATACGGCGTCGGACAGGGTCAGCCGCTCGATCGGTGCCCACCACCCGCCGAGCGCGCTGCCTGCGAGCCGCACCATGGGCTGGCTGTCGATCACCGCACGGCGATCGTAAAACAGGGCTGTGTCCCTCGGGTACGTCACCGTACGGCTGGTCGGCTTCGCCTCCGGACCACTGCGGCAGACGAGGCTGACGCCCGCAGAGATGGTCGCCTGGCGGGCGGGGCGATAGTCCGAGGCACACCACTCTCCGTGCAGGCGCACCGAAGGATACTTTTCCCGTATGTGCCAGCCCGCGGCCGGGCCTTCCTCAATCTGCAGGTAGATGGCACGGCCGGGTATGCGTGTCCGGCTTGTGGCGGTGCACTGTTCGGGACGGCTCAGGGTGAGCGAGCGGCGGGCCGTGACCGCGCCGTTCTCGGAGAAGCGATACAGAGTGTGCGTGCCGTCCTCCATCGTCACCCGCCCGCCGGCCTTTCCCAGGGACGCCGGTGGGAAGTCGTCGATCAGCAGGTCGGACTGGGCCGCAAAGCGTTCGCTGCCGGAGAGCCACGACAGTTGGAGCAGAAGGTCGCTGTGCACGCGGTGATAGGACTTGGTCGGGATCGTGTGCGTACGGCAGTAGTGGGACAGCCCACCCGGGTTGCGCATCATCGGGAAGTACACGGCGAGGGTTGACAATGATCCATCGAAGAGTTGCTCCGCCAGCGGGTTCCTGCTCAGCGTGTAGTAGTCCCACAACCCCAGTGCCGCGAACATGAAGCCGTTGTAGGTGTAGTCCGAAACACCGGGGGCATCGATCGGGTACTCGTGTATCCACAACTGGCGTTTCTCGTCTCGGGCCACGACCCAGGGAGACGCGTCGTCTGCGACCAGGAGAGAAGCGAACGCGCCGTCGGCTGCTGCGCGGTAGCGTGCTCTTTCACTTCCGGGGATGCCCTTGTACGCGGCCAACTGGGCGAAGAGACTGAGCGCTTCGCCCTGGGCCATTCCGGAGTACCAGGGGGCTTTGTATTCCACTCCCGTGTGTACCTGGTGCCGGAAGTCGAAGGGGTACGGAAAGAACCATGCGCCGCGTACCAGGTGCCGCTGTTCGATCAACCGTTCCGCCTGCAGTATTGCACGTTGCAGATAGAACGGGTCACCGGTCCGTCGATGACTCGCGAGATTCTGCAACCCGAATTGGATCTGACCGACGGGGTGGTCGTACATTCGGCCGTTTGCCTTGAACATGCGGACACCGGTGGCATCGTGCGGATTCGTGTCGACCTTGGCCGCGGTCCTCGTACGCCAGGGCTGCAAGGCATCCGGCACGTCGGGGGCGCACTGATATCCCTCGGTCTGAAACGTGAACGGCAATCCCCGTGGGACGGCAGGGGCGTGACGCCGGGAGTCCGCACGGGTCGTATGACCCGCGGCGAACGCCCCTCCGGTCAACCCGACCACGGCTGTGGCTGCAACTGCTGAGCGGAGCAGACCACGACGCCCGGAATGAAAACTGGAATCAGCCGCTGACATAGAGCAATTCCTTGCAATTGGAACCTGAATGGTCGTTTCAGGAATGTGTGGAGGCACGACAGAGCAGAGCCCCAGGAGCCCGTGGAGTAAACCTGCGCTGTCGTGTCCTGTCGCTTCTGGTCGGCCTTTTCGGCCCTCATTGATTCGACGCCTCGGCTCCTGCAAAATGTTGCACCGGCTTTCGACGGAGCCACGAGCAGCCATGGAGTCACCGGCTGCTGTGGTGGCTGTCAATGAGTCACGGGCATGCTCGCGAGTTCAGCGGAGTGCCGGCCGTGTGCCCGCCGGAGCGCCTGGGTCCAGGTAATGCAGGCCCCCTGGGGGCCCGCCCCAGATGCCCTGTGCGCAGGCCCGGTGCCGGGCCTGCCAGGCAAGGGGGTCTGTCCCGGTGAGGTCGGGCTCGCGGCGTCGGGGCGCGGCAAAGACGGCTCAGGTTGACCACAATGTAGTTAGCTGCCATATTATTTCTATGGCAGCGGACGAGATCGACCATGAGTCACCCACACTGACTCAGGCGCGGCGACAGTTGGAGCACTACGGCCTCGGGGTCGACCCACAGGCGGTGCTCGTCGCGGTGCGGCTGATCTCGGCGGGGGCGCGGCTCGGTCGGGCGACCGAGGTGCACTTCGCGAGATACGGGTTGTCGACAGGCCGATACCGACTGCTCGCAGATCTGGAGGATCACGACGGGGAGAAGTCCCCTTCGCGGCTGGCCGCCGATCTCGGCGTCTCGCGGGCCACGGTTACCGGCCTGGTCGACGGGCTGGAGCGGGAAGGTCTCGTTGCTCGGCGCCCGTCCACGGAGGACGGGCGGGGCGCTGTCGTGATCCTGACCGCTCGCGGTGCACAGCGGTTGCGGGACATGGCGCCCGAGCACTTCGCCCGTCTTCAGGAGATGGTGGGCGAGCTCACCATCGATGAGCGCGCGGTGTTCTTGGATCTGCTCTCGCGGGTTGTTCGCGGAATCGGCGCACTGACCGCGGAGTAGGCCGCATCTCCCCTACAGATCGCCCCATGGGACGGATCTGCACCGTACTGCGAGCCGCAGCGCCCGCCGGCGTGGGCGATCGCCTCCCCATGACCAAATAGTTAGCCCCCTAAGCAAAATCGAGAGGCTGGTCTCTCATGTTCAGAACCACCCCACCGATCCCAGGTGCAGCGGAGCAGAGGTCGCCATGTCCCGAGTAATAGACGGCGCCATCGACAGCCGCACCGCCCGACCCTTCACCCTGTGGCGTGAGGTGCTGGTCGCCTATTTCGCCCCTGCATTGATGGCCGGCGCGGGCGGAGTCGCCAGCGGGCAGGCCGGGCTGACAGTAGCGGCGGTCACCTCCATCGCAGGTACGTCGGCCCTGGTGACACTGCTGATCGGCACCTGGCTGCAACGTCGCAAAGGGCCACGGCCGTGGACCGCCAACCTCCCGCGCGTCGTCCTGGTAGCGCTCCTCGCCGTCGGCGCGGCCACAGTCGCGGGCCTCGTCGGGTGGTTCGCCTCGCAATGGCTGCCGGCGCACACCGGCGCGCCCGACGCTCCATGGCTCACCCGGCTGCGACTCGATCTACCAATATCCGCAGCCCTCGCCGCGAGCGTTGTGAGCTGGCGTTGGCACGGAGCTCGGCGAGCGCAACCACGGCAGCCGTAGCCCGCACCGCCCGCTCTCCCGTACCCCGTACCGCCCACCCGTACCGCCCGCCCGCACCGGGAGCAGACCCGGCGGCCGGCAACACATCGGCAGACACCTCCGCGGATACCCCGCGGCAAGAACGAGAGGCACACGATGATCGTCATCATGGGAGCGTCTGGAACCACCGGGGGCGCGTTGCTGCGCAGCCTCGCCGCATCCGGCGTGCCGAGCAGGGCGCTGACCCGCGACCCGGACCGGTTGCGGGCGGACCTCGGCGAGGCGGTCAGCGATCTCGTCGAGGTCGTGCCCGCCGACGCCACGGACACCGACTCGCTGCGCGCCGCGTTCAAGGGCGCCCGGCAACTCTTCCTCGCCATGGCCAACGGCCCGGCGCAGGTCGAGCTCGAAACGCGTGTCGTCGACACGGCCGCGGACAGCGGCATCGAGCACATCGTCAAGATTTCCGATCCGGTCGCCGCGGCGGATTCCCCAGTCACCCTCTCCCGGGGCCATCACGCCGTCGAGGAACACCTGCGCGCGTCCGGCCTGACACACACCGTTCTCCGCCCCTACGCGTTCATGCAAAACCTGCTACTTCTTGCTCCGGCCGTGGCCGCGCGGAGCGTTGTCCTGGGCGCGATGCAGGATGCCCCGTGTAACTGGGTCGACAGCCGCGACATCGGTGACGTCGCCGCCGCGACGCTGACGCGCGCCGACCTCAGGGGCGGCACCTATGTACTCACCGGCAGTGAGGCGGTCGGCTACGGCGAACTCACCGAGATCCTGACCCATCTGCTCGGCCGCCCGGTCCGCTACGTGGACCTAGCCCCGCACGAACTGCGGGAGAACCTCGTCCAGCACGCACACATGCCCCCGTGGCTCGCCGAGCACGTGGTGGAGATCCAGCAGCTGGCCGTGTCCCATCGGGAGTCACCCACCGACACGGTCGCCCATGTCCTGGGCCGTCCGCCCCGCACGCTGGACGCCTTTCTGCGCGAGCACCTGGACCGCTTCCGCTGATCCCGTGTCACGTACCAGCGCCAAACAGGTCGGGCGCCCGTGCGCGGGCAGCAAGATGGTTTCGCCCGAAGCGGCTCAGGCCCGTCAGCGCGACGGATACCAGTCCCCGCAGCGCCAGATCCTGTCGCTCCTGCCCTCACTCTGAAGCCCGTCAACCCGACCGAGTGCACAACCTTGATCTGATGTCCGTCTGTACGCAAGGGCGGGGGCCCCTCGCCGGGCCCTCGCTCAACAGGCATGACCTGCGGGATCTGTTCCGTCGTCAGCTTGCGGCCCGATCTGCTGCTTCTCGGGTGATGTCGACGTAGAGGCGGAAGAGGGCCGGGCGGGCTTCGCCCTGATCGCGTTCGTACAGGGCCGCCCAGCACCGGGCGACCAGTTCGCGGGCCTCGGTGCCGGGCCAGGGCTGGGGCAGGAGCTGAGGCGGCAGCAGCGGGTCGGGCTCCATGGCTCGGGTGAGTTCGGCGGCCAATTCGACAGCAATGGTGAGCAGTGCGGACGGGGAGAGTTCGGCAGAGCTGGTGAGGCGGGCGAGGCGGGGCCGGGTGACGCGGCTGAGCAGGTGGTACCGGTCGGCGATCTCCTGGAGGGGCCACAGACCGCGGGCGAGTTCGGCAGGCCGTTGGACGTCGCCTCTGCGCAGGTCCGTCGTGGTGAGAAGAGTGAGTGCGCCGTGGGCGCCGAGACGATGGGCCGCTTCTTCGACGTACGATTCCCAGGCGTTGGCGCAGACATACAACCCGCCCTGGAGCGGGGCGCCGCCGAGATGGACGAGCGTCTCGCGCAGGGCGTCCCGGGCGGTGCGCGCCGATTCGGGCACGGCGAAGGCGGCCAGGTGCCAGACACCGTCCCAGGGGGCGAGCCCGGCGTCCTGTTGGAATGCGTGCCGCAGGAAGTCCGCGTTGGGGGCAAGGGCATGCACGGTGTCCGGGGTCGCGTGCAGCTCCGCCTTGCGGCCTCGGCCTTCGTGGGTGAATCGCCCTTCGGACACGAGGCGTTTGACGCACAGCCTCACCTGCTGGTCGCTCATGCCCAGGGTGTTGGCGACGGTGTACAGCTCATCCGCGCCGACGGTCCCGTCCTCCCGGATCAGCGCGTGGACGAGCATGCGAGTGGGGACCTCGATGTGGTCGCTGTCGGTGTTCACAGTTCTCTCACTCCTCATGTTCCGACCGGACGATGCATGGTGGTCACCGCGCCGAATCCGAGCAGCCCACGCAGGTAAGGCGTGCGCTCGGTCCGTACGGCCGTGAAGCCGCGCCGCTCGTAAAGAGCCCGTGCGCGCGGGTTGACGTCGATCACGTCCAGTCTGATCTCCCGGCAGTCCTGCTCGGCCGCGATGGCGGCCACTTCTTCAATGAGCAGGCTCCCGATGCCGCGGCCTCGCATCTCCGGGTCCACGGCGATGCCGTCCATGACGAGCTGTCCGGAAGCCGGGTGACGTTCGAACAGGGCGAGGAGCAGGAGTCGGTGCAGTCCTCGCAGGTGTCCGTACGCGCGCAGCACGGCGCGGGCCGATCCTCCGGTGAGGGCCCGCCCGCCGAGTTGGTAGCCGGCGAGACCGACGAGCCGCCCGTCGAGGAGTGCGCAGACCGCTCGATCAGTGTTCAGGTGGGCGGCGATAAAGGGCACCGCCTTGCCCGCTGGGTTCAGGGCGGGACCGAGTTTGCGGCCGAATGCCTCCCAGTACAGCTCGGCCACCCGCCGCTCGGCTCCAGCCGGAACGCCCCGCCGCACTGTCACCGGTGTCCCCTGGCCTGTCACGTCCAGTCCCATGCCGTGCCTTCTCTCTCCTGAATCCGGGGACTCTAATCTATCGAATTCTACACGACCGTTCTCACGGTGATAGTTTTGGTGTGTCCACTCGACCCCAACAGAGGCGGCGTCCCATGTGTCCGAAGACCCAGCCCCGACGGCGCGGGCTCCGCATCGCCGTGTGGTCACTCGTCACGACCCTCGTCGTGGCCGCCGGCCTTGTCGGTGTGGTGCTGTGGCAGAACTCCTACGACATGGAGGAGCAGCGGGTCACGATCCGCCACGGCGGCCACACCCTCAACGGCGTACTGGCCATCCCCAAGGACGGCCGCAAGCACCACGGCCTGGTCGTGTACGTCCACGGCGACGGTCCTACCGACGCCACTCACGGCGACGGCTACAAACCCATGTGGGAGGCGAACGCCAAGGCCGGGTACGCCTCCCTGTCCTGGCACAAGCCCGGCGTCGCGGGCGCACCCGGCAACTGGCTCGACCAGTCCATGGAGGATCGGGCCGACGAGGCAGCCGCCGCCATCGCCTGGGCCCGCGCCCGCCCGGACATCGACGGCGATCGGATCGGACTCTGGGGCACCAGCCAGGCGGGCTGGGTGCTGCCGAAGATCGCCGCCAAGACACCCGTGGCCTTCGCCATCGCCGTCTCACCCGCGATCAACTGGCTCCAGCAAGGTCGCTACAACCTCCTCGCCGAACTGCGCGCCGACGGCGCATCAGCGGCCCGCACCACGGCCGAGGTCGCCAAGAGCGACACGATCCGCCGGCTGCTGGGACGCCAGGCGACCTTCGAGGAGTACGTCAGGACGATGGGCGGCGACGCGGACGGCATGACCGCCGACCGCTGGGGCTTCATCTCCAAGAACTACACCGCGGACGTCACACGAGACCTTCGCGCCCTGCACGGCATACCGGTACTGCTGACCCTCGCAGGCCGTGACATCAATGTGGACATCGCCGACACGGAACGCACCTACCACAAAGTGCTGGACACAGGTGGTGCATTGACGGTCAGGCACCACCCGGACGCGGCCCACTCACTGCTCAAACAGTCCATCGAGCAGTCGGACCTCAAGATCACGTTCACCGCACTCTTCTCCCCCCGCTCACTCTTCGCGGACGGATTCCTCGACAGCCAGCGACAGTTCCTCAAGGAACTCGACCAAAGCCGCGCCACTCCATGACGCTCGCACAAGCACAGGCGGCCCGGAGGGATCGAGGTGGAAGGACGGACACTCGGGCGGACGAAATCCCGGCGTCCGCAGCTCGGAGGCGGCCGACCGGTGGACCTGGCTGGGGATCGCCGTCAGAAAGCGCACAAGCGGGGGCGATCGGCGTGCCACGCTGCATGGCGTCTCAATCCCCACCATAGTGACCCCGGTGAGCACTGAACGGATCGAAGAGTCAGGGCGGCCCGAGGGGCCGGAGGAACCTCACAACCCCACCGGCCAGGACACTTCCCCCGACGTCGTGGTCGTGGGAGTCGGCATCGCGGTCCTCCTTGCCGTCGTCGCCTGGGCTGCCATCGGCAAGGAGTCCTTCGACAGCGTGTCCGGCTCCGCCTTGGACTGGGTGCTGAACAACTTCGCCTGGCTGTTCGTGATCGCGGCGGATGCCTTCCTCGTCCTGTGCGTCCTGCTCGCCTTCTCCCGCTACGGCCGGATCAGGCTCGGAGCCGACGACAGCGAACCGGAGTTCACCAACCTCGCATGGATCGCCATGATGTTCAGCGCGGGCATGGGCATCGGACTGATGTTCTACGGTGTCGGTGAACCCCTCACGCACTATCTGGCACCGCCCCCGGGCAGCGGGGTGGCGCCCCGCACCGGCGCAGCGGCGGGAACAGCGCTGGAGTACTCGTTCTTCCACTGGACCCTCACCCCGTGGGCGATCTACGGGATCGCCGGCCTCGCGCTCGCCTACGCAGGCTTCCGCAAAGGCCGCAGCAACCGACTCAGTGCGGTGTTCGTGCCACTGATCGGGGAACGCAAGGCGAATGGCTGGCCCGGCCGGCTGATCGACCTGCTGGCGGTGTTCGCCACCGTGTTCGGGACCGCCACAAGCCTCGGAGTGGGGACCCTCCAGGTCGCGAAGGGCCTCAACCTCACCGTCGGTGTGGAGGGCTCGACGACGGCACAACTGCTCATCGTGGTCTTCCTGTCCGCGGCCTTCGTGATCTCCGCGTTCACCGGATTGCACAGGGGTGTGAAATGGCTGAGCACCATGAACATCGTCCTGGCGGCATGCCTGATGCTCTTCGTGTTCGTGCTGGGGCCAACCGTTTACATCTTGGACGCGATCCCGGCGAGCGTCGGCGGCTACTTCAGCAATCTGGTCACGATGGCGACCAGGACCGGCGCCTTCACGGACAGCGCGTGGCTGGGCTCCTGGACGATCTTCTACTGGGCTTGGTGGCTGTCCTGGGCGCCCTTCGTGGGAACGTTCATCGCGCGGATCTCCCGAGGCCGGAGCATCCGGGAGTTCCTGATCGGAGTGCTGCTCGTCCCGAGCGGGGCCACCGTCGTCTGGTTCTGTGTGTTGGGTGGCACCGGCATTCGGCTGGACTCGACCGGCAAGGTCGACATGGCGGCGAAGCTCAAAGAGGGCGAGGAGGCATCGCTGTTCGCGATGCTGGACGCGCTGCCGCTGGGATCGGTCACCTCCTGGTTGGCGATGCTGATGGTGATGACGTACTTCGTCACCAGCGCGGACTCCGCGTCGCTGGTGATGGGGTCACTCACCAGTAGGGGCGCCCTGAACCCGCAGACATGGCTGGTGGTCGTCTGGGGCGTGCTGATGGCAGCAGTGGCCGCGGTGCTGCTGGTGGCCGGCGGGCTGAGCTCGCTCCAGACGGCGACGATCCTGGTGGCGCTGCCATTCGTGGTGGTCATGCTGCTGCTGTGCTGGGCACTGCTGCGGGAGTTGCGAGCGGACCCCGGCGCCGGCCCCGCACGCGGTCAGGCACTGCACGGCGTACGCGACGCCGTGCGGGCGATGGTCGGCGAGGCGATCTCCGAGGCGGGCCCGGATCGGCACCATCGACTACGCAGGATCGCCCGGTCCCGCAGCCAGGAGAATCCCGAGAACGACGAGTGACTCACCCGCAGACAGTGCGCAGACCGAATGTCGATGCCCACCTATCCCGCCACCCCCGTACCACCACAACAACCGGGAGAGGCACACTACGCAACGACTTGGCGACTAGAGTCCCGCCCGGGTCAGCAGCCAATCCATGCGCTCGACGGGAAGGAACGGGGAGGCACCGGCGGCCTCCGCGACATGCTCCGAGGAGTCGGCGAGAAGGCGGAGCAGCGATGGGAGCGAGAGGTTGGGGTGGGCTGCGACCGCGCGGCGGACGCGGAAATCAGGGTCGGATGCCAGCTTCTCGGCGAGTTCCGACGGCAGATCCGGATCGCGAGGTGCGAAGGAGCGGAGGCGAGGCTCAGGGTCGGTGGCGAAGCGACGTAGAGATGCCGGCGGGAACGTCAACACCTGCGCCTTGTCCCACCAGAACGTGAACTTGTCCCGACGGCGGTAGCGGCGCTCGATGCTCTCGGCGGTCGCGGGATCGACTAGGTGCGGGGCGGTGTGTGCCATGGTGAGGCGGACCATCTCCTCCTCATCGTCGAGCAGTCGGGCCACCGCGTGGGCGGGAAGGGCCTTGCTGGCAGCCGCTGAGACTCGGAAGCTGACGTAGGGCGAGTCGATGTGCCGCAACGGATCGGCCGCGACCCATGGCAGGCGCAGGGTCCGTAGTTCCATGGTTGCGAAGGAATTCTCATACCACTGCAGGACTGCCTCGTCGTCGGCGTCAAGGCTCGGATCCTCCATCGACCTCGAAAGCTCGTGAACCGAGGCGTGGATCTGTGCGCGTGCGTGCTCCGGGGTGTCCTGCCGAGCGAAGATCTTTACCCGGACGCCCAAGGACGGATCGACGGCGAGGACCTCGCGAACCGACGGCGGCAAGTCGGGATGCCGGGCGAGCTCAGCGCGCACGTCACTGTCCGGATCCTCGACAAGCCGCTGGAGAGTGTCCGCGTCGAGAACGGTGTGCATCACCGCGCCCGCCCGGGTCACAGGATCCGCCAACAGCGCCGGCAGCAGGTCCGGGGGCGGTATCGGATGCGGCCGACGCGCGAAGTAGGTCGAACAGGCCGCGGCGCGGACCTCGTCCTCCGGGTCGGTCAGCAGAATGCGGCGGACCGCTTCCGGTGCTTGCGGCCAGTACTTCGCCAGCGCGGCGCGGATCCCTGGGTCGGAGTCGGCAGCAAGGCGGGCCCGAAGGTCGGACGGTGTGTGATCGCCCCGGGCCAGGTACTCGCGGACCCGTAGATCGGGATCGTCGATGAGCTGCTCCAGCATCTCCCTCGGTGCACTCGCGGCGCAGACAACGAGCGCGGAGCGCACCGCACTGTCCCGATGGGCGGCCAAGCGGATGCGGAACCGGTCCGGTAGTCGGTCGTTGAGCGCCAGACTGTGTAGGAGCCAGTGGTCGTCGATCGCGATGATCTCCGTGACCATGGCATCGGTAAGATCCGGACGCCTCGCCGCCTTCCCCTGACCTCGTCGCCATGCGAACAGTCGCCGGATCATGGGCGCCGGCAAGGCAGAGTTGATCGCCAACCCGTCCATCACCTTGTCGAGGTGGATCGGCGTCAGGGCTTCGGTGTCCATGCGGCCAGAATGCCAGGCGGTCGCCCTGCGGGTCGGGGAAGCCGCAGAGTTCGCGGCGGTGGCGTCGTTGTGCCGAGCCCACGGGCACATCGGACCGGCCCTCGCAGCCTCCCCCTGAGCCAGCCGCCAGGGTGCCCGTCGTCCAGTAGCCAGTGGTCCGGCGCGTATCCCGTGGCCGCGTTGTTGCTTCAGAGGAAATCGCATTGCAGACTGCTGTCCCTCCGCCCATCGTAGGGACATGGCGCACAACAAGCAGAGCGCGGCTGCCCGAGTACCCACGCTCGCCAAGGAGATCACCGCGTACTACGAGAGGGGCGAGGAGGACGGCCGTCTGCGGTCAGGTGCCGGTCGTCTGGAGTTCTGGCGCACACAGGATGTCCTCCGCAGGCTCTTGCCGCCCCCTGCGGCACAACTCCTGGACGTGGGAGGCGGCAGCGGAATTCACGCCCAATGGCTCGCGGCAGACGGCTACCTCGTGGAGCTGATTGATCCGATGCCGTTGCATGTCGAGCAGGCGGCACAACTGCGGGGTGTCACAGCACGCATCGGCGATGCCCGAGCCCTGGATGTGTCCGGTGAGTCCGTGGACGTCGTTCTGCTCCTCGGTCCTCTCTACCACCTGACACAACACGAAGACAGGGTCCGAGCACTTACCGAGGCACACCGCGTACTCCGTCCCGGTGGGGTGGTCTTCGCCACGACGATCAATCGATTCGCTGCTCTCCACGGCACCCTTCACGAGGGCCTCTACTTCGCTCCCGACCGGCGACCGCATATCGAAGCCTCGACTCAAAGGGGACTGCTGAATCCTCCGGAAGGAGATACGTCCATGTTCACCACGGCCTACCTCCACGAACCCTCACAGGTCCTCACCGAGTTCACGGCGGCCGGACTCATCCCAAGGGGCCAGTACGGCCTGGAAGGTGCCGCGTGGCTCATGGGAGACATCTCCTCACGGCTGGATGATCCTGAGCAACGCGAACTGGTCTTGCGGGCCATGCGTCTCACCGAATCCGTGCCGTCGCTGCTCGGTGTCAGTGGCCATCTCCTCACGGCCGGCAGCAAGCCCATGGACCCGCGGCACTGATCGATCCCGATTCCACGAGAACGAAGCCCTGCTGTCGACACGCCACCGCTGGGCGCAAGGGGCACGTTGCGAGCGTCCCGCGGCACGGTTCCATCGGCGCTCCTCCATCCCTGAAGGCAGACCCGGTTAGCGCACCGGCTTTCTGACACCTTCCCTTGGGCTTGATCCGGCTGCGCGCCGCCGCCCCCGGGTCTTGCTCATCCGTCGGTCGATGTACCGACAGCTAGGGAATGGCCTCCGTCGGTGGCCTGCGTGGTGGGGTCCGGGATGCTGTGTCGTGTGAGCGCCCAGAGCGCAAACGCGACACAGCTGATTGCGGCACCCAGTGCGCAAACAGCGCCCCAGCCGGCCGCGGTGTAGAGGGAGGTCGCGGCGATGGCGCCGGTGGCACTGCCGATCGAGTAGAAGACCATGTATCCCCCGATCAGCCGACTCCCCGCGTCCGGGTGCAGCGCATAGATCAGGGTCTGGTTGGTGACATGGACAGCCTGCACCGCGAGATCGAGGAGGATCACGCCGACGATGAGGGCACAGAGCGAGCTGCGGGTGAAGGCCAACGGCAGCCACGAGACGGCGAGCAGGGCCAGGGCGACGCCGGTGGTCCGCTGGGAGAGTCCGCGGTCGTTCAGACGGCCCGCCATGATGGCGGCCAGGGCACCTACGGCTCCGACCAGCCCCAATGCCCCGATCGCGGTGTGGGAAAAGGTGTATGGGGGCTCGCTGAGCGGCAGCGTGATGCTGCTCCACAGCGTGCTGAAGGCTGCGAAGATCAGCAGGCCGAGCAGGGCCCGGATTCGCAGGAGTCGTTCCCGGGCGAAGAGCGTGATCGTCGAGCGCAGGAGCTGTCCGTAGCGCAGGGTTGCCAGCGGGACACTGTTGTGACGCGGCAGCACTCGGTGCAGGACCAGGGCGAGCAGAGCCGTGAGCCCCGCTGAGGCGAGGTAGACGGAGCGCCAGCCCGCGAGGTCGGCCAGAAAGCCGGATGCGGTGCGGGCGAGCAGGATCCCCATGACCACGCCGCTGGTCACCAGGCCGACGACACGTCCGCGTCGGGCGGGAGCAGCCAGTGAGGCCGCAAAGGCCACCAGGGTCTGCGTGACCACCGCGAGAAGCCCCATCGTGGCCATGCCCGCGAGCAGGATCGTCGCGGTGTGGGCGGTGGCAACCGCTGCGAGCGCCAGCACCAGAAGGAGCAGTTGGGCCAGGATGAGCCGTCTGCGGTTCACCACATCGCCCAGCGGTACGAGGAAGAAGAGTCCCAGTCCGTATCCGACGTGCGTAAGGGTAACGACGCTGCCGACAAGTGCAGGGCTCATGGCGAGGTCGTGGCCCACGGTCACCAGGAGCGGCTGGGAGAAGTAGACGTTGGCCACCGCGGCTCCGCAGGCGACGGCGAATAGGACGACGACGCCGCGTGACAGGACGAACGCAGGGCCTCCGCCGCTCCGGGCCGCGGCCCGTGGTGTCACCACCTCAGCGTTGCTGAGCATGCAGCACTCTCCCCACTTGGTTTCATCTTGCTACCAATAGTGACCGTAGCTTTCTTGGTAGCATGTTGCAACTAGTGTGAAAGTGGAGGACGACATGGTGGCAAGGACGCGCTTCGACGACAGCGACTGTCCCGTCGCGCGGTCAGTGGACGCGATCGGTGACTGGTGGTCCCTCTTGATCGTGCGAGACGCCTTCGACGGGAGCCGCCGCTTCGGGGAGTTCCAGCGCAGCCTCGGCGTGGCGAAGAACATCCTCACCGCGCGCCTGCGCGCCCTGGTCGCCGGCGGTGTCCTCGAATCCGTCCCCGCCTCGGACGGCAGCGCCTACCGCGAGTACGTACTGACCCCGAAGGGTGAAGCCCTCTTCCCTGTCATCGTGGCACTGCGACAGTGGGGCGAACAGAACTTCTTCGCACCCGGCGAACAGCACTCACACCTGGTCGACCGTCGGCAGGGGCGTCGTCTTCGCACACTGGAGGTCCGCTCGGCGGACGGGCGACGACTCGCCCCCGACGACACCATCGTCCACAAGGTCTCCCCCACTGATCCGAGCCGGATCGCCAGTGCGGACTCGCCGCTCTGACGATCATTCCCAGACCGGGTAGCCATGTGCCATCAGCCAACAGCGCGCACGGAAGGCTCGTTCTCCTGCGAACCGGGCTGGGGGTCGAGGTGGTCAACGCGACCGCGAGTTGTTCGGAAGGTCCGTCGTGTTGACCCGAACCGCGCGCCTGGGGCCGAGGGCTGGAAAGCGCGTTCCAGCCCCCGGCCCTGTGAGGTCAGGCGCCTCCGGTCAGTTCCGTGCGGACCTCGCGGGCGGCGGAGACCAGGTTCTCCAGCGATGCCTTGGTCTCGGGCCAGCCGCGGGTCTTCAGTCCGCAGTCGGGGTTGACCCACAGGCGCTCGGCCGGGATGGCCTCAAGCCCCTTGCGCAGCAACGTCGCAGCCTCTGCGGCGCTGGGCACGCGCGGGGAGTGGATGTCGTACACCCCGGGTCCGGCTTCGCGGGGGTAGCCGTGGGTGGCGAGTTCGCGAGCGACCTGCATATGGGAGCGGGCGGCTTCCAGGCTGATGACGTCGGCGTCGAGGTCGTCGATGGCCTGGACGATGTCGCCGAACTCGGCGTAGCACATATGGGTGTGGATCTGGGTGTCAGGCCGTACGCCGCTGGTGGTGAGGCGGAAGGACTCGGTGGCCCACTCCAGGTAGTCGGCATGGTCGGCGGTGCGCAGCGGGAGTGTTTCGCGCAGTGCGGGTTCGTCGACCTGGATGACGGAGGTGCCTGCGGCTTCGAGGTCGTTGACTTCGTCGCGGAGGGCGAGGGCGACTTGGCGGGCGGTGTCGCCGAGGGGTTGGTCGTCGCGGACGAAGGACCAGGCGAGCATGGTGACCGGGCCGGTGAGCATTCCCTTGACGGGTCGTTCGGTCAGGGACTGGGCGTAGGAGGTCCAGCGGACCGTCATCGGTGCGGGGCGGGAGATGTCTCCGGCCAGGACGGGCGGCCGGACGTAGCGGGTGCCGTAGGACTGGACCCAGCCGTGTTGGGTGGCGAGGTAGCCGGTGAGCTGCTCGGCGAAGTACTGGACCATGTCGTTGCGTTCGGCCTCGCCGTGGACGAGGACGTCGATGCCGGCCTTCTCCTGGAAGGCGAGGACGTCACGGATCTCGTCTTTGATGCGCTCTTCGTAGCCGGCGGTGTCGATGCGCCCGGCGCGAAGATCGGCACGGGCGGTGCGCAGTTCGTTGGTCTGGGGGAACGATCCGATGGTGGTGGTCGGCAGCAGGGGCAGCTGAAGGTGTGCGCGCTGCGCGATGGTTCGTTCGGCGTAGGGCTGGGAGCGGCGGCCGTCGGTGTCGGTGATGGCGGCGGTACGGGCGCGGACGGCGGGGCTGTGGGTGAGGGCGGAGTTGGTGCGGGAGGCGAGATCGGCCCGGTTGGCGGCGAGTTCGGCCGTGATGGCGTCGGTGCCCTGGGCGAGTCCCTTGGCGAGGGTGACGATCTCGGTGGTCTTCTGTCGGGCGAAGGCGAGCCAGCGGACGATCTGTGGGTCGATGTCACCTTCCGCGTCGGCGTCCAGCGGGACGTGGAGCAGGGAGCAGGAGGCTGCCACGTCGACGTGGTCCGCGAGGCCGAGGAGGGTGCCGAGGGTGGCGAGGGACTTCTCGTAGTCGTTGATCCAGATGTTGCGGCCGTTGACCACTCCGGCGACCAGGCGCTTGCCGCGGAGTCCGCCGGCGGCGGCGAGGTCGTCGAGGTTGCCTGCGGCCCGCTCGGTGAAGTCGAGTGCGAGGCCGTCGACGGGCGCCTTGGCGAGGACGGAGAGCGCCTGCCCGAGGCGGTCGAAGTAGGAGGCGACCAGCAGCTTGGGCCGGTCGGTGAGTGCGCCGAGATCACGGTAGGCGCGGGCGGCGGCGTTCAGGTCAGCCGGGGTGCGGTCCTGGACGAGGGCGGGTTCGTCGAGTTGCACCCATTCCGCGCCGGCCGCACGCAGGTCGGCGAGGACCTCCGCATAGACGGGCAACAGCCGATCCAGCAGGGTCAGCGGTTCGAAGTCGGTGGCGACCCCGGGCGCGGGCTTGGCCAGGAGGAGGTAGGTGATGGGTCCGACGAGGACCGGCCGGGCGTTGAGGCCGAGTGACTGGGCTTCCTTCAGCTCGGCCACCTGCTTGGTGGAGTCGGCCGTGAAGACGGTGTCGGGGCCGAGTTCGGGGACCAGGTAGTGGTAGTTGGTGTCGAACCACTTGGTCATTTCCAGTGGTGCAACGTCCTGGGTGCCGCGTGCCATGGCGAAGTAGCCGTCGAGTGGGTCCGCCGTGACGGCGTCCCGGTGGCGGGCGGGGACCGCACCGACCATGACGCTGGTGTCCAGCACATGGTCGTAGTAGGAGAAGTCGCCGGTCGGTACTTCGTGGACGCCGGCGTCGGACAATTGCTGCCAGTTCGCCCGACGAAGACCAGCCGCCGTTTCCTGGAGGGCGTCGGCGGTGACGCGGCCCTTCCAGTAGCCCTCGATGGCCTTCTTCAGTTCCCGATTGGGCCCCTGGCGGGGGTAGCCGTACACGGTGGCTCGTGCTGCCGCGGCTGCGGACTGCGCTGTCACAGAACTCTCCTTCGCGAGATGTCTCCTGCAATCCCGGGACGGGATGAGAACGCGAAGGGGTGACAGACCCGGCGGACCAAAGGTGCGCACTGCGCGCGGTGGTCCACCTGATACGCACTCCCCTCAGACTATGTCTGAGGGTGCCCACAACCCGCCCACGAGGTCACCGGGATACCGCGTACGAGTGGGTCGTACGCGGACAGCGGGCAGGTCTTCGGACTCGTGGGCACGCCTACCGGTCTCCCGGCGGGCACCTATTGGCCGTCGCTTCCCAGAACCGTTGCCCGGATCCAGTGCGTATGACGGCGGTCGTTCCCACTCACCGCTGCGGGGCAGTCCCGGATTCCCACCGGGTTCCCTCTTACGACGCGCCTACCTGGAGGGCAGAGCGAACCAGCTGCACCCGCCACCTTAGAGGGATCAGTCGGCGTCGGACAGTAGCGCCCACATTCCGGACGGTGATATGAGACACGGATGGAGCAGGGTGGAAACGGCCCGACCTGCCCGGAGCCGTGCGCCAGCTCGCTTCCCCCGCGGTTTCCCGCGATGGCCACCGCCACCCGAGCAACAAGTCGACCGGATGGACCAACCGAAGGGGTCCCGTCGGATGAACTCTTCACCGAGTCCACCGCTTGGCCCTGGAATCGCGAGGAGGCCGGCGACGAGATCGATCGCCCGCTTCGACAGCGCGGGGCGGAACTGTTGGACGACATCCTGAGGGCGCTGGGCAAGCTGATTTCTTGTCCCAGATTCATCAACTCTCGCCGATTTCCCCTGGCGTGGCGGCCGGAACGATTGACGCAGGCTCCAGGTCCGAGAGGCGAATCACCATCGCCTATGGGAAAATGGGCGCAGGAGGTTGCGATGATTCCATCGCGAGTGAACTGAACTCCCTCACCGCGAGGCTTCCCTGTCCAGTCAATGGTGGTGGGAACGATCGCGTCTCCATCGTCTGCACGATCTTCCCTTGCGCCCCGTCTTCGTTCGAGACGGGAGGACTCATATGTCTCTGTTCACCGGCGCCTACGCGAACCCGCTGGCATCGACCGCCCAACCGGCGATGCAGTCCGTCCTGAATGCCACTCGACAGACGCTGTCACTCGCGGGGGCTCCCAACGTCAACAATATGGCCCTGATCGTTGTTGCGCTCACAGGATTCCAGGGCACACTCGATCATCCCTGGGCGGCCCTCCGAGAGCAGGAGGAGCACTACTCGGGCAGCCTGCTGAAGATCGCCGCGATGTATGCGGCATTCGACCTGCGGGCGAGTGCCGACCAAGTGGCATCCTCCGGAGGCGGTTTGACCACCTGGCCCCAGATCGACGCAGCGCTCAAAGCGCAGTTCAATCCGGAAATCACTGCCCACACGCCTTCGCTGATCAACGGCTCCACAGTGCTGAAGCCGGAGGACAAGAGCAGGAGGCCCGACTACTCGGCCGTTCTCACACTCGGCACGGGTCCAGACTTCATCGTGGACTTCACTCAGACACAGAAGGACGCGTTCGAAGACATGATGGTGTTCCAGAACAACCCTGGCGCCACGACGACGATCCATGGTCTGGGATACCCGTACCTCGACGGCAAGATCGCCGATGACGGGTTCTTCGATGGAGCATCCAAGGGGGTGTGGCTAGCCGGCGACTACGCCCAGATTTGGCGGGCCGCGCGCATTCCCTGCATCAACGACCTGGACACCGCTCAGGGCACCACGGTATGGCATCTGGCGAAGTTGATGACCCTTCTGGCAGACGACAAGCTCGTCGGATCTCTGAGCAGTGGGGAAATGAAGGACCTGATGGCACGGGCCGGGAACTTCTTCCACCAGACCACCCCACCGATCTGGCCCACGAACGGGCGTTTCATCGCCAGCCACGGAAAGGTAGGCATAGGACCACTGAAATCCAACAAACAGGTCTTCTCGGAAGCTCTCATTGTCCGTGACACTCTGCGCGAGCTGGAGTTTATTGTCGTTTGGCAGAATGTGATTCAAGACGGGCAAACACAGAGGAAGTTGTTCGAACCGGTCGCGACGATGGCAGAAGCCGTGATGAATTCCTTCGTGCCCTGACAGTGACTGTCGAAGGATGCAGTTCCGGAACTGCTGGTGGTTGTGTTGCCGAGTATCCGGCGCCAGGCCCGCAAGCAGGCCCGAGCGCTACTCGGTGTGAGTCGGTCCGATGGCTGAGAAGAAGGCCCAACTCAGTGCCCCAGCACCACTGGGACGAACGTCGGGCGCCCGGGACACGCGATTCGACGTCGCCGAAAGATGGGATACCAGGGAGGAATCGTGACGCCAACGACCCACGTATTCTTGGGAAAGAACTGCGACGGAGGTGTCAGTTCGGCGATGCAACTCAGGCTAGTGGCCGCCGAAGCAGGTTTGACCGCCATCTACAGCATTTCTGGGTTTCCCGGCACGATCACCGAGTGGGCGGGGCTCCGCCAGAACCACGGCGCGGCGCATCCAGGTGGCCAGCACACGACCGGGGACGCAATTGACGTCAACTACGAGTCCAACCCGTACATCGTTGTCCGCACACCCACCTCAGCCGGCGAGGTCGTCTACGGCGGCGAGGCGCCATCCACATCAGCCCCGCCCGCCTCCGCCTTGCGGATGATGCGACTACGCGCAACTGTGGTGTTCGACCGGGCCGTGGCGTTTCTCACGAGTTCGTCTTCGGTGGCGAGCATAGGCGCCAGGGCTCCTGGAGAGCCGACCACAAGTGTCTTCCAGCGTTTCGGGGTCGCGTCGAACGCGTTGAGCCGCTACCTGCAACTCGTGTTCAAGCCCACCGTACCGACTACGTTCGTTCCACCGCCGCGCCTCATCCGCACTCCGGTCGCCAATGCGTTCAGCGCCTCCAAGGCGACCCTCCTCGCAGGGATTTCCGCAGCGGAGCGATGGCCGGACGCCGTGGCTGCCTCGAACATCTCCGCCGCCCTCTCCGACCCGGCCTTCGGGGCGAACCATCCCGGCTGGAGCACCGACGTCGATTTCTGGTTCACCCAGATCCTCCGCGACTACGAGGTGGCCCGTATCCCCCTGCAGTTCGGTCCTGTGGCACTGGCACCGACCAGCACCCGGAATCCGGCGAATGGCTTTCTCGACCTCCGGCACGAATTGGTGCTCGCTCTGGCGAGCGACCCACCCTTGCCGACCATGCGCTGGGGCGTCTGCGACTTCGGCTCCGCCGAAAGCGGCGACGTCATGCACTTCGACCTGGCAGCCCGCCTACCTTCAGGTTCGGCCGGCCCCATACCGCCAGATGCTCGTATCGACGTCTACAACACCACGGGCATCCAACAAGCCCTTGGATCACTGGGCTTCGACGCCGGTACCGTCAACGGCGTTCCAGGCCCCCAGACCGCAACCGCCATCAATGCCTTCCGCGCCAGCCGCACCCCGCCGATGCCAGTCGGCGGCGTCGACCAGAATCTGCGCGACGCAATCACACTGGCTCTGATGCACGCGGCCATTCCTTCATAGTTCACTGCCGGCCATTCCTTCATAGTTCGCTGCCGGTCGGGCACAACGTTCACCGGCCAGTCGAAGGCCATGGTCGTAAGAACATGGCTCAAGGAGTCGTGATCAGCGGAACGCCACCGATACGGGGCGATCCCACCGTCAGCTCTTTCGCTGCTCAACACCGCGAAGAAGAAATGCTCATGGCCACTCCGATGCTCAGCTTCCTCAAGCCCCTCCTCTCGGGTGCGTACGACCGCATCGTCTTTCCGTCCGCCGTACAGGAGCTCCTTGAAGACCTCGCGACGGATCTGCCACTGCCGGCCGGGCCCGCCGCCGGCCCGTTCTCGGGACAGCTCAAGGCGACGTTTCACCATTCAATCGGCGGCTTCGCCCAGCTCTCCATCGACCCGGCAGGCCCGGCGGTTCCCTTTTCCCTCCGGCTGACCGGACCGGCAGCCGCGCCCACCGGCTTTCAGCTCGACCTCACACCGGCCAGCGGGCTGCTGAAACTGCCCGCTGCATGCGGCCCGGCCACGGTCCAGCTCGACACCGCCACCGGCGAACGCCGAATCGTCGCAGCGCCGGCCGTCGACAGGGTCGCTCTCACTCTCAACGGCACCGATCCGCTGGCCGTGCGGATCGAGGGCAGTGCAGGGCAGGCCGCGCGGCAGGGCATTGTCGCTTTCGACGCCGCCGGGCAAGGGATGCTGACGGTCGGCACCACACCGGCCGCCTTCCTGCTGGGCGGCCAGGGTTTCGGGCTCCATCTTCCGAGCGGGCTCACGGTCGATTCGTCGGCAGCACTGGCACCCCCACCGATCGCTGCTGGCACCGGCGGGGCCGGCCGGCCGCCGCCGTCCGCGACGCCGGCCTGGCAGGGTATCGCCATCCACGGGGCGGAACTCTTCCTGCCCAAGACGACCCCGCTCGTCGGAGCGGGGCCGATCCCGGTCGATCTCGATCTCGGCATGCCGGTCGGCCTCTACGGACGGACCGATGTCCACATCTCGGCCGACGGGGCACGCCCTGCTTTCGACGCCACCGTGGTCTGGGACGACCCCGGTGCCAGCTCGCTCGCATCCGGACTGCCGACCATGATCGAGCTCCGAACCACATGGAGTCCGGACAAGGCCCCAGGACCGCCGCAGATCGGCACGATCGAGCTGCTCGGTGGCCGCCCGCTGCGCGTGACCGGCCGCTTCACCCGCAGGTCCGGCACGAGCGACTTCGACTTCGGCCTCGTCGTGGAGGCCGGCGGCGACCAGGGGCTGCTCTCCGTGAAGGCGCAGGACGCACCCGGCAAGGTCGTCGTCACCGCCGCGGCCCTCGCCACCGCCTTTATGGCCGACGCCGCCGAACCGGCGCCGCAGCAGACTGCGTACGACGGCTTCGGCGCGACACTGCACATGCTGCTCGTGGCAGCCGCGGGACTCAGCGCCTTCCTCGACGACGGCACGGTCACCGTCCACGCCGTCGAAGTGGACTCCGGCTTTGCGCCCGCCGGAACCAAACTCTCCCTCCGGGTCGACTACAGCGTCGACGTCCAGGTGAGGACCATCGACCTCGGATTCATGAGCATCGGTATGAAGCCGACGGTTCCCATGCGTCTGCGCTATCGCAATGTCCGACTCCTCGTCGACTTCGCCCAGTCGGGACTTGAGCGCTTCCACCTCTCCTACGGCGAGGCCGATGTGGACGTCGAGGACCCCGGGGGCTGGCAGGTCGAATCGCGTCGAACCCTCAAGAACCTCTTCGACGTGCTAGGGAGCCGCTCCGGCCACGGCTCACAATGGTTCGAGATCGACCTCCGTTTCGCCCTCGACCTCGGTCCGGTCAAGGTCAGCGGGGCGGTCATCCGCGTGACTCTCGGGCCGAGTGGCGCCCTCCGTCCCGAGCTGCGCGGGTTGGACGCCTCCCTGGAGATGCCGGGGCTGTTCGAGGGCGAGGGCAAGGCATCGCTCGGCGCGGGCCAACTGGACCTGGCCTTGGCCGCCAAGATCGTTCCTCTCAACGTCGCCGCAGCCGCCGGGCTCACGTACAAGCCCTGCGACTCGGGCGTCAACCAACTAGTCCTCTCGCTGCGGACCGACCTGCCGGGACCGATCCCGCTGGCCAACAGTGGACTTGGCCTCTACGGGCTCGGCGGTGTCTTCGGCGTCCACGCCGAACTGCCCCGCCCTGGCCCGAACGACGACCCCGTCCTATTCCAGCTCGGGCTCGACCCGTTCGAGACCAGCGCCTACACCTGCGCCGACGGCAGCGTGTTCGGCCTCGGCGTGGTCGTCGGCACTGCCCCCGACCTCGGCTTCACCTTCAGCTCCCAGGGCGTCCTGGTGATCGGACTTCCGGACGTCGCCGTACGGGCGAGCCTCCAGGGCCGTTTTCTGTCGCCCCGGGTGCAGATGACCGAGGACTTGGGGCCGCCGGCCGCGGGCGGCAGCCTCGTCGGCGCGCTCGCCATCGACGACCAAGGCGTCACGGCTGCGCTCCGCGCCCACTACGAAGTGCCGGTCCTCTTCACCATCGACGCACCCTTCGGCGCACGGTTCCCCGCCAAGGGCCGCGCTTGGTACGTCCGGCTCGGCTCGGACAACGTGCTCAACCGCGGGCCCGGCCCCCTGCAGGTACGAGTGCTGCCGGACTTCCTCGATGTCGGTGCCCGGGCGTTCCTGATGGTCGAAGGCGACGGCATCCCACAGCTCGGCGGGGACTCCACGCTCTCTCCGACCGGGTTCTCGCTCGGCTTCGGCGCCGGGTTCACCGCCCGGTACGGCATCCCGCTCATCCATGTCGACGTCAGCGCGTCCGTCCTGCTGGCCCTCGGCACCCGACCGCTGCTGCTCGCTGGCGCCGGACACCTGTCCGGCAGCCTGCACCTGGGGCCGGTCTCCATCGGCGCCAGCGCGGACGTGGCCTTCCAGATCGCCCCAGACCTCGGTGACAGGTGGCTCCAGTTCAAGGTCTGCGGCGAGGTCGACCTCTTCTTCTTCAGCCTGCAGGGCTGTGTCACCGTCGAGCTCGGCGAGAAGAGCAGCACGATCCCCGAACCGGCCGACTGGCCACTCGAATCGGTCGCCCTCGCCGACCACCGCTATACCAAGACAGCCGACGCCGTCCGATCCGAGACCCGGCCGCCGGCGAGTTCCCTGCCGATCGTGTGGCCGGACGCCATTCCCCTCCTGCAATTCACCAATGGCCCGGCAGGCAGCCTCCAGCCGGGCCCGTTCACCGACCGGCTGCCCTGGAACGCCACGGAGATCGGGGACGGTGTCGTCGGCAACGACCGGGTGAGCCACACGTACACGCTGACCTCGCTCAACCTGACCGCGATTGACCCTGCCACGGGAGCCGAGACACCGGTCGTCGGGCCGCTCGACGCCGCCTGGCAGGACATCAAGGCCGGGGCACCCGGCCAACGGGGCGCCCGCGAACTGGCACTGCTCACCTGGGAGACGGCCCTGTGGACCCGCAAACTAGTCGACGGCGGCGCCCACGACCCGAACAACCCCGCCCAGAAGATCGCACACCGCTGCCGTACGCGGTACACGGCCGATCCTGGGTGGATGCTCGGCGGACTGGGCAGCCGGCCCGGTCCAGGAAGCCCCTGGAGACTGCCGACTGAGCCCGCGTCCGGCGCCTTCGCGTCCGTGTTCGACGCTGTGGTCGAAGCCACCTGGGGCCAGCTCCCCGTTGACGATCCCACCATCGGCCTGTTCCCGTACACCTTCCCGCTGCGGCTCGGCACACCCGTCGCCCTCGGCGCGCCGCTCGACGCGCTCGGGCGCGGTTTCACGGGCGCCTTCACCCTTCCGCATGTGGAAGGGCTGCCGCTCGACATCGACCCGGACGAGGTTGCTCCCGGGATCGGCGAGATGTGGTTCGACGTCGTCCTCGCCTTCTCCGAGGAACTGCGCGATCCGTGCCTCGGCCTGCAACTGCCTGTCTGGCCCGACGGATTCGCAGACCGGATGGAGGTCCGTCTGATCAGGCCCGACGGTGCGTCCACTCCGTTCCCGGCCATGGGCGACGAGCCGGGCATCGGTGACACGTTCGTCCGCCGCTACGAACGCGATGACGGGGTCTACCGGGGAATCGTCCTGAGGTACCACCCGGCACTCGCTCCGCAGGTACTCGGCCTCCGGGCCGTCACCGAGAAGTCCTGGGACTCCGCCGTCGCCGCCACTTCAGCGACCCAGCAGTCGGGCGGCGTCGCGGCGACGAAGGCGGCAGCCGTCACGCCACGGCCGATGTTGCGGCCTGGCACCGTCTACCGCGTGGACATCGGCCTCGACGGCCTGGGCCGCCGCGAGGGCAAGGACGGAAACGTGGTCCATCACACGGACCGCTACTGGTTCCGCACCGCCGATATGTCAGGGCCCGCCCCCAGCAACAACACGCAGTACCTGCAGGGCAGCACGCCCGCCGTGGCCGAGGCCCACTACGACTCCTTCGTCGCCGCCACCACGATCCACCACAAGACGGACCGCTTCGACCCGGTGTACCTGGAGCGCTATCTGCTCTCCTGGACGCCCGGCGACAAGACCAGCAACTGGTTCCTCGGCGACCCCGTCGGGGTCCAGTTGGAGGTCGACCACGTTCCCGATCTCGCAGCCGTCTACGACCACGACACGCTCGTCCGTGTCCGCCGTACGGACCCGACGAAGGGTCGACCCGACCCGTTTGAGGAACAGACGTTCCCCGCGGCGCATCACCTGTGGCAGGCCGTCGTCTCCAAGGCACAGCCAACAGCCGATCTACTGCTCCAGGAAGAGACGGCTACGTCCGGGGCCTGCCCCTATCCAAAGCCGGGCGCCACGCTCGGCGGCAGACCCAAGCTCCAGCCGCAGTGCGCATACGAACTCTCCCTCGCCTTCCCATTCCTCGACTCCGGCAGCTCCGGGAACTCGGGCGGCGCGGCGATCCGCGGCGGGATCTTCAGCACCTCCCGTTACAGCGGCCCCGCCGCGCTCCTGACGGACCTCGGATTCGCCCAGGGTGGCGCCGGCGGCGCCGGACTCGCCGGTGATCTGCAGGCCACACGGATCACGATGCCCGCCGGGGAGACCATCGCGGACGGCGGCCTCGAACAAGCCCTGGCCCGCCTCGGGATCGGCCGGCTCACACCCGCCCGCGCAGGACGCACGAGTGCGCTGTGGACAGATAAGGGAGGCACCTGGACCCTCCACGGCGTACTGCTGGAGGCACCCGAACCGATCCACCGGACCGACTCCCTTGGCATCGTCGGCTACAGCGGCCGGCTGCGCGTGAACAGCCTGCGCTGTGGCTCCCATGCCTTCACCACCGTGATCCGCAGCAGCTCCGGGGACCGAATCCTCTTCCTCACGGACAGCCCCTTCGCACCGACCGCCCCGCTCGTCCTGTCCGTGACCGTGCAGGACGTGCCCCTGGAGGTCGCCACGGTTGCGAAGACGGCCGATGTCACCTGCCCCGTACCGTCCACGCCCGCCTTTGCGAGGGACCTGCCATGAGTACCCCCATCGCCCCTCCCGCACTGTTGCAGGCAAGCGCCCTCGCCGGACGCGACTCGACCTGGCTGGCCGAGGGCTTCCATCTGCGAGTGAAGGTCAGCCCATGGCTCGGCTTCCCGCTGCACCCCTTCGCCGCCTGGCGGCTGTCCCCCGGCAAGACGGAGCGGATGCGGATCGAGTGGCGTGACGCCAATGGACATCGTCTGTCCACCCCCTTCCACTTGGAGGACGCCGAGGGGCAGGCCGAGGGATGCCTCTTCGGCTCCCCCGCCGACGACCCATACATCTGGGCCGAGGTCTTCGTGCCCGACGACCGAGGGCTGCGGCTGGATCTGCTGGACGCGAACCTAACGGCGGGCAGCGGCAACCGTGTCCTCGCCACCCGGACCGCGGAGCCGTACCGCTTCGGTCACACCCCCGTCGTCCGACTGAGGGCGACCGGTCGGGGAACCATCGGCGAGACGATCGGGATACGGCAGTCGTACGTCTACCTGTCCGAACTCGGTGAGCCCGACCTGATCTTCGGGCTGCCGATCAAGCTGCGGGAACACTGGTACGCCGAGGATCCGAGGATCCACCCGCTCGACGCCGCCCAGGACCGTGTCCAGTCGGGCGTTCCGCCCCGGCTCGGCCCGCCGGACGAACTCGGGCCAGACGCCCCCACCGGCGGAATCGACCCGGTCGCGGAGACTCAGCGGATCATGGAGCGGATCGGGCCCGACTTCGTCGACCCATGGCTCACCAGCGGCTGGGGCGACCCTGCCACCGCACCGGCCGTCGCCGCCTTCAGCGACACGTTCACCCTGGCGGACGGCCGGACCGGCCGGGCCACGGCCCCCGTGACACCATCGCTCCTGACGATGGCCGTGGACCCGCAGATCGCCCGCTATCTCGGGCTCGCGACCCTCGTGCCGTACGACTCCACGGGTTCGGTCGACGAGTGCAACATCTGGCTCATCGCGGCCCGCTGGGCCGTGCAGCGGCACCGCATCGTCCACGCGCCGGGCAGCCCGTTCGGCTTCCCGGTCACGTTGGAGGATGTCCTGGGTCCTTCGCCTTCGCTGCCCGGCGGCCTCGACCACACCCTCGACGACTGCTTCCCCGATGCGCCCGGCATCATCGCCGACCTCCCTTACCGGCAGGGCGGCGAGTCCGGTCCCTGGAGCTGCCGGACACTGCTCGCACTCGCGGTCGCCGCGGGCAACGCACAACCGGACCCGCCCGCCCCCTTCCCACTCGCCGCCGATCCCCCTGGCACCTGGAACTCGCACGCCGACCCGCAACACCCGGGCCCCGAGACCTGGCGGCAGACGGTCTCCCTCGGCGACGAGCCGGCCCGCGGCATGGTCGGCTTCGCCCGGACGGCACCGGGGAAGCCTGTAGCCCTGCACCGCTTCGAACCGCCACCCGGGCAGGACCACGTCAGCCGAGCCATGCCGCTCGTACCGAACTGGGCGGGCAACAACCGCCGAGTCGTTGAGGACGGCGCCGTGCCCGTGGACGCGGACGGCGCGAGCTGGCGGGTCTGGAGTGCGGACGAGTTCGGCCAGTGGTCCCATCACCTCGACGTTGGCGCCTACGACCTCTCCGCACCGCTGCCAGCACGGCCGGCGCCACCTCCGCCCGTGCTGGAGGGCACCTTCGACGCGGCGCCGGACGACGGTACGAGTGGATCGCGCGTTCCCGGCACGCTCCGACTCCGCTGCACCGTACCGGGTCCCGGGCACACCGCCCCCGGCAGCGCGCCCATCGCCGAACTACGGGTCGAGGTCGACGGGGTCGCACTCCCGCCGCGGCCGGTCGTCCAGGACCAGAAGGTGCTCGTCGAGGCCCAGCCCCAGGCATTCACGGTCGGACAGCAGCGGGCGGTGCCGATCACCGCCTGGTTCGTCAATACGGCAGGCGCCTCGTCCGACGAGGCCACGACCCACGTCCTTGCCCACGACGCCCGGGCGCCGCAGGCCGTGCCCACCTCCCCCGTCGTCATCTGGACCGGGCGTCCGGACTCCACCGGCATGGCCGAACTGTCGCTGCGCTGGCCGCCACGCACCGGCGCCGCCCGCTACCGGGTCTACCTCGGTGACGCACGCCGCCTCGCCGGCTCACTCAAGCCAGCCCTCACCCTGCCCACCAGTCCCGTCAGGGCCGCGCAGGCATCACCGTTGCATGCCGCCCGCGGACGCCTCACCGACAAGGGGGTGTTCACCTTCCTCGGCGAAATCGGGGGTACCGCGGACGCCGACGGCCTGATCCACTTCTCCACCCGTCTCCCCGGAGGACTACGCAGCATCCAGTTCATCCGCATTGTTCCGCTCACCGCGGGCGGCGCCGAGCCTGCGTTCGCCGCCTGCGGTCTCGTACCCGTCGCGGTCCCCAGCGCCGACCGGCCGCCCCCGCCCCTGGTGGACGCCACGACGACGCCCGACGGCGGACTCACCCTGACCGTACGCGCCCAAGGTCTGCGGCCTGAGCCACTCACCACGGGGGCGGGCAAGGCGCCCGAGTTCCGGATCCGTCATACCCGTACGGGCGCCGACCGTCACTTCGCCCCGGTGTCGACGAGCGGGAAACTCAAGCTGCCGAGCGGTGGCGGGCCATGGACGGAGACTTTGGCGGTCCCGGCGAGTCGACTCAGCCCCTTCGTCAACACCGACTGGTACGCCGAGGTGCGCTACCCGGCCGAACCTCCCCTGCCACCCGGCACAACCGCCGAACTTGTCGACGGCGGCGTGGAACCCGTCTGGGGTGCGATCGGGGACGAATCAGAAGGGATGTGGAGCGAACCCTCACTGCCGGCCGGTTCCCTGCTCGTCCCCTCCCTCCCCCCAGCGGCTCCGGCTGCTCCGGTACTCACCACGGCTGCCGACGGCTCGGTCAACCTTGCCCTGAGCGGCCTGCCGACGGCGCATCCTGCTTCGAGTACGCCGTATCGACTGGAGATCTACCGGAGCACGCCCGGCAGCGCTCCGCAGGAACGCGCGGTCCTCCCCGTCGGAACTGCCGCCCTCTCGTGGAAGGACCCCGCCCCCGTCCCGGCGGGCGCGCGCTACGACCTGGTCGTCGTGGACCCGCTCGGTCGGCGCAGTCCGGCCGCCCGGTCCGCCTGATGAGCGGGACGGACAGTGTCCCTTCCCCGCAGATCCCCTCGACGAGGGGAGTCACGCACGCCGCTGGTTCCTGGGCCAGGACGTACTCCTGCGCGACGACAGCACGAGCCTTCTGGTCCGCGGCCGGACGGCAGAGGACCTCGACGGTGTTCGGGACCTCATTCCGGGCGACTGACTCAACGACGATCGGTGACCGTGCCTGAGTTGGCGAGGGTCTCCACACGGACGCCCCGTCCGCGCCGCCCCCAACCACCGCCGCGCCGAAAGGCGGCAGCGAGCTGCCTTCATTGCCGACAGCGGGCAGGCAGGGCGTGGCAGGTGTGCCGACATCAACACGCGATATCAAGCCGTCCTCCCATTTACCCTGTTCAGAGAGACGGACACGAAGCGCGGTCCACACATGAGATGTGGCACGTCACTCGACACAGACTGAAACGGGGGCGGAGAAATTGCACGGCACACCCAACGCGGGAACCTCCCATGTGTACCAGCGGAACATGGCCCCTCGCACCCTGCGACCCCGCACGGCCCTGCTGATGTCGCTGGTACTCGCGCTGCTGCTGGGCGCGCTGGCCATACTGGTGATGTTTCCCGCGGCCCAACACCTCCGCTCGTTCCAGGACGGCGAACGGGTGTCCGCGACGCTGCACAGGGACGGCTCGTGCATGGCCGGCAACTGCCAGGTCAAGTTCGAGGTCGACGGACAGCCAGTAGTGGCAGACCTGCCGGTGGGCAGCGGCGGCGGCAAGAGCTCTGTCGGCGACCGGATGATCGTCCGGTACCAGGCCGACGACCTACAGTCGGCCGCCCGTGAAGACGATGTAGAGGGCGGCGGAGCAGCCGTGTTGGCACTGATGTCGAGTGGGGCCGCCGTGTTCTTCCTGGTGCTGTCGGTCGTAGGGGTGGTCTACGGAAGTCGGCAACGGCACCAAGGGCCTTGACACCCCATACGCAAGCGATAGCTGGTGTCGCGTCTCCGTGCCTGTTGTCATCAGGTGGAGGGCGGTGGAGCGCCGAGTTGTTCCAGAGCACCTTGGTGGTCCCAGTTGAACCATGCCTCGTCGATCTTTGGGCCCTGAAACCTCAAGGTGACCTGGCCGGATACCTCAAAGGTCCTGCCGGATGGAGGGATTCCCTGGTACTCACCGATATGGCGACCGCGCACGGTGAACCGCGCGCACAACAGATCCACTTCGGCCACCATGCTCTCCGCGGTGTGCCTCAGTTCGAAGGCCGCGAGCAATTCCTGGTAGATCTGCGCGGCCTCCTCTCGATCCACTGTCTCCTGGGGCATGGCCGGGTCGTGCTCCAGATAGGCCGCGGTACACAGGTGGGTGTAGGCGGTCTCACGGTTCCGGTCGTCTGTCTCTTCCAGGAAGTGGCTGGCCACGGCCTTGTTGCGCTGTTCCATGCCCGGGTTCATACCCGGGCATGGAACAGCCACGCCGACGCGCAAGAGTGACGTCTCGCAGACACCTGAAGAGATGGCGAGGTTCACCACGGTGCTCGGCCTACAGGTGCGAGAGCGCGCCGGCCACGATCTCGATCGTCTGGCCACGGCGATCGATCTCGTGATCCGCACCCTGGGGCCGACGTCGATAGAACCCCACTGAAGCGAACGTCGAGCGCATCCGCTAGACCTTCGACAGGGGTCACACTGCGCACGGTCCTACCTCAGGATGACCCTCACTCCTCATGAGTTCCGCCTCCGGGACGGTGACAGTCCAAGAGACGGGAACTCTCCGCTGGTGAGAGGGGTGTGCCGGTGCAGCAGCGTCGATCGGATAGTGCCAGGGCTCAGGGCGGGGGCGGGTCCTGGAACCCGTATGGTCGTTGCGGTGGAGAGGGTAGGGAGCGGCAGTGTGACCGGGGCGGATGATGCGCGGTGGGTTCTTGATCCGGCGAGCGTGCTGGCTACGACTGCTGCCACGGCCGCCGGTCTGAGCGTGGTGAGTCTGTGGTGGGCCGTGCCGACTGCGGTCGCCGCGTTCCTGGCGGGACGGCGGCCGGGGCGGGCTCGTCCGGCGGTGTTCGCACTGGGCGCGGTTCTCACTGCCGGGATGGTGGCCGTGTCCGTCGTGCCTGAATGGCTCCTGTTGGGGAGCCGATTCGTGGCCGTGGTGGTCGCCGGGATGCTGTCGTGGTTCGCCGGCCGGTTCTGGCGCCAGTATCAGGAGCTTGTCAGGGCGGGTTGGGAGCGTGCGGAGCAACTTGAGCGCGAGCAGCGGTTGGTCGCGAGCCAAGCCAGGCTGCGTGAACGGGCTCGCATCGCGCAGGACATGCACGATGTTCTGGGGCATGATCTCAGCCTGATCGCGCTGTCGGCCGGCGCTCTGAAGCTTGCTCCCGACCTGGACGAGCGTCATCGCCAGGCTGCTGGAGACATCAGGGTCAGGGCGGCAGCCGCAGTGGAGCGTCTCGGAGAAGTCATCGGGGTTCTGCGCGAGGAGAGTGACGACGCGCCGACCGCAGCGTCCGGTTCCACCATCGCGCAGCTTGCCGAGGAGGCGTCCCGGTCCGGCCTCGTGGTCGAACTCTGTCTTGACCGCGAGATGGACGGCTTGCCGCCCATGGTCGAGCGGGCGGCCCTTCGGGTGGTGCAGGAGGCGTTGACCAACGTTGCCAAGCACGCGCCCGGTGCTACGGCGACGGTGCGCGTGACGCGTACGGCCGCGGAAACGACGGTGGTGGTGGAGAACGGTCCACCTTCCGGGACCGTCTCGGTGGAGGCACGGCCCCAGGGCGGGGGCCGTGGTCTCCTCGGCCTGGACGAGCGGGTGCGGTTGGTTGGTGGGTCGTTCGATCACGGTCCCCGTGACGGGGGGTTCACGGCTATCGCTCGACTTCCGCACATCACTCCGTCCCAGCCACCACCGTTGGTGGCGACGAGCGGTGTCAATCTGCCACAGGAACACCGTCGCGCTCGGCGTCGCGCCGGCCGGGCACTGGTCAACGCGGCCGTACTACCGCTGATGACGGGGGCGCTGCTGACCGGCGGCCTCGTCGGATGGGAGATGCTGACGGCATCGCAGGCGGTTTTGGAGCCCGGGGACTTCGCCCGGTTGCAGGTCGGGCAGGATCGTTCTGAGGTGGGACGCCTTCTGCCGGACCGTCAGATCACCCATCGGTTGCGGACCGTGGGACCAAGGGGAGACGGTACGAGGTGCGAGTACTACGCGATGACGGCCGACCGGTTCGACAGCCGGTCCGGGGATGCATACCAGCTCTGTTTTCGGGAGAACACCCTGGTCTCTGTGGATGTTGTGGCTCCGTGAGCGCCCGATGATCCGCGTGTTGGTCGCCGACGACGAGGCCATGATTCGCGCGGGGGTGCGAGCGGTTCTTGCTACGGATCCGAACATCGACGTGGTCGCCGAGGCTGCCGACGGGCACGAGGCGGTGGAGAAGGTTCGGCTCCACCGCCCCGCAGTCGCCGTGCTCGACATCCGCATGCCGGGCATCGACGGCATTGAAGCAGCTGCGGAGATCCGCAGCACGGTGCCGGAAGCCAACGTCATCATCCTGACGACATTCGGTGAAGACGACTACATCCTCCAGGCGCTGAGCGGTGGAGCGGCCGGCTTCCTGATCAAGTCGGGAGAACCCGAAGAGTTGATCGCGGGGATTCACGCAGTGGCTGAGGGCGCCGCCTATCTCTCACCGAAGGTCGCTGCCCGGGTGATCGCCCATCTCGCGTCGACCGGTGCGGGTGGGCTGGCCGGTCGACGCTCCGCCGCCCGTGACCGGGTCAACGCCCTCACCCCTCGGGAGCGGGACGTGCTGACCTTCCTCGGGAGCGGACTGTCCAATGCGCAGATCGCGCGCCGGCTGCATCTGGTGGAGGGAACGGTCAAAGCCCATGTGAGCTCCATCCTCGCGCGCCTGGCCGTGGACAACCGGGCCGCTGCCGCGGTGGTGGCCCACGAGGCCGGGATCGTCCCTGCGGTGCCTTTTCCACCGTGACATGGTGCGTTCGGCGAGTGGCATCCAGGCGATCAGCACGGCGACCACGACTGCCCCGCCGAGCGTCGCACCAGCCAGCACATCGTGAGGGTAGTGCACCCCCACGAGGACGCGTAGCAGGGTGGCAGCGCCGGCGATCGGCAGTGTGAGTGCGGTGAGTCGGGGCCACACCACGGCCAGGCCGATCGCGAGCCCGGTTGCCAGGGTGGCGTGGTTGCTGGGGAACGACCAGTCCCCCACCTCGGGGCATTCCGCAATGGCATCGCTGCCGATGGTGAGTGCACGGCATGGCCGCTCCTGATCCACCACGAGCTTGACCGCCTCACTGATCCCATAGGCGGCCACCGTGCCGACCCCGGTCAGTACGGCTCCGGCTGCCCCCCGGGCATCGTTGCGGCGCACCGCGCTCCACCACATCCACAGCAACAGCGCCCCGAGGACGACCAGAGTGCCCTCCGTCGCAATCTCGAAGAACAGGCCCGCCCACGACGGCGCGTCCGCCACCCCTTCGATCACCGAACGGTACGCGGAGACCGAGATCCCGTCCGTGACCTCGACCGCACCAGCCTCGCCGAGCCCGCCCGGGGCAAGCCAGACGACCACCCCCGCTCCGGCGACCAACGCACTCAACGCAGCCAACCAACGACCCGCCCCGACCTTCGTCCGCAACCTTCGTTCCATGCAGTCGAACCTAGAAGCGGGGGCGACTCAGCACCCGGGCCGAACGACAGCACCGAACCCCCACGATCGTCAGGGTTGACACCACACCCCATTCATTGCGCTTCGGCATGTGCACTTCTCCTACGATCACGGCCATGCAACCTCGTGGCGCGAGCGGCACCACGCGCAGTAGCCGCGCAAGCGCACTCGATGAGCGCTGTCACGGTCGCGGGGCTCCACAGGCGCAGATCGGCTGCCCATCGTCACAGAACCCGGCCGGCCACCGTAGGCCCAGGCCGTCACGATTGCGCCGTCGGGGTGATACCGGCTTCCCCGAGCAGTCAGCCAGGAGCGAGGTGCGGCGCCGGGCCCGGTGCGGGCTCCCAAGATGACATGTCACCCGTCGAAAACCCACCCAGAAGGAATACCCCCGGGGGGTATGCTGCTATGGTGGGTGTCACCGGATGGCGACACAGCCAGAAGATAGATCCACAGCACTCATCAGCAAGGTGGAGACACGCGATGAAGAACGACTCCGGCCACGACATGACCGGCCACAGCGGCCACGGCGCAGCCCGTCCCGGCGGACTCTCGGTCTCCGAGAGCGGGTACACCCTTGAATTCGACGCGACGATCCTTCCCACCGGGGTGCAGACGGTCACCTTCCGGGTGACCGGTCCCGACGGACAGCCGGTGACCGACTTCGTACCCGAGCACGGCAAGGAACTGCACCTCATCGCGGTCCGGCGCGATACGACCGGGTTCCAGCACGTGCACCCGGTGATGGACCAGAAGGGCACCTGGAGCGTGGAAGTGGCCTTGGGGCCGGGTGCCTGGCGATTCTTCGCCGACATCCACCCGGCCGGCCACGAAGGGACCATGACCCTGGGGATCGACGCCTCGGTCGCCGGGCAGTACGATCCGCAGCCGCTCTCCGATGACACCCGCACCGCCCACGTCGGCGAGTACACCGTCGCTCTCGACGGCGAACTCGTGCCGGGCAAGGCGAGCGACCTGACACTCACCGTCAGCCGGAACGGGCGCCCCGTCACGGACCTCCAGCCCTACTTGGAGGCGTACGGGCACCTGGTGGCGCTGCGGGTGGGCGACCTGGGCTATCTCCACGTCCACCCGGACGGCGAGCCCGGTGACGGCGTCACCGAGCCGGGGCCCGAGATCACCTTCATGGCCGCCGCACCTTCGGGCGGCACCTACCGGCTCTACCTGGACTTCCAGCACGACGACGTCGTCCGGACGGCCGAGTTCACCCTGCGGGCGACCGACACCCACACCACCCACTCGAACCCGGCGTCCCCGGCAGCGTCCGAGCACACGAGCCACCACCAAAACCACGAGCACCACTGACCGTAGAGACATCGCTGACGGGCTGCCGCGGCAGATGGCGCGGCCATGAGTCGCTCGACTCGGCCAGCGCCCTGCCGCCCCCGTACATTCTCCGCTTCGGAAGGACCGTCATGCCCCGCCTGCCCCGACTCACGCCCGATACAGCGGTCGGCGCCTCGCGCGACCTCCTCGCCGAACTGGTCTCCCGCCACGGTCAGATCGGCGACATGGTCTCCACGATGGCGCACTCGCCCGCCGTTCTGGGCGGCTATCTCCAGCTCAGTCGGGCCATGGGGCGGGCCAAACTGAACCGTACGATCAGCGAACGGATCTCGATCGCCGTCCAGGTCCTCCAGGGTTGCGGGTTGTGTCTCGACGCGCATGTCAGCGCGGCCCGTTCGATGGGTGTGGGCGAGGAAGAGATCGAGCGGGCCCGCTCAGGCACCTCGGCTGATCCCGCGATCGCGGCGATCATCGCCCTCGCCCTCCAGATCTACCGCGAACCGACGTCGATCACCGACGAGCAGGTCATCGCGTTGCGTGAGTACGGCTACAGCGACCGGGCGATAGCCGACGTCGTAGGAGTCGTCGCACTCAACATCCTCACCGGCGCCTTCAACCTGCTCGCCGGCCTCACACCGGGGAGCGGCACCGATGCGTAGAGACATCCCAACTCCCCCCTGTACGGCATGGTCTCCGATCCGAGGCCGTGCCCCGCCGCATGGACATGGAAGGAACACGCCATGCGTCTGTTCGCCATCCGCGACTACCGCTATCTCTTCAGCGCCCAGATCATCGCCCTGTTCGGTACCGGGCTGACAACAGTGGCCCTCGGGCTGCTCGCCTATGACCTCGCAGGTCCTCGTGCCGGCATGGTCCTCGGCACCGCCCTGACCATCAAGATGGTTATGTACGTGGTCATAGCCCCCCTCGCCGCCGCGTATGTCGACCGCTTCCCCAGAAGAACCCTCCTCGTCGTCCTCGACATGGTGCGCGCCGCGGTGGTCCTGGCCCTGCCGCTCATCACCGAGGTCTGGCACATCTACGCCCTGATCGGTCTGCTCCAAGCCGCGTCGGCAGCGTTCACCCCGACATTCCAGGCCGTCATCCCCGACATCGTCACCGATGAGTCCGACTACACGCGCGCCCTGTCCGCCTCACAGGTCGCCTACACCATGGAGAGCCTGCTCAGCCCCGTACTGGCGGCGGTCGCGCTTGCGTTCATGAGCTTCAACTGGCTGTTCCTGGGCACCTCGGCCGGATTCCTCGTCTCCGGCCTGCTCGTTCTGTCGACGCGCATCCCCAACGCCCGTCCCAGTGCCCACACCAAGGCATGGGACAAGGCCGCAGGAGGCATCACAACATTCCTCAGGACACCACGGCTGCGGGGCATCATGGCCCTCAATCTGGTGGTCGCGGCAGCAGGGTCGATCGTCGTCGTCAACACCGTCAACTATGTCCGTGACGAGCTCAACGGCTCACAGTCGGACGTCGCCTGGATGCTCGCCGCATCCGGCAGCGGAACACTCTTGGCCGCCCTCGTGCTGCCCCGCGTGCTCGACCGGATCACCGCCCGCACCATCATGATCAGCGGCGCCGGAGTACTCGTCGGCGGCACGATCGCCGCGGTGGCCCTCATCACGACTGGCCTGAGCACCTGGACGGGTACGGCGATCGTCTGGACCGTGATCGGCATCGGCATGGCACTGGTCATCACACCGACCGGCAAGGTCCTGCGCGCCTCCGTCGAACCCCGCGCGATCCCCGAGGTCTTCGCAGCCCAGTTCTCCCTGTCCCACCTGGCCTGGCTGATCACCTATCCCATCGCGGGCTGGCTCGGCACGAACGCCGGCTTCGCCCTCACCTGGTCACTCCTTTCGGCCCTCGCCGGGATGGGTGCCGTCGGCACCCTCCTCCTGTGGCCACGCCACGACGGACGACGAGCCATGACCGAATCCGCAACACCCGTACGGCCCACGGCCCGGGCTGACAGGTCCACCCTGTCCAAGGCCGCGTAGAACACTCTGACGGTTCGCGCCACGCGCGCTCCCCACCAGGCGCATCAGGAGGCCGTGGTCGCCACCCCACTCCACACGGGCGGCGTCCACGGCCTCCGTGCCGCCGACAACACAACCCGGTTCTGGCCCGATGCCATCGGCTGAACGCATCAAGAATCACACCGACACAACTTCAGTTCGGTTCATACAGGCGTACCGCACCACGTCCCCACACGACGGCACCCGCCTGGCGCGGGGCCAAATCCCGCTCGGCCTGGAAGGGACGTTCACGGTTGCCCAAGTACCGAGCTGACTGCGCTGACACGGCGCGCAAGGCAGTCAGCAGGAATGTCGATGAGTTCATACCCGAACGCGCGATAGCTCTCCTCGTGGAAGCCCTCGAAGACCAATGATTCCTCAAAACTGATCCGCCGGGCACTGGTCGGCTCGCAGAAGCCCAGGTTTCGCACGAAGAGCACCTGGCGCTCGTAGATCTCTTCGGTGGTGATCCGCTCGATCTCCGCAGCCAAGGCGCGAGGCACCGACAGCCTCAGATAGCGGGCGAGCGCCAAGGTGCAGAGAGGGGACCTGTCGAACACCTGCACAGGGCTCGTGGTGAAGGTCTCCAACTGCCGTTGTCTTTGCAGTTCAACCACATCATCGACAAAGGTCGGTCGCGTCCACGGCTCGGGCTCACCCTGAGCCTGAGCGCGTGCGATGACCGCGGTAGCGGCCTCCTCGACGACCCCGTAGCCACGCTCTGCCAGGCATCGAAGGATCGATGTCTTGCCCGAGCCCGGCGTGCCGGTGAGAACGTACCGTCGCATGGTGGGAAACCTTCCTGGCGTTGCTGGATCAGCTCACCGGCCCCCGACGGGCCTCAGCCTCTACGGAGACATCGAGCAGTGAGATCTGGGACTGACAAGGGGGGGCGAGGGACCCTCGACGGCTCACGAGCCGGAGACATCCCTGATATCGAGGCGTACGACCGAGGGGCCCATGACGGATCGATCAATGTCACGCCAGCCTTCAGTACAGCTCATCGACCGGGCCCTCGGCAACCGCACCGGCGATCGGGGCGCTACCCATGGAGATCTGGGTCCGCAGTGCGGTGTGGGAACGGTTCAACCATGGCTGGGCGATGACGGGTTCGAACGGCCAAGGCGTCATGCAGGGGCCGGTCTGGGGGACCAGTGCCTTTCCGATGACCCGGCCGAGGGGTGACCCGGCCGAGTGGGGAGACACGTCCACCCATGGATGGATCTGCCCCGGAGGCACTTTCCAGGGACATGCATCGGAGTGTCGCCCTGCCGGCCGGGTAGCCAGTTGTTGTCGGCAGGTACTGCTGGCTGCGGAAACGACATCGCAGACGGAGGCCCCGGACAGATCCCATGAACCGTACGGTGGCGAGGGCCAGGAACAGCCGTGGTCACCGCAGTCGATGCGGCGACTCGAGAGCGATAGGCCCCAGGGAACCCGTGCCGCACCCGCTCCCCACCCATGTCACGGAGAAGGCGCAAGAAAGTTGACCAGGCCCGAGGTCCGGACACTTCGACGGCCGCAGATCACCAACCAAGCATCGCACTGACACTCCTTCAAGCCCGGAACGACCACTACCACCATCCCTCTCGGTGCCTGGATTCCAGGAGGAGTCATGAGATTGACCAGCCTTCTGCCTCGAACGTCCCGAAACGTAGCCGTAGTGATCTGCGCAGTCCTGACGGCTCTTGCGCTGACCGCATGCGCAGTCGCGCGGGTGGCGGTCGTCGCCAAGACAGCCGTGAGCGTGGCACGCATCGTCTCCAAGCAGGGCAGCGTCCCGGTGATCCACCAGTCAGCCAAGTTCAAGGTGACAACGGTTGCCAGACCCCGCACCGCAGCCGAACTCGCCCGGTTACTCGGCGGGAAGAGCAAGAAGGTGGAAGCCCAGATACCCGTCTCACCGACAGCCGCGAGCGGCAAGCCGATCCCCGCACCCGACGACTCCACTTGGAAACTCGTCATCAAACGAGAGGTCCAGGACAGGACGGAAGCAGAGGTCTACCAGGTCGACGGTGGGAAGAAGTTGTTCATGCACACGAATGGCCGCACTTCTCAGTCGCTGGAGCCCGGCAGGAACCTCGTGGTCATCGAAGCGCTCACGGAGAGCACGGTCGTGGCCCTGATGGACACCGACGGGGAACCCGAACGGAGTGCGGGCACGTTCTTCATCAGCCTGGCGCTGAAGAACGGACGTGAGTACGACTTCGACCATGGCAAGAGGTCGGGCAAGAGCAAGAAGGGAGACCTTCGCATCGGCCTCGCGATGAGCGCGGTCAACGGCGCCAGAATCGCAGAGATGGGCAAGCGGCCGTCGCTGGCCGACTGCCTCACGGTGAAACCCGGCGACTGGGCGGACGGTATCCCTGCCTACACCGTGCCATGGGGCCACTACTGCCTCTTGACCAGCGAGGGAAGGTTCGCCACGGTCAATCTCAAGCTCGGCAGCCACAGCTACACCGTGTGGCAGACAGCCCCGGAGAAGTAGCCGCATCCCCTTCACCCGCCGTGAGTCGGATCCCTCAAAGGGGGTGATTCCGGTCCGACTCCCTGCGGTTGGTACTTGCGACCAAGCAGGGCCAGGGGAGAACGAGGCGCGCTCGCCCAGGAGGCGAATCGGTACATGTTCCACGAGGGGCGGAGGGGCATCGCGGTGGGCAACAAGGCGAAGGCGGCAGTGGCGCGCAGAATCGTGCGATATCTCGATGGGGGCGATGTCACCGGGCTGGGGCCGGACGCGGAAGCGGACGTCACTCGGATGGTCCGGGATGCAGTGGAGCATGACGACTTCGGGGTGACCGGGGAACCGGAGGCCCTGTGGCTCGCCCTGTGGCTGGCGCTGTGCGGCTGTACCGCACCCGGCCTTCCGGGTTCGCGTGACTCTCATCGAGCCGCCGCCGAAAGCAGGTTGGCGATGATGGACGAGATAGGCCCGTCGCTCGTCCCACCAGGTGCCTACGAAGCGATCATCGGGCGGGGCCCGTTGCCCGAGGACCATCGGGTCTGGGCGGCCCTGGCCGGCACGCTGCTGCTGGACGGTGAGCCGGGTGATCTGGCCAGGGCGACTGCGGCCGTGAACCGCTACCGGCTCGGCGCGGCGGGCCAGGGCGGTGTGTCGGTTCCGGTCGCGCTCGCGCTGGGCGAACTCCTGGTGGAGGAAATGGCCGAGGCCACGTACGAACCGGTTGCTCAGGCTGCTCGGGCCAGCTTCATGGCGGCAGACGTCGACAGCACGAAGGGCGATGCGCCCGGCGACCTCACAGCCGGTTGGGAAGTCGTGGCTGCCGTTTTGGAGGCGGGCATAGCCCCGCTCGCGCCCGGTTCCGCGCCGCGGCTCGCGACACTCTCCACTCTCGGGGCCGCACTGTGCGTCCTGGCCGGGCTGGACCCCCTGGAGCAGTTCGCGTACCGCCCGTTGGACGAGCGTGCCACCGCACATCTGGACCGCGGTCTTGAAGTCCTGTGGGAGGCGATCGCGTTCCTGCCCGAGAACAAGGAGGCCGTGGGCGCCCGTGCTCAGATCGCGAACCTGCTGCTCCACCGCCATCTGAACGGATCGCCGCACGGCGAGCAGGAGTCCCTCGACAAGGCCATCACCCAGCAGGGGCACGCGGTACAGCTGGCGGAAGAGTACAACGCGCACCACAAGGGAGTGCTGTACACAAGCCTCGCCGCCCTGTTGGGCCACCGGGCTCAGCTGCTCGACAGACCGGAAGACCACACCGAGTCACTGCGGGTCGCCCAGCGGGCCGAGGTGTTGACCCGGGACGGAGACCCTGAGCAGCACTCGAACGCACTGGCCTGCCTGGGCCTGGCCGAACTGGGATGGTTCGACCGCTACGGTGACGCACCGCTGCTGGACGATTCGGTCATCCATCTGAGGGCTGCCTGCACCGTCGCCGGGCACCCGTCCGACAGCTGTGCGAGCGCGCTCCAGGCCCTCGCCGAAGCTCTGCTCATCCGTCACGAGCGAAGGTCCGGCTCTCCCGAGGCAGCGGTGCCGGACGGCCTCAGACTGTTCGGGGCCGCCACCGACCTCGATGAGGCCCGGGCTTGCGCGGAGACGGTGGTGGCCTCGTCCCCGTCCTCCCCCGACGACTTCGGCCGACTCTGCGTGCTGTCAACCATCTATCTGACCGCGTACCGGGAGTGCAGCGATCCCGTGCTGCTCAACGCGGCTGTGCGCGCGGCCGAGTTGACGGGGACCGTGCCCGCGGACCATCCGTCGGCCGCCGAGTGCCACGCCCGGTGGGCGGGCGCGCTCGCCGAACGGCACCGCCTGCGCCCGGTGTCCGAGGGTGATGGTGACCTTGCCGAGGCCATTCGGCAGGCGCGTCTGGCCGTAGCCGTAGCCCCGGAATCCATCCGGACGTTGTACCTGCACAATCTTGCCGTCCTCGTCGCGCTCAGGCTCCAGACCGTGCGCTCGGAGCGGGATGTCCGCGGCCTCCTCACACTCCACGAGGACATCGTGACCGCGACACCCGCCGACTCCCGGCACCTGCCCGGCCGACTGCACGCCCAACAGGCCGCCCTGCTCCAGGCGGCCCGACTGCTGGACGACCCCGGCCTGCTGTCCGATGCTGTCGCCGTCGCCGCCCGAGCCTGTGCACTCGCCGGACGCAATGGACCGTCCCGCCCCCTGTTGCTTATCGGGCATGCCCTGGCCCTGTGCGAGCGGGCGCAGTCTGTCCTGAAAGCAGCCGGTCCGTCCGGACCAACCCTCCATGCGCCCGGCACGGCCACGACCGACGACGACGGCGGCACTCGTCACCTGCCCGGGTCGGCTGCCTCGGCTGTCGAGGACCCGGGGCCCGCTCTGACGGACGCCGAGGCCATCGGCCGGGCCCAGGCCGATCTGAGCGAGGCCATCAGGGTCGTCTCGCTGGCCCGGGACGATGCACCGGCCGGCAGCGCGACGGGGGCCTGGGCACTGACCGTCCTTGTCCGCGCCCTGTTGGCCCAGGCCCGGGCCGCCACGGATGACACCCACCGGAGCCTCTCCGAGACCAGCGACAGCCGAACGGAGGGGACCGGCACAGCCCCGAGACGGGCGGTGGAACTGATCGACCAGGCTCTCGGCAGCCCAGACAGCCGGACACACCTCCGACGGCACGAACTCCTGCTGCTGCGGGCCGAAGCTCTCCTGATGCCGGCCGAAGGGCCGTCCGGTGAAGTGTTGGACACCCATGGCCTGCGCGCCCCGGACGCCCGCGCCCCCGGTGACACGACACCCACCCCGACCAGCCGCGCACTGGCCGACCTGGACGAGGTCGCCCAAGCCGACCACGCCCGGCTACCCGACCGCCTGGTGGCCGCCGAGCGATCCGCCCGTCTCGCCATGGACCTCGGCGACGCCGCAGGAGCCCACCTCCGCTATCGGCTCGCCCTCGACCTGCTCCGACGTTGGATCACGGTCGGACTCTCCGCCAACGATGTGCGCACACTGCTCGGAGACTGGCGGATGCTCGGCGCCGACGCCGCTGCCGCGGCCATCGCCGACGACGATCCGACGAGCGCTCTCGCCCTGCTGGAGGACGGCCGCGCGGTCCTGTGGCAGCGCGTCCTGGAGTTGCGCACCGACATCGATCGGGTGCACGACCTCGACCCCGCACTCGCTACCCGACTGCGGACGAGCGCCGCCGTACTGCGGACCGCCTCGCTCGAAGCCGTCCCCGCAGTCGGGCCGGCCCTCGAAGAACGACGCGGCCACCGCGCGATACGGCTGCTCAACCCTGGCACACAACAGCTCCAGAATGCCGAAGTCGCCTGGTCGGCCGCTGTCACCGAGGCCCGGAGGCTGATCCCGGGATTCCTCGAACGTCCGGACCCCGAGGTGTTGTGCGCAGGACTGCCCGGTCCGGTCGCCGTGGTCAACGCCAGTCGACACCGCTGTGACGTGCTGCTGGTGGATTCCGGCGGCGTACGTCTCCTGCCTCTGCGCCTGGGCCTGGAGGACGTGCGGCGGCACACCGCCGTGTACCTTGCGGCGGCCCGGACCTTCGAGGAGCGGGCGTCAACCAGTGCCGCCCCACTGGGAGTCGGGGTCACGGGACCGTTCAACCGCGTGCTCGGCACTGTCACCGGCTGGCTCTGGGAGACGGTCGCCTCCCCCGTCCTGGAGGCGTTGGCCGTCCCCGAGACCGATGGCGGGGGCCTCAGACCGCGGCTGTGGTGGTGCCCGACCGGGCCGCTCGCGCTCCTGCCGCTGCACGCCGCGGGCCGACACACCGCTCCCGGCGAAAGTGTCATCGACCGGGTCGTCCCCTCCTACACGCCCACCGTCGCAGCGCTCGCCGCTTCGGCCGCTGCCGGGGCGAACACCGCCCAGCCGCGGATGCTGGCGGTGCTCGCCGACCGCGTGGACGGCGCCGCGCACCTGCCCGGCGCCGACATCCACCGCGCGCTCATCACAGCGTGCTTCCCGGACGCAACGGTGCTCGGCAGCGGGCAGGCGCGCTCCGAGCAGGTGTTGTCACAGCTGCCCACCCACACCCTGCTCCATGTGATGTGCCACGGCAGCCATGACCCGTACCGTCCCGAACGCAGCGGACTGCTGCTGGAGGACGGCGTGGTGCCGGTGTCCGCACTGGCCGCCGAGCGCACCGATGCCGCCTTCGTCTCCTTGACCGCCTGCCAGACCGCGACCCTCGATCCCCTGACCTCCGACGAAGTGATCAGCGTGGCCGGTGCGATGGTGTTCGCCGGCTGGCGCCAGACCATCGCCACCCTCTGGCCGGTGGACGCCGCCGAGACCACCGCCGTGACCTCACTGCTGTACGGGATCGGGCTATCGCCCAGCGACTCCCCCGGGGGCGATTCCGGGGCATCGGCGGTCGAACCGTTCACGCCCGACCGCGCGGCCCGTCAACTGCATGACGCCGTGCTGTCCCGGCGATCGCTCACCAGGGCGCCCCAGGCCAGGCTCTGGGCCTGGGCCCCCTACCTCCACATCGGCGCCTGACCCCAGGAGACCCCTTGAACACTCCCACCCCGTCCGACCGTGGACTCGCCGAGTTCGCCGAGTTCGCCGACCATTCGGCCCCTACCGCACCGCCCCCGGCGGACACACTCCACTTCGAGCTACCGGCTGGCACCTCCTTCGACGAGGGCTGTGTCCTGTTGGAGGAAGCGGTGAAGCAGGACGAGCTCCAGCACCGGTGGATACGCCTCACCATGAGTGGCACCACCGGAGCCGTGCTGACCAGTCGGGACTTCCTGCGCGACAACTACGGCATGAGCGTGCCGATGGCGGGCGGTCTGGCACAGCACCTGGACACGCCGGGTGAGGACGGGGAAAACCCGGAGCACGTGTCCGCAATCGTGTACCGCTGTCCCGTGACCGGTTGTGGGCAGGAGCGGGTCACGGTCTACGGTGACGCGCCACTGTGCCCGGTCCACCAGGGGGAGATGGCCGAGGCCGGGAGGATTCGATGAACCCGGCCGACCTGGCGTCCTCCGCGTTGTCCGTGTTCTCCACGCGCTTCCTGCTGGTGATCCTGTTCCCGGTCACCGCAGGCTCGCTCTATCTGCTGTGCCTGGTATGGGCCGGGGCTCCGGAGGGGAGGTTCGCGGTGTCCGCCATCGGTGACACCGCGGGGAAGCTCGGTGGCGGGAAGATCGCCCTCCTGCTCCTCGCTCTGCTGGTGGCGGGGTTCCTGTTCCAGGCGGTGCTGCCGGTCATCCACCGATTCTGGCAGGTCCTGCCGATACTCCCCGGCCGGTCAGGCCGCCGCCGCGCGCACCTGCGGACCAAACACCGACTGGAGGCAACCAGGGATGCCGTCGGTCAGGTGCTCACCCTGCCGGTGCACGAGCGGGGCGCCGTCCTCCTGGCCGCCCGGCAGGCGGCCCGACGGCTCGACCACGAGTACCCGCCCATGGACACGAACGTGTTGCCGACCGTGCTCGGCAACAGTCTGCGGGCGCTGTGGGCGGGCGTCGGTCGCAGTCACGGTTGGAGTGCCGACGCAGCGTGGCCCCGGCTGTACGCCGTCCTACCGGACTCCACCCGACTGCTGGTCGACGACGCCCGCAACACCCTGGACCAGGCACTCGCCCTGACCACGGTGTGGGTCCTCACGGCCGTGGCGGGCCTGCCCCTCCTGATTCCGGCCGGCTGGTGGATCCTGCTGACCGCGATACCTGTGGCACTGGCGGTGCTGTCCCACCGCGGGGCGCTCGCCGCAGTCCCCCTGTACCGCGCGACCGTCCAGAACGCATTCGACCTTCACCGACTCGACCTGCTCCGCGCCCTTCACCTGCCGATGCCGGCCGACACGACCGCCGAACGAGTCCTGGCCGCCGGCCTCTGCGACGCCTGGCACCGCGGCACCGCTCTACCCAGCCCGTACGACCACGCCTGAGGAGGCTGGCCGAAACCGGCGTGCCGCGACACAGGTTTCGGCACGCCGGGTCACTCACCCGAGTACGGGCCGACGGTGGCCTCCGGTTCCGGAACGGAGGGGTGGGTTCGGCCTGATACACCAAACAATGGGCCTCGTGTGGTGGGAGCGGACGAAGAGTGTGGTTTCCGCCGGTTCTATGCTCATCCGGAAGTCGAGCGGGGAGGGGTGCCGTGGCGAAGCCGGATGGGCTGGACGGATTGGACAGATGGGACGGGCTGCCTGGGGTCGGTGCATGGCTGCGCCAGCGGTTGCCGGGACTGCTCAGGGAGAGCGGTGTACCGGGGGCTGCGGTGGCCGTCCGCATCGGTGACGAGGTGGTCGAAGCCGTGGCCGGGGTGTTGAGCACGACAACGGACGTCGAGGTCACGGCGGACTCCCTCTTCCAGATCGGTTCGATCACCAAGGTGGTGACCGCGACGCTGGTCCTACAGTTGGTCGACGAGGGAAGGCTGGACCTCGACGCTCCGGTACGGGTCGTCCTCCCCGAGTTCCGGATCGCCGATGAGCGGGCCGCGCAGGAGATCACCCCGCGGCAACTGCTGTGTCATGTCGCAGGTTTCGAGGGGGATGTCTTCACCGACACCGGCAAGGGTGACGACTGCCTGGAGAGGTACCTGGGGGTCCTGCACGACGTGCCCCAACTCTTCCCGCCGGGCGAGATGTTCTCGTACAACAACGCCGGCTACTGCGTGCTGGGACGGATCCTCGAGGTGCTGCGCGGGGAGCCGTTCGACGTCTGCGCTCGGAGGCATCTGTTCGCGCGGTTGGGCATGACCCACACCGCGAACGACCCGTACGAGGCGATCGTCCACCGTACGGCGGTGGGCCATACGGAGCGGGCATCGGGGGGCGGGCTGGAGCCGACCCCGGTCTGGGCGTTGGCCCGCTCGAACGCGCCGGCCGGGTCGATGCTGGCGATGCGTCCCCGGGATCTGCTGGCCTTCGCCCGGATGCACCTCGCCGGGGGCCGGGGCCCGGATGGCGGTCGGGTGCTGAGCCCGGCGAGTGTCCGGGCCATGCGGGAGCCTCAGATCACACTGCCCGACATCGACCAGGGGATCGCCTGGGGGTTGGGCTGGGAACTGTTCGGCCCGCCGGGCGGCACGGTCTTCGGGCACGACGGGAACACCATCGGCCAGTCGGCATTTCTGCGCGTGGTGCCCGAGCGCGACATGGCGGTGGCGATCTTCACCAACGGCGGCCCGTCGCGGCGGGTGTACGCCGAGGTCATGGGACGAGTGCTCGGTGAACTCGCTGGGGTCGGGCTGCCCCAGCCGCCGACGCCGGGGGTGGCTGCTCCCCCGCCCGACGCAGCCCGCTGTACCCGGTACGTCGGCACCTATACGTCGGTCACCTCCGAGACCACGGTGAGTCGGGACTCGGCAGGGCGGTTGTGGTTGGAGCGCACTCCCGTGGGGGTCCTCGCCGACCTGGACGAGGCACCGTACCGAACGGAGTTGGTCGCGTGGCGCGGTGACACCTTGCTCCCGGTCGAGCCGGAGCTCGGTGTGCACGCGCCGCTTGCGTTCCTCGGTGACGACGGGCAGGGGCACGCTCAGTACCTTCACAACGGCCGGGCCGATCGACGGGTGTCGCCGTGAACGAGTTGCATCGACGGGCCGTGGTCGCCGATCTGCACAACGATCTGCTGTGCGCGGTCGTCGCCCGGCCGGTGGACCGCTGGGCCGAGTTCTTCCGGGAACGCTGGCTACCGCAGTTGCGGGCCGGCGGGGTGAACCTTCAGGCGCTGCCGGTCTTCGTCGAGGATCCGTACCGGCCGGAGGGTGCGTTGCGCCGGACGCTGCGGATGATCGAGGCGGCGCACCGACTCGCGGCCGGTAACGCCGATGCCGTCGCGTTGTGCGAGGACGGCGTCCAGATCGACAGGGCGCTGTCTCAGGGCCGGATCGCCCTGGTCCTGGCGTTGGAGAGCGCGCCCGGTGTGGGTGAGGACGTGGAGTTGCTGGAGACCGTGTTCCGTTTGGGGGTCAGGATCGCGTCCCTGGCCCACTTCGGGCGCACCGCGCTGGCGGACGGCAGCGGGGAGGACGGGACGGGTGGTCGGCTCACGCGTGCCGGGGTCATGGCGCTGGCCGAGATGGAGCGCCTGGGCATGCTCTTCGACGTCAGCCACCTCGGCGCCGCCGGGGTGGGGCACGTCCTGGAGTTGGCGTCCCGACCGGTGCTCGCGACGCACTCCGGCGCCCGGCAGCTCTTCGACCACCACCGCAACCTCGACGACGAGCAGATCCGGGGCATCGCCGCGGGGGGTGGGGTGGTGTGTGTGAACTTCTTCGCCCCGTACCTGGATGAAAGCGACTATTCGATCGATCGGCTGGTCGACCATTTCGAGCATGTCGCGGGTGTGGCCGGGGTCGAGCATGTCGGTCTGGGGCCCGACTTCATCAAGGAGGTGCTCGACGACACCACTCCCCCGTGTTGTGAGCGAGCCTTCGTCGAAGGGGTTCCGGCGGACGCCTATCTGCCCGGCCTTGAGGGTCCGGCCGGGCTGCCGCTGGTCACCGAGGCGCTGCAACGGCGTGGTTGGCCGGAAGGCGACATCGTCGCGGTCCTGGGGGAGAACGTGCGGCGCCTGCTGCGGAACGAACTCGGCCGGCCCGCGTCCGCTGGCTGAGCTCCGGACGAAGCCGGGTGCGGGGCGAGCAGGGCAAGGGTGGCCTTTCCCGGACTCGGGCATTCCACTTGCTTCCCTGTCCGTGTCCCGCAGGACCCTCTTCGTAGGAGCGGACCAACATCAACCCGAATGTTCGATGAACCCGACGAACGACATCTGGGGATTGTGTCCCAATATCGTCGGGTGGCCAAGGATATGGAGAGCGGTACCGTGCGCACCAGCGATGGCATTGAGAACGCGCTTGGGCCCGCGGACGGCAGCCGTGTGCTGACGATCCGCGATCTGTCGGTCGAGATCCGCCGCGGCGACCGGGTCGTGCGCCCCGTCTCGGGCGTCCATCTGGCGCTCGACCGCGGGGAGACCCTGGGAATCGTCGGAGAGACCGGATCCGGCAAATCCATGACCGGGCTGGCCATCATGGGCATGCTGCCGGCCGGTGGCCGGGTGGCCGGCGGGTCGATCGACTTCGGCGGCACGGAACTCGTCGGACTTCCCGCAGCGAGGTACCGGGCCATCCGCGGCAATGAGATCGCGATGGTGTTCCAGGACTCGATGACCGCACTGAACCCCACCCGGCGCATCGGCGAACAGGTCGCCGAGCCGGTGCGGCTGCACCACGGCGCATCAAAAGCCGCCGCACGTGCTCGCGCCGCCGAGTTGCTCGCCCTGGTCGGGATACCGAAACCCGCCGAGCGGATGGACGACTTTCCGCACCAGCTCTCGGGAGGCATGCGGCAACGCGTGATGATCGCCATGGCGCTGGTGTGCGAACCGCGGGTCGTCATCGCCGACGAGCCGACCACCGCGCTCGACGTCTCCATCCAGGCGGAGATCCTCGATCTCCTCGACGACCTCAGGTCCCGGCTGGGCATGTCGATGATCCTCGTCACCCATGACATGGGGGTGATCGCCAGGCATGCCGACCGGGTGGGCGTGATGTACGCCGGGCGGGTGGCCGAGACCGGGCCGACACCCGCACTCTTCGGCCACACCCGACACCGCTACACCCATGCACTGCTCTCCTCGATCCCCTCGCTCACCCAAGACCGGCGCGAGAAGCTCTTCAGCGTTCCCGGCACGCCACCGGACCTGTCCATACTTCACGCTGGCTGTCCTTTCGCGCCGCGCTGCGCCGCGGCGACCAACCAGTGTCGGGAGGAACTGCCGGCGCTGTCGGTGGCGGGGGACGGTCACACTCACGCGTGTTGGCATCCGGTCTCCAGTCCGACGGTTCGGGCCCATCCGACGGTTCGGGCCCACCAGCCACCGGCTACCGCCGAACCGGTCGTCGTACCCGAGCGGGAGACGCCGCCACGGCTGCGGGTGGTCGATCTCGTACGCGAGTATCCGGTCGGCGGGCGAGGGCTCCTCGGGGGGCGCCGCACGGTCAAGGCGGTCTCCGGGGTGAGCTTCGACGTGGCGGCAGGCGAAACGTTTGGGCTGGTCGGAGAGTCGGGGTGCGGCAAGTCCTCGTTGGGCCGGATGCTCGTGGCCCTGGACCGGCCCGACGCGGGTGAGGTGATCTTCGACGGTGCTCCGGTGACCCGGATGAGCTCCCGGGAGCTCGGGCCGCGCCGAGCCCAGCTCCAGATGATGTTCCAGGACTCGAACGCCTCCCTCGACCCACGCATGCGCATCGGGGCGATCCTGCGCGAGCCCCTGGCGATCCAGGGCATCGGCAGCCGGTCCGACCGGACGGCGAGGGCCCGCGAGCTGCTGGCGGACGTGGGCCTTCCGCTGAGCGTGCTGGAGCGCTACCCCCATGAACTGTCCGGAGGGCAGCGCCAACGGGTGGGGCTGGCCCGCGCGCTCGCCCTGGATCCCCAGGTGCTGGTCGCCGACGAACCGGTCAGCGCATTGGACGTGTCCGTACGCTCCCAGGTCCTCAATCTGATGCAACGCATCCAGCTCGAACGCAATCTGAGCAGTGTGGTGATCTCCCACGACCTCGCCGTCGTGCGATACCTGGCCGACCGGGTCGGTGTGATGTACCTGGGCAAGTTGGTGGAGACCGGCACCACCGAGGAGGTGTACGACGCCACCGCGCACCCCTACACCGCGGGGCTACTCGCGGCGGTGCCCGAGGCCGACCCGGGGGCGCCGTCTGCCCGGGCGGGGGCGCGGGTGCGCGGCGAACTGCCGAGTCCCATCGATCCTCCCAGCGGGTGTCGGTTCCGCACCCGGTGCGTGCTGGCGACCGAGTTGTGCGCATCGACGGAGCCTCCCCTCACCGAGGTCGCCGGTACGCATCGGGTCGCCTGTCACCATCCGCTGAGGTCGGGGTCGGGGCAGCCCAGGGAGCTGAGTGCGCGATGACACTTCTCGTACGTTCCGCAAGCCTCACGGGGCTCATGGGTCTCACAGCTTTCTTGGAGAGGGGACGGTCTCGCATGACCTGGTACGTAGTCCGACGGCTGGCGATCTGTTTCCTCGTCCTGCTGGGGATCTCCGCGGCGGTGTTCTTCCTCCTGCACCTGGTGTCGGAGAACCCCGGCCGCGTGGTCCTGGGGCAGCGCGCCTCACCCGAGGCGGTGGCCGACTTCAACCAGGAGCACGGGTTCGACCGCCCGGTCATCGTGCAGTACCTCAGCTACCTGGGCCAGCTCCTCCAAGGAGACCTGGGGAGGTCCTACAAACTGAACGAGAACGTGGGGGAACTGCTGCGGCAGAACGCCGGCCGCAGCGCGATGCTGTCGCTGGCCGGTCTGGTCCTCGCGCTGCTGATCGCCATCCCGCTCGGCATCCTCCAGGCGGTCAGGCGCAACAGCCTGATCGACCGGGGCGCCACGGCGGTCTCCTACGTGCTCTACGCGACACCGTCGTTCCTGCTGGGCCTGGTCCTGATCGCCGTCTTCAGCCAGTCCCTGGAGCTCTTCCCGGCCGAGGCGTCGCAGTCCCGCTCCCTCTGGGTGGTCTTCACCGATCCACGCGCCATGGCCCTGCCCGTCATCACGCTCGCCATCACCAGCGTGGCGGTCTTCTCCCAGTACCAACGCTCGGCCGCGCTGGACCAACTCGGCCAGGACTACATCCGGGTCGCACGGGCCAAGGGGCTGCCGGAACGGCTCATCCTCACCCGCCATCTGCTGCGCAACGCCTGTCTGCCACTGATCACACTGGTCGGCACGCTCATCCCCACCATCCTGGCGGGCAATCTGATCGTCGAGTCGCTCTTCAACTATCCCGGTCTGGGCCTGCTGTTCCTCAACAGCCTGCAACGCGAGGACTATCCGGTGCTCCTCGCCTACACCCTCATGGGTGGCGTCCTGACCGTGGCCGGCAACTTCATCGCCGACATCGCCGTCGCCGCCGCCGACCGCCGAATCGAGTTGCAGAAATGACCTCACCCCATATGGACACGGCGGAGGCCACCGAGACGGACGGCACGGCACGTTCCGAGATCGAACTCGCCGAGCCCGCCGAAGCCACACCATCGCCGAAACGATTCTCGCCGCGGTCGGCGCTGCGCACTCTGCGGCACCACCCGCTCGGTCTCGCCGGTGGACTGCTCCTGGTGCTCGTCGTCGGGTTCTGCTTCCTCGGGCCGCTGCTCTACCGCACCAACCAGACCGATGTGGACCTGCTCAACGCGACCCTGCCCCCCGGCCCCGGCCACCCGCTCGGGACCGATCCCAACGGGTTCGACGTGCTCGGCCGCCTAATGGAGGGCGGCAAGGTGTCCTTGCAGATCGGGCTGCTCGCCGCGCTCTTCGCCACCGCGATCGGTACCGTCTACGGCGCCGTCGCAGGACTCGCCGGAGGCGTGCTCGACGGGTTCCTGATGCGAGTGGTCGACATCCTGCTGTCGGTGCCCTTCCTCTTCTTCGTACTGATCCTCTCAGCCAAGTTCCACGCGAACGCCGTGTCATTGAGCCTGGTCATCGGCGGATTCTCCTGGCTGATCTCCGCCCGGCTAGTCCGCGGCGAGGTCCTGACCCTGCGGGTACGGGAGTTCGTCCTGGCCGCAAAGGTGATGGGGGCGTCCCGCCGGCGGCTCATCCTCACCCATCTGATCCCAAACGCGCTCGGCGTGATCATCGTCAACATCACCTTCCAGGTCGCCGACGCCGTCCTCGTCGTCGCTGCCCTCGGATTCCTGGGCTTCGGCCTGACGTACCCGACCGCCGACTGGGGCAGCCAACTCGCCAGCGGCGCCACCTTTATCTCCGCCGACAACTGGTGGCTGATCTATCCCGTCGGCGGCTGCATCATTCTCACCGTACTGGCGCTCAACCTGCTCGCGGACGCGCTCCGGGATGCGGTCGGGCGACGGGCCGACTGAGCGGCCGGCCGGGCCTGTCGGCCCCGACGGACGCCGGGGCCGGGAATTGGCCGGCTCGCCCAACACCGATCAACACCGGTGCGACATCTTCGACCCACGCTGAAGCGGCCCCGGCCCGGTCACCCGTCCGCCGTTGGTTCCGCCGCCACCCCCACTTCTTCGCACCTGACCACCACAGCTCGCAGGGAGCCATCCATGACGCATGTGTCCGGTAAGCCGCGAGGACGCCGCCTGGCGGCGCTCGCCGCCGTGGTCGCCGTGCTCGCCACGGCGTGCACTGGCGGCGGCAGTTCGACCAAGGACGTCCAGGGCAGCTACAAGACCCTGCCGAAGGAGTCGGGCAAGCCCAAGGACGGCGGGACGGCCACGGTCGCACTGACCCCCGGGCTCAGCCCCAACTACATCTACCCCTACCCGCCGGCGTCCGCCAACGGAACCGTGATCGCCCGGGGGCAGCTGTGGCGCTCCCTCTACCGCCCCAGCGGGGAGGGCAACCAGATCGCGGACACCAAGCTGAGCCTGGCCGAGACCCCCACGTACAGCCCCGACCGCAAGACCGTGACCATCAAGATGAAGGACTTCACGTGGTCCAACGGCAGGCAGGTCACCGCGCATGACGTCGCCTTCTCCCTCGCCCTGCTCCAAGCCTCGCTCAAGGAGAGCCCGGCCAACTGGAGCTTCTACACCCCGGGCCAGTTCCCCGACGGTGTGACCGCGAAGCCCACCTCCGCGGACACGCTCACCCTCCGACTGGAGACCGCGTACAACCCGTCCTACCTGCTGTCGATGCTGACCCTGCTGTACGTGATGCCCTCCGAGGAATGGAACATCGCCAGCACCGGGGGGCCGAAACTGGACTACACCAAGCCGACGAACGCCAAGGCGATCTACACCTACCTCACCAAGCAGTCGGAGGCCCAGTCCACCTTCGCCAGCAACCCGCTCTGGCAGGTGGTCAACGGCCCGTACCGCCTCAAGAGCTTCGACTCGACGACCGGGTCGTTCTCCCTGGTCCCCAACAAGTCCTACAAGGGTCCGGGGGACTCGCGGCTCGGCCAGGTCGACTTCAAGTCCTTCACCTCCGCCGCGGCGGTGCTCAACCAGTTCAAGGCCGGCAATCTGACCGTCGGAACACTGGACTCCAGCTTCATCACGCAGATCGACGCCCTGAAGAAGAAGGGCTACCACGTCTACGGCGCCCCGGCGCCCGCCCGGTTCGACCCGCTGGTCCTCAACTTCGAGAACAAGACCGGCAACTTCGACAAGATCATCGCGCGGCCGTATGTCCGGCAGGCCCTGCAACACCTGATCGACCAGCAGGGGTACATCAAGAGCCGGGGCGTCTACAACGGTGCCGCCTCCCCGAACTACAGCACCGCGGGCAGCGGCTCACCCTACCCGCCCGAGTTCGGTGACAAGGCGCCCTACCCGTACGACCCAGCCGCCGCCGAGAAGCTGCTCACCGACAACGGCTGGAAGGTCGTGCCGGACGGCTCCACCAGCTGCGAACGCCCCGGCACCGCGGCGGGCGAGTGCGGGGCCGGCATCCCGCAGGGGCAGAAGATCGAGTTCCCCCTCGCCTCCGCGAACACCCCGGCGTACGTCGGTGCCCGGGACATTGCGTTCGCGTCGGCGGCCAAGAAGCTCGGCATCAAGGTCACGATCCAGACCAAGTCGCTCAACTACCTGTACACCAACTACGGGAACAGCTTCGCGCCCCACAACAAGAGCAAGTGGGCGACACAGGACTACGGACCGCTGTACCTGGCGGCCGGATACCCGAGCAGCAACACGGTGTTCAATACGGGGGGCAGCTTCAATCTGGGCGGCTACCGGAACGCCGAGGTGGACAAGTTGATCAATGCCTCGACCTTCGGGGCGGATTCGAAGGTCCTGTCGGCCGAGGTGACCCGCCTCCCCAAAGACCTGCCGGTGCTCTTCTTCCCGACTCCACACACCCTGGTCGTCTGGAAGAACACCCTCACCGGTCCGCCGTCCTCGTTCAACTCGCTGCTCAGCTTCCTGTACACGCCGGAGCAGTGGTACTTCCGCGACTAGAACCTCGCGATGGGGTCGGGTCGGGCCCTGGCCCGACCCGACCAAAAGCCCTTGGGTACTGCGCCGCGGGAGGTGGTAGCCGTCATGGACACACGTATGAACAGGTCTTCGGAGGCGTTCGCCTGGCCGCTCGGCCGGACCAGCGGATCGGCCGATGTCGAGTTGGTGCGTGAGCTGATCGGTGACGCACGGGTGGTGGCACTCGGCGAGGGCGCGCACAACATCACCGAGTTCAACGGCCTCAGGGACCGGCTGTTTCGGCTGCTCGTACGGGAGTTCGGCTTCACGGGCCTGGTACTGGAGTCCGGTTTCGCCGACGGCCTGGCTGTCAACGAGTGGGTCCACGGCGCACCTGGACGGGTCGAGACGATCGCCCGTGACGGGATCACCTATGGGTTCGGCGAGTCCGCACCGATGCGGCGGCAACTGCGCTGGATGCGCCAGCGGAACACCGGGGGCTCGGCGAAGGTCTCCTTCTACGGGATGGACCTGCCTGGTTCGTCCACCTCACCCGGGCCGGCGGTTCGTGCGTGCCTCGACCGGCTGCCGGCCCGCCCTGGTGACGCGGAGTTGCTACGGCTGAGCGACCTGGGAGGCCGTTCGGAGGCGGCGGTTCGGTACGCGGCGATGTCCGCCCGTGACCGCGCCCGGTTGTTCGACGGGCTGCGGGAGTTGGCGGACCGCGCGCTCCGGTTCAGCCATGAGAACGGCGAGCACAACTCGGGGGCTGCGGTCGCGCTCTGGTGCGCCGCCTCCCTCAGCGCCTTCGTTGCGGAGGTCGAGGGGGGTGGAACGTCGTTCGCGGCGGGGCGACCGTACCCGCGGGAGGTGTTCATGGCGCGGAGTGTGGAGTGGATCCTCCAGCGGGAGCAGCGCGTCGTGGTGAGCGCACACAACGCGCACGTCCGCCGTTCGCCGTTCCATGGCCGTCCGACGCTGGGCGGTCTCCTCGATTCGACACTGGGGGCCGACCTGGTCGTCATCGGGATGACCTACGGGTCCGGTCCTGAGGTCCGGTTCACTCAGCGCTCCCCGCGTCCGTTCGACTGCGAGGTCACCCTCGGCGCGCGGACCCTGACACCGGAGTGCGTCGAATCGCGGCTGGATCGCCTCGGCCCGCCGATGTTCGTCGTCGATCCGCGCCGCGCACCGGACGGATTCTTCGACGGGGTCGAAGGCACGCTCGCCAGCGGGGGGCTGGACCCCGTGGACGACTTCGCCACGGATTACGACGCGCTGCTCCACGTCCGGCGGGTGACCCGGATTCCCGGTGCGTTCGAACGGCTCACCGCGGAGTTCGCGGCAGCTGCGAGGTCGGTCGAGAACACGGGTGCGGATGTGGTTGTGATTGTGATTGTGGACACGGATGCAGATGTGAAGTCAGTCGCAGAGGCAGAGCAGTCTGTGCGTCCTGCGGGCCTCGACGGTCCCGGGAGCGCCGAGGAGTTGGAGTCACCGTGAACGTTGCCCCGCCGGCCTATCCTCCCGCGCGTACGGTCGAGGTCTTCGCGGACATCGCAGGCGTCCGGGTGTCGGACCCCTACCGGTGGCTGGAGTCAGAGACAGACGAGGTACGGCGGTGGCAGCGCGAGCAGGCCGCGATCGCCACCGCCATCAGCTACGACGGTCAGGACCCGCAGGCCGTTCGGAGGCTGATCGAGACGTACGACCGCGGGTCCCGTCCGGCCCTGCCGAAGTACGCGGCCGGCCGTTGGTTTCGCGCCGTGCCACCGGCGAGTGGGACGGCGCCCGCGGTGGTCGTCGCCGATCAGCCGTACGGCGTGGGACGGCCGGTGGTCGACCTGGCCGTGTTCGAGGGTGAACAGGAACCGGCGTTCCTGTCCTGGCTGGCGCCGTCGCCGAACGGCCGCATTCTGGCCCTGGGCGTCTGCACCGACGGCAGTGAGCACAACACCATCCGGCTCATCGACGTAGATTCGGGGCGGGTGCTCGACGACGCGCCGCGGCAGGTTCTGCACAGCGCGTGGGCCGGTGGGGTCTCATGGCTGTCCGACAGCAGTGGTTTCTATTTCCTCGCGCTCACCGGCTCTCCGCGGGAGTTCCGGCAGGCGGTGTTCCACCACCGGCTCGCCGCCGCGCCACCATCCGGAGACGGGGGTGCGGACGACACGGGCAGCACAGCGGTGGAACCGATTCCGGGCGTCGAGGGCTCTCGGGAGTACACGCTCGTCCAGCTCTCAACGGACGGTCGATGGGCCGTGGCGAGCCACCGGGTGGGCAGTCCCGTGCCGGTCGCGGTGCGCGACCTGTCCCGGCCCGATACGACCTGGCGCCCCTTCGTCACCGAGTGCGCGGGGACCATCGCCGGTCATATCGTCGGGGACCACTACATCGCGGTGACCGATGTCGAGGCCCCCCGAGGGAGGGTGGTCGCCATCGCACTCGATGCATCCGACCCCAACGACGCCATGGAATGGACGGAGTTGGTTCCGGAGGGCGAGACGGTGCTCAGGTCCCTCTCCCCCATCGGTGAGCACCTGTACCTCAGCGAGTTCGACGAGACGTTCGCCAGGGTCCGGATCCTCGACCGTTCGGGCACCACCATCGGCGGGGTTCCGCTGCCCGGCCGAGGGGCGCTCGCCGCTCCGTTCTTCGCTCTGACCGGTCTGGCGGTCGGCACTCCCCCGGACGACTTCGTCTTCGCCTACTCCAGCCTGACCACTTCCTGGGGCGTCTACCGGCACCGACCCGGTGCAGCGGGGATCGAGACGCTGTCCGCCCCGGAGGTCACACTGCACGCCGAGGTGACGGTGGGGCGGGCCGTGGCGCCCGACGGTGTGGAGATCCCCTACCACGTGGTACGGCCGGCGGGCAGCGACGCGGCACGTCCCGCACCCACACTGATCTCCGCATACGGCGCGGCGAACGTGCCCCTGTTGCCGCAGTACCAGCCCGACCTGGCTGCCTTCGTCGCGGCGGGAGGCGTTCTCGTCCAGGCGTATCTGCGCGGTGGCGGTGAGTTCGGCCGGGACTGGTACCTGGCCGCGCATCGGGAACGGAAGCACGTGCGCGACACGGACCTCGTCGCAGTCGCAGAACACCTCGTCGCCAGCGGGCTCACCCGCACCGACCAGCTCGCCCTGACCGGTGGATCCGATGGCGGCCTCATGTGCGGGATAGCCGTCACCACACGGCCCGGGCTATGGCGTGCCGTGCTGCCACGGGCGCCGCTCCTGGACCTCATCGGCGGTATCCGCGATCCCTATCTGAACTTCGTCATCCGCAAGGCGTGGGCGGACCCGGACGATCCGGAAGAGGTACGGCGGCTCCTGGGGCGCTCGCCCTACCAGTTGATCGAGCCCGGTGCCTTCCCGGCCGTCTACCTCCAGGGTGGGGCCACCGATCCACGGTGCCCGCCATGGCAGGCGCGCAAGTTCGCCGCCCGATTGCAGGCGGCGCAGCGCGGAGCGGCACCGATCCTGTTGCATGTCTTCGACAACGCCGGTCATGGCGCGGCGACATCGCACGAGGTCGCGGTCGCACAGGACGCCGAGTGGTTGGCCTTTCTGATCAAGACGCTGGGTCTGAAAGGTAGATGAGCCTTCCTGGACGGGTGTGAGACCCGAACGTCCGGCGAGCTCAGTCGTCCGGGCCTGATCTGATGGCCATCAGGCGTAGTTGGAGCATGGCTGACAGGCGCGCGTTGGGGTCACTGAGGTCGATGCAGCCGACCTCGGCCGCACGCCGCAGCCGGTAGCGGAACGTATTGGGGTGTACGAACATGGCAGCGGACGCCACGGCAACGTCGCCGAAGGCATCGAGCCAACTGCCCAGTGTCTCGACCAGGCTGGCCTGATGCGTCTCGTCGTAGGCGACGATGCGTGCGACGGCGCCGCTGGGGATGTCCCCGCGTGGGACGAGGTCGGCGAGTTCGAGCAGCAGGGCCTCGACGTGGACGTCGTCCAGCCGGGCCACCTGCTGCCCGGCGGTGCCCGACCGCAGGACGCGCAACACCCGATCGGCACCGGAACGCGACCGGGCGAGTGACGAGGAGTCCGCGGACAACGGCCCCACCCCGATCAGGGGGCGCAGGCGGGAGCCGACACGGGCCAGGAACTCGGTGGCTATCCAGGACGCGCGTTCCTCTGCGTCCTGGCCGCCCTGACCACCCTGGCCGTGGTGCCGGTTCTGCGGGAGGAGCGGCAGAATGCCGTAGGCCACGTCACCGATCAGCGCCGCGGTGGCACGCGGGTGCACCGCGGACAGGTGCATGGCGAATGCGTCGGTGAGTCGCTTGCGTTCGTTGGCGAGCCGAGCGGGTGGCCGGCGGCCGACCGTCGCATCGACCACGGTGAGCGCGAGGACGACCGCGGGTTCGTCCTTGAGACCGAGGCGGCGGACCGCTTCGGGCGATCCCGGGCCGCTTTCGAGCGCGGTGGCCAGCAACTCCGCCCGTAGTCGCCGTTCCATGTCGGCGTCGGCGCGTTGCCACACCATGTGCGTGGCGACGAGCTTGGCCGCCTCGTAGAGCGCTTCACTGCGTTCCTCGTTCAAGGGCTCGGGGACGACCACCCAGATGGTGCCGAGGATCTCGTCCCCCGCGCGCACCGCGATCACCGCGCGGGGCAGTTCGGGCGGCTGCAAGGCGTCGTCCGATGTGGGCAGGGGGGCCAGGAAGACGGGTCGGTCGCTGCGGTAGATCTCCTGGAACACCCCGCGTTGCTCCAGGATGCGGGTGTAGTGCTCGGGGACCTGTCGGCCCAGGATCGTCTGGACCCGCGACGGGTCCACGTCCTCCTGCCGGCTGGAGAAGGCCAGCAGACGCGAGTTGCGGTCCTCGATGGTGACGGGGGCGTCGAGCAGCGCGGCGATGGCATTGGCGACGGCGAACAGATCGCCAGACCCATTGCGGCCGGTGACATCCGTTTCATAGGGGTTGCTCCCGGCCGTCAGTGTCCGGAGCATCCCTGCCAGGTGCGTCCAGGACACACCACGGGCGAAGGAGAGGAGCGCCACGCCCGACGTGTGGGAGGCGGCGACGAGCCCTTCGTCGGTGGCGACGGGCTCGCGCACTACCAGTGCGGCGGCGCCGCACCGGCCGAGGTGGGTGACGACCCGCGCGAGGTCAGCGGGGTCGTGCAGTCCCACGCCGAGCACCAGGGCGTTCTCCGGGAGCTCCGGTTCGTCGAGCGGGTCGTGGATGACGATGCCGCCGATGTCGTCGGCGCGTTCGACGTCACCGCAGACCACGTCGAGCAAGGTGGTACCGAGTTCCTCCAGGACACGCCCGAGGCTTGCTCGCGGGAGGGTGGTCACGGGGATGAGCATGGGGCCGAAACTAGCCCGGTGCTCCCATGTCGTCGTTGGTTGTGCATGACGAAATGATGCCACCTCGTTCGTCCGGCAGGACAGCCGCGGGGTGCTCGGGGCAGCGAGTGGGAATCGCTGCCCCGAATGCCACGGCTGTCACGGCTGTCACGGCTGCCACGGGATTGAGGGGCTCCGGGCTCAGGAGCCGGGAACGGGCATCCAGGTCGTCGCGGTCGTGACCGCTTCCAGGACCTCCGGAATGGGGGTGACGCCGAGCCCCGGCGCGGTCGGAACCGCGAGGTGCCCGTCCACAAGGTGGAAGGGCGGCGTGATGTCGGTCCGGTAGTAGCGGTCGGAGGCCGAGGTGTCACCGGGGAGGAGGAAGCCGGGGAGTGCGGCGAGGGCGATGTTGGCGGCGCGGCCCAACCCCGTCTCCAGCATGCCGCCGCACCAGACGGGGACGCCGTGCGCCGCGCAGACGTCGTGAATCCGTCGGGCTTCGAGGTAGCCCCCGACACGGCCCGGCTTGATGTTCACCACCTGGCAGGCGCCGAGCGCGAGCGCGTCGGCGGCGGCGCGGGCCGAGACGATCGACTCATCCAGACAGATCGGTGTGGTGATGCGCCGGGCGAGTTCGGCGTGCCCCAGAAGGTCGTCCTCCGCGAGGGGCTGCTCCAGCATGAGCAGGTCGAACGGGTCGAGCCGGGCGAGATGGCGGGCGTCACCACGGCGGTAGGCGGTGTTGGCGTCCACCTGGAGCAGGATGTCACCGAACCGTTCACGGACGGCGCGGACGGGCTCGATGTCCCAGCCGGGTTCGATCTTCAGCTTGATCCGCAGATAGCCCGCCTCCAGGTATCCGCCGACCACGTCGAGCAGTGCGGGTATCGACTCCGTGATCCCTACGGAGACCCCGCACGGCACGGTGTCCCGCACCGCGCCGAGGGCATGCCCGAGAGCGACACCGCGGGCTCGTAGGTCTACGTCCAGTACCGCCATCTCCAATGCGGCCTTGGCCATGCGGTGGCCCTTGAACGGGGTCAGGGCGGGCGCGACCTGGTGGGCGTCGAGCTCCGGTACCCGGGCGAGTGCAGGGATCAGATGGCGGCGCAGGACATCGGCGGCGGCATGCGTGTACTCCGAGGAGTACAGGGGGGCGGTGCCCGCTCCGCATTCGCCCCACCCCTCGGCCTCGTCGGTGACGACGCGCAGCAGCAGGGCCTCCCGTACGGTCTCGGTGCCGAACGATGTCCGGAACGGGGACACCAGGGGCAACTCGACGGTGCGGAATTCGACTCCGGTGATCTTCACGCTGTCTCCCGCGGCGCTTGGCTGTGGTGTGTTCCGTGCCGGCGTGTGTCGTTGGGTCATGCCGTCCCCGGTTCCGTCGGCTGCGGTGGTGCCGTGGGGCCACCGCGGTCCACGACGTACCAGCCCTTGCGGTCGAAGCCGCGTATGTGCGCGCCGTCGGCGAGCAGCCCGTCGAGCGCCTCTCGTACCGCCGAGCGCCATTGCGCAGCGCACGCCGGGTCGCTCTCCCGCAGGGCCTCGATGTCCTCGGGTACGGCCACCAGTACGGTTCGGGCGTGTTCGTCGGCACGTTCGGCGACCGGCGCGCCGGTGGCCGAGACCTTGAGCGCGATGGTTGCGCCCGCCGTGCGGGCGGCCTCCGCGTCGGTCAGGGCGGGCCGTCCGGCGCAGGCCGACTCGACGTCGGGTGAGTCCAGGCGCCACCGCACGAGGATGCGGTCGCTGTCGTCGCTGCGGTTGATGTCGTCGTCGATCGGCCCGTAGAAGTCCGGTAGGTACTCGGCCGGTTCGGCGGCCAGTTTGGCGATGTTGAAGTAGGCGTTGCGGCGTACCAGGGGGTCGTACGTCCAGCAGATCTCATCGACGCCCCGCGCCATCGCCCAGGCGCGTTGGTGCAGTTTCAGGGCGAACCCGACGTTGCGCCGTCGCAGGTGTGGCAGCACTCCCGCGATATGACTGTGGAGTGCCCCGCGGGCAGGCGGGGAGAAGAATCCGAAGCAGGATCCGACCAGTTCGTCCCCTTCGAAGGCTCCGCTGACATAGCTGCCCGCCTTGGCCATCGCCCGCAGCAGGTCGGCCGTCACCGGGGGGCTGTTCTCGCCGGTGCGCCAGATGCGCTCGTACAGCCGCCGAACGGCCTCCAGCTCGATGACGCTGTCCAGGGAGGAGATTTCAACACCCGCGGCTTGTGCGGCGGCGTCGGCCGCGGCGTACGCGGCGGCGATGGGCGGGGACTCTACGCGGTCGCGGAGGAGATCAGTCACACCGGTCATGGTTTCAGCCGTTTCCATCGCATAGCTGGTCAGAAGGCACAGAATGCCGGTCCCTGTTTCGTCGGGGTGGACAGCCGTCCTGCGGTGCCAACAGTTCGGCGACCAACGCGGTGAGCAGGTGCGTCCGCCGCGACAGCTCGGCGATGAGCAGGTGTTCGTCGTCGGCGTGCGCACCGCCGCCGACCGCTCCCAGCCCATCGAGGGTGGGGGTGCCGACGCCGGCGGTGAGGTTGCCGTCGGATGCGCCGCCGACGGCAACCTCGGTGAGCGGGCCGATCCCGAGGTCCGATGCGAGCCGAAGCGCCCGATCGAAGAGATCTCGTGACGCGGTGGCCGGCAGGGGTGGCCGGTTCGGGCCGCCCCTGACCTCCACGGTGGCTCCGGTCAGCCGGGCTCGTAGCTTCTGCATCGCAGTGTGGACGCGGTACTGCTCGGCCGTGTTCCACACCCGGACGTCCACGTCAAAGCGGGCGGATGCGGGGACGGTGTTGGTCGTGGTGCCCGCCTCCATGACGGTGGGCGTGACGGTTGTACCCCGGGCCGGGTCGCCCAGCGATGCCACGGCCACCACTTGGTGGGCGGCTTCGATCGTTGCGTTCACGCCGCGTTCCGGTTCCAATCCGGAGTGGGCGGCGCGTCCCCGTACCAGCACCTCGTAGCGCGAGACGCCCTTGCGTTCGGTCTTCAGTGCTCCGGCGGGGCCCGCGGCCTCCAGCACCAGAGCGGCGGTGCACTGGCGAGCCTCCTGCTCGATGAGTTCCCGGGAGGAGGGGGAACCCGGCTCCTCATCACCGGTGATGAGGAGGGTGACACCGTCCAGGGGGTGCGGGGCTTCGGGGGCGCGCGGAGCGGTCGAGGTGCCTGGGGCGGTCCGCGTTTGGGGTTTGATCAGGGCGGCCAGGGCGTGGAAGGCCATCACCAGACCCGCCTTCATATCGAAGCAGCCCGGCCCGCGCAGCACTCCGTCGCGGACCTCGTAGGGATGGCTCTCCAGCGACCCGAGGGGCCACACGGTGTCGTGGTGGCCGAGGACGAGCACGCGCGGGGTGGAACCGAAGCGCCAACGGAGATGGGTGCAACCGTCGATGACGACACGTTCCGCCTCGACCTCCAGGTGCTCGGCGCCGACCTGGGCGACCAGCTCCGCGCTGCGGGCGACAGCGGCCAGGTCGTGTGAGGGGGACTCACAGCGCACCAGCCGTTCGATGTCGGCGACCATCGCGGCCTCGCGCTCCTCTTCAGGGGGATCGGGCAGAGCACCGCCCCTCTGTGCCGGGGATCGGTTCGCCCCGGGGCGGCGTTCTGTCACGGCGGAGAACTCCTGTTGATGCATCCGCCAAGCATCGTGAGTCGCGCCCCGGCCGGGCCTGTTCGCTCAGCCAATATCGACGCGTGGGATTGGGCCGGGCCGATGAACGATGCTCCGGAGGGATGCGGTGCACCTGAGCGCTCTCGATCTCGTCGTTCACGCCCCGAGTCGCTGTGCCAGGAGTCACGAGGCTCGGGTGAGGGGGGCGCGGCAGTGTGGTCGGGGCGGCGGGGAGTCCGGTCGGTCTCCCGGTCAGCCCGCAGCGCCCCGGCGCACCTGGACCGCTACTCCCCGCCTCCCGACCACATGCAGATCGTGCTCGGCCGCTAGGACAACGTCCCTGCGACGACGGACGCCGCTTCCGCGATCAGTTTGTTGTCGAAGTCAGCATCCGCGGCACCGCGATTGGACATGATCGCCATGACGATGGGTGCAGCATTGGGGGGCCACACCACGGCGATGTCGTTGCGGACTCCGTAGGCTCCGCCTCCTCCGGTCTTGTCGCCGACCACCCAACTCTTGGGGACTCCCGCCCTGATGAGTTCGTCGCCGGTCGTGTTGGTCCGCAGCCACTTCGTGAGCTGTGCGCGTTCGTCCTCGGCAAGGGCGTCTTGGAGTACGAATGCTCGTAGGTCAGCGGCCAGCGCACGTGGCGTGCTGGTGTCCCGGGTGGCGCCGGGAGCCCACTGGTTGAGCTCCGGCTCGCGGCGGTCCACGCTGGTGACGGTGTCGCCCACCTCTTCAAGAGCGGATGCCAGGCCCTTTGGCCCGCCGAGTGCATCGAACAGCAGATTGGCCGCGGCGTTGTCGCTGTACCGGACCGCGGCGTCACACAACTCATGCAGAGTCATGCCCGTTTCGACGTTCTTCTCGGTCACGGGAGAGTGTTCTATCAAGTCGTCCTTGGAATACTTGATCACCTTGTCCATGCCGTTGAGGGAGTGCTTGCGCAACACGGCAGCCGCGGCGAGCGCCTTGAACGTGGAGGCGTAGGCGAATCGCTCATCGTCCTGGTACGCCACCTCCCGCCCGGTACCGGTGTCGACCGCGTAGACACCCAGCCGTGCACCGTACTTGTGCTCCAGCTTCTTGAAGTCGTCGACGAACGGCTGCACTGCCGGTGCGGACCGATTGGTTGCGGCTGGCGGAGCCGGTACAGCCCGGTTGTCGTCCTGGCCGCAGGCCGCAAGTGGGAGGACGGCGAGTGCGACGAGCCCGCCGGCAACGGCCCGCCGTCCACGTGTGTACTGCATGGTTCGAACCTCCGGATAACCCCTGAGAAGGGTGCAGAGAGGGGTAGGTCACATGCCCGGACGGCGTCCTGGAAGTCGGGCCCGACCTCACCCTTGACCTCCATGATCGATGTACGGGGCATCAAGCCATGCTGCCCTGAGACCGCACCGAAATGCACTTCGCCTCTCCGCGCCGGGCCGATGCGGCCTCCGCGGAACTCCCCGACCCGACTCATATCGTGGCGGCGGCCCAGGCTCCCCGGGCGGTGGGCAATCCCGGGCGATGCGCACGCCCTTCAGGGCTGTCCCGCTCAAGCACCCGACGTCGATGCACGGAAGGAGTGGTCAGTCGGTGCTCAGGCCGGGGACGCCAGTGGTGTCGGTTCCGGGTGCAAGGTATTCGCGCAGTGCCCGATGCACCCAGGCCCGTTCGGCTTCCGTGTAGTGCTGGCTGGTGGCGGCGAGATAGGTACGGGTAAGGGTGACGACCCAGTCGGGAATGTCGTGTCGAACCCCTAAGGCTTCGACTGCCTCGCGCATCCTGAGTCGTTCCTCACCCTCGGCTGCGCAGCGGGCGTCGTGCAGAGCTCGCAGTATGGAGGCGGCGCCTGCGTGGAGGAAGTTGCGGTACCTCTGACCGCCGACATGGAGCCGCTGAACAATCTGGGCTTCGGTGAGCGCTCCCCCGCTGCGTTCGGCGAGCGCGGCCACGAGCCGGTCCTCCTCCACCAAGCGATCGGCGTCGCGGCGGGCGGACGCCTCCGCGTAGGGCTCCTCGGGGTGGTAGTCGGTCAGGGCCCGGCCTTCTTGCGTGGCGGGGTGTCGACCGCGAGCCTGGGGACAACAGGGCGGTTGGGGCCGGCGTCGATCTGGTGAACCCGGCGGGGCGGCGTGTCCAGGGCATGACTGATGTGCTTCCAGACTTCTGCGCGTACGTATCCGCAGTCGCCCCCGGCCGGACGTCGCGGGGACGATGGCAGCATCGACGACCATATGGCTGGACAAGGCGAACAAGACAGCGGAGTTCGAGCCGGTCGGGACACATCGCGACTACCGACGTCTAGGGCTGGCAAGGGCGATGCTCCTGCACGGGATGCATCTGGCGCGGGCGGCCGGCGCCACTCATATGACGGTCGCGTGCCTGGGCGCACCGGGACATTCCCAGGCGCGCGGGCTGTACTACAGCGTCGGATTCCGCGAGCTCGTGCGGGATGCGCCACTCATCAAAACCACCGCCGGAAGCTGAGCGCCATCGGTTCGGGACGCCGTCGTCGATCAGTTCACATCGAGCGGGGCCGACCGGCGGGCAACGTCTCGGGGGCGGCTCGGGAACCAGATGGGGCACCGCGAAGGTTCGCAGTCCCTCGCCGGCGTGGCGACCCGCCGACATCGCACGGTGGCCTGCTTGCCCTGCGACTCGTCCGACGACGCGGGTCGCCAAGTCCTGCTGGTGATGCGCCCCCTGCCCGCTGACGTCTTCCGAGCCGAAGACTGCCGGAGGAGCACAGTGCACAACCCCATGCCCTATCTGCATGCTGAGATCGTTCGGCATCCATGGGGGCATCCGTGAAAGCAACCACAACTCGCAGTGTGAGACGCGCACGCAACATCCATGGTGTGCGCCTGGGCATCACGACCGGGAGGAGCCGTGGGATGCTGCGGCGAGCCATCGAGAGGGCAGACTCGACCGCCACACGGGGCTCCCACTCCCCCGGGTGAGCCGCGCGGCGCGGGCTCATCTGGACCTTGCACCAAGACGTGGGCTCATCGTCCACACGGTGCTCGCCTTTCTCCTTCTGGCGGTTGGCCTGAGTCTGTACACGAGCGTCGTGATCCGACTCGGCGGATACTGAGCCGTACCCGTGGTGGACCCTCTGTCCAAGAGCCCGTCAGGGTCACTACCGCATTTCAGGAGCCTTCCTGGCGCCGCTCAGCCGCAACGATGGGCGAGTCGAGGTCGACCAATCCCCACCCGCGAACCGGCCTTCTCCGTCGTTTCAACTCCCTTTCCCTGCCCGCAAGCGTCTCCCATCAGGGGAAGAGCGTCGGTGCCTCTTGCGGCGCCCTGATCACCTTAGGAGTCCATATGGCGCGAACGGGCCTCGTTGATCTCCGCCTCGTGGCGCAGCGCCCAGTCGGCCAGCGCTGACAGCGGTTCCAGGAGGGTGCTCCCCAGAGGGGTCAGGCTGTACTCGACACTGGGCGGTACGGTCGGGTGCACCTCGCGCCGCACGAGTCCGTCGGTTTCCAAGCTGCGCAGCGTACGGGTCAGCATGCGCTGACTGATGCCTTCCACGGCGCGGTGCAACTCGTTGTACCGGTGGGGGCGTTCGCCGAGCAGAATCAACAGCAGCACGCTCCATTTGTCGCCCACGCGCCGGAAGACATCCCCGACCGGACATGCGGCGAACTCGTCGGTCGGCACCGGGCGGGGCAGCTCATGGGCGAGTACCGAGGGAACACTGCTGTTCGTAGCGCACATAAAACTGCCTTCTTTCAGAAGGTGACGGAACGGTCAACGATGAACGGGTTGATGCCGAGCCCCTGGAGGACACCGTGCCCGACCAATCGCCGAAGACCGTCATCATCAGTGGTGGGACCGACGGTATGGGCCGCGCGACCGCGCTGGAACGACTTGCGAAGGGTGATCACGTCACGGTGATCGGCAGCAATGCGGCCAAAGGGCGTGCTCTGCTTGACCAGGTGGCGCATGCGAACCTTCGGTTCCTCCAGGCGGACCTGTCCTCGATCGCCGAGACCGAGCGGGTGGTCGCCCGCATCGGTGAACAGCACGACGCAATCGATGCGCTTGCGCTGTTCGCCAATCGGGTGAGCCCGAAGCGCAAGGAGACCGCGGACGGGCTGGAGTCCACCTTCGCCCTGTACTACCTGAGCCGCTATCTGCTGAGTTTCCGATTGCGCCCGCTGCTCGACGCCGGCTCCGATCCAGTGATCATCAACGTGGCCGGTGTAGGCAACACCGCAGGTCGGATTCATTGGGACGATCCTCAACTGAGGCGACGCTACGGACAGGTTCGTGCCCAACTCCAGGCGGGCCGGGCGAACGACCTGTTGGGGGTCATGTTCGCCCGGCAGGCCGGGAGCAGGGCGCGCTATGTCCTCTACCATCCTGGATTCACCCGCAGTGGGGCCAACAGTCACCCGAATTCGCTGGTCCGCGGATCGATCGACCTGCTCGCGAAGGTCTTCGCACGTGAGGTGTCCGAAGCGGTGCGACCGATCGTTCAGTGGATCGATCATCCACCGGCGGATGCGCTCTCCGCGATCGACCGGGGCAGACGGGTCGAGGAGTCGTTGAAGACTCTGGACCCCGACGCCGCCGGCCGCCTCGCCGCATATACCGAAACCCTGCTCCGCAACCGCTGAACCCTCATCAGGGATCGCTTCTTCCACCCACAGACCTGAGTCCGCCGGCTGAACCGCCGCCTTCATCCGCTGCCGGCGTGGGGCACGGTATCGATCGGTGAGAGGTTTGCGGCCGATGCGTCCTATCCGGATCACTCGGGCTTTGCGCTGCCCCTGGCCGAGCGAAGGGTCGCGCAGGCGACACGAGCACGGTCCTTCGCCTCGGGCTGCGGAGCGAGAGTGATCCCGGTACTGGTGCGGACCCCCAGGTCCAGACTCCAGGCAATCCGTGCACGCTTTCCCCCCGGTCGAAGGCGGATGTGATGTGTCGACGGGCCTGCAACTCGCTCGTCCTGGTGACCCTCACCAAGTGCGCGAGGACCTGCGCCTCGGACTGGCACCATCCTGTCCGGTGGGCTACGTTGTCCGGCGATGACTACCGGGACGGCATTGCGCCACACACGGATTGGTGACCCGGCGCCTCCCTGAGCGCCGTACGGGCCGGAGCTGGCCCGCTGTTGGGTCGAGGCTCCCCCGCTGCCGCGCGGGCTCCGCCTCCTGTCGTGTTGACCACAGGTTTGATTCGTCAACCACGACAGGAGACCTCGTGCCCATCAAGACGCTGCACATCCCCACCGCGGACGGCCAGGCCGACGCCTTCGCCGCCTTCCCCGAACGTGGCGAGCGGCACCCAGGCGTGCTGATGTACCCGGACGGCTTCGGCATCCGGCCCGTGCTGCGAGAGCTTGCCCATGAACTGGCCGGGCACGGGTACTACGTGCTCGTCCCCAACCTGTTCTACCGGCACGGCCCCACACCGGTGATCACCCTTCCCGAGTACATCGGAGAGGAGGTCCGGCCCGCCCTCTTCGCTCAGCTGATGCCCTTGATCGAGGCGCACACCGTCGAACGTGTCCTGCGCGACGCCGACGCCTACCTCAGGTTCCTCACCTCTCAGCCCGAGGTCGCCGCCGGACCGGTCGCGGTGACCGGCTACTGCATAGGCGGCCTCCTGGCGACGCGCACCGCCGCAGCCCACCCCGGCCAGGTGGCCGCGCTCGCCGCATTCCACAGCCCGGTGGGCGCGGACGGGCCAGACGCCCTCACCGAGATCACCGCACAGGTCCACTTCGGCCACGCCGAAAGTGACCTGACGCCCGAGTCCCTCGGCGAACTCAACCAGTCCCTGGACGCCGCCGGTGTCGGCTACACCTCCGAGATCTACTCCGGCACCATCCACGGCTTCACCATGTCCGACACCGACGCCTTCAACCCCGCCGCACTACGGCGCCACTGGGACCGCCTGCTCCCCCTGCTCCAGAGCACCCTGGTCAGCACCTCAGGCTCCGTCTCGGAAACCGACCGGAAGCACGTAGCCCCCGAGTCCTAACGATGTCTCGAAGTCGGTGAGGGTGGACGCAGCCCGCCCTCACCCGCCCTCCGACCTGCCCGCCACCCCCGCTACCCATAGATAGGTTTACCTGCCCGAAACAGACATTAGACAGAATCCGCCTTCATGAAGATCGAACAGGTTGACTGGGCCCACTCGGACGCCGCCGCACTGCGCTCACGGCAGCGAGCCGAGATCGCAGAGAGATACGGCACCTCGGACAGCGAGCCCGGGGCGGCCCCGTCAGCAGTGGACATGGCGGCATTCTTTGTGGCGTACGAGGAGGGCGGCAGCGCTGTGGGGTGTGGAGGGCTTCGCTACCTGGGGGAGGGCGTCGGCGAGGTCAAGCGGATGTACGTAGCCCCTTCGTGCCGCGGATCCGGAGTGGCGTTGCGAATCCTTCATGAACTGGAGGGGTGGGCCAGCGGGCAGGGGTGGGCGGGGCTTCGACTGGAAACCGGAGACGCACAGCCGGATGCCATCCGCTTCTACACACGTTCCGGTTATGAGCGAATCCCGAACTTCGGTGCGTATGTCGGTGTGACGAGTTCCCAATGCTTCGAGAAGCTGCTGGCGACCTGACCGGCCACTGTCAGATCGCATGCCGTGGCAGCCGCGTCGGGAACGGTGGGATCCCTTCGCGCCGAGGGTGAACGTCCCCACACACCTGATCTTCCCTGTCGGCAGCTTCCACGCCCCGAGGAACTCATTCCGGTACGCATAGCGCAGCGCACACATTCAGCGACGTACGGTTGGCCTGGTGCGCGCAACCCCGTATGTCGGGCTGCTGTCGCACCCTGCACGATGCACACTGAGTCAAGGGAGCCACTCGCTCTGGCGGAGCGCTGGGCGCCGTCCGGCACGCGATCTGTGGCAGCTTCGGAAGAAGTCGGAAATTCTCTCGGTGTCAGCGATGAGTTCCTTGCGGTTGCCTGGTCTATCCCCTTGAACAGCACAACGGCGAACAGCACGACAGCGATGGGAGACACCCCGCCATGTACCAGCAGATGATCTTCGTCAACCTGGCCACCCGCGACCTCGACGCGGCAAGGAAGTTCTTCACCGAGTTGGGCTACACCATCAACGCCCAGTTCAGCGACGATTCAACGGCCTCGATCCCGCTCAGCGACACCATCGTCGTGATGCTGCACACCCACCAGAAATACGCCGAGTTCACCAAGAAGCCGATCGCGGACTCCACCACCTCCAGTGAGGTCCTCCTCGCGCTCAGCGCCGAATCTCGCGAGAAGGTCGACGAACTCGTGGACAAGGCCATTGCCGCCGGCGGCACCCACACCGGCGAAACCCAGGACCACGGCTTCATGTACGGCCGCGCCTTCAACGACCCCGACGGCCACACCTGGGAGATCGTATGGATGGACCCGGCCGCGGTCCAAGGCTGAACGCGGCGACCGGCCAACACCTCATCGTGTGCGGCCCGGCACGGTCCTTCCACTGAACGTCGTTGAAGGATGTTGACCTGCGCTCTCCCCGGGTGGTCAGACAGCCACCGAGAACAAACAATGCGGTGGCCAGCCCGCCCGGGGGATCACGCGCTCATCCGCCACACCTCCTACCCCAAGTCTGGCCGCCACAGGTCTGTTGGGGCATGTGCCAGAAGTGCTCTGGGTTGGCTGATGTGAGTGCGCGAGGGCCGAGTTACCGATATGTCGGACCGGTCGACCCCCGCACCAGCCAGTGGACGAGGAAACTCGTGCCCAATCAGGTGCATCGTCGCCGTGGCTGAAGGGCGTTGTACCAGCCATGGCGACGATGCACCTCGCCCCTCCGTTTCGACTTCGAGAGTGGTCCGTTCAGCGCTTACCAGTCGCTTACCGCGCAGTGCGGCGGAGGCTTCGGGTCAACTGCAGTGGGAACACCGGGCGCGGTGGTCTGGCCAGAAGCCGGTCGACGTGGTGACGTTCGAGCCCCTGCTGCCCGTCGATGGGCAGCAGCAGTCGGTCGGGCCGTACGAGAGAGTTGCGGACGAGTCGGGGCGGTATGACGTCGTCGAGCCAGGCGAACGGCCGCTTATTGGCGTAGCGCAGCAACGGGGGCCACTTGGCGCCGGAGAACAGTTCCATCAGCCGGATTCGAGGGTCTCCGGGTTGTGCCGTGTACCCCCTGAAGCGGACCACGGGCAGTGTGGGGAGTCCGAGTGCCGGGGCGATGTGGGTGTTGGCGTCGTCCTCCCAGGTGGTGGCCCAGCAGACTTCGTACACCTGCGCGAGCTCGAGAAGCCAGTCTCGGTGCCGGCGGGAGAGTAGGACACGGAACCCGAGCAGGTCGTGGGCATCGAAGTCGCCGGCGGGTTGCGGGCGGGCGGGGTTGAGGACTCCGTCGACGTCGAGGAAGAGCAACGGCTTCGACACAGGAATCCTACCGGTCGGACGAGCGGATGCCGGGATGCCGGGATGCCGGGATGCCGGGATGCCAATCGAACGTCCAGAAGACGCGAAGGGTTCCTCCAGTGGCGGCAAGGAGCGCGCCGCAGGGCTCGAACGCGGAGAGTCTGTGGACACCACACCACCGCCCGCCCCCGCTCCTGCGGGCTTCCACACGGCTTCCCCCGCGCAGGGGGAAGTGTCTTCGCAGCCGACTGGGCGCCCGCATCGCTCCGTCGACGGTCACTCAACAGGTCCTATCCAGTGGGCCACTGTCCGCGCCCCGCCACATCCAGTACCAGGGCAGCAATGTTCCAGGCGTCGTCGTCGCCACGATGATGGCGACCTTCCAGCGGGAGTCCGGCCAGTGTGAGCGCCTGGGCCATTCCGGGGCGTCTTCGCAGTCCGTAGGAGGCGGTGAAGGCCACCTTCGCATTGGTGTGACGCTGATTGAAGGGGTACTCGGTACCCGTCTGTTGGCACTGGCGGGTGAACTGGTTCCGGTCGTAGTCGCCCCAACTGGCCCAGGGCAGCGACCGCGTACCGTGCTGTTTGGTCAGTTCCCGGCATGCCTCGGTGAAGGTCTGGCCGCCGGCAACCTCGGTCTGTGTTAGCCCGGTCAGCTCGGTGCAGAACGGGCTCACTTCGGATCTGGTCGGACGTACCAGCAGCCGATGCTTCGCAAGGCGCTCGCCCGCGCGCAGGTCAACCACGGTGAGCCCGATCTCGATGATCTCGCTCACCTGGCCGGGCGGAGGCTGCCCCTCCCAGCAGGTCGCTTCGACATCAACCACGTGCAGTAGGTACTCATCAACATCCATGGGGAGCGAGGGTAGACGGGATGATCTCCGCGCCGCTGTTCTTTTGAGCTCGGGCACTGAGTGGAAGATCTCGAACAGCCGGAAGGACGATTGCCCATCGGGAGTCCGGATCACCCCGCTGTCCGTGTGCCGATCGGCTTCTCGAACCAGTGGTGCGCGTACGGCTCGGTGTTGAACGCAGGGAACGCTTGGAAGCCGGAGAAGTGGTAGAGCCGAATCGCGGCATCGAGTGCTCTGTTGGTGTCCAGTCTCAGTACGAGTCGACCGTCCCGCGCGGCACGCGCTTCGAGTTCGGCCAGGAATCGGCGGCCAAGGCCCACGAAATTCACGGATACCCGCTCCGGGAGGACCCGCACTATCCGGAGCACCATGCACTCGGACCCGTCCGGCGGTGGCGGAACTCGGTTGCGGCGATGGCACGGGCTCGCTGAGATGGCCGTATGAACGGCGAAACGGACGATGTGCATCACGCGATCGCGGGTGAGTTGCAGCTGATGGATCCGCACATCCGCGCCTCGGCGGAACTCGCGGGGCAGCTCCTCGACCCGGAGTTCGTGGAGGTCGGCGGGTCGGGACGACGATGGAGCCGTGAGGCGCTGCTCGCCGAGCTTCCCGATCATCCGGGTAGTTCGGCGGAGGGTCCCCGCTATCGGCCCTCGGACATTTCAGGGGTGACGCTCGCCCCGGGTCTGGTGCACCTCACGTTCGAAACCGTGCTCGGCACGCTCCGGACGAGACACAGTTCGATCTGGCGCGAGGGCGCCGGAACAGCGGGCTGGCGAATGTACTACCACCAAGCCACCCGGGTGCCGCCCGATGTGGAGTAAATGCACTGCGTTCAGCCGTTGCGGCGGCCCGAGAGGTTGACCGGGCAGCAGTAGCGAACGCTCGGGCGGTCCCGGTCGCGGAGCTTCGATCTGCATGCTTCGGCCCAGTCGGAAGCTCTGCGATCGGGTGGCCTCGCCTTCGAGCGGGCGGTGCTGCTCCTTCGGAGGCAAGGAGATCAGACCGGCATGGCGAGCAGGCCCGCGCCTGGCCCGGCGAGCTCGTCCGGCGCCACCCGTCGCCCGGAGACGGCCAGCAGCAGTGAAAGCGCTGTTCCGCTCACTTCCGGACCGGCTCCGATCGACACATCGGCGTCCACTGCGGTGAGCCGCACACGGGCCACGAGTTCCTTGGCTCCGCCGAAGGAGGCTGGGGTGCGAGTCTGCAACTGTAGGGACCTGACGACTGCCTCCTGTGCGTAGGCATGGGTGAGGCCCAAGGGTCTACGGATGTCCTCGCCGTGGATGACCTCCTCGACGAGCCGGCTGTCGAGGGGTGCCGGCGGGGACGACCGCCGTGCGGCGACCTGCCGCAGCCGCTCCAAGGTCTCCTGGGGTGAGGCACCGCGCTCGCGTTCCACACCGCTCGCGTTCTGGCGGTCGAAGTCGAACCGGGCTCGGACGAGACCGACGACGAAGCCCAGGCGCGTCGTGCGGGCCGAATCAACGAGATGGGCGACCACGTCATGGACGGTCCACCCGTCACACAGGGACGGCTCCCCCCACTGCTCGTCGTCGAGTCGGGTGAGGTCATCAATCAGCGCCGCCCGCTCCGCGTGCACCATCGACCAGACGTCGTTCTTCACGGTTCCTCCTTCGTACACCACCACATTGCCCGCCAGCTGAGACTCTCGCCAGGACGGGAACTCATCGCTCGTGAGCGAAGCCGCCGCAACCAGGCGGGTACCCGCCCGACAGACGCAGCGGACGCGTCAACGCGCGATGAACCCATTTCCTGCAAACGCCTCCCGTTCGACGGCTCCCTCGTCGTGCATGCCGCCCCGCGCGATACCCGCGGACCGGCTGCGCATCGACCTGCTGGCCTACCCCCGCGGTTCATTTTCGGCCCGAAGGCCCTACCGCGAGAACGCAATGGGAATGTGCGCCTCCCGTTGTCCCTCGGGGTGGGCAGCGGGAGGCTTCAGTGCAGCCGCCGGGGTCCAGCCCCGGTGTCCCGAGGTCGAGAAGGAGTGCGCATCGTCATGTCCTTACGCAGAATGCTCTCCACCGCAGGCGTGAGCGTGGTTCTGGTGAGCGCCGGACTACTGACGGCTCCGGCAGCCCAAGCCGCGCCCGCACCCGGGCCCGCCCACTGGGTTTCCTTCGGTCCGTATCCGACGTACGAGCGGTGCAAGGCTACGGGCGACCATCTGGTCAGCATTTGGCTGATCACCGAATTCACGTGCGCCCCGTACCCGCCGCACACGCTGTCCGTCTGGAAGTAGTGGCTGAGGCCAAGGAACGAGCCGGCACACCTGATCGTCCAGGGTGTGCCGGTTCCCTGTGCCCCCGGCGTGAACACGGTGACCGGTGCGGCGGCGGATCCGCATCGTACGTCGGGTCTGAGCCTGGCCGGCCCCGGCTCCGATGGCCGGGCTCCGGCAGCCGGCGTACCGTCGTTCGATGTGGGCCGGTGGCATATCGCACGGACCGCGTGCGGTCGATCGGCCTCGGATTTGCCCCCTACCAGCAGGGGAGAACCGTCGTGAAGGCAGTTCAGTACCGTGCGATCGGCGCGGATCCCGAGGTCGTCGACATCCCGGCCCCGGAGCCGGGACCCGGTCAGATTCTATTGAAGGTCACCGCGGCCGGCGTATGCCACTCCGATATCGCGGTGATGTCGCTCCCCGCCGAGCGGATCGCCTTCCCGCTGCCCCTTACCCTCGGGCACGAGGGAGCCGGTGTGGTGGCCGGGCTCGGCAGCGGAGTGTTCGGCGTGACGGTCGGGGATGCGGTCGTCGTGTACGGGCCGTGGGGGTGTGGCGTCTGTCCGATCTGCGCATCCGGCCGGGAGAACTACTGTCCACATGCGCGCACCCTGGGCATCCACCCTCCGGGCCTCGGCTCACCTGGCGCGATGGCGGAATACATGCTCGTCGATGATGTACGGCATCTGGTGCCGATCGGCGGGCTAGACCCGGTGGCCACGGTGCCACTGACCGACGCCGGTCTGACGCCCTATCACGCGATCCGTCGTGCGCTACCGAAGCTGGTACCCGGATCCACCGCCGTCGTCATCGGCACCGGCGGTCTGGGGCACCTCGCCATCCAACTGCTGAGAGTGCTCACGCCTGCGCGGGTCATCGCCCTCGACGTGTCCGAGGACAAGCTCCGATTGGCCCGGAGCGTCGGCGCACACGAAGCGCTTCCTTCGGATGAGAATGCCGCCCCGCGCGTGCGCGAACTCACCGACGGCCACGGCGCCCAGGCCGTCTTCGACTTCGTGGGCATCGACCTCACCGGCCGTATGGCAGCCGACATGGCCGGTATGGACTCCGACATCCAGCTCGTCGGCATCGGGGGCGGCACCGTCCCGGTGGGGTTCGCCCAGGTCCCCTACGGGGCGTCGGTCACCGCACCCTACTGGGGCGGTCGTACTGAACTGGCCGAAGTCGTCGCGCTCGCCCAGGACGACGTGCTCTCCGTACACACCGAGACGTTCGGCATCGACGAGGCGCCACTCGCCTACGAGCGACTGCACGCCGGCAACATCACGGGCCGCGCCGTCATCCTCCCCCACGGCTGAGCCCCCGGCGCCTCGGCAGTCGGCAGTCGGCAGTCGGCAGTCGGCGCGAGCGTTGTCCGGGCACCCGGCCCGCCCGCACGAGGGGCGGTTCTCCCCCTGAGGCACATCAAGGAGCAGGCAAGGCATTCCTGGCGGTCTCATCCGACAGAGTGCCCGGTCCCCCCATGTGCGTGCTCTCGGAGCGTCAACCCGTGGACGCGACCAGATGCTCTCCGTCTTTTGCACCTACGGCCTTGCCGCACTGCGGCCGGCTGCCCCGATCCGGCGAACAAGAGCAATTGCGAATCAACTTCACTATTAAGTAAGGTGTACCTAAGTTTCTTTGGCCGGATCATCTCTATGCCCGGCTTCATGAGCAGGAGTACGAGAACGGAATCCGCGGCGACCGCGAGCGCACCGCGCGTACCCGCGAACAGGAAGGTGCACGGCCATGACCCACGCCGAGCAGCGCGACCATGCCCGCCGCCCGGCCCACCCCGACAACACAACGATCTCCTCTGCGTCCCACCGGCGCTCGTAGCCTTCGGCCGATGCCCCCGATCACCGAGCCGGCGCTGAGCCGCGCCTGAAACTCCACCGGTACCGCCGGAATCCACACTTCGCACGAAACGAGGCACACCCATGTCCCCACTCCCCCGCTTGATGCGCGCTGTCACGGCCCTCGCCGTCGCAGGGCTCGTCCTCACCGGCTGCTCCGACAGTGATTCCGACACCCCCCGGGAGAAGGGAGCCTCGGACACCCAGGGGCAACAGGGCGCATTCCCGTTGGCCCTGACCCATGGCCAGGGCAAAGTCACCATCCCCCGCAAGCCGGAGCGGGTCGTCGTGCTCGGGTTCGCCGATGCTCAGATAGCAGCGGCGCTCGGCGCTCCCGTGGTCGGTGGAACCCGTAACACCTCTTCGACCGACGGCAACTGGTTGGGCGTCTCACCAGCCTTCTCATCCGAGGTGCTGACACTCGACGCCATCAACCCGAACCTGGAGAAGATCCTCGCACTCAAGCCGGATCTCATCCTGATGACGACCGCACAGCCCGGGTACGGCAGCGCCTACAAGAAGTTGTCGGCGATCGCGCCCGTCATCTCGTACAAGAACAAGCTGCTCCAGGATTCGGGCGATGAGCTGACCACGCTCATCGGTCAGGCGCTCGGGGAGGAGAAGAAGGCCGAGCAACTCATTGCCAAGTCGCACAAGTCACTCGCCGACTTCGCCGCTGCGCACCCGGGGCTGAAGGGCAAGGGATACGCGTTCGGACAGGAGGCCAGCGGTACGGTCCACGCCGTCGTCGCGGCCGACGGGCCCACCGCCCGCTTCTTCGGGGCGCTCGGGATGAAGCTGCCGGAACCACTGGTGAAGCTGGGTATCGAGTCCGGCGGCAAGACGCAACTCTCGCAGGAGAACCTGGATCTGTTGGACAACGCCCAGATCGCGTTCTTCGGGGTGCCGGACAAGAAGGCAGGGGAAGCCTTCGCCAAGCGGCCGGTGGTGTCGTCCCTCAAGCTGACGACCAGTGGAAGCCTCCACTTCCTCGACTACAACGAGTCGGGCATGCTGCTGGGGCCCAACCCCGCCGTGACGGACCTGCTGCTGGCGAAGTTGGGACCCGCATTGAAGAAGGCTTCGGCGTAGCCGGACCGGACCCCGCGTTCCATCCGGCGTGGGGTCCGCAACCCAGGTGGGCAACGCTGCTGCGATGTCAGTGGTACGGGGTTGACTGCCCTTCATGACCCCTGTCGAAATCCTCGCCGCTCCGTGGGCCGGTCGGTCCGGTCGCTCTGCGATGCTCAACCCCATGCCGAGCACCGAACACCGCCCAGAGCCTGTCAGTCCGGACGCCCCCGCGACGATAGAAAGTCCACTGCTCACCCAGTCGTGGTTGGACCTCGCCTTCGTCCACTGGGCCGTGGACCCGGCGCTCGTTGCCGGGCTGTTGCCGACCGGAACCGTGCCCGACACCCTCGACGGCACCACGTATGTCGGCCTGGTGGCCTTCCGTATGCACCGGGTGGGCTGGTTCCGGTTGCCTGGCATCCCCTACTTCGGTGCCTTCCCGGAGACGAACGTACGCCTGTACTCGGTCGACGCAGATGGAAGGCGCGGTGTGGTGTTCCGCTCGATGGACGCCTCCAGGCTGATACCGGTGATCATGGGCAGGGCCGGCTTCCGGTTGCCGTACTTGTGGTCGCGCATGTCCGTCCGCTCGGAGGGTGACACCTTCGCCTACAGCAGCGTCCGGCGCTGGCCGGGACCTCGTGGGACGAGCAGCCGGATGACCATACGGAAGGGCGAACGCATCGAGGAGCCGACGGAGCTGGAGCACTTTCTGACCGCCCGGTGGGGGATGCACAACGCCCTTGCCGACGGCGTCGCCTTTCTGCCCAACGACCATCCGCGCTGGCCCCTGTATCGGGCACGGCTCATCGACTGCCATGACGAACTGGTGGCGGCGGCCGGGTTGCCCGCACCGCAGGGGGAACCGGTCAGTGTGTTGTATTCGCCTGGAGTCCCCGTCCGGCTCGGTCGGCCGGCCCGTACGCTCCGTACCTGAGGGCACGTGGTCAAGGGCGAGGCAGCGGATACGGCTCGCCCGTGGTTGCTCGCCAGGCTTGTCGGACCGAGTCCGGACGGAGTTCGTCCAGTTCGGCAAGAGCGTCCCGTACGAGGGCTTGGAAGTCGTCGTCCTGCGCGGTCAGGGCAACGCTCCAGGCCCGGACCAGGTCTGCGACAGCGGAGGCATCGTCTTCGGTACGCAGTGAGGCCCGGGTGAGGAGCGTGTAGACGAGCGTTTCCCCCTCGTCCTCATCGCGCAGGGCGGCTGCCAACTCCACCGCCTCCTCGATCGAGTGCAGGGCCTCGGTGTTTCGTTGGTTGTCCTTGAGCGTGTCGGCGAGGTTGTTCAACGACTGGCAGAGGGCTAGACGGTTCGCGGGCACCTTCTGGTCCAGGCCGCGCCGGACGCGTACCGCCTCCTCGATGCGTCCCAGAGCTTCCTCGTGGGATTCGAGTTCGCTGAGGCACTCGGCATGATTGTGCAGCACCATGCCCAGCGTTTCGGGGTCGGCGACCTCACCGTCCTCCGTCAACACCTCGGCCGCCTTCCTGAACCGCTCGACGGCACGATCCGGGCTGCCGTCGCCGCTCAGGATGCGCCCGTGGCTGTACAACACGATCGCCCATTCTTGTCGCACATGGGGCAGGTCCACGGCTGCGGAGTCGGACAGTTCGGCCAGGAGTTCCGCGGCGCGCGCCACTGAGTCGAGGGCTTCCGACACCCGGCCCATGTCGTCGTGGATCAGCGCCAGCAGGTGCAGGGCCTTGGCCAGCTGATGCCGCAGGGCCGCCTGGCCACTCGCGGCCAGCCGGTGCAGGATGGCGGCGGCCTCAGCGGCGAGCGCGAACGCTTCCTCGTACTCCTCCAACTCCTGGAGGACATCTGCCTGGGCGAGGAGGGATTCGACGAGTTCGGGCTCATTGGCTTCGGGGCGGGGTTCGGCCAACTTGCGGTAGATGTCGATCGACTCGTCGTACACGTCGTACGCCCGGTACAGCTGCCTGGTGTCGAGGAGACAGTCCCCGAGGTTGTGGAGCGCGCCGGCGAGTGAGGTGAGGTGGGTTCCCGGTGAGACGGTCGCCAGGGTCCGGCAGATGTCGACGGTCGCGGTGAGCTGTTCGATGGCCTCCTCGTGGCGGCCGAGGCGACGGAGTGCTGCTCCGTTGTTGTTCAGCACATCGGCCAGCAGGGAGAGGTGTCCCTCTCCGTGGCGATCCACGAGCTCGCGCGCCGTACGAACCGCGTCCGCCGCGACATCGGCTGCATCCTGTACTCGCCCCAGCTCGGACAGCGCACCACTGAGGTTGCCCATTCCTTCTACCCATGCAGGGCGGAATCTGTCGCTGCTGAAGGCGTCGAGTTCCCGGTACAGCCGTACTGACTCCTCGGCGGCGGCCAGTCCCTCGTGGTGCCGACCGGCGCCGGCTCGGGCGGCCGAGAGGTTCTGCAGTGCACTCGCCAACCGGAACTGGTACTCCACCCGGTCCTCGTCGGCGGCCTCGTCATGGAGCACCGTGGTCAGCCGCACCGCGTGTTCCAGCACGGCGACCGCTTCCGAGTGTCGTGCGAGATCACTGAGGAGGTTGCCCCGGGTGGTGAGCGCGGTGGCGTAGATCTGCCAATGAGTGGGCGTGGTGTCGACGACCTCGCTCAGCAGGGTGCAACTCCACGTTGCCTTGTCCAGGCCGTCTTCGAAGAAGCCGGAGCGGGCGTAGGCGTTGGCGAGGGTGGTCAGCGCCAGACCCAACTCCGGGGTGAAGTCCGCATCCGATGCGACCAGTTCGGAGTACATCTCAACGGCTTGGGCCGCATGGGTGAGCGCTTGATCGCTCTGGTTCACGTCCGTCAGCCGGCAGGACAGGTTGTGCGTCAGTGTGGCGACGGTCTCCGCGTCGGGTGCCTCCTTGCGCAGTTCGGCGTCGAGAGCTGCCCGTGTGCTGACCACCATGAACGCGGCCAGGGCAAGGCTGCTGTCGGGTAGGTGGTCGACGACGGCGTCCTCCAGGTCGACGCCCGCGCCGGCCGCGGTGGCGCTCACCTCGCTGAGCACACGCACCAGAGCGGTGTCCTGGAGTTGTGTGGCAACGGCGATCGCCAGTGGCAGTCGCGCGGCTGGATCCCCGACCAGTAGCGCCTTCATCGTCTCCGCCACCTGGGGATGTCGTGGCGCTGCCCTGCCCAGCACCGTCAGGGCCCGGGTGATCTGGACGTCTCCGACGCCGTGCGCCGACCATTCGGCGAACTCCGGCTGGTCGAGGAGGGTCGCCGCCACCAGGTCCTCGCCCAGCCGGTCCGGCCGCAGGGGATTCAGAGCGGACGGGCCGCTGTACAGGGCGTCGAGCCAGCGCTGGTAGTGCGCCACGACGTTGCGGCCTTCACCGTCGAAGGTGGGGAGGGCTTGAAGGAGGCTTCGGGCGTCGGCAGGGCTCGGCGCCGTGAACAGTGTCGCTGCGGAGACCACTTGGTCGTGGCGCAGCCGGCTTGGCGAGGGCAACTCGTGGGGCAGTGCCGCCGAGGTCCAGTACCGCCGCTCGTGGTCGAGGACCCGCAGCAGTGGGTCACGGCGGGCGGGCAAAGTTCCGGGCGCTGTCTGGTCGAGGAGTGCGGCCAGTGCTGCGGCGTGCACGTCCAGGACTCGGTCGTAGTGTGCGGTGGTGAGATCTCCGGGCGGTGAGGTCACCGGTGTCGGCAGGTCCAGTCGGGCCGCGAAGGCATGCAGGGCGCGGGCGTACTCGGCGGGCCGGGTGTCGGGCGCAGCGACCACCGAAGGCAGCTCGCGCTCGGTGAGGTCCGTGAAGAAGAGCGAGACACGATCGTCGCGGTGGCGGCGGAGTAGATGTGGCCACACGCCCGACGATCTGGCGAGCAGCAGAAGACGTGACGGGCCGTGCTCGGCCGGTCGGGCGATCAGTTGGGACGTGACGTCGGCGAGTTGTTCGGTGCGGCCCTCCGCATAGTCCACGACGATGAGGAGGGGGCCACGGAGTGCGTGGATCCGGTCGAGGACGGTCCGCGGCGCACTGTCATCGAGCAGCCCGGCGGCCCAGCCGTCAGCCCTCATCAGCTCCACGAGTCGATGGCCGAGCCGGGTCTTGCCCTGGCCGCCGGGCCCGGTCAGAAGGTGGGCGGACAGTCGCTCGGGGGCCAGCAGCCAGTCCACCAGACGGGGGAGTTCGTCGTCCGCCCGCTCGAAGTCGACCACGCCGTAGTCGGCCTGGAGCAACATGCTGGGCAGTGGATCGGAGGGCAGCCGCCGCTGCGGTTCGAACAGGTCCGGGAGCATCAACTCCGGTACCAGTGTGCTGATCTTGTCGGCCAGCACCCGTACATCGTCGCCCAGGGCCCGGTGGCTGATGTATGCGGCCTGACTGTGGGCCAATCTGGCTATATCCGCAGGGAGTTGGGCCGCATCCACGGGTTCCGCACCGTCGAGCAGCACCTGCACCACGGGGATGCCACGTTCGAAGGCACGACGGATCTCGCGTCGTACCCAGTCGTCCTCACGGTCCACCAGGCGCCGACCGCTGTCCGGGGCTTCGGCGAACCAGTCCGGGCCGATGAGGACGAGCAGGATCCGTGTCTGCTCCATGGCCGCGCGAATCGCGTCCGGGTAGGGCTCTCCGGGCAGCATGGTGACGCAGTCCCGGAAGACACGTGCCGCGCCGAAGGCGTCAGAAAGCAGCTCGTAGCAGGCTGCCGCCCCGTATCCGGTGTCGGCGGTGCGGTAGTTGACGAAGAGGTCCACACCGTGCTGGCTCGTCATGAGGCAACCTCGACAATGAGGCCGGTGTTCTCCACGGAGGAGCCAAAGACATCCGGTCCCCTCACCTCAGGCCCCCTCACCTCACCCATGGAATTCCTCGCGCGCAGGTTCAGTCTGCCTTGATCGGTCGGAAGCCCGCATGCTGATCCGCAAGGTCGTCCAACGCGTCGAGTTCGCCGACCCCGGGTGCTGGGGATGGTCGGGGGTGGTCTGCCCACGGTCAGTTCATGGAACGCAAACGGTCCAGTTCTTCGCCAATCGCCGTCCGCAACGGGTCGTGCTGTGGACCAAGTGCGTACTCCTCGTCGGCCCATCTGTCGCGGGGGTAGTGCCACACCGGTGAAACGACCAAGTCGGGTGGCTCCCATGCGAACCGAGGCCATATGTGTGCGTGCAGGAAGCCGTCGGTGTTGCCGAGGATCTCCAGGTTCACCCTTCGGAAGGTCGGATCCGTGCGACGGGCGGCCCGCTCGACTGCTTCTCCCAGGTGATCCATGTCGGACAGGAAGGCGAGCCGCCTGTCCCGGGGCAGGTCGGACAATCTCTCCACCCGCGGATCGTCCGTCAGGAGCACCGAGTAGCCCGGGAGGAACTGCACATCGCCGATCACCGCGAAGCCGGCGTTCAAGCGCCGCAGCACCGTGGGGTTCTCACTGCGCAGAGCACTTCCGATCCGGTCCCGCCGCCAGTCATCGATCATCTGGGAAGGCTACTCGGTGGCCATCGGCCGGCGGGCGGGCGAGTTCGAAGGCGCATCGCGGCGGACGTCGTGGAGCCGTGTCGACGGGACGTGCCGTCGGGACGTGCCATCGGGACGTGCCGTCGGGACGTGCCGTCGGGACGTGCCGTCGGGGTGTGCCGACGGGGTGTGCCGACGGGGTGTGCCGACGGGGTGCAAGGGGCATCCGTGACGCTCACCGCCCCCGGCTCCGCGGGCGGGCTCGGGGTCGGGTCGGGTCGGGTCGGGTCGGGTCGGGTCGCAACAGTGCCCCGCCCGGGAGCGCCTTGGGCCGTCGGGCCCGCCGACCCCTCAGGCGCCCACCGTCATACGGGGGCCTGCGAGCAGGCCGTGTCGATCCGCCGCTGTGCGGCGGTGAGCGTCGGGTAATCGGTGTATCCGGTCGCCCCGCCCGTGTACATGAAGTACTCGTCGCGCGGCGCATTCAGCGGTGCTCCGGCCCGCACCCGCTCGACCAGGTCAGGGTTGGCGAGGAAGGCGCGGCCCAGCGCGATGAGGTCCGCACCGGCTTCCAGTAGACGTTCGCCCGCCGCTCGCCCGCCGTCCACGGGGAACGGCCCACCCCACCCGAGTGCCGGATTGGCGATCAGTGTGCTCGACCAAAACTCCCGGATACGCGCGAACAGTGGTTGGTCCGGATCGGCGAACACGATGTGGAGGTAGGCGAGGTTGGACCCGGCTGTGGTGGTGCTGCCCGAGCGGTCTTCGATGCGGGCTGGTTCACCCCGCCCCGAATCAATTCCGTCGAGTGCCTTGACCAGAGCCGGGTAGAGCGCCTCGGTGTCGTCCTCCCGTACCCCGTTGAAAACACCTCCGGGGGAGATCCGCACACCCACCCGCTGCGGACCGATGGCCTGCGCGACCGCCCGGACGACCTCGACGGCGAAGCGAATGCGGTGCTCGACGGAGCCACCGTACGCATCGTTGCGCCGGTTGCTGTTCGATGCCATGAACTGGTGCAGCAGGTGTCCGTTCGCCGCGTGGACCTCGACGCCTTCGAAGCCGGCGGCGATGGCGTTGCGTGCGGCAGCGGCGAAGTCCGCGATGGTCGACTGGATGTCGTGCACGGACATTTCCCGAGGCACCACCGACGGCTGCTTACCACTCGGGGTGTGAATGGTCTCCGGGAGTGGGATGGGGGACGGAGCGATCGGGACCAGTCCGCTGTTGTCCGGGTGTCCCACCCGGCCCCCGTGTTGCAGTTGGAGGAACATGCGCCCGCCGGCCTGCCGCACCGCCTCGGTGACCCGTCGCCAACCGGCCACTTGGGCTGCGTTGTGGATCGCGGGAATGTTGGGGTAGGTCTGACCGACGGGGTTGGGGGCGGCGGCCTCGGCAATGATCAGCCCGGCACCGGCGCGCTGCGCGTAGTAGGTGCTCATGAGCGTGCCGGGGACCCCGTCGGCGCCGGCCCGGTTGCGGGTCAGCGGCGCCATCACCAGGCGGTTCGGGAGGTTCAGCCGGCCCAGAGTGGCCGGTTCGAGGAGTCGGGAAGTCACCGGTGTGTTTGTCATGCCCGTACGGTAGAAAGTGACACAGGTGTCAGGTTCAAGGCCGGCAAGCGATGGGGGCGGCGATGCGGATCGGCGAGTTGGCGCGCCGGAGCGGCGTGAGCGAGCGCTCTCTGCGCTACTACGAGCAACAGGGTCTGCTCCGCGCGGAGCGGACTCCGGGTGGCCACCGGGATTACGGGGACTGGGCGGTCGACCGTGTTGTTCGCATACAGGCGCTCTACGCCGCGGGGCTGAACAGCAAGAAGATCGCCCAACTCCTGCCCTGTATGAGAGACGTCGACGGCGGTCCCAATGAGTACGCGACGAAGCGCCTGGTCAGCGAACTGATGGCCGAGCGCGACCGCATCGATCGTCTGATCGCCGAGTTGGCTCTGTCCCGCGGGGTCTTGAACGAGGTCATCGACGCCGCGGGAAGCCCGCTCGACACGGAAGGCAGCTAGAAATTCGGGCGGTTCGCCGTCCATGGTCCTTCGCCGGCCTGCCCCGAACTCCTTTTTCTCTAGCGGCTGTTCGGCAGCCTGCAATGCACAACCATTTCCAAGCGCCACGAGTCAGACCGGTTGCACCGGCGGATCCTGTCAGGTGCCCGGCCGCTCCGCGCTCGCCGGCCCGCACCTCCGAGAGGTTGATCATGACCCCCCACCAACTGAGCCGTGGCCCGGCACTCGCCGTCGCGGTCATGGCCGTCGCGGCGCTGACGGCGCCGCTGGTGATCGCCGCTCCCACCGACGCTCGTCCAGCCACACCGAAGAAGGCCGCCGCGAACGACTTCAACGGTGACGGCATCCGTGACCTTGCCGTCGCCGCACCGGGCGGGAATGCGGGCAAGCGGGTGAAGGCCGGCCATGTGTCGGTGTTGTACGGATCGAAGACCAAGCCGGTCACGGCGCGCACTCAGGTGTTCCACCAGGACTCGCCCGGCATCCCCGGGACTGCTGCGGCTGGCGATCAGTTCGGCGCGGCGCTGGCAAGCGGAGACCTCGACCGGGACGGCCACGCCGAGCTTGTCGTGGGAGCATCCAAGGACAGCCCTGGCTCGCGGAAGGAGGCCGGTTCGGTCTCCGTGCTCTGGGGAGGGCCGAAGGGGCTCTCCGGCGGTGCGACGCTGCTGAGCGGCTCCGGGCCCCACGCACTGCTCGGCAAGTCACTTGCCGTGGGCGATTTCGACGGTGACGGCGACCAGGACATAGCCACCACGAACGACCAGAGCCAGGTGCGGGTTCTGCTCGGTCCGTTCACGAGGGACGGCTCCCCGGCCGCGACCACGCTCATCGTGAACGACGGCGAGCGGATCACCGATCTGGCCGCCGGGGACGTGAACCGTGACGGCCGTACGGACCTCGTCGCCGCACGCTACAACCCCGATCTGTACGAGCATCCGGAGACCGCCGTGTGGATGGGGACCGCCAAGGGGCTCGCCCACACCGCGCGGGTCCTCAGGAAGCACATCAACGATCGAACCACTCCGGGCGGCGACAACGTCGACGTCGGGGACGTCAACCGGGACGGCTACGCCGACGTCGTCGTCGGACGGGACGACTTCCGGGAGACCGACATGGACGGGGGGAAGGGCGGCAGGATCATCTTCTTCCCCGGCTCGGCGAGCGGCCCGGTTGTGTCGAGGCTCGTGGTCCTCAGCCAGAACACCAAGGGCGTGCCGGGTACGGCCGCATACCGTGACTACTTCGGTTCGGGAGTGTCGGTGTCCGACGTCAACGGCGACGGCTATGCGGACATCGCGACGGGCCTGCCGGGCAAGAAGGTGGGTACCGTCCAGGCCGCTGGGGCCGTCGTGGTCCTTCGAGGTGGCGCAACGGGCCCCAGCACCACCGGGGCCAAGCTCTTCACCCAGAACACCGCAGGGGTGCCGGGGATCTCCGAGCCGAACGACGCCTTTGGCTTCTCCACCTCGCTGATCGATCTGACCGGAGATGGCCGCGCTGAGCTGGTCGTCGGTGGAACCGGCGAGGATCAGGGCGCTGGTTCGGTGTGGGTCCTCAAGGGGTCGAGGTCCGGCCCGGTCGCGACCGGAGCAACGGCCTTCGGTCACAGCGCCCTCGGGACGGTCGCGGCCCCGCTCAGTGCACTCGGCTTCTCGTTCAGCAACGCCAACACTTACCGCTACTGATCGTCTCGAATGCGGGCCCGGGCCGGCTCACCGGTCCGGGCCATGGAGATTTCCCCCAGCGTGCCCGCGCAACGAGCGGCGCCTTCGACATGCAAGGGCAAGGCATACGGTTCGAATCGCCTTGGTATCGAAGACGCCAGCCCGCGAGCCCTCCTGCGATCCGCAGGCGCGGGGATAGCGACACGCTGTTCGCGCACCCGGCCAATCCCACCAGCAACACAAGCCCCTAGGCCGCCGCCCCGGAAACATCGCACCGCGTCATGACCAGGCCATGATCGCGACGAAGAGTGCTGGTCTCACAGGGGAGCCATCTCCAACTCGCCCATGACCTGGAGACCGACTTGCGCTGCCAGCCACGGAGCGCGGTGGGCTTCGGCCTGCTTCACATGGACGTACACCGTGTGGTCCATCGCAGGATCCTCAAGGTAGAGGTCGCGGGCGTTCAGACAGACCGTCAGGTAGGCGCCTCGGGTGCCGCCATAGCCGAGGCCGATCTCAGGCGCTTCGGGCCAGCCGCTGAAGTCCCAGCGCACCATGGCCGGAACATCCCCCACCGCGGCCAAGAAGCCCTCCACCGCTTCCGGCGGCATCGTCCACCGACTCAGAACAACCGGGAGACACTCGAAGGCAGAGTCACCGTCGCGCGAGGAGCCGGACCGCCCCGGCCCACGCGGCCACCAGTTGGCGTCCGGCATCACCTTGGCCAACCGCTCCAGCTCATCGGCTCGGTGAACCACTGCTTCGAAATCCACTTCGAGTTGCCGGGTATCGGCGAGGTCGATCAGCTGATCTGCGACTCGCAGTACCTCGGCAAGGTCCGCCGTCCTCAGCACCGCTTGTGCGTACGAGTTGCTCATGACGGCAGTCTGCCAAGCCATCCGTTGATCCACGAACGAATGGATCGGCCGTTAACCCGCGGACCAGGACTGCCATGACGCAACAGCCAGCAGGCTGAGGCCAAGACCGGGTTCAGGAGCACGACCGACGCCCAACTCCCCCGATCGAACGCCGCAAGCCTTGCCACACATATCGTTAATCGATAGATTTCCATCGTTACTCAACCGAGGGAGGGGCCATGGGGAAGGTGACCGTGCTTGCGCTACGCGTCGTGATCGTGACGCTGCTCGCCGGCTCAGTGTTCGTGGAAACGGTGATGGTGCCACTGCTGGCCGTCGATCTGGAGGAGCTCGACGCGGACCTCACCCATCTGCGCACCCCGTGCCTGGTGATCGCGGTCCTCGGTGTCACGACGGTTCAGGTGGTTCTCTTCTGCGTGTGGCGACTGGTGACGATGGTGCGTCGCGGCACCGTCTTCTCCCCCGCCGCCTTCCGCTATGTGCACGGGGTGATCGGTGCGTTCGTGACGGCCTCCATCCTGTTGTGTGTGCTCGCGGTTCTCCTGGCCCCGGGGGAGGCCGTTTCTCCGGGCATCGTCCTCCTGGTGTGCGGGGCGGCCCTGGCGCTCCAAGGGATCGCGCTCATCGTGCTCATCCTGCGGATGCTGCTCGCCCAGGCCGTCGCACGTGACGTCGAGGCGGCCCAGTTGCAGGCCGAACTGTCCGAGGTGATCTGATGCCGATCGCCGTTGACATCGATGTGATGTTGGCCAAACGGAAGATGTCCGTGGGCGAACTCGCAGAACGCGTGGGCATCACACCCGCCAATCTGGCGGTGCTCAAGAACGGCCGCGCCAAAGCGGTGCGGTTCACGACTCTCGCCGCACTCTGCGAGGTGCTCGAATGCCAGCCGGGAGACCTCCTGCGCTGGGAAGCCGAAATCCCCGGTCCCGCCGATGCCGCCGATGCCGCCGACAGCACTGACGCGATTGCCACCGATGCAGATTGAGGCTGGACACCCTGCGTCGCGCCGCACGCCGGACCCCTGATCAGCCGTCGGTGTCGGCACTCTGTGGATGGTGATCCGCGGCCCATCGGTGCGCCAACGAGGCGAAGGCGCGTGCAGCCGCGCTGATGTACGCGCTGTCGCGGTGCAGCAGGCTGACCGTGCGGGCGGGCAGAGGCGGAGTGAGGGCGATGGGGTGGAGAGCGGCATGGCCGTGGGTGAGCGCGTCGGGCAGAACCGTCGCCAGATCCGTGCGCTGAACGATCTCGATGAGTGCGCTGATGGAGTTGGCCTCCACCGCAACCACCGGGCGGGCACCCGCGGCAAGGAAGTAGGTGTCGATGTGGCCCCGGGTGGCGAAGTCGTCACTCAGAAGGGCGAGCGGGTGCCCGGTCAGCACTTCGACGGGCAAGGGCTCGGTGCGACCGGTGTCGGAATGCCGTGGTCCGACCACCAGACTGAGCTTCTCGGTGAACAGCGGAGTGCTCTCGATGCCTGCGAGATGGTCGGTGCGAAACGCGATGCCGAGGTCGATGTCATCGGCCAGCAGTCCGGATTCCATGCGGTCCTGGGTCATCTCGCGCACCTCGATGGTGAGGGCCGGGTGATGGGTGTGGAACTCGGCGACGAGCGGACCGATGAGGTACGTCGTGAACGTGGGTGTCATCGCCAGGCGTAGCCGGCCACGGGTGAGGTCCTGCACGTCGAGTACCGCCCTGCGGCCCGCGGCAAGGTCGCGCAGGGCCCGGCGCGCATAGCGGAGGTAGGTCTCCCCGGCGTCGGTCAGGCGCACGGTTCGACCGCTGCGGTCGAGGAGTTGAACGCCCAACACCTTCTCCAACTGCTTGATCTGTTGGGACAGCGTCGGCTGCGAGATATGGAGGTCCTCGGCGGCGCGGGTGAAACTGGCATGTTCGGCGACAGCCAGGAGATACCGAAGATGACGCAGTTCAGGGCCCATACCCACCACCATATAGATGGCATCTATGGAAGTCATCTATAGTACATATTGGACACTATAGACACAGGTCATGCATGGTTGACCACGTCGGCCCCCACCGACGAACCAACCGAAGGAAGAACAGGCCATGCATCACCTCACCGAAGGAATCCGCCGCTTCCACAACGATGTCTTCCCCGCCCGAGCGGAGTTGTTCCGGCACCTCGCGACCACCCATCGACCCAGCACGCTGTTCATCAGCTGCTCTGATGCCCGGGTCGTGCCCGAGCTGATCACCCAACAGGATCCGGGTGAGCTCTTCGTCATCCGCACCGCCGGAAACCTGGTACCCGCCTACGCCTCCGGCGTGGACGGTGTCGCCGCCAGCATCGAGTACGCCGTGGCCGTGCTCGGGGTCAGCGACATCATCGTCTGCGGCCACTCCGCCTGCGGGGCCATGACGGCGCTCGCCGAGCACCACGACCTCACCGCACTGCCTTCCATCGCCGACTGGCTGCGCCACGCCGATGCGTCCAGGGCCCGCACGGAGCCCGCGGCCGAGAACGACGTCAGCGCCCTGGTCCGCGAGAACGTCCTCGCCCAGCTGGCGAACCTCGCCACCCATCCATCGGTGGCACGCGCACTGGCCCGGGAAACCGTCCGTCTGCACGGTTGGATCTTCGACATCGCCACCGGCGCAATCGACGACGCCACCCCCGCCATGGAACGGCCCGCCGCCCTCACGGTCGTCTGATCACCCCGGTGCGCCACTCGCACCTCCGGCACGCGCCGACACGTTCACCCCGCTCCACGCCCTCCCGGCTTCCCGGGAAGGTCCACCTCCAAAGGAGTCCCTTTATGATCCACGCACAGTTCGACCCCACCGCCCGTCAGCAGCTCACGATCGCCGCAGTCGAGGCGAAGACCCGCAAGGACCTCTCCTGGCAGCAGATCGCCGACACCACTGGCCTGTCGGTGGCCTTCGTCACCGCCGCGCTGCTCGGCCAGCACCCGCTGCCCAAGGACGCCGCACACGCCGTCGGCGAGGTGCTGGGACTGGACGAGGACGCCGTTCTCCTGCTCCAGACCGTGCCGATGCGCGGCTCCATCGACGGCGGAATTCCGACGGACCCCACCATCTATCGCTTCTACGAGATGCTCCAGGTCTACGGCACCACGCTCAAGGCCCTGGTCCACGAGCAGTTCGGCGACGGCATCATCAGCGCCATCAACTTCAAGCTCGATGTGCAGAAGGTGGCCGACCCCGACGGCGGCGAGCGCGCGGTGATCACTCTGGACGGCAAGTACCTCCCCACCAAGCCGTTCTGACCACCCCGTACGAAGCACAACTTCATCGGGCCGGGCAGCGTCTGGCCGGCCCGATGTCTCTTGCCCGACCCCGTTTCCCAACAGGGGGCCGACCGTACCAAGGAGGAACCATGGACTTCGCACAACACACCATCGATCTCGCCCGACGCAATGTGGAGGAGGGCGGCCGGCCCTTCGCGACGGTCATCGTCCGCGAGGGCGAGATCCTCGCCGAGAGCCCCAACCGGGTGGCCCAGACCGGCGACCCGACGGCACACGCCGAGGTCCTGGCCATTCGCGACGCGTGCACACGACTGGGCACCGAGCACCTCATCGGCACCACCATCTACGTACTGGCCCATCCCTGTCCGATGTGCCTGGGCGCCCTGTACTACTGCTCACCCGACGAGGTGGTCTTCCTCACCGATCGCGGCGCCTACTCCGCCTACTACGTCGACGACCGCAAGTACTTCGAGCTGGACTCCTTCTACGAGGAGTTCGCCCGGCCCTACGACCAGCGTCGACTCCCCATGCGTCACGAGCCCCGCCCCGATGCGCTCGACGTCTATCGGGCCTGGCGCGAGCACAACGGTGGCGAGCGTCGAGTGGCAGGCGTTCCCACTCGTTGAACGCATCGGTCCACCGCTGTACCGCCCGGACCCACGGGAAACACCGCCCGGGCCGGCGGGGAACACCAACGGGCAACGCCGAAGTGCACAACCCTCCCACGGCGCACCGCCCAGCGCAGAGGCCCCATCGACGCCGCCCCGTCAGGGGTGCGCGCGCCCGGCGAGCTGCGGTCCATCGCCTTCCGTGTGCTGGGCCGCTTCACCGGCCACTCGTGCGTCGTAGGCGGCCCTGGCCCCCGCGATCTCGTTCTGATGCTCCTCGGTCCAGGTGACCAGCGAGCGAATCGTGGTGTGGAGGGTGCAGCCGAGCGGAGTGAGCGCGTACTCCACCCGGGGCGGAACGACCGGATGCACCGTACGACTGACCAGCCCGTCCCGCTCCAACTGGCGCAGGGTCACCGTCAGCATCCGTTGGCTGATGCCGTCGATCTCCCGGCGCAGCTCCGTGAAACGGAGGACACGGCTGTCGAGCAGTGCGATCACCAGGAGGGACCACTTGTCGGCGATCCGGTCCAGGATCTGGCGGACCTCGCAGTCCTCACGGGTGTCCCACTGGAAGGGGTCCGGGTCCCCGCTGTCGTCGAAGTCGGTAACCGGGCGGTGACTTGGTGACTTCAAAGTGCCTCCTTCCCTACCGGTCCATCGTCGCGCAGGATCGATGGAGTTACAAGAAGGAACTGGCCACCCTTCAGGTAACCGATTCCCTGTTGTCCGCCACCCTTCCGCGGAGCCGTTCCATGTCTACCGACCTGCCACCCTCCCCCGCCGAGCGCCCCGCGCCGGCTGATCACCGGGGCGCGCCTTCCAGCAAGCCGTCCGAGACCGGGGGCGGTGCCTTAGCCCCTGTCGAAAAGATGTCCGCGCGCTCCCGGGCCCTATTGCTGGTCCTGTGCGGGGCAATCTTCCTGGAGGGGATCGACATCGCCATGCTCGCGGTGGCGATCCCCACGATCCGGGCGGAGTTGGGTCTCTCCACGGGTACCGCGGCCTGGGTGGTCAGCGGATACGTACTGGGCTACGCGGGGTTCACCCTGCTCGGCGGACGGGCCGCCGACCTGCTCGGCCGCAGACGGATGTTTCTGAGCTGGCTCGTCGTCTTCATCGGCTTCTCGGCGCTCGGCGGACTGGCGACCGAGGGGTGGATGCTGATCGTCTCCCGCTTTGTGACGGGGGTGGCCTCCGCCTTTATGACACCCGCCTCGATGTCGATCATCACCACGTCTTACCCGGAGGGCCGACAGCGCAACCGCGCCCTCCTCATCTTCGCGGGCACCGCGGCCGGGGGCTTCTCGATCGGTCTGGTGATCGGTGGACTGCTCACCCAACTCGGTTGGCGCTGGGTCTTCTACGCGCCGGTACTGCTCGGCGGGATGATTCTCCTTTCGGCCGTACGGCTGATCCCCGTCGGAACTACCCCGGTGCGGCAGGGCGGCTTCGACCTCCCCGGGGCGATGACCGCGGCCGGGGCCATGCTGCTGTTGACGTACGGGATCGTCCGCCTGGAACACGGGCTGGCGCAGTGGCACATGACGATCGCCGTACTCGCCACCGGTCTACTACTGGCGGCACTTTTCATCCGGATCGAGCAACGGTCCCCCTCACCACTCGTACGACTGGGAATACTCCGGCAGGCGTCCGTCGCCCGCGCGGACCTCGGGGCACTGTTGCTGCTCGGCGGCTTCATGGGCTTCCAGTTCATGGTGACGCTCTACCTCCAGGAGATGCGCGGCTGGTCCTCGCTGGAGACCTCCTTGACATTCCTGGTGACGGGCATCGATGTGCTGCTGGCACCGACGGTGACCCCACCACTGGTCGAACGGTACGGAAATGCGCGGGTGATCCTCAGCGGCTTCCTGCTCGCCACCGTGGCGTACGCATTGTTCCTCTGGTTCGGACTGGGCTCGGGGTATCTGATGATGCTGCCGACCCTCCTGCTGACGGGCGTGGCCTTCGCCTTGGCCTATGGCCCGCTCACCATCGCGGCGACGGACGGCGTCGTGGCCGGGGAGCAGGGGCTCGCGGGAGGGCTGCTACACACCGCCACCCAGTTCGGAGCTGCGGTGGGCATTGCGGCTGTGACTGCCGTCCACGGCTGGGCGGGCGGTGGCCTCGACGCCTTCCGCGTGGCTCTGGTGGTACCGCTGATGATGGCGCTGACGGGTCTGGTGCTGTCGGCCACGGGGCTACGACAGCGCACACGCGGCCCGAAGGTGGGGCGACCGGGCTGAGCCAGCGCCCTGAGCAGCGGGGTGACGGGGTGACAGCCAGAGTGGATGTGGTGTCCACCATCGGAGGGAGTTCGCCCGGGTGCACAGACGCGCCTGCGCGCATCCGGGCGACCGCACGGCCACATTGACGACATGACCGCGCACTCAATGAGGGACCTGCTGCTGCATGCGCAACGCGACGTGGCCTTCGCCGAACTGGCACGCACCGACCCCGACACCGCCGCTGCCGACTACGAGCTCAGCACCGAGGAACTGGAGAGCCTGCGGCGCCTCGACTGGGACCTGTACCGATATCTGGTCCCCGCGCTCGCAGGCGGAGGAGACCTATCCCTGACACTCCCGCCGACCACTCTCACCGAACCCCTGCATCTGACCTACCACTCGTTCTCGGAGCTGGTCCGCGGGCCGAAGGGCCCGGAAGCGGAAGCAAAGCGCCGGGACCTGGTGGCGGCCATCGCGACGCTGAGCGGTTCCGAGCGGCGCGCCAAGCTCGAAGAACTGATGGAGTACGTGTGAACGCCGCCCAGCACAGCGTGCGTCGTCCGGTCGACATCTACATCGTCGGCCTCGGTATCCGCAACGTCCAGCAGATCACGCGCGAGGCCGAGCAGGCGGTGCGCCTGAGCAAGAAGGTCTTCACCGTGGATGCCGGGTTCGGCATCGATGAGTTCCTGAGGACTCTGAGCCCCGATGTGCGCAGCATGCTGGACCACTACCAGGAGGGCGGCGACCGGCTGCGCACCTATCGGGCCATGGCGGCCGAGGTCGTGAACGCAGCCGTGGACGACTCCCCCGTGTGCTTCGCCACCTACGGGCATCCCAAGATCTATGTGTACCCCAGCCATCTGATCGAGCAGGCGGCATCACTGCTCGGGCTGACGGTGCGGGTCCTGCCGGGCATCTCGGCGCTGGACACGATCATCACCGATCTGAGTCTCGACCCGGGTCCGCACGGCCTCCAGATGTACGAGGCCACCGATCTTCTGGCCCGTGAACGGCCGTTGCAGTCCGAGGTGCCCTGTCTGTTGTGGCAGGTGTCGGCCGTGGAGACTGCCATGTACACCACCAAGCGGGGCAACGCCGAGCGATACCGCCGGCTCCAGGACTTCCTGCTGCGGACGTATCCGGCGGACCACGAGGTCACCATGGTCCTCAGCTCCACCTATGCGCTGTTGGAGCCGCTGAAGGAGACCTTCCCCCTGGGAGAGCTCGCCCAGTTGCTGGCCCGCGGCCTCCAGGTCGGGACGCTCTACATCCCGCCGCTGAAGGAGCGGCCGATCAGTAATCCCGACATCCTCTACGACGCGTTCAACGCCGAGCACCTGGAGCGCATCACCGCGGGGTCGTGAGCGGGACACCTCGGTCTTGTGAGGGGTGCCTGCCGGACCGTTCCGCGCCTGTCCCCACCTGTCCGCGCGGTCAGGACAGTCAGGGCAGTCAGAGCCTGTCGTGCGGGAAGCGTGGTTCTCGTACGACAGGGCTCGGCGTGTTCCACGCTATGGGGTGAGATCGGCGAACGGTCTGGACGACGGAAGGACCGGCAGGGGGATGGAGTAGTCGCGCCGCGGAGCGAGCGGGTCGTGGAGAGGCTCGCGGAACCACGAAGGCATCGCGGTGGCCTGTCCCAGTGGTGGCGCCGGAGCGAACGGGGCGGTTGACGGACGGGGCCAGACGACCTGTCCGGACGGGGCCTCGTAGGTGACGTCGTCCCGTCCCATCCAGATGAAACCGCCCACGGTGGAAGCGACGACAAGGACGGTCAGGGTGACATTGCGAACCCATGGGACGAGCTCTTGCACCGCCTCCGGCAGTTCGGGGGCGACCTTCAACGTCTTGAAGCCGGGGCCGGATTCCGTCGTCTCCTGCTGCCCCGGCCCGGTGGGGCCGTGGAAGCCTTCGACGGGCCTCATCGGATCGACGCCCACGTCTGCCAGATAGAGGGTGAGACGGGAGGACTGACTCGGTTGCACGACAGCTTCCATCACCATCTCCCGGAGGGAGGGGGATCGCGGTCGCTCCCCCAATTGGCGCCTCACCAGGGCGAGCAACGCTTCCCCGAGGAGGTCCAATGGCTCCGCGCCAACTTGCGGCTCCGGCAGGTACGCGGTCAGCGCGCGAGCAAGCGGCATACGGTCTCCCGCCGCCACGAGGTGGAGCACCTGGTGGAGCGTGATGGGCGTGGCAGTCCGTGAGACCTCCCGGACGGCTTCCAGGAGGGGGGTCACGAGATGGGCACTGCGCTGATCGATCCAGCGACGGAGCCACGGCTTCCAGGGAAGCGTGGTCGCTCCCTGGTAGGCGGGCAGGAGGCGGGCGATGTCACTGTGGGAAAGGTGCGGGGCGGCTGTCGCACCTGGTCGAACGGGGAGGAGCGCGGCTGGTGCTCCGCCCAGGTCCCGTAACCGGTGCATCAGGTCCGGATGCCAGGATCCGAATTCGGTGCGCATGGCGGGTGCGGTGATCGCATCGTCACGCAGGGAGGGGATACGGTGCTGGATCTCGGGGTCCGCCGCGGCGTGGGCGAATCCCCGGAAGGGATCTGCTGGGAGCACTCCGCCGGGAGGCGCCTCCAGAAACACCTGTTGGAACTGTGCCCAGAGCGTTTCGGCCAAGGCTCGTTGGCAAAGGGCCTCGGCGAGGAGGGGTGCGGTGCAGATCGAGGCAGCCGCCTGATCGGCTTCGAACTCCTGCCTTCTCCGGATGGGTTGGACGAGCCAGCGGAACAGTCGGATGTAGGCGCCGATCAGTAGCTGGGGCAAGCCCGTGTATCGGGCGACCAGGCCGTTCGCCCTCCCAAAGCGAACCAGGGATTCACGCGCGACCGTCAGACTGACCTCCAGACGGGCGGTGAAGGCTCGGACGCGATCGTGTCGCAGTGACAGGTGGGCGAGCTCATGTGCGACCACCGCGCGGACCTGGTCCGTTGAGAGAACGGCCAACAGCGGGGCGCCGATCGACAGGACCCGGTTTCCCGCCACCAGTCCCAGGAACCGATTGTCCTCGTCCACCAGTTCCGCGGACATCGACGATGTGAGCCGAAGGTGCAGGGGCTCGCTGATGCGGAACTCGTTGGCCACCTCCTTCACGATGTGGTCGAGCTCCGGGGCCTCGCGGGGAGACAGCCATGTGCCCTCCCCTCCCACCAGGAAGAGCGAGCGGCATGTCGCATCGACCAGCGCATAGACCAGTACGGCGGTCCCCGCGCAGAAGAGGAAGCTCGGGACGGGGAACGTGGTCGCCCCATCGAAGCCGGCACTGTAGAAGATGAGCACTACCAGAGCCAGCCAGCTGAGTACGGCAACGGCCATGACCGCGTAGAAGCTCAAGAGGAGGGCAGCCACGAACACCAGTCGGATTCGATGGCTCACCGGCGCCCCTCCCTTCGTTCGGCCTGGTGTTTCGCTTCCAGGCCCAGATGGAGCCAACCGAGGGCCTTGCGCATGAGGACCAGTACCGGATCGTCGCGGCGCACCGAGTCCAAGCCATCGCCCAGGGAGACCGGATGTGTCTCCTGGCCCAGGAGGAAGCGCAGTTTCTCCCGTGCCTCGCAGATGATCACGTAGACGTAGTTGGTGGTGATGCCCAGGAGCTCGGCGATCTCCGCGCGCTCGTACCCGTACACGAGCAGCACCATGACCTGTTGTTCCCGCAGTTTCAGTTGCCGCAGAGCGACGAATACATCGCGGACCTGGTTCTGTTCGTCGACCGGGCAGTGGAGCGGCAGCGGAATCTCCAGGTCGGCCTGGGAATCCGACAGTCGCCAGGGGCGCCAGCGCAGCCGATGGCGACGATCGCGGACGATCTTGCGGATCATGGCCTTCTCCGCCCAAGCGTATGGCTGGGCAACCGTGCTCCAGCGGGTCAGCAGTTCCATGCAGGCGAAAGCCGCGGCGTCCTCGGCCTCCTGCTCGCTGACCCTCAGCATGATCGACCCCCGGAAGGCGAGTTTGGTGAAGTGGGTCGCGTAGAAGGCATAGGCGGCCTCGGGGATGGGGGCGGCAGCGCGGTCCCCGGGAGGCAGATCGGGCAGATCAGACACGCCCCTCACCTGTCCCTGGTCCAACCGAGATCCGGTGGGCGCCGCTGTCATCGGATGCGACGGCTCCCGAGCGGACCGTGAGCACCGCACCGTCGGACCTACGGTCGATGAGCAGGGCATCCGGGCCGCAGTGCGCCATCAGTCGTACGAGCGTTTCGGTACGCGACTGTTCCGTCATCCGCGCTGTGTACCGCCGCATTCCTTCCCTCACCAGGTGCAGTGCCGCTACCGCGATGGGCAGCACCGCGATGTACAGGGCTTCTGATGTCATGCCGGCTCCTTGCTGGGACGGACGCAGCCGGATGCGACGTCCTATCCTTCTAGGGCACTCAGGAGGCGGATTTCTTAGGCGGGTTCGGGGAATTTCTTCGAAGCGTTCTCCCCGGACGGGCTGGGGAAGAGGTACCTCGGGTGCTTCGCGCCACAACGGGCGCCCCCGAGTTGCGCCCCGCGAAGGTGCTGTCGACGGGTGGGAGCCGCCTCGCCGCCCGGCTCCTACCCACCTTCCGGCTTCGCTATGACGAGCCAAGTCATGGAACTCGTCACCGCCACGATCGCGTGTGAACCCTGTTGCGGGAGTGGGCTGGCAAGTGCGGTGGTGCCGTGCTCCCTACGGTTGGGGCGGGCTCAACAGGTCCTGTGCCGACACAAAGCGGAGGTCCCGTTCCAGGAGCCCTTCGATCACCGTGGGCAGTGCTGCCACGCTCTCCCGACGGTCCCCTCCCCCGTCGTGCATGAGGATCATCGACCCGGGTTGTGCGTGGTCGAGAACGGTGTTGGCGATCTTTTCCGGACCCTGTCGAGCCCAGTCCCAGGAGTCGACGTCCCAGAGGGCGACGGCGGGGCCGTCCGAGATCAGTTCGCCCAGCGCATCCGGCGTGCGAGCACCGTACGGCGGGCGGAAGAGCGTCGGCACCTCACCGACGGATTTCTCGAACGCCTCGCTGGTCCGCTCGATCTGGAGTCGGAACTGTGAGCTGGTCAGATCAGGCAGGAAGGGGTGCGACCAGGTGTGGTTGCCGAGGCTGTGCCCGGCGTCGGTGATGCGTCGCACCTCGTCGGGGAGGGCATTGATGTGCAGGCCGACGCAGAAGAAGGTGGCGCGCACCTGATAGCGGTCCAGGATCTCCAGTACCTGGCGGGTGAAGAGGGGGTCGGGCCCGTCGTCGAAGGTGAGGGCGACCTCCTGGCGGTCCCGGGGGCCGTGCCGGAAGAAGCGGCCCGACCGTGTCAGCTCCGCCTCGATCGGAGCACTGCGTTGGATGCCGCCGTGGTAGTCCGAGTCCCGCCCGGTCTGCCCGCCGCCCGCCGCCGTCAGGGGGGACAGGGAGGCGAGATTGGTCCTGGCCTGTTCCGCCAGGGCGATCGCCGGGACCGAACCGAACGCGGGGCGCGGGGGCAGGACCCAGGGGTCGGCGCGGTGGACGTCGAGCCCGGCGGCCGTCAGCAGCCCGTCCACGAGTCCGTTGGTGCTCTCCAGGACGATGGCGCACGGCTGCCCGGACGCACCTCCCAGCGCACCGAGCCACTCAGTCAACTCGGGTACTCGCTCGGCGCCCCACCGTGCCGCGGGCCTCGTGCGGTTCCCGGTGTCGTCGATGACTTCGACGACATAGCCGTCGGCGGTCCAGGCGATTCCCGCGTACAACATGCGTTCTCCCTACTCGCTGGCCTGGGCGGTCGATGCGCCCGTTGGGCCGGATGAGGTTCGTCGGGGTGTGGTTCGGGGCCGCCCGAGCACCGGACTCTCGGCCCCGGAGCGCGGCAGCCGGGCGGCGCCGTTGGGTGGTGTTGCTGGTACTGAGTCGAGGTGTTTCAGGTCGTGAACATCATGCGAACGCCTTCGAGAGCTGAGGCTCGCTTGGCCGGCGCCGGTGAGAGGGGCACCGGCAGGCAGCTGAGTGCTCCCCGCGACCACGAGCCCGTCGAGCGGCCCGCGTTGCCTGCTCCTACCCGCTCTGACGTGGGATGTTGCGAAGGGAGCCGGACTCGGTGGGCGGTGGCCGGTTCACGGGCCCACACCACCGATTTCCACGAACTCTCCACTAAGGCGTCACAAGTACGACAGAGGCGCGCTATTGTTCGCGTGCCCCGCCGAATGGTCCAGACCATATCCAAGTGCGAGGGTTGCGCGCTATGCCCATGCCCGTCTTCAGTACCTCCCCCTTGTAGGCCAACTCCCCAGCCCACAAACGCTCATGGAGGGCATCATCAACGCATCGTCAGCTCGGTTGACCGTCCCGGACCTGCTGGATTCGCGAGCTGCGAACCAGCCTGACACCATCGCCATCCAGGTGTGCGGCGGCGGCCTCCTCACCTACGGCGCCTGGCGTCACCGGGCGATCCAGGCCGCTCGGGGTCTGGCGTCCGCGGGCGTACGACCGGGCGGTGTGGTCGCCCTGCGCTTCATCGATCAGGCGTGGGACCAGTACGCGGTGGCATACCTGGCCGTTCACTACGCCGGCGCTGTGGCCTTGCCGCTGCGCGCCGACCTCGCCGAACAGGAGGCTGGGCGGCTCGTCGAACTCTGTGGGGCGACCGCAGTACTGCGCGGCACGGAACTGCCCGGGCTACCCGGCACATCGGATCATGTCCTCGCCCAACCCGCGGACCTCGCCGAACTCGTCGACCTGGCGGGGAGCGGCCTCGATGACACCGAGCCCCCGTCCCGCCCGGCCCCCGAGGATCCCGCCCAGATCATCGGCACCTCGGGAACCACCGGCACAACGAAGGGCGTCCTCGCCTCACACGCCAACCTCACCGCCGGGCAACGTTTGAACCCACGCCCACGCCCCTATGCGCACTCGCGTCACGCGATTCATGCCTTTCCCATCGGTACCAACGCGGGTCAGATGATGCTGTTGGGCGCCCTCACCGGAGCTCCCACCACCGTGGTCCTGCCGCGCTTCGACGCCGAGGAGTTCGGTCGGGCCGTGGAGGAACTGCGGATCGGTACCGCCTTCCTCGTGCCGTCGATGGCCATCGAGCTGTTGAACTCCGATGTGCCCTCGCGTCGGGACCTTTCGAGCGTACTGCTGCTCAGTTCATCCGCCGCCGCACTGCCCGCGCCCGTCGCCCACGCATTGGTCGAGGCGTTGCCGAAGGCGACGGTCGTCAATGTGTACACCTCGGCGGAAGCCGTGCCCGCACAGCTCTCCATGGTGGTGGACCTGGCCAGACCCGGTTCGGTGGGCCGCCCGACCGATCCGGGGGACCTACGGATCCTCGATGCGGCGGGCAACGAAGTGCCGGTCGAAGGGGTCGGTGACGTCTGGCTGCGGCAGCCGGGCCCCGCACGCAGCTATGTCGGGGCCCCCGCCGGTGGGGCTGGCGTCTTCCGCGACGGCTGGGTACGGATGGGCGATCTCGGACGCCTGGACGAGGACGGCTATCTGCATCTGGTCGACCGGGAGAGCGATGTCATCAAGTCCGGTGCCCTCAAGGTCTCCACCCTGCGGATCGAGGACGCTCTGCACGAGCATCCGGACGTAGCGGACGCGGCGGCGCTCGGCCTGCCGCACCCCGTGATGGGTGCGGTGCCCGTGGCGCTGGTGGTGCCAGCCACTCACGGCCTTGACCTCGATGCACTGAGGCTTTTCCTCAGTACCCGGCTGAGCCGCCCCGAACTTCCCGTGCGGGTGCTGATCGCCTCGGACCTACCGCGCAATGCCACCGGAAAGGTGCTCAAACAGCAGTTGCGTCCGCTCTTCGAAGCCGCCGAGGCATCTCCCACCGACACATCCGCGCGGCCGGGCGCCGAAACGCCCCGCACCGCCACGGAACGGGGGCTCGCAGAGCTCTGGCAGGAGGTGTTGGGACGCCCGGTGCGCGATGTGGCCGACGAGTTCTTCGCACTCGGCGGTGACTCCTTCCGGGCCGTTCAACTGGCGGCAGCCGTCTCCAACCGATTCGGGGTCGAAGCGGGTTCCACCTTGGTCTTCGGACGCCCTTCGCTACGGGCGCAAGCGGCGTGGTTGGACGCGACCGCGGCCACGGAGCCGATGGCAAGCGCCGATGAAGGTGCCGAGACAGCGGTGGTACCCGACTTCCTCCGGGCGTTGCGCACCCAGCCGCATGAGGTTCCCCTGACCAGTCAGCAGGAGAATTTCCTCGACTGGATGGCCGAGGAGACCGGGCGCGACGTGGGCGCGGTGACCGCGCTCTTCCGAGTGACCGACCGATTGGACCGGGAGTCGCTCGGCGAGGCCCTGACCGACCTCGTTCGGCGGCATCCGGCCCTGCGCACCCGGTTCGTCCCGGTGCCGGGCGAGGTCCCAGGGCTCGTACGGACCGTGCTCGACGAGGAGCCCAGGGTCCGGATCGCGCTGGTGGACGCGCCCGACGCCACCGATGCGGAGGTCAACGCCCTCCTCATCGCCGAGCGGGACAGGCTCACCGATCTCGGCGAGGACCCCACGACCCGACTGCTGGTGGTCAGCCGTGGCCCCGAGGAGCACATCGTGCTGCTGGCGGTGCATCACATGGTGGCCGACGGCTGGTCGATCGGTGTACTCCTGCATGAGTTGGGACTCGGCTATGACGCACTGCGACGCGGTCGGGCGCCACGGTTGCCCGACCACGCGATGCCGTATCAGGACCTGGTGCGGTGGACCAACTCCCGTTGGGCCGCGGGTCGCCGTCATTTCGCCGCAGCGCTCGAAGGTGCTCCGACCGCGCTCGAACCCTTCCCCGGTCGACGCGCCGTCGACCAGGTCCACACGGTTGCCCATCCCTTCACCATCGACGCCGGAGACGCCGGCCGGTTGCGGGAGCGGGCCGGGTTGCTCGGGGTGACCCCCTTCATGGCGATCGCCGCCTTGTGGAGCGGGTTGCTGGCGGCCCGTAGCGGTCAAAGCGACCTGGTGTTGATGACTCCCGTGCCCGGGAGGACCAGGCCCGAGGCGCAGAGGGTGGTCGGCTGCCTGGTGCAGTCCCTGCTGCTGCGGGTGGACTGTTCCGGTGGACCGGGCTTCGCCGAGCTGGCCGAACGAGTCCGGATGGCCGCCACCGGAGCACTCGATCACCAGCTCTACCCGTACGCCGAGTTCAAACCGTCGGTGGTGGCGTTCCCCGCCTGGTTGCGATACGAGAACTGGGCCGCCGACGCCCATCTGCCCGGCCTGCTCTGCGAGCCGTGGGTGGTGCCGCGCGGCACCACCGTTCCCTGGCCGCTGCCCGGCGGTGACCTGGGAGTTCCCGAGCTGACCGCCGTCGAGCAACCGGACGGTGGCCTGAGCTGTTGGATCCAGTTCAACTCACTGGCGTTCGAGCGGGATGACATCGCCGCTCTGGCCGCCGAATTCACGGTCGCGCTGGTCACAGCCGGCCACTGAGTGCCGCCACGCTCGGCCCACTGTGCGGGGGCGTCATGTCTCGACGCCCCGGCCCGGCCCTGCGATCCCCCATGTGCTGCCACGCCCGTACCGACGCCGGACAGACTGAGGAATCCTTGTGATCAGTATCCCCACCGGCCCTGCCCAGCAGGGCATCTGGGTCAATGAGCGGCTCGCTCCGCTCGGTTCCGTCCACCACATGCCGTTCGCCGTCCACTTCGAGGGCGCCTTGGACGAATCGGCGCTGGCCGCTGCCTGTGCGGACCTCGCCGGCCGGCATCCTGCCCTGGCGATGACCGTGCAGGAGGAGCACGGACTGCCGGTGCTCACGGCAGGCCCACCACCTGAGCTGACGATGCATCAGTCGACGCCCGAGCGGCTGCCCTCGGAGCTCGCAAGGCTCAGCGCCGAACCGTTCGACCTCGCGGCGGGGCCCCCGGCCCGCTTCGCCCTTCTGCGCATCGACGAATCCCATGCCACCCTGCTGGTGGTGGTGCATCACATCGTCTTCGACGGCACTTCGACCGATGTGTTCCTGCACGATCTGGCGGCCTGCTACGCCCACCGCACGGGTACGGGCGCCCCTCTTGTTCCACTCCCCTCGTTGGACTCGTCCGACCAGGTCGAACCGGGTCCTGATGCGCTCGCCGCGGCCAAGGCCCACTGGTCCGACAGACGACTGCCTGATGGCGAGGTACTGCTGCCCGGACTGACCGAGCTCCCGGACGGTGTCGGGCCTGGTGCGGCCGTGGCCTTCGACCTACCGACGGAGCTCCGTGCCGAGCTGATCGTGACCGCCGACAAGCTCGGTGTCACCCTGTTCGAACTGCTGCTGACCGCGGTGCACACCCTGCTGCTGCGCTACGGCAACGAGCACCCGGCGATCGCCGTCGACCTCGGCACCCGCGGCCCGGAAGAGGCCGAGCGGATCGGCGCGTACGTCAATGAGCTGCCCGTGGTGACCACGCCCCAGCCGGGGATGTCGTTCGACGAGTTCGCCCGTGCGGTGCGCACCGAGTTGCGCAGCGGCTATCCACACCGTCGGGTGCCACTGGCCCGTGCCGTCCGCGGACTGCGGCCCGGTGTGTCGCTCGCACCGGTCTCCTTCACCTATCGCCGACGCATCGCACCGGTCTCGTTCTCGGGGTTGCGCACCACGATCGACTGGGTGCTCTTTCCCGGCACGGCTCGGGGCGCGCTGCGGGTGCATCTGGTGGATGGGCCGGATCGGCTCGGCGTCCTCCTGATGCATCGGACGGACGCGCTCGCCGCGGACCGGGCCGAGCGGATCGGTGCCCATCTGCGACGACTCCTCACCGCGATATCCGTGGCCCCCGGCACCTCGCTCGTGGATCTGCCGGTGTTGGACGAGGCGGAGTCGGCCCCGTTGCGGGGGGCGGCCCCCGCCTCCGACGCGGCGGGCGCCACCCTGCCCTCGCTGCTGAGGGGCTCCTTCGCGGCGTACCCCGACCAAGTCGCCGTGGTGGCGGGTGGGCGCACACTGACGTACGCCGAACTGGCGGCGGCTTCACACGGACTGGCGGGTCGTCTGATCGGGGCTGGGGTCGGACCTGGCACGGTGGTCGCCGTCTGCGCCGAGCGGTCGCCGGAGATGCTGGCAGCCGTACTCGCCGTCACCTTGGCCGGTGGCGTCTATCTGCCCGTCGACCCCTCGTACCCGGCGCAGCGCATCGCCCATGTCCTCATGGACGCCAAGGCACCGGTCGCTCTGGCTCAGCGGCGTACGGCTGAGCGAGTCGCAGGAACCGGCCTGACGGTGTTGTTGGACGATCTCTTCGACACCGCTCCGACCGCTGCCGACCAGGGTCGTCCGCTCCCGACGGTGGCGCCGGACGATCTCGCGTACCTCATCTACACCTCGGGCTCCACCGGTAGGCCCAAGGGCGTCGAGGTACCGCAGGGAGCGCTGGCCCATCTACTACTGGCCTTCCGTGACCAACTGGCGGCGACACCCGAGGCCGTCTGGCTGGCCGTCACCTCGCTCTCCTTCGATATCTCGGCCCTGGAACTCCTGCTACCACTGGTGAGCGGGGGCCGGGTGGTGATCGCCGACGAATCGCAGGTGAGGGATGGCAGGGCCTTGGTCGAACTCGTCGAACGCCAAGCGGTCACTCATGTGCAGGCGACCCCGTCGAGGTGGCGGCTCATGTTGGACGCCGGGCTGACCGCACCTGCCCTCACGGCCCTCAGCGGCGGCGAGGCACTGCCCCTGCCGCTGGCCCGCCGCCTTCGTTCGCAGGTGGGACGGCTCTGGAACGTCTACGGTCCGACCGAAACCACGATCTGGTCGACCAGCGCGGAGATACCGCCCGCACCGGACGAGGTGAGCATCGGCAGACCGATCGCGGGTACGACGGCGCTGGTCGTCGGCCCGGACGGCCGTCCCGTACCGCACGGTGTGACCGGCGAACTGGCACTGGGCGGTGCGGGCCTGGCCCGGGGCTACCGGGGACGGCCTGACCTCACCGCCGCCCGCTTCGTGATCGACCCCGGGTCCGGAGCACGTCACTACCGCACCGGCGACCTGGCCCGGGTGCGCCCGGATGGCGCTCTGGACTGCTTCGGCCGACTCGACGACCAGATCAAGTTGCGCGGCCATCGGATCGAACTCGGTGAGATCGAGGCCAGATTGCAGGAGCACCCCGCGGTGGCAACGGCCGCCGTCGCGGTGCACGGGAGCGCGGACGACCCCGGCGGACAGGTGCTCGTCGGCTATCCGGTGTGGCGCCCCGGGACTGCGGCAGCGGACACCGCCGAGTTGCGGTCCTTCCTCGCACGCACGCTGCCGGACGTGATGGTGCCAGGCATCTTCCACGTACTCGGCGAACTGCCGCTGACGCCGAACGGCAAGACCGACCGCGGAGCCCTGCCCGCTCCCGTCCATGAGCAATCGACGACGGGGGTGCAGCAGTCGAGCGAGTCGGGGGACGAACCATGGGACGAGCTGACCTCGGAGGTGGCCGCGATCTGGTGTGAGGTGTTGGGTCTGTCGTCCATTGGTCGGTACGACGATGTGTTCGATCTGGGCGCCCACTCCCTGACGATTACACAGGTCGCGTCCAGGATCCGACGCAGGCTCGGGGTGGAGGTGCCCCTCCAGGTGTTCTACGAGGAGCCGACCGTGGCCGCCGTGGCCGATGCCGCCGCCCTCGAACTGCTGGCTGAGGGGCACTGATGGAACGCCTCGACACCAGCCCTCCCGCGTCGGCCGCTCCTGAGGTGCGCCGCCCCCGCCCCGCGCTCAGCGATCAACAGCGGGCGCTGCTCGCCCGTCGGCTGAGGGAGCGCACCGCGGACCGGCCGCCGATCATCGGGCCCCGCCCGGCGGGAACCCCCGTACCGCTCTCTCTCGCTCAGGAACGCCTCTGGTTCATCGAGCAGTTGACACCCGGTACCGCCTCCTTCGTCCTGCCGACCGCTGGCCGGCTCCTCGGGCCGCTACGACCCGAGGCGCTGGCCGGGGCCCTGGACCGGGTGGCGGCGAGACACGAGACCTTGCGCAGTGCGTTTCCCGTCGACGAGGACGGCGCCCCGCGGGTGCTGATCACTCCGGCCCCCGAGTTCACCGTGCCCTGGGACGTCCGAGACCTGACCGAACTGCCCACCGACGCCCGGGAGGCCGCCGCTCGTGGTCTGGTCGAAGCAGAGGTCGACCGCGCGTTCGACGTGGCGGAAGGGCCGTTGTTGCGGGCCCTGCTGATCCGCCTGGATGTTCAGGATCACGTGCTGGTGATCTGCCAGCACCATCTCGTCGGGGACGGCTGGTCCGCCGGCATACTTCTGGACGAACTACTCAGTGGCCATGAGGAGTTGACTTCCAAAGGGCAGCCCGGATCATCGGGCACGCTCCCTTTGACCTACGGCGACTTCGCGCACTGGCAGCGCGAGCGCCAGGAGCGCCCGCAGGCCGCCGCCGACCTCCAGTACTGGTGTGATGCTCTGACCGGGGTGCCACCGCTGGAGCTGCCCACCGACCGCCCGCGCCCCGCCCTGCCGGGGCCGGGTGGGGCGACCTTCGCCTTCCGGCTCGATCCCGCGACCTACGAAGCGGCCCGGGTGTTGGCGCGCGCTCAGGGCGTCACCCTCTATATGACCCTGCTGGCCGCATTCCAAGTCGTGCTCGGCCGTTGGTCGGGGCAGCGGGACTTCGCCGTCGGCACCCCGTTCGCGGGACGCCTGGTGGAGGAGACCGAGCAGCTGATCGGCCTGTTCAGCACCATGTTGCCGCTTCGGGCCGAGCTGAGCGGACCGTCGGGGGCCATGGCGCCCGACGGTGAGCCGACCACGGCCGACTCACCCGACTTCGCCACCGTGCTGGCTCGGGTCCGTGTGGCGGCACTCGGGGCGCAGCAGCACCAGGAGACCCCGTTCGAGCGGCTGGTGGAGGCGCTGGACCTCCCGCGCGAAGTCAGCCGTCCGCCGCTCTTCCAGGTCTCCTTCGCATTGCAGAACCACCGCGCGCAGGAGTTCCGCCCGCGGGAGCTGGAGTGGCGCACCTTCCCCTTCGAGGGCAGCGGCGTCCATCTGGACCTCGGTCTGTACTGCACCGAGACCGACGGCGGTCTGGACGCCTTCTTCACCTACCGCACCGATCTGTGGGACGCGGCCACCGTCGCCCGGCTGGCCAGGCACTGGCAGCGGGTGCTCGGTGCGGCTGCCGCCGATCCGCACACCCCCATCGACCGGCTGGAACTGCTCACACCCGCAGAGCGCCACCAGGTCCTCAACGAGTGGAACGACCAGGGAACGGCCGTCGCGATCGCGGGCACACTCGCCGAGGCGATCGCCGCACAGACCGCCCGCACGCCGGACGCCACCGCATTGGTGCACCGGGGCGAGAGGCTGTCCTTCGCGGATCTCGACCGGCGCGCCAACCGTCTGGCGCACCTTCTGCGCTCTGCGGGTGCCGGTCCCGACAAGCTCGTGGGAGTGTGCCTCGACCAAGGGCTGGACCAGGCCGTTTCACTGCTCGCGGTGCTCAAGTCGGGTGCGGCGTATGTGCCGCTCGATCCAGAGCAGCCGCGTGAGCGACTTCGCCATATGCTGACCGATTCGGCGCCGGTGGTACTGGTCACCACCGCAGCCCACGGCGGTCTGCTGGCCGGTTCGACCGCCCCCGTACTGCGCCTTGACGAGGTGGCGGCCGAGCTCGCCGCCGTGCCCGACACCGCACCGGAGGGTGGCGCGGGTCCGGACCATCTGGCGTATGTGATCTACACCTCGGGCTCCACCGGAACGCCCAAGGGCGTGGCCGTGCAGCACCGCCAGGTCCTCGTCTATCTCGCCGGGGTGCGGCAGCGGTTCGCCGAAGCCGGGCTGCGGGACGGTGCCCGCTACCTCCTGTTGCAGTCGCTGGCCTTCGACTTCGGTCTGACCACCCTCTATCTCTCGCTCACCACCGGTGGATGTCTGCATCTGCTGGCCGCGCGCACCTCGGGCCCCGAGGTCGCGGCGCACCTCGCGGCCGAGGGCATCGACTGCGTCAAACTCACCCCGTCACACCTGGCCGCGCTGACTGCCGAGGTGGACGATCCGGCGGCCCTGCTACCGCGTCGACTGTTGATCCTCGGTGGCGAGGCGTCGAGTTGGGAGTGGAGCCGTCGACTGGCGCAGCTCGGTGCGCGGACCGGCTGTCGGGTGGTCAATCACTACGGTCCCACCGAGGCCACCGTCGGTGTGACGACCCTGTTGGTCGATCCCGAGCAGCCCGCCGCGGGTTCCACCACTCCCATCGGGCGTCCGCTCCCCGGGGCCAGGGTCTATCTGCTCGACGCCCATATGTCGCCGGTGCCCGTCGGAGTGCCCGGCGAGCTCTGGATCGGTGGTGACCGGCTGGCGCGCGGCTACCTCGGCCTGCCGGAACTGACGTCGGAACGCTTTCGTACCGATCCGTTCGTCGACACCGGGACGGACCGGGCCCGGATGTACCGCACCGGTGATCTGGCCCGGTACCGGGCCGACGGCACCGTGGAGTTCCTGGGCCGCGGCGACCACCAGGTGAAGATCCGTGGCTATCGGGTCGAACTGGGCGAGGTGGAAGCCCATCTGGTTCGGTTGCCTTCGGTCGCTCAGGCCGTCGCAGCGGCTCGCGGACCCGTCGGGGAACTCACGCTCGTCGGCTATCTGGTGCCCACGGAGGGCGCCGCGCCACCGCCGGTTGCCGAACTGCGCCGGCTGCTGGCCGAGCAGTTGCCTGACTATCTGATCCCGTCCCGCTTCGTCCTCCTGCCCGAGCTGCCCCGACTGGCACACGGCAAGGTCGACCGGCGCGCCCTGCCGGAGCCGGGGGCGGCCGGTCCATGCTCGGGCACCGAGTACATCGCCCCTCGCAATCCGGTCGAGGAGACGATCGCCGGAGTGTGGGCGGACCTGCTCGGGCTGGAACGCGTGGGGGCCGAGGACGACTTCTTCGACCTCGGCGGCCATTCCCTGCTGGCGATCCGTATGGTGGCAGCGTTGCGCAGACTGCTCGACGGACAGGCGCCGCTCACCTTGATGGACGTCTTCCAGGAGCGTACGGTGGCCGCGCTCGCCACGCTGGCCGGTCGGTCCGAGGAGGAACGCGGCCCGCGCCGACTGCTCCATGAGCTGACTGCCCGTCAGCCAGCTGAGGCCGTGACGCTGTCGCTGATCTGTCTCCCGTACGGCGGCGGAAGCGCGGTGGTCTACCAGCCGCTCGCCGATGCCCTACCGCCCGGAGTGGCTCTACACGCGGTCGCCGTCCCGGGGCACGACCTCGGCATGTCCGAAGAGTCACTGCCGCTGGAGGAGGTCGCCCGGCGCTGTGCCGAAGAGGTGCTGGCCGGCGTATCGGGCCCGGTGGCCGTCTACGGGCACTGCGGGGTCGGGGCGGCGTTGGCGGTGGAGCTGGCGCGGCAACTGGCAGCGGCGGAACGTGAACCCGCCGCGGTCTATCTGGGCGGGATCTTCCCGTTCGCGCGCCCGACGGAGGGACTGCTCGGGCTGCTCGCCCGCTTCTCCGTGCTCGATCGACGGCGTAGCGGAAGGCTCCATCTGAACTGGTTGCGCTCGATGGGCGCCGATCTGGAGGGGTTGGAGCCCGAGCAGTTGGCGACCATCGTCCACAACGTCCGAGAGGACTCACGGGCGGCAGAGGCGTACTTCACCGAGCGGCTGGCGGAGCCCGCGTGCGGGCTGACGTCACCGGTGGTTTCGGTGATCGGCTCGGCCGATCCCGGCACCGACTTCCACCGGGAGCGGTTTCGGGAGTGGGGATTCCTCGGTGGCACCACTGCCGTGGCCGTCCTGGACGAGGGGGGTCACTACTTCCTCAAGCACCGGGCGGCCGAACTCGCCGAGATCGTCACCACGGTCCACCCTGCGGTCATCGACACCGGCGCGGACGAGCTGACCCGTGAGGAGCGCCCTGAGCGGGCGACCTGGTGGTTGGACGGCGTCCACCGGGAGGCTACGGCCGAGGACGATCCGGTCGAGGCGGCGCCGCGCACCCGTCGTGACACCCGACGGTTCGTGGTGGTGGCCGGCTCGCAGCTGATCTCGCAAACGGGATCGGCACTGACCGAGTTCGCCCTGCCGCTCTGGATCTACCTCGCGACCGATTCGGTCGCCTGGTTCGGTCTGTTCGCCGTGCTGGGCATCGCACCGGGGCTGCTGGCGGCCCCCGTACTCGGTGGGCTCGTCGACCGGATCGATCGGCGGCGGGTGATGCTGTGCTGCACCGTTGTCTGCGGTACGGCCGAGGCGGTGCTCGCCCTCTTGGATGCATTCGGGAATCTACGTCCCTGGCACGTCGGGGTGTTGATGGCGATCCTGTCGGTTTCGCTCACGGGCCAGCGCTTGGCCTTCCAGTCGGCGATCCCGCAATTGGTCCCCAAGCGCTACCTCGGCCATGCCAACGGGATCGTGCAGATCTCGGGCGGCATCGCCCAGGTGGTTGCGCCACTGGCGGCGGTGGGCATGCTGGCCGCGATCGGCCTGAGCGGGGTGCTCCTGCTGGACGTCGTCAGCTACACCGCTGCGGCGGCGGTGCTGCTGCTGGTGCGCTTCCCGCGCACCTTGCCCTCGCAGCGCCGGGAGACCTTGCGTCAAGAGATCGCGGCCGGGTTCCGGTTGGTCATTCGGCAGCGCGGATTCCGCGCGATGCTGATCTTCTTCGCCGTGTTGAACCTCTTCCTACCGGTGCTCTTCCAACTGATTTCGCCGCTCGTCCTCGGATTCTCCAGTCTGGGTTCGGTTGCCGCGGTGTCGCTGGCCGGTGGCGCGGGCGCGGTGGTCGGCGGGTTGGCGATGGGCGTGTGGGGCGGCCCGCGAAGGCGCCGGATGCGGGGCATGCTGCTGGTGGTGCCGGTCCTAGCGCTCTTCTGTGTCCTCACCGGGCTGCGCCCTGACCTCCTGGTGGTGGGCGCAGGTGTGTTCGGCATGTCGGCGTCCCTCTCCCTGCTCAACGGCATCTATCTGACGATCGTCCAGGTGAAGGTGCCGCAGCGGTTCCACGGACGGGTGATGGCGCTCAACCAATTGGTCGCCTGGTCCACCCTGCCCATCGGATACTTGCTGATCGCCCCGTTGGGCAGCCAGTTCCTGGAACCGCTGATGGTGGAGGGCGGTGGGCTCGCCGACACGGTGGGTGCCTTGTTGGGAACGGGGACGGGCCGTGGCATCGGGCTGCTCTACCTCGTGCTCGGCGCCGCGATCCTGGTGCTCGGGGCGGTGTCCTTGCGGATCCGGGCGCTGTCCCGGTTCGACCAGGATGTCCCGGACGCACAGGCTGACGACCTGGTCGGTCTCGCCGCGCTCACGGCCGAACAGAAGGATCGCCCACGGGCCGAAAGCATCGCCGCACGGGAGTGAGTCAAGCTCGGCCCACCATCCGCCCCCGGTTGAACGGTGGCGGGTGGTGGGGATTCCCGGGCGGCTGCGTCGGACGGTCGGTGCACGAGGCATGGTGAGTAGTTCGCGCCGGTGTCGAAAGCTGATACGGGAGCAGGGCGCACGGCCCTGCGTCCGGCCGGCACCGGTGCTGCGTTCTGGTGCGGTGTGGTGTGACGGGCGGATGTGTTGGTCGTACGCGCGTCGGCATCGGTCGGTGTGCGTACCTGTGTAGGCCCCGATCGGCATCAGGCGCTGTTACCACAGGCCGGTCGCGCGGCGATGCAACTCGGCCGCGCTCGGCGCTCCGGTTTCACCACAGTGCCTTCTCGCGGAACAACGTCCATCACCGAGGCCAGGTCAAGTCCCGGTTGCGGTCAACCGGGGTTGTGTCGTCGAGCGATGGACCTCTCTCCAGCATCGCCGCCGGCCGCCCGGTGTGACCAGGTCGGCCACTTCACTAGGCAGGGGCTCACAGCGGAGCCGCTAGGTCGGCCGGCTCGCAGGAGGCTGGTCGAAGAGGTTGCGTTCATCCTCGTCCGGGGCTTCGAACTGCTCGGCGTACTCTTCGAGCATCGCGCGGCTGATCAGCGCTGTTCCCCCGGCATCGGCCGCACTCCGGTGCTCGATGCGTCTGCCCAGTTCGTCGAGTGGGGCCGTGAGGTGGTGCAACTCGACTGCGGCACCGAGCGCACGCGCCGCCAGACGCATTTGGTCACGCTCCTCGCGCCCCCAGAAGCCGAACTCCAGGATCACGCTCTGTCCGAGGCCCAGCAGCTCCATGGCATGACTCGACAGAACCTCCTCCAAACGGCCCCGAGCCTGTTCGTCGAAGAGGTCCAGACCGAGGCCGGTCATCCACTCGTCCGGGCACAGTCGTACGGCGGGCACCCGGTCGGCGAGACGGCGCGCCAGCGTGGTCTTCCCCGAACCGGGGAGCCCACAGACAAGGATCAGCAGCGGACGGACTGTTGGGGCCACCATGGTCCCTCTCTTCGTGTTCGGCTCGGAAGTCCTGCCTGGTGATCCTGGTCGATCGAGCGTTCACAACACACCCGCCCCAGGGATGAAATGGGCCGGAAGTAGTCGTAGGCGGTCCACTCCTGAGAGTGAACGGGATAGTTTTCGCTGGCTTTCCTGATTGATCGTCAGCACAAGGGGTCCTCTGGATGAATCGCATACGTACCGTACTCGTCACGCTCGGTCTGACCGCCGGTTTGATGGGCGCTCCCACGGCGAGCGCCGCACCGCAGGAAGTGGACCTGTCGGCGTCGGCCAAGCATCAGCCGTGCACCGGGGAGTTCCGGGGAGACCCGAGGCTCGGGCCGAAGTGGCTGCCGAAGAAGAGGCAAGCGCCGGTGGGTCCGCTCCTCAAGGGCTACCAGCGCACCGGAAAGCTCTCCCCTTCGGCCTTCCTCAAGAAGTACTGGGACGGGCCGGCGGACTCAGGCGGTTGGAAGTACCCGCCGAACGACGGCTTCGGCGAGGTCAACGGCGGGATCGACAAGGAGCCCACGAAGCTGCGCCCGGGCCAGCGGCTCGATCGGTTCGGCTCCGAGTTCGGCAGCTACCTCGCCCCCGCGGGTGACGCCTACGCCGAGCGCGCACTGCCCCCGCAGAACCTCAACACCCGTGACGCGGCGGTGGCCTGTGACTACCGCGTCTACAAGGTGGCCAAGCCGTTCTGGGTCTGGCAGGGCAGCATCGCCCCGTGGTTCGAGCAGCCCGGAGGCGGCCAGCAGATCAAACTGGACCCGGTGTTCCTCAACCCGGGCCAGGACCAGCGGCTCAATGTGAAGTGGCTGCTGGACCGTGGCTATCTCACATCCGTTGCCCAGTAGTGCCTTCGTGAATCGGCGAGAGGTACGGGACACGCTGGCCGCGGCGGGGGTGGCCGATGGTTCGTACCGCATCGAAGGCGTTCATGAACCGGTCCCCACCCCGGTCGACTTCCTGTTCCTACGGCAGGGTCGGGACGGGGGGTGGGAAACGGGAGTGTACGAGCGCGGGAGTCACCAGGTGATCGCCCGTCACAGCACCGAGGCCGGGGCCTGCACCCATCTGGTGTCGCTCGCCATGTGACACCGTTTGCCGTGGCACCGGGTGACCCTGATGCGCTCCGGACGATGTCCCGTCTGCCCGGGTGCGGTCACCCGCCACCGGTTCCGACGCTGCGCACCCTGGCCAGAATCCGGCGCAGCAGGGCACTTTTGCCACTCCTCGGCCCACCCCTCCCCCTCTAGCGTGGAGGGGTGGCCGCCGACCTGGAGGAACGACGTCGGCGCTACCTCCGCGAAGAAGCCCACGCGGAGCGCGCTCACCACGGCAACGGGCCGTGAACCGTCCGGGGACCGCCCCGGTGGCGGCCCGTCCTCCCGTGGTGAACCCCGACCGTCGGCGGGGTGGTTGGCAGGCGCACGCCATCCACCCCGCACCACCAGTTGGAAGTCACCAGCACCCATGACGAAGTTCTTGTTGTCCTTGCATGTCATTGCCGCGATCCTGGCGGTGGGACCGGTCACGGTGGCCGCCAGCATGTTCCCGCCCGTGCTGCGCAAGGCGCAGTCCGCCCCGGATGACGCCGGGGTGGTGGCGACGCTGCGCGTGTTGCATCGCATCTGCCGCAGCTATGCGGCCGTCGGGATCGCCGTCCCCGTGTTCGGGTTCGCCACCGCCCAGAGCCTGGGCGTGCTCAGCAGCCCCTGGTTGCTGGTCTCCATGGTGTTGACGGCCGCCGCCGCGGTGGTCCTCATCGTGGTCGTGCTGCCGCAGCAGGAGAGCGGTTTGGCACAGGTTGAGGCGGGGGGCGGTGAATCCGTCGGTGCACCCAATGCGCCGACCTCCGTCGGCGCGGATCGACGGACGGGAGCCCGGCTGGCGATGGCCACCGGTGTGTTCAACCTGCTGTGGGTGACCGTGACCGTACTGATGATCGTCCGTCCCGGGTCCACCACCGGGGCGTAGGTCTGATCCATAGGCGTCGGACAGGCCACGGCGGCTCCCCGCCGATGGCTGTATCAGCCCTATCCGCTAGGTTCTGGCCATGTCCTTGGTGGTGGTCCTCGCTCTCGACGGTGTCGTTCCCTTTGAGCTGTCCGTGCCCGGTCAGATCTTCGGGACGGCCAATGACGCACTCGGACGCGCCCACTACGACGTACGGATCTGTGCGCCGGGCCGGGAGGTGCGTACCGAACCCGACCTGGGGGGATTCCGGCTCACGACGGAGTGGGACATGGAGGCCCTGGCCGACGCCGACACCATCGTCGTGCCCGGTCACGCGGGCTGTTTGGACGCTCCGTCGATCGATGTGCTGGACGCCCTGCGGTCCGCGTACGCGCAAGGTGCCCGGCTCGCATCGGTGTGCGTGGGGGCCTTCACACTGGCCGCCACCGGGCTGCTCGACGGACGGCGGGCCACCACGCACTGGATGTTCGCCGCCGAACTCGCCCGGCGGTATCCGGCCGTGGAGGTCGACGACGGCAGCCTCTACATCGACAACGGTCCGAGCATCACCTCCGCAGGGGTGGCCGCCGCCCTCGATCTCTGTCTCCATCTGGTCCATCGCGATCTGGGCGCGAGCGTCGCCGCCTCCACCGCGCGGCGCACGGTGATGCCGCTCCAACGCGACGGCGGCCAGAGCCAGTTCATCGAGCAGCCTCATCCGGGTGAACACGACACAGCGCTCCAGGCCACCCTCCAGTGGATGGAGGGCAGATTGCACGAACCGCTGTCGCTCGATGACATCGCCCGGCACGCTGCGATGAGCATCCGCAGTCTCAACCGCCACTTCAAGGCGCAGACCGGCACCACCCCGCTCCAATGGCTGCTCCGGGCCCGGGTGAACCGGGCCCAGCAGCTCCTGGAGACCACCGCGATGCCGATCGACCGCATCGCCGCAGACACCGGGTTCGGTGCCGCCTCCACCTTTCGTCAACACTTCACCCGGCACACGGGAGTCCCGCCCCAGGCGTACCGCTCTGCCTTCCGTTCGCCGCAGCAGCTCAGCGGGTCGGGCCGCATCCCCTCCTGAGGACGATCACTCGGCCGTCAGCACCCACAGTCGATGGTCCCAGCCGATGTCACGGCAGCTGTGGACGGTCAGACCGGCGCGGGCTGCCAGTTCGCTCAGTTGGTCCGCCGAGCGCACTCCGGAGCCGAAGGCGCAGGTGAGTCGCAGATGGTGGAGGGTTGCGTCGACATCGTCGGTGTCGGCGGCCGTGACCTGCTCGACCATGATGAGCTCACCACCTGCCGGCAGTCCCGCAGCGGTCTCGGCGAGGACCACCACGGCGTCGTCGTCGGGCAGTCGATCGAGCAGATGGCAGACGAGGACGGTCTGACCGCCGCGCGGCACCTGGTTGCTCTGCGGTACCAGTTCGATGCGTGCGAGCACATCGGTGTCCAGGATCTGCTCCTCCAGCAGCTTCAGCTGGGAAGGTACGTCCACGATGCGTACCTTGAGCCCGGCGAACTCCTTCGCCAGGGCGTTGACCACCGTCCCCACACCGTCGCCCGCCGCGGTCAAGGCGGTGACGGAGGACCAGTCGTACGCCGCCGACACACCGGGCGCGACCCAACGCGTCTCCTCCTCGACGGCGGCGCGGGCCGAGGTGCCGAGGCGGACGTCGTCCCGCATCGCCTCGGCCAAGGTCTGGCCGCCCAGCGTGCGGTAGCCCGCGGCTCCGGTACGAACCGTGTCGAGGAGTCCGGCGATCGACAGGTCGAACGCGGCCTGAGCCCCGCGGAGGTCGTACTCCTCCGCGGAGTGGTCGTCCTCGACGAGTTCCTCGCTGATGGCGGTGAGACGGTATCCGCGTTCATCGGTGGTGAAGACGTCGATCGCCTCCAGGTACGACATCAGCGCGGCGAGCACGGAGGGGTTGGACCCACTGCGACGCGCCAGTTCCTCCAGGTCGCGCACTCCGCCGTGGACCAGATCCACCAGACCGAGGGTGACGGCCGTACGGATCGCATAGGCGGGGGCCAGATCGGTGAGGTCATGCAGTCGCTCGTGTGCCTCGTCCTCCTCGTCCTCCGCGGCAGCGGCGTCCACGCCCGGGGCGTGCGGCGTGTACCGCCAGTAGCCGGTGATGTGGGTCCGATCGCGCGGAACCTTCCGTTCCGACGCGAGGTGACGGCGGATCCCTTTGAGTGCACCCGCCTCGCCCGCGGCCCAGACGAAGACCTCGCCCGGCAGCCACTCGACGCCACGCAGGGCGTCTTCCAGCACGGTGGTGGTGCCCGCCGGTGCGCCCTGGCGGGAGAGCCAGGTGATCTCGGCGTCGGCCTCGGTCGGCAGGTCCTGACGGTGGCTGTCCTCCCCCACCTCGATCAGTACGCGCGCCCGAGTGCCGGCGGGCATCTCGGCGAGCCATCGGCCGATCGCGGGCAGAGCCGTCTCGTCACCGATCACCAGCAGCCAGTCGACGCCTTCGGGGTGACTGTGGGACATCTTCGGGCCGGCGATCCAGGTGATCTCACCGGGCTCAACCGCCTCGGCCCAGGCGGAGGCGATCCCGCCCTCATGGCGTACGAAGTCGAAGTCGATCTCACCGGCTTCGGGGTCGAACCTGACGGGCGTGTAGTCCTTGGCGATCGGCCGGGCGTCCGCGGGCCAGTCGAGGCTGCTCACGTTCTGCCTCGGGAGCACCGGGGCGTCATCGCCTTCGGCGAAGAAGAACTTCACATGGTCGTCGAAGCCGTCCGAGCGCAGCGGAGGGAGTTCCAGGCCATGGGTCTCGAAGGCGCGCAGTTGCTCGCCGCCCAGGGTGATCCGGCGCATTCCTGGTGTGACGTCCCTGACGCGCAGCACGGTCAGTTCCCTGAGCACGATGGGAAAGGTGACTACCGAACGGGGACTGCGCGACATCGCTACTACTCCTTCATCAGGGGGATCGGTCCAGGTTAGGGGCACGGAGCGGGCCCCGATCCAACCCTCCGACCTCGATGTGGCACTGTGCGCACGATTCCTGGGCGTCCGGGCGGCGAAGAGTGCGCGCATCGCCGTGGAGAGGGTCGACAGGCCGAAGGCGCGCCCACGGTCGACGGCGACGCCCCTACCACTTCGATGACTCGCGCTCTGCCTTGGACCGAGCTCGTCGGCCTGCTCCTACGGTGACCAGGGTCCGTGGCCCATCACCTCCCGGCCTCGGCACGTCCCCCTGCCCCCGAACCGCCGACGAGGACTGCAGCCACCTGTGATAGCGATCGCGTCCACTTCACCTCGGGTGTTCCGCCCCCTCTCCCCCTCGTCCCAACTGCTGTGGCAGTCCCTGGTGCACGCTCGGGCCTTCGTCCTGCGCGCCGTCATATGGGCGGCCCTGCGCCAGTGCGCCTTCCTCGCCATGCCGTGGGTGCTCGGCCGGGCGATCGACGCCGGAGTGAAACGGGGGTCGGTCGCGGTCGTCGCCGGCTATGCGGGGGCATTCGTGCTCATCGCGATCGTCGAGTACATCGGCATCCGCGGCTGGCAGTTGTGGACCACACTGGCCGACGCCCACACCGGGGCCATGCTGCGGACGCGGCTGTTGCGGGCCGTCCTTGCGATCGACACCGACACCATGCACCGGCGTGCCGGGAGTTTCGGCGATCTGACCACACGGGCGACCCGTGACACCGATGCGATCACGGGGTGGGTGCACGGGTTGACGGCCTGGGTGGTGATCGCTTTGACCGGGGTGGTCCTGGTGCCGGCGATCGGCGGGCTCGATCCGCTTCTGCTGGTGGTGGCCGCCTTGACGGTGCCCGTCCTGCTGGTGGTCAATCGACTGTTCCCCCCGCTGTTCAGCCGACGGGCGGAGGAACTGTCCACGGCCCACAGCCGGCGCAGCAGCACCGCGGAGGAGTTGCTGTCGGCGCTGCCTTCCTTGCGCGGGGTCGGAGCGGACCGGTGGATGGTGGAACGACACCACGCCCACAGCGCCCAGGTCACCGGGCACACCATGCGGCTGGCCTCCGTGAGCTCGGTGTGGGAGGCGACCGCTTCGGTCGTCCCCCTGCTGGCCGTTGCCACGGGACTGCTGGCGGGCGGCCATGCGGTGATCGACGGTCGGATCACCGTCGGCGCGCTGACCACGTTCGTCCTGTGGATGGGCACGGTGTCACTGGCCGTCAATGTCGTGATCGCACGGCTCGGTGACCGTACGGAAGCACGGGTGGCGGCCGTTCGTATCGCCGACGTCCTGGCCCTGGCGCCGGAGTCGGGGAGCGGTGCGTCGGTGGAGGTGCCCCGTGGTGCGCTGCGGGTCGAGGCGTTGACGGTCAACCGACCGGGCCGCTCGCCGATCGGACCACTGGAGTTGACCGCCGTGCCGGGTGAGTGGGTGGTCCTCACCGGGGCGACAGGCTCGGGCAAAAGCACCCTCCTGCGGGCGATCGCCGGACTCGTCCCGGCCTCGGGCACGGTCAAGATCGCGGATGTTTCCATGGCCGGGCTCTGTTCCGACGATGTCTTTCGGACCGTCGGTTTCGTACCGGAGGGTCCGCTGTTGCTCCACGGGACGGTGACCGAGAATCTACTGCTCGGCGGGGATCGGACGGAAGCGGACATCGAGCGCGCCGCGCGGGCCGCCGGGCTGGATCTGGCCCTCGCGGGCTTGACCGACGGCCATGACACCCAGGTCGGCGAGCGCGGAGGGGCCCTGTCCGGGGGCCAACGACAGTTGGTCACCCTGGCCCGGACGCTGTTGCGCGACTGTCCCGTCCTGCTCCTGGACGATGTGACCTCCGCATTGGACGCGGGCACCGAAGCACAGGTGTTGGAGCGGTTGCGAGGCGCCACGGCCGACCGCGTGGTCGTGTTTGCCACTCATTCACCGGCCGTTCGCGCCATGGCCGACCGTGAGGTCGTCCTCCACGACGGCCACATCGACCGGGGGTCGCTCCATGTCTGATCAGCCGATGACGTCCGCATCGCTCGTCCTGAGCGATCTTCCCGACCAGCGTGCGGTCTTCCGGCGTGCGGCGCCCTTCCTCCGTGGGCACCGCACGGGGCTCGTGGCCGCGGTGCTCCTCACACTCGCCGGTGCAGGGTTGGCCGTCGCCGTGACCGCTGTGATCGGTCGCCTGGTGGACGCTGCGGGCAACGGGGACCGGCCCGGGCTGCTCCGCTGGGTGCTGGCGCTGTTCGCCCTGGTCGCGGCGAGCGGAGTGCTGACCTGGCTGTCGCGCTATTGGTTGATACGGGTCGGCGAGTATGTGTTGGCGGGGATGCGTGACCGCGCGACCGCTTCGGTGGGGTCGGCTCCGTTGCGGTTCGTGGAGTCCCATCGCCGTGGCGAGTTGCTGCGCAGATTGACCGGGGAGATCAACGGCCTGGCGTCCTTCGTCGGGACCACCCTGCCCGATCTGGCCGCCGCGATCGCGGTGCTCGCCTTCACGGTCATAATGCTGGCCCTGTACTCCTGGCTGCTGACGGTCGGCCTGCTGGTGGTGTTTGTCCCACTGGCCACAGTGATTGTCCGAGGGTTCCAGGTGCGCGCGGGACCGGCGTACGCGGAGGTGGCCGCGGCCGAGGCGGCGATGGCTGCCACCTTCTCCGAGTCGCTGCCGGCGCAGGAGCAGTTGCGTATCAGCGGTGCCGTGCCTCGGTGGTTGGCCCGGTTCGGCCATGACAACGATCGCTTGCTCAAGGCCCAGACCGTCCAGATACGCACCGAGCTCAGGCTCGACCGGCTCGCTCTGCTCCAAGCGGTCTGCGTGGGCGGGTTGTTGACCGTCAGCGCGGTGTTGGTGGGGCGGGGGACATTGAGTGTGGGGACGGCCGTGGTGTTCGTGTTGGCGACCCGGGACATCTTCAACCGCTTCGAGAGCGTCGCTGCGGCCATCGGTGAGGCCCGGGAAGCACATGTGCACCTGGCGCGGCTGCTCGATCTCCTGCGGGCGACCGAACAACCCTCCGAGCCCGCCGATGCGCCCGAACTACCGTCGCGGGGTGCGCTCACCCTCGATGCGGTCGGCTTCTCGTACGCACCGGGCAGCGCGGTGCTCGACGGGATGTCGTTGACCGTCGCGAGTGGGGAGCGGCTGGTGGTGGCCGGGGAGACGGGTTCCGGGAAGTCCACCCTCGGCAAGCTGCTGGCCGGCCTCTACCGACCCGATCGAGGTGTGGTGGCCTTCGCGGGGCATGACCTGGCCGGGTTGGGTCATGAGCGGCTGCGGACCAGGATCGTTCTGGTGCCCCAGGAGGTGGCGTTGGTGGACGGCACCCTGGTCGAGAATCTGGCGTTGGTGTCGGGTCGGCCGGATCGAGCACGGATCGAAGGGGCCGTCGAGCAGTTGGGATTGAGCAACTGGGTGGCCTCCCTGCCGGACGGCCTGGACACCCGGGTGGGCACCCGGACGCTGTCGGCGGGAGAGCGGCAGTTGGTGGCGATCACCCGGGCGGTGTTGGCCGATCCCGCGGTGCTGATCCTCGATGAGGCAACGGCGGGCGTCGACGCGGGAACGGCGGCCACGATCGAGGAGGCGCTGTCGGTGGCGGCCGCCGACCGCACGCTCATCGTGATCGCGCATCGCGCGGACACCATCGGCCGGGGCCGGCTGCTGCTGTCGATGCCCGAAGGACGGGTGACACCCGTGGTGGATGTGCGCTCCTAGCGGACCTCGACGAGAAGGCTCCGGACCGTGTCACGGTCCGGAGCCTTCTCGTGATGGAGGGGCGGCTACTTCCCTGCCACCGCCTTGACCAGGATCGGCGTCAGCTCCTCGACGACCCAGGTGGCGCTGAGGGCGTCCGGGTAGGCGATGGAGGAGGCCAGGGTGTTGTCCGAGGGGATGACCGCGTAGTTCTTCTTCTTCACCACGTTCAGGGACTGGAAGAGCTTGTTGGTCTCCAGCTCGGACGCGTTCAGCAGGCCCTCGTCGCCGAACGGGTAGGTGATCAGCAGGAGGTCGGCCTCCAGTTCGTCGAGCTTCTCCAGGCTGACGCTGTTGTTCTTGGCGCTGTAGTCCTTCGCCTTGGCGGTCTTCTGGAGGCCGAGCTTCTCGAAGATGCCCGCGTCCTGGTCGGCGTAGGACATGAACGTGATCTGCTCGGGGTGGACGACGCTGTAGGTGTACCTCTTGCCCTTGAGCTGGGGGTTGGCCGCCGCGGCGTCGGCGATGGCCTTCTCGTTGGCGGCGATCACCTCATCGGCCTTCGCGCTGAGCCCGAGGGCCTTCGCGGCGCCCTTCAAACGCTCCTGCCAGGGCAGGGTGTCCGCGTGCTTCTTGTCCGTGTAGGTCACGACGGGGGCAATCGGCTTCAGCTTGGCGTAGGAGCCGTCCATGTCCCAGCTGTTCATGCCCAGGATGAGGTCCGGCGCCTCGGCGGCGATGGCCTCGAAGTCGATGCCGTCCGCGTCGTCGTACGTCTTCAGCTTGTCGACGTTCAGCTTGTCCATGGCGCGCTGCTTGTACTCGGCGACCTTGTCGCCGTCCTCGATGTCCGGTGTGATGACCGGGACGAGGCCGAGGGCCAGGGCGATGGAGGTGTCACCGTCGGAGACGGTGGCGACCCGGAGCGGCTTCTTCTCCACGACGGTCTTGTCCCATGCGTTGGGCATGGTCAGCGGGTACTGGTCGGAGCCGGCGGCGGCCTTCTTGTCGCCGGTCTTGTCGGAGGAGTCGCTGCTGTCGTTGGAACCGCAGGCGGTGACGAGGCTCAGGCAGGCGGCGGAGGCCACCAGCACGCGTACCGTGCCGCGACGTGCCGAACGAGGGTGGGTGGTGCGGTTCATTTCCTACTTCTCCTGGGTGAGGTCGCGCCGGCCCAGGGGAAAGATCTGGGGCCGGGCGGTGCGTGGGTGGGGGACGACGATGCACTGCAGTCCGAACACGTCGGCGACGGTCTGTTCGGTGAGGACTTCGTCGGGGGTGCCCTGGCGGACGATGGAGCCGTCGCGCATGGCGATGATCGAAGAGGCGTACAGCGCGGCCTGGTTGAGGTCGTGCGAGACGAGGACGATGGTCTTGCCGGTCTGTTCGTTGAGATCGGCGAGCAGGTCCATCACCTCGATCTGGTGGGCGATGTCGAGATAGGTGGTCGGCTCGTCGAGGAGCAGGGTCGGGGTGTCCTGGGCGAGGGCGAGGGCGATCCACACCCGCTGGCGCTGTCCGCCGGAGAGCTGGTCGACGGGACGGTCGACGAGTTCGGCCGTACCCGTGGCCATCAGGGCGTCCACGATGAGGACCTCATCGGCGTCGGTGCGGCGCTGGCCGAACTGCCGATGTGGATGGCGCCCTCGCCAGACCAGGTCACCCACCGTGATGCTCTCTGGAGCGATCGGTGACTGGGGCAGGATGCCCAGCCGACGTGCGACCTCGCGCGTGGGCATCGAGTGGATATCGGAGCCTTCGAGCAACACCGAACCGGCGGCGATCGGCAGCAGGCGTGCCATGGACTTCAGCAGGGTGGACTTGCCGCAGGCGTTGGGGCCGACCAGCGCGGTGATCTTCCCCGCTTCGATGGCGACGGACAGGTCCTTGCTGATGAGGGACTTGCCGTAGCCGGTGCTGATCTGCCGGGCTTCGAGTTGGTCGGTCATAGCGTGGCCTCCGGCCTGCGCCGAAGGATCAGCCAGACGAAGTAGGGCGCGCCCAGGAGCGCGGTGAGGGCCCCGGTCGGTACCGGGCTGATCAGTGGTGCGTTCTGGGCGAGGACATCGGCGCCGAGGACGATGGCCGCACCGATGAGGGCGGAGAGCCCCACGGCGCGATCGGCGCCCACCAGGCGTACCGCGATCGGGCCGCTGATCAGCGAGACGAAGCCGATCGGACCGACGATGCTGGTTGCGAGAGCTGCGGCGGCAGCACCTAGCAGCAGTGCCGCGAGACGCGTCCGGGGGACGGACGTACCGAGTCCGGTGGCGAGTTCATCGCCCAGGGACATGCTGCCGAGCGAGCGGTTGAGCAGCACGGCACAGATCCCGCAGGCCACCGTTCCGACGGCGAGCACGGTGACACCGTCCCAGTCGGCGGCGCTGACGCTGCCGATGAGCCAGCGCATGGCGACGGCGAGGCTGTGTTTGTCGGCGACCGTGAGCAGGTAGTTGGTGTACGCAATGCAGATCGCACTCATGCCGATGCCGATGAGTACCAGTCGATAGGTGTCGACGCCTCCCCTGCGCAGGCTCAGTGCGTGGATGATCGCGAGCAGGACGAACGATCCGAGGATCGCGGCCACCGGAGCACCGAAGGCGAGGGCGGGTGCGAAGAGGAAGACGGTGGTGGCGCCCGCCCCGGCGCCCGCGGAGATGCCGATGATGTCGGGGGTGGCGAGGGGGTTGCGGATCAGCCTCTGGTAGATCGCGCCGGAGAGACCGAAGAGGGCACCGGAGAGCAGGGCGGCGAGGGCGCGCGGAACCCTGATCTGGAAGATCATGTAGTCCGCGAGTCCGGTGCGCAGACCGAAGGCCGCTGGCAGTACGTCAGAGGGGTCGACCCTGCCCACGCCGCCGAGGAGCACGGAGGCGACCAGCAGCCCCACCAGCACCGCGGCCAGGGTGGTGACGGTGAGCGCAGTGCGGCGGGTCTTGGCGCGGTGTGCACTGCGCAGCCGGTCCTTGATGGCGGCACGGGTCGTCGTCTTGTCCGGGACGGTCCGGGTGTCGAGGATCGTCATCACATCCGCACCAGGTCCCCGCGGCGGGCGAGCCACACGAAGAACGGGGTTCCGACCGCGGCGGTCATGACCGCGACTTGGACCTCTCCGTTATCGAGTACGAGTCGTCCGGCGGTGTCGGCGGCGGTGAGCAGGATCGCACCCAGGGCCATGGAGACGGGGAGCGACCATCGGTGGTCGGCCCCCACCAGCATCCGAGCGCAGTGGGCGGCGACCAGACCGACGAAGGCGACGGGCCCGACGGCGGCTGTGGCGGTGGCGCACAGCAGTACGGCGATGGCGGCTGCGGCGAGCCGGGACCGTTCGACGCGAATGCCGAGCCCCCGGGCGGTCTCATCACCGAGACTGAGAATGTTGAGGGTGCGCCCGAGCGGTAGGGCGAGGAGCAGTCCGACGATGGCGAAGGGGGCGATCTCGCCCATGATCGAGCCTCTGCCGGTGAGTTGACCCACGGACCAGAAACGCAAGTGGGCGTAGACGGCCTCATCGCGCGCCACGAGCAGGGTGATGAGCGAGGACATCACGGCCGCGACGGCGACTCCCGCGAGGACGAGTCCGACGGTGGAACTGCCGGCGTTGGTTCGGATGCCGATCAGATAGACGAGCGCGGCGGTGAAGCCGGCGCCGATCAGTGCCAGCCAGAAGTAGGCGGTCACGCCGGAGAGGCCGAAGAGGACGATGCCGAGGACGACGAACATGGCCGCCCCCTGCTCGATACCGAGGATGCCGGGGTCGGAGAGCGGATTCATGGTCAGGGCCTGCATGATGAGCCCGGAGCCGCCGAGAGCTGCTCCCACGGCGAGGCCGAGGAAGCTGCGCGGTATGCGCTCCGTCCACAGCACATGGGAGTTGAAGCCGGTGCCGTCCGGGTCCAGCAGGATGCTGATGACTTCGGCGGGCGCGATGGAACGGGCACCGAGGCCGATGCTGCCGATCAGCACGGCGACCAGGGTGATGAGGCTCAGCACCGCCACCGTCGTACCGCGCGAGGACTTGGTCCTCGCCGGTGGCGGTGGTGACGTCGCCAGCGGGGACGTGTCAGTCATGGGTCTGCTCTGGGCTCCTTACCTGGACAAGCGACAGGTAAGGTTACCCTTACTGCGATTCCGGGCAGTCCAAGGCCGGAGTCAGATCGTTCACACTCAGGGGTCAGATTGACCCCGCCGCCTGGAGGTTGTCGTGGCCAAGAGCGCCCTGTTGTCCGAGGCCGGGACCACGGAAGAGTCCCGGACGTTTTCCACTCATCCAGCACCTTCGACCGTTTTGCCCTCCATGGTGACCCCGTCCATGGCGACCGACCTCCCGGTGTCGGACGTCCTTTCGGTGGGATCCGGGGCACTGGACGGAGCGCCGGCGGCTGCTCTGCCCTCCGTGGATTCCGTGGATGACGACTTCATCGCCGCCGGCGGGCACCCCACCCACGTACACGACTTCCACCAGTTCCTGTATGTACCGCTCGGCCGGATCGTCATCACGGCGCTGGGGCGGGACTACGAGTTGTCCCCGTCCGTGGCCCTGTGGATACCGGCCGGAATCCCGCACAGCGCCCGCTTCGACCTCGACTCCCTGTTCGTCGTCGAGACGTTCACCACCGAGCGCCACCACCTGCCGTACGCGGAGACGACGGTCGTCAACGTCACGGACACCCAGCGCCGGATGCTGTTGGGGCGGATGCGCTGCTCGGAGTCGCACCACGATGACTCAGCTGTCTTCGCCGCCCTGTCGAACGGTCATCCGGACTGCCTTCCCCTGCCCCAGCCCACCAGTCACGCGGCCAGCACGGTGGCCAGGGCACTCATCCGGATGCCCAGCGATCCCCGCACGGCCACCGAGTGGGCGGAGAGCCTCTACACGAACTCGACCAGCCTGCGCCGTGCCTTTCGGGCCGAGACCGGGCTGGCGTTCTCCGAGTGGCGCACCCGCCTGCGGCTCAACCACTCGCTCGACCTGCTCGCCCAGGGGCATCTGGTGAGCACGGTGGCGGCGCGGGTCGGATTCGTCAGCACGAACGGCTACATCCTCGCCTTCCGCAAGTACTTCGACCAGACGCCCGGCGCCTATGTACGTCGAACGTCCCCCGCGTCGGCGGCTTGAGGGTCCGTCGCGTGCAGACCTGGATGTCCGCCGAGCCGGGCCCGCGGCGTCAGCGGGGCAGGTCCAGCTCGGCCCGTACCGTCTTGCCCAGGGGTGCACGATCCAGCACGTCCCATCGATCGGCGAGCGCGTTCACGATCAGCAGCCCCCGCCCACGGGAGTAGCCGGCCGACGGCCTACCGAGCTCACCGGGCCCGGGCGGGTGCCTGTCCGCCCGGGCGTCCGACACTTCGATCACCAGCACCTCGCCGGGAACGTGGGTGAGGGTCAATTCGAAGTCCCTCCCGGGCACCCATCCGTGGGTGACGGCGTTGGCCGCCAGTTCCCCCACGAGTACGAGTGCGTCGTCGGACAGTTCGCTGCGGTGCGGAATGCCCCAGCAACAGAACTGGTGGAGCGCGAGGTGTCGGGCGAACCAGGCACCGCGGGGAGTACTGCCGAAGCCCTGCCTGAACACACGTACGGTGACGGGTGATTCCTGGGTGGCGCAGAATGTCATGGGTCCAATGTGGCGCGCCCTGCGCGGTTTCACCAGTTCGGCAGGGAGCGCCGGAAAATGGTGGCCGTTGATGCTCAGGCCCCGATATGACTGTGCGTCACTGTCGAGCGTCGCCACGACTCGCTGCGCAGAGATCGGGTTCCCGCCGAGTATTCGCGTGCCCTGGCAACAAAGTTTCGGCCGCGACGACGTACGCCAGGTGCCGCCTCCGTGTTGGCCGAGCATCGCGCCAGCCGGGGTCGAGCACAAACCGTCGCCAACGTGAAGACGAGAATCAGCCAGGTCCAAAAGTCGCTCTAGCTGGGTTCCACACCGAATGATCGAATCGGTAACGTCACCCGGGCAGCAGTCTTCGTGGACCGCACCCGCACCGGTCACTTCCCCTTCCGTGCCACACCTCGGATTGCACCACTCGGTAGGAGAGCGCTCACCACAATGGGCACTCTCCGACCCATGACGTACGGCAATCTCAATTCATCCGCACGATGGAGGCCGCTCAGTGAGTTCCCTGTCCTACCTGGAGTTGCATCGGCAAGTCTCTCCGAGCATCGAAGCGGAGATCGACTCCGCACTCGACCGACTCGGACCATCATCGAGTGCCGTCAAGAGCGCCATCACCAAACTGCTCCACCACCAGAAGTTGAGACACCCGCTTTCCGTACTGCCGCTGCTGGTTCATGCCATTGAGACCGGCACTCCAAGACCGGCCATTCCGCTGTCAGCCGTTCATGTGCTGTGGTGGACGTCCGCGTGCTATCTCGACGACCTGGCCGACGGTAACGGCGGCACCAAGGTCGAGGACCTCGGCGAGAACGAAGCACTCCTCGCTTCTCTGATCACGGGCCATATGCTCCCGGTGCAGGTCATCCAATCGCAGGAGGTGCCGGATTCCGTACGCGGGGCGCTGACGGCCGAGATCACCAACGGCTGGATCGTCGCCGTCGAAGGGCAACTGGACGATATGCGTGGAGATGTGGGTGGTGCGACACGAAAGTCCGTCATCACGGCCTACCGCGGCAAATCCGGTGCCCCTTTCGGCATGATCACCGCAATGGCGGCCATCCTCTCCGGCGCCGAGCGCAACGAAATAGAGCGATGGCGCGAGTTCGGCTATGTCTTCGGGATTCTCTGGCAGATGTTCAACGACCAGGACGACATTCTGTCCGGTCGCAACGAGGATCTGCTGAACGGCACGGTCACCTATCTCCTGGCATGTGCCATGGAAGGTGCCACGCCCGAGTCACGGGCGGAGATCCTGGCACTGCATACGGTCGCCCAGGAGTCCGTTCGAGCAAGGAGCGAACTCACGGATCTCCTTCTCGCACCCGCGGTACTGCGTCGATATCGACAGGACATCAACGGGTACCGCGATGAGGCATATCGCATCGTCAACGACATGGGCGGCGATCCACATTACGTACCCGTGTTGCGGCAACTGGTGGACCTTTCGGCCCAGATGCTCCTTCAGCCAAGGACCGGCCGGTAGCCGGAAGGCCGCTCAGGGCCGAAAACGTCGCCCCCGTACGGAACGAACCGTCACGGGAAGAGTGCGGGTGCCCGGTTCGAGGTCGAGACGGGGTCATTGAACCGGTGCACCTCGTCCAACGGTCCGGCTAGGGACGATCTTCCAACCCCCGGTTGCGGCACTGAAGTCGAAGGGTGGGGGCTCAAGCCAGTCGGTGCTCAGGCCATCGGTGGGATGAGAGGTCCACAAGAGTTGCTCTGTGCGCTCGGAGCCCCGAGAAGGGGGCGAGCTGATGCCTCACCACCCGATCACCCCGGACTCTCGGACAGGGGCGGGGGTGTGGTGCGGGCGTGCAGAAAGACGGCGGCGGTGGCTACGGCCACCGCCCCGGCAAGGGCGACCAGCGCGGCCACGGTCGCGGTGTCCGGAGAGGTGACGGGCTGGGCGCGGCGGGCCTGCCAGGTCAAGATGCCCGTGAGCACCAGCAGGGCGGATGCGACGATCCACACCAACACCACTCGGTGGCGCGGCCCGAGGCTTCGAGGACCGAGGGTCAGAAACAGACCGAGCAGACAGAGGACCTGGAGGGCGTGGACACCGACGAAGTGAGGAACGCGCAGGTCTCCGGCCGCAGTGCTGAAGTTGGTGATGGGCATGCTCGGGCCGCCGTCGGGGCGGCCGACGGTGTGGCCGCCGATGATCGGCATCCCCAGGCCCCGGTCTGCGGCTGCCTCCTGTGCTCCCGTGGGAGAGATGACCATCGGGACGGCAACAGCCATGCCCACCAGAGCGAGGGCGAGGCCAAGGCTCAGCGCCCAGGCCAGGACGGGTGGCTCGACCCGCTGGAGCAGCAGCAGGACGATGGTGGCCAGGCCCAGCAGGGCGGTGATGGAGATGATCACCAACATGGTCACCGCCAGGGTGCTGGTGAAGCGGTCGCTGAAGTTGAAGTGGCTGGTCGTGCCGAGCGCTGCCGCCCGCACGACCCAGAGCACTTCAAGGACCACAGCGACCGCGGTGACCCAGGAGATGAGGTGGACGAGGCGTTGGCGGCCTCGGACGAATGTCAGCAACCACATCAGGGTGACGGCGTAGAGCGCGAAGGAGAACGCGAACCGGGCGGGCTTGGCCCAGGCGCCCTGCCCCGTGATCTCCCTCGGGTCGACGACCAGCCCCACCAGGGCGGCCAGGCTGATCACCCCCAGCACGACGCCTGCCCCGGTGAGCGGACGGTTGACCGCCCACGCATTGCGCACCAAGGCCAACGGCACCGAAACCTCCACCACAACTCCGCCGTCCCTCGGCAACCAGAACTCCCGCCCGATGATCCCGAGGCGAACCCGCCCGGGGCCACGCGCCGGGCGGCGCGGTCACCCGGCAGGGCCGCGGCCCTGCGCCACCCGGCCCACCTGCCCACCGTCCCCGCCGAACCGCAACCACCTCAATCCGCCGGTCCGCTGAGGAACCATCCGATGGTGGGCACCCCGACCGGGGGCGTGGACCGGAGGGCTCAGGCCGCCGGGATCCGCGTGAACCGCCCGGCGATGTGCAGGTCCGTCTCGATGCGGGACGCCGCGGTCCGCAGTTCCGGAAGGACGTCCGCCAGGCACTCCGCCACCGTGCGCCGGCTGCTGTGCATCGCGACGTTCACCGCTGCGACAACGTGTCCGCCGATGTCCCGCACGGGGACGGAGAGCGAGCGGAGGCCCTCTTCCAGTTCCTCGTCGACGAGCGCGTGACCGTCCTGTTCGGCCTGTTCGACGATCGCCACGAGGTCCGACGGTTCGGTGACGGTCCGCGGTGTCAGCGGGCGCACCCCTGCGGCGGTCAGCCGGACCGCGCGTTCCGACGCGGGGAGCCCTGCTAGCAGCACGCGGCCCATGGAGGTGGCGTAGGCCGGCAGCCTGGTACCGATGCGGATGTCGACACTCATGACCCGACCGGTGGCGACGCGGGCCGTGTACTCGATCGCTTCGCCGTCGAGCACGGCCAGGGACGCCGAGTCGTGCACCCGGCCCACGAGGGCGGCCAGATGGGGTGTGGCGATCTCGGCGAGCGTGGTGCGGGACAGCGGGGCGTAGCCCAGTCCGAGCACCCGGGGGGTGAGGGTGAAGGCCCGCCCCTGGGCCTCGGCGTACCCGAGGTGCACCAGAGTGATGAGGGCACGCCTCGCGGTGGCACGCGCAAGGCCCGTGGCGGTGGCGACTTCGGAGAGGGTGAGCTCGGCTCGGCCGGCAGCGAAGGCGGTGATGACGGTCAGTCCCCGGGCCAGGGACTCGATGAACTCCGCGCCCGACTCCTGTTTTGATGCTGCGGTCCAGTCGGCGAGACCGTGTGCGGTTTCGGGTCTGGCAGGACCGGCCGCGCGCAGTCGTCCCTCCATTGCGGCGACCGCTTCGCGTGCGCGGGGGAGCACGAGGTCGCGCAGTGAGTCCGCGCTGTGCCGGCTGGTGTGGCTCACGACGCTGACCGCGCACAGGACGTCATCGGCCGGGCCCCGCACGGGCAGGGCGAGGGCGATGAGGCCGGGTTCGATCAGTTGGTCGTCGACCGCCCAGCCCTGCCGTGCCGCGACGGTTGCCCGCCCCTCGAAGGTGGCCGCCGCAGTGCCCGCGGTGTCCGGGGGAACGGGGTGGAAGTCCCGGCCGTCGGGGTCGGCGTTCCACCGTGCGCGCCAGTGCGCCCAGGTCGTCTGGTCCCAGTGTGTGGCGAACACCGCTCCCTGGGCGGTGCGTTCGGCTGGGAGCAGGTCTCCGATGCGGAAGGTGAGGGACATGGCGCGCCGGCGGGTCGTCTGGTGGACGAACCGGATCCCGTCGCCGTCCGGTACGGCCAGGGAGACCGACTCGTCCAGTTCTCGGGCGAGTTCTTCGGCGAGGGGTCCGAGCGGACCGGGCAGTCCGATCGCGTCGAGGTAGGCGTTGCCCAGTTCCATCAGTGGGGGCGCGAGGACGGCGGTGTGTCCGTCCAACCGGAGGTAGCCCATGCGGACCAGGGTGGCGGTGATGCGATCGACGGTGGAGCGGGCCAGTCCGGTGGCGCGCACGAGTGCGCCGAGGGTGCTGCGGCCGTCGGCGTCGCTGATGGTGCGCAGTACGGACAGTCCGCGGATGAGCGGTCCGACCGCTTCGGCGGGTGCCGCCGGCTCCTGATGGGTCCGGTTCAAGGTGGCCATCGGCCCTTCGTGTCGTCCTGACGTCGGTGCTCGGGTGCCGGTGCGATGTGCGGGTGCGGCCGTGGGGCGACGGCCGGGCGGGGTCCCGTACGGCCGTTGACATTACGTGGTCGACGAACGCACACTCGTCCGAGCAGAAATGAACTGTAGTTCATCAGACGAACACTCGCATCTGCGAGGTCGAGTCGACCTGACAAGGATTCCGCCATGGACAAGGTCCGGACAAGCGCCGCCGAGGCGGTCGGAGACATCGGGGACGGCGCCTCACTGGCCGTGGGCGGCTTCGGGTTGAGCGGTGTACCGAGCACCCTGATCGCCGCACTGCACGCCCGCGGGACGGGAGGGTTCCATGTGGTGTCCAACAACTGCGGGGTGGACGGCGCGGGCCTGGGCACCCTGCTCGCCGCGGGCCGGATCGCCCGGGTCACCGGCTCGTACATCGGTGGAAACAAGGAGTTCGCCCGGCAGTACCTCGCCGGCGAGCTGGAAGTGGAACTCGTCCCCCAGGGCACGCTCGCGGAACGGCTGCGGGCCGGCGGCTGCGGCATACCCGCCTTCTTCACCCCGGCCGGCGTGGGCACCGAGGTCGCGGAGGGCGGTCTCGCCCGGCGCCACGGCGTGGAACCGGTACTGAGCCCGGCCAAGGAGATCCGGTCCTTCGCGGGCCTCGACCACGTCCTGGAACACGCCATCACCACGGACTTCGCGCTCGTACGAGCCGCCCGGGGGGATCGGCTGGGCAATCTGGTCTTCCGGAAGGCCGCCCGCAACTTCAATCCGCTCGCCGCCATGGCAGGACGGATCACCATCGCCGAGGTGGAGGAATTGGTGGAGCCTGGCGCGCTGGATCCGGACGCCGTCCACCTGCCCGGGGTGTTCGTCCAACGGGTCGTCGCGCTCACTCCCGAGCAGGCGAGGGACAAGCAGATCGAGAACCGGACGGTGCGAGCCTGATGCCCTGGACACGCGAACAGATGGCGGCGCGCGCCGCGGCCGAGTTGACCGACGGCTCCCACGTCAACCTCGGTATCGGACTGCCGACGCTCATCCCCGGCTTCCTCCCCGACGGCGTGGACGTCGTGCTCCACTCGGAGAACGGAATTCTCGGGGTCGGCCCCTATCCGAGCGAGCACGAGATCGATGCAGACCTGATCAACGCGGGCAAGGAGACCGTCACGGTTGCGGCCGGGGCGGCGTTCTTCGACTCTGCGCTCTCCTTCGGCATGATCCGCGGAGGTCACATCGACACCGCCGTCCTGGGTGCGATGCAGGTCTCCGCGGCTGGCGACCTCGCCAATTGGTCGGTCCCAGGAAAGATGATCAAGGGAATGGGCGGTGCCATGGACCTCGTGCACGGCGTCCGACGGGTGATCGCCCTGACCGAGCACACCGCCCGGGACGGCTCCCCCAAGATCGTTCAGCAGTGCACCCTCCCGCTCACCGGCCGGGCGTGCGTCCACCGTGTCATCACCGACCTCGCCGTCCTCGACATCACCGATGACGGACTCGTCCTGGTCGAGACGGCTCCCGGGGTCACGCCCGCGGAGGTGCGGGAACGCACCGCCGCACCCGTCCACTGAACGCACACCCGCCCCACCGCCCATCGACGCCCCAGCAAGGAGCCCCCTCAGATGACCGACCGTCTCCACGACGTCTATGTCGTCGACGCCGTCCGCACACCGATCGGCAAGTACGGCGGCGCGCTCAGCGGCGTACGGCCGGACGATCTCGCCGCCGGTGTGCTCCGCTCCCTCCTTGCCCGTACGCCCGGACTCGATCCGGCCCGCATCGACGACGTCTTCCTCGGCAACGCCAACGGGGCGGGCGAGGACAACCGGGATGTCGCCCGGATGGCTGTCCTCCTCGCCGGACTGCCCGTGAGCGTGCCCGGCACCACCGTCAACCGGCTCTGTGGATCCGGCCTGGAGGCCGTGGTCCAGGCGGCTCGCGCGATCGCCGTCGGGGACGCCTCGGTGGCCGTCGCGGGAGGTGTGGAGTCCATGAGCCGCGCCCCCTGGGTGGTGCCCAAGCCGGCCCGCGGCTTCCCCTCCGGCCATCAGGAGATGTACTCCACGACCCTCGGCTGGCGGATGGTCAACCCCCGGATGCCCACCGAGTGGACCGTTCCGCTGGGTGAGGGAGCCGAACTCGTCGCCGAGCGGTACGGGGTCGGGCGCGAGGCCCAGGACGCCTTCGCGCTCGACAGCCACCGCAAGGCCGCCGCTGCCTGGGCGGCAGGACTCTACGCCGGGGAGGTCGTCCCGGTCGACGGGGTGGACCTGGACCGGGACGAGTGCATCCGCGACGACACTTCCGCCGCTGCCCTCGCCCGGCTGAAGCCTGTCTTCCGCGATGACGGCACCGTCACCGCCGGGAACTCGTCCCCGCTGAACGACGGCGCCGCGGCCCTACTCCTGACCAACGAGGAGGGACTGCGCGCCTGCGGGCGGGAACCGCTGGCCCGGATCCGGGCCAGCGCAGTCACGGGCATCGAACCCCAATTCTTCGGCGCGGGCCCCGTCGAGGCGGTCCAACGCGCGCTGCGCAAGGCCGGCCGCGCTGTGGATGAAGTGCAGATCATGGAGGTGAACGAGGCGTTCGCGGCCCAGGCGCTGGCCTGCATCGGGCAGTGGACGGGGCTGGATCCGGCCGTGGTCAACCCGCGCGGCGGCGCCATTGCGATCGGTCACCCGCTGGGAGCGTCCGGGGCACGGATCACCGGTGCCGTGGCCCATCAACTCGCTGCCGCAGGCTCCGGGACGGGCGTCGCCACCCTGTGCATCGGCGTCGGTCAGGGCATCGCACTGGTCCTGGAGAGGTGAACCCATGACAACCATCGACAGCCGGGGCGCGTCCCCGGACCAGGAGCAGATCAGCGCGGAGATCGCGGCCGTGCACAGGGCGGCGAGCCGGGCCGCCCCGGCCGGTGGCGGCGAGGCGCCGAACCATCCGGACCGGGGCTTCGCGCCCTACCGCAGCAGTCTGTTGCGCCATCCGCTCCGCCCCCTGGTGGCGGCGGGCGGCGACCCGGAGGCCGCCGAACTATCCGGGCCGGTCTTCGGCGTCACCGATGTCACCGCGCTCGACGCGGATCTGACCCGGCAGCACATCGGTGAACCACTGGGCGAGCGGATCACGGTCAGCGGTCGGGTGCTCGACCGCTCGGGGAGACCGGTACGCGGGCAACTCGTCGAGGTGTGGCAGGCGAACGCCTCCGGCCGGTACGCGCACGGGCTCGACCGCCATCCGGCCCCGCTCGACCCCCACTTCACCGGCGCGGGCCGCTGCCTCACCGACGACGCGGGCCGGTACTCCTTCACCACGGTCAGGCCCGGCGCCTACCCCTGGCGCAACCACATCAACGCGTGGCGCCCCGCGCACATCCACTTCTCGCTCTTCGGCACCCGGTTCACCCAGCGGCTGGTGACCCAGATGTACTTCCCCGGCGACCCGCTGTTCGCGTACGACCCGATCCTCCAGTCGGTCACCGACCCGGCCGCCCGTGCCCGGCTCGTCGCCGACTACCGCCCCGACCTGTCGGTGCCCGAATGGTCGCTCGGCTACCACTGGGACATCGTGCTCGACGGCCCCGCCAGGACCCTCCCGGACCCCGAGGAGCACTGATGCCCCGTCCGACCCCTTCCCAGACCGTAGGCCCCTTCTTCGGGTACGCGCTGTCGACCCCCGGCGGCGGAGATGCGGCACCCGCCGGGCACCCCGACACCCTCACCGTCCATGGGTACGTACGCGACGGGAAGGGCGATCCGGTGCCCGACGCCCTGGTGGAGACCTGGCAGCGGGTGCCGAAAGCCCTTCCCGGCTCTCTCCGCCGTGACCCCGTGACGGGTGGCTCACCCGGTCGTGACGGGGTGGGCTTCACCGGCTTCGGGCGGGTCGCGACCGACGCGGACGGCCACTGGGTCATCCGTACGCTCGCCCCTCCCGCCACCGCGCCCTATCTGGCGATAGCCGTGTTCGCGCGGGGTCTGGCCCACCACCTCCACACCCGGGCCTACCTCGACCCGACCGCATCGGACCGGTTGCTGTCCGCGCTGGCTCCCGAGCGGGCGGCGACCCTGGTAGCCCAGGAGGAACGGCAGGGAACCCACCGCTTCGACATCCATCTCCAAGGGGAGAAGGAGACGGTCTTCCTTGACTTCCACCACGACTGACCCGGACGAAACGGACCTGGACACCGGGCTGTTGGCCCCGGTACGGGCCGGCAGCACGGCCGAGCGCGAAACGGGCGACCGGGCGGTGCTGCAAGCCCTCCTCGACGCCGAGGCCGCGTTGACCCGCGCCTGGTGCACCACCGGACGGATTCCCGCCGCCGCGGGCCCGGCGGTGACCGCCGCGGCCCGCGCCGACCGGTTCGACGCCCGCTCCCTCGCGCTGCGGGCCCGCGAGGGCGGCAACCCCGTCATCCCGCTCGTCGCCGATCTCGTCCGCGCAGTCGCGCAGTTCGCACCGGAACACGCCGACCACATCCATCGTGGCGCCACCAGCCAGGACATCCTGGACACGGCCCTGGTCCTGATCGCCCACCGGACGCTGGGCACGATCGCCGCCGATCTGGTGCGGACCGCCGACGAACTCGCCCGGCTAGCGCGCGCCCACCGGACCACGGCGATGCCGGGTCGGACGCTCACCCAGCACGCCGTGCCCACCACCTTCGGGCTCAAGGCGGCGGGCTGGCGCTCACTCGTCCTGGACGCCCACGACCGACTCACGCGCGTACGCGGTTCACTGCCCGCCCAACTCGGTGGGGCCGCCGGCACGCTGGCCGCCTGCCATGTTCGGACGGTCCGGCCGCCCGAACGGGACGCGGTGGAAGGGGCCGGAGACACAGGGGCCGGCGATGATGTGGGACTCGAACTGGTCGCCGCGTACGCCGCAGAACTCGGTCTCGCAGCCCCCGCCCTGCCCTGGCACACCCTGCGCACACCGGTGGCCGACCTGGCGGGGGCCCTCGCGTTCACGGCCGGGGCGCTCGGCAAGATCGCGGCCGATGTGCTGGTGCTCTCCCGTACCGAGATCGCGGAAGTCACCGAGGGCACGCGGGGCTCCTCCTCCGCCATGCCGCACAAGCAGAACCCGATCAGGGCCACCCTCATCGCGTCCGCCGCCCGTCAGGTCCCTTCGCTGTCGGCCGTGCTGTTCGGCTCGCTGGCCGGTGAGGACGAACGACCCGCCGGGGCCTGGCACGCGGAGTGGGCACCACTGCGCGAGGCCCTACGGCTGACAGGCGGGGCCGCCCACCACACCAAGGAACTCTGCGCGGGCCTGCTGGTCCATCCCGCCCGTATGCGCGCCAACCTGGACCTGACCGACGGCCGGATACTCAGCGAACGGCTGAGCGCCCAACTCGTCACCGAACTGGGCAAGACCGAGGCCAGGGAACTCCTCAACCGGGCATCACGGCGGGCCGCCGATGAGCACCTGGAGCTGCTGGACGCACTGCGCCGCGAGGCCCGCAGCCGTGCGCCCGAACCGCAGCCTTCGGTCGACGACCCGTCCGAACCCGGATCCGGCCCCGATGCGCCCCGGTCTGCGCAGCAAGGGCCCCACCGCCCGCACTCTCCCGCAGAGCTCGCCGTGACGGCCCTGCCGCCCGACATCGACGATCCGTTGGGATATCTCGGCTCCGCCGCAGCCCTCACCGACCGCGCCCTTGCGCGCCGCCCCCGTCAGGACCGCACATGAAACTCCACCATCACGCCGAGGGGCCGCCGGACGCCCCGCCGCTCTATCTCGGTCCCTCCCTCGGCACCTCGCTCGCCCTCTGGGACCGACAGGCCCCGGCGCTGGCCCGGCACCACCGGGTGATCCGGTGGGACCTGCCCGGCCACGGGGGTTCGCCCGCCCGCCCCTTGCCCGCCACCCTCGCCGACCTGGGAGAAGCCGTTCTCTCCCTCGCCGACTCGCTGGGCCATGACTCCTTCGCCTACGCGGGCGTCTCACTCGGCGGAGCGGTGGGAACCTGGCTGGCGGCCCACCATCCGGACCGGATCACCTCACTCGCCCTGCTGTCCACCTCGGCCCGCTTCGGCGAACCGGACCCCTGGCTGGAGCGGGCCGAACGGGTGCGGGACCGCGGGGTGGGACAACTCGCCGAGGCGGCACGGGAGCGCTGGTTCACCCCCTCCTTCGCCGCATCGGCCGATCCCGCGGTCGACACGCTGACCGCCGACCACCGGGCCGTCGACCCCCAGGGGTACGCGGCCTGCTGCGAGGTCCTCGCCACGATCGACCTCCGGCCGGAACTGACCCGGATCGTCGCGCCCACCGTCATCGTCGTGGGCCGTGACGACGGGCCCACCCCGCCGCCGCACGCACGTGAACTCGCCGACGCTATCCCCGACGCCCACCTCGTGGAACTCCCCCGAGCGGCCCATCTCGCCAATGTCGAGCAGCCACGGGCCGTGCTCGACGTACTGCTCAACCACCTCGGCCACCAGAAGGCGGCCCGACGGACGGGGCAAAGCGGACGACAGAACGCAATGACCGTCCGCAGGGAGGTGCTCGGCGACGCACACGTGGACCGGGCCGTCGCCCGCACCACCGCGTTCACCGCCCCCTTCCAGGACTTCATCACCCGCTACGCCTGGGGCGAGATCTGGTCGGACGAAACCCTGGACCGACGGACCCGCAGTTGCATCACCCTCACCGCACTCGTCGCGGGGGGCCATCGAGAAGAGCTCGCGATGCACGTGCGGGCCGCGCTACGCAACGGGCTGACCCCCGATGAGATCGGCGCGGTGCTGCTCCAGGCCGCGGTCTACTGCGGTGTCCCCGCCGCCAACTCCGCCTTCGCCGTGGCGGACGAGGTCCTACGCGAACACAACATCCCCAGGGGAGAGGAAGTCTGATGCACACCACCGTCGGCATCATCGGCGGCGGCCCGGCCGGGCTACTGCTCGCCCGGCTGCTGCACAACGCGGGCATCGACACGGTGACGCTCGAATCTCGGGACCGTGCCCACGTCGAGAATCGTCAGCGCGCCGGAATCCTCGAACAGGGCACGGTCGACGTGCTGCGGTCCGCAGGCGTCGGCGATCGGATGGACCGCGAGGGCCTCGTCCACGACGGCATCGAGTTGCGGTTCGACGGGCGCTCCCACCGGGTCGACTTCCCGTCCCTCACGGGCGGGCGAACGGTCATGGTGTACGCGCAGACCGAGGTCGTGAAGGATCTGATCGCCCTCCGTTCCGAGGACGCCGGACCGCTCCTGTTCGGGGCGCGGGCTCTCGCCGTGGAGGACGCGGACACCGACCGACCGCTCATCCGCTATCTTCACGAGGGTCGCGAACAGACCCTGAGCTGCGACTACGTCGTCGGTTGCGACGGTTTCCACGGAGTGGCACGCCAAGCGATCCCCACCTCGATCCGTACGACGTACGAGCGGACCTACCCGTACTCCTGGCTGGGCATCCTCGCCGAGGCGGCGCCGGTCTACGACGAGCTGATCTACGCCCACTCCCCGCGCGGCTTCGCGCTCGCCAGTATGCGCACGCCCACGGTGAGCCGGCTCTACCTCCAGGTCGACAACGGCACCGACCCCGCGGACTGGCCCGACGAGCGGATCTGGGACGAACTCGACGCCCGACTCGCCCTCAGCGGCGACGCCGGAGTGCAGCTGACGCGCGGCGCGGTCTCCGGCAAGGCCGTGCTGCCGATGCGCAGTTCGGTGACCGAACCGATGCGTTACGGGCGGGTGTTCCTGGCGGGTGACGCCGCGCACATCGTGCCGCCGACGGGCGCCAAGGGGCTCAATCTGGCGGTGTCCGACGTGACCGTCCTCGCCCGTGCCCTCGTCCAGGCCCACGGCTCCGACTCGGCCGAGCTCCTCGACGCGTACTCCGACACGTGTCTGCGCCGCGTCTGGCGGGCCGAGCAGTTCTCGTACGAGATGACCACGACCCTGCACCACGATCCGGCGCACTCCCCGTTCGAGACCCGTCTGCAACTCTCCCGGCTGGATCGGCTGGCAGTCTCCGGGCATGCCGCAGCCGAACTCGCCGAGAACTACACCGGTCTTCCGATCGACTACTGAGCCCGCAGGGAAACGACCCGGTGCCCGCGGCCGTGACAGGCCGCGGGCACCGGGTCGTTCGGTTCGGATGTGGTGTCAGACCCGACCGCCGGCGTTGTGGATGCCCTGGTGTTGGGCCTGCTTGGTGTGTTGGTTGTGCAGCGTCAGCAGCCGGGCGATCTCGGTCGAGTCACCGGCGGCGAAGGCGTTGATGATCTCGTGGTGCTCGTCGATGGCATGGGCGCTGGGGGTGCTGCTCCCGCTCAGGGCTGCGGCCATGAAGCCGGGGGTGCTGAGCCTGCGGTAGATCTGGTGCAGGGTGGGGTTGCCGGCGAGCCCGATCAGAAAGTCATGGAACTCCTCGATCGCCGTGAGATAGCCGTCGAGATCGGTGATCCGGCCGTCCGCCACGTGCCGCTCGGCGGTAGCGGCGATCTCACGCCAACGGTCGGCCACGGCCGGGCTCAAGGGCCCGGGAAGAGAGGCTGCCACCCCCAGTTCGATGGCCAGCCGCCCGTCGAACGCCTCGTCCGAAGCCCGGGTGTCCAGGGGCACGAGGACATAGCCGCGTTCGGGGTCGCGTCCCACGAGCCCCTCACCGATGAGACGGGTCATGGCGTAGTAGACCGCGGACGGCGGGGTCCGCAGCCGGGCCGCGAGGTCGTCGACGTCGAGCGTGCCTTCGAGCGGCAGGGTGCGGTTGACGACGAGTTCACGCAACTGTTCGTACGCGGTCGAGTCCTGCGCCAGTTCGAAGCGGCCGAACTTGCCGCGGAAGTAGCCGAGGGGTGCGCCGTCCCTGGCCCGGGCGCCGACGACTCGGGCGAGGAACACCCGATGGGTGCCGCCGACGACGTCCTCGATCACCTCGCACTCCAGGGCGGCGAGGGCGGCCGAGAGCACGGGAACGTTCCCGACACCCCGGTCGCAGTCGACCCCGGCGAACTTGTCGGCGCGCGGACCGGCGAACTGGGCGGCGAGGTGTTCCTGGTCCTCGCCGAGGACGTTGACGGCGAACACTCCCGCGCGTTTGACGGCGGCATGGGTGGGTGCCTTGGTGTGGGCGCAGATCAGCAACATCGGCGGATCGAGGGACAGAGAAGACACCGCGCTGGCGGTCATGCCGTGGTCGATGCCGCCCTCATGGGTGGTGATGACCGCGACACCGCTCATGAAGTGGCCGATGACATGCCGGAAGAGGGTCTGGTCCAGGGGCTGGGCGAGCGGCTCCGGCCGGTTAGAAGACACTGCCCGATCCGGGACGGGACGGTCTGGTGCGGTACGGTCTGGTGCGGTACGGTCTGGTGCGGTACGGCTCTGGCTCTGGCTCTGGCTCTGGCCCAGCGTTGTGCGCACGGACGCGTTTCCGGGCCGCTTCACGACCGCACCCACGGTCCGCGGGTCCAACCGTCGAGGTCATAGTCGCCCAAGCACTCTTCGACCAGGGAGTCGAGCCGGGCGGCGAGACCACCGCGTCGGGCGGCGTTGAGTGCGTCGATCCTGACCTGGTCCGCATTGCCGGAGTAGACCCGCTCGTACAGTCCGTGCCGACCTCCAAACTCGGTTCCGATGGTGTCCCAGACCAACTTGAAGAGCTTGATGCGGCTTTCGGCGGAGGAGTCGGAGCCACGGTAGAAGCGGTCGATCAGCGGGCGCAGTTCGGGATGGGCCAGATCGCGGTGGTTGGAAGGGACGACCAGGGGTGCACCGCCGAGGTGTGTTTCGAACAGTTCGCGTACCCGTTCCCACGCCTGCGAGGTGAACATCCGCAGCGCGCCCGCGTGCTCGATGTTGGGTATGACGGTCCCGCCGGGTCCTTCGACCGGGTCCATCGCCATGACCGTGGTCAGCGCCCAGGCCGTGTTGCGCAGGGTGATGACCTCACCGAGGGCGGCCTGTACCCCGCGGAACCCGTCGGTGCCGTTCGACGAGACCGCGCGGGCGAGCAGCCCGGCCATCAGGTCGAGTTTGACGGCGAACCGGGTCCCGGCCTGGAGGTGGGAGCGGTGGACGAATCCGGAGCGCGGGAAGAAGGAGTTGGCCCGCTCCACGTCCCGGTAGATCAGCACGTTCTCCCAGGGGATCAGCGCCTCCTTGAAGATGAGGACCGCGTCGTTCTCGTCGAACCGGGACGACAGGGGGTGGTCGAACGGGCTCGCGGCACGGGCTTCGTACGAACTGCGGCTGATCAGCACACAGCCGGGGGTGTCCATCGGGGCGATGAAGGCGAGCGCGAAGTTCTCGGCCTTGCCGGCCTCCAGGCTGACCGCGCTGTTCTGGGCGACGAAGGTGGCGTGGGTCAGCGCCGAGCCGGTCGCCAGCATCTTCGCGCCGCTGACCACGATGCCCTGGTCGTTGTCGCGCACGACCTGCACATAGACATCGCCGACCTCGTGGACCGGTCGGCTGCGGTCGACGGGCGGGTTGACCAGGACGTGGTTGAGGAAGAGTGCCTGCGAGGCGTAGCGGCGGTACCAGGCACGGGCGTTGTCGGCGTAGGGCGCATAGAGGTCGGGGTCGCTCGACAGGCTCGCCATGAACGCGGCCTTGTAGTCGGGGGTGCGCCCCATGAAGCCGTAGCCGAGGCGTGACCAGGCGGCGATGGCGTCCCGCGCCTTGAGCAGTTCGTCCGGGGTGCGCGACGGGGCGAAGAAGCGGTGGGTCCTGATGCCCTGGTCGTCCTCGAAGGTGAGGGTGTCGCGCAGTTCGGGGTCGTGCAGCGCGTCGTAGAGCCGGGAGATCGAGCGGGCGCTGTTGCGGAACGCCGGGTGCTCGGTGACGTCCTTGACCTTCTCGCCGTCGATGTAGACGGTACGGCCGTCCCGCAGGCTTTCGAGGTAGGTCTGTCCGTCGAGGAGTGTGTCAGTCATGGGATCCGTCCATGGGAGTCGGGGCCGATCGCAGCGGGGTCAGGAACCCGGGATCGAGACGGGCGGGGTGAAGGGGACGGGCGTCGGGCCGATCGCATTGACGTCGATCTCGATGACGCAGGGACCGCGGGTGGCGAGGCTCTTGTCGAGCGCGCCGGGGAAGTCATCGGCGGTGGTGACCCGTTGGAAGGGGAGTCCGTACGCGGCGGCGAGCGCTGCGAAGTCGGGGGTCGCCAGGTCCACTCCGCTGCGCCGGCTGCAATGGACGTCCTGCATGTTGCGGAGCACGCCGTAGCCGCCGTCGTTGAAGACGCAGAGCACGAGCCAGGGGCGTTCTTGGGCGAGGGTGCCGAGTTCACCGAGGTGTACGGCGAGGCCGCCGTCCCCTGCGATGACGAGGGTGGGGGCGTCGGGCCTTGCGATGGCGCCGCCGATGCCCATGGCCAGGCCCTGGCCGATGCCGCCACCGAGCGGGAAGAGATTGGTGGTGGGGTGGTGGATCTCCAACAGCCGATTGCCCCACTGGCTGGAGGCGATGGTGACATCGCGGGCGATCACGGATTGCCGGGGGAACCGGTCCCGGAGGGTGTCGCAGATCAGTGCGTAGGGGCCGATCGCGGTGCGCAGGGCGGCGCGGGCGCGGGCCGCGGCGGCAGCGCCGCGTTCTCGCCATCCCTCCTCGCAGGTGTGCTCCCCCAGCAGTTCGAGGAGTGCGGTGAGTACCGGTGCCGCAGCGCCGACCACTCCGGCGGCGGCGGGGAAGACCCGGCCGATCGCCCGTGGGTCGATGTCGATCTGCACATGCCGTGCGGGGACGGGGATGGAGTAGTCGGCGGTCTCGTTGGAGCGGAAGTGGGTGCCGACGCTGAGCAGCACATCGCAGTCGGTGAGCAGTTCTCGGCCGGCCGGTGAGGCGGCGAAGTTGCCGACCGCCAGGGGGTGGTCCTCGGGCAGGGCGCCCCGGCCCGCGTTGCTCGACAGTACGGGGGCGCCGAGGCGTTCGGCGAGGGTGCGCAGTGCTCCCCCGGCTTCCCGGGCACCGCCGCCCGCCCAGATCAGGGGGCGTCGGGCCGTTGCCAGCAGCTCTGCCGCGTGGGCGAGTTGGGCGTGATCCGCTTCGGGCGGTGCGGAGACGGGGGCGAGGGGACCTGTCAGGGGCTGCCTCGCGTACTGGAGGTCGATCGGCCATTCGACGCTGACCGGGCCGCGGGGTGGTGTGCGGGCGCGGCCGGCGGCGTAGCGGAGCAGGGCCCCGGCGTCCGCTCCGGGCCGTACGGTCGTGGTGTGGTGGGAGACCGCGCGCAGGAGCCCGGTCTGATCGCGGGTCTCGTGGATCACACCGCGGCCGAGGCCGAGGTACTGGCTGTCGATCTGGCCGGTGATGTGGAGGACGGACGCGCCACCGGACTGGGCTTCGATCAGCGATCCGGCCGCGTTGCCGCTGCCGGTGCCGGTGCTCGTCAGCGCGACGCCTAGACCGCCCGTGACGCGGGCGTGGGCGTCGGCCGCATTCACGGCTGCGGCCTCGTGACGCACGGGGACGAACCGCAGTTCGCGGTCGACGGCTTCGACGAGCGGCATGTTGTGCACGCTCACCACGCCGAAGACCACTTCGGCGCGCTGTTCGCGCAGCACGGTCACCAGCAGATCGCCGCCGTCGCCGTGGTCTTGACGGCGGTCGTGGCCGTCACGGTCGTCGGGTTTCAGTCCTGCCCCTTCACTGCGGTGCGACATGTGGGGCTCCGTTCTCGATCCGGTGGTCGGGGTGTGGTGTTCGGCGCTTGGGCCCTAGAGGGTGTGGGTCAGACATAGCGGCCCACCCCGCCTCCGACGTCGACCGTGGCTCCGGTGATGTACGCGGACCGCGGGGAGAGCAGGGAGGCGATGGGGAAGGCGACCTCTTCGGCGGTGCCGAGGCGACCGAGGGGGATGCCCCGGTCGGCGGCGAGTTGTGCGCTCCACTGCTCGTAGTCGAGGGGGCCGCCAGCGGACTCGTGGCGTCGCCGCCACTGTCCGGTGTCGATGAGGCCCAGACAGACGGAGTTGGCCCGGACGCCTTGCGGCCCGAGGTCGGCGGCCAGGGTGCGGGTCAGGTTGAGGAGGGCGGCGCGTGCCGCGGAGGTGGCCGCGAGTCGGGGTTCGGGCTGTCGGGCGAGGATCGCGTTGACGTTGACGACGGCCCCGGCGTCGGATGCCGTCAGCAGGGGCAGTGCGGCTTCGACGGTGTTGAGGACGGAGAAGACCTTCAGTTCGAGTTCGTTGCGCCACTGTTCGCGGGAAGTGCTCGTCCAGGGGGCCATCAGTGAGCCGCCGGCGTTGTTGACGAGGCCGTCCAGCCGTCCGAACCTGCGGTCCGCCGCGGCGGTGAGCCGGGCGACCGCTTCCGGGTCGAGGACGTCGGCGGCCACCGTGATGAGCCGGTCGCCGTCGGGGCCGAGGACTTGTGCGAGCCGGTCGCCGTCGCGGGCGCACGCGGCGACGCAACAGCCCTCGGCGAGGAGCAGCCGGGCGGTGGCAAGGCCGACTCCCGAACTCGCGCCGGTGACCAGATAGGCCCGTTCCTTCAGTCCGAGGTCCATGGGTCCTCCTTCGTCGACGGGCCGGGGCCGTCGCCGTGGTGTGCGTCCTCGGTGGTCGCGGGGCCCGGTGCCCCGCCGTCCTGTTCGGCGAGGAAGTCGGCGACGAGCGCGGTGAAAAGGTCGGGCCGCTCCTGGTTGGCGAGGTGGCCGGCGCCGGGGATGACGGTGAGTCGGCTGTCGGGAACGAGTCGTTGCACGGTCCGTGACTCCTCCACTCCGGTGATCTGGTCGTGTTCGCCGACGAGCACGAGCGTGGGGAGCTTCAGTCCGGGCAGGGCCGCGGTGTGATCGGTGTCGGCCATGGAGGCGGCGGCCTCGGCGTATCCCGGCAGTCGCACGGAGGCCGCCATCACCTCGCGTACGGCGGCGACGGCCGAGGCGGGTGCCCGGTCGGAGAGCAGCCGGGGCGCTCTGGCGCGGGCGAACTCGTGGACTCCGTCCCGGGTCAGTTCGTGTACGCGTGCGCGCATCGCCGCCGCGCCCTCGGGGGTGCGGCCGGAGCCGCGGGTCGAGTCCGCGAGGACGAGTGAACGCACCAGACCGGGGTGGCGCAGGGCGAGCCGGGTGGCGATGACCCCGCCCCAGGAGACGCCCACGACATGTGCGGGGCCGGGTGCGAGGGCGGTCAGCACGGCCGCGGCGGCATCGGCGAAGTCGTCCATGCGGAAGGGGAGTTCCGGGTCGTCGGACCGGGCGTAGCCGGGGGCGTCCCAGGCCATGACCCGGTGCTGACGGGCGAGTTCGGCGAGTTGGCCGGCGAAGGACACGGCGGACGAACCGATGCCGTGGAGCAGCAGTACCGGTGAGCCGTGCCGGCCCGCGGTGTCGACGTGGATGCGGGATCCGGAGGCGATGATGTGTTCTCCGCTGACGGCCGGGGTGTTCATACGACGTCTCCCGAGGCTCCGGTGAACGCGCGGATCGCGCGGAGCACGGCGTACGGCACGATGCCGCTGGTCCGGGGGTTCGACGGCGAGGGCAGGTTGGCGATCTCGAAGCGGTAGCTGCCGGCGGGGCCGGTGGCTTCGATCTCATGGCGGCTCAAGGTTGCGTCGGGGTCGGCGACGACGACGGCTTCGACGAGGTCCCAGTCACCGACGGCTAGGGCGACGGACGCCGCGACGTTGCTGGTCGCGGGGAAGGCGCGGGTGACCTTTCGGGCGGGGGCGCGCAGCACTTCGTACGGCACGGTGGTGGTGTGCAGCCGGGTCGTCTCGGCCTCGGTCATCCAGGGGCGCAGCAAGGAGCCGGGGGCCTTGGAGGTACGGATGGTGACGGTGTCGAAGGGTGCGCGAAGGGTGGCGGCGGCCAGCAGGTCGAGGCCGCCGACCGCCCCGGCGCAGAGGCTGAGGCGTCCGGGCCCGGCCAGGAGGCGTTGGTGCAGTGCGTCGTCGGCGAGCGCCCCGGTGGAGAGGGCGAGCAGATGTCGGCCCGCGGCGATGACGGCGGGCCCGGTTTCGCGGAGCGCGGTCTGTCCGGCGCATTCGACGACCAGTTCGGCGCGGTCGAGCGCGGTGTCGAGGGAGGCGGCCGGGAGCGGTGGGGCGGGTGGTGTGACCGGGTCGACGATCGCCACAAGCCGGGCGCCCGGTACCCGTCCTTCGTAGAGCGCGCCGGCGATGACGGAACCGATGGCTCCGTGGCCGATGAGGGCCACCGTCAACTCGTTCATGCCGGCACGCCGTTCTGTCCGGGGTCGGGGATGCCCGCCATGCGGGTGCGGACGTCGGTGGAGGGCGGCCCTGCGGTCCCCCACAGGTCGGACAGGGCGGGGGTGCGCCGCCAGGTGCGGCAGAGCCAGGTGTCCTCCTGGACCTGGTCGACCTCGGAGGTGTATTCGCAGACCAGTCCGGCCGGGTCGGCGAAGTAGGAGAACGTGTTGTTCCCCGGTCCGTGCCGTCCCGGCCCCCACAGCGGCAGTCGGTCATGGTGCTTGAGGCGGCCGATGCCGCGCATGAAGTGGTCGATCGAGGTCATCTCGTAGGCCACGTGGTTGAGCGAGGTCCACTCGGCCTGGTTGAAGGCGATGGCGTGGTGGTCGTTGTTGCACCGCAGGAACGCCATCTGGTGTTCCGACCAGTCGGATATCCGCATGCCGAGGACGCTGGTGTAGAAGGCGCAGGCGGCGTCGATGTCGATGGTGTTGAGCACCACGTGGGCAAGCTTGCGGGGGATGGCGGCGCGCCCCTCCGGGTCACCGGGGGTGACCGCCTCGACCTCGCAGGAGAGTTCGACGAGGCGGCCTTCCGGGTCGGCGAACCGCAGTCCGTAGCCGCTGCCGGGCTGGTCCAGCATGCCCGGTCCGGCCAGCAGGGCCGTCCCGTGCTCGGCGAGCCGCCTGGCCGCGGTGTCGACTTCCCGGCGGTCCCCGACCGAGAAGACGATCTTCCCCAGGGCGTTTCGCTCCGCCTTGTGGAGTTCGAGGATGTGGTGCTCCTGGCCGGTGCCGCGCAGCCAGGCCGCCCCGTCGCCGCGCTCGACGGGGGTCAGCCCCCACACCTCGCTGTAGAACTGCACGGACTCGGTGGCGTGCGGGGTGTGGAGGGAGACCGCGCGGAGCGACCGCAGTCGGGCGACGGGTTCCGGTGGGCCGGCGGACCGCTGCGCGGCGCGGTCGGTTCGGTGCTCCCCCCGGACGACGGGGCCGGCGCCGTCGTCGGTGTGTCCGAGGGGGGTGACAGGATCGTTCATCGGGCGACTCCTCAAGGGCCGGACGGGACTCGGGGACCGGGCCGGGTGCGGACGGTCGGTGTCGGGAGCGGCGTCAGTCCCGGGTGATGCCGTGCATCGCGGAGGTGGGCGGGTAACTGGGCAGTTGGGGCTTGGCCGCACCGATGACCACGCAGAACAGGGCGTCGGTGGTACCGATGTTGCGCAGGCTGCGGGGCACTCCGGCGGGGACCCTCACCAGGTCCCGGTAGCCGAGGACACGGCTCGCCGTTCGGGTGCCGTCCTCGGTGTCGTGGACGGTGACCTCCAGTTCTCCTTCGAGGACGAAGAAGACCTCTTCGGCGTCGTGGTGGGTGTGCTCGGGGCCGATGGCCCCGGCCGGCAGCCGCATGTTCGAGAAGGTGAAGTGCTCGGCGCCCAGGATGCGGTCGTCCCCCTCGTGGTTGCCGGTGGCGCCAGATCCGATGTATCGGATCTGGGCCCGGCGGAACTCGTCGCCCGCCTTGGCCTGGAAGCCGAGGGTGTCCCAGTCCTCGTCCCGGGAGTCACGGCTGGCCACACAGGACTCCAGGAGGGCCTGGAGAGTGGATTCGGTCGACTGGTCGGTGGTGCCGGTGTGCTCGCTCACGGTGGGTCCTCTCAGTGGTGACGGGCTGCTGCCCGCCCGGAATGGGCCGGGGTCGGTGCGCCCGGCCAGGGGAAAAGGTCAGTGGGTGTTGCGGGGGCAGCGCGATCGGGTGCCACGGGAGGGGGGTTCGTTCGGAACACCTCCGGCCCGAACTCGCGGTGCCCTGGCGTTCAGGTGCCCCAAGCGGACGGTGCCTCGTCAAGTCCCCAGTACAGGCTCTTCTGCGTCATATAGGCCCGGATGCCCTCCCGGCCCTTCTCACGGCCGATGCCGCTCTCCTTGACACCGCCGAACGGGGTGGAGGCGGAGAGTTGTTTGTAGGTGTTGATCCAGACCGTGCCCGACTCGATCCGGCGCGCGAGGCGCCAGGCCCTGCGGTAGTCACGCGTCCAGATGCCACAGGCCAGTCCGTACGGGGTGGAGTCGGCCAGCTCGGTCAGCTCCTCCTCTTCGTCGTACGGGAGGATTGCGAGCACGGGGCCGAAGATCTCCTCCTGGCAGACGCGTGAGGCGGGGTCGAGACCGGTGATCACGGTCGGCCGGTAGTAGTACCCGCTGTCCAGAGCGGGTCCGGTGGGGCGTTCGCCCCCGGTGCGGACGTGTCCGCCCTCGTCGAGTGCGAGTTGGACGTACGACTCCACGGCGGCGCGGTGCTCCGCGGAGATCAACGGGCCCATGTGGGTCCCCTTCGCCATCGGGTCGCCGATGACCAGGCGTTCGGCAGCTGCCACGATGCGGCCCGTCAGCTCGTCGTGTACGGAGCGATGGACGAAGAGCCGGGAGCCCGCGACGCACGCCTGCCCCTGCGAGGAGAAGATGCCGAAGACCGCACCCCGAACGGCCTGGTCCAGATCCGCGTCGGGCAGCACGATCACGGGTGATTTGCCGCCCAGTTCGAGGGAGACGGGCATCAGCTTGTCGGCGGCGATCGAGGCGATCCGTCGGCCGGTGGTGGTTCCGCCGGTGAAGGCGACCTTGCGGACTCCCGGGTGACGCACCAGCGCCTCACCCACCACTCGGCCGGCCCCGGGTAGCACGCTGACCAGGCCCGGGGGAATGCCGGCGCGCAGCAGCAGATCGCCGAGGCGCAGTGCGGCCAGCGGTGACCACTCGGCCGGTTTGATCAGCACCGCGTTCCCGGCGGCGAGTGCCGGCGCGGCCTTCTGGGCCTCGCTGGCGATCGGTGAGTTCCAGGGGGTGATGGCGGCGACCGGGCCGATCGGCTCGTGCACGCTCATGCTCAGGTACGGGCCGCGCGGGGTGGTGAGCGCCTCGTCCAGGGTTTCGAGGGCCGCGGCGACGTAGCGAAAGGTCCCGGCGGCACTCGCCACCAGGGCCCGTGTCTCCGAGAGCGGTTTGCCGATGTCCCGACTCTGGAGCCGGGCGAGTTCCTCCGACTCCTCCTCGATGAGCGCACCGGTCCGGTGGAGCAGTCGGGCGCGCTCATGGGGAAGGAGGTTCCGCCAGGCCGGATCGCGCATGGCTGCGGCACCTGCCGTCACCGCGTCGTCGACGTCCTCGGCGGTGGCTGTGGTGACCTCGGCGAAGGCGGCGCCGGTCGCCGGGTCGACCGACTCCATGGTCGGGCCGCGCCCCGGTCGGTGCCGGCCCGCCACGATGATGTCCATGCTTCCACCGGCCATGACGCCCCTCTCTCCGCTGGTTCGCGAGCGGCTCCGCCGGTGTCCGGGCAGTGCTCTCGCCACCGGATCCGTACGCCGGTTTGCTCAGCGGGAGAAAACTTAGATCTAAGTCTCTTAGAGCGTCAATACATAGTGCTGTTATTCTTCGATCTCAGCCTTTTCATGACGACCCGTAGGCAGGCGCACACGTGAGCCATCGACCCGACAGGCGTTCCTCCGCGGCCGATTCCGCATCGGCGGGACTGACGGAGCAGGTCCGGGAGTCCGCCCGGGAGGGCCGCCCCGACGAGGTGGACCGGATCATCAGCGAGTGGCGGACCGAGCGGCCGGGCCTCGACGCCAGCAGCATCGACGTCGTGGGCCGCGTCACCCGCTGCGGACTACTGGTCCGCAATCTGTCGAACCGCATGTACGACCGCCACTCCATCAACCAGTCGATCTTCGACGTGCTGGCGAGCCTGCGCAGGATGGGACCCCCCTACCGCAAGACCGCACGGGAGCTGGCGACCTCATCGCTCCTGACCTCGGGCGGGATGACGATGAGGCTCGACCGGATGGAGCGGGACGGACTGATCCGCAGGATCCGCTCGGCCGAGGACCGTCGCAGCGTGTACGCGGAGTTGACCCCGGCGGGCTTCGCCCTGATCGACCGCATCATCGACGAGCACCTGGAACGGGAGCGGGAGATGCTGGAGACGCTCAGCGATGAGGAGCAGCAGCAGCTCGCCGGGCTGTTGAGGAAGCTCGAAACCCGACTGCGCGACCTGGACTGATCGGCATCCGCGACTCCGCCCGACACTCCCCCGGCCTCCGTGGCATGCGGCGATCAGCCGCAACACGGAGGCCGGCCCGTTTTGGGGCTCAGCCCTCAACCTCTTAACTAAAAGCTTCTTTGACCTAAGCCTTGTGGATTTCGGACGGTGGGGTCTATGGTCTCGGCAACGTAGATCAACCCTCCAGGTCACAGGCCCGCAACCGCCGTGCACGACGGCGTCGGCCGACCTGACGGACATCCGACTACGAGGGCTTGAGTCCACGCCCCCGCGGTCCCCGCCGAATGAGCGGTGACCGTCGAAGGGGCCACGAAGGGAGCCATCCGTGCCGACTCCGACCATCTCCGGGGCCACCCAGCAGACCGCACTCGCAACCGGTACCCCGGAGGAACCGCACGACGAACGCGCGTTCCGGATGCGCCGCACCCAGGAGTTCATGGACGCCCATGAACTCGACGGTCTGCTCGTCTTCGGGGCCGATCGAAGCGACCGCTACGACGCCGGCCAGTACCTCTTCCGCGACCGCCGCTACCAGCACTTCGTCGTACCCCGGCACGGCGAGCCCACGATGGTCGCCTTCGCCGCACAGGTCGCGGCGCAGCACCAGCTCACCCGGGAGCGCGGCCTTGAGACCTGGATCGAGGACATCCGGGTGGGGTCCGCACCGGAACTCCTGCCGGAGATCGCACGGGAGAAGCAACTCGGTCGCGGCCGACTCGGTGTGATCGGGGCCGGCTACGGATCGCCGTTCTACCCGGGCGGCTGGGTCTCCCGGTCCGTGTGGGACGCGATCAGCGAACGGCTGCCGGAAGCCACGCTCCTCGACGTCACCCGTGACTACGGGCTGGTGATGGCCCGGCGCAGCGACGAGGACCTGGAGCACATCGCCACCGCAGCCGCGGCCGGGGACGCGGCCATCGAGGCCATGATGGCCCTGGCCGCACCGGGCCAGGACGAGACGGCGCTGTACGCCGAGGGCGTGGCGACGATGATGCGCAAGGGAATGCGCGTCACCTGGATGCTCTTCCAGACGGGTCTCGACAACTACGCTTGGGGGGAACCCACCTGGCTGACCCGCCCGGAGCAGGCCCGGAAGCTGGAACGCTCCGACATGGTGTGGGCCGAGATCTTCCCCAACTACGCCGAGCTGAACACCCACGTCAACATGAGCTTCACCCTCGGCACCCCGCCGACCGAGACGCTGCGCTGCGCCGAGGTCGCCCGTGCGTCCTATGAGGCCGGTGTTGCCGCGGTACGGCCCGGCGCGACCTTCGCCGAGGTGTGCGCGGCGATGGAGGTACCGCTCACCGAGGCCGGGATGTGGCATCTGACCCCGCAGTTCGCCTCGCTGAACCCCTTGCTGTCCGGAGGCGGCTCGGCCCTGGGCATCCGCGATCACGTCGACTCCTTCGCCGGCGCGTATCCGCAGGCGGACGGGCATGCGGGCCCCTTCTTCGACTTCGAGATCGAGGCCGGCATGACCTTCTCACTCCAGCCGGACGCCCGGCTCGGCAGGCGGGGCGCGATCGTTGGCGGGGTGGTGGCCGCGACGGAGTCCGGCTGCCGCGAGTTCAACACGGTCTCCACCCGGCTCAACTCGGTGGACGTCTAGACGGTGGACGTCTGGACACCGGCCGGGGGCGGCCGAATCGCTCGGGCAGCGCGCCCATGACGGTTCGCCGCGCGAGGCGCCGGCTCAGGCCCGGCGCCCACCCGACCTCGTAGGATCCGGCCTGGTTCAGCCCGTTCCGGTCGGATACGATCCGCTTCGACCGGCCGTACGGTCATCGCAGCCACCCGCACATGACGCCACGGACGCCGCCGATCCGGCATCCCGGCCCGGCTCCCCCGCACGCCGGCCCGTACGCGCGTTCTTCCGACCGAGTCGCCCCGGCCGGCCCCGGGCCCTTCCCCGGCACCCGGCGTCTTGGCGACCCGTCCTCCGGTTCCCACAGCCGGACCCCGTACAACCGGGTGACCCCGCGCCCCGGTCATTCATCCCTTCCCGGCCGGACTGCCCGGCCACCCTCCCGGCAAGGTGGTATTGATCATGACAAAGCGGCCCCCATCGCTCAACCGGCGCTCCCTTCTGCACGGCATGGCCGCCGTGGGAGCGGGTGGCCTGCTGGCCGCCTGCGGCGACGGCTCCTCCCCCGGTTCAGGTTCCGGTTCCGGTTCCGCCAAGTCCGGTTCCGGTGGCAATTTGCCCTCCTCCCTCAAGTCGCTCGCCGACAAGGCCACCAAGGAGGGCCAGGTCCGGCTCTTCGTCAGCACCGACTCCCGCACCCCCGCACACGCCCGGAAGCTCTCCCGAGCCCTGCGGGCCGACACCGGTGCCGACATCGAGATCAAGTTCGTCAGTGGGGAACCGGACCCGGCCTTCGCCAACAAACTGGTGCAGGAGGCCAAGGCACAGGTCGCACCGTCGATCGATGTGTTCGCGACCACCCCCTTGGTGGTCAAGCAACTCAGCGGTGCCAATCTGGTCCAGTCGGTCGACTGGGGCTCCATGGATGGCGTGGCCGCGGCCGACGTATGGGCCGACCACCAGGGCATCTACATCGCCGAGATCGCCCGGACGGTCCTCTACAACACCAAGGACATCAAGGCGGAAGACGCCCCCAAGTCCTTGGAGGAACTGCTCACCGACAAGTGGCGCGGCAAGATCGTCACTGCCGGACTGCCCGACGTCTTCAGCCCGCTGGCCGCTGGCCTCGGCGTCGACAAGACGCTGGACTTCGTGCGCCGTCTGCTGGAGAACGGCAGGGTGTCCCTGGCATCGGTGCCGACCGCCATCCGCACCCAGGTGAGCAGTGGGGAGTTCCCCATCGGCTACGGAGTCCGCATAGGCGAGCGCCAGCGCGTCTCCAAGGCTCCGGTCGACTACGCCCCCATCAAGGTGCCCGTGGTGCCGCGCGCCGGACTCGTCGTCAAGGGGGCCAAGAACCCCTCCGCTTCGCAACTCTTCCTCTACTGGCTCAATGCGACCGAGCAAGGCCGCAAGCAGGCGTACGAGGTCCTGGACTGGCCCCGCTACACCACTCCCGGCACGGATCTGCACGTGCTGGCCGAGAAGGCGGGCGGGGTGATGACCGCGGACACGGACTGGTGGATGAACGAGTACGAGAAGGTCAACAAGCAGGTCGCGCAATTGCTGAGGAAGTAGCGATGGGGTCGGACAAGGTGTCTGAACTGACCACCTCGCGCCCCGCCCCCGAGGGCCGGCGCACCGAGGAGAAGGGAGCCCCCTCGCCGGGGGCTCCCCCGTCGGCTCGCGCCGGACGGCGAGGGGTCGACGTTCCACTGATCGTGGTCCGGGTGATGATCGCGCTGCTGTGCGCGGTGCTCATCGTCCCGATGGCCGGGCTGGTCTGGGCCGCCTTCGGCCCCGGAGAGGGCTTCGGCGGCGGCGAGTTGTCCTTGGACAACTTCCGTACGGTGCTCGGCTCCAGCGGGCTGGGGGGAACACTGCTGCGCACCCTCGTTCTCGGGGTGGGCAGTGTGGTGGTGATGCTGCTCGTCGCGGTCCCGCTGGCCTGGCTCTACACCAGGACGGATCTGCGCGGCAAGAGCGTCATCCTCTTCCTGGCCGCCGCGAAGATGGCGATCCCCGGCTTCCTCGTCGCCCTGGGCTACATCTTCATGTTCAACCCGAGCAACGGGATCATCAACACCTGGTGGGGGGAGTTGGGCGGCAGCGGCCCGCTGACGGATGTCTACAGCCTGAAGTGGATCATCCTGCTCCAGGGGTTGGACTTCGCCGGCCCCGCCTTCTTCATGCTCGTGCCCACCCTGAGGGTCATCGACGTGAACGTCGAGGAGGCCGCTGCCGTCCATGGCATCCCCCGCTGGCGGGCAGCCCTTCAACTGCTGCTGCCGATTGCGGCACCGGCGATCGCCGGGGTGTCCATCTTCTTCTTCATCGTCGCCGTCGAGGTCTTCGACTATGCGGGGATGCTCGGGATGCCGGCCCGGATCACGGTGTTGTCCACCCTGATCTACCAGTACACCCAGGGCACCACCGGCTCCCCCGAGTACGGCAACGCCGCGGCCGTCGGACTCGGCATGGCGTTCGCGATCGGCCTGATCATGCTCGCCTACTACCGGGCGATGCGGCGGGCGGGGCAGATGGCCACGGTCACCGGAAAACGCGCCGCCCGCGAACCGATCAGACTCACCCGCCGGGGCCGCATCGCCGGGTACGGCTTCATCAGCCTGTACGCACTCGTCGGTGTGGTGCTGCCGGTACTGACCCTCGTCTGGGCCTCGCTGGTGCCCTATCTACGGCCGCCGTCAGCGGAGGCGTTCGGCGAGTTGTCCTTCGCCGCCTACACGGACGCCGCCTACGACCTGGGCGAAGTGCTGCCGACGACGCTGCTCCTGGTGGCCGTGGTGCCGACGGTCGCCGTGGCGTTCGCCGCGTGCGCCGGGTGGTTGGTCACCCGCACCACCGTACGGGGCCGACGCGGACTCGACGCGCTCATCATGATGACGCTGGCGATCCCGTCGATCGTCATGGCGGTCTCCTTCGTGTACATGGGGCTCTCCACCTACCGATGGCTACCGCTCTACGGAACCGCGGCCTTCCTCGCGCTCGTGGTGGCCTGCCGGTTCGTGGCGACGGCGTACCGCACGCTGCACGGAACGATGCTCCAGGTCCACGGCGAACTGGAGGAGGCTGCGGCGGTCTCCGGAATCCGTCGGGGCCGGGCGTTCGTCTCGGTCATCCTGCCCGTGGTGCGCGGCAGTCTGACCTACGCCTGGTTCTGGATCGCCCTGCTGACCATCCGCGAACTCACCATCACCCTCATCCTCTCCAGCGACGGCACCGACGTGATGTCCACACGGATCTTCGGCTACAGCTCGGCGGGCGAGACCGGGTTGTCCGCCGCCCTCGGTGTGATCCAGCTCGGGCTGATCACGATCCTGCTCATCGCCTTCTGCCGCGTCGCCCGCCGTCAGTCCCTCTAGGAGTCAGACCATGATCGTCCTCGAAGGTGTCTCGAAGTCCTTCACCCAGGACCGCGACCGGGTACCGGCCCTGCGCGATGTCTCCCTCTCGATATCCGAGGGCGAGTTCTACGTACTGCTCGGTGCGTCCGGCTGCGGAAAGACGACCACCCTGCGCATCGTGGCCGGACTGGAGCGCCCCGACGACGGCACCGTGTCGATCGACGGCCGGCAGGTCTCGGGCCGCACTCCCCCGGTTTGGGTGGGCCCCGAGGAGAGACCACAGGCGATGGTCTTCCAGTCGTACGCCCTATGGCCTCATATGACGATCCGTCAGAACATTGCCTTCCCGCTCCGTCGTGGGGTGCGACGCCCGGACCGGAAGGAGGCGGCGGACCGGGTGGAAGAGGCGCTGGAGATGTTCCGGCTGACCGAGCAGGCGGATCGGAAGGTGACCCAACTCTCGGGCGGCCAGCAGCAGCGGGTTGCGCTGGCTCGGGCACTCGCGCTGCGCCCCAAGGTGCTGCTGATGGACGAACCGCTCTCCAACCTGGACGCAAGGCTCCGGATGGACCTCCGGATGGAGCTGAAAGAACTGTCGCGGCGTACGGGCATCACCTGTCTGCTGGTCACCCACGACCAGGAGGAGGCGATGATGCTCGCGGACCGGGTCGGCATCATGCAGGGCGGTGGGATCGTTCAGGAGGGGCCGCCGGACGAGTTGTACACCGCACCGGCGACGGAGTTCGTCGCCAACTTCCTCGACCACATGAACCTCATCCGATCCGCCTCGGTCGCCTCTTCGGACCCACACGGCCTGGAGGTCACGGCGGGCGGCCAGCGGCTGCGCACCGGTCCGGGCGACCATGCCGTGGGCACCGGGCTCACCGTCGGCATCCGCCCCGACGACATCGTGTTCGTCCTCGCCGAGGGCGATTCCGCCACCGGGCCCAACCTGGTGACCGGCACTCCCGTCGACCACCACTATCTGGGCGGGCACTTCCTCCATCGGGTGGAAACACCGCTGGGTCTGCTCACCGTCCGTTCAGCCGCGGGTCCGGACGCTTTCACGTCAGGCACGGTACGTCTGCGTCTGCCGGCCGAAAAGCTGATCACCATGGCGTCCGTGGCCGGGGAGTAGGGCCCGGGTGCCCGTGGGCCGAAACCCAGGTCGACCGTCGGAACCTGCCACCGTCTGCGAGCCGGACGACCGTACACGTCGGAGATGGCGCCGGAACCGCGGGAGCCTACTCCCCCATTCCGGCGGTGTGGGCCAGGAGCGCCGGGACCACAGTGTCCCACTCCTCGCGCGGAAAGACCTCGTGTCCCGTCCCCGCCAGGGCAATGAAGTGGGCGTTCGGGATCTCCGCCGCCAGGGCGACCCCGTGCTCGATCGGGAAGAGCGGGTCCTCGACTCCGTGGAGAACGAGGGTCGGCGCGGCGATCCGACCGAGCCGGTGTCGCCAGGGTTCGCCGGCGTCGAGGAGGTAGGGATTGGTGGACTGGGCTGCAATGTCGTGGGACCGGTCGACCGTGCGCACCGCGAGAAGCCGCACGCCCTCCGCGTCGAAGGGTCGCGACTCGGCCGCGAACGGGCGTTCCCCCTCGACGAGCGCCTCGATGGCGGCGGTTCGATCGGACCAGTCGACCTGCCCGTCCGCCTGGGTGAAGAAGGCCGCGAGACGGTCGGACATCGGAGGTAGGTCGGGGTGGTCGTGTCCGGGGCCGCCGGGGGTCGAGGAGGCGAGCGTGAGCGTGGCGACCCGCCCAGGATGATCGAGCGCCAGGAGTTGACCGATCGCGGCACCTTGGGACATGCCGACGACATGGACCGGGACCGGACCCAACGCCGCGATCAGCGCAGCCGCATCGGCGACCAGATCGCGCAGGTCGTACGGCGGGGCACCCACCGGGTAGGTCGTGGACCGACCCGCGTCACGGCTGTCGTAGCGGACGACGTACCGTCCGCCGGTGGCCAGTCGCTCGACGAAGTCGTCGGGCCAGTTGACCAGGGAGTGACCCGCGCCGTGCAGCAGCAGCACTGCGGGGTCGTCGGGGTTTCCGAAGAACTCCGTGCTCAGCTCTTGGCCGTTGACCTCGATCAGGCGCGCGTTGGTGGTCATGAAACAACCTTCCCGATTGTTCGTTACGTGTAACGAATACAGTAGGGCAAGGTTCGTTACATGTCACGAGTACACTGAGGTGATGACGTCACCACGAGCCGCGGCAGAGCAGGAAGCCTGGGCCGCCTACCGCCGTCTTCAACTGCGCGTGGACACACTGATCGCACGCGACCTGGAGCGGGAATCCGGTCTGTCGATGGCCGACTACGACGTGCTGGCCGCACTGGTGGCCCTGTTCGACCCCGACCACTGCATCAGGGTGGGCCAGTTGACCGCTCGGATGGACTGGGCCCACAGCCGACTGTCCCGTCAGCTCGGCAGGATGGAGCGGCGGGGGCTGATCAGCCGCGAGGCGTGCGAACTCGACGGCAGGGGCGACGACGTCGTTCTCACCGCGGCCGGGCGGCGGGCCCATGACGAAGCCACGCCCGCCCACCTCGCATCAGTGCACCGCCACTTCGCCCGGCCGCTCTCCCGGGACCAACTGCTGGCGCTGACGGGCATCGAACAGTCCGTACGCCGGGAGCGGGACGGCGACCCGCCGCACTGATACGCGACGGATGGACCGTCCCGCCCCCTGCGACGGGGAGCCGGTGCGGACCGCTACGGCCCGTACCGTCGAACGGACTGCTGCTTGAACGGTACGTCGACCGCCACCGACTCCCGCCCACCCGGGATTCCGGGTCTACGCGGGCAGTTCGGCTCTCTACGCGGGCAGTTCGGTCAACAGCCGACGATAGACACGCGCATAGGCGCCCAACTGCGCCAACGACATTTCATCGCAACGCGGATCGTCGGCGGCCGGCCGCATTTGCGGGCCGAGCCGCACGGTGTCGACGCCGCGCGCCCGCAACACAACACCGTCGGTCGATCCCGTCCAACCGGTGACCGGCGACGGCTCGGCACCGAACTCATCGAGCCAGGCCGCCCGGGCGGCCGTGACCACCGGGGCGTCGGCCGGCGTGGCCGCGGCTGCCGCCCCCGACTCGGCCTCCACCTCGACCACGCAGTTCCGCAGCGCAGAATCAGCGCACCGCGCCCGCAACCGGTCGGCCAGTTCGGCCGCCAGCGCCTTTGGCTCCACCTGATCGCCGGCGACCAGGTACAGACCGATCTCCAGTTGGGCCGGCAACAGGTCGGGCTTTGGTGACCAACCCCCGCTGATGGCACCGACACCGCACGCCCGACCGGCCTGCCCGACCCTCGGGTCGGCGGCCAGATAGTCCGTGCGCCAACGAGCCAGCTCGTCCAGGACGACACCGGCCGACTCGATGACTCCCCCGGGCGGCGTGGCCGTATCCGGCAGCATCGCGAGCCCGGAGCGACCGGTCACCCGGACGGTCAGATAGAACGAGCCGGGCTCCTGCCACAACAGAATGGGCGGGCCGGACTTGGCCACGATCGCCGACCGCGGCAGCGGGTACGCGTCGGCGTATGCCTCCAGACCGGTGATCCCCCCGCCCCGGCGGTGTGTTCCGGAGCCGGCGAGCAGCAGCCGCCCGGCGCCCGCCTCGGCAAAGGCGACGAGCGCGGCGGCCACCGGCCCGCGGGCGACCCCGAGGCCGAAGCCCGCCACGTTGTCACCGGCCACACTGAGCGGACCGACCGGGGCGAAGTTGCCCGTGACGAGCCCGATGCCGGCGCCGTCGTCGTCCAGCGAGGTATCGAGGTGGGAGTAGAGCAGGGGCCCGGCCCCGTGTGCGGCGACCAGACTGCCGCCCGCGGGGCCGTGCTCCAACACCTGCCACTCGATGTGCGGCCACCGTTCAGCGCACCAGCCGCGCACCCGGTGGGCCGCCGCCCGCTCCTCCCCCCGCGGGGCGGGGGTCGTGTCGAGCAGTCGCAGGACGTCCAGCAGTTGCTGTCTCAAAAACGTCCCCAGTCATCGGAAGCCGGACGCCATACATCGATGTTGCGCGGGTCGGCCGGCATCCTGCGGGGCCGGTGCGTCAGGTGCTCCTCCGGGGTGAACACCCGGTGGTCGTCGCACAGCTCGTACCGAGGGCCGAAGCGCGGATCGTGCATGTAGAACGCGATCGACGTCGACGCCGAGTGGTTGACGATGTCCGAGGCGATCGGGGCGTCCTTGTACAGCGCGCGGGCACGCATCCGCATGACGTGATCGAGGCTCTTCATCGCGAAGCACAGGTGCGCGACGTAGTGCTCCGTGTTCTTCTGTATCGCGAGGCTGTGGTGGTAGCGGTCCTCACAGCGGAAGAACGTGGTCGAACCGACGACATGGTCCGACGGCAGAAACTTCAGGATGTCCTGGTAGAAGTGCACCGTCTCGTCGAACTTCGCGGTGGCGATGAAGGGGTGCACCAGGTCGAGCGGCCGTATCTCTATGTGCGGCGGCTCGGCGTACTCCTGGAACTCGGTAAACAGCTCAATGACGAGACCGTTCGGGTCCTTCACCGCGAAGCCGTTGTCGCACAGCGCCTGCTGGCGCTCCTGGAGTTCGAGGACCTCAAGACCGGCGTCGAGGACGTACTTGTGCAGCTGCTCAAGCACCTCCTCGCTTGCCACGCTGTAGCCGACCGCGGTCGTCCATCCGTCGGTGCGCTCGGGCGCGTGGATCAGCTCGATCGAGTGGTGCTCGATGTCGGCGCGCAGATAGGCGTACTCATCCGTACGCTGCTCCAGCTGGAGGCCGACGTGGTATTCGAGGAAGTCGATCGTGGCCTGCATGTCGGGAACTTCGATCCGGGCGTACTCCATGCCGTACGGGCCGTGCGGGCGGGTGCTCACCGGCGGTGTCCTTCCTGCAGTGAGCGACGCACGCTCGGCGAACTCGAACGAGGTGATGGCCTGCTGGGCGATGACCGGTCGCCAGCGCGTGCGCACGAAGTCCTCGTGGGACTCACTGCTGAGATAGGCGAGCAGGTCGTCCTGACCGTCGAAGTCAACAGCCATCGTGTGGGTGAAGGTCTGGTCACGGGTGCTGATGTTCTCGCCGAGGACGAAGCCGCGCATGGCGGGGTAGCGGCCGGGGAAGGTGCGCAGGTCGTCCAGTACGGAATCGCGCGTCGGCTGGTCGACTCCGTCGGCGAATCGGAAGGACAGGGTGTGTCTGATCATCGGGTCACCGTCCGTCGCCGGCTAGAGGATGAAGCTGAGCCGGGCGCCTGCCGCCAACGACTCATGGCCGAGGACCGAGCGCCGCAACCGAAAACGGAGCCCGTCCTCGGTCGGCACCAGCAGATGCTCGTACCAGCCGACGTAGGCGTCGAAGCGCCCGTCGCGAGCGCGGTGCACCACGAAGGAGGCCGCGACCCGGAAGCAGTCCTCCGTGCTCTCGGCGTGCTCGGTGCCGTTGGTGCTGTTGACACTTGCCGTGTGCGCGGACAGCCGTACGTTGGACACGAGCCGGTGGGTGCGTGAGTGCGGGTTCTCTGCATGCGCCTTGCGCGACTTCAGACGCTTGACCCGGGCCAGGAGCAAGGGCCAGTCATCGTCGACGAAGGATCCGGTCTCATGCGGCGACCAACCGGGTCGGTAGTCGGTGGTCGGGATCTCATAGCGGGCGCCGGACTCGAAGAGGGCCAGCCAGCCGTCGTAGTTCCAGTGGTCGAGGAGGTCGGCCTCGGCGTAGAGGAAGTCCTCCACCTCCTGGCGGGTGATGGTGCGACCCGCGCACTCCACGCTGCTGCGGTTGTCGATCGCGGTCATCGCACATCCCTCCCGGACAGGAAGGACGCGGGACGCTCACCGTTGACTTCGATGCCGTCGTCGAGCCCTATCGCATCGACCCAGTGCCGCCAGAAGCCCCGCATCGCGCCTTCGTCGATCGACCGGCCCTGCACCCCCTTGACCTCATCCGCCATGCCACGCGACATATCGCTGAAGTCCAGTTCGGGGAGACCGCTGCCCGCCGTGGCCTGGATGCCGCGCTGGACCGCCTCGTACGCCTCGATGTCGTCCGGTGTGGCGAGGCCGCCCGGGCCGACGAAGCTGACGACCGTCTTCATCCGCAGGGCGCGCGTTTCCGGGTCCTCGTTGCGCGGGACCAGCTGCCAGGCGCGTACGTCGGTCTGGTCGGGCGCCACCGGCTCCAGCTGGCGGATCGACAGGCCCTCGATGTCGAACAGCAGCAGGTTGGGGAAGACGAACAGGATGTGGCTCTCGTCCGCCACGTGGTGCGCCCGCTGCTCCCCGAGCCGTTGTGTCATCTCGGCTCGGTGGGCGTCGGTGCGGATGCGCTCGTCCTCGCCGAAGCGCGGTTCCCAGATCATGCTGATCCGACCGCCGTGGCCGGTCAGGACCAGCAGGCCATGGCCGTTGCCGAGGTTGTAGGCGTACTGGTTGTCATCGGTGACGGCATAGCCGCTCTCCCGCAGGTAGCCCACGAAGGTGTTGTGGGTCGGGGCGAAGTGGTATCCGTCCATGGCGTTCTCGACGGCGAGTTTCCAGTTGCCCCGCACACCGTAGAGCTGTGTCCCTGGCAGTGTGGTCATGCCTCCGACGTGCTGCTGCTCGATCATCGACATGTAGTCGGCGGCGTCGCCGAGGTGTTCGAGCAGTGGCGGGACGTCGGGGTCGAAGGAGATGAAGACGAAACCCTCGTGGATCTCCAGGCGCGGCACGCTGCGGAGTCCCATCGAGGCTCGGAACTCGTCCGTCGACTCGTATGCGCCGGCGTCGGGGATTGCGGCGACCTCGCCATTGTTGCGGAACGTCCAGGCGTGGTAGAAGCACTGGAAGAGTCTGGTCGAGCCCTCGTTCTCGCGGCACAACACGGTGCCGCGGTGTGGACAGGAGTTAAGGAACGCGTGCACCTCGCCGGCAGTGTCCCGGCAGAAGATCAGCGGTCGACCGCCCAGAGTGCGGGCCTTGAAGTCGTTGGGGTTGGGGATCTCGGTCTCGTGTCCGAGATAGAGCCAGGTGTGCATCCACACCCAGCCGCGTTCCCGGGCGAAGACCTCCGCGCTGCGATATGCCTCACGGTTGACCCGGAAGGTGAGCTGGTCCCAGTCCTCGACGATCATCGGCGCTGGGGCGGTCCGGGGATTGCTTCCCATGGGGAGTTTGCCTCTCACAAGTCCCGACCCGAGTGGCGCTAAGTGAGACGCCATCTCGTATGTCGCATTAGCGTCCCTGTCCCACTCGACGGTGTCAAGCATTCGTTCCCCCTCGGTTGACATCCGGAGTGGGCACAGCCACCATCATCTTGTTTCGCATTGAGATATGCCGTCTCGCATCCTGTGCGATCGTGTGAAGGGCAAGAAGCTCGTGCCGTATGTCATCACTGACGCCTGCCTCGACATCATGGACAAGTCCTGCATGGAGGAGTGTCCGGCCGACTGCATCTACGAGGGCGATCGGATGCTCTACATCCAGCCCGACGAATGCGTCGAGTGCGGGCGCTGCGAACCCGTCTGTCCCCAGGTCTCCATCTTCCACCACGAAGATCTACCGGAGGCCAGCAAACACTTCGAGCGGGTCAACGCCGAGTTCTTCGACCTCGGCACCCCGCCCCTCGGATCACCCGGCGGAGCCCGCAAAGTCGGCCCGACGGGCCTCGACCACCCCGAGGTGGCAACGTGACCGGCCACGCCACCACCGACAGCACAGGCCCGGGCGCCGAGGTGTCCGTCGACCTCCTCATCATCGGTGCGGGCCCCACCGGGCTCTACGCCGCCTACTACGCCGGCTTCCGCGGCCTGAGCGTCGCCATCGCCGATGCACTGCCCGAGGTGGGCGGCCAGATCACCGCCCTCTACCCCGAGAAGCTCATCTACGACGTCGCCGGCTTCCCCGCCGTCCGCGGCCAGGAACTCGTCGACCGGCTCACCGAGCAAGCCGACCAGGCGAACCCCATCTATCTCCTCGGGCACAGTGTCACCCAACTCGACGACACCGACGACGGCGTCGCCGCCACCACCGACACCGGTACCCGCATCACTGCCGGCGCCGTGCTCATCTGCGGCGGAATCGGCAACTTCACCCCCCGCGAGCTTCCGGTGGGCACCGAGTACCTGGGCCGCGGACTGCGCTACTTCGTCCCACGCCTCAATGAACTCGCGGGGCAGGACGTCATCATCGTCGGCGGCGGGGACTCGGCACTCGACTGGGCACTCTCACTCGAACCCATCGCGAGGACCGTCACGCTCGTCCACCGGCGCACCCGGTTCCGCGCCCACGAGCGCACGGTCGAGCAACTCCACACATCCTCGGTGCAGGTCCTCACCCCCTACGAGGTCGACAAGATCTCCGGCGACGGACCGATGTCCGAGGTCGTGGTCACCAATGCCGACGGGGACCGGCTCACACTCCCCGCCCAAACCGTCGTCGCGGCGCTCGGCTTCATCGCGGACCTCGGGCCCATCGAACAGTGGGCGCTTCGACTACGCCGCCGGCGCATCCTCGTCGACCCCACCATGCGCACCAATCGCGAACGTATCTTCGCCGCCGGCGACATCGCCGACTACGACGGCAAGGTCAACCTCATCGCCATCGGTTTCGGCGAAGCGGCCCTCGCCGTCAACCACATCGCCGCAACGCTCGATCCCACCCGTTCGACCACACCGGGCCACTCCACCGACGCCTAGCCGTCCAGAGGAACAACGCGGTGAACGGGAGCACTTCCGCGGCTGTCGACCGCTAGGCTCCCGTTCACCGCCATGGCTCGCCATGGAAGCACCTGAGCACTCTGCACACCCTTACCATGACGTTATACAAGACAGCGTTTCATTTGTTGTTCCCATCAATTTGACTGAGCATGGACAGGAGCGTGGAATCCATGGCCACGAAGGTGCAGCACGGCACCGGTGAGCAGGACGGTCCCGACAGGACCGCCCCGACTATCCAGACGGTGCAGCGTGCAGCGCTGATCCTCGGCTCGTTCACGGTCGGCAAACCGCACATGAGCCTCAATGAGATCACCGCGCGTCTCGGGGCCAGCAAGGCGACCGCGCACCGCTACACCAAGGCCCTGCGGGCGGCGAACCTCCTGCGGTACGACGAGCGCACCTCGCTCTACTCGCTGGGCCCCCAGGTGCTCACGCTCGCTTCGGCCGCGCGGGCCGGTCTGCCGATCGTCGCCGCCGCCGAGCCGTACATGGAGGATCTGGTCCGGCGCATCGACGAGACGATCGTGCTGTCGGTCTGGGACGGCGAGTCGGCGACCGTGGTGCGCTCGGTGGACAACACCGATCACATGGTGCGCATCAGCGTGCGGGTCGGCTCACGCCTGAACCTGACGTCCTCGGCACAGGGCCGTGTCTTCCTCGCGTTCCTGCCTCCGGAGCAAGTGCCGACGCTGCCGCGCTCGGTCCGCAGGTCGACCGAGCTCGTCGAGGAACTCGACGCCATCCAGCAGCACGGACTGTCGGTCAACTCCCCCACGGTCAATGGTGTCCGCACCATCGCGGCGCCCATCTTCGAGGGGGACAAGATCAGCGGGACACTCGCGATCGTCGGTACGACGGCGACCGTACCCGACGACGTCAAGTCGCCGATGGCGCAAGCACTGCTGGAGACCGCCCGCGCACTGTCGCAGCGGCTGGGCAACTCGGACGGGACGCCCAACGGCGGCTGACCTGCGGAACAACGGAAGGCCCACCGCGGAGGCGGTGGGCCTTCTGTCGTGACCTGCACACCGTCGTGGGTGGGGCAGGAGAGCGTCCCCGCCGCTCAGGGCAGCAGGTCGGCCCGTGGCGGGACGAAGAAGTCGATGTTCACACAGGGCGCCTCGGTCGGCTCCACATAGTGCTCGCTACCACGGGGAACGAGCAGGAACGATCCTGGGCGCATGTCGTGTGCGACACCGTCCACGTAGTAGTTCGCCCGCCCCTCGGCGATGTGGACCAACTGGTCGAAGTCCTCGTGCCGGTGTGGGTTGAGTGTCATGCCGACCTCCAGCTCGTGGTGGCAGATCATCACCTCATCCGTTGCGTAGACGCGACGTCGGACCCCAGGCCGCACCTGGGTCACCGGTAGGTCGTCCCAGTTGACGACGGTGCTGAACAGCGCTGCGTTGCGTGTGCTCACTGATTTCCCTCTCCGGCGGTCGCCCGCAGGCCGGCCGCCAACATCTGCAGGTCCGAACCGACCACGAGGTAGCCGGCGTCACCGAGGCCCAGATCCCGTGCGGCATCCCGGGTGGGCGCCCACCCACCGAACGCCACCGCCGCGGAACGAGCGGCACGGCCCACCCGATCCACCGCGGCGCGCAGGACCGACGGGTCCGCCGGCAGGCCCAGGTCGACCGCGAGGTCGGTGCTGCCGACGAAGCACACGTCCACAGGAGCGAGCAGGTCCGCCAGCGGGTCGGTGCGCGCCGTCTCGATCTGGCCGACGAGCACGGGCGGGGCTTCCTGCTCTGCGCGCAGGAATCCGGCCAGCGGGACCGCACCGAACCGGGCGGTCCTGTTGGCCAGGCTCACCGAGCGGCGGCCGGCCGGAGCGAACCGGGTAGCCGCCACGAGCGCCTCGACCTGGGCGATCCGGGTGAGCATGGAGAGTTGGATGCCGGCCGCCCCGGCCTCCAGGAGCCGGTTGATGGCGGCGGCGTCCACGTCGGGCACGCGGACCAGGGCCGGTAGGCCGCAGACGTCCGCGTGGCGCACCAGATCCACGGCGTTCTGCTCGGTGAGGGTGGAGTGTTCGAGGTCGACGACCACGAACGCGAATCCGGCCGCCGCGGCGAGTTCCACCACGTCGGGCGACGCCAGTTTGACGAACGTGCCAACGGCGGGGCTTCCCGCCGTCAGAGCTGCTCGCAGTCGGCGCCGCAGCAGATGGACTTCACCGGCGGGCATGGGATTCTCCCCTGGGAGTGCGAGTGGGTCAGGCCGACGGCAGACCGCGCCACGGCACGATGTCGACTTCGGCACCGCCGTGCAGCACCACGGTCGGCTCCAGACGGGGCGCGACGATCGTGTTGCCCGAGGCGTCCGGCAGTGTGACCTCTTCGGTCTCGGTGACGACCGTGACATCGGCCCGCCCACCGACCTCCAGGCGCCCGTAGCCCTCGGTATCGAGCCCGAGCAGCTGCGCCGGTGCGACGGTGGCCCGCCGAACGCACTCCTCCAGCGGTGCGCCGAGCGCGACCAGCTTGGAGATGCTGGTGAGCAGATCGAACACCGGGCCGCGCCAGTTGCGTGCGCTGGTGTCGGAGCTGAGGACATCGGGCAGGAATCCGTCCGCGATCGCCCGGCGCGCCACCTCGAAGCTGAGGTTGCTCCTGCCGTGGGCGGAGTCGAACAGCACACCGCGCTCACGGGCCGCGGCCACGGCGGGCTGCACACGGTCACCGTCGAGTATTCCGTGCGGCTTGCCGGTGTAGCAGTGCGCCACGATGTCACCGGGGCGCAGGTAGTCCAGGACGATGGGCAGCGGCTCCGAGGTCTCGCCGATGTGCAGCATCAGCGGCAGACCGGCCTGTTCGGCCAGTGACAGGGACTTCTTCAGCAGCGACTCCCAGTTCTCGCCGACGACGTCCTCGGAGAGACGGATCTTGAAGCCGCGCACGATGTCGGGGTGGGCTTCGGCGATCGCGAGCGCGTCCTCGACGACCAGGGTGTCGGGGTTCAGCAGCTCGCCGAATCTGAAGTCGATCAGACCGAGCACCGAGACATTGAGGAAGTTGACGATCCGCATCGGGTTCGGCTCGACCACCAGCTTGCGGAAGGCCGCGAACGTCGAGGCGCCGGCCGTGCCGGCATCCGCCGCGGCGACCACGCCACGGCGCAGATGGGCTTCCTCGGCAGGGGCGCCGACGGCGGAGACGTACTGGAAGATATGGGTGTGGCCCTCGACGAGGCCCGGCAGCACGGTGGACCCGGTGACATCGATCGTGCGGGCTGCGTTGGCTGCCAGCCCCTCGCCGATCGCGGCGATGCGGTCACCGGTGACCGCCACATCGAGCCGGGCGTTCGTGGCCGATGCCGGGTCGATGACGGTGCCGCCGGCCAGGACGAGATCGTAGGACGGCACGGAGGAGATGGACATCGGTGTGGTCTCCAAGGTGAGGGGGTCAGCTGGCCGGTGCGGTCAGCCGGAGGTCGCGCGGTGAGGCGTCCGAAGGACGCACGATGCGGGTGACGAGGGGCAGTACGCCGTCCACCTCGACTCGTACCTCGTCGCCGTCGGCGAGGAAGCACGCGCGGTCCTGGCCGGTGCCGGCCGGGGTTCCGGTGAGGACGACATCGCCCGGTTCGAGCGCGGCGAACCAGGAGAGCCTGCTGAGCAGGTCGGGGACCGGGAAGATCATCCCGGCGCTCGTGTCGTCCTGGAGGAGCTTGCCGTTGACCCGGGTCCGTACGCGGATCGCGTCGCGGTCGGCGAGGTCGTCGGGAGTGCACAGTGACGGGCCGAGCGGTGTGAACCCCGGATAACTCTTCGCGAGGGCCGGGGTGCCGGTGGTGCGCATGACATCGCGCGCCGTCATGTCATTAGCGGCGGTGATGGCGGCGATCGCGGGCCAGACCTCCGACTCGGTCGCCCGGTACAGCCGGCGGCCGACGACGATCGCGATCTCACCCTCGTAGTCGGGTTCGGTCACGGACTCCGGGATCACCACCTGAGCACCGGGGGCCGACGCACCGGACGACGCGGCCAGGTAGAGGATCGGCTGCTCGGGCAGCCCCCGGCCGGTCCGGGCCGCCTTTGACCGGTAGTTGAGCCCGACACCCCACACCGCGCGGGGTCGACCCAACGGCGCCGTGAGCGTTGCCTCGTCGAGTGGGATACGCCTGAGTACGGCGCAGGAAGTCAGGCACTGGAGCGAGCCCTCTTGTTCAAGGACCGCGCCGACGTGTGGAAAAGCAGTGTCCAGCAGGGCCAGAGACCCGTCCTCGATCCGGCCAAGGCCGGCCAGTGTCGTCACTACTTGCATGGCGAGCATCTTTCAATGCGAGATGGCATCATGTCAAGCGATACGACAGCCCGGGCCGGGAGGCGCGAATACCCCGTCCGCAGACGAGGTAGACGGGGGGTCAGAGGGACGGCGTTCCGCGGCTCCAGCAGGGCGTACGGCGCGCGGCAGGGCTGCCGACGACGGTGAACGAGCGAGGCGCCCTAGGTGCGTGGTGGTCGATGGGAGCGACGCCCTTCACGGTGAGGCGGAGCAGTCGTTGTCTCACTCCGACGGGTCGCGGCACCGACGTCCTCGGCATCACGGTGTGTGCGGTGATGGTCGGCACACACTTCGCCGTCTCGCCGAGTTCGAGGTGATTTGGACCGGGTCATTGACAACCCTCGACGGGCATCAATAACGTTCGGGCCGACCCGATGGGTGGGCAACAAACCGATCGGGGGAGCGCATATCAGCGCTTCTTGGAGACCGTTGCATGCCGACCAGGCGTGCAACGAGCTGGCCGGCGACCCAAGTCCCACAGCCAGCGGAGGTCTCTCGGATGAAGGTCGTACTCCATCGAACACACGGCGGTCCTGATGTGCTCCAGGTCGCCGATGTGCCCGTGCCCGAACCAGGACCGGACGAGGTACTCGTCCGGGTCGAAGCCTGTGGCCTCAACCACCTCGACGTGCTGCAACGTCGTGGTCCCGGGCTGATCCCGGGCTTCACACTACCGCACGTGGCCGGCATGGACGTCGCGGGCACCATCGCGTCGGTGGGCCCGGCGGGCAGCGGACGGGCGGGCAGCGCAACCGCGTTCGCCGAAGGGGCACGGGTCGTCGTGAATCCGGCCGTGCCGTGCGATCACTGCGCGAGCTGCGCCGCTGGGGCCGACGGCAGATGCCCGAGCACGGGCGTCATCGGCGCCACGCTGGCCGGCGGCTATGCCGAGTACGTCCTCGTGCCGGCGGCCAATGTGCACCACGTCCCGGACAAGGTCGACCTGGCCGATGCGGCCGTCGTGCCGACGATCTGGATGACGGCCTGGCATGCACTCATCGAGATCGGCAAGGTCCGCCTCGGCGAGACGGCACTGATCCATGCGGCAGGCAGCGGCGTCAGCACCGCATTGATCCAGTTGGCCAAGGCCAGTGGTGCCCGCGTGGTCACCACGGTCAGCACGGACGCGAAGGTCGAGTACGCATACGGCCTGGGCGCCGACCTCGTGGTCAACTCGACGACCGGCGATGTCGTTGCGGCCGTGCGCGAGTTCACCGACGGCCGGGGCGCAGACCTCGTGCTCGATCACGTCGGCCCTGCCACCTGGAACACCGGCCTGTACAGCCTCGCGCCGCGCGGGCGCCTGGTGTTCTTCGGCAACACAACAGGGAACCGGGCCGAGTTCGACCTGGTGTACGCCTACCACTTCGGCCTGCAACTGCTCGGCTCGGACCCGTACGACCGCCGTGAGTTCGCCGCGATGCTCGACGCCTACTGGGACTCGACGTTCCGTACTCCGATCGACAGCGAATTCCCGCTGATCGAGGCCGCGGCAGCGCAGGAGCGGATGGAATCACGGCTGGCCACCGGCAAGATCGTGCTGCGCCCATGAATGCGGCGACCGCTCCGGTCAGTCCGGCGCCGGTGTGGGATGTGATCAACGGCTTCACGTCCTACTGGGCACTCTCGGCCGCGCTCGACCTCGGTGTGTTCGACGCCCTTGCCAAGGAAGCCGATGCAGGGACCGGACTGGACGCCGCACAACTGGCAGCCGCGATCGGTGCGGCCGAGCCTGGCCCGGTGACCGTACTGGCGGAGACCCTCGTCGCGCTCGACCTGCTCACCGCCGTCGAGGACCGCTTCCACCTCACACCCGCGGCCGAACGCTTTCTGGTGTCTACGGCGCCTGCCTCGATGGCCGCACTGGTTCGGTACTCGCCCGGTCCGCAGAATGCCTGGCCCGGCCTCGCCGACACCGTCCGCACCGGCGCACCGGCGCCGACCGTGACAGCCGATCTGATCGAGCTGTACCCGGCGCTCGTACGCGCGACCGGCCCGACCCAGGCCGGTGTGGCGAAGGCCGTCGCCGCCGAGTTGGAGCGTCGCGGGTTGTGGCCGGAGCAACCGACGGTCGTCGACCTCGGCTGCGGCTCGGGGGCTTGGCTGACCGGACTGCTGCACTCCCGGCCGAACGGCAGGGTGATCGCCGTCGACCTGCCGAACGTGCTGCCGATCGCCGAGCAGGCGGCCAAGGACCTCGGTATGCGTGACCAGGTGATCGCCGTTGCCGGCGACTATCTCGAAGTCACCCTCCCGGTCGCCGCGGCCGACGTTGTCGTCCTGGCACATGTACTGCGGGCCGAACCGACCGATCGGGCTCAGCAACTGCTTTCCCGTGCAGTCGAGTTGGCCGGTGCGGACGGCGTCGTCGTGGTCGTCGACTACACGCGTCCCGACCCGGTCCGAGACGGCATCGGCGGGGGCGGCGAAGACCGCAGCGCCGTCTACAGCGCCGCGCGCCACGAACTGCTCCTGTCACTGACGATGCTGGCCTCGACAGCGGGGCTCGGTGTCACCGTCGCGGACCTGCGCTCTTGGGCCGAAGCGGCCGGAGCCGAGTTGGTCGATTCGTTCGAACCGGTGCCGCGCCAGCACGTCCGCCTCATCCGCTCCCGCACCCCGGAGGCCACCTCATGAATCCTTCGAACTCCACGGCACCCGCCGACACCCTGATCGTCAACACCCTCGTCGTGACGATGGACGACTCCCGCCGTGTGATCAGCGACGGCGCGGTGGCCATCCGGGGCGATGCGATCGTGGCCGTCGGCAAGACCGACGATGTGACCGCCCAGTGGCACAGCGACAACGTCATCGCAGGCGAGCGGTTCGTCGTCACCCCTGGCCTGATCAACACGCATGTGCACATCACCGGTGAACCGCTCACGCGTGGCTTCGTCCCGGACGACACCCCGTTCCTGGAGAACGTCTTCGAGTGGCTCACGCCGATCCACACGCACTACACCGAGGAAGACGAGCACATCTCCGCGCAGCTCGCGGCGCTGGAGATGCTCAAGAGCGGTACGACCGCGTTCCTCGAAGCCGGCACGATCCGGTTCATCGACCCGGTCGTCGAAGCACTGACCGAGATCGGCATCCGCGCACGCGTAGGACCATGGGCGTGGGACCTCGTGCCTGAGCCCGAGGTACTGCGCATGACGACCGCACAGGCGATCTCGCGACTGAACGACACGATGGACAAATACGGGTCGGTCGCCAACGGTCGCATCCAGGCATGGCCGATCATCATCGGCCACACCTGCTGTAGCGACGAGCTGTGGCGGGCCGCGAAGGGACTGTCGATCGAGTACGGCACCGGGTTCAGTGCCCATATGTCGCCGGCGGCGATGGATCCCGAGGGCTTCCTCGCGACCTTCGGGCAGCGGCCGATGGTGCACCTCGACGAGATCGGCGTATTGGGTCGGAACGCGATCCTGACCCATGCCGTCCACGTCGACGACGAGGAGGTGGCACTGCTCGCCAGCACCGGCACGAGTGTGTCGCACTGCCCGACCACGGCACTCAAGGTGTCCTACGGCGTGACCCAGATCGGCAAGTTCCCCGAGATGGTGGCCGCCGGTGTGAACGTGGCGATCGGCACCGACGGCAACAACGCCTCGAACTACCACGATCTGATGCGCGCGACCTATCTGGTCGCCGGACTGTTCAAGGACGCCCGCCGGGACGCCACGATCTTCCCGGCCGAGGACGCGTTCGCGATGGCCACCCGCAACGGCGCCCGCGGACTCCAGGCGGAGCACGAGATCGGGTCGATCGAGACGGGCAAGAAGGCCGACCTGGTACTGCACGACACGAATCGGCCGGAGTGGCGGCCACTGCACAACGTGGCGAACCAACTCGTGTGGTCGGCCGATGGGCGGGGCGTGCACACGGTGTTCGTCGACGGGCAACGCGTCGTCGACGACTACCGCTGCACCACGATCGACGAGGACGACCTGCTGCGCCGCGCCCAGACCGCCGGTGAAGGCATCGTGGCCCGCTCCGGGCTGCCCAACCGCGCCAAGTGGCCCACCATCTGACCCCACGCCCCACGCGTCGCGGTCTGGCCGAACCTAGCGCACGCAGCGTACTGAACACACGAACAAGGAGAGCCGAACCATGGCAGAACTGACCGAACCCCGCTGGACCCACATCGCCATTCCGGTCAGCGACCTGGATCAATCGATCGAGTTCTACGAGCGCATCACCCCGCTGGTCCTGGTCACCAAGAACGACGACAGCAACGGCCGCAGCGCCTGGCTGTCGAACAAGGGCCAGGTCGACTCGCCGTTGGTCCTGGTCCTAGCCGAGTTCATCCCCGAGGTCGGGGCGCGCTTCGGCATCGAGCCGGGCAAGAAGATCCCCACGCTGGCGCCGTTCGCGCACATCGGTATCGAACTGCCCAACCGCGCGGACGTCGACGACGTCGCGGCCAAGGCCCGCGAGACGGGCAACCTGCGATGGGAGCCGGTGGAGATGGCCGCCCACATCGGGTACATCTGCGCCGTGAACGACCCCGACGGCAACACCATCGAGTTCTCGCACAACCAGAAGGTGTTCTCGACCATCCAGGAGCTCTGGGGCTAACACCGGAGCCGACCGCACGCTCCTCGGCCGACCTGTCGATCGTGGGCGGTGACGTCGGAACCGCGGACGGGCGCCGGCAGATGACCGCCGGCGCCCGGTTCGCTGTGACCGACTGCCGATCGCTGCGACCTGGTCGGTCGAGAGCTTGGGGTCGGCACTCCCCGTGCGCGATGCACGGGCTGAGTCGTTGCGTTGTGTCGTTGCGTTGTGTCAGGCTCGGCGGGTGCCATCCCACTGCGAAGCCATGGCGTTTCGCCCCCGCTGGTCAAAGGACCAGCGGGGGCGCTTTTGCGTGCCCGGCTCCGCCGCCGTCTCCGCGAACCGTGCCGGCGCGGCGTTCTAGGCACGGACCTCCCATGCGATGCAGGTCCTGCCCGACGAGTGCTCGAACGTGATGGGCCAGTGGTGCGAGAACGCCGTGCCCGTCTCCAGGGCATCCGTCACTGCCCTGACGAACTCGCTCAGGCTTGTGCCCCAGAGAGAGCCCTCCAGGTCGCCGGATCCGATACCCATCTCAAACACCTGTCCGTACGTGGCCCCGGGCCGATGGTCGACGAACGCGACACCTCCGTCATTGGGCAGGGCGAAGGGCACGCACTGGTGCAGATGGCCGGCGGGGTCCTCGTCGTCCTCTTCCCACAGCTCGGACTCGATGTTGTCCTCACCGACGTCCACGAGAATCTCGTGCATCTCAGCGATGTCGGTGGTGGAACTGAACCGATGGCCCAGCGGCAGGATGCCTCCGGCCGGGAACACTCCTCGTTCGGATCCGCTGTTCGGCTCCGGCTCGGCGACACCGTTCCGTCGCTCCAGCAACCTCCTGAGTTGAGGGTGGAGGGCGAAGCCCAGCCGCTCCTCCAACTCGGCGATCTCCCTGGCCGTTGCCGGTGCTCGAAGCGCGGCGTGATCCGCAGGCGACTGCGAAGCGAGCCATGCTTCCAGGCGTCCCCATGCCCGATCGAATGCAACAAGATCCTCAGCTGTCATGGGCGGAGGATAGACGGCGGGTCTGACAGAGGAGGTCGCCCAGTGGGGCGGGCAGCCTGCCATGCGGGCTTCCAGACCGAGCCGGTCGTGGCACCGCTTGGCCCACCGCGGCGCTGCCCGTACCGCGTCCACCGCGGGACTGCCCGTACCGTACGAGAACGCCGACTCCGCACACTCACGGGGTCGGCGTCCAACGTTGTGGAATGCGTAAACTCAGGTCGATCCTCGCTGGAAGGGCCGGCCGAGCGCGGCAGGTTCCCGGTGCTTGGTGGTGAACAACAGCATGGCGAGGAGCGCAAGCAGATACGGGGCTGCGACGAGGAGTTGCGAGTTGATGGTGACACCGAGCGCGGGCAGTGCCAGACGCATGGCGTCGGAGAGCCCGAACACCAGACACCCGATCAGGGTACGGCCGAGCCGCCACGCTCCGAAGATCACCGCGGCGATGACGATGTATCCGCGGCCGGCGGTCATGTTCTGGTTGAACGATCCGACCTCGCCGACCGCGAGGTAGGCGCCGCCGAGACCGGCCAGTGCGCCGCACCACAACAGGGCCTGCCGGCGTCGTACGTTAACCTTGATGCCCGCGACATCGGCGGCCTGCGGGTTCTCCCCCACCGCTCGTAGTTCCAGGCCCCAGCGGCTGCGCGCCACCAGCCACCAGGTCAGCGGCACCAACAGGATCAGAAGGTAGGCGGGCCAGCGGCCGGAGAACAGCGGCTGACCGATGAGGGGGATGTCCTGGAGCACCGGGATCGACAACATCCCGACCTGGTGCGAAGCGAACTGCTCCGTAGTGATCAGATAACTCGTCAGCCCGAGCACCAGCGCGTTCAGCACCAGGCCGACGACGAAGGTGTTGATCTGTGCCCGATGGGAGAGGTTGCCGTGCACGAAGCCGAGGACGAGGCCGGTCAGCACACCGGCGGCGAGGCCGATGGTGGCGCTGCCGGTCGCACTCGCGGTGGCGATCGAGGTGAACGCGGCGCCGAGCATCATCGCCTCGACGGAGATGTTCATCGCTCCGGCGCGCTGGGCCAGGTACTCACCACAGGCGGCGAACGCCAGCGGCACGGTCAGCCGGACACCGCTCGACAGAATGGTCGTGGTGCTGTCCAGAACGCTCACGCGACAGCCTCCATCTTGGTCGGGACAACGGGCAGGGGAGACGGCGTCGACGGCGTGCCACTGCGACGCCTGCGGAAGAGGTCGACGAGGATGGGCGGCGCGACGAATGCGAGGACGAGCAACGCCTTGACGATGTCGATGAGGTAGTACGGCACCCCGGTGGCCGAGAGGAAGTCGCCGCCCGCACGCAGCACGGCGAACCCGAACGCCACGGGAATCGCGATCAGGGGTCGATTGCGCGCGACGAGGGCGACGAGCAGACCGTCCCAGCCGACGTTGTCCGAGAGCCCGGGCTGTAGCCGGTTGGGGCTGACCGGGCTGGCCAACAGCAGTCCTCCGGCCAGCCCTGCGAAGGCGCCCGACAACGCCAGGGTGAAGCCGCCGAGTGCGGCCACCCGGACACCGGTGTGTTTGGCGGCCAGCGGATTCAATCCGACCATGCGCACCCGAAAGCCCCACCGGCTGCGACTCAGGACGAGCGCGACACCGACCGCGGCGACGAGCGCGATGAACAGTCCCGCGTTCAGCTGGAGCGACGGGTACTGACCGAAGTGGGCGAGCAGGGCGCTCGCCGGCAGCGGGTTGGACTGCGCGTCGGCGATGCCGGAGGAGCCCTGTGCGCTCTCCTGTAGCCATGGGCTGCTGACCGCGAAGGTCACGAGTTGAATGGCGAGGAACGTCATCAGCAGCGTGCTCACCACAACATTGACACCGCGGAAGCGGGACATGAGAGCGCTGAGCGCTGCCCACAGACCACCGCCGACCGCCGCCGCGGCCATCACCACGACGACCATCGTCGGACCGGGGAGCGCCAGCCGCAGCCCGACCCAGGCTCCGAACAGGCCGCCGACGAGTACCTGGCCCTCCTGTCCGATGTTGAACGAACCGGCGGACGCACAGATGCATGCACCGATCGCCACCAGGAGCAGCGGCGCGGCGTTGAGCAGCGTCGTCGTCCATCCGGTGGTGGTGGCCAGGCTCCCGGTCCATATCGCCGACAGCGAAGCACTCGGCGAGGCTCCGGTCAGCATGAGCAGCAGCGCGGACACGGCCAGTGCGACGGCCACGAGCCCGAAGGTCACGCTCGCCGTCAACCAGCCGTCGCGCCCCGGGCGGAGCCGGGCCAGGAAGCGCCGACCGAGGTCGTCCGGATCCATCAGCGAGGGGGCACTCATGCGGCCTCACCGCCCACGAGCATGCCGAGCCGCTCGGGAGTCGCCTCGGAGACGGGGAGTGCTCCGGTGATCCGTCCTGAGGAGATCACTGCGATCCAGGTTGCAAGGGCCATGACTTCCTCAAGTTCGGTGGAGATGAGCAGCACCCCGACGCCCTCTGTAGCGGCCCTGCGTAGTCGGGAGTACATGTCCTCGATGGCACCGACGTCCAACCCATGGGTGGGCTGAGCGGCCACCAGTACCCGGGTGTGACCGGACAGCTCCCGGGCGAGTACGACCCGCTGCTGGTTGCCGCCGGACAGGCTGCGCACGGGTGCGTCGAGCGACGGTGTGACGATGTTGAACTCGTCCGCGAGGTGTCGGGCTCGGGCGAGCATCGCGCGCCGCCGCACCAGGAATCGCCCGCTGACCTTGTCCAGTGACTTCATCGTCAGGTTCTCGGCGATGCTCATGTCGAGGACGACACCGCTGCGGTGCCGGTCTTCCGGCACGATGCCGAGACCGGCCTTGGACAGCGCCCCGGGGAGGCTTGCGTCGACCCGGCTCCCGGCGATCTCGATGGTGCCGTCGGTCGGCACGACCAGCCCGGCGAGGACATCGCCGAGCATCGTCTGACCGTTGCCTTCGACTCCGTAGAGGGCGACGATCTCGCCCGCGCCCACGGTCAGATCGACCTCGTCGAGAACCGTGACCCCGCCTTGTACGACGGTGAGTTCGGCGAGGCGCAGCACGGTCTGCTGCCGTCCCTGTGCCTCGCCCCCGGCGGTGCCTGCATTCTGTACGGGCAGTAGGCCGAGGGCTGCGCCTTCCTCGCCCAGAGACACTTCACGGCCCACCATCTGCTTGGCGAGCAGTTGTGGGGTGGTCTCTGCCGTGACGGCCCGGAAGGCGACACGGCCCTTGCGCAGGACCGTCACCCGGTCCGTCGCCTGGGCGATCTCGGCGAGCTTGTGGCTGATGAGGATGACGGCTCGCCCCTCCTCCTGCACCACACGGCCGAGCACGGCGAACAGTTCCTGCGATTCGGCCTGGGTCAGTACCGAGGTGGGCTCGTCGAGGATCAGGATCTGAGGGTTGCGCCGCAGACACTTGACCACCTCGACCCGCTGGCGCTCGCCGGCCGAGAGCTCCTCGACGCGCGCCTCGGGGTCGATCGGCAGTCCGTACCGCGCGGAGACGTCGGCGATGTCGGAGCAGATGGCCTGCTTGTTCACCTTGCCGGTGTCGCCGAGCGCCACGTTCTCCCACACGGTCAGCCCGTTGATGAGGCTGAAGTGCTGGTGCACCATGCCGATGCCCAGTTCGGCTGCCTCCTGCGGGCTGTCCAGCGCGACCTCGTCGCCGCGCACCAGGACGGTGCCGGCATCGCGCCGGACCAGCCCGAGCAGGACCTTCATGAGGCTGGACTTGCCCGCCCCGTTCTCACCCAGGAGTCCGTGGATCTCGCCGGCGTCGACCCTGAGGTCCACGGCGTCGCAGGCCGTGACGGATCCGTAGGACTTGGTGATGCCGCGCAGTTCGAGAATCGGAACCGCAGAGGTCGTCGGTGTCATTGCTGATCTTCCTCGTGGGTGTCGGCACGTCAGCCGAGTCGCTTGACCTCGGCCGCCGCGTCGATCTCCTTGCTGCCGATCTTCTTCATGAACTCCGACAGCTGCTGGTCCTCGTCGCCCTGGCCGTTGCAGATCTTCACGGTGGGATAGGGGTCGACGCCCAGCTGCCATACGCGCGTCGTGCCCATCTTCAAGTTGCCCTTGGCGAACTCCTCCAGGGCGGCACGGAAGTAGTCGCCCGGGCTGAACAGCACCGAGATGTCGAACTTCGGGCTCGTCGAGGCGCACCGGTCGGTGCCGGGGGTCAGGGTCAGTGCGCCGCTGGCGTTCGCCAGCTTCGCCGCGGCGTCGGTCGCGCCGCCGAGATAGGGGTATATGACCTTGACGCCCTGGCTGATCTGCGCCTGGGTGGCCTCCTTGGCCTTGGCCGAGTCGTTGAAGTCGCCGGTGTAGGTGGTCGTGAGGGTGGCCTTCGGCACGATTTCCCGGATGCCGGCCAGGAAGGCGGTGGAGGCGGCGACGCTGTAGTCGGCCTTGATGCCGGTGATGAACCCTGCCTTGGTGTGGCCGGCCGCCTTCATCTTCAGACCCGCCGCATAGCCAGCGACGAGCATGGACTGGTTGGGGTCGTCGGTGGACAGCACGATCTTCGGGGTCTGGTCGATGTTGGCTTGCATCGGCACGTACCAGGCGGACTTGCCGCAGACCGGCTCCTCCGAGGCGGGGATGGCCGTCTTGAGCTCACTCGCACCGATCGCTACCAGGTCGACGTTCTGTTGACACAGCGCCCGTGCCGCGGTGAGCGCGTCACTCGGGGGCACACTGCCACGCTTGATGACCGTCCAGCCCTTCTCCTTGGCGAAGGCGTCGGCCGAGTCGACGAAGCTCTGGTAGTAGCCCTTGTCGTTGATGTCACCGGGGCTGAGGACACCGATGACGACTTTGCCGTCGCCGTTCACATCGGGCTGCTTGCCGCCGGATTCGCTGTTGCCTTTCGCCGCGGGGGTGGTCTTGGGTGCCGTCGCATCGTTGCTGGCGCAGCCGGACAGTGCGATGGCTCCTGCGAGGGCGAGGCCGGCCGCGGCCCCACGACGCCAGAGCATGCTGTGTGTAGTCATGTGCGTGGTTCCATTCGCTGGGTGGAACCGCCCCGTCAAGGCGGTCGTGGCGGCGGGGGGTGACGATCAGTTGGCGGGTTCGGCGCTTCGTTCGAGTTCGGCGCAGGAGACATGCATCGTGGAAGAAGGGCTCTTCACCGGGCTGTTCCTGCGGCCGTCTCTGAGAACGGCGAACCACGGGAATCCATCTGTCCGGCCGCTGGGGCCAGAGGGCGTCGATACGGCTGGGGCGGAGCTGATGGAGTCGTCGGTGGTGCGGGCGGCTTCGGCGCGCACGATGTGTACGCCAGACAGCAGTTGTTGTGGTCGCGGCGGCCGAACACCTCGTACGTAGTGCACTCAGCGGAACGGGCCTGTCGGCAGCGGTGGTAATTCGCCTGCCACAGCCCCGATGTACTCGGCGATCTCTGCGGTGGTGACGTTCACAACGGACTCACCGGCGCGTTCGGTGTTGCGCCGGGCATCCTTCAGCGCCGGAAGGTGTTGCCGGTGGGCGCCAGGGGTGACGAGGTCGCGCGATCCGCTGATCGCTTCTGGGACGTCCTGCGGGAACACCGCCTCGGGTCCGCCGAAATCGGTCTGCGCCATGGCTTGCACCGGGCAGCCTCCTCACCCATACCATCTCGCATTGCGAGGTGGTGGAACGTATTGCGAGGTACTCTGCCGCCGCCGCACGGTGGTGTCAACGCTCCTGCACCACATCTTCTTTTCGTCGGCTTCTCACCTGCTCGCCAAGCGACAGGCCAGGTGGCAGTAGGGCGAAAGCCGGTGGAGAGGTGGGCGGCAGCGGGGTGCGTGAAGTCGCAACGAAGAGCGAAATGCCTGTTCCGTGCCTGAGCGGCGAGCGGGGTGAGAGCGCCGGTTCACTGTTCGGCCGGGATCGGCTCACAAGCAGCGCGCAGCAGCTGGTCGGCGGCGAGGAGGCCCAGGGGCGTATGAGCATCGGGGGCGCAGATCCGCGCGGTGGCGACAGGGAAGCCTCCGCGGGGAATGCACTTGATCCGGCGCACCCTGAAGCCGACCGGTCATGGTGCGGAGTGTCGTTCGAAGATGCTCTGCCCACCGTCCCGCCCGGCCGGCCAGGAGGGCAGAGCCGACATCGGCCCGCGGTGCGTGTCCGCTTACGGCCTGCGCAGCCCGCATGGATGGCAGTTGCCTGAGCCGGACAACAGCGATGAGCCGCAACCCGCACTCGGGCACGTGTCGGCCTTGGTGCGGGATGCGGCCATCTCATGGGCGAGTCGGTGTGCGACAGAAGGCACTCTTCGAGGTCGCCCAGGTGTGGCCACCGACGGGCTCATCGCCCGTCAGCGGGCGCAACGGGTTCGGTACATGGGCGAACTCGACGTCGCCGTGCGCCTTCGGTCATCCTCCCGCACGGGTGCCCCGATCAGGCACGATGGCCATGGGCCGAGGGCAAGTGGAAATCTTCGTCGTGCGGGAGTGGGAACCGGTCGGCGGTCATTGCCGTCGATCCCCACTCCCGCAACCGTCGAGCTCGCCGTCCGGACCGCAGCCCGACAAGGCCGACCGTTGTGCACGGCGAGGGCCCAAGTCGACCGACCGGAGACAGAGAGGTGTACGCAACAACACGGCCGCGCGCTCGACGCCACAGCGCACGGCCGGGGTCGACTCCCGCCCCGCTCAGGCGGATGCGGCGTCCTGACCCACCCCTCCAGGGCCTGTCCGGACCGCGCTCCGACGGTGGTGTCCGGTCTCAGCGGTCCAGCAGTCGGATGGCCACGCCCTTCTCCTGGGTGTATTCACGCAGCGCCGCGTATCCTCCGCCCCGGCTGAAGCCGCTGTCCTTCTGCATATTGAACGGAAACCCGATCACTCCCGCGTCGTGGAACTGGTTGACGGCTACCTGTCCGGAACGGACCTCCTTCGCCAGCCGCAGCGCCCGCGAGACGTCGTTGGTCCAGATACAGGCCAACAGGCCGAAGTCGGTGGCGTTCATCAACTCGGTCGCCTCGGCAGTGTCACGGAAGGACTGCACGGCGAGAACCGGGCCGAAGACTTCCTCACGGGCAATGCGCATCCCCCCTTCCACCTGGTCGAACACGGTCGGCCGGACGAACCAACCCTCGTCCGCGGGTTCGCCACCGGTGACCAGCCGAGCCCCCTCGCGAGGCGTCTGGGCAAGGAAGCCGCTGACGCGGTCGAACTGAGTGGCACTGACCAACGGACCCATGTCCAGGTCGGCTTCCCAGGGCCCGGTCCTGACCTTGGCCATGGCGGCGGCGACCCGCTCCACGACCTCGTCGTGCACCGATGCCTCCACGAGCAGTCGGGACCCCGCGTAGCAGTTCTGTCCCGCGTTCTCGGTGATGGAAGTGACGATCGCCGGGATCGCCGTGTCCAGGTCCGCATCGGCGAAGAGGACGTTCGGCGATTTGCCGCCGAGCTCCAGCTTCACCGGGACGAGGTTCTGTGCCGCAGCCGCCATGATCGCCCGCCCGATGGCGGTGGAGCCGACGAAGCTGATGTGGTCGACGCCCGAGTGCGAGGTGAGTGCGACGCCCGCCTCGGGGCCGAGGCCCGCCACAACGTTGATCACCCCTGGTGGGAAGCCGGCGCGGCGCGCGAGTTCGACGAGTGCGAACGGGGCCAGCGGCGCGATCTCGGACGGCTTGAGGACGACGGTGTTGCCCGCGGCGAGCGCCGGCGCGACGTTCGCGGCGGTGAGCACGGCGGGAACGTTCCACGGGATGACGATCGCGCACACGCCGTACGGCTCGGGAATCGTGTAGCCCAGGTAGTCGGGACTGCGGGTCGGCAGTGTGACTCCGGTGAGCTTGTCTGCCGCGCCCGCGAAGTAGTCGATGATGCCGTGGGCGATGTAGATGTTCGTCCGGCCCCCGGACAGTGGTTTGCCCACGTCCTGTGCCTCGATGGACGCGAGCGCCTCGACCTCGGCGATGATCAGGTCGGCCCAGCGCCGGAGCAGCGCCCCGCGCTCGCTCGGATTGGTCGCAGCCCAGGCAGGGAAGGCGCGTCGCGCCGCGGTGACCGCGTCGTCGACGTCGGCGCCGCCCGCCCGGGCGACCTCGGTGATCACCTGTTGGGTGGCCGGGTCGAGGACGTCCAGTGTGCCGCCGTCGCGGGCCGCAACCCACTCGCCGTCGATGAAGTGTTGGGAAGGAGGGAAGTCAACAGCCGCCATGGGGGAACATTGACCGACCCTGTCCCGCATGTCAATATGCAGTCTCGCTTTGTGAGGCACTGAGGAGGCCCTGTGCGCGCCACCGCCGCTCTGTTGGAGCAGCCCGGACAGCCGTTCGTCCTGACCGAAGTGGACCTGGACGATCCCCGCCCGGACGAGGTGCTCGTCCGCGTCGCCGCGGTCGGCATCTGCGGCACCGACCTTGAGTTCGCCGGCTTCTTCCCCACACCGGCACTGCTCGGGCACGAGGGGGCGGGCGTCGTGGAGAAGGTCGGCGCACACGTCACCTCCGTACGCCCGGGTGACCACGTCGCCATGTCCTTCACTTCCTGCGGTACGTGCGCCCTGTGCCGCACGGGCTCACCCGCCTACTGCCGCAGCTTCGACGCGGTGAACTTCTCCGGCCGCCGCCCTGACGGCTCCACCGCGGTGACCCACGAGGGGCGGGAGGTCAACGCCCACTTCCTCGGCCAGTCGTCGTTCGCCAGCCATGTCGTCGCACCGGAGCGGGCGGTCGTCAAGATGGACCCGTCCTGGGACCTGCTGCGGGCCGGCCCCTTCGGCTGCGGCTTCCAGACCGGGGCCGGTGGTGTGCTCAATGTGCTTCAACCCCGCCCGGGCTCGTCGATAGCGATCTTCGGGGCAGGGGCCGTCGGTGTGGCCGCCATCATCGCCGCTGCACTGAGCAGCTGCAAGGTGATCGCGGCCGTCGATGTGAACCCGGCCAAGCTGGAGGCGGCCCGTGGCTACGGAGCAACCCACACCATCGACTCAATCGACTCATCGGCCGGGGGGACTGCCGAGCAACTGACGGCCCTGGTCCCCGAGGGGTTCGACTTCGTGATCGACACGACCGGGCACGAGAAGGTCCTGCGCACGGCGGTGGAGGCTCTCGGGCCGCTCGGTCGCGCCGGTGTCATCGGCGTCGGCCCGAGCGAGTCGATGAGCTTCGACTGGCGCAGCATCCTCAACGGACGCACGGTCACCGGCATCGTCGCCGGGTCCAGCGTGCCGCAACTCTTCCTGCCGCAACTGCTGGAGCTCAACGCCGAGGGCCGGTTCCCGGTCGAGAAGATGATCAGCTACTTCCCGTTCGAGCAGATCAACGAGGCCGTCGCGGCGGTCCGGTCCGGCACGGTCGGCAAAGCCGTACTGACCTTCTGAACATTTGCCCGTAAAACGTTGTCAAGCTCAGCGGCACACCTTAGGGTGACCGACGCCGATGAGGCCGTTGACATCCGGTGGCGCGGCCGGACAACACCGCGCACAGTCCCGAGCACGTGGAGCGTGCCACCATGTCTGCCGACATCGACTTCGACCACCACTCCGAAGAGGCCAACGCCGATCCGGTCGCCTACTACGCGGGCTTCCGTGAGAGCTGCCCGGTGGGCCGCTCGACATCCCACGGCGGCTTCCACTACACGACCCGGTACGCCGACGTGGCGCGCATCGCCCGCGACGACGCAACGTTCTCCTCAGCCCGCAGCGACCATGGCGGGCAGGGGGTCGGCATCGTCATCCCCAAAGGACCGGGGCTCGAACAGTATCCGATCGAGCTCGACCCACCGCGTGCGACCGAGTACCGGCAACTGATCAACCCGTTGCTGACCCCGGAGGCGGTCGAGCAGCTGGTACCCATGATCGAGCGCCATGCCGCCCGTGTCGTGGACGATTTCATCGAGCTCGGCTCCTGCGACTTCGTCCGCGACCTCACCAACCCACTGCCGGCGGCGGTCACCCTGGACTGGTTGGGCTTCCCCGAGGAGGACTGGGCGAAGCTGGCCGGGCCGATCCACGACATCTTCGCGGCACCGGCCGGCAGCGAGCGCGCCGTGCGTGGGGCCGCGGGGCTGGCCTACATGGACCAGCGCATCCGTGAGTTGATCGCCGAGCGTCGCCATTCACCCCGCGCCGATGCTGTCAGCACGCTGGTGTCCGGCCGGCGCGCCGACGGCAGCGAGTTCGACGAGGACGAACTGGTGTCGGTGATCGGCCTGCTCATCGCAGGCGGCGTCGATACGACGACGTCCCTGACGGGGTCGACGCTCGTCCACCTCGCCCGCCACCCCGAGCAGCTCCAGCGGCTGATCGACTCCCCCGATCTACTGGACGGAGCGACCGAGGAGTTCCTCCGCGCGTTCGCCCCTTCGCAGTCGATGGCACGCACCGTCACCGGGGACGTGGAGGTCGGCGGCTGCCCGATGCAGGCGGGCGACCGGGTGCTCATCCCCTGGGTCGCCGCGAACCACGACCCCGCGGTGTTCCCCGAGCCCGAGCTGGTTCGGCTCGACCGCGACGCCAGTCGGCACCTCAGCTTCGGGATCGGTTCGCACCGGTGCGCCGGCGCCCACCTCGCCCGAGCCATGTTCCGCGCGATGATGATGCAGGTCCTGACCCGGCTGCCCGACTACCGGGTGATCGAGGAGGGACTCGTTGCCTACCCGACGCGCGGCAACCAGTCCGGCTGGGATGCGGCCCCTGCGGTCTTCACGCCCGGCCCCCGGGCGGCAGCGACGACGGGCACGGTACGCGCGCTGAACACACCCACCCCACTTCAGGTGACGGACGTGCACGCTGCGGCCGATGGCGTCATCGCCGTCGGCCTCGGGCTCCCGGACGGAGTCGAGCTCCCCCCGTGGCGGCCCGGCGCACACATCGAGTTGCGTCTGCCCTCGGGCCGACTGCGTCAGTACTCCCTGTGCGGTGACCCGGCCGATGCCACGAAGTGGCGCATCGGCGTTCTGCGAGAGCCTGTGGGTCGGGGCGGTTCCACCGAACTCCATGAGCTCGCCCGCCCCGGTGCAACGTTCGCGGTACGCGGGCCGCGCAACCACTTCCGGCTCGCGGAGGCCCCGTCCTATCTGTTCCTCGCCGGCGGCATCGGGGTCACACCGATCCTCGCCATGGTCCGGGATGCGGCAGGACGCGGCACTCCTTTCACCGTCGTGTACGGCGGACGCACCCGCTCGACGATGGCGTTCGCCGACGAACTCGCCGCACTGGCCGGCGATGCGCTCACCCTGCTCCCCCAGGACGAGGCGGGCCTGCCGGACCTCCCCCGGCTGCTGGGCGAGTTGGACGCACACACCGCCGTGTACGCATGCGGGCCGCCGCCGATGCTGGCGGCAGTCGAGCGTGAGTGCGCCCGGCTGGATCTCAGCGACCGGCTGCACCTGGAGCGCTTCGCCGCCGGCGACGACCTGGAAACGGCGTTCGACGCCGCGGAGAACCGGAGCTTCGAGGTGCAGCTCGCGCGTACCGGAGCCACGCTCACCGTGCCTCCCGACCGCCGTCTCATCGAGGTCCTGCGCGAGGCTGTGACCGGTCTGTCCTACGACTGCGAGAAGGGCTACTGCGGAGCCTGCGAGACACGTGTTCTCGCCGGTACGCCGGAGCATCGGGATTCGGTGCTCAGCGACGAGGAACGCCTTGCCGGGCGCACAATGATGATCTGCGTCGGGCGCTGCGAGAGCGATCGACTCGTCCTGGACCTCTGAGCCCGCTCGGGCCGACGGGGCACGTCCGTCGGCCGCCCCATGACAGGGTCGGCGGCACGGTGGGCGTGAGGCTCCACGTCGTCCAGCGCGGATCTTGGCCATGCGAGCAAGGCCGAACCCGGAACAGTCGGCCCACCGAGGCGATCGCTCCCCCGCGGGCCGACTGCTCACCGCTCCCACCACACCTTCGCCCTGCCTCAGCAGACCTCGTAGCCGCAGAGCAGAAGGATGCGCGTCACCTCCGGCAGCCGGTCCGGGAAGGTGAAGGAGCCCAAGTGGCGCTCTTGTGCACGGGAGAGGTGCCGGCCGAGGGCGGGGTCCCGAAGCACACCGTGGAAGAGGCCGGGTCGGTCGACGGACGCCACACAACGCACCTCCGTCGGAGGGCACCGGTCAGTGGACGAACGCCCGTGGTCCGAGGCCGCCCTGAAGTGCAGGAGATGGTGCTCTGCGGGGTTGGTAGCTCCGACGGTCTCGAAGAAGATCTCCACGCTGGTGAGCCGTACATCGCGACCGCCTGGCAGGAACGGAAACATGCTCCGCCCCAGCCGTAGGGCCAACTCCCGCCCGACCGGACCGTGCCGATCGCCGGGCCCGTGCCGGTCGTCAGGCCCCTGATGATCACCCGGGCCGCCGTCAGCACCGGCGGGACCGGACCACTGGTGGTGCTCACCACGGCGACCGGACCGGAAGTCCTGCCAGGCCGCCGTCATGTCGTAACGCACATCGAAGTACCGCACCCCCGACCCCGGCAACCGGCGTCGGGAACTCTCCTCCGCGGCGCTGCGCAGCACGTCCCCACCCTCCCTCGCCGTGTAGTTCAGATGCAGCACCACATCGGACACCGTGTCGAGGTCGAACCGGTTGTTCTCGGGCCGCATGTCGATCCGCCATCGGCTCAACGCTCCCCGGAACTCGAACGGCAGCCTTCGCTCGTCCCTGAAGTTCAACTCGAACATGCCCGTGTCGTTCTGACCGGTCGAGGTGGCGATCGCTTCCGTGGCCACGTACTCATTGACGATGCGCGGATCGTCCGGCAACGCCGGGTACCCGTTGTTCGGCTCACCGCCGGGGCAGCACCCCGTCGCGGGTGCGGTCAGTGCAGGACTGATCCGCGTGCGGCTGCTGAGCAGGGTCAGACGGCAGTGCACCCCCGCATACGGTCCGACGACACAGGGGATCGTGAGGGCAACGCTCTTGATGCGTCGTAGATAGTGTCCGTGGTCCTGGTCGAACATCCACTCGTCCAGCTCGATCTCACAACTGCCCGTTGCCTGGAGCAGCAGGAACTGCAACGGAAAGTCGCGGCGGAGCGAGAAGTGCTTGGTGAGTTCGTACTCGCGCTGGTTCGCGTCCAGATACGCGTGTTCCATCCGGCGCAGCGCGAGTTGCAGCCGCTCCCCCACGAGCAGGCTCTCCCGCAGCTCAGCGGTCCGTTCCCTGGGCAGGAAGTCGCGTGCGGTGTGGCCATGTTCGACGTTGAAGGCTCGTTGGGCCTGCTGGGCCACCTGGAAGGCGAGTTCTGACATCCGGTGGTGGAGGGCAGCGGTCTCCTGTTGCAGGTGGAGATAGAGCTCATGGCTGGTGAACTTGGACCTCAGATAGTCCCGCACCTCCGCCGAGTGTTCCAACTGCCTTTGATGGCTGTTGAGTTCATGCAGGGCGATGTCCCGGCGACGTTCGCCGGACAGGATCTGCCGCTCGACCTGTTCGAGTTCAATGTCGAGGACCTCGACCTGGTGACGCCACTCCTCCTCCCTGCGCTCCCAGCCCGACTGCGTCAGCCGGAGTCCTGCCGTGGTGCTCGCGATGTCGGCAAGCCCGTTGGTGATCCGGGCCGCTGCGGAGAACACCCCGCCGAGCTTGGATCCGACCGGGGGTTGGATCTGGTTGCACGGGAACCCGACGAACATGTCCGGGATCAGACTCATGACCTGGGCGATGCCCTCGGTCACATTGCTCGCCGTGCGCAGGGCCATCCCGGTACCGGTCAGGTTCTCGTGTTCGATCTCCTTGCTGATCAGCCCGTTCTGGATGAGCAAGGCGTAGTAGTTCCGTCGTGTCTGGGTGATCTCCTTGGTCTTGCGCAGGGCTTGCACCTGCCAGTCGGCTTCGCGCCACTGGTTCTGGCGGACCTGTGTCGCCAGGCTCAGCAGTTGGGTTTCCTGGGTGGCGCGCAGTGACACGAGGTACTCCGCATCGCCCTTCTCATGGGCGGCGAGCAGTGCGGCGCCCAGGGCCCTTACCTCTCCGGCGAGTTCGACGGCCTTCTGTACGAGGAAGACGAAGCGATACGGACTGTGGGGTGCGCAACGGTCGATGACGTCCGGGCAGGGCCGTCCGTCCTGCGGATGGCCCGTCCCCCAGTACGGCATGTCCCGCTCGGGGTCGCCATTGTGGAGCCGGGCGGCATTCAGACAGGACTCGATCAGTGCCAGCCGGTCGGCGCCCCGATCGTAGAGGGCGAGCAGGCGGGGGTTGATCGGCGCGGCGAGCGGGATGAACCTGTCGACGGTCGGGGTCCGCGCGGGTGATCGCGCCGGCAGGGTGCGTGGCCGACGGCCGAGCAGCCGGGCGGCGGTGTCGAAGATCAGTCGTGCGTGCTCGAAGGATTCGGGGGTGTTGCGGGCGAGTTCGGCGTCGCCCCACTGGAGCAGGGTCTCCGTGTAGTGAAGGGTGATCGAACGCCGTCGGGCGCGCCGGGCGGTCCCCTCGGGTTCCGGCTCGCCCCACCAGCGGGCGTCGGATGACAGCGGCGAGAAGGCCAGGTCGTACCAGGCGAGCGCGGCCTCGTACCGGCAGTGGGTGCGCAGCACGCCCGCAGTGGCTACGGCAATGGCGTACGGGGATGAGGGGACGGGCGGTGCGCCCGGCCGGTGGTAGCCGAAGTAGGGGTACGCGGGAAGGGCTCCCGGGTAGCCGTCGTCCGGGTCAGGTGGTCCGACCGGGTCGACGACGAGTGGCAGGGCGAAGGCTTCGTCGGTCGGCAGGTCGTAGCGGAAGCCGGTCTGGGCCAGCGGGTGGTGCGGTGGGGCGACGCCGGAGACGATGCGGAACAGCAGCGAGTCCGCGGTCCGGCCGAGGAACTCCAGGTCGCCGCCGCCGTCCGCGACCCGAATCGCTTCGGCGGATCGGCGCGGCTGGGTGAACTGCCCGTTGTGCACTCGGCACCAGGCGAGCCACACCGTGCGTTCGGCGTCCCAGTGCAACAGTCGTGGCACGGCGGACGCGGTGTGCCAGTCCCAATCGGCCTGCTGGTCCTGTTCCTCGTGCTGTCGGGCGTCGACGGTCCAGAAGTAGTACTCGTCGATGACCGGCGGATGCGGACTGCCGCAGTCGCAGGCGCAGCGGGCGGCGTCCATGACATCGAAGGCGTCGGGATCACCGTCCGCACGGGGTGTGAAGCGGGTGGAAGCGGGGGGTTCGGCTGCTGCGGCGACCCGGACGAAGCGGGTGCCGAGGCGGATCGCGGCCTCGATCCAGAGCGGGAAGGCGAGGGTCCCGGTGGAAAGCCCTTCGTCCTGGTCGGTGCGGGACTCGACGGTGCGGGACTGGTCCGTGCGGGGTTGGTCCGTACGGGACTCGACGGTGTGGGGTGAGGAAGGCAGCGCCCGTGCGGAGAGCCATGAGGGTGTGGCGTGCCGCTCGGGGGTGCCGAGGAGGTCGTATCCCTCGCGGGCGGGGCTGATGGACGCGATGCCCGCGGGTTCACCGGCTTGGAGCGGGGTCAGCCCCGGATGACCGGGCGGGCGCGGGCCCGGCCAGTGCTCCAGGCCACCGGGGACGGCGACGGTGAGAGCGGACCGGCGTAGCTCGTCCGTCAGGAAACGGAATGCCTCACTACGGTGTGCGTGCTCGAACTCGTCCCAGTCGATCCAGTTCTCCCGGTGGACCTGTCGACCGGTGTATGCGGCCCAGAGTGCGAAGTTCGCGAAACTCCGCTCCCACAGCCGTCGAAAGGCCGGGGTCGCCGTGAACCTCGGTTCCAGCCCCAGGAGGGCTCGGCGGACGAAGAGTTGTACGGCGCCGATGGCCTCCTCGATACGGGATGCACGTCGACACAACCCGGTGGAGACGTCGATCAGCAGTACCTCGGCGAGCCTGCCGGGTTCGGCGACGGTGGTGCCGTCCGGGGCTCGCACCCGATCCATCGTGCACAGATGGGAGGCGAGTGCGGTTCTGGCGCGTTCGCGCAGCCCGTCGTTGAGGTGTTGGACATCGGCGTGCCGCAGGGGCTCCCCGTTCTCAATGCAACCGTCCCGGACGAACCGGGTGAGATTCCGGTTGCCGCTCTCGCTCTCCCCTGCGGCCGTCCCTCCTGGATCGACTGCTGCCCATAGGTCAGGGCGGGCCGTCCGGATGTCGTCGACGAGGAAGTTCCGGCGCACGGCGCGCACCCATCGATCGGCGTGGAAGACGCGTACCGTCCAGCGTTCGTCCAGTAGGTCGAGGCCGGTGACCGCATGGCCGTCGTGGAAGCGCAGGACGAGCCGGGTGTGCAGGAGATCGACGCCCATGTGCCGCAGCAGATGGGCGGGGTCGTCGGGGTGGTTCTCGGCTGCTTCGTGGAAGAGCAGCCACAGCGGGTCTTCGGGCGCCCGTCGGGTGGCCCGGCGTACGGCGGTGTAGTCGAAGATCCGTTCCCACCAGTCGAACAGCGCCTGTTGACGGCGGGGGGTCGGCCTGGCCCTGCGGTCCTGGCCCGGCGTCGGCGGATGGTAGTTGTCCTTCACCGGCAGGAGGTTGACGTCGAAGTGTGCTTGGTGGATGGCAAAGCCTGCGCCGCGGCGGTAGGAGGACCGTCCGCTGAACTCGACGGGATGGGCGAGCAGATAGCCGATCTCGGACTGTCCGTCGTCGGCCACCGGGTCGTCACGGAGCCCGAAGCGTTGGGCGAACAGCAGTGCCTTGAAGGCACGCTGATAGGTGCGCCGAACATCGCGCAGAGTGCTGGTGAACCGTAGCCGCAGCAGATCGCCCGCCGCTCCCCGGGCCCGCAGTCCATCGCTGAGGGGCTGGTCCTTGCGGTCGCGGAAGAGTCGCTCGTACGGGATCGTCACCGGCTGCCCCGCGCTGTCGGGTCCCGCGTACTTGATTTCGAAGCCGCCGACGATCGGGCAGACGTCGTCGGGGCTGTCAAACTCCGGAGCCGGCTGGATCAGTTCCACGGTGAGTTGGTGGACGCCTCTGCGCAGGTTCAGCGGTCCTGAACAGTGGGCGGGTGCGGTCTCGTCTGGCCAGCGATGGCTGAGGAGGACCCAACTGCGCTGGCCTCGCCGCAGGGTCACCCGCCAGCGCTTGCCCTGTGCGGCCCGTGCGTCAGGTGGCTGCCCCTGCGGGGTGGGCGCCCCGGCGAGGAAGTCGTACGGGCCCTCCGCGTCGACCAGGAGTTGTCCGGTCCACCGGGCGGTGTAGCCCTGAGCGCCACCGAGCGGCCGTCCGTCCGGGTTGGCGAGGGCGAAGCCGTTGCGGACCCGGACGAAGCGCTCCTGCCCCTCGGTCAGGGTGAGCCCGAGGGAGGGGAGCACGGTGGGAATCTGCACATGGGCGGCGTTCGCGGCATCGTGGGGCGAGGTGAAAGCGGACAGGGGTCCCCTGGTCTCGCGCCAGATCAAGGATGCGCAGTCCGGGGTGAGCTCGCCCAGGAGACCGGTGCCGGTGAGTCCGAGGAGGGCTGCGAATGCACCGCCCGACGGCCGATCGGGCCAGGTGACAGCTGGCGGTGCCCCGGAGTCCGACTCCCAGGGGCCCACGGCCCGGTTCTCATCGGCGAACAGTTGGCGCAACAGGGTCCACGCGAGGCCGTCGCCTTCGCCGCTGCCGTCCCCGGTGCGTCCGACGGTGTGACCGGAGCCGGTGCGGGCGCGGACATGGCGGCTCAGATGGTCCGCGATGGCCGCACAGCGAGCGTGGAACCGGGCGAACTCGGCCTGGAACCAGGCCCAGCGGCGCTCCTCGTCCTCTTCCTGGAGAAGTCGTTCCTCGGCCTCGGCCGGGTTGCCGAAGACGAGGGCGAAGGGGGTGAGGTCGGCTCGGGGCCGGAAGTACAGCTCTTGGACGGCGGTCTGTTCGCCGGGCTTCAGCTGTCGGATGCGGCTGAGTTTGGCGATCACCGCCTGATCGGTCAGCGGGATCCGTGTCCACAGCTGTTCCGTGGCGGTGTCGTAGCGGAAGGGGCCGTCGAGCGGGGTGTTCCACATCGCCGGCGAGGTTTCGTTCAACGGCAGTGGGGTGCGGTACTGGCGGGACACGTCGGAGACCTGATACCCGGCTGCCGTCAGCACGGTGGGGAAGAGGTGCTGCCCGAGCACCAGCAACGGGTCCAACCCGCCGACCGGGGGCGCGAACCCGAAGTCGTCGCGCAGCGAGTGGACGATGCGGGGCCAGGTCCACGCGGAGGATTCTTCGCCCGTCACCTCCACGGCGAGGAGTGTGTCGCGCAGGCTCCACAGCGAGAAGCCGGTCTCGTCGTCCGGAAGTCCGAGCGGGGAGTCGAGTGCCTCGTTCTGCGGCTGGAGGGGGAACGGGTCATCGCCGCCGAGGTGATCATCGGCGGTGAACAGGAACAGGATCTCGCCGATGCCGAAGTCGGAGGCGTAGATCTTTCCGAGGACTTCCGCGAACCGCAGGGTGTGCGTGGGGCGGGCACGCCAGGAGTCATCGGGACTCCCCTCGCCCGATGGGGTGGGGCCGAAGCCGGCGAGTCGGGCGAGGGTGTCAAGGTTCTCGGCGAGGAGTTTGCGGAACTCGGGCGGACGGTGGCCGCAGCCGTGCCGGGCACGGGCGTGCTGCTGGATCTGGTCGAGGAGTTCATCGACAGCCCAGTCCCAGTGGGTTGCCTCGGGCCCTTCCCAGAGCGCGAGGAGAGGGGTACGCCGCGAGCCGGAACTGCCGTCTTCGTCGTCGTCCCAGCCAGGTGCGGAAAGGGCGAGGTCAAAGTCGTCGCGCAGGATCTGGAAGGCGGCGAGTTGGCGCAGGAAGTCGGGGTTGACCGAGCCGTCCGGGCGGTACAGCCCGAGCACCTCACAGATGTCGCGGAGCCGGTCGAAGCCGTAGCCGCCGCCCGGCAGCGCGCTCAGGCTGCGCCGGAGCCGGATGAAGACGGCGAGCCGGGCGAGGCCGGCGGCCGTGTCCGGGGGGTCGGTGAAGCGAAGGCGATAGTCGTCGAGGTGACACGGTTCGCAGTCCGGGAAGCGGGAGCCGTGTCCCTCCCGATCGCGTTCACCTCCCGGATCGTTGTGGAAGATCACGAACCGGGAGCGCCAGAGGTCGAGGAACTCGCAGTACGTCAGGCCGGTGCGCGCCAGGAACTCATCGAGGCGTACGGCGGTCTCGGTCCAGTGCCGCTCCCCCGTGGTCTGCGTGGGGAAGCCGTAGAGCTCCCACGGCTCGGGGGCCCCGCCCGGAGGATCCGTACCGATCTCCGCGCGGTAGAGCAGTGTGGCTTCCTCGGGTGTGATGCCGAGGTACTCGGGGGCGAGGTCGCCCCGGACCGGGTAGCGCCACAGATGGCGTTGGAAGCCCACCGGTTCGGCGGCAGGGTCGAGGACGTGCTCGGTGATGTCACGCCGGAAGCGGCGCAGGGTGTCGTACCGGCTGGTGCGCAGCTGGCGCAGATAGGTGCGGTTGACGTCCAGTGCCTGGGAGTACGGCAGGACGGGGGCACTGAAGTCCCGGCGCAGGACCTCGTACGCCTCCGGCCTGGCGACCGGCGTGGCGGGGGTGGAGTGTTCGGGCACCGCGGCGAACAGGGTGGCCGGGTCGTGCGGATCGTTCAGCCGGTGTCCGGCGACCTCGGTTTCGCTGGTGTCGTGGACGGCGCCGACGGGCTCGCCGGGGCTGCCTGCGGCTGCCTCCAGACATTCGTTGACGAGATCGATCAGCGGAAGCGGAGTTCCCAGGTTCGCTTCGCTCGCCCGTAGCTCGCCGAGAGGTCCGCGACGGGCGGCGACCAGATCTCCGAGGGTGCTGAAGTCTCCGCCCGGGGTGGGATCCTCGCAGGTGGAGCGGGAGCTGAGGCGCAGCAGCTCATGGAGGTAGGCGACCGGACCGAGCGGCGAGAGGTGGTCCGGAGGGACGCAGTCCACCAGGCTCCCGTCGGGGTTGACGGGTACGAAGCCGCCGTCCCGGCCGTTCGGGTCGGCATCCCCCGCCGCTTCGTGGATGACGTGGGCCAGGTCGTACGCCACCGTCCCGGTGAGTGCCCGGGTGAAGTCCTCGGCTGATGTCCGGCGCACCTGGTCGCGGCTGGTGAAGCCCCGGGCGAAGAGCGCCTCCATCAGGGAGAAGCGCAGGTCCTCATCGTCGACGGCTCCTGCCAGCAGGACCAGTTCGTCGACCGTTCGGATCAGTTGTTCCAGCCAGGCCCGCGCCGCGCGGTCGCCGGGGAAGACATCGGCGACGGCGACCCGCATCCGGTCCCGGTCCCGGTCCGTGCCGAAGACGAACGGGTCGGGTCCGCTGACGTCGTAGAAGCCGACGAACCGGGTGAGGGGGTCGTCGGTGAGCTCACGGAAGCGGCTGGGGGCGCCCGGGATGGGATCCTCGCGGTCCCCGGGCTCCGAGCGGAGGGTGAAGAACTTCGCCACGTGCCGGATGAAGGCGTTGACCCGGTCGTCGGGACTGCCGCCCGTGATGAACGGGGGCAGCAGCAGGACATCGACCGGCCGGCCGAACCTGTCCCGCCACTCGGCAGGGGTCCGCTCGGCGAGCTGCGCCGCTGAGGAGACGGGGAACGCCTTGATCGCGGCGATCAACGGACCATGACCGGCAGTGAGGGCGGTGAGCACCAGTTCGAGATGCGGTGCGGCCCATGCGACGGGGCTGGTGGGGGCGGCCCAGAACCCGTCGGTCGACTCCTCCTTGACTGCGAGCCAGCTCTCGACGAGTGATCGTACGGAGCTGACCGGGAGGGTCGCGGCCGGGCCGGTCGCCGCACCCAGGGCACGGAGTCTGCGCGCTGCCTGGGAGATATTGGCGAGCGGGCTGCCGGTGAGGGGGGCGGCGAATCCTACGCCGTCCTGGTCGGCCTCTTCTTCCAGTACGCCGAGGGCGACGGCCGCGCGCAGAGTGTCCTTGGTCTGTCCGGGTTCGGCGAGCAGCGCGAGTTCATAGCGCTTGGCTGCGGTGACCGAGGTCGGCATGGTGGCGGACACGACGTAGAAGTAGGCGGCGGGCACGCCGAACCGCGGCTCGGGCAGGGTGTCCAGCCCGGTGAGGATGACCTTGGCCTCTCGGTACCGGGCCCCGGTGGGCACATCGGGTGACGGTGGCCCCAGCAGTACGGGGAAGTCGAGTCCGGCGCGTTCGGCCCCCCGACTGTCCGCTTCGGCGGCGACGGCGGTGCTGAGCGCGTAGACGAAACCGGAGAGCCGCTCGGCCTCGGCGTTGCCCTTGGCGTAGTACGCCTGTTGCTCCCCCTCGAAGCGGCGTCTGGCCTGTTCGCTCTCGTCGTCATCGCGTTTTCTGCCGGTGTACATCGCCTCCAGCGACCGCTTGCCGTTCGTGGTGTACGGGTCGGGCAGCGGTAGCGGGCGCAGGGTGCGGTTCCAGACGATCTCGTAGGCGATGTGCCGGGCCTGCTGCGGGGTGAGGGCGCCGAGGATGCCGGGGTCGCCGGGGTCGTTCCCGAGGACGTCGAGTACGGCGGTGCGCAGATCCGCGAATCGGGGCGGGGTGCCGTTCGCGGGAAGTTCCAGTGGGTTCTGGCTGTCGAGAGAGGCGGCGGGCAGGGCGAGGAAGAGGCTCGGGCCGAGGCCGGGCATGTCGGCCGGGTGCATCGGCCAGGCGTGGTTGGCTTCGGGAACGTTGACATAGATCTGGCGGTGCACGATCCGTTTGCCCGCGCGGCTGATCTCGAGCCTGAGGTCTCTGGTCAGATGCTCGGGGTGATCGGGTGGGTCGGGCACTTTGATCACCGCGGTCGCCACGGAAAGCGGTTGCGGGAGGATCGGTGGCTGTCCGGCGATGACCGGCGAGAAGTGCTGGACGATGGTGGTCCGTGGGTGCGGGATCCAGGGGAGGGCGGGGTTCTCGGGCGCACGATAGGCGGCAGTGCCCACCTCGACGCCCTCCAGCGGGCTGTTGGTGCTGAGGTCCCACGCCTTGATGGTGAGTCCGTTGAGGTACCCGGCGAACGCGGGCCCGTCGACCGGCTCGACCGGGTGGATGCGGATCACGATGAGCGACGCCATGAGTGCGCCTTTCGGTCCGATGGGAAGTGTTTCCCGGTGCGGGAATTCAGCAGGAGGCGCCCTAGAACCGCACGCCCACGGAGGGGACGGTGGGGCTCTGGTCGTCCTGGGGGGCGATGGGCGCGACGAGGACGCCGCCGAACTGGCCGAGGCCGCCCGTCAGGCCGGACACGTCCGAGGCGCTCGGGCGGGGGTACCCGAAGGGAACAGGAGGCCGGAACCAGATGGGCTGCGCGGCGGCCTGACGGCCTTCTTCCAGTACACCCGGGGCGAAGTTGCTACCGGTGATGCGGATGGGGACCATATGTGATCCCGGTGGGGGAACGAGACGCACGATCGACGGTCGGTTCGGGATGGTCACCGTTTCGATGGCGGTCTGGGGCGCGACGTTGAACTGGAAGGCCGATCCCGTCTGTCCCGACTCCAGCGGGCCCCCGAAGGCATACGCTCCCTCGCCCCACTGCGCGCGCAGTCCGTCGGTGGACAGTTGCAAACCGCCCTGGGACTCCACCAATGCACCGGTGAACCCCTTCGACTGATCCGATCCGCCCCGCCATCCGACCGAGTGGTTGAACGTCTCCTCTCCCGAGGCCGAGGCGATCTCCCGGGTGACGCCCTCCGCCGACTGGGCGTTTCGGGTGGTCGAAGCCGCACGTTGTTGGGCGAGTTGAGCGGTCCGTGCGGCCTGGACCCTCGGACCGGTGCCAACGCGGTCCGCGATCCGCTGTCCCCAACGCTCGGGCCAACGCTTGATCGCTGCATTCGCTTGGGAGGCGCCGCGTCCCACCACTGACTGGCCGATGCGTTTGGCGATCCCGCCGGCACCCTGACCGATCGCGGAGGAGGCGACCCTGCTGACCACCGCCTTGCCCGCCGTGGTGCCCAGAGCCGCCGAGACCCCGACCCCCGCGCCCGCGAGAACCCCACCGGCGATACCACCGATCGCCGCGGCTTTGCCCACCTGCCCCAAGCTGGTGGATCTGCCGTCGACATGTGCTTCCATCAGCTCCCCTGCGACTCCACCGGCCGCGCCGCCGATGATGCCGCCGATCACGGCCGCGGCCGTTGCGCCTACTACGGGGCCCGCAAGCCCCGCGGTGGCGATGGTGAACACGGTCCCTACGAGGACGGCGGCACCGATGCCTGCCCACTGACCGACGCTGAGGTGCCCGGTGGGATCGGAGAGGGTCACCGGGTTGTTTCTGACATAGGTGTAGGGCGCGGGGCCGTCGAGCAACCCCGCAGGGTCGACACTGCTCCAACGGCCCAACCAGGGAGCGTAGTAGCGGGCGCCGTGGTAGTAGAGCCCCGTCTCCTCATCGCGTTCCTTGCCGGTGAACCGGTAGCGCTTCAAGGGCTCCCCGGTGAATCGCACCGCCTGGTAGGACGTCGTACCGAAGGGGTGGTACTCCTCGTAGGAGGTGGGAACGCCCTGGTCATCGGTCTCCAGGCAGACCGTGCCCAGCAGATTGTCGAACTGATACCGAATCAGGTGCTCCGGCGAACCGTCGTCGCCCCGCGTCCGGTTCTCGACCCGTGCGACACGGCGAGCGTCATCCATGATGTGCAGCGTCGTGCGCTCCAACGCAATGGTCTTGCCGTCGCCCCGGTACTCGCGGTACGCCTCGAAGCCGCCGATGTAGATCCGCTCGTACTGCCGGGTGCCGTTGTGCCGGTCGGCCACCTTCCGAACCCGCTGACCGTTGGTGTCGTAGACGTAGTGCACGATGCCGCCGCCACCGCGGTCCACGCGCTGGAGGCGGTCCCTGTGGTCCCAGCCCATCGCGGCCAGGTGCGGCATGGAGAGGGTGTTGCCGTGGGCGTCGTAGGTGTACGGCTCCACGGGGCCGGCTCCCACCCGGGTGTCGGTCAGCCGATTGCCGTACCGGTCCGGTTCCAGACTGCTCGGCTCGCGGTAGTGGAAGTTTCGGGTCCAGTCGCCACGGGCCGCCCGATGGACGAGGGCAAGGATGTTGCCGACCGCGTCGTAGGAGTACCGCTCGGTGTAGGTCCGCATGGCGGTTCCGTCATGCGGGTGCGTCAGATGACGGCGGGCTTCGTCGTTCCAGGTGGGCTGCGGGGTCGGGAGGCTGCCGATGTGTTCTCGGCCCGATGCGACGACCAACCGGTAGAGGGCGTCAAAGGTGTGATCGGTGTGCGGTTCGACCACCGTGTTGTCGAAGTAGAGGGTCTGCTGCGCATCGTCGCGGACATGGACGACATTGCCCGAGGGGTCGTAGACGTAGCTGAGGTCCTGGAGGACACTCGCCCGCCCGACGGTGCGCAGTCGGCTCAGACGGTGGGACATCGGGTCGTAGGTGTACTCACTCCGGACCGCGTTGCCGTAGTGGATCAGTGTGCGGCGGGCTCGGGCGTCGTAGTCGATGCCGGTGACGAAGGGCGTCCACTGCGGGTCGGCTTCACGGAGTCGGACGTCGACGCGTTCCAGTAGTCCCGCGCTGTTGTAGCCGGGGCGGAGGACGCTGCGGTCGGGTGAGACGATCGTGATCGGTCGGTTCAGTGCGTCGTAGGTCGTCGTCAGGACGAACTCGTCCGGCTCCAGCAGCCCGTAGGGCACGTGGTCGATGATCTCGGCGTCGCTCAGCGGGTCCAGGGGTGCCCAGTCGACGGTTTCGCGGTACTCAGTGGCCAACAGCCGGCTGGTGCGCAGGACGTTGCCCTTGAAGTCGTGGCGCTCGGCGGTGACGACACCGGCGCCGTCGTAGTGCTGGTGGTAGCGCGTACGCAGATTGAGAGCTTCCGCATCGGGATGGGACTCACCGTAAACGGTCCGCTCCACCAAGAGCTCCGGTCCGCTGTCCTGGCGCACATGGACGCCGACAGGGCGTCGCAGCGCGTCGTACGTCAGTCGGGTGGTGTGCCCACGGCCGTCCCACGACAGCATGGTCGTCCCGCCGCAGTCCTGGAGGGCGACCGTCACGCCGGCGTCCGCACTGTCGACCAATGCCTTGCCGGACACGAGGTCAAAGTCCTGCCGCACGAGGGTTCGGCCCAGCGGGTCGACGATCCGGCGCTCACGGCCTTCGATATCCAGGTGGTGTCGGGTGGTGTAGCGCTCCTCCCGAGTGGTGTCCCCGTCCCGGAATCGGTTGTGCGCCTGGCTGAGGAAGGGCCGGCCGAGGCTGTCCAACCACTGCGTCGCGGGGGTGGCCGCGTGGACGGCGGTCTTCTCGGCGGCGGATCGCTCGGCCGCGCCGAGGCTTCCGTCGATGCGACGCCCGTACCAACTCCGCCACTCGTCGCGGCCCGACAGATAGCGCCGTAGATAGCCGCCGACGTCTGGGTCCTCCCGGGGGTCGGCCAGCACCGTGTCATTGAGGTCCCAGGTCTCCTGGTGCCAGGGGTCGAAAGTGACCTTCTCCCAGGTGTCATCAGGGTGGAGGGTGGCCACCACGCGCTCGACAGGGTCATAGAAGAGCACCGGGCTCACGCCCACGGCGACCGCGAACTCAAAGGAGTGGGTGACCGAGAAGAAGGGCTCGTAGATGCGGACCGGCTTGCCCTTGTTGTTGAAGACGGTCCACCCGGTGCCGACCCAACGGCCCGCCACCACAGGTCCGCCCTCGGTCAGCGGGCCCGGCTCGGCCTGGGCCTTCTGCTGGATCTCCCGACCGAATCCGTCCGAGTAGGAGAAGCTCTGCTGCACGGGCGACTGCTCACCCTCAGCAAGCTCGTGCGCATGGACCTCCCGGGTGAGGGTGGACAGTGCGGGGCAGGCCGGCCGCTCCTGCCGACGGGTGCGGGCATAGGCGAAGAGATCGTAGAGAACGCGTGTGGTCGCACCGCCGAGATGCCGATGGGGATCGGTGAGGGGGGCCTTGAAGTAGTCGGCTACGAGCGCGTCATCGGGGTCAGGGTCGATTCCGTCGAGGGTGTCGCCGCGGGCTTCGCCCGACTTGCCCGTCACGGCGGTCGCCACCACCAGGCCGAGGGCGTCGAACAGCACCTCCGCCCGGTTGCCGTTGGCGTCCGTCACCAGTCTTGGGGACAGGACCCGGTAGTCGTTCCCGTTGCCGCTCACCCGCCCGTCCGCATCCCGCTCCCCGACGGTGACCAAATTGCCCACCGGGTCGCATACCTGCCGGGTGAGCAGGTCGTACGGGTCATAGCTCACCTCGGTGAGCGCCCCGAACGGATCCAGGAAGCGGTGCGGGAGAAAGAAGTGGCTTTGTGCGTGGGCCAGTTCGTCGTCAGCCGGGGAAGGGGAGTAGAAGGCTCGGCCGGAGGGGATCCACCAGCCGTCGTGATCGTCCTGCCGTACATAGCCGGCGGGGCCGGACAGCAGCGCGTCGTCCACCCGGTCGCCGTAGAGTGCCGTCACCAGACTGGGAGTGAGGGCCAGTCGGTGGCTCAGATCCGGCAGGGCTTTCGGCTCCAGCGAGCCCAGGGGCAGCGGACCGGTGAGATCGTCACGGCGGAATCGGGTCCGGGTGTGGGCGAGCAACCTGCGCGTGGGGGCCATCGGTGCCTCGTCCCACCGCTCGTTGGGCACCTCCCGGGTGGTCGACTTCAGCTGCGCGTCCAACTCGGCTGGGCTGAACAACCGGCCCTCGGGACGCAGTCCCCACACCTCCCAGACGCGGGTCTCGCACAGCGCCGGGGTGCGGTAGGCATCGGGCAGGTCGACGGCGTTGGTGTAGCGGTGCCGGGTGTGGACGACATGGAGGCGTTCCTGGGGCGCCCGGTCGCCCGGGATGGACGGGGTGTCCGGGCAGGGCCGGCCGCGCCCGTAGGCGATGGACGCCGAGCTCAGCACATTGCCGAAGTCATCGACCTCCAGCACCACTTCATGGCCGATCCTCGGATCGAGGGTGCGCTCGTAGTGCCCTGTGATGGATTCCTTCGGGTGGACGAGGAACACCGCGTGCGGCGCCTCGGCCCCCGACAGCCCGGGGTCGCGATCGGCGTGTTGCAGCAGCCGGACGGTGTAGTTGTGCTCGGAGACGGTGTACGGGCGGGCCGCGGCCTCGGTGCCGTCGAGGGCGTACACCTCGTGGCGCAGTACGGCGCCACGGAGCGCCCGATGGGCCTGGCGGCGTTCGTCCGGGGTGAGCGGGGTGTCCGGGAGTGTCGATTCAGCGAGGTGTGTTCGGCCCACGACCGTGCCGCCGTCCGCCTCCCGGAAGGGCTCGTTGCCCGGCCGTCGGGCGATCCGTCCGTCGTCTGCCGCTCCCGTGTGGAACCAGGTCCTGGTCAGCACAGGCGGCACATGTGCGGCGGGGTCGCGGTTGGTGGCGGGCGTGGCGGCGAGTGCGGCGAAGGTCTCGGTGTCCCACTGCTCGACCATGCCGAAGCCGTGGAACTCGCGCTCGATGCCGTCGAAGTGACCGTCGTGGTAGGCGTATCGGGAGGTGAACCGATTGCCACTGATCCGGTCCACGGTCTCGATCCGCTCGACGACGTGCACCGGGAACGGCAGCCGGGTGCGCCAGGGCCGTCCTGCGGCCCGGTCCGCGAGCGAGAACACGGTCGAGCGCGCGTAGCTGACCCGGGTCTCGGCGCCTAGTCCGTTGGACATGTGCACGAGCAGACGCGGTTTCTCTCCGCCCATCAGAGAGACATAGCGGACATGCCGGCCGCTGTCGCCGGGAAGCGGTGACGACCACACCAGACAGGCGGTTCCGTTGCCCAACAGATCCACCGTGGCGACCTGCGACAACGTGTCCGCACGGGGAAAGGGAACGGGCAATTCGGCCACGGGTGCCCAACTGTTCCCGGAGCGATTGCGGTGGATCAGCACGGCCGAGCGATGGAGATAGAGGATGTCGACCGTGCCCGTGCCGTCGATGTCCGCGAGCCGGACGCGCCGCTGGTCGAACTGGTCCGGCTCGTCGAACCAGGGAGCGTCGCCCATCACGGTCTTCGGCCCGAACCGGCCGTACCCCAGATTCGGCCAGTAGCAGACCTCGCCATTGCGAATGCGTACCAGATCGGTCAATCCATCGCCGGACATGTCGGCGAGGTGGATCGACTGCTCCCGGTCGGCGAGCACGAGTCGGGGCCCGGACTCCTCGTCCAGGGACGGCCGGACGCGCTGCGCGGGACCGAAGCCGTCCTCGGCGAGCGAGGGGTACCAGCTGATCACTTCGTCCTCGGTGATCAGTACATCGGCGAGACCGTCGCCGGTGAGGTCCACGAGCCTCAGGTTCGGGTCGCGCCACTGCAGACCGGGCAGTGTCGAGAAGGGGCGGAACGGCAACCAGTCCGCGTCGGTGGTGCGCTCGTAGAAGCCGGGTGCCCCGCCTTCGAACTCGACCAGATCGAGCTGTCCGTCACCGGCGAGGTCGACGAGTTGGGCTCCACCGTCGAGCCTCGGCGCGGGGCGGGGCGCGACCTGTCGTACGGGCTCGTACCGACCCTCCCCCAGGGCGCGCCGGTAGAACCAGCCACCTGCCTGTTCGGTCAGGATGCCCGCCAGACCGTCGCCGTCGAGATCGACCCATCGATAGCCGGGGCCGTCGGGTCCCGTCGGCAGGTTCTCCAGGCTCTCCGGGGGGAGCTCGTGCAGTTTGGGGTCGATCCGTGCCTCGGTGTAACCGAACTCCAGCGGGGGCAGCGGTTTGCGTACATATCCACCGGAGCTGGGCAGACGGCGGTATCCGGCCTGAGTCACCGATTCGATGGTGGAGGCCGTGGGGTCCTCACGGTAGGCGAAGTCCGTGGACCCAACGAGGCAGTCCCGACCGACGCCCGGCTCATCGGGGAAGTGGTGGAACATCAGCGCGCGTCGACAGAGGCGATGGGTCCGCACCTCAAATCCCGCGCGGTACGTCGAGAACGGATCGAGCCGACAAGTCCAGCGGGCGGTCTCGGCGGGGAGCGGACGGGTCGGATCATGCTCGCCGTAGTCGAAGACGAGCTCGAACATCCACTCGGGCTCGGGTGCGGCGGTCTCGGGGACGACGCGGCTGGGGTGGTCAGAACGGTCGGGCGGGTCGAGGTGCGGCGCCGTCCACGGGGGGTTCACCGAAACGGAGGCGGCCCGATCGTTCCGGGCAGTGTCTGACGAGCGGAGATCGTTCACCGGCTCGTCGGAACTGACACATGTCAGATCCGGATCGGTCCAACGCGGTGTCCTGTTGCCGTAGCTGATCCGCTTCGGATATCGGTTCGCCGACCGGGCCGCAGGGGTCCGATGTCGCTCGTGTGCGGCCCCAAGGTCGACGCCTTGGGAGTCCTCCGCCTTGTACTCGTACACCATCGCATTGCCGCTGGAGTCATAGCTATCGCAGATCAGCCAGGTGAAGATGCGCAAGGGGTCGGCAGGGTCGGCGATGCGGCTGCCGGGCGTCCGACCGTAGAGGCTGGTCACGTTCCCGACCGAGATGGACCGCCAGTGGGTGTCCCCGGTGACAGCGTCCGTCCATCGCTCGATGCGGGCGAACAGCCCCTCGGTACGAGGCCGGTAGCGGCGCACCCGGTACGCGTGCCCACCGAGGGTGCGCACGCGTCGACACGGGCCAGGCTCTGGAACGAGATCCTCCGCTCCCGAGATCAGGAAGACGTCCTCGGGGTCGTCCCCGTAGCGCGGCAACCCCTTGTCGGTCTTGCGGGTGATGGCGGGCAGCGAAACCTGCCAGCCGTAGCCGAACGGACCGTTTCCCGAACCGGAGTCGTAGCGCAGGGCCAGGGAGGGGCCGAAGCCCGAGCGGCCGGGGCTGGCGGCCAAGGGGACCGAGAGCGTCCCGGTGCCGTTGGCCGCGTTGGTCTCGAACTTCTCGCCGATCCCACGGATCGCTCCACCCCCCTTGGGGAGGGTGACGGAGGGAGGTTGTACGCCAGTGTCGTCCTGACGCGCTGTGGTGGGCGAGGATTGGCGGGAGGGGGCAGGCGGAACTACTGCGTCCGGCATGGGACTTCGCCTCCATGGCCCTACGTTCAACACGCACTGCGGAAGCGGCTCTTGACGACAAAACGATAGGCCGCCTCCCCGGCCGAATCCCATCGCTCGGACGAGTGATTCGGATCTGCCGAAATCCAGCGAGCGCCGCATCCGGGCGTGCGGCCGTTGGCATGCGCCGGTCCGTACGCGCCGGCCCGCCGTGGTCCCTCGTACGCGCATCGCGGGCGCCCCGGCCGAGCGAGCACACACCGACCGCGTAAATCAGCGGCCTCCTTGGCTCGGAGCGGTGGATCCCGGTGTGGTGCCCACCTCCCCTGGCAACCCGACCTCGGTGGGCCGCCCGTCGTCGACGTCGCGGTGCTCTGCGGCGTCGGGTGGAAGAACTGACCTCGCCTCACCGGCCAGGGGAGACAACGGCAATGTCCCCGTCACGACGGTCGGGCGAGCGGCTGTACGGGGGACGTTCGTGGTGCAGGCGGCTGACGCTCGACGACTCCAGTGCAAGCGCCACTGCCGAGCCCCTCCTCAGGGGTACTGATCGCGACCATGGTGAAAGCACAGCAACCCGCGCGATTCCGCGGGCGAAGAACTCTGGGCCTCCTCGCGGCAACGGTGCTCTGTGCATGGGGAGCGGGGACGCCGGGTCTCTCGACAGCTGCCGACTTCGGCGGTCGTACGAGCGTCGTGGCTCAACCGGCGACGGGCGCTCTGCTCGCGGGTACCCCACTGGTGCAGGAGACGTTCACGGGCGCGACCGCGGATGCCGGATTCGTCGCCGTGGGGTCGGCGTGCCTCACGGGAGCCGCAACCGCCCCGGTGGCGGGTCCGGGCAGTCATCCGCTCGGCGGGTGCCCGGCGGCACAGACCGGTCCCGTTCCTCCGACCGGCGGCGCACCGAACGGGTACCTCCAGCTCACCGACGCCTCCAACGACCAGGCCGGCGCGGTCCTGTACGACCAAGCGCTGCCCGCGGCCGAGGGCCTCGACGTCACCTTCGACCAGTGGCAGTACGGCAGCACGACCCCTGCGACCCCCGCGGACGGCATTTCGTTCTTCCTGGTCGACGGTGATACGGCGCTCACGCACCCCGGTGCCTTCGGCGGCAGCCTCGGCTACGCGCAGAAACTGCCGGACGACAACCCCGCCAATGCCTTCCTTCCCGGCGTGGACCGGGGCTACCTCGGTATCGGGCTGGACGTCCTGGGCAACTACTTCGGCGACTGGGAACAGCGCGGCAACGGTTGTGCCACGCGCTCACCGGCCGGCACCGAGTTCCGGATTCCCGCTCCGGGAGCCAACATGGTGACCGTCCGCGGCCCGGGTGACGGCATCGAGGGGTACTGCTTCCTCACCGCGTCCACCGACAACTTCTCCACCAGCGGCCCTTGGCCGTCCACGCTGCCCGGGGAACTCCAGGGGCCGCTGACCGCATTGCCGCCCGGGGCCACCCCCGCCGAGGCGGAAGCCGCTCTGGAGCCCTCGCGCCGCCGGGTCAACGTGCACCTGACCCCGGCCCCCGATCCGGTGCTGACGGTGACGATCGACTTCAACGACGGCACCGGCGCCCACCAGGTGATCTCCACCCCCGCCCCCGAACCGGTCCCGGCCACCTACAAGTTCGGCTTCGCCGGATCGACGGGACTCTTCACCGACGTCCATCTGATCCGCAATGTCACGATCACCACCGAGCGTCCGCTGCCCGCGCTCGATCTGGTGAAGCAGGTGCACCAACCGGTGCCCGCGCTACTGGAGGAGGGAACCGAGGTTCCTTACGACTTCGTGGTCACCAACTCGGGCGGTGCCCCCGTCACTCAGTTGACGGTGGACGATCCGAAGACGGGGCCGGTGAGCTGCCCGGTGACCACTCTCGGGGTGGGCGAGACGGTCACCTGCACGGCGATCTACATCGTCACCGCCCAAGACGTGGCCGAGGGCTCCATCACGAACACCGCGATCGCCACGGCCACCTCCGGCACCACTCCGGTCACCTCGCCTCCGTCCGACGAGACGGTGCCGATCGCCCAGCCGCCGAGCATCGCCGTGGAGAAGGCCGTCGAGACTCCCGGCCCCTACAGTGCGGGTACCGAGGTGGAGTACGTCTACACAGTACGCAACACCGGCGGCCACCCGCTGACCGGCGTTCAGATCACGGACGATCGAGTCACCGGCATCATCTGCGAGGCGAGCACGCTGCAACCCGAGGGCCAAAGCGGCGACAGCACCACCTGTCGGGGCAGCTACACCGTCACCCAGGCGGATGCCGACGCGGGGTTCGTCACCAACACCGCGACCGCGAGCGGCACTGCAGAAGGCCGGACCGTCACCTCACCACCTGCTCAGGCGACCCTCCCCATCGAGGGCGGGCCTTCGGTCTCCTTGACCAAGCGGGTGACCAGCCCGGGCCCGCACCGGGTCGGGGACACCGTCCAGTACGCCTACACCGTCACCAACAGCGGCACCCGAACTTTGACCGCGGTACGCGTGGTCGACGACCACATCACCACGGTCGTCTGTGACACGACGACCCTGGCACCCGGCGCGTCGACCGTCTGTCGTGGCGAATACATCATCACCGAGACGGACGGCGCCGCGGGCGAGGTCACCAACCGAGCGCAGGCAGCCGCGGAGGACCCCGCCGGGAACACCGTGGCGAGCGAGCTCGTGACGGCAACCGTGCGCATCCCACCGGTCAAGGGAGCGGTCAAGGTCCGCAAGACCGATGCGAAGAACGGCAGGGCGCTGGCGGGGGCGGTGTTCGAGCTGTGGAGGGAGACCAACGGCGTGGCCGGGCTCCAGACCACGGCCTCCGGCACCGTCGCGGCGGACGAGAGGCGCGGAGCCGGATGCGCCACGGACCGGGCGGGGGTGTGCGTCTTCGACGGTCTGCCCGCCGGCATGTACTACCTCAAGGAGACCGACGTCCCCGAGGGCTATGTCCTTCCTGCGCAGCCGGTGACCGGGCCCTACACGATCACCGCCCAGAACGCTGACACTCCCGTCACCGTCGACCTCGCCAACCAGCGCGGTGAGAACGGGAAGGGCAAGGACAAGGACAAGGGATAGACCGGAGGAGCATCGCACTCCCCACGGGCGTTGTTGTTGTCGTGCCGGGCTCACCGGGTGAGCCCGGCACGACAACACGTTGAGAGCGGCCTCGGCCCCAACACACGCCAGGCCCCACCGGCAGATCCATCGGGTCGGCGCCAGCCCTTCCACTGCCCGTCTTGCCAACAGGAACGGATACGGCGGCCCACCGTGCTGGGGCCTTCCCAACGAAGGGCAAGGATCTGCGTGACTGCCCGATGTCACTGCCGTGCCTTACGTTGATGGCATGACCACCTTCACCGACTTCAACTTCAAACTCCTCGTCGTCGAACAGCTCATGTACTCGGACGAGACGCTCACCCCGAAGTTCAATCTCGCCGAGCACCTGGGCGTCGACGATCCCTTCGGCTACGCCGTCGAGAGGGACCTGGCCCATACCGTGCTGCCGGAGGCACGGGCCTTCTTCGAAGCACTGGAGATCAGTGACGAACTGCTGGCCAGTGTCGAGGTGCTGCTGGCGGACGGCGGCAACGAGGTCTACAACGAGTGCGCCCCGATGTGGGACGGCGAGGACGACCTCTTCGATGTCCGCTCACTCGACGACCTCGCGCTCCTGCCGAACCTCAAGTGCATAGAGGGCGCGGAGGAAGCACTCTTGGCCGTTTCCAACAAGCTGGAGATCCTGGCGGCGCGCGGCATCGCTGTCGAGTAGTCACCCGTCGACGGCCCACCGGTCCGCAGTACGCGCCCGACACCGACGACGGTCCGGTGGGCAGAGCACCCGGCATCCGCGCACTTTCTCTGCCACCAAGAGCGACTTCCCCCTAGACGAGGTCGAAGCACGAGCACCACGACTCCCATCCGTTCCGTTTCCATCCGCATAGCACGCCCGGAGCCGCTTCCCCGGACGCCTCGCCGGTGTCGCAAGTGTGATCGCGGTGGACCCACCCGGCTTGTTGAAGCACACGAATACGGTCCAGGACCATGCGTCCCTGTGCCGTACTCCCGCACGCCTGACCAGGGCCCTTCCCCTCCCTTCCGGCCGACCGGAATGCTGATCGTGTTGAACGGCAAGCTGATTCTCTTCAGGAGGCATTCATGAAGGTTGCGCGTTCGTTGGTCGTCGCTGTTGCGGCAGGAATTCTCATGGCCGGTTCGGGTGCCGCACTGGCCGCCCCGTCGGCGGCGGCGGTGAGCCGGTTCGACGACGGCAGTTTCGAGTACCCCACAGCGCCGGCGAACTCGTTCACCACGGTCAACAGCGGGCAGGCAATCGGACCCTGGCAGGTCACCGCCGGAGGCGTGGACCTGATCGGCGAAGGATTCTGGCAGGCGGCCGAGGGAGGTCAGTCCGTCGACCTCAACGCAACCCAGGCGGGCACAGTGACCCAGACCTTCACCACGACCCCGGGTCGGACCTACACGGTCACCTATGCACTGGCCGCGAACCCGGAGGGGGCCCCGGCCGTGAAGACCGGCAGGGTCCTCGTGGACGGTCAGAACTTCCAGGACTTCTCGTTCAACTCCACCGGGAAGACCCGTGCCGCCATGGGCTATGTGCAACGGCAGGTGACGTTCGTGGCCAACGCGTCGACGACGACCCTCGGGTTCGCCAGCACCTCGCCCGGCGCCTATGGGCCCGTCATCGACGACGTGCGCGTCACGGGCTCGTCGCCCTGTTCCTGTACCCCCTGACGGCCCCACCGTCCTGACCGGGACGGAGAACTCCCCCGGTCGAGCCGATGGCATCGGCCGGGGCGTATTCGGCGGAATGCCCTGACCGGCCTTCTGCTCTCACCGGTGCCACCCGGTCCGACCCTTCCTACCACCGCACGGTGGCGAGCCATGGCCCGCCACCGTGCGGTGGTTCGTTGTGATCGTGAAACGATGGACTCATGGTGCATCAGTCCGATCCGGACAATCGCGGTCGCTACGGTCGTCGCAAGCCACGCCCGGGCCTGACCACGTCGGTCGTGGTGGCCGCCGGGCGCAGGGTGATCGAGCGCGACGGGTTGGACGCACTGACCATGCGTACCGTCGCGCGGGAGCTCGACACCGCGGCCACCTCGCTGTACCGGCACGTCGCGGACCGGGACGCCCTGCTCCTCGCCATCCTGGAACAGGTCGCCGAGGGACTGCCGGTGACGGTGCCCGGGGACACCGCAGGCGAACGGCTCCTGCGGCGGCTGATGGACGCTCACGACTACCTCGCGCATCACGTGTGGGTGTTGCACATCCTCATCCGTGGTGACCTCGTGGCCGAGACCGCCTTCTCCTTCGTCGACGCGTGCTTCGCGGACTTCCTGGAAGCCGGGCTTTCACCTCAGGAGGCGCTGGACGCGTACTGGGCGTGTTGGCACCTCATGCTGGGAGAGTTGCTCGCCCAGCACCCCCTCGTACCGCCGAAGGAGCCGAGCCAGCGCAGTGTGGCGGTGGAGGGGGCCGACATCGACCGGCTGCCCGCCTTCGCTCGGGTGCTGGGGTCGACGCAGGACCGGGCCGCTGTGGGCCGGCTTCCCGAGGAACGGTTCGGCCGCGCCGTCGCGGCGTTGCTGAGCGCGCTCCTCGTGGACGGCGAGTGAAACCCTTCGTACCAGAGGGGTTGGGATCGCCCCCTGCCGGTTGGTCCACGGGGCCTAGTAGTACGGGTGAGCGGACGGCGGGATCTGTCGGGCCGGAGCGCGGTCGGTCTCACGTCCCGCTGGCCGCCACCCGCCACCGCCGTGCCCCGGTCTGAGCGGCCCACATGTCCGCGTACCGGCCCTGCGCCGTCAGGAGTTCGGTGTGCGTGCCCCGCTCGGCGACCTGGCCGCGGTCGATGACGAGGATCTGATCCGCTCCGGTGACGGTGGACAGTCGGTGGGCGATGACGAGGACCGTCTTATGGGCGACGAGTGCGTCGATGGCCTGCTGGACCGCCACCTCACTGCCACTGTCGAGCGCGGCGGTCGGTTCGTCGAGGAGGACGATGGGGGCGTCCTTGAGGATGGCGCGGGCGATGGAGACCCGTTGGCGTTCCCCTCCGGAGAGCGCGCCACCGATCTCGCCCACCCGAGTGTCGTAGCCCCGAGGTAGACGGCTGACGAACTCGTGGACGTTGGCGGCTCTGGCGGCGGCTTCCACCTCGTCATCGGTGGCATCGGGGCGCGCCATGGCGATGTTGGCGCGAATGGTGTCGTCGAAGAGGTAGACGTCCTGGAAGACGACGGCGACATGGCGGTAGATCTCGGTGGGAGCGACCTGGCACAGATCCGTACCACCGATGCGGACGGTGCCCGAGTCGGGGTCCGCGTAGCGGGTGATGAGTTTGGAGATCGTCGTCTTTCCCGAACCGGAGGGGCCCACCAGGGCGGTCAGGGAGCGGGCCGGCAGGGTGAAGGAGATCCGGTCCAGGACGGGTTCGGGGTCGTCGGGGTGGTAGTGGAACTCAACGTCTTCGAAGGCGATGTCGAAGCGGTCGATCCGGGCCTCGGGATCGCCGACGGGGAGCGGTTCGCTCTCCATGACCTCCTGGATGCGTTCGAGGGAGGCTTCCGACAGTTCGAAGACGGCGATCATCGTGGTGGCGGTGACGAGCGGTTCGGCGAGCTTGACGGCCGCCACCGCCAGTGCGGCGAGCAGGGGCGCGGAGAGGCTGGCATCGAGCACGAGGGCCGCTCCCACCGCGACGGCGGCGACGATCGCGAGTTGCACGGCCGCGATGGCGATGATGCTGGGTGTGGTGAGCGACTTCTGTGACTCGCTCATGACGTGGGTCTGGTGCTTCAGTGCCGCGTCGAGCCGGCGGGAGGACTCACCGACCTGTCCGGCCGCTCGCAGGACCGGCAGCCCCTGGACGTACTCGACGATCCGTGAGGCGGCGGCCCCGTCGGCGGTGTTGGTCGCGCGCAGTCCCGTGCCGGCGCGGCGCTGGATGCCCCGGACGAAGGGCAGGGCCGCGGGCAGCGTTGCCAGGAGTACGAGTCCGACGCGCCAGTCGACCACCAGGACGATCAGGACGACGACGACCGGGACGACGACGGCCTGAACGAAGAGGAAGGCGATGTGGGATGCGCCCATGGACGCGTACGAGACGTTGCCTCCGACCAGGGTGCTGAGGTCGCCCGCCGAGCGCTTCTCCAGTTCCCGCAGTGGCATGGCGCGCAGTTTCTCGCCGAGGCCGAGGCGGAGGTCGGACATCACCCGTGCCCAGTCCTCGTACTGGAAGCGGAGCTCGCCGAGTCGGCAGAGCGCTTCGAGTGCGTACAGGAGGAGGAAGGCGAGGAACCAGGTCCATGCGGTGGTGGAGTCGATGTCGGGCTGGGCGAGTTCATGGATCAGGCCGATGAGGGCGCCGTAGGCGGCGGCCTGGGCCAGGGAGCCGAGTAGGGAGGCCCGCAGGGAGGCGAGGAACCGTTCGCCGCGTGAGCCGGCGGCGATCATCATCAGACGGAACAGGCGCTTCATGCCGGGGTCTCCTCTGGGGTGCCGACCCGTGTCGTGTGGGTGGTGCGGGCGGATGAGAGCCCGGACAGCCCCCACTGGTCCGCTTTGAGGTGCTGGCGCCACATCGCCGCGTAGCGGCCTTCGGCGGCGAGGAGGGAGGTGTGGGTGCCGCTCTCGGCGACCCGTCCGCGGTCGAGTACGACGATCTGGTCGGCGTCGACGATGGTGCTGAGGCGGTGGGCGATGACCACGACGGTGCGTCCGCGGGTCAGTTCGGCCAGGGCTCGCTGGATGGCCGCCTCGTTCTCCGGGTCGGCGAAGGCGGTCGCCTCGTCGAGCACAATGATCGGGGAGTCGGCGAGGAGCGCCCTCGCGATGGTGATGCGCTGCCGTTGGCCGCCGGAGAGTTGTGAACCCCGTTCGCCGACACGGGTGTCGTAGCCGTGGGATAGGTCCCGGCGGATGAAGTCGTCGGCCTGTGCGGCGCGGGCAGCGGCTCGGACCTCTTCATCGGTTGCGTCGGGTCGGGCGAGGCGGATGTTCTCGGTGACGGTGTCGTCGAGGAGGAAGGGCTCCTGGAAGACGAGGCCGACATGGCGCAGCAGTTCGCCGGGGTCGATCTCGCGGACGTCCATGCCGCCGACGTGGACGGCCCCGGAGTCCACGTCCCAGAACCGGGGGATCAGCCGGGCGATGGTCGACTTGCCGGAGCCCGATGCACCGACCAGGGCACAGACCGACCCTGCGGGCACCTGGAGACTGACACCGTCCAACGCCCTGCGAGTATCGGCGGAGGCCGCACCGTAGGAGAAGTCGACGCTGGTGAAGGCGATCGAGCCGTCTGCGGGCGTGCGGGGTGACTCGGCTTCCGGGAGTGGGCGGATGGCGAGGAGGTCTGCGATGCGCTGGGCGCCGGCCCTGGACTCGGTGATGAACTGGCTGATGTACATCAGGGGGACGACGGACTCGATCGGCATGGTCCCGAGCAGGGTGGCGAGGACAAGGTCGACGAGCGACAGGGAGCCGGTCGAAACCAGCCAGGTGCCGACGGCGACCACGATGACGAGCGTGGGCAGCGGGGTCATGGCGGCACGGGTGAGGACCCCCGCCTTCCTCGTCCGGCGCTGCCACTGTTCCGTGGCCCGGGTGAAGTCGGCGACCCGGTCGGCGAACCGCGCGAAGGATGTGGTGCCGTCGTCGAAGGCGCGGACCACGGGCATTCCCTGGACGAACTCGACCACGGCTTCGTTGATGGCTTCGTTGGCCCTGTCGTAGGCGCGGCGCTGCTCGGCGTGGTCCTTGGTGACGAGTCGGAAGCCGATCACTACGGCCGGCACGATGGCGAGGACGGCGAGGAGCAGCCGCCAGTCGAGGATCGCGAGCGCAGCGAGTGCGGCCAGGGGTTGGGCGAGACCGGCTCCGATCATGGGTGTGGCATCGGCGACGGCTCCGTGCAGGGCACGGACGTCGTCCTGGATGACCTTCTTCAGGGTTCCGGATCCCAAGGACTGGACGGTGCCGAGGGGGACGGTCGACAGATGCCGGGCGAGGTCGCGTCGGAGCGTGGTCTCCAGTTCGAAGGATGCGATGTGGGACAGGTCGGCTGCCCGTTTGCGCAGGCCGAACTGGGTGATCATCGCTGTGGCGGCGGCGCCCAGCAGCCATGCCGTGCTGGTGCCGGACGGGTCCGACGAGAGCAGTTCGTCCAGGGCGAATCCCATGAGGACCAGACCGGCGACACCGAACACACCGCCTGCGGCGCCCACACCGAAGGCGAGGACGAGCCTGCCGCGGATGCTGCCGAGGAGAGCGAACAACGGGTCCCGACCCGCACGGGTCGCTCCGGTATCCCCGGGCTCTGCGGTGCCTTCTGCGAGCTCAGGTGTGGATGGGGCCTTGGCTCCGTCGTCCTGCGGAGTCTCGTACACGGTCGTACCGCTAGTGGGCATGGGAGCCCTCCCTCTCCGCTCGCGCGACATTAATGATAATGATTGTCATTCGCATGTAATCCCCATCGCCCGCATTCAGCCAAGTAAGGTTAACCTTACGCGAACACTGTACGCATCAAATGGCGACCATTGACCCAGGAGTGTCATGTCCCGAAGAACGTCATCCGCCGATAGCCGACTCGTGCAGGCCACAGGCCCTGTCACCCGGCGCGGGATCCTCGCCCTGCTCGGCCTCGGCGCGGCGACGCTGGCCTCGCCCGCCCTCAGCGGCTGCTCGTCGAACGGCGGCGGCACCCCCGTCGCCAGCGGTGTGCCCACCGGCGCAGCCACCCGCGGAGGCACCCTGCGGCTGGCCTTCCCCGGATCCGGCGCGGCTGATTCCCTCGATCCGACCGTCGGTCAGACGAGTTGCGACCTGGTGCGGTACGCCATCGTCTTCGACCAGCTCTTCTCCTTCGACAACGGAACCGCGCAGCCTTCGCTCGCCACCGCCGCCGAACCCGACGCCAAGGGAAAGAATTGCACCCTGACCCTCCGCAAGGGCGTCACCTGGCACGACGGCTCGCCGTTCACCGCAGCCGATGTCGTCCACACACTCAAGCACCGGGCTGCACCGGACCGTGTCTTCCCCAGCGAACTCTCCCAGTACTTCAACCTCGTGGCCGCCCGTCGGGTCGATGACCACACGGTGGTCATCCCCACCGTGAAGACCGTGGGCGACCCCGCCACCCTGCTCGCCGGCTCGGGCCTCTACGTCATCAAGAACGGTGCGCGGAGCTTCACCGTCGACGACACCGTGGGCACCGGCCCCTACCGCGTCACCCGATTCCAAGCAGGCGTGGAGACCCAGTTGGAACGCCATGCCACGTACTGGAACGGTGCCGGGAACGCAGAGAAGATCACACTCCTCAGCATCGAGGACCCACAGGCCCGGGTGAACGCGGTCAGAGGTGGCCAGGCGGACTATGCGTCCGACGTCTCCTACTCGACCGCCAAGTCCGGCGCCGGGGGCGCCGGCCTCCAGATCCGAACCGGCGGCGAAGGACTGCGCACCACCTACGGGTTCGTCCTCAACGTCACCCGCGGCCCGTCCGCCGACCCCCGGGTGCGCAAGGCGATCCGATTGGGCATAGACCGCGAAGCCCTGGTCAAGTCCGTCTTCCTGGGCTTCGGCGCCGTTGCCAACGACCTCTTCGGGGCCGGGGCACAACACTTCCTGGACACCGTCCCCGTACCGGAGCACAACCCCGGGCAGGCGAAGGAGCTGCTCAAGGCCGCGGGCGCCGACGGGAAGCCGTTCGTCGTCAGGACGGCGGAGTACGAAGCCGGACTCAACGCCTCCGCCGAACTGTTCGTCGAACAGCTGCGGGGCCTCGGTCTGAAGGCGACCCTCATCAAAGTGGGAGTCACCGAGGGCTTCGACGCGGAGGGCATGAAGGCGTGCGACGCCCTCGCCTTCCCGTTGGGTCCCTTCTCCCTGGCCCTGACCTACACCCGCTCCGCCGCCTACCCCACCCTCGCGCTCCCGGACGAGGAACTGAACCGCGCGGTCGCCACCGCCATTTCCACCAGGTCCGAAACCGAACGGGCAGCGGCCTGGGAAACCGCTCAGCAGGTGATGGCCGATCGCGGCAACTGGGTGGCCTGGGGGCGCGGTGATGTGCTCAGCGTGGCCAAGGAGAAGCTCACCGGCATTGACGGTCGCGAGTCACCGAAGTACCCGTGGCTGGGCAAGGCGGGGTTCGTCGCGTGACGCGGAGGACCCTGCGCCATGCCTCGGGCAGGCTCGCCCTCGCGGCAGGTCTGCTCGGTGCACTGTCACTCGTCGTCTACGCCGGTGTGGACCTGCTACCGGGTGATCCGGCCACCGCCAGATTGGGCCCGAGCTCCACCCCGGACCAGGCGAACCAGGCCAGGGAGCGGCTGGGCCTGGACGAGCCGCTCGCACAGCGGTACTGGGAGTGGGTCACCGGGCTCCTACGCGGCGACCTGGGCAGCTCGGCCAACGGCATGCCCGTGGCCGACCTGTTGTCCGGGCGGCTGGGGAACACCGCCGTGCTGACGGGCATCACCGTCGCCCTGCTCGTTCCGGCCTCGCTCGCGCTGGGGGTTTCCCTGGGTCGTCGCGCCGGCGGGCGGTTCGACGGCGCGGGATCGGCCGCGCTGTTGTTGACCGTGGCGGTGCCCGAGTTCGTCATCGCCAGCGGACTCGCCCTGGTCGTGGCCGGCCGGCTGGGATGGCTACCCGCGGCCTCGCTCGTTCCGGCCGGAGAGCACCCGTTGGGCCATCCCGAGGTGCTGGTGCTGCCCGTGCTGAGCCTCCTCCTGGTGAGTCTGGCGTACGCGAGCCGCATGATCCGCGCGCAGACCGTCCAGGCGCTACGCGCACCGCACATCGAGTTCATGCGCCTCAACGGAATGCCCGAGCGCGCGATCCTGCGGCAGGCGGTACTGCCCGCGGTACTGCCGTCGGCAGTGCAGATCTGGCTGATCAGCGCTGCCGGGCTGATGGGGGGAACCGTCCTGGTGGAGATCGTCTTCAATTACCCCGGCATCGGCGGGATCCTGGTGTCGTCCGTCCGGAGCGGGGACCTCCCCGTCGTCCAGGCGCTGGCCATGTTCATGGGTGCGCTCACCCTCCTGGCCACAGTCGCCGCCGATCTGATCGCCGCAGCCACCGGCCGTACGAGGTCCACATGAGCCGCCCCGCAGCGCAGAGCGACACCGTCCGGGCACCGCGGCCCCTTCTCCTGTGGACCTGTGCGCTCACCACAGGAGCCGTACTGCTCATCGGGCTGACCGGCCCGTTCTTCGCCCCGCACTCCCCCACCACCCAGATCACCACGCCCTATGCGGCCCCCAGCCCCGGGCTGTGGCTCGGCGGCGACCACCTGGGGCGTGACGTGCTCTCCCGACTCCTCGATGGAGGCCCGTCCGTGGTGCTCACCTCCGTCCTCGCCACGGCCATAGCCGTCGCGACCGGTACGGCGGCCGGTCTGGTGTCGGCCCTGCTGGGACATCAAAGAGGCCGGTCAGGTCTGGTGATGCGCCCGTTGGACGCCGTCGCTGCCCTCCCTCCGGTGCTGGCGCTGTTGCTCGTACTGACGGCGGTGCCGGGCCGCCTCGGCGTGGTAATCGCGGCTGCGGTGGCCAGCGCGCCACTGTCCGCCCGAGTGGTCCACGCCGCGGTAACCCCGGTGCTCCGACGGCCCCATGTGGAGTTGGCGATCGCCAGGGGGGAGGGCTGGGGATGGCTCCTCCGGTACGAGGTGCTGCCGCTGATCTCCGCCACGGTGCACGCCGACGTCGGACTCCGGTTCGTCCTCGCGCTCTACCTGGTGACGGCCGCCGGATTCCTCGGAATCGGGAGCGGCGGATCCGACTGGGGCACGCTCGTCGTCGAAGCCCTGCCCGGAGCCACCCTGCAACCGGTGGCACTGATCGCACCGCTCCTGCTCATCGCCACTCTCGCGGTGAGCGTCAATCTGCTGTCGGACAGCGTGACCCGTCGCACACCGAGGACCGGACGATGACCAGGATCAGAGCCGAATCCGAGCAGCCGACCACCGAACCGTTGGTCCGTGTGACCGACCTGGAGGTGCACTCCCCCAACGGTCCGGTCCTCCACACGGTCCATCTGAGCATGGCACCCGGTGAAAGCATCGCTGTGGTGGGCGCATCCGGCTCGGGCAAGACCACGCTCGCACTCGCGGTACTGGGCCTGCTGCGCCCTGGCCTGGTCCACCGCGGCGGACAAGTAACCGTCGCGGGCCGACCCAGCCTCCCCGAGCCGCCGTCGGGGCTGCGCGGTCGGATCGCCTCGTACGTCGGCCAGGACGCGGGGGCCGCCCTCAACCCGTACCAACGGCTGGGGAGAACAGTCCGTACGGCACTCGGCGGTGGCCATGGCAACGAACGAGAGGTCGATGCGGTGTTGTGCAGGGCGGGGCTCGACCCCTCGCTCGGCGACCGGCGCCCCGCCGAACTCTCAGGTGGCCAACAGCAGCGGGGGTCACTGGCCGTCGCGCTCGCCAGGGCGCCCCAGCTACTCGTACTCGATGAGCCCACATCGGCCCTCGACGCCTCGGCCCGGGCGGAGGTGCGCACCGAACTGGCCCGACTGCGGTCCACCGGGGTCGCCCTGCTGTGGATCACCCATGATCTGGCGTCCGTCCAGGGCCTCGTCGACCGACTGGTCGTCCTGGACGACGGGCGCGTGGTCGAGGACCGGCCGGCGCACGAGGTGCTTTCGTCCCCTCGGTCCCCGGCAGCACGGCGACTGGTGGCGGCACATCGCGAACCCACCACGCGCAGCGGTGTCGAGTCACCCGCACAACCCCTGCTCCACGTCACCGGGTTGCGGTGTGCCCACGGTTCCCGGCGAGTGTTTGACGCGGTGGACCTGGCCGTCCGGCCGGGCCACTGTCTGGCCGTCACAGGAGCGTCCGGCTCGGGGAAGAGCACGCTCGCACGGTGCATCGCGGGTTTACACCCGCCCGACCGGGGAGCGGTGCTGTTGGACGGCCGCGCCCTGGCGGCAAAGGCGCGCCGGCGCCCCACCGCGGATCGGGCGGCCGTCCAACTCGTACCGCAGAGCCCGCTGGAAACGCTCCACCCCGGCCACACCATCGGGGCGGCCCTCACCAGACCGCTGCGGCTGCTGCGGGGAATGAGGGATCCGGAGCAGATCGAGGCGGAGTCCGCCAGGCTGCTCGCACTGGTCCACCTCGCGCCGGATCTTCTGCGCCGGGCGCCCGCCGAACTGTCCGGCGGGCAACGGCAGCGCGCGGCCATCGCCCGTGCGCTGGCCGCCGCGCCTCGTGTGCTCCTGTGCGACGAAATGACCTCGGCACTCGACTCGGTGAATCGGGCGTCCGTACTGGATCTCCTGGACGAACTGCGGGAGCGGGAATCGCTCGCCCTCCTCGTGGTCACTCATGACCCGCAGGTGATCGGCCGGATCGCCGATGAAGTCGTCGAACTCGCGGACGGCTCCATCGGCCGCGCACGACCGCCCCGAGTCAGCCGGTCGCCGAACGCACGGCGACGACCGCCAGTGTGACGTAGCGCATGGTGAAGCCGCCGCCTGCCGCATCGATGGCAGCGCCGATCTCGGCCGCGGCCTGCGAGGCCAGGACGGGCGGAAGCTGCGCATGAGCACCCGTGGTGGGTAGCTGGCTCAGCCACTCATCACGGGTGTACGACCGCTCCCCATCGAACCGCCACCGTTCCGCGGGGCCGAACACACCGGCCTCCCGCACTCCGTCTGTTGCCTTGGTGCAGAGCTTCGCGTACGCGTCCTCGGCCGGCCTCGCCCAGAAACGGGCGGCGAGCGACTCGGGTGCGACCCGCCGGTAGCTCTCGGCGAAGCACCGCACCAACTCCAACGGAGGTCGGCCCGCGTTCCAGAAGACGGCGAACAGACCACCGGGCCGTAGTGCCTGCCCGGCCTTGGCAGCTCCCGCCACCGGGTCCACCCAGTGCCAACTCTGCCCGGACACCACCGCGTCGAACTCCCGGCCCGCCGGATCCCATGACTCAAAGGCGGCGACTTCGACCCGGAGTCCGCGCCGACCCGCCAGGTCGGTCATCCGTGCATCGACATCGACACCCAGTACCCGGCAACCGGCCTCCTGGAACTGCCGGGCCGCGATGCCGGTGCCACACCCCACATCGAGCACCCGGGGCGAATCGGGAAGAGCGGCGACGATGCGCTCGACCATAGCCCGGGGATAGCCGGGTCTGGTCCGGTCGTAGCGTTCGGCATCGGCGCCGAACGAACCTGCTGTACGCGGGTGTTGGTGGGGTGCCGGTTCGATGCCGGGCGCGGGCTCCGGCTCCATAGTGGGCATGTGCCCACTATGCTGTGGTGCACGCCCGCCGTCAATCAGGCCGGTGACGGACCGAGGAGAGGAAGCCACCACGTGCCGACAGGGGTGGCCATCCGCGATCCGCGCGAGCAACTGTTCAACGCTGCCGAACGCGTACTGCTGCGGGACGGGCCGAGCGCGCTGACCAGCCGGGCGGTCACCACAGAGGCGGGCTGCGCCAAGGGAGTGCTCCACCGGCACTTCACCGACTTCGACGCGTTCCTCGCCGAGTTGGTGCGTGACCGCATCGCCCGCTTGGACGCCACCGCGCTGCTCACCTCGGCCGGAAGCGGTGTCGTCTCCCATCACCTCACCGTTGCGTTGACGGATCTCTTCGGGTCCGTTGCGGTGGCGATCGTCTCCCTCGTCATCTCTCGGGACGAACTCCGCGCTCGACTTCGACGGACGACACCAACCGGCATCCCGCTGCTCACGGAGGCCGCCGCGATGCTCGGCTCCTACCTCGCCGTCGAAAGGGAGTTGGGCCGGATCGACGCCGGGTGCGACCTCCACGTCCTCGCCACCACCCTGATCGGGGCCGCTCATATGCTCTTCGCCGACCGTACGGGCACACCACCGGATGGCACGGCCGTGCGCAGGGTGGTGGATTCGGTCATCGTGGGTGCCCTGTCGACGCCACCACGCTGAACGCCGCTCACCCACCACGCCCCGACGGCTCGGGTAGGCAACCGCACGGCGGGGCCGTACCCGACTGAGGGTCGCGGTTCAGCCGAAAGAGTGTGGGGGCTTCACTCGACGGTGTGCCGACTGTCCCCCGAGCGGCTGAAGTTGGTCACCACAGTTACCCGTGCCGACACCATGAGCATCGACGGCAGCAACGCCAAGGCCGGGCGGAGGAGCCGTAGGACGAGACCTGACAGATCTCGGACCGCATTCGGTGCCACGGCCCGGCCACCGGCGCATCCATGAGCGCCGTGCCGACCGACTCGGGCCGCGCCGAAGGCGATGAGCGCCTTCACCCCAGGTCGATGAGGACGCCCCGAGGAGAGTCCGGAGCGCGAGCACGGGCTACAGCGCGGTCCCTAGGCCGCCCGAGAGGTCAGGCATAGTGATCCCGCTATGCGCCCACCCCAGCACTCTCAGTGATGGAGCGTGGGCGTTCGTGCTTCATCTCTCGGAGGTCGTTTTGAGTATCCGACGCACTGTCGCCGCCTTCGCCACAGCTCTTGCTCTCGGCGCGAGCGGGCTCCTCGTCTCGTCGGGGCCGGCATGGGCCGGTGCCGTGCCCACCCAGGCCGCGGCGGCCGTCGACCCGTGCGAGTACGTGTTCTTGACCAACGGTGGCAGTGAGGGGCTGGCCGTCACCTGCGAGGGCCACCCGTTCCGCGCATTCGTGAGTTGTCAGAAGGGTGACATCGAGACCTATCGCAACTTCGGCGCGCTCGTACCGTCTGGTGGCACCTCAACCGCCTGGTGCACCCAGGGCGACTTCCTGATCGGCGGGGGCGGTGCCCAGACGTGACACAACGCCTGCGCCGGCGGACACACCGTCGGCGCAGGCGAACACACCGCGGCCATGTCTCCCCGTGTGCGGGCCGTTGCTCGGTCGGCCCCTGTAGGACATCCCCGTGGAGCCCCGAATCGGCCGGGCACGGTGGCGCGATCGTTCAAGACACCCTCCCCACCCTGGACGTAGCGTGTTCACCGAGTGGCAGAGGAGAGGGTTGTCGATGGACGAGTACGCGAGTGCCCGACTGGTCGGGCTGGTCCAGGGCGCACTGGCCGCCGAGGGCATACCCACCGTCGCCCCCACCGGCGACGGCGCCCTGTTGCCTTTCGACGCCAAGCGTCGATTCCTGACCGCTGTGGCCGCCGAGCACGGCCTGCTGCCCTTGCTGCGGGTCGGATCACTGCTCTCGGCGCACCCGGCCGACCCCGCCGTCTCCGCACTCCTGAGCGCCGTCGACCCCCATGATCTGTTCCACCGGTGGCAGCGGCTGGAGCGGTTCACCCATTCCCGTCATCGTGTGGTGATCCTGGAGCACGGTGCCGGGCAACTGGTCGCGCAGCACGTGGGACCGGCTTCCGCACCTCCCGAGCCGGCCGAGGACGCATTGGTACTGGGCGTGCTCAGCGCACTGCTGTCCCTGACGGGCGCACAGGACGTCGCCGTCACCGTGGGCCGCGACCGGCCGGTGACGGTGGTGGCACACGGCGCCTACACCGCGGCACCACCCACCCATGACAGCGGCTTCTGGCGGTTCACCTGGTCCGATGTCGCCCGCGACATCCACGTCCCCACGCTGGACCGCGGTACGGATCCGGCGGCGCGGACCCGCAGACTGCTCCGTACCGATCTCGCCCGGCGTTGGACGCTCGCCGACCTCGCCACCGAACTCCACCTTCCCGCACGGAGCATCCAACGACGGCTCAGGGGTGCCGGTGGCTTCAGCGAACTCCTCGGCAGCGTGCGTACAGAGGCCGCTGCCGAACTCCTGATGCGCAGTGGACACCCCGTGGGGGTGATCGGGTTCGCCTGCGGCTACGCCGACCAGCCCCACTTCACCCGTCGTTTCAAACGTCACACCGCCATGACACCTGCGGCCTATCGATCGGCGTTTCGCCCCTCGCCGCCGTTGAACACCCCCACCCGCACCCCACACCCGTAAGAGACCACGCACCCGCAAGAGAAGGACTCGATGGAACTCACCGGCACGACGGCTCTCGTCACGGGCGGCGCCCGCGGCATCGGCCGAGAGCTGACCCGCCAACTCGTCGCACTCGACGCCCATGTCGTGGCGGTGGGCAGCAACCCCGAGGCGCTGGCCGATCTCGCGGCGGAGCACGGCGCACTGGTGTCGACGGACGTCGTCGATCTTTCGAACTCCGAAGCCGTGGACACGTACGTCGACGAACTACCCCTTCGTCACCCCGGGTTGTCCGTCGTCATCAACAATGCGGGCGTACAGAACCTGAGCGACTTCCTGACCGGCGACCCTCAACAACTCCGGCCGGTGTTGCGTCGTGAGCTCGCCGTGAATCTCGACGCGGTCATCACCCTCTCCACCGGACTCCTTCCCCACCTCGCACAGCAACCCTCAGCGGCGATCGTCAACATCAGCAGTGGGCTGGCCCTCATTCCCAAGCGCTCGGCCCCGGTGTACTGCGCCGCCAAGGCGGGGGTACGGACCTTCACCCGTGCACTGCGCTACCAGTGCGAGGGTGCCGCCCCCCACATACAGGTGATCGACGCCGTCCTCCCACTGGTCGACACCGATATGACGGCCGGCCGGGGTCGGGGAAAGATCACCTCGGCACGGGCGGCAGGCTCGGTGATCGACGGCCTGCGTCGGGGAAGGGCGGAGATCTACGTCGGCAAGGCACGCCTCCTCCCGGCCCTCATGAGGGTCGCTCCCTCGCTCGGATACCGGGCGATGCGCCATGGCTGAGGCCCCCACGACCATCGAAGTCGGACCTCCCTCCAGCCGTGCGGGCCGGCTCCTGATACGTCTCGACGGTGCTGCGCACAGACCGTGGTTCCTCCCGACCCTCGCCGTCTTCCCCATGAGCGACTACGCCCTGCCCGTGCTTCCGAACCAACTGCTCCTGATGGGGCTGTCGGCACTCCATCCGCGACGTTGGCGAACGATCGCGTTCACCTTCGTCCTCGCATCGGCCATGGGTGCCTTCCTCACCGCGCTCGTCCTCCAGTCGGCAGGTCCATGGCTGTTGAGCACCATCGGAGGGTTGGCTCCCCAGCGCGAGGAGTTGCGCGAAGTCGGCGAGCTCATCTCGCAGTACGGTGCATGGGCCGTGGCCGCCCTCTCCCTGTTGCCCTGGACACCCCGGGCCGCCGTGGTGATGTGCGCACTGGTGGGCATCCCGCCCTGGACGATTGCCCTGGCTGTTCTGGGCGGCCGGCTGATCCCCGTCACGCTCCTCGCCTTCGGTGGAGCTCGGTCCCCGCTTCTCCTTCGCCGTTCGCGTCGATTGGACCGGGTGCTCACGGAGGTGGAGAGCCACCGCGCGCTCTCCACACAGCAACGGGACGACGGGTTCGAAGACCGTTGACGACGTAGGGCACCGGCTCGACCGGGCCGCCGTCCGTCCGCCGACCTCCCGAGATCCGACCAAGATCCGACCAAGATCCGACAGAGGTCCGACAGAGGTCCGACAGAGGTCCAGCCGAAGGGAACACTTGTCCCGCGCATCAGGCAGGAAGGTGACCGGCGGGGTGAACGAGGTTCACGCATCCCTGCGCGACCAATGCTTCCCGGTGCGCGCCCATTTGTCCGAACACCCGGCGGGTGCCGTTCAACCAGGGCGTGGCATGGAGCAGGACCGGTGTCGAGCAGACACCTGCCACGGCGACGTCTGTCGCCGCCCGGCACCGGGGAGCGGACCTAACGAGGGGAACCCGAAATGCGACGTACGACAAGAGCCCTGCTCACGGCGTTCACTGTCACGAGCACCCTGCTCCTCACCATGACCCCGGCGGCGGCGAGCGAACGGATCGTCGAGGCCAACGGTCAGGCTCGTGGGTACGGAGGGGCCGGTGGCGACGGGCTGCGGGTCTACGCGTGCGACACGTTCAGCGACAACTGGGGCGTACGGACCCACTACACGTACCAGAGCAGCTCCGGAAGCACGGTCACGGCAACCATCAACGACGCCAACGGCGTCACCTCCGGCTGCGGGGAGCAGGCCATGGCCCCCAGCGCACCGGTGCTCAGCTACCGGGTGTGCACCGGGCCGGCGGGAGCCGACACCGCCTGTACGCCGTGGACCAAACCCTAGGCGGAGTCCGAGGGGCGCCCGTCGGGTCCTTTGCCGGTCCAGCGTGCCCCGTGAGGTGCACGCACGCTCGGCGTGACGGGTCCTGATGAGCGCCCCCGCACCCGACGATCACGTAGCTCCCCGGGTGATGCCACCGCTTGCCGGGGCGCCGCCGGCGCGCTCCACATCGACACCCCGTCAATCGGTCACGGATGCACCCCAAAGTGCGATGGGGGACGCTCAACCCTGAAGCGACTCCCTTCGGCCACCCGCCTCGCCGGCGGTGCGGGCGGCCGACCCCATCACTCGTACACACCGTGCGGTCCCCTCTCGCGGCATTGCATTGATCATTCCCGGTAGTCGCACGCTGTGACGCGGGCTCTCCGCACCGCTCGTCGAAACCCGCTCAAGGCCACAAAGCCCAAGGCTCCAGGGGCCGAAACGGGACCGGACGGTGCAAGGCGGGCCGAACCGCCGAGGGTTCCCCTCGCTGGCGCATGCGATCCCCTGTGCGATACTCAGCGACGCTTGCCGCACATTTCACCTCGGGGGATCACCATGCAAGGTCAAGTTCACCGGTTTCGGCATCGCACCGGTGGTGTCCCCGGCTGTGCGTGACGCAGTGGGACGCGAACCTCGGCACGGCAGTTTCGTGGCCACGGCCGACGGCTCGGGCGGCACGGCATGAGCGGCATAGCCCTCACCACACCGTACTTGGACACGGACGCCGACCAACTCTCCTTCACCCTGGGCTGGCCGGCGCACGAGGCACTCGCCGTGCGCGACCTCACGGTCGGTGGACTCGCCGTGCAACTCAGGCTGCTCGGCGCCTCCCATCAGGTCTTCGCCGGCCCCGTTCGGGAAACAGTCGCCTGCCTGCCCGGTGTCACCGGCGGCCTGCCGAACACGGCCGTACGGTCCTTCGACAACTGGACCTATCGCTTCACCGCCCACTGTGAACACCTCACTGCCGAGGACTTCACTGTTCGGGTCGAACAGATACGCAGCCGGGCGGACGCACATCCCCGGGCGCTGTACGGCATCTTCCCCGGCTTCCACGAAGCGGTGACCGCGCTCACCGTGGACCGGCACGCCACGGGGTTGAGTTGGTGCACTTGGCACACCTACCCGCAGAGCCGCCAGATCGTGGCGACGCAGACCCGGCTGGAGGCCCGATGAAGTCCGCCCGTTGCATCAGTGCGATGTTCCTGGCTGCGGTGACACTCACCGCGTGTTCCGACGGCGGCTCGGAGAAGAAGCCGAAACACAACGACGTGCCCCACAGTTGGATATCCCAGCAGTACGCCCCGTCCAACACGGGCTATCTCGACAGCGCCGACCAGGTGGGGAAGGTGGCCACGGAGATCGACGGCCACACCGCGGCCCGCAAGCGCCGCGACAACGACGGCCTGGTCTTCCTGATGTACCGCGACGACATCGTGGCCATCAGCCCCCAGAAGAAGGGCAGCCTGATCGAGGTCGTCGACTACGCCGTCGGCTACGCACGTTGGAACCCGCACCTGCGCCTCGCCTGGCCGGCCCCCGGCAGCAATGAGTTCCGTGGTGGCGGCCCGGGTTCCGGCAAGTAGTCCCCAGCAGTTCGCTCCCCCTTTCTTTCCCTCTCGAACTCCTCGACGACGTACCCGAAAGGCAATCCTGTGGCAGAGATCTTCGAATCGGCGGGCATCGCCCTGCTCTACGGTCTCATCGGATTCATCGTGATGGCGGCAGGATTCATCGCGCTCGACCTCGTCACCCCCGGGAAGCTCTTCCATGTGGTGTGGACGGAACGCAACCGGGGCGCCGCCGTGCTCCTCGGCGGCCAGACGATAGCCATCGGTCTCGTGATCGAGCAGTCCATCCGGGCCAGTGAGTCCGAACAAGGTCTGGGCTACGGCCTGTTCAGCACCCTGCTCTACGGCCTTGCCGGTGTTGTGGTCATGACCCTGATCTCTTTGATCGTCGGGCTGTTGACGCCCGGCCGTCTGGGCGCGGCCGTGCTGGACGACAACGGGGAACGCCCCCACCCCGCCGCCTGGGTCCAGGCAGCCATGTACCTGGGCACGGCCGTCATGGTCGGCGCCGCTGTTTCCTGACGGCCATGAGCACCATCACGCTGGAGCGCGCTCCTTCCGCCACCGAGCGGGTGCCACCTCGCCACGGGCGGGGAGTACGGTTCCTGCTGCTGCTCGCGGTCTTCGTCTGCGCTGCTTGTGGCCTGGTCTACGAACTGGCCCTGGCAGCACTGGGCAGCTATCTCATCGGCAATTCCGTCATGCAGACCTCGGTCGTCATCTCCGTGATGGTCTTCGCGATGGGGATCGGGTCCCTGGCTGCGAAACCGCTCCAACGACGTGCGGTCGGTGCCTTCGCGCTCGTCGAGGTGCTGTTGGCGCTCGTCGGTGGGCTGTCGGTACTCGTCCTGTACGTGTGCTTCGCGTGGCTGCGCATCTACATGCCCGCCATGGTGGCGATCTCCTTCACCGTAGGTCTTCTGATCGGTGCGGAGATTCCCCTGCTGATGACACTGCTCCAGCGCATCAGACGCCAGGAGGCCGGCAGCGCGGTGGCCGACATGTTCGCCTTCGACTACGTCGGGGCTCTGGTGGGGGGATTGTGCTTCCCACTGCTGCTCCTGCCCACCTTCGGCCAGCTCAAGGGCGCGCTGGTGGTGGGGTCGGTCAATGCTGTGGCCGGCGTCGTCGTGGTGCTGTGGATCTTCCGCCGTGAGACGCGCAGGGGCGTACAGGCAGCCCTGCTGGCCGCGATGGCGACCGTACTCGGCGTACTCGCCACCGTGTACGTCCTCGCCGACGACATCGAGGTCACCGCCCGCCAGCAGCTCTACCGCGATCCGATCGTCCATGCCGAGACCACGCCCTACCAGGACATCGTCGTCACCCAGTCGACTGCCTTCACCGGACAACCCGACACCCGGCTCTTCCTCAACGGCGACCTCCAGTTCTCCTCAATCGACGAGTACCGCTACCACGAGGCCCTCGTTCATCCCGCCCTGTCCGGCAAGCGCTCCTCGGTGTTGATCCTGGGGGGCGGCGATGCACTGGCCCTGCGCGAGGTCCTGCGGTACGACGACGTCGACCGGGTGACGCTGGTCGATCTCGACCCGTCGATGACCCGGCTCGCCCGCTCCTTCGGGCCCCTGGCCGAACTCAACAAGCATGCGCTCGACGACCCGCGCGCCCAGGTCGTCAACGCGGATGCCTTCAACTGGCTACGGGACGCGAAACAGCGGTACGACGCCGTGGTGATCGATTTCCCGGACCCGGACACCGCGGCGGTGGCCAAGCTGTACAGCGTGGAGTTCTACCATCTGTTGGGCCGCGTCCTGCATCCCCACTCACAGATCGTGGTGCAAGGAGGCTCGCCCTTCTTCGCCCCGAAGGCGTACTGGTCCATCGTCACCACCATTGGCGCGGCCGGCTATGGGACGACCGCCTACCAGATGGACGTGCCCAGCTTCGGCAACTGGGGGTTCGTCCTCGCCACCTTGCCCACCGGGCGTCCACCGTCCTCCCCTCGGCTGGCCGCGGACGCGCCGTCACTGCGCTCGTTGGACAGTGAGGTGCTCGCGGCTTCGACGGTCTTCCCACGGGACCGGCGGCCCTTGGACGTTCGACCCAGTACCCTGATGGACCCCTCGGTGCTCGAATACACACGCCATGAGTGGCAGAACTACTGATGGACCGTTGTGTGCCCCCGCAAACTGTAGGGAGTGTCTTCGAGGGAGCGTCGTCCGCCCGCAGGGCACGACAGACAGACGGGACGTCGAAGACCCGACCGAGGACTGAGCCCGTGCAACCATCGCAGACGCCCGATCGATCCGACCCGCCCCGACACTCCGGGCGGGGAGCGTTGGTGATCCGCCGGCTGCCGCCGAGCCCACAGGCCGCCGTCCTTCTGCTGCACGGAGGCCGTGCCGACGCCCTGGAGGCGCCTCCCGCCGTCAACCTTCCTGCCGTCCGGTTGAGACCATTCGCTTCGAGCATCATGCGCGCGACGCGCAACGACCAGGTCCTGGTCGGAAGGGTGCGCTACCGCCATCGGGGTTGGAACGGAGTACGGGAGGATGCCGTCCCAGACGCTCGGCAGGCCCTGCGGGCCGTCGTCGATACGGCGGGCGACGTGCCGGTGGTCCTCGTGGGCCACTCGATGGGCGCGCGGGCCGCACTTCGGTTGGCGGGTGAGGCACAGATCAAGGGTGTCGTGGCGTTGGCGCCGTGGTGCCCGCCGGGTGAACCTCTTGCCGAGGTGGGCGATCGGCACCTGGTGGCACTGCACGACGGAAGCGATCGGGTCACGGTGGCCGAGGACACCTGGGAGTACCTCGCGCGGGCAGAGCGGGCGGGCGCGTACACCCTGGGGGTCAGCATGCCGAAGGGAGGCCATGCCATGGTCCGTGACGCACACACCTGGCAGCACATCACCACATCGTTGGTGTGCGGTCTGCTCGGACTAGCCCCCTTGCCCACCGCCCTGACCGACCGGGATGCACCGGAAGGCGCTCCGGTGACGGCACGACAGTTGCTGGCCCAGCTCGGCGGGGCCTCCTGACCCCGCGGGCCACCGGTGCGGCGTACGGGTCCGTCTCGCGGCGACAGCCTCGCGACTACAGGGGAACCGTGATCCACACGCTCTTGCCCGGTCCCTTCGCATCACCGTGCACCGCGGCCGTTCCCCCCAGTCCGGTGATCAGTTCGGTCACCGTGGCCAGTCCACCGCCGGCTGCACTCGCCCCGGGGCCATACAGCTCGGGCCGATGGGGGTGCTTGTCGTGGACGGCGAAGGCCAGTGTCTCGGGGCCCGCGGCCAGCAGCAGGGTGATGGTGGGCGAGAGTTCGGCAGCATGTCGCACACTGTTGGTGACCAGTTCGGCGAGTACCAACAGGGCGGGGCCGATGTGCGGATGCCGTAGACCGATGCCCCACTGCACCAGGATCTGTTCGGTGGTCTCACGGGCGGTACGGACGGCGTGGCCCTTGGCCGGCAGGCTCAGTACGAGCCGGTGGGGCAGTGCGGGGAGCCCCGCGAGCCCGGTCATCATCGCAGCCCCGCAGGGGAGAGTCGACGTGCCCGCAGGGTCGGACGGCGGTGCGCGATGCGCCGGGCCGAGCGGTCGAGGGGATTCACACTGCGGGCAGGTGGACGATACGGGTCCTCGATGAGCAAGGGGCCGCTGACTGCGGGCGCTTGGTCATGTTGAAGACAGGGGGACTCGGTCATTCGTACGGCCTCTTCGATGCTGGTGGGGGTGGGCCAGGAAGGGGGCCGCGAACCGGCTGGCGTTGGACCGCGGACCGGCCCAAGCGCATGGCCATGCTCGAAGCCGCAGCAGATGGGCGGTGCCATCTCAGGTAGCAGCTCGTTCCAGCCGGCTCGCCAGGCGAGGGGATGGCGGCTCACGGACCACACCGCGCCCGACAGGGAGACGCTCAGAAAGGGGCGCGGCCCCTATGAGCCAGGGCTCTTCGCGGATACGTGGCTCACTCGGGGGCGACCTCGGCGTCCCTGAGTTCGGTCAACAGTTGGTGCTGCCCGGCCAGCATCTCGGTCAGGATGCGGCGCGCCGCTCGCATCAGCTCCGCAACATCACCGCCCGCGAGTTCGTAGACCACGGTCGCCCCCTCCCGGGTGGAGGTCACGATCCCGGATCGACGCAACACGGCCAACTGCTGCGAGAGCGCGGCGGGTTCGATCTCGATCTGGGCCAGGAGGTCACGCACGGGCATCGGCCCGTCCTGCAACAACTCCAGCACCCGAATGCGCACGGGGTGACCCAGCATCCGGAAGAACTCAGCCTTCGCCTGATACAGCGGAACCGGCACGTTCGCTGACTCCTTTCGCCACCCGGGCGGGCCGGGGCGTCCCACTGCGCCCGCTTCCGCCGCGAGCTCAGCCCCCACAGCATCTAGCGAAGTGCAGAAATATGCAATTCGCTAGAAAGAAGCTCGTGTTGAGGGGTTCGCCCCTCAACAGCCGTAACACGGGGGCGGGGTGCACTTCCGGCCCGCCCACCTGCGCACGGACACCGCTCCCCCCGGCAGGCCGGACGCACACAGCCCATACCGTCACTCCTCGACGGCTGGTCGCGCACCTGTGGACCGCACACGACACCTCACCACGGGGGATCCGGTACGGACATCCCGCGGCCCCCAAGCACGGACCGAGGCCGATGGCCCCTCGGAGCATCCGCTAAGGACGCAACGCCGTCCGCGCCCTCAGGTCACGCGCGGAGTGCGGAATGGTCGATGGGTATGAGGTGTGTCACAACACACCGACTCGACGGCGGCGTCGGACCGCGCTCGACACCAGCAACCTCCGGGCCCTCCGAGGTAATTCACCCGCGCACCGAACGGAACGTATCCACCCACCTACACCTTGCAACTTAGGGCACCCTTCCTTGAAGTGGTGCTCCTCTGGTAGAGCTAGATGTGCCCCGTCCTCACATCGGAAGCCCAGTGATGAACCAGGACAGAACCAACGAGGTCATTCCGTTCACCCTCGACCTCTCCGTCGATGAGTCCCGACGACGGGCCGAGGTCATCGCCGCCCTCGGGGCGGACTGGGATCCTCTGGCCGTCCTCCAGGGCGAGGACGAGGCGTACGCACTGCTCTATTCGGGTCTCGACGGCGAGCAGCAGCGCACCTACGACCTGCTCGTCGCGGCGGGTGTTCTGCCGGGAGAGGGGTCGGGTCGTGCGCCTTCCCATTGATCCGCAGGCGGACATCGCTCGCCGGGCCTGGGTGGACTGCCCCGCCTGTGATGACGCCCGCGCCTGCGCGGTCTGCGCCGAGGGAAGGAACTGCTCCCTGCACTGGCGCTATCTGATCTCCAACAGGGGGCCGGTGGTCCATCTGCAATGTCCTGGCTGCACCCATATGTGGTCACTCAACACCAGGCCCGGTGTCCGCCTGCGCCCTGAGGACGACCCCGTCTGCTGATCGTCGGCCGTGGCAGCACAAACCGGCTCGCTCAGTCCGGGCTGGCCTGTCGGTGGCCGTGGTGAGCAGCACGCAGAACCCTGCGCCAGGAGGTGACATCCGGCCTGCGACGCAGCAGGGCTCGCCGTTCCCTCTCGGTCATCCCGCCCCAAACACCGAACTCCAGACGGTTGTCGAGGGCTTCGCTGAGGCACTCGGTGCGTACGGGGCAAGGTGCGCAGACGGTCTTGGCCCGATTCTGCTGAGCGGCTTCGGCGAACAGCGACTCCGGGTCCGTAGCCCGGCAGGCTGCCTGCTCGCCCCAGTGGAGTAATGCATTCATCAGGTCTTCCCTTCTCTCCCGCAACACGGCTGACCGCGAGCCTATGTCGCCGCCGAACACCTGAACGCCCAGGGGGTTGCTGAAGTGCCCTTGAGCTGTTGCGAGATAGTCTGAGGAAGTACCGGAACGGACGGTTCGGCCGGCCCCGGTGCCCAGAGGGACACGACGCCCTCAGCGCCGTGAATCCGCTCCCCTGCACACGGGGCAGGCTCACGAGCAGCTCTCAGCCGAGAGGACCGGGGTGGCTCGACGCCATCCGAGGGCGACCGGCCTTGACTGCCTGACGCAGTGCGTCGCACAGCTGTCCGTATCCGGGCGCAATGCTGCGCAGCCCCGCCGCCAGGACCTTGTCGTCCTGGGTGACCAGCGGTTCCTGCAGCGCCCCCAGCCGACGGGACAGTTCCCCGGCGATGGCCGCGGGCCCCGGCAGGTGCAACAGTTCGAGGCAGACGCAAGCGTCGGAGAGGCGGCGGGCGCCAACTCGGATGGCAAAGGAGCCCAGCAGGTCCCTGGTGCCCGGATCCAGTCCGTGTTCCACCAGGTCTGCGAAGGCTCCGACCCCGTCGGCTCCGCCGAGCGTCCCGGCAGGCACGGGAAGATCGGTGCGCCCCGAGAGCCAGGCGATTGCCCCGGGGAGCGCCTGCCACAGTGCGTCCCGAGCGGCGACCTCCCGCTCGCGGACGAATTCGCTCCGCATCACGAACGGCGCCTCGCCGTAGTCGACGGCATCCGCCCGCCATGCGTCGAGGAACGCCGAGGTCCGCAGGGTTGCGTAGGGATGGCCCTCAGGATCGTGCAGGAGCACGACATCGTCATCGGCGGCGAGCACCACGACGTAGTGGTCCCCGGAGCCCGGTGCAGGGGTGCCCGGTCGGTAGAGCAGCAGCCCCATGTCCACCGGTCCCGCGAGCACCGGGCCCCGGGCTGCGGCGCGTTGCAGTCGGGCGCTCGCCGCGGCCCGGCTGCCTCCTGCGGTACGGGTACAACGCAGGCCGAGCAGATCGACGGCAGCGTCGAGGCCGCGTTCCGGGTCCCAGCCGTAGGGGTCGAACAGGGGCATCGTGCCTCCGATCAACTGGAAGCCGAAGGGCGAGCCCGTCAGCGTCTCAATGACCCCCGGCGGTGGCAGCAGTTGATCGCCCGCGGCCATGGCCAGCGAGTTCGCGTAGCAGTACGGGCCGGAGCCTGTGTAGGGGAGCATCCGTGTCCTCCTTCGATATGGCGACAGGACCAGCCCAGCCGTTGACACGGGGAGAAGGTCAAGTCAACAGCACACCGTGGGTGTGGGGGACGCCTGAGTACGATCATGCTCTGGCACCCGGTTCCCCCTCGGGTGCCTCGTCAGTCTCAACCGTTCAGGAGAGGCAGCGTCATGCGAAGAACCCCCCACCGTCGGCTTCGTACCACCGCCACCAGCGCGCTCGCCATGGCCCTCGGCGCGATCGGCCTCGCGGTGCTTCCCACCACCGCGAACGCCGCCGAAAGCACCCTCAGCGTTCAGTACCGTACGAGCGCGTCGGGCTCCCAAGTCGCCCAGTCCGCACCCTGGTTCAAGGTGCGCAACACCGGCAGTTCCCCGGTTTCGCTCGGCGGTGTCAAGGTCCGCTACTACTTCAAGGCCGACTCGACGAACGCCGTCTACCGGTTCGCCTGTGACTGGGCCGTGAAGGGCTGTGCCAACATCACGGGTACGTTCGGCACGCTCACCAACCCCACACCGACTGCCGACCGCTATCTGGAGATCGGCTTCACCACCGCCGCCGGCTCTCTCGCCCCCAACGCAGACACCGGGGACATACAACTCCGCTTCCACCGAGCCGACTGGCAGCAGATCAACCAGAGCGACGACCATTCCTTCGGCGGCGGGCAGAGCACGTGGACGGACTGGCCGAAGGCCACCGCTCAATTCGCCGGAACGACCGTGTGGGGCACCGAGCCGGGGGGAACGGTGGAGCCGCCGCCCGCCCAGACCCTTTTCGACGACTTCAACTACAACACCCACACCGATCCGCGACTCTCCGCCCACGGTTGGAGCCTGCGCTCGTGGTCCGGGGGCCCGGGGGTCCCGGGCGCGACCTGGTCACCCGACAACGTGAGCTTCTCCGCCGCCGACGGCAACTCCGTGATGCGCCTGGAGACCTCCACATCCGGCACTGCGGCAAGCACCCGACAGGCCGAGATCTCGTCCTCGGCGATGAAGTTCAAGAACGGCACCTACGCGGCCCGGGTGAAGTTCAGCGACGCACCCGTGTACGGGCCCGATGGTGATCATGTGGTCCAGACGTTCTTCACCATCAACGACCTCAAGGCGCCGATGGCCGACGACTACGCGGAGTACGACTTCGAGTACCTGCCCAACGGCGGTTGGGGCGAGACCTCGAACATCTTCTTCACCACGTCGTGGGAAACCTATGACTCCCTTACGGGGCAGAGCGTCAACCAGCACACGGTGGCCCGCAGCAGCCACGCGGGGTGGCGCGACCTCGTCGTGACCATCGACAACAACGACATCCGGTACTACATCGACGGGCAGCTCTTCAGCACCCACGGTGCCGCCTATCTGCCGGAGCGCGGGATGGTGATCGCCTTCAACCAGTGGCTGACGGATCTGACCGGCCAGACCGCCACCGCGGCACGGGCGTACGAGCAGCAGGTGGACTACGTACTGCACATCAAGGACCGGGTGCTCACTCCGGCAGCGGTCGCGGCCAAGGTCAGTGCGTATCGCCTTGCGGGCAAGACCTTCGAGGACACGGTGACCGCGGGATGATCCCGGCCCACGCATGAGTCGGCCCCACCACAACTCCCGTCGGACGCATTGCCGGACCTGGCGGATCCCACCGGGAGTACGCCCCGGAAACCAGCAGCGCTGGTGAGTCAGAAAGGACGGCCGGTGTCGGCGGAGCCCAACAGGCCCGCCGCCAACGGCCGTCCACTACAGCGCGCGTCCGTCTACCAACGGGGTCAGCGCACGTCGACCCGGTCGCTGCCGCTGGTGGTGCGCAGGCGCGACGAGGTGGCCGTGAACACGGCCTTCCAGCTGCCGTCCTTGTTCGCCGTGAACGCCTTGGTGAAGGCGCCCTTGCTGTTGGTGCGGACCGTGCTCTGCTTGGACCAGGTCTTGGCGCCGTCGGCCTTGAACCAGATCGTCACGGACTGGCTCGCAGTGTTCTTCCAAGAACCGTCCAGGCTGCGCAGGGTGCCCCCCACGGTGATCGCGCGCCCCTTGCGCACCGGCTCCGGACCGGCGTTAAAGCTCGAAATGGCCGTCTTCAGACGGACGTCCACATAGTCGCTGGAGCTCACGGCGGCGGCGCGGTCGGCGGTGCCCACCGAGCGGGCGCGCCAGTCGCTGTCCTTGCTTGCGGTGACCGAAGCGGAGAAGGTGCCCTTCGTGCCGGTCGTGACGCTCGTCGCCTTGGTCCAGGTGGTGCTGCCCTTGGCCCGCGACTCGATCACGAGCGCCGTCTTGGCCAGCGGACGCCAGGTGTCGTCGGTCGATCCCATCGTCTGGAGCGTACCGGTGATCGCCAGCTTGCCGCCCTTCGCCACCGGCTCCGGGGAGGCGTTGAAGGAGATGACGCGGGTCGGCACTGCGGAGACGGTCAGCGTCGCCGAGGACGTGGGCACCTCACCGAGCGCGTTGGTGAACACCGCGCGGTAGCGGGCGGAGTTGACCGCGCCGCTCGCCTTCACCGAGAGGGTCTTGGAGGTGGCACCGGCCACGGTGGTCCACTTCGCTCCGCGGTCGGTGCTGCGCTCCCAGCGTACGGAGTCCGCGCCGCTGGCGGCTGCGGTGAAGGTCGCGGTGGCGCCCGAACGAACGGTGCGGGACTTCGGCTGGGTGGTCACCTCTGCCGCGCCGAAGCTGATGGACCGGGCGACGTCCTGGGCGCGGGAGGCCATCCAGTGCCTGTCGCTGCCGTCGTGGGAGTTGAAGCTCACGACGAAGCAGGCGGTGGTGCGGCAGTTCACGGCGGGAGCACCGGCGGGAGTGAAGGTCTCGTTGAGCTTCAGCTTGGTCGTGAAGGTGCCGTCGGCGCCGACCTGACGGATATACGCGGCGTTGCCGAAGACGCTCGGGAAGGTGTCGGCGGGCATCGCGATGGTCTGGGCGAGGTAGACACCGCGGCCGGGGACGTAACCGCTGCCGGTCACCGTCACCTCGTTGTCCGCGCCGAGACCCGCCACCTGGCTGACCGTCAGCTTGGGGACGCTGACCTTGCCGCCGACGGCGAGGGTGTCCAGCGCCGTCCCGGCCGGGTACATGGGACGCCCCTGGAAGGAGAAGATCTCCGCGCCCTTGTCCGTCAGCGCGGCCGTGATTCCGGACCAGTTGACCGTGGCACCGTTCAGGGCGCTCGCGGACGCCTTCAGGGTGGCGAACGGCACGGTGGCGACGGGCGTCGGGGTGCTGCCCTCCAGGTCCGTGGACACGTCGATGTGGAGGGTGCCGACGCCGTCCTTCAGCACGACCCGCGGGTTGGCGAGGGTGATCGCCTTGATGCCGTGCTCGGGGACCGCGTAGGTGACGGAACCGGAGAAGCGCACGTCGGCGTCACGACCGGCAGGGTTCACCGAACCATGGGCGACGGGGTACGAGATGACGCCGTTCGCACCCTTCGTCGCGCCGCCGGCCTCCGTCACGGAGCCGCCCAGTCTCGTCACGTAGTCGACCCAGGACGCCTTGAAGCCCCAGCCGGCCTGGCCCGAGACCAGGATCGGGGATGCGGCGCTGGCGTCGCCGCTCTTGGGCTCCACGGCCTGTGCGACGGAGGCCGCGGACACCTGGGCGACCGGGGCGGCTGCCGCGGGAACGGCGAGGACGCCCGCACCCACGGATACGACGGTCAGCGCGGCGAGGGCAGCCAGACGGCTGTTGCGAGGCATGGACATGCGTTGCATGTCTCCTTCGGGGAGATAGGGCCACCGACACGTGTAAACGCATGGCTGCGCCCTGGGTTTGGACAAAGGCAAAAGGAGAGACCACTCGGAGTGGGGGGTCCGAAGTCGACACTGATCATATTAGGTGAGCCTTACCTAAATTGTCACTATCGATCACCCTTCGACTTAAACCAGTCAAGGGCCATGCACCCAACAGCGAGACCACCAGTCGGCGTTCAGCATCCACGGTCGCGGCGAACGCCGCCCACCAGGGTTTTCTCCGCGCCGGGCGCGCCGGGCGCGCTCAAGGCCGCCTTGGCATTCCCAAGGGTCCACTCATGGACGGAGCCACGGCCCGGACCCCCTTGCCACGCAAAAAGGTGCGCGCGATGGACAACTTCCCATCGTGCGCACCCTGAGCCCACCACCGCCACATAGCGGTGGGGCAGGATGAGTTCCTGACCCACCGGATGGGCGAGCGGCGCTACTACTGAGCGAGCGGAGAGACCGCGACGCAGCCTCCGGCGGCAGCGAGGCCGCCTCCAGACTCCTCCGCGATCGCCTTCCCCTTGTAAGTGATCTTGCAGGTGACCTGTGCATCGGCACCGGCGTCGAGCGCGATGGGCAGGACCGACGGAGGCATGATCCCGCGCAGGGTCACGGTCTTCGTCCACGGCAGCGTCGGCTTCTCCACCGTCTCCAGCTTGGGCGCCATGGCGCTTCCGCCACCGGCCGAGAACTGGATGGAGTCGACGCTCTTCCCCGTGACCTCGTAGGTGACGTCGTACTCCTCGTTCACCGCCTTGTCGACCTGGTCGACGGCCTCGTCCTTCGCGGCGTCACTGATCTCGGAACAGGCACTGAGGCCGAACACGAGGCCGGCGGCAACCACGGAGGCCACGGCGGCGGAACGGATGGAACGATGCATGAACGACCCCTGGATCTTGATATTTGAATCCGCACATAATCGTAAAGACCTGATAAAAGTCAAACCGAGGCACCGTGTGCCAATTCAAGGGTGTTGCCCTGTGCCCGCGGCTGTTGCGAAGTGCCTCGCAGACACACCGCTTCCCCCACGGGACGCCCGTTGCTTCGCACGCCACACGCACGGGATACGACCGATGGGGATCAGCTCTCCCCAACCGAGAGAAGGGGCGAAGGGGGCTCAACCAGGCCCCGCCGAAACCCTCTCCAAGGTGGGGATTTGCTGGGTGACCGAGGTGGCCAGGCGGCATACTGAGCGTCCCGCGCGGATGGAGAGGCGCGGGACGCGGGATTGCACTGGGGGGTGCGTGTGGACACCACTGCGAACAGATACGACGTCAAGGGGGCTGCGCTTCCTGGCACGCAACCGCTCGCGGCACGCCTTCCTCCACGAACGGGCCAGCCGCTCCCTCCTCGTCCACGCCTGAGGGACAACACCCGGCGTTCCACCAGTGCCCCAGACCCATCAGGACGGGCGGGCTGAACCGGCCGTAAGAACCTCTCGACAAGGCGGTAGACCGTGCACGAGGAGAACGACATCACCACATCACCTTCCGGCAGCCAGGCGCATTCGGCGCGGGTGTACGACTACATCCTGGGCGGCAAAGACCACTACGAGGTCGACCGGGCGGCGGGGGAAGCATCGCTGCGCGCGTGGCCGGGTCTGCGTACCAGCATGCTGGCCAATCGGGCGGCCATGCGTCGGATGGCCCATTGGCTGGCGGCGGAGGCGGGAGTGCGTCAGTTCCTCGACATCGGCACCGGAATCCCCACCGAACCCAATCTGCACCAGGTCGTACAAGGAGTGGATCCGCAGTCGCGCATCGTCTACGTGGACAACGACCCCATCGTCCTCGCCCACGCCGACGCCCTCATGTGCAGCACACCGGAGGGTCGTACGGCCTATGTGGAGGCCGATATGAACGCCCCGGACACACTGCTCGCCGCCCCCGAACTCCGGCAGACCCTCGATCTGGACGAGCCGGTCGCCCTGACCGTGATCGCCATGCTCCAATTCGTCCAGGACGCACAGGGGTTGGTCGAGACCCTGATGGAACCGTTGGCGTCCGGAAGTCATCTGGCCATCACACTCGCCACCGCGGATCTCGCCGACGGTTCGGAGGCACTGGCAGCCGAGTACACCCGCAGGGGCATCCCCATGTACCTGCGCAACCGTGCCGAGGTGGAACGACTCTTCGACCGATTGGAACTGGTCGCACCGGGAGTCGTCCCAATGACCTCGTGGCGCCCCGCCGATGGGGAGGAACTGCCCAGCACCACGACCAACATGTACGCGGGAGTCGCCCGCAAGCCCTGACCCATGACCGCGGTCCCCCTCGTGGCCGGTCGATCACCGTGGCGACAGCCCGGACCAACGGGATGCGGGCGGCGAGTTCCCCGAGCGAGCGGTGGCGATCGGGCCCACCGGCTCGTCATCGTGACCCGGGTGCGCGGCCGACCCAGTGATGGGGGCATCAGCAGGTCGGTCGGCCGGTCAATCATGTCGGTCGTGTGCCGATCGGACTCAGTGGCATTGGGTCGCATGCAGTCGCACCACAAGAGATGTCACCGTTTTCGGTCCCCGCGGCGCTCAACCATGATCATATTTGGGCGGGAGCGACCGCCCGCACGGTGGCGTCCCCGCACATGCTCTTCGCCGCAGCCAAGGAGTCCGACACTTGACCTCCGCCCTTCCCACCACGGCAGACACGCTCGTCGCGCAGTCCTGGGGATTCGTCACCGACCGAGCGTTGCAGACGGCCGCAGAACTCGGCATACCCGACCTTGTCGCCGCCGGCCCCCTGTCGGTGGACGCACTGGCCGAGGCGACCGACACCCGGCCCGACGCACTTCGTCGACTGCTGCGCCCGCTCGTCGGCATCGGATTCCTCCGGCTCGGCGACGACGGCACATACGGCCGGACCGAGGAGAGCGTACTCCTCGAATCCGACCACCCGACCACCCTGCGCCCCTGGTTCCAGCTGATGTACCGGGTGACGTACCGGATGTTGGATGATCCGCTGTCGACCCTGCGTACCGGAAGACCCTCGTTCGAAGAGCGCTTCGGGAACACCTACTTCGCGCACATGGCACAACACCCCGAGGACGGTGCGGTCTTTCACGCCGCGATGGCGAGCTTCACCCGCCGTACCGCACGGGCGGTCGCCACGTCGTACGACTTCAGCACGGCGGGCAGCATCGTCGATGTGGGCGGCGGTCTGGGGACCCTCGTGGCGGACATCCTCACCCTGCACCCGGAACCGACCGGTACAGTGTTCGACCTGCCCGACCTGGCCGAACCCGCCCAGGCAGCCCTGGATTCCGCCGGGTTGAACGGGCGCGCGACGGTCGCGTCAGGTGACTTCTTCGCCGCAGTGCCCACGGGCAGGACCCATCTGTTGTCCTGGATCCTGCACGACTGGGACGACGAGCGGGCGCTGAGGGTGTTGCGTCGGTGCCGGGCAGCCCAGGACGAGTCGCACGGCCGTCTCCTGATCGTCGAGGCGGTTCTGCCCGAACGGCCGAGCGCCGATATGACCACCGCCCTGGACCTGGTAATGCTGTTCGGCCTCGGTGGAAGGGAACGGACCGAAGCCCAGTACGTAGCCCTTCTGAAGGAAGCGGGCTTCCACCATCTACGGACGCTTCCGTTGGAGGCGCCCGGAATGCACATCATCGAGGCGAAGCCCTGTTGACAGTGCGTCACTTCAGTCGCCCCTGAAGTGCGATCGAGCACGGCTCGGGAGGTGAGCCACGGCATGCCGCCCGAGCCAACGGCCCGTCGGCCATGGGGCGAGGAGGGTCGGCCCGCGTCCAAGCGTAGGAGAAGGAACGGCGACGGACTAGTGTCGATCGCATGATCGAGAGTCCACGTCTCCTCTTACGTCCGTTGACCACCTCAGACGTCGAAGCCTTTGTATCGCTCCACGACGACCCCCGCGTCAGTGAGTTCGTCGGCTCCTACACCCACGATCAGGCCCTGCGACGACTCGCAGCCGTCGAGAAGCAGTGGGCGGAGCGAGGTCATGGCCTCTGTGCGGTCGAGCTCAAGGACACGGGCGAGTTCATCGGCAGATGCGGATTGAACTACTGGGACGAGTTCGACGAGGTGGAACTCGGCTGGACACTGCGGGCCGACCATTGGGGACACGGTTACGCCACCGAGGCGGCCGGAGCCTGCAAGGAGTGGGGATTCGCCACCTTGGACGTCCCCTATCTCACCGCCATGATCAGGCCCGGGAACACCCCCTCGGTACGGGTGGCACAACGACTCGGATTCACTGCGCTGCGTGAGGACGATCTGTGGGGCAATGCGGTCACCGTGTACGCGGCGCATCGCCCCCTCCCGACGGCGGGCTGCGCGGAGTCGGGCTGAGGGCCCGGCTCCTCTCGGCTCCCACCGGCCCGGCAAACTGGGGCGGGCACCGGTCGCCCTTCCCAGGACCGGGCACGGGTGCCTCCAGTGCGGCGAGAAGAAGTCCATCCACTGCGCAGGGTGAGCGCCTGGCAACGGTCCGTTGATGGTGCGCACACCTCGTCCATCGCTCCGCTCGGGCATAGCCGCGCTGCCTGAGATGCCCCCGGACAGGGAATCGGCTCGGGCCGGCCGCCCCCGGAAGGAGAGGCCCACCGATCGGAGGAGAAAAGGCGCACAATCGATGGGAGGGGTAGTGCGGGGGGCCATGTCCGGGAGGTGCACTGATGGCCGCACTTCGGCGTCGATCCCGCTACGCCCCGGACCGGGGGCTCACGACCCGCATGGTGACCACGATGTTCTTCATCGGGCTGCTGTACGTCGTGTTCGTCGGTGTCCTGCTGGCGGCATTCAGTAAGGCGTGGCCGTTGATCCTGGTGATCTCCGGTGGGCTGTTCATCGCCCAGTTCTGGTTCAGCGACCGCATCGCGGAGTACAGCATGGGGGCGCACACGGTCTCGCCCGCGCAGGCGCCCGAGCTCCATGGCGCGGTCGATCGCATCTGCGCCCTCGCCGACATGCCCAAACCCAGGGTGGCGATCGCGGACAGCGATGTGCCCAATGCCTTCGCCACCGGGCGCAACGAGCGCACGGCCCTGGTCTGCGCAACGACGGGGTTGCTGCGGCGCCTGGAACCGGAGGAGCTGGAAGGCGTCCTCGCCCACGAACTCTCGCACGTCGCCCATCGCGATGTGGCGGTGATGACGATCGCCTCCTTCCTCGGTGTGCTGGCCGGTGTGATCACCAGGGCCACCCTCTGGGGCGGGCTGGGTCGGGCCGGCCGCAACAACAGCAATGCCGCGGTTCTGATGATCCTCATCCCCCTGATCAGCGCCGCCGTCTATGCGGTGAGTTTTCTGCTGACACGGCTCCTCTCCCGCTACCGGGAGCTGTCCGCCGACCGCGCCGCCGCCCTGCTGACCGGACGGCCGTCCGCGCTCGCCTCCGCGCTGACCAAGGTCACCGGGGAAATGGCCCGGATCCCCACGCGGGACCTGCGCAAGGCGGAGCCGTACAACGCCTTCTGGTTCGCCCCTGCCTTCTCATCGCGTGAGAGCTTGGCGCGATTGCTCTCCTCACACCCTTCCCTGGAACAGCGTCTGGAGCAGCTGAGCAAGATCTCCGCGGAGCTGACCCGGCCTTGACCGGACCTGACCCGCCGACCGCAGACCGCAGACCGCAGACCCGGTGAACGACCGACTCGTCGGAGGGACGGAGGATTCCTCTCATGGGGTTTCTTGATGCGATCCTCGGCCGCAGCAAGCCGGTACGCCCCGATCTGGACCAATTGTTTGCCCTGCCATCCGCCGCCCTCACTTTGCAGGCAGAGACGGGCTTTCTGTCCACGGGCAGCGGATCGGTGTGCTTCGCGAGCGTCGAGGGCGGCGCGTTCCTACGGCTCCAGGACGACATCAGGGGTCTGCTGGACGTGGGCACGCGCAACGGCGGAGTGCCGGTCGAGTTCGTCCAGGACGGGTACGGGTACTCATGGGTGCTCGTACGACATCCGGCCGATGACACGGTGTCTCTGGTCAACGACCTCCATGCGATCAACACCCTGCTCCAGGAGGCGGGCTTCGGTCCGCATCTGCTGTGTTCCCTCGTCGCCTTCGCCGATGAGGTCCATAGCCGCCCACTGGGGCTGGTCTACCTCTACAAGCGCGGCGCCTTCTATCCGTTCGCACCGCTGCCCGGCGCCGAGGACCGCAGGGACACTCCACTGGAGCTCCAGGTCCGGGCGTCGCTGGACGTCGACCTCCCGATGGAGCCCGATCTGGCCCGATGGTTTCCGCTCTGGGGTGCCCCGGGCTTGGAACCATGATCACGCCACTTACCACGGTTCATCAATTTGGCGTAGCCAAATGACTAATGATGACTTGATTTGCCCAGCGCAGCATCATTCTGGCCAACGTTGCTCACGTTGAGAAGACACGGACAACCCTAGAGGGCCGCGACACATCTGCAGGGGCAGCGGGACGGATGAGCGGCCCGCACCCTTCGGCGGTTGCAGTGTGAACAACTGTCCGCCGGTGGCAGTTACAGACCAATCCCCAGTGGTACAGACCATGTCCCACGGTTTTCGCAACGCTTCGCACTCACGAGGACCCATGACCAGATCTTCACGTGCACGTTTCGCCCGCCCGGCCCTTGCTGCCGCTGCGGCGCTCACCGTGACCGCCGGTGTTGTCGCAGCGGCGCCTGACGCCAAGAAGGCCCAGGCCACACCGAAGCTCACTCTTATCGCTGCATCCAAGTCGGTGAACATCCACACCTACGAGGGGGCCACCGGACTCGACCTGAATCTCGGCACCTACCTCACCGCCGAGGGCTCCCCCCTGGAGCTCACGGCAAAGCGCAAGTCGTACAAGGATCCCATCACCGTCCAGCAGACCATCCGTCAGGGGAAGAAGGTCACCACCAAGGACCTGCCGGCGGGCCTGGTGAAGGACTTCCAGGGGCTCCCCGACTTCACCCACATCACCATGACCGACGCATCGGGCAAGAAGGTGCTGGACGCGAAGGAGAACTTCTGTCCCAACAACGCGTCCGGACGGGTACGCCCCGATGCCGCAGCCACCTCGCGGTATCCCGAGAGCTGCCCGCGCAACCCGTTCACCCTCGGATCGGTGTGGGGAGTGGAGAACGGCTGGGCCTCCAACACCTACAACAGCTGGTACACCGAGGGTGTCACCCTGCCGGCCGGCACGTACACCGCCAAGATCAACGTGGCCAAGAAGTACCGTGACCTCTTCGGCATCGCGAACAAGCCGCAAACGGTCAAGGTCACCGTCACGGTCGAGGCCAACCCCATGGAGCGTGCCGCAGCGAAGGGCAAGCACGGTTCCCACGGCGCCGGGCACGCCGGGCACCACGACCCCGCTCCCAAGATGACGCTCCAGGAAGCGACGAGCGGTGACGGCCCGACGTACAACGTCGGCCATGCACCGTATCCACCGGCTCCGCCCGCGCTGCCCTGGGCGCTCCAGAAGTCCGCTCGCACGGTCGCGAACGTCGGTGACCGCCCGGGCCAGACCGACGGCTCCCGCAAGGCTCCCGGCCTGAAGGCCAACGCCAAGCGCCCGACCGGCAAGGCCGTCGTGCCGGACGTCCCGAAGCCGGATCTGCGGTCGCTGCCGGCCTTCGACGTCCAGATCAGCACCTCGCCCGAGAACCCCGCGGGCAAGGACTTCATGTCCTTCAGCGCCAACGTCTGGAACGCAGGGCCGGCCCAGCTGGTCGTCGACGGATTCCGCGCCCCCGGCGCGGAGCTCATGGACGCGTACCAGTACTTCTACGACGCCAAGGGCAAGCAGGTGGGATACACCCCCACCGGCACGATGGAGTGGGACCCGCGCCCGGGTCACAACCACTGGCACTTCACCGACTTCGCGAGCTACCGACTGCTGAAGGCGGACAAGAAGGAGGCAGTGCGCAGTGGCAAAGAGGCGTTCTGCCTGGTCAACACCGATGCCGTGGACTACACGGTGAAGAATGCCAACTGGCACCCCTTCAGCACCGACCTGTCGAGCGCGTGCGGCGAGGAGAAGGCCATCTCCGTCCGCGAGGTCTTGGACGTCGGTTCCGGTGACACCTACACCCAGGACCTCCCGGACCAGTCCTTCGACATCACCGACCTGCCCAACGGCACGTACTACATCGAGGTCCTCGCCAACCCCGAGAAGCGGTTGAAGGAGACCACCACCAGCAACAACTCGGCCATGCGGAAGGTCATCCTCGGCGGCACGCCGGGAGCCCGTACGGTAACCGTCCCGGCCCACGACCTCATCAACGCCAACTAGGGCGAGTCTGACACCACAGCCGGGCCCCGGTCACTTGCGACGTGACCGGGGCTCGGTGTGTGTGCACCCGTGCAGGCATGAGGACGCACAACACCATGCGCGGCCGGGGCGGGCGCTCGTGTATCACGGCGCAGTCAGGGCATGGGCTGATCCACAACGGATTCCGGCATTCCGTCGAGGGCAAACGCCAGTTGTAGAGCCAGCCGCTCCACCACATAGGGCAGGCTGAGCACCGAGGCGAACGAGGTCGCACGGCCGTAGTCGCCCGATTCATGGACGAAGACCTCGCGGCCTTCCGAAACCACCGTCAGATCGCGGTACGAGGGGTCCTTGTGCAGCTCGGCACGGTCCTTGGCGACATCGCTCACGATCCAGACGACGGCGTCCTGGTCGAGCAGATCCATGCGCTCCTTGCCGATGGTGGCACCGAACCGGTTCCCGATCACCGTGTCGAGGTCCTGCGGCAGTCGGAAGCCGAGGTTGCCGAGCAGTCGCGAACGCGGGTCGTGACTGCCGAAGACGAACATGCCCTCGTGGCGGGTCGCCATGACGACGCGGGCGTCCTTGAACCCGATCCTGGTGGCAGCGGCTATCTGGGCCTCGGTGTCGGTGATCGCCTCCATCGCCTCCACGGGCTTGCCGAGCACCAGGCCGACCTTCTGGGTCAGTTCCTGCCAGGGAATCCTGTAGTCGCCGTACTGCTCAGGCTGGGCGACGACCGGGGCCAGCTTGCTCAGGGATGTGTACTGCTCCTTGGTGAGCCCACTGTGGAGGGCCAGAATGACGTCCGGCTTCAGCGCGGCGATCTTCTCCACCTGGGGGCCCGTTCCCGTGTCCTTGAGGACGGTGGGGAGCTCTGTGTCACCCACCCGATCCTGGGCCCAGGGCCCGATGGCGCCGGGATAGCCGCCGAGCCACTCCGTGGTGGCGATCGGGACCTTGCCGAGGGCGAGCACCGCGTCCTGGTCGGTCAGTCCGACGGTGACGATCCGCTGGGGCTCCGAGGTGATCGTGGTGCTGCCCCACGTGTGCTTGACGGTGACGGGATAGACGGCGCCGCTCTTGCCGGACGGCCCCGCGGGCTCCTCCCCCGCGGAGTCGCCGGAGCCGTCGCACCCGGTGGTGCCGAAGACGAGGAGGGCGCAGGCGAGTGCGGCGGCGAGCCATGGAGCGCTTCGAAAGCGGGCCATCGGTGATCCTTCGGTTCAGATTCCTGAGGGTGTTGTCGCCGGTGAGGAGGGTGCGGGGGTGCCGTCGCCCGGCATTGTTCCCTCCCGTGTCCGTCGGCTGCCCGACCATGCATCCCACAGGGCGGCGTAGGGCCCCTCGGCAGTGCGCAGTTCGTCGTGGGTGCCGGTTTCGACGATTCGGCCGGCTTCCATCACAACGATCCGGTCGGCTGCTGCCGCCTGGGTGAGTCGGTGCGCCACGATGAGGGCCGTCCGACCGTCGATGGCCCGGGCGACCGCCTTCTCCAGCGCGCGGGCCCCGGTGCTGCCCGCTTCCGCGGTGGCCTCGTCGAGGATCACGACGGGGGGATCGGCGAGTACGAGCCGGGCGAGTGCCAGTGCCTGGGTCTGCCCGCCGCTCAGTCGGTGGCCGCCCTCGCCGACGACGGTCGCCAACCCTGCGGGCAGCGCTTCCACCCAGGCCAGTGCCTCGACCCGGTCGAGCGCGGCGCGCAGTTCACCGTCGGTGGCATCGGGGCGGGCGAGCCGGAGGTCGTCGGCGAGCGGCCCGGCGAAGACATGGGTCTCCTGGGTGATCAGGGCGACCGAGCGCATGAGCGCTGTGGGGCCGATGTCCCGCAGGGGTGCGGACCCGAGGGCTATGTCTCCGTCGGTCGGTTCGTGGATGCCGGCGATCAGCTTGGCCAGGGTGGTCTTGCCCGCGCCGCTCGCCCCGACCAGCGCGACTCGCTCACCGGGTTGCAGATCCATGGTGATGTCCCGCAGCACCTGGTGTCCGCTGCGGTAGGAGTGGTTGACGGCGCGGACCGTGACGGAGGCGTCCTTGGGGGTGAGCGGGCGGTCGGGCTCCTTCGGCAGGGGCAGGTCCGCTACACCGATGATCCGGGAGAGTCCGGCGATGGCGGACTGGGCGTCGTCGATGAGGACGAGGGCGGTGTTGACCGGAGCGAAGAGACTGTGGAAGTAGAGCGCCGCGGCGGTGGCGGTCCCGATGGATGCGGCGTCCGCCCGCACCAGGAGGAATCCGGTGCCAAGGACGGCGGCGAGACCCACGAACTCGGCGATGTGCAGTCGGCTGTAGAACCGCAGCACAAGGTGGACTCCGCGCATGGTCAGTCCGACGACGTTCCAGGAGTGCTCCTCGACCTTGGCGCTGTGCTCCTTCTCCAGCCGGAAGGCCCGTACGGTGGGGCTGCCGCCGATGGTGTCGAGCAGTTGCTGTTGCTGGGCCCCGCCCGCGATGCGTTGCTCCGCGTACAGGGGTACCGCACGTCGGACGTACCAGCGGGCGGTGTGGATCTGGACGGGGAGTGCCAGCAGTGCGGCCAGGAGGAAACGCCAGTCGAGTACGGCGAGGGCGCCCAGGGTCAGGACGATGGCGAGGAGGGAGCGGGCCAGTTCGGGCAGGGCGTGCCGGACCGCGTCGGCCGTGAGGGAGACATCACCGGTCACCCGGACCGTCAGATCGCCGGATCCGGCTCGTTCCACTTCTTCCAGTGGCAACCCGAGGGCCCGCTCGATGAATCGTTCCCGCAACTGGGCGAGTATGGATTCACCGAGTCGGGAGACCAGTGAGAGGCCCACTGCGGTGGCAAGGCCCTGAACGACGGCGACGGCCGCCAGCAGCAGCACGGTGTTGGTGAGGGCGTCGGGCGATCGGTGGTCGGCCGCGATGTCCACGATGCGGCCGAGGAGCGGTTGGGTGAGCAGTCCCACGGCCGTTGCGATGATCATGACGATGAAGCCTGTGACCGCGAGGAAGCGGTGTGGGCGCAGCAGTTCGCCGACGGCGGCCCGGGTGCGCGCCGGTGAGGCGACGGGGAGCAAGATACGCTCGGATTCCTCGCCCGCGGTGGCATGCGTCGGGCGGTGGCGCACGGCAGCGTCACTGTGTGGCGGCGTCGACATATCGGCCTTGTCAGCCGGGTCGGAGCCGAGCGGCAGGCTGGTCTCGAAGCCCTCCCCCGCGGAACCCTCGCCTTGAGCGTGCTGCCGACGGCCGGTCATGAGAGCACCGCCGTACGGTAGCCGAGGTGGGCGCTGGCGAGTTCGCCGTGCGGGGCCGCGGCGAGGACCCGGCCGCCTTCGATGAAGATGACGCGGTCCGTCGCGGCGAGCAGTGCGGGGCTCGTGGTCAGCACGACGGTGGTCCGACCCGCACGGATCTCCCGCAGCCCGGCGGCGATCTTGGCCTCGGTGACCGCATCGACGGCCGTGGCCGGGTCGTGGAGCACGAGTACGGGTGCGTCGGCCGCCAGAGCGCGGGCGAGTGCCACGCGCTGCCGTTGGCCTCCGGAGAGTGATCGGCCGCGTTCGGTCACGGTCGTGTCCGCGCCCCGGTACAGCGTCCGGGCGACCTCGTCAGCACCGGAGGCGACCATCGCTCGCTCGACCGTGTCAGCCGAGCCGGCTGCTGCTGAGACATTGCTGAGGAGGGTGCCCTCGAAAAGGTCTGCGTCGTGTTCAGCGACGAGGACCGCGGTTCGGATCGCGGCGGGCTGGAAGGTGCTCAGTGGCACTCCATCCAGTTCAACGGCCCCACTGTCGGGATCGAAGCGACGGGCGAGACAGCCGAGCAGGGCGTTCGCGTCGCTCGGGTCGGTGGTGACGACGCCGACGACCTCGCCGGCGGCGATGTCCATGTCGACGCCTCGAAGGGTCTCGTGAGAGACCGCGCGGAGCCGTAGGCGCCCCTGGATGGAAGGGGGGAGCGTATCGGCGCCTGGCAGTGTGGTGCCATTGGTGGCCAGCACTTCGGCGATGCGGGCTGCGGACGCTCGCCCCTGGGCCAGTTCGGCGTTGACCCAGGAGAACTGGGAGAGCGGACCCAGGAGGAATAGGGCGAGACCGACGGCCGAGACGAGTTCGCCGAGGCTGATGTCTCCGGCGGTGGCCAGACGCCCCCCGATGAATGCCACCAGGGCGATGAAGACACCCGTCAGCGACAGCACTATTCCGCTCTGCCATGCCTGCGCGCGGGCCGCCCGAAGGGTCGCCGCCAGGGAATGCCGACTGGTCGTGCGGTACCGGGCGATCGCCGCGGGCTCGGCACCGATGCCCTTGAGCACGCGCAGCCCGGAGACGAGGTCGGCCGCGACGCCGGAGGCATGGGCGGCACGCTCCTGTTCAGCTCCGCTGCGGTGCTCCAACGGCTTGCTCAACAGATGACCGAGCCAGAGCAGCAGCGGCGTACCGAGGAGCACCACCAGGCCGAGCAGGGCGGAGATCCGCATCAGGACCACTGCACTGACGAGGAGTCCCATCAGGGCGGAGATTCCGACGACCAGGGCCATACAGACGGATCCGACGCGCTTGGCATCGAGGGTGGCGATGTTGGTTAGCTCCCCCGAGAGCCGCCCGGGCGGCGCCCCGTCCTCCGGCGCGAGGATCCGGCTGACGAGTCGAGTCCTGAGCCGGTGGGCGGAGGTCTCCGCCGCCTGTTCACCGGCGCGTGCTCCGAATCGGAAGCTGAAGGACAGGCCGAGGTAGATGACACCGAGGGCGACGACGCCCAGCAACAGGCCGGTCAGGTCACCGTCTGCGACGCCCCGGTCGATGACCACGCCGATCACCACGGGCACCAGCGCTTCACCCGCCTGATGTCCCGCTCCCAGGAGGGCTCCCGTCGTGACATCACGACGCTGGCCGGCGATGGCCCCTCTCAGGACCGCCCTTCCCGACAGGTCTTGCGAACCCACCGCACCCCTCCGACACCTCACCAGCAGTGCCCATCCGAAGAGCACAAGAACCAGGTAAGGCTAGACTAAGTACCCTTGAGTGCCCACCCCCGGTACAGCGCGCGGAGCCCCGCCCCACGTCTGCTGACAGCGCGCGTACGCCTCAGGAGTGGCGACAGGCGGAGTCATCGCTGTCGCACTGCGGCACCTCGGACTCCTCGCGTGGGATGTGGACGGAGTGCGCGCGATGTGGCCCGGGGGTGCATCTCGCCTCGAAGACCACCGATGTCTCGATCTGCTCTTCGAGGCGGACCAATCGGTAGCGCTGCTCGTACCGCGATCGACGGCGTCGATCCGACTTGCGCGGTCTGGCCCGGCGCGCAGCAGCGACGAGGGCTGCCACTTCGGGGCTCTCCTTGCGCAACCGGTAGAGCGCGCGTCCCGACATGCCGACGAGCGCGGCAGCCGGTCCGTGCTGGGCGCCCGAGCGCAGTGCCCTCAACAGGACGCGCAGCGCAGCGGGGTTGAGTTGCCGACTCGGCCCGATCGACTGGGCCTGGGCCATCTCAGTCGCTGCTCTCATGGCCGTGGCGAAGAACTCGTTCTGTGTCTGCCAGTTGAGCAGGAGGCGTTCCGAGACGCCTGCGGCCGTGGCGCAGCCGGCCGGGTTCAGCCCGAGCGCTGCCGCACGCAGCGCGTCCGCCATTCTTGCGGCCGTCTCCTCGCGGAGGTTGGGGCCCTTCTGTAGAGCGTGGAGCAAAGAGCGGTCAACATCCTCTTGCACGTCAAGGCGAGCGACAACATTGTCTGCCCAGACCTCCAACGGGTTCGCAGGAGTCTCTCCATGCCCATCCACACCGCAACACCTTCTTAGGTTAGCCTCACCTAACCATAGTCCTTTCTGTCTCATCATGGGCCCATCAACGGCCGACTTCGTGCAACCAGAGGAAATCAGGCGGGTTTTCGTTCCATCGGAGGGATGCGTCCCTGCCCACCAAGAAGATCACCCATGCCGACATCGCCACCATGGACCCGGCTCGCCCCTCTGCACGCGAACTCGGCATCTGGCACGGGTTGATCGTGGGTCTCGACGAGGAGGTGGCGGGGCTTCCGGCCCTGGAGGTCGTCGATCTCGACGGGGCTACGGTCCTGCCCGGGTTCATCGACGCCCATGTCCATCTGATGTGGGCGGGGTTGGCCGCCCGGACGATGAGCGTCGCACCGTCCGACTCGGTGACGAGCATCCTCACCTCGGTCGCCGAGGCGGTCACCGACACGCCTCCCGGTGGTTGGGTCGAGCTGTCTGGTTATGACCAACGCCTGTTGGGCCGCCATCTGACCGCAGTGGAACTGGACACCGTGAGCGCCGGGCGCAAGGTCTTCGTGACGCATGCATCGGGCCATGGGTGTGTGGTGAACACCGCGGTGCTCGACCTGCTGCCCGCGGGGTCGGCCCGGACGGGAGGGTTCCTGGCCGAAGAGGAGATGGCGGCGGCGCGGCGGTTGCGGCCCCCGCGCGCTGACAGAAATGGCGGACGCCATCGCTCACTCGTCACGCGTCTGCCAGCAGGAAGGCATATCGAGGTGCTGAGCACGTTCCTGGCGGGTGAGAGTGCTCTATGACCGCCGGCCAGGGTAGGTCCGTACACGGTCCGGCTTCTCCGTGGCCTCGGCGGGATCCGACGAGGAGCAGCCCTTCAGCAGGCCCGGAAAGCGGGGGCCTTCGACCTTCAGGGAGAGCCGACCCGCGAGTCAGTTGGCGGGTCGGTACGTCTCACCACCGGGAGCGCAGCCATCAAGGGGCGATCCCCGTCATGCTCCGGTGTCGCCGAGGGACCCGGACTCCCGACCTCGGATCACGGGCGGGAGGTGGCCGGATCTCGGCCTGGTGGACCGAGCCTCAAGCCTTGGCGAATGCATTCTTCAAACGAGCACACATAGCCGGGCGCGTATCAGCCGATGCTCGGCTGCAAGGAGAGAGTCGCCCAGACGGTCTTGCCCCGAGGAGGAGTGAGCGACCAGGACCACGTCCGACTCAACGCACTGATCAGAGCGAGACCCCGACCACCCAGTGCTGACGCCTCGGCATCCCTGGGACAGGGAGGGCGGGAACTGGGGTCGGTGACTGCGCAGACCAGTTCATCGGGGTGGAGGAAGATTCCGAGCCAGACGGGGTACTCCCCCTGATCAGCGGTGCCCGGCTCCACTGCATGTTGAACCGCGTTGGTGACCAACTCGCTCACCACCAAGCCCGCGTCGGGCAGCAACCGCTGCAGCGCCCAACCGTCGAGGGTCGCCGCCAGGAAACGCCGCGCCTGAGGCGCGTTGCGCAACTGCCCATCCAGACCGCAGGCGGCGAATCCGGCGGGGCGACCGCCCTGGCTCATGCCCCACGGAGGCTCGTTCGACGCGGTTAAGCCCAACGGCCAGCGCACACCGGGGGCGGCGCCGCGCAACCGGCTGCCGTACCTGGTGCTCACATTCGCCGAGGCTGGCACATGGGTCGTCACTGGTCATGTCCCCCTGGAGGCTTCGGACTTCGGGCGCTGCGGCAGCCGCCGTGCGACGAGTATGGTCGAGTATCACGTCGGAATGCAATTGCATCTGAGATTGCAAATGGGATTGCATGGACCGGCGCCATCTGTCACGAACATACGTACGGAGAGCAAGGGGCTGTTGCGGTGGAGCGTTTCTTCAACGGCATGAGTGCAGGCGCACTGAGTGCTACGACATGGACCAAGAGCAGTCACAGCAACGCGACGGGCAACTGCGTCGAGTTGGCCCAACTCCCGGGCGGACGGGTGGCGATACGCAACTCGCGCGACCCGCAGGGTCCGGCACTGATCTACACGCGCGACGAGATAGCGGCGTTCGTGGCAGGCGCCCGGGGTGGCGACTTCGATTCCATGATTGGCTGAAAAACTACACAGGAATGTCATGTTCCGCCCCTGCGGAGATTCGGTGATGGATACTGGCTTCTTCCCAGCGTCCGCAGGAGCGCCCGATGGCTGCAACCGACCCGAACGAGTCGTTGTTCGTACGACCCCTTGGGGCGGTGGAGAAGAACCCAACCGCACTGAAGGTGATCCTCGGCGGCAAATTGCGCGAGCTGCGCGTTGCCGCCGGGCTCGATCCAGCCGACGTGGATGGTCGGCTCGGATTCTCACGCTCGAAAACAAGCCGAATCGAACTGGGGCGCCATGGGTGCAAGCAGGCAGATGCCCTTGCACTGCTCGCCCTGTATGGAGTAGATGGCGAAGACCGCATAGCCGAGTTCCTCCGACTGGTCGAGCAGTCCCGTCGCCCTGACTGGTGGCGCTCGTTCAGCGACGTCCTCTCGGACTTCTTCACCCCGCTCGTAGCGCTGGAAGGCGCCGCGGAGCGCATCCGGACCTACGAGCCCTTCTACGTACCGGGGTTGCTCCAGATTCCTGCGTACACCCGGGCCGTCATCACCACAGGTCCCGGGCAACTGCTCACTCACGATGTGACGCGCCGGGTGGAGTTGCGGCAGGAGCGGCAGCACCACCTCGACGCGCCGGACGCACCGCACCTGTGGGCCGTCATCGACGAGTCGGTGTTGTTGCGCACCGTAGGCGGTCCCGAGGTGATGCGGGCACAGTTGGAACACCTCATCACCATGATGGAGCGCCCAAGGGTCTCCCTCCAGATCGCTCCACTCGATGTGTCCGCCTCGGTGGGCGTGGGGACGGGCGTCACCTATCTGCGCTTCGCCCTGGGTGACCTCAAGGACGCCGTCTACATCGAGCACCTGACGGACTCGACGTTCACCCAGAAGCCCCAGACCGTCGAGCAGTACCGGAACATGCTGGACCGACTGGGCGCCTGTGCACTGACACCCGCCGAGTCCAGAGCCATGCTGGAGAAGCGACTGAGCGCCTACTGACTCCGTTCCACCGTGACGAGGCCGCCCGGGACACCCGGGCGGCCTCGTTCGTTGGGCCTGAATCCCATCAGCACGGATCGGTTCGGGAACGAAGAAGCGGCCCTGTTCCCCACGCCGGCCGGCGTGGGGAACAGGGCCGCTGTGTGGTTGACCTGCGACCTCTCGACGGCTGGTCAGCCTATGGAGGCCACGCCACCCCATTCGAGCCACTCGTGTGTCTGTTGTACGGGAGCGAGTTCGGTGTCCGGCCGCCAGGTGGAGACCTCGACGAGGCCGGGTTCGAGAACGCTGAACCCCTCGAAGTACGCGGCGACTTCACGCTGCTCGCGGACCCGCCCCCAGTGACCGCCCGTCGCCTCGGCCATGAAGTCGGTCACGAACTTACGGATCTCAGGCCGGTCGCTGACCAACTGGCACACGACCAGGAAGCTACCCGGCACCAACTTCTCCGCCACCTGCCGGACCAGGGCTGCCGGATCGTCCTCGTCCGGGATGCAGTGCATTACGGAGACGAAGAGTGCCGCGACCGGCTGGCTGAAGTCGATCAGCCGGGTCGTCTCATCATGGGTGAAGATGCCCTCGGTGTCGCGCATGTCCGCCTGGATGACCGCCGTGCGGTCATTCTCGTTCAACAGGGCACGGCCGTGGGCGAGGACGATCGGATCGTTGTCGACATAGACGACCCTGGACTCCGGGGCAACCGCTTGAGCGACCTGGTGGACGTTGTCCTGCGTCGGCAGACCTGAGCCGTGGTCGATGAACTGGCGTATGCCGTACTCGCTCGCGAGGAGCCGCACCACTCGCTGCAGGAAGCGGCGGTTGTTGACCGCCAGTTCCTTGGTGCTCGGAACCTGCTTCAGCAGTTCTTCACATGCTTCGCGATCCGATTCGTAGTTGTCACTACCCCCCAGGTAGTAGTCGTACATCCGAGCAACGCTCGGGACGGTCGTGTCAATGGCGTCCGGGCGCCATGACTCCCCACGCATCCAGCCCTCACCCGCGTTTCTTCAACAGGAGCTACAGGGCGACCATGCTAGGGAGCAGGTGCTTCCGCGGATAGGTCATCCGGGAAGGATCGACCCTACGAGAGACATTTTCAGCCATATTCGTACAGGCATTCGAGATTTGATTGAGACTCCGCAGGTCAGGCCCCTCGACCTGAAATCGCGACGATGCCCTTTTTTGTACGAGTTCGGCCGGCCGGTGAGTAGCAATCCCAGCCACAGGCGACCCGATGACCACCTGTTGATCTTGGCCGATATCTCGGCACCTCCGTCACTGCAGCCACTCCATCGACGGCCATGGCCTTCGAACGGTCGGTGCGCAAGGTCGAAAGAGCATCGACGGCGAATTCGAACAGCGAGCCCGGGGCGCGCCCCCAGGGGGGTGGTTGAACGTTTCGCCAATCGTAGCTTAGGCTTCCCTAAGTCGATCAGGGCCGCACTGTTCCGTCATGTCCGACATGCCACCACGGCTGCGCCATCCCTCGCCCGCCACGCATCGACCACTGTGCACTTCAACTCCATGAGGAACATCCATGCTCGGGTTCACTCGCGTGCGTCGTCGCGCGCTCGCCGCCGCGGCCACCGCCGCAGCCGTAGTCCTCACGATCGGCGGTTGCTCCTCCTCCGGCGAGAGCGACAAGAAGACGTCGGGATCCTCCGAGAAGAGCGGCGGTGCGTTCCCCGTCTCGATCAAGAGTGCGCTCGGCACTGCCGAGATCACCAAGGAGCCGAAGCGCGTGGTCACCCTGGGGCAGGGGTCGACCGAGACGGCGATCGCCCTCGGCCACACCCCCGTGGGCATCGAGAGCTACGCCTGGGGCAGTGACAAGACCGGCTATCTCCCGTGGATCCACGAGGCCGTCACCAAGGCCGGCGGCAAGCTGCCCAAGCAGTTCGCCGGCGGTGAGGAGATCGACTTCGAAACGATCACCGAGCTGGAGCCCGATGTCATCCTCGCTCCCTGGTCGGGCGTGACCCAGGAGCAGTACGACATCCTGAAGGACATCGCACCGACGGTCGCCTACCCCGACCTGCCCTGGTCCACCAACTGGGACCAGCAGATCGAGATCGTGTCCAAGGCGCTCGGCAAGCCGGCGGAGGCCGCCAAGCTGAAGTCGACGATCGAGAAGCAGCTCGCCGACGCTGCCAAGACCCGGCCGAACTACAAGGACCTCAAGTTCTCCTACATCTACAACACGGGTCCGGGCACCCTCGGTGTGTTCCAGGCCGAGGAGCAGCGGGTCAAGATGGTCTCGTCGCTCGGGCTCACCGTCGACCCGGTGGTGAACACCTTCAAGGAGACGAAGGGCACCGACTCCGCGCTCATCGGTCTGGAGAACGCGGAGAAGCTGAAGGACAGCGATCTGATCTTCACGTTCTATAGCGACGAGAAGAACCGCAAGGAGATCGAGTCCCAGCCGCTCTACAAGGCGATCCCCGCGATCCAGAAGGGTGCCGTGGTGGTCGGTGACAACAACCCGTTTGTGACGGCGTCCTCGATCATCAACCCGCTGACCGTCCCGTGGGTCATCGACCGCTATCTGCCGCTGATCGACAAGGCCGTCGTCGCCGCGGGCAAGTAGGCGCACCCCACAGATGACTACGGTCACTTCCGTACCGCCGAGCAGTACCACGCGCAGTGGTGCTGCTCGGCGGGCGTATGCGCTGGTCATCGGGCTGGCCCTGCTGACGGTCACCCTGTTCGCGAGCGTGATGATCGGCAGCCGTCCGACGTCCCTCGGCGATGTGCTGGACGTGCTGTCCGGCACCGCCGACATCCAGGTCACGACCATCGTCGAGAGTCGCTACCCCCGGACGGCGCTCGGAGTCCTGGCGGGTCTGGCCCTGGCCGTGGCGGGCACGCTGATGCAGGGCGTCACCCGCAACGCACTGGCTGAGCCCGGACTGCTGGGAATCAACGCGGGCGCATCGGCGAGCATCGTCACCGCGACCGCCTTCTGGGGTGTCACCGGGAACACCGCCGTGATGTGGTGGGCACTACCGGGAGCGCTGGTGGCGGGAATCGCCGTACAGGCCATCGGATCCGTCGGCTCCAGCAAGAGCCAGGTCAGATTGGTGTTGGCGGGTGCCGTGCTCTCAGCGGTGCTGATGGCCTACATCCAGGCGGTGACCCTCAGCAAACCGCAGGTTTTCGACAGCTACCGCTACTGGGTGGTCGGAGCGCTCGGAGGTCGGGACTTCGATGTGCTTCAGGCGATGCTCCCCTTCGCCGCCGCCGGCCTCGTACTCGCCCTCCTCCTCGGGCAGAGCCTCAATGCGTTGGCGCTCGGAGATGCGACCGCCGCGTCCTTGGGTGTGAACCCCTGGCTGGTGCGCGGGGCAGGACTGCTCGCGGCGACCGTGCTGAGCGCCGCGGCGACCGCAGCCGTGGGTCCGATCGCCTTCGTCGGACTGGCGGTGCCCCACATCGTGCGCGCCGTGGTCGGGGTGGACTTCCGCTGGCAGATCGTGTTCTCCGCGGTGGCGGGGCCCACCCTGCTGCTGATGGCGGACATCGCGGGGCGGGTCGTGATGCGTCCGCAGGAGTTGATGGTGGGCATCGTGACCGCCTTCGTCGGCGCCCCCGCTCTGCTCGTGGCCGTACGCAGGATGAGGGGGAACGCATGACGAATCCGCCGACGGTGGCGCCCCCCTCGTCCGATGCAGCGATCGAGCGGGCCGATCGCACGACCCACCGACCCGCACGGGCTCGGACCATGCTCACCCTGGGGCGAACGGTCGCCCTCCCCGTCCATCGGGTGGCGCTCGTCACGGCCTGCGCACTGCTGGTGCTCACCGCCGTCGCCGCGGTTGCCACGCTGTCCCTGGGACGACTCGGCATTCCACTCGCCGAACTCGGCAGCGCGCTCACCGGCGGCGCCGAGGGCAAGAACGCCTTCGTCCTGGAGCGGCTGCGTGGCCCACGGCTCGTCGTCGCTCTGGGAACCGGCTGTGCTCTGGGAGTGTCGGGAGCCCTGTTCCAGTCCGCGACGCGCAATCCCCTGGGGAGTCCCGATGTGATCGGCCTGGGTGCGGGCGCGGGGGCGGGGGCGGCATTCGCGGCACTGCTCCTGCCGGGCGTGGTGCCGGTTCCCGTCGGAGCGCTCCTGGGAGCGGTCCTCGCCATGGGACTGGTGTACGTCTCCACAGGGACCGGGTTCCGCAATCCTGCTCGGCTGGTCGTGGCGGGCATCGGTGTCGCGGCGATGTGTACCGCGGTGACGCAGTATGTCGTGTACGCCATGGAGAGGGACAAGGCATCGACCCTGTCGGCGTACGTCAACGGCAGTCTGTCGGCGCGCTCCTGGGACGACGCCACCACGATCTGGGTCGTGGTGCTCTGCACCGCCCCGCTGGTGGCCTTGATCTCACGCCGTCTGTCGATCGGTGAGATGGGGGACGACATCGCCCAGGGGCTGGGGGCCGGGCCCAGGAACACCAAGACCTACGCGGTCGTCCTCGCGATCGTGCTGTCCGCGGGAGCGGTCAGCGTGGCGGGCCCCATCGCCTTCATCGCCCTCACCGCACCGCAGATCTCGCAACGGATCACCCGGCTGCCCGGCCCGCATCTGCTGTTGTCCTCGCTGACCGGCGCCTTGCTCCTGGTCCTGGCAGATCTCTGTGCGCAGCAACTCCCCCTCTTCGAGAACCTGCCGGTCGGCATCTACACGATGGCCATCGGAGGCGCCTACCTCGGCTATCTGTTGATGAGCGAGCGGCGCAAGGGAGCGCTCTGAGCCGGTAGGGAACGGGGCACGGTTCCTGCCACCTCGGGGCGGACCGCCCAGCCGGGCACCCAGGAGCTCTTGCCGATCCATGGGGCCGATGGTGGGATCGACCGCCCCGGCCCCGGGAGGGCGCGAGCGCACCTCCGTCTGGTAGCACCACGTCCGCCTCGCCTGTCAGCGTCCTCGCAGCACACGATCGGCGCGGGTCACCTGGGTGTCGATGTCATGGACGACCCGGTCCAGTTCGGTCCGGTGTTGTTCGATGGCCCGCCGCTGGTACGCCGCGTCCACGGCTGACCAGACCCCGACGACATTGGTCTCCCGCTTGCACGCGACGTCGGTACGGGCCAGGGCGATCTCCCCACGGCTGGGATTCTTGGCCTTGTACTGCGGGGATGCGCCGGGGGCCTCGGTCGGATCGGCATATCGATGACCGTGCCGCTGCATGCACAGTGACCAGGCGCGGAAGACGGCCACCACTCGGGAGTCGCGTTGCGACTGCTGGTGACTTCCGATGTTGATCGCTCCGACGAGTTCACGATTGCCGATCTTGTCGGGGTCACCGGAGAGGGCGGCGGTGGCCTCCCCCAGGCATCCGCCCCGGGGAATCGCGCGTCCGCTGCGGTCCTTGTGCATGGGCGAGCCGTCACGGTCCGCGCCTGTTGCCACGACCATCACTGCCTCGGAGGGTGGCACGGGCGCCGGTGGCCCCTTCTTCCGAGTACGCCCCAGGGGGGAGCCGGGCGCCGGGTGATAGCCGTACCTCGCCGCCGCGACCGGGTCGGTCAGCCCATACCGGTGTGCCGTGTTGGCCGGGTTGAGCGTCCCGGTCTCCGCGGCAGACGCGGGCACCGGCCAGGTGTGTCCGTAGCGTCGCATGCAGGAAGCTGTCAGAACCGCCCGCGCCCGGAGCACCCGACCGACTTGGCGGTCGGTGAAGAGGTAGCGCTCAATGGGCAGTACGAGGGAGTCCACGGCGAGCAGCCGGTGGATCCGTCCGACGCTCGGGGGCCCTGCTGGCTTCCCGTCGTCCTGCGGCTCTTGACCAGGCGCGCAGCCGATTGCGGTGGCGACCAGCGCGACGAGGGTGATGATCGCGCTGTGTGCACGGGTCCTGCTCACGCTTTCCTCCCCTGGCTGCGGGACGTGGCTCGGGCATGCGGACGGCCCGCCCGTGCGAACACGGGCGGGCCTGGCTCAGCTCACTGCCACCAGCTGAGTGACGCATTGTTGTTGCGCACTCCGCTGTTGAGCGCGCGGGCATTGCCGGGGTAGAAGTCGTCGTAGGGAGCCGGACCGCTCGCGTTCTGGTTCTCGTTGTAGTAGATCCGAGCGGTCCAGTTGGCGTCGTTGTTCCAGGCTCGATTGACGTTGTTCTTCACCGGCTGGCCGCTGCCTTCACCACCGGCGGCGAAGGTGTGTCCGGCGAAGTCGTTCACCCACCCCGCGTACTTGCTCCACGAACTGTTGGCGGACGCGCTGTAGTAGAGGTAGATGTTCCCGTCCCAAGCTGCGGCCCGCTGGGTGTGCGCGGAAGGGGCCGCGGAGTCGGAAGCGGAAGCAGGTCCGGTTGCCAGAACTGCCGTTCCCGCGAGGAGGGCCGCTGCGGTGGCGAGCGCCCCTGCCGTACGACGTACAGATGACATGGTGTCCTCCCGTTGCCGGGGTGTTGACAGAGGCCGTCGGCGGCCTGTGGCGCCACCCCGTGGTGCTTGTCATCGACGCTAGGGCCGGGGCGACAGAAGCCACATCACTTTCGGTCCTCGCCGAAATACACCCAATGGCGGATTTGGCTCTACCCGACCGGGCAGGGAGGCGGAACAGTAGAACACCTGGGATAGCAGCCTTTTCACGGGGGTACGTTCGTGCTGCGCATCCACTTCAGTGCCGAGGATCTCAGTCGGATCCGCCTGGCACCGGGACCCGATCCCGCCTGGGAGACACTGCTGAGCCTGCATGTCCTCGCAAGCCACGACAACGATATCGGGATGCTCGGCTGGCGGACCCGCATGCGCGGATCGATCGATCCCTCGGCACGCCCGCTGCTGCGACTGGCTCCTCCGCGCGGGTACTCACCCGACTTCCTCACCCCGGCGGCGGGGACCGTCTGTGCCGAAAGCGGAATCGAAGCGATTCTGTCGACGCCTCGCACACAGCTTCGTACAGATCTCGCCACCCTCGGTCGGGAGCAGAGCCTTCCGTCCTGGGCGGACGCCCTTGCTCGGGGCGACGCGGGCGCGCTGCGCGGGTTGGGATCGGCCTTGCGGCGGTACCAGCGGCAGGCCCTGGAGCCGTACTGGGCCCAGATCACCTCAGCGGTGGACGCCGAACGATCGTCACGGGCCGATGCGTTCCTCTCGGGAGGCACCGAGGAGCTCTTGAACAGCCTGCATCCGGCGGTACGGTGGAATCCGCCCGTGCTGGAGGTCGCGTATCCCCATCGGCAGGATCTCTTCCTCCAAGGGAGGGGACTGTTCCTGGTGCCTTCGTACTTCTGTCGGGGCACACCCATCTCGCTGCGGGACGGTTCGCTAACCCCGGTGCTCGTCTATCCGATCAACCGGGACTCCCGGGCCCTGACACTGCACCAGGCCGCTTACGCGCCCGGCGCCGACACCTTGGCCCGGCTCCTTGGTCGCACTCGTGCGGCGACGCTCTTGTTGATCGCGGATGCGCAGGACGCGACCGGGGGCGAGATCGCCCGTCGTCTCGACATCTCCCCCGCCTCGGCCAGTGAACACGCGACCGTGCTGCGCGAGGCGGGGCTCATCAGGAGTCTTCGGGTGCGGAACACCATCCGTCATACGCTCACGCCCCTGGGGGTGGAACTGTTGGAAGGGCCCTTGCCCGCGGGCTCAGGAAACGGGGAGCGGTTGGACGCGCACTGTTGATCGGCAGCGCGGTCGGCTCTCGCTCGCCGTGCTTCCCGGGGGTGCCGGTGCGCATGGCGCCAACACCCCCGGCTCCTCCGCACCGGGGTGCGTCCGGAGGAACAGGTAGGACGGGTGGGACGAAGGTTGCGTTCCGGTACGGGTCAGATGCTGAAGCGTTCCTTCGCCAGCAGGGGCTTGACGCGGGTCGCGAACCCACCCGTACGGAAGGGGCGTTGCAGCAGCCCGGGGCGCAGTTCCTGGGCAAGTGCCGCGATGATCATTCCCTGGTCCAGTGCGAGGACGAAGTCGCTGACCCGGCCGGTCTTCACATTGACCGAGTCACGGAACCCGTACCGCTCGTCGTAGGCACCGAAGTCATGCGCGATCGCCTTGAGGTTGGCGATCGCCTCCCGGCGGGCGTAGGGCAGGGCGAGGAACGCGGCGTGCGGCGTGACGACCGAGCGGGACTGATAGCCCTCGACCTGCATACCGATGACATCGACTCCGTACTCGCTGTAGCCGCCTTCGGGGATGTTGGCCGGGGAGAACCCCCAGTAGCCGTACTTCTCCTCCAGCAACCCGTGCTCGATCTGCGAGCGCACGTAGCGCTGGTGCGTGACACCCCATGAGCGCCTGGCCCACTCGGGCTCCGGGACGAACAGGGGGACCATCAGCGCTTCGAACATGGAGCCGCCCCAGGTGGGGATGAGCTTGCGGCCCCGATGGGTGTAGTGGCCGTTCCAGATCCGGATGCCGTCGACGGTCGTGTACGAGCCCTGGGGCTTCTGCTCCTGCTCGTGCTCGGGGAGCATCGTGCGCAGCATGTGCCAGTAGTGGTCGGTGGGCAGCGACCCATCGGCGATCCCGAGGTAGCTCGCCATCCGCGGTTCCGTGTTGAGTGCGCCGTAGTGATGGCCGGTCGGCTCCCCGGTGTCCGTCCAGAATCCGCCGCGCAGTTGACCGGGTCCCTTGACCGGATCGGTCGGGTCGTACGGGGTGTAGAAGGTCGACCAGTCGGCGTCGGCGAGGATGCGGTCGACCCGTCGGCGCTGCCGTGGGTCCGCGTCGGCTGCGATGACGAGGCCGGTGACGAGCCACGCGTTGTCGACGGAGGAGAGGAAGGGGCGGACGGGGGTGCCGTTCTCGGGCCAGGTGGTGAGCACCGAGCCGTCGTAGGCGTCGTACCAGTTGAGCCAGAAGCCACGATGGCGTTCGAGCTTCTCGACGGCGGCCACCATGTGGGCGAGGCGCCTCTGCATGGTGCTGCGCCCGATGACACCGAGCCCAGCGGCGGCGACGGTGGACCACAGCCCACAGCCGATGTTGGTGGGTGAGGTGTTGCGTGAGGGGACGGGCCGCCCTGCGACGCTGATGTTCGCCTTGTCCGCAGTGAGACCGAAGTCCGTTGTCAATGCCTCTATCGAGTGGTGGGTATCGCGGAACCACTTGCGCAGCAGCGGTGTATCAGAGGCATGAACACCTTGCGCGGGATTCTCAGTGGTGGACGCCTCGGGTGCATCCGAGGCGAAGGCGGGCGCGGCGAGCGCTGGCAGGGAGAGCGCGGCTGCTCCGGCTCCCGCGGCGGTCAGGAGGGTACGACGGTCGAGACGGTCCATGGACTTCCAGCTCCCGTTGGTCGGTATGGAGTCGTGTCGGTGGTGCACTGGGTCTCCCGGGCCCGGGAGTCTGCCGTCCTGGCGCGACGGCAGCTCCCGGGCCGGGTGGGGGGTTGCGCCCGGGGCGGTCCTGTCTCGCGACGGCGCCGCCCGGGGGCGCGGTGGGGGATCCGGTGGCGCGGGGAGGACGCCCGATCTCGGGCGCGTCCACCGGTTTTCAAGCGTTCTTGCCCTCTTCCTTCGGATCTCGCCGGGTTCGCGGGCCCTGGCCAGGTCCTGGTGAGGGCCCTGAGGTCGTGTCGTCGAGATCCCTTCCACCTGACGGGGTCCGGCGTGACACCCACTGGGTCAGTCGCGGGCCAGGCGCAGGAAGCGGATGCCGGGGTTGGGCAGATCGATGCTGAGCAGCACCGCTCCGTCCGCGTTGGCAATGAACGGAGGGAGTTGGTCCGCAGGCAGCCGGTCGGCAGCGCGCAGCTTCCCCCACTGTTGGGCGTCGGGCCAGTCGCCGCCGTCGAGTTCGTTCCAGACCGCCTGGATGTTGGCATGCTCCTCGTCCACGCGGCGCGAGACGACGTGGTAGGTGGCTCCGGGCTGGAGTCCGTCGATGTGGACGGTGACGGTGCGGTCGAGGGTCCGAGCCCCATCGATCTTCGACTGGTCGAGGGTCCCGTTCCAGACGAGGACATCGAGGGTGGACGTGTCTTCGGCGCGGGTGGCGATCACCTCCACCAGGGCATCGGCACCGTCGCCGGAGACGGCGGCGGGGAGGCGTCCGCCGGCCAATTGGGAGAGGAGGTAGAGCGCCCAGAACCGCGGCTTGCGGAGATTTCCGACCGTCAGCAGACCGAACCCACCGTGGAAGAGCCGGTTCGGCCAGCCGAGCTCCTCGAACTGGTCGGATGCGACCCAGTAGGCGAGGCAGTCGGTGGAGGCGAGGGCACTCTTCATACCGCGCAACACGAAGGGTGCCGCAAAGACGGAGTCGCTCACCCGGTGGAAGTGGGTGGGAGTGACGCCCCATTCGGTCCAGAGGATCTCCGGCTCGGGGCGCCCCGTCGCTTCGGCGAAGGCCCGTGTCATGGGCCGGAAGTCGAGGGGAGCGTTGCCGTAGGTGTGAGTGGAGACGAAATCAACCGGGACATCATGGGTTCGGCAGTGTTCCAACAGCGCGCCCACCCAGCCGGCAGCAGCGGAGGAGGGGCCACCGACCCTGATGCGTTCGTCGACTGCCTTGATCGCACGCACGGCCACCTCGTACAGACGGTGGTAGTCGTCCTGGGTGCCGTTCCAGAAGACTTCGAGGTTGGCCTCGTTCCACACTTCGAACTCCCACCCCGCCACCTCCTCCTTTCCGTAACGCTCTTGGAGGTGGAGGGTGAGGTCTCGGCAGAGGTCTCCCCAGCGCTGCCAATCATGGGGGGTCGAGACCAGCGCGCGGTAGTCGAAGACGGTGTACTCGGGGTCGGCGGCGAGTTCCCTGGGCATGAAGGAGAGTTCGACGACGGGCTTGAGTCCGGTGGCGAGGAAGCGGTCGTAGACCTCGTCCAGGCCGGAGAAGTCAAAGGTGCCGTCGGCCCTGACGGAGACGGTCTCCGGGAGGAAGGTGCCGTGTGCCCGAACACTGCGCACCCCGATCTCATCCCGGACGATGCCCAGTGCCTGGGCGTACTCCAGGGCCACATCGGAACCACCGGCACCCGGCTTGTCCCAGGTCAGCAGGGAGAAGTGTTCGGCACCGATCATGCGGTTCCACACACCGGGCAGTTCGCTGGTGGGAGCCGAGGCATCGAGTGCGACGGTGACCGCAGCGGGTGTGGCTCCTGCTGCGCGGGCGCGACCGGTAGCTGCTTCGGAGAGCTCGCCCGCGCCGCTGTCGGACCAGGTGGCGACCTTGTAGTGGTAGGTCCGCCCGGGCGTGACCAGGGTGTCTGCGTAGGGGGGATGTGGCACCGCCAGTACATCGCCGCCCAAGTGGTCGAGAGGTTCGTAGGGGCCTTCGACACTGTCAGCGCGGTGGACGAGGTAGCCGAGCGCTCCCTCCACGGGTGCCCAGTGGAGGAGCACCAGGCCGGTCCCGTCCTGAGCGGTCAGCCGATCGGGGGCGGGCATCTCGCCGACTCCGGTGAGCCGGGTATCGCTCGGCTTGCCGATCCGAGACTCCCAGTCGATGTGAGCAGCAGACTTATCAGTCATAACAGAACAAACCTCAGCATTGTAGGTAGAGGGAAGCGAGCGGTGATCAGATCGGAGCCGCGCTCGGGCACACGGCAGGCTCGACTTCACGCCGAGCACCAAGGGCTCCACACCTCGACGAGTACGGGTGGGGAGGTGCTACTTCAGGCCGGCGGTGGCGATGCCTTGTGTGAAGTACCTCTGCAACACGGCGAAGACGAGGAGGACCGGGAGAACCACGAGGAAGGAGCCGGCCATCAGAACACCGTTGGCGCCATTGGCCCGATTGGGGTCGGTGGCGAAGGTCGCCAGTGCCACCGGAAGGGTGTACTTGTCGGGGTCATTGGTCGCGATCAGCGGCCAGACGAAGTTGTTCCACGACTGGAGGAAGGTGAGGATCGCGAGTGTGGCCAGGGCCGGCTTGACCAGCGGCATGACGATGCGCCAGAAGATGTACCACTCGCCGGCACCGTCCAGTCGGGCTGCCTCCAACAGCTCGTCGGGGACGGACAACATGAACTGACGCATCAGGAAGACGCCGAAGGCACCCGCGGCGAAGGGCAGCACGAGCCCCGCATAGGAGTCGATCAGCTGCATCTTGCTCATCAGCACGAACAGCGGGAGCAGCATCAGATTGCCCGGCACCATCAAGGCACCGAGGACCAGCCCGAAGAGCTTGTTGCGGCCGGCGAAGTTCAACTTGGCCAGCGCGTATCCGAGCATCGAGCAGAACAGCAGGTTGGAGAGCGTCACCAGGGCGGCGACGATCGTCGAGTTGAGGAAGTAGCGCGGAAGGTCCAGCAGTTCCAACAGCTCGCGGAAGTTTGCGAGCGTCCATTCCGTCGGGATCCACACCGGTGGGCTGGCAGCCAGTTCGGGCTTTGTCTTGAAGGCCGAGAGCGCCATCCAGGCGAAGGGCGCGGCCATCAGCACCAGGCCGAGACCGAGCACCACATAGGCGGTGGGCTTCTTCAGTCGTAGGGCGCTCATGTCGTGTTGTCCTTCAGCAGACGGAGCTGGAGCACGGTGATGCCCATGATCGCGACGAACAGGACATACGCCATGGCGCTCGCGTAACCCATGTGGAAGAAGTTGAAGCCCTCTCGATACATGTTGAGAGAGACGGTCAGCGTGCTGTCGGCAGGGCCTCCATTCGTCATCACGAACGGCTCCTCGAAGACATTGAGATAGCCGATGGTGGTGATCACGGTGGCGTACAGCAGGGTGGGGCGCAGCAACGGAACGGTGATCAGACGGAATTCGTTCCACGCGCCTGCGCCATCGAGCCTGGCCGCCTCACGCACCTCATGGGGAATGGCTTGGAGGCCGGCGATGAAGAGGACCATGACCGTGCCCAGATTGCGCCAGATGGCCATCACGATCAACGAGGGCATGGCGAGCGTTTCCGAACCCAGGAAGTCAGGGACGGTCATGCCCAGTTCGCTCGCGACGCCGGCCACCAGCCCATCCGCGGGATCGAGGACGAAGCGCCAGACGACGGCGATGGCGACGATGCTGGTGACAACGGGGGCGTAGAAGCCGATGCGGAAGAACGTGCGCATTCGGTCGATGCCGTTGTTCAGCAACACGGCGATGACGAGACCGGCGGCAATGGTCAAAGGCACCCCGACGACCACGAAGTACGCGGTGTTGAAGAGCGAGGTGAGGAACTTCTCGTCCTGGAAGAGCTTGGTGTAGTTCTCGAATCCGATGAATTCGGCCGACAGGGGGTCGGTGACGTTGCGCAGACCGAAGTCGGTGAAGCTCATGGCCAGTGTGGCCAGGATGGGCAGGGCCATGAAGACCGCGAACAGCGCGAGGAAGGGGGTGGAGAACAACCACCCCGCCACGTTCTGCACGCCGGCCCGGCGTCTTTGCGGCCGTGTGCCGGACGGCGTAGGGCGAGCGTTCGCGCCCACGCCCTCCGCCGGCGTTTTGGTGAGCGTCTTCACGGGTCTACTCCACGAGGCCCTCGGTCGCGGACTGCATCTTCTTCGCAGCCTCCTCGGGCGATGCTTTGCCCTGAGTCACCGATTCGATCGCCTCGTCGATCTTGGCTCCGATCTCGGCCCACTTGGCGAGCGCCGGAATGGCCTTGGCGTTCTCCATCTGGGTTCGGAAGACCTTCAGGTTGGGGTCGCTCGCCAGTTTGCCCTCGCTCCACGCACCCTGGTGCGCAGGCAGATCGGTGGTGCGCTCGTACCAGTCGGCTTGGCCCTTGGCGCTCGTGAGGTGCTTGATGAACTCACCGGCAGCAGCCTTGTGCTTGCTGTCCTTGGAGATCACCAGGCTGGAGCCACCGGCAAAGGAGGTGGACGACGTTCCCGCGGGCATGGGCGCGGCTGCCCACTTCCCCTTCAGTTGGGGCTGATTCTCGGCGATGTTGGTGGTCTGCCACGGCCCCGACAAGAACATCGGCACGCTGTCGTTGCCAAAATCCTTGATCACGTCATAGCCCGGCTGAACGCTCTTCTTCGCAAGACCCTTCTCGAAGTAGGTGGCGTACTCCTTGAGGGAGGTCACCGCCGCCTCACTGTCCAGTGCGGGCTTTCCGTCCTTGATCAGTTCGCCGCCCGCCGAATAGAAGAAGGGCAACCAGTTCTGCCAGACGTCCAGGTTGTAGGGCTGGAGGGAGATCCCCCACTTGCTTCCCGCCTTGCTCTGGTACACGCTCGCGAGTTTCGCCAACTCGGCCCAGTTGGCGGGTGCCTTGGTCACGCCGGCCTTCTGCGCCAGGTCGGTGCGGTAGTAAAGGACACGCGTATCGACGTACCACGGCACACCGTAGACCTCGCCGTCGACGACGTTGCCCTCCCAAGCCGCCGGGAAGAAGTCGTCCTTCTTGAATTCCTTGGTGTCCACCGGCTCCAACACGCCGAGTTCGGCGAACTCTCCCATGAAGGTGGAGCCCATCTGCGTCACATCGGGCAGATTCCCGGCCGCGGCGGCGGAGACCAGCTTCTGGTGGGCGACGTCCCAGCCGATCGGTGTCACCTTGACCGTGACATTGGGGTTGACCTTCTTGTAGGCGGAGGCGACTTCACCGAGCTTCTCGCCTTCGGTGCCCATGGCCCAGACGGTCAGTGTCTGCTTCTCGTCGGCTGCGACCCCAGATCCGCCCGAGCTGCCGCACGCGGAGATTCCAAAGGTGGTCGCCAGCGCAACTGCGATCGAGACGGTTCTGGCCGTGCGGTGCATGGGCGCTCCTCCTTGAGCCTTCCGGCACGCGTTGAGCCGGTGATGTATGCGCAGCCTGTAAGCGCATACATCACCCTGCGGCAGCCTCCGAGACATCCGCAAGAACCCTGGGGATCACGCTTCTATAACGGCGGTGAACCGCGCCTACCCGATACGGCGATCGCTAGACCTCGGATGCGCGGGAAGAACGCAACAGAGATTTATGGCGCTTTGAGCTGGAGGGTCGGTTCTGGAGAGCCACCTGGATCAAAGCAAGGGTTGCGCCGCGAACGGTCACCTGACAGCCCACCGACACCGGGTCGAGCCCTGAGCTAAGAACCGGCTCAGGACCCAGGAGGGCAGGGGCAACCATCGCGAGCCACGGGGCTGACGGCCGGACAGGAGTCGCCTTTGCGATTCTCCATCGACGGCGTGTCGTTGGCTCTGGACTTGGGCCAGGCCGACCGACCGACTCACGTACCCACCATCTTTGAGGCTTTTACCGCAGCATTTGGCATCTCTAGCGGAAAAGTTTCCACCGAAGCTTCAAAGATACTGTTAAATCCATGGCTACCGACATCCAGGACACCACTTACGCCATCGATGCCGCAGCATTCATGGGACTGCTCCCGAGCCGACCTCGACTGCTCGCACTCGGCGAGCCCACTCACGGCCAGGACGCACTGCTCGACCTGCGCAACGAACTGTTCCAGCAACTCGTCGAGCAGGAGGGCTACCGGACGATCGCGATCGAGAGCGACTGTCTGATGGGCCTCGTCGTGGACGACTACGTCGCCTCGGGCACGGGCAGCCTCGACGAAGTCATGGAGCATGGGTTCAGCCACGGCTGGGGCGCCTTTGCGGCCAACCGCGAACTGGTGCGTTGGATGCGCGCGTACAACGACGGACGGCCCGCGGACGACCGACTCCGCTTCGCCGGTTTCGACGGCCCGCTGGAGATCACCAACGCAGCCAGCCCCCGCCAGGCCCTCACCACACTGCACGGCTACCTCTCGACTCAGGCAGACCCGGACCTACTCCCCTGCACCAGGGAAACGCTCGACCATCTACTCGGCGCCGACGACCGATGGACCAATCCCGCCGCGATGATGGACCCGACCCAGTCCGTGGGGCAGTCGATCGACGCAGGTCAACTGCGCCTGCTCGCCGATGATCTGGTGGCGCTGCTCGACGCGCAGAGGCCGTATCTGGTCAAGGTGACCTCGTGGGGCGACTGGGGCCGGATACACCTGCACGCGCGCACCGCAACTGGCTTGCTGCGCTACCACCATTGGATGGCCGACAGCTCATCGGCGCGTCTGACCCGGCTGGTGGGTCTGCGCGATCAGATGATGGCCCACAACCTTCTCGCCCTCGTGGCGGCGGGCCCGGTACTCGTCCATGCCCACAACTCCCATCTCCAGCGGGAGAAAAGCTCGATCCGGATGGGCGGGGTGCCCTTGGAGTGGTGGAGCGCCGGTGCGCTGGTCAGCACCCGGCTCGGTGAGGAGTACGCCTTCGTGGCCACGGCCCTCGGCACGATCCACCACCAGGGAGTGGGCACACCACCGCCGGACACCGTCGAAGGACTCCTGTACGCGCTCCCAGAGGACCGTTGTCTCTTCGATGCACAGCGGTTCGCCAGCACCCTCGGTGACTCGCTGCCCGCGCCCCGCATATCCCCCTGGTTCGGCTACGCTCCGCTCGACCCGACCCACCTGGCGAACAGCGACGGCATGCTGTTCGTCAAGGACGTCACAGGGGACTAGCGCCGCGTCGGCGATCGCGCCCGCCAGGGCCCTCGACTGGCCTGAGGCTCAGGGGCGGGGCTCCTGGGCGGGGCAGCCGCAACTGGTCCGGCGGGTCAACGAGACCGGCAACATCAGGGAGACGGGCTCACGGCTGCGATCACGCAATCGCTTCACCAAGAGGTCCACCGCGTCCTCCCCCAGCTGCCGCATGGGCTGTCGTACGGTCGTCAGTGAGGGCCGTACGATCCGCCCGAGGGGGATGCCGTCGAAGCCGACCACAGCAATGTCCTGGGGAACCCGCACCCCTCGTTTCTCCAGGGCGTGCAAGGCGCCCAACGCCATCTGATCATTGGCAAAGAGCATCGCCTGCGGCGGCTCAGCTCCACGATCGAGCAGTGCCTCGGCAGCCCGTGCGCCTTCGGCCTGGGTCATCATCACCGTTCGTGCGGCGGGTTCGTCGGGCACAGGTAGCCCCGCCTCCTGGCACGCGGCCCGAAACCCGTCGAACCTCGCCTCGGCGTCCGGCGAGTCCTTTTCGCCGCCGACGAAAGCGAGGCGGCGCAGCCCGTGGTCGTCGATCAGATGGCGGGTCAGCTCGTGTTCCCCGTCGAAGTTGGCCACCTCGATGTGGTCGAGGTGGTCGATCTCGCGTGGTCCGGCCAACATGACCACGGGCAGCCTCCGCGAGATCACCTCAAGGTCTTCGGTGGGCACAGTCCTGGCCAGGACGGCAAACCCGTCCACCCGCCCGGCGACCTGCTCCACGAGGCTCTGTGGTCCGCCTTCCAGCGAGGCGGCGATCAGCAGGGCGTAGCCGTGCCGTCTGGCCGCCCGTTCCATGCCGCGGATGATCTGATCGGAGTAGAGCATGACGGCGGAGTCGTCCACGTCCGCGCCATCGGCTTCGGCGTCCGGGTCGGCGTAGTCGGGAAAGCACAGTCCGAGCACGCCGGTGGTTCGACTGGCCAGTCCACGCGCGTTCCCACTCGGTACGTAGCCGAGTTCACGTGCGGCTTCGAGCACTCTGTCCCGGGTGGGGGCGCGTACGGAATCTGGGTTGCGATACACGCGCGAGACGGTCGCGATGGAGACTCCCGACCGTTCGGCGACGTCGTACACAGTGGGAGCGCTCAACCGTCCGCCCGTCCCCTCTTGGACCGGTGACCGCAGTCCCGTGACCTTTGCCGAGTAGTTCTGAAAGCGCATTCACCCTAGGTCGGCTCCCTCCTGCGAGCAAGGCCGACCTCGCCCTCAGCGACGCAAGACGCATCTGGGCGTCCACTTCCAGCCAGAAAAGATCATGCAGAACCATCTTCTGGCCACCTGGGAGGCCAGTCGGGAAACCGTGCCGACAATTGCGCCCCGAAAAGGCTTCCCTCGGGGGGTGATACCAGTGATACCGTCGATATCATGACCGAGCCAAGGGCCATGAGCCTGCGCTTTCCCGATCCAGAACAGCGCGCCACGATCGCCGCCGCCGCCAAGGCCGCGGGAGTCAGCATGCAGGAGTACATCCTCTCGGCGGCCTACGAACGGGCCACTGCCGTGGAAGCCACCTTCCTCGACCACTTCAAGGCGTCCGTTTCCCGAAGCCACGAGGCATTTGCCGCCGAGGCGGGCAGCGATGACGCCGTCGGCCAACGGTCGTCCAGGCACGACGCTGAACGGGGCGAGCAGGACCACGCCGCGTGAGCGAACCCGAGGACGGCGAGCCCGAGGCACATCGCATCGATGTCTCCTTCCTGTTGCACGCGGCGGAACTCCTCCCCGGTGACCCGCAGGTGGATGACTACGGCCCCCTGTACGCCGCCGTGGGACGGGTGTACGCGCGGGCAATGGATCGTGACATCTACGGTTCACCCCATCTGAAGGCGGCGGCCCTCCTCCAGACCCTGGCAAAGCTCCCCTGCCTCGAACACTCCAACGAAGCCTTCGCCTGGCACAGCACCGAGGCTTTCCTCGCCCTGGGCGGCCATGTGCTCGGATACACGCCGAAGGCTGCGGTCGCCTTGGTCCAGGAGGCGGCTTCCGGGACTCTCGACGTGTCCCGGATAAACCGTCAACTCCATGCGTGGACGGTGGCCTGAGCAGGTCCCCGGCGTCCGGGCGCGTACTCCATGGTGATGGCGCCGACGACCTGCCCATCACACCACCGCACTCCCCGTTTCGGCATCCGGTCCGCCAGCAACGGTTCGGTACACGCCCACCAGGCAACAGTCAGTGGAGCGCAATCAACCAACGCTCCGACCATCGCGAGAAGTGACCCTTGTCGATCCGGACAGTGTGGTCGAGGACCAGACACCGAACCACTGCTCTGCACCGTAGCCCTCGAACCGCTCCACCTCGGTGAACCCCAGCTTTGCAGCGAGACGCATCGAGCGGATGTTGGCGGTCTGGGTCGCGAGCACGACTGGTTCGCCGGGAAGCGCACCGGCAAACCAGTCGAGTGCCGCTCCGCACGCCTCGGCGGCGTAGCCGCATCCCCATGCCTGCGGCAGTAGCAGATAGCCGAGTTCGACCCTTCCGGCAGCCTGCTGAATGTGCCCCGTTTCCCTGGTGAGCGTGATCTGACCGATCATCGCCCCGTCGAGGTCGACGACGAAGAGGCCGGGCCGCCGTTCGGCTATCTCAGCCACCGCACGGTTGACCTCATCACGCGGTCGAGGGCCGCCGAGGTAGGTGTGCACTTCCGCTGAGGCGAGCAGCTCGATGAACGCCGCATGGTCGCGAACCTCGGGCTCACGGAGCACGAGCCGTTCTGTTCTGATCGGGGCAGGCGGCCAGGCGACGGGTCCGAGTTCGGTCATGGCGGGCAACCTATCGGACGTCTATGAGAGAGATCTCGGGCCATTGACAGCGGGGATGCGTGCGGTGGGCAGCAGGACATCCGGTCCCGCTGCTCCAGCGATGGACGCCGAGACGGTCACCGCTGCCCCGACTCACGGTTCGGTCGGTGGTACGTGGACGGTCCGCAGTGGGACGTACCACTCGTCCCCCACGGGGACACCCTCCAGGTTCCAGCTCCAACTGACCGTGGGGGCGATGCGCATATAGGTGCCGTGACCGACCCGCCCCACCCGTTCAAAGGGCTCCTCGGCCCGGCCGTAGATCCGCATGCACCGTGCGACGAAGGGGTCGAAGGAGATCATGTCGTCGATGACCAGGGCGACTTTGTCGTTGCCTCCGCGGACGTTGCGGAACTTGCGGGTGCGGATGACGGACGGTCCGCTGCCCCCGACCCAGAAGTGGGTTCCATCGAACTCAAAGCTGACGGGCACCACATCCGGCTGTCCATCAGCCGAGGTGCTCGCCAACCGTGCCAGTGGCTGGGACTGGAGATACGCCGTCTCCTCCGGAGTGAATGCCATCAGTCCGTCCTCTCTTGTTCGGCGGGCATGTGTACGCGCCGCCAGTCGGTGCGGTCGTTCGGTGTTCGGTCGTCAAGGACGGCTGTTCCAGGCCGTCGGCCCCTTCCTCTGGCGCTCCCCCGCATCGGCGACTTCCTCCCTCTTCGCCGGCTGTATTCACCCGAATCGACACCCTCGTCCGGGGCAGCCGCCTGCGGACGCATCAGACGTGCACATTCGGCCGAGAATCGGCACGGAACCGATGAGGGTGCATCAGCACAGGCAGTCGCAGTGCCGCTCGGCGGCGGACAAGCTCTGAGCCCGTCCGAGAAACCATATGGACAACGCACGAACGCGGTCCATAACCTGTGCGCATGTCCAGCCCCGAGGCTTCAAGACTGTCGCCACCGGTCGTCCGGTGGCTTCCCGCTCTGTCGCCCTGACACTCTCCACGCCTCAGGCCCTGCCCGAGGCGCTTGGGGCTGTCTGCCTCGACACCATTCGGGTGCTGCCCGCGGCCCACCGCTGCCCTCTTCGATTCCATCGTGGCTGTGGAGTTTCGCCGTGCCTCTCATTCTGTATGCGCTCGGACTGGCTGTCTTCGCCCAAGGGACGTCCGAGTTCATGTTGTCCGGACTGCTTCCGGACATCGCCCGTGATCTCGATGTATCCATTCCGACAGCCGGCTACCTGACCTCGGCATTCGCCGTGGGAATGGTCGTCGGCGCCCCGCTCATGGCCATGGCCAGCATGCGCTGGCCCCGTAGGCGCGCGCTGCTCGCCTTCCTGTTGACGTTTCTGGTGGTCCACGTCGTGGGCGCACTGACCAGCACCTACGGGGTGCTCCTCGCGACCCGGATCGTGGCAGCGCTCGCCAATGCCGGGTTCCTCGCGGTGGCCCTCGCCACTGCGACCGCTCTCGTCCCGACACAGGCAAGGGGCCGTGCGGCCTCAATCCTGGTCGGTGGAATCACCCTGGCCTGTGTCACAGGAGTGCCCGGTGGGGCACTGTTGGGGCAGTTGTGGGGCTGGCGTTCGGCGTTCTGGGCCGTGGCACTGCTCTCCGTGCCCGCAGTCTTCGCCGTCCTCAAGGCAGTTCCGAACGCGGGGACATCCACGGCACCTCTCGGAGTGCGACAGGAACTGCGCGCGCTGAAGGATCCCCGGCTGCTGATGACCCTGTCGGTGGGTGCCCTGATCAACGGTGCGACCTTCTGCGCCTTCACCTATCTCGCCCCGCTAGTCATCGATGTCACGGCCCTGGGCTCCGCTTGGGTACCGGGTGTCCTGGCACTGTTCGGTCTGGGGTCGTTCCTCGGGGTGACCGTCGCCGGTCGAATCTCCGACGTACGGCCGTGGCCGCTACTTTGCTACGGCACGGTCACCCTGGGCATCGGCTGGGCGGTGTTCGCCTGGTGGGCGAACCATCTCGTGGTGGCTCTCGCGCTGGTACTCATCCAGGGCGCGCTGTCATTCGCCGTCGGGTCGACGATGATCGCCCAGGTGCTCGCAGCAGCCCACACGGCACCGACCCTGGCAGGTTCCTATGCGACAGCCTCGTTCAATGTGGGGGCCGCTCTCGGGCCGTGGTTCGGCGGGGTCGCCATCGCCACGACCGGGAGCTATCGCTCGCCGTTGTGGGTGAGTGCTTTCCTGGTGGTACTGGCACTCATCGCCGGTGGGGTGGCGATGGCCAGGAACACGGGTGGAGTGAGGGCTCTCCGCTCCGGGCAGCGGGATCCTTCGTACACTGGTGAGATGCACCAACGACATTGATCCTCGACCGAGGATCGTCCGGCGCGGCGCGCGCCGGGGACCGGGCGCGCCGCGTCTGAGTGTTGCCCATCGCCCGAAGCGGGTCGGCGGGTGGGAACGGCCGAGGGATGCCGGGGGCCTCCCCCGGGGCGAGTGGACCCTGCCACCGTCCGTTCCCCCGCCGAAGGAATTCTTCCCATGCCGCTTTCTCGTGCGCCCGTGCCAGCGCGCGCCTCCGTACCCGTTGAAGTCCGCCGTCTGGAGCGCAGGCTGCTCGCCTATGCCGGTCTCGACGATTTCGTCCTGTTGTATCCGGTCTATGCGGTGCTCTTCACCGACCACGGATTGAGCACTGCCGAGATCTCATCACTGTTCGTCATCACGTCCCTGACGGGCCTCCTGGTGGAGGTGCCGTCAGGAGTGTGGGCGGACACCGTGTCCCGACGTCGCATGCTGGTCATCGGCCCTGCGTTGGCGTCGCTGGGATTCGCCCTGTGGGTCGCCCTACCGGGGTACGCCTCATTCGCGTTGGGAATGGTCCTCTGGGCCGGTGGTGGGGCTCTGCGTTCGGGTTCGATGGAGGCATTGGCCTACGAGGAGTTGGAACGCCTGGGCGCCGAGCAGCGGTATGTGCGGCTGATGGGCCGGGCCGCTGCGGCCAGCACGACGGCCACGGCCCTGGCGACCGCGGCGGCGGGTCCGCTGTTCGCCTGGGGCGGCTACTCGGCGCTGGGTGCCGCCAGCGTCCTGGCTTGTGTGTTGTGTTCCGCGGCGGCGCTGACCCTGCCCGAACACCGGCGCTCCCGCACGGCGGCTGGGGCAACGGCTCATCCCGCCGGGCCCCGGACCGCCCGGTCAATGCTCAGGAGCGGTCTGGCCGAAGTCCGGGCCGGGCGTGGCGTACGGTACGCCCTGCTCATGTCCGTACTGTTGACCTCAATCTGGGGTGCATTGGAGGAGTATGTTCCGCTGCTGGCGGCCGAGATGGGTGCGGCGACCCGTGACATTCCGTGGTTCGTTCTGATCGTCTGGGTCGGTGTGACGCTCGGTGGGCTGTTGGCGGAGCGGGCGGAGCAGCTCTCGCAGCGGGTCATGGGCGGGCTTCTGGCCCTGGCGGCACTCCTGTTGGCGTTGGGGGCGCTCGCCGGCGCACTATGGGGGTTCCTCGCACTCGCCATCGCCTTTCTGGTGTTCCAGTTGGCCGATGTGGTGGCCGACGCTCGACTTCAGGGCACGATCACCGGGCCGAGCCGGGCGACGGTGACCTCGTTGGCCGGTTGGGGTACCAGTTGCACCACGCTCATCGTGTACGGCGTGTACGGGACGGCGTCCGGGCAGTTGGCCAACGGTCCGCTGTTCGCGTTCTTCGCCGTTCCGTATCTGGTCGTGGCCGCGGTGCTGGCCCGGCGCACAGCGCGGTACGAAGGCTGACGGCACGGTCCACCGTTCGGTGTTGCTGACCGATGCATCGTCAGCAACACCGAGGGCGGACCGAGCGAGGGACCTCCCCATCGCCACCGCGGGATGCGGCCGGATCGCCAGGGGAGGCATGACCCCGGACTGGTACGAGGCGCCCGGGGCCTGGTACGAGGAGATCGAGACCGGCACTCATCTGCGTCCGAGGCGTCGGTCGCCCGGGGTGATACCTATCCGGCGAGGAGCGGGAGCAATTGTTCTTCCTCGTAGGTCAGATGGTCCTCCAAGGCCCATGTCAATCGCTCGACCTCGGTGAGGAGGACCAGCGGGTCGGGGTCCTCGATGGAAATGACCCGTTGGAGGTCCTCGATCAGCACGGCGATCTTCTGGTGTTCCTGTTCGAGGCGCTCCAGAACGGGAGCGGCTTCGGGGTGGTGTCGGGCGAGCGCCGGAAACATCATGGTGTCTTCGCCGGTGTGGTGGTTGTGCAGCCCCTGGCACATCGCCAGGCAGTTGATCCGCAGTTGGGCACCTACCCTGGGTCCCGATCGTCGGACTTCGTCGCGGATCAGTGCGAGTTCGTGGCGGAATCCCTCGTGGATCAACTTGATCGCCTCTCCCGGGGAGGAAGCGGCGATGTTGGGCGGGCCGGCGGGGATTTCCCGGAGTGCGATCACGGGAATGACCCGGTCGGTCTTCGCCTGGTAGTCGGCCCATCCCGTATCGGACTCGACGGCCCGGGCGAAGGCGGCATCGCGTTCGGCGCCGACCAGCACCGTGGCGTGGGCCTCGTAGGTGAAGACGCCGGCCTCCACGGTGACACGCGGATTGGCCAGGAGGTTGTGGTACCAGGCGGGATGCCGGGGTGCGCCAGCGGCCGAGGCGATGACGAGGACACGGTCATCGGCGTCGGGGAGATAGGCGACGGGGGTGGTGTGGCTGGCACCCGAGCGGGCCCCGGTCGTGGTGAGGAGGAGCAGTCTCGCCCCCTCAAACGGGCCGCCGACGACGCCACCTCGGGCCCGGAACTCCTCGATGATCTGCTGGTTGAAATCGTTTGGCATGCTCTGCTTTCTCGTGTTTCTCTGCACGGCCGACCAAAGCGCGCGACGCGCTTGGGCATGCCGGAGAAGCCGTCGGACCATGGACGGCGGAATCAATTCGGTGAGGGCTTGTGCCGCATGAGGGGCACAAGGGGGCTTTCTTCTCAACAGCGCGCGAAGCGCCGGATGTGTGAAAACAGAAAGGCGGGGCTCTCACCCGCCTCGGATTCACTCCGAGGCCGGGAACCCAACTCGCTTCTGGCACAAGGCCGACCCGGCAGTCACATCGTGCATCTTATGCATCGCGTGAGTGTGGAGGCAATGTGGTTTTCCCTGCGGGGTCACCGGTGAACCAACGCCCCGAGTCGCCGGGGCCAGGGCCATACTGCGGACCGGCGCGGGGCACTGCGCTGCATCCGTTGTGGTGCGTCGGCAGACGTGTTCGCGTGGGCGGACCACAACGCGTGGGGAGAAGGCCCCGGGACAAGCGTGTAGCCGTGCTCGACTGCGGCTGTCGTCAGGAACCGTGGGAGGTGTCTCGTGGAACGGACCAGTCGTCGGCGCCGCCTCCTCGCCACTGGATCAGGTCCGAGCCCACGAGATCGATCGTCTCGGCAGTCGGGTCGAGCTCGGCACGGAGCAACTCGGCGAGTTCGCCTCGTCCGTACACGAATCCCACGATCCGGCCGTTCACCGTCACCCGGCGACCACCGCTGCGGGAGGGTGGCTGCACGATGACGGGCGGATGCCGGGGCATGACTCCACCCTGCATCCAGACCGGCGGGAACGCATCCCGAGATCCTTCGACGTAACCATGGCGGGGGCGGGAACCGCGGCGGTCGGCAATGGTGTCTGCTGTGGGGAGAGCGGGTGGATGCCGTGCGGCAGCCAGGGCCGGTCATCGTGCGGTCGTTGACGACCGCGCTGGACACCGGCCGGGGCGGCGAGGGGGACGGGATGAACACGTGGTCGGTTCCGGGGTACACCGATGTCCGAGAGCTGGGCTCAGGTGCGAGCGGACGAGTCGTCCAAGCGGTCCATGACACCACCGGGACACCAGTGGCGATCAAGTACCTCAGTGAACGGCTGAGGTCGAACCCCAGCTTTGTCCAAGGCTTCCGTGCGGAGGCCCGGCTCCTCGGCGGGCTGGACTCGCCCCACGTCGTCAGACTGTACGAGTACGTCGAGTCGCCCCACGGGGCAGCCATCGTGATGGAGTTGGTCGACGGCATCGCCCTGCGTGCGCTGCTGCGCGAAGAAGGGGCGACCACCGGCCCGGAAGCTGCTCTCGTGGTGCTGAAGGGCTCCCTCCTGGGATTGGCCGCAGCACACCGAGCAGGTGTGGTGCACCGTGACTACAAACCGGACAACGTTCTGGTCGCCGCGGACGGCTCGTCCAAGCTGGTCGACTTCGGCATCGCCGTGGACCACGGATCGACGGTGGAGGTGGCCGGCACTCCGGCCTACATGGCCCCGGAGCAGTGGCAGGGGGAGCCCGCCTCACCGGCTGCTGACGTCTATGCGGCGACGGCGACCTTCTACGAGTGCCTGACCGGGCACAAGCCCTACTCGGGAGAGAACTTCGCGGAGCTCGCCCTGCAACACATCGAAACGCCGGTACCGGACGAGGACGCACCGGAGGCCGTACGCCCCCTGATCCGGCGGGGGCTGGCAAAGTCGCCCGCGGACCGTCCTGCGAACGCCGCTGTGTTCGTGGCCGAACTGGATTCGATCGCACAGCGGGCGTACGGGCCCGAGTGGGAGGAGCGGGGACAGCGTAAACTCGCGGCCCTCGCCGCACTGCTGCCCCTTCTGTTCCCCTTCGCCGGCGAGGCGGAAGGCACCACCGAACTGGCTACCACCGCACTCCGGCGGCCCGATCCTACGGAAGGCGGGCTCGTTCCCGGTGGTCCTGGTTCCGGTCGTGACCTCACCTCGGCGCTCCGGGGAGTTCTGGCCAGTGCCCTCGCCCTGGCCGTGGCACTCGCCGTTCTCGCCGGACTGCTCGCCCTGATCATCGTCCAGGAATCGGCCGCCAGCACCCCGGTGCGGGCGAGCGCCCAGAACCTCGCCACCACCAGCGCGTCCCCCGAGTCGACACCTGCGGCACCGACCGCCGAAGCGCAGAGTTCCGGGCCCCCCGAGCCCTCGCCTTCGCTGCTGGAGATCTCCTCACCGTCGCCGACGCCCTCATCGTCGCTGAGCACCGGGCCCGAGGCTTCCGCGTCCGAAACGGCTGCGCCCGTGCCCTCGACGCCACAGTTCTCGTCCGCGCCGGTGGTTTCCCCCTCGGTGAGCCCGCCGCCGAGCACTCGTCCGAGTCCCTCGGCATCGGCCACGCCCCCGGTTCGGGTCCGCTCGGTGGCGGTCAATTCCTTCCAACAGCGGCGCCGAGGGCCTGTCGCGGACGCGGCCATCAGCGTGCTGACCGATGGGACGGGCACCGTCACCGTCGTCGTCACCTGGTACACCGGCGATGTCCCGGGCGAACTCGGGATGGCCGAGGGGTCGGAGAGCTTCACTTTGCAGGGCGCCCAGGAGTACGCCCTCACCCCCAGTCACGCTTTTCAGGGGACGGGCTGCTACCTGGGCGTTCGTGCCACGACACAGCCGAATGCGACCAGCGGGGAATCCACCCGCCAGATCACACGGGGGTGCGCCCTCCAATGAACGAGCCACCGCCTCCGTACCGTGGAGGGCACCAGGGTGATGGTTCTCCCGGGCCCCAACCAGGGCCCGGCGGGGACGACTACAGTGCGACCGCTCTGGGGAGCCACTGGTTCGAAGGGCCGCGCGCCGCGCACGGGATCGACCGTCCCACTCTGGTGCAGCCGCTCCCCTGGGGTGCCGTACAGCCCGACCGGGTGGAGGGCGAGGTGTTGCGGTTCGGACCGGGGGTGACGGCCTCGCCCCCGGGCGTCCCCGCCCCCTCCATCGCCACAGCCGTGTGGCACGGCGCCCATTCGGCCGACCGCCAGGGCACCGCCGCACCGCACGGGCGCAGGCACGCCCGTGCGCGAGGGCTGCGCCGGTACGCCCTGGCGGCGACCGTACTGGCTCTTGTCCTGTCGTTCCTCGCCTGGCAGCGCTACGGCAGCTCCCTGGCGGTGGAGGGCGTCTCGGTGGACCCCCGCTCCACCGCCATCGGCTGTGACAGCACCGCCGACCTCGTCGCCGAGGTGCGCACCGACGGACACCCCGGAACGCTTCACTACCGCTGGGTGCGCAGCGATGGAACGCGTTCGGGGCAATTGCGGGAGACCTTGGCCCGTGGGCAGAAGACCGCTCGATTGCACCTGCTCTGGACGTTCCACGGCACGGGTGCGTACCGCGCAAGCGCCGAACTCCAGATCCTCTCCCCCTCGACCGAGCGTGCGATCGGCCGATTCAGCTATGCGTGCAACGGCTGATCGGCAATCTGCAAGGTCCCTCGCGCCTTCCTCAACGGTGCGCCGTGCGCTCGTGGTTACCTCGGACTCCGGGCAGATGGATCACGATGAGGACCACCGCGGCCATCATCACATTGCGGCCCGCCGGCTCCAGTCCGTTCCACTGCGGCGACTGCCACATCTGGAACCACTCGCCCCCGATGGCGATGAATCCCAGCCCGAAGAGGAGCAGGGTCATCGTCAGGCCGAAGGTGGTGGTCTTCCTGGCCCGCCGGAAGTCGCCCCTGCGCAGGCTCTTCGTCCACAGCCAGGTCGCCGCGGCGAGGACCAGGGCTGCCAGCGTCTCCCAGACAATAATCGCAACATAGGCGATATCGCTGATGGTTCGGGATTCGATGGCGCGCCACATGACGTCTTCGTCCTTGAATGTGGTGTCCATCGCCAGGACATGGCGGACGAATTGTCTGTTGGTGTCGAAATCAGAGATGTTTCCCCATGCCACCAATGTCATATACACCGCAATCGTAGCGGTGAGGGCGGTAGCCGCTCCCGGCAATGTCCCCAATGAGAGAATCCGCCCGTACTTAACGCCCCCTCGGCGCTCAACCGCTGCCATGCTCTTCCCCTACCCCACGCATTCGGCGACCTTTTCCCTTTCCATCGTGGCACGTTTCTCGATGAACTCCTCAGCATGGCGAAATGACGCCAACCTAGCGACACTTTCCGGCCGTTGGGCAGGGCGGCGACCACGTGAACCGTGCAACCAGAGCCCCTCATCTCGTCTACTTGACGATAAGCCTCCTCGCGGCTATCGTCAGAGAGACGAAAAAAGGGGGGTAGGCATGGCTGACATCGTTCGGCGATTCGGTTGGCGTCATCTTCGCTCGACACCAACCGCGCACATTCGCCACCATCACAGGGGTCAACTCGTCCACGACGGGACGGGGTTGAGCTTCTGGTTTCGCGCTCTGACCGCCGCCCTGTGCGAAGTCCCGGTCGACGATCGGGAAGAATCCATGGTCTTCCACGCACGCACCGCGGACTTCCAGGACGTGACCGTCCAGGCAACGGTCACGTACCGCATCGCCGATCCGGCCGTTGCGGCCGAGCGGATCGACTTCTCGATCGATCCCGACACCGGAGCGTGGCGCGGCGCACCGCTCCCGCAGATCTCCACCCTGTTGACTGAGACCGCCCAGCAGCACGCACTGGATGTGCTCGCCCGTACGCCCTTGTCCGCCGCGCTGGTTGACGGGGTCTCAGCAGTGCGGGGACGCATCGCCGACGGGCTCGGGGACGAACCCCGGCTCTCGGCCACCGGTATCGCACTCGTCGCCGTCCGGGTGGTGGCGATCCGACCCGAACCGGAGGTGGAACGGGCCCTGCGCACCCCGGCGCGCGAACAGATCCAACAGGATGCGGATCGAGCCACCTACGAGCGGCGCGCCAATGCCGTCCAGCGCGAACGCGCGATTGCCGAGAACGAGTTGGCCAGCAAGATCGAATTGGCCCGGCAGGAGGAACTGTTGGTCGAGCAGCGCGGCACGAACGCCCGCCGCGAGGCCGAGGAGAAGGCAGCTGCCGACGGAGTGCGAACCGAGGCGGAGGCCCTGCGCACCGTGCGGCTCGCGACGGCGCAGGCAGAGGCGACGCGCGCAGCAGGAGAAGCACGCGCCGACGCCCAGTCGGCCTGGCTGCGTGTCCACTCCGAGGTGGACGCGGCAACGCTGCACGCCCTCACCGGATCACGACTCGCCGAGAATCTGCCGCGCATCGACAGTCTCACCATTTCCCCCGACGTCCTCACCGGACTGCTCGCGAAGCTGGGCGCCGCCGGTAGCACCGGCCACGAAATCCCGGCTCCACCCACAGGAGACCGGAGGTGAGCCTGGCTCCTCGGGCAGTGGTGGTCCACCGGACGAGTGAGTACGAGGAGTTGCTCGCCCGCCACGGCACCCATGGCCAGGCCGAGTTCTTCCTCTCGTCGCGCGGACGTGGCATCGACGACGTGGTCGCGCGGCACCGGAGAAAACAGCTCTCGCTCAGCGAGGTAGAGGCCGCCATTCCGCCGAGTTGGCGCCAGGCCCGCCTGGAGCGAACCGACCTTGACCGGTTCCTCTTCGGACCCGAGGACGTGGTCGTGGTGGTGGGGGCGGACGGGCTGGTGGCCAACACGGCGAAGTACCTCTCGGAGCAGCCGGTGGTGGGCATCGACACCGAGCCCGGCCGAGGTCTCGGGACCTTGGTGCGGCACCGCCCGCGTGACACCGCCCGGCTGTTGTCGGCAGCCGCCGCGGGCGGCCCCGCGATCGATGAACTCACCATGGTGGAGGCCGCGGCCGACAACGGTGAGCGACTGTGCGCCCTGAACGAGATCTACTTCGGCAGTCCGGGCCATCAGAGCGCTCGCTACCGCCTCACGCCTTCCGCAGCCACCGATCCGGAGACGCAGGCGTCCTCGGGTGTGCTGGTGGGAACCGGCACGGGGTCGACGGGTTGGCTGCGCTCGCTCTGGCAGGAGAGGAGCAGCGCACTGCCGCTCCCCGCTCCGGCCGATCCCCGGCTGCTGTGGTTCGTGCGCGAGGCGTGGCCCTCGCCCGCCACCGGCACCCGGCTGATCGAGGGGACGCTGGCCGGCGCGGAGGAGCTCCGGCTCACCGTGGAGTCCGACCGTCTCGTCGCCTTCGGGGACGGCATCGAGAGCGATGCGCTGGAACTGACGTGGGGCCAGACCGTGCGGGTGGGCATCGCGGCCAGACGGTTGCGGCTGGTGTGAGGAAGGTGGCTCGGTCAGCGTGAAGCCGGGTGATGGAGCGCCCGAAAGTGGTGGACGCGCGCAGAACAGGTCAGAGCACCAATCGGGCATAGCGGGGCAAGGGGCCCAGTACGTCACGGGCTCACCGGCACCGGTGAGTGCCTTTCACGCGCGACCTTCATGGGAGCAGGACGTCATCCCGCCACCGGACACCGCGGAGCACCGCGCCTTGGTGCATACAGCGACGCGACACTGACCATATGAAGCCGGGGCACCACCGGACGCGCGTTCTTCGAGGGACACCAAACACCGAGCCGTACCCGCTCGGCGATTGACGATCCACCGTCGATCAGCTTGTGAGCTGGCTGAACCACGAGGCTTTCCTGCTTTCCGAGCCAAAGAGCACTCCCCCATGAAATGCATGCCATGGGCAGAAGGCAACCCAATTGCTCGTACACCAACAAAAGGGTGGAAGCGACTACGTCGCGTCAGGACCGACCCACCATTTCCGCACGCCGCCATTCGTGGGTCATGCATTGATCCGGCCACTCCGGCCGAACGTCACTCATCACGTGATAGGTGCCCGAAAAGCGAACTTGCCCTACCGCACTTCGCGACCCGAGGATCACCAACACGTCGATTGACAGGCTCATGACCACACCGGTCGGAGAGTCTGTCGATCGCACTGCCCAGGGCCCGTCCTCCCACCGGGCCCCTCGATCTCCATCGGAGGTTGCAGTGAAACTGAAGCGACTCTTACCCCTCGGCTCCTTCACCGGACGCGCCCGTATGGTCGCGGTCACCGCCAGCCTGGTCACGGTCACCGCCTTGGCCGCGCCCCACGCGGTCGCCGAACCGAGCGGCACGGCGCGGGCCACATCGGCGCAGCTCGCCCAGGCCAGTGAAGCGGTCCTCGAAGCCGATGTCGCGGGCACGGCCTGGTACACGGACCAAAAGAGCGGCAAGATCGTCGTTACCGCCGACCAACGGGTCACGACCGGACAGCTGGCCCAGCTCAAGGAGACCGCAGGCGCACGGGCCGGCACCCTGGAGATCAAACGGACCGCCGGCACCTTCAACAGACTGATAGCCGGCGGCGAGGCCATCTACTCGACCGGGGCCCGGTGCTCCCTCGGCTTCAACGCGGTCCGCGCCGGGATCTACTACGCACTCACCGCGGGACACTGCACCAACGGCCGAAGCACCTGGTACACCAACCCGGCCAACACCGTGCTGCTCGGCACCACCGTGGCCTCCAGCTTCCCCGTCGACGACTACGGCATCATCCGGCATGCGAACCGCGCCGCCGCCGACGGCCGCGTCTACCTGTACAACGGCACGTACCGGGACATCGTCAACGCGGGCACCCCCGCCGTCGGTCAGTTCGTCGAGCGCACCGGCTCCACCACGGGCTACCACAGCGGCCGGGTGACCGGTCTCAACGCCACGGTGAATTACGGCGGCGGACAGCTCGTCTACGGCCTGATCCAGACCAATGTCTGCGCCCAGCCCGGCGACAGCGGCGGCCCGCTGTTCTCCGGTTCCACGGCACACGGACTGCTCTCCGGCGGCAGCGGCAACTGTTCGGTGGGCGGGACGACCTTCTACCAGCCCGTCACCGAGCCCTTGGGCCTGTACGGCCTGAGCGTGTTCTGACACAGCGAGCACCATCGGTGGCCCCCTTCGACGGATGGGGGCCACCGGCCGTTCGCCCTCATGGAGCGAGGCGCAATGGTGGCAAGGGCATCGCTGTCGTCCCCACCGGGGCGTCGCCTATGGTGAAGGTCAACAAGGGATCGCGACGGGAGGGGATGGCGATGCACGCACGCACCCGACTCCTCGTCGCGGCAGCGCTGACATCGGTCCTGCTCGCCGTCTGGGGGACCTTCTCGGTCCTGGTCGGCGTCCCGCACACGACGGGCGTCACCACCACTCACACGGCGCCCGTCGGCCCCATGATGCCCGTCCGCGCCGAAACCTCCCGGACCGGTTCACCCCATCAGGAGACCGATTCCGAGGTGCGCCGTCTGGTGCGCACCGGCGTCGAGGAGGCCGTGGCGGTCGACACCGGCGCCCGACTGCTCCTCGCGCCCCCCGCCCCGGCCGGACCGGTCGCATTCGACTTCCCGCGCCCGTCGGTCGGTGACGCCTCCGTCGGACCGCGCCAGGAGCGCGCACCGCCCGGTTCCCCGTACAGCCCGCGACACACCCGCGCACCGCCCTCCACACCGAGCAGCTGACGTCCTTCAGCACCTGCCCACCCCGCCGCACGACCGTGCCGGGGTGCCCGAGCAGGTGCTCCTTGACCTTTCCGCTGTCCGCAGGCGCCCGTCGGCGCTCTGCGCGCTGCCCGTGGAGTCCTCATGTCTCGTCGCGCCACGTTCTGGCGCGCCCTTCTGGCGCTCGTCCTCATCGCCCTGTCGGTCGGTGTGGCTCTGACCAACCCGCCCCGCCTCGGACTCGATCTACGAGGTGGCACCCGCATCGTCCTGGAGACCCGGGATTCCCCCACCGTGAAGGCCGACGCCGCAGCGACCGACCGGGCACTGGAAGTGCTTCGGCAACGCGTCGACGCCCTGGGAGTGTCGGAACCGTCGCTGGCCCGCTCCGGTGAACAGCGCATCGTCGTCGAACTGCCCGGAGTACGCGACCCCCGTGAAGCAGCCGAGGTCATCGGCCGTACCGCGCAGCTCACCTTCCACCCCGTACAGGAGATGACTGCGGGACCCAAGAGCGGTCCCGCAGCGGACGGATCACGCGTCCTGCCCGATCCGGACGCATCCGGCAGCTTTCTGCGGCTGGCACCGCCCGGGCTGACCGGCGAGGGGGTCAAGGACGCTTCCGCCGTCCTGGACGCCCAGTCCGGTCGTGGCTGGACGGTCGACCTCTCCTTCCGTGGTGGCGGCAAGGACTGGGCACGGATCACCGGAGAGGCCGCTTGCGCAGCACCTGGTGATCCGGCGCGGCGGGTCGCGATCGTCCTGGACGACGCGATCGTGTCGGCTCCCGGCATGGAACAGTCAGTGCAGTGCGGAGCGGGCATCAGCGGCGGGAACGCCCAGATCACCGGTGGCTTCAGCGCCGAGGAGGCGCGTGATCTGGCGGCCCTGGTCAAGGGAGGCGCCCTGCCCGTTCCGGTGACGACGATCGAACAGAGCGTGGTCGGACCGACACTCGGCAAGGAAGCCATCCAGGCGAGCGCACTCGCGGCCGTGATCGGTCTGATCTGTACCGGCGTGTTCATCATCGCCGTGTACCGGCTGGTCGGACTGCTCGCCACCATCGCACTCACCCTGTACGGGCTGATGTCGTACGCCGCGGTCGTCGCGCTCGGCGCCACGCTGACCCTGCCGGGACTCGCCGGATTCGTCCTGGCGATCGGTATCGCCGTCGATGCGAATGTGCTGGTCTTCGAACGCGCACGGGAGGAGTATCTGCGCTCCCCGGACCGAGCGATGGATCTACGGCGTCCGTTGCGCGTCGGATTCGACAAGGCGTGGAGCGCCGTCGCCGACTCCCATGTGACGACCCTGCTCGCCGCCGGCCTGCTGTTCGTCTTCGCCATCGGACCGGTCAAGGGATTCGGGGTGACGCTCGCGATCGGTGTCGTGGTGTCCCTGGTGTCGGCGATGCTCATCACCCGGCTGCTCGCCGAGTGGGCACTGCGTCGGGGCTGGGTGCGCAAGAGGCCCGCGATCACCGGTCTGACGCTGACGGGACGGGTAAGGGCAGCTCTGGCGAAGCGCCCGCCGCGACTGATGCGGAACAGGCGCCGTTGGCTCGGCGGTTGCGCAGCGCTGTTGCTGTTCGCTCTGGGCGGCATCGGCGTCCGCGGCCTGGAGTTCGGCGTCGAGTTCACGGGCGGGCGGCAGATCCAGTACGCGGCGGAGCGCCCGGTGGACGCGGACATCGCCCGGCAGGCCGTGGCGGACGCGGGTTTCCCGCGGGCCGTGGTGCAGGCGACGGGCGAGCAGTCCATCACCGTACGTACCGGAGAGCTCGACAACGAGGAGCAGGAGAAGGTCCGCGGCGCATTGGAGAAGGCCGTCGGCGAGGTCGCGGTCGAACGGGACGACACGATCGGGCCGAGCCTCGGCAGCGAGTTGCGCCAACACGCGCTGATCGCGTTGTCGGTGGCCGTGGCAGCGCAACTGGTCTATCTGACCGTACGGTTCCGCTGGACCTTCGCAACGGCGGCGGTAGCGGCAATGGTCCAGGACGTCCTGCTGGTGGTGGGGTTGTTCGCCTGGTTGGGCAAGCCGGTGGACAGCGTGTTCCTGGCGGCCCTGCTCACCGTGGTCGGATATTCGGTCAACGATACGGTCGTGGTCCTCGACCGACTCCGAGAACTGCGCCGCGCGGCACCGCGCGGCGCATGGCCGGAGCTTGCGGACAAGGCCGTCGCACAGACGCTTCCCCGTACCGTGAACACGGGAATGGGTGCGCTGTTCGTCCTAATTGCGCTCGCCGTACTGGGTGGGGACTCCTTGACCGACTTCTCCATCGCCCTGCTCGTGGGAGTCGTGGCGGGCATGGCGTCGACCGTCTTCACCGCGATGCCGATCGCCGTTGGCCTCCAGCATCGCTATCCCGATCGACCGCGTTCCCGGCCGACGGGGACGAAGCGAAAGGACCGCGGAACGGGAGCGGTGGTGTGAACGACTGACGTGGGCCGGCCGATGTGCGGGGCGGGCAGCTGCTCGCCCCGCGCTCCACGGCGGCTAGCTGGACGTGGTGGAGTAGGCCTCGTCGAAGCGGTCGAGATGGAACATCAACTCGGGCCGGTCCCAGTTCACCACGGACGGCTGCGCGGCGACGGTGCCCGTGCGTTGGGCGCCGACGCTGCGGTAGAAGCCTTCGGCCGGGGGGTGGGAGACGACACGAACGGCAGCGAGGCCGGCGCTTCGCGCCTCGGTGATCATGTGGGTGATCAGCTGGCGTCCGACACCGAGCCCCTGGGCCCGGTCCGCCACGAACATCAGATCGAGCTCCGGCGGGTCGAGGAGGAGCGCATAGAACCCGAGCACTGCGTCGTCCTCGCCGATCGCGATGTGCACCGAGTGCGCTTCGATGTAGTCGGGCCCCACCCGGTACCCGGCGACCATCGACGCATAGCCGCCCTCGTAGGCGCGTGAGCGGCGCACCATCGCGGTGAGGCGTTTGGCGTCCCGGGCGGTCGCCCGTGCGATCCGCACGGTCGGGCCCCGTTCCCGTCGCCCTCGCCGATCCCGGGTCGTCATACGTGAACTCATGAAGTGAGTATTACATTCACCGTTCAGGTGTGAAGAAAGAGGCAGAAGGGATGGCCAGCGGGGTCGAAGAGGACCCGGACATCGTCCTGTGGCTGGCCGGCAGCCTCCCTTGCCCCCAGGGCGACCGCACGCCGGGTTGCCACCTCCAGATCATCGACATGGATGTCCAGGTGCAGCATCTTCTGCTGCTCACCTACTTCCTCGGGCCATCGGGGCGGGACATAGCCCGCCTCGCCCTGGAGGGAGAGCGCAGGGCCCCCGTCCGGGGAGCGCAACTGGACCCAGTCGGGTTCGCTGGCGGTGACCTCCCACCCCAGCAATCGCCCGTAGAAGGCGGCGAGGGCATGTGCATCGCGGCAGTCGATGACCACGCTGGCCAGGGTGAACCGAGGAGCATCCGTCACTCCTCCACCCTTCCCCGCCAACGACCCCCGTGCACTCCCGCCCATAACACCTGGCGGATGAGTGCCAGCTCGGGAAGAGATCGGCCGCTCCGACCAGGACAGACATCCGCAGGTGTTGGGCGGTCAGGCAGCGCGCCAGTATCCCAGGGTGTGGATGCGGTCCTTCGGCAGTGCGAGTTCCTTGCGGAGGTACGACGAGAGCGACCGCGTGGTGGCGGTGTCACAGGCGACCCAGACATACGCGCCAGAGGGGTCGTCGATCAGTTCGGGCAGCGACTCCTTGACCTGTGCCACCAGATGGGCACCGCGCTCCTTGCGTGGAACCCGGCGCAGTTCATGCCGGTCGGCGTGCAACCTCAGTGGCAGTTCTTCCTCGACCACGTCGCCGGTCTCGAACCAGATCGTCGCGGGAGTGTCCGGTAGCGCATCGAGGAGGGAGTTGATCGCGGGGAGGGACGCCGGGTCGCCGATGACGAAGAGGCGCTTCGGGAGCGGCGCGGGGGCGGTGAATCCGGTGCCTTGGAGGGTGGCGTCGACGCGGTCGCCCACCTTCGCCGAGCGCGCCCAGTCGCTGGCCCGCCCGTCGTGCAGGGCGAACTCGATGCTGAAGGTGCCTGCTTCGGAATCGGGATCCACGAGGGTGTAGGCCCGCTGATGGGGCTTGTCGCCGTTGTCGAACCAGACCCGAACCCACATGGTCGGGTGGACACCGGTCTGCGCCAGCATGCCGCCATCGGTGAAGTGCACGCGCCGAAAGCGTTCGGTGACCTGCTCGACCCCGCTCACGGTGAACGCGAAGTCCTTGCCGCGCATCAGCTTGAGGACCACACCCTCCCAGCCGTGCCCCATGCTCGCCCGCCTCCCCTAACCAGCCCGAATGTGTCTCGGGACAGTAGCACCAATTTAGGGCAGCCTAACCTCACTAGAACGGAAGATCGTGGGCCGCCTCCGGAGTGGATCATCGACCTCGGAGGCGTACGTACGGCCCGGGGGCCCGAGTCCTTCGTGCTGATGATCGGCGATCTGGTACGCGCACTGGGACCGGTGCCCTTCGGCATGGCCATCGCCCGCTGAGCCGGACGACTTCAGGGTCGGTGCAGACCCGTGCGACGCCCGCGCGGGAGTCGAGCCCTGCTTCCGGGGTCATGGAATCCCGGGATCTCGGCGACAGAACGCGGCGCTCGGGAGGTCTGGCCGTCGTAGGGATCGCCGCGTTCGGCTCCGGAACACCGTCGCGTTCGAACGGGGAGACCCGGGAGAACACGTGAGAGCGACGTCCTGGTGAACACGGGCGGTCTGCCCGCCATGTCCAAGGGTTGAAACTCGACAGTCAGGAATGCGCCTGAATCAGCTGGAATCCGCCTTGCTCGCGTCTCTGCCAGCGGATAAAACGGTGGGGGCGGTGGCCAGCCAGGGTCCTCCGCTCCGAGCCGGACCTACCAGTAGCATATGACCGGGGCACCACCACATCGAGTGTTGCCAAATCCCTTACGGGCCATCGCTCCCTGTGCAAGAGTCGTAACGGTCCACTGTTCAGACCGTGTCTCAGACCTGGCCCCCCGGCCACGCCTGTATCGGAGTACGACATGCCGTCCCATGTGTTCGCGGACCGTCCTGCCGCGCAGCCTCCAGAGCGCGGCGCCGTCGACGCCTTGATCACCCGGACGCACCGGCTCAGGGGCGATGTGGACGCCGTACGCCGCGACGCCGTCGTCGACCTGGACGACCCGGCGGGCAGGTGGCAGCGCGCGCTCTGCGATCTCGCCGTCCACCAACTGGACGACCTGGGCACTCATCTGGGTCAGCTGAAGGAAGGGTTGCCCCGCCCGGAGGTCGCGGGCCATGTCGACCGATCACTCCCCGGGCGCGACGACCAACGGACCGGCTCACTCCTGAGCCGCGTGGGCAGCGCCGAATGGAATCTCCTCACGGACGAGGTGAGTTGGTCCGACGAGCTGTTCCACATCATGGGCCGCTCACCGCAGCGGGGGCCCATGACCCTCGACGAACTGCCCTCGGTCGTGTTCGCCGAGGACCAGTCGTTGCTGACGGCGATGGTCACCGCATGTCTGGTCGACGGACGCCCCATCGACGGGGAGTTCCGCCTGGTGCGCGCCGACGGCCGGGTTCGTACGGTCCATATGACGGGCGAACCCGTTCTTGACCCCGATGGCTCAACCGCCTCCATGTGGGCGGTTTTCCGCGATGTCAGCGAACTGCGACGCAGCGAGCGGGCGGTCCGTGAGAGCCGTGACTCGCTCCACCGACAACAGCACTTCGAGCAGACCGAGCACCGGCTCGCGGTGGAACTCCAAGAGGCCGTACTGCCGCCCTGGCGCAGCTCCGTTCACCTTCCGCTGGGCGACACGGCAGGGCTGGACCTGGCAGCGCACTACCTGCCCTCCGTGAACAGCGCTCTGATCGGCGGCGACTGGTACGACGCCCTCCAGCTTCCCTCCGGTCAGTCGATGTTCAGCGTGGGAGACCTCACCGGACACGGGGTGGCGGCCACCTCCACCATGGCTCTGCTGCTCGGTGCGCTGCGTGGCCTCGGCGTCGCCGGAATCGAGCCGGGCGAGGTGCTCGGGCACGCCAACCGGCTCCTGGAGACATCGACACAGCCCGCGCTGGGAAGCGCGGTCTGCTGCCGCTTCGATCCCATGAACCGGACAGTGTCCTGGGCGCAGGCCGGCCACCCCGTCCCCCTGCTGTTCCGCAACGGGACGGGGCGTGCCTTGTCACGGCCCGATGGAGTGCTGCTCGGTGCCACCTCCCACGCCGAGTACGAGCAAGCGGAAGTGACCCTCCTGCCCGGAGACCTCCTCGTTCTCCACACGGACGGTCTCACCCGCAAGAATGCGGCCGACGAGAACGACGGAGCAGATCGCCTGTTGGCGTTGGCACCACGTCTCGCTCAAGCCCAAGACGCCCAAGAATGCGTCCGGATCGTGGTCGAGGCGTGTGGCACGGACAACCGCATGGATGACGCCTGCGTCCTCGTGGCCAAGGTCTGCCCCTGACGGCAGCAATCACTCCGCAGGCGGCGACCGCAGCTCGGGGCAGGGATCGGATCAGATGTCGACGCTTCTCGCCCTTAGAGAGGGACTGTTGGGCAGCGCGAGCCTGATCTCCTGACGCAGGTCCTCGATCTTTCCATGGCCCGAGTACTGCCCGGTGAGTCGATACATCTCCCGCAGCCGGTCCCAGGTGCGATGCGACGAGGTCTCGCCCATCGACACAAGCGCCAACCTGGCATAACGATCGGCCTGTTCGGGGTCGTCCGCGATGAAGCAGGCGGACGCCAGCGAAATGTAGTCGAAGATCTTCGACCGCTGACGCCCGCCCGCCCGCAGCTCCAACGCCTGCTTGGCATGGTTCTGGGCGATTGTGGCAGCGGCGGGCTCGTGTTCGGCCAGGGTCCGGTACGCCAGGGCTTCCATCCCGTGCAGATCGGCCTCGTCGAACATCTGCATCCAACTCGGTGCTGGTACGTCCCCCTTGTCGGAGACGAAGAGCTCCTCCGCCTCGCCCAGCGTTCGCCGCATCGCCTGCCCTTGACCCTTCGCCGCCTGGGCCCACGCCTCGATGGTGTGGAGCATGGCTTGGGTGCGGGGCAACGTCTCCTCGCCCGAGCCTGATTTGGCGAGCTTCATCAGGTCGAGCGCATCATCGGGACGCCCCAGGTGGACCATCTGCCGGGCGGCACGGGAGAGCGCCTCTCCTGCCCTGGGGCGGTCTCCGCCTTCTCTGGCCGCGTGTGCCGCGATGACGAAGTACTTCTGGGCGGTGGGTTCGAGGCCGACGTCGTGGGACATCCAGCCGGCGAGTACGGCGAGGTTCGCGGCGACCCCCCACAGTCGTCGCTGTAGGTGTTCGGGATGCCGGTAGGCGAGCATGCCGCCCACTTCGTTGAGCTGACCCACGACGGCCTTGCGTTGGAGTCCGCCACCGCGGGAGGCGTCCCACGCACGGAAGATGTCGACGGAACGCTCCAGCGCCTCGATCTCCTGCGACCCGATGGGTGCGGCCTCGTAGCGGTCGTAGCCCGCGGGGTCCGCGTGCAGGGGGTTGTCGGTGTAGGGGACGTCTCGGGCCAGTGCGGGGTCGGTGTGCAGCCATTCGTGCATGGCGCTGCTGAGGGCAGTTCCTGCGGCGAGCGCGGCGCCCGCGCCCACCAAGCCGCGTCGGTTGAGCATGAGGTCCATTCCCGTGAATTCGGTGAGGACCGCCGCCGTCCGGTCGGGCGCCCAGGGAAGGCCGTCAGGGTTGTCCGCTCCCTGCGCGCCCTTCCGTTTACCCGCTCGCCCGTTCCGTGCAAAGCCGAGATCCTCGATGGTCACGACACGGCCGAGCCGCTCGGTGAACAGAGCCGCCAGCACCCGGGGCACGGGGTCGCGCGGGGTCTCCCCCATGTCGATCCAGCGCCGTACCCGCGAGGTGTCGGTCGCCAGCTGGGGATGGCCCATGGCCGCCGCCTGCCGGTTCACGAGTCTTGCGAGTTCGCCTTTGGACCAGCCGGCCAGGCCGAACAGGTCACACAGACGGGTGTTGGGTACTCCGGTCACGTCAAGCCCCCAGGTTCTCGGCTGAGTCGACAGTAACCCTCCGTCAGGGGGGTGGCGACTATTCGCCAGGGTTTCGCCAGGGTCCGCCAGATGGTGTGCCACCCGTGCGCTGGTGTGACGTAGGAACGCGCCACCCCGGCCCGGCAACCGGTCGCATTCCCCAGGATGCGATCGCGTTGTCGGGACGGGGCAGCGCTTGCAGACTGTCGGCGCGCGAAGGGATCTGTCACCCCCATGTACACAGCATCGTCCTCCGTGTCCGCGCCACACCGGCCGCAGCGCGCCACCGTCCCGGTGGGCACCGGACCGTACTCCGGACCCGTGCACGCGGCGACCCGGATGCGTCGGCCGGCCGTGGTCGGCGGCCAGCTGAGCGGGAGACTTGATCTGTCCGGTCCGCAGGGAGCTCAACTGCGCATGGCCGTGGCGTCCGTGCACCGGATCTGCCCGGAGTTCAATCCGGTCCAGGTGCTGCGCCGCAGCGGACGTTCCGTACTCATCGTCGGCACCACCGGTCGCGCCACCGCCGTCGCCAAGTGCCTGTTGGACCACTCGCCCGTCTGGGTCGAGCGGTTCCGGCACGAAATAGCGGTCTACCGGACCTTCGTGCGGCATCGCCCGTTGGTCCGGGCCCCGCGGCTGATCGCCGCCGACCCCGACAACTGCACCTTGGTGATCGAGCGGATGCCCGGCCGTCCCGCGGCCCTGGTCCGCCACCCGTCCGAAGCGCCGCCGCGTGCCGACATCCGGGCGGTCCTCGGCTCGCTCGGTCGGCTGAACAACTGGCGCCCTCCCGCCGAGGTGTTCGACCGTCCGCTCGACTACACCTCACGCATCGCGCACTATCACGAGCTCGGGCTTCTCACGGACCGTGACCTCGGGGACCTTCACAAGCTGTTGCACGGCCTGGCCCAGGCGGGCGGGCGCCAGAGCATGAGCCAGTTCTGCCACGGCGACGCCCTGTTGTCCAACATCCTGCTGTCGCCCACCGGTCCGATCCTCGTCGACTGGGAGCACGCGGGTTGGTACCTACCGGGCTATGACCTGGCGACCCTCTGGTCCGTTCTCGGGGATGCTCCGGCCGCCCGTCGACACATCAGCCAACTGGCGCAGCGGGAGGGCCCGGCGGCGCGTGATGCGTTCCTCGTGAACCTGATGTTGGTGTTGACGCGGGAGATCCGTACCTACGAAACGGCGGTGCAGCGCACGATCCGTGAGTCCGGTCCGGGGGGCGGAGCGGGGGGTATGGCAGCCGGCGAGGAACAACGGCTGTTGCTACGACGGTTGCACGATGACGCCGCGATGGCCCGGCGCGCCGTGCGGGCCGCGGTCGGGACCCGCTGACCGGTTACCGAGGGGGAACTGCGCTGTGCGCCCGGTGTATCGGCACCGGGCGCACAGCGCATGCCGTTCGGCCGTACCGAAGGGGTCAGGCCCGCTCGGGCACCCGGAGGTTGCGCCACTGCCCGGCCATGCCCTGGCCGCGCAGTGAGACGCTGCGTCCGTCGTGCAGGGGATGCAGTGTGAACAGCCCCATGCCGACGCGCAGGGTCGGCGGAACTTCGATGTCGCGTGCTTCGTAGGTGAGTCGGTCGTCGATGTACCAACTGGCCTGGCCGGCTTCACGGTCGAAGACGATGGCGTACTCGTGGAACTCGGTGGGGTCGATCGTGAGGCCCGACAGGGGTGCCTCCACGAACCAGGTGAAGGCACTGGCCGGGTCGAACCCGGGCAGCCTGAGCCGTTCGTGGATGGCGTAGGTACGACGGCTGGTGGCGGCATGATCGAAGATCATCGCGGTCTCGTAGTCGATCAGGTTGAAGCTCGCGAACGCGTCACGGAAGTCGTCGGGGTTACCACCGATGTTCTCGACGGCCATCTCCACCGAGAAGACGGTCTCCCCCTGCGCTGCGACCTGGAAGGCGGAGGTGCTGGCCACCAGGTGCTTGGGGTTGTCGCAGATCTGGAGGGTGTCGTGGAACCGCTCGTACTTCTCGACCCGGAGTTGCAGCGTGCCACCGTCGATCGTGGTCTTCGCGGTGGGCTCCTCCAACGTCCAGAATCCGCCCTCGGCCAAGGGGTTCGTCTGGATCGCCCAGCGCTGCGGGTCGAGTTCCGGCTGCTGGAAGTCGTCGTAGGCGTCTATTGCGCGTGTCATTTCGCTGACTCCGTGGTCTCTGAGGGGTGCACGTCGAACTGGCTGGTCTCCATCAGCCGGCTGACCGCGAGCGCGGCCGGGGTGGGACGCATCGGCGAGCGGGTTTCGAGCAACCAGGCCACATAGCCGTCCGGGACGTTCTCGTCCGGCCCTTGGTGGATGACCCCCTTGGGGGTGAACATGACCGTCCCGGGCACATTGACTGCGCCGTAAGTGCCGGGCCCTGCGGCATAGACGATGATCTCGTCGTAGTCGGCGTTGTGATGGACGGGTGAGCGGGTCGCCGGCCGGGCACCGAGGTAGTAGACGAGTGTCCGGGTCGTCTCGTCGTCGATCAGTCGACCGGGCGGGAGGGAGCCTACCGGGACGGAGATTCCCTGTACGTGGTTGAGGTTGAACCGCTGGACCATCGGGGGTCCGGCCACGGCGACCACCGGCACCGGGTCGTGGGCGTAGAAGTACGACGTGGTTTCGTCGCCGTGCCTGACGAGGACCTCGTACTCCCCTGGCTCCGGTGCGGGCGCCTGGTCGATCGCCGGGATGTCGAGGTGCATCCCGATGTTGAGCACGCCAGGGTTGTCCGGCTTCACTTCCAGTCGGCTGTCGGAGGCGACGATCAGCAGCTGAAGGTCTTCCACCCGGGTCAGGCGGTAGATGACTGCGCGCGGGATGAGTACGAAGTCGCCCTGGCTCAGATCCAACACACCGAAGTTGGTCTCCAGCCGGGCCGAACCGGAGAGTACGAAGTGGAGTTCGTCCATGAACACGTTCCGCAGCGCGAACGGCGTTGGCTCCTGACGGTGCCAGGCTTCGAGCCGGACGTCATCCGCCACCAGGACGGGCTGCGGCAGGGACCGGGGGTCGGCGAACAACGCGGGGTCGAGTTCCGCGGTGTCAATCCGGCGGGGCACGTAGTCGCCCTTGACCGCGGTGTAGTCGGGTGCGTAGTGGTGGCGGACGAGCATGGTGGCGGGTCCGGCGAACCCATTGCGGCTGTACAGGTCCATGAACGGTTCCGTGGACATGGCTACCTCCTCGATGCGGTGGTGAGGGTGCTGTCGTCGGCCTTGCGCGGTGCCATGCCGATCATCTGGCGCATTTCGTCTGCGGTGGCGAGGCGGCGGCCGAGTACCTCCGCGGTCGCCTTGGCACGCTCGACCATTTCCACACTGCTGCTCAGCAGTTCGTTGCGGTGCGGGAAGCGGTAGGCCGCGTCCTCGGTGCCGACACGGACGTGCAGTCCAAGCAGCATGGCCTGGGTCGCCAGGTAGTGGCCGGCCCGCCCGGCGGCGCAGACCTGGATGAACGCGTCCGCGTCGATCTCCCGGATCCGGTCCACGATCTGGATCAGTTCGAAGGCCATCGCCTTGGGGTGGGCCAGATAGGTCGCGAGCCGGTCGGTGGCATCGTTGTAGGGATAGCCGATCAGGATGATCCAGCAGCTCGGGCCGGGCAGGATCCCCTTGGAGAGGACCAGCCGATTGGCGAGGTCGACCTCGGCGGTGGAGTGGATGGCGAAGAAGACCTGTCCGCCCTGGGAGGCGGCGACCTGAGCGGCCGACTCCATCCACTGGACCGGGAAGTTCGGCGCCATCGGGGCGGTCTCGGCGAGCCCTGTTGAGATGGGGAAGACGTTCTCCGCAAAGTTCTCGCCGCGCAGGATGTTGGCATCGCGCACCCAGTCGCGACGGGTCCTCTCGTCGATGCCCGAGATGATCTTCGAGTAGCTCTCCGGAACGGACAGGCCCGACTCCTGGATGGCGGGGATGCCACCGAAGTCGATGTGAATGCCGCACGCGCCCGCGTCGATGGAGTCAACGGCTGACTGCACGAAGCTGTCGTAGTCCACCGCGTACTGCAGCGGCGCATCTTCGTCCAGATCCCGGACGATCCGCCCGGAGACCGCGGCCGTCACCGCCACCACGTCGGGAATGTCCCACGGCGGCTGGACCTCCGGCGCCGGCGGTGCGTCCATCTCGCGGACGTCGCGTGCGTCCTCAAGTTCCTTACGGCTGGGAAGGCTGTTCCAGTCTTTACTGAGGTCGAACATGAGGCCGCCCTTCTTGTCTCTGGTGGCTCCCGGCGGGTCCGACCCCGGCCCTTCGCACTCACCAGACCGTGTTACATATTCAAGTCACATATCAACAGTCTGTTAAATCGGTGTCAACCCCTTGGCCGGCTCCACATCCAACGACCACCCGATTCGGTGCATCGGGACGGGCCCATCGGGCGATCGATCACCGTGGTGAGGACACACTCCGCCCCATCCGCGGCGACTGCGTGTGTGCGTGGAGGGAGGTTCCCTCATCGGCGAAATGTCGGGCCGCGCTCGGCCACATCCCGCAGATGTGTCCCCGAGCGGAGCCCGTGCGCGACGCTACGGCCCTTTCGGACGGGTGCCGAGGCGACCCAGGGAGCGGTCCAGAAGTGTCACCACAAGAGACAGCGCGGCGACGGCGAGCATGAACAGGGCGAGTCGATGCAAAGCACCGGTGTCCGCTCCGGCACCGTAGAACGCGGCGGTGGCCGCGGCCGAGGACATCGCGCCGACGTAGGTGGAAGTCCGCAGCAGCCCTGCGGAAGATCCCAGACGTTCCCGATCGGCCTGGTAGTACATCGCACTCTGCACGGCGAGGCCGGTCAATCCCTGGGAGACGCCCATCACGGCGGCGACGGCGAGGAGGAGCCAGAGGGCACTGGCCGAGTCGATCAGAAGCAGCAGGGCACAGGCCGCGAGCTGGGCGATGCCACCCAGGACGAGCTGTCCGCGCACGGCGCCCTTGCGACGTCCACTGAGGGCGGACGCGGTGACCGCGGCCAGGAACAGCGGCAGCAGCAGGAGCCCGACTGCGGGAGCCGACAGCCCTCGCCCCTCCCCCAGCCACTGGGCGTACCCGTACAGGAAGCAGTAGCACACGGCCGTGGCCAGCAGATTCCGAAGGTAGGTGGCGAGCAGGGGGATGTTGCCGCGGAGCATGCGCAGATCGATGAAGGGCTTCGTCGCCCGTAGTTCGCGGATTGTGAGGGCGACCGCCGCCGCGCCGGCCAGCACGGGCAGGTACCAGTGGGCGGCCCGCGGGCTCATCAGGAACAGGAGCAGGGCGAGCAGGGTCGCGGCGAAGAGCGTCATGCCCGAGAGGTCCGGTCTGGCGGGTCGTCGGTCGTCGGCCGGATGTTCGAAACGGGAAGCCTTGGGCAGGCGTAGCGCCCCGAGGGCGAGGCAGGCTGCCGCCAGCGGGATGTTGATGGCGAAGGTGGCCCGCCAGCCGCCCAGCCCGATGAGTAGGCCGCCGAGTGTGGGACCGACGACGGAGACGCTCTGACCTGCGATGGCGAGCAGCGTCAGGACCCTGCCCGGGCTGTCTCGGCCGGTGCGCTCGGCCTCACTGGCGATGAGGTGCATCGCGGCCGGGTAGCCGGCGCAGGTGCCCAGACCCAGCAGGATGCGGGCGACGATCAGGATGCCGAGATTGGGGGCGAGGACGCCGAGGAGTCCGGCGAAGCCGACCAGTCCAGCGCCGAGGAGGAAGAGCCGGCGGGGGCCGTGCACGTCGATCAACCACCCGGCGACGGGCTGGCCGACCGCCGCGGCCAGATAGAGGGCGGAGACCAGCCATGCGGTCTGCGAGGGCAGTGCGCCGAGGGCCTCCCCTATCGGCACGAGCGAGACCGCGACGATGGACGAGTTGAGCGGGTTCAAGACCGCTCCGAGCACCAGCGGGGCGATCAGGCGGCGGTCGAACGCCTCCTGGGGGCGGGCCCGGCGGGTGCGTGGGACGCGAGCCGAACGGGTGCGTCGGCATCTCACGGCCCGCCTCTTCTCCGCAGGGCGCCTGGTCGAGTCGCTCGTACGACGACCACCGCCCTCAGCGGTCGATCCGGCGCAGTCCGGAGCGGTAGTGCGCGCCAGCTTCGACGTAGCTGCGGATCGCGGAGTCCAGCCATGCCGGGTCGATGCGGCGCTTCCGTAGCGTCACGGGCACCCCGAGCGCCATGGTGTCCGGTGGAACTTCGAACCCCTCCGGCACCAGGGCCGCGGCGCCCACCACCGCGCCGGTGCGCACCACGGCCCGGTTGAGGGTGACCGAGCCGGAGCCGATGAGGCAGCGGCGCTCCACGGTGCAGCCCTCCAGATGGGCGTTGTGCCCAACGACGCATTCGGGGCCGATCACGGTGGGCCACTGCTCGGTGGTGTGCAGAACCGTTCCGTCCTGGATCGAGGTTCGCGGGCCCACCTCGATGTATCCACCGTGATCGCCGCGCAGCACGGCGCCCGGCCAGATCGTGGCGTCCTCGCCGATGGAGACCCGTCCGATGACGACGGCGTCCGGGTGGACATAGGCCCTGGGGTGGATCTGGGGTTCATCGGCTCCGAGAGCGTAGACGGGCATGAGACGTCCTCCTCGGTGGCTTCCCGACGGAAGCGGGAGCGGCGGAGCGGCCGGGCCGAGGGGCGCAGGCCGGGATCATCACTGAATTAACGTTCTGAACATACCCGACTTATGAATGTAACAACATCGGTTGGGTGGCGTTCGACTGCCCGACGCACTCGGGTGGGATTCAGGGCGCTAGGCGGCGCGGCGATGAGGGCATGCGGGGCCGCATCCGTACCCCGACAAAAAACCGCCACCCGGACGGGAGTGGCGGCGCTGGTACGGGTGGGATCGGTTCTCAGTCGTGAGCGGGGCCCGGTCGCTTCGTGGCTGCCGTACCTGCGGCGGGCGGGCACGCGCCTGCGACAGCCCTGTGCCGTACAGGGCTGTCGCCGCGGTCGGGTCCGGGACGGCTGCGAGTCGCTCAGTCCAGCCATTCCCGCAGCAGCCGCTGCCAGGAGGCATCGAAGCGTTCCCATTCCTCGCGCAGCACCCGGGCAGGCCAGCGGGCGGGCGCCAGTTCATCGGGGAGCAGCGGATCGTCCGCAAAGTGATGGGTCACCGCGGCGGCCACCATGAATCCGGGGGCCAGTGCCTCGACGACACAGGCGTCCAGGTCCGTCTGGGTACGGGCCATCGACGAGCGCAGGGACTGGGCGAGACGCTGCCAGGCCCGCAGGTCCCAGAGTCGGCCGACCAGATCGGCGGGGTCCTGGCTACCGGAAGCGACCATCGTCTCGCACTGGCGCCCGACGATGGCCCGGTCCTCGGCGAGCCGCAACGGATCGAGGTTCCTCGGCCGCATCCACAGTCCCTCGCGGTACTCGCCCAACCGCAGATTGTGCATCGCCCCGCGCAGGGCCACCCGGTCGCCGGCGTTGCGGCGGTCCAGCCGCACCATCTCCAGTTCGAAGTTCCCGTCCCAGGGGAGCATCTCGGGAACCCGGCTCATCGACTGCCGGACGCGCCGGTCCGCGAGCCGGCCCGCGAGGGTGTAGCGGCCGTCGCTCATCTCCAACTCCCCGCCGGCCATCATGCGGGAGAGGGTGACCCGTGCGGTGGTGTCCGGCACACCGAAGAGGCCGCAGAACCGCACCACTTGGCGGCTGGTCAGACCGGCCGGATCGCTGCCGAGCAGCGCGGACGCGATGATCGAGCGAGCCTTGAGCGGTCGCAGACCGAGGTCCCGCCACATCAGTTGGTACTGCGAGACCTCGTTCGGGGTGGTTCCTCCCGTCGTCCCGGTCATCGTGGCGGACCACCGGCCGATGCGCCCCGGTGCCGATCAGTCGGTACCGGTGGGGAGTGGTGTGGGGGGGTCGTCATCATGGGGTCCGTCTCGGTTCTGCTCTTGCGGTACTCGGTCATTGCGGGCAGCGGTCCTGAGTGTGAGGTGGCACTTTACCGCCGCCCGCGCCGGGCGGTTCTCGGTGTCCCCACGGTCAGATCCTGGCCGATGTCATCGAGCTCGGCGCGAAGAGGGACTCGGGTTCGATCTGCGAGGGGATGAGCCCCTGCTCGTGGGAGTAGCGGATGAACGTCCGTAGCGTCTCTCGGTTGCGCTCGATGCCGTACGGCCAGTAGTCACCGGAATCCTCGGACCCGAGGAGTTCCCGCGCCTCTTCGGCGGCGGCGGTCATCCAGGGGAGGCTGTACTTGAGGGCGGTCGTCTCTCTCAGTTCGGCGAGCGCCCGCTGCTTGGACTCTTCGAACGCCTTGGTGAGCGATTGCGCGGCCCAGGGGTGGGCCTGGAGGACGTCCTGTCTGATGACCACGGTGTGCATGATCGGGAAAATGCCCGTCGCCTTGAAGTACTCCTTCTCCACCTGGACATAGTCCTCGAACAGCCGCCGTACGTTCGGGGAGCGCCGGGCGAAGGAGGACGGCATGTGTGCGGTGTACAGGGCATCGATCTCGCCCGATTCGAGCATGTCGGACAGGGTCCGATCGTCTCCGATGGGCTCGACCACGATGTCGTCCGGCAGGTCCATGGGCTGCTCGCGCCGGCCGGGCTGCTCCAGGCCCCCGGTGGCGTAGCGGACGCTGTTGACCGGGACCCCGTAGTGGTCGGCCAGCATCCCCTTGATCCAGACCGCGGCCGTCATCTGGTACTCGGGGCATCCGACGCGCTTGCCCACCAGATCGGCCGGTTTCTCGATACCGCTGTCGGCGTTGACGTAGATACAGGAGTGCCGGAACATCCGCGAGGGGAAGACGGGGATGGCGGTGAACGGCCGGTCCTCCAGGTCCGCCAGCCGGGTGTACCAGGACAGGGACATCTCGGACACTTCAAAATCGCCGAAGTGGAGCATGCGGAACGCGCTCTCCGGCATCATCAGCGGTAGATAGGTGAGCTCGATGCCCTCCGGCCGTACCGACTCATCCTGGAGTGCTCTGGTGCGGTCGTAGTCCCAGCAGGCGAGCGTCATCGGGATTCTGGCCATCGTTCACCTCTTCTGATCGTGACGGTCGGTGTGGTCGGGGCGGGCTCCGGGGTCACCACGGGTAGAACCCCCGGCCGGTCTTACGGCCGAGATCGCCATCGGCGACCATGCGGCGCAGTAGTTCGGGTGGCTCGAATCGGCCGCCGAGGGTCTCGTACAGATGCTCGGCGATACCGAGCCGGACATCGAGTCCGACGAGATCGGTCAGCCTCAACGGGCCGACCGGATGGCGGTATCCCAGGACCATGGCGGTGTCGATGTCCTCGGCGGAGGCGACGCCCTCCTCGACCATGCGGATCGCTTCGAGTCCCAACGCAACGCCGAGCCTGCTGGTGGCGAAGCCCGGTGAGTCCCGGACCACCACGGGCGTCTTGCCCATCGTCCGGACCCAGCCGACCGCCCTGGCCACGACATCGGACGCCGTGGCACTGCCGGTGACCACCTCGACCAGACGGCTGGCGGGCACCGGATTGAAGAAGTGCAGTCCGATGAACCGGCTCGCGGGCGGCGCGGCGAGGGACAACTCGTCGATGGAGAGACTGCTGGTGTTGGTCGCGATGACGGCCGCTGCGTCGACGGCACGGGCGATGGCCCCGATCACCTTGGTCTTCAGGGCCGGTGCCTCCGAGACCGCCTCGATCACGAGTCCGGCGGACCCGATGCCGTCGATGGACGTGGTGGTCTGGAGCCCGGCCAGGGTCCGGTCCACCGTGCCGTCCAGGGTGCCCCGCTCAGCACTGTGCTCCAGCGCGCGGGCCACCCTTGCCCGGGCTGCCGCCGCGGCGTCGTCGTCGGCCTCGACCAGTACCACGGTGCTGCCCGCGAGGAGCAGGGCGTGGGCGATGCCCGCACCCATCCTGCCCCCGCCGACGACGGCCGTCTCGGAGGGCAGTGTCACCACGGGGATCGGCTCAGACGGTTCCATGGATCCGCCCCACCGCAGTGGCCGGCTCCGGGACACCGCGAGCGAAGTCTGCGATCAACCGATTCAGCTGCCCGCTCGCGTCGACCGGTACCAGATGGGCGGCGCCCTCCACGAGCACCAGGGTGGCGTCCGGCATGGCCTCGGCGAGTTCCGCGCCGACCTCGGGGGGCACCACCCGGTCCTGCGTCCCGTGGACCACCAGGGCGGGTGCCGTGACCGGAGCGGCCACGGACAGGGGCTCCCAGCGGGACAGTTGCTCGACCGCTTCCAGTGCAACCGGCAGGGGTGTGCCCGCGAACATGCGGCCCAGCCAGTCCACCGTGGCATCCGAAACGTCCTCGGCGCAGATGGCACGTGCGGACCGAGCCGCAAAGCCGGGCCAGTCCCGCAGCATGGACCGCGGCATCTTCTCGTACGGGGCTGTCGCCGCACTGGGCACCCCGATCAGCACCAGTCTTCCGACCGATCCGGGGTGGGTGGTCGCGAGTTCCATCGCCACCGCGGCTCCATAGGCGAATCCGACCACCGTGACCGCTGTTTCCGGCAGGTCCGGCAGGTCCGGCAGGTCCGGCGGTTCTGCCAGTTCTGCCAGTAGATCCGCGAGGTCGGCGGCATGCCGGTCCAGGGAGTAGGGGCCGGCCAACTCGGTGGATTCGCCGAAACCGGCGAGGTCCACGGTGACCACGGTGAAGGAGTCCGCGAGCGCAGCTTCCTGATACATCCACATCCGCCGGTCCAGGCACCAGCCGTGCACGAACAGCACCACCGGTCCCTCGCCCCGGCGCTGGTAGTCCAATCCGCGCCGCGAGGTGAACCGCACGCGCCGGCGCAGCTCCTCTTCGTACCGTCCGGTCATGAGGTGAGTCCCCTTCCTGTTCTTGCCCACTCCTGCACCGCGCGGGTCTGGAGCTTGCCCACCTGATCGCGTGGCAGTGCCGCCACGAACTCGATGCGCCGGGGGTACTTGTAGGGCGAGATCGCCCCCTTCACATGGGCCTGCAACTGGCTCACCAGAAGCGAGGAGGGCGGATAGCCGGGTGCCGGGACGACATAGGCGGTGACGACCTCCTGCCGCTCCGGATCGGGCGCCCCCACGACGCACACGTCCCGAACTCCGGGATGGCTGCCGAGGGCAGCCTCCACCTCGGCCGGCACCACCTTGTAGCCGGCGGTGCTGATCATGAAGTCGGTACGACCGAGATAGGTGGCGTTGCCCGAGGGTTCATAGCGGATCAGATCGTCCGCGAGCGTCCAGCCCTCCACCACGTCGCGGCGCTGGAGCTCGGGGCGCCGCCAGTAGGTGAGTCCGCTCGGGCCGCGCACGGCGAGCCTGCCGACCGTTCCGTCGGCGACTTCCTGGACTCCTGACGCGGTGTCCGACTCCACGGCGAGTGCGGTGTATCCCGGGGACGCCCGACCCAGTGAGGCGGGCTCGAACCCCTCCCCGGCCCTGGGGGCCAGCGCCCAGCCCGCGAACGCGGTGCTGCCGAAGTTGTTCATCAGTTCGAGGCCACGGCTGCGCCACTGTTCGCGTACGGGCGAGGGCCCGGAGGTCTGCCACATGGCGAAGGCGCGGTGGAGCGACGACACATCGAGGGAGGGGTCCCGTTCGAGCGCGGAGGCCAGTCCGGACCAGGCGATGGCCACGGCCGTGAAGGTGCCCACCCGGTGGCGCCCGATGGCTCGGGCGACGCTCTCCGGGTCCGCGTAGCGCTCGATGAGCACGGCGGTGGCACCGTGCAGCAGGGTGAAGTTGGTGTGGTAGATGAAGCCGAGCGCGTGGCCGATCGGGGCCGCCGCGGCCCAGACCTCGCCCGACCGCACACCGGTGGCCAGCCCGGTCGCATGGCCGGCGAGCAGAAACCGCCGGTGGGTGTGGTAGCAGGCTTTCGGTTGGCCCGTGGTGCCGCCGGTGTGCCAGACGAGGGCGACGTGGTCGCCGGACCTTGGCGGTACGGCGAGCCGGCCCGACACCGGCTCCACCAGCCTCGCCCAACTGGTGTACGGGGAGGACTCCTCCCCCGGTCCGAAGACGATGACCTGCTCGACCGTTCCGCCGTCGACGGCCGCCGCGAGGTGTTCGGGCTCGGGGTCGTCGGCGTACGCAATGACGAAGCGCGCCTCGACATCGTCCAGGAAGTAGCGCAGTTCGGCGCCCTTGGCCTGGACGGGGGTGGGGACGACGACACCGCCCGCCTTCCAGATCGCGATCGCGGCGACCACGGCTTCAGGGCGGTTGGGCGACCGGATCGCCACCCGGTCGCCGAGCCGCAGGCCCCGGCCCAGTAGGGCGCCTGCGAACCGGTCGCTCTCGCGGGACAGATCGGTGTAGGTCCACCGCCGTCCGCTCTCGTGGTGGATCAGCGCGGTGGCGGCGCCAAGCCCGGCGGCCACCTGACGGTCGGACAGTTCCACCCCGACGTTGACCTGCTCCGGGACGGGCGCCCCGAGGACCTCGGTGTACATCGGCTGTAGCTCGGGCGGGACGAGGTAGTGATCCGGGATGCTCGTGCCCACCGGGTAGACGTCTCCCATGGGGTGCTTCCCTCCAATCCTTCGTGGTTCCTGGCGCGGGCCGTCTCCCATGGCCCCCTGGTGCAGGGCCTGGTCCAACGGCTCAGGCGGTCCTTCGGTGGGGAGCGGTCAGTGGGGCCACGGGGTGAGCGCGCGTGTCGCGAACGCCTTGCTCATCCCGACCGTGGCCGCGGTCAGATCGGCCCCCGCCGCCAGAACGCACCGGTCGGGGCGTACGACGACGATGTCAGCGCCGCGGCGGTCCATCCACCGAGACACGGGCTCACCGGTGGGGCCCAGCTCATCGAGGGTGACCGACACCGAGTCGTCGAAGGAGTTCCACCAGCCCGCCGTTCCCTCAAGCAGCGCCCGGGTCCTGGCGACGACGAGGAAGCGATCGCCGACCTCATCGTCCAGTCGGGTGCCGCCGGTCAGGGTCGGCTGGGGAAAGAGGCTGCCGCCACCCTCGTGGACGAGAGGGCCGGGCGTCAGCGCAGGCAGTTGGAATCCGAGCGGACGGGAGTTCTCACCGGAGAGCAGCCGCCGGTCCCGCTCCGCGGCCTCTTCGATGTCACGGGTACCGACGAAGCGGCCGAACTCGACGGCGGACTGCACCACGCTGCGCACATGGGGCGCGCGTTCCCCTTCATAGGTGTCCAGCAGTTCGGCCGACATCCTGCCGCGGAGGACCCGGGCGAGTTTCCAGGCGAGGTTGGCCGCGTCCCGGAGCCCTGAGCACATGCCTTGTCCGAGGAAGGGCGGCATCTGGTGCGCCGCGTCGCCCGCGAGCAGGATGCGTCCCTTCCGCCAGGAGCGGGCGCTCAGCCCGTGGAAGGTGTAGACGGCGCTGCGTTCGACGTCGAACCGCAGATCGGGGAAGACGGGTGACAGCAGCCGTTCCAGGGAGGGCCGCGCCATGAGGGCGGCGGGCTCGTCCCCGGGCAGCAACATGAATTCCGCCCGGTAGCGACCGCCGGGTATGGGGTTGGCCACGTACGGGCGGCGTGGATCACAGACCTGTATCGCCTCGGTGAGGAGGTCTTCGCGGCCCAGTCGATCGACCAGGTCCAGGACGAGCCATTCCTCGTCGAAGCCCAGGCTGTCGAGGGCGACGCCCATCATCTGGCGAACCGGGCTGGCTGCCCCGTCGCATCCGATGAGCCAGTCCGCCTCGATCCGTTCCGTATCACCGCTCGTGTGGTCGAGGCACTCGACGGTGACACCGTCGGGTCCGCTGTCCAGTGCGGTCATCTCCAAGCCGCGCCGTACCTCCACGCTCTCCATCGCCGTGACGACACGTTCCAGGACGCGATCGAAATCGGGCTGGTAGAAGTACATGCTCGCGGGCAGCCCCGAAACGCTTCCCTGGTCCCCCGGCACCTGGATGAGCCTGCGGAGCGAGGCGTCCATGAGGGCGAGGCCGCGGTTGGGCAGCATCCGTGGCAGCAACTCGTCCAGGCAGCCGAGTTCCTGGAGGGTCCGTAGACCGGTGTGATCGATGTGGGCGGCCCGGGGCAGGGGATAGACATCGGTGGACTTCTCCACCACGAGGACCCGGACACCACGCCGACCGAGCAGACCCGCCATCGCCATGCCGACCGGCCCGAAGCCGATGACGGCCACTTCGTAGCGAGCGTTCACCTTCCGCCCCCTTCCAGAATCGTCACGGCCAGTGCAGCGGTGTCGTCGAGCGCCAGGCCGCCCGCGTTCTCGGCGAGCGCCCAGCGCGCGCCCGGCACCTGGCGGGTGGTCGCACGGCCGCGTAGCTGACCTACCAGCTCACTGATCTGGGCCAGTCCGGTGGCGGCGACCGGATGGCCGCGTGACTCCAGACCGCCACTGGTGTTCACGGGCAGCCGCCCACCGAGGGCGGTTGCCGACTCGGCCACCAGGTCGGAGCCCTCGCCGGGGCCGCAGAATCCGAGTTCCTCATAGGCGAGCAGTTCATTGAACGAGATCGAATCGTGCACTTCGGCCACGTCGATGGAGTCGGGAGTGACGCCCGCCCGCCGGTAGGCCCGTTCAGCGACCCGGCTCAGTGCGGACCGTCCGTCCACCACTCCGCCCATACCGATCGCACAGGCGCGTACCCACACCGGTGATTGGCTGGGGGTGACATTGCGTTCCGCGGTCACGACCACCGCGGTGGCACCGTCGCCGATGGGTGCGCACATGAGTGCGCGGATCGGTTCCGCGACGGGCCGGGAGGCGAGCACCTGCTCCACGGTCAGCGGGGCGCGGTACTGGGCCAGTGGGTTGTCGGCAGCATGACAGCGGTTCTTGACACTGATGCGGGCCAGCGTCTCGGCGGTCAGCGGTTGCCGTGCCGCGTACGCCGCGAGTCGCGGCGGGTACACCGTTGTGACGAAGACGCTCTCCCGACCGACGTCGATGCCGGACGCCCGGACGACATCGATGTCGGCGGCACCGTTCAGCGCTCGGTAGGTGGCCGTACGGTCCTCGCTGAACAGCTTCTCCACACCGAGCACGAGCACGGTGTCCGCATCGCCGGAGCGGATCGCCTGACAGGCCAGGGCGAGCGCGGACGAGGACCCGGCGCAGGCGTTGTCGATGTTGAAGACCGGGAGGCCGGTCATCCCCATGTCACGGAGGATCGTCTGACCGACGACGCTGACCTGACCGGTGATCACGGAGGCCATCGCATTGGCCACGAACGCCATGTCCAGGTCAGCGGGCTCCAGCCCCGCGTCCCTCAGTGCCGCGGTCACGGCCTGGGCGCCCAGGGACTTCAGGGAGCGGTCCAGGTGCTTTCCGAAGGGGGTCATTCCAGTGCCGATGATCGCCGGGGCGCTCCCCGGGGCGGTGGTCACCGTGACGTCTCCCGTGCCGTTGGTCGCCGAGACACCCATGGCCTCCTATCCGAATCGCTTGGTGAAGGACTCGACGCCGGGCAGGAAGTTCCCGCGCCTCATCGCGTCCCAGTGCAGGGAGTGGTCGAGTTCAAGGGCCTCGGCCAGCGGCAGTTCACGACCGGTGAACACGGCGCGCCGGGCGGCCGAGAGGCCCACGCGCCCCGCGCGTCGCGCGGCGGTGACGGCGAACTCCTCGGTGGTCGTGAGGAGCCCGTCCGGTTCGCACAGCACATCGACGAGCCCCAACTCCGCCCCCTTGCGGGGATCGACGGGCTCGGCGTGCAGCATGAAGTGGAGGGCGCGGGAGGGTCCCATCAGCCGGCTCAGATACTGGGCGCCTCCGCCACCGCTCGGCAGTACCCCGAACAGCTTCATCTCGGGTGCACCGAGCTTGAGTCCGTCACGGTCCGCGACAAAGCGCAGATCGCAGGCTGCGGCGAGCTCCAGTCCGCCGGCCAGGGCATGGCCCCCGATCGCGGCGACGGTGAGCAGTGGGCCGCGGCGCAGACGTAGACAGAGTTCACGAAAGCGATCCATGGTCCGGTTGAACTCCGCGAGGAGGTGTTCCAATCCGTGTTCGGCGACCGTCGTGGCCATCCAGGAAGCGTCGGCCCCGGCAGAGAAGACGGACAACCCGCTGGTGAGGACGACTGCGGCGACCGCCGGATCGGTGACGGCAGCGTCGTAGCGCGCATTGAGCGCATCGATGAAGGCGGGGTCGATCGCGTTGACCGGTGGCGCGTTCATCGTCCAGATCTGGACGCCTTCCGCCGACCGCACGGACACGATGTGATTCAGGTCCGACATGCGTCAGCTCCTTGTTCCGAAACTGCCCGGATAGGGAACCGTCCAGGCCGTTGCGGTTGATGCCTCGTGGACCGTTGCAGGCCCTCCAGCAGGGCAACCGCCCCCCGAAACGCGAATTCGGGGGGCGGGTTCCACAACAGCGAGCTTAACATTCTCGCGACATGTGACGTCAATACGTAACAACATTTGTGGTCCGGACGTCACACGGCCATCCGTACGCTTCACCCCCGGCGCTGCCGCACCACTCCCGCGGACCCGGTCGCCGTCAGCCCATCGACGACCATTGACGACCATCGACGGCCCTGAGGGAAGCGCCCCTCGCACCCCCGCGTACGCCCGAGGCGGTCCCGAAGGCGGACCGGGTGTCGATCCCGCCGGCAACAGGAATCCAAAGATCTTCGAGCCGACTACTGTCCGGATGAATTCGGTCACGGGATGATGTGGTCACGCATCAGACGGGCCGCACGGTCCTGCCCCCTGAACGTGGTCCGCCGGGATCGGCGCGTACGCATGGAATGCCCCAGCTGCTCCGAGGGCCTGGCGAGAAGAACCCACTCCCGAGGGAGACCTGCGCCATGGCACGCCACCAACCCAACCGCCGACTCGCCACCCTGCTCGACGAGGCCGACTGGAACCCGGCCGAACTGGCCCGCGCCGTCAACAGCCTGGGCCAGGCACAGGGACTGGCCCTGCGGTACGACCGCACATCGGTGGCCCACTGGCTGACCGGGTCCCGACCCCGACCGCCCATACCCGACCTGGTCGCCTCGGCGTTCAGCCGCCGCAGCGACCGTCTCGTCACCACGGAGGAAACGGGCCTTGCACACCCCGGACGCCAGAGCGACGACTCCTTGCCAGAGGGCCCGGAGGGGACCGACGACGTGGTGAACGAACTGACCATCCTCAGCCGCGCCGATGCCGACCCCGCGCGCCGCGCGCCCCTCATCCGTCCTGCCTACAACATCGCCCCACCTTCGACACCGAACTGGACGTCCGAGCACCCCACCGTCGCGGCACCACGCCGTTCGGGCAACCGGGTCACACCACAGGAGGTTGAGACCCTCCAGGAGATGTCCCGCGTCTTCGCGAACCTCATGGAACGCCATGGCGGTGCACACGCCCGGTCGGCGCTCGCGACCTACCTCACCGACGACACCAGCCGTCTTCTCCTCGCACCCGCCACGCCGTCACTTCGTCGGCAACTCTTCACCGGCGCGTCGCAACTCACCCATCTACTGGCCCGGATGACCATGGACGCCGGGTATCCGAGTCTGGCCCAGCGCTACTTCACGGCAGCCCTGCACCTCGCCCGCCAGGCCGAGGACCGACGGGTCTACGCGATCACCCTGCGGGCCATGAGCCTCCAGGCACTCCGGCTGGGGTTCCAGAAGAGGGCTTGGCAACTCGCCGACGCCGCCGTCGACACCGCGGGGCCATCGGCCGATCCGGCCACCCTCTCCTTCCTCCTGAGCCAACGCGCCGTCACCCACGCCTACTCCCAGCAGCGCCGCAAGGCCGTCGACGACCTCGCGGCTGCCGAGGTCCAGCACGATCGTGCCACCAGTCCCCCGGGGCCGTTCAGTTCCTACCCCAGGGCGGGGTTGGAATATCAGCGCGGTCAGATGCTCCTGGCGCTGGGGGACGCGACCCGGGCGGCCGAGGCCCTGGCGTCGTCGGCAGCGGCCCGCTCGGACGACCGGCATCGATCCAACGCCCTGACCCATGCGCGGCTCGCAGCGACGCTGCTGCCGCTGGGCCGTCTCGAAGAGTCCTGCCTGCACTGGCACGTCTTCCTCGACCACTACCCGAATCTCAGACTGGCGCCCGCGGAGCAGGCCCTCAGGCATCTACGCGAGTCCCTGCGCCCCTTTCGCCGTCAGACCCAGGCGGCCACAGTCCTCCATCGGGCTCGCGCGGTCACCCGAACGAGTCCAGACCGCTGAGCCGACCACCGGACGGGGACTGCTGGTTGACGACTCCCCCGGGGGCATCGGCGTCATCACACTCATGGGAACGGGCGGGCACCCGACAGTTGATAAGCCAGGTGCAGGGCACATTCAGACGTCCTGCCAAGCTCCTGGGCTCGGGAATGACCCTGATGGGCTCTCCCGACGCTCCTAGAGGACTGAACGCAAAAGGGTCATCCATGCCCGATGTCTAACGCACGCCTGCGGCGGCGTGGTCCGTCCGTCCGACGCCTCACGGAGAACCACCCGCAAAATCGATTCCCGTCTACTCCATCTGCCCGACCTCGCGACACTTCGAGTCCGTTGGACGGTCCAACTCGCGGGCTGCGCCTCCTGCTCACACGCGAGATCCGCTGGCGCCCAGCAGCGCCGCAACGCCGTCGCTGCCCCATCGCGCACCACAACGCTCGATCCGGCCGGGGATCGACGGCGAAGCGCCACGGAACGGGGTGATTCGTAGTAGCGTGCGTAACCTGGTCCAGGCTTAAACAAGCCTTAAATCAAAGGTACTTGACGGCCCGGAGGGCGGCGCACCGGTCGCCCCGGGCGTTGGAGGGAAATCGTGAGCGTCGCGCCGCGCTTCATGGCCGCGAAGGCACGTCCGTTACCGGTCCTCGTGCTGGCGGACATCAGCGGGAGCATGAAGGAGCCCGAGGAGAAGATCGATGTGCTCAACGAGTGCATCCGCCGCATGCTCGATGACTTCGCCTCCGCCGATGTCGGGCGGGGTGCGATCCATGTCGGCGTGATCGCCTTCGGCGGAGGGGGCGCGACGGAACACCAGCGGTTGGTACCCGCCACCGAGGCGATCTGGACCGATATGGAAGCCTTCGGAGGCACCCCGCTCGGCGCCGCGCTCCGCCTCACCCGGGACGTCCTCGCCGACGAGGCGGTGATCCCCGCCCGCGCGTTCTCTCCCACCGTCGTACTGGTCTCCGACGGGATGCCCAACGACGACTGGGAGGAAGGGTTGGACCTGCTGCTCGCCTCGCCCCGAGGGGCCAAGGCCAATCGACTCGCGGTCGCCATCGGTGGCTCGGACATGACCGAGCCGGCGAAGGCGGTGTTGCGCAGGTTCGTGAGCGACGAGTCCACCGGTGTGTTCGAGGCACAGGAGGTCGGGCGGATCCAGCAGTACTTCCGCTGGGTCACCGTCACCGTCACCCAGCAGGCCAGGAGCACCCGCCCGGGCGTGTCACCGGTGCTCAGCCCCGAGGACCTGTCGGGCTTCGGCGCCTGAGCCGACTGATCCCACTCTCGAAGGGAACCGATCGGTGGCATCACGGTGGGACCTCGGCGGTCTGCTGCGGCCCGTGGAGGACGAATACCATCAGTTATGGCCGTTGTCGCATTCCATCGGAGTCGGCGGCCAGGGCGAAGTGTGGCTGGCCAGGGGCGGACGCACGGCCATCAAGATCATTAGCGCCCCGACGGAAGAGGCCGCGGAAGCGGTGCACGCGCGACTGCGGCGCATCCAGCGACTCCCGCTCGACGGACTGCCCCTGGCAATTGTGCAGGCGCTCCTCGCACCGCCGAAGCTCGGATACGTCATGGAACTCATCGATGAGATGGTCCCGCTGGACGCACTGTGCTTTCCCGATGAGGACGATCTGGCGGCCTGGTACCTGCGCACCGGGGGCCTCGACCGCCGGCTGCGGCTGCTGGCGAAGCTCGCGGACGCCATCGCCAGGTTGCACGCGCGGGCCATCGTCTATCAGGACCTCTCGCCGTCGAACGTCCTCGTCTCGGCCTCCCGCGAGCAGGAAGAGATCCGACTGATCGACGTTGACAACCTCGGGCTCGTCTCGGCGATCGGGTCCGGGGCCGTCTACACACCGGGCTACGGCGCCCCGGAGATCGTCCGAGGTCGCAGCGGGCCCACCACCCTCACGGATGCCCACGCGCTCGGCGTACTGGTCTTCGAGACCCTGACCGGCAGTCATCCGTTCCGGGGCGATGCGGTCCTGGACGCCGACCCCGACTACCAGCAGGAGTACGCCGACCGCTTCCGGCTTCCCTGGATCGACCACCCCACCGACCGCTCCAACGAGTGCACCAACGGCATCACACCGCGCGAGGAGTTGATGTCCGCCAAGCTGTGGGACCTGGCCGGCCGGTGCTTCGGTGCCGCGGTGGAGGATCCGAGGGTCCGCCCGTCCGCCGCCCTGTGGGCCGCGGCGCTGCACTCCGCGGCGGGTCAGACCGTGACCTGTCCGGAGTGCGATTGGGTGTACCGGGCGATCGCACCCTCCTGTCTCCTCTGCGGGCGGCCGACCGATCCCTCCTGGGTACTGCGTCATGGCATCACCTGTCCGGTGGGCGTGGAACCGGAGCCGGGCAACGATGACGGTCCGCCCTGCAACAGATCGGCGGAGGTGCCCTTGCCCGACTTCACTGTTCTCCAGCCCGCCGCCGACACCACACTGACCGCGCGCCACGCCGCCCCGGCGCCTGACCGGCCCGACGTCCCCGTCGCACGGTTGCGGTTCGACGGGCGGGACGCGACCGTGCTGAGCCTCGCCCGCGAAAGCCTCTGGCTCGATCACGACGACGGCCGCCCCTGGCGGGAGATCAGACAGGGCGGCCAGGCCGTCGTCCCGGTGGGCGATCTCGGCCGAACCTGGACCCTCCACTTCGGAGCGCGCGATTCCATCCACCGTTGGGTCCGGCTGATGCGGCTGGCGGTGCCCCGTTGACTCCACGACAGAAGTCACCCGCAATGCCGGAACGCATGCCCGGCGCTTCGGTCCTACTGTCACTGATGTGGCAGCGAATACCCACCGAGTTCATCGGAACGCCCCTCGCCGACGGCACCGAGGTCCGCTTCCACCACCGTCCCACCGGCCAACTCGACCTGACCACCGAGGACGCCACCTACGGCGTCCGACCGGCCGGGCCCGAAGACGGACGAAAGCTGGAGCAGCTGCGCGCGGCAGGCTCCAGCTCCGTCGTAGTGACCGCGCACAGGGTCACACCGCGCCCACCGGTGGCGCGCCTGCCACGACAGTCCCGGCCGGGGAGAGCCCCGGAGACCGATGAGCCGTTCACCGTCCGGGCCCATGTCTACGCACCCGCCACAGGACTCGCCCTACCGCTCACCACGGGCCTCCATCTCGATGTCACCGACGCCGTGGTCGAGGACGCCCGCAGGTACACCGACCGGGCCGACACCGCCGACGCCGCATCGACCATCGCGTTCCTCGCTCGCGAACTGCTCCTGGCCCCGCGGCACGGGGCACCGGCCGAGGCCCGACGCATGGTGGTGTCGGCGGGTCCGGCGGGCAACCTCGCGGCAGGATTCCGACTGCACGGGCCCCAGTTGATGGCCGACGTCGAGAAGCACGGCGACGGCTACCGGCTCACGCGTCTCATCAGCGCGGTCCACGACAGGTCCGGAGACTCGGCGCCCAAGGCGCTGGCGGTCGGCGCTATCGAGCTGCGCGACATGACGGCGCGGCAACGCGACCGGGTGCTGATCCAGCGCGGACTCGACCTCGTGGCGGGCCAGGACAGCTATCTGGCCATGTGGGACAGGTACCAGGAGCTGGAAGCCCACCACATCCGCCGGCGGATCACCGACTTCGGAGCGATCCGCTACAGCCGCGTCCGGGTCGAGCCCGACGGCCGCTGTGCCTTCACCGTCCATCTGGGCGGGGCGCTGCCGCGCACCCGTGCCGTGTTGGAGAACGCGACGACGGTCGAACGGATGGAGATAGAGGCCGCGGCGGACGTCCCGGACTCGGTGACCAACACCGCCGTGACCGACCGCGAGTGGCTGGTGGCCTCGCGCGCCCAGCGCAGCGGTGCCTGGGTCGGGGAACCACTCGGCTACGACGAGGTGACCGAGACCCTGCGGCTGGCCGGAACCCTCCACGACCAGCGGGACCCCGCTCCCAAGGGATGGCTCTATCTGGCGCACCGCGGCGACCAGCGCCGGCTCGACCGGCGCGAGAAGGCGATGCAGAAGCTGCGCACCGACGGGACGCACATCCCCGCGCTGCCGACCCTGTTGGAGGGCGGTGCCTGGCCACAGCCGGCCCAGCGGCGGATCACCCGGCTCTCCCGTGCCGCGCTCGACTGCTTCTTGCCGCACGGACCGACGCCTGCCCAGCTCAACGCCGTGCTGACCGCGCTCAACACACCCGATCTGGCCGTCATCCAAGGGCCTCCGGGCACCGGCAAGACCCAGGTGATCGCCGCGCTGGTCAATCAGTTGGGCGACCTCGCACAGGGGGGCGATGTCTCGGGCAGCACCCTGCTCACCAGCTTCCAGCACGCGGCGGTGGACCATCTGGTGACCCGGGGCTGGGTCTTCGGGCTTCCGCCGCTGAAGGTGGACTCGCGTGGCCGGGGCAGCAGCGTCGCCCTGGACACCTGGCGGATCGAGGCGGCCCGCTCGGTCGACCTGCGGTTACGCGAACGCCCTACGGGTCGGCATCTGGCCGCGCGGCGTGCGGCTGCCGACCTGGCCGCCGCCTATCGCGCAGCCCCCGTCCCTCCTGAGTATCTGACGCAGTTCCTGGACCAGGTCCTGTCGGAACTCTCCGACATCGCGGAACCCTCACTGGTCCATGAGCTGCGCGCCCGGCGCGAGGCGGCGCGGGAGCAGCGGCATCGTGCCGTCGCGGTCGCGGACTCCGAGACTCGTGCGGAACTCCTGCCCTACGTGCGGTCGTTGCGCTGTACCGAGACGGGGTTCCTGGATGACGGGCCTTCGTGTGCGCGTGCGCTGCTCACCCGGCTGGAACTGGCGGACAGCCCGCTGCTGGAGGGCGTCGCCTTTCGGGAACCCCTGCTGGCCGCCTGCCGTGAAGCGGTTCCGACTCCGGACCTCCTGCACTCTCTGGCCGAGTTGCGCGACGCGTTACTCGACCGTTTCACGGCACGGATACGGCTGCCCGAGGTCACCGTCGCAGATCCCTTGGTGGTGGACCTCCTCGACCGGGTCGCCGCTCAACTCTCCGAGGCCGTGACACGGTCGCCCGACGCCGTGGCCGCGGCACTGCTCGACTACCGGGACGATCTGCGCAACGATCCGGAGGGGGTCGACGCGACCCTGCGCGCGTACACCGTCTCGCTGGCCTCCACCTGTCAGCAGGCCGTGTCCAAGGCGATGGCCGATGTCGGACGGCCGGACGGGGTCTTCGAATCGGTCATCGTGGACGAGGCGGCACGGGCCAATCCGCTCGATCTCCTCATCCCGCTGGCCCAGGCACGTCGCCGCATCGTGCTGGTGGGTGACCACATGCAGCTTCCGCACATGCTGGAGCCCGATGTGGAGCGCGAACTGGGTTCCCTGGGAGACCAGATGCGCGACCGGCTTCAGGAGAGTTTGTTCCAGCGGCTGGCGCGGCAGTGGAAGCACGGTTCGTCCGACTCCCACCCCCGGTTCGCCCGTCTCGACACACAGTTTCGAATGCATCCGGTGCTGGGCACCTTCGTCAGCGACAACTTCTACGAGGGAACCCTGCGCAACGGTCGCGACGCGTCCGAGTTCGCGCACGGCATCGATCGGTATGGGGAGTTGCCCGCGGTGTGGCTCCGGGTCCCGCTGTCCTCGGGTGGCGAGACGAAACGGGGCACCAGCCGGGCCCGGCGCGCCGAGGCTGCCGCCATCGCCACCGAGATCGTCCAGTTGATCGACCGGTACCCGGGGCTGACCTTCGGGGTCATCGCCTTCTACGCCGCACAGGTCACGGAGGTCTGGACCGAACTGAAGAAGGCCGGTATCGCGGAGTTCACCGAAGCCGAGGGGTGGCGGCCGATCCCCAGGCTCTGCCGGGACGAGAACGGCACCCCGCTGGACCGACTGCGGGTGGGCACCGTGGACGCCTTCCAGGGAATGGAGTTCTCCGTCACCTACCTCTCGACCGTACGCAGCTGCGCGCCGGAGGCCCGTACGGACGCCAGAAGGAACTACGGGCACCTGACCGTGAAGAACCGGCTCTGCGTGGCGATGAGTCGTCAGCAGCGGCTGCTGGTCGTGGTCGGCGACGACGCCATGTTCGGGCCGGGAGCTCCGGAGGCGGTCGAACCGCTGACCGAGTTCCTCGCGCTGTGCAGAAAGGAACGGGACGGCCGTGTCCTTCGACCGTAGGGCGTCCGTGTTCCAGCTCAGCGCCCCGCCGCAGGGCCACTACCGGCCGGTGCTGCTGCCCGTGTGGGTCTACCAGGCGATGGCTCCCACGGGCTTCTCCCGGACCTTGGACACGTTCCAGATGGTGGTGCTCCGGCTGTGCGCCGCGGGGGTGCGTGACATCGGAGAGCTCTCGGGGCTGATCGGCCTCGACGGCTCGCTGTGCCGCACGGTCGTCGCCCGGCTCATGGAACGCGGGTTGATGGGATCGGGGCTGAAGCTCACCGAGGCGGGGCGGGACACGGTCAGGCTCGGTGAGGTCGCGGAGACCGAGCCACGGCTGATCCGTGTCTTCCAGGACCCGGGCACCGGAGCCCTGCTACCGCGCATGTTGATGGCCGATCCCGTACGTGCCGATGTGCGCGGGTACCGCGGTCGCCAGGTGACCATCCAGTTCGGTACCGCCGGAGCCTCAAGGGAACTCAATACGCTGGCGCTCGACGGCGACGCGGACCCAATGCGGCCTTCCGAACGGGATGTGCTGGAGGCGTGCCGGGGGCACGACATGGCCGCACGCGGCATCCGTGGCAGCGCCCGCAACACCCGCCCGACGGCTGGAACCTCCCAGCGGATCGGGTTCCACGGTTCTCGTACCCCGGCCTACCTCGTGTGCTACCTCATTGCGGACGACGACGGCTCGGGACGGATGTGGACCGTGCTCGACCCGTTCGCCGTGGGTGACGGACGGGTCTTCGCCGACGTTCTCGCCGCCCGGGTCGAACGGGAACCCGATCTGGCCCGTCTGATCGAGACCCTCGCCGGCCCCGACCGTCGGGACCGTGTCTTCGCCGCCCGCCGAGCCGATCGGGAGCTGGCGGAGGACGCCCGGGCCGACGTGGTGGCGACGCTCGGCGAGCAGATCCGGGAGCACCCGGAGGTCCTGGCGCACCTGGCCGACATCGAGTTGGCCCGGGTCAAGGACACCCCGCGGGAGCGCGAGAACCTCGTGCGCAACGCCATCCGTGTCTTCGAGTGCATTCTCCCCGGGCTCAACGAGAAGTACCCGGCTTCGCTGCCGCCGTCGAACGTGTCAGAGGTGCGACAACGGGAGTTCGTCCTCACGGCCCAACGGCTCGGTGCCCTCTCGGTGCCGCCCGAGATGCGGCACCACTCGGGGAGCGGGCCGCGCGGCGGCTTGGCCGGGGACGTCATCAAGGCCGTCTGGGCGGCCCGGGGCAACCCCGACCACCCGTTCGCGATGTTCATCAGGCATCGCCCCGCACTGCTCGAAGACCTGGAGCGCTCGCGCATTCTGCGCAACAACGCGACCCACGCGTCCGTCGGGCCGCCTGCGTCCGACGAGTTGGAGAACATCCGGACGCTCGCCTATGAAGCAGCCGCCCACCTGCTCGGGATCGAGTGCCGTCTGACCGGCCACGAGAAAGCGAATTGAACCATGGGAAAGAACACCGGCCGCGGCCGACGGACCAATCGCGCCAGGTCGAGAGGGCCGGTGGGGCAGGGGCAGGCCACACCCCCCGCGTCCGGTCCGACCGCGCCCAGTGCACCGGCTCCTGCACCGACCAACGCGGCGCCGCGTCTGCACGAGGACGACGACGCACAGGCGTTGTTCGACGAGATCCGGCAGTTGGCGAGCGAATCGGAATCGCTCCTGACCACAAGGGACGAGCCGAACAGCGACACGACCGAGTTGGAGCGCGTCTGGGCGGTCTTCCGCGCACTGGCCCGGCGCCAGGCCGAAGCGGTGGACGCCCTCACCGCGCACGAGGAACGGATACGTGCCGAACGGTCAGCGCTACGGGCGGACGCAACCGAGCGAGCGGATGAAGCAGCCGCCCTCCGGGAGGAACACGATCTCCTCGATGCACGCGCCACCCTGCTGGACCGTAGAGAGGCCGAGTTGGAGGCCCGGCAGCAGAAAGCCGAGCTGCGCTCCACCGAACGTCGGCTGGAAGTGGCCAGGGAGCTGGAGGTGTGGGTGGCCGACCACCGCCGCAAGGCGGTCGAGGCCCTGGAGGCGGAGCACGACGCCTGGCGCACGCGCTGGGCCGAGACCCAACAGCGGCTGTCCGACGCCCAGGGGGCGATGGACCAGCGCGAGAGCGACTTCGCCCAGCGCGAGAGGGATCTGCGGTCGCAGCAGTCGCGACTGAAGATGGACGAGGAGGACATGGCCCATCTGCGCAAAGTCCTCAAGGAGCAGCAGACCTCCCGTGAGGAGCGGTTCGAGCGTCAAATCGACGCCAGAACGACCCAGCTGGCCCAGTCGGCGGAAGAGGACAGGCGCCGTGTGCAGGTCCTCACCGAGGCCAATGAGCGACTGAACGCCCGACTGTCCGAGCAGGAGGGCTCGTTGGCCGTGCTCGGTGGTCAGACCCCGGACCGCATCGCCGAGCGCATCGCCCGGCTCCAGGCCGAGAACGCGCGGCTGACCGAGGAGATGGCGACTTCGCCGCGGGTCGATGCCCAGATGCTCGTCCGGCTCCAGGAGCAGGTCCGACAGTTGTCCGTCGACAACGAGGAGTTGGTCAGGGAGCGGGGGGAGCTGGAATCCTCCCTCCAGCGCGATCGCATCGCCGTCAACGAGCGGCAGAACTATCTGGACCTGAACAACTACCTCCAAGCTGCGAACAGCCAGATCCGGCAGACGCTCGACGAGGAGGCCGCGAAGCTCAACGCCACCGCCGAGGCCGGAAAGAAGGGACTCGCCTTCCCCGCCTGCTCGCGGATGGACCTGGACTTCGGCACCCCGCAACCGTCCGTCACGCACCCGCCGCAACTGGGTGACCTCGTCGACCAGATGCAGGCGGTGATCCTTCAGCACGGTCGGCTCGCCTACCGCCGCTCCGATCTGCGTCTGGTGCTGGCAGGCATGGCCATGAGCCGGCTGCATCTCTTCCAGGGCATCAGCGGCATCGGCAAGACAGGACTCGGCCGGGCTTTGGCCACGGCTTTCGGTAGCGCCGGCAGTGTCGCTGTCGTCCCCGTACAAGCGGGTTGGCGCGATCCGCAGGACCTCATGGGGTACTACAACAGCTTCGATCGGATGTTCTACGAGTCCGAGTTCACCAAGGCCCTGTACCGGGCCCAGTGCCCGCAGTTCAGGGACCGTCCGTTCTTCATCGTGCTCGACGAAATGAACCTCTCCCATCCTGAGCAGTACTTCAGCGGTGTTCTCTCGGCCCTCGCGATCAAGGAAGGCCCGCGGCTGGCATTGACCACAGCACCGGTGCGCAACCCTCCACACCTGCTCATCGACGGCACCCATATCTCCGTACCGGACAATGTGTGGTTCATCGGAACGGCCAATCACGACGAGACGACCGTGGGCTTCGCCGACAAGACCTACGACCGGGCCTTCGTCCTGGAGCTTCCCTGGCAGCACCCCGAGTTGTCCGATGACACGACCGGACTGCCTGATCCCCTGGGCCACCGAGCCCTCATGGGGGCGTTCGACGAAGCCCGCAGCCGGTACGCGCAGCAGGCCACAGCCGTCATCGACTTCCTGGACATCGGATGGCGCGGCCGGTTCGCCGAAGACCTCGGGATCGGTTGGGGCAATCGGCTCGAACAGCAGATCAAGGATTTCGCCCCGGTCGTGATCGCCGCCGGTGGCAGCCTGGGGGAAGCGGTCGACCATGTGCTGGCCACTCGCGTCCTACGATCCGTCGGTGGCCGGTACGACATCCACGCGGACACGTTGGACGGACTGCGCGCCGACCTCGTGGAGAGTCTGCGGGAGTTCGACGGAGCCCATGACCCCGTGGCGACCGACCGACTGTTGAACAGCGCGATCCGGTCGCGTGGCCGCCGATGAGCGGCAGGGAGGCGAGCGAACCCGACGCTGATTCTCCGCAGGTCCGTCATCTGATGACCCTGTCGGCGCGGCTCGCCGGGCTGACCACCACTCTCGACGACTGGCTCGCCATGCCACCGATCACCCTCGACACCGGTGAGGAGACCATCGCCCTCCCACTGGAGGAGGTCTTCGAACGGGAGTCGGGCGCGCTGCGGGCCGTGTGCAACCGTCCCTACACGCGTCTGCGGACGATCGAGGAACCCATGCCCGCGTCGCGAGTGCGTTCGATCGCGCCCGGAGCGGCGACACGGCTGGCGGCGCACCCGGAGGACTGGGCCTCGCACACCCTGGCCGGGGTCCGGCCACACCGTCTGTTGGCCCGGCGCAGCGAGGAGGATCCGGACATCTACGAGAACCGGATCGCCGTCGGGGTCCTGCATCTGATGCGATCGCACCTCCAACAGCGCATCGCCAAGGTGAGCGCGCTGAACCAGATGGTCAGTGATGTGCAACAACTGCGGATGCCTTCGGAGAAGAGCGCTTGGAGGGCCCGTCGCGACCTCGCAGGACTGCTGCGGAACATCGACGATTCGGATCGGCACCGGGCCGCGGCCGAAGCCCGGCTGGGCGAACTGGAAGCCGCTCTCGTCGATGTGGAGACCATGCTCGGCTCGCCGCTGGCCCGGGCGATCGGCCACCGCGGGCCGCCACCAGGCGATCTGCACGCCACGAATCTGCTCACCGCCGATCCCGGTTACCGCAGGGTCGCCAGGCTGTGGGAGGCGTGTACGGCGAACGTGGGGGCGCCCGCGGAACCGGGGGCCGAACGCCGTCAGGAAACGGACCTCGCCTTTCGGCGCTTCAGCGCCCTCCTCCTACTCCTGGCCTGCCGACTGCTGGGGGCGACACCGGTCGCCGGCCAGCCTGCTCCCACTCCGGGCACGACGTCATGGTTCCGGTTGCGGGGCGCTGAGCTGGCAGTCGAGTGGACTGCCGCTGGCGACTTCGTCCTCCGTTGGAGGGGCAGTCCCGTGCTGCGGCTTCTGCCCGTCCTGACCGATCTGTGCACCGCACCGGACATCGCCTCCTTCGCCGCTGCGATCAGTGCGGTCGGGGAAGCCCGACCGTTCGCCGATGGGGTGCGGGACCTGGTCGTCTATCCCGGCTCGCTGCCGTCGCGCCAGAAGGCCACGCCCGAGGTGGCTGCCGCCGCGTATGCCGTCGGACACGGCACGGTGGGCGGTCCGGAAGGTTCGAGGGCGGTGGACGTCGCGCCGCTGTCACCGCTGGAGATCTTCAGCGTGAGCCGTCTGGTGCGGGCGATGCACTGGGCCACGTTGGGTGCCGATGCGAGGGGCTATCCGCATCTGGTGCCCATGTCCGCGGGTGAGCGATCAGCGTTGGCGGACTGCGACTGGGTCGAGCCACGTGCCCATGGGGTCGCGGTCGTACGACCGCCCCTGCCCCAGGAATTGGACCGGCTGCCCGTGCTGCTCACCCCGCCCCATCCTCGCCAGGGCGGACGCCGAGCCGCCGAGAGCGAGAAACGGCGGATCCATGCCCTGTGTACGGAGCTGGAGGACGCGGGTCGGGCCACGGCGTTGCTCGCGGTGTGTCCGGTGTGCGCCAAGACCGATCCTCACCGACCGACTTCCTTCAAGCCGCGCACGGGGGACCTCTTCGCCGCCGTCTGCTCCTCCTGCCAGACGCGATGGGAACTGCGTCGCTGCACCTCCTGCGACGACACGTTCCCCTTGCTCCATCCCCATGGACACGCCGCCTCCGGCACCGTCGAATCCGAACTCGATCGCCGCCTGGGAGGGGCACTGTTGGCGGTCCCCTGCTGGTCCGTGCTCCATACGGAGCAGGCTGTCTGCCCCACCTGCGGCGCGTGCGGCCAGACTCCCCCAGCCTCGGAGTGTCCCCGCGGCTGCCGGGCCGGTGCCGGAGCCTGAGGGCCGCCGGCACCCGTATCGACAAGAGAGACGCATAGCTGAGCGGTGCAGAGCCGCTCGCCTAGGACCGGTGCCCTGCCGGGCCATTCGGCAGGGTTCCTCGCTGAACCCGCCCCCTGTGTCCGTCAGGCCGCCCGACCGGTGGGCGGTACTGCCTCGGCGGCGGGTACGGGCCCCGGGGCTTCGGCGTCGCCGAAGGGGGTGCCGCCCAACTGCTCGCGGTGGTGCGGTGTCAGCCAGGAGGAGAGGTCCGGGCCGATGGGCACGATGGCGGTGGGGTTGATGTTCGTATGGACCTGGTGGTAGTGCCGGGCGATGTGGTCGAAGTCGATGGTGTCGCCGAAGCCCGGCGTCTGGAACAGGTCGCGGGCATAGGCCCACAACACCGCGTCCTCGCTGAGTTTGTTGCGGTTGCACTTGAAGTGACCGTGGTACACGGTGTCGAAGCGCACCAGGGTGGTGAACAGCCGGATGTCGGCCTCGGTGATGGTGTCACCGACCAGATAGCGGCGTGTGGCGAGCCGCTGCGACACCTGATCGAGTCGTGCGAAGAGCTGTCGCACGGTGGTGTCGTAGGTCTCCTGGTGAGTGGCGAACCCGGCTTTGTACACACCGTTGTTGACATCTCGGTAGATCGACTCGGCGACATCGTCGATCTCCTCGCGAAGCGCCTCAGGGTAAAGATCGGGGGCGCCGTCGCGGTGCAGATCGGTCCACTCGGTGGCGAAGTCCAGGGTGATCTGCTGGAAGTCGTTGGTGACCAACTTGCCGCTGGGGACATCCACGATGGCCGGGACGCTGACCCCGCCGGGGTAGTTCCGCTCGCGGGCGTCGTACGCCTCACTGAGGAAGGCGATGCCGAGCACGGGATCCACGCCACCGGGGTCCAGGGTGAACCGCCAGCTGCGCTCGTCCTGGATGGGGTCGGTGACGGCGAGCGAGATCGCGTCTTCGAGACCGAGGAGTCGACGGGAGATCAAGGTGCGGTTGGCCCAGGGGCAGGCACGGTTGATCACCAGCCGGTAGCGCCCGGCTTCGACGGGCCAGCCGTCCCGGGCGTCCGCGGTGATCCGGTCCGCGAAGTGGCTGGCGGACCGCTTGAACTCGCCCTTGCCGCTCTTGTCGTCCTGGTCGGTGGCGACCATCACGCCCTCTTTTCCGATGTGCGCGTCTTGGCACCGGAGCGAAGCCCCTCGCACGGAACAGCTGTGCGACGAGGGGTTTTCCCGCCGGAGAACCGATGTAGTCCGTACTTCAACAGTACGGGACGGCGTCGCTCACTGCCGCCCCACACACCGATCGCGAGATCCCCTTCCCCGTCTGCCTTTCGTGCCTCCAGGCGGCCCGCGGGGCGCGAGGGTCCAGCCCCGGTCCGGGCACCCCGGGGACCGCGTTCCGGTTCGGTGCATAGGGCCGTCCTCGGTCGTACCGGCACGCTCCGAGGGCGCCGCCGCCCGGACTGCCGTCCGCCGCGGGCCATGAACCGTCTGTGAACGGGCAGTCGGGTTCTGGGCCCGTACGTCTCGGCCGAGAGGACGCAGAAGGTTGACCCCTGCCGACATCGTGTACACCGCCCTGGGCTTGGGGGCGCTCGCCGCAGCGGTCGTTCCGCGTCTCGTTCGACGACGCCCGCTGTCGACACCCATGGTCTTCCTTGCCGCCGGTGCCGTGGTCGCGCTCCTGCCGTTGCCCCTACCGCAGGTCGACCCCGTGCAGGACCGGGTCTGGGTGGAGCACATCGCCGAGGTCTGTGTGATCGTCTCGCTGATGGGCGCGGGTCTCGCGCTCAACCGTCCCTTCGGGCTGCGCGCCTGGGCCGGACCGTGGCGGCTCATCGGCATCACACTGCCCCTGACCGTCGCAGCGACCGCCGCCCTCGCCTGGGCGCTCCTCGGTTGGCCGATCGCCGCCGCGCTGCTGGTGGGAGCCCTGCTCGCGCCGACCGATCCGGTGCTCGCAGCCGAAGTGCGCGTAGGTGAGCCCACGGCCGACAAGGACGATGAGGACGAGGTCCGCTTCACACTCACCGCAGAGGCCGGGCTCAACGACGGCCTCGCCTTCCCCTTCGTTCTCGCCGCCACCACGCTCGCCGCCGCCCAGGGCGTGTGGAGCCAGGCCGACTGGGGGCGCTGGTTCGCCGTGGACGTCGTGGCGAAGGTCGCCATCGGCGTCACGGTCGGCTTGGCCCTCGGGCGCCTGCTGGGGTGGATGTTCTTCAGGGCCGGCGCCTCCGCGCTGCGGCTGTCCGACCATATGGAGGGATTCGTGGCCCTCGCCGCGACCTTCCTCTCCTACGGGATCGCCGAACTCGCCCACGGCTACGGTTTCCTCGCCGTCTTCGTCACCGCCTGTGCCATCCGGGCTGCCGAACGCGACCACGGCTACCACCGGGTGCTCCACGAGTTCACCGATCAGATCGAACGGCTGCTGACCGCCGCCCTCCTCTTCCTCCTCGGCGGGTACCTCGTGACCAGTGGCTTCGCGGAGCTGACCTGGCAGGCGGTCCTACTCGCCCTCCTGCTCATCGTCTTCGTCCGCCCGGCTCTGGGGTGGATCGCGCAGTGGGGGTTCGTCACCGGCCCCCGCGAACGCATCGTGACTGCGGCATTCGGGCTGCGCGGGATCGGCTCGCTCTTCTACCTTGCGTACGCCCTGGGTCACAACGGATTCGACGGACTGGCCAGTCAGCTCTGGGCGCTCACCGGCGTCACCGTCGCTCTGTCCGTCCTCCTGCACGGTGCCAGCGCCACTCCGATCATTCAGCGTCTGGATCGGCTACGGGATGCCAGGCCGACGGACGGGCCACTGTGAGGAGCAGAAGAGCGAAGGCGGCAGGTGTGCAGCCCTGGGGTGTCGTCACACTGTCGATGCATCGGTTCCGGTCATGGGTGGGATCAAAGGTGGCGCAGATGCACGCGGGCGACGCAGGGCATCGACCAGTGCACGTGGGTCGTCCGCGTGGAAGCGGATGGTCCGCGCTTCCGCTGTCCCGCCGAGCGGTCGGGTGCAGACGAGTGGACGCGTCAGTTCAAGGGTCACCGTGGTCTGACCGGCCACGATGAGATCGAGCACTCCATCGTCCGACAGGGTCACGAGCCTGCCGGACGGATAGCGGCGATCGATCCGCACGGAGCCGACCGCGTCCGCGGGGACTGCGAGATCAAACAGTGCACCGTAGCGAATCCTCAGGGAGCCGTCGGATCGCACCACGTGGGGTCGGGTGACGCAGGCGGCGTGCATGCCCAGCAGGAGCAGGACCCCGTACACATCGACGACGAGCAGCACCGCATGGACCACCGGCCAGGGGATCAGGAAGGCCAGCGCGACCGTCTCGACCACCGAGACGAAGATCAGTCCGTACATGAGTGCCGTCTGCGGTCCGGTGTACCCGGCGATCTGGTCCCCGGGGCGAACGCCGTGCTTTCTACGGGCGACCCACAACCCGAGCGAGACCATGGCACGCACTTCGTGCAACAGGAGGCGGCGTAGGCGTACGGGCACGACAGCGCGCCCAGCGGCCACCAGGGCGTGTGACGGCCCAAGACCCCGGTCGCGCCCGTGTGCGTACAACGAGCGGAGCACCCATGCCTCTGCGGCGAGCACCGCCAGCACCATGACCCCGGCGGACGCGGTCACCCACATCGGTATGCCTACCCCGGCCAGTTGGCACACCACCAGGGTCAGCTCCCCCGGTATGACAACAAGGGCCGCGATCCGTGCCACTCGCACCCCGACGACAACTCCAGCTCCACTCATCCCCGACTCCTCCGCATGAAAGCTTCCATCACCCGGCGTACGACTTCGGCCTGCGCGGGCGCGTACTCCGCGAGCAGGGCCTCCCGGAATCCGGGCACAACCCGCCCCTCGGTGGGGATCGCTGCGAACACCTCATCGGGGACGGCAGCCACCAGATCGGCTGCCAACACCGGGATCCGGGGATCGTCGGTCGGGGCGTCGGCGAGTGCGTCGAGGCGTTCGTACAGCGCGAGCAGTGTCGGATCGGCTGCCAACGGGCCCAATGCGGCATACACCTGCTGGCCGCCGACACCCAAGGCGTCGAGGAGTGTCAGATGTTCGCGGTCCTTCGCCGCGGCGGGCGACGCAGTGCGCGGCGCCTGGGCGAAGAGCGCGGTGAGCTCGGGCGACGAGGCTTCGGTCTCGCCCGGCTCGGCGGCCAGCAGGATCGCGAGCCTCCGCCGACGCTCCTCGATCTCGGCGGCCTGTCGGGCGAGGTCGGCGTCCAGTTCCTCCAGTACGTCGGCCAGATCGCGGCCCGCATCGTCCATGAGGACGTCCCGCACTTCGTCGAGGCTGAGCCCGAGTTCGGTCAGCCGGCGTACACGTGCCAGGAGGACGGCGTCCCGGACGCTGTAGACCCGGTATCCGTTGGGGCGCCGCTCCGGTTCGGGAAGCAGCCCGACATGGTGGTAGTGCCGGATCGCCCGGGTCGTGAGCCCGACGAGCGCGGCGATCTCTCCGATCCGCATGGCCTCAGTAGAAACCCTGCCGTCGCGTCAAGGTCAAGCACCTAGGCGGTGGGCCGAAGCACAGGTAGGGACGGGGGACGCGGGCATCCGAGGCGGAACCATTCAGGTGCGGTGCCCGGTCGCTCGGCCATCCGACTGACGAGGCACCGGGGCATCTTGGGTCGTTCGATCCTGGGCGTCGGACGATTGTGCGGAGAGGGGGGTGGCGATGTCCTCCAGTGAGCGGCCCTCGGCTGCGACGGCGAAGAAGAAGGCGACCACACCCGCAAGGACCATGAGCGTGGCCCCGATGCAGAACGCGAGAACCGCGTCGGAGACGGCTCCGCTCTCGGTCAGGCCGGCGAAGACGAGTGGGCCGGAGATGCCGCCTGCTGCGGTGCCGATGGCGTAGAAGAAGGCGATGGACATCGCCCGGGTCTCCATGGGGAAGATCTCGCTGACGGTCAGATAGGCGGAGCTTGCTCCGGCCGATGCGAAGAAGAGGACGACGCACCAGCAGAGGGTCATCGTCGTTGCGGTGAGCACTCCGGCGCCGAAGAGTGCGGCGGTGGCGAACAGGAGCAGTCCGGACAGGATGTAGGTACCGGCGATCATGGGCCGCCGCCCCCAGGTGTCGAACAGACGCCCGAGCAGGAGCGGGCCGAGGAAGTTGCCGAAAGCGATGGCCGCGAAGAAGTAGCCGGTCGAGCCGGTGGGGACGTCGAAGAACGTGACCAGGATCGAGCCGAAGCCGAAGGTGATGGCGTTGTACAGGAACGCCTGCCCCACGAAGAGTGCGAAGCCGAGCGTGGCGCGTCGCGGGTAGACGCGGAAGACCGTCCGGGCGATCTCCCCGAAACCGATCGTGCCACGCTGACGCACCGTCATTTCATTGCCGGCGTCGGGCAGGGGTCGCCCGCTGTCCTGTTCAACCTCGTGTTCCACTTCGTCGACGAGCCGCTCAGCGTCCTTGGCCCGGCCGTGAATCAGCATCCAGCGCGGGCTTTCCGGCACATGCCGTCGAACCAGCAGGATCACCAGACCCAACACAACACTGAGGGCGAAGGTGAGCCGCCAGCCGATGTCCTTGGGGAACAGATCGGTGTTGAGCGCGACGACCGACAGCAGCGCGCCGCCCATGGCTCCGAGCCAGTAGCTGCCGTTGATGATCAGATCGACCCGGCCCCGGTACTTGCTGGGGATCAACTCATCAATGGCGGAGTTGATCGCCGCGTACTCCCCACCGATGCCGAAGCCGGTCAGGAACCGGAAGAGGAAGAACCACCAGACGGAGAAGGAAACCGCGGTCAGTGCCGTGGCAGCCAGATACAGGGCCAGGGTGACCAGGAAGAGCCGCTTGCGGCCGTAACGGTCGGTGAGTCGGCCGAAGAACAGGGCCCCGGAGCAAGCACCCGCCACATACAGCGCCGCGGCGACCCCGGTGACCTGGGCACTGCTGATGTCGAGCCCGCTGCCGTCCTCCGAGATCCGCCCGGCGATGGCACCCACCACGGTGACTTCCAGACCGTCGAGGATCCACACCGTCCCGAGGCCGATGACAATCATCCAGTGCCAACGCGACCAGGGCAGACGATCGAGCCGAGCAGGCACCTTCGTCGTCATGGTGTCGGCTGGTAACCGCCTGCCGTCGTTCATGCCTTGCACCCCGTTCCATCCCGAAGTCATGGGTCGATCAGCCGAGTGACGAGCGCCCGACACCGCGCCGGACCATGTGTTCCGCGCTGCCGCCCGGGACTCAACCCACGGGACGACGGTCCGGTGCCCCCGCCATTCGTGGCGGGGGCACCGGTAGAGGGCTAGATCCGCGGTGGCCAGTAGAAGGCCGTCAACTGCCGGCGGTAGTCGGCACTGTCGTGGTGGGTCTCCCGGTGGAACTCGGGGGCGCCCTTGACCTGGTCCTTGGTCAGGCCCAGGAACACCTTCTTGTGGTCCGTGTCGACCTGAGTGACGGACCCGGCGGGGATGAGTACTTCCCTGCCGAAGATCCACGGACCGGTGTCCACCACGAGACAGGCGGAGCCGACCTCGTCGGTGTGTTTGTCGACCTTGCCGATGTCGCCATCCAGGGCCTCCACCTGGAATCCGGTCAGATCGGACCCGGTGTATCCGGCTGCGGACGGGTAGTCCCAAGCGTTTTCCTGCACGGTACGGAATCCTTTCCCTCGGAATGCGAAGAGGCCGCGGCGGGGGCGCCGCTCCTCCGGACGGAACCGCTCCCGTCCTCACCGCGCGCCTTCCCCACTCACCGCCCGCCATACGTACCGGCTCTCCGCGAAGCTCAATTGGGCCCCCCGCGTCGGCAAACCAATGCTTCGTCAGATGGAGGTGTCAGCCGACCGGGCACGAGCCCGTCCGAGGAGCGAACCGGCACACCGCGCCCTGGGCGCCACGTCATGATCCGGGCGGGGTGAGCCGTGCAACGTCACCCCGCCCGAGCAGCAGCGAGCAGCCACGGTGCACAACAGGGGTCCGCTCCCCCACCGGTGGGCCATCTCGCGATCAGCCAGGAAGGATCAGGAGACGATGACCTCTTCCACCAGCAGTTTGACGCTGGCGGCGATCGACTCGGCATCGATGCCGGAGTGGTGGAGTTGTTCTTCGGGGGTGGCGGAGCCGGGCATGTTCGAGACCGCGAGGCGAACCAGTCGAGGCCCCGGACGACCGTCGGCGAAGGCCGCCGCGACCGCGTCCCCGATACCGCCCGCGGGCCGGTGGTCCTCGACCGTCATCAGACACCCCGTTTCCTCCGCCGCGCGCTGGAGGGTCTCCGCATCGACGGGCTTGATCGAATACAGGTCGACCACCCGCACGGCAATGCCGTCGGCTGCCAACAGATCGGCGGCGCGCAGTGCCTCATGCACGGTGACACCGGCGCCGACAACGGTGAGCCGGTCGTCCGGGCTGGACCGCAGCACCCGGGAACCCCCGACCGGAAAGTCCTCGTCCGGGCCATAGAGCACAGGCGTCGCTCCACGGCTGGTGCGCAGATATCCGATGCCCGGTAGCCGGGACATATGGGGAACGAGACGGGCCGTCTGGTTGGCGTCACAGGGGTAGAGGACGGTTGAGCCATGGATGGCACGCATCATGGCGAGGTCTTCGAGCCCCATCTGGGAGGGCCCGTCCTGGCCGATGGCGACCCCCGCATGGGAGCCGCAGAGCTGGATGCCGGTACCACTGACGGCGGCCATCCGAATGAAGTCGTGGGCCCGGGTGAGGAAGGCCGCGAAGGTCGTCGCGTACGGGAGGTAGCCGCGCGCCCGCATCCCGACCGCGGTCGCGACCAGTTGTTGTTCGGCGATGTACAACTCGAAGTACCGGTCCGGATGGGCCTTGGCAAACGCGTCCGCCCGGGTGGAGTCGCCGACCTCACCGTCCAACGCGACGACATCGCCGCGCTCGGACCCCAACGCGGCGAGCGCGGCGCCGAAGGCGTCCCGGGTGGCGACCTTGTCGCCGACCTGGTAGCGCGGCGTCGCAGCTTCTTCGGACGACGGCGAAGCCGTGGCAACCGAGCCGTCGGGCGGCGACGCGACCTCGACCCGAGCGGAGCGGATGCCACCCAGTTCCTCGATCGCCTGCGCCGCGTGGGGCAGCGGTTTGCCATGGAAGCCCTCCTGGTCCTCCACCTCGGCAACACCGCGGCCCTTGTGGGTACGGGCGATCACCGCCGTCGGCCGGCCCTGGGTGGCCGCGGCCTCCTGATAGGCGGCGTCGATCGCGGTGACGTCATGGCCGTCGATCTCGACCGTGTGCCAGCCGAAGGCCCTGAACCGCCGTCCGTAGGCATCGAGGTCCCATCCCTCGCGGGTGGGGCCGCGCTGACCGAGCCGATTGACGTCGACGATCAGCGTCAGGTTGTCGAGCCGTTCGTACGCGGCATGTTCGGCGGCCTCCCAGATGGAACCCTCGGCCATCTCGCTGTCCCCGCACAACACCCAGATCCGGTACGGAAGCCGGTCGAGCCGCTTCCCGGCGAGCGCCATCCCGGCACCGACGGGCAGCCCCTGACCGAGGGAGCCGGTGGCCACGTCCACCCAGGGCAGACGTGGGGTCGGGTGGCCCTCCAGGAGGCTGCCGTCCTGCCGGAAGGTGAGCAGTTCGGCTTCGTCGACCACCCCGGCGGCCCGGTAGAGCGCGTAGAGCAGTGGGGACGCATGCCCCTTGGACAGGACCAGTCGGTCGTTGCCCGGGTGATGGGGTCGGTCGAAGTCGTACCGCAGATGGTGCGCCAGCAGTACGGCACCGAGATCGGCAGCCGACATCGACGACGTGGGATGACCCGACCCCGCCGCGTCCGCCGCACGCACCGCGTCGACCCTCAACTGCTGCCCGAGTTCGGCCAGTTGATCCATCTCCATGTCAGCGCTCCTTGCTCGGTCCACTTCGCGGCTCATCGAGGCGCGTCCTCCTACCAGGGTCGCGCCCTCCTCCAGGGTTCCGCCTACTTCCCCAGACCGCTCCCCGAGTGCCCCGACACTCTCCGCGCAAAACCGATCCCGGAGGCGGACCGCGCCCTCGTGGGAGCTCGGCACCAGGACAAGTCCTCCAACCGGGCCGGTCGGCTCGAAGTGCGGCCTGCATCGGTGTGTCGCACCATCGGAGGGATGCCCGCTGTGACTGGGCGGGCCGTGGCAAGAGATCCGGGACCGGAAGAAAAGTGCATTTTGTCGCCGTGCGGTGTGATTCTTCCAGCGGCAGACGGGTAGCCGGGCATCGAAAGCCGGTACGCGGGGCCGCTTCGGAAAGCTGCTCCGCGTCCCCAGCCGATCACACACCCGGCCACTGCCCAACCCGGCAGTGGTTTCCGGGTGAGGAGAGGGAGTGAGCACGGATGAGGATCGCCTTCCTGGTGGCTCCTGAAGGAATCGAACAGATCGAACTGACCGAGCCCTGGCAGGCCGTCGTCGACGCGGGTGACACCCCCTCGCTGATCTCCACCGAAGCGGGCCGCGTGCAGGCGTTCAACCACCTCGACCGCGGGGACACCTTCCCGGTCGACCAGGTCGTGGCAGAAGCCGACGTGACGGCGTACGACGCTCTCGTACTGCCCGGTGGCGTAGCGAACCCGGACGCTCTGCGGATGGACGAACGTGCTGTGGCCTTCGCACGGTCGTTCTTCGACGCGGGCAAGCCCGTGGCGGCCATCTGTCACGCACCCTGGCTGCTCGTGGAGGCGGACGTCGTCGGCCGACGGACCCTGACCTCCTGGCCGAGTCTGCGCACCGACGTCCGCAACGCCGGCGGTACCTGGGTCGACGAACCGGTGCGGATCTGTCGCAACGGCCCGAACACCCTGATCACCAGCCGTAGGCCGGATGACCTCAAGGACTTCACCGGCGCGTTCACCGAGGAGTTCGCCGCGGCGACGTCCTGAAGGAGCGCAGCCACATCGCACGAGGGCGTTGCCCCCAGTTGTACGGGACGCCGCAGCAGTCTCCGGAATTGGCTTGATCCGTAGGCAGCGGCTTCAGCCCTGCCCATACGGATTTGGACATCCTTGTCGCCCTCCGCATAGACCGATCATGACCTGGATAGCCTCTGGCTTTGTTCGACCTCGTTCGGGTCGAATTCATGCCAGGTTGAGCCGCACTCCACGAGGAATTCGTATGTGCGGCACGGGGAGGGAACGGCAGCGTGAGCCAACAGGCCGCACCAATACTCGACACCGAGCAGATAGCCCAATTCGATAAACTCGGCTATCTCGTACTCCCCGCCTTCCTACCGCCCGCGCTGGTGGCGCGACTGGAGCCCGAGGTCGACCACTGGGTGGACAGTGGGCTGCGGGCGGACTCGATCGCAGCCTGCCGTGACTCCGAGTCGTTACAACCGCCGCCGGTCATGGAGATCGAACTCCCGGCCCACGGCGAGCTTGTCGCACACCCTCCCCTGATGTGGCTGCTGGACCAGCTCATGGGAGGAGACTTCGTCTTCCATCACCTCCACAGCGTCCGACTGGCCCCGGACGCCCCTGGAAAAAGCTGGCACCACGACTATGAGCAGCCCGCGGGGCTGGGCCGCAGTCATCTGATGGTGCATGCCCTGCACTACCTCGGCGGCCTCGACGCTTCACAAGGCGGCCTCGCGCTCCTCCCGGGCTCGCACCGAGAACATGCGGAGAAAGCCGCCCGGGCCCGGTTAGGCTGTGCCGAGCTGCTGGGCGAGGTCCTGGTCAACGACCTGCCGCGCGGCTCGACCGTGCTGATCCACTCGGCACTGTTCCACACCCGGCGCCCGCCCCGCGTCACGGGGGGCGAGGCGAACCGGCCTCGCTATCTGGTCGATGGTTCGTACTGTCGGACGGGGGTGCGCTGGCAGCCGGTGAAGCCGTACTGGCGTCAGATGCTCAGCCGGGCAAGGGACCTGGGCCTGGACCACGGTCAGTGGCCGGAGCTCTTCTCCGACCAGCACTTCACCGAGTACGCCGACCCAAGCTGACGCTCCTGAGAGGCACACCAGCATGCTGACCGTCGCGCCCGTCTCGTTCGACGAGGTCCTTCACCGCTTCCACCAGGAGCACCCGCTGGACCGGGAGCACGAGGAGAACACCAACGACGAGGCAGAGGGGCACCTCCATGCCGCGGACCGCACCATCGGGGGATGGAGCAAGGTCCTGCTCGACAGGAGTGACCTGGGCGGCATCGTCCTGCCGTGGCATCTCGGTGAGGGCGGGGAGCGGGAGCTCATTCCCAAGACCGGGCTGACGGTCGCCCGTACGGTGGCGCTGCTGCGCGCGTCGGGCACGGCGTACGCACGCTCGAACCCGGTCTGCGGCCGCAAGATCGCGCACCAGTCGACCAGCGCCTTCGCCACGATCTTCCTCAGCGTCGGACCGGCGCCGGGCATCGACTACGACGGTCTGGAAGTCAGGGACAGGCTCACCCACCTGGACGGCCTGCACCGCATGGTCTCCTGGGAGCTCCACGGCCGGCTCACTCCCGGCACCCGGATCCAGGCGTACGTGGCTGGCGGGCCCGCCGCCGGATCCGGGCTGGCAGCCGGACCGCTAGCCGCGGCCGACGTACGGCATGGCGGTGGGCATCACCGTGACGGACTGGATGTTCACGCCGACGGGTAGGTTCGCCATCGTCACGACCATGTTCACGACATGGGAGACGTCCATGGTCGGCTCGACCCGGAGCGATCCGTCGGCCTGCCGGACCGCCGGTTGTTCACGGCCCACCGGTGTGACGTTGCCGATGTCTATCTGGCCGCAGGAGATGTCGTACCGGCGTCCGTCGAGCGACAGGGACCGGGTGATCCCGGCGACCGCGTGCTTGGCCGCGGTGAAGGCGATCGAGTCCGGGCGCGGCACATGGGCCGAGGGAGCGCCGTTGTTGATGATGCGACCGCCACGCGGTAGCTGGTCCTTCATCATCCGGTAGGCGGCCCGTGAGCACAGGAAGGTGCCGGTGGCGATCGAGTCGAGCACCCGCCGCCAGTCGTCGACATCCACGTCCTCGGTCGGCGTGTACGGCATCGTGTCGGCCGCGTTGTTGAACAGTACGTCCACGCGCCCGAACCGCTCACCCACCTCGACGAACAAGCGCGTGACGGCGTCGGCGTCGGTGATGTCCGCGACGACCGGCACGGCCTGGCCCCGGCCGCGCCCTTGTCCGGCACCTGCGCGGGCGAGTTCCGCCGTCTCCTCCAAAGTGTCCTTTCTCCGCCCGACCAACACGACCGACCACCCGTCCGCGACGAGCGCCAGGGCGCAGGCGCGGCCAATGCCGCTGCCGGCGCCGGTAATGACAGAGACCTTATGGACCTTTTCGGCCACGAGCAGTTCCCCTTACAGGAGCAAGAATGAGTCTCGAAAATTTCACCACCCCTACCGTTCGCGGTGTTCCTGAAATCGGGAATACCAAAACGAGCCAAGCCCTGTTCGAACGAGCGAAACTCTCACTGGCCGGCGGGATCGCCTCCTCGTCACGTCTCACCTCTACGGGTACCCGCCCGTACCCGCTCTACATCAGCAGCGGCTCGGGGGCACGAATCGTCGATGTCGATGGAAACGAGTACCTCGACTACCTCATCTCCTACGGCAGTGTGATCCTCGGACACGCCGCTCCGGCCATCACCTCCGCGTTGTCCTCGGTGCTGGCGAGCGGCACGATGTTCGGCACCTGCAACGTGCCGGAGGTCGAACTCGCCGAGTTGATCTGTTCGTTGGTCCCCTGCGCTGATCTGGTGCGCTTCTCGAACTCTGGCTCCGAGGCAGTACTCGGCGCGGTACGTACGGCGCGCGGATTCACCGGCCGTTCCACGATCCTCAAATTCGAAGGTCACTACCACGGGTGGACCGACACCCTGGCGATCTCGAACCGCCCCACCGCCGCTCAGGCCGGTCCCTATGAATCCCCCGCAGCCCATCCCCACTCCCCGGGAATCCCGCAAGGTGTCGTGGACGACGTGGTGGTCTGCCCGTGGAACGACGTGGACCTCCTGCGCACGGCGCTCGACGCACACCGGGGCGAGATCGCAGCCGTGATCTGCGAACCGATCGTCGCCAACAACGCCTGCACGATGCCGCTCCCCGGCTACCTCCAGACGCTGCGCGAGGAATGCACAGCGCGCGGCATCCTGCTGATCTTCGACGAGGTCTGCACCGGCTTCCGCACCGGCCCCGGAGGGGCCCAGTCGCTCTTCGGAGTGGTCCCGGACCTCGCGGTCTACTCCAAGGCCCTGGGTGGGGGGCTGCCCATCGCCGCCTTCGCCGGCCGTCACGACGTCATGGACAGCCTCGCCACCGGCCAGGTCAAGCATGGCGGCACCTACAACGGCTCTCCGTTGTGCGCCGCCGCCGCTCTGGTCACTCTCACCGAACTGGCCGACCCGGCCGTCACGGCGCGGATCGACGAGAGCGGCCGACGTGTCATGGAGGCCATTCGCAAAGCCTCCGTGGATCACCGCGTTCCCTGCGCGGTACAGGGCGTCGGATCCATGTTCCAGGTCGTGTTCTCCGCCGACGGTGCACCGACGCGGCAGTACCGCGACACTTTCCGCCTCGACCAGCACCGCTATGACGCATTCCGCCACGCCCTCCTCCAGCGTGGCATCCACGCCAACGGCTTCGGACTGGCCTGCTGGTTCGTCTCCGCCGCCCTCACTGAATCCGACGTTGACGAGACCTGCACGGCGATCGACGAGGCGTTCGCCGCCATCCGCACTGTCTGACGGACCGCTACGCGGCGTTTGAGCGTACGCGGCGGTGATCGGCGTGCGAACGCACCGGGCCCACCGCCGATCCCGGTTCAGATGGCCCGGGCGAGCGTGGGCCGACCTAGGTCACACAGGCGGGGATGGACGGGCTGACTACCGGGGTTGAGAGCCCCTTCCACGCCATGCTGGCGGGCCTCCTCCAGAACGAGGAGCCCGACGGCCAGCGCTCTTCGACGAAGTGCTGGCGGAGTTGGGGCTGCTCTTCGGCCCGCCGCTGTCCACGAGCAGGCCAACCGCCTCGCTGATCTGCTGCGCCTGCGGCTCCCAGTGGGCGGTAGGCCAGTGGCCGTCAGCGCGCGGGTGCACCGGTCTCCCTCGCAGCCGTGCTCGCTTTATCCTCGGCGGCGCACCCCGACGCACCGGGCGCCCGATCAGAGGGCGAGCGCGGCTCCTGTTCTGCTGCGGACCTCTTCGGGTGAGATGCCGGGGGCCGTCTCAACGAGCCGGAGGGTGCTGTCGGCCACATCGATGACGCCGAGGTCGGTGATGATCCGATGGACACAGGCCCTGCCGGTCAGCGGCAGAGTGCACTCGGAGAGGATCTTGGGTGTGCCGTCCTTCGCGGTGTGCTCCATCAGTACGATCACCAAGCCGGCCCCGTGGACGAGGTCCATCGCGCCACCCATGCCCTTGATCATCTTTCCGGGTACGGACCAGTTCGCCAGATCGCCGTTCTGCGACACCTGCATGCCGCCGAGGATCGCGGTGTCGATGTGCCCGCCGCGGATCATGCCGAAGGAGAGTGACGAGTCGAAAAAGGACGCACCCGGCCGAGTGGCAATGGTCTCCTTGCCCGCATTGATCAGGTCGGGGTCCACCGAGTCCTCGGACGGATAGCCGCCGACGCCGAGGATGCCGTTCTCCGACTGGAGCACCACGTGTACGCCGGGTGGTACGTGGCTGGGAACCAGGGTCGGCAGGCCGATGCCCAGGTTCACATAGGAGTCGGGGACCAGTTCCTGCGCGGCGCGGGCCGCCATCTGTTCTCTGGACCAGGGCATCAGACCTGCACCGTCCTCGGTACTCGGGGTGCGGACACGATTCTGCGTTCGATGCGTTTGTCCGCCGCCTCGTACGCGGTCAAGGGGATGACGCCCTGGACGAAGACACCGGGCAGGTGGATTGCGTCGGGGTCCAGTTCACCGGGCTCGACCAGTTCCTCGACTTCGGCGAGCGTCACCCGGCCGGCCATCGCGGCCAGCGGGTTGAAGTTGCGCGCGGACCTGTTGAACACCAGGTTGCCGTACCGATCGCCCTTCGCCGCGCGGACGAAGGCGTAGTCGGTGGTGATCGACTCCTCCAACAGATACTCCTTGCCGTCGAAGGTGCGTACGTCCTTGGGCGGCGACACGACGGCAGGGTCTCCGTCGGCGCCGTACCGCCAGGGCAGTCCACCCGCCGCGATCTGGGTGCCGACGCCCGCTGGGGTGTAGAAGGCCGGGATTCCGCACCCGCCCGCCCGCAGACGCTCGGCAAGGGTGCCCTGGGGGACGAGTTCCACCTCGATCTCCCCGTTGAGGTACTGGCGGGCGAACTCCTTGTTCTCCCCCACGTAGGAGCCGGTGACGCGGGCGATACGGCCCGCGGCCAGCAGGACTCCCAACGCCCAGTCGTCCACTCCGCAGTTGTTGGACACCACCTTCAAGCCGTCTGCGCCCTGCTGGTGCAGTGCGTGGATCAACACCGAGGGCACCCCGCAGAGGCCGAACCCTCCCGCTGCGAGGGATGCGCCATCGGGAACACCGACGACTGCTTGGGCGGCGGATGCAATCACTTTGTCCATCGCGGATTCCTGTCTGTCACATGTCCTCATGAAGGTCGTCCCGGCCCGACGGTCGGGCTCCGAATGGTGATGTCAGCGGGCGGCTCTGGATGCGGCACGGAACCCGTCGACCGCGCCGTGTGCGGCCACCGCCAGCATCGACGTGTCGTTGCCGAGGACGACGAACCCGGCACCGGCCCGGGCGGCCTGCTCGGGCGTGGCGCCGAAGGCGAGTCCGCAGGGCTTTCCGGCATCCGCCGCCGCGCTCAATACCCTGTTGACCAGTGCCTGCACGGCAGAGGCAGCGGCGGGGAGTCCCATGGAGAGAGCGAGGTCGACGGCGCCCACGAACACCGCGTCGACCTCGGGGAGGGCGAGGATCTCCGGGGCCGCCGAGATCGCCTCTTCGCTTTCCAGTTGCGGTATGCAGAGCACGGAGTCGTTGCCCTCGGCCAGGTACTCGGCTCCGGGGCGCAGGCCCCAGCGACCTGCGCGGCTGGTGCCGCCCGCACCACGGCTGCCCTGCGGTGGGAAACGGGTCGCCCGGCTCACGGCCAGGGCCTGCTCGACAGTGTCCACCCGGGGCACCAGGACGCCCCCCGCCCCTGCGTCGAGAACCCGCTGAATGGTCGACGGGGTGTGGTCCGGGACCCGTACGAGAGGTGTCATGCCAAGTGCCGCCGCACTGTTGACGAGCCGGTAGGCGGTCTCCAGGGTCAGTGGCGCGTGTTCCAGGTCGATGACGACGAAGTCGAACCCGGCGTGGGCCATGATCTCCACCGGCTCTGGAGCGGCCATCTTCAACCAGGTGCCCACAGGCGTACGGGAGCGGTGGAGCAGTGGGGTCGGTGTGGGGGTCACGGGCGTGGGTACTGCTCGGCGTTGAGGACCCATCCGGGCTGGTCGGAGAAGTCCTCGCGGGGTGGCGAGAAGATGTCGATGAGCTGGTTGAGACCGCGGCCGGTGGCGGCGGATGTGTGCACGGTCGGTGGGGGGATCACGGTCGTGGAAGGACTGGCGACCGACTGGTGGTCATCGTCCCGCCAAGTGTGCGAGTCCGCCGTCCACGGGGTGCGGATGTGGTGGACGAATTCACCGGCGACGGCCAGCGACACCTGTTCGAAGTCATCGTGATGGTGGGGGGACAACTGCGACGGATCACGCGGGCCGATGGTCGGCGGAAGGAAGTTGACCATGAAGGCACGTGTGCGGAAGATGCGCCCGAACCGCTTCGGGTCTTCGGGGATGTCCGCCAGCGGATGGACCCGTAGCCGGTCACCATCGACGGGTTCGGGCCATGGAATGAGTGGGGCGACCCGCGGGTGGGGTGTGTCGTAGGAAGCGGCGTTGCGCGCCCGCTCGGCCCAGCCCGGCTCATCAGCCTGCACCAGCCGTACGACGTCGCCCTCGCCGAGGGCGGTGATCGCACCAGGACCGGGTGGGATCACGATCAGCCCCTGTCCGTGCAAGGTGACCGTGTCGTCCCCGCTGGTGACCTGGACTGCGGACGAGTCCTGCACCAGGAGCAGGACATGTTCATGGGTGAGGTCGAAGGCTCCGAGACGGCAACCGAGTGTCGGACGGGTGTAGGCGATGACCATGTTCTGCGCCCGACTGACCCAGGTGCCGGGTTCGTCCGGCGCAAATCGTGTGTAGTCGTGGTACTCGGGCGCGGCAATGCCGGTGTCCGTCGCCGAGGCAAACCCACTGAGGGCGGCCCGAGGGTCGTCTTTGGTGTACATGTCCTGTCCCCTTGTCTCAGTCGAGTCCCAGCAGGGCAGCCGGGTTGTCCCTGGTCATCCGCTGGAGTTCCCGCTCGGGGAGGCCGAGGTCGAGCAGTGCGCCGCAGACCCGCAGATAGGCGTCGACCGGTTTCGGGTTGCCGGCCTGGCCGAGGTCGGAAGAGATGACGGTGTGTTCGGGGCCGATGCGCTCGATCCAGTCGAGGAGCAGCTTCGGGTCCCACTTCATGTGCCCTTCCGGGTCGTACATCCCCACTTCGTGTTCGATGTGCGCACCGAGACGTACGTACTCCAGGCACTGCTCGGGTTCGGCGCCGATGACGAAGTTCGGGTGGTTGACGATCAGTCGGCGGATGCCTTTGGCGCGGGCCGCCTCGAAGAGCCGACGGATCAGATCCGGGTACATATGCCCGCCGGAGAGCAGTGCGCCGCTCTCAGCGACGACATCGAGGATCTCGTCCACCTCGGGCCGCAGCTCACCCGCGGCGTCGAGGATGTCGATGCGGTCGCAGGTCAGCGGCACGGTCTCGGTGGGGAATCCGTCGCCCTCGCGATGGCATTCGATGTGCCGGCCCGAGGACATGGTCGGGAACCACACCACCTTGCCGCCCATCCGCAGCGACATCCGGACCGCGTGGGGATTCAATCCGCCGGTGAAGCTGTTGAGGGCGATCCCACCGAAGACCTGGGTTCGCAGCTGGCGCAGACGCGGGGCCATGGCAAGTACGTCCATCACCGTGTTGTGGTGGTGGGACTTGACCACGATGGCCCGCATGTCGAGCCGCTCCTGTGCGTCCTGGGCGGCCTCCACATGGTCCATCCGCCGGGGGAACGGGCTGGGCCCGGAGTGGCAGTGGAGGTCGACGCTGCCCCGCAGCACCTTGGCAACAGGGTCGGATATCGCTGTCATCATGCATCCCCTTCGATGTTCGTAAAATCAGAATGCTTGTTCACATCGCGAACGTCAAGTATCGATCTTTACCAACATGCGATCAATCAAGGCTGATGAACCATTTACGTGTCCACATAGAGCGATGTAACTTCACCATGTGAACAGAGCGACCGCATCTGACTCTCGTGGCAAGGAGCACCGATGAACCAAACCCACACCGCCCGCAGACCTGCGGTGCCGGATTCCGAGTACCACCCCAAGGCCAAGGCGGCGGTCCGCGCGGGGGTGCTGGCCTACTTCGTCGACCAGTTCGACATCTACCTACCGATCATCGCCCTGGCCCCCGCGAGCGCCTACTTCCAGTCCACAGACATCAGCACCAGCGCGGCGGCTCTGCTCAACGCATTCGTCTTCGCGTCGACCCTGATCGCCCGTCCGATCGGCGCGATGATCTTCGGGCACTTCGCCGACACCCGCAGTCGCCACAAGAGCACCCTGGTCGCGGTCGCAGGGTTCGGTGTCACCACCGCCCTCATCGCGGTGCTCCCCGGCTACGAGACGATCGGCATCGCCTCGGTCGTCCTACTCATCGCCCTGCGGTTCGTGGACGGCATCTTCCTCGGCGGCGAATACACCACCGCCGTGCCCCTCGCGATGGAATGGAGTCCCCGCAACCGCCGCGGGCTGGTTTCGGGAAGCATCACCTGCACCTCGCCGGCCGCCTACGCGGTGGTGGCCGCCATCACACTCGTCCTGCTCTCCGTGATGCCGTCGGCCGATGTGGACTCCGCGTACGTACAGTGGGGTTGGCGCATTCCCTTCGCGATCGGAGCCCTGCTGGCCGTTGTGCTCTTCCTCGCCTACCGCCGTGAGGTCGAGGAGCCCAACACCGAGCGCACCACTCAGGGCGGTTCACCCCTGGCCCAACTGGTCAAGGGCGAGCATCGGCGCAGCATGATCCAGATCTTCGTGCTGATGACGGGCACCTGGCTGGCCTGCAACGCCGGACTGGCGGTCCTGCCCGGACTGCTCTCCTCACACGTCGGACTCACGAACACCGAGGTGACGGTCACCATGATGGTGGCGACCGCCGTAACCGCCGTGACCTATCCCCTGTTCGGGATCCTGTCCCAGCGCATCGGCCGCCGCCCCTTCTACATCGGCTACGGCATCGCGGTGGTGGTCGGCGCGCCCGCCTACGCACTCGCCATGAACAGGGACAACGGCCTCGGCATGACGATGGTGATCTGCAGCGTGGTCACCGTGTTCACCATCGGGACCTTCGCACCGATCGCCGCCTATCTGACCGAGCGCTTCCCCGCGAGCATCCGGGCCAGCGGATACGGCGTCGGCCACAGCCTCGCGCTGATCATCCCCGCTTTCTACGCGTTCTATCTCGACGGGCTCGCCGGCTTCATGCCCGACTACTACGCCCCCGTGGTTCTGGTGGTCCTCGCCGGAGCCCTCATCAGTGTCGGTGCACTGGCCGGTCCGGAGACCAAGGATGTGGACATGGGACCTCAGACGACGGATACGGTGACCTGAACAGGCATCGCAGCGACAAGGGAGTTCTCAATGGCGCATGGCGTCGACGGAGCGGCGTCCTCGGGCGACATCCAGGCGGTGAGCCGGGTCGGACAGATCCTGGGCCTGTTCTCCGGGGCCAATCCCACCACCACGGTGGCAGAGGCAGCCGAGCAGTTGGGGTTGAACCGGAGCACCACCCATCGGTACTTCACCTCCCTCGTCGCCGCGGATCTGTTGGAACGGACCGCCGAGCCGTCGCGCTTCTCACCGGGGAGCCTGCTGCTCCAACTGGGTGCGGCAGCCCTGGGCAGACGACGGGTGCTGGACGTGGCGCCGCCGTACATGCGACGGGTCTCGCATGCCACACATCTGACCACTGTCCTCAGCCTGTGGGGCTCATCGGGCCCGGTGGTCTCACGCTCCGAGGAGGACGGCACCCGCTCGGTGTTGGTCACCGTGCGGGTGGGCACCCAGCTCGGGCTGCGCTCCGCTCAGGCGAAGGTGTTCCTCGCCTTCCTCCCCGACCAGCTACGCGTCGACAGGCTGCTCCTCACCCTGCCGGAGAGCGAACAGGACGAGTTGCGATCCGAACTCGACGAGGTGCGACGCACCGGCATCGCCACCGACCACCTCGTCGATTCCGGCATCACCGCGTTGGCAACCGGGGTGTTCGACGAGTACGGCATCTGCGCGACGATCGCGATCGTGGGCACCACCCGTACGCTGCCGTTCGAGGGTGCCCACCCGTTCCGCGACGAACTGCTCGCCGCCGCCGAGCAGATCTCCGGAGCCATGGGTGGCTCGACCGCACCTCGCTGATTCCGGGGCCTCCCCGTGGCGGGTGGGGTCAGCCACACCGGCCAGCCGTGATCAGTTCGCGTACCGGAGTGTTACGGGAGAACCGTGCCTCCCGTCTTCCCCTGTTGTGGGATGGAAGGCACGGCGGCAGGTCCTTGCGCCGATCAGTGCCAGGCGCGGTCGACTCCGGTGGGGTTGTCGCCCTGGACGGGGCCGATGAAGTCCTCCATGATCCCCCGCAACCGCTCCACTCGCGCCCGGTCGAGCATGAACTCGCGGAACCCGCCCGGGTCAGTGTTGGGGTACTGGTCGATGGACTTCCAACCGGGAATCTCCACATCACGGCGCGCGGGCCACTGCGCCGACGCCTGCTGGGCCTGCCGCGAGAGCCGGTAAGCCATATAGAGCTTCGCGGCAGCGGGATGCGGAGCGTCCTTGAGAATCGCTCCGGTCTGGTACCACGACTGGAAGAAGTCCTCCTTCGGCAGGATGAACCGCATCGAGTCACCCTCGGGCGGGTTCAGGTAGTAGAACGAGGTGAACGTCGCCGCCCGCTCACCCGAACCGATCACCGCCAGCGGGGTCGCGGTACCCCGTACCCACAGCGGGTTCTGCTTCAGCAGCTTCTCCAGCCAGCCGTATCCGTGCTTCGCGATGATCCGCTCGAACTGGTACAGAACGGCGTCATCGTCATGGGGATACGTCAGTACGATCCGGTCCTTGAGATCAGGACGCAGATAGTCGAGTGCCTCCCTCGGCGCCTGGTCCTCGGGAATGACGTTGGTGTCGACGACATTGGAGAAGGCGAACACGAAGAGCGCGTAGTAGGCGCCGTCGGGGTCCACGAAGTCCGGGTCGACCTGGTCCAGGCCCTCCGGCCGAAAAGCCTGGAGGAGGCCCTGCTCCTTCCAGTACGGGAAGTCGTTCACCGTCTGGACATGCACCACATCCACCCGGTTGTCCCCGCGGATGTGCTGGGCGTCGATCCGCGCGTTGTGGAACTTGCTCAGATCGACGGTCACCTCGATATCGATCTCCGGGAACGCCTCGCGGAACCCGGCCGTGTACATCCCCGCCTGCTCCGGCGCGTCACCACCGGCATAGACCACCAGCCCACCGCCCTCCGCCCTGGCCTGCTCGTACAACTCCTTGAGTGCGTCCGTGCTCATCGCTCGTCTCCTTGGCTTCGCTGATGGCCCTCACGAGGCGGCCGGGGGTGCGGCCCTGACCGGGAGCACCCGCATGAAGGTCCGACCATCACCGGATCTCATCTGAAATGCCGTAGCGCTTCCCATTTGGGAACTATCCACCATCACGACACTGATGACCTAGGACTGACCATGGTTCCAAGTGGGTACTGTTGGGGCTCCCCCGACCCGGTCTGGGTCCGCTCCCGGACCCGGCCACCGGCTTCCGGCACCAGCGCTCCCCCACGCCAAGCGCCCCGCCACCGCGGCGGGGCGCAGTCACATCGGCTACGAGGTCCAGTCGGCCGTCCCAGAGGGCCGCTCGGCTCCTCTGGCGTCCACAATTCGCTCGACGCCGTCGGTCGGGTCGTTGTCGTTGTCCGGCCGGCTAGCGGAGAGAAGGCAAGCACCGGCCGTATCCGGTGTCCGGTGCCCTACGGCCGCCGGACCTCGAAGAGGAAGCAGCCATGTTCCAGGGCCCGTATGTGCACCAGCGCGACTCCGGGCTCGGCGAACGCCTCCCGAAGGACCCGGTCGTACCCGGCGTCCGCGCTCTCCGGGACCTCGAAGAAGCGGCCCCTGACGATGTGCCCCTTCGCGTTGTAGCACCGGACGGTGCGCAGTGCCCCGGATCGCGTGGACGGATACTTCCCTGATTCCCGCGGCCCCTTGCACTCGTCCGCGTGGATGAACACCGGTCCGATTTCGTCATAGGCGCCGGGATCAGCTCCGGTGGTCGTCGCCCAGCGGCGGAGCGGCGCATAGGAGACGAGGGCGACCCGCTCACCCGCTTCGATGGTCCGCAGGCAACAGCGCAGCGGACCCCCCACACAGTCCAGGGGCACGCCGTCCTCACTCGCGGTGTACGGCCGCATCGGCCGCCCGCCGTCATCGACGATCCGAAGTTCTTGTAGCGCGGCGGGAGGGATGGCAAGAGCTGTGTAGGCGGTCATGGGACCAGTTTCGGTAGCCGCGCCACGGGCTGTCTGGCGGAATTCGGACATGGAGTTCAACGTCGCGCTTCGGAATGCGCGGCAAGCGTGCCGGCTACCGATGGGCATTGCGCCGATACTGTCGTTGTTGGCACGCACGCGAGCAATATGTGCGGCGTCGGCCGCGTGCTTGTTGGGCGAACGGCTCCGTACAGACGACACAGTGTCCCGAGGCCAGAACATTTTCGTCACGCGTTGAATCAATTTCATCACGCGGGGGCTGATCCTGCACGCCTTGGGAGATCGACTGGGCCGCGGCGACGAGCCCCTCTATCGCGATGCGCCGACGCGGTGTGTGGCTCATCAATTCATCATCCAGGTCGGGGCATTGTCTGACGATGTCGTCGTCGGGGCACTGCAGCAGGTGCAACAGGTACTCATGCGCGCTCTGCAACTGCTCGATCTTCTCCTGGATCAGCCCCGTCTGCCGCTGCACCGTGCTCTGCCAGTGCCGATTCCGGCTCCCTGAGGTGACAACCGATGTCTGCTCAAGAGGCATCGCCCCAACGACACAGCACAGGTAGGCGAGACCGATGCGACGGAGCTCGGTCTCGGTGTAGACCCGGCGTCCATTGATCCTCGGCGGTTCCGGAAGCACCCGTTGGGACTCCCACCACCGCAGGGTCGACGGAGCAAGGCCGAAGAGGGCTGCCGCTTGACCGATCGAGACGCCTTGTGGAGTGTCCATGCACCTATTTGACATCAAGTCACCTTGAAGTCTCAAGATTGAAGTGAGGTTAGGCATACCTAGCCACTCCCGATGGTGGTCGTTCAAACGGCATCGACACGGTCGGGGGCGAGAGCACCTCGACGAAGGCGATGACACTCCTCAGGAGGAACAGGAACGTGAGCACAACAACAGAAGGACGCGCGGCCCCCGCTTCGGGGGCCGATGTGGGCGGCGACCGGTCGGCCGCACTGGCGAACCCCGGGTCCCTGGCACGGTTGCTCGCTCCGATCCGAACCCATCTGGTGGTCTGCGCGACCCTCTCGGCCCTGGGTGCGGCGGCGGGGATCGTGCCGTACATCGCCGTCGCCGAAATCGCTCAACTCATGCTCGACGGCGCGACAGTGGCGCATGAGTCCATCTGGACCTGGGTCGGCATCGGTGCCGCGGGCGCCGGGCTCTGGCTGCTGTTGCTCGTGCAGTCCTCCCGTGTGGGGCACTACGCGGACGCGAAGATCCTGCACGAGCTGCGTACGCGGATCGTGCGCCATCTCGGCGCGTTGCCGTTGGGCTGGTTCCGCGCTTCGGGCTCGGGCAAGGTCAAGAGGGCGCTGACAGGCGACCTGGAGGAGATGCACGAGGTCATCGCCCACGCCTTGGGGCAACTGACCGGAGCGGGCACGGTGATGGTCGTCGGGGCGGGCTATCTGCTCTCCGTCGATGTGACGATGGCCCTGATCGTGCTCGGCGTACTGGGCCTGATGGGGGTCTGCTACCGCATCTCGATGCGGTCCATGACGACCCATATGAGTCGGTTGACCGCTGCCGATGCGCGGATCAGCGCGGCCAGCGTCGAGTACGCCGATGGGATCCAGGTGGTCAAGTCGTTCGGCACCGGAGGCCGGGTCCTACGTCGCTTCGACGACGCCGTGGACGAACACACCGACGCGTTCGCAGCATGGGTCGCCGAGGTGCGCTACAGCTCGGCGGCAGCACGGCTGCTCGGCTCGGAGATGGCCGTCCTCGCCGTTGTGACGGCCTCGGGGCTGGCCTTCGTCGACCATGGGTCGCTGGCGGTCGCGGATCTCGTGGCGTTCCTGGTCGTCGCAGTGGGTCTGCCGAACTCGATCCTCCCAGCCGTCACCGCCTCCCAGGGGGTACGCAAGGGGCGCATGGGCGCGGCCAACATCGAGCGTCTGCTGTCCCGTTCACCATTGCCCGAGACCGAGCGACCGCTCACGCCAGACGGTCACGACGTGGAGTTCGACCGTGTCTCGTTCTCCTACGACGGAGTCAACCATGCGGTCGAGGATGTCAGCGCCATCTGTCCCTCCGGCCGAGTCACCGCGATCGTGGGCCCGTCGGGCGCTGGTAAGTCGACCCTCGCAAGCCTGTTGCCGCGCTTCTACGACGTCACGGACGGAGCGATCCGGATCGGCGGTGTGGATGTGCGCTCGATGCCATCGACGGAGCTGTTGGCTTCGATGTCACTGGTGTTCCAGGAAGTGGCGCTGCTGCGGGACAGCGTGGCGGAGAACATTCGCATCGGTCGCCCCGGTGCCAGCGACGCGGAGGTCCGCGAGGCGGCAGCCGCTGCCCATGTCCACGAGGTGATCGAGCGACTGCCCAACGGGTACGACACGCTGCTCGACGCCGGTGGGGGCAGCCTGTCCGGTGGTGAGCGCCAACGGCTGACGATAGCTCGGGCGATCCTCTCCGGGGCGCCGATCGTCGTCCTGGACGAAGCGACGGCAGCGCTGGACGCCGACAGTGAGGAGGCGGTTCAGAACGCCCTGGCCAATCTGGCCGTCGGCAAGACCGTGATCGTGATCGCCCACCGGCTGCACACGATCGCCGGTGCCGCCCACATCCTCGTACTCGACAAAGGACGGCTGGCCGAACGGGGCGGCCACGACGACTTGCTCGCACGAGACGGCTTGTACGCGCGGATGTGGGCCGCGCAGGAAGGGGTGCCCGCATGATCCGCAGGTTGTACCGACTCTGGCCCGAGCCGCAACTGTTGGCCCGCCTCTGGCTGCTCACGGCGGCGCAGGCCGTCCTCCAGGGACTGCTGCTCGGCCTCCTCGTCCCCGTTCTGAACGCCATCGCACGGCCCGAACCCGACATCGCCGAGGCCACGCCGTGGCTCGTGCTCGGAGCCATCGGCGCTGCCACGTACGCGGTGCTCTCTGTCATCGCCACTCCGGTGGGCTTCGCGGCGGCCGGCGTACTGGCGGCGCAACTGCGCCGACGGTTGATGCGCCATGTGAGCACACTGTCGTTGGGATGGTTCACCGCCGACCACAAGGCGCGGCTTGCACGGGGGGTGACCGCGGACGTGGGCAACGCTGCGCACCTGGCCGTGACGATCGGTGGGCCCGTGATCACCTCGACGCTGTTGCCGGCGACGGTCGTGGCCGTGACCTTCGCGGTGGACTGGCGGATGGCGTTGCTGTTGTGCGCGATCGCGCTGGTCGCCTTCCTGGCGCTGCGCCGCGCCGCACGCATCGCCGAGATCGCGGAAATCGAGTTGGAGCGGGCATCGACCGAGGTCGCCGGCAGGGCGATCGAACTGGGTCAGGCGCAGTCGGTGCTGCGGGCTGCCGGCCATGCCGACGGCACGCCTCGGATGCGGGCCTCGCTTGAGGACCACCGCGACACCTACCGGGATGGCATGGGGCGCGCTCGACAACCGTTCTTCGTCTACACCGGCGTGATCATGGGTGGGTTCGTCGCGGTGCTCGCACTGACCGCCGAACTGATGCTCAGCAACCGTATTGCGGTTCCCGAGGCCATCGCACTGCTCGTCCTGGCGGCCCGATTCCTGGAGCCACTCGGCAATCTCATCGACCTCATCGGGGCCCTGCGCGCGATGAGGAACCAGATCGCGCGCATCGAGGACCTGCTGGCTGCGCCCACGCTGCCGGTGCCGGCCGACCCGATATCCGATCTGGAGACGACCGACGTTGAGTTCTCACACGTCAGCTTCGCCTATCCGGGCAGTGACACCCCCGCCCTGAGCGAGGTGTCCCTGCACTGCCGACCGGGCACCACCACTGCGCTGATCGGGCCGTCGGGCTCCGGCAAGACGACGGTGACCCGGCTCATCGCGCGATTCTTCGATGTGGACACAGGGCAGGTGCGGGTGGGCGGCGTCGATGTTCGTGAACTCGATCCGAGCGCCTTGCTCGACGAGATCGCCATCGTGTTCCAGGACGTCTACCTGTTCGACGACACCATCGAGAACAACCTGCGCCTAGCTCGGCCGGAGGCGACGTGGGAAGAGCTCACGGAGGCCGCGGCGGCAGCGCGACTCGATGAGGTGATCGAGCGACTGCCCAACGGCTGGAACACATGTGTGGGCGAGGCGGGGGCCCAACTGTCGGGCGGCGAACGTCAACGTGTCGCGATCGCCCGGGCGATCCTCAAGCGAGCCCGCATCGTGCTCGTCGACGAGGCAAGTTCCGCTCTCGACCCGGAGAACGAAGCCGCGATCACCGAGGCGATCGCCAACCTCGGTGACGACCCCGACCGCACGGTGATCGTGATCGCCCATCATCCCGCCACTCTGGCCGCTGCGGACCATGTGGTCTCGCTCGACGGCAGCCGAGTCGTCGAGACCGGCACGCCGGCGGAGCTGCTGCGCACGGACGGGGCATTCGCCCGCCTCAGCCGGCAGAACGAGCGAGCGCGACACTGGCGGATCGCCGACCACGGATGAGGCGCGCGCACGGGGAAAGCCCCTCGCGAACACGTCCGCTGCGAATCGCCACCAAGGACCACCAGGCCGGCCGCTGTGCGGGGTGCGGAGCCAGCCCTTGGAACGAGGTTCTCAGTCGGGGGCGCCTCCTGCGGGTTCGCCTTCACGAAGGGTCACCCCATAGGCAGGGCTCATGGTCCGTCCGTCCCTGTGGGCTTCCGCTTCCGGAGACCAGCGATGCGCTCGCTCCGGCACTCACCACTCAACCATGAGCCGCATCAAAGGAGACAGCGATGCCACGCCGAACAAGCCGACGACACCGGACCCGCACGGCAGGGCTGTGGGCCGTACTCATCGCCACGGGCCTGATCTTGAGCGGCTGCGGCTCTGCAACCGGTGAGAACCCGCCCGCAGCGGCCAACACAACGACAGTAAAGGCCGCGAACGGTCGGATCACCGTGCCCGTGACCGATCAACACATCTGGGCGCTGGATGTGTACACGGCGCTGAACCTCCTGGCTGTCGGCGTCGTACCCGAACATGCCGCCAGGACCCACCAGGGACAGGAAGCCCGCGAAGGGATAGCTGCTGATGCGGGCGTGAAGATCGTCGAGGCGCACAAGCTGGAACTGGTCGTCAGCGCCACACCGTCCCTGATCGTCGGCATTGACCACCCCGAACACCGCGCCCTGCTCAAACACCTGAAGGCGATCGCCCCTGTCGTCCTCATCGAGGACGGGACCGAGATCAAGGAGCAGCTAGCGATGATGGGCACGATGACCAGGCGCACGACCGAGGCCAGGAAGACCGTCAATCGCATCGGTACGGCGACCGCAACGCTTGCTGCACGGATCAAAGGTGCCGGCTACTCGGGGCGGACCGTGTCCATCCTCCAGGAGTATCCGACCGTCTTCTACGCCTACGACAACAGCACTCAATGCGGAGCGCTGCTGACCCGTCTGGGTCTGGACCGTCCCGAGGTGCAGTCCGGCGAGTCCGAGTGGGGGTACACCGAAGTCTCCGAGGAGAACCTCGGCGAGCACGGCGCCGACATCGTGATCGCTCTGGTGGACCGCATCTACGCCAAGGGAAAGTCCGTGCTCGACAGCCCCATGCTCGACACCTCCGAAGCGATCACCGCGGAAGTGGAGTTCTCCGGCTGGTACAACAGCGACATCCTCAGTGCGTGGTGGGTTCTGCACGATGTGGCGGCCATTCTGTTCCATCAGGCACAACCCGCCACCCATGCGGACGTACCGGCTCTATGGTCGCGAGCCCTCGGGACCGAAACTCCGGGCGTCCGCAGCCCCTCGGCCTGAGCACGGCTGCACCACACCGACCTGTTGGACGCAGCCCGGCGAACCGGACGCATTGGTCCATCGTGGTCGTGATCGTGGTGACGGTCGTGGCGACAGCGGGGGACTTCGCACCGAAAGATGCCGCGAGAGTTCCCCACTACTGTCCAAGTCGGGGCGTTGTCGCTGGTCAGACTCGCCTGCGCGCCCTGCTGCGGATGCTCAGAATACGCATCCACCATGCCATCCCGAGGAGTGTGACTCCGACTGCGCAGTAGTTCCAAGCGTTCTCCCAGCCTCTGGCGACGCCCAGCAGGTTCAGAGCGACCCAGAGTACGAGCACGACACACAGGGCGGTCCATGCTATGTCCGCCCAACGCTCGCGCAGTTGGGAGAGCTGGACCGTACCTCGCCGCATCTCCCCCATCGGTTCGCCCTCGTCACTCATGTCTGCTCTCCCATCGTTGATCGATCCTGACTCCGAGAGGTGATAGCCGTATCAGGGCTTTCGCCGGGATACCCGTGGTGTGACCGGTCCTGACATCAGAAGCGGCTCAGTCGTCACCGTGACGAGGCCCCTTTCAGCACCCGTGCACCCGGGCAGTGCGACCACACTGCCGTGGGCCTCGGCGAGCTAGGAGCGGTTGTGTACGTGTTATTCATGGAGTTGCGGGTTCCCCCGGGCTCACGATTGATTCCCGGTACAGACCTCGTGTGCTGGTGGCGGACTGGCCCGGGCCAGTGGGGCATGACTCACCGACCAGCCGTCCGGCCGCATCGGCCCCGGACGATACCCGCACCCGACGTTGGCATTCGTCAGCCCGAGTGCGGCGAATGGAGTCCGCCGCGCGGAGGGGACGCCCCGATTTCAGGCCATGCTCATTACGTGTCGTCCCGAGGTGGGACGGCTGGACGAGGTCCGAAGGATCTTCGCATTCGGGTTGGATCTCCCATGAAATCTTCGCTCCCGCGATCTACGGAGCGTGGGCACGGGGTGGCACGGACATCAGCAACATCCGTATGACCTGCGAAGACGTGTCCATATGACAGCCAACCAAAATCGCTCTGCTTCTAAGAATGATCACTTCCGTGTAGGCATGGTCGAGGCGGCCCCAAACGACCTGGGGGCCGCCTCAATCGTGCTATTGGGGGTTCGTTCACCATGTCCAGACTCACTCGCCGTCAGGCCCTCGGGGCCGTCACCAGCGCTGCCGCGGGCGTTGCCCTGATCGGCGTGGCGACCGCTTCGGCGAACACCGCACCGGCAAAGGGCAAGGCCGCCCCACCCGCTGCCGGCGCGGGGCCCGCGCCCTTCGACGAGGTCTTTCGAGGCCGCCGCATCCAGGGCCTGCCCACTGAGACCGATGCCCATGCCCACGCCCACGCCGGGCACAGCGCCGGCTACCGCGTTCTGATCGACGGCCGCGAACTCCATGTGATGCAGCACGGAAAGAGCGGCTGGAGCAGCCCGATCAACCACTACGAGAGGTTCTCCTCCCCGCGCGAGGCCGCTCGCACCGCGGTCACCGCACTCAAGGGTGCGGCCGTCGTCCCCTTCGACCCCACCGTCTGAGCCGGAGAGCGCTGCCATGACCGTACGCAAGAACCAGGCGAACCTCACGACCGCCGAGAAGAAGGCATTTGTCGACGCCGTACTGGAGGTCAAGCGCCTCGGTGTGTACGACGAGTTCGTCGCCGCCCACCGTCTCCGGTTCGCATTGGATATGAACACCGGTATCTACGTGGGCCACTTCGGCCCCTCGTTCTTTCCCTGGCACCGGAAGTTCCTCATCGACTTCGAGTCGGAACTCCAGAAGGTCGACGCATCGGTGTCGATCCCCTACTGGGACTGGACCGCCGACAACACGGTCGGCTCCTCGCTCTGGGCACCGAACTTCCTCGGCGGTACCGGACGCGCCCTGGACGACCAGGTGATGGACGGCCCCTTCGCGTACTCCGCCGGCAAGTGGCCCATCACCATCCAGGTCGACACCCGCCCCTTCCTCGCCCGCAATCTCGCCTACCGGGTCCCCACCCTCCCGACCCGGGCCGAGGTCGACGCCGCACTTGCCATGCCCACCTATGACTCAGCGCCCTTCCGTGACGGCTCGGCGGGCTTCCGCTCCACGCTCGAAGGCTCGGCGGGCTATATGAGCATGCACAACCGAGTGCACACCTGGGTCTGGGGCCAAATGGAGTCGAGCGTCTCCCCGAACGACCCGGTGTTCTGGCTGCACCACTCGTTCGTCGACAAGCTCTGGGCCGAATGGCAGGCGCTGCACCCGAGCAGTGCCCACTACCTCCCGGCCGGAGGCACGCCCGATGTGATCGATCTGAACGAGACCATGCCGCCCTGGGCCAACACGACCCCGCAGAGCATGCTGGACCACACCCCGTTCTACACCTACGTCTGAGGTGTGGTCCCCGGGCCGCCGCTACGTTCGCGATGGGTGGGCAGGAATAGCCCCTTCAGACGATTCGGTGTGACCCGTTAGTGCCGGCCGGCGGTGGGCTGAAGCCCACCGCCGGCCGGCTGGATCGGCGTCGGGGATGGCTCTGCCGGCCTTGGCCCCGGTGTGCAGGTGGCCGAGGCGCAGGGGGGTGAGGCGTTCACCAGGAAGGCACCCGCAGGGATGCCGGGCGGACAACCCGAAATCGCTCGGTCAAGCACCCGGCCGCGTCCCCGGGCCCTCCGGAGGCTCGTTTTCGTCCCGCTGTCGGCTCTGATGTGCGGAGCCACCCATCTCATGAGGGGAGAGCCTCTCTCCTTCTGCCCCAAAGTCATCGTGCGCCCGGGGCGTCCCCTGGGCGGAGGCATTCCGTGGGCCTCGCGAGGGCTGCTCGTCCGGGCGCGGGGGGCGGCGCCGACCGTGCCTGCCCCGCCAGAACACCATTCCGATCAGAAGTCCGACGACCGCAACCCCGATCAGGAACGGACCGAGCCAGGCGACACCCTGCGTGTCCGCGGCGAGGCCCGTCCCGATGGTCGAGGCACCATCAATTGCTGTCAGAGGCATGATCACTCCCAAGTGCCGACTCATCAGCGCTGCTGAGCAGCCGACCATCGATACGGTCGAACCGCGACCCGGATGGGCTGCCCACGGGCCGCACCACCACGGTCTCTGACAACTGCGGCTGCCCGCCACCGCAGCGCCCACACCTGCGCGATTGAGCAGATTCACCCGGGGTGGGCCCCCGGCGGCAGCCGTCCGTGGGGCCCTGACCACCCTCTCGCCCCGCCCGCTGCGTGAAGACCCTCGGAGGGGGCATCCGGGATGCGTCCGGACGACAAGGGCTCATGCCCCGTCCGATGTCAGTTTCGGTACGAATGGCTGGGGCGGGAAGGCAGTGATGGTGCGGAGTGTGGGTGTCGAGGAGGAACTCCTCCTGGTGGACACGTCCAGCGGGGAGCCACGTGCATTGGCCACCGCCGTGCTGGCGGCTGCGTCACGCGAAGCGGACGGGGCCGAGGAAGAGGTCTTCGAGGCTGAGCTGCACCGGCAGCAGTTGGAGTTCGCCACCCGCCCGCAGACCGATATGGGCGAGCTGGCGCGGGAGATCGACCACTGCCGGGCCGAGGCAGCTCGCCATGCAGAGGGTCTCGGAGCCGCGGTTGCCGCGCTGGGAACATCACCACTGCCGGTCAGCCCCTCTTTGGGCTTCGGCGAACGGCACCGGTGGTTGGAGGAGCACTTCGGGTTGACCACGCAGGAGCAGCTCACCTGCGGCTGCCATGTGCATGTGTCGGTCGAGTCCGACGAGGAGGGCATCGGGGTCCTCGACCGAATCCGGCCCTGGTTGTCCGTACTGCTCGCGATCAGCGCGAACTCCCCGTTCTGGCAGGGCAAGGACAGCGGGTACAGCAGCTACCGGAGCCGGGTCTGGGGACGCTGGCCATCGGCGGGGCCGGCCGACCTCTTCGAATCCGCCGACCGGTACCACTCCCAGGTACGCGACATGATCGCCACGGGGACACTTCGTGACGAGGGGATGGTCTACTTCGACGCGCGCCTCTCCGCCTCGTACCCCACGGTCGAACTCCGGATCGCCGATGTCTGCCTCGATGCCTCCACCACCGTGCTCGTGGCAACCCTGGCCCGCGCCCTGGTAGAAACAGCCGCGCGCCAGTGGAGAGCGGGCGAGCCTCCCCTTCGGCACCGGGTGGAGCTACTGCGGCTGGCCGCCTGGCGCGCCGCCCGCTCCGGTCTGGAGGACCAGCTGCTCCATCCCCTGACCATGCGCCCGGCCCCGGCCACCACAGCGGTGCACGCCTTGTTCGACCACGTCCGCGAAGCGCTGGAGGACAGCCACGACATCCTGCCGGCGCAGGAAGGACTGGCCACGCTGCTGCGGACCGGCAGCGGCGCCCGGGCACAACGCGACTTGCTCGCCCGTACCGGCAGCCTGCAGGGCATGGTCACAGCCTGTGCCCGCAGGACCTCCCGATAGGCCAGGACTCCGGATGGACCAGGACCTCCCGATGGACAAGGCGATATCTCTCGCTCCCTTCGGGGAACCTGCTCATGGTGACCGGTGCCTGGGCGGACCCCGCTGGTGCCCCGGACCGTACTCACATCCAGCGGACAGCAGCGTCGGCGATGTGGCCGCAGACGGAAGGAAGACACCTCATGCCCGAGAACACAACGCCCGTCAATCCGGTGGACAAGCACCCGCGGCCCGAGTTCGCGCAGCAGGAGCAGTCACATCCGGGGTGGACGGGGCCGATGGACCCGCCGCCGGACCACGGCGAGGACACCTATCGGGGCTCTGGCGTGCTGAAGGGCCGCAAGGCGCTGATCACCGGAGGTGACTCCGGTATCGGCCGCGCGGTCGCCCTCGCCTACGCACGCGAAGGCGCCGACGTCCTCTTCACCTATCTGGCGGAGGAGGCCGACGAAGCACGCGAGACCGAACGCCTCGTCCAGGACGCCGGGCAGACCGCGGTCTCGGTCGAATGCGATATCCGGTACGAAGAGCAATGCCAGAACCTCATCGGAGGGGCCGTCTCGGAGTTCGGCCGGATCGACATCCTCGTCAACAACGCCGCCTACCAGATGTCCCAACCCGACGGCATCGCCCACATCACCACCGAACAGTTCGACCGGGTCGTGCGCACCAACCTGTACGGCATGTTCTGGCTCTCCAAACTGGCAATCCCCCACATGCCGGCAGGCGGCAGCATCATCAACACCACCTCCGTACAGGGCTACAAACCCAGCCCCCACCTGCTGGACTACGCCATGACCAAGGGAGCCATCACCACTTTCACCCAGGGCCTGGCGCAGATGCTCGCCAAGGACGGCATCCGCGTCAACGCCGTCGCCCCCGGCCCGGTCTGGACACCCCTCATCCCCGCCACCATGCCCGACACCACCGAATTCGGAAAACAGTCCCCCCTCGGCCGCCCGGCACAACCAGCCGAGATGGCACCGGCCTACGTCTTCCTCGCCTCCCCACAAGCCAGCTACATCACCGGCGAGATCGTCAACGCCACCGGCGGCACCCCACTCCCCTAACCGACCTGCCCCTACCGATGTCGACAGCCGTACGCACCGCGAACTCCTCGACGGCTGACAACCCGCGAGGTGTCCGTCCGGCGCACTTCGGGACGGGAGGCCGACGGGGGTGGTCCGCTCTAGGCTGGGCAGACGCCGGGGTGCACGATGTGTTCCGCCGAGTTGCTGGAGAGTCTTATGACAGTACGACACCGGCTGATCCGTAGGCCGCCTGCGGCGGTGTGGGCAGTGCTCGCCAACGGTTCCCGTTACGGCGAGTGGGTGGTCGGTCCGGACTCCTCGCGTCCGGCAGAAGGAGACTGGCCACAGATCGGTGCCAGCCTTGAGTACACCGTCCGACTCGGGCCCTGGGCCGGGAGCGGAAGGACGGTCGTCCGGGACATGAACCCACCGCACCGGATCGAACTGGAGGCCGAAAGCGGGCGGCTCGGCACCGCGCGCATCTCCATCGAGGTGCGTCCATGGGGCGAGAACTCCCTGGTCATCGTGGACGAGCATCCGTTGCGTGGGCTGGGTGGTCAGCTCCACAATCCGGCCTTCGACTTCCTGCTCCAGTTGCGCAATCGAAGGATGCTCAGCCGCCTCGCCGACGTCGTCGAGCAGACCTCCCGTCCTCCGGCCGAGCACCGCTGACCGGTCGGACCCACGGCGAGCAGGGACGCACGAAGGAGAGGAGACGACGATGCCGGATGCGGTGGTGATCGGTGCGGGGCCCAACGGGCTCGTCGCTGCCAACCTGTTGGCGGACGCCGGATGGAGTGTGGAAGTTCTGGAAGCGCAGCCGGAGCCCGGCGGGGCGGTGCGCAGCGACAGGGGCGTCCACCCGGACTTCGTGAGCGATGTGTTCAGTGCGTTCTATCCCCTGGCTGCCGCCTCGCCCGTCCTCGCGGGGCTAAATCTCCACACCTACGGCCTGCGGTGGGCCCATGCTCCCCGGGTGCTGGCCCACCCTCTGGCCGACGGCCGTTGTGCGGTCCTGGAACGTAAAACCGGCGACACGGCAGCGGGCCTGGACTCATTCGCCAACGGCGACGGTGCCGCCTGGCAGGAGCTGTGCGCGGTCTGGCGACGAATCGGACCCGACATCCTCGGCTCCCTATTCACTCCCTTCCCTCCGTTGCGCCCCGCTGTCCGTCTGGCCGCCCGGCTGCGTGGAGCCGGCGGACTTCGTCTCGCCCGCACCATGCTGCTGCCGGTACGCCGGTTGGGAGAGGAGGAGTTCAACGGTGAGGCGGGCCGACTGCTCCTCGCGGGCAACGCCCTCCATGCCGATCTCGCCCCTGAGGCGGCGGGCAGCGGTGGCTTCGGCTGGCTGATGTCCATGCTCGGCCAGACCTACGGCTTCCCCGTGCCCGTCGGCGGCGCCGGGGCCCTGACCGCGGCCCTGGTACGACGCCTGGAGGACCGTGGCGGCGCAGTGCGCTGCTCGGAACGGGTGGTCGAGATCGTGGTGCACGACGGCCGTGCCCGGGCGGTACGCACCGCGGGCGGGGAAACGGTACCCGCTGGCAGGGCAGTGCTCGCGGACGTGTCCGTACCGGCGCTCTATGGCGATCTGGTCGCCGAACACCACCTGCCGAGCCAACTCCTGGCGGATCTCCATCGGTTCCAATGGGACTTCGCCACCTTCAAGGTCGACTGGGCGTTGAACGGTCCCGTTCCGTGGACCGCCGAAGCAGCCCGGACGGCTGGCACCGTACACATCGCCGACGGCATGGACGACCTGACGCGCTTCGCGGCGCAACTCGCGATGGGACAGATCCCCGATCGCCCGTTCGCCCTGCTGGGCCAGATGACCACGGCCGACCCGACTCGTTCCCCCGCTGGTACGGAGTCCGCCTGGGCCTACACCCACGTCCCGCACCGCACCAAGGGCGATGCCGGGAACAGGAATCTCACCGGAGTGTGGAAGGAGGACGAGCAGGAGATCATGGCGGATCGGATCGAAGCACAGATCGAGCGGTACGCACCGGGCTTCAGGTCGCACATCGCCGCCCGTCGAATCCTCGCGCCACCCACCCTGGAATCGATGAACGCCAACCTGCACAACGGCGCGATCAACGGCGGCACCACAGCGCTCCACCAGCAGCTTCTCTTCCGCCCAGTCCCCGGCACGGGTCGACCCGAAACCCCCATCAGGGGCCTCTACCTCGCTTCCGCCGGCGCCCACCCGGGCGGCGGTGTCCACGGCGCACCCGGAGCCAACGCCGCCCGCGCGGCGCTCCGCAAACGGGCTCCCGGCGGTGTCCTCACCCGTACCCAGCGCGTACTCGCCCGCCGAGACCGCGGTGGCGACCCCGGTCAGGAGCCGAGCTCCCAGGCCGGCCCGTAACCGATGGTGGCACTCAGCGTGTCATGCAGTACCGGTAACTCCTCCGGTGCCGTAGGACGTGAGATCGTCCACCGCGGTGTCGGCCCCGACGACATCGCGACTCTTTTGGCCCACCGTATCGGCCCGTTTGCAGCATTTCCGCGAGCGCGACCGTTCGTTGTGTTCCGTGCGGGGTAGGGGATCGTTGTGAGCTTCGACAACACTGATCCCAAACCGGATCCGGGGGAGCCCGGCGGCGGAGTGCCTCCCGGGCAGACTCCGCCCGCCGAATCGAGTACGGGCTCGGGCACCGGCCCCCGCCAGGAAACAAGTCGCGGCTGGGCCAAGGGCCCTCTTCTGATCATCCTGGCCATCGCGGCTTGCTTCGCTGCGTTCTTCCTGGCCTACGCCATCATCCTCATGCTCTGAGCCGCGGCCGAAACGGGCGATGAGGGCTCCGCGCCTTCTCCCACGGAGAGCCCCCGGAGCAAGTGGCGCACAAGCGAGGGACCCCCGCGCCACTACGGCCTCATTAGCGTCCAGCGCGACCGTTGCGCAACACACTCTCTGGCCCTGACCTCGCGAACCGACGAGTCAGCGCGTAGCTGTCTCACTGCCGGCAACGCTTGCCGGTGTGCAGTTGATCCTGGGGAAGTCGGATTACGTCGACCTGGCCGGCCGGCGAATGGGTGGAATTGCGATGCTGCGGCTTCGGCTTCCGCAAGCCGGGCATGCGTGTGATGGCAGGTCCCCGAGCCGAGGAACGATAGCGCGATGACCGAGTACGAACGTTCACGCACGATGCCCGCACTCCCGGAGCATGTTTTTGACCAGGCGGCTGATGTCGACAGGCTGGGTGCCTGGCTGCCGCGGGATCTGCACGTGACCGCGGGGGACCTGCCCGCCGTCACCGTGCACGAGGACCGTACCGACGAGGACACGGCAGCGGTCCTGCGTGTCCAGAAGGAGCGGCTGCGGCTCGAATGGGGAACCCGCGAGCAAGGCGGCTACACCGGCTGGCTGCGGGTCTCGGAACACGACGGCGGTGCCAGCGAGGTGACCGTCCATCTGGCGTTCTTCGATGACAGCCACGACCCGGGCGAGCGGGCCGTTGAAGCCGCCCTCGACAGCAGCCTCAAGCGGCTGGAGGAACAGGTTCGGCTACGGGTCGACAACGCCGCTGGCTGACCTCAATCGACGGGCCGGCCGGCGCACATAGCCGCCGAGGATCTGCCGAGACTGGCAGCGCTCTGGTCCGGCCGGACTCTCCAAGAAGACCGCCGACGATCCACACAACGACTGAACCGTCCCGGACGGCTTCCTCGACTTCTACGAGCACGAACTCCGCACTCCTTTGCGGAAGCTAACCCCCGCCGCGTAGGCGCCCCGAGGTTATGGTCCAAGGGGCTGCATGTGCGCACCCCCGGGTGACGAGCGGGCAGCGTCTGCTGCACTCGGGCCAAGAGCCCAGGCCATGCTGATCAAGGGAGCGCCGGGGAGTCGATGGTGCCCTGATCAACCGGGACCGTGACGGTGCCCCGGCAGCCCTCCGTGGTGATCACGACCGTGTAGGGCCCGGCCGCTTCCGGCACCGAGCCCTCGGCGACTCTGAGTGCCTCCAGCGTCCGGTCCGCGCACCCGGCGGGAAGCTGGCGTGCAGCGGCCGTGCCGGCTCGGACTTGGACGGTCGCGTTGACGTATCGCTTCCAGGACGCGGTGCTCGACGGCTTCTCGTCCTTCTTGTCGTCCTCGTCGGCGGGCAGCACGGATGCGTAGAGCGCGGCGCCGACCAGGGTGCAGGCGGCGCCGAGCACGATCAGTTTGCGAGCCAGCCTGAAGTTGCCTCGCATGAGGAGCACGTTGGCCTCGGTGAGCACCAGTTGCCGGTGTCCGAGGTACTCCTGCATATCGGTGTTGCGCTGGGCGAGTTCCGCGGCTGCCGCGGGCATCTCCCTGGCAGCGATGGCACGTCTGCGGGCCGTTACGGAAGCGGCCTGGACTTCATGGTCAAGAGCAGCCAGGACGGCGGCCCGCAGGGCCTTCCCGGCCTTGTCGGACTTGGGATGGCCGATCGCATTCAGGCGTTCCTCCAGCGCCCTCACCGTCGTGACGTGGGCTTCGACGGCCTTGTCAAGTGCGGCCAGCCGCGCCCGATTGCCCGCTTCGGCCCTTGCACTGGTGAGCTGCCGTTCGTCGAATACACCCAGCTTTTCGATCAGCTTCTTGACCGTGGGGACGTTCGGGCCGAGGTGGGCCGCGGCCTCGTTCCCCTCCAGCATGTTCCGCAGCACCCAACAGGCGCTCTTCCTGGGCTTGAACACCCGCGTGCACCATTCCGGTTGGGGCGGGTCTTGGGGGTTCTCGATGGGCCTGATCGCCGACAGTTTCTCGGCCAGGATGCCCAGGCTCGTGACAACCGGTCCGAACACGGCGGTGGCCGCGACGACCGCGATCGCGATGCCCGCGGAGGCCAGTACCAGGCCCGCCCAGAGCCACCACCTATCGGATCCGTCCACCTGTCCGATGTTGGTGAAGGGCAGTGAGCCGAAGATCAGCAGGCCGAAGGCGGCGAAGACGCTCAGGATCCACATGCAGGTCTTCTGGTAGCTGTCCCGCACTTTGCCCGCGACACTGTTCAGGCCGCCGGGGTCCAGGCTCATGTCCGTGGCAACAGGCTGTTCGGTCAATGGCATCACGGACGAGGGAGATCCGTTGCCACCGTCGTCCGGCTTGGCACCGACCAGCTCTTCGACAGCGGTCTTGAGTGCCTTCACCACGGCTCCACTCACCTCGGTCATCGCCTCGCCTGTCTCTCACCCCCACACACCAGCCGGGCTCCATACCTTCCGCAGAACACCGATCCCGTCCCGCTCCCCCTCTCTGCGTCACCCCGATGCGCAGCGAACGGCCGGGCTCGTCGCCGGGGCGCACCGGCTTCCGTGGGTTGCTACTCGCCGACCGGGGGCTGTCGGTCCTGGAACTCTTCGAAGGCCGCTGCCTGTTTGGGTCCATGCATTCCTGACGCGCCTGCACGGCACTGTCCACAAGCCAAGAGCCAGGGACCCATGTTCGAAGTGGGATCGATCATTAATGTGACTATTAGTTGGTGTGCGTGGGCCGTTCGGGCTACGGGTAGGGCTGGGCCGTAGCTTTCGCACCAACCGAAAGGCCCAGCACGCATGGCCCAGCCCTTCGTCCTGCCTGACTTCTACATGCCGTATCCGGCCCGTCTCAATCCCCATGTCGAGGCTGCGCGAGCGCACACCCGGGACTGGGCGCGGGGCATGGGGATGCTGGAGGGCTCGGGAGTGTGGGAGGAGAGCGACCTCGAAGCACATGACTACGCGCTGCTGTGCGCCTACACCCATCCCGACTGCGACGCCGACGCACTGTCGCTCGTGACCGACTGGTACGTGTGGGTCTTCTTCTTCGACGACCACTTCCTGGAGATCTTCAAGCGGAGTCAGGACCGCGAGGGCGGCAAGGCGTACCTCGATCGCCTGCCCGCCTTCATGCCCATGGACCCGTCCGAGCCGGTGCCCGAGCCGACCAACCCCGTAGAGGCCGGCTTGGCCGATCTCTGGCGGCGCACGGTCCCCGGAATGTCGCCCGCATGGCGTGCCCGGTTCACCGAGTCCACCAAGAACCTGCTGAACGAGTCGATGTGGGAACTGTCCAACATCAATGAGGGACGGATCTCCAACCCCGTCGAGTACATCGAGATGCGCCGCAAGGTGGGCGGCGCACCCTGGTCGGCGGGGCTGGTGGAGTACGCGGCGGGCGCGGAGGTCCCCGATGCGGTGGCGCACTCGCGCCAACTGCGGGTACTGACCGACACGTTCGCCGACGCGGTGCACCTGCGCAATGACCTGTTCTCCTACCAGCGCGAGGTGGAGGACGAAGGCGAGCTCAGCAATGGGGTCCTCGTACTGGAGACCTTCCTCGATTGCACCACCCAGGAGGCGGCGGAGGCCGTCAACGACCTCCTCACCTCACGGCTCCACCAGTTCGAGAACACCGCAATCACCGAAGTGCCGGGACTCTGCCTGGAGAAGAGGCTCGACCCCCTGGAGTGCGCGGCCATCGCCGCCTACGTCAAGGGGCTTCAGGACTGGCAGTCAGGCGGTCAGGAGTGGCACATGCGCTCCAGCCGCTATATGAACGAGGGAGCCGTCGGGCCCAGGTCGATGTTCTCCGGCGTACTGGGGACTTCGGCCCTGGACATCACCACGCTGTTCGGGCGGCCTGCGACCGCCCGGCTGAGGTCGCTCACGCACGTCCCGCACCGACGCGTCGGAGCCTCGCTGCTCCCGGAGTTCGATCTGCCGTTCCCGCTCACACTGAGCCCGCACCATCAGGACGCGCTCGACAAGTCGGTGGCCTGGGCCGATCGGATGGGCCTGCTGGGCGAGATCTGGGACGGGCCGATGCTGCGCGGGTACGACTTCGCCCTGTGCTCGGCCGGCTTGGACCCGGATGCCACCGCGGAGGAGTTGGAACTCAGCGCCGAGTGGCTGACCTGGGGCACCTACGGCGACGACTACTACCCGATGATCTTCGGCCGTCCCCGCAATCTCATCGGCGCGAAGTTGAATCACGACAGGCTGCTGACCTGTATGCCGGTGGACGATCCCGCCGCGGCCACCGCCCTGGCGGTGAGTCCGATGGAGCGGTCCCTTGCAGACCTGTGGCGGCGTACGGCCGAGCCGATGAGCATCGACGCACGACACCAACTGCGCCGATCCATCGAGACGATGTTGGAGAGCTGGTTGTGGGAGCTGCACAACCAGGCCCAGCACCGGGTGCCCGACCCCGTGGACTATCTGGAGATGCGGCGCATCACCTTCGGTTCGGACCTGACGATGCTGCTGTCCAAACTGCGCCACGAAGGCCAACTCCCGGCGGAACTGCTGACCAGCGGAACGCTACGCAGTCTGGAGTACGCGGCCCAAGACTACGCCTGTCTGATCAACGACCTGTTCTCCTACCAGAAGGAGATCGAGGTCGAAGGGGAAGTGCACAACGCGGTGTTGGTGGTGCAGACCTTCTTCGGTTGCGACTACCCCTCGGCCGTCACGATCGTGGACGACCTCATGAAGGGGCGGATGCGCCAGTTCCTGCACATGAAGGAGCACGCACTCCCCCTGTTGTGTGACGACTTCGACCTGGACACGGCCGGGCGGGCTGCGCTCGACACCTATGTCCGGGAGATCGAGGACTGGCTCGCGGGGATCCTCAACTGGCACCGTTCCATCCGGCGCTACGAGGAAGGTGACGTCCACTCCGGGGCGGGCACCACACTGCTCGGTGCGCCGACGGGTCTGGGCACAACAGCGGCGCGCGTCGCCACCCTCCTCGCCCGCTGACCCACCACCGCGCCGTGGAGTCCGATCCACGGCGCGCTCCCGTCCGGCGCTCTTCGCGCCGGGCGGGCTTCAACCCTGCTGGAAGAGTTCGGCGGGCAGGGGCTTGAGCAGGGCATAGAGGTCGTCGGTGATCGGCCGGTCCCAACTGGCGATGGTGACGAGCACCTGATCACTGCGGTCGAACTGCACACAGGAGATCCGGCTCTCGGAGAGCTTGATCTTGCGCACGATCAGCAGGTTGTCGCCCTGCATCACCGGAACGTCCTCGGTGTCCACCACGACCACGGGCTCGTCGTTCTCCAGGGCGAGCAGCAGCTGGGCCACCTCGAACGGAACCTGGCCCTCCTCCAGCTCCCGGGCCGGTGAGCCCTGCGGGAGGTTGCCGATGATCATCGCGGGACCGCGTCCGCCGAAGAGGTCGTATCGCAGAAAGACACCCTGGCAGGTGCCGTCCGGTGCGGGAAGGAGGCCCGCACCGAGATTGCCGGGCCAGTCCCCCGGGTCCATGGCCAGGACATCGAAGTCCGGGCCCGCGGGTGTGGCGGCGCTGCGGCGGCGGAGGAAGGACATAGCGCCATGGTACGTGGCCGAAGAGGCCGAGAGGACCCCGAGCGGCGGGCCCGTGGTGCCGATCGGCCATCCCGGTCGAGTGTGCTGTACGACCTCCTGGTGGGACCACCGCCACAGCGTGCCTGAGCCCGCTGGAAGGCGGGTCAGTCGTCGTTCAGTATCCGTATGTCGGGCGTGTTCTCCCCAGGGGTGCTCGGGGGTGCGGCGAGAGAGTGTGCGAGACCCGCTTCGGAGGTGCCCATCTTGCGGTAGACGGCCGAGAGCAGTCTGCGTACTGCTTCCTCGTCGGTGTGGAGCGCAGCGGCCACGGCTGCCCTGTCGTGCCCCTGGGCGATGAGGGTGGCGGCCGTGCGCTCCCGTGCGGTGAGTGCGTCGCTCTCGATGGCGTGCAAGGAGCGGGGACGTAATCCGGCGACGGCCAGTTCGGTACGGGCTGTCGCCGCGAGCGCATCGGCGCCGCAGTGGCCGGCGATCTCCAGGCCCCGTTGGAGGTGGGTGGCTACGGTCTGGTGGCGGACCGATCTGCGCTGTTGGGAGCCGAGGGCGATCAGCGCCCTGGCGAGTTCGTACGCTGCCGGGGAGCCCTCCAGTTGGAGGACGGACTCCTCCAGGAATGCGAGGCGTTCACTACCGCCCGTCACCTCGGCGGCCACGCGGAGCGCCATGCCGACACCGGATGGGGCGCCGTAGCGTCGGGCTCGTTCGACCGCGTCGAGGGCGGTCAACCTGGCGCGTTCCGGTGCGTGGTGTGCTTCTGCGAGCGCGAGGTGGAGTTGCCAGGGGCACCAGGCGGGGTTGCGCATGCCCCGGGCGTCGAGGCGGCGACCCACGGCGGCCAGCTCCGCGGCGGCTTCCTTGGTGCGTCCCTGAGCGAGGAGGAGTTCGCCGTACACGGTTTGTGAGTCCGGGAACGTCACAGCGGCCGGGAAGGGATCGCCGAAGTGGTGGTCGTGGGCGACCTTGGCGGCTTCCTCGATGCAACCGCGTGCAAGGAGCACCTCGACGAGTGTTCCCACCGCGTACCACTCCGCCGGGGTGCGCGGCCCCACCCGTTCCGCCAGGCGCAGCCCGGCCCGGCTGAAGTCCTCGGCTTCCGCGAGACGCCCCCTGCGGAAGCGAATGTAGGCGAGGAGGGTGTACGCGAAGGAGAGGTGTGCCCCGCGCCATCCTTGACGTTCGAATTCGGCGGTGCCCGCCGCGAACAGTTCCTCGGCGCGCCCCGGGAGGTCGGCGAAGAGGAAGGTGAGGGCCACCAGCGCGGGCACTTCGAACCCCCGGTCCTCCACCGCCCAGCCCAGACCGCCCTTGAGTGCGCGTTCGGCGTGGTGGAGGGCCACGGGGGCGGGTTCGCCCCGCAGGGTGGCGTCCCAGGCCCTCAGTCCGATGATGTAGCGCTCGGTGAGATCGCGTCCGGTGAGCCGATCTGCGAGCTTCGCCAGCCGGCGCGAACGGGCGGGGGATTCGGGCTCCTCGGCCCGGAACGCGTCCCACATGAACTTCTCGGCCCGCATGCGCAGCCGGGTGCGCGGGTCGCTGGTGAGCCGGGCTTCTCGGGCGAGGATCTCGGACGCTTCACCGATCCGGTCGGAGTGCGCGAGCACCTGCGAGAGCCGGTAGACGATCCCCTGGCGCAGTGCCGGGTCCGCGATCGGTTCGTCGAGAGCTGCCCGCAGATGGTTCACCGTGGTCGCGGGTTCGGTGAGGAGCGAGGAGCAGCCAAGTTCGTAAAGGACGGCGGCCCGTTCCTGAGGGGGCGGGGGTTCCCGGAGGGCTCGGGCCAGTTGCCGTCGGGCCGCCTCGGGGGCTCCGGCCCGGAGGGTCTCGCGGGCGGCCTCCCGCAGTTGCTGGACCACCCACGGGTCGCCTTCGGGGTGGGTTTCCAGGAGGTGGCGGGCGGCAGCCGCAGATCCGAGGCCGGCATCGACCACGCACCAGGCGGCCTGGCCGTGGAGGGCGACGCGTACCCCGTCGGGGATGGCTCGGTAGACGGCGGTGGCGATCAGCGGATGGACGAATTCCAGGGTCTCGGTGCCGGTCAGGACCCTGGCGTCTCGGAGCCGGTCGGCGGCGTCTGCGGCTGCTTCGGTGCCGAGACCGGCCACGGCGGCGGCGAGGGCGGGTGGGATCTCCGTGCCAAGCACGGCACCGGCCCAGGCGAAGCGAACCGTGGAGGGGCCGAGGCGTTCCAGCCGGGCGATGAGTCCGCTGCCCTTGACTGCGGCTGCGAGATCACGGAGGAGGCGGGCTCCGGATGCAGTGGGTGTGATGCCGCGGTCGCGTACCTTGGCGATGAGTTCGATGGCTTCGAAGGGGTTGCCCGCGGTCACCGCCCAGCATTCGCGGCAGAAGGTCTCATCGGCGTGGGTGCCGAGCCATTCGCGTACCAACCGGGCCACGGCGGAGACCGTCAGGGGCTCCAGGTCTATCGGTCTCTGTCCGGCTCGTCCCGGTAGATGGCGGAACTGGTCTGCGTGGTCGGGCAGTTCTTCCGGGCGGTAGGCGACCACGAGGAGCATGGGAAGGTCCTCGGCCCGAGGGGCGAAGGAGGCAAGCCAGCTCAGGGACTCGGGGTCGGCCCAGTGGGCGTCGTCGAGGACGAGGACGAGCGGTGCCTTCTGGAGCGCCAGATGGGTGAGGACCCAGTCGAGGCCGTCACGCAGTCCTTGGGGGTCCGGTGGCGAGCCCGCCTCTGCGGTGCAGAGTCCGAGGGCCGGGCCGACGATGCCGTACCAACTGCCCAGGCGCATGCGCAGCGCGGCCTCGGACGCACCTGCGAGCTGCGGTTGTATCAGCTGGCGAGCGACGTGGAACGCGACCTGTTGCTCCTGCTCCCCACCGCGGGCGGACAGTACGGTGCACCCTTGGGCGGTGGCGCGGCGGCGGACCTCGGTGAGCAGCGTCGTCTTGCCGAGACCCGCGTGTCCGGCGAAGGCGAGCAGGGCCCCGCGCGGGTGTCCGGTGCCACCGTCAGGGGGGATGCCTATGAGTTCGTCCAGCGCCTCGTCGGCGGCGGCCAACTCCGCTTCGCGCTCGAAGAGTCGGCGCCTCACCGCGCCAACACGTCGCGTCATGCAAACCCCCATGACCAGGCGTGCACCCGGCATGATGCGGGGGCTGCCGGGACAGACGTCCTTGAGGAACATCAGCGTACGCCAGCGGGCGGGTTCAGGGACCTCCCCCGGCAGAAATGGGCTGCTGGGAAAGGGTTTCCCGGCACGGTGTGCCCCGGGCGCGGGGTACTGCGTCGTCCGAGCGGTCCGGTGGGAGGGGGTCCGCCCGTCCCTGCGTTCGTTGTCGCGTCTGTGCGGTCGTTGTCGCGTCCGTGCGGCGGCAGCGAGGGGCGACCGCGGAGAGGAGACGGGCAACACAACGGGGCCCGGATGGGAGGCGAGCGTCGTGTCCCGTATCGGTACCCTGCGGAGGTGGATGCGTCGTCGACACAGTGGGTCAATAGCTTCAGCTCGTTGCGCCAATGGGCCAGGGGCGGCGAGCGAGCTCCGCATAAACCCCTGTTGTTGCTGTACGCGTTGGCCCGATTCCAGCGCGGCGCTGCGGAGTCGCTGCGGTACTCGGAGGTGGAATCGGATCTGCGCCGGTTGCTGGCCGAGTTCGGTCCGGCACGACGCACCACCCCCGCGTATCCGTTCCACCATCTCCAGAGCGACGGACTATGGGTGGTGCGCACCGACAGCGGTGAAGGTAGCCCCGGTACCGGGGAGCGGGCTCTGAGGGAGAGCGGGGCCGCAGGTCGACTGGCACCCGAACTCAGGGCGGCACTGGCGGCCGACCCCGAACTGGTGCACCGTTTGGTGGGCGTCCTGCTTGAGCGGCATTTCGCTCCGTCGTTGTACGAGGACATCGTGGCTGCCACCGGGTGGGAGCCCGCAGGGCCGCTGGTGCACGGGGACGATGCGTTCGGTGTGGCGTACACCCTCGGGATGCGGCAACTGCGCCACGGGGCCGGCGCCATGCGTACACGCGTCCTGGACGCCTACGGCGGGCGATGCGCGTTCTGCGGGTTCGACGGTCGGATCGGTGAGCGGCCGGTTGGCCTGGAGGCCGCCCATGTGCGCTGGTGGGCGTTCGACGGACCGAACGACGTGTCCAACGGACTGTGTCTGTGCACGCTGCACCATCGGCTCTTCGACAAGGGGGTACTCGGCCTCTCCGCGGAGCTTCGCATCATCGTCTCCCAACGCTTCGCGGGACACAGCGAGGCCGCCCGTACCCAGGTCCTCGACCTCGCGGGGCGGTCGCTCAACGGCCCGGGCGACCACACGGCCGTGGTCGCTCCCGCCCATGTCCGGTGGCACACCGCGCAGGTCTACCAAGGGTGAGCCGGCCGGGACGCCACTTCGCGTCGGTGGTGGCCTGGGAGGGAACCCGGCGTTCCGGGCAGGAGGATGTTGGTGCGACTAGGGCGCGAGCAGCCTCGGCGGATCCAGCGAACGCCTTCGGGCGGGCACTCGGTGGAACGCACCCCCCATCTGCGGCCGAAATTCATCTCCTGCGGCAGCTGGATCGCCGAGCGGCTGCTAACGGGCACGTACCTTGCCGGGACACATCCTCCTCGACCGGTCGCCCGGGCACGGTGACCAAGCACGGTCCTGAACAGGGCGAAGTCGCCAAGCTTGGGCACAGAGCTGTCGGCACCCACTGCCTACCAGGACTCGGCCTGGTCAAAGCCGTCGACCAGGCCAGGACCACGACCACGAGGTATCACGGGACCGGGCAGCAGGAGCGCGTGGCGAGCGGTTGCCACTACTCGTCCGCTGATGGCCTCGCACGGTGGACCCGCAGAAGTTGCTGACGCCCCGGCCATCCGTCCCGCTCGATGAGGTCGACGTCGAAACCGAGTTCCCCGAGGGTCCGGGCTATCAGGTTCAGCCGTTCCCGACGATGTTCCGCGGCACCGGGAGGGTCCGGTTTACTCCCCGACGACCTGCGGAGCTCGGCAGGGGGGTAGTACGTGACCTCCACACAGAGCTCGACCCCGGCCGGCCATGTCTCGGGGTGGGTGGCCTCGACCGCACAGAACCCGCCCCGAAAAAGGCCCTTCCGCTCCGCACGCGACGGGGTCAGCCCCGTGTCCTCCAGCACCCGGGCTACCTCGGTGGCACCTTCGTAGTAGTCGAACCCCTCGGGTACGGGACTACTGGGCGCTTTGGGTGCGGCCTCTACCGACGGAACGGCCGAAAGAGGGTGGGCGCGACCGTGGTTGCGCTTGGTCATGCTTCATCCTCCCTCTCCCTGACCACCGCCACTGCCGTTTTCCGGACAGGTCCCACTGTAGTGATGGTCTGGTGTGGCCCGTTCGAACGCGATCCCTTCATGGGGAACCGCCCTGGGGCTCCGGCATGGGGGCCGGAGGGAGGGCAGGCGGCCACCATCAGGGCAGGTTTCATAAGTGATCGTTGACGCACAAGAGTTGATCGTATGGTCCGACGGCGTGCCTTCGCACACGAGAAGGGTAATTGCCATCCCTCTCCTGCGTCCTTGGGCTATGGGGCTCCTCCCTCGTGACCGGGCGGCGGGGTGGGGGCTCGCTCCGCGGCCCCCGCGTAGGGGCAAGGGGTCGACTCTGGGCGGACAGGGGCAGCTCTGGGTCCGCGCCGGAGGCCGGGGCAGGGCGGGTTGGGTTGGGTTGGGCCTGGGTCGCGTCGCACCGGAGCAGGACAGAAATGCCCAACGTTGGGTGGCTACTTGCCGGCGAATCCCGTGCGCCACGTGGGGTGTTCGGGGCGCCAGCCACGGGAGCGGGCCAGGTGGTGCGTGGCACCTCGGGCCCATGGCTGCCGTCCGGGCACGGGGGTTGGCGCGGGCACTCCGAGGGAGGCGGCCAGCAGCGGGAGCCACTCGCGGGCCTCGGCCGGTTCATCGTCCACGATGTTGACCGGTCCGCCAGGCCAGTCGACGGCGGCCACCGCCGCACGGGCCGCATCGGCGACATGGAGGAACGAACTGATGGAGCGGTCGGCTTCAACGCTGCCCAGAAAACGGGCGGTCGGGTCACCGGACAAGGCGGCGGCTACGGGGCCGTCGGGCGCGTACCACGTGCCAGGGCCGTAGAGGATTCCGTAGCGCAGCACAACCGCCGTACCGAGTTCTGCCACCGTCTCCTCAAGAGCCCTGACGCCGGCCACCATGCCCCCGCGGGGCTGCTCGGCGCTGTGGTCGAGGGGCACGGACTCATCCGCGGGGGCCTCTCCGGGGGCGTAAGCCCAGGCGATGGACTGGGCGACGATGCGCTGTACGCCAGCGGCGCGCGCTGCATCCACGAGATGACGGGTGCCGAGGACACGCAGTCGACTGTTGGCAGCGCCATCGACACCTGAGAGATCGGTCAACTGATGCATGACCACGTCGGGTTGGGCTGCCACGAGGGCCCGGCGGAGCCCTGGGCTGTCCAGAGCGTCGACGGCTACGGCTGCCGCTCCCTGTCGTCGGATCCGTTCGACCCCGGCCGAGGTCCTTGAGATGCCGGTGACCTCGTGCCCGGCGTCCAGAAGCATCGGGAGGAGGAGCCGGCCGACTGCTCCGGTGGCGCCCGCGACGAAGATTCGCATGAGGTATTCGTTTCTTGGGTGGTGGGTGGGGGGCTGGTGGTGGGGTCCAGGGTAGGGGGTGCGGGGTGGTGGGGCTCGGTAGGTTCCGGGTGAGGTCTTGCTGTGAGTTCAGCCCTGGGGGCGGGGGGCAGTCCTCGAACGCCGGACGGGCTGAGGTGGTCCGAGGCTGCGGGGTTTGGCTTGTCCGGGTGAGACCCGTGCCTGGGTTTCCGCCCTGGGGGGGTGGCGGGGTTCCGTCCTCAAGCGCCGGACGGGCTGGGGTGGGGCGGGTGGCGCTTGTGTTGTGGGCTTGGCCTTGGGGGGCGGGGCCTTGGGTGGTCCGGCTGGGGTTTGGGTGGGGTGCGGGTGGTGGGGGTGCTTTCGGGCGTGACTCCTCAGCGCCGGCGGCCAGCGGCTGATCCGTCCATGGCGGCTCTGAAGCCGCCGACGCTTCCGGGGACACCCCCTGCGCGCCCCCAATACCGCAACCAGGCATACCTGGCCCTGTCCAAGGGTTGAGCTCAGGGTGGGATGTCCCCCCGGGTCGTGGCTCAAGCTCGGGACCGAGCAGGAATCAGGTTCCGGGGTGGAGCCGGATGTGCCCCCCAGTGCCGCAACCAGCTCTGCTTGCCCCTGGCCCTGTCCATGGGGTGCGCCTTGGTGGGGAGTGTCCCCCGGGTCGTGGCTCAAGCTCGGGACCGAGCAGGAATCAGGTTCCGGGGTGGAGCCGGATGTGCCCCCCAGTGCCGCAACCAGCTCTGCTTGCCCCTGGCCCTGTCCATGGGGTGAGCCTTGGTGGGGAGTGTCCCCCGGGCCGTGGATCACGCTCAGGGGTGGAGTGGGGCTCCGGGGCCGGAGTCAGGCATCAGTTGGGGTCTGATGCTCCTCGGGCAGTCCGAGGGCGAGGTCGTGCCGTGGAGAGCCGTCGGTTCGGGTTACCGCAGCATTGATTCGTCGGCGGGTCAGTTGGCGAGGATACGGAGGCTTCAGCCGGTGGGCGAGTTGCCGAGCCAGTAGAGCGCAATGTCGATTTCGCGTGCGGTCCAGTCCACCGCCAGTGGATCGCGCTGGGCGAGGAGTTGGTCAAGGAGGTGGAGATAACGACCGTACCGCCCAGGGGTGTTGGTCAAGTTCAGTCCCAGTGCGGTCAAGGCGTGGTGGGCGCGCCGGTCGTAGACCGCCATGCGGTGGGGTGCTGCCGCGGTGAGCAGCGTGGAGGCCAGGGCGTCGCCGCTTCTGCACCCCGGCAGCTCCCACACGACGCTTCGCCCCTTGCGGGCCGCTTCCGCGCGGGAGAGTGTCGAGTCACGGACCGCTTCCATGGCCGTCCGGGTGATGGAACGTATCTGGGCGTCCGGCAGCGCCATCAGTTCGGCCATCCACGGGGTGCGGGCGGAGAGGCGCTTCCAGGCGACCAGTGCCCCGATGTCGACCTTTCCGAGGCTTCCGGAATCCTCTGCCCGCTGCGCCACCTCCCACAGGACCTCGTCGTAGGCGGGTGAGACCGCGGCCTGGTAGGCCCTGTGGGCATCGAGGAGAGCGGGCCAGACACGGCTGGCGTCGGCAGCGGTCACCGGTGTCGATTCCATGACTCTGTTTATCAGTCAATCGCTTGCCGTGGCCGTGGTCCTCCCAAGCCGGGGATCGGTCCAGGCGCGTGGGCAAGACACCAACGCCCGGCGCCCCGAGGCGGGGTCCTGACTCACACCAGCCGGCGTATCTCGCCGCGCACCCGGTAGAAACCGCCCGACGCGGGGTGCAGGGCGTCAACCACATAGCGGGCACCCGCCTCCCTGATGCCGCGGGGGAACTGTACGTTCCACGAGGGCTCGAACCCCTCGGAGACCACGTGCACACGCATCCGGCCCGACTCCTGGATGCACTCCACCACCACTCCACCCGCCGGTGCCACCGTCACCGTGGCCACCGCCGTCGGTGAGGCCGCCGGAGTGTAGGTGGGCAGCGCGGCAGCGGACTTGATGTCCCGGGCCACGGGGACCGTGCCCTGTTGCGCCGCCGCGATCGCCGCGTCACTGGCGTCGACACAGACGAGGGAGCCATCGGTGGTGACCATGTAGAGGCGTCCGTCGAGGTACTGCATGGACAGCGCCGAGCCGCCTCCCGTCCCCAGCTTCCACAGTCGATTGCCTGCCGCGTCGAAGCAGTACACCGACGAGGAGGAGTCACCGGCGAAGACATAGGCGCCGTCAGGCGCCGTGGCGCAGGAGTACACCGAGGCGTCGCAGCGGTAGGTCGCCTCGATCGTGCCGTTCGTCTTGGAGAGGCGCTGGACCACATGACGGCTGGTGCCTGCGTACACCGAGTTCTGCTCCTGCCAGCCGAACAGGACGGAGCCGGTGGTGGGGGTGTGCCACAGTTCGCCGTTGCCGTGGGGCGCGTAGGCCGTGACGCCCTTGCCGTGACCGTGGTAGACGCCGCGGTCGTCGGCTCGGACCATCCAGCCGTAGGGACCTGCGGAGGTGCGTGACCACTGGTACTCGTCCTCGTGGTCGATCACGTTCAACCCGCCTCGGGCATCCGAGACGTTGAGCACTCCCTCACGGATGTCCAGCCAGAAGATGTCGACGTCGGCGGCGATGTCGTACGCGGCGAACGGAAGCTTGGACGACAGGTCGTACACCGTGCCGTTGTCACAGCCGGCGTAGATCCAGAAGTCATCGGCGACCAGGCACTTGACGCCGTCCGGCAGGGAGTACTTGGCGAGCACCTCACCGCTGTGGCTGACCGTGTACACATCGCCCGCCTGGTTGCCCACCCAGCAGCGATCCTCGTCGATGTGGATGCCGAAGGCAGCGGATCCCGTGCGAAAGCGCCACAGCACGGGGGCGACCGAGCGCGCGGTGGAGGGGGCCGAGGTGACCTGGCGGCGGGTGACCGCGCGGGCCGCCCGCTGGCCCTGGACCGCGGGGGCGTACCCCTTGCGGACCTTCTCCCCCACCTTCTTGGCCGCTGCGGCCCGGGCCTTGTCCACCGTGGGGAACGTGGAGACCTGGGACTGCCCCTGCGCACCGATGCGTCCGTAGCGCACTGAAACGACCGTGTCGTCCACGGTCACCTCGTAGAACTTGTGCGCTCCTTCGCCGTCCTGCGACAGCTCCAGATACGTCGTGGTACGAGACACAGCAGACTCCTCCCCTGGGTGGAACCGACGGCCTGGTCCGCCGGTTCCCACTGCTGACGACATTATGGGGCGGCACTGACATCGACGTTCTTAGCCGGCCTGGGACCCTGGCCCTTCCCATGGTTCGCGCAGGTCAGAGAGGCGCCGGCTCGGACACTGCCCCTGCGCCGGTGGACTGTTCGGCACGCAGCCGGTGGATGCCGCGGCTACGACCAGTCCTTGCGTATGCCGTACAGGGCGTCCTTGGTGCGCCTGGGCGGGGTGGCCCTGATGACCATCTGGTCCAGGACCTCGCGGTAGACGGACACCTCGGCCATCTCCTCTATGTAGGAGGAGCGGGTCAGGCTCTCGCAGTAGATGACGTCGGGAAAGTCGAATCCGTCGAAGCGGAAGAGTGCGAACGGTCCGTAGGCGCCGGGGTGGGCTCCGGCCCGGAACTCGGCCAGTTGCAGCGCGACATGGGGCATGTCGCAGGTGTCCAGGAGACGATCGATCTGCCCCTTCATAATGGCAGCGTCACCGACGGGTCGCCGAAGGACCGTTTCATCCATCACCACCCACAGCTTGGGGGCGTCCGTGCGCTCCAGCACCAACTGGCGCTCCTGGCGCAGCGCGATACGTCGGTCCAACTCACGTTGGTCCACTCGGGGGAAGCCCAGGCGCAGAACTGCACGGGCGTAGTCCTCGGTCTGCACGAGGCCGGGAACGAAGTGCGGTTCGTAGGTCCTGATCTGGGCGGCGGACGCCTCCAGACTGACGTAGAGGCTGAAGACGTCGGGAAGCACATCGCGGTACTTCTGCCACCATCCGGAGACGTTGGCCTTCTCACTGAGATCGAGGAACTCTCGCTTCTCCTTCTCGGTGACGCCGTAGAGGTCGAGCATGGCGGCGACGGTCACGTACTTCAGTGCGACCTCGGCCCGCTCGATCCGTGTGACGGTGGTGTGCGCCTGGCGTAGGTGCCGCCCGGCCTGCTGTGCGGTCATCCCGGCGGCTCTGCGGAGCTTTTGGAGCCGTCTGCCGAGCACCATCTGCAGGACCGTGGGAGCGGACCTCGGCTCGCTCACTCCCACAACCTCCCCTGTTCATGGCCCCTTTGGGGAGCAGTGTGCCACGGGTCGGCCGGGGTGGCCGCTGTCCGGCAAGCATCCTTGCCAACCGGACAGAATTTGCTTCTGCGAACAAAGGCGGACAGGGGGCAACGCCCACCGACCCAACCCGCCACCCAGGGTGCCAACGGGAAGAAGAGTGGCGTCCGTCTGCCGGACCCGCGACCGAAGCGGGCGCCCACACCGTAGACTCGGCAGCTGCTCCCGGCCACGGGAGCTGGACTCGTGTGCGGAGAGGACTGGTTGGCCGTGTGGCAGGAGGCGCCGATCTACGACCGGCTCATAGGGGAGCTCGGTGATGTGCCTACCCAGGTCCGCCGAGAGGCCGAGCGAGTGCTGCGGGAGCTGGAGCAGGTGATGCGTATGGCGACACCACTGTCCGGTGGGCTGCCGCAGCAGATGTGGCCGCAGCCGCCTCGGCAGTGAGGCCGGTCGCATCCAACGATTGAACCGGGCACACCGCCCGGTTCCCCTGACGTACGGTGCTGTGGCCGGGCGGCTCCTTCGGGCCGCCCGCCGCCTCGTTCCCGGTGGTGCCGTGTCCAGGTGCTGAGCTCCGCCGCTCCCTTTTCCTGCGGGGCGGTTCTGTTGCAGCTCGCACCCATCGGAGGCCCTCGTTCCGGGCCGGCTGGCCAACGGCTGCCACCTCACTCCCCGAGCCGGTTCGCAGCCTTCGCTGCAGCGGCCTGCGGTAACAGCCGCCGGTCGCGCGGCGCCGCGTCTGCACCCAACGCCTTGAGTGTTCGGAGCGGCGGTGAGCCTTCCGCAGCAGCAGTACCTTTTTCGATGCTCAGACAGGAATAGCTTCATCATCTTCCATTCATCGGCACCCGACTGCCAGCATCGGCGCACGTCACCGCGTGAGGGAGAATCCGATGAGAAGTCTCAGACGTCTGAGCTGTGTGTCCGCACTGTTGGCGGTCGCGCTCGCGACCACCGCCTGCGGGCGCTCCGATGCGGGCAGCGCCCCATCGGGGGACAAGTCGGCCGCAGCGGGCAAGTCGGCGTCCGACCTGCTCCCCGCCGACTTCAAGAAGAACGGCACACTGCGGGTGGCGACCGCCGTCGGCTACCCACCCATGGAGATGTACAAGCCGGGGACGACCGAGCTCACCGGGGTCGACCCGGACCTAGCCAAGGCCGTCGCGGATCGACTCGGACTCAAGCTCCAGCTCACCAACGCCTCGTTCGACGGGCTCATCCCCGGGCTGAAGTCCGGGCGGTTCGACCTGGTGATGTCGTCCATGACGGACAGCGCCCAACGCCGACAGGCCGTCGACTTCGTCGACTACTTCCGCACGGGTGGCGTGATCATGACCAAGAGCGGCAACCCGGAGGGCATCAAGACCCTTGGGGACCTGTGCGGCAAGTCGGTCGTCCTCGCCAAGGGCAGCTCGAACCTGGACATCGGTCAGCAACAGAACACGAAGTGCAGCGAGAAAATGCGGATCTCCCAGAGCGAGGACGCACCCACCGGTCTGCTCCAGTTGGAGAGCGGGCGGGCGGTCGCCACCATCGTCGACTACCCCGTCGCCCAGATGTTCGCCGAGAAGAACAAGGCGTACGAGGTCATCCCCACGCAGTACGGAGCGGCTCCCTGGGGCATCGCCGTCGCCAAGGACCAGAGCGGGCTGCGTGACGCCGTACAGAAGGCCCTCCAGGACCTGATCGACGACGGCGGCTACAAGAAGATCCTCGACTCCTACGGTGTCGCGGGCAGTGCCGTGCCCAAGGCCACCATCAACGACGGGCAGTGAGTTCCGGTGAACACCGACACATCCGACGTCAAGAAGACCGGCGGGGGCGTCATCGGCGAAGATCCGGACGATCTCTCGTTGCGGGTGACGCGCCGCCCCCGGCCCGGGCGGTGGGTCGCCGTGGCCGCCGCCGCCCTGTTCACGGTGTGGCTCGCCTACACCGTGATCATCAATCCCAATCTGCACTGGGACGTCATCGCGGAGTACCAGTTCGACGGTGTGATCCTCAAAGGTCTGTGGGTGACGATCCAGCTCACCCTGATCTCCATGGTCGTGGGCATCGTGATCGGTGTCCTCATCGCGGTGATGCAGCTCTCGCAGAGCCCGGTCCTTCGGATCACGGCGAGCGCCTATACCTGGTTCTTCCGGGGCACGCCGCTGCTCGTCCAGCTCATCTTCTGGTTCAACCTCGCCCTCCTGTTCCCGGTGATCAGCATCGGCATACCGTTCGACGGGCCCAAGCTCGTCGAGTGGCAGACGAACGCGGTCATCACAGGATTCGTCGCGGCGCTGCTCGGCCTCTCGATCAACGAGGGCGCCTACATGGCGGAGATCGTGCGGGCCGGCATCCAGAGCGTGGACCCCGGTCAGCGCGAGGCCGGCGAGTCCATCGGCATGTCGAACCGGAAGATCCTCACCCGGGTCATCCTGCCCCAGGCCATGCGGGTCATCATTCCGCCGTTCGGCAACCAGTTCATCTCCATGCTGAAGACGACGTCCCTCGTCTCGGTCATCGCAGGCTCGGATCTGATGACCGTCTCCCAACACCTGTACCTGGCCAACTTCGAGGTCATCGCCCTGCTGATGGTGGCGTCGATCTGGTACCTGGTACTCACCACGGTCGCCAGCATCGCCCAGCACTTCATCGAACGCCGGTACAACCCCGGCGCGACACCGGTGCGCCGACGGGTGCTTGCCAACCTCAAGCCCGGACGCTCAGCCAAGGGGGCAGCGTGAACGACATCGTCCTGCGAGCCCGCGGGGTCCGCAAGAGGTTCGGCGACATCGAGGTACTGCGAGGCATCGACCTCGAAGTGCGTACGGGTGAGGTGTTGTGTGTCATCGGCCCCTCGGGGTCGGGCAAGTCCACCTTGCTGAGGTGTTTCAACCACCTGGAGCGCATCGAGGCCGGTCGCATCTGGGTGGACGGCGAACTCGTCGGCTACGAGCAGCACGGTCCGACGCGAGGAGTGCTGAGGGAACGCCGTCCGCGCGATGTCCGCAGACAGCGCGAGCGGATCGGCATGGTCTTCCAACGGTTCCACCTCTTTCCGCATCGCACGGCGTTGCAGAACGTGATGGAGGGACCGATCACGGTCAAGCGCCTCCCCCGGGCCCGTGCCGAACGGCAGGCGGTCGAACTCCTCGACCGGGTCGGGCTCGCGGACCGGGCCGATCACTATCCGGCACAACTCTCCGGTGGTCAGCAGCAGCGCGTCGCCATAGCCCGGGCCTTGGCGATGGAGCCGACGCTGATGCTCTTCGACGAGCCCACATCGGCCCTCGACCCCGAGTTGGTGGGCGAGGTCCTCGGGGTCATGCGCGATCTGGCGCGCAGCGGGATGACCATGATCGTGGTCACCCATGAGATGGGCTTCGCCCGCGAGGTGGCGGACCGCGTCGTCTTCATGGACGAGGGAGCCGTCGTCGAGGCGGGCCGCCCCGACGAGTTGTTCACCGATCCGCGCCACGAGCGCACCCGGGCCTTCCTGTCGACGGTCCTGTGATGGGCGACTACGACCTCGTCCTGCGCGGGGGCACCGTCGTCGACGGGACCGGCGCCCCCGCCACCAGGGCCGATGTCGCCGTGCTCGGGGGGCGTATGAAGGTCCTGTCCCCGGGAGCGGGAACGAGCGCGACCGAAGAGGTGGATGTCAGCGGGCAGGTCGTTGCTCCCGGCTTCATCGATGTGCACACCCACTCCGACGCCCTCGCCGCGCCTCATGCGGCCGACGACGGCGAGGGCGCGATCGAGCGGCTGCGGTTGGCGCCGCTCCTCCAAGGAGTGACCACCGAGATCAGTGGGAACTGTGGCATCAGCCTCTTTCCCTCGCTGCCGGAACTGCTGCCAGAACTGGCCGAGCACGTACGGGTGTCCTTCGGCCTTGGGACCGTTCCCCCCGCCGTGGACTTCGATGCGTTCGCGGCGGGCCAGGACCCGGCACTGCGCCACACGCACATCGCCTCACTGGTGGGACACGGAACCCTGCGCGCCGGTGTGATGGGATTCGATGCCCGCCCACCCACCGCACATGAGCTCGATACGATGTGTGCACTGCTCGACCGGGCGTTGGAGCAGGGGGCGGCGGGCCTGTCCACGGGGCTGATCTACCCGCCGGGGACCTATGCCGGCACCGAGGAGATCATCGCCCTGGCGAAGGTGGCCGCCCGGCACGGCAAGCCGTACGTGACCCATCTACGCGATGAGATGTCGCAGGTCGAGAGTGCGCTGGAAGAGGCGCTGGAGATCGCGGTGCGGTCGGGTGCGTCCCTGCAGGTGTCACACCACAAGACGGCGGGCCGCCATGGTTGGGGCGCCACGCTGCGGACGCTACCGCGGCTGGATCGGGCGCGCGCAGCGGGAGTGGACGTCCTGTGCGATGTGTATCCGTACACCGCCGGCAGTACCGTGCTGCACGCCATGCTGCCGCCTTGGACCAGCGAGGGCGGTGTCGGTGTGATGCTGGAGCGGCTGCGGCGGCCGGAGGAGCGCGACCGCATCCGGTGGGACATCGTCCACGGGGTGCCCGGTTGGGAGAACACCGTCGGGAACGGCGGTTGGGATCTGATCGCGGTCGCTGCGGCTGCCTCGCGGCCCGGCGTGGAAGGGCGGCGCATCGCCGATCTGGCCGCCGAAGCGGGGATCGATGCCATCGAGTACGTCTGTGAACTCCTACTCGCCGAACGCGGCGAGGTGACCATCATCAGCCATTCGATGCACGAGGACGACGTGCGACGGGTCCTGGCCAGCCCGCTGTCCATGATCGGCTCGGACGGGGTGCCCAAACCCGGTCGTCCGCATCCGCGCTGGGCGGGCAGCTTCGCCAGGGTCCTCGGCCACTACGGCCGCGACCAGGGGCTACTGTCGCTGGAGACCGCGGTGCACAAAATGACGGGGCTGCCAGCCCAGCGGTTCGGACTGACCGGGCGCGGTGTCGTCCGGGACGGCGCCCTGGCTGATCTGGTGGTGTTCGATCCGGACACGGTGCAGGACGGGGCGACCTTCGAGCAGCCGTTGCTGGCGCCACGGGGCGTGAGCACGGTGGTGGTGGCGGGACGGACGGCGGTGCGCGACGGTCGTCCGACCGGTACGCGGGCGGGAGAAGTGGTGAGGGTGCGATGAGTCTGGCCAGGGTGGTTGCCACTGCGCGTCGCTCGGCGGCACTGCCGTTGGTCCTGGCCGTGGCCGCCGTCGATGTGGACGGCGGCCAAACGGTGGGCCTCGATGAACGGGTCGTCCTTCCGGTCGCCTCCGCCTCGAAGGTCCTGTTGCTGGCCGAGGTGTCCCGACGGCTCGACTCGGGTGAGTTGCGCCCGGATGAACCGGTGGCGATCCACGAGGCGGATGCCGTGGGCGGTACGGGCCTGCTGGCCCGGCTCAGTCGACGTGACTGGACGGTCGAGGACCTGGCCTGGCTCACCGCCTCGGTCAGTGACAACACGGCCACCAACGCACTGCTGCGGACGGTGGGCCTGGAGTCGACGGCGCGATTGGCGGATGCAGTAGGTCTCGGTGACCTCGCGCTGCACGACGTGGTGCGGGATGTCCGCGGACCGGATGCGCCGCCCGTCTTCGCGACCGGTACGGCGTGGGACCTGGCCCATCTGCTGGCCGGTGCGGTGCGGGGGGAGATGGTCTCCCCGCAGGCGTCGGCCCGGCTGTTGGGGTGGATGCGCGCCAACACCGACCATGGGTTGGTGCCCGCACTGATCGCGCACGATCCGTATGCGCCGTTTCCGGGCCCGCCGCCGGCCGGTGACTTGTTGGTGGCCAACAAGACCGGCACCGACCCGGGGGTCAGGGCCGATACGGGCGTCATCGTCGGAACGCGGCGGCTGGCGTACGCGGTGGTGGCGCACTGGGACACGGCGCTCGGATCCAGTACGGAACGCGCCGCGGTGCACGCGATCCGCGATGTGGGTCGCAGCCTGGCGGCCTGCGCCGGAGGGGACGTCCGCTAAGACAGGGGCCGGCCCGCAGCCTGTGGGCGCCGGGCCGGCTTCCGGGCAGTATCGATCAACCGGAAGCCTGTGTAGGCGCACGGTGACCGCACCACATCACGCTCGGCCGCCGGGGCGGTGCCAGAGCCTCATGTCCACTGTGTCTCCAGTAGCGAGCCGACCTCCTGGGCGGCCGAGCGCAGGTCGGTGAGGAACGCCTGGAGCAGTGGGTTGCGGTTGGTGGCGCGGGTCGCTACCCCGACCCTGCGGTGCAGTTGGGGATGGTCGAGCCGGCAGACGTGGACACCCGCGGTGTCACCGAGCCCGAGGGCGGGAACCAGCGCGATCCCCATGCCGGCGCGGGCGAGGTTGATGGTGACCTGGTAGTGGTCGCTGCGGCAGCGGACCCGCGGCAGGAAGCCCTCTGCGGCGCATGCGCGTTCCAGCACCGGTTCGCCGGTGTCGCCGCCGCGCGTACCGATCCAGGTCTCGCCCTCCAACTGTGCCAGCCGTACGGTGGCGCGCTGGCCGAGTCGGTGCCGCAGCGGAACGACGACGAGTTGCGGCTCGTCGAAGAACATCTCCACGTCCACAGCCGCCTGTCGACACCAGGGGTCCAGCGGGTGTTCGAAGACGACGGCGGCGTCCAACCGACCCGCTTCCAGATCGGGCAGCAGCTCGTGCGGCTGGCCAAGGATGAGTTCGAGCTCCACCTGCGGGCGCTGCACCGCGAAGACCGCCAGGGCCCTCGGGAGGAGTTCCAGGCCCGACGAGGCGAAGAAGCCGAGACGCAGCAGGCCCGCCTCGCCCGCGGAGTGCCCGCGGAGGTCGTCCTGAGCGACTGCCATCAGATCGGCGATGGCCTGGGCATGTTCGGCCAGTCGCTGCCCGGCTGGTGTCAGCCGAAGGCTCTGCGGTGCCCGCTCGACCAGCGCGACGCCGAGTTCCTGCTCCAGGCGGGCGAGCTGGTGGGAGATCGCGGATGGACTCAGATGGAGGGCCTGGGCGGCGGCCACGATGGTGCCCCGGCGGGCGATCTCCAGCAGGACATGCAGACGGGCGCTGTTGAGCATCGGGCTAGGTTAGAGCCTTTCTCGCGGGTGCTGTCGAGCTCTGCCACGACCGGCGACCCGGGGCACCTGTGCGGTGCCCCGGGCGGGCCATGGCGCTGGGCCCTAGCTGTCGGACACGATCTAGACCGACTAGACCGACGACTGGCGGGCCGCCACCAGTTCGCCGGCTCCCGAGCGGACGGACATCTCGACGGGGGCCGCATCGGTGTCCAGGCGCAGCAGGTCGTCCTCCGTCTCACGTCGCACCACGACCCGGGCGTGACCGTCGCGGACAAAGACCACCGCGGGCCGCGGCAGCTTGTTGTAGTTGGACGCCATCGCATAGCCGTAGGCGCCGGTCACCGGGGTGGCCAGCACATCGGACACCTGGAGGTCTGCGGGCAGGGCGGCGTTGTCGATGATCACATCGCCGCTCTCGCAGTGCTTGCCGACGAGCCGGGCCCGCAAGGGACGCGGGGAGCGCGGGGAGCGGGGCAGGAACGCCTCGTAGCGGCTGGCGTACAGGGCCGGCCGGAGGTTGTCGCTCATGCCCCCGTCGACGCTGACGTAGGTGCGTACGCCGTGGATGTGCTTGATGGTGCCGACCCGGTAGAGGGTCAGTCCGGCGCGGGCGACGATGGAACGGCCCGGTTCCACCGCGACGTCGCCATCCCAGCCGGCACCGCGGGCGGCGTCGCGGACGCGCACGGCCCACTCGGCGAATGTGGGGGCGCTCTGACCCGCCTCGTAGACGACGCCGAGTCCGCCGCCGACGGTGAGCCGGCACACTCCCGACTGAGCGGCGAACCGGGCGACGGCCGCTGCTCCGGCGGCGAGTTCGGTCGCGTCCAACACCTGGGACCCCACGTGCGCGTGGACGCCCTCCAGGACCATCGCCGGGGAGGCCGCGGCACGGCGCACGGCCGTCGTCGCAGATCCGTCGGCGAGGCCGAAGCCGAACTTCGAGTCGCTGCCGCCGGTCCGGATCGATTCATGGGCTCCGGCTGCGACACCGGGGGCGATCCTGAGCTGAATCTGCGCCGGGGGCAGTTCTCCGGTGGCGTGGAGTCGTTCGATGCGGTCCATCTCGTCGAAGCTGTCGACGACGATGTGTCGTACGCGGGCGGAGATCGCTCTTCGCAGTTCCGCCTCGTCCTTGTTGTTGCCGTGGAGCACGATCCGATCGGCGGGGACACCCGCGCGGAGTGCGACCGCGAGTTCACCGCCGGACGCGACGTCGAGGAGCATGCCCTCCTCATGGGCGAGTCGGGCCATGGCCGTGCACAGGAATGCCTTGGAGGCATAGGCGACGTTGTCGCGGCCGAAGGCCGCGACGGCTTCTTGGCAGCGTCTGCGCAGATGTTCCTCGTCGTAGACGAAGAGGGGCGTGCCGAAGCGGCGTGCCAGTTCGGTGAGCGGGACGGCGCCTACGGTCAGTCCTGCTGGACCTTCCTCGGCGGTGAGGGGCAGCAGTTCTGGCTCGATGGCTGACGACATGGTTCCTCCCCGAAAGCGGACTCCCTGTCATCCTGTGGCCTGGCGCTGGGGCACAAAAGCGCATTCTTCTCGGGGTGAGCCTCGATTTTTACGATGCTCCGCGGGATACGACTCCCACCGCGATGCTTGGAGACACAGGGACGACCGCTTTGGGCGCATTCGGGGTGTCGGTCCACCGAGACGGCGGCCTCGACTGGGAACCTCGGCCCGACGGACGCCCGCTCCCCCTAGCCACGGACACGGACCGCACCTGGTCGACGAGGGTACGGGCGGGCGGCACGGCGAAGAGCAACCCCACGGCCCCGGTCCGGGCCGCAGATCCTGGGCGGGAGACCCGATGGACGTCAGTACGTTCTACGCGCTGTTCTCAGCGACCTGTTTCACGCTGGTGGGGCTCTGGTGGAACGTCGTGCAGAACCATCCCGACTGGCTTCGCTCCGATGCCCTGCGCCGGGTGGTGGGCGGGATCTATCTGTCCTTCCTCTTGCCCGCACTGATGGGACTGTTCGCCCAGGTGGGTGGGGTGGAGACGCCGGAGATCTGGCGGACCAGCTTCGTGGTGCTCGCCGTCATCGGCTGTGCGTCCACCGTACGGCTGTTGGGTCGCAGCACCAGCGATCGGAGCGCCGGTTCGCTGGCCGCCCCACAACTGGTGGCGTGTCTGCTCTATCTACTGATCGCGGTGGTGGGGGTGGCACCCGAAGTGGCCGATCCGCTCGGACTGCGGCCCATCCAGGCAGAGGCGATCTTGCTGAGTCTCCTGGTGCTGATGGGGCACGGTCTGGTGTGGCGTTTCATGGCCGGCGCGGGACGGCCCGACCCTGCGTGAGCGCTGCTCGGCTCCCGTACCCGGACGGCAGGAGCATCCCGTCGGATCCTCCGCGCCCGCATCGACCGGGCCGGCCGAACTGCTCACTCCCGTCCACGGCCGGCTGATCATCGCGATCGTGCTCCAAGCCCTGACGGCAAGGGAACTACTGCTCTCCCCCGTCTTCCTGCTGGCGTGGATTCTGGGCACCGGTGCCGTGTTCACCGGAACGAGAGCGGCCAACAGTCCGTTGAAGTCCTACGCCTCCAGGGCGCCGTGTACGAATCGCCGCAGGTGCATCCGCACGGCTTCGGGCTGCTCAAGCCAGGGCTCGTGCCCCGCACCCTCGATCCTGACGAGGGGAAGTTCGAGTCGGACCGCGAGTGAACGGAGCGCCGACAGGGGACGGGGATCGTCGGCCCCGCCGAGGAGCTCCGACCGCGCGGGCAGGCGGGCACTCAGCTCGGCAAGGTGCTCATCGAGCGGATCCGCGCGCTCTTCTGCGCCGAGTTCGCCGTTCATGGTCCAGTTGACCGGGCGACGCAGCCGAGCGCCCCGGGCTGCCCAGCGCTCCCCGCGCCCAGGATCCGAGTGGTCGGTGAACCAGGCCAGCGTGAGCAGCTCGACCTCCTGTTCCTCCGTGCGGTGGGGCAGCTCCTCCAGATCGCGCAGCCGCTCCTGCTGCGCCGTGGACATGCGGCGGCTGCGCTCGACTCGGTACTCGGTTCGCCAGTCGCCGACGAACGGTCCACACATCAGCAGCGTCGCCGCGACCCGGTCGGGATGCGCCAGGCAGAATCGGCTCGCGAGATCAGCGCCGTAGGAGTGCCCGATCAGCACGGCCGTGGACACCTCCCATGCGTCGAGGAGCTCGGCGAGGTCATCGACATGCCGGGCGAGGGTATGGGGGCCCGGCCACGGGGATCCGCCGGTCCCACGCTGGTCGTACCGGTACACGGGTGCGAGGTCCGCAACCATGGGGGCGACATCGCCCAGATAGTCCGGCAGCCCCGGACCGCCATGGAGCAGAACTACGGCCGGCCGCCGACTCGTATCCCCCAGCGCCATCCAGCGCACCCGCGCCGCGTCGGTCATCGTCACGAGGCCCTGCGTCTCCATCGAAGTCACCACAAACAAACTATTGGTGTTGTCACGGTGGCTCCGAGGCCGAACTCACGTCGTGGAGTTGAGTTGGAGCACTGTGAGAGCCGAGTGGGCCGGTCGTCCCTCAGGCATCGGGCGTCAGTCCAGTGGTCCGCCCGCTATGGCGTCCTGGCACGATCGGCAATGGGCCGAGCAACGGGTCAGCTCCGGGTCGGCGGCCAGCGCGGCGGTAACCGCGGCCAGCGTCTCGCGCACCGGATGGGCGTCCCAACGGGCGGCGCCCACGGTCGTCGTACGCGCGCCGGGGCTGAGCCAGGGGGCCAACCGGGGAAACCCCTCCGAGCAGGACCCCACCTCCACCAGGGTGGTACGGCCGTCCTCGGCCCGGGCCCAACGTCGGAACAGCCGGCGTCCGGACTGCTGCTCGGCCAGGTGGAGCACGGTCATCCGGTTCAGCCCGACGCCGATGAGCAGGCTCCGCCCGTCCCGTTCGGCCAACGCCCGCAGCGGAGCGTACACATCGTCCGGGCTCTGGTCGCGGACGAGGGCTGCGCCATCAGGTCCGACCGCGGCGAACGAATTCAACGGATGTCGGCCTCGGTGCACATCGGATCGGGCGAGGACCACGGCCGGGAAGGCGCCGAGACGGGGATTGACCAGTCCACAGTCGGGGCTGTAGACGGCGGGCGCCGGCAGCGAGTCGCGGAGCGACGGCCGGGAGTAGTCCACCCCGTTGCGGGCCGGGCGCATCGAAGGTGAAGGCGGTGGGGCCACCCCGAAGTGCGTTTCGGTGAAGGCTGGTACGAGGACGGTGCAGCCCCTGCCGACGAGAGCGTCGACCAGGGTGTCCGCGCCCCCGTCGAGCGGCACCCCGAACGACCGCAGGGCGGCGTGGACCAGCACCGGCAACCCGGAGAGACCCAACTCGTCGACTGCCCTTCCGAGGTGTTCCGCGGTGATCATCACACTTACTCCTTCGTTCAATCCCGCCGTCACAACGGGTTCAGACGACATGGCGCGCTTCAAAAGGCTCACCGCGCCGCAAGGTTTCGAGGGCTCTCAAGGTGGCGACGGTGTCGGGATGCTCCTCGCCGAGTACCCGTCGGCGCAGCGCGAGCACACTCCGGGAGATCCGCTCGGCCTCGGCGATCCTGCCCAGGGCTGCGAGTGTCCAGGCGAGTTCGTGCCGCGTGGTCAGCGTCTCCGGGTGACTCTCGCCCAGAACCTGCCGACGGGCACGGAGAACTTCTCGGTAGAGGGCCTCGGCCTCGGTGCGACCGCCGTCCATCCCGCGCACCCAGGCCAGTTCATGACGGGAGGCCAGGGTCTGCGGATGGTCCACGCCGAGTACCCGCCGACGATCCTCGTGAATCCGGCCGAGCGCAGTGGCCGCCTCGGTGTAGCGGCCCTGGTTGGCCATGGCCCAGGCGAGTTCGTGGGCGGTGGTCAGGGTGTCGGGCGAGTCATGGCCGCACACCGTCTCCCGGGCCGCCACCACCTGACGGTAGGCGTCTTCGGCCTCCGCCCAACGCCCCTGACAGGCCGCGATCCAGGCGAGTTCATGACGACTGGCCAGGGTGTCCGGGTGCGCCTCTCCCAGCACCCGTCGACGGGCCGCGTACACCTGGCGGTAGAGGGTCTCGGCCTCCGGCCCGTCTCCCTGGAAGCAGATCTGCCAGGCACGCTGGTGTTGCAGGGCGAGCACGGCGGGATGGTCGGGGCCCAAGGGCGTCGAATGCTCCAGGCCCGTCAGACACAGCCGGGCGGCGGACCGGTGGGCGCCATCCCGGTCAGTGGCGCGGGCGACGTCGGCGGTGGCGTCTGCAAGCGCCGCCAACAGTGGTGGGTCCAGCCGACCCGCGGCGGTCCGGTGGAGTGCGCCGAGGTGGGGAGCGAGCCGCCGGTAGTGGTGCCAGTCCGCGGGCTGGTCCATCCGTAACCTGCCGATGGCGGCGACGAGCAACTCCGCAGCGGCTGCGGGTATCCGGCTGTTGCCCGCCCCCTCGGGGTCGTCGCCAGGGTTTCGGAGCGGCCCGAGGTGAAGCCTGCTGATGTCGGCCACCACCGGATGGACGGTCAGTCCGGCGCCGTCGGATTCCTGGTCCGCGGCCAGCAGCCCCACATCGACCAGTCCGCGCAGAGCCCGCTCCACGGCGGGCTCTGCTCCGGCGAGGGCCGCCAGGGCGGGCACGCCGGTGTCGATGAGCTCCCGAGGGACTGGTGCACCGGGCAGGTAGCACGACAGCAGCCGCAGCAAGGTGCGCGCCTCGGGGGCGCCCTGACGGTCGAGGGCGTCCAGGGAGATCTCCCAGGTGAGTGTCACCGTTGCGCGGGGGGCCGCAGCGGGTCCCGGATCCCCTGGCCAGCCATGGGTCAGCGGAGCGTCGAGGAGGGACCGGAACGCGGTGAAGGTCGCCCTGCGGGCGACACCGGAGCCGAGGTGGGCCCCCGCCAGGGTGAGGGTCAGTGGAAATCCGCCGAGGCGGTGGGCGAGATCCCGGGCGGCGCCCGGCCCACCCGCTCCCGGAGCCAGGTCGGTGAGCACCAGGGCGCCGGCCTCCTCATCGAGCAGGGGTACCGGCAGCAGGGTGGCGTTCCCGCCCCAGGCGTCCGCTCCCGCGTGTCTGGTCGTCACCACGATCAGGCCGCGTCCGACGGTGCGGAGCCAGCCGGGTCCGGTGAGAACGTGGGGGTCGTCGGCTTCATCCAGGACCAGCAGCCAGCCGGCCGGGGCTCGGCGGAGCACATCCCAGAAGCGGTCGGCGGCGTCTGCCGATCCGGCAGTCAGCGCTTCCAGATCGGCCCGCTGGGCACCTGCCCGACGGGCGACGGAGACCAGACCGGCCGCGAGCACGTCCGGGTCGCGGCCGGACACCCACCACACCGCCCGTTCCCTCCCGCGGTGCCGGTCCTTGCGGGCCCACTCGGCCAGGGCAGTGGCCACGGTCGACTTGCCGACGCCCCCGGGTCCGGTGAGGACCAGGATTCCACCGCGCGGGCGGCGCACCCGCTTCCTCAGGGTGCCGAGGAGTTCGTCTCGCCCCCGCACCGGGCGCGGGGGCAGGGAGGGCGGGTGGACGGACGAGCCGTACGGTTCGGGCACGTACGGGGAGGGGTCGGGCGGCTGTGCCCGTCCATGGACGCGTAACTGTCTCCAGGCGATACCGAGCCCCAGGAGGGTGCCCACCGTGCCGACCACTGCCACGCCCAACTCAGCGTCCATCGCTCCCCCAGCGACCGCGACCGGGTGCCGGCCGTACGGACCGGAACCATCCTGGCGCACCGACGGCCCACGGGGCAGGGGGTAGTCCACCCAGATCACCAGGGACCGATCGGGTGCCCACCTCCTGTCCGGTCGTCGGCCGGCACCGATCGGCCTCCGCTCCCAAGAACGCGAGTGCTTCTCCGTCGGCGTGGGCACACCCCCGGGTGTGCCCACGCCACTGCACCTAGCGACCCACGTACCGTCGGAGGTGTTGTGCCGTCAGAGTGTCGCAAGAGGTGACGAGTTCGGTGGGAGTACCGGTGAACACCACGCGCCCACCGTCGTGGCCGCCACCGGGGCCGAGGTCCACCAGCCAGTCGGCGTGGGCCATGACCGCCTGGTGGTGCTCGATCACCACGACCGTGTTGCCCTCGTCGACCAGTCGGTCGAGCAGGGCGAGCAGCTTGTCCACGTCGGCCATGTGAAGGCCGGTGGTCGGCTCGTCGAGGATGTAGGTGGAGGACTTCTCCGCCATGTGGATCGCCAGTTTGATCCGTTGCCTCTCGCCTCCGGAGAGGGTGTTCAGCGGCTGGCCGAGTCGGAGGTATCCGAGGCCGACGTCATTGAGTCGCCCAAGGATGGTGTGGGCCTGGCCGGACGGGAAGAAGTCGTACGCCTCCGCGATCGACAGCCCGAGGACCTCGCTGATGTTCTTGCCCCGCAGTTGGTAGGTGAGCACCTGGGGGGTGAACCGCTTGCCCTCGCACTTTTCGCAGACCGAGGCGACACCGGCCATCATGGCGAGATCGGTGTAGACGAGTCCGATGCCGTTGCAGTGGGTGCAGGCCCCTTCGGAGTTGGCGCTGAAGAGGGCGGCCTTGACGCCATTGGCCTTGGCGAACGCGGTGCGGATGGGGTTGAGCAGACCCGTGTAAGTGGCGGGATTCGAGCGCCGCGAGCCCCGGATCGGGGATTGATCGGCGACGACGACCCCCTCCCGGTCCGCGAGGTAGCCATGGATCAGGGAGCTCTTTCCTGATCCGGCGACACCGGTGACGACGGTGAGCACCGCGAGTGGGATGTCGACGCTGACGTCCTGGAGGTTGTGTCGGTCCGCCCCCTTGATGGAGATCTGTCCGCGCGGTGTGCGGACGTTCTCGCGGAGCCGGGTTCGATGTTCCAGATGGCGCCCGGTCAGTGTGTCGGAGGCGCGCAGCCCGGCGACGTCCCCGCTGAAGCAGATCTCGCCGCCCCCTTCACCGGCACCCGGCCCGAGGTCCACCACATGGTCGGCGATCGCGATGACCTCGGGCTTGTGCTCCACGACGAGGACGGTGTTGCCCTTGTCCCGCAGGAGGAGGAGCAGGTCGTTCATGCGTTGGATGTCGTGCGGGTGCAGTCCGATGGTGGGTTCGTCGAAGACGTAGGTCACATCGGTGAGGCTGGAGCCCAGGTGCCGGACCATCTTCACCCGCTGGGCCTCGCCACCGGAAAGGGTGGAGGCGGGTCGGTCCAGGCTGAGGTAGCCGAGGCCGATTTCGGTGAGGGAGTCCAGGAGGTGACGCAGTCCGGCCAGCAGGGGGGCGACCGAGGGGTCCTCGATGGTGCGGATGAAGTCGGCGAGATCGCTGATCTGCATCGACGAGCACTGGGCGATGTTCACACCGTCGATCGTCGAGGAGAGGGCTGCCTGGCTGAGGCGCGTGCCTTCGCACTCGGGGCAGCGGGTGAAGACCACCGCGCGGTCGACGAAGGTGCGGATGTGGGGCTGGAGCGCCTCGCGGTCCTTGACGAGCCATGTGCGCTGGAGCTTGGCGGCGAGCCCTTCGTAGGTGAAGTTGTTGGATCCGACCTTGACCTTGACGGGCTCTTTGTGGAGGAGGTCCGCCCATTCCTGGTCGGTGAACTCGTGCAGCTTCTTGTCGGGGTCGAAGAAGCCGGAGCCGGCGGTGATGGACCATGGCCAGGAGTCCACGGCATGGCCGGGGATGGTGATCGCGCCCTCGTTCAGGGACTTCGCCCGGTCGACCAGCTGGTCGATATCGATCTGTGATATCTCGCCGAGGCCCTCACATCGGGCGCACATCCCTTCGGGCAGATTGAAGCTGAAGGCTCCTGACGTACCGATGTGGGGGGTGCCCAGACGGCTGTAGACGATGCGCAACATGGTGTAGGCGTCGGTGGCGGTGCCCACGGTGGAGCGCGAGTTGGCGCCCATCCGCTCCTGGTCGACCACGATCGCCGCACTGAGGTTGTGCAGACCGTCGACGTCCGGTCGGCCGAGGCTCGGCATGAACGACTGGATGAATGCGGTGTAGGTCTCGTTGATCAGCCGCTGGGACTCGGCGGCGATGGTCCCGAAGACCAGACTCGACTTGCCGGACCCGGACACGCCGGTGAAGACGGTGAGACGGCGCTTGGGAAGGTCGATGTCGACATTGCGTAGATTGTTCTCACGTGCTCCTCGAACCTGAATCACGCTGTGAAGATCGGCGGGCATCTGCGGCGACGGGATGTCAGCGGCGGACATAGAGAAGGGCCTTTCCTTTTCCTCGATCGTGGATCATGGAGAAACGTCCTGCTGGAACGCGGTGCCCAGGCCAGCGCCGTCATGATGCGCAAGGGCGGGACGTGGTCTCCGCACCCAATCTTCGCGCACCGGCGAGGGGCCTTGGTCGCGATGGGGACGATGAGAACTCTCTCCTTCGTCGACCTCACGGGCACCCCCCGGGTGAGACTCGTTGTCAGCTGCGCATCGGCATGCCCACGGAGTGCGATTCAGGCGCACCCGGGGGGATGCCAGCACACAGAAGTACCTAAAAGGTCCAGACCTATTGACGGGCTGGTCTAGTCCTTTTAATCTCTGCTCACCTCAGCGGATTTGGTTCTCGACGTGCGCACGTCCAGACCCAACACGCATGACCCCCACGCATTTTGAGCGAGGCCGATTCACCCCCGCGCCCCACACGGGCGGCGGGCCCCCCACCAGGAGGACCGACCGTGCTGTCCCTCACCCGTAAGAGAGCATCGCTGCTCGCCGTCGGCGCTGCCGCCGCCGCGCTGGTGGCCACCTCGCTCTCCCCTGGCGTCTCGGAGGCCGCCTCCCAGGAGGCGTGTCGCCCCGACGGCCTCTACTCGACTCCGGGCGTCGATGTCCCGTACTGCTCCATCTACGACGCCGACGGGCGCGAGAAGATGGGTACGGACCACCAGCGCCGCATCATCGGGTACTTCACCAACTGGCGTACGGGCAAGGACGGCGCACCCGCCTACCTCGTCTCGGACATCCCGTGGAAGAAGATCACCCACATCAACTACGCGTTCGCGCACGTCGACCAGACCAACAAGCTGTCGGTCGGCGCGGACGGGCCGGACAACCCCTCGACCGGGATGACCTGGCCGGGCGTCACCGGTGCCGAGATGGACCCGGGCTACGCCTACAAGGGCCACTTCAACCTTCTGAACAAGTACAAGAAGGTCAACCCGCATGTGAAGACGCTGGTTTCGGTCGGCGGCTGGGCCGAGACCGGAGGCATCCTCCAGGGTGACAACCGGATCAACTCCGGTGGCTTCTACTCGATGACCACGAACGCCGACGGTTCGGTGAACACGGCGGGCATCAACACCTTCGCCGACTCGGCCGTCGACTTCATCAAGAAGTACGGCTTCAACGGCGTCGACGTCGACTACGAGTACCCGACGTCGATGAAGGACGCGGGCCACCCCGCCGACCACACCCTGGCCAACGGCCGTCGTGCGGGCCTGGCCAAGAGCTACTCCGTGCTGATGAAGACCCTGCGCGAGAAGCTGGACCGCGCCGGCGCGGCGGACGGCAAGCACTACATGCTGACCGTGGCCGCCCCTTCGTCGGGATACCTGCTGCGGGGCATGGAGACCTTCCAGGTGCAGAAGTACCTGGACTACGTCAACATCATGTCCTACGACCTGCACGGTGCCTGGAACGAGCACGTCGGCCCCAACGCGGCGCTCTACGACGACGGCAAGGACAGCGAGCTCGCCGGAGCGAACGTCTACGGCACCTCGCAGTACGGCGGAATCGGGTACCTCAACACGGACTGGGCGTACCACTACTTCCGCGGCTCGATGCCCGCGGGCCGCATCAACGTGGGACTCCCGTACTACACCCGCGGCTTCAAGAACGTCCAGGGCGGTACGGACGGTCTGTGGGGCAAGGCCGCTGCCACCACCTGTCCCGCCGGGTCGAACCTGACCAAGTGCGGTGACGGTGCGGTCGGCATCGACAACCTGTGGAGCGAGAAGGACACCGCGGGCAAGGAGTCGCCCGCCGGCTCCAACCCGATGTGGCACGCCAAGAACCTGGAGAAGGGCGTCGTCGGCGACTACCTCCCCAAGTACGGCTTCCCGGCGAACACCACGCTGACCGGCACCTACGCCCGCAAGTACGACTCGACGCTGGTCGCGCCGTGGCTGTGGAACGCGCAGAAGAAGGTCTTCCTCTCCACCGAGGACGAGCAGTCCATCACCACCAAGGCCGACTACGTGGTGAACAAGGGCATCGGCGGCACGATGATCTGGGAGCTGGCGGGCGACTACGCCTGGAACGCGACCAAGGGTCAGTACGAGCCCGGTGAGACCCTCACCACGCTGATGTACGAGAAGTTCAAGGCGGCGGCCCCCTACGGCGCCAAGAAGTCCAACACCGCCCTGCCCACCGAGGCAGTCAACGTGGACGTCGACTTCGGTCAGTTCGCCCTCGGTGACAGCAACTATCCGATCAGCCCCAAGCTGACGATCACCAACAACACCAAGACGGCACTGCCCGGCGGCACCGAGTTCCAGTTCGACTACGGAACCTCGGCTCCGGCCAACGCCAAGGACCAGTCCGGCTTCGGTGCCACCATCGTCAAGAGCGACCACACCGGCAACAACATCGGTGGTCTGAAGGGTGACTTCAACCGGGTCTCCCTGAAGCTGCCGGCGTGGCAGACGGTCGCCCCGGGCGCCTCGGTCCAGCTCGACTTCGTGTACTACATGCCGGTGTCCACCCCGTCCAACTGGACGGTGAAGATCGGCACCAAGACGTACGCGATCGCCAGCGACCTGGCCCGTGGCACCACCGTGGTCGAGCCCGGTGGCAACACCACCGGTGGTACGACGTCCGGCACGACCAGTGGAACCACCAGCGGCACCACCGGTGAGACCACGAGCGGTACCACTGCAGGCACGACGAGCGGTACCACCACGGGCACGACCAGCGGTACCACCAGTGGCACCACGACCGGGACCACCGCGGGTACGACGGGCACCACCGCTGGAACCGGCGGCACCTGCACCGCGCCTCCGTGGAGCGCAGGCACCGAGTACCCGGGCAGCACGACCGTGTCGCACAAGTCGAAGAACTGGAAGTCGAAGTGGTGGACGAAGGGCGATGAGCCCGGAACCACCGGCGAATGGGGAGTCTGGACGGATCTCGGTCCCTGCTGACCGGGTGACCAGCTCCTGACCCCGTAGAACCCGAAGGCCCCCGGCGGCGCAATCCCTGACCTTGTCGCCACCGGGGGCCTTCGTCATACCCGCGCACCGCAACGCCCCGACGGTCATCGCACGACGTCCGGTGCGGACGTCCGACAACCGATCGAAGCGCCCGAACCACACCGGATGCACACCATCCTGGACGACCCGGGAATTCCGCACACTCACCTCACCAGCGCACGACCCCGGGTGGAGATCGAGAATGCTCAATAGCTACCAGAGTCTGATGCCTTCAACCCCCGAACGATCTAGCGTCGTTGGCATGGTCAAACTCACCCGGACGGCCACGGCCGTCACCCTCGCCCTGTCACTCGCCGCACCCCTCACCATCGCCGGCAGCGCGAACGCCGCGACGGGCACCCAGGACACCGTCGCCCGCAGCGCCCCGGCGTCCGTCGCGGACTTCCCGCGACTTCCCCGCCCGACCGGGAAGTACGCGGTCGCCAGCACCACCTTCCACCTCGTGGACCAGTCCCGCCCGGACCCTTGGGTGCCCAGCGCCGAGGGCCGCGAGTTGATGGTCACCCTCCACTACCCCGCCGCCCGCGCGGGCGACGGCCGCCACGCCCGCTACGCCACCGCGGAGGAAGCGAGGCTGCTGGTGGAGGGCAGCCAACTCGGCGGACTCGTGCCACCGGAGAAGCTCAGCGGCATGCGGACCCACAGCCGGGTCGGTGCACGCCCCGCGCCGGGGCAGTTCCCCCTGGTGGTCCTCTCCCCCGGATTCACCGTCTCCCGGTACACCCAGACAGCGCTGGCGGAAGACCTCGCCAGCCGCGGCTACGTCGCGGCCTCCGTCGACCACGCGTACGAGTCCTACGGCATCGCCGTCCCGGGCAACCGGATGCTGACCTGTGTCGCGTGCACGGCACTGGAGGGAGGTACGTCGGGCAGCGTGGTCACCTCGACCCGGGCCAAGGACGTGTCGTACCTCCTCGACGCGCTGGTCGGCCCGGCTCCCGTGTGGCGCAACGCCGAGATCATCGACAGCGACCACATCGGCATGGTCGGCCATTCCATCGGAGGTGCGAGCGCCGCCACCGCCATGGTCGCCGACAGCAGGGTGGACGCCGGCATCAACATGGACGGGGCGTTCTGGGAGCCGCTCCCACCGGAAGGGCTCCGAGGTCGGCCCTTCATGATGGTCGGCGCGGACGACGGGATGCACGATCCCGACGGCGGGGACCGTAGCTGGACGGAGATGTGGCCCAAGCTGGACGGCTGGAAGCGCTGGCTCACCTTCGCCGGGTCGGACCATATGTCGTTCTCGGACAGTCCCCTCATCTCTGAACACTTTGGTCTGCCCCAGACGGCCCTGCCCGCCAAACGCACCGTCAAGCTCACCCGCACCTATGTGGCGGCCTTCTTCGACCAGCACCTACGGGGTCGGCCCCAACCACTCCTGAAGGGCCCCACCGACGCCAACCCCGAGGTGAAGTTCCACAACCCTTGAGCAAGCCGCTGTCCCACCGCCCGCATGGGCGGTGGGACAGCCGTCCGCGAGCGCATCCGACGTGCAGTGAGCCCCGGCCCCTCCCCTACCCCGGCAGCGATTCGCACCGGTTCGGGGAGGGGCCGGGCATGCAACGTCCTAGACGGGTCGGTGGTCCCAGCCCCGTGCGGTGCGGGTGAGCTCGCCGAAGCCGTACCGCAACAGCTCCTCGATCTCGCCCTCCTCGTCCGGCGTGGCATAGGCGAGGAGACGATCAGCGCCGCACAGGGTCAGCCACTGGCCTGCCTGGGCCAGGAGCCAGGGCAGAAGATCAGGATGCGGATCATCGGGCAATCCGAGATCGGAGACATCTGCCATACCCATGGAGCGGGCGTGTCGTTCCGGGCGGTCCAGCGTGGTGTCCAACTCGATGAACGCGATCTCCTGGGCGTCCAGAACCGCGCCGAGCCGCGTTCCCCAGGCACCGAGTGTCCGGCGGACGGTCAGCCCGGCCAGGGGCGCAGGCCCCGGCGCGGGCAGGTCAGCGACCCGTGCGAGAAGGAGGACCTCGGTCTGGCCGCTGTGCACGAAGCCCGCCCGCTCCAGTGCGGCGCGCACGTGGGGCCACTGGTCCGGCACACCGTAGACGCCCGGAACGGGAAGCAGGCCATCCGCGTGCCGTGACCTCACGCCCCAACGGTTGAAGCGGGCGAGGCAGGCAGCCATCAGGAGATCGGCGGCCTGCTCGGCCATGGACTGCTCGCCGGCATCGATGTGGTGCAGGAACCAGCCGAGGTGGCCGGTGTCCCGGTAATCCTCGCCGACATCCGGATCGCTGCCGTAGCGCAGCAGATGGGCGGCGGCCACGATCCGTCCGGCGCCCTCCACCACGAGGGTGGTGCGCTCGGTGACCCAGGGGTCGGTGACGATCTCATCGGGGCAGCGTTCCAAGCTGCTGAGGACGGTGTTCACCGAGGCGACGGCGCCCGGGATGACGGCGGCGGCGTGCACATTGACCAAGGTGGTGAGCTGATCGCGATCTTCGCGATGAAAGGTACGCACGTGCAACGAAGCGGGCATGACAGAGCCTCCGTGGAATGGATTGGGGAGGCCGCCATGAGGTGCGGTACGAAATTCACCCTAGCAGCCCGCCGGAGTACCCATCTGAACTGCGGCTCGTCCTCCCGTGCCCGGCCCATGCGGTACGGGCTCGCCTGCTGCGGCCGGGGCGGTGTGAGCCCGCCCCGGCGCCGAGTGTTCCGTCAGGTCAGTTGCCGCGGCTCCACCGAAACTCGATCTCGGGGAACCGTCGTGAAGGCGCGCTCAAGAGCGGAGCAGGACGACGGGCGAGGAAGCGGCCGAAGAACGCGACCGCGTACGCGCGGGTGATCTCGGAAGCCCGGACGGGCGGGAGGGTACCGAACGCACCCTGCCAGTCCGCCGCGGGCCACACCGTGCGCAGGCCGATCGCCTCGGCGTAGGAGGGCAGATCGGTTGCGGTCAGATGTCCGCCGTCGGCCAGGTGGAGATGGCGTCCCCAGCCGTGGTGCGCGGCCCGCCACCGTCCCCAGCTCTCATGGTCCGGGGCGGAACTGAGGAGCAGATAGGGCCGGTCCAGTCCCACATCGGGGACCGTGGTGCCGAACAGCCCGCCGTCGAGGTTGAGGCCGGCGATGAATCGTCGGTCCTGGCGCATCGCCTCCGCAGCCGCGGGCCCGCCCATGGAGTGTCCCAGCAGTCCGATGCGGGGCGGCAGCACATGGCGTTCGGTCAGACGGTCCGCGACGAAGCGGAGGTCCGCGGCTCGCACGGCGATCTCCAGGCGGTCCTGGGCGTCCCAGTCGTCCGGGTTGGCGGGGAGCCCGCCGAGGATCAGACGCCCGTCGGGGAAGGCGACGACTGCGGCGTCGTGGGTGTGGTCGACCGCCGCCACCAGGTGCCCGTGCGAGGCGAGTTCGACGGCGAGGGACGTGGTCAGGGCGCGGACGGAACCGCGTCCGTGGCTGAGGAGGATCAAGGTGGGCAGGCGTGGTGCCCGGCGCCCGGCGCTCGCTCCGGTGCGAACGCGGGCCAACGCTCCGGCCGGTGCGCCCCAACCGGTCTCCAACAGCTGGGCGGCCCTCGGGTCGAGGTACGCGGTTTCGGGGGCTCCGGTGGGGGCGTTGGGGAACCAGAGCTGAACCATCAACTCGCGAGGACCGGGGCGGGGGGCCAGCGGGTCGGTGCGGGTCTGGTCGACCAAGGGGAAGGAACGGGTGGCCACGGCTAGTCCGCCCGAGGGTCGGGGCAGCGGCAGTGGGCTTCCGGTCAGGGGTGGGGCGGCGTGGGCGGTGCCGGGCAGGGCAGCCGCAACGGCCGCGCCTCCGGCCCCCAGCAGCAGGGAACGACGAGCGAGCACCGAAACCTCCTGGGGCCGCGGGAGCGGGAGTGTTCCCGGGGCACGCACACCATAATTGGTCCGGACCAATTTTCGTGAGGGTTTGGGGATCACGCATCTGACCTGTGCCGTAGTCGAGTCGTCCGAGGCCCGAACTCGGCATCTGTGCCTGCCCCGTGAGAGTCAGGGGCCGGCGCACCACCTCGTCGATCACCGCAGGGAAATGGGCCGAACGTCCCCCTGCGAGTGACTGCCCGTGGTTTCGGGTGGCTGTCGCAACCACTCTTTCGGGTCGGACCGGATCGAAGGATGAGGCATCTCCACGACATGTCTGTGCAGTTCGTGGCGGTAGCGCTGCCGCACCTGGGCAAGCGGGGAGCGCGGCCCACCGGCCGTCAAGAGGAGGAGAGTTGCCGACGAGCAGCCGTCCAGAACCATCGGCACCGCCGTGATGACGAACCGCGCTGACCGGCAGTGGGGAACGGAGCACCAGGTGTGCCCGGTACGCCGTCTGGGCAGTGCTGTGACGTCGTACGGCGCCGTCCCGCGTCCTGGGGTGGCGGCGCACCGGGTGGCTGGAGATGACTGATGGCACGGACCGGACGAACACCGGGCGGAACGCACATCCACATGGCCGACGCAGGGCTGCGGGTGCGGGGCGGTAGAGAGGCACTCCACGGAGTGAGTCTCGACATCACGCCGGGACAACTCACGGCGATCGCGGGCGGCAGTGGCGCAGGCAAATCACTCCTGCTGGAACTGCTCGCCGGATTACGCCTCCCCTCGACCGGTACGGTCCACCACGACGGCCGAACACCCGCGCAGGCCGCGGTGCCCTCCGGTTTTGTGCCGCAGGAGGACATCGTGCACCGCGGCTTGGGCCTACGGCGCAGCCTGGAGTACGCGGCGCGGTTGCGTGGTGCCGCCGCCGACAGCGTCGAGGGCGTGTTGCGGGAGTTGGGGCTCGCCGAACGCGCCGAGCAGAGCGTGGGAACGCTCAGCGGAGGGGAACGGAAGCGCGCAGGCATCGCGGTCGAACTGCTGACCCGGCCGCGCGTCCTCTTCCTGGACGAACCGACCTCCGGCCTCGACCCGGCGACCGGGGAACGGTTGATGGACACGCTGGCCGCACTGGCGTCCTCCGGGGTCACCGTGGTGCTGACCACCCACTCCCCCGCCGACCTCGCCCGCTGCCACCAGGTGGTCTTCCTGACCCCGGACGGCGAGTTCGCCGGGTCCGGTACGCCGGACGAGGTGCTGCGGCGCTTCGACGCACATGACTTCACCGCGGTGTACGCGGCGGTCGCCGAACCCTCCGGTGCAGTCGGTACTTCTGCCGCCGACGGCACCGCACGGCAAGCGCCGCAAACATCGGTCGGGGCGGTGGGAGCCGCGGAATCGATGGAATCGGTCAGGGCCGTGCCCGCCGCAACCATGGATACGGCTCCCGGCTCCGCCGACGGCGAGCGCGATCCCAGCCGCAGCGAGCACACCCGACCCGTCACACAAGGGACTCCACCACCGCCCGAGGCGCTACCGTCGCCGGTGATCGAGGAGTCCCTCGTGCGGTCACCGTCTTCGGGACCGGGCGCGGTCGGGCAGTGGTGGTTGTTGACCCGACGCGGGGGAGAACTCCTGGTGCGGGACCGACTGTCCGCGGCAATCATGGTGGGTTCGCCTCTGATGATCGTGGCCATGTTCGCGCTGCTGTTCCGCCCAGGGGTCTTCGATCCCGACCGACCGAGTCCGTCGTCGACGGCGATGGTCCTGTTCTGGATCGCGTTCGGCGCCTTCTTCTTCGGTCTCGCCTACGGTCTGCTGCAGATCTGCGGGGAGTTGGGCGTGGTCCGCCGCGAGCGGCTGACCACCTTGCGCCTCGGCCCCTATCTGGCGTCCAAGGTCACCCTGTTGTTGCCGGTGCTGGCCCTTGCGGACGCCCTTCTGCTCCTCGTCCTCCGGGTCGGGGACCGACTGCCGGACGCCGGCATGGATGTGTACGGTTCGCTCTTCCTGACCAGCGCCCTGGCGTCGGCCGCTGGGCTCGCCCTGGGCCTGCTGACCTCCGCTTCGGTCGCGGACCCGGCCCAGGCCGCCCTCATGCTCCCGCTGTTGTGCTTCCCCCAGGTGCTGTTCTCTGGTGCTTTCGTACCGGTTCCGCTCATGGCGACGGCCGGTCAGTGGATCAGTGTGGCGATGACCAACCGCTGGGCGTTCGAGGCGCTGGGTTCCGGCGCTGATCTTGAAGGGCTGTGGGCTCGGGGGGGTTCACCCCTGGGCCGCCCGCTGCTCGCTTCGTACGGCGACAGCTTCGCTCATGAGCCGTGGACCAGGTGGCTCATCCTGATCGGGTTCTCGGTCCTCTTCATCTGGGTGGCGGGTTGGTTGCTGAACCGTCGGTGCCCCACCGTCCACCGGCCCATCGTGAGCCGCCGTCAGCAGGTCAGCCGGGGTGCGAGGCCCTCCGGGGAGGGCACGCTGTCCCGGTAGGTGTGCAGGAGGAAGCGAAGCAGCGCATCGACGTCAGACGGCTGCGACGGCAGTCCCAGGGACACCCGGATCGCTCCGCCCGATGGCAGCCCCAGACGGGTGAGGTACTCGTCGATCGTGGTGTTGTCACGGTGCCGGCCGGTGCGTTGAAGTGCTTTGAAACCGATGTCGAAGGCGGCTTCTCCAGCCCCCGGATTGCAGAAGCAGCCGGTGCGCAGGGAGATCCCGGCGCGGGCACTGTCCCGGGCGACGATGCGCTCGTCGACGACCGTGCCGTCGGCGTCGAGCACGTTGAGGGCCAGGGTGCCGCCCCGGCGATGGACTGTGCGCGGCCCGTAGAGCCGAACCAGAGGGCTGCCGTCGCCGTGGCGCAGCGCGAGCAGCCCCGACAGGAGGCGTGCGGTGAGCTGGGCGACGTGGTCGTGGACGGCTTCGATGCCGATGGACTCCACCCAGTCGATGCCGGTGCTGATCTCGGGTATCGCATGGAAGTCGACGCTGCCGTCCTCGAAGGCGGCTTCTCCTTCGGCGAGGCGGTGCCACTGTCCCTGGGCGCTCACCACCTGGATCGTGCCGCCCGAGAACCAGGGGCGGCGCAGCAGGCCGAGCGCGGACTTCCTTGCGATGAGGCAGCCCACCCCGGTGGGGTAGCCGAAGACCTTGTACCAGCTCAGTACGGTGAAGTCGGCGGGCCAGCGACTGAGCCGCAGCCGGTTGGTGGGGGCGAAGGCGGCGGCATCGAGCAGCACGTGCCAGCCGTGTTGCTGTGCGTACGGTATCCACTCCAGCGGGTGCTGCACGCCGCTGAAGTTGCTCTGGGCGGGAAAGGCGAACAGTCCGCGCCCGCCGCGGCGGGGACGCAGGGCGCGGCTGATGGCCGCGTCCGGGACGCGTAGCTCCGGTCCGGTGAGGGGGACGTAGGTGGTGGGGGCGCCGCGTGTTCGGGCGAACTCCCTCAGTCCGTTGACCGAGTTGTGGTTGTCGAGGGTGAGGAGGAGTCGTGCGTGGCGGGGGTGGAAGGGATAGCCCTCGCCGACGAGTCGACAGGCTGCGGTCGCGTTGGCCGTGAAGATGGCGGTGTATTGGGAGGGGTCGGCGTCGACGAAGTCGAGCACCCTGTGTCTCGCCTCCTCGACGAGTGCGGTGGTGCTGGCGGATGCGGGACTGTCGGAGTGCGGGTTGCCGTACACGCCTTGGGTGAGTCGGTCCGCTTGGATGCGCAGTTGGCGGCGGGCGGGCAGCCCGGAGCCCGTGTAGTCGAGGTAGACATGGCTCGTTTCATCGAGGTAGCCGTATTCGGTGGCTCGCACGCCCGCAAAGTCCGCTTCCGTCATGGAGCCGGCATGTGCTCGATGTCGTGTGTCCTGACGTTTGTCGTCGGTGCCGGTTGTCCCGGTTCTGTCTTCGGCCATGCTGTCCCCTGACCGTCGCCCCACTCCAGGATGCGTCCGGTGACCGTACGTCGGCAAGACGACCTCTCAGCGGGCGTCGGGCGGGTGAGTGCGAGGGGACGGATGGGGTGAAGACGGCGAGCCCCAGCTGCCCCATAGGAGTGGCGGATGGGAGCACATGGCGCACTGTCCGCGCATCGCCGCAGGCCACAGCAGTAGTGGATGCGCTGGCGGCGGAGGGCGGGAGGACGTGCGCCCCGGGGTGGAGCACAGGTCACCATCGGCGAACCCGGTGGGTCGACGGAAGAGATCTTGCGATGCCGGACAGGCCGTCCGATGGCCGCGGAAGCGATCAATTCGAGCCAAAGCGCCCAGGGATCCGGAGGAAGCCGTCCGGCTGGATGATCGACACGGATGGGTTCCCCGCAGTGGTCAAGCACATGCGCTCGAAGGAATCGAGACAACCTCCCCGGAGGGACTGCGGCTCTTCGAACGATCGGGCCTTCTGTTCGACTCGGGGCACCCCAAGGCACACAGCGGGCCGGTGCCTGGGGCGTGGGAACGGGTCTTCCACGGGGTGGGCGAGCGTTTCGCCCGTTCCCGATCCCCGGGTGATGCCCGCGCGCCGATGGCCGCTACGGCCATCGGTGGCGTGTCGAGACGGTGCGGTCCCCGCAATCGGCGCACACCAGGTGACGATGGTGACCAGCCGTGACCTCTGGGGAGTGTGTGATGGAACAGACCATGCGGGCCGTCGTCCTCGACGAGCCCGGGCCTGCGGACCGGTTGCATCTGCGGGTGCTGCCGCTGCCCGATCCACCACCGGGCTGGGTGCGCATCGCGGTGCGGGCCTTCGGACTCAACCGATCGGAACTACACACCCGACTCGGCCTGGCACAGGGAGTCACCTTCCCCCGAGTGCTGGGCATCGAAGCCGTGGGAGTCGTGGACCACGACCCGGACGGGGTGTGGGCGGCCGGTCAGCAGGTCGTCACCATGATGGGCGGGATGGGGAGGAGCTACGACGGGGGGTACGCCGAGTACACCGTGGTTCCGCGCTCGCAGATCATCCCCTTCCGCTCGGCGCTGCCCTGGGAGGTGATCGGGGCGGTTCCCGAGACGCTCCAGACCGCCTACGGCTCGCTCACGACGGGGCTCGATCTCCAGCGGGGGCAAACGTTGCTGATCCGCGGTGGAACGTCCGCCCTGGGGCTGGCGGCGATCGCGCTCGCCAAGGACATCGGCGCGACCGTGCTCGCCACCACACGCAATCCGGCACGCACCACAGCGCTGAGCGAGCACGGCGTGGACCACCCGCTCGTCGACGATGGGGCCCTGGCGGAGCACGTGAGGGCGTTGGTGCCTCAGGGGGTCGATGCCGCGCTGGAGCTCGTCGGCACTCCCACGCTGCCGGACACCTTGGCCGCCACGCGCGTCCACGGCACGGTCTGCTTCACCGGCATGCTCTCGAACAAATGGACGGTGAAGGACTTCTATCCGATCGACTATCTGCCGCGCGGCGTGCGTCTGACCGCCTATGCGGGCGAGGCGGGCGACCTGCCCGCCGATGTCCTCCAGCGCAGCCTGGACCGGATCGGGTCCGGAGAGCTTTCCCTCGGCCCGGTGCACGTGTACGAGTTCGATGACATCAGAACGGCCCACCAGGACCTGGAGCAAGGCCGAAGGGCAGGAAAACTGGTCGTGCGCGTCGGCGAGAGAGGCACGGAAGGCACCATCTGACGCAACACCGAAGGGAGACTCCATACTCTGGCATATGCGTCATCGATATGGTGCTGGCTGAATCTCCATGCAAAACACTGCTCAACAGACTCCATTTCATCGCCGTTTCCCCAGCGCCCGACAATCTGTCCACAAGGTCAAACAGACGAGATTTCATCCATCGACATCAAGGCTCCTCAGAGAGAAAGCCCCTCACGAGGGAAGAAACTCCAACACTGTCCTCAACCACCACACTGCGGCCAACCACGGCAGCCATTAGCCTCACACCGAGGGGTAGCAAACCCACGAGACCGAACAGTTTCAGTCTCTTGATCTAAGCCCCCTCCCAGAGGGCAGCATCTATTTCTCGCCAGGAGTACCCTCCCGCACTTCGATGGTGCGCAGGGCACTGTCAAAAGCTTCCCGCTGCTGGGGCGACATCATCGCGACGAAGGAAACCACCGCCGCCTGAGGGCTGTCGCTCCTCGCCCATGCCTCCCTCATCAGGGTGGCTGCGTAGTCAGCCCTGGTCGAGACCGGGCTGTAGCGAAATGCCCGCCCTTCGAGCTCCCTACGGAGCCAGCCCTTCTGATGCACCTTGTCCATCACGGTCATGACGGTCGTGTAGGCGATGGACCGGTCCCGTTGAAGATCTTCCAGGACCTCCCGAACCGTAACGGGGCGGTTCCAGCGCCACACGCGGGTCATCACCGCGTCTTCCAGCTCTCCCAACTGGCCTTTCACACCGCCCAGCCTAGGGAATCGGCGGAGCGCACCCAAGCTATTACCGGTTCTGCGCCCCAACTGCCCACGGGCCTTTCTTGTGAATGTCGAAATGAGTCACGAAGAAGCCTCGGGGCACGAGGACTCAACCGACCGCTGACCCACGTTTCACTGGATTCCACAACTCCGCGTCGGCTTCGGTTCCTTCACGGAGAGGACGATGGAGGGTCTCGATCCTTGGCCCGATTCGACACGGGCCACGGCGAGGAACCCACGGGTGAAAGCGCCGCGCCCCTGCGCTGAAGCGCCCAGGAATGCGTCCGACCCACGAAGATCGCCCGCTCTCTCGTCGAGCCCGTACAGACAATCGGTCGAGGTGTCTCGACCGTAGTGATCACCCCGTGGTAGCAACGGAACCGGCCGGCACGACATCAGCCGCCCTCGGTACAGCGTGGGGCTGCGACGCGTCCGTGCACATCCCGACCGAGAGGTTCCCCGCAGTGGCAGACCACGACCCGAGCACCGCACTCCTGCTCGACCGATTCCTGCGCGAGGTGGTCGACCTCCTGTCGCCGGTTGCGATCTGGGCCCACGGCTCCCTCGGCGGGGGCGACTACCAGCCGGGCCGCAGCGACATCGATCTGATCGCCGTTCTCGAAGGGCGGTGCACCGCGAAGCAATCACACGGTCTCGACCTCCTCCACCGCAGACTTGTCGAGGAGGTCCCGCTCGCGGCGAAGCTGCACTGCGGCTATCTCCCCCGGACCGAGTTGACCGATGTGCACATCGAGCATCTGACCTGGGCCCATCAGGAGTTGTTCCACCGAACGGTGACACCGGTGACCCGAAGGGAACTCCATCTCTTCGGGGTGGTTCTGCACGGACCGTCACCGACCCGATTGCTCCCACCCATCACTCAGGACGCCTTGGCCGCGTTCCTCGTCGAGGAGATACAGGGGCCCTGGCGGGAGGCATTGGCCAAGCCTCAACTGTGGCGGCAGGACGGCTGGGTCGACTTCGGGATGTTGGCCCTGGCCCGGGCGTCGGAGACCCTGAAGTCCGGACGACTGATCACCAAGGCCGAGGCCATCGATCTACTCGTCGACGAGTGGGACGCACCCGCCGAGGTCATCGCCGACATCAGGGCCCGTCGCTACGGCACCCCGACCCCCGCGACGCCCGAGTGGATCGCCCGCCGAGCACGACTCACGATCGATTTTCTCCACAGCGCGTTGGAGAGCACCACGATGGAGCGCAAGGGAGTCGACCCTTCGGCATGAGGCGCCGTACGGGCGAGCGGTGGCCGTGCCGGGTCGACCCGACCCGTATCGGGCAGCTATCGGGCGTACGGAACCGGGTCCTCAGGGCCCTCCCGTGGTACCCGGCAGGGCCGGTGCGAACGGAACAGTCGCCGGCGAAGTCGGACCCGGTGGGCGGTCGTCGTGGAAGATTCCGGGAGAACCCGGCGGCGCCGAATTGAGTACCCACAGCCCGGCGAGGGTGGCCAGGGTGAAGACCACGGTCACCAGGAGCGTCAGGACCAGACGTCGGCGACGCTCGCGGCGCTGCCACTCGCCCCGCGCCGTACGGTATGCGTCGGGGGCGGGATGGACCTGTCCCGCGAGGGCCTCCATCGCCTCCCGCAGTTGCCTCTCGGTGCCGGGGATGTTCATCGGCTCGGTGTCCTGGCCGCTCATCGACGGTTCTCCATCACCTGAGTCAGTGCGGCGATGCCGCGCGCAGTGTGCGTCTTGACCGAACCCGCTGAGATCCCCATGGCCTTGGCGATCTCGCCCTCCTTGAGCCCCATCCAGTGGCGCAGGACGAGTGCCTCCCGCTGCCGCGGCGGCAGCTTCTGCAAGGCCACGATCAACGCCTGCTGATCATCGTGGAGCAGGGCCGTGTACTCGGCCGAGGCCACCGGTTCGGCCAACGGGGTCTCGGCGTGCTTGCGAACGATCTGGAGGTGACGTATCCGCATGCGCGTCAGATTGCAGACGACGGACCGCAGATAGGACTCCGCGCGGTCGGCATCGCGCAGCTTGCGCCACTTCCGATAGATCTCGTAGTACGCCTCGGCGACGATGTTCTCCGGATCGTCCGCGCCGAGGAGCGCCGCGAGTCGGAGCATCGAGGTGTAGTGCAACTCGAAGAGGCGGGCGAGCGCGGCTTCCCGCTCCGGCTCGCCCGTGCCGTGGCGCGGGAGCGCTCGGGGAAGCCGGGCGGAGGAGGGTGCCATGGCCGGCTGCTGACCTGGTGGACCCGGATCCCGGTTTCGATCGGCGGCGTCGACCGTCTCCCCGCTCCGGGGCTGCGGTTGTCCGGGCAACAGGCCCGGGACGCGCTCGCCCCGTTCGTCGTGTGCGGGCTTCCCGGCCGAGTCGGGCGCGGACATCGGATCGGCCACGGGCGCAGCAGCCTCCGGATCCACCGCCACCGCGGGTTCTGGTGGCAGGAGCGTGCGGGAGGCTCGCAAGGTCCGTCTCATGGGGAAGTCGTTCCCGTCTCGGGCCGGGGCCGAACTGATGGCCCTGTGGACAGTGAAGTGGCATCCGGCCCCTGAGGAACGCCCCTCCACCGCAGCAGGGCGGTTCCCGCTGCGGCGACGACCAGATTGAGGATCAGGGCCGCGAGCCCGGCATAGATTTCGACGGTGTGGCCGCTCGGGCCGAGCGGTATGACGGGCGAGAATCCCTCCCGTACGACCATGACGGTACCGAAGCCCATGCCCAGCGCCCAGCCCACGAGCAGTGCGCGGTCATGGAGCCAGCGCGTGTACAGGCCGATGGCCACGGCCGGGAAGATCTGGAGGATCCATACGCCTCCGAGGAGTTGCAGGTTGATGGCTGCCTGATCGCGCAGGCCGAAGACGAAGGCGATCGCGCCCACCTTGGCGGTGAGCGAGACCGCCTGGGCTATCCGGACCTGGCGCTTGGGGGTCGCCGTCGGGTGGACGTACTCGACGTACACATTGCGGACGAACGAGGTCGCGGCGGCCACGGACATCACCGCGGCCGGAACGAGGGCTCCCACCGTGATGGCCCCGAAGACCAGACCCGCCAACGGGGCCGGCATCATCCCGCCGACCAGCATCGGCACGGCTGATTCCGCATTGCCCGCCGGGGTGCGCACCCCGGCCGCGATGGCGGCGACGCCCAGGAGCCCGAAGAGGGCGAGGACCGCGGTCCAGGCGGGGAGCGCCACACAGACCCGCCGCAAGGTGGTGGGCCCTGCTGCGGCGAACCCCGCGGTGAGCACATGGGGGTACATCAGCAGGGCGAGCGCCGATCCGAGTGCGAGGGTGGCGAACGCGGGTTGCTGGTCCGGGGCGAGGAGCAGGGAGGCTCCGGGCGAGCCCTGCTCGGCGAGCCGGTCGGCGGCCCTGCTGAACACCGCGCCCGGCCCGCCGAGTCCGTCGAGCACCAGCCATACCATCGCCAGTACGGAGGCGAAGACGGCAACGCCCTTGAAGGCGGAGATGACCGTCGGGGCACGCAGCCCGTACCGATAGGTGGCGACCGCGAGTCCGGCGAAGAGGACGACCATCGCCAGATCGACCGCGAAGGCGTCCGAGGTGTCCATGCCACCGGCGTTCAGGACGGCACGGATGCCGAGGAGTTGTAGGGCTAGGTAGGGCATGGTGGCGAGGATGCCGGTGAGGGCGACGACGAGGGCCAGCAGTCGGGAGCCGTACCGACCGTGGACGAAGTCGGCCACGGTGATGTATCCGTGCTCCCGGGCGACGGACCAGAGCCGGGGAAGCAGGACGAAGGCGAGCGGGCAGACGATGACCGTGTAGGGGACAGCGAAGAAGGCGGGCGCGCCGTTTCCGTAGGCAAGACCGGGAACCGCGGTGAAGGTGTAGGCGGTGAAGACGGTCCCGCCCAGGAGGAGCCAGGTCCATCCGGTGCCCAGGCTCCGGTCGGCGAGCGCCCAGCCCTCCAGCGAGGGCAGCGTGTCGCGGACGTGGAAGCGTCGGGCCCACGCCGCCAGCAGCGACACCGCGCCGATGACGGCGAGGAACGCCGCGGCCACGGCACCTTCGGTCATCGTTCACCGTCCGTGCTGTTCGCTGCGCGCGATGCGCCTGGGCTGTCGTCCGGCCGCTCGGGAAGCACGTCCGGTCCGAGGGAGAGCAAGTCCACGGTCAAGTTCGTGTGTACTCCGTGTCAACCAAACCGCTCGGACCGGCAACTCTTCCACAGACCGGCGGAAAACAGGGACGGACAGCCGACAACGACGGAGGAACCCTTGACGGAAAGCATCCACCCACCACGGCGCGACGGCCCGGGCAGGGTCCGCCGCACGGTGGCAGGCGTGTGCCTCATCGTCCCTGTCATCGCCCTCCTGTGGGTGCCCTGGTACGCACAGGACCGGCCTCGCCTGGCCGGAGTCCCGTTCTTCTACTGGTACCAGCTCGCCTGGGTACCGGGTTGCACCCTGGTGCTGCTCATCGCGCACCTCCTGACGCGGCGGCGTTCGGATCCATGATCTGACGCCGCCGTCCGGCGCCGCGCCGTCCCCTTCCCCCGGCGCGGCCCACCCGGTTCTTCGTGCTGATGTGCCACCCCCACCGTAAGGAGCACTGTGTCCCGGTCAACCACGCCCCTGTCCCGGGCGAATCCGAAGTCGATCCTCATCTGGGCGACCGTCGCCGTCGTCGGAGCCCTGTGCTGGGGCGTGCTCGCCCTGTCGCGCGGCGAGGAGATCTCGGCCGTCTGGCTGGTCGGCGCCGCCCTGGGCTCGTACGCCATCGCCTACCGCTTCTACTCGCGGTTCATCGTGACGCGAGTGCTGCGGCCCGATGACACCCGGGCGACGCCGGCTGAGCGGCTGGAAGACGGAGTGGACTACCAGCCCACCGATCGACGGGTGCTGCTGGGGCACCACTTCGCCGCCATCGCCGGCGCCGGGCCGCTGGTCGGTCCGGTCCTCGCGATCCAGATGGGCTATCTGCCCGGCACTATCTGGATCGTGTTCGGGGTGATCTTCGCCGGTGCCGTGCAGGACATGGTCGTGCTGTTCCTGTCGATGCGGCGCGACGGCAAGAGCCTCGGCCAGATGGCTCGGGACGAGATCGGCAAGGTGGGTGGCGCCGCCGCGTTGATCGCCGTGTTCATCATCATGATCATTCTGCTGGCGGTGCTCGCGCTGGTCGTGGTGAACGCCCTGGCCCACTCGCCCTGGGGCACCTTCTCGGTGGCCATGACCATCCCGATCGCCCTGTTCATGGGGTTCTATCTGCATGTCATGCGGCCGGGGCGGGTGTTGGAGACCAGTCTCATCGGCGTCGTCCTGCTCCTGTTGGCGATCGTGGCGGGCGGCTGGATCCAGAACTCCTCGCTTGCCGACACCTTTACTCTGTCCCCGACCACTTTGGTGTTCTGCCTGGTCGGCTACGGCTTCGTCGCATCGGTCCTTCCGGTGTGGATGCTCTTGGCGCCGCGTGACTACCTCTCCACCTTTATGAAGATCGGGACGATCGCGCTGCTGGCGGTCGGTGTGGTGGTCGCTGCTCCGGTCCTGAAGGCCGAGCCGGTGAGCACGTTCGCCTCGGCGGGTGACGGTCCGGTCTTCGCGGGTTCCCTATTCCCCTTCTTGTTCATCACCATCGCCTGCGGTGCCCTCTCCGGCTTCCATTCGCTGGTCTCCTCCGGGACCACGCCGAAGCTGATCGAGAAGGAGTCCCAGGTCCGCATGATCGGCTACGGCGCCATGCTGATGGAGTCGTTCGTGGCCGTGATGGCGCTGATCGCCGCGGCGGTGCTCGACCCGGGTCTCTACTACGCGATGAACGCCCCGGCGGGTGTGCTGGGCACCACGGTCGAGTCGGCTTCCCAGGCCGTGGCCAATCTGGGCTTCACCATCTCGCCCGAGGAACTGGCCGCGGCGGCAAAGGCGGTGGAGGAGAGCACCCTGGTCGCGAGGACCGGCGGGGCACCCACCCTCGCGGTCGGTATGTCGCAGATCTTCTCCGATGTCATCGGGGGTGAGGGCATGAAGGCGTTCTGGTACCACTTCGCCATCATGTTCGAGGCCCTGTTCATCCTGACGACCGTCGACGCCGGTACCCGTGTCGGCCGGTTCATGCTCCAGGACATGCTGGGCAACGTCTGGAAGCCCCTGGGCCGGGTCCACTGGAAGCCCGGCATCTGGCTCGCGAGTGCGGTGGTCGTGGCCGGCTGGGGGTACTTCCTCTACGCAGGAGCCACCGACCCGCTGGGCGGCATCAACCAGCTCTTCCCGCTGTTCGGCATCGCGAACCAACTCCTGGCCGCCGTAGCCCTGACCGTGGCGACCACGGTACTGATCAAGTCGGGGCGGTTCCGCTGGGCCTGGGTGACGGGTGTGCCACTCGCCTTCACGGTGGCGGTCACGTTCACGGCGAGTTGGCAGAAGGTCTTCTCGGACGATCCCCGGGTCGGGTTCTTCGCCCAGCGGGACCGGTACGCGGATGCGATCGACGCGGGAACCGTGCTGCCACCGGCCAAGGGCATGGACGACATGCACACCATCGTGACCAACTCCACCGTCGACGGCGTACTGATCGTCCTCTTCGTGGTGCTGGTGACGACAGTCATCGTCAACGCGACGCTGGTGTGCGTACGCACCCTGCGCTCTCCCACACCGCCGCCGACGACCGAGACGCCCTATGTCGCATCCCGGCTCGACGCCCCCGCCGTGGAAATGGTCGGAGGACGGGAGTGAGGGGCCGGCTGCGCTCCGTGTTCCACACCGCCCAACGCACACTGGGCGGGGTGCACTGGTATCTCCAGGAGTTGACCGGGGAGACGGCCTACGAGCGGCACTGCGCCCGCCACCGCAAGAAGCATCCGCTGGTACCGGCGCCGACTCGGCGGGAGTTCCAACGGATGCGCGCCCGACGCCGGGAGGCGGAACCGGGATCGGGTTGCTGCTGAACGATGAACCGGGGCCGGGTGCCCGTCCGATCGAGCGGACGGGCACCCTTCCCATGACCGGGCGGTCAGCAGTTCTTGTAGTCGACCCGGGTGGAGTTGTACGAGCAGGTGTCGACCTTGGCGCCGGACGCCTTCTTCAGCGTGGCCGTGTCCTTGTCGTTGTTCCAGACGTAGGCCGCACGCCCCTGGAAGCGGGTGGTGGTGCTGTTGGTGCCCTTGCCGGTCCGGACCGTGACCGTCTTACCCTTGCCCAGGGTGTAGCTACCGAAGACGTACTTGTGGTTCGCGGCGTCGGTGAGCGTCCACCCCTTCAGATTGACGGCGTACTTGGTGGTGTTGCGGATCTGCACCCACTCACCGTTCAGGCTGGAGTTGGTCCGGGTGTCGGAACCCGGGCTGTCGTAGTAGACCTTGTACAGATGAACCGATCCCGTGGCCGCCTGCGCGGTCGAGGGCAGCAGGACGAGCCCGCCGAGACACGCCGCGGCGGCGGCAACGGCGATGGTACGGGTCTGAAGCATGAGCATCCCTGTGAACTCAGGCCGGGCACCCCCCACATTCGGGCCCGGCGAGGCGCTCAGAGTAAGCCACGATCACTCGAAGTGAAGAATCTTTGCAGAATGTGAGGGGCTCGCGTAGGCGAAGCTGCGGTCCGACGGAGACTTGGCGGATCGTCGTCGTCGCACCGGGGGCTCCAGGGCCGCGGACATCGCGGGATCGACCCTGAGCGCCCCCGCGTTGACCGTCGACGGCGCGGGAGCGCTCACCGGAGGCTGGACCACGCCGTGAGACGGCATCCGACCATCACGCGGAGATTTCCTCGCCCGGAGCGCCCAACCAGGCGGCGACCGCATCCGCCACGGGTTGCTCGGTCTCCAGTTCGATGAAGCCGAACTGGCCACCCTGGTTGCACTCCAGGAACCACCAGGTCCCCTCCGAGTCCTCGGCGAAGTCGAACGCACCGTAGGCGAGCCCGGCGAGTTCCTTGTACCGGGCCACCGCCCGCGCCACCCGGCCCGGCACCTCGATCGGTCGCCAGGTGTGCTCGGTGTCGCCGTACCGCCCGTCCACCTGCCCCGGCTCGGCGACCTTCCGCGCGGCGAAGGACTCGGCACCGACGCTGGTGAGCCGGATGTCGGCGGTCTTGGCGATGTACCGCTGGAACAGGGTGGGGGCGGCGGCGACATCGGAGAAGTCCGCGTCCTGGGGCACGAGGCTGGTGGGCAGCGCCATGGGCGGATCGTTGGGTGGCTTCCCCGACACCGCCTTCACCACGACGTGCCGGTACTGGTCGGCGAACTGTCGGGCGACCCGGGGGTACGTGGTGATGACGGTGGCGGGCACGGGGAACCCACTGCGATGCGCCAGCCGCAATTGCCAGGGCTTGAGGCGCGCCTTGGCCGCGGCCGACGGATCGTTCATCCAACGGGCCTGGGTGCACTCCAGCATCCCGTAGAGCGCCTGCCCGCTCTCGGCCGTCAGCCAAGCCGACGGGTCGGGCGCATGGGCTGCGGGTTCACCGGGTCGACGGACCCAGATCGACCGCAGCCCGTCCATGCTCACCACGCGTCCACCCATCGACAGATAGCCGCGGAACTCCCCCCGTACGAACTCCGCGGAAAGCGTGGCTTCACCCGGCAGGTCGACGGGATCGAACCGGACCAGAGGGACGCCTCGCTTGTGGAGTTGCGCCACCACCATGTCCGCCGTCACGTCCTGCTCGCAGGTCAGGATCAACACCGTCATCGTGCAGCGCGGTTCAGTCGTCGAAGTGGGTGGCGGAGCCGGCTGTGGACGTGGTGGTGCCGACCGCCGCCAGCAGCGCCCTGTCCATGATGGCGGGGCGACCGTCCGGGAGGACGTTCAGCTGAAGGGTGGAGTCATACGAGTACTGGTCGATGACAGGCGCCAGTTCTGCCGGACGTGCGTAGTTCCACGCGAACGGTTTCATGGTTTCTCCCTGGCCCACACGGGACTGTTCCGTGGCCACTGCGTGGCCTCATGAGAGCAATACGTGGAGTCGATGTAGTTGACTCATCACATTCCGTCATATTGCCTATCCTGGCTACCAGTCGGACGTCCCCGATCCGAGCAGCCGTATATGCATATGGCGAACACACCCACACTTGCGGGTCGTTGACGTATTCCTGGCACTTATAGAGACGTTCGAAGTGGCTATTCCGTGCACCCGAACAGAGAGTGATGTCCGTCACCATTTGCTCATGGGCCCCCTGGAACACGGTCAACCCGAATATCACGACAGTCATCCCACGCTTTGGTGAACACAGCGTGATAAGTCGCTGTCGATCAGTGAGTCGTCCGCGCAAACCGGCCCCCGGACCCGGAAGCTGGGATGCGGGTACCCGGCCGCAAGGCCGGTACTCCCCCCGATCCCAGCGACCCGTACGCCCCGGCTCGCCACCGACCGTACGCGGAAAGGAAGTGACCTCCGTGCCGGCAGACCTCCACCCGACCGTGCCGGTCCCGGACACCGGCCTCGCCCGAGAGGCGACCGAGTTGGTCCGCGACACCACCGACTCCCTGATCTACCACCATTCGCGTCGCGTCTACTTCTTCGGCGGACTCCAAGGCCGCAACCGCGGCCTCTCCTTCGACCCGGAACTCCTCTACATCGGGGCCATGTTCCACGATCTCGGCCTGGGCGAGCGATTCCACGCCAGCGGCAGACGCTTCGAGGTGGACGGCGCGGATGAGGCCCGCAGATTCCTCCAAAGTCACCAGGTGCCCGAGGACAGCATCCGACGGGTGTGGACCGCCATCGCCCTGCACACCACACCGGGCATTCCCGAGTTCATGGAACCGGAGGTCGCTCTCGTCACTGCGGGTGTTGAATACGATGTGCTCGGTATCGGATATCACGAGATCGCCGATACGGAGCGTGCAGCTATCGTCGCTCTCCATCCTCGCCCGGACTTCAAACGAAGGATCCTGGGGGCCTTCACCGAAGGAATCCGACCAAAACCGGAGACCACGTTCGGAAATGTGAAGGCGGATGTCCTCGCGCACTACGAGCCGGGCTTCAAACGCGACGATTTCGTCGCCACCATCCTGGACTCCCCGTGGCCTGAGTGACCGAGGGGTTTCGTGGCGGGCCGGGGACCCCTGCCTGCTACAGGCCGGGTCCCCTGGTTCGGGTCGTGCCGGATCTGGGCTCGCGCCCGGGTTTCCGCCTCCGCCTCTCTCCTGGTCGCCGCAACCACGGCTACGACAACGGCCGCTAGCGGATGGCAGTCCGTCGTGTCGTCGACTGTTCGGAGGCCCGCTCGGCCCCGGGGGCCGTGGGCTCTTCCTCGGCGGGAAGGAAGAGGAACCCCGGGCGAGGGTGCATCAGGAACTCATGGTGGGAGATGTTCCAGGCGTACGCGCCCGCCATGGCGAAGACGACTCGGTCCCCGGTGCGCAGACCGGGTGCCGCCACGTTCCGCGCGAGGACGTCCTTGGGCGTGCACAACTGGCCCACCAGGGTGACGGGCCCCTGACCGACGGCCGACCGCGGCCAGGGATGCGACCAGTCGTCGACGGCCAGCACCTCACAGGGCTGGTCGTGTCCCTTGGTGGCGGGGGTGCGCAAATGGTGGGTGCCCCCGCGCAGGACTGCGAACTCCTCGCCGTGACTGTGCTTCACATCGAGCACCTCCGTGGCGTACCAGCCGCAGTAGGCAGTCAGGGCCCGTCCAGGCTCGATCCTTACGGCCAGGCCCGGGTGACGCTCGATCAGCGAGGCGAGGCCCCGACCGTAGGCGTGCCAGTCGAAGCGGTCCTGTGGTCGGGCGTAGTCGACAGTCATGCCCCCGCCGACGTTGACCTCGTGCAGCACGAGATCGTGCCGGGCCATGAGCCGGGCGGACCAGTCCACCACCGCCTCGGCAACGGCCAACTGTTCGGGAGCCGTCAGTCCACTGGCCAGGTGTGCGTGCACTCCGCGCAGTTCCAACTGCGGGTGCTGCTCGACCACGGTACGGACCACTGCGTCCGCCTCCGCCGGGTCGATCCCGAAGGGGGTGGGGCGCCCTCCCATCGCCAAGGCGCTGTTCGCCAATACGTGTTGGGCGACAGAGAGGTTGAACCGGAGCAGAACGGCGATGCGCTGGCCGGGAACGATACGCGGGGCGAGATCGGCCAGCATCCGCAGGTCGTGGACGCTCTCCACATGGAACCGCTCGGTACCCAGTCGCAGGGCCGAACTGATCTCGGCCGGCGTCTTGCCCGGTCCGCCGAAGGCTAGGGGAACCCCGGGCACGCAGTCGCGCACATGGGCGAGCTCTCCGCCCGACGAGACCTCGAAGCCGTCGGTCCAGCGGGCGAGTTCGGTCAGGATCGGGGCTTCCGGATTGGCCTTGGCCGCGTAGTAGATCTCCACGCCGGAAGGGAGCGCGGACCGTACGGTCCGGGCGTGCTCGCGCAGCGCGCCGAGGTCGTAGACATATGCGGGCAGGGCATCGGCGGGCAGGGCACGCACCCGGGTCCGTACGGAGGGTGGGGTGGTCATCGCGTACTCCAATCGGCGTTGGCGCGGATCGCCTCGAAGAGGACCTCCTCCGCCAAGGGGGACGGCAGTCGTACGTAGCCGGCCTCCCGGTCCGCCGAACGCTCCCACCGGGCCAGCAGATTGGCCTTGGCCGGCAGGGGGACACCGGCGAGGAGGGCCCTCAGTCGCGGTGGGCAGCCGTGCTCGTCGGCGTAGTGGACGATGGTCTGCCGGACCTGGGCCCACAGGGCCGCCTCGGTCTGCGGATGAAGGTCCGCGAGCGCGGCGAGGACTTCCGCAATGTGGTTGACCAGCAGGCAGTAGACCACCCGGTCCCAGCCGCGGCGGGCGTCGTAGGTCAACGGCTCGGCGACCGCGCGGGGCAGCGCGGCGAGGGCAGCGCCGTGGTGTTCGGGGAGGAGCTTGGTGCCTTCCAGGTCGCGGAAGAGGACCTGCGCCGGCCTGCCGTCGGCGTCCACGCACACGATGACGTTCTGGAGGTGGGGTTCGAGGACGAGTCCGTGGTCGAAGTAGGCGGCCAGTACGGGCGGGACGAGGAGTGCCAGGTACTCCCGCCACCAGTCCAGGGCTGCCATGGGACCGCTGCCGGCCAGGCGGGAGATCTGGGCCGGACCTGAGCGGTACTCATCGGCGACCGCGGCGGCGAGGAGCGGGGTGGTGCCCGGCAGGAGCCGTGATCCGAGCCCCTCGCGCACGATCACGCCGAAGCCTTCCAGCAGGGCGAGGTCGGGTCGGCCGTCGGGCCCGGGCAACGCGATGCTGCGGTACGCGGGTTCCCGCAGCATCCCGGCGCGGGGGAAGCGGGCCGCCAGGTCGTCGAAAGCGGGGGCGAGGAGCCTGGTGAGGGCGACGGCACCGGAGAGTTCGTAGTGGGAGTTCTTCCGTACGCAGTTGGTGATGCGGACGTTGAGGCTGAATTTGAGGAAGGCGTGGCCGTCGTAGAGGGTCCGTACGGACGCGGTGGGGGTGAACGCCCGTGTGCCGGGACCCAGGTCGAGGATGTCGCCGCGGTCGAGTGCGGCGCGCACCTCGGGTCGATTGCGCAGGTGTTCGTACTGCCAGGGATGCGTCGGCAGCAGGCGGTAGCCCTCGGGAACGGGGTGGAGACGGTCTAGGAGGTCGGCGGCGCCCGGCTCTGCTCGCTCCTCTGCGATGAAGGGGGTGCGGACGGCGAGCATGCGCAAGGGGAAGCGTGCGCCCGCCTCGGGGGCGTAGCTGGCCCAGGCCCGTTGGTCGCCTCCGTGGGCCTTCGGGGTGGGGTGGAAGCGGTGGCCGAGCAAGAGGGACTGTTCGGAGGCGAGATATCGGGTGAGCGGGTCGTCATCGGCGGTGGGCGGCGGGGGAACATGTCTGGTCAGCGCGGCGTCGACCGCCCGGTGGCTGGCTGCGACCTGACCGAGGAACTCGTCGTTGCGTGCGCCGGTGCGCAGGGAGAGTTCGGCGTGGGTGTGTTCCGCCAGTTGTTGCCAGTCCAGGACGGACCAGTCCTCTCCCGACTGGGCCTGGACCGGCCCGGTGAAGCGGTGTGCGCCGAGGAGCGAAGTGCGGCGCAGGGCCACCCGGAGCAGCACCCCGCGCCGGGGCAGCCGCACGAGCAGGTGGCCGTCGATGACGGCGGTCTGGTGCTCCGGTCCTGACACCTCCCGGAGGAGGCAGTTGAGGAGGGTGTGGGCCACGGCCTCGTCAGCGGTGGGCATGCCGTCGGGCGGGCCGGCCGGTGTCGGGGGTCGATCGGGTGTGGTACTCGTCATGGCCGCACACTCCTTGGCGCCAGATAGTTGGGGCCGGTGCCGTAGTGCTTGTTGATGTCCGTTGCCCCTGATCTTTCCTTGGCGAGCAGGGTGCCCGCCGTGACCATGGCCTTGATGGGCAGTTGCGCCGCATCGAGGACGTGGGTGCGCAGCAGGGCGCCGGGTTGTCCCGGACGGGTGCCGAGCCGATCCGCTGCTTCGCCGAGTCGGTCGCGTACGAGGGTGAGCAGCCGGTCGAGCGGTGCGTGTCCGTGTCGTGCGAGGCCGAAGGCGTAGGCCCCCGCACAGAGGTGGACGGTGATGGTGGTGAACAGGTCGAGTATCGGCGTGTCGCTGTCGGTGTGGATGCGCGGGTCGTCGAAGTCGGGGCCGTCCTGGCCGAGAGCGGCGCGCAGCCGGGCGGTGTGGATGCGGGGGCCGTCGTTGTCCTTGAACAGCAGGCGCAGCCTGGTCCGTCCGTGCGGCGCGTCTAGGAGGAGGGAGACGTTCTGCTGGTGGGACTCCAGGGCGATGCCGTATCCGATGAGGGTGGTCTGCCAGTCGAAGAGCAGGGTGAGGAGGGCGTCGAGGAGGGCGAGCGTGTCACCTTGGTAGAAGTGGTCGGCGAGGTCCCCGATGACGAGCCCTCCGTCGGGGGCTGGGGCGAGGAACGCGGCGAGGGGCACAACGGCGGTGTCGTCGAGTCGGGCGGGCAACCGCCTCACGAGGACGGCGAGGAGTTCATGGCCGGCGTGGGCGAACTGTGTCTCATCGGTGTGCAGGATGGTGTGGCTGAAGCGTGGCTCCCTCTCGATCACGCTCTCCAGGAGGCGTTGGCCTGCTACTCCGTCGATGAGGGTGCCCGGCTTGATGGTGCGGCGGTTGAGACGGCCGAGGGTGGCGGTCGCGAGCGGCAGTTTGAGGTGGATGTCGGGGGTGGCGGTCAGCGCGACGGTCCGCATGGAGAGCGTGGGTACGGCCTCCAACCGTGCCAGGGGGGCGAGGGCCGCCTGTCCTTCCACGCCCATGGCGCGCAGGGCTCCGCGCAGTTGTTCGCCGACGGTGAGCGGGTGGAGGGGGAGACAGATGTGGGTACGGTCGCTGGCTTCGGGCAACCCGACAGCTGAGGGCGCGGGAAAGACTTCGGGGAGCGTGCCGTGTGTGGTGACGGCCTCCCGGGGCAGGGCGAGCCAGCGCAGCGGGAAGCGGGGGTGGAACTCGGGGGCGTACCGGCGCAGATCGGTTTCGGTCAGATGGGCGCGGCCCCGCCCGGTCGGGTAGACGGGGTGGTCGAGACGGGCGGCGAGCGTGTCGAAGGCGAGGGCTGCTGTGGGTCCCCTCCACTGAGTGGCCGGCCTTGGCCCGTAGCGGGCGACCAGCGCGGCGGTGACCTCCTGGCGGGAAGCCGTGTGGAGTCTCTTGGCGCGCTCGGCCTGTCGAACTTCGGTGGCGAACGCGGTGAAGCCCGCGCGGTCCCGGGGGTCCGCATGTGCGGCGAGGGCGGCGAGTATGTCGTCGGCACGGGTCAGTTCCCGGCCGTCGTCCTCGCGCCGGAGCAAGGGCAGTCTGGCCTCGGTGCGGCTCTGGTAGCCGGGTGCGCTGTGCTGGACGGGCAGCAGGAGGGCGCCCTGGTCGGTGGTGGCGAGCCGTAGCCAGCTGCCGTCCGGTCCGCTCACGGTGGTGGTGCGGCTCCGCAGCCCTGCCACGTCTTCGCGCAGCAGGGAGTTGAGGACTTGGAGCATCAGGTCTTCGTCGATGTCCGTGCGGGTCACGGTCACGGGGTGATCTCCCAGCTCTGCCGGGCGAGGAAGTCGTCCACGGCCCGGTCGACGGCTGTCCGGTCCGTACCGATGGCACGGACGATGCCGAGGATGTCTCGGTTGGTGTGGTGGAGTGCGTGGTGCTCGCCGGGTCGGCGGGTCGGGCGGTAGGTCAGTCGGACGCCGTCGGCGGTGAAGTCGGTCGGGCCGGGCGCCGCGGTCAGGGTGCCGGCCCGGTCGGCGTACGGATAGGCGAGGGTGGCCTCGCCGTCGGCCCGGGCCCCGAGGTCGGGGGGCAGGTTTTGGCCGAGATGGGTGCGCAGCACATGGTCGAAGTACGGTATGCCGAGGAGGTCGGCGAGCAGTAGGTCGCATTGGTCGCCGATGGCACGGTAGTTGACTTCGATCAGGCGCACCCGTCCCTCGTGGACGACGAACTCGGTGTGGCAGGCGCCGAAGCCGACTCCCAGGGTGGCGAGCTGAGCGAGCACCTGTTCGGTGATCGGCTGCGCATGGGCGCGGACGAACGTCAGGCGCTCCTCTATGAAGTAGGGGAGCGGGGAGAGCTTGGTGTGGAACCCGCCGAGGACGTGCAGGCGCTCGCCGTCGCCGAGGGTCTCCAGGGTGTAGAGCTCACCGGGGAGGTACTCCTCCGCCACGAGGGTGGCACCGGGGCGGCGGGTGCGGATGGCTCCCGCGTGATGGACGAAGCCGTCGTGGTCGTCGACTCGGACCACGTCCTCGCTGGCCACTCCTTCGCGCGGTTTGAGCACACAGGGGTACGGGATGCCGAGGGGAGCCGGGTCCGTGAGGTCCTGGCCGGGAGGCAGTTCGACGGAGCGGACGGTGCAGACGCCCGCGGCGGCGAGACGACGCCGCATCTGGGCCTTGTCCTTGGTGCGCAGTGCGGTCTGCCAACTCTTGCCGGGCAGTCCGAAGAACTCGGCGGCCAGGGCCGTCTGGGTCTGGAGGTGGTCGCTGTTGCTGAAGACCGCATCGGGGGTGCGATGGGTGGAGATCCTGGTGATGACCGCGTGGTGGTCACGGACGTCGCATTCCAGGACCTCCGTCTCGGGGTGACGCTCGCGGTGCGCCCGGGGCTGGTCCGTCAGCACGGTGATACTGAGGCCGAGCCGTTGTGCGGCGGGGAGGAAGCCCTCGGAGACCGAATCGGTGGGATTGAGGGCGAGCACATACATCTGCATGGGTGAAATACTTCCGCGCGCACATTCGCTGGGCATGGGACAGACCGTAAACAGGCAGGAAACCACCGGAGCGATTCCGTCGGCGGACACCCCGACCATGGAAGAACTCCCTGGTCGCAGCGGCCTGACCGGGCCGGATCACCAGAGGTGAGCTTAGGTTAGGCATCCCTAAGAATGCCAATTCCCTGTGTTGCGGCACCCGTTGGCAAACGCATACGAGTGATGAGGCTAAGGTGAGCCTTACCTTCCTCTCGCTCGTTCCCGCTCCTTGAGGAGTACCCGTGACTTTGGCCCCGGCGCTAGCGCCTGCCGGAGCTGCCCTCAGCTGCTCCACTCTGCTGGCATCCTCCTATGCACGGCTGACAGCCCTGTGCGAGGCGCTGCACGTGGAGATCACTCCGCCCCACACGCCAGCCGCTCAGGGCTGGATCGACGGCGCCGAGTTGGCCTGCCGCACCGACCTGCTCGATGCCTTCCTCGATGCCGAAGCCTGCCGCATCCACGAGCGGTACGACCACCTGGCCCGGCCCGATGTGGTGGCGTCCCGTGCGCTGCACAGTTATCTGTGGTCTGCCTGCCTGCTGATCAGCGGCCCCTGGTACTTGGAGCGCCGAGTGCCACGACTGCGGCCCGACGCAGTGCGCGTCAGTCGAACGAGTGATGCGCTCGCGGTGGTGCCGGGCAGTTTCTGCTGTCTGCCGGACGACCCGGCCTCGGGATTGCCCGGGGTCAAGGTGGTAGCGACCGAGGCGGCCCTGCGCGATGAGTTGCGCGCGTCGGTGGCCGACCATGTCCGGCCGCTGTTGTCGGCCATCGCTCCGCGCTTGCGGCGCGGGCCCCGAAGCCTATGGGGCATGGTCGGTGACGACCTCGTCTCGGGGATCTGGTACCTCGGACGGATGCTGGGCGACGAGGAGCGCGGCGTGCGCGAGGCCGGCGAAGTGCTGCCGGGGCCCGTCGGGCCGTTCCTCGGCGGTGCCGGATTCCGACGGCTCCAGGGCAGTGACGGGCAGTCACATCCCACCCGTACCCGCATGGGCTGTTGCCTCTACTACACGATCCGACCCGCCGAAGCGTGTGCCACCTGCCCACGGACCAGTGACGCGGAGCGGTTGCGACGGCTGGAAGAGACCACCTCGTAGCCCGTCGCGGTACCGCCTCGTGGACACGCGTAGGGGCCACCACGTAGACACCGCCACGATGACCCGGGCATACGGGGCCGCCTTTGGTACATAGGCCCCATGTCTCACCCGGGAACGCTCCTCCTCATCATGGGCATCGCCGTGCTCGCCCCACTGCTCGCCGATGGTTTCGCCCGCTGGCTCCGCATCCCCCTGGTGATCTTCGAGATCCTGCTGGGCATCGTCGTCGGTCCCGATCTGCTGGGGTGGGCACAGACCGATCAGGTCATCGACACCCTTGCGGACCTCGGGCTGGCCATGCTGATCTTCCTGGCCGGCTACGAGATCGACTTCGGCGCCGTTCGGGGCGACACATTGCGCCGTTCCGTCGGGGCCTGGGCGATCTCGCTCGTCGCCGGACTGGGCATCGGCCTGGCGCTGTCGGGCGGCGAACTCGATCGCGGTCTGGTCATCGGCACCGCGCTCACCAGCACCGCTCTCGGCACCGTGCTGCCGATCCTGCGTGACAGCGGCGATCTGCGGGGCAGGTTCGGATCGGTGGTGCTCGCCTTCGGTTCCGTGGGCGAGTTCGGTCCGATCCTCGCCATGGCGCTCCTGCTCAGCGGAAGGCGGCCCGCGGAGTCACTTGCCCTGCTCGCGGGATTCACGGCAGTCACAGCCGCGGCCTTCCTGTGGGCGCGACGCCCCCGTCCGCCCTGGTTCTCCCGGGTGATCGCCACCACGTTGCACAGCAGCGGCCAGTTCGCGGTGCGCCTGGTCATGCTGGTGCTGGTGTCGATGCTGGCGCTGTCCGTGGTGTTCGGACTGGACATCCTGCTCGGGGCCTTCGCAGCGGGGATGCTCATCCGGCTGGTCCTTGGCGGCGCCGCTCCCGACAGCAGCCCGGAGGTTCTCGGTCGGATCGAAGCCCTCGCCTTCGGCTTCCTCGTACCGGTCTTCTTCGTGGTCACCGGCATCGAGTTCGATCTCGACGCCCTGCTCGCCGGTGGCCGTGCACTGGTGCTGCTCCCGGTGTTCCTGGCGCTCTTCCTGATCGTGCGCGGTCTGCCGGTGTGGGCCCTAGCACCACACGACCTGTCCCGGACCGACCGCAGGGCGCTGGTGTTGTACGCGTCCACCTGTCTGCCCCTGGTCGTGGCCATCACCACGATCGGGATCGACGAGAAGGCCATCGATTCAGGCGAGGCGGCGGCTCTGGTCGGCGCCGCCATGGTGTCCGTCCTGGCCTTTCCCCTGCTCGCCCTACGACTGCGCGCGCGGGAGGGCAAGGCGTCGGCCTCGGCACGGCGGGCCCCGGGTACCGAAAGTTGGTGAGGAGCAGCTGAGTTGGGAAGTTGTCGACCCGTCACCCGGTTGGTCCTGAGCGAAGCCCCGGCCGTGCGAACCAACCGTGGGAGAAGGAGCGGCCATGTCCGATGAGTTTTCCCCGACCCGGCCGTCAACCCCTTCGAAACGATATTCGACGACCTTGGCACCACCCCGCGCCATGAGGAGACATCCGTGAGCGACATCCAGAAGAGACTGCAAGAAGCTGCCGACCGCCTCGTGGACTCCGGCACCGAACGGGGCCTGCAGATCGCCGTGTATCGACACGGTGAGCAGATGGCCGACGTCGTCGCGGGCATCGCCGATCCGAAGACCGGGCGGATGATGGAGCCTGGGACCGTGCTCTACACCTATTCCATGGGCAAGGCGGCCACGGCGACGGTGGCGCACATGCTCGTGGAGCGCGGTCTGTTCACCTATGACACGCCCGTCGCCGAGCTCTGGCCCGAGTTCGCGGCGCACGGCAAGGGCGCCGTGACGGTGCGGCACGTACTGACCCATACGGCCGGGGTGCCCGGGCTGCCGCTGGACACCACCTTCGAGGACATCTGCGATTGGGACGCGATCTGTGCGACCGTCGCGGACTCCCGCCTGTGGTGGGAGCCCGGCACGGCGATGGGCTACCACGCCTACACCTTCGGCTATCTGATCGGGGAGATCGTCCGCCGGGTGACCGGCAAGCCGATCTCCCAGGTACTGCGTGAGGAGATCACCGAGCCGCTCGGCGTGGCGGACGAGCTCTACTTCGGGATGCCGGTGAGTGAACACAGGCGGCTCGCCCCCTTGGAGGACATGCCGGGCGCATCCGAGATGATGGCCTCGCTTCCGCCGGACCTGCCGATGCTGAAGGCCGGCCCTCTCTCCCTCTTCCCGACGGCCGATCTGGGCAATCGCACCGATGTGCTCGCCGCTGACATCCCGGCCGGAGGCAAGACGTCGGCGCGCGCCATGGCCCGTATGTACGCGGCCCTGCTCGACGAGGTGTCGGGCGTACGGCTGTTGTCCCCGGAACGACTGCGAGAAGTCACCGCCACCGCCTACAGCGGGCCCGACCAGGTGTTCGGCATGGATTCCGCCTGGGGCCTCGGCTACTCGATCGGCCTGCCGCAAGGTGCTGCGAGCAGCCCGAGCGTGTTTGCGATGGGAGGCGCCGGCGGGACCTTCGCGTACGGGGACACGGCAACCGGCGTCTCGTTCGCCTTCACCAAGAACCGTCTGACCCAGGACTTCTCGACCGCGGAGGCGCTGGCCGCCCTGGTTCAGGAATCGTTCCCCGCGGGCGGGTGAGCTCCGAACGGGCTGTGTAGCGCCTCGTCGAGTGGAGCTCCTGCGGGGCTCACTCTGCGTCCCGTTCGGCCCCCTGCGCGTCAGTCCATCGGGCGGCGCCACTCCTCCTGGGGCACGATGGAAAAGGGGCGAAAACCCCTGCGCCTGCCTGGAGGCCCCAATGGAGTACGCGGAGAGCTACGAGCTGATGTTCCAGGCATCGGCCGCTGAGGACGATGTGGTGATCGTCCGACGCACCGAGAGGGCCGGTGCCGGGGGATTTCCCATCTACGAGGACGACACCGGCATCGTGCGCGCCGAGATCAGCGACCAGGGTGAGGTGCGGATGTTGGCGAGCGGGGGTCATCAGGCCCCCGGGATGCCGGTGTCGATTCGGCCACTGGGAGTGTGACGCACCTGATGGCTGCGCTGGGATCGTGGCGCGCCGAGGGCGGACAGAGCAGGAACGCACAGTGAGCGGTGGTCCCACGCCGGGCGGTGGGGACCGCCGCTTCGGCGTGGTCACTGAACTGGACCGAGGTTCAACTGGTGTCGCGGCCATGAGGAAGCGAGCTCCCAACCGTCGAGTACCGCCGAGTACCACCGGTTGCCACCCTTGCGGTCCGCCTGTCGTCTGGCACGTGTGGTCGGCACCTGCAAGTGTGACTCCCCCACGGACGGGTGATGTGTACTCCGGAGCCTTGACCGCGGAGCGGGGACGAGGTCACCAGATACCGCTACGCCGCAGGTCCGGGGCGGTGCGCCGGATGCGTGGCACGAGTGCCGGCGAACGCGACACGCTTCGCGGGCTTGGCGACAACACACGATAGGGCTTAGGTTAGGCAAACCTAAGTTCCCTCGATGTGTGGAGTTCTGGATGCGCCGCCTGTTCAACGCCCCGCTCGCGCAGCCGACGAGCGCGGAACGAATCCGGTCGATCCTGACAGCCGCGGACTCGATGACGGTGGTCACCGACGAAGGCCGTACCGAGGTCTCCCGACTGAACGGATCAGGCGTCGCCGAACACATCCACCTCCATCCGGCACTCTCCCGCCAGTGGGAGGGGGACACGGACTCCACCTCGGACGGACCCGTGCGCGCCAGCTTGGAGTTCACCGACATCGCCCCCACACCGGTCCGCGATCGCGTACGTGCCCGAGTCCTGCTCGCGGGCTGGATGCTGGACTCCGCCGAGCACTCGGCTCCCAACGGAAGCCGCTGCATGGAGTTCGCCCACGCCGTGCTGGAACGAGACGGTGAGCGGGTCACGGTCAACCTCGACGAACTCATGGAAGCGGACACCGACCCCCTGGCCACGTGCGAGGCCAGCATGCTCACCCATCTCCTCGACGACCACGGGGACGTCGTCGAACTGCTCCTGCGCCTTGTGAAGCCCCGACTGACGCTCGGCGCCCGCCGTGCGCTTCCCGTAGCCATCGATCGCTACGGGATCACCCTGCGACTGGAGTACGCGGACACGTACGCGGACGCCCGCCTACCGTTCCCGGCACCGGTCAAGGAGGTCGACCAGGCGGGCGTGCGCATCCATTCCCTGCTCAACATGGCGCGCCACCGCACATCGCGGAACTGGCTGCTGAGCGACTCCTAGACCGCTTCTGGAGGGCGCGGCCCCGGGCCCACAAACTGGGGCGAGCAGATCGAGGCCAAAGACCCGCCGGCACCGGCTATGGAGCGCTTGACGGCCTACTCGGGGCTCATGCCCGGCGCCACTCCCCCGCCCGCGGGTTGACGGCGAACCCGCGGATGGGAGTGCTGGCCGGACGGTTCAACCAACTGGTCGAATCAGTCACGACGATGCCGACTGTTGTCGAGACGCGGGGGCCGCAGCGTCACCAAGGTCCCCAGGGCAAGCAGTGCGAGGGCCGCGATGCCGCCGCCCACGATCTTCATCGAGTTATCACCGGCGCCGGAGGCCGACTGGTTCGCGTCCGGTGAGCTGTTGACACCGGTCAGGGGTGCGTCCGACACCTTGGGGGTGCTCGGTCTGCCCAGGACGCCCAAGCGACGGGATTCACCCGGGATTTCCGCCGCGAGCACGACGTCCGAGCAGTGGTAGTACGTGTCGGTGGAGTCGCTGTTCCGCCAAACCGTGTACATGACGTGCTGGCCCGAGAGCCCGTCCGGGAGCTTGGCCTGGATGCGGTAGGCGCCGCTCTGGAACTCGGGGTGCGCCACCGTGGCGAAGGGCTGCTCTTCCAGATCCGCCCAACGCAGCTTCTCACTCGGCTTGTACCCCTCCTTGGTGAGGAAGAGTTCGAAGGTCCCCTTGTGCTGGATCGTCGACCGGTAGGTGACGGTGAGGTCGCTTCCGGTCGTCAGAGTGGTGGTCGGCCAGTCATCGCGTGCGATGTCCAACCCCTTGAACTCGTCCAGCCCAGCGCTGCACAACTTTCCGTCAGGGATGACCTCACGGTCACGGCCCTTGACGTCGGCCACACGTATGTTGTCCCAGGCGTCGAACGCCACGCCCCCGTTCGCGGCGACGGCGGCTCGGCAAGCCTCCGTCTTGTTGTGCGGACCATCCGGCCCGCAGGCAGCCACCCGGCTCGCAGGGTCAGTGGGTGCCCCGTGGGCCTGTGCGGTCCCTTGGGCCGCAGTGACGAGCAGCACCGGTACGGCACCGACAGCGACGAATCGCAGCACGACGGCGGCAGCGGTGCGTGGGACGATCATTTTCGGTAGACCTCCTTGTCAACCCGGCGGCTTGCCGTCTTATACGGGCAGGCCCGGTGGAGTGTTCACCCCACTAGCGGACGGGCAGCCGCGGTAGCGGCGACGGTCGGCACACCGGTGGGAGAATCCTGCTGGGCCGAAGGGCTGCCCGCAATGCCCTGGTCAGAGAAAGAACCACCGATTTCCCTGTCAGTGTCCGTGCACGCATCGACGCCAGTCAGTGGAGGAGCCATGTCCGGCCAGTTCGAGGCGATCGTAGAGATTCAGCGCCCCATCGAGGAGGTCTTCGCCTTCCTCGCGAACGGCGAGAACGACACGAAGTTCAGTCCGCGAGTGATCAGGATCGCGAAGACGACTGAGGGTCCGACCGGGGTGGGGACCGTCTACACGAGCACGGTCAAGGACGCGGGACTCACGACGGAGCGCCAGTTCCGCATCACCGCGTTCGACGCTCCAACGCGCATCCGGTGGGCGGAGACCTCCAAGAACCTCGTGACCGCCAAGGAGGGCGGCTATGACCTGGAAACCACAGGTTCGGGCGGCACTCGGGTGCGCATCTTCAACCAACTCGAAGGGCACGGCGTCGGCAAGGCGCTGGTCCGCCTGGCTTTGAGTGCAGCACGCAAGGACAGTGACGCCTTCGGGCGTCGGATCAAGGCCGCCGTCGAGGCGCCATAGGCGTTCAAACCCGATGACCCATCGTTCGCATCTGCGAAACGTCAAAGAAGAGTCGGGGGTTTGACGATCAAGCGAATGACCATGATGAATCAGGCACAACGCCAGACTCGGGACAAGACGGCTTAGTTGAATGACGTAGGGCCGGTCCGCCATATGACGGACCGGCCCCTACTTCAATCACCAGGGTGGAGCAGAGGGGGCGTCCCCTGTTGCGTACTCACCCTGTCGGCGCATCGCCCGCTCAGGCTGGCGAACGACTGGCCCGGCCACTCCTCATCGTCGCGGCCATGCACACCAGCCCCAGAACGAACGTGAGCGCTCCGAGGATGACGTTGGTCCAGATGACCCCTGCGTCCGGGCTGCTACCCACGATCCAGGGTGCGATAACCAGCCACACACCCATCGCACACATGGCTCCGCTCAAGCCATACATCCGCTGAGGGGTGACAGTGAACCCGAGCGCGAGCACGGCGATCGCGATGCCCATGATCAAGTTGTGCGTTGCGAGGGCTGGCTGATTGGCCGAGAAGTGAACGACCCATGGGGAGATCGCGCACGCCAAACCGACCAGGAACACCGGGCCATCCACCAGGGCGACGTCGCGCCCTCCGAGTACCTGGGCGTAACGGTCCCGCATTTCCGTGATGTCAGGGTGCCCCGCGAGGTCTTCCCTGTGTGAGACGCCGGCCATACGACTCGCCTCCTTCAGTGCGCTGAACGTCTGACCGCGTGTGCATGCCGGAGCAGCACTCTCTTTCATTCTGCTCTTATCTTTTCCTTATCGGTAGCTATCCGGAGTATCAGATTCCGCTACTCGCCGAGCGGTCGGATGCCGCCCGCAAAGCGGAGCGACGGATACCCGTGGCGAACCATGCGCCGACAGCTTCACCCCGCCCACCGAAGCCCGCCCGGACCCATGCGCCGTGCACCCGACCCGTACCATCGACACAACCGCAGACCTCCACAAAATCCGCACATACGTTCCCACGCCGATGCGCGGACAAGGAGGAGCGACGGGAGATGTACTGGTGAACATCCCGTCGTCATGGGGTCTCGACAACGCGCCCGGGCTGATCGCACACCCCGTCCGTGACCTGTGAATGGCGGCTCGACCGTTGGCAGAGCCCCTCGTCATCGGCATGATCGTGACAACTACGGGCAAGGGCCCGGCACAGACTGACACTTTCTCCGATCGGAGTCGCACACCATGCCACGCACCCTGGCGGTCTCGGACAGCATCGTCATCCAGGCCGCCCCCTCAGTCATCTACGACCAGGTCAGCGATCCGACCCTCATGGGGCAGTGGAGTCCGGAGAACCTCGGGGCAACCGTGCACCACGGCAGCGGAAACGCATTCGTGGGCATGCAGTTCGTGGGGCACAACAAGCGGGGTCCGTTTCGCTGGACGACCCGTTGCACAGTCGTGGCGGCCGATCGTGGAGAGCGGTTCGCCTTCCGGGTACACGCCATCGGTCGGCGCCGGCCTCTGCTCCGGGGGCGGATAGCGACCTGGGAGTACCGGTTCGAAGCCGTCGACGGAGGCACCCGGGTGACGGAGACCTGGCGGGACGACCGTCGGACCTGGCCGGACGCCTTCGCCAACGCCTTCGACAAGTTGGCCACCAAGGGGCACACCTTCGCGGAGTTCCAGCGGGGGAACATCCGTCGGACGCTCGACCGTCTGAAGAAGGCAGTGGAGTCCGCCCCGGCCGCGTCCTGAGCAAGGCGATGGTCCTCAGAGGTCCGTCGAGTACGCCAGACTGGGCAGGTGTTGGGAACCCTTCCCGAAGAATCCACCAGTTTCGTCGGACGGAACCGGGAGTTGTCCCGACTGAAACGGGCTCTTGCGCGCCACCGTCTCACCACGCTCGTCGGGAGCGGTGGCGTGGGCAAGTCCCGGCTCGCTCTGCGCGCCGCTCGACAAGCAGTCGAGTTGTTCCCCCACGGCGTGGCCTGGGCCGAATTGTCTCCCCTGGCCGGGGACAGGCTGCTCCTGGCGACCGTGTCGGACGCCTGCGACCTCTCCGACCACACCCCTCGGATGCCCGTCGACGCACTCTGTGAATGGTTGGGCGACAAGCGGCTGCTCCTGGTGCTCGACTCCTGTGAGCACCTCCTCGCCTCCTGCCGGGCGCTCCTGGGAGACCTCCTGACGGCGGCCCCCGGTCTGACGGTGCTGACTACGAGCAGGCATCCACTGGACCTGGCGAACGAGCATGTGATCGAGGTCGTTCCCCTGTCGCCCGAGGGGCCCGACGCCCTCGAACTGTTCACCCAGCGCATGGCCACCGCGGCGGCCTCGGAGTCGGGCAGGCACTCCGCTTTCGGGCAGGCGCCCGCCCATTCGGATGACAAGGGCGGGCGGGACGATGACCCGGCGACCGGACCCCGCGCCGATGTCCAGCGGGCCGGTATCCAGTGGCCCGCGCCGGTCCCCCGTGGGTTCACGGTCGCCCAGATCTGTCGTCGCCTCGAAGGCATCCCGCTCGCCCTGGAACTGGCAGCGGCGCAAGCCGCGCGCACCAGCGTCGAGGAGATCGCTGGTCGCCTCACCTCCCGCTTCGATGTGCTGAAGGCCGGGGAGAGAGAGCGAGTGCGGCCGGAGCGCCACCGCACCATGCGAACCACGATCGGATGGAGCCATGAGCTGTGCTCGCCCCGCGAGCGGCTGCTCTGGGCCCGGCTGACCGTCTTTCGCGGTGACTTCGACGCGGAGGCCGTTCGAGCGGTGTGCACAGGTGGGCCCGTCAGCGTCGAGGAGGTCGATCCGCTGCTCGACGGGTTAGTGGCCGCCTCCGTGGTCACGGTGGTCCGGGGACCGCTGGGCAGTGGACTGCGCTACCGCATGCTGGACACTATCCGGGAGTACGGCGCCTCCTGGCTCCGCGCGCTCGGTGAGGATGCCGCCATGGCAGAGCGTCACGCCGAGCACTTCCTGGAGGTCGTGTGTGAAGCCCACGACCGATGGCTCGGGCCCGAACAGGCCCACTGGTACCGCACGATCGGCGAGGTCCACACGGACCTGTGCACCGCCGTCGACCACTTCCTGACCGTCTCACCGGCTCGCGCGGTACGTCTGGCCGGACGGGTGGGCTTCTTCTGGAGCTGCTGCGGCCACTTGCACGAAGCGCGTGACTATCTCGAACAGGCGTTGGCCGCGCATGGGACCGACGGGCCCGACCGGACGCAGGGCTTATGGGCCTTGGGATTCGCCGCAACCCTCCAGGGCGACTACGCGACGGCCCAGCGCGTGGGCGATGAGTGCATGCTCGCCGCCCGGCTGGACCGGGCACGGGGGTACGGCACCGAAGGGACGCTCGCCGCCGCGTACCTCGGGGGGTTGATCGCCCTGCTGACAGGACGACCACTCGCGGCCGACGTACTGGCGGGGCACGCATTGGACGCGGCGGGGGGCGAGCCCTTCGACTCGCCGAACAGCCTGCGCTGTCATCTGGCTCAGGTCTTCGCCCTCACCGGGCTCGGTGAGCTGGCTCAGGCCCGCGAGAGGGCCCTGACACTACGGCGGGGGTGCGTCGACCGCGGCGAGTCATGGACGCGTGCCTATCTCGACTACCAACTCAGCTTGATCGCCCTGTTCTCCGGCGATCCACCGGGTGCGGCGGAACACGCGCGGGCGATGTTGGAAGGGAAGCAGGGCATCGGCGACAGCTTCGGTATCGCCCTGGGGCTTGACCTGTTGGCGGCGGCTCTGGCCGCGGGAGGTGACGGGGAGCGCGCCGGGCTGGTGTACGGCACGGGCCAGGCGTTCTGGAGTACGGTCGGACACCCCCAACGGGGCACCCCCGAACTCCGCGCCGTACGCGACGAGTGCGAGCAGACGGCACGGGCCCACGCGGGCGATTCGGCCTATGCGGCAGCCTTCCAGCGGGGCGCGAACATGGATTTGGCCACCGGGCTGAAGGAGGCGCTGGTCCCTCTTCCCGGCGGCCCTGGACCGGATCACCGTTGAGGAAGGGGGCGAGCCTCCTCCACATCCGAAACCGATACCTATGCCGATACCGGAACCGACGCCTATGCCTATGCCAATGCCAATGCCGAGCGATCTGCAGTGCTCGCCCCTCGCACTCGCTGTACGAGAGCGGCCGTGGTGAACGCGTCCTGGACGCGCCACTATCGGCAGCCGAGGGGGGTCAGTCTGCGGACAGTCCTGCCGCAGAGGCCACCAGGGCTTCCAGTACCGGACGGATGAGCGGGTGCGACTCGGCCCCGCGCCGCACGGCGGCAAACACCCGCCGTCTGGCGGAAGGGCCCGAGACGGGGCGTACGACGACGTCCTTGAGCTCCATCCCCCGTAGCGCCGAGCGTGGCACCAAGGCGACCCCCGCGCCTGCCCCGGCAAGCGCCACCACGGCACGGAAGTCGTCGGAGGAGTGCAGCAGTCGGGGCGGGAATCCCGCCAGTTCGCAGGCGAGCAGCACCATGTCATGGCAGGGGTTGCCCGGGTAGGGGCCGATCCAGTCGTCCTCGGACAGATCGGCAAGAGCGATGCGTTGCTCCAGGGCGAGGGGGTGGACGGCATGGAGCACCGCGTCGAACGGCTCCGCGTAGAGCGGGACCCGCCACAGCCGTGGATCGTCAGCGCCGGGCGCCCCTCGGTACTCCACCGCGACGGCGATGTCCGCCTCGCCATCGAGGACCAGCGGCAAGCTCTCATCGCCTTCGGCATCCCGGACGCGCACCCTGATGTCGCCGTGACCAGAGCTGAGCAATCCGAGGGCGGGCGCCACCACCTCCGCTATTCCCGTCGCGAACGCAGCCATCGTCACCTCGCCAGCGGCCCCGCCCGCGTACGCGGCGAGCTCCGCTTCGGCCCGCTCCAATTGGGCGAGAACGGCATGGGTGTGGTTCAGGAGGATCTCCCCGGCCGCCGTCAGGCGAGCCCCTTTGCCACTGCGCATCACCAAGGAGTGGCCGGTCTCCTGCTCCAGGGCGTTGAGCTGCTGGGAGACGGCGGACGGGGTCAGATAGAGCGCGGAGGCCGCTGCGGTCACCGTACGGTGGTCCGCGACGGCCCGGAGTATGCGCAGCCGCCGGGGATCGATCACTCGGCCATCCTGCCAGCCGGAACAAATCGCACCCCGCCCGGCCCCGGCCCGGTGCCGTGAAGGGCCTCACCTGCTACTGCTCTCAAGCGCCGAACTCTCCCTGCCGCTCCTTCAACACCCGTCGGGCGTCGATGAAGGCGGCGACGACGCGCTGCACGTCCTCGGTGGAATGCGCGGCCGAGAGCTGGACCCGGATCCTGGCCTGGCCCAACGGAACGACCGGGTAGGAGAACCCGACGACATAGACACCACGCTGAAGGAGCAACTCGGCCATCCGACCGGCCTCGGCGGCGTCCCCGATCATGACGGGTGCGATGGGATGGTCCCCGGGGAGCACGTCGAACCCCGCGTCGGTCATCGCCGTCCGGAACAGGATGGTGTTCCGGTTCAGGTCCGCCCGTAGATCGCCGGCCGATTCCAGGAGATCGAGCACCTTGAGGGAGGCGGCGGCGATCACAGGAGCAAGGGAGTTGGAGAACAGATACGGGCGCGAGCGCTGGCGCAGGAGGGCCACGATCTCCGTGCGCGCGGCGACGTATCCCCCGGACGCCCCACCGAGGGCCTTGCCGAGGGTTCCCGTGATGATGTCGATCCGGTCCATCACTCCGGCCAGCTCCGGTGTGCCCCGACCCGTGGGGCCGACGAAGCCCACGGCGTGGGAGTCGTCGACCATCACCATCGCGTCATAGCGGTCGGCGAGGTCGCAGATCTCGCGCAAGGGTGCGACATAGCCGTCCATCGAGAAGACCCCGTCGGTGACGATGAGTCGACGGCGGGCGTCCTGGGTGTCCTTGAGCTGCTGCTCCAGATCGTGGAGATCGCGGTTGGCGTAACGGTGGCGGCGTGCCTTCGACAGTCGGATGCCATCGATGATGGACGCGTGGTTGAGCGCGTCGGAGATCACTGCGTCCTCAGGGCCGAGCAGCGTCTCGAAGACGCCTCCGTTGGCATCGAAGCAGGACGAGTAGAGGATCGTGTCCTCCTGCCCGAGGAACGTCGACAGTCTGGCCTCCAGTTCCTTGTGGACGTCCTGGGTGCCACAGATGAACCGTACGGATGCCATGCCGTAGCCCCAGCGGTCCAGGGCCTCCTGGGCGGCGGTGATGACTTCCGGATGGTCGGCGAGGCCGAGGTAGTTGTTGGCACAGAAGTTGAGCACCTCACCGGAGGCGACGGAGACCGTGGCGCCCTGGGGCGTGCCGATGACTCGTTCAGGCTTGTGGAGGCCCGCATCGCGGATTTCCTCCAGGGTGGCGCGGAGTTGGTCGCGGACGGACTCGTACATCGCAAGGCTCCCTGTCGGGGGTGGCGGAGGTGGTGAGAAGTGTCTGAGGTGTGAACGGGCGGGCCAGCCCTGGTGTCGGGACACTCACGGGAGGGTCACCGGCAGGGCGATCGGACGGTCTCACAGGCGGGACCACGGTGGAGTGGGGCCGGTGGAGTGGGGCCGGCGGATCGGTCCGGCTACGCCGCCCAGTTGAGGATGATCTTCCCGCTGCGGGCGGTGGCCGCCTCGTCGAAGGCGGCCTCGTGGTCCCGGAAGTCATAGCTACCGGTGATCACGGGGCTGAGGTCGAGTCCGGCTTCGAGCAGGACCGTCATCGCGTACCACGTCTCGTACATCTCACGTCCGTAGATGCCCTTGACCGTGATCATCGAAGTGACGATCTTCGACCAGTCGACGGCGAACTCGTCCGCCGGAAGCCCGAGCATGGCTATTCGGCCGCCGTGTGTCATGTTGTCCACCATGTCGCGCATTGCGGCGGGGCGGCCGGACATCTCCAGGCCGATGTCGAAGCCCTCCTTCAGCCCGAGCAGGCGCTGTGCCTCAGCGATGTCGTGATCCGAGACGTTCAGAGCGAGGGTCGCACCGGCCTTGCGGGCGAGCTCCAAACGGGACTCGCTGACATCGGTGATCACCACATTGCGAGCTCCGGCATGTCGAGCGACCGCTGCCGCCATGATCCCGATCGGTCCCGCACCGGTGATCAGCACGTCTTCGCCAACGAGGGGGAAACTCAGGGCCGTATGCACGGCGTTGCCGAAGGGATCGAAGATCGCGGCGATGTCCAGGTCGACCTCGGTACGGTGCACCCAGACATTGGAGGCAGGCAGGGCCACGTACTCGGCGAACGCACCGTCGCGCCCCACGCCGAGCCCCACGGTGCTTCGGCAGAGATGACGTCGGCCGGCCAGACAGTTGCGGCACCTGCCGCAGACGAGGTGTCCTTCGCCGCTCACCGTGTCACCGACCGCGATGTCCCGGACGTCGGGGCCGATGGCTGCGACCTCTCCCACGAACTCGTGGCCCAACACCCTCGGAGTGCTGACCGCCTGTCGGGCCCACGAGTCCCAGGAACGAATGTGCAGGTCGGTTCCACAGATCCCGGTCCGCAGCACTCTGATCAGAACGTCGCCAGGCCCTGTCTCCGGCTCCGGGACGTCCATGAGCCACAGTCCCGGCTCCGCATGGTGCTTGACGAGTGCCTTCATGACTGCGGCTCCAGAGGGTGGTACCGATACGGCAGGAATGTGGTGCAGAGGAAAGTCCGCTGGGCCGCCCGAACGCCAGACTCGCTTCCTGGTGACCGGGACCCAATCTGCCCAGGTCAGCAGAGGGAGTCCAGCGAGGATTTCTTAAGGCGCCATCTCATTTGGTGCGTTGGGTAGGCTGTCGGTCGTGGCGGGCATTGTTGAGCGGCTGGTGCCGGATGAGTTGTGGGTACTGTTCCAACGGGTGGTGCCGGAAGCGCCGTCGCGGCCTCAGGGTGGTGGTCGGCGCCGGCACGGTGACCGGGAAGTGCTCGCCGCGATCGTGTTCGTGGCCACGTCGGGCTGCACCTGGCAACAGTTGCCGACGGCGTCGTTCGGGCCGTCGGGGGCGACAGCTCACCGACGGTTCACCGAGTGGAGCAAGGCGCGGGTGTGGGCCAGGCTCCACCGCCTGGTCCTTGACGAGCTCGGCGCTCGCGGTGAACTGGACTGGTCCCGCTGTGCGATCGACTCGGTAAACATGCGGGCCCTGAAAAGGGGGACCTGACGGGTCCGAATCCTGTTGACCGGGGCAAGTTCGGGTCGAAGATTCACTTGATCACGGAGCGGACCGGTCTGCCCCTTTCTGTCGGAATCTCGGGGGCGAACCTGCACGACAGCCAGGCTCTTGAGCCCCTCGTCCGCGGGATTCCGCCCATCCGGTCGCGCCGCGGCCGCCGACGGCGTAGGCCCGGCAAGCTCCACGCGGACAAGGGCTACGACTATGCCCACCTGCGGAGATGGTTACGCGGACGTGGTATCAAGCACCGCATAGCCCGTAGGGGCATCGAGTCCTCGCAGCGACTGGGCCGCCACCGCTGGACCATCGAACGCACCATGGCCTGGCTCGCCGGCTGCCGTCGCCTCCACCGCCGCTACGAACGCAAAGCCGACCACTTCCTCGCCTTCACCAGCATCGCCTGCACCCTCATCTGCTACCGCAGACTCACCAAATGAGATGTCTTCTAAGCAGGGCAACAGCGGAGCTTCACACGTCAGCGTGCGGACACGGACCGCGCGGGGATCCGAGCACGCCGGTACGCCCTCCTCCGAGCCCGGAATGCGGTGGTCTGCCGGCTGACCCGTCGGCGCCGCCGAAGCGCAGGGCCCGGCACACCTGGGCCCGACACTCCACAGGAAGGAAAGGTGACGTACGGCGACAACTCTTCATCCATGGGTTACGACTGAACTACGTGCGATACGGCGGGCCCAAGAAGCACTCCTCGTCCTGTGACCGGCTACGGGGAGGGATTTTCGATTTGTGCCGCACATCGGTCGCGTATCCGGCCCCGCAGTGCGAGCCTGGGAGGATGAGCTGGGCATCGTGGACGACCACGGGGGTGTATTCCGGGCGTGGTGGCGTGCTCACCCAGGAGGTGGGCATTCTGACCGGCGACCTGACCGTGCATACGACCTGGGCAGGCGATGAAGCCCGCGTGGCCGTGCAGTACAGCGGGGCATCCGACTGGTTCACCATGGCCGGCAGCCCCCTGCCGTGTGAGTCCGAGGAGGACAGCCGCGCGCTCCATCAAGCGGTGGTGCAGGCGGTCGCGACCGGGGGCGGCGCCTCGGTACCGCCCATCCCCCACCACACGGTCTAGCTGTACTGACCACGAACGACGCTCGCGTGCCCTGCCCCGATCCTTGGTGTGCTCGACGACCACGAACCTTCGCACCGACACCTCGCTGTTTGCGGCAACGGGCGCTGCCGCACGCTCGCAGTCGAGCGCAACGGGCGGCACCGTCTCTCCTCCGCGCGCAGGGTGGGCACAGGGCTCACCTCGCTGACCCGGCAGTCCCTGCCAGTCGATCGACGAGTGCGCGCCCCCTCACGTTGGCCCCGCCTTCCGGTGAAGCTGAAGGCCGCCGCTCACCGCGCTTCCCCATCCCCGACGGGAGGTTCGCAGACCCTGGAAAGGGCCAGCGATCGAAGACTCTGGCATCGAATTCTCCGGCGGACTGTATGGCGACCCTTGTACCTCGACCCCCAGTCCGTCAGTTCGCATCCCGGCTCGCGAACGAGCCGGGTTTCCGGTGCGAACGGCCCGCCTGGGCAACCCCCTCGACCGCCGTTGGCGGACAACATCGCCGTGGGCGCGTCTTCTTGCTGCTCGCCCAGGAATACCGGCAGGTCAGTGAGCTCGTCGCCCACGTTGCCACCACACCCGGTCTCGGCACCAGGTACCGACTGCCGATCGGGAAGCCCTCCCTCGCCCGTGGCACGGGCTTCTCGTAGCGCCTGGGCCAGGTGGGTGCGGTACCACTGGATCTCGTCCCGATGGACGGCGAGCGCAAGCCCCTCGACCAGCCCCTGGGCCGCCGTACTCCTGGAACGGCCAGCGATCGGACCGGGCCGCAGACGGTGCAGGCGAGCCCGCTCGGCCGGGTCGGGCACCATCTCCGTCAGAACGCTCTCGTCGAGTGCCGAACTGACGGCCGCAGCTCGCCGCCATGGGTCGTCGGTGCTCCTGAGCAACAGCCCGAGTCGTCGTCCCCGCCAGTTGCGAGGGCGTCGGTCCTCGCCCGACTCCAGCATGGACCGCAGCTCCCGTGGTGTTCTTCCACTGAGCAGCGCCGGGTGGTCCTGCGCGAAGTCCTTCAACTCCTCGGCGAGGTACAGCCAGACGACCATGCGGTATCGATTGAGGGAGAACCGAACCGGGACGACGTGTCCGGTGCGAGCAAGCCGAGCGAAGCGCGCGGGGCTGATGGAGAGCATCCGGGCGCCCTCGATCATGCCGACGGTCCGCACCCGCTCCCGCAGGGCCGGGAGCCCAGCACCATCGCGCAACCGCTCGATCTCTTGGGGCGCGAAGCCCCGACGACCGCCAACCGATTCATTTGTCGCGCGGACGTATCCGAGCTGAACGGCCAACTCAAGCTCATGGCGCTTCAGCTCCAACAGGGCAGCGGCCTTGTCGAACCCCACTACGTCGCCGAAGCGGCGATCCCTGCCGGGTGGTCCCATCGAACTGCGCTTCGACGGGACGGTGACGGCCGGCTGAACCGGTGATGCACAACGCTCCATACTGATCTCCCCCGTGAGTTGTTCAAACCCTCGGTTTCGACCATAGCCAGGATGCGCGCCGCCCGTTCCAGCCTGTGGATAACCTCGTCGGTGCCTGTTGAGCGGGAGATCAGCCCTTGGCTGAAGCCAGATGTACCCGCAGGTCAGGAGCTGCGCACTCCCGGTTGCCTCGCCTCGACGCTCAGATGCTCACCCACCCGGTTGACCAGCAGGGTCATCTCGTACGCTATCTGCCCGACGTCGGCTTCCGCCTCGCTCAGCACGCAGAGACAACTGCCTTCCCCGGCAGCCGTCACGAAGAGCAGCGCTTCGTCGAACTCGACCATCGTCTGACGAGCTCTGCCCGCGCGAAAATGGCGTCCCGAGCCACGAGCCAGGGAGTGCAGCCCCGAAGAGACTGCCGCCAGATGCTCGGCGTCCTCGCGCGCCAACTCCGTACTCGCCCCGGTCACCAGGCCATCGTTGGATAGCACCAGTGCATGCCTGATGTGCTCGATCCGCTTGGTCAGATCGTCGAGCAGCCAGTCAAGTCCCTTGTCCAGCGGCATGGTGGTCCCTCCCCGCTCATATGTTCCCCGTGTGCGCGTAAGCCTTTCGTACACCGGACGACAGGGCAAGGTGTAACTAGCGCATCGAATCGCGGAGCACCACTGTGTACATTCGGCAGGCATATTCAGACAGCCGCACCGGATGGATCCGCAGCCGAATCCCGACCGGTTCACGCTGCGGCCCGAGCGTTCGGCTGCACCCTCAAGTCTGAGGCAGGGCCTGGAGGATGCCTCCACACAACGGGCGTGCCGGAAATGAACCGTCATGATGAGAAAGAGATGTGGCCCATGGGGCAGAAGACTTGAGAGAGTGAATCGTATCGCTTGCCATCTTCAACTTCTATCCATATATCTCTCCGTTAATACCAAGAAGTGAAGCCGAAGAATCGGTAGCGGGTACTCCTCACGCAACCGTCGGTACGATTTCGCCCACATCACCTTCACGACGCGCGGATCAGTCAATCCACGAGATAGCCCACCCCCGTTCCTCCAGGAGTCAGTCGTGCGGAATGGCTCGACTGAACTCACCACTCGCTCTGGCCCGTTGACCACTCGACGGTATCTGACTCTTCAGTAACCCCCGGGGGCGTACGGCGGACCCTCCTGGAAGGCATGCCTCGGGCACCCACACCGAGTGAACCCTTCCTCTCTCTCGACGAGCTCCGGCTTGTCCATGGACGGCTCTCGATCGGGTACGGCTTCTGCTGGAACGGAGCAGGTGAGGAAGATCTGAAACGCGGGCAGCAGCACATCGAAATACGAGCAGATCCGCACCTCCGGCCTTGCATTCAACGATGGGCGACATGACTGGGTCGCGAGAATGAAGTTGTCACCCAGCCCTCCCCTGAACCAAAGGTCTAGACATCCACCCAGGACCTCGCGGGAAAAACCCTTGGGAAGCCGCGCCGGGAGATGCAGAGAATGAACCATGACGTTTCTCATCGCCACCGAACGCCTGACCCTCCGTCCCATCATCGAGTCGGACCTAGACCATCTCCTCGGCCTCGACTCCGATCCCGACGTCATGCGCTTCATCGGCGGCGGGCCACCCCCCACCCGGGACTACCTGCGGAAGCACGCTCTACCGCGGTTCATCCGACGCCACCCCGCTACGGATCGGCCGGGCTACTGGGCCGTTTGCGAGCCGGAAAGTGGAAAGTTCTTCGGATGGATGGAGTTCCGACCCATCGTCGACACCAGCGGCGAAGTGGTGGAGCTGGGCTATCGGCTCACCAGATCCGCCTGGGGAAAGGGATACGCCACCGAATGCGCACGGGTATTGATCCGTAAAGGATTCAACGATTGGGGAGTCCAGACAGTTATCGCGACCACCATGGCGGTCAATCACGGCTCGCGCCGAGTGATGGAGAAATCAGGTCTCACGCTTGTACGCACCACCTTCGACGAATGGCCCGACTATATCGAAGGGGCAGAGTCTGGCGATGTCCACTACGAATTGACGAGGAGCCAGTGGCAGATGCGCCAACAGGCATGAGAAATCTGAACGATTGCACTTCTCTCGCACGCTTTGACGAAAATACTCGCGGCGGGCCGAATCCATCAAACGGTTCCGCTCGAATGTCCTCATGCGGGCCAGGGATCGGGCACCATGGCCAAGTGCCACTCCGGCCTGACCTCCTCGCGCAAATGCGGCGTGACACGAGAGGTCCTCGATGGATACCCCGCACGGCAGACCGACGAGGTCGCTCGGATCGCCTCTTCGGGCATGATCGCTTCACCTGGACCAGACCAAGAGTGTCGCCCAGCGTGACCGAACTGCCGAAAGGAATTCCGCCGCCCATGTCAGTCGACCCGAGGAACGACCAACGATCCGTGAGGGAGTTCTTCAGCCCCCGTGCAGCCGGTTGGGACACCCGCTTCCCGGACGACGGACCCGCCTACGCTGCGGCAGTGGCCGCACTGGACCTGCCGTCAGGTGGTGCCGTCCTCGACGCGGGATGCGGTACCGGACGGGCACTCCCTGCCCTGCGGTCGGCCGTCGGGCCACGAGGCACCGTGCTGGGCGCGGACCTCACACCTGCCATGCTCGGGGAAGCCGCGGACGCGGGACGTGCCGAGTACGGCTCTCTCCTCCTGACCGATGTCAGTCGACTGCCACTGGTCGACGACTGCCTCGATGCGGTGTTCGCCGCCGGGCTCATCAGCCATCTGCCCCATCCGGCCGTCGGGCTGGCCGAGTTGGCGAGGGTCGTGCGCAGCGGTGGGCGACTAGCCCTGTTCCACCCCGTGGGCCGTGCAGCGCTCGCCAACCGTCAAGGGAGGCAACTTCGTGACGACGACCTGCGTGCCGCGCCCCCACTCGATGCCCTGCTGGCCGCATCGGGATGGACGATGACGTCGTACGAGGACCAGGACACTCGCTTCCTCGTCCTGGCCGTGCGGAAGGGCAAGCGGACGGGCGGTCCCGGCAACCGCTGAGCACCGAAGCGGCATCTCCGCTCCTGGCGCCCGGATCTTCCCAGATCACAGGGCTTGCCGTACGAGCTCTAAAGGCAGCGCCGGACGGGCATGCACAGTACAGGGATCGGCGACGCCCCGTCGCCGCTGGGGAAGGTGGTCCGGGTGTTCAGCAGACTCCGCAGGCTCTTCGTCCAAAGGCAGCAGAAGACTCCGGCAGCGCCCGTCCGCTCACCGCAACACAACCTCTTCGAGGCCGCGGCCTCCTATGTGTCCGGGTGCGCAGAGGACGACCAGGTACAGATGGACGAAGCGGTGACGTGGGTCTCCCCCGAGGCACTCTCGTTCGGCATCAACGAGTTGGCCTGTCGGGCTGTCATAGCCCTTGCGCGGGAACGGGACGAGTCTCCCCAAACGGTGGCGCGGAGTCTCCTGGGCCTCCCCGCCCGGCTAGGCGGCTGACCCCGAGGGGTGGCGGGGCAGCACTTTCAACGGCTGCAAGGATGTTTCCGGTCGTCGCGAGACACTCGACGGCTGGGTTACCCACTGGTTAGGGTGCGCCGACGAACCATCGGGCAGGAATGACCGGGCGAGGAGGCATCATGGCCGAGACGGAAGTCTCCGTCGATGATGACGCGCTGTACGTACTGACCGCGGTGCTCCTGACCCCGGCCCAGTTCCCCAGCGTGCTCGGCGACGATTTCCCTGCCGCGTGCGCCGCACTGGGCGTACAACCGTACGCAGACGGCTACGGCCTGGTGATCGGTCAGGACTACGAAGGCGCGCGCTGGACCGTCGTGGTGGACGACGTACCGCTCGTCGCCGTGGCCATCGCGTCATGGGACTGCGGGATGGAGTACGACCTCTCTCCGCATGATCGCACCGTGGTGACCGCCCTGCCCGGCTGGCCGCTGTCCGTCGCGGTCGCAGCCCCCGGGGTGCCGGAACCTCATGATCCGGAACCCGAGGAAGGGAGTGTCCCGCCGTTGGCACCGCCCAGCTCGGAGGAATGGGGGCCGGCCCAGCGGCGGCTGGGTGCGGATGAGATCGCGCTCCAATGGTCCCAGTGGCGCCAACAGATCGAGGATGAGCAGGCCCTGCCGTCGCCGGAAACAAGCGCAGCACAGTCGCGACGTGCGCACCCCGGACTGCGTCAAGCCATGGACCAGGCACGGAGCTATCTGGAGTTCCCACCGCCGGTGGGACGGGTGCGATCCACCTTCGCCCCCGGCGGTGCTCGGACACTGCGCGCGGACGGTCCGGGTTGGTCCATGGTCGCCAGGACCGACGACATGGCGTTCTTCCTCCTGGACGAGGAGCCTCACGAGGTCTTCCCCGTGAGGCGGGGCGATGAGCTCCCCGAGCTCCTCACGGCCCTCGCCGAGATGGCAGTGAGGCCCGGCGGCTGACACCGCGCGTTGCTCAGCCGACAACCGACAGCGCAGCGGCGGCATCGCACACGCCTCATCGCGAGGATGCGAGATGGCCCGCCCGCACCCCCACGACCGCCCCGCGGGGCGGATCAGGTCAGCGGCCGAGCTCCTTGCGGCTGACCCTTCGCAGCCTGCGGCGCTGGCTGGGGTCGAGCATCAGATATGCCAGAGCCGGCACCCCGAGCACGACCAGGAGCGAGTACCAGCCAAGCAGCGGGCTCAGCAGCAGAGCCACGGCCACTCCTGCGATGACGACCTTTGTCCGCGTTGACACGTCAATGCCTCCTTGCATGGCCTTGCCCCGACATCTGAAAGGAACAACGTACGGGCTCCCCCGGTGGTTCCGTACAGGCTCGGGCCCACTGAGCTCACTCGATCCCAGGTCCGGTGAGCTCTCCTGAGCTCACTCGATCCCGGGTCCGGACGGGCTGGCGCCCACGACCTACCCGGCGGCCGTCCGCGTACCGACCCTCCGCCGTCATCTGTGGTGGGGCGAGCCCCCGCGAGGAGCGGACGATCGTTCGCCCACAGCCGGGGAGAGACCCTCGGGACGAAGCTCGTCGCGTCGAGGACCGCACTCCTTCCCTCTGGGCTTCTTGAGCTTCTTTCGACTCTTGGACGCCATCCCTACTTCTCTCCGTTCCTGGCATTCCGCAGGGGCTCGCCGACCTCGTGCATATGAGTGAGCGCCTGCCGGTAGGAATCGATGAGTCCGCTCTCCGCGTACGGGATGCCGAGCGAGCGGCAGTGGGCGCGCACGAGGGGTTGGGCCAGCTTCAGGTGCGGTCGCGACATGCTCGGGAACAGATGGTGCTCTATCTGGTAGTTGAGTCCGCCCAGCATCCAGTCGGTGACCGCGCCACCGCGGACGTTGCGCGAGGTGAGCACCTGTCGACGAAGGTGCCCCCAACTGCGGCCTTCCCGCTCGTCGGGCATGGGCATCCCCTTGTGGTTCGGTGCGAAGGCCATGCCCAGATGGAGCCCGAGGAGCAGTTGGTGGATCAGGGCGAAGAGGAGTGCGCGGCCGATCGGCATGGTGGCGAGGAGCAGGGCCGCATAACCCATGAGGTGTGCGACGAGGAGCAGCCCCTCCGTGGCCCGATCAGTACGGGAGCGCGGTGCACCGTTGGGGCGGTTCGGGGCGAAGACCGCTCGCAGCCCGTAGACCTTGAGCGCGATCCCTTCCAGGGTGGTCAGCGGGAAGAACAGCCATGCTTGGTGGCGGGTGAGCCAGCCGTGGAACCCTGATCGGCCGCCGGCCTGTCGCTGGGTGAAGACCAGGATGTCCGCGGCGACATCGGGATCCTTGTCGATGTCGTTGGGGTGGGCGTGGTGGCGCTGGTGCTTGTCGTTCCACCACTGCTGGCTCATGCCCAGCAGGACATTGCCGTGGAACAGTTGGATGAGCCTGTTGGTGCGGCGGTCGCGGGATATCTGCGCATGGCCGGCGTCGTGCGCGAGGAAGCCGGTTCTGGCCGAGAGCAGAGCCAGCGGCGGGGCGAGCAGGAGTACCCACCAGGAGCTTCCGAGGATCGCCACGCCGACGACCGTCGCGGCCAGACCGAGCAGGTTGACGAGGATGCTCCCCGCGTACCAGCCGGGGCGGTGCTCCAGGAGTCCCTGCCCCTTCACCGTGCGCAAAAGGGGCGTGAACTCGCTGGCGCCGCGAGCTGACGGGACGGTCGCACCGGGCGACGCGGACCCGGTCGTGGTGCGCAGTGGGCCGGATCGATCGCGGGCGGGTTGGCGGCTTTCGGGCGCCGGCGCGGCGTGACGTGGCGACGCGGTCTCCCCGGCCTCGCCGCCCCCTGTCGGCGGTGCGGTGGGCAGGGGTTCCCTGTCCACGCGTGGGCTTGCCTGGGGCATGGCGTCTCCGGTTGTTGCGGGCGCGGTGGCCTGGATGGGACTGTGCTGACCTGAGAAAACGTAGACAAGGCGGGCCGGTCGTGACCATGACGCCATCCCCCGTACGTTGCGGGGGCGGGCCCTCCCCCGCGGAGGTGGTGGTGAGTGCACCCATGAGCGCCGAACTGATATCAGTGAGTTGGATCACAGCGTCGTGGCGACCGTGAACGGCCGTCGTGGAGTACCCTCGGCGACTCCCAGTCGAAGCTAGTCAAATTTGAGGAACGCGTCATCGCTGTGCACAGGCCCTCTGCGGCAACGCCCTCGCCGACCGCTGAACCACCCGTCAGCCCAGCCCTGCCCCTCTCGGAAAGCCCTGACGCGAGCTCCCTCGGTGCGCTCGTCTCCCGCTCGGTGGTGTTCCTGCCGGCAGATCCGCCCCGCGCTGGTCGTCTTGCCTTCTGGTCCGACGGGGGACTCAAACTCCCTGCCTCCATCCCGCCGGGGACCGTCGACCATCTCACTGTGATCTCCGATGGCATCGTGCCACAGACCGTTTCCGCCCTGACCCTCCCGGTACATGCGGCACTGGCGGTTCTCACCAGGGCGCGGGGCGACGACATGGCCTCGCCGAGCGCCCGGTTCTGGGGCTCAGCCGCCGTCCTCGCCCTCCAGCTCATCGCCCGGGGACTGCTGCTCCCCGGACTGACGCCGACTGATCATGACGCATGGCGGGTGGGCCCGCTGACCACCGAGGACACGGAGCGCATCCGCACACTGGCGGCGGCGATGCCCGTGACCGCCCATTCCGTGCCGCTCGATCCAACGGCACCGGGCACATCCACGCCCGTACTGCTGCCCGAACCGGAGCGACTGCTGCGATCGTTCCTGGACGCGGTCGCGGACGCCCTGCCCCGTACCCCCGCGGCGGAAATCGCCGCGGGGGCACCGGCGTTCGCCGCCGATGCTCCTCAGGTCCTGCCGGGCGCCCGGGCCTGGGCCGCGGACATCGGCGCCGGGCATGATGCGGGCGTGCGCCTGTCCCTGCGGATCGAGTTGACCGAGGGCTCCTCGCCGTCGGCCCTCGACCCGGCAGACCCGCAGGATGGGCAGGACGAAGCCGCTTCACCGTCCCTGCACGCCGTACTCCAGTTGCACAGTGCCAGCGACCCGGCCATCGTCGCGGACGTCGCGGACGTCTGGACCAGCGGTGATCGTCTCGATGGGGCGTTCGGCCCACGGGCCCGGATGGACCTGTTGCTCGCGCTGCGCCGAGCCGCCCGGGCGTGGCCGCCGCTGGCCCCGCTGCTGCACGCTGCCGTACCCGATGTGCTCCCCCTCGCGGAGGAGGAGGTCTGCGAACTACTCGGGGATGCGACGCGGGTCCTCGCCAGTTGCGGGGTGGAGGTGCACTGGCCCAAGGAACTGGCGCACCGGCTCGTCGCCCGGGCCGTGATCGGACCGGCGGACGGCACTCCGGAGGCGCGTGCCACCGAACGCTCGGGACTCCCCTCGGTGCTCTCCACCGATGCGCTGCTCAGCTTCAACTGGTGGTTCGCGCTGGGTGATCAACAGCTCACCGCCGAGGAGTTGGACCAACTGGCGGAGGCGAACCGTCCGCTGGTGCGATTGCGTGACCAGTGGGTTCTCGTCGACCCTGATGAGGTCCGCCGCGCCCGCGAGCACCAGGACCACACCCTGGCTGCCGTCGATGCGCTCAGTGCCGTACTCACCGGCACCACGGAGGTCGAAGGCCGAAGGGTCGAGGTCCAGGCGGTCGGCTGGGTGGCGAAGCTGCGCGATCGGCTCGCCGACCCGGAAGGCGGCAGTCAGGAGATCGGTCAACCGCCATCGCTGGCAGCCTCCTTGCGCGACTACCAACTGCGAGGGTTGAACTGGCTGCACCGCATGACCTCGCTCGGTCTCGGTGGCTGCCTCGCCGACGACATGGGTCTCGGCAAAACCATCACCCTGATCGCGCTGCATCTACACCGACAGATCGATGAGTCGACAACGGGACCGACGCTGGTGGTCTGCCCCGCGTCCCTGTTGGGCAACTGGCAGCGCGAGATCGAGAAGTTCGCTCCTGGCACGCCCGTACGTCGGTTCCACGGCCCCACCCGAACCCTGGAGGACCTGCGCGACGGTGAGTTCGTCCTCACCACCTACGGAACGATGCGTCTCGATGCGGCGCGGCTGGGCGGCACCGCCTGGGGCATGGTCGTGACCGATGAGGCGCAGCATGTGAAGAACCCGTACTCCGCGACCGCGCGTCAACTGCGCACGATCGGCGCGAAGGCACGAATCGCCCTGACCGGCACCCCCGTGGAGAACAATCTGTCGGAGCTGTGGGCGATCCTCGACTGGACCACTCCGGGGCTCCTGGGAAAGCTGGGCACCTTCCGCAATCGGTATGCGCGCGCCGTGGAGGGGGGCGATCTGGCGGTGGCGGAGCAACTGACCGCTCTGGTGCGACCTTTCCTCCTGCGCCGCCGCAAGTCCGACCCCGGGATCGCCCCGGAACTGCCGCCCAAGACCGAAACGGACCGTGCCGTGACGCTCACCACTGAGCAGGCGGGTCTGTACGAGGCGGTGGTGCGCGAGACGATGGCGGCGATCGCCGAGGCCGACGGCATGGAGCGCCACGGCCTGGTCGTGAAACTGCTCACCTCGCTGAAGCAGATCTGCAACCACCCCGCGCAGTACCTCAAGGAGGAACAACCGCGGATCACCGGGCGCTCGGGCAAGGTGGAGCTGCTCGACGAACTCGTGGACACGATCGTCGCCGAGGACGGCAGCGTCCTGGTCTTCACCCAGTACGTGCAGATGGGGCGGCTGATGGAGCGGCATCTGTCGGCACGTGGGTTGCGGACGTTGTTCCTGCACGGCGGTACGCCCGTCATGGAGCGCGAAGCGATGGTGGAACGCTTCCAGAACGGGGAGGTGCCGGTCTTCCTGCTGTCGCTCAAGGCCGCCGGCACCGGTCTGAACCTCACCCGCGCCGGCCATGTCATCCACGTGGACCGTTGGTGGAACCCCGCCGTCGAGGCCCAGGCCACGGATCGCGCGTACCGGATCGGCCAGACGCAGCCCGTACAGGTCCATCGGCTGATCTCCGAAGGCACCATCGAGGATCGGATCGCCGACATGCTGGCGCGCAAACAGGAGCTCGCGGATGCGGTCCTGGGCTCCGGTGACGCGGCCCTGACGGAGCTCACCAATGCCGAGTTGGCGGAGTTGGTGGGGCTTCGTCGGGACGGGGGGACGTCGGGATGAACCGCCACGGCGAGCGCTACGACGACCACCGGTCGTTCTCGGACGACGCCCCGCACGGCAAGGACGGTACCGATCGTACGGACAACAGAGGAGCGAGCACGGACATGGACGGGCGACACGATCCGCACGGGACCGGGCAGGGCGGCCCCGACACGAGCGAGCGGACCTTCGCCCCGCTGCCACCCCCGCCCGGGCGGGGCTTCGCCCAGACATGGTGGGGGCGAACCTGGGTCAAGGCGTTGGAGGAGACCGCGCTGGACTCCGGTCAGCTCACCAAGGGCCGCAAGAACGCCCGGGCGGGAGCGGTGGGAGCGGTCTCCGTGCGTCCCGGCCGCATCACCGCGGTGGTGCGCGACCGCGACGGCACCGGTCACCGTTGCGATGTCCTGTTGCAAGAGCTGACGGACGCCGCATGGGACCGGTTCCTCGACATGGCGGTGGATCGCGCCGGCCATATCGCAGCCCTCCTCGATCGGGAGATGCCCACCCATCTGGTCGAGGACGCTGCGACGGCGGGGGTGGAGCTCCTCCCCGGCATCGGCGATCTGGAACCCGAATGCGGTTGTGGGGCCTGGGACTTGTGCCCCCATACGGCCGCGCTCTGCTATCAGGTGGCGCGTCTGCTCGACCAAGACCCCTTCGTCCTGTTGCTGTTGCGGGGACGCGGCGAAGGCGTGTTGTTGAACGACTTGCAGGCCCGCAGCGTGGCCCGGGCGAGTGCGGGCGCCCCGCGGGACGGACAGCGGGAGCAGCCGCACGAAGGCGTACGGGCCGACGAGGTGTTTGCGGCGCAGGACGCGCTGCCGCGCCTGCCCGATCCGCCTCCACTGCCTGACAAGACCGGGCTGGCGCCCGTCCTGGACAGCGAGATCGACCCGGGAAGCGGTATCGACCCGGCGGCGTTGGAGTTCCTCGCGGCCGATGCCGCAGCCCGGGCCCACCACCTCCTCGCTCAGGCGCTCTCGCCCGGTCATGCCCGACAACCGTGGTCCGCACGGACGGATCTGGACGTCGATGCGGTTCGGCTGGCCGCTTCGGAACCGGGGCCGGTGATCACCGGACGTCTCGCGGCAGGTACCGGTCGCCAGCGGGTCGAGTTGGAGTTGGCGGTGCGCGCGTGGCAGGCGGGGGGTCCGGCGGCCTTGGCGGTACTGGACGATGCGTGGACTCCGGACGCGGAGTTGCTCGCGCGGGCGACGGCGGTCCTGGACGGCGCGTGGGAGGACATGGACCGCCCGCGGTTGCGGTTCGCCGCTGCCGGCCGGTGGACGGTCGTGGGTGCGGAGAGGCAGCTTCGGATCGGTGCGGACGGCCGGTGGTGGCCGTTCCACAAGGAGAAGGGCCGCTGGGTGTTGTCAGGGGCCGGGGGCCTTGCCCCCGACGCGGTGCTGTCCGAGGTGCTACCGGGGGTAGCGGGCGAACTGGACTGAAGCCCCTCAAAGCAACACCCGTCCCACCTGCACCAGGGAGGGAGATCGACCCAACCCTTCCGAACTCCCCCCACGCCCTACGCGCGTAGGGCAGGGTTCCTTCAGATGCATGGATCATCCGGTCAGTGATGCACCGGGGCTGCCGTCCCGGTGCATCATCGAACCGGCGCCGCTCATGCCGGGGACATGTCGTCGTCGGGCCATGAGAGGACTCCAGCGCATCCGGCCCGAGACCCGCCTGACCCCCACCAGGAGGCTGCCCATGTCGCCCTACGCACAACTGCCCCGGCCGCTGCGCCGCTCACTCGTATTCGGCGTACCGATCGCTCTGGTCACCGCCATCGCCGTGGCCGCGACGGCGAGCGGCACCAGCCCCGCTCCCAGCAAGCCCCGAGCCGCGGCGCCTGAAGTGGTGGGAACCGCGGTCCTCGATGAGATCCCGTTGGCGAAGTTCAGCAACTCCCTCATCCCGAACTCCGTCGCCAATGACCGCGGGGTACACCTCGGCATCGGCAGCGACATGTTCCCGGCCGATCGCAAGGGCGAGTTCTGGGCGTTGACGGACCGCGGTCCCAACGGTCAGATCAAGGTCGACGGCGTCAAGCGCCGCACCTTCGCCGTACCGGAGTTCAACCCGGCGATCGTACGCGTGCGCGTCGCGGGCGAACGGGTGTCCGTACTCCGGGCGATCCCCATCACCACCGCCTCCGGCAAGCCGGTCACGGGGCTGCCGAACCAGGCCGCGCGCGACGAGGCCCCGTACAACTTCAACGCGACGACCCCCCTGGCCTTCAACCCCAGCGGTTTGGACACCGAGGGCATGGCGCGGGCGGCGGACGGCTCATTCTGGCTCGTCGACGAGTACGGGCCCTCCCTCATCCATGTCTCCGCACGCGGCAAGGTGCTGACCCGCTATGTGCCCGAGGGGCTCAAGCTCCAGGGCGCTGACTACCCCGTCGTGGAAGCGCTGCCCGGCATCCTCCTGAAGCGCAAGCTGAACCGTGGGTTCGAAGCACTGACCGTGCTGCCGGGCGGCGACCTCGTCCTGGCGGTGCAGAGCCCGCTGCTCGTGCCGGACGCGACCGCGGGCGAGTCGTCCCGCAATGTGCGACTGCTGCGCTTCTCCCCCGAGGAAGGGGAGGTGACTGCGGAGTACTCCTACCAGTTCGACCCGGTCCACGTCGTCGATCCGTCGGAGACCGACACCTCGGAACTGAAGCTCTCGTCCCTCGTACCGGTCGACGACGACACCGTCCTGGTGCAGGAGCGCACCGACAAGTCGTCACGACTGCACCGAGTGACCCTGCCCAGCGGCGAAGGCATCCTCGGCAGCCGGTGGGACGATCCGGCGACCTCCCCGAGCTATGAGCAGGTCGAGGACCTCGCGGCAGCCGACGTGCCCGTTCTCGCCAAGGAACTGGTCGTCGACTTCGGCAAGGTCCCCGGAGTTCCCGGCAAGATCGAGGGCATCGCCCTGGTGGGCCGCAACACCCTGGCACTGATCAACGACAACGACTTCGGCATGTCGGACGGGGCCCAGGCGTTCGACGAGCAGGGCAGGCTGGTCGACAGCGGCGTCGACACCAGAGTGACCCATGTGAAGCTGCCGCGCCCGCTGCGCGGCTGAGCTCCGGCCGTACCCGGCGGAGGGCAGTGATCCGGATGAGGTCCGGGTCGCTGCCCTGCCGCATGTCCGGAAGGTCATGGTCGGGACCGGGCCGGGAACGGCCGGCCACCACGCGGGGCGCCCCTTCGCGGGAAGTCTCGCGGCGCGCTCAGCCTCCCCTCGTGATACCGCCGCGACACGACATCCGCCCGTACGACATCCCCGGGCGGCGGGGGCTGCCGCGAGATCCTCAGAGCGGTCTCGACCGCCACCCGGCGGACGGGCCCGAAGCCCCGCTTCTGACATTCCACCAGGAGAGGCCCGATGGACCGTAGAAGACTCCTCTGGGGCGCCGCCGCGGCGGCCACCGGTGCGCTGCCCCTGATCACCCCCGCTCATGCCGCAGACCGCGCCCGCCGACCGGACGGCGACGCCACCGCACCCCGTGGATCGCGCGACCCCTCGTTCCACAGCGCCCACCAGCGCAGCGAAGTGGATCATCCGTCCGCGCAGTGGCGACCCGCGGCTTCGGAGAACTACACGGCTTCCAGCCGTCCGACCTCGTACCCGATCGACTTCATCGTCATCCACGTCACCCAGGAGACCTTCGCCGACACCGTCGAGATCTTCCAGAACCCGGCAAGGCAGGTCTCCGCGCACTATGTCGTGGCGTCGTCGGACGGCTCGGTGGCGCAGTGTGTCAGGGAACACAACGTCGGTTGGCACGCCGGCAACTGGGACTACAACACCCGCAGTATCGGAATCGAACACGAGGGGTGGGTGGATCAGCCCGCCTACTTCACCCATGCCCTCTACGAGAGTTCGGCCGCGCTCACCGCGTCGATCTGCGATCGGTACGGCATCCCCAAGGACCGGGCACACATCATCGGCCATCACGAGGTGCCGGGAGCCGATCACACCGACCCCGGACCGTTCTGGGACTGGCAGCGCTACATCCGCCTGGTGAACTTCGCCTGACCCCGGTGCACGACAGCCGACGGTAGGAGGACAAAATACCGAAGCGATAGCCTGCTGACTACTTGTCACTTGACGTGCTTGTCCGGCTCGGCGGGCTAGGTCACGATGGTTCCAGGGAGGCCGATTTGACCGATGCATGGGTGGCTCTGGAACCGGGTGCGGATCCGGCTAAACGGGTCGTGGACCTGCGCAGGGCGTATGACGCGTACGTGACCGCTGGCCGGGTCGAGGCGCCGGTTCGACCCGTCGTGGCCGACTCCTGGCGCCGCTGCGCCCGGGCCCTGGTCAGTCCGGACGGCATCGCGGACATCGAGTTGGACGACGACGCGCTCACCACCTACCGGGAGAGCCACCCACTGGCCCGGGTGATGCCCCTCATACGCGAACTCACCAGCGCCTACGCCATGGACGGCGACCATCTGGTGGCGGTCTGCGACACCCATGGACGGCTGCTGTGGGTGGAGGGACCGCCCACCACCCGGCGACGGGCCGAAGGGATGAACTTCGTCCCCGGCGCCCGCTGGTCGGAAACGGCGGCGGGCACCAACGCACCAGGCACCGCGATAGCCGTGGACCGACCCGTTCAGGTCTTCGCCGCCGAGCACTTCAGGCGCCCGGTACACCCGTGGACCTGTGCGGCGGCACCGATCCACGATCCCGCCACGGGCCGCCTGCTCGGCGCGGTCGACATCACGGGCGGGAACCGACTCGCCCACCCACACAGCCTCGCCTTCATCGCGGCGGTCGCGAGAGCCGCAGAATCACAACTCGCCCTGCTCGCCCCGACGCCCACCACCGGCAGCGTCCGGTTGACCGCACTGGGCCGCAATGAAGCACTCCTGCTCAGCGAGGGACGCACTTTACGCCTGAGCCGTCGCCACAGTGAGATCCTGGTCCTGCTGGCGCACCGCCCCGAGGGAGTGGGCGGCGACGAGTTGCTGATGGAACTGTACGAGGACGAGTCCGTCACCCCCGTCACCCTGCGGGCGGAACTGTCGAGACTGCGGCACCTCCTGGGCAGGGACCTCCTCAGATCACGGCCCTACCGCCTCGCGGCCCTGGTGGACACCGACTTCGGTGCGGTGACCCGACGGCTCGCCTCCGGAACGGTCACGGGAGCACTGAGCGCCTACGCCGGTCCCCTGCTCCCCGCCTCGATGGCACCCGCCGTGGTGCGACTGCGACGACGGCTCACCGACCAGCTACGCGCCGCATTGATCTCACGAGGGGATCCCGGTCTCCTCGCGGACTGGGCCTACAGCCCGTGGGGAGAGGACGACCTTCCGGTGTGGCGGGCCCTTGCGGGCGCCCTCCCCGGGGCGCAGCGACCGGCCGCACTCGCCCGCATCCGCGAGCTGGACGGCTGGCAGGGAGCCTGACGTCCACCGTCGCAGCGCCGGCGCAGTGCACCCGTCCCGTTCCGGAGGCGCTGGCGGACAGGCCCGACGCAACCTGCCTGCAACCCCGTTGCTCCTAGGCTTGACACGAGCACCGCCCAACGGCGGGCGGCGTCTTCACCGGGAGGTCCTGGCCATGACCCGCTACGCAGCGCCTGGCAGCGAAGGCTCACTCGTCTCCTACCGTCCACGCTATGACCACTGGATCGGCGGCGCCTACGTGCCTCCGGCTCGTGGCGGCTACTTCGAGAATCCGAGCCCGGTCGACGGTCGCCCCTTCACCGAGATCGCCCGCGGAACCGCCGAAGACGTCGAACGCGCCCTCGATGCGGCCCATGCCGCGGCGCCCGGCTGGGGGCGCACCTCCGCAGGTGACCGAGCCCTGGTCCTCTTGAGGATCGCCGACCGGATGGAGGCTCATCTGGAGCAGTTGGCGGTCGCGGAGACGTGGGACAACGGCAAGCCGATCCGAGAGACGCTCGCCGCCGACATTCCCCTCGCCATTGATCACTTCCGCTACTTCGCCGGCGCCCTGCGCGCCCAAGAGGGCTCGCTGAGCGAGATCGACGACGACACCGTCGCGTACCACTTCCATGAACCGCTGGGGGTCGTGGCCCAGATCATCCCGTGGAACTTCCCGATCCTGATGGCGACATGGAAGATCGCACCCGCACTGGCCGCGGGCAATGCGGTGGTGCTCAAGCCGGCAGAGCAAACTCCGGCCTCGATTCACTACTGGCTGGAGTTGGTCTGTGATCTCCTGCCCGACGGCGTGCTCAACGTCGTCAACGGCTTCGGGGTAGAGGCCGGCAAGCCGCTGGCTTCCAGTCCCCGCGTGGCCAAGGTGGCCTTCACGGGCGAGACGACGACCGGCCGGCTGATCATGCAGTACGCCTCCGAGAACATCAAACCCGTCACACTGGAGTTGGGCGGAAAGTCACCGAACATCTTCTTCGACGACATCTGGAACGCCGACGACGACCTGCGCGACAAGGCACTTGAAGGGTTCACCATGTTCGCCCTCAACCAGGGCGAGGTGTGCACATGTCCGTCCCGCGCACTCATCCAACGCGGCCACTACCCCGAATTCCTTTCGGCGGCGGTCGCCCGCACCGAACTCATCGTGCCCGGCCACCCCCTGGACACGGAAACGATGATCGGAGCGCAGGCGTCCCACGACCAGTTGCAGAAGATCCTCTCCTATCTGGACATCGGCCAGCAGGAAGGCGCCAAGGTACTGACCGGTGGTGAACGCATCACCTATGACGGGGACATGGCCGGCGGCTACTACGTACAGCCAACGATCTTCGAGGGAAACAACAAGATGCGCGTCTTCCAGGAAGAGATCTTCGGTCCCGTCGTCGCCGTCACATCCTTCACGGACTTCGAGGACGCCATCCGCACAGCCAACGACACGCTGTACGGATTGGGCGCGGGCGTCTGGACCCGTGACATCACCACCGCGTACCGCGCCGGTCGCGCCATCCAAGCGGGCAGGGTCTGGACTAACTGCTACCACGTCTACCCCGCGCACGCGGCCTTCGGCGGCTACAAGCAGTCGGGAATCGGGCGCGAGACCCATCGCATGATGCTGGCGCACTATCAACAGACGAAGAACTTGCTTGTGTCATATTCGCCGAAGAAGCTGGGCTTCTTCTAGGGGCCGAAAAGGGGCGCCTGAGCAGGGGTTTCCCTGCCAGGCGCCCTTCGCGAAGCGATTCTATGTGGCGAGTCGAAATTCGCGGTTACTCCCGATTCATCCCGCCTGTTTCCCACCTCTGACCAGTTGTTCCGGGGTATTTCCGGGCCAGTGGCTGGCTAACACAACGCCATCGGCCTCGGCGGAACCGTCCCAGCGCCGCATGGAGTCCTCGATGAGATGGTTGGCGTGGTCGCGTGTCTCGGTCAGGAACTTAGCGTAGTGCCGGAAGAGGACCTGGATGCTCTGTCCGGCGCGGCGTGCGCATTCGGCTGGGTCGACGCCGGAGGCGAGCCAGAAGGAGATGCCGGCGTGGCGGAGGTCGTAGGGTCGCTTGGCGAGTTCGAGGGTGTGCTCGTCCAGGGTGAGGGCGGCTTCGCGGGCCCGGTTCCAGGTGATGCCGTAGGCGGAGTGGTCGATGTAGTTGCCTTGGGCGTTGCGGAAGATGCGGCCGTCCGGTGTGACGCCGAACTGTTCGATGTGGTCGCGCAGGATGCGGACGAGTACGGGTGGGATGGGTACGGGGCGGGTGGCTTTGGCTGCGCGTCGTTTCAGGGAGTGGATTTCGTGGACGGATCCGTCGTCGGTCCATTCCTTTCCTGCTGTGATGACGCCGCCTTTGAGGTTGAGCAGGCCCCATCCGGTGGCGGGGAGGCGGCACTGGGCCTTGCGGAGATGGATGATTTCGGCGGGGCGCATGGCGGCGTAGTACATGCAGGCGAAGAAGCCGTACAGCTGGGGTCCCCGGCCCGGGAGTTCCCTGACGGCTTCGAGTAGCCGGGTGACTTGGGCGGGGTTGGGGACACAGTCCGGGTCGACTTCGTCCGCCACTTCCGGTGCCGTCCATCGGAGCCGGTTGAGCGGGTTGTGGGTGAAGTATCCGCGTTCTACGGCGACCCCGAACACCTCGTTGACCGCTGCCTTCTTCCGTTTGACGGTCTTGGCGGCGGCAGCGGTCCCGTCGAGTTTGCGGCACAGGGCGTCCAGTCCGCGGCGAAGGGTTTCGGGGTCCTCCAGCTCGCTCACGGGCAGTGAGTTCCGTTCCAGCCAGGCCAGGGCCTCCTGCCACTCCTCCCCGGGCGCGGCTTTCCAGGCGTTCTTGTTGAAGGCCCATGAGTACAGGGCTCGCCGCAGTATGCGCGGGTTGCGGTAGGTGGCTCCTGGCTCCACGAGGGCGGGGGTGATCGTGGCGAAGGCGTCGGCGAGGGTGCGGCGGGTGTTGCCGGGTGTCCGGTCCCAGCGCTGTTCGGTGTATTCCCGTGCGAGGGTGTACCAGGTGGTGCGCTGTTTCAGGGCTCGGAGTTCGGAGGCGGGCAGGCCGGTTCGGGGGGCGAACGGTTCGCCGTCCCGGGCTGCGGTCATCAGTTTGGCGCGGCGGCTTTCCGCGAGCCCTTTGGTCTTGAAGGATTCGGATTTCTCGCGGCCGCTGACGGTCCAGCGGACCTCGAATCCCTTTTGCCGGCCGGTTCGCTCGCTTATTTCCCAGAATCGGACCTTGTAGCTCATCGCCATTCAGGCGTTTCCCTTTCGCAAGCCGCCCACCACGCGTCGAGATCGGCACGGCGGCAGCGCAGTTCACCGTTCGGAAGTTTGATCATTCGGGGAGCATTTCCCCGAGCTCGGAGGCGATAGAAGGCTGACGGGCTCATACGGATCTCCGCGAGGACGTCGGCAAGTTTGAGTGCAGGGGGACGGGCCACGGGGTACCTTCCAGGGATATAGGCCGTGCGCGCGGCATGTCGGCCCTCGACGGAGTTCCGCAGTGCCTCACCAAGAGGCGTGCAGAATGCGCCGGACACGCTGATGCAGCACTCACGCAAGGGGACATACGCCCGCGCGGGCTCCACCACCCAGTACAGCCCGCGCGAACTCCACCAATAGTCCGCAGGACCCCCGGTTTGGCGAACCGGTGTTCGTCGGCTATACAGTGCTCTGCTTCATCGTTGACGCATCGTGCGGCCAGCCAGAGAATCCGGGTGCCAGACAGAACTCCCGCATGAGGGAACAGCACTCTACGAAACGGTTCAAGGAACTGTGGAAGGGAAGCTCGAACGAGATTCTGACGAGCTGCTACTCCTTCAGCAACGGGGACCGGGGCCAAACAGGCTGCCACCACCGGGGGTGCTCCGGGTGTCACAGGTTGACTTGCCCAGGAGAGATCTTCAAGTCCCTTCCAGGTCCTTCCTGTCTGCCGTAGGCGAATGCGATATCAACCTGATGATGTCGTCCATTGACGACCTGCTCGCCCGCGCTCGCGTGGAGCACCGGCCTTGTGGGCAGGAGGAGATCGACGCCGCCGCTGCCCGGATCGCCGGTCGTGTGCCCTTGTCCGACGAGTGGGATGTGCTCTAGCCCGCCGCGGCCAGCTGTTGGGCAGGTGTGCGGCCGAGGCCGCCGGCGCCTTCGACAGCGAATCGACGTTCGGGCCACTGCTCACTCCAGCGCATGAGCTGCCGGAAGGTTCCGACGTTGACGACGAACCGACGCTGGCCGATCTTGTGGCCTGCGGCGTCGATCGCGACGGCGGTGTGAGAGGACTTGTGAGGGTCGATTCCGATGGTGATCACGCGCATCCTGACCTGGTGCTCGAAGCGGCAGAAGTGTGCGGTGGGCACCCTGACTTGAAGTAGCGGTGTCACCCATTCATGCCTCTGTCGAGCCACACCGCGCGGGTGCCGGTCGGCAGGGGCACGCTAATCTTGAGCCAGCCCCGAAGGGCGGCATGGGGCAATGCGAGCCCGTGCCGACCGACACCCTGGACGCTACGGCTGCAGACAGTGCGTCTGGAGTCATGCGCGGAGGGTACGAGGTGAGCGTTCACGTCGAGAAACCGGGGTTGGAACCCCACTCAATCGAACACCGAGGTAACGCTCCGCGATGACTCCCCAAGATCTGCGCCAGAACCGAGAAATGACGGCAGTCCGGTCTCCGAGCCGCTGCGGACTCATCCAGATGGCTGAGCGCCGCCGGTTTCCGGGATGATTCGGAGAGGAGTTCAGACCCGCGGGGGAAGGAACAGCGCGATGGCGATCAGAGGGTTGAGTCCGGAGAGGGCGGCTCGCCTTGAGGAACTCGTCGACAAGTGCCGGCCGCTGTTGCTTGGGGACAACGGGATGGCCGCCGTGCAGCGGCTGCTGAGTGAGCGCCGAGTCGAAGTGCTTGATGCGGTGGTGATTACGCGTGAACTGCTGGGGGCGGGTCCCACGTCGCTCGGGGAGGCAAAGACCATCGTTTTGACGACTCCAGGCAGAGGGCGTGAGCTGAGGGTGCACAAGGAGTTCATGGACGGCCTGGAGCAGAACGGCGCCCTCGGCCAGTGACTACCGTCTGGTCGGCGGCCCGCTACCCGTGAAGATGGCGGGTTGCAGGAGAGGGGTCGGACGGCCCGCTGGTTCTTCGGCTCGGGTGCTGGAAGCCGGTAGGAGAGTCGGTGCCGGTCCCGATGACGGTGCCCTGGCAAGTACCCCCGTGACTTCACAACTCGGGTTCTGGTCCAACTTCTTTGGTGGACTAGCTAGTGCCGCATCAGGCAACGTTCGCCCTGTCGCTATCACGGCGAGGGCGTCAGGGTGATCGGGGCAGTCCTTACTGACATGAAGATTCGGTAGCTACCCCCTCCACCGGAGAACAGCCAGCTTCCCCCGATGTCCCCACCTTCGGACAGCTCCGGGAAGTTGTAGGCGATGCCTGGAATGGAATCGCTGTGGCGCGGCAATCCGGAGCCATTGGCGATCAGCCGCTGGAGAAAGTCCGGGTGCAGATCAAACTCGCAATCGTCAATCTTGTCGTCACCAAAGATTTCCGCCATGGCATCTCCGAGCAAACTTGATATGTCGCTAACCAAACCGGTGGCTTCCTCGATGCCGTAAGCGGCAGCACCGAGGGCGGGGTTGAACGCAGCGAGGCCGCCTATTATTCCCGCTTTGGCGTTATCGCTCCACTTCTTCTCCAAATGGTCAGAGGCGCCCGCCTCGCGATCGTACAGTGCGATTCTAATGCGTATCCTTCCGTCACCGGGAATGAAGAACCCCTCGGCAAGCTGGTGCCCGACACCGAAAACCTCCCCCTCTTGGACCTCGGCGAAATCGATGCGCTTACTGATCACCGCCCTCTCTCTTTGCAGGGGGTCGACGGCATAGACGATCACCACAATGTACGGCTCATCCTCGCCACTAGGATCTTCTGTCCCGAAGCACTTGATGGCCGCAGTATCAATCGTCACGACATATCGGGTATCTATCTTCGGGTCGCCGCTGAGCGGCTTGATGATACTTCCGAAGGTAAACGGTTTACGCCAGTTTCCATCGCTACCCAGCGCAGCTAGCCCTTGAGAGTCGCCGACCACGAGAGCACCGATCTGCTCACGGTAAAACGCGTTGATGGCTGCTTCAGCCCCACGGCGACCAAGTACTTCCTGTACCTGGCGCTGCACCTCGGGCTCGGGGAGCGACAACTCACGCAGGTGGGCCGCCAGAGTTATGATCATGTCTCCTTTGAGGGCTTCCACTTCGGCCTGCAGTGCGTCAGGGGGATCGTGGTTCACCAGCACCTCGACGGCCAACTTCTGCGCCGCCACATAGTCAGGCAGCTGCCCGAAGTGACCAAGGAGTTTACTCAATGTCGTCAACTGAATAGCGACCGCTGCCACATCGGCCCCTCTATACGCCCCTGCACTCTTCCAGGCCGGGATCGCAGCTTGCGCCTGGACGATGGCCTCTTCTCGTTGACCATTCGCGTCCAGCCGTGCAGCCAACGTGTGCACCGCTCCCGCAGCCTCCGCGGCGTGCTCGGCGTCTTCCGGCTGCCCACGGGTTAGGACAGTCACTGCTGCGCGCTGTGCTTCAACAGCAAGTTCGGCAGGTCCACCAATGGATAGGCGACGCGACAGCCCTTGGAGTTGGCGACCGACATCGAGAACGTTTGCGCCGGGCAAAACACTCTCGTCCAACAGTGCCCTGATCTGCTCACCTACGGCTGACCCAGTCAGCAAATGTTCATCCGTCATCCGCTATACCCGCCTTAACGAGCAATTTCACATGGCTTCGACTCAGCTTCGCCAATGGGGCACAGTTCGAGGCCTTCGCTCCGATCGACCGACGAGGTAGTCCCATTCCCTAACTTTCCCACCAAACCCGTTCGTCCGCACATGCAGATTGATCAGCGCAACTGACGAGTTTTCAGCGAAATGGTGCGCGAAGGCGCTGGAGGGCACTGGACGGTCAGAATGATCACGTGGCTGAGCATGTGCGGGTCCGGGATATTGACGATGACGAGGGCAGACGGTTGCTGCAGATTGTCCGCAGAGGAACTGGGTCGGTGGTGACCTGGCGGCGGGCCCAGATGGTGCTGTTATCGGCGCAGAGCATGCCCGTGGCGAAGATCGCGGAAGTGACGTTCACCAGCGCGGACCGGGTTCGGGACGTGATCCACAACTTCAACTCCGACGGCTTCGACTCGCTCTACCCCAAGTACAAAGGCGGCCGGCCCAGGACTGTCGCACTGCCCGAACGCCGGGAGATCAAGAAGGTCGCCAAGTCCAAGCCGGCCGAGCACGGCCTGCCGTTCTCGACCTGGAGCCTGGCCAAGCTGGCCGACTTCCTGGTCGCCGAGGGGGTGGTCGACGACATCAGCCACGAGGGACTTCGGGTCCTGCTCCGCGAGGAAGGCGTCTCGTTTCCACGCGTGAAGACCTGGAAGACCTCCCGCGACCCCGACTATGCGGCCAAGAAGGCACGTGTCGAGCACCTCTATACGATCGCCGACGGCGCGGTCATACCCGAGGAAGGCGAACCCGAAGTCGTCTTCTGCATGGACGAGTTCGGGCCGCTCAACCTCCAGCCCCACCCCGGGAGGCAGTGGGCGGAGCGCGGGGGCCGACACAAGGATCCCGACCGGGATCCCCGGCCCCGCCGACGGGCGACCTACACCCGCCCGCACGGGGTGCGGCACCTGTTCGCCGCCTACGACCTCGCCAAAGGACCAGCTCTACGGCCACATCAAGAACACCAAGAACCGATCGAAGTTCCTGGAGTTCTGCCGCTACCTACGCTCCCTGCACCCGGCGGACGTGCGCATTGCAATCGTCTGTGACAACTACTCCCCGCACCTGACGACGAAACGGTGCCAGCGAGTCGGGACGTGGGCAGCGGCGAACAACGTCGAGATCGCTTACATACCCACCAACAGCTCCTGGCTCAACCGCATCGAGGCCCAGTTCACAGCCTTGCGCTACTTCGCCCTCGACGGCACCGACCACCCCAGCCACAAGGCCCAGGGCAGCATGATCCGCCGCTACATCATCTGGCGGAACAAAAACGCCGGCGACCACCAACTACGCGAAGTCGTCACCAGGGCAAACGTTGCCTGATGCGGCACTAGGCACTGTTTCTCGGATCTCCTGACGTGCGTGGGGTGTTGGGGTCAGGCTGTTTGTATGGGCCGTGGTGATCTGACGAATGCGGAGTGGGACCAGTTGGAGTCGTTCTTGCCTCCTGGTGGGGCCCGCGGGGGCCGATGGAGTGACCACCGTCGGGTGATCAACGGGGTCCTCTACCGGGTCCGGACGGGCGTGCAGTGGAGGGATCTGCCGGAGCGATTCGGGCCGTGGGAGACCGTCTACAAACGCCATCGCCGCTGGTCAGCGGATGGAACATGGACGATGCTGCTGTCGCGGATCCAGGCGGCCGAGGACGCTGCGGGCCAGATCGACTGGGACGTCTCGGTGGACTCGACAGCTGTGCGGGCCCACCAGCACGCCGCCGGCGCGAGGAAGACACCGGCGGCCGCAGATCCTCAAAAGGGGATCGCTGGGGGGACGAACCAGGTCGATCCGGTGTTGCGGAAACTGACGGTCCGGCTGGAGGAAGTGGTCAGATCGGCGAGTGTCTGGGACGTTCCCGCGGCGGATTCACCACCAAAATCCACCTTGCCGCCGACGGGCGATGCCGGCCCCTCGCCCTCGTCCTGACACCCGGACACTACGGTGACGGCCCCCAGTTCGAGCGAGTGCTGGAGCAGGTCTCCGTGCCCCGCATCGGAGTCGGCAGGCCCCGGAGCCGGCCCGACCATGTCCTGGCGGACCAGGCCTACACCTCTCGGAAGAACCGTCGTTACCTGCGACGACGCGGCATCCGGCACACCATCCCCGAACGCCTCGACCAGCAGAGACACCGCAAGAGTCGCGGTTCCCGAGGCGGCCGTCCCACCGGCTTCGACAGCGAGCGATACAAGAAGCGCAACACCGTCGAACGCGCAATCAACCGCCTGAAAGGCTTCCGCGCCGTCGCCACCCGCTACGAGAAGCGCGCCTACATCTACCTCGGCACCATCACCCTCGCAACCCTCGTCATCTGGCTCAGAACATGATCCGAGAAACAGTGCCTAGAGGACATAGATCCGCCCCGCGGTCTCAGCTGGTCGGAACAGGCAAGCGTCCGCCCGATCTCGTCTCACTCGTCCCTTGGCTCCGCGAGGACCGACCGCTGGTACTGAACGGCGATGCCGCGTCGGCAAGTCCCATCTGCTCGTCGGGATCGGCACCGCCGGAATCGTTCGGGCAGGCGCTGTGAGACGAATTGCGGGATCCTGGAGGGAGACTCAATCATCAGGGCGCTCAGAGGTGACCGAACGGATGACTGTTCCGGTGTCCCCGCGTAGTGGTGGCGGACCTGCGGCAATGCCCGTCGGGCGACCGCCCCGCCCTGCTGTGCGCCGCATCGCGATCACTCTCATGTGCGTGGTCCTGATCCCCGTGGGTTGCTTCTGGGGGCTGCTGCTGGCCTGGTTCGGACCGGAGTATCTGGTCGGCCGTTGGGCGTGGGATTCACAGGGGAATGGCGCCTACCTGCTGACGCTGGTAGGAGGGATCGTCTGGGCGCTCACGCTGTTCTTCATCCGCCGAGCCCGGGTTCCCGAACGCATGGTGCGTCGCATCACGCTCTCCCTGGTCCGGACCACGTGGGGCGCCGGCGGGGCGGGGGGTCCCGTGGTAGTACCCGGTCTCGGGCCGCCACCCGGCGAGGACGACGCGGTGCCCCTGCCTGAAGATCCCGCCCTGGCTGCCCGTGCGACTGGACTGTGGCACGCGAAGCGCCGGCTGAGCCATTTCGAAGGGCCGGTCTACGGGGCCATCGCCTTGATCAATTTCGTGAAGGGCTACCAGGAGTTCCGCGTAGGAGAAGACGGGGAGGTGAGTCCGCCGCTTCTGATCTTCTTCCTCGTCTCGGTAGGGATCGCCGCCGTACTGGGGTCTTGCCACTTCTTCCTGAACCGGCGCCTGGATGCGATCCGGCGGCGGGACCTTGGGCTCACGATGACCGCGACCGGCGGCGACACCGCGATCCTACGGCGCAGACACGCCCTCGAACGGTGGCGGAACCGGTGCTGCTACATCTTCGTGGCCACCTTCGCCTTCGTGTTCTTCGCCCACTGGGTGGAAAATGCCATTGAAGACCTGACGGGACCTTCCAACCTCGTGAACTTCCTCGTGATTGGGCTGCCCTTCGGGTTTCTTTTCCTCAGCTTCCCCACCGCATTCTTCCTGCAGTGGCGCCTGCTCCGGCTGGACGCTCGCATCGCTGCCCAGTCCCACCACAACGAACGGGGACGGTGAGGCCCAAGGCGACCACGCAAGCGGCGGAGACGGCCCCAAGCTCATGGGCGGGCCGCTGCTGGCCCGCTTCGGGGTGTCAGCCCTACGGCCTCTGTTCTCTCGCATCAGTTTGAGGCGGTGGTGCGTTGTCAGTGAAGACGGGCATGCCGAGTTCGACCTGTTGAGGGCGTCCTTCGGTGGAGGTGTTCTTGAGGCTGTTGAGCTTACGAGCTGGTGCGTGATTGCGTTTGAGACGTGGATGCCTGACCGGGGGGTTTTTGTCAGTCGGTGGTGTTGCGGTCGGAGACGAGGCCGGCGATGGCCCGGTAGGTGGCGGGCAGATTCTCCCGGCGGTGGGTCCAGCGGACCAATTGCTTCCAGCGTTTGTGATCGGCGAGGGCGTGTTCGACGGTGATGCGCTTCGAGGAGTGCCGGTGCCGGGCTCGTAGGCGGGCTTCGAGGACCTCGGGAGGGCTGATCTTGTTTCCCTTCCTCGGCGGCGTCACCGCTTGGCCGGGATGGTCGCGGCGGAGTCCGAGGTAGCCGTCGTCCAGAAGGACTTCAACGTCGGAGAAGCGCTGGAAACAGGTACCGATGCCCTCGTTGCGTGCAGCGGTCGCGTCATGCATCCGCCCTGGTCGCAGGGCGTCGGTCCAGAGCGTGCGGCCCTCATGGTCGGCGACGACGGTGGCCTTCATCGTGTTCTGCTTCTTCTTCCCCGAGACGAAGGCACGGCGTCCGCCGCGGCCGGCCGGGGCCGACGGACCTGGACTTCGGTGGCGTCCAGCCGCAGCTCGATGCCTTCGGCCTGGGCGTATGCGAACACATCCGCCAAGGTCCGCAGCCGCAGGCCGGGCCGGTCCGGGACCGCACATCCCCGCTCGGCCAGCAGCCCTCGCATCTCGCCGATCGCACGGGTGATGGTGGAGCGATCGACGCCGAACAGCAGCCCCAACGCCGCATGCGGCAAATCGTGCCGCAGATGAATCAGCGTGGCCACGAGCCGGTCGACGAACACCAGCCGATGCCGGACACCGGCTCCTGCTTCACGTCGCCTGGCCCCGCCGCGGGCTCTGTGACGACGCCCCTCGACCACCGCCTGCCAAGGGTCGGCCAACTCCTCAATCAGGTAAGCGAGATGCCCCCGAGAGACCCCTGTGAACACCTGATGCGCGAGAACCGTCCGACTGACCATGATCGCCACATCCGGATCATGCCACCCACCAGCAAGAACACCTCACGCGCAATCACGCACCAGCTCGTTAGCCATCGCAGCGTCAAAGCTGACCTGAAGTCTTCGCCGAGCCGGATGCGGAGGTGGACGAGGGCTCGGGCGAGTGCGGTGCGCTCCGGGCTGACGGCGGTTCGGGAGTGTGGGCGGAGTTGGTAGAGGCGGCGTTCCAGCGTGCGGCGTTCCAGTCCGTTGAGGGATGCGCGGGCCGTCCTGTGCTCCATGGCGGGTGTGGGTGGGGCGGGCATGGGGTTGGTGTTTCTGGGGGTCAGGGTTTGAGGGCGTAGACGGCGCGGCGGGGGTTTCGGCGACGCGTTGCCAGTGGGTGAATCCGGCTTCTTCGGCGAGGTGGCGCAGGGTTGTTTCGCCTGGGTGGTTGCCGAGGGCGAGGGGCCGTTCTGGGCTGCGGCGGCGGGCAGGCACAGGACGGTGGACAGGGCCATGAAGAGTCGTCCGACGGGGTGGGTGTTGGTGGTGGGGTCGGCTTCGGCGTTGGGTTCGACGAGCATGAGGGTGCCGTCGGGTTTGATGATGCGGCGGCAGGCGGTGAGGGCCGACGCGGTGATGGCGGTGGCGTTCGAAGAGTTCGCTCTGCTCCTCAACGCCGACCAGGCCCGCGATGCCCTCCGCGAAGTGGTGCGGGCCCGTGGGTGACCCGGACGGCCAAGGCGGCGTTGAACCCGGTGGGACCACGACGATGCAGCTCACGCCGGTCAGCGGCCTGCAGCGAAGCGGTAGTGAAACGGCCCCCTTCCGCGCCTCGGAGCCGATCTTCACCGAGCTTGCCGCACGATGGGAGATCGACGGACGGGCCGTTCCCGGCCAGGCGGATGAGGAGTGGGCGTTCCTGGCCCTCACGCTGACCGCGCGGTGCGGGGACGGCCCCCACCACCCCCGCACCGCACCCCCAAGGAGCCGCGGGCGCCCGCGGCTCCGGGCTGCCGGGCCGGCACCATGGTTGGGCCCCGGTCCGGCCGCCTACGTGTTCCCCCGGTGCTGCTGGCCCGCGCGGACCGGTCGTGGCTCGTTTCCTCGTCAGCACGGCGAGTGGCAGGACGAATGGGGGCGTAGCAAGGACAATTTGGCGCTGACAGTGGCCCGCACCGCTCCCAGCATCGAGGCTCGCCATGCACACCAGCGGCCACAGCGTCCTGTACGACCCCACCGGATTGATCGAAGCAGGGCTTCCACTCGACCGCGAACCGTACGAGCGTCTCGTCAGCGCCGTCCTGGCCTGGACCGGCAAGGATATGCTCGCGACACGCGACTACGAGCAGAGCGGCCTCCAACTGACCGGCCACGCCCGCGCTCGCCGCCGACGTCCGGCGCCAGGCCGCTGCCCTGCCCTGGGACGACGGCCGCGGCGTCCTCGCCGACATCGTCTTCCGCGAAGCCAACAGCCGCCTGCCCGTCCCGCTCAAGGGCACCGCTCACTGCGTTCAGAACCGTGCCCACCTCGCCCGCGTCCTCTACACCCGGCTGGACTGCCTCATCGGACCTGCCCCGGCCACTCCATAGCTGACGGAAAAAGCCAGAACGAGCCCGGGGTGGTTTGTCTACTTCGCGGCGGTGGCGTCGGTCGGAGGTTGCGTGTGTGCGGCTGGTGGGCGGGTGCGTTCGGTTTCGTCCTGTACGAGGAGGGAGAGCAGTGAGGCCACGGGCAAGCCGGCTTCGGCGGGATGGCGCAGCACCTTGGCGGGATCGATGCGGTAGGTGTTCTGGCGTCCTTCGCGGGTGTGTGAGAGGTACCCGTTCTGCTCCAGGTCGGAGATGATCCGTGATACGGCACGCTCGGTGAGTCGGCAGTGGGCGGCGATGTCACGGATACGGATGTTGGGATTGTCGGCGATGGCTGCCAGCACGCGTGCGTGGCTGGTGATGAACGTCCATCCGGTGTGGGAGTCAGGTACTGCGGCCATAGCCAGCACTCTAGGCGACGCAGGTTGCATGACATACTTTTCCGGTAATCGACGGCGTGCTCCCGCAGGGGAGAGTCACAAAAGGAGCTTGAGGTGTCCTGGAACGAGGCCGCCTTGTCGACGTGCACGAGCAGCACCAGCGGGACGCTAACCCTGGAGGAGATCACTGTGCACGCCTCGCACCCACCCGTGGTGCGGCAGTACGAGTACCGCGGGGCCTGGGTGATCGCCGCCGCCGGCGACTACGACTTGGACTCGATCGCACCGCTGCGCCAGGCGCTGCACACCGCGGCGAGGCGCTATCCGAAGGTCGTCCTCGACGCCTCCGCTGTCACTTTCGCCGACTCGACGTTCCTGAACCTGCTGATCCTCACCCACCAGATGGGAACGCTGCGGGTGGTCGCACCCTCCGCGCAGGTACGACGCCTCTGCGAGATCACTGGCGTCGACCGCTTCTTGGAGATGCGACAGACGATTGAGGAAGCAGCCGCCTCGTAACCCACCGCGCCGTTCTCTGAACCTCGGCCTCCCGGCCAGGAACCGGCCGGGCTGTGGCTGATGACGGCCACCTCGGAGCTGCACGCATCCGAGCTGGTGGTCTACCACGGCCAGAAGGAAGCCGCCCGCCACGAACGGCTGATTGCCAAAGGCCAGGTCCGACTGAATCTGGACCGCTACCTGGAAGCCCTGGCCAGAAAGCCCGGCGCGTTTCCCGGAGCGACGGCGCTCGAACAGGCCCGGTCGGCAGGAAAGTTCACCCCTGTCCACGACGCGTGGTGGGCGGCGGCCTGCAAGGCTCACGGAGACCGGGACGGCACGCGGGCCCTGATCGAAGTACTCCTGCTTGGCCGCCACATCGCCCACGAGCATCTGGTCGCCGGGCTCGCCGCAGCCTTACGAGCCGGCGCCCTGACCGCGGACGCGGTCGCCCTGGAAGCGCGGAAAGCGGCTGAAGCCGACGAGGTCGTTGCCCCTCTCGCTCCGGCGGAGCCGGAACGGGCCAATGTGACCTTCCCGACCGAACGGCGGCTGACCCAACTGCCGCCCGACACCCGGCCGCTGCCCTCGGTTGCGGCCTACGACCAGCTGCTACGACAGAGGCAGCCGGCCGAACCGCACCGCCACCCAGGGAGAGATGCCGTGACGTTCACACGCCACCGCGGCCTGACCGAACAGGCAGCCGACGCCGCCGTGGACCAAGCCTGCCGGATGCTCAGGCTGCCCACCATCCGGGCCCAGTTCCCCGCGCTTGCCGAGGCAGCCGCCCGCGACCAGATGTCCTACCGCGGGTTCCTCGCCGAACTGCTGATGGTCGAATGCGACGACCGGGCCCGCCGACGCTCCGAGCGACGGATCAAGGCCGCGGCTTCCCGAGGGAGAAGTAACTGCGAGCCTTCGATTTCGAGGCCAACCCCCACATCGACCCCGCCGTCATCCACTCCCTCGCCACCTGCGAAGGGGTCAGGAAGGGCCTGCCGCTCTGCCTGATCGGCGACTCGGGAACCGGCAAGTCGCACCTGCTGTCGCGCTCGAGACCGAGGCCGCCCGCCCCGGCTGGCCTTCCCCGATCAGGTTCTGGCCACTGTGCTCCACCTACGGGCTGCCCTGGCCTCAGAACCTCTCGCGGTACTTTTCGGCACCAGCCGCACCCCCATGCACCGCATCCTCCTGAAGAACCGGCGACTGCTCGAGACGCGAGCCCCCACCCGAAAGGGAGCGCTCGACGGGGGCTACCTCGCAGTAACTGCCTTGCTGGGCATGGGCGCTAGCTTGTGGGCTTCGGCGACGACGGCGCTCCAACTGAACTCGTTGTTGTCGCTGAAGTAGTAGTAGGTGGCGCCGTTCGGCATCATCGCGACGGTGATGCCGCCGTATCCCGACATGAACGGTACGTAGAAGGGGCTGGTGTAGGCGGGATTGTCGGCGGAGGTGAACTTCTTTCCCCAGAAGCCGTTCTGGTACTTCATGGGCTTGGTGCCGGTGGTGGTCATGCCCCGGTCCTGCGGTGTGCGTTGCATGGTGGCCGCGAGCAGTTTCGGGTCGAGTATCTGCGTGCCGTTGACGGTGCCGTGGTCGTTGTTGAGGAATTTCGCGAACCGGGCGACGGAGTCCTGCGTCCAGAACATGCCGTAGCCGCCGAAGGGTGCCCCGCTGGGGCTGTTGTCGGTGCGGGAGGAGACGAGGGAGTCGGGCCCGACTCCGATGGGTTCGAGCACGTCGTCACGGAGCATGTCGAAGATGTCGGCGTCCGAATCGGTCTTGTCCTGGAGGTAGTTGTCCATCGCGCGGGCGGCGAGGAAGGTGTCCGAGGTGTGATAGACCCACTTGCTGCCGGGGTTGGCCTTACGCGGGAAGGACAGGGCGAGACGCATCCTGTCGGCGTAGGACTCGGCTGCGAAGAAGTCCGCCATGGTGCGGCCCGATTCGTCGGCCTCGTAGCCGCGCGAAGTGTAGTTCCCGGTGGCCATGTCGAGGGTGTGGTCGAGGGTGACGCCCCTCCAGGCAGTGTTGCAGGTGGTCTCGGGGATTCGGTCGGAGAGCTTCTGCTTGGCCACGGCCGGGCCGTATCGCTGCGCCAGACGCAGCATGGCGGTTCCCGCAAACGCCGACTTCGCCGTCGAGTACGAAGGCAGCAGCATCTGGCCGCAGAACGGGTACTCCCCGCGCCGGGTCCGGCAGTTGCCCACATAGTGGACTCCGCCGAAGTAGACGCCGAAGGTGCTCAGCGCGGACGGCGTGATGCCGGAGCCGAACTTCGCCACGTCCACCCCACTGTCCGGGTAGTCGGTGGCCAGCGCCGAGAGGGGCTTGGCCGGGAGCCGGTCCTTGGCCTCGGAGGCGTACGCGTCGCGCAGGTTCCCGGCGCTGTCGACGGGGCCGGGCCGGTAGTCGGCCGGTACCTGGCCCCACATGTCGAACTGGAAGTACTCGCAGGTCTCCGTGGTGATCTGGTAGCGGACTTCGGAGATCGATGTGGCGTCGAAGAGGAACATCAGGGCGCCGTTGTGCACGCAGTTGGCGTTGCGCTCGACGAGCGCGAACGGCAGGGAGGCACGGGTGCGTTCGCCGTCGCCGTCCTCGCTCCACGCGCGGCCGGGTCCCACCGCCAGGTTCCACGCCTGGTTCCCCGTGTACTGCAACCCGCGCTTCGCCGGGACGAGGTGGCTGCCGTTCTGCACGAGTGCGATGTCGACCGGTGGCAGGTGCCGGGTTGCCGCCGTGTCTCCATATCCGTGCGGGTCCTTCAGCGCGCGGAAACCGCCGGCGGTGGAGAGGCCTGCGAGGGTGAGGGTGCCTTCGAAGCTGTGGGTGGGTGGTGCCGCTTGCGCGGGCAGGGCGAAGGCGCTGTCGGGCACGGTGTCCTCGGCGCTGCCCCCGGTGAGTTGGCCGGCGGTGAGTTCGGTCCGGTTCACCGCACCGCTTCCGGTCAGCGGATCACCCGGTACGGGTGCGGTTGCGGCGGGCGCCGCCATCGTCGGCAGCGGGACGGCGAACAGCCCCGCGAGCACGGCGGCAGTGGCGACGGCACGGCGTAGCCGTCGAGTGTGGAACGGTCTTGGCATGGTCCGAGGTCCTCTCGGGCTGGCGGCTGGTGCGGGATATCGCCGAATGGTGGGGCGCGCCGGGGCCGTCGTCCAATGCCTGCCCGGTCTGGCCAGGCTGCTTGCCAGGCATACCTCCAGCTCTCCTTGGCCCTGTCGGCCGTCGGGTCTGCGTGCGGTCGCGCTTGGCGTCGTGGTGAGGGCCCTGGTCTGGAGTCGTCGCTGCAGTTCACAGTCGGGCGGCGACTTGTGGCCCGTACCGCTCGACGCAGTAGCGTGACAACCCGACCGCGAATGCCTCGATGCTGTGCAGCGCGTAGTGGCTGGCGTCCCACGCCGCGTGCAGGTGGATCTGAAGCGGTTCGCCCGTGCTGTCGAGGATCAGCAGCGGGTGCAGGTCGAAGCGGGGATCGTCGGAGACCACCGCGACACCATGGCCCGAAGCCGCCATGGCCTGTGCGACGTGCGGGGTGTCGCATTCGAGCACGATGTCGTACGAGGCGTCCGCGCACTGCACGGCATGGTCCAGGATGCGTCGGGTGCCGTGCACCGGGGTGAGGACGATGAGGGGCTCCGCGGCGAGTTCCCCAATAGTGACGCGGTCCCGGTCCGCCCAGGCATGGTCGGCACGGACGTAGGCCCACAGCGGCAGGCGGGCAACCGGGATTCCGGCGAAACGGCGCCGCAGAGATGCCGAGGAAATGGCTACATCAGCGCCCCTCGCAAGGGCCTGGTACGCAAGTGCGGGACTCTCCGCCTGCACGGTGACGAGCGGATCCTCCGGCCCCCAGGTGGCCAGGAACGGCGCGATCACGTCGGTGATGGTGGTGGGCGGCGCCGCCACAGTGATCCGCATGGTACGACCGGCAGCCAGCGCACCGACCGCGGCCGCGGCGGCGTCCGCGCGGGCGACCAGGTCGCGGGCCAGGGGAAGGAAGCGCCGGCCGGCCGCCGTCAGGACCAGCCGGTTGCCGCCGCGGTCGAAGAGCGTCATCCCCACGGTCCCTTCCAGACTGCGCAGTTGGCGCGACAGCGAGGGCTGGGCGACGCGGACCACTTCGGCAGCCTTGGTGACGGAACCGGTCTCCACGATGGTCAGGAAGTAGCGCAGCACTCGGATTTCCATAGCGGTGGTCCCTCGGGAGACGGAGGTGGCATGACGTCTTCATGCCTCAAAGGCATGATTATCAACCCTCACAAGTATTTGAGGCTATGGCTGACTGGTCGCATTCTTACCGCACCGGAATCTTTGGCTACCGGCGCCCGAATCTCCGTCGACTTCTTCTCAACCCTCCCTTCGATTGGCTGGTGTTCCCGCATGGCCCGCCCCCTGCCCCTGATCCTCGCCCAGGCGCCCGGCCGCCCGGCCGACGACCTCGCAGGCTTTGCCGCCGACGTGGAGCGGCGCGTCAATATGCGCCCACCCGGCGCCCTCGTCGTCTACCCCGAACTGCACCTCGGCGAGAGCGCCCCCGGCGACCTCGCCGCCCCAGAGGATGCCGCCGAGCCGCTCGACGGCAAACGCGATGCGGCCTTCGCCAAGCTCGCGGGGGACCTGGGCATCTGGCTGGTACCCGGCAGCGTCTACGAGCGAGGCACCGACGACCGCATCCACAACACGGCGCCCGTCTACTCGCCGCAGGGCGAGCGCCTCGCCGCGTACCGCAAGATCTGCCCGTGGCGCCCCTACGAGACGACCACACCCGGCAACCGGTTCGAGGTCGTCGACCTCGCCGGGGTCGGCCGCATCGGACTGTCCATCTGCTACGACACCTGGTTCCCAGAGATCTCCCGCCATCTGGCCTGGATGGGCGCAGAGCTGATCGTCAACGTGGTCCGCACGCCGACGAGCGACCGCGCGCAGGAAGTCGTCCTCAGCCGCGCCAACGCCATCTCCAATCAGGTCTTCGTCGCCAGCGTCAACTCCGCCGCCCCATCCGGGATTGGCCGCAGCCTCGTCATCGATCCACAGGGCACGGTGCGCGCCGAAGCCGTCGACGCCGGCGACTCCACCCTCACCGACGTGATCGACCTCGACGAGGTCAGCAACGTCCGCCGCTACGGCACCGCCGGTCTCAACCGGATCTGGGACCAATTCCGCCCCGGCGACCCAGCCCTCGAGCTCCCGCTGTACGGGGGCCGCATCGACCCCGCCACCTGGAACCCCGCCCACACCACCGAGGAGCCACCACAATGAAGAGCGAGACAACTGGGAACACCATGAGACTGAAGGGCGACCTGAGCCTCGTCTCCGTCGTCCTCTTCGGCCTGGCCTACATCTCCCCCGGCATCGTCGTCACCATCTTCGGCGTGGTCGCCGCCACCAGCGGCGGCGTAGCCCCGACCGCGTTCGCCGTCGCCACCCTCGCGATGCTGCTCACGGGGCTGAGTTACGCGAAGATGGCACGCGCCGTACCGGGCTCTGGCTCCGTGTACACCTACGCCCGCAGAATGCTCGACAGCCGCATCGGCTTCCTGTCCGGCTGGACGATGCTGCTCGACTACTTCTTCATCCCGATGGTCGGCTGGCTCATTACCGCGATCTACTTCAACGCCCAGTTCCCCGACGTGCCCAAGTGGGCCTGGCTGATCGTCTCGGTGGGCATCACCACCGGCATCAACGCCTTCGGCATGAAGCTCGCGGACCGCGTCAACAAGGTCCTGATGTTTGTCGCGTTGGGCTCGCTGGTCCTCTTCGCCACCCTGTGCGTCGTCTTCCTCGGCAAGCAAGGCTCCTCCGCCCCGGTCACCGACTCCCTCTGGAACTCCGGCACTTCGATCGGCGCCATCACCGCTGCCGCCGCCATCGCCGCCTACTCCTTCCTCGGCTTCGACGCTGTCTCCACCCTCGGCGAGGAGGCCAGGGGCGGGGCGAAAACGATCGGCCGAGGCATTATCGGCTGCGTCATCGCCGCCGGTGCGATCTTCATCGTGCTGTCCTTCGTGATGCAACTGGTCCATCCCGGCGCGAAGTTCGCCGACGTCGACGCGGCCGCCTACCACCTGAAGGTCCAAGTCGGCGGCGAGACGTACGCGGAGATCATCAACTTCGTCACCATCGCCGGATCCATCGCCTCCTGTATAGCCCTGCAAGCCTCCGCTGCCCGCCTCATGTACGTCATGGGACGCGACGGCGCACTGCCTAAGGCCGTCTTCGGCAACCTGTCGAAGAAGACCGGCATGCCTGTGCCGAACCTGCTGCTGACCGCGGCCGCCGGTGTCATCGCCATGAAACTCGACCTGACCACAGCCACCTCCTTCATCAACTTCGGCGCTTTCCTCGGCTTCGCCGTGGTGAACGTCTGCGTGATCGCCCACCTGGTCCGAGAGCGCAGACACGGCCGCACCCCCAACCTCTTCTCGTACCTGGTGATGCCGGCCATCGGCGCTGGCGCGTCCCTCTACCTGCTCACGAAGCTCGGTGACGTCGCGCTCCAGATCGGCGGCGTCTGGCTGGCGATCGGCGTCGTCTACCTGGCCGTCCTGACCAAGGGCCTCCGCCGGCCCGCGCCGGAGATGACCTTCGACGACGACACCGCTGCCAGGGACAGAATCACCGCGTAGCTCCCCTCCCTCGCCCGGGCTCGTCGTGCGGTGTGGCCGCCTTCGGGGTCCGGTCGCCTTCCTTGTCCTCGCGCGGCGGGTAGTGGTCATCGGCCAGGACCGGCGAGCCGGGCTCGCCGCGCAGGTGGCGGGCGACCTCGTCGGCGGAGCCGTCCTCGTCGACGGCGGTCACGATCAGTTCGTCGCCGTGGAAACGGGCCCAGACACGGGTGTCGATCAGCTCGTTCGGGACCGAGTAGCGGACCGCTTCGACCGAGATCGTCGATTCCCAGGTGACCCGGCGGGTGGAGCCGAAGGTCGCGGTGAACGGCTCGCGCGGCAGCGGGTGCAGCCGCTGCCGGGGTATCGCCGAGATACGGGTCAAAGGGGCAATGAGTTGATCTTGGAGCCCTGAGCGCCTCTCGGCCCGTCACCCGTTCGGCTCAGTGTCGTTGGTGTTGATGTTGTTGTCGTCTGGGCCCGGGGCGGGATTGTGACCTCGATCGAGCGGACCGCGTACCCGCGGTTCAAGCGGCTGATCACCGCGCATGAGCTGCATCTGTTCTTCTCGCCGACGCGCGATGAGCTTCAGTGGGCGGCCGATGCCACGGATGGTGACGAGCATCTGCTGGCCCTGCTGCTGGTGCTGAAGTCGTACCAACGCATGGGCTGCTTCCCCGCGCTGGAGGACGTGCCGGCGCAGGTGGTGGAGTTCGTACGGCGTCAGGTGGAGCTGCCGGAGGGCACGCTGCCGGTGTACCGGGCGGAGCGGACCGCCAAGCACCACCGGGGCCTGGTCCGAAAGAAGGTCGGCGTGAAGTACGACCAGGGCGAGGCCCGACGGATTGTCGAGCGGTCGATCCGCAGGGAGGCCGCGGCGAAGAACCGGCCCGGGGATCTCATCAACATCGCGCTGGAGAAGGTCGTGGAGGCCGGGCTGGAACTGCCCGGGTTCTCTACCTTCGACAAGATGGCCTCGAAGATCCGCACCGAGGTGAACGCCTCGATCCGCGAGGGCATCCACGACCGGATGAGTCCCGTTCAGCGGGCCGGGCTGCTGCGGCTGCTGGAGGAGCGCGACGCGGACGGCACGACGCTGTTCAACCGGTTGAAGAAGCCTGCCAAGGGGCCGACCTGGTCGCATTTCAAGAACCTGGCCAAGCGCCGGGAGTGGCTGGACGAGCTCGGCGATACGTCGGTGTGGATGGATTCGGTGGCCACGGGGAAGATCACCGACTTCGCCGGGGAAGCGGACGCGACGGACGCCTCGGAGCTGCGGGACTACGCCCCCATCAAGCAGATCGCGCTGATCGCGTGCCTGACGCACAAGGCGAGGATGCGGGTCCGCGACGACCTGGCGACGATGTTCTGCAAGCGGGTCGCGACGAAGATCAAGAAAGCCAAGGAGGAGCTGGAGGAGATCCGGCTCGCCGAGCGGGAGATCGTTGAGGCGCTGATCGGGAACTACCGCACCGTGCTCAAGAACATCGACGACGGTGGCCCCGCCCATCAGGCGGTTCAGAAGGCCACGGCCATGACCGCCTAGGTCCGTGAGGCTCTGGAGGGCTTGGACGACGAGGCGCCGGTGGACGAGGTCGCCCAGCGCCTGGGCGGCAAGGTCTCCCCGGCGGTCCTGGCGATGGCCAAGGCCCTGCTGGTACAGGCCGGCGCGCTCGGCGCCGTGACGAAGGCGGTGGAGGAGCTCGGCGGGTTCGACCAGCAGTACGAGCAAATCGAGAAGGTCTCCGCCCATCACGGCAACTTCTGGGAGGTGCTGCTGTACGGGCAGATCGGCCGGGACCGCGCGGTGATGTTCGACCTGGCCGAGAAGCTGGAGTTCACCGAGACCTCCGAGGACCGGCGGGTCTCGGACGCGCTCGCGCACGCGATGCGGCACCAGGGCGCCCGCGGCGAGTACATCACCGCCTTCGACGAGGAGGGCAAGAAGGTGGACATCTCCTTCGCCACGCAGAACTGGCGCAAGGCCGTACTCGACAAGACCCGCACAGGGCAGTTCGTGCGCAAGCACTTCGAGGCGATGGTCTTCACCGCGCTCGCCGAGGAACTGCGCACCGGCGACGTCGCGGTGGTCGGCTCGGAGGAGTACGCGGACTGGTCCAAGCAGCTGCTGGACTGGGAGGTCGTGCAGGAGAAGCTGGGCACCTACCTGGTCGAGGTCGGCCTGTGCGAGGAGGGCGAGACCGACGGATTCGACGCGGTCTCCTTTCGCCGGCAGCTGGACGATCCCTTCGGCCGCTACGTCATCACGACCTTCGTCAAGGGCACCAACATGGGCCCGTACGAAGCCGCCCGGCACATCCCCGGCGTGAGCGGGCACGAGCTGGCCTACGTGGCGAACCGGCACTTCTCCATCGTGCTGCTGAACGAGGCGATCGCCGACCTGGTCAACGCGCACGCCCGCCTGGACATCTCCCAGGCGTGGGGCGACGGCACCACGGTCGCCGCCGACGGCACCCACATGGACACCTACCTCGACAACCTGCTCGCCGAGACCTCCGTGCGGTACGGCAAGCCGGGCGGCATCGCCTACCACCACATCTCCGACACGTACGTAGCGCTGTTCACGCACTTCATCCCGTGCGGCGTGTGGGAGGCCGTCTACATCATCGAGGGCCTGCTCAAGAACTCCTCCGAGGTCAAGCCCACCACCGTGCACGCGGACACCCAGGGCCAGTCCCAGCCGGTGTTCGCGCTCGCGCACCTACTGGGCTTCGATCTCATGCCCAGGATCAGGAACTGGAAGGGCCTGACCTTCTACCGGCCCAGCAAGACCACCGAGTACGTGCACATCGACGCCCTGTTCGGTGAGGCCGGGAAGAACGTCATCGACTGGGACCTGATCGAGTCCCAGTTCCGGCACCTGATGAAGGTCGCCCTCTCCGTACGGGAGGGGGCGATCTCCTCGTCCACGCTACTCAAGCGGCTGCGCTCGGGCTCAAAGAAGAACGCCACCTACGCCGCGTTCCGCGAGGTCGGCCGCGTGATCCGCACCGTCCAGCTGCTGCGCTACCTCTCCGATCCAGCGCTTCGCCGGCGGGTGACGGCAGCGACGATCAAGACCGAAGCATTCAACGGCTTCTCGCAGTGGATCGGCTTCGGCAACCGCGGCGTCATCGCCGACAACGACCCAGTCGAGCAGGAGAAGGTGATGAAACGCTCTGGGCAGCTCCGAGATCGTCCGTCAGCTACTGGAAGGGGGTTGAGAGATCGGCCCCGGGGACCTGGCCCACATCTCGCCCTACCTGACCGGGAACATCAACCAGTTCGGCGAGTACTCCACGTCGGCTTCACGCCGCTGCGTGAGCAGGACCTGACGGCCGGGGGCTTCAGCCGGGCCGCCTGAGCCGGGCATCATTAGGGTCACGGGCGAGACTGCCTGACATGTGGGGGTGCGGTGGGCGCGGACGACTTGCGGAAGAAGTATGAGATGTTCCTGGATGCTGGCGCTGGCGAGGATGTGGCCCTTCCGACGGTGGATGTGTCCGACGGACCGCCGCGCAAGGAACTCTTGGGCGTGCTGCGTGAGCGTTTCGCCGCCGAGCCTGGGCTTGCCGCAGTGCGGCTCAAGGCTGGCCACACCCTGGTGGGCACCGTCCCTCGCGAGCGTGCCGAGGGCGCGGAAGGGCTGCGCAGCGATCCGGGAGCGGGCATGCTCGGCCTTCCCGGCTACTCGACGTATCCGGAGCAGTTGACCGCCCGCTGCCGGGATTCTGGGTGCCGCTATGTGCAGTATCTGTTCGAGTTCGACGATGAGAACCCGCCACTGTGTGCGGTGGATCCGGCGCATGGTCCTTTGGAACTGGAATCGAACTGACAGCGGGGGAACCGCGTGAAACTGGATGCGCTGGCCAAGCCACTCGACAGAGCCTACGGGCCGCGTTTCTTCGTGGTGGCCACGGTTCCGACGGCCGCCGTTAGCCTGTTTCTGCTGGTGCTGATCTGGGCAGGCGCGCCGGATGCGGTCCGCTTCTCCAGGGCGTGGGAGACAGCGGCGAAGCTGGGCATCGGAGAAGTCGTGCTCCTCGTATTGGCGACTGCCCTCGCTGGGACAATCTCCATGCCGCTGCAACTGCCGCTGCTACGTCTGCTGGAAGGCTACTGGCCGACCCGACCACGGTGGTTCGCCCGCTGGGCCGTGCGTCCGGTGGCCCGGGTGGGGATCGCGTTCCAGAAGCGGCGCCGAGGGTTGGTTAATGTGACGGCTCCCGCTGGCCGGCCGGAACGTCAGGAGGCTTGGGTGCGACTGGCCTGGCAGCGTAGCCGCTATCCGGACCAGGACTATCTGTTGCGTCCGACGGCGTTCGGCAATGCTTTGGCCGCGGCGGAGCGACGGGCCGGTCGGCAGTATGGACTGGACGCAGTAGTCGTCTGGCCGCGACTCGAACCACTGCTGGCCGAGCCGGTACGGGCCGCCGTCGCTGACCGGAGGATGTGGCTGGACGCCTCGGCCCGGCTGAGCGCCACCAGTCTGCTGGTGACGCCAGCAGCGCTGGTCCTGCTGTGGCAATCCGAATGGTGGCGGTTGCTCTGTCTGGCTCCTGTGCTGGTGGCATGGCTGGCCTACTCCGCCGCTGTCCAGGCCGCTGTCGCCTATGGCGAGTGCGTCGCTGCCGCGTTCGACCTGCATCGCTTCGACCTGCTCATCGCGTTGCACCTGCCGTTGCCCGCCGACCGGGATGCCGAGTACGCACAGAACCGGACGCTGAGCACACTTCTGCGGCAGCCCGTCGGACGAGCCCGGCAGATGCGCTACGAGCACCCGACGGTCCCACTTGCCTGGCCGGGCGGTCCGCCGCCTCCGGGCGGATCCACGCCGTGATGGTGCGGGGAGTTCACAGTCCGAAGTGCACGTAGGGCGCCCAGATGTGGGGCGAGCCCGGGTGACTTCGCCGCAGCGCCCGTACGGTGCTGTGCAGGGCGCGAGCCGCGCCCTGGGCCGAAAGCCCGTTGGCGCCCTCCGGGACAAGGGTGTTGTAGAACGCCTTGACCGCGTTGACCGCGGAACCGTCCTGGAGCGTCCACATCGCCGAGATGACGTGCTCGTACCCTGCCACTTGGAGCGCGGCTGCCGGATGGATGGCCTCACCCGGCAGCTTGCTGCTACCCCCAGCGCCCCAGCACACCGACAGAAAGGCCAGCCCGCCCCGCCGCTCCCGCGCGCCGGCCAGCTCCAGTACCCGCAGCATCCGGTCATGCAGTCCCAGCCCTCCGGCGTCTCCGGAAGACGGATAACCCACAGGGCGAACTCCGTGGCAGGCGAAGTGGACCCAGTCGTACGCGGCGAGCTGCCGCAGTACGGCATCCGCTGTCGCCTCCTTCCCGAGCAGCACCGGCGCCGCGTGCTGGCCCAGATGCTCCGCCACCGCGCGGGCCTCGGTAACGGCTTGGACCAGTGGAGGATTCCCGGGCACGGCAACCGGTAGCAGCATCGGCTCGGGGCCGGTGTCCCGCCAAGCAGCACGGCGGCGCTGCAGGCGCAGCAGGCTGATGAGATTCGGCGTGTAGGAGGGCACGACACGGTCGAGTACCGACTCCCCTACGACCGGTATCCCGGCCGCGTGCAACGGCAGCAAGGCCAAGCGACCGACCGGAGACCACCACAGCCTCGGCAGCACACCGTCCGCGCAGGCCGGGAGTGAAAGCTTGTCGAGCACCGGCTTCGCTGCCGATGCCCACAGCCACGGCAGCGTGTCATCCAGGCAGTCGGCAAGAGCAGCTATGCCCATCGCGCCGACTGGGCCTGAGGGGTCCCGGGCGATTTCGTCCCATGCCTCAACCAGGCGCTCGGTGTGCCGGTCGACTGCCTCCGTTGTCAGCTTGGGCAACTCGATCTTCTGCGGCTGCGGGCGGTCCGCCGTGACCACCAAGGCGACACCGCCGACTGCGCCTGCCGCCATGACGACGACCGGCCCGTCACTTGCGGCGGCGCGCAACTCGTCATACTCCGCAGGCAGCAAGAAACGTGAGAAGCCAGGTACCTCAGCGCGCACCCGCTCGGTCGCCTCCGCCCATCGGCGGACCGCGCCCGCCCGCCGCAGGCCGGAGTGGCCGCGCACCGCCCGGGACATGTCAGTGCGCAGGGCAGTGAGGTGGTCGGCTTGGTCCCGGTCCACCCTGCCCAGGTCGGCGAGCGCCGCCTCAACGCCGTAATGGTGCGACCACAGCACGCCTCGGCCCGCGTCGAGCAACTCGACGGCTTGTCGCTCACACCCCAGAGACAGCGCCAACCCCATGGCATCCTGCGGTACCCGCTGCCACGGCGTGAGTAGTTCCTCCTGCTCGCCGCGCTGGAGGGATGGAGTCGCCACCAGCGGCAGTAGCTCGACCGCTTTGGTCATCGAGCCGAGCGCACCGATCTCGTTGCCAGCAGCGGTCAGGGCGTCCGCGCAGTAACGCGCGGCGAGCACCCGCCAGCCAGCCGGTGCCGCCACGTCGTCGACGACGGCCTTCCAGTTCTCGATGGCGGCCTCGGCATCACCCAGAACTGGATCGTTCCTGCGCCACAACTCCAGGGACAGACTCCCAAGATAGCCAGGGCGCGCGGGGTCACCGGACGGCGCCGCGTCGCAGGCACGACGCCACGCCTCAATTGCCGCACTCCGCGGCCCTGGCTCACCGGTGCCACGGGCCAGTTCGCTGAGCGTGCCGGCCCGCGCCGCCAGATACATCGGGCGCTCCCGGGCTGCCTCGCCGACCATGTCGAGGACCCTGTCGTGCAGGGCGATGGCCTCGCGAAGGCGGTCCGCCTTGGTGGGGTCACCGGGCGGAAGGGCAAGGCACCAGGTCCGCAGCGCGTCCGCACAGTTCGACAGCCACCAAGGGTGGCTGAGGGATTCCTCTCCCATGCCGATCGCCGCGCGCAACTCCCGCACAGCGCGTTCCGCGTCCGCATCCCGTGCACCATCCGACTGGGCACGGGCAAGCAACGCGATTCCCAAAGCAGCCTGGTCGCTGGCGTGCTGGCCCTCTCGTTCGGCCCGCGCCACTGCATCGAACAGGTATACGGCTTCGTTGATGTCCTCGATGGAACCGGTGAAATCCGCGCGTGCCCGCAGTGCGTCGGCGAGCAGGGAGGAGAACCACAACCGGTCCGCCTCCCGCCGCTCCGGGTCCTCGGGTGGCGCCTCACGGGCCGCTCGCAAGGTGAGGACGGCTTGGTCGAGATCAAGCATGCTGCCTGTCCGCTCGAACCGGATACGCAGAAGGCGGGCGTGAAGCGTCCGAGCAACTTGCGTCCCCTCCGACAGCGGAAGTGCGATTGCCTCGTCCAGTTCATCTGGATCATCGCCGCCGTCCTCCTGCGGCGCGAGGTCGTAGCGGGCGTTGAGTAGTGTGGCGAGGACGAACGCATGATGGGAGACATCCACCCAGACACGACTCGACTCAACCACTTTCCTCAGCGCGTCGATCGCAGCGGACAGATGCACAGGCTGCTGTCCACAGCCTCGATAGCGCCCAAAAACCACGCGCGTCACCGCACGGCGCAGGACCTCCCGGTTCGCTTGGTCGAATTCTGGGACCAACAGCATGAGCTCCGCCGCCCGGATGGCCTGGGACCAAGCGACCTCACTGCCGGTGACGTATGCCTGTTTCGAAGAGGCTTCGGCAATGTCGAGCAGTTGCCTCTCACGATCGGAGAGTCCAGCCTGCTCGGCCCTGTTGGTAGCCATTACCCTCCCCAAGCCAGGAAACGACACCGCTGGGGTGGGCGGAAGGCCACAGTGAGATGAGCAGCCTCGCAAGCCAATTCCCCGACGGGTAGACGTGGGTGGCGATTGTCGCACTTCGTGCTCGCAGAAATGAGTAGTTCTGAGAGATCACGGACTCCCGCCGAACCGTGTCCGGTTTGCCCTTGATCTTCGTTCTCATAACCTCTCGCAGAACAGCTTTCGCACAAAGCCCCTCGCGATAGGTTCTGCGACATGCCAGAGCTCGCCGAACCGGCCGCCGCCGTCGAACAGTTCGACTGCCCCACATGTGAGGTGCCCGCCGGAAGCACCTGCCGCACCCGCGGCGGCAAAGTCGCCCCGAAGTACCACACCCCCCGCTTCATGCTCGTCCCCCAGCTCCGTGCCGAGCTCGAAGTCCGCACCCCCGCCGACCGCGGTCCCGGCCGCGCGTGGGAGATGGGCCCGGCCGTCGACGCCGCCGTGCACGAGGCCACGACGAAGCCCACGAGGGTGGGCTATGCCCGTTGCAGTACCGCCCAGCAAGAGCTCCAGAGCCAGCTCGACGCCCTCCAGGAAGCCGGGTGCGACCCGGTCTTCTCCGAGAAGATCAGCACCCGCGTCAAGGTCCGGCCCGAGTTCGTCAAGGCGATGGACTTCGCCCGCACCATCAAGAAGGCCGTCCCCCACCAACGGGTGATCTTCACGGTGCACGAGATGAAGCGCCTGGGCCGCGGTGCAGCCGAGCTCCTGGCCATCGCCGAGGAGTTGCGCCACCACGACATCCAGCTCGAACTCCTCACCGGCCCCCTCCAAGGGGTCTACGACCCGTCCGGGCACGGCGCCGCCCTCTTCGCGTTTCTTCGCCGGCATGGCCGAGTCCGAGCGCGAGTACATCCGGGAGAAGTCCCTGGAGGGCCAGGCGTCCGCCCGCGAGCGCGGCCGTCACGGCGGGCGCCCCAAGGTCGTCGACGACGACATGGCCGACTATGCCCGCAGCCTGCGGGCCAACGGCGTGCCCGTACCCGAGATCGCCCGCAAGCTCATCATCACCTCGGGCAAGAACAAGGGGCAGCGCCCTTCGGTCGCCACGGTCTACCGCATCCTCGCCGAGGACGCCGACGTCGCAGAGTGAGCCCGCCCATCATGGGCTTCAAGATTAACTCATTGCCCCTTTGACCCGTATCTCGGCGATACCCCTTCAGCGGGCATGCCGATGCAGGAGAGATCGGTTTGGGCGCACAACGGAAAACTGGCACTACCGGAAGAACCTTCCTGCGGGTCGCTGCACCCGCTGCGTACGCGACGGTCTTCCCCTGCAGGCGAGGACGGGCCTGTGCCGGGGGTGTCTGACGTTCGTGCGGAACGTGGACCAGCCATCCGATGAGTTCACTCAGCTCACTTTTGCCGGGGTGCTGGCCCACCGGGTGGTGGGCGAAGGGAAACAGCCGCGCGCAGTGCCTTCCCAGGAGCACGACACCGCCGTCCCACTGGCTGCCTGTGATCCGGCTGTCCCGGGGCAGACCGCTCTGCTTTCAGTTCCGCGTGACTGGCCGGCCGTTCACTCTGTGCCAGACCACCTGCTGCCCCCGCTCAGCACCGAAGCAAGGGCACTGCTGGAACAGTTCGCCCTCTGCCTTCCCGCAACAGCCGGCGGGCAGGCGAACCACGCCCACTCCATCCGGTTGCTGCGCCGCCTCCTGGCCTACACCGGCGTGGAGGATCCCGTCTCCGAGCGGGACGTGCGCGCGCTCGCGGTGCTGGAGCCGAACGTTTCCCTGCACCGGATCGTGTTCTTCCTGCACGAGCGCGGCCTGCTCACCCCCGACCACGACCGCACCACGCCCACCAGCCCGTCACTGGCCCGCCTGGACACCGCCCGCACAGACGCCTGGCACTGCCAGGCCGTCGAGGCCAAGCTCCGCCAGCTTTCCGACTCCATGGCTGATCAGGTGCGGACCTGGGTCGCTGTCCGCCGCGGAGAGGGCCGTCGCCGCCACCCGCCCGCCGACTACACACGCATCCGACGCGACCTGCACGTCGTTCTCCCCGTCCTGAGTCTCTGGAGCAAGGAGGGACTGGACCTGCGGGAGATCACCACCGCGCACGTGACCTCCGCCCTCGGTGACCGTCAGGGACACCAGGCCCGCGGCGTCCACCACGTTCTGCTCAGCGTCTTCCGCGCCCTCAGGCAGGAACGCACCGTCTTCACCAACCCGCTCGCAGGGCTCTCCCTCACCACCCCCGTACGGCTCCCCGAACCACTGCCCAGCGACCGGCTGCGCGGCCTGCTGGACCTGGTCGACAGTGCAATGGGGCGCCTGGCCGTCGGCTTGGTCGCCGTCCACGCCATCAAGGTCACCGACGTCGCTCAATTACCCCTGACCGCCCTCAACCTTGCTCGCGGGACCCTCAAAGTCCACCTGCGCGGCCAGCCGCACACGGTCTACCTCGACTCGCTGACCCGCTGCCTGTGGACGACTGGCTCCTGCGACGGCACGACCAGTGGCCCGCATCCCCCAACCCGTACCTGCTGGTGACGACGCACTCGGCGCACCACCCTGCCCTTCCGCCCGTCAGCTACTGTGCACTGCGCCGCGCGTTCGACCGCACCGGAATCACCCCGCGCCAGATGTGGAGCGACCGCGTACTGGACGAGGCCCGGCAGACCGCCGACCCAGTACACCTGGTGCACCTGTTCGGCATCCATCCCGGAACCGCTGTCCGCTACGTCCACACCGCCCACCCCGACAAGGCACTGCCCCCGATCCGCTGACGAAGCAGCGCGCGGCGCCACCCAGCTTCATGAATACCAGCCACCAGCAGAGGAACCGCATCGAGTGCTGCCGGCCCTCAAGGAACAGGTATCCAGACTGAAGGAACGCCTCGCCGCGCGTGACGCAGATCAATGGGCTCGCTGACTTCAGGGAGCGGGCTCTGTCACAGATCGCCACCCGAAGGATGGAGATCGAGCGGCTTCGCGACGTCTTGGCCACGCCGTCGAATGTTCGTGCTCTGCCCAGTAGTTCAGGGGCGAACGCAGCTGACCGAAGGTGAGGTCGCTCTTCATGGTGGCGATGCGCGAGGACGGGTTTCCTGGTGCCGGTCGCGCTCAGTCCAGGCAGGGGCCTTGGGCCTGTCTGTCTGACTGACTGACTGACTGATGGCTACGGTTCCAGGAATGCGAGGGCCCGCGGGACGAATCTGTCGTGGTGCTGAAAGATGCCGCCGTGTCCGGCGTCGGGGTAGAGAGGGGCGAGTTCGCCTCGGGGCAGCCGGGCCGCCAGGTCGATGGTGTTGACGCTCGGGACCATCCGGTCGCTCTCGCCGTTGGCCACCAGGACCGGCTGCTGGATGCGCGACAGGTCCTGCGGTGCCGTGCGGCCCCAGCGTTTGATGGCCTTCAGCTGGGCATGGAACGACGGCACCGAGATCGCCTTGTCGCGGTCGTCTGTGCGCTCCTTCAGCCGCACGTCGCCTTCAGCATGTCCTGGATGGTGACGGACGTGACCTTGTCGATGCCGGGTCCGCCGGCGGGGCCGGTGCCCGCGAGGATGAGTTTCCGTACGAGGTCGGGTTCCTCTGCCGCGATGACCTGGGCGATGAAGCCGCCCATCGACAGGCCGAGCAGGTCGACCCGGTCGAACCCGAGGGCACGGATGAAGCCGACGCCGCGGTTGGTCGTAGGTGATCACGCGGCATTGGGCGGCCAGTCCGTCGACGACCCGTGGATCCCAGTTGTCCAGGACCGCGGACAGGTGGTTGAGGAGGATCAGCGGTACGCCGTTGTCCGGGCCGAGCTGCCGGTAGGCGAAGTGGACGCCCTGCACGGACACGGAGCGGGTCGGCGCGTTCTTGTACGAGATCGGGGTGGGGTGGGGGAGCTGGACGATGTGCTCATGGCCGGGTCCTGGTGTGTGGTGGGGGACGAGCGTGACTCTCAGCTTGTCAGCTGTCGGTGTCGAGGTGGGTTCGCACGGCGTCGACGAACTCGTCGCCGTGTTGGAAGACGCCGCCGTGCCCGGCCCCTGGGTAGATGATCAGCGTGCTGCCGGGAATGCGGGCGTGCATGTCGTGGGACAGCTCGCTGGGGACCATGCGGTCGTGGTCGCCGTTGGCGATGAGCGTCGGGGCACTGATGCGGGAGAGGTCCTGCGGCTCAGCCTGGCCCCAGCCCCGGATGGTGGTGATCTGGCGGTGGAAGGACGACAGTGTGATGGGGGTGTCACGGTCCATGACGCGCGAGGTAGGCATTGGCTGCCGCCTTGCCCGCTGCGGTGCGGGGAAAGAACAGGAACTCCTTGGCATCGGTGCGGGCGATCGCGGCACGGGCCATGTCCCAGTAGACGTAGGCTCCGCCTGTCGGACGGTCGATGCCGGTGCCCCCGGCGGGGCCGGTTCCGGCCAGGACGAGGCGGCGTACGAGTCCCGGCGCGTCGAGGGCCACCTGCTGGGCGACGAAGCCGCCGAGCGAGAATCCGAGCAGGTCCATCTGGGTCAGGCCGAGAGCGGCCACGAACCCCTCTGCCGCACGCGCCATCGCGGCGATGGTGCCCGGGGTACGACCGGTGGATCCGCCGACCCCAGGGAGGTCGAGCGTGACGATGCGGCGGTCGCGGGCGAGCGCGTCGACGAATCGGGGATCCCACTCGTCGAGTGTGGCGCCCAGGTGAGTGAGCAGGACCAGCGGGACGCCGTTCTCGGGGCCGAGGTCGCGGTAGACGAGCGTGTCCGAACCTACGACGATGCGGCGGTTGGGCGCCGTGACCCACGTGGCCGGCCGGGGAAGGGCGTTGGACTCAGCCATGGTTGGTCACCGCCTTCGGGTCGGTGGTGACCAGGACCTTGCCGCGTGTGCCGCCGCCGAGCGCCTCGTCCAGGGCCCGCGGGGTCTGGTCGAAGGGGAGCACCCGGTCGATGACCGGCCGCAGCACCCCGTCGTCGACCAGCCCGGCGACCTGGCGCAGTGCGGCGCTGTCGGGGGTGATGAACAGGAAGCGGTAGGTGACCCCGAGTGCGCGTGCCCGGCGGCGGGTGCGGGCACTCAGGGCCCGGATGGCGAGCCGGACGATCGGGTTGACGCCGACGCGCCGTGCGAAGGCCGGGTCGGGCGGGCCGGTGATGCCGATGACGTGGCCGCCGCGGCGCAGCACACCGAGGGAAGCCTGCAGCGTGGCGCCGCCCTGGGTGTCGAGGACGAGGTCGACGGGCGTGCCGGCGAGGCTCTGCGCGAGGTCGTCGTGGCGGTAGTCGATGACGATGTCGGCACCGAGCTCTCGGGCGGCTGCGATGTTCGCCGTCGAGACGGTGGTGGCGACGGTGCAGCCCAGGTGCTTGGCGAGCTGGATCGCGACCGATCCCACGCCACCGGTCCCGCCGTGGATGAGGACGGTCTGGCCCTTCTTCACCTTGCCCATCTCGACGAGGGCCTGCCAGGCCGTGAGCGCGACGACGGGGAGCCCCGCGGCCTCGACCAGGCTCACCGACCGGGGCGCGGGTGTCATCGTGGCGGCGTCGACCGCGACGAACTCGGACAAGGTGCCGGTGGCCGCCAAGTCGACATAGCCGTACACGTGGTCGCCCACGGCGACGTCGCGTACCGCGGAGCCAACCTCGACGACCTCGCCGGAGAGCTCACCGCCCATGACCTTGGGCAGCCGGAACGGGAAGATCGCCTTGAACTCGCCGGAGCGGACCCGCTCGTCGGCGTGGTTGACGCCCGACGCGACCATGCGCACAAGCACCTCATGGGGGGGGCGGGGACCGGTACGGGCATCTCGACCTCCCGCAAGGGGGAGCCGTACTTCTCGACGACGAAAGCTTTCACGGGGCACTCCTAGCAAAGTGTTCTGAGGGATCGGGTACCTCGGCGGCGGGGCATCCCGGATGGCCGCCGTACTTCTCGAACCAGTTTGTGTCGTTTACCGGCTGCGGCGCGGGCGCATTGTGTCCTGAGCCGCGTTCACCATCAGGCCGCCGGCACGACCGGGGCAGTGACGCGGTCGGCGGCGCCTCCCTGCAGGCGGTCCAGGGAAGCGGCGATCCCCTCGTGGGGTGCGCCGAGCGGCACCGCGCTGACCTCGGTGAGGCGGGTGTACTGCTCGTCGGTCAGCTGAATGTCGAGGGCGCCGAGGTAGATGTCGAGCTGGGAGAGGTTGCGCGGGCCGATGATCGGCACGAACGTGGCCGTCGAGCGGGCGGCGCGCTCACGCACCCAGGCCACCGCCACCTGGGCAGGTGCCAGGCCCGTCTCCTGGGCGATGGCCAGGACGGTGTCGACGACGGCGGTCTTCTGGCCGGTGCTCTCGGTGTGGATGACCATGCCCAGGTCGCTCAGGCGCCCCTCGGCGGAGCTGCGGTACTTGCCGGTGAGCAGCCCGCCGCCGAGCGGGGACCACAGGGCGGCGCCGAGCCCGAGGCTCTCGGCCATGGGCAGCAGCTCACGGTCGGCGGTGCGTTCGACGAGGCTGTACTCGTGCTGGATTCCCACGATCGGCGCCTGGTTCCTCAGGTATGCGAGGGTTACCGCGCGCGAGACGCGCCAGGCGGGGAAGTTCGACAGTGCGGCGTGGTGGATCTTGCCGGCGCTCACCAGGTCGTCGAGCCCGCGCAGGATCTCCTCCATCGGCGTGAGCTCGTCGGGGAAGTGCACCCACAGCAGGTCGATGTAATCGGTGCCCAGGCGCTTCAGGCTGGCTTCCACCGAAGCGACCATGTTCTTGCGGCTGTTGCCGGTCTTGGAGATGTCCGGCTGCGGAGCGGCGCCGAGGGTGAACTTCGTGGCCAGGACGAAGTGGTCGCGGTCGGCCGAGATCAGCTTTCCGGTCAGTTCCTCCGACTCGCCGAACTGGTAGCCGTCCGCGCTGTCCCGGATCTTCGACCGGTTCGCCGAGGCCGGCGGCACCTTCCTCGCCCTAGTGCCTCGTCCGGCTCGGCGCCTGCGCCCCAGCCGGTGCCGAAGTTCGCGGTGCCGAGCGCGTACTCGGACACGCGCAGCCCGGTCCGTTGTCCGAAGGTCGCGTAACGCATGAGACGTTCCTGTCTGAGAGGTGGGAAGGCGGTCGCGCCGAGGGGGAGGGGCGAGCGTCAGCCCGCGCTCGGCTGGGGTGCCGCGGAGAGGCTCTGCTTGACGTACCGGCTGGTCTCGTCGGCGAGGATCTCGGGCAGGCCGGTCTCGATGCCGTGCAGGGCCTGGGCCGCGACGTCGGCGGCGGTCTTCTGGTCGGCGGGCACGCCGGCGGCCATGTCGGTGTCCATGTAGCCGACGTGCAGCGCCGATACGGTGATCCCGCGCGGTGCCAGCTCCTCACGCGTCGCGTCGCTCAGCGCCCAGGCGGCAGCCTTGGAAGCCGCGTAGGAGTCGAGGCCGGCCGGGTGGAACCAGGACAGGGCGGACAGGACGTTGAGTACGGCGCCGCCGCCGTTTCCCTCGATGACGGGGGCGAAGGCCCGTGTGGCGGCGAGCGGGCCGAAGAAGTTGGTCTCCATCTCGCGACGTACCTCGTCCAGGTCGCCTCCGACCAGCGTCGCGCCGGTGGAGATGCCCGCGTTGTTGATCAGCAACGTCGCGTCGGAGGCGATGCGGGCGGCCTCCCGTATCGACGCCTCGTCCGTCACGTCCAGCCGCAGCGCGGTGACGCCCGGCAGGTCGACCGTCTCGGGACGCCGGGCAGCGCCGTACACCTTCGCGCCGCGTTCGACGAGCTGGGCTGCGAGATGCCGCCCGAGCCCACGATTGGCACCGGTAACGACCGCGACCGCGTTCTTGAGTTCCATGCCTGCTCCTGTCCTGGCGGGCGCCGACGGCGACCCACACAAATTAGATTACGTATTCAATCTAAACATGGAGTTACGATAGATGCCAGTCGACATCCAAACGGGAGGTAGCCATGGGCCGCGTATCGCAGGCGCAGGCGCAGGAAAATCGCAGGCGGGTGGTGGACACCGCATCCCGGCTGTTCCGGGAGCAGGGCACGCAGGTCAGCGTCGCCGACCTGATGAAGGCGGCCGGTCTGACCCACGGCGCGTTCTACAAGCAGTTCGCCTCCAAGGAGGCACTCGTCGACGAGGCCACCGCCCACGCCTTCGCCGAACTCGCCCGGCGCTACACCGAGGGACTTGAGCGGTATGAGGGGCGGCGCGAAGCCGCCCAGCAGTTGCTGATCGACGCCTACCTCTCCGTCGAGCACCGTGACGGCCCAGCTGGCGGCTGCCCGGTCGCCGGGCTCGCCTCTGACATCGCGCGCGAGGGCGGGGAGCGTGAGGCCCGTCGCGTCTACACCGAGGGAGTGTCCGACTTCGCCGGCTTCCTGGCCACCGATGACCAGGACGGCATCGTCCGCCTCTGCACCCTGTTCGGAGCGCTGGTCCTGTCCCGGGCCACCAACGGCTCCCCGCTCTCTGAAGAGATCCTCGCCGCCGCGCACGCAGCCTTGACCGTAGAAGGCTAACCAAGGACACGGTGCGGGTGCACAACGATGGCACTGGGCGACGAGGCGTCCCCGGTCGGCGGAGGCGTTGGGGGAAGGCCGCCGGCGCCTGGCGCACCGACCCCACCGTGCGCGAGTCGGCTCCGGGCCGCATGTCCGTGAGGTGTCGGTTGCCCGGCCGACGTCAACGTGTCAGCAGGACTGCGATCTGCGCCCGGATGTCGCGCAGGATCTCGTCGGCGCTCGCGGCGACGTTCACGCTGGCCGCCATCGCGAGGAACATCACGGCGGACACCACGCGCGCCGTTGTCGCTGCGTCCGCCTCGCCGACCCGTGCGTCCCGGCGCAGCACGGCGGCCACGGCCTGCTCGGTCTGCCCGGTGATGGTGAGGGCCTCGTGGTGGTGGGGTTCAGTGGGGTCGCCGAAGACCATCTCGCGCAGGTAGACGCGCCCGTTGTCGACCGACGGGTGCTGGTGGACGAATCCTGTCGGGAGGAAGTGGGGATGGATATGGATCATTCGCAGGCGCCGGTGCTGAAGGCGCTGGCCGCGTACCATGCGACTGGGCAGGTGCCGTTCACCCCTCCGGGGCATCGGCAGGGCCGGGGCACGGATCCGCGGGTTCTGGAGGTGCTGGGCGAGGCGGTGTACGCCGCGGACGTGCTCGCGTCCTCGGGGGTTGGATGACCGCAAGAGCAGCCACCGTGTTCTGGAGCGGGCTCAGGAGCTGATGGCGGACGCGGTCGGGGCGGAGCACACGTTCTTCGCCACGGCTGGGAGTCCGAGCCGACCCCGCGCGGGCGGGGACGACACTCGGCAGGCACTTTGGCTGGCGCCCGTCACGGAGAACGACTCCTGCACGGGCGGGGGTGAGCTGGCTGGCCGGGCCACAGTCGGCAGCCTCCAGGCCGCCCCATCACAGGCCGAGTCGGCGTGCCGGTCGGCCCGTCCCGGATCGGGTGCGGTGTATGCCTACCCCGGCCCTTGTGCGTGGAGCTCGTCCACGCACTGCTCGGGCACGGCCCAATCCCGGGCGACCATCAGGCCGGGCCTGGGGGTCGGACCACCGGCCCTGGCATTCGCCCGCCGGATCTCTTCAGCGATCCGCTCGCAGTCCACCGCCGGCACCGTGGCGGTGATCGGCTCGCGCCGCCCGGACTCCTCAGTGCCGGATGGTTCTCCGGCCCCTGACGAGGTGACAGCGGCGGTGGCGGCGAGCCCACCGAGGCAAGCAACCGCCCACAGCACGACGATCCCGGCACGGACGTTCACCACCCGACCGAACCGTTCACGGCGCCGACGGCCGCCGAGTCCGCCCCGCTCGTCCTCCTGGTGCCGCCGCCTGTTCCCACGGTAACCCCCTCTGCCCGGCCGGTTCGGGGCCGTCCCGGACCAGGCAACAACCATAGTCCGCCACCGGATCGGCGGGGTCAGCCGGCCCCAACTCACAGCTTTGTCAGCTCACTTGACTGTTCTCCGCGTGCCGAGGGCGGCCACAACAGGGCCCCGGAAGCCCAGTAGGCTGCCGCACATGTCGGATCATGAGAACAGTCGGCGCGCGGAAGCCGACGGCGGAGTCGCACGGGTCGAAGCCGCCTGGAGCCGAATAGTTGAGTGGCTTGCCGAGCGCGCTCCCCGCTCGTATGCGCAGCTGTTGCCACCTGCCACCGACGCCGGAATACGCGAGGCCGAGGCCACGCTGGCTACATGGGCCTGGTTCCCGGAGGGCGGTGAACCACCGACGTTTCCGGAGGAGTTGCGGGCGCTGTGGCGGCTGTGCGGGGGGCCTGCGGAGCCCGAGGAGGAGATTCCTGGCGATGAGGAGGGGGAGCTGTGGCCGGGGCTGGTCCTGCCGCACGGCATGTTCCTGCCGCCCGTGATCGCTGCTGAAGCCCGCGTCGGCCTTCAGGGCGTCGGTGATGAGGGGAACTGGAAGCCGGAGCGGCACCGGCATCCGGCGTACAGCGTGCCGTGTGTCACCACTGAGTGGCCCCGGCCGACGGCGGGACTGTATGTCGACACCTCATACGGTCCGGCCCGCGGCTCGCTGGGCCGGTTTTCCACCTTGACGGGCTATGAACTCGAGGCGCCATCCTACCCGTCTGTCGCCGACTACCTTGAGGCGGTCGCCGGGGTTCTGATCTCGGGCACCGGCTCTCTGCCCGACGGCAAACAGGACAGGCCAGCGATCAGCCTGGGCTGCTTGGTCTGGCTCCTCCCAGATCGTCCGCGCCTGTCCTATGCCCCGTGGGAACTGGTCCACTCCCACCACCGATAGCGGGCACGGAAGCCGAGGGCCCTTTCTCCCTCCTTCGGGCAGGAGGGAGAAAGGGCCCGTGTCCCGGTCGGTCAGGGCTTGGTCATCACACAGACGAGGTCAGCCGTGGTGGTATTGCACGTCCTGAACCAGGCGTTGCCCGGGTCGAGCAGATACGCGTCCTTGTCGATCAGCCGGAACTTCGACGAGAAATCGCTGCCGAACCGGCGCATTGAGCCCTGGTTGACTTCGCCCGACATGGACGACCTGCCGCATTTCTCGTTCCAGGTCGGCGGGTCGTACCGGGTGTCGTCCAGAAGGTGCTCGCTGCCGTTGTCGACTTTGGCCGCGACCGTCTGAAGGCACTCACCGCCGCCGTCTCTTCCTGCGGGCATCAAGCCACCGTGGGAGGAGGGCAGACCGGCCGACTGGTAGGTGGCAGCGAACGGGAACTCGTCACAGTTCACCTCGTCCTTGCCGTTGCTGGTCAGCTCAGGGTGCAGGAACGTCCACGGGTGTTTGACGAAGGTCTTTTTCGGTACGTACCCGCCGACACGCTTGCCCCCGTACTTGGCGCACATCACGTCACGGGATGTGTCGGTGTCCCAGCCGCTGGCCGCCCGGGCGGGGGGAGGATGGTAGAGCAGCGGCTTCGTGAGGATGACGCCCAGTCCCTTCGACGCGGACCGGTTCTGCACCACCCAGGCGTGCGCCGCCGCGGCCGGATATTTGGCTGTGTTGAACTTGAACGTCGGGATGTACTGCGACAATATGCAGCCCGGTGCGCCGTAGGACGCGACCTTGTCGCAGCGGACCGTGAGCTCGGGTGCTATCGCGGGGACGTGGTTTCCCCACTCGCGCTTCCTACCGTCCGGAGCAGGCGGCGGATCCACGCCGGGCATGGGCTGGGTGATCAAGTACATCGGCAGGTTCTTGGACACATGGGTGTCTCGCCCGAGGGTGGCGTCGTTGACCTTGCCATTCCAAGTGTGGTTGGACGTGCCGGTGCTGATGTGGGTGTCATTGGGCTGGTTGCCGTTCATGCCCCCGTTCCAGTTCAGCGAGCCGTGGAAGTCGATGGGTTTGCCTCCGGCCCCGTTGTTGCAGCCGTCGCTGTTGCACATGATGTCGATGTATGCGCCCGGCGCGTCGGAGCCGAAGATCACCGCTTTATCCACAGCGGGGAAGGTGTTGCGGATCGGGACCAACTGGAGCCAGGTCTTGATCTCACTGGTGTGCGGGTCGGTCTTGACCTGGAAGTGGGTCTCGAAGTCGGCCGTGTACACGATGTCGGGGACACCGGGAAGGGTCTTGCTCCGGGCCTCGTAGCGCAGGTCCATGAACAGGCATGCTTCGGTACGAGTGAAGAGTGACTTCTGGGCTTCGCCGAACAGACTCGGCTGGCACCAGGGTTTGTTCACAATGGGGTCCGGGCGGGTGGGTGCCCGCACAGCCTTGGCGGCCATGGAGGCCGCCAGGGCGGACTGCTCGGCCCTCGGCGTGATCGTCACCGTGCTGGTGCCGTTGCGGACGACGCGGGACTGCGAGCCCTGCTTGTACAGCGGATGCCGCTGTGGCTCATCCGTCTGGACCGGAATGGGGGAGGTCGTGTCCGGTTGCGGAAGAGTGATGTCGAGCTTGGGCGGGCGGTTGTAGTTCCGGTTTCCTGCGGTGAAGCCGTAGTCTCGGATCGGGCCGACGTTGTCGGCGCGGTCGACGCTACGGGTCTGTACTAGGTGGTTGCCGTCGGCGGCCGGTGCGAGGGCGTAGGACGCGGTGTTCTCCACGGCGCGTGCCACTGGGGCCGTCGCGGCGACGCCTGTCCAGTTGGCGTCGGGCGCGTCGTCCTCGTACGGGTCGAGCCGGTACTGCACCTCACGGGCGTCGGAGACGCCGGTGTTGACGTTGAAGGTGCCGGAGACGCCTGCTCCGCCGCCGCCCCAGTTCTCCGGGTAGGTCGCTGATGTGATGGTCTTCGGTTCTCCGGGGGCGGTGGTGTCGACGACGAATTCGCGCCAGGGGGACCAGTTGAGGTTGTAGTGGGTGCCGTCGTAGGCGTTGGTGCGGAACTTGTACGTCTTGCCATTGACCAGCTGCCCGGCGGGTACCTTCACGGAGGCCCAGGAGCCGGGGGTGACGAAGCCGGAGACGATCACGCCGTCGCCGGCAGGGGTGGTGATGGGCGTGTTCGTGGCCGCGTCGTAAACCTGGAAGGTGCCATTGACCGTGTCACCGTCGGCGTCGGTGAACTTGTCCCGCAGTGTCGGCGTGGTGGTGTTCACCGCCCAGACACCCGCGTAAGACTTGAACGGGGCGCCGGCCTGCTGCGCGGTTCCGTCACCGGGCCGGTAGTTCCAGGTGACGGTCAACTTCGGCGGGTTCGCCGTGGCGTTCGCGGAGTTGACGCGTTTCCACGCTTTGACGTCGTCCGTGAGCGCGCGCAGGCCCATGTAGCCCCTGCCGTCCAGGGCGGAAGACCAGCTCTGCACGAGGGTGGTGACGTCTGCGCTGATCCACCCGTCCGGGGCGGTGGTGCAGGAAGGATTCCCCTTGGTCTGGGTGGAGGAGTGGTACTGCTGCTGCCATGTCGGCTGATTCGTCCACCGCGAGGCGGTGGAGGAAGCGGTGGTGTCCCAGACGGTCCACTGCTGCGGGGTGCAGTCGGTGTTGCCGGAGTGGAAGTTCCACAGGCTGAGGTCCGCGTTCGTGATCAGGGCGTCCTTGAACGGTGCGGTGTTCCAGGTGATGAACGACCTGGCGCTCCGTAGCGTCCCGTCGGGGTTAGTGGTGCCGGGGTTCCCGAAGTCCAGCTCGACGTCCGTGGACAGGTCGACGGTCTCGCCCTGCTGGACATAGGTGTCGAAGGCGTTCGACAGGTTCGACGTCGAGGGGTCGACGGTCACCGGGTACTTCGTGTCCGGGTCGGCCAGGAATCCAGCGTCCGGCGTGATGACGAGGTCGAACGCACCGCCACCCTGGTCCACGACCTTCATGTCCACCCGGTGCCGGTTGGTGTGCTTCCCGGAGACCTTGTCGACCGTGGCGTCCCACATCACCGGCGCGGGCATCACCGCCCGCTTCGCCCCGGTCTTCGGGTCGGTGAAGGTCACTGACCCGTCTTTCTGGGGCTCGGCTTTCAGGCCCTCGGTCCTCAGCGGCAGCGTGTAGCTGTAGCCGCCGGCGGCGGGCCGCTGGTTGATGTTCACAAACTGCTCGAACCCGGTCCGGGTCGCCTGCACCACCACGTCTGCCCCAGGCACGGCGTTCCGGTATGTCGCTCGGGTGCCTTCAAGTTGTGGTTTCGGCAGGCCGCCCTTCCACTGCAGCGTGACCTGCTCCTCGCCGCTGCCCAGGGTCACCAGATCCTGGCCGGCCGCAGCCCTGGCCGCTTTCAGCGACGGGGCGGGCGTGCCGCCGCCGGGTGCGAGCCTAAGACCAGCTGGGTGGGCCCGGGAGACCACCTGACCGTCCGCGTTCGTGGTGAGCGTGGCGTCGACGTTCACCCATTTACCGCCGCGCTGCATCCGCATCGGGCCCGAGTTCACATCTGAGGTGAGCGACCCGTCCGGGTTGGCATGGGTGAGAGTGGTGGCTGTGGTCTCGTTGGGGACGAGAACCCTCTTCCCCGCCCTCTTCGCCTTCGCGAGGGCCCAGGGGATACCGCCCTTACTGTGCTTGGCCGCCCACGCGAGATCCGCCCTGGCGATGTCCGCGGCACTCGGCTGTGGGGCCTTGGAAACCGTCTTGCCAGGCGCCGACGGAATGGTCTCCATCGGTGGGACAACGGCTATGGCTGTGCCGCCGGTCGTCAGCAGCACCGTACCTAAAGCAATGGACAATGTCCGCTTTATTCTGGAAGAATCAGGCAAAACAGAACTTCCCCCTCCGCCCGCCCAGGTCGCAAGGCAGGCCGGTAGACCGATTGATTGCATCGAGAACGCTTCTACGGCGACCGCCGATGAGCAAGGAAAAGATCTGGCCAGGGGCGCTCATTACCCCTGGCCGCGCGCCTAGTCGTGATCTTGCCCACGAGGATTCAGCCCGGCAGGCAGCACCGCGGCGCTGGTGCGCTATTTTGTGCCCTTCTAGAGGGCGATATCCCCTAAAATTCCCAACAGCAAGTCCCATACGAGATTTCAATATGTATCAGCATCATCTGCACCCAACGGGCCGTCAATTTCTCTCCGACGAAGAACTCCGAAATGGCAGGGGAACACGGCTCGCGCCCTGCAACGCCACTCGGTGTTTCGCGAACGCCTAGTTCACACTTGACCTGCAGAAACCTGCATGTGCCATCGAAGCTCCTGCTGAGTCGCCAAGGTGCCCTCATCTGCCCCCTGTCACCAGGCATCGACCGACAATCGGTGAGCCCGGTACCGGCCAGCACGGGACCTCGGGACTTCGCCCGCCCCGGGTGTTCTCCACACGGACAGTCTCCGTAGCTAGAGAGAATCCGTCGTTGCGAGAAACTCGTCCTGATTACGTTGACCGACCACGCAGTGATAGCTGCGGACGGTTGAACGACGGCCGAGGAAGGCGCACCACGTCCTCATCAGAACAGCGAGCAGCACAGGACGATATCGAGACCAACTCCCCGGTGACCGCCCCGGCGAGAAACCCCGCATGCGCGGGGACCACCAACTCACGGGGTGTCGGGCGCGTATGAGTACAGGAACATGAGACGGTTGCGTCGGTGGCTGGGCGTGCCACGGCGCCCCGTCGGCGGCAGGGTGCCGTTCGGGGGTCCGGAGCTCTACCGGCGGGTGTGCTGCGGGAGCTGGCCGAGGCGGTGAACGAGGTCCTGCTCGGTCTGGAGGACAATGTGGTCACGGCGCACCGCGAGCAGTACCGCGCCTACCAGCGGCTGCGGATCACCCTTGGGTCGCTCCACAGGATCCGCCCGGCGGCCTCGGCTCCCAGGCGGTCGCGCACCAGGTGCTGGAGCTCCGTCCGGTGGTCCATTAGCCAGGACAGGTAGAACAGGCCCTGGTGGATCCCACCTTCTCTGAACTGGGGAGGATGGTCCAGTTCACCAACCTCATGCCCTTCGGGCCCAGTGCCGCGTGAGGGCCTGCCTCACTCGTTCATGGGGTCTGTGCGGTATAGGACCGGCCGGTCCTGCACCTTGACCAGCAGGCCGATGCCCGCGAGATCGCGGGGGATCCGTCGTGTGTGCTTTTCCTCTGGCTCATGACCGGCGTCGCGCAATGCGGTAAGCGCGCGCTGAGTGTCCCATAGGCCGCGAAGCGCGCGGATCGTCTTCTCCAGACTGCCGCGCTGGCTCGGTCGGTGATCGCTCACGGGTAAACCCTCAATTTCATGCGCTGTGCGTCTCATCGTCGCTACGCAGGCAGGCGACGTACGCGTCTGACATCCAGCGCCGTGTATTACACGGCGACCATGGAAAGCCAGCCAACGTGGCGGAGAACGGGCACCACGCGTAGGTGGGTGAAGGCGATCACGGGTGTCTCATCGTCCTCAACCGGGAAGGGCAAGGCGTGCTGCAGACATACATCGTCCTGCGGATCATCCACGTCGCACCCGGGAACCTCGACACGGCCGCCGGCCGAGTGCAGAGCAACGCCCGGACGCGCGGTCAGGTCACGCAGCTGCTGGAGACCATACTTGCCTGCCAGTTGCGCCGTAGTGAGGGACTTCTTGATTCTGGGGGCGTTCCCCGTCCACCCAGGCAGGGAAGGCCATGATGCGCAGGGTGGTTGTGTTTCCCGGCGCGCACGCGATGCCGACGCGCAGCCGGTTGTGCAGGTTGGATAGCGCTGCGGGGATTTCGGGGACGACCGTGGGCTTGTAGAGCACGAGATCACGTTCACCGTTGTCCCAGCGGGTGTCGTGCACGGTCAACAACGGGCTGCCGGGAAGGCGTAGTTCCCACTCAACGGCCGAGCCCGTCGCCGAGGCCCCAGCGCAAGTCGTACCCGGCTTCTCATCCAGGGATGTGCCGCGCTCCAGGGTGAGATCGTCCATCAGTCTCATGATCTGTGCTCTACCTCCGCATGTGACGAGATATTGTGGACGTTCGCGTAGTTCGCCAGGGGTAAGTTCACGTAATTCCCCAGGTGCCCGCCTGGCCGGGCTGGTGACTCTTCTTGTCAGAGGTCGACGCGGTGCTCGGCAGCCGATGGATCATCGACCGATCCGTAGCGCAAGATGACGTGGGCCGGGCGGAACGGGAGGTCGTGCAGGATGGGGGCCATTGCCGCGAAGAGTGCATCGGCGTCCGGTCCGTAGGCGTAGAGGACCACCTCGCCGCCTCCGTATTCGTTTCCGTCGAACTCGCCGACCTCGGCTTGCTCGATCGCCTCGGTCAGCAGGGTCTGGGCCTGGCGGACGGCCTCCCGTTGGCTGGGTTCGCCGAGGCCGTCATCGGCCAGTTGGTAGCGGGCGATGACGGCGTGCTCAACGTCGGTTTCTGCTTCGTCTGTGTCGGCCATGCGGGAAACGATCTCATCCCGGACCGACATCGTCGTCGGCCAGCGGTCCGGGACGCGGTCCTAGGTGATCGTGGGCTTGGCCGGCCTGTCGGTGGGGTTCTTGGGTCGCTTGTTCGGGCGGTAGCTGGGGCCGTTCATGATGACCTGGTGGCTGGTGTTGATCAGCCGGTCCAGCAGCGACTCGGCGACGACAGGGTTGGGGAAGAGCGGATACCAGTCGCTGGGCGCCCGGTTGCTGGTGATGATCAGGGACCTGCCCTGCCGTTCGCTGACCAGTTCGTAGAGGTCAGCGGCCTGGGCCGCTCCGAGCTGGCGCATGGCGAAGTCGTCGAGGATGAGCACGTCGGGCCGTACCAGTTCACGGATCCGCTTGTCCCAGGTGCGGTCCGCGTGGCGGCCGGCGAGGTCCGCGAGGATCCGGCTGGTCTTGGCGAAGCGGACGTTCGCGACCTGGCGGACGGCGAGGTGACCGAGGGCCTGGGCGACGTGTGTCTTACCGACCCCGACCGGGCCGAAGAGGATGACCGACTCGCCCGAATGGAGCCAGTGCAGGGCCCCGAGATCGCGGATCTGGGCGGCCGGGAGCTTCGAGGAGGCGGTGAAGTCGAACTCCTCCAGGGTGACCTGCTGCTCGAACTTCGCCCGAGTCAGGCGCCGTTGGAAGGCGACGGTCTCGCGCCGGGTGATCTCGTCCTGGCAGAGGACCTGCAGGAAGTCCAGGTGCCCGAGCTCGCCGCCGTGGGCCTGGGCCAGACGGGCATCGAGGGTTTCCAGCATCCCCGAGAGCCGCAGCGACTTCAGCGACTCACGCAGGGCAGAATCCATCACGCTCATCAGATGCTTCCCTCAACTTCGCCGTGGACCTGGTCGTCGTGGATCTCATCCGCCGTCTCGGACGGGGCGACGGAGGCGAACAGCCGCTTGGGCCCGTGGAGGAAGGCCGCGGCTCCCGCGTCCCCGCTCGATTCGGGCTCCGGATCGGTCTCGGTGCCGGCGATCAGGATGCCCTTGATGGTGCGGTAGGACGGGTCTCCGATCGTGATGGCCCTCGCGCAGGCGGCCTCCAGCCTCGCGTCGCCGTACTTCTTCTTCAGCCCGAGGATGCCCTGGGCGGCGCGGAGCCGGTAGAGCGCGTTGACCTCCAGCAGCTGGTCGACGACGGTCCGGCAGGCATCCCCGACCTCGGATGCCTGGGTCCGGCACCAGATCGGCGTGCGCATCTGGAAGGCGATCTTCTCCGGCGGGTAGTCGCTCCTGTCGGTGCGTTTTCCCTGCTCAAGTGCCACGTGAGTCTTGACCAGGTCGCCGTCGAGGAAGACCTGCACCATCGTGGCGGTCGAGCGGACGTCGACCCGGCGGCCGATCAGTTTCCAGGGCACCGAGTAGAGGGTGTGGCCGACCTTGACGTGGATGTCCGGCCCGACCACCGCGGTTGACCAGCGGGCCAGCACGAACGGAGTGGGCGGCAGCGGCAGCAGGGTCTCGGCTTCGATGGCCTCGAACACTGCCATCGGGGCGGCTCCCTGCAACGGTCGGCACTGCCGTCGGCCGGCCACCTTCTGACTCCAGGTCACAGCCTCGGCCTGCATGTGCTCGATCGAGGTGAACTCCCGCCCGCGCCAGAACGAGTCCCGGATGTAGGGCATCGGCCGCTCGACCCGCGGCTTGTCCTTGGGCCGGGCAGCGCGAGCCGGATCGACCAATGCCCCGTAGTGGGTGGCGAGCTCGGCATACGCCTTGTTGATCTTCGGATCGTAGAGATCGGGCTTGTCGACCCCGGTCCGCAGGTTGTCCGGCACCAGCCGCCGCGGGACGCCCCCGAAGTAGCGGAAGGCGGCGACGTGGGCCTCGGTCCAGGCGTGCTGGTGCAGGTAGAGGACCGGGCGGACGAACATGTGCCGCGAGCACGGCAGCACCATCACGAAGGCCCAGATCCGGTGGCGCTTGCCGGTCTTCGGATTGGTCCACTGGCCGAGGTGGCCGTAGTCGATCTGGGCCTCCGAGCCCGGCTCGACGTCATCGCGCAAGACCGTGACCTGCCACCTTGTCGTCTCATCGGGCAGCGTGGCGTGCACCCACCGGCGGAACGAGAAGATCGACACGTCCAGCTTGTGCTCGTCCCGCAACCGCTGGTGGATCGTGGAGACGGTCACCGTCCCCAGCAGATTCTTGATGTAGCCGCGGTGCTGGTCGATCTCAGGCCACGTGATCTGCCGCAGCCGCCGGTCAACGAGCTCGGGAAACCATCCCTTGATCAGCTTGGCCCAGTCGGCCTCCCGCATCGGCGGCCCGCCCGGAGCGATCCCGGACGCCTCCGCCGGCTCCAGGTACTTCCTGATCGTCTTGCGATCCACCCCCAGCGACGCGGCCAGCTCGCTCTTCGAGCGGCCCGCGTACCAGTGGACGTAGATCTCGGTGATGTCGACCACGACGAACGTTCTCCTTGCCATCCGGGCTGACCATCGGCCTTCCGAACCACAGGCCCAGGGCCGCCCACACGCCTCCGCGATGACCAGGTCCCTCGATCCCGAACTCCGTCGTACCCATGGCCAATTAGGAGAAGTCGGGATGAGGAATTACATGACGCTCAAACCACCCGAGATAGGGAAAAACGTGAACACTCACAGATATACCCGGTGATGTGCATCTGGCGCATAGAACGTACCGCTTGCGGCGTTCATGCAGTAGGAGAACGATCCATGTCCACGTGCTGCAGATCTCCTGCTGTTGCAGCTGATTTGGCAGTGCAGGTGACCTTGGACAGGTTTGTCGCGCGGAACTTCAGCACCCAGCAAAGTCGGGGGCCCATGTGAGGAGGATCCCGCTGGCCTCCGCGAGTGAGGTCCACCTGGGATCAGTCGGCTGTTTCTCCAGCACCAAGACAGGACGCATTCGACCGCACGTCCTCGCCAGTCGGAGCTGATGGGCATAGTCGAGGACCTGCCCGATCCCCAGTCGAATCTGCTGGTCTTCGCTCGCACCGGTCAAACTCTTGACCTCGGCGATGAAAACGTCCTCGCCGCGTGACCAGCCTGCGTCGAAGCGGGGAGCGTTACGAGCGTGTCTGCGGAGTTCGATGCGCTGGCGTGCCAGGTGTTCGATGAGTGCCGCGATAATCGACTCATGTGCCTTCGTGCCCTTGTCGAGGTGGGCAAGGTCGAGCGCCAGTGCACCCGACTCGTGGCGGCCGACTCTGTGTTGCTGAAGCGGACCGCCCAGAATCCCGTCTCCGGCCTGTGGCAGGACGAGGACGTGATCGTCGCTGCTGTGTGCCCGTTGCAGCTCTCGGCAGCGCGCGGCGTGTCCGCCGATCAGGTCTGCGAAGCCGTCCCCGTCCACGACACATACGTGGTGTCCGCGATCTCGCCACTCCGCCGCGCTCACCAACTTCTGGCTGTACTCCCGGTGCGTGTCCGTCACAACCTGGCTGGCGAGATCGCCATGGACGAAGACTGTGATCTTGCGGGAGAAGTCCGGCTTCCAACTTGCGCCAAGCTGCTCGGCTATCTCCCTGCAGTCCTTTCGGACCGTCCACTCGCCGTCGATGAGCACTTTGCCCGTGAAACAGAGCGTCTGACCGCTGAGCGAGTGAACCCAGCCATCGCAGATCTTGCCGTCCATGAGACCCCCCTCTATGTCCTCGCGTGCATCTTGCCGCATAGCGCCGCCAAGAGCTGGAGCCTCGGGCGGTCATCATGAGGATGGTGTCCTCCTGACGGGAACGCCAAGATCGACGACGACGGATGAGCGCCGGTCGATTTGGGTGAGCTTCTCCTCCGCTCCAGCAAGGCTCATCTGCAGCCCTTCCACTTCGCCGAGCCATCCCTCGCGTTCGGCCTCGGCGATGCGGGCGAGGAGGTTGTCGCGGATCTCGACGAGCCGGTCACGCTGGGCGGGGTCGGGCCAGAGCATCGGGCAGCGAACACAGGCTTCTCTGAACCAGCAACTACGGTCCGTTGAGGCAGTCGGCAAACCTGTGGCACATGAGTACCGTCCCGGGCCAGGATGCGGCTATGCGTGATGTCCAGAGCGATCCCGAGTTGCAGGATCTGGTTCGGCGGTTCGTCACGCCTGGTCGGCGATACCTTCGGTTGGGCGGGAGCGTTTTCCGGTTGAGCCCGGTCGAGCGCTCCGCGTTTGTGCGGGATCTGGCTCAGGCTGCGTACGAAATCACTCCGGTGGAGCTCGGCGTCCTCTTCGAGGGTGGATGGCGCGAGCGCAAGACTGCCGCCTGGCTGGTTGCTGTGGCCCACAGGTCCGAGTTCCGCGAGCTCATAGGTCGGCTCCTGCTGGCCAGCGAGGGGCCGTATGCGGGCGCGGCATACTGCGTCGCCCTTGCGAAGTTCGGTACTGCAGCGGATGCCGAACTGCTCAGCGCATACCTTGATCACTACTTGTCGCGTCCCGACCTCGACTACGACCAGGCAGTCGTCCTTGGGACGCTTCTGTACCTCGATGAGATTCTCGGCTCCGAGTACACGACACGGTTCCTTGCCCCGGCCGGCCCCTGGGACCGATGGCTCGAAGTCCGGGCCGTGGCGGCTCTCGACCCGCATGACTGTCGGCAGGCCGTGCAGCAACTGTGCGCTTTCGTCGACGAGACCGCTGAGGTCTTCGCCTCGCTGGCCTGCGGGAGCTGATCATGACCGAGCGGGACATCATCCTCAACGAACTTGCCCAAGGACTGCGCCCGATGTCACAGGGCATCGAGTGGTTCGACACCCACAGCCCGGAGGAGCAGGCCGAGATACTCCTGTTCCTGCGCCACCACTGCGTGCAGGCGCGCGCCCTCACCGAAGACGGACCGGAGAGCATCCGACGTGCCGGGCTGCGCCCGACGCACACCCCGGCGGTCTTGATCACCTGCTGCCCGATCGACCAGCAACTGGGGAAGATCGCCGGCCTCACCCCTGTCGACGAACGACGCAAGGCGTTCCGGCTACTGGTCGAGGTCCTCGCGGTCGCAGACGAACGGCGCCGCGAACGCTTCTGCTCCGGCGGATGCGGTCACTGGTGGCACAACCTGCCCGTCGCCGACGGGTGAGGACGAGTCCCCCGCCGCTGGCCTCCGCCCCTGGACTCCATGTGCGGCAAGACGGACTGACGGCAGTGTTCATGCGCTCGTGTCGTCGGCGGTGGAGTCGATCACCGCGCTCAGGGCCTGCAAGGCGTCATCGTATTGGTGGCGGTCGAACTGGAACGGACCGAATGCCACGTAGTCGCGGGTCTTGCGGTGGGGTTGCTCGAAGGCGTCCCAGGTTACGAGATCCGCTGTCGCGGTGATGCGGGCCATGAGCGGCCAGCACCCCCACTCACCGCATTCACAACCGAGGACGGGGGTCTTCGGCCCCATCGCGCTAGTGGAAAGTCCGAGGAAGTGGTCCTGCATCGGGCCGAACCGGAAGAACTCCGGAATCAGACCACCGTAGGCATCACCTGCAGGCTGCATTCCGGCCGCGATCTCGTACTCATCGATCAGCTCGGTGAGTGGTGCTCCGTCGATGTGAGGGACGACCACGAGCAGACCCCTGTCGCCACAGTGCTGGCAATCGAACCGGATCTCATTGCTGATCATCCCGCGATTGTCTCAGCGACCCCGCTCCCTCCTTCTGGGCGGGGTGAGCCGGGGCCTTGCGCGACATGCCGAGGTTGATCGCCACGCTGCCGGGCGCGGAGTCGATCTGGTCGATTCTGGATTCGGCGCCGGCGAGGCTGACGCGCAGGCCCTCGATTTCGCCGAGCCAGCCCTCTTTCTCGGCTTCGGCGATCCGGTCGAGGAGGTTGTCGCGGATCTCCACCAGGCGGCCGCGCTGAGCGGGGTCGGGGCGCAGGAGGGAGCAGCGGACAGAGTCAAGAGCGCCCGTGCTCGCGGTTGAGCTCGTGGTAGCCGCGGAAGTCGAAGAACCGCAGGCCGTCGATCACCGCTCCAGACAGGATTTCCGGCAGGGTCCAAGGGTGGGGGGTGTAGTCGTCCGTTGCCACGCCTCCATGCTCAAGCAGCAGAGCGATCATTCGGTGAACCTCTGCGGTGCCGTCGATCCGTCCGGAGATGTCGATCTGCACCGCCCAAGTGGGGTGATGTCCGACGGCCGCTTCGAGGATCGCCACATCCTCGGGATCCCAATCAGAGAAGAGGTAGCCGGTCTGCTCATCGTCGATGTCGATGTAGAGGTTGCCGTCCAGAGTCCAGGGATTGCGCTGCTCGGGCAGACGCCGATTGAGCGAGGCGACGGTCGCAGCTCGCTCACCTGCGGGAAACACGAAGACAGTTCGCATGGGTTGGAGCGTAGGCAGTTCAGCTTCGTGGCGACCATGGATTTCAGGGACGGTGCTGGTCCGTCGACGTAGTGGTGGTGCGGATGGCGACGTCGGCGAAGGTCGGCATGCCGAGATCGACTGTGGAGGGTCGGCGGGCTGCTTCGGCATCGAGCTGGTCCAGCTTGCCTTGCGCGCCGGTGAGGCTGACCTGGAGGCCCTCGACTTCGCCCAGCCATCCTTCCCGCTCTGCCTCAGCGATCCGGGCGATCAGGTTGTCACGGATGTCAGTTAGCCGTGACCGTTGGGCTGGATCAGGCCGGAGGAGCGAGCATCTGAAGAGCCGCAGCCAGACGAACCCATCGGTCGAGGAGGGAAGTTCCTGGACCTCTCTGGTGCCCTTGCGGACCACCGAGATCAGCTGGCGCCCCGGATCAACTCCGGCCTGCCATGTGCTGAGTAGTTCGCTGGCCCGTGCACCGGTGGAGACGTAGAAGGCAACCAGGGCTCGGTCCCGGTGTGAGGGAAGCCGGGCGAAGATCTCGTTGAACTCCTCGTCAGGGACGCTGCGGGGCACCCTGTTGGGCACTCTCGGCCGGTAGAGCCAGGCGCGTTCTTTACGGGCCGGGTCCATCGGGTTGCGATGGGCGTGAGCCCGCCGGCCGCGACGTGCTCGGTCCAGCGGGAACGGGTTGAGGACCGGCCCGGTGCCGATGTCGCGGTGGAAGTCGTAAAAACTCCGCAGCACTGTCTCGCTGTGCGCCCCGACGGTGCGTACGGCTTGCCCCCTGCGGCCCACCGGCCCGCTTCGCTCGGGCGTCGCCAGTGCGGACGCCTCGGCTGCCCGGCGACCTGAAGCCAGCGGGAGAAGTCCCTCGCCTCGATCCGGCTCGCCCGGTCCCACGGCACCTCGACAGCCCAAAGGAAGCGGAACCAGCGCAGCATGTCCATCCCGTAGGAACGGGCCGTCGCCGCCGAACGGCCAGCTCCCTGCAGGTCCCGTAGAAAGGAGCGAACTCCCTCGACCGGTTCTCTGCCAGGTCGATGAGCCGGTAGGGCTCCCACGGATCATCCATGGCCACCAGCTCCCCGACCAAGGGGATGGACAGGTTCGCCAGGTCTCGAGATGCCTCCATGGCCGACTCAACGACGCCTCCGCCACAAGGTCACTGACCTGCGAAAACTCCGCCTGTAGTTCAGTCAACAGGTCAGCGTCGGTCGCCCGCTTGTACTCGACGATCACCGGCGGCGCACCGTTCTCGTCTAGGCCGAGTGAGTCGATCCGCCGCAACGAACCCCGTTAGACACTGCGGGCGTTGGAGAAGTCGAACCCGGCTCGGCTTCGCGCCTTCCAGCAGCGGATGGAGGAGATCGCGGAGCACCCGTATGCCTACGGCAATCCGGTCGACCGGATCAACGACAAGCGCCGCGCCGAGGTCGCCGGAACCGTGACCGTCTATTGGATCAGCCAGCGGGTGGTCACGATCTCCGTTATGTCCGTCATCCACACCGACTTCCAGTCGATCCGTCCCGCTCCAGTTATGACGTTTTCGTAGGCCGCGCGCTGGTCGGCGGCGGTCGTGAACCCGCCGCACCCTCCGGTGATGATGCCGCTGGTGATTTCGCTGGTGCGAGGTCCATGGTGTCGATCTGGTTTTCGTCTTCGCCGAGTTCGGCTTCGTGCTTGGTGCCGTTGGTGTCGGTGATCGTGAAGTACAACGGGTTGACGCTGATCTTTGCTGCTGTTGTTTGTGATGGTCGCCTTCGCGCTGGTGAAAGCGCCGTCGTCGTTCAAGATGCTGGGTGCGAAGGGCGCCTTGACTGCGGTGACCTTCACCTCTGGCTCCGCCTTCTTTGTCTCGGCTTCCTTCGCTGGCTCGGCCGCTGGTGCCTTCTTCGTCGGCTCCGTGGGTGCTTCTGCGGTCGGGGTGGCCTCCTTCTGGCTCGTTTCGGTGGTGTCGTCGTCGCGAGTGCGGCTCCGATGACGCCGAGCGGGAGCAGGCTGCCGATGATGGCGCCGGTGGACCTGCGCTTCTTCACCGGCACCGAGAAGGCCACCAAAGCAGGACTGCTGGCCGTCGACCTCGGCATCGCCTCCCGCCGCAAGCAGCCCGACACCGACGGATGACGTCGTCGGCCCCAGGACGGGCTTTGATAGCGAACCATTGCGGGGCGCGAGGCGTCTTTCGTCTGTAGGGGCGGTATCCAGTGCTCGGTCCTGCGCGGTGCCGCGTTGAACGAGGAGCCGAGGAGTGTGGTGTTGTTGCGGCCCTGGTGTTGCCGGGGCATCCCGTTCAACTCGTTGACCCACGACAGGCTGTTTTCAACGGGAGAGCAGCAGATTGCGCGCGTCTCATGGTTCTGGCTTTCAAGGATCTCGACTTCCGCTACGGTCGGAAGACACAAGTTTTCAGTGGTCTAGGTCTTCGAGTCGACAGCGGGTCCACCGTCTTACTCGGTCCCAACGGGGCGGGCAAGTCAACACTGATGGCCCTTGCGGCTTCTCAACTGTTTCCATCTCAGGGGTCGGTCTCCTGGCGCGATCTGAGCCCTACGGGCCGTCGTGACCGCAGGAGGTACCGGAAAGCGGTTGCCTGGATTCCGCAGCACATCACGCCCATTCCGGGCTTGAACGTGCGAGAGCAGGTTGCCTACTCCGGCTGGCTGAAAGGTATGTCGCGCTCCGCGGCCTGGGAGGCATCCGGTCAAGCCGTCAGCAGGGTCGGGCTCGCGGATCTCGCGCAGCGCAAGAGCCACCAGGTCTCCGGCGGGCAGCTACGCCGCATGGGCATCGCCGGAGCGCTCACTCATCGCAGCGAACTCATCCTCATGGATGAACCGACGGCAGGACTCGATCCGCAACAGCGGGCGGTGTTCCGCTCCCTCATCGAGGAACTCTGCGACTCGGTGCAGGTCATCGTCTCCACCCATCAGACCGAAGACCTGGCCGACCTCTACAGAGACGTCGTGGTCCTCGACCGCGGGATCATCCGCTTCCAAGGAACCACCGAAGAGTTCCACTCCCTCGCCGACTCGGTCGTCTCACCGCGAGAACAGGCCGAAGCCGCGTACACGCGCCTGGTCAGCCGGGAGGCCTGACCATGCTGATCCGCACCGTGATCCGCTCATCATCGGCAACCCTCGCCCTGCCCTTCCTCATCCTCTTCGTCTTCGCAGCCCTCGGCGACGACCTGAGCTCCTGGGTCACACCCCACTACTGGCCGTCGGCCACAGGCAACTCGACATTCGCACTCCCCTTCGTCAGCGCGGCCTGCGCCGCCGTAGCAGCATGGGAAGGCGCCCGCCTGAAACGGGGCCGGGTCTTCGAACAAGCCCCCGTACGCGGGTCCTGGGCGATCGCCCTCCCCCTGCTGCTCCCGGTCGCCCTGATGGGGCTACTCGCCATGGCGACCGCGCTCTACATCTCCGTCGACGCCGCCGACGTCGGCACCGGACTCCCCGACTGGGGAATCATCGCCGTGGTAGCCGGTGTACTGATGACAAACACACTCGCCGGACACCTCGTCGGACGCGTCATGTCCGGCCTCCTCGCCGCACCCGTCGCACTCATCGCCAGCTTCTTCTGCAACGCCTACCCCTCCTCGTGGAGCATCTACTGGCTACGCCACCTCGTAGGAGGCGGACTCGACAGCTGCTGCTCAGCCGACGTGACCGTGGACAGGGCAGCGGTGCTCAGCGCCCTCGTCTCCACCACCGCTCTCAGCCTCGCCTGCGCCGTTCTGATCCATCGCAGAGGCGGCGCGGCCGCCTTGATCACCGCTGTCGTCCTGTCAGCAACCGGATTCGGAACCGCGGCCTACATCGCACGCGACCTCACGTCGGAGCCGGTGCAAGCCCGCCCAACCAACGCCCTGGTCTGCGACGGCAGCCGGCCCACGATCTGCCTGTGGCCTGAGGTGAACGACAAGGCCATGGTGCAACGCCACGCCCGCGAAGCTGTGGCCCGACTGGAAAGCGCCGGAATCCGCGTACCCAAAACCCTGACCATGGCCCAGCACGCAGTGGGACCAGAGACCTACGTATTGGGCATTCCGACCAATCCCCGCGCCGAGGACCTCCCGGCAGGCGTCGCGTCCGGCCTACTGCCACAAATCCCCACTTGCGCACTCGAAGGCAAGCCGTACCCGGCAGGGAACGCTGCAGCCCCCGTGGCCGCCTGGCTCTACGCCACCGCAGGAGAACGATCCGATGTCACCGCAGGCAGGTTCGGCGAACAGGAGGCAGCACTCGCCCAGAACATCAGAAAGCAACCCTCCTCCGTCCAACTGGACTGGTACCAGCGCAACATGAAGGCCATGAGCTCCTGCGGGGCACCACCACAGCTCACCATCGCAGGAGGCGCCAGGTGACCTGGTGGCTCAAGATCAGGGCAGTGCCAACCCTAGTGGCAGGCACCGCCACAACCATCGCACTCGGCCTCCTCATCGGAAACGCCCAACTGCCCGTCCCAGCCATGACAGGCCAAGCAGGCCAATTCCTCGCCGGCCACCTCATCACACTGGCACCCGCGATCCTGATCCTCTTCGGCACCGGGCGCGGCGACCTCACAGCAGAAAGCGTCAGCGCCCGGCCCATAGTGCGCTGGGACCTCAGCCTCGCAGTAACAACAGCCGCCGCAAGCCTCCTCACAGCGACCCTCTTCCGCGCCATCTGGCCAACCGACATCACCGTCGTCCTCGGTCGAAACATCGCCGGCTACATCGGCATCGCCCTCGTACTGCTCCCGTTCCTCGGCCATCGAGCGGCAGGAGCCGCCCTCGCCGTCGTACCCCTGCTCTGCGCAGCCGTCGGCTGGGGGCCCGGTGGGCACCCAGAGCCATGGGCATGGCTCCTGCACCCAGGAGACTCCGTTCCCGCGCTGACACTGGCGCTCGGCACACTCGCAGCAGGCATCACCGCAACACTCACCCGCCCCCCACTGGATCTCAGCGCCATGCGATAGGAGCCCGCGAGAGGGTCGTGGAGCAGTCACCCAAGCAACCGTTGTCCCGGTACAAGGCAGGCAGACCTGCTGGAGGAACCATGGTCCACAGTGAGGCATTCAGCGCTCACGTCCCCGTTTTCACGCATATGGTGCGGACCAAGAGTCAGCGGGCCTGGCTCCGTGACCTGCCCCGCCTTGTCGCGAAGTTCGAGCGGCGGTGGGGCATCACTACGTCGGAACCTTTTCGCTCCGGGACTTCCGCCTGGGTGGCGCCGGGCGTAACCCAGGACGGCCGCGAAGCCGTTCTGAAGATCGTATGGCCGCATCCCGAGGCCGCCGGCGAGGCAGCTGGCCTGCGCCACTGGGCAGGCCGGGGCGCTGCCGAACTGTACGCGTCGGACGCCGAACACTTCGCGCTGCTCTTGGAGCGTTGTTCACCCGGTACCGCGCTCTCCACCGCAGGGCTGCGCCCGGAAGAGGCCCTGGCGGAGGGCGCCCAGGTGCTTCGTCGGCTGTGGAGCGCGGTCCCTCACGGGGATGTCGGCCTGGAGAGCATCACCGATGTCGCCGAGAAGTGGTGTCTGGAAGCCGAGGAGCGGTACCGGGAGTTCCGGCCGTCGTTCGACCGCGCCTTGGTCGGCAAGGGTCTGGGCCTGCTGCGATCGCTGCCCCTCAGTACCACCCGGAACGTGGTGGTGCATGGAGATTTCAACCCCGGCAACATCGTCCGGGCGAACCGTGAGCCGTGGCTCGCCATCGACGCCAAGCCAGCTGTCGGGGACCCGGGCATCGATCCCGAGCCCTTGGTGGCCCAGGTGGACAATCCCTTCGCCCGGTCGAATCCGGCGGCGGCGCTGCGACAGCGGTACACGCTCGTCGCCGACATAGTGGAGGAGCCGGCCGAGCGGCTGATCGCCTGGGCCCTCGCCCGTACCGTCCAGTCTGCTCTGTGGAGCGTCGCCCATGGGCAGGACGGGCTGGACGACATGTCCGACGCCACCGTGCTCGCCGGACTCCTCGGCATCTGACCAACCGAAGACCACCACCCACAGATAGCCCGCCTACTCACCTTACGAGTTGGTGCGTGATAGCGGGTGAGGCGTGTTTGGCCTGCTCGGGGCTGTTTTCAGTTGTTGGTGGTGCGGTCGGAGAGGAGGCCGGCGATGGCTCGGTAGGTGTCGGGCAGGCGGTCGCGGCGGTGGGTCCAGCGGGTCAGTTGCTTCCAGCGTTTGTGGTCGGTGAGGGCGTGTTCGACCGTGATGCGGTCGGACGAGTGGCCATGGCGGTCGCGTTCCCACTGTTCGACTCTGCCGGACAGCGCTCCGGGCCGAGGTTTTCTTGGCGGGGTGATCGCCTGGGCTGGATGATCACGCCTCAGCCCGAGGTAGCCGTCGTCCAGGAGGACCTCCACCTCGGGGAAGTGCTGGAAGCAGACGGCGATGCCTTCGTTGCGGGCGGCGGTGGCGTCATGCATGCGTCCAGGCCGCAGTGCATCGGTCCATAGCGTGCGGCCCTTGTAGTCGGCGATCACGGTGGCCTTCATCGTGTTCTGCTTCTTCTTGCCAGAGACGAACGAGCGCCGTCCGCCGCGGCTGGCCGGTGGCCTGCGGACCTGGATCTCGGTGGCGTCCAGACGCAGCTCGATGCCGTCAGCCTGAGCGTAGGCGAACACATCCGCCAGGGTCCGAAGACGCAGATCTGGGCGGTCGGGGACCGCGCACCCCCGTTCGGCCAGCAGGGTGCGTACCTCTTGGACGGCCCGCGTGACAGTGGAGCGGTCGACTCCGAACAGCAGTCCCAGCACCGAGTGCGGGAGGTCGTGCCGCAGATGGATCAGCGTGGCCACCAACCGGTCAACGAATACCAGTTGATGGCGGGCGCCGGCTCCCTCGGCCCGCTTCCTGGCCCCGCCTCGCGCAGCATGGCGGCGGCCTTCGACACCGGCTTGCCACGGCACGGCCAACTCCTCGATCAGGGCACCAGATGACGCCGCGAGATTCCCGTGAACAGCCGATGCGCCAGGACCGCCCGATTGACCATGATCGCCACAGCCGGATCATGCCACCTACCAGCAACGACGCCTCACCCGCTATCACGCACCAACTCGTTAGGGTCCTTCGCAGTTACCCAGAGCCGGATGGGGCTGACGGACCTGCCCTGCACGGCGCTTGCTGCGGCTTGCTTTCCGGTGATGTGGCAGGCGGACCGTTCTCTGGGAGTGGGCACACGCCGGAGGCCGATGTGACGTGCCGAGTCCCACTCAGGGACTTCGGCCCCCTGGCCGATCCGTCCGCCGTTGCCGCGGCTAGCCTCTGCCTGTCTCGTACGAACGGCCCAAAGGGGCAGCATGACAACTCTCGTGAATCGATGGATATCGGTGACCGGCGCGATGGCCCTGGGGGCACTCGTGGTGGTGGACGTCGAAGAGGGACCAGGCGTGCATGCGGGCGAGGTCGGCTGCGGCGGCGTGGAGTCTCGCGCCGTGTTTCTGGGTGTAGCTGCGGTCTTTGAGGAGTCGTACGACGAGTTTCAGGCTGCTGGAGCTTTCGGTGAGTAGTTGTCCGCCGCCGTCGATGTCGTCGGCGTATCGCAGTTGGCGTACGCGTTCTTCGATGCGGGCGACGGCGCTCTCGCCGAGGCGTCGTGCGTCGGTGATCTGGCCGGCGGCGGCTGGGTCGGCGGTCAGCCACGCCCACAGCGAGGCGGTCAGGGTGCCGCCGGTCAGCAGGGCGAAGTGCCTTCTGTCCATGGTCATGATCTCCCTTGCGGAAACCTCGTCGAGCGCCTGGATGGCGCCGGACGCGTCCCATGTGTGGAGGGTGGGTTGCTGGAGGGGGTCCAGGGCGAGCCAGTGCGGCCAGTGGTACTGGGTCACGACGTCCGGGGGGATGCCCAGCAGTTCGGCGATGAGGCGCTGGGTGGGGGGGTCGGGCCGTCGATTCCGCTTCTCCCAGCGGTGGATTCCGTCTTTCCCGGTGCCCACCGGAATCCCTCGCCGGGCGCCTAACGCCTGTAATCGGCGGGCGAACTCGGTCGGCATCCAGCCTCGGACCGCTCCTCGAGCAAGAGACACCAGTGACCCTCTCCACGCTGCCCGCGCCGCAGAAGCCATTTCGCTACGGCGTCTCGCCAGAAAGTAGGTTCAGCACCCGCTACCGCCGGAGGCGAGCAGGCCGGCCAGTTCCGGTCGCCCCGGGGGCTTGAAGTAGCGGCGGACGTTCCCCGGTGCCTTCTGCTGGGACCTCGCCACCAATAGCAACAGGGGACACCTTGCTCCCCAAGATCGGTGAGTGTGGAACGGCGGTACCCGTGCAGGTCCCAGCCGGTTCCCGGCATGCGCTCAGACGTCGTGTAGGTCCAGCAGCGCGCGCCTGGCCACCGTGGGAGCGGCGGGGCAGGCCATCCGAGGGGTCCACGCGCGATCCACTGCAGAGGTTCGAACGCCGCTGGTAGCCGGGGCCGCCCCCGGGGGCTCGCGCACCCAGGGACGGCTGCCCACGCCGGGCTCCTTGCCCGCTACAGGCCCACGTGTCAGTGAGGAGAAGTAGTCGCTGCGTGACCGGTAGACCGCGGCGACCAATCCTGAGTTCCTTGCCGGGCCGGACCACGCCCAACTGGTCAGCGGGCCCCACCACGCCAGCCGTCGAGAGCTACGCCGCCCTGGACCTACGCGACCAACTCGCCCGGCGGGCACCGAGTACCTGAGAAGCCTGCCCGCCCGTGTGAAGCGACAAGGCCATGGTGTCGCCGAGTTTCATACTTCAGGCGGGGGAATGGGGGAATGTCATCCGGAGATGTTGTTCCACGGGCCCCAGGCGCCTGTGTGCACGTTCGCTCCGTTGGCGCCGTTTCGGGTGAGGACGCGGAAGCTGACCTTGCCGGATTCCTTCATGTTGTAGTTGCAGACCTTGGTTGTTCCGGAGCCGCCGGCCGCGTGGCACTCGTCATTGGCGCGGTTGTAGTTGTACTTGGTCTCCACGACCACCCGCAGGCCATCACTCCGTCTGTCCTCGGCAGTGATCACGTCCCCGACATGATCGAAGCAGCCCATGCCGACCGCGGGCCCGCCGTTGTCATCCAGCCACTGACAGTAGATGACCGACGCACGGGGACTGGAGGCAACGTTGTCAGCCTGTGCGGGAGATATCGTCATGGCGAAGGCGGCGCAGCTTGCGACGGCTGCGGCAGCGAATCTCAACTTCATGGGGTTCCTTCTCCTTTGGCGGGAATCTGCGGCGAGGGATGCGGTCCCGCCCTGTCGTGCGATCGCTCGCGGTCGTTTGCTCTCGCACCACATGAGGCGCCTCCCCCCAGGTCAAGCCACCCATCATGCCGATTCGCCACGAGGAGCTCAACAGCCCACCGTGATACGCGTGATAAGTACAACGAATAGCTGCGCACCATCAAAGCGGCCCCTTGCCCTGCCGTCCTTGAGTTGAGTGTGGCCGGACCATGCGCGTGCGTCGGCATCCCGGCGATTCGACGGGAGACGTGGCCGAGTAGGGAGCGGGCGCAGGACGCGGCCCGAGGACCCCTGGCGTAGAACGTCAGCTGGCCCCAACCGCTGTAGCGGTCGACCGGAGGGCCGCAGGCCGGCACGCTCCCCAACCGGGATACCAGCTGGGGAGCGGTCAGCTCACTGCAAGGGGTGCCGCTTCCCGGGGCGTCCGGGGGCGCGGAGAGATCGGGGGGAGAGTTTCGCATGGGGAGCAGAGGGGCCAGGCGCCTCTTCCGCTCAGCCTTCGCGACGCCGATCGAGACCGCGCGAGTCCTGCCTGCTCGACCGCTCGCGCTCCGTGCCCTGCACTGAACAGGGGCCGAGGACCAAGTGTCCAGTGGAAGTAGCGACAGTGACGTGCGTGTCACACTCTGTGGCATGACACCTGATCACATCAATGGGACGTTGAGTGTCGGTCAACGTGACTCGGAACTCAGCGAGCGCCTGTCCCAGGGCTTGGACGAGGTCAACTTCCCAGCCACTGGAACCACTGCTGCCGATCAGAGTTCGCTGTCCGTGAAGGTTCTCGACGATGCCGGCAGGCTCATCGGGGGTCTGGCCGCTTGGACTTGGGGTGGGCTACTCGGCATCGAAATGCTCTGGATCCGTGAGAAGAGCCGTAAGGACGGATGGGGAACGAAGATCCTCATCGCTGCGGAGGAGGAGGCGCGTCGGCGCGGCTGCGATCGCGCCTGCGTATCGTCTTTCACCTTTCAGGCCCCCGGGTTCTACCAGCGTCACGGCTATGTCGAGACCGGCCGGACCTTGGGCATCCCAGGTGGCGCCGAGGACATCCACATGTTCAAGGCCCTGACGCACGGCTCGATGGGGCACTCGACCACCGGGCGCCCTCCCATTGAGGGAAGCAGTGGCGAACAAGGGAGGTTGTGACGTTGGAGGGCCCCCGCGTGGCAGTGACCCTCCTGGTCTCGGCCAACCGGTGCTGGGTGCAAAGCCTGCGTCGATGACGTCGCTGTGTGACGGCCCTTGCCTCTGAGCTTGCTCAAGTTTGTCCGCTGCCATGGTCCGGGTGGGAATGATCCGCCCATGAAGAAGAGTAGGCAGAGGCGCAGTAATTGGGACTTGGCTATCGGAGTGCTCGGCTTGGTGGGCAACGCGATCGTGTTGACGGCGGTGACCGTACGCCCGGAGCACACACTGGGCTCGGCCACGCTGTGGGTACTCTGGCCCTTCTGGTCAATCTGCCTCATCGCCACGACCTGGTTGATCGCCCGGCCCCGCCCGTAGGCGCCATCGCTGCCGTTTCCCGGGGCAGTTGCGGAGTCGAGACGCCCCGCGACCACGCCCCAGGATGCTCTCAGCAATCGTTTCGAGAGGAACGATGTGGGTTGGGTACGTCCCTTGCAGCAGGGCGATCGCTGAGGTGAGCTACGCGCCACACTGACGTGCGCGCTCGCTACTTACCTGTGTTGTGTTCCGAACGACCCGTGGTCGTGGACTCGTTGTAGGTGATCAAGACCGGGAGCGATTACCTCCGCCCGTAGGCGGTCCGACGCCGTCGCGATCCTCGTACGTCCACTCCCTGTACAGGCGCTCCCCGTGGGCATCGGTGATGTCGATGGCCACGCTGGTCCACTCCTCGGCGGACTGTTCAGGGACGAGTCCCAGCTCGTACGGGGCGTCCTGGAGGATGGATTCGGTGTCGCGTATGCCGGTGAGTCTTTCGGCCAGAGCGAGGACCGCCGCCTTCCGGTCGACCTCCGGGGCGCTCTCGTCGTGCTCTTCCTCAGAGGTCAGGGGAAGCCGACTTCCCGCAGCAGGGGAACCACATCAGGGGTGCTGCCGTAGCGCGCCAAGGCCCCTCGAACGCCGTACGGAGCTCACTGTCCTCGAAGCGGTGGAAGAGGTGGACGAGCTTGCCTCCGTTGGTCGAGTGCGCCACGACCCGGCCGCCCTTCGACAGCGCCTCCACACACCAGTCCAGTGGCCTCTGCCAGTTCCGCTACGGTGCACCTCACACCTGCGGGATCGATCAATGTGCCAGTGCCTAGCTAGGCCAGCTTCGGCAGCAGATCCTTGAGAGTGTCACCCATGGCGGCGAAGGCGATGTCCATATCCCGGGCGTCCATGGTCCGCTCGTCCCTGGGGTGTCCGCTCTGGACATGGATCTCACAGTCGAGATTGCTGTCCCGGACGATCATCCGGAGGTCGTCCTTCCAGACACCCTTCTCAGCGGAGACAAAACGGAACGCCTGGCGTCCGACCCCGGGTACGGCGACGGTACCGTTCTTGTCGGCGACCGCCGACTCCTTGGCGTATTCGTGCATCCTGATGGCCTCGCCAACCTGAGCCAAGGCGGTGCAGTGGACGACGGCACGGGCGTACCGATCCGTGCCATTGCCGAGGAACTGCTTGCACTCGGAGCCGCTGCCCTTCGCCGGATCGGCACCGGTCTCACGGGATGCCGCCTTGCCACGGAGGGGACCGACGGCGGTCGCCAGCTCACTGAAGTCGATGACATCACAGAGACGGTTGGGCGGCTGATAGCTGCCGGGCCCGTTGGTACGTTCAGCCTTCGGTGTCGGCTTCGGCTTCGGTTTCGCGGACTCCTTGCCGTCCCCGCCGCAACCGACCAGCGCCACCGCCATCGCGGCCACCAGCAGAGCGCGGCCTGAACTGCCCAGCGTCGTACGGAACATGGCACTCCCCGGGGGTGATCGCGACGGACTTCCCGGGGAAGGCTAACGGACCGAACACCGCCGCGACCGGCGCAGCGGGAAGCCGAGAACGCGACGCTCAACGGCATCGCCCTCGCCAGCGGATTGGACACCCGGCGGTGAGCGAACCAGCGGGCCGGGACTTCCGCAGTCCGGCCCGGTGACACGGCCCCTGGCTCGGAACCCCACTGTCCCAGAAGGAGCCACGGGGGTGGTCCGCGTGGGAACCGGCGACGATCCCGGGCCTGTCTCCGTCGATCGCCGCCCTCATCCACGCCGAGCAACAAGCCACTGCTCCACGGAGACCTCTGCCCGCTGTGCCGGAGCCCCCTCACACTGCTGATCACCAACACAGTCCAGTCAGCCCAGTCGCACTACCCGACACAGACTGACACCGTCCCTCACTGCGACCCCTGCAACACCGCCGACCCGATCACCAGGCAGAAGCGGGGCGGACATCATGAACGCCCGCTACGAGACCTAACCCCGGCCGTGCGAATACTGCGCCCGACCACACCAACCATCGACACCACTGACCAACCAACGCCACCGACGCCCTCCACACGAACACCCCGCCACAGCCCCTCGGCCACGGCGAATTCCAGGGGGCTTCGTGCACGCTCGCAGCGGTCCTTGCCCAGTGGGCCACCGCTGCGCCCGCCCCCGCACTCGCGAGGGGCAGCCGCCAGATCGGAGCAGCCGTCGCCGATCGGTTCGACAACCGACTGGGCGAGCTCCGCCATCTCGATGACGATCTCGGCAGTGACCACGTTTACGACGCCGCCCGCGCCGAAAGCCGTCTCATCACCCGACTGCTGCGCGACAACACCTACAGCGAGGAGACCGGCCGACGCCTCCACGCCTGCGCGGCCGAAGCCAGCCGACTGGCCGGATGGTGCGCATTCGACAGCGGCCAGAGCGCCGCCGCGGAGAAGCACTTCGTGACCTCCCTGCGAGCCGCCGCCGGGTCCGGCGACCGCACCGCCGGAGCGACCGCACTCGCCTTCTGGGCCAACGTCCGATACCAACGACCCGACCCCCGCGGAGCCCTCGGTCTCATCGACGGAGCCTTGACGCACCGCGCGAACATCGCCTCGCCCCGCGTCCTGACGATGCTCCACATCCGCCAAGCCCGCGCCCACTCGATCGCCCAAGAACCCACCGCCGCCTACCGGGCGATCGACGACGCGCTCGCCGCGTACGACCGGGGCATACCCCCAGGCGATGACCTGCAGTCGATGTACTGGGTCAACGCGGGCGAGGTGTTCCAGGCCGCCGGATCGGCCGCGCTCAGCCTGGGCGACCCGCAGCGGGCCCTGACGTACTTCTCCGCGGCCGCGACCCACCAAGATCCCTACGACCCCCAGAAGGAACCCCGCGGCACAGCGATCTACCTCGCCCGACAGGCCAGAGCACACCTCGCCCTCGACGACCTCGACGGAGCCGTCGAAACCGCGGAACGGTCCGTCCACTTGATGGGCGGTGTCAGCTCCGCACGCGGCACCGAAATCCTCACGCGCCTACGCTCCGAACTCAAACGGCACCGCACCATTCCAGTCGTGAAGAACTTCCTCAACGAAACCGCATAGAGAATGCACCACAGCTCAGGGCCCTCCCTGCGTACCCCGCTGTGAAGGCAGACCGCATCAGCCCTGGCCGGCTGGTGCCGTGCACGCCCAGAGGACGGCACCATCCTGGAGGACCAGGGTGGCGTCGGCGGCCACCGTCCCCCACACGAGTACCGCGGTCCACGCCGAACAGGACCCCGGGCCGTAGGGATCGGGACCGGCGACCACCATCAGATCTTCGAATCGGGGTTGCCGCGGCCCCCAGCCGTACCGGGGGCTACAACGGTTCAAAGCCGCCGGACGATCGCAAAGGGGACTGTTGGGTCCCGAGGACGCCCTCGGGTTCCTGCGTCCGCGCCCGGTGGCCACCCTCACGGGGTCGGCCCGGCCACCGCACCGCCCGCAGTGGCTGCTCACGGCCCACAACTCGACCGCGCTAGAAACAGACCAGGTTGAACTTGGAACTGTGGGAATGCCGTGAGGCGGAGTCCGCCCCCGGGTCCTTCGTAGGCAGGACGCCCCGGCAATCGGTGTCGCTGAGAATGCGGCTGCCCAACCGCCGGTGAATGTGGGGCGTCCCCCTGTACGAGAGCACTGTGCATCCCACCCGTGAGGAGTATTCAGACCGTGGATGTCGAGGTTCCGGCGCACATGCACGAAACAGCACCCCGGTTAGGGTCCGGCGTCCTCTGCGCCCTGAAAGTTCTGGCCAGCCAGCTGACAAAGGATCCAGATATGGGCGACCCTTCGGGCTTACCGGGCATCCTCACGGTCATGGTCGACGGTGGCGCGTTCGAGGACTGCCCCGATCTGGCCGTCGGCTACATCCGCGAGCCCGAGCGCATCGAGATCCGGTACGTGACCCCGGCCCCTTCTACCAAGCCCTCCGCAGACACCCAACAACCAGAGGAAGAACAGGAGCAGGAGGAGCTCGCCATCCCTTCGACCAACTCTGTCACCGAACGGGAGATCGTCGACGCCTGGGGGCGCATCGCCCGCTGGCTGCACGACAACGCGCCCGCTTCCCACGCCGCACTACGAAGCGGTGCCAGGCAGAAGGCCATCGACGCTCTTGAACAGAACCTGGACGTCCCGATACCCCCCGCGCTCCGCGCGCTGTGGCTTCTGACCTCGGGAGACAACGGAGTTTCCGGCCGGGGATGCCTGCCAGGAAACCAAGCCCTGATGACCCTGGAGGAGGTATCTGCCGTCTACCGGTTCAAGATGGATGCCCAGGCCAACAAAGACATCCTCAACGCCCGCCGTCCCGAACACGACCGGTTCACTCTGTGGAAGGCGACCTGGATTCCGGTGGTGTCCCTCGGCCCAGACGACCGTAGCTCCGGTCTCTACCTGGACACCGCGACCGGCTACCTGGGCCGCTGGTCCCGCTACCGCGAGGCGCCCGACGACGAACTCGACACGCTCGTCACCTACCTGGAGGAGGTCGCGGACATGCTCGAAGCCCCGGACCTGGCCGTGCGGGACAAGCCCGGCCTGATCGGCGACACCCTCGTCTGGGGCAGCATGCTCGACACCCAACAGGAAGAACACTGGCAACCGTTCACCGGCTAACCGCACACGACAGGAGAACCCAGCCGACCCCGGCCTGACACTCTGGCTGTACGGAACTGTCCATCGGTGGCCGATCCCTCTCTACGCTGATCACGGTCGAGTGCCGACGTGGACAGCCGCCGGCTTCGACGAGCTGCGTAGAGGGTGACCGGTCAGGGGGTCTCCAGTCCGCTCGCGCGGGCGATGCCATCGAGCACGGCGTCCTCCGCTTCCCGCTGCGCCCACCAGGCGTTGAGTTTCGTCCGGACGGCCGCCAGTTGAGTGGAATCCTCGGCGATGTGGGCTTCGGCCATGGCGTAGCCGGGGGTTCCGTCTGGGCTTGGGATGTCGACGAGGCGGTGGTCGGTGCGGCCGGTGGCCAGCATGGTCATGATGGTGACGAGTTCTCGGTGCAGGGCCGGGGTGAAGGCGGTTTCGTCGATTTCGAAGGATCCTTGGCCTCCGTCGGCGATCAGGCGGCAGAACCGGTGTACCGCTTCGGTGAGCGCCGTGTATTGGTCGGGCGCCATGCGGGCGCGGAGGGTTTCCAGGTAGAGGCCGACGAAGGCGGAGCGCTTACTTCCGTTCTCCTCGTTCATCTGGCGAGTGTCGATCCGCTTCCTCCGCAAGTCCAGGGTTATGCACCAGATTCCTGCGGATTCGGGCTGTGTACAGAGCCCGGTGGGACGAGGCGTCGCGACCGAGCTGCGGGCCTGCCGGGTGTGCGGATCTCTGGCCACCACCTCGGGGACGGCCAGTCCGGCGGCTGAAGGAAGGAGGTCGGGCGGGGCCGAACTTGCCCTGATCCAGGGCCCGGCAGCGCCCACGGGTGCCAAGCAGCCGGCCTCGGGGGCGCCAGCCACACGATCCCCAGAGCGTTCGGACCGTGATGGCTCGACATCCAACCACGGCAGTCCGCACCTGGGGTTCGCTGGGGATCACCGACCGCGTCCGTCTTGGGGCGGGAGCGTTCTGCCCAGCCCCCGCGGTCCCCTCGGTGTGGAGCCCCGAACAGGCGCCGTCCCACTGGTAAGGAGCCGGCAGGGGGAGCAGACGGTGGGTCGGTGGCTGCCTTCGCCGGCACGGGTGCGGCGTCGGGCGTCGGCCTTGCCTGCGTGTTTTCGCCCCACGGTGGGCTTCCGTTCTGTGGCAGGGCCCGTGGTCCGATCGATTGCGCACGGGCACGCGGAACGGAGGTTTGTCGGCGTTGATGCGCGGGCTACCTGGGGCTCTATGCCCTCGTCGGGCACGGGACCGGTAAGAGGGCTTGCACGGGCGGACACCGACGAACGGCCATCGCCCAGGTTCTTGTCCGAGGCACCGGCCGCTACCGCTCGGGGGCAACAGGAACGAAGATGTCCTTGATGCACTCGTCCGTGGGACGCACGTGCAGAGAAAGGAGCAGTTGATGCTTGCTGTCGCCATCGGCGCGCTCGTCGCGGGCTTCGGAATGTGCCTCGCCACGAACGGGTGGAATCTTGCGGATCGGATCTTCGACTCCCCCACCGTCCCGACGGGAAGTGCTACACCGAGAACCATTCGCCTCGTGGGCGGCATCGTGATCATCGTCGGGCTCTTCTGGATTGGAACCGCCCTGTCCGAAGCGCTGCAGCCATCCACGACCTGACACACCAGGCGGGTACCGGCGCGCACGCTGGCAACGGCGAGGGGCTTTCGGAGGTGGGTGCGACCGATGGACTGCCGCGACCGCCCAGGGCACGGGTCAGCCCGATCACCCCTGCGATGGCCCCCGAGGGTGTGGGATCAGAGCAGGGTGCCCAGGACGACGTCGAGGCAGATGAGGGTCTGGATGTCAGGAGGCCCAGGGCCCTCAAGGATGCTGGGCCTCGGCGCTGCGGACGCTGAGACCTGTGCCCAAGGGGGCGGGGCCACCCGGGAACCTCATCAGCCCGTATCCGGCCCTTGCGAGCCAGGTGAGCCCCTATGAGGATCACCTGCCCGGGCAACGCCCCCTGGGGAACGTTTCTCCCGAGGCAATGGACTTCCAGGCGGCAGTGACACACCCTTCCTCCCAGTGCCACCACCCCTTGGCCTCTCCGTGCTCCAAGAGCTTCCGTATCCGAGGCAGGTCCGCATCCGGGGGAACGTCGAGAGCGACCATCCGAAACTGCTCGATCCCCTCGCCGGTCGTGCCGAGCCGATGGAAGGTCTCCAGCACGGTTCGCCGGGCGGCGGCCGAGCCACCGTCCCTCAGGACGATCAGACGGATGGTGCAGTTCTCCGACGCCCGCACCGTTTCACCAGCCCATCGCACCCCGTCCTCGTCGACGTCGATACGGATGATGTCGTCACTGGCAACCCCCCGCACGAACCAGGGGGTGTTGTCCACACGCACGGTCCCGCCGCCGAGATCCACCGCCCACAGGCTCTCCACACTCGCCGGCGGCCAGCCGGCCTCGTCCACCTCCAGCCGAAAATGGACCTTCACATGGTCGTCCCTGATATCCGTCACGGCATCATCTTCCACAGCCGTGGCCAGGGTCGGGAACGATCTCCAAGCCTCGGCTTCAAGCCTGGTCAGCGGTGCTCGTGAACACCGCCACCCCCCGGCTGGGCGAGGTGGGCCTGCGCGGTGGGCGGCTACTGCGGCTACCGGTACGCCGTAGTCGTCGGGTGCGGGATCTCCCGCGCCCGCGAGCTCGGCGACCTGGAGGATCCAGGGGACGTCGATGCGCAGGTGTATTGGGCGGCGTGCGCTCCGGGGGTACGGCGGTCGGTGTCTTCGGCTTCGTCGAAGATGTCCTGGTGCTCGGTGAGGAACCGCTCTGCGGCGCCCATGCCTCGTTGCCGTAGTCCTTCGGTGTCTTCTTGCACGAGGACTGCGATGTAGTCGCCGAAGCTCAGGCCGCGGTCCTTGGCCTGGGCTTCGGCGAGTTGCTTGATGTCGCTGTCGACGCGAGCGCCGAGTTGTGTCTTTGCCGGAGGCGGGCGACCGGGACAATGCTGTGATGTGCGTCACTCCAGGGGGCTGCGGGAGGGGCGCGCGCCACTGGTTGAGCGCTGAACTGGACTTCGACCGCCCAGCTCAGGAGTGCGGACGCAGGGGCGCGCGACGGGGGCACCATCCACACAAGAACGCCTGTGCGTAGTTACTCCTGTGCGTTGCGTGAGAATTGTGGGGTTCGGCGTTGCACGTTCGGGTCGTGAGGGCCGTCATTGATTGCGAAGGGCGCACCACGGCGCATTTCCGGGGCCGCCTTGGGGAGAGGGTTTGGTCCTGGCCATGAGGGAGGGATCCGAGGTCTTGTGACGATCGATCATGTGAGTGATGTGGTCATGGCAGTTCTTGTCGCGAGGGGGGTGGGGCCTGATGTGGTCTGGGTGGTGCGGCGGTTGGTTGTTGCTGGGGTGCGGGCGGGGATGAGCGAGTTGGGTCGTGAGGGCCATTCGTGGCGTGGGGAGGGAGGGGAGTGACGCAGGATTTCCCGCCTGTCTCGGGCATCGAGCCGATGACGAAGAAGAAGCTTCCGGTCGATTTCAGTGCCTTTCATCAGGCTCGTCGTCCGGCCTATCTCCGGTGGGCCGAGACGTATTTCAGTCATCGCGCGGATGCTGAGGAGGCGGTTTACGCTGCTTTCGAGCAGTTGCTGACCATGTGGCCCGCTGCGCTGTCGAAGGAGAGCCCTGCGGGGTTCGCGTGGACGGTGTTGCGGTCGCGGACGATCGATATCGCCCAGGCTCGCGCGGTCGGCGGCACGCCTTACTCGATGCTGTGGCGTTCGAGACGACCGCGTTGCGGGATGCGGTGGATCCGATCGGTCAGCTGGAGGAGAGTCTGGGGCTCTTCCACGCGATCGGCAGCTTCCTCCGCGTCAGATGGATGTTGTTGTTCTTCTCCACGTGCACGACCTGAGTGTCGAGCAGGTGGCAGCCGAGTTGGGCATCACACCGGCCGGGGTCCGTTCGAACGCCCGTCATGCCAAGCGTCGGCTGCGCGAGACGCTGGGCCTGCCCGATCACCAGGAGGGACCCTCAGATGATGTCGTCCATTGACGACCTGCTCACCCGCGCTCGGGTGGAGCACCGGCCTTGTGGGCAGGAGGAGATCGACGCCGCCGCCGCCCGGATCGCGGGCCGTGTGCCCTTGTCCGACGAGGGCATGGTGCTCTCGTCCGCCGAGCCGCGGGCGGCATTCGGCCGGTCTGCCAGCGATGCGGGGAACATCTCGGCCGGGCGGGATCTGACCGTCCTGTGTGAGGCGGTCATCGGTCACGCGGCGGCCCTTGCCGACCTGGACGGGTTCTTCGCCCGGGTACCCGATCCGACGGGGGCGCGGGTCCTGGGTTGCATGCTGGAGCTGTCCGGGCGGGAGGACTCCGCTCGATTCCTGTGGCAGTACGCGGCCGGTGCGGGCGATCCCGCCGCCTACTGTCTCGCGCTCCACCACCGGGCGTTGGGCGAGAGCGGCGAAGCGGACTGGTGGCAGGCGCAGACCGGTGCGGTCCTCGCTCCCACGGCCGGTGATACCGAGTTCGAGGAGATCGAGCCCACCACCGCCCTGCGGATCCTGCGCGCGCCGAAAACCGGCACCCCGACAGTGCCGGAGCCGGTCACCGCAGTCCTCCACTACGTTCCAGCCGCCGTCCGCTTCATCGACGACGATCTCGACCTGCCCCTACCGGACCCGGACTTCACCGACCGCATCCACGCCCTGACCACAGCAGCCACCCAACCCACATCCTCCAACGCTCGGAGTTCCGCCCCCTTGCCGTCACGCAATGCCTGCACCGCACGCCCCCGCATCCCCGCGACCACCTGAGCCCCCGGGCAGCACACGCCTCGACCACCCGGCATCGGACGGACGTCGTGCCCTTCTCTCACGAGAACGGGCACGGCTCCCGGCGCTTCCCGCGCAGCTGAGCCGCCTACCAAGACGCGCGAGGCCGCAGATGGCGCTCAACGCACGGGCGAACGTTCCCTCGTTGCTTCCGTGGCCTAGCAAGCTGGCCTCCGGGCCCGGCATGATGTGTTCCCTCTGCCAAGCGGGAATACGACGATCTGATGCAGTGCTTCTCTTCCTGCATCAGATCGTCGATGGAGCCCTCCCACGCCGGTCTCCTCTTGCCGGTCGGGTCGGCACATGGAGTTGCACCAAGTGGTACGTCGCGTTCGCAGCGCCCTGCCCGCGGCCTACAAGGGGTGATGACTCGGCCGGTCCATGCGGTGATGTCGGCGATGGGTACCCGTACTCATGACTGGCCGTCACGGGTGAGGCAGAGTGCAACCCATGGGCGAGACGGACACGATGTCAGACGGTGCGACCTGGTACGAACGTGTGAGCCGCGTCGATACGCCGGTGGCGGGACTCGTCGCGGCGGGAAACACCCTCCTGTGCGGGGCGCTTCTCCTGATGATGATCACCTCGGGGATCAACTTCGGACCGCCGGGTTCAACCCAGGAAGCAGAAGCGGCAGCCACCAGTGAGCTGGTCAAGCGCATATACGTCGGCTGGCTGGTGGGCGGACTGCTGTTGTTCGCCTCGTGCCGGCTGCCCCGTGCTGTCCTGAGCCACCTGGTGAGCATGGCCGCGCCCCCGGTCACACTCCTGGCCTTCTTTGCTGCAGTCATCTGACGATCAGAGGTCCACAAGCCGGTAGCCGGGCCGTGAAAGGGGGCCGCGCGGCCTTTTCACACGCAGTGGCGGCGGGCCAGCCGCTCCCCCGCCATCTTCCCATCGGCCGAAGAGGACGCTTGAGCGCGAGACCCTGACTCCTTGCGCGCGGAAGGCGCAGTGAGGGTCGTGGCGTGGCCGAGGCGATGGGGTGGTCTTTTGTGTCGAGCCGTCTCTGGGCGCCCTCGGTGGTGATGGTCTAGTTGGCACGGTCGCGGGTGGGGCGTTGCCACCGCGCCCTTTGGGCGTGCGCGGTTTCGGCTTGATTCCACTTATCACGCCACCGGAGCAGCGTTCCCTTCGAGGCGGTCAGAAGCAGTCGCGACGCTCGCCGAGGAGAGCGAGCGGGAACCGCGCCCCGACAACCGGCTCCGATCGGTTCAATGTCAGTGCGCCTACGTACAGTCTGCCTATGGACGACGTCAAAGGCTTGGAGCCCGCTCCCCGGTTTCCGGAGGCATGTCTCGCGAGCGGACGTGCTCTTTCTGGTGGTGATCGCGCATGAGCGACGTAGCGGTGCGCGAGGCGGAGGACGTCGACCAACCGTGGGGCCGGGTCCGCCGTTGGCTCGAACAGAACGATCCCGGGGTCTTCGCTGGTCTTGGCAGTCCCGGCAGCCCGATTGCCATCAGCGATGCTGAAGAGCGCATGGGCTTGACGTTGCCGAGCCAGATGCGGCGGTGGCTTTTGACGAACGACATCGATGCCGGACGGCAACCTGCCGTCGACTCGTGCCTGGTGGCACTGGGGTGTGCGGGAGTGATCCCCAGCGGTGGCCTCCTTCTGGGGCTCACGGACATCGCGCGTGTCCACCTCCACAAAGTGGGCATGGAGCAGAGGGAACCCTCCACAGACCCGGACTATCCGTCCTGGCGCCGCAAGTGGGTGCCAATCGCCGCGGAGAGGGACGGCTTCTCCGGTTGGTTCGTGAACACGCACACGGGAAGCATCGGGTCGTGGACCGAGGGCTCCGCCCCTGAAGAGGGAAAGCACAGCTCGCTGTTCGCCTTCCTTCAGGAAGTAGCGGACCACCTGGAAGGCGCCTCCTCGGGCAACGCGAGAGAGACTGCCGCAAATCATGTACGGGATCGCCGTCCCGAGGATGAGGCGATACGCGTCTGGGCTCAGACCAACGGCTGCCTCGTCAACAACCACGGGCGCATTCCCGCCTCCATCCGCGAGGCGTACGAAGCATCACGGTGAACGCCACGGCGGCAATAGGGGCGCGCCCGATGACTGCCTTTGCCGGCACGGCCGGTGGTCCGAACCGCCGCACGCGGAACGTGGTTCGTCGGCCTTGATGCGCAGGCACCTGCGGCTCCATGCCTTCCTCGGCCACGGGACCGGTAGAGGGCACGCACGGCCCGACACCAACGGACGGCCGTCGCAGAGGATCCCACCCGAGGCACGGAGGCACCCTGGACAGTTCGCATTCTCCGATCGCGATTCACCGGCCGGGGCGGATCGGCAGAAGAGGGAACGAAGATAGAGTCCTCGCACCTTGAACACACGAGCAAGGAGAGTGTCGATGCTCGCTGTCGCCGTGGGCGTCCTCGCCGCGGGCTTCGGGGTCTGCCTCGCCACGAACATGTGGAACCTCGCGGACCGAATCTTCGACTCCCCCACCCTCCCGACCGGAAGCACGACACCGGGAATGCTTCGCCTCATTGGAGGAATCGCGATCCTCGTAGGTCTCTTCTGGATCGCAACGGCCCTGCCCGAACTGCGATAGCCGTCAGCGACCTGACACACCAGCCGAGTCCGGCGTCCACACCGCCGACCGCAAGGCCGTTCAGATGTGCGCACAACCGAGGCGGCAGAATTCGACGGCCGTCCGGAGTACGGCCCGCTCGATCACCCAGCACTGGCCGACGCGCCGTGCGGCTACGTCCCAAGCACCAGTCCACGAAGTCCGCCCGCGCACAGACACCAGGTGGGAGGTACGTGTGCAGTGCGTCGGGGCGAGCGGGACATCACGACGTCGAACGGAACGCCGGTGTCGACAGGACTCCTCACCGTCCCGGTGCAACCGCGCAGCATCCAGCTCGGTGGTGAACGCTCAGGAGGTAGGGCCAGAGACGAAGACGCAGCCAGGTCGCGGACCGGTTCACCGTCCGGCGGAAAGAAGCGTTCCCGCCCCGATAAGGGCGAGGACGCCGCCCATGACTCTGCAGGTGATGGCACTGGTGGGCCATGATCGGTAGGCGTAGGACATCGCCTGGAACCAATCGGCCGCCCCACGGACGTTGGCCGCCAGGAGCCCGCCGCCGATGAGAGTGACGACTCCCCACATCAGCTGGATTGCGTAACCGTTCATGGCGTGAGGCTACTGAGCCTGCATCGCCGACGAAGGCGTGGATTCGACCCCGACGCCGACCGGGTGGTTGCCCTTCCGCCGGGCGGAACCGGCCGGATTCCCGTGTCGCCAGCTCGACGAGGCGCGTTTCGGCAGTGTGCGGGGATGCCGCGTTGATACCGCGGTTGAAAGGTCCGGCATCTTGGACCGTCCTGGAGCCGCCCACTGCCTCGTCGACCCTCAGGTCGTAGCACGTGCTGGCTGTCCGTGAAGAACCAGGCGATGCGCCTGTCGTCCCCGGGCCTCAGCACCGCGACGATCCGACGGTAGCGACTCTCCTGCACGTTGGTCCGATGCGCGCCACGGTGTTGTGATGAGTGTTGCCCGGTCATGGGATGTCAGGCCGCTGGCGCGGGCGACGCCGTCGAGTACGGCGTCCTCGGCGGCGCGTTGTGTCCACCAGGTGTGGAGTTTCGCGCGGATGACTTCGAGTTAGTGGGGATCGTCGGCGATGTCGGCTCGGACGATGGCCGTGTGGAGCGTGCCGTCCGGGCCGGGCATCTCGATCGGGCGGTGGTCGATGCGGCCGGTGGCCAGCATGGTCAGTCCGCTGAGGGGCCGACGCGGGGGCCCGGGCCCCGTCGGGCCCGCAGTCGAACGCCACCTCCCTTTTGCGCCTGTTCACCGTTCTGGCGGGCGGGGTCTCGCCCCGTGGATCGCGTGGAGTGTGCTGCTTGGCGTGTGCATACGCGCCATTGACGTTGTGTTCGATATGCGGTGCCTAGGGCGGCATGTTGGACTGTTTGCCGTCCTGTTCCTCAATGTCCGGGCTGTCGTGTGACAGCCGTCCTTGTCATGCCTTGCGCAAGCCCCCGTCAGTCTCCGCCCCCGCTTTGGGGTTCGATCGAACGGATGGTTCATGACAGCTGACCAGAGTGTGCTGAAGATCTACAGCGGCCGGACGTATGTCCATACGACGATGGTGCGCCATCAGGGCACGGCGCTGGCGTTCGCGATGGATGACCAGCGGCGGATCGTGTATGCGGTCCTGGATCTTTCCTCGTACGACGAGAAGCGGGGGGAGCTGGACGCGGCGTACTGGTCGGAGAACCCCGCTGAGCTTGCGTTTCCCGACGAGATCGTGAAGGTCGGCTATGCCGTGGCACCGGCGACGGCGATGCCCCGGGTCAAGAAGGGCGGACGGGTCGAGGCAGGGGCGGAGGAGGAACTGGGGACGGCGGAGGAGGACCGTTTCCTCTCCACGACGGCCCGGCTGAGTGCCGCCGCTCCGTTCCAGGTGCTCTCGGACGGCACCCATCTGGTGGTGCTGCGGCAGGCCATCGGCGCGGCGCATCCGGACGCGGTGTTCTCCCTCTCCGGCGGGGGCTCTTCCGGTGACACCTCCCGGGGCGACCTCACCGTGGACTTGGCGGGGGTGCGGGTGCCGGTGGCCGCGGACACGCTGCTGTGCGACCGGTTCCTGCTGGTGGGCGGGTTACTGAAGCCGGTGACGGAAGTCCGTTTCCGGCGCAGCCGGCATCGGACGGAGCCGGAGTCGGCGAAGGACAGTCTGGGCGCGAGCGACATGGACGGCAAGCCGTTCCACGAGCCCACGCGGGAGCTGGCGTTCGTCCGGAATCTGACCGAGGGCCGGTTCACCGCCGTGCTGACGCCGACCTCCGTGGAGGGCCGGCAGCGGTGGCAGGTGTTCGCTTACAACGGGGTCACCAAGCGTGTCGACTCGTTCAATGTCGAGCAGGGCGAGGACGGCCTCTTCAACACCCAGGGCACGCGGTACTGGACGAGCCCGGACCCGGTCTACCGGGGTTCGGTGTTCGAACGGGAGCCGGGGACGTGCCCGTTCACCGGCAAGGATCTGGTGCCGGCCGCGCCGGAGAACCCGCTGGCCGAGACCGCGCTGCAGTTCAACGGCACCGCCGGCTTTGTCGATCTCGGAGTGGCGGAGAAGCTGAAGTTCCAGGGCCGCGCGTACACAGTGGAGGCATGGGTGAAGCCCGCCGCGGCGGGCGGCACCGTGGTCTCCCGCTGGGCCGGGAGCGGGCAGGGCGGCTTCCAGTTGAAGATCAGCAATGCCGGCAGGGTCATCCTGGAGCACAGCACCGGCACCGCTCTGACCTCGGTCCAGGCCATACCGGCAGGCACGTACGCTCATATCGCCGCCTCGTTCAACGGCTCGGTCGCCACCCTTCACATCAACGGCATTCTCAGTATCAGCGCCGCGCTCGGCTACACGGCGGACGGCACGGCCTCGCTACGGATCGGTTCGGCGCAGAGCGGCGGCAGCGTCTTCAACGGGGTCATCGACGAGGTGCGGATCTGGAACCGGGCCCGTACCCAGAAGGAGCTCGCCGAAGAGCGGGGATACCGGCTGGTCGGGAACGAGCCCGGGCTGATCGCCTACTACCGGCTGGACGAGGGCTCGGGCACCCGCGTGTACGACCAGAGCGACAGTGCTGTGCACGGCACGCTGAGCGGGACCGGGGCGAGCTGGGTGACCTCGCAGGCTTCGGTGAGCGATCACCCCGGGGTGCGGCGGGACAGCTTCACCCTGGACGGGCGCGAGGTGGTCTCCGGGCTGGCCGCCTCCCTCTACTACCAGCAGGAAGAGGCCACCGCCGGCTATCAGGAGGTGGCGAAGCCGGCGAAGCGGCAGGCGCGGGTGCTGCTGGCGTGCGCGACCCGGCCGAGCGGCAATACGGCGGCCGAGGCGCAGATCGCGACCGTCGATTTCGGGGTGGGTGTCGACGGGCGGCTGGCCGCCGTCCCGGACGTGCTGGCGCTCACGGAGATCGGCCGTCCGGTGGAGCAGAACGTCGACCAGGTCACCGCCCAGGAACGCAGGGTCACCGCGCTGGAGCAGGAGGCGACGACGATCGTCCAGGAGATCGCCGCCCTCAACCAGGAGAAGGCGTCCCTGACGACGGAGGTCGCCACCGGAAGCGTGCGGGCCGGTGACTCCACCGACCCGTACCGGTGGGCGTTCTGGATACAGGGCGACCATGCCTCTGGCTATTTTCGCCAGTCACTCCTCGACCCCTCCGCCAGCGAGCGCGCATACTGGTTCACCATCGGGAACGGCACCGATGTCCGTCTCGCTCTGTGGCGGATTCCCGGAGCTGCCAGCCGTCACGGCAATCCAATGGTGGCGTTTGTCGACCTCGACTCGAACTACGAGGTTCTCGACACCGGGCACCCGGACGTCTGGCCCACAGTCGTCTATCTCTGGCCGCACAACCTGAACAATCTGCCTGCCTCGGCCAAGTGGTACGTCAAGGGCAGTCTGACCGGGAAGTTCTCTTTGCAGAACGTGAGCAACGACCTCTGGTTCGACGGCCTTCATACAAATCGGACCGAGGACCGGGCTGAGACCTCCGCCCTGGTGAAGGCCGGGCTGGCCATCGACCTGACCAAGATCGCCCGGCTCGCCGCTCTCCCCGGTCTCATCGAGCAGCGCACCCTGGATCTCACGGCGAAGCAGGCCCAGATCGTGCTGGCCCGGGACGAGCTGGCGCGGCTCACCAACGGTCTGCTGGGCGCGGCGGATCTGGTGCTCCCGATGCCGCATCTGGCGATCGACACGGCCGGGCTGAGCAGTGCGGGCGCTCTGCTGGGCTTCGCGAGGACGGCGTCGACGCCATACCTGATGGACAGTGCGGCGGGCCGGCTGGTGCTCTACTTCCGTGGTGCGAACGGTCAGTTCTTCGCCGCCTATCTCGACACGGCGGCGGTGCGGGGGTGCAGCAGCTTGCCGGGGGCGGGCTGACCACTTTGTTCACCGCCCGGGATCCCGGGGTCGACCTCAGCGGTACGCAGATCAGGGTCGCCCCGTGCACCGTCAACGGGACGGTGGTGGCGGGGCTGTGCGATCTGACGATCACCCGGGGGACGGAGACGGAGACCTTCACTCGGCTGCCCCGTAAGGTCCGGGATCTGGCGGCGGCCGTCAACGGTGTTTCCGATGAGCCGGTCCAGATCGGCACGGTCGCCAGTGTCTCGGGGGACCAAGTGCGGCTGACAGCGGCCAGTACCCTCGCCGTGCCCGCACCGTCCTATGTGCAGATCGGCACGGACTCCTATCTGGTGAACACCGACACCCCGGTCGGCTCCACCACCCTGCGTGTCGTCCCGGCGCCGGGGGCGGGGCTGACGGCCGGTACGAAGGTGTCGCTGGTCCGCTACGACAGCGACCAGGCCGCCTCCTCCAGCCCGGGCGCGTTCCTGGGCCTGGGGTCGCGATGGATCACGGTCAGTGCGGACCAAGCGGAGCGCACCGTGCCCGACGGCACGGCGACTCTTCGGGTCACCGGGCACGGCAGCCGCTGGCGGGGCGACTCCCCCGGCCGCGCTTTCACCTTCGACAGCACCGCCTCCCACCGCCTGTCCCTGCCCACAGCCCAGCTCGACCAGGTCACGGTGCCCGCCGGGGACCTGACGGCCGAGGCATGGGTCAAACCTCTTTCGGTGCCCGCCGCGGGCTCGCGGATCCTGCATGTCAACCGCGGCGGCACCAAGGCGGCGCTGGCCCTGTCCCGCAAAGTGCTCGGCGGCGGTGTCACGTTCAACGGCACCAGTCACGCACTGTTGATCAATCCCTGGAACCCTCTCTCGGGGGACTTCACCATCGAGTGCTGGCTCAAGCGCACCCCCGGGCGCACCGTCGCCGACCCGATCGTCGCCATCGAGTACAACGTGCTGGTGATGGGTTTCACCGCCGACGGCAAGTTCGAGTTCACCCTGAAACCGGAGGTCGGCGCTGCGGATGTCCTCACCACGGCCAGCAGCTATACGGACAGTGAGTGGCACCACTGGGCCATCAGCTTCAACCGCACGACGCGGGTGCAGACCATCGTGCGGGACGGGGTGGAGGTAGCCCGCCGGACAGCGGCCTCTCTGCCGCGTCAAAGGGTCAACGTGGTCGTGGGCCGCGACGCGGACACGGGGTACAGGTTCTTCTCGGGGAGCATGGCGGAGCTGCGGGGCTGGACCACGGCCCGGACTGCCGCGGAGATCGGCGCCGACCGGAACCGCCGGATCACCACCGCCGAGCCGGGACTCGTGGGCTCCTGGATCTGGGACGCCTCCCAGCCGGCCGAGCGCAGGCTCCAGGACGTCAGCGGGCTCGGCCTGCACGGCACGGCCTGGGAGAGCCCGACCGCCTGCGACTCCGCCCTGTCCGAGTACCGGATCGTGGCGGCGGCGGGGAACAAGGTGCGCCAGAGCCGCGACAGCTTCCCCTACAGCCAGTGGGCGCACTTGGCGGCCGTGTACGAGCAGTCCTGGGCCCTGCGGTTCGACGGCACGGCGTGGGCGGAGGCACCCGACGCCGACCAGCTCGATGTTTCCGGAGACCTGACGATCGAGGTGTTCGCCCACATCGACGCCATCGGCGCCCGGCAGGGCCTGGTCTCCAAAGGCGCGCTCGGCGACGGGGCGGGCGGCAGCGTGCCGTATCAGTTCGCGGTCCGGGCGGACGGGAAACTGGAGTTCGTCTTCGAGGAGCCCGGCCCGGTCATCAAGCGGTTCGTGTCCTCCACCGCAGTCGCCGCGGGCTTCCACCGCCTCGCCGTCGTCCGCAAAGCCGGGCGCACGACCACGGATGTGAAGGGCACCCGCAACTTCCCCGTCACCGACGCCTCCGGCGCCACCACGAACCGGAGTGTGGATGTGGTGGAGCGGGTCGATGTGGAGGAGTGGCAGGACATCTCCTTCACCGTGGACGGCACCAGCGCCGGGACCAGCCGCTACACCGGTCCCGGGCCCCGGGGCAACGACGGGCTGCTGGAGATCGGCCGCGCCCGTGAAGGGGCGGCCGTCCACGGGCTGAAGGGCACGGTCGGCGAGGTGCGGATCTGGGGCAGGGCGCGCGAGAGTGCGAAGCTGGGCACGGCGCTCCAGCCGAGGGACGAGGGTCTGCTCGCCCGGTGGACGTTCGAGGAGAACGACGGCAACACCACCGCCGACCCCGTCGGCGGCAACCACCTCAAGCTGCGCAGGGCCCGCTGGGCAGCCGACCCCGACCCGCTGGCGAGCGAGTTCCTCGTCCACCGCAACGGACACCCCGTGGCCTGCGATGTCCCGGCGGCCAACCCGCCGGCGTACTGGGGGGACGACCAGCTCACCCTCGGCGCGGTCAGCCGGTCCGGAACCTTCGCCGAGTTCCTCGACGGCACCCTCGAAGAGGTGCGCCTGTGGCGTACCGCCCGCACCCCCGAGCAGCTCCTCGACAGCCTGTTCACCCGCCTCAAGGGCGACAAGCAGGACTTGGTCGCGTACTGGCCGTTCGACGGCGAGTCGACCACCGCCACCGCCGAATCGGTCCGGGACCACTCCCTGCGCGGCAACCACCTCGCGCTGGGCGCGGACGCCACCCGGCCCCGGGTCGTCCTCTCCACCGCCCCGGTCTCCACCGACACCGCCGCCGTCCGCTCGGCCGTCGCCGGAGTCCTCACCCCCTTCCACAGCCTGATCTCCGCACCGCCCGCGGCGACCGAGTACGCCGATCTCCAGTACACGCGCAGCGGCGAGGCATACGGGGTTCTCAAGCGGGCCTACGCCCACATCGACAACGGATCCTGGCACCTGACCACCGGCTACAAAGTCGGCGACCTGATCAGCGAATGGGTGAGCCAGGTCCAGTTCGACCCCCAGCTCATCGGATTCATCGAGGGCGCACCCCCCGTCCCCTCGGAAAACCTGACCGGCGGCGCCGACCCCACCGGCTGCTCGGAGGTGACCTTCAAACAGGCCGACGAGGTCACCTCCACCCTCGCCGCCGCCCGCGAACGCAGCGTCGACATGGCCTTCAGCATGTCCGCAGGAGTGGAGGTGGACGAGGAGATCCTCACGATCCTCGCCCCTCTCGGCTTCGGCACCGCCTTCCCCGCAGGGGACATCACCCTCAGCGCCCGGGTCGGCGGCAGCCTCGAATACTCCAACGGCTGGACCGACGAGACCTCCGTCTCCCAGGGCACCAGCACCGACCGCGACACCACCGCCACCCTCACCGGCACCTGGGAGGACCCCGCCCGGATCCTCAACAGCTCCGTGGGCCGGCGCTACCTCCCCGTCAACAACGGCTACGCCCTGGTCCAGTCCGAAACAGCCGACGTCTACGCCCTGCGCCTGGCCCACTCCGGGGCGCTGGTCGCCTACCGGATGATGCCCAACCCGGACATCCCCAAGGACTGGAACATCATCACCTTCCCCATCAACCCCCGCTACACCAAGCAGGGCACTCTCGACGGGGCGGTCGGGTTCAACGACCAGGGCAAGGTCCTCGACCCCTCCTATCCCAACGCGAGCGGGCGCGGCGAGTACAGCTACTTCAAACCCCGCGAGGCGTACGCCATCAAGCGCCGCATCCTGCGCGAACGCCAGGAACTGGAGAACTACTACAACACCGTCTCCACCGAGACCCACGACCCCGACCCCACCGCGGGCCGTGCCGCCAAGGTCCTGGAGTCCTTCGTCGGCACCCCGCCGAGCGCGCCGGAGAAGAACCCGCCCACCCAGTCCACGGCGGCGTTCGCCAACCGCAACATCGCCAACACCTACGTCTGGACCGCCGACGGCGGATTCTTCGCCGAAACCACCGGCACCACCGACGTGGTCACCCAGACCACCGGAGGCTCCTACAGCGTCTCCGGCTCGGTCACCGGCTCACTGGAATTCGCCTTCGGGGTCTTCGGCGTCGGCGCGGCCTTCCAGTTCGACGCCTCCGTCGGCGGCGGGATGACCGTCACCCGCCAACGCGGCAAGGAAGCCACCCGCTCCCACAGCCTCGACGTGACCTGCAACCCCACCCGCGACCTCCAGAAATACGAGAACGGCCAGCCCAAGTACGACACCGCCGGCAAACCCGTCAAGGTCCCCGGCAAGGTCGACGCCTACCGCTTCATGACCTTCTACCTCGGCCAGGACACCAACCACTTCGACGACTTCTACAACAAGGTCGCCGACCCCGCCTGGCTCACCGACAGCAACGACCCCGGCGCCACCGCCCTGCGCCAGGCCCGCCACAGCACCCGCAAACCCCCCTGCTGGCGCGTCCTGCACCGCGTCACCTTCATCTCCCGCATCCTGCCCCCCGTCCCACCCACCGGAGCACCCCCCGTCGAAGGAGCCCTGCGCTCCGTCGACATCGCCAGCAACTACGAACTCATCCGCCGCCTCGACCCCTACGTCTCCACCGCCACCGCCTCCCGCGCCGAACTCGCCGACGCCACCCGCACCGCCCTCGCCACCCACCTCCCCCAACTCCTCCCCCACGCCGCCACCATCGCCCAATTCCTCGCCGACTACTACGGCGTGAACGACTAGCCGACCAGAGCAAGAACAGCGCCCCGGTGTCCGGCCCGCACGCCAGGCCGGACACCTGGGCCCGCTGGCCCGCGCGGGGAACGACAGTCTCGATCGCCACCACCGACGGACGGAGACGGTCCGGCCAACAGCACTCCTACCGGAGCGGCACAGCCAGGTAATCGGGTTGAGTGATTCTCACCAGTGAGGGTCCTCGTCCCGATGCCCGGGGCCCCGCGATGCAGCACTCCAGAAGCCAAACGACCGACCTCCAACGTTCAAGGAGCTAGTTCAGAGAACCGGCCACCGCCCGGGTCCTCTGGACGAGCTTGCCCCAGACCGGCACCGACGCGCGGTGCTCTCCCTCACCGAACGGCTCGGGTGGCGGTTGCGGACAGAGGCCCAGATCACCCGACGACTGACCCTCACGGTCCACTACGCCGACCGCACGAACACGACGAAGAGCCGTACCCTCGCCGAGCCCACCAGCCACAGCACCGCTCTGACCCAGGCCGGATACGAACTGTACGAATCACTAGCACTCCAAAGAGCACGAGTACGAGGCATCGCCATGCGTGCCCAAGACCTGCTAGCAGCCTCCGACATGGTCCACCAGCTCACCTTCGACCCCGCTGACGAGGCGAGGCGACGTGTCGAAGCCGCCGCAGACCGACCCCGGGCCAGGTTCGGATCACACGTCATCGGACCAGCGGCACTTGCCTGACGGCAGCGACAGCCCACCCGCGTGCTCCAGTGGGAGAGGATACGGGGCCTACGGCGCGAGCCGACGGCCCCTACCGGGTGTATGCGGCATCGTCCATCCGCCGCCGCACCTCGGAACCTCGGCCGCACCGTCGAGTCGGCTACGCCATGTGGCGAACGAGAGTGGTTCTTTGAGGGACGGGCCGGGGCCGAGCGCGAGAGAGCGGGTCCAGCCGAGTCGGCCGTGTGGTGCCTGGAGACCCAGCCATCGGGGTTGGCATCTCATGGACAGCGGTCGAGTCTCGCAGGGCGCTGATGGGTCAGTCAGGGTCACGCCCCACTTTGCCAGCCGTACCCGCACCGGCCTACCGCCTCTTTCCTGGACCGGGACGTCATCGAGCTGGCCCTGTCGATTCCGCCGGAGCCCAAGATGACCGGTCCCGGCATCGAGGAGAAGCAGCTCCTACGGGACGCCTTCGCCGGCTGGCTGCCGGACGAGATCCTGCGGCGCGGGAAACTCCAGTTCGGCCCCGGTGCCGGGGCGAAGGACGTCCTGACGGGTGTATTGACGGCAGAGGGCCCTGCCGGCACTGCGATGGGTGACGCCGAGGAGGAGGCCGTCCTCCACGCGCTGTGGCTCGCCGAGCTTCCCGGCGTCGATCCAGAACGGGCTCTGGGCCGTTCAGCCCCGCCCGCCGAGTGAGGCCGTGGCGTGACGAAATGCCGCCAGGCAGCGGTCCCAGACTTCCGAGCCTTCCCGCAGCGACAGCAGAAGGGGCCACAGGTCGGCGGAGAAGGCCCGGCTGGCCTCGGCCGGAACGAGGGATGGAAGGTTGTCGATGGCGATGACGTCCAGTGGCCTGGGGCCTTCGCGCAGCCGCTCCACGGGGGTGTCCCAGTCGGTGACGTGATCGTAGACGGGGAGGGCGTTCAGTTGAGATCCCACGTCGCAGGTCACGTCGGCAATCACCGAAAGCCGCCGCTCGTCGTCGAGGTCGGCCTTCGTCAGGAACGGAGGTACGGGCCGATCGCATCCGACGGCGTTCACGAGGATGTCGTGCGCGAGCAGCGCGTCCCGGTCCAGGTCCCGGGTGTCGTCGGATCCCCAACGGGTCGGCTGGATGCCGGCCGTCCGCAGTGCATCACAGGCCCCGCGCCCCGAGCGCCCGTCCGCTCCGATCACCACGGCGGTGACGCCACCTCCACGTCGGCCGACGCTCAGCCGTCTGCGCAGTTTCTCACTGGATGAGGGAGCGAGCGGCACCGTCAGCTCGCCCCAGTGCTGGAGAACGGCGAGTGAGGCGCCCGCGTAACCCGCCCAGTAACCGAAGGCCGCGATCCGGCAGCCTTCGGCGTCGAGGAGATGTTCGAGGTCGAGCAGGGTGCCGCCGCCGGCCTCGAAGCGCCGCAGCACCCGCGGCCCCTCCGGCTGCCCCTTGTAGGCGTGACCGAAGAAAACGTGCCGATGAATCAGGTCCGCAGGTTCGTCGGGGAGTTCCTTGAGGCCCAGGACGACGTCCGTCTCGGGGCATTGACTCGTCCAGCTGCCCGGCGGCGCGATCACGCAACCGGCATCGGCGTACGCACGGGCGGGAAAGACGCGCTGCGACGATTCCTCGACCGTCAGGCGCACCCCTCTCGCGATCAGCTTGCGGGCATCCTCGGGCACGAGAGCGGCACGCCGTTCGACCTGCCGGGATTCGTCTCTCATCCAGATACGCAGCATCTCAGGCACGGGCCGATTGTCCGCCGCAGATGGCCGACCGCATGGCTCGCCGCGCCCGTTCGCCTCCTCCCGGGGGACGATCGCCGAGCCGGGTAGGCGGCGTCAAGGGCATACGAGGAGTCACCCATCAGTGACTTCTTCGCCCGGATGCCCGCATGTCTTGTTGGAATCGATCTACAACCGGCTGTAGTGGGCGGTCGGCAATCGGTGAAAGGATGACAGTGAGCACTCCACAGGCGGAAGCCATCGGCAGCGAGGAGTCGGCACCTCGGATCAGCACGGTCGCGGGGACCGGAGTTGCGGGGTTCAAAGGGGACAACGAAGCGGCTGTTTCGGCTGAGTTGAACCGTCCCTTCGGAAGCGCGGTGGACGGCAACGGGACCCTCTACATTGCCGACTTCAACAACCACCGGATCCGGAAGATCACGACCGACGGGAAGATCAGCACGGCCGCCGGAGCCACGGCAGGCTACCGGGGCGACAACGGCCCTGCCGCCTCGGCACTGCTGAACGGTCCGCGCGAGGTCGCGGTGGACAGCGCGGGCACCGTGTACATCACCGATGCCAACAACCACCGGGTCCGGAAGATCACCGCTGACGGGACGATCAGCACGGTTGCCGGCACCGGTACGGCGGGGTTCAGCGGTGACGACGGACCCGCCACCGCCGCGAAGTTGAACTACCCGTTGGGGGTGACGGTGGACAACACCGGCACCCTCTACATTTCCGACCACAAGAACAGCCGGGTCCGGAAGGTCACCGCTGACGGGACGATCAGCACGGTCGTGGGAACCGGAGTCGCAGGCTTCGGCGGTGACGACGGTCCGGCGACTGCCGCCAAGCTGGACCGGGCGTACGCGGTGGCCGTGGACGGTGCGGGCAACCTCTACATCACTGATACCGCCAACCACCGGGTCCGGAAGGTCGCAGCCGATGGGACGATCAGCACAGTCGCGGGAACCGGAGTCGCAGGCTTCGGCGGTGACGACGGTCCGGCGACTGCCGCCAAGCTGAACTTCCCTTTGGGTGTGGTGGTGGACAGCACGGGCGCTCTCTTCATCTCGGATTACAACAACAGCCGGGTCCGGAAGGTCGTGTCCGATGGGACGATCAGCACAGTCGCGGGAACCGGAGTCGCAGGCTTCGGCGGTGACGACGGTCCGGCGACTGCCGCCAAGCTGAACCAGCCGTTCGGGCTCGCTGTGGACTGCGTCGACACCCTCTACATCGCCGATCACTTGAACCACCGGGTTCGGAAGATCGCGTCGGAGAGGATGGCCGGGCTGCCCGAGTCGGGCACGGTGGCGTCCTGGGCCAACGTGCGCAGCAGGCTGCGGATGGGTGTCCTGCGTGAGTCCACCAGGGACGGGGCCGAGATCCACCAGTCCCTCGCCTCCCCCCGGACGCACCAGCGGTGGCGGCTGATCGCGTCCGGTCAGGACGCCGGCGAGGTTCTGTACCGGATCGAGAACCTGCGCAGCGGCAAGGTCCTGGAGGTCGTCGGAGGAGGCACCGCAGACGGGGCGGTGGTCGCGCAGCGCGCCTACGAGGGAAGTGACGCCGAGCACCAGCAGTGGCGGCTGATCCCGGTGGGGTCGGTGACCGACACCCCGCGGGTGTACGAGATCGCGAACCGCAACAGCGGTCTGCTGCTGCGCGTCGACACCAACGCCCCCGCGGTGATCAAGCAGTACGGGGCGCAGGGCGACCACCGCGACCGGCAGTGGCAGTTGCTCCCGGCGTGAACGCACGAGTGGTCAGGGGCGGCGACGCCCCTGACCACTCGGACCTGCCTGTGAACCCTATTTGGGGTCGGACGGCTTGTCGGCGGTGGCCTTGGGCGCCTTGGGGGGCTCCTCGGCCGAGGGCGACGCAGGTGCGTCGGGTGCCTTGAAGTCATCCCTCTTCGGTGCTTGCAGGCCCTCGTCCTTCTGCAGGTCGCCGCGCTGCGTCACCGTCTCGCTGGACTTGTCCATGCCGGCTGCCGCGGCCGTCGACACCGAACCGGGGTCCTGGGCGTAGGCGGCCTGGGCGCCGGCGGATGCCTGGGTGGTCTGGATGAAGGAGGCGAGGAAGCCCAGAATGACCCGGGCCTCTGGCGCCTGTTCCTGCACGATCTTCGCCCGGTGGGAAGCACCGTGGATCCCGCTCGCGAACAGGCTCGTGGTCGTGTCATCGTACGTGTCGTCATCCGCGTCCTCGAAATCGACACCCGCTCCCGGTCGCGACTTGTCGCGGTCGGTGATCACCGAGAAAAGCCCCGCGCCCGTTCCGGCGGAGTCGAAAACGTTCTTGAACACCATGGTCGTCACCTCTGGTCGTTGGGGCGGCGCCGCCCGCCGGTCACGGCTGCTTGTACAGGTCTCGTTCGCTGTCCGTGAGGCTCTCCCCGTCGAACATCGTGTGGTGGACCTCCAGAGCGGATACGACCTCGGCCAGCCCCTTCATGCGGAAGCCGCCGCCGGCCAGGTCGAGGTCGCTGATGTCGCGGGCTACCAGCTGGTTGAGCCGGGGGTAGTCGTCCGGTTGCGGGGGAGACAGGACGGCCACCGGTACGTCGTACTTCACCGCGAGGAGCCCGGAGAAGGTCACCGGAATCTCGTAGGTGTACTGCTTGAGGGCGCGGCGCTGCGTGACGATCGTCTCCACGCGGGAGTTCGGCGGGACTGTGCCGGAGATTTGCGATTTCGAGGCCCAGCCGGTGGACAGGGAACCGCCGACGGAGGCCGCGATGCCCTGGGCCAGGGCGGCGTTGAGGCCCGCTGTGCCGGAGGCGCTGCCCGTGGTGGTGAAATCCACCGAGCCGGTCATCGAGGCCGATGCGGAATTTGTCATCCCGTTACTCACCGACGTGTCGACGGTGTTGGCGTTGTCCACGCCCACGCTGTCCTTGCTGTTCTTGTTGGTCATCGTATTGGCGTTCTTGTTGGACATCTCGTTCTTCAGCTGCGTCCCCAGCTGCCCCTGGAGGTTCAGGCCGAGCTTGTTCTGCAGTTGCAGCTGGAGCTGGGCGCTGACGTTGCCGCCGAAGGTGAGCTTGGTGTCTCCCGAGAGCGACCAGGTGGCGCCGTTCGACACGGTGAAGTCGACCGAGTCGGTGAAGTTCATATCGGAGCCGCTGCGGTTGACGTAGGTGCGCGAGGAGAACGTGTCGGGCGGGGGCTGGGTGATGTTGCGCCGCTCCTCGATCAGCGGCTCCCCGAGGTTCATGTAAGCGAGCCAGCCCAGCTGGTACGCGGTGCCGGAGAAGGCGCCGAAGCTCGACTTGTTCACGGAGAACCCGACGGGTTTGTGCCGCACCCCGTAGTCGTCGACGTAGGCCAGGTTGGGGTGATCCAGGATGGACTGCCAGGTCTGCTCGATGTTGAGTTCCCGCAGGTTCTTCTTCGTCAGCGGCTGACGCTTGGCCCGTTCCAGGTTGTACGCGTTGGAAGGCAATTTCTGTCCTCGACTGATCTGGCCGAAACCGCAATCGGTGAAATGGCAAAAGAGAATCTGCACACGCTCCGGCAAGCGAAACTAGCAAGGCCCCAGCAACCCGAGGAGGCGCCTGCGGATATCGCACTCAAACGGGTGATCAAGAATCTGCGGCAGCTTTGATCACCCGATCGAGGATTTTCCGGCATCTCCCCTTAGCGTCCTGACCTCGAAAGTTGCCACTTCGGGTGCATTTACTCCGATCGTACATTCGCTTATGAAGTCGAATCGATCGCGAGTGATTGACCGTCCGGTAATGGCACGTGATAAACCACTTCACTGAGCGCCTGAGGCGTTGTTCTCCACATCAAGAACAGGTGAGGTTTCCGCGATGTACACCCAAGAACGCACGGCAATGGCGAATTTGGTGGTCGGCGGCCCGGTGGCGGTGAACAGCTACGACAACGCCATCGTGGCCGCACTCGTCGAGAACCGCCCCGTCATGCTCGTCCACGCCTTCAACGGCGGCTACCTGCGACCCGCCGAACTGGCGGCGAGCAGCCACGACAAGGGCGTGAAGCTGGCCACCGCGCTCGACCCGGCCACCAAGGACGCGCAGGGCCACCTCTGGCACATCACCCCCGGCGGCTTCTTCGGCCAGCGTCCGCTGTACTTCATCGAGAGCGCCGCGGGCCAGGTGACGCCCCCCGCCGCCGGCACGGCCGACGCGGATGCCGGTCGCGGCGACGACGGAGCTCCGAAGCCGCAGCGCCGACGCGTCACCGTTCACCAGGATGCCCCGCAGAGCACGGCCGACACCCTGCAGGTGGGCCTGCCCGGCAAGGTGGCCGACAAGTGGCGCGGGAAGAACGGTGCGACGGAGGACACCCAGCTGTGGGTAGTCACGGTGACGCCGTGGGGCGGGATCACCTTCGTGCCGATTACCCACCCCGACGCCATCCTCGGGTTCAAGGACCACGCGGTGGCGAAGGACAGCGAGGCGCGGCTCACCTACAACTGGGGCGGGGACTTCACCGGGACGGTCATCAACACCTTCTACCCGCGGCTGCCCAACGAGTGGGACGTTCCCTACCACCACGTCTTCACCTGAGCCGCGGTCACCTTCGCCCCGCACCCGTCCCAAGTAGTCGCACCAACCGCCTGGAAGAGGCACCACGATGCCCGTGCCCACGCAAGAACTGAAGCTGGAGATCGTCAACGCCGCCACAGGCCAGCCCCTCGGCGCCAAAGCCTCGGCGGCCGCGGGCGGGGGCCTCGTCGTCCGCGACCATCCCGAGGACGGCCCACGCCCGGACCTGTGGCAGTTCCTCCCCGTACCGGGCTCGCAGGACGACCCGGCGTACGTCATCCGCAACACGGCCGGCAGCAAAGTGCTCGACACCCCAGCCGCCGTGGGCCAGGGCATCCGCCAGTCGGATGCCTCGGGCAAGAAGGGCCAGCAGTGGCACCTCGTCCCCGTCGCGGGCGAAGCGGGCCTCTACCTCATCGAGGGCGCGGCCGACGGCACAGTGCTCGACCTCGACGAACCCGGGAAGGACGACACCCGCATCATCCTTCGCGAGTACGACGACCTCGCGGAGAGCCAGCGGTGGCGATTCGTCCCGGCCGAGCCGGAACGCACCAGCGACCTCGTACTGGATTGGGCACCGCTGAGCCACTGGAACAGCCGCCAGTCCTGGAGGCTGACCCACAACAAGCCCTCGCTGCGACCGGCACCCGACGCGACGCCCTCCTTCAGCAACGTACTGCTGGTTCTGGAGAAGTTCGGGAGCGACCAAGACACCGCCGGGTGGAAGAACGATGCGCTCACCCCTTCTCCCAGCGGGGAACCGAGCCGCTGGGCCGGGGTCGGTGCGCGGTTCCTCGCCGACACGGAGGGAACAGGGCGGGCCGACATCGTGGGGATCAGGGCCACGAAGGGAGCCGTGACCTCGTCCAGCCGAGGCGACGGGACGTTCGATGACGAGCGCCCGCTGCACCAGGGGGTGGCCACTCCGAACTCGGCGGATCTGTGGTCCGTCGTGGATCTGACGGGCGACGGCAAGCCCGACGTGGTCGCCCTGTGTGCCGGCGGAGTCCGGGTGTCAGCACAGGACGAGGACGGGGCGTTCACACCCGAAGGCGGCGAACTGGTCCTCAAGGCGTTCGGCCATGGCAAGCAGGCCGGCGGTTGGCTGGTCGACAAGCATCCGCGCTTCCTCGCCGACACCACCGGCGACGGCAAGCTCGACATCATCGGCTGCCACGACGACGGTCTGCGGGTCTCCCTCCAGGACGAAGAAGGAAAGTTCGCACCGCTCGCCGACGAACCCGTCCTCAAGGCGTTCGGCCATGGCAAGCAGGCCGGTGGCTGGCTGGTCGACAAGCATCCGCGCTTCCTCGCCGACACCACCGGCGACGGCAAGCTCGACATTGTCGGTTGCCACGACGACGGCCTCTGGGTATCGCTCCAGGACGAGGAAGGGGCGTTCGCCGAACCTCTGTACGTCCTCGACGACTTCGGGGTCGACCAGGGATGGAGCTCGGTCAGGGAGCACCCCCGGTTCGTGGCCGCAACCACCAGCGACGGGGTACCGGACATCGTCGGCTTCGGCCCGCAGGGCGTGGTCGTCGCACGCGGACGCGGCGATGGCACGTTCGAGCCTTCCCAACTCGTCCTGAACGACTACGGGCAGGCCCAGGGATGGACAGGCGTGAAGCACCCCCGGCTCCTGGCCGACGTCACCGGCGACGGGACCCCGGACATCGTCGGCTTCGGCAACGAGGGCGTCTGGGTATCGCACAACAACGGCGACGGCACCTTCGCGCAGGCCGAGCTCGTATGCCGCGGGTTCGGATACAACGACAACGCAGGCGCCTGGCGGGTCTACCGCCACCCCCGGTTCCTCACCGACATCACCGGCGACGGACGCGTCGACATCGTCGGCTTCGGCGGCCCGGGCGTACACGTCGCCCGCAATCTCCACCGCCGCTTCAGGACCCGGTGACCCCGAGAACAATGCAGCATGGGCATGCGACCGAGGCGGGCCGAGAAGGTGGGCTCGTGTCGGCCCACAGAAGTACCTGCTCCTTCGAGATCTCCTCCCTCCTGCGGATTCATTCAAACGGGGGGCGAAGTCCGGATCTGCCCCCGCCGCTGCGTCGAAACGGTGCCAGCGCTCGGGGGGCGCGTGTTAGCCACATGCGAATCGGGGACCAGACGTGCCTGGCCGTGCCCCCTGGCAAAAAGCGCCAACTGGCCCCCTGAGCGGAGACTGAGCACGGTAGATGTCCATGGCCGTCAACTACCGTGCTCAGGCACACTTGGTGACCGACGCACCACCATCGTCTCGGCACCGCACCAGCTCGCCCTGCGGGCCAACTCCGCAACCTTGGAATACCGACACTTCACCAGTGTGCTCGGATGAGTGCGGAGGGTGTCGTTGGTGGGGTGACCGGCGGGGTGGGCGATGCGCGTACGGTCTTGCTGGGACGCTTCGATGCCGGCGGTGGTCTGCGTCTGATCGCCCGCTCGACGCCGCTTTCGTCGTCTGCGGTGGTCGAGTTGGGTGCCGTGTTGCGTCCGGCGGGAGCTGAGCACCCCTGGTCCCAACGCCGATTCGCTGCGGCGTGGGGCAGTCGCGAGCCTCTCGACCTTCAGGTTGTGGTGCCTGAGTTGGTGGCTGAGTTCGCGGCCAACACCGCATTGGATCGCGGGCGGTACCGGCACCCGGCGTGCTACCTGCGGCTTCGCGGGGATATGACGGTGCAGGATCTGTCCGGACCGTGAAGAGGAACCGCCGCGGGCTTGCCTGACAGTTCGAGCGAGAGTGCCAGTGTGGCGTCGTTCGGGTCGGGCGCGGGGGAATGCTCCCGACCGCCAGCGGGTTGCCGCTCCGGACCGGGCCGGGCCCGGCCCGGCCCACATCACATCCCCGTCGGGGGTTCGCAGGGCCGAGGCGATCGGTGTGGCTTCGAGTCCCCTGCTCAGGCGTCGGCTGTGGCCGTTTCCGTGCTGACACCGTTGTCGGTTACGGGAGCGGGCTCGACGATTGAGTACCAGACGGCTCCCTGCCTCTTGTCCCGCTCCACCGCGCCCTTGGCCACCAGCGCGCCCAGTGCGTCCCGGACGACACCACCGGTCGGAGTGAGGTGCGAGTAGGCCCGCGTCACCTCCTCCCCCACTTCCTTCACCGTCCGAGGCTCGCGATGCTCACGCAGCAGATGAAGCACCGCTGTTCGCAGGTTGGGCTTGTCGGCCTGACCATCTGCCACCGCCTCGCCACCCGCGGGCGCGCCGCTCGCGGAGTCCGCACTGAACTTCGCTTCCGTCCCGGCACGGACCGCGCCGCTCTTGGACGAGCGCTTCTTGCGGGGCCGGGGGACCGCGGTGTCGGACGACGGCTCGGAAATAGTGTCCGCGTCAGCGCCGGTTGCCTCAGAAGCTCCTGGCTCCTCGGACGTCTTCTGCTCTTCCGCGGAAGCAGGCGATGGCGACACCCGATCGCTCAGGTCCGCGAGCAGGGACTCTTCCCCCTGCAGCAGGTTCAGGCGCTCGGTCAGCTCTGCCATCTCATCACGGATCCGGCCCTGTTCAGCCCGGTTCTGGTCCAGATCGGCCCTGATCTGGACCGCGTACCGCTCTCTCACATCGACAGCGCTGTCATCCGATTGATTGGGCATTCGTCACTCGCTCTCCATGGTGTTTGACATGAGATCCCCAGCCAAGAGTGCTGCACCCAGGGCGTCTCAGGCGACATGCCAGGCCAGTACGGCCCCAGCCCCACGATGGGCTGTCCGCATCCGGCGCCACGCAATGCCTGCGGCCCGTCTGCTTCTCTCCGGGCGAGTTCCAGGGATACTTCCCGCGCTGAGGGTAACGGTCAGGCGCTCCCGCTCGCTCTAGCCGTGGGGCTCCCCCCTCTCCGCTCTGCGTCGTTCGGGAACTCCCAGTGGTGGAGACGCGCCCAAGGGGCTGGTGTAGAGCGTCAGCACGGCCGAACCGTGGGCCAGTGCCACCGCTACCTCGCGGGGAGGCCGGAACCTGCAAGTGGCTGTGTCCAGCTGCGGTCGAAACTCGTTGTCCATGTCGGTAGGTCGACCGCCCGGCGCACCAAGAACGGGCACGCCGGCATGGTGTCCTGTTGAGCGCCCGCCAAGGCCGCTCAGTGTGCCGTCGTGGGACAGGACGATCAGCTGGCCCGCCGCGATCCCTACTCCCTTGATCGACGGAAACGTCGCCACACAACGGGCCTGCGCGGATGATCGGGGCGCACCACGAAAACTTGTCCCCGGTCGTCGGCGAGTACCAGCCGGCCATCACAGCTGCGTCGGGTCCGGATTGCGCACACTCCTCCCATATCCGACGCCTCGAATCGCACATCGACCCGCACTCGGGTCTGGGCCAAGTCCACGATGAGCCAACCGTGCTCGTCGCCGATATGGAGGTGCCCAGCCTGGTCAAAGGGTGCCCGTCAGCCGTGACTCGCGAGGCAGCAAGACCGTGCCAACTGAACGTCCGGTATCCGCATGGAACCCGACCAGCCGATTGCCGATCGGGGCGCCGAACCACAGCACACCGCCGACCACCGCGATTGCGCTCGACGGGGCCAGTATCGATCCCCGCCGCCGCCACTTCACCTCACCAATGCGTACATCCAGCGATATCAGGTCACTGGATGTCGGCCCCTCAGCGCCGACCACAGAGTCACCCACCAGCATGTCCGGGCACAGACCGACTCCGGCATGCCACAAGGTCCGCCCGGGAGGGCGATGAACTTGATCGAGGGGTGGGTGTCGGTGCCGGGTGCGGGTTCGAGGTGCCAGCGGGAGGTGATGAAGGCGGTGGTGAGGGTGGCCAGGGTCATGGCGAAGGTGCCGCCGTTGCAGCTTCGGGCGCCCATGCCGAAGGGCTGCCAGGCGTCCGTGGGCCGGGGAGCGCCGTGTGCGGAGGGGCTTTGGGTCCAGCGGTCGGGGTTGAAGCCATCCGGGTTGTGGTGTTGGCCGGGGAGTTGCTGGATGAGGTGGGGGCTGTAGAAGATGACGGTGCCGGCTGGGGCGGGGACTCACACCACTCACTGGGCACCGTCTCGTAGTCGACGTAGGAGGCGGTGGAGCACCGGCCACGCGTGCGTCCGCTCCAGCGTCCACCGCTTCGGCCTGGGGTGAATCTCCCGGTTCCGGGGGTGCGGGTGACGATTGCCGGGGCCGCGGTCAGTTTGTCGGGGTCGCGATCCGCTGGGCGGCTTGGTGGAGGAGCGCTTGGACCGGTGCCCGGTCGCGGTGGGGGGCAAGGCTCGCCTGCTCCCCCGACCAAGACATCCCGGAGCCGACAAGCGCAAGACCGACCCCCACCAACCCAGATCAGCGAGCAGAGAAGCCAAAGCCATACCACCGCACCGCAGATAGCGATGCCCTCTCGCCCAGACCCGGTACGCCGGTTTCGTAAGTCGCCTGCTCTATCGGGCAGGTTGGGTGTGAGTTCGAGTGTGGTTGCCCAGCCGGGTGATCTTCTGGTGGTCGGGGCATGAAGGCAGGGCCTCCTGAACAGCTCCTGGGTGTCGAATCCATCCGAGCGTCAGGGCACTGGTGCCGCAGTCTTCCGTGCTGTCCATCCCGTCGTCCAACTCCCCTTCCCGGTCGTGTGACTGCCTCGCCCACGTGTGCGGGGAACGCGAGCGATCGCCCGGGCCGGGAGCCCAGGTATCCGTCGGATATGACGGACGCGGAATGGGCCGGGGTCCGTGCCGCGCTGCCGGTGCCGGGCTGGCTGGAGGGCCGGGGTGGGCAGCCGGAGAGCTGCCACCGTCAGATGGCGGACGCGGTCCGCTACCTGGTCGCGGGCGGCATCACGTGGCGGTCGATGCCTGCGGACTTCCCCGCGTGGGACCGTGTCTACGCCTTCTTCCGACGTTGGCGGGACAAGGGCTGGACGGCCGAGTTCCACGGCCGGCTGCGCGACCGGATCCGTGAAGCGGCCGGCCGCGACCCGGAGCCGACGGCGGGCGTCATCGACGCCCGGTCGGTGAAAGGCGCCGCATCGGTGCCGACCGCGACCCGGGGTTTCGACGGCGGCAAGAAGAGTTGGCCGGTGTAGCCGCCGTCGGCCCAGACCAGCGTGACGCGCCAGTGTCGCTCGCGCAGTCGGGCCAGCGGTGTCTGTCCCGCGTCGCGGTCGGTGACGGACGCCGCCGTGACCATCCCGGTAGGCCGGGCGGTCGCCACCGTGCAACTGCTGCGGTTCATCTCAGACCCGCCGCTGCGGCGGCGGGTGACGGCGGCCACCGACAAGGTCGAGTCCTTCAACAACTTCACCGACTGGCCGGCGTTCTGCAACGGCGGGGTGATCGCCGAGAACGACCCGGCCCAGCAGGAGGAGGCCGTGAAGCTGACCTCTCTACTCACCAACTGCGTGATCTTTGATACGACCCTGCCTGATGAACATCGTGCGGGAGCTTCAGGCGGAGGGGTGGCAGATCACCGGGGAGGATCTGGCCGCCACTAGCCCCTACCGGACCGACCACACCATGCGGTTCGGCACCCACGCCACCACGGAGCTGACCGCGCGTCCGGACGCGTTCGACCCGCACCTGGACGTCGAGTTCGAGGCGGCGGCGGAAGCGCCGGCCGCGGCCTGAGAGTTGGAGGACGACGAGGCGTACGAACGGGTGCGGACACCAGCAGGGTGTGGGCGAGGGAGGCGCGGAAGTCGCGGGCGGGGTGTCGCGGTAGGGGGACGAGCTTGTCGCGGAAGCCGTCGAGGGTGGAAGAGCTGCGGGTGGAGGCGCCCCCGCCGAGCCGTGCCCGGCCTCGGCGTCGATCGCCGAGCGCTGACAGATCACGACCAATGAGCGGCTCGGTTAGTGGTTCTCCTCGTCGCTACTACCGGGGGCATCGGCCAGGCCCGGCGTCGGTGAGGTGGCCGGCAGGGATGCCGCGCGCCGTGCCCGGATGCGCACCGGCTCGCTCGATGCGGAGACGGACCTCGTTGACGTCCTCAACCCTGCCCCCTTGGTCGGTGTCACGCCTCCTTCGCTGAACCTTCGCCTTTGCCCTCGTGATCCCGTGCCGGCATCATCGCCGACGTCGAGAACCACCTCCCCGAGTACGTGCAGGGTTGCACGCGCTTGCATGGCCATGCCCTACCCCGGCCTCATCGGGCCGGTGAGCCGTACGATGATGACGAGCGCCACAGCGGCGGCGCGCCGAACGGCTGGGTCGGCCACCGGCCACCCCGGGACCCTGGAGTTCGCCCAATGACCAGCGAGGACGTGCTGCAGCGGTACGACGTGCTCGAGTCGGCCGGGCTCGAGGAGTTCCGTGCCACGGTGGCCCGTTTCCTGACCCCCCACCGGCTCGTGCCCACGGGGCACGAGGGTGCCCACCTGCGGGGCCACGTCGCCGTCGCCCCATTGGGCCCGCTGTCGCTGGTCTACGGCTCACACAGCGGCACCGAGCTCGATGTCGCCCTCACCGAGCAGGTGGACTACTACGACGTGAACCTGTCCTGGGAGGGTCACAACAGGATCACCTGCGGTGCCGACGAGGTCATCGTGGACTCGGAGACCGCCGGGATCATCTCCCCGCGAATGCAGGTGACCATGCGGCTCAGCGACTCCTACCGTCAGCTGCACGTGCGGATCGAGCGCTACGCTCTGGAGCGCCATCTCGAGGAGCTGCTCGGCCGTCCGGTCGTGGCCCCGATCAGGTTCCACCAGACGATGGATCTGCGGGCCCCGGCGGCGGCCACGTGGGCGCGCTCGGTCCGCCTTCTCGTCGACGACCTCGAGACCCCCGACGGGCTCGCGGCGCAGCCAGCGGGCGAGACCCCGTGGACATCGTTCCTGATGACGGGGCTACTGCTCAGCCAGCCGCACAACTACACCGAGCAACTCACCCAGCGTCGCGCGGCACCGCGTCCCGGCGGGCTGCGGCGGGCGATGGACCTCATCGAGGAGGCGCCCGAGGGGGACCTCTCGGTGGAGCGGCTCGCCCTCGCTGCCGGCACGAGCCCGCGCTCGCTGCAGCGACAGTTCCGCGAGTACGTCGGCGTCGCCCCCCGCGAGTACGTGCTCCAGGTCCGGCTGGCCAGGGCCCACGACAACCTGCGGATCGTGCGCCCCGGAACGGTCACCGTGGCGGACGTGGCCCTGCGCTGGGGCTTCAGCCACATGCCCCGCTTCGCCGCGGCGTACCGCCGGCGGTACGGCGAGCTGCCGTCGGTCACACTGAACGCGTTGTGACCGCTGGCACATCGCTGTCGCGCGACGGATCCTGACGTCGCGAAGCGGATCGGCGAAGCGCTTCGTCGTACCTAGCGTCATCGCCATCACCGAGCCGAGGCGCTCTGGTCCGATGGGAGATACGCATGAACCACGACTACGACGTCGCGATCGTCGGGTACGGCCCCTCAGGTCTGATCCTCGCCGCCACCCTGGGCAAGGCCGGCCACAAAGTCGTCGTGTTCGAGCGCTGGCCCGGGCTGTACGGCCTGCCGCGGCTGACGCACATCGACGGCGAGACGGCACGGATCATCCAGGGCGCCGGCGACATCGAGCACGCGCTGCGAGACGCCTACCCGATCCCGAACTACCGCTACCTCAACGGCGACAACGAGTTGCTCATCGAGCTGGACTGGCGCGGCAGGTCCAGCGGCCACCCCGCGCACATCTCCATGTTCCAGCCCGACATCGAGGACGCCGTGGACAAGCACGTGCGGGCGACCGGCAACGTCGAGGTGAACCAGGGCTGGGCCGCAGTCAGCATCCGCCAGGACGAGAACGGCGTGCAGGTGACCGCCCGCCCGTGGTCCAAGGACCGCACCGGGCAGTGGTCCCACGCCGACGAGGAGCGCACGGTCACGGCGAAGTACCTGGTCGGTGCGGACGGCGCTGGAAGCTTCGTCCGGGCGACACTCGGCATCGAGCGCAGCGACAACGGCGTAGACGACCGCTGGCTCAACATCGACACCGAGCGACTGCGGGAGCTGCCTGAGCAGTTCATGAAGGTGACCCAGTTCTGCGATCCGCGCCGTGGTCACATGTACATGCCGATCGGCCGCAGCAGGCAACGGTTCGAGCTTGCCGTGCTCAAGGGGGAGGACCAGACCCCGTACGAGGCGGAGGCCTTCGCCTGGAAGTGGCTCGACGAGACGCACGGCCTCGGCCCCGAGGACGTGAAGATCCTGCGCCAGGTGGTCTACACCTTCCAGGGCCGCATCGCCGAGCAGTGGCGCGAGGGCCGGGTGTTCCTCGTCGGGGACGCGGCCCACACCACGCCCCCGTACATCGGTCAGGGCGCCTGCTCCGGCATGCGGGACGGCATCACCCTGGGCTGGAAGCTCGATCTGGTGCTCAGCGGCAAGGCGGACAACTCCCTGCTCGACACCTACGAGGCGGAACGCCGCCCGCACGCCACCGCGATCACCGACATCTCCACGGCGCTCGGCAAGGTCGCCAACACCCACGACCCCGTGGAGGCGGCCGCCCGTGACGAGGCATTCCGCACCGGGAACGTCCCGCCCCCACCCGCGTTCCCCACGATCGTGGCGGGCGTTGTCCACCACAACGTCGACGGCCGGGGCGCGCCCCTCGCCGGCACGCTCGCCCCCCAGGGCGTGGTGCGCAAGGACGGTGGCGAAGGGTTGTTCGACGATGTGGTGGGCCGCGGCTTCGCGCTGGTCAGCAGCCAGGACGTCCGCTCCGTCCTCGACGCCGCCCAACTGGCCTTCCTGGCCGACCTCGGTGCCACCACGGCGACCGTGGCCGCGGGCGCCAACGACTCCGTCGAGGACGTCGACGGCACCTACACCGAATTCTGGAAGACCAAGGGCGTGCAGGCGTTCATCAGCCGTCCCGACTACCACCTGTTCTGGGCCGGCCAGGTCAAGGAGCTCCCTGCCGTGGTCGACGAGCTTCGGGCGCGGCTTGCCTGGGCTGCCGCTCCGACGTCCGCGGCAGCCCCCGGCATGACCGTGCCAGCCGACTCTACGGTCGCCCCCGCCGAGGTGCTGTGGCGGGCGATGGGCCCATCCCGGCTCCTCGACTGCGGAGTGGTGCCTAGTGACGTGACCGCACTTCAGGCGCACACGGCCGGCGGGGCGCGCTGGGACGACGCGTGCGAGACCCTTGCTGACGCGCAGCTCGCCCGCGCAGCCAAGGCCGGCGAACGCGGATACCGGGTCACCACCCTCGAGGCCCTGCGCGCGGCCGCCGCCGACCTGCTCTTCGCGCAGATGGCGTTCAACTTCGACTCCGGGCGCAAGCGCGAGCTGTATGCCCGGTTCAGCGCGACGGTCGCCCGCGCCGGTGCGCTGGCGGGCTGGGAGCGGGTCCAGCTGCCCTTCGAGAACGGCTACCTGGCCGGCTGGATCGTCCGCCCGACCGGCCCGGTCCGAGGCACCGTGATCGTCTTCGGCGGTCAGAGCGGCTGGGGCGCGGCGTACCTGCGATTCGCCGACGCGCTGACCGCCCGCGGCCTGGCCACCTTCCTGGTGGAGGGGCCCGGGCAGGGCGAGCCGCGGATGGCGAGCGGGCTCATGCTCGACGGGGACGTCCGCAGTGCCTACTCGGCGTTCGTCGACCACGTGCTGGCGCAGCCGGACCTGGCCGGTCCGGTCGGGATGTGGGGCAACAGCATGGGAGGTCTCTACGCGGGGACCACCGCCGCCTCGGACCAGCGCGTGACGGCGGTGTGCATCAACGGCGCCCCGGCGCGGCCGCGGCTGCTCGGCATGCGGACCTTCGACGAGCAGGCCGCCGCGATGCTCGGCACCAACGACCCGGACGCGGTGCAGCGCAACTTCGACCGGATCGCACTGCGGCCAGGTGAGCGGATCAAGGCATCGCTGCTGGTCCTGCACGGAGGCGCCGACCCGATCGTCTCCCTGGCAGACCAGCAGCCCTTCCTCGACGCCGCCGATCCCGGCCGCGCGACCCTACGGGTCTGGGACGACGGCGAGCACGTGATCACCAACCACGCCGAGGAACGCAACGCCGTCGTCGCGGACTGGTTCTGCGAGCAGTGGAGCTGAGAATGATGGACTTCAACGCCGCCACCGCCACCCAGGCCGTGGTCGACAGCTTCGCCGACACCCCGGATCCGCGACTCAAGGAGATCCTGGGCACCGTCACACGGCACGTGCACGATGCCGTCCGAGAGCTCGCGCTGACCCAAGAGGAGTGGGAGCGGGCGATCGGCTTCCTCACCGCCGTCGGCCAGAAGTGCGACGACACACGGCAGGAGTTCGTGCTGCTCTCCGACGTCTTCGGAGTCTCCATGCTCGTGGAGACGATCAACGGAGGAGTTGAGTGCACCGAGAGCACGGTCCTCGGCCCCTTCCACATGACCGAGTCGCCCGCGCGGGAACTCGGTGACTCCATCGACCTGGTCGGCACCGGGACCCCCTGTGTCATCACCGGCACGGTGAGCGGCGCCGACGGCGCCGCGCTGCCCGGCGCAGCCATCGACGTGTGGCAGTGCGACGAGAACGGCTTCTACGACGTCCAGCAGCCCGACACGCAGCCGGCCGGCAACGGTCGCGGCCTGTTCCGGACGGACGACGAGGGCCGGTTCTGGTTCCGCACCGTGGTGCCGAGCCACTACCCGATCCCCACCGACGGACCGGTCGGCGCACTGCTGACCGCGACGCGCCGACATCCGTACCGGCCGGCCCACGTGCACGTGCTGGCCTCGGCCCCCGAGCACGAAGAGCTGGTCACGCACATGTTCGTCGCGGACAGCCCCTACCTGGACAGCGACGCCGTCTTCGCGGTCAAGGCGAGCCTCGTGGCCGACTTCGCACCATCCACCGACGCAGCCCTCGCCGCGCGCCACGGCGTCGAGGTCCCGTTCCACCACGCCCACTTCGACATCCGGCTCTGTCCGGAGAACCCCACCTCGTGAACGGAGCCGTCCCCGTGTCCCTCCCCGCCTTCGTGTACGACGCCCTGCCGATGCGCGTCGTCTTCGGCAACGGCAGCCTCAGCAGGCTGCCTGAGGAGATCGACCGCCTCGGCCTGCGCCGGGTGCTGGTCCTGTGCACACCCGAGCAGCAGGACCTCGCCGGACAAGTGGCCGAACTCGTCGGCGAGCGGGCGGCGGGCACCTTCGCGCAGGCCCGAATGCACGTGCCCGTCGAGACGGTGGCCGCCGCCGCAGCCGAGGCCGGGCGTCTCGACGCGGACGGCTATCTCGCTGTCGGCGGCGGATCCACGATCGGCCTGGGCAAGGCGCTGGCGCTGGAGTCCGGGGCTCCCGTGGTCGCGGTCCCCACCACGTACGCGGGCTCGGAGATGACGCCGATCTGGGGCCTGACCGAGAACGCGCAGAAGCGGACCGGTCGGGACCCAGCAGTGCTGCCGCGCAGCGTCGTCTACGACCCCGATCTCACCCTGACGCTCCCGCCGGCGGTCTCGGCCACCAGTGGGCTGAACGCCCTCGCGCACGCCGTCGAGGCGCTCTACGCACCGGACGGGTCGCCGGTCATCGCGGCGATGGCCGAGCAGGGCGTGCGCGACCTGGCGGCCGCGCTGCCGAAGCTCGTCGCCGACCCCCGGGACCGGGGCGCCCGCGCCGCCGCGCTCCAGGGCGCCTGGCTGTGCGGGGCCTGCCTGGGGGCCACCACGATGGGCCTGCACCACAAGCTCTGCCACGCACTGGGCGGCACCTTGAACCTGCCCCACGCCCAGACCCACGCCGTTGTGCTGCCGCACGTGGCCGCCTTCAACCTGCCAGCCGCGCCGCAGGCGGAGGCGGCGCTGTCCCGGGCCCTGGACACCGACGACCCGGCAGGCGCGCTCGCAGCCCTCGCGGACGCCGTAGGCGCACCGCGCCAGCTCTCACAGCTCGGCGTGACCGCGACCGATCTACCCCCGATCGTGGAGGCAGTCCTGGCCAACCCATACTCCAACCCCCGCCCGGTCGGCCGCGCCGACCTCAAGCAACTCCTGACAGGTGCACTCTGACGACCCTCTTCGACGACGTGGTGATCCGCACACCGGTCCGCACCCCCGTGGGGCGGATGGCCACCGCGGTGGCCAGGTCCGCGGCGGGAGGGGGGAGAGACCGCCGAAGCGCGCGTAGTCGGCGTAGCCTGCCGCCACAACGGTGACCTCGGGCCGGATCTCCTTACATGCCTGGACGATCGCACTCATGGCTTCGGCTTCCACGGCCGACGTTCGGGAACCGTGCAGGTCACCCTTCACGTAGGAGACCTCGCCCTCCTGGTGGGGAAGCGGAGCCTTGGCCCGAGGGAATCGTAGGCGCGGTACGGTCAACTGCTGCCGTCCGCCGGTGCACCGTCCGGCTCAGCGCGGTGCGGAGAAGGGGCAGGTCCAGCGCCTCCTGGGGAACGGCAACGAGCGCATCCGCGACAAGTGAGGCCCGACCGCTGTCCTGTCCACGGCGGCCAGGCCGGCGTGGTGGTGGACCGGACAGCGCCGGTCGATGCCGGGGCAACGGTCCTCAACCACAGGATGCGCCTCTTATGGCCAGTACGGTACGGATGTTCCCTTTGTCATAGTTGGCGGGATACCGTCCACCTCAGGTAGAACCCTGCCAGAGGGGGAGCAGCGTATGAGTGCCGTTGATACTGGTGCCGGCCGGGGCGGCCGCCGGGTGTGAGCGCTGATTCCCATGAACTCAGTGCGCGCCAGGTGTCGATCGTCGAGTTCATCGAGCGGGAGGCAGCCCGGCAGGGTTATCCGCCGTCCATGCGGGAGATTGGCTTGGGGGTTGATCTCAAGAGCACGTCATCGGTGGCGCATCAGCTGCTGGCTTTGGAGCGCAAGGGTGTTCTCTACCGTGACCGGCACCGGCCCCGTGCCTACCGTGTGCGTCACGGATGGGCCGACGACTTCCCTGAGGCGCCGACAGCCAGCACTCCGGAGTTGGCCCTCGTCCCCCTGGTTGGCCGGATCACCGCGGGTGCACCCATCCTCGCTGAGGAACACATCGAGGACATCCTCCCCCTGCCACGCAGCCTTGTCGGCCTAGGTGATGTGTTCCCGCTCAAAGCTGTTGGCGACAGCATGATCGATGCCGCGATCTGTGAGGGGACACTGTCGCCGTGAGGCGTCAACACAGTGCTGACCACGGGGATATCGTCGCGGCGCTCGTGGATGGCGAAGCCACCCTCAAGCGCCTACGCCGCGACAACGGCCGAGTGCCGAGTGTGGCTCACACCCCACACCCCAGCCTATGAACCAATCCCCGGCGAGAACGCGACGATCCTCGGCAAGGTTGTCGCCGTCCTCCGAACCGTTTGAAAGTCCCTTAGCTGTTTTGCCTTCACATCTTGGGCAGACCCGGAACCGTTGACGCTTCCCCCGGCCCGGCGTACCAAGACTTTCAGGCCGTGCGGCGGGCGGGCTCCCCGGTCACTTCGGAGCGGAAGAAGCAGGCGGCCGAGCTGTGGCGGGTCGGCACCGAGAACGGGCGTGAAGTCGGACGGCTCACCGGTTTGTCTCGCACAACGCTGCACGCGGCTCCCGCGGGGTGCGGCTTCGAACCGACCGAGCGGACACCGGGCAGGAAGGGGCACTCCATACCGCTCGGCAACTGCAGCGGCGCCCTCCAACTCGGTCGACCTCCCAGGTTTCGCGATCACGCCACATCACCGCAGGGACCTTTCACGGGAGCGGCGAATGCAGTCGCGGCCACAGCGCGGTTCGAGCAGTAGTGTCCCGTTCCAGGTGTACTCGTCCTTGGTCTCCTGACGGGGACGGTGCTCAGGTGCTAGAAGTGGGAGCCGATCCCAGGAAGGGCAGGGCGATGCGTTCCGAAGGTGTGCGCGCGGTGGTGTCGATCGCGTTGGTAGGTGCGGGCTCGGTGGCCGTACAGCGGTTTCGCTACCCGGGAGGCTGGGACTATGCCTTCAGCCCGCAGTACGGACCAGAGCGGCGGGTCCTGGCCCAGGCCCGTGACCGGTTCCGCAAACTGAAACAAGATCGGGAGTCGCGTCTACAGGAAGCGCAGGAAGGTGCCTTCCTCGCCCGGAGCGCGCACGAGCAGCGCCTCGCATTCGGCGAAGAGCGCCTGCGGGACCTCTTGTCACCGGTGCGAGGCGGGCTGGTGGAGGAGCTCGGTGAGATGGCCCTGTGTGAGAGGGCTCTCCTGATCGGGAACGAGGAGTTCCCGCTGGAGGGTCTCCGTGCCGATTACGAGTGGTCGCCGACGGGCAGATACCGCATCTGTGTGATGCCACGGGGCGGTGGGACTCGGCACATCTCCTTTTCCCGGGATGAGTACGCGGAGGGCGCGGTACGGGCGTTCGCCGAGCGGGTGACCACGGCCGGTGCGACCCATGCCCAGGACCTCGCGGGCCGGCACGAACGAAGCACGCGGGTCTGGGCCGACCTGGTACAAACTCGCGCGGACACCGCGGCGGTGGACGAGGCTGAGCGGCAGGTCGACGAGGTGGCCAAAGCCAACAGGCACGACCCAGAGTTGGCGGATGCCCAGAGTGATTTGGAGGAGGCACGCCATCGGTGGTATGAGCTCACGGGGCACTGGCCGGGCTCATAGTGAGCTGCCCCCTCCTCAGGTGTGCGAGAGGAGGCTGGATTTCTCGGATGACGAGGCTTCGCCCCGGGGGTCTTGGAAGCGGCTGCCGTCGAGAGTCACGCTGGACGGGCAGCGTTGGCGGTGACGGTCCTCGTGGTCTCGGAGTCCTCGGCCCGGGAGGCTGCAGGGTGGTTTTGCACCATCTGCCGCGGGACAGGGTGGTCTTGCCGTCGGGGGTGATGGTGACCTGGGAGCCGTAGACGGGCAGTTCGCCCCACGTGTTGAGGCGGTCTCGGGTGTCCTCCAGCGCATCCCACAGGCGCCGGGGTCCGTCCTGGTGGACGGTCGGCGGTTCGCGGCGTGTGGCCGCCTCGGCCCGGGCCCAGGAGCCGTCTGGGTGCGCCATCCGCATCGTCCACCCGCCACCGTCGCCTTGTCCCATGCGGTGGTTAATCCCGGGCAATTCCAACTCCAGCATGGAGCGCACATCCCAGGAGTTCTGTCCATCCAGCAGCGGGTAGCTGCTGGATGACACGGCCTCGCCATCGCCGTCCGCCGCCTCCCACACCTGGCGGGCGGGCGTGGCGTGCTCGTCGTCGCGACCGGCCTGGAAGCATGTCCGGCCGAGACGGCAAGCGGATTGGGGACAGATCGAGGCGCGGCAGGTGGCTGATGCGTGGCGACGGATCGAGTCGTGGCTGGCCGAGCACGCTCCGGCTTCTTTCGCTTCGCTGAGGGCCGGAGCGTCTGAGGAGAAGACTGCCGCGTTGGAAGATGCCATCGGCGTTTGTGTGTCTGCTGGGTTGAGGGCGCTGTGGCGGGCGCGCGCTGGTGTGGAAGGCGCGGGTTGTGCGGTGTTCATGCTGGGGAATTGGGCGTTGATGGGGCTTGATGCGGTGGAGGGCGTGTACCGAAGGCGCATGGGGTTTCAGCGGGACCCGACCACGCCGCATCCTTCGCCGCCTTCCAACCCGACCCCGCCGACCGGCCGGACAGCCCCGCCCTCAACGGCCACGCGCTGGTGGGCCGACTGATGGACCACGGAGTCGTCGACGACATTCTGACCACCCTCGCCGCACCCCCGAGTCCCAGCCCTCCGCCGGCGCGGCTGCGGCCCCGGGAGTGCTGCAGCCGCCGTGGGGTGCAGTTGCAGCCGTTCCCGGTCGAGCCGTGGGTCAGCCGGTGGTCAATGTGGTCAAGCGCGGTCAATGTGATCGGGGAGGGTAGCGGTCGCGGCTCGCCCGCGAGCGCTTCGGTCGGAGTGGCCGCGCTGGCGACCGACCGAGACCCCGTTTGCGGATGCCCGGCTACCCGATGTTCAGCAACTCCGCTGGTCGTAGCCAAGGGTGATGACCGATCAAGCAATTTGTTTGCCAGCCAGCGTCAGGACCGACCTTCTCAGCCGGTGGCGACCGGCGACATCCCAGGATTACGGGGGGAGGGCACGCCAACCTCAGTTCTATGGTTAGGAGATGACCTCATTCCGTGACAGGGGCCGCCGCATGCTGGGAGAGATCGACGATCTGGCGGCAGCGAAGTTCCCTCTGGAACAGTTCTTCCGGCAGCTCCTCACCGTCCTCAGGCCCGCTCTCGGGTGTGAAGCGGGCTGCCTGCACGGGGCCGATCCGGTCACCGGCTTCCTGACCTCCACCGTTGCCGAGGGCCTGCAGCCGACCGCCTTCGAGCACGCCATCTGGTTGGAGATGTGGTCCGAAGACACCACTCGGTTCGTCGACATCCGGGCCGCCGGCCGCATCGTGGAGACCGTCCACCGCGCCACCGGTGGCCGCCCTGAACGCAGCGTGCGCTACCGGGAGTTGCTCGCCGAATACGGGCACGGCGACGAGCTGCGGATGAACTTCGATGTCGGCGGCGGGTTATGGGGAGCCGCCGCAATGATGCGCGAGGCCGGATCGGCGCCCTTCGGCGCGAGCGAGCAGAGACTGGCCGAACGGGCCGCCCGGGCTGTGGCCGCCGCCCTGCGCGACTATGCGCGGCCCACCGCGGGCATCCCTGACGGGCAGGACCTCCGAGCGGACCCGCAGCACGGACCGTACTGGATCGGGGTCGCCGTCATCGGCCCCACCGGTCGGCTCACCTCCGCGGACTCCGGGGCCCGGCAACTGTTCGAGGAGCTCTCCGAGACGCAGTACCGCCCCGCCGGAGTACCGACCGCACTGGTCTACCTCTCCGAGCGAGCCCGCACCCACGCGACCTCCGGGAAGGCGGGTTCCCACGCCTGGACCCGGCTGCGCCGCCCCAACGGTCAGTGGCTCTCCGTCCATGCCTCGCTGCTCGACGAGTGCCCGCGGGGCAGCGTCGCCCTGGTCGCCCAGCCCGCGAGCCCGGTCGAGGTCATCCCGCTGTCCCTGCTGGCCCACCGGTTCTCCCCCCGCGAGCAGGATGTGGTCCTTCAGGCAGTACGGGGTTTGAGCACCAGGGACATAGCCCAGCGGCTCTTCCTGAGCCCGGCCACCGTCCAGGACCACCTGAAGTCGGCCTTCACCAAGACCGGCGTACGCAGCCGCCGCGAACTCGTCGCACTCCTCGCGGCCCCGTACAACGCCGGACTCGGCCGCCCCCCGGCCTGACGCCCCGCCCGACCATCCCCGCCCCAGCTCTACCCACCTCACCCCGAAACCCGGCACGAGCCCGGACAGCACGAAAGCCCCGGGCCGTTGAACTGGGGCTGTGCCGAGGAACGGTCTACAACAGGTTGTCTCCGTACAGCAGGGAAGAGGTCGTCGATCCCTCCCCCGTTACCTTTTTCGTGGCCCTGCAATGGGGCGCCTGGCCTCCGAACCCGGTATGGCTGTGTGCCCCCTGTCGAAGTGGATGACCTCGGGGGTGTTGCCGCCGGGCTTCGAGGCACCGCTTGACCGCTGATGAGGGGCCTGACGACCACCTGGCCCGGCACAACGCCGGATCTGTTCAACGGGTGGGGATGTCCGCGTAACGTGGTTGCCGGCGTGTGGTGCCGCGGGGACGGCCAGGAGTTGAGCAGAGCGAGAGGCGAGAGGCACGCGCACATGGTCGACACCACCGCGATAGATCTCTTCCTCGGCCTGGACCTGGGCAAGGAGTTCCACCACGCCCATGGCCGCACCGGGGACGGCAGAACCGTGCACGACAAACGGCTACCGAACACCGAGCGGAAACTGCTGGAACTGTTCAACAGGCCGGTGGAGAAGTTCGGCACCCTGCTGGTGGTCGTGGACCAGGTCGCCAACATCGGCGCTCTGCCACTGACGGTGGCCCGTGCGGCGGGCTGCCGGGTCGCCTGTCTGCCCGGACTGTCGATGCGGCGGGCCGCCGACCTCTACCCTGGCGAGGCCGAGACCGATGCCCGCGACGCCTTCGTGATCGCCGAGACGGCCCGCACGATGCCGCACACCTTGCATGCATCGACCGGGACGAGGAGATACTGGCCGCGCTGACCATGCCCACCGGCTACGACAACGACCTCACAGGGGAGGTCAACCGCACCGCCGACCGGCTGCGCGGCCTGCTCTCCCAGATCCACCCCTCCCTGGAACGTGTTCTGGGCAAGCGCCTGGCCTACCCCTACATCCAGGCACTCCTGACCCGGCACGGCTCTCCCGCGAAGATCAGGAAGCTGGGGCGGGCCAGGGCGAGGCCCTACTCAAGGCGCACGGCTCGCGCAAGGCCCATCACCTCACCAGCGAGATCTTCGAGGCGCTGGACGAGCAGACCCTCGTCGTCCCGGCCACCGAAACCTCCGCGCTGATCATTCCGGGGCTGGCCGCCCAGCTCGGCGCCGCCCATGCCCAGCGCCGGCAGGCCGAGCAGGAGATCGCCGCCCTGCTGGAGAGACCCTCCCTCTCTTCCGCCTCCTGACGTCGCCGCCCGGCATGGGCGTCAGGACTTCCGCCGCCGTGATCGTGGCGATCGGAGACGGCACCACCTTCCCCACCGCCGGACACCTGGCCTCCTACTCCGGGCTGGCTCCGGCCACCAAGTCCTCGGGCACCTCGATCCGCGGTGAGCACGCACCCCACCGGGGCAACCGGCTCATCAAACGGGCCCTGTTCCAAGCCGCGTTCGCCGCGATCGGCTGCAAGAGCGACCCGTCTTCCCGGATCTACTACGACCACCAGCGCGCCCGCGGCAAGACCCACACCCAGGCCGTGCTCCGCCTCGCCCGGCAACGGGTCAACGTCATCCACGCGATGATCCGCACCGGCAGTTACTACGAACCCCGCACCCTCGCCCTCGCGGCCTGACAACCCGCCCACCCTGCCTGCTCCAGCGCACCGCACCCGACCCGCCGGGAACCCCGACGAATCCACCCCACCGGGGTTGACGAAACAGATAGGGGCACCCCCCGCAAACCTGGGATGTCACCGGTCGCCGCCGAATGGGAAAGTCTGTCCCGGTGCCACCACCCCTGCAACGGGGTCCGCCGCCCCGCACCCATGACACCTCCCCGGCAGAGGAGTTCCCGCCCCATGCCACGTGCCCCTCACCCCGGAGTCCCCGCCGACCGGCCAGACCCCCGCCCGTCCTGCCGCACCGCCGACGGGGCCCGGCCACCCGAGGGTGACCGGGCCACTCGTACGGGAGCCCTCGCGCCGTGCCCCAAGGGCTCCGGACCGAAACCAGAATCGAAGGCGGTACGGCCATGCGGACTACTCACTGCCCGCCCGGCCGGTCACGCTACTGTGCCGCCGTCAGTTCCAGGGGTTGGCCTGCTGGTCGTTGATGGCGGTCCAGAAGCGGGCGTTGGGGGCAATGTTGCCGTATGCCCAGAAGCTCCACCCGCCGACGTTCTCCAGGTCCGCACCGTAGCGGCCGTCGTGGAACTCGGCCTGGCGCCAGCCGATGCCGAAGGCCGCCGAGCAGACGCTGTTGGCCGCGGCCTGGCTGTTCAGCCGGGAGCCCTTCACCGACGGGCTGAGCGCGACGGTGCCGCCGGCCCAACCGTTGTAGAAGCCCAGGCTGATGCCCTCCGGCGCCGGGCTGCCGTCCACGTTGATGCAGAGGACCGGCAGCGAGACGGACGGAAGGGTGTCGCCGTTGTACGGGTCGCTCGGCGTCAGGTGCGCCGGACCGCCGACCCGGACGGTCCCGTCGGGGCCTGTGCCCAGCGTCTGCCAGGTCATCCCCTTGTGGGTCGCCGGCCCGGCGGCCTGCGCGGTGCTCACCGAGAGGGGAACCAGGGCCAGGCCGAGGGCGACGGCCAGGGCTGCGGCCCGCTTCATACGCTTCATACGACTGCTCCTTGAGTGTGAGGGAGCCGGCCCTTGCGGGGCCAGTGGAAGAAGACTCCCAAGCAGCTGCACGAAGTTGACACGATTCCGTCACCGAGTGGTCACGGGGTTCGAAAGCACCGAGTCGGCTCGATGTCGGCCAACTACGAGAGGGACACATGGAGTTCAGGATTCTGGGGCCACTGGAAGTGTGGACCGACGACGGAAGGCGGGCCCGGACGGAAGGGGCCAAGCAGGAGCGGATGCTCGCCGTCCTGCTGCTGAACGCCGGCGCCGTCGTCCCGGTGGCCCGACTGGTCGACGCGGTCTGGGACGACGAACCGCCGGCCACGGCGCACCGCCAGGTGCGGAACCTGGCAGGGCTGCTGCGGCGCAAGCTCGCCACCGCCCAGGACGGGCCGCCGGCGCTGCTCACCGACGGACCCGGCTACCGGATCGCACCGGACGGTCACCAGGTGGACGCCCGGACCTTCGCCCACCGGGTGTCGGTGGCGCGCCAACTGGCCGAGCACGGTGAACCCGTCGCCGCCGTAAAGGAGTTCCGCTCTGCGCTGGGCCTGTGGCGCGGCCCGGTGCTGGACGGGCTGTCCGGCAGCCTGCTGGCCGCCGGTTCGGTGGCACTGAACGAGCTTCGACTCACCGCTTGGGAGAACTGCCTCGACCTGGAGGCCGAACTGGGCCGGCACCGCCAGATCGTCCCGGAACTGACCGCACTGGTCGCCGAACACCCGCTCCGGGACCGCTTCGTGTCACAGCTCGTCCGGGCCCTGCACCGGGCGGGCCGACAGGCCGACGGGCTCGCCGCCTACGGCCGGTTCGCCCGACGGCTGGCCGACGAACTGGGCCTCGACCCCGGCCCTGAACTCCAGCTCCTGCAAAGGGAGTTACTGAAGGGCGGCCCCGTCCCGGCCGCCCCCTCGACCCGCCCCCGGCAGCAGGCCCCCAGGCCCGCCCAACTGCCGCCCGCACTGGCCACCTTCGTCGGACGGAGAGCGGAACTCGGCGCCCTGGACGGCGGCCTCGCCGGCCCGGCCGTCGCCGCCGGCATCGACGTGGTGACCGGCGGCGCCGGGACGGGCAAGACCGTCCTCGCCGTTCACTGGGCCCACCAGGTCCGCGAGCACTTCCCTGACGGCCAGCTCTACGTCAACCTGCGCGGGTACGCCTTCGGCCCGCCGCTGGCCCCGTACGAGGCGCTGGCCCGCTTCCTGCGGGCCCTCAACACCGACCCCGAGCGGATACCTGGCACCATCGACGAGAGCGCCGCACTGTACCGGTCGCTGCTCGCCGACCGCAGGGTTCTGGTACTGCTCGACAATGCCCACAACGCCGAGCAGGTCCGGCCGCTACTGCCCGGCTCCGCGGGCTCGCTGGCCCTGGTGACCAGTCGGAACGGGCTGGCCGGGCTCACCGCCTGCGACGGCGCCCGGCGGCTGGTGCTCGATGTACTCCCCCAGCCCGAGGCCGTCGAACTGCTCGCCCGGATCACCGGAGCCGACCGCACCCGCGCCGAACCCCGCGCCGCCGCCGAACTCGCCGCCGCCTGCGGCCACCTGCCGCTCGCCCTCGGCATCGCCGCGGGCCGCCTCGCGGAACGACCCCACCGCACCCTGGCGGAACACGCAGCCGAACTGCACAACTCAGAAAGTCGCCTGACGGCTCTTCAGATCGACGGCGACGCCACCTCCGCCCTCCGGGTGGCCTTCGACCTCTCCTACCGCGCCCTGCAACCCGCCCCCCAACGGCTCTTCCGACTACTCGGCCTGGCCCCCGACAGCTGCATCAGCACGGCCGCGGCCGCCGCGCTCTCCGGCTCGGCCACCGCCGGGACCAGGCCGGTACTCGAACATCTCGCCGCCGCCCACCTGGTCAACCCCGCCGGACCGGACCGCTACCGCCTGCACGACCTGCTGCGCTGCTACGCCGCCGAACGCGCCACCGCCGAAACCGGCCCCGCCGAACGCGCCGCCGCCCGGGAACGCCTCTGTTCCTGGTACCTGCACCACGCGGAGGCGGCGGCACGCCTGCTCACCCCGCAGTGCCAGCGCCTGCCGCTCACCGCCGTGGGCCCCTGGTACGAGCCGGCGAATTTCACCACCCCGGCCGAGGCGCGGCGGTGGTGCGAGATCGAGCACTCCCACCTGCTGGAGATCGTCCGGTACGCCGCCGAGCACGGCCTCGACGGCCACGCCGGGCAGCTGCCCGTGGTGCCCTGGAGCCACTTCCAGGCTGACCCGTACCCTGCGGACCGAGTGGAGGCGGACCGGTCGGCGGTCGCGACGGCACGCCGGACCGGCGACCGCAGCGGCGAGGGCCACACCCGCAACAATCTGGCCACCACCCTGAGCGTGCAGGGCCGGTACGAACCCGCCCTAGGCGAACTGCCCACGGCCCGGGCGCTGCTGGCTCGGTCGGCAACCGCGCGGGCGAAGCCCACATGGTCGGGAACCTGGGCGAGCAGCGCCTGCTCAGCGAGCAGTACGAGGCCACCACCGCCTACCTTCGCGAGACCCTCGCGATGCCGCGGGAACTCTGGGACTTTTCTGAGACTTCCGGCTGCATCAACGAGCATGACCAAAACAATCGAAAGAGTATTTACACAGGTCAGCAGCTCGGCACCAGCAAACACAGCAGGTCACGGGGCCGCCTGGTCTCTTCCGGGACATCTGATCGGAACCACCAGGCTCGGTGCATCACTCATTGTCGCCCCATCGCCTTAAGAAGGGGCGGCGCTACACATGCAGCCCTGCCGGATGACGGCTACATCCACCCTTCACGCGGAGTGGAGGCCCCTGCTCGGCCGACGACCAACACCGAACCCTGACGCTCGCCCGAGCCCTCCTTCTCTTGATGCCCATATGACGCTCGGGCCCCGGAAATCGCCGCAATCGCGCCCGTCAGACGGCCTCTGACCTGCACTTACCTTCAACCAGACCCAAGCCGACGTCTCCTCGATGACGCATCACGTGGAGCGCGTGGTCCTGTCACGCGCCCAATCGACCGAGGCGACGCCTCCGCCCAACCGTCGCTTCGCCACAGAACCAAGATCCGGACCATACGCGGGCCAAGTTCCGGTCGATGACGGACGGAACCAGCATTCCTGCTGGTCAGCCAGGTGAACATCCTGTACCACCAGCAGACGAAAAATCTTCTCGTGTCGTACTCACCCAGGAAGTTGGGCTTCTTCTAGGAGCCTACGAGAAGGCGCCTGACCTGGGCTTTCCCTCGTCAGGCGCCTTTCGTTCCACCCTCCCACGGATGAGCCCGTTTTACGTCGTAGCTCCCAGTTCCTCCCGCACCCGTCCCACCTCTGACCAGCTGTTCCGGACCAGTCACGGACCAAAACCCGACTCATGCGTCAGGTGTCGCGCCGTGGGTGATGCGGTCCCACTCGCCCTGCTCATTCTCGCCCCATCGTGCAACTGGCCAGAGAATCCGGCCAACGGCCAGAGTCCCTACGTAAAAAGGCGCCAATCTACGCATCGCGAAGGGATCTGACAGGGAGGATCGGACCGGTTCATCATGAACTCTTCATCCTTCAGTGACAGGGTCGGGAACACGCAAGTCTGCTGCCACCAGGTGTTCTTCGGGGTGTCAAAGGTCGACTTGCCCGGGAGAGATCTTCAAGCCCTTCCGGAGCTTTATCCGTCTGCCCTGAGCGAATGACGAAAGGGCTCCACTGGATCGCCTGCAACCTGGAGGGAACGGACAACTCGCAGCGGCATTAGAGGACCCGACCCTGGTGGTCCTGGACACCCAGAGTGTTCATGTGGCCGCTGGGGTCCCCGCTTCCACGACCGGCCATGATCCGGCCAAGCGGGGTGTCCGGCCGCAAGCGCGGCTTGGCCGTGGATGTCCCTCGGCCTGGTCATTGCGGTCGTCGTCCTCGCCGCGAACACCCACGACAACGCCGCGGGCATCGTCCTGCTGGACCGGGTCGTCGAGCACGCCGGCGACACCGTCCACAAAGCCCTGGTTGACCAGGCTTCAAGAACCAGGTCGTCATGCACGGTGCCGGCCTGGGGGTCGATGTCGAGATCGTCGCACGCGACCCGCAGATCAAGGGGTTCGTGCCGCAGCCGATGCGGTGGAGGGTCGAGCAGGCCTACGGGATCCTGACACTGCACCGGCGCCAGGTCCGCGACTACGAGCACCGCCCCTCTTCCTCCGCCTCCCGCGTCTACTGGGCGATGACCCACGTTATGATCCGACGCCTCACCGGCACGAACACCCCCACCTGGCGCGAAGAACGGGCGGTAACAGCGTGAACATCCAGCCCTTGCTCGACGCTCTGGACCTTCAGGAAGACGCCGCCCGGGCCGTGGCCGACGGCCTCCGTGCACAGATCGACGACGTGCAGAGCCGGTTGCGGGAGGCCGAGACCCACCTGGAGCACCTCGCGATCACCCGCAAGACCGTCACCGGCCTCGCCGACCGGCTTCCGGCTGTCGCGCCGGACCTGCCAGAGCACCCGGACTACCCCCGCATCCTCGACGCCTTCAACCACGCGACCGGGCCGCTACGGGCCAAGGACGTCTGCGAAGCCCTTGGCCACGAACTGTTGCCGAAGAACGTAGAAGGCACCCGCGCCAAGATGAAACGCCTGGTCAAACTCGGCATCCTCACCGAGGCCGGCACCGGAAACTTCGCGAGAAAGCCGTAGCCGGACACCTATGTCCAGCAATCGCTGGCCACAATCTGGCGTGCGTACTGGTCCTCCGGGGCGATGTCCGCAACTACCTTCTGCGCTTCTCGCACCCGACCCGTCTCGCACATCAGTCGAACAAGGATGTAGAGGGCGCCACGGTCGCCGTCTTCGGCGCGGTCACACAGCGCCGCCTCCATACCCCGCTCTCGAAGCGATCTGTTGAGTCTTCGTCGTGCGTGGCTATCCGTGAGGGCGCGCTCCGTAAGTTCCGAAATCCGTTCCGCTCGGGCCAGCAGATCCATGTGCCACAGATGGTTGTCGTGCATGTCTGGATCGTCGGAGAAGCATTCGGCGTGGGCCCTTACCAGCGCGATCGCCTCGTCCCAATCTTGAAGCGCTTCCGCCGCCCGAGCTCGCTCCGACCAGTCCACAAGACGAGTATCGCCTGTGGCCCCACCGAACAGCGCCTTTCGAAGTATCCGCTGATGAGCGCCCTTCAAGACAAGACACGGTCCAGTGCCCACGAACCGCCCTCTGACGGCCCAGCAGTACCTCGGCGCGGGCGGAGGGTGCACGGGCCAGGAGGCCGGAGGCGCTCTGCTCGGGGGATCGTGAGGTTCACGTGCTTGTTCGCCTTGATCGCCCGGCGGATGTCCGCTTCCACACCGCTCCTGCTGGAGAACTACCCCCAAGGTGTCTCAGGAGGCGCAGCTCCTGTAGCCGCAGCGGCCGCTCAGAGGTGGCCGTCCAGGAACATCCGTACCTCGGTGATGGTCATGGGCCCCGTGCCGTGCGACACCGCTTCTCCCTCCTTCAGCAGGACGCAGGACGGGGCTCCGGTGATTCCGTATCGCTCGGTTGCGGCCGGACAACGCGTGATGTCGACGCGGACGGCCGTCAGGCGGCCCGTGTACTCGTCGGCGATGGCACCCACGACGAGGTCCATCACCCGGCAGGGCTCGATCGCCTTGGCCCATGTCCCGGTGAAGTATGCAAGGACCGGAAATCCGCTCATCCCAAGGATGAAATTGAACTCCGCGTCCTCACGGGGTCGGTGAACCCGGTTCGCCATGGAAGCTCCTGACCTCGCGTTCCGTCATTCATCCCCATCATGCCTCGCGCGGTGTGCCGGGCCGGACCGGTCGGTCGGTTGACCTTGTCGGAAGGGAGGCACGGGACCGTCGTAGCACAACGCTAGTCCCGTGCCCCGGCCCTGGTGACCCGGCCTGGCCGCCCCTGGAAAGTGCCGCTCGACGTCGCCTAGATCGACGGCCTCTCGCAAATACGCCTCGGCCCATGCCTGATCCCCAACCTCCTTCCGCATCCGAGCCAGTCTGATGAAGGCATTGGTGTCGCCTTGCTCCACGGCCTGCCGATAGAGCGCCTCAGCCCCCTCCCGATCACCAGCCTCCTCCCGCATCCAAGCGAGGCTGACCAATGCCTCGATGTCGCCTAGCTCCGCTGCCTGTCGAGCCAGCGCTTCGGCTCCTTCCCGATCCCCAGCCCTCCCCCGCTTCCAGGCCACATGGGTGAGTGCTTGGGCGCTGCCCTGTTTGGCGGCGTATTGGTTGAGGTGGTGGGCCCATTGGAGGCGGTGTCGGTGCTCGGCCGCTTCGGCGAGACGTTCGAGGTCGTCGGGGTGGGTGATGTGGGTGTGGGCAGCGTGCCAGAAGGAGGCGGGTGAGGCATAGGCGACCGCGGGTGGCGCGGCCGTGTTGTTCGAGGTAGTCGGCGAGGCGGAACACTGGCCCCCATGCTGTGGAGGCGTGGTGGCGGGGGGTTTCGGCGCGCCGGGTGGGCATCGCTGGGGGCACAAGTTCGCCCGGTGCAAGGGGGCTTCCTTGCCGTGGACCGGTTCAGCGAGTTCGGCGAAGGCCCGTTCCGCCCAGTCCTCCGTGATTCGGCTTCAGTCGGTGTCAGTGAGGTAGTCGGTGGCCGCGTCGGTGAGGAAGGTCTGCGGGAGGTGGAGACCGGCTCCGAGGCGGCGGGCGTCCATTGCGGCTTCGAGCAGGGCGCGGGTTGGCGGGGTGCCGTGGTGGTAGCGGTTGAGGAGTTCGGGTGCTCCGGCGAGGTCTTGGGCGACCCGCCCGTCGGCCCGGCCCCGTTACAGGGCTTCGGCCAGCAGTCCGTCGCCCTTGTGCGCGAGGGATTCGGCGGCGGCGAGGGCCGCAGGGTCGAAGGCTTCGGGGACAGCCAGGATGCGGCCGGCGAGGAGTTCCCGGACCCGGCTGTGGGAATCTGCCTGACCTGGTAAGGGCAGGGCGGTGTACCGGGTGGCGTACTCCGGCCACAGGGTGCCCAGTATCAGTACCGGACTCCGCTCTGCCGTGGTCAGGATGCTGTGGACGGCGGCTGCGATCCGCTCTCCCACCTGTGGGTCGGGCTGGGCTTCGTTCAGCCACACGACCGTTCGCGGCCGGACCCGGTGCAGTTCGTCCAAGGCGGCCTCGGCCGGGTCGGGTCGAAGGGGTGCCAAAGCTGCCACCCGTGCCCCGCGAGGGGCTGCACGGCCTCCCAGCACGCCCTCGTCTCCCCCGTCGACGAACTCCCCACCAGGACCACGATCCCGCTGCGGCCGGCTGCGGCGTCCCGTGCGGCGCTCTCCAGCACTTGGCCGTGCGCCCGCCGCACATAACCGGGCAGGACCCGCATACCGGCCCCGGTGGAGTCGGGGGCCAGCGTGCTGTACCCGGCGGGGTGGACCTCCAGATCGTGCGGCTCCCACTCCTTGACCGGGCGCCCCGGCCCCTCTTCAGTCCTGGCCGCGTCCGCAGTCCACCGCAGCTCCAGCAGTTCGTCGGCGGGCAGCCGAAGGGCCGTGGCAAGGGCCTGCACCGTCTTTGCAGAGGGCACGAGCCCGCCATCTCGGAACGCTTCCGAGACCGTGGTACGCCCCAGCCCGCCCGCCGGGCCAACTCGGTCTTGTTCAGACGCATACGGGCCAGCCCGCCGTTGAGCCTCCTCCGCAGTTCGGTGTGCGCCTCGCCGCCGCCTGGCTCGTCGTACATCTGTTTCCGCCCCCGGGTGCCGTGTGTTCGCCGGTGTCCATCTTCGGCCCGGCGAACCCCGGCGGCACCCCTTCCGCGAGCTTCGACCACATCAGTACCCCTACCGCTGCCGGGAGTCAGCCGTGACCGTCGCCGTCGTCCTTCTCACCATCGCCATCGTGACCGTCGTCGCGGTCCTGGCCGCCGCCGGCGCGGGCAAGCTCGCCCGCATGGACGGCGCCACCTACCCCGCCGCCCTCACCCGTGCCGGTGTCGCCTTCGCCGGCGTCCTCACCCTCGCCGCCGCCATGACCGCAGCCCTCACCGCCCTCCTCGCCTGAGGGCCGGCCACCGCTTCCCCACCGACGAACTCGACCCGCGCGCATACCACCGCGCGCTCACCGCACTCGCCGACCAGATCACCCACCGCCTCCGCAGAAACGACGAGACGGCCAGCACCCTGACGATCACCGCCCGCTACGCCGACCAGAACACCACCACCCGCTCCCGAACCCTGCCCCAGCCCTCCCACCACGGCCCGACGCTGATCACCAACGGCCTGGGCCTCCTCGCCACCCTCGGCCTGCAACGCGCCCGCGTCCGCACCCTCACCCTCCCCACCACAACACCCCTGCAACTGTCCCTCGACCCAGCCGACGACCGCGCACTGCACCTCGAAGCCGCCGTAGACCGCGTGCGCGCCCGCTTCGGACCCACCCTCGCCAAACCCGCCGTCCTGGCAAGCGGCGCACGTTCACGGATTCCCGAGCGCACCTAGCGAAAGACCACGCGCCGGACACCCCCGCTGAAGGGCCCCTGCTGCTCAGCTCGTCGGCGGCCAGGTCCCAGCGCAGCTTCGTGCCGACCCGGGGCGCAGCGTAGGCACGGTGGTAGGAGGCGCGTCCGAGAGATGCTGTGCAGCCGGATCGTTGTCGGATGGACAATCTCAGACTTGATCACCAAACTGCTGTTCCGCGCAGGGGTGGATGATGTGAAGGCGATTGAGGATCTTGCGGATCGAGGGATGCGGGAAGCAGCGCGAGACGTCCTGGCAGCTATGGGGCAGGCCGCCGTTCAGCCTCTCCTGCGGGAGCTGCTCCGCGAGTCGTCGCCGGTGCGCCCGTGGGAGATCGAGTTCGTTGTGACCACGAAGATCGGGCTGGCGGCATACAACGAGGTGCTGACTGCGCTCGCCCAGGCGATGGACCAGGAGTCACGACGTCGGATAGGCGGGGTGTTCACCGGGTTCGGGGCGGTCGAACGCTACGTCGAAGCCCTGTCTCACCCCTCGGCTCATGTGCGCAACTACGCCGCTGTGGGGATCCAGTTCGCCCGCGCTGTCCCGCTTGGCCGCTCCCCTCAGCCCGGGCAGGACCTCGACTCCGTGATCGAGGCGCTGATTCCCGTCCTGGCTGATCCGCACCCAGAGGTGGCCCAACGGGTGGAGTGGGTCTTGACGATGCTCGGGCCGGGCGTCATCGAGCCGTTGCGGAGGATCCGCCGCGACGGGCCGGGCGTACTGCGGGCGAGGGCGCTCACCGTGCTGGCTTCGGTAGGCGGTGAGCAGGCCCTGTCCGGGCATGACCTGGCTGCCGTGGAACGGCTCATCCGGATCAAGGTGCTGGGAGAGCAGGCGATCCCCTTGGATACCTGTTCCCTCTCCTGGGTAGCCGTGCCCGGCGGTGATCGGATGGGGATCATGGAGGTGCTGAGCCTTTGGGATCAGCGGCAGTGCACCTTCGCGCTGGGGCATAGCGTCGTCGCCCACGACAGCGTCGATGTCCCTGCCTATGGGCGGGTGTACGTGACACCCCAGGTGGACGGCTGGACGCTGGTGCTCGGTCCGTGGTGCAGCCCCGTCGACTCTGAGCGTGCCGGGGACGTCCTGCGCTTGGTGGTGGAGCTGAGCAGGCGCTATGGCCAAGCGCAGGCGTACTACTTCGGCGAGCAGGGCGGCGGTTCGGGTTGGCTTGTCGCAGAAGCCGGGCAGGTGGTGCGCCGTTTCTTCGCCTGCTGGGGAGATGACGAGGCCCGCTTCGCCCTGGGGGACCCCCTGCTCCAGGAGACCGCATGGCGAACGGAGATGGGGCTGGCCTCATCTCCGGGCGTGGAGTCGGCCGACGACGACCCTGCTGAACAATGGGAGGACTGGGCCGCGTACCTGGCTCCTGAGTTGGCCCAGGCGCTGGGGGTGAGCCCTTTCAACCTGGGCCCGCATACCCAGGTCCGCGGCACGGGGACGATTGCCCTCACCCCCTACGCACGGGAGCACGGCAAACCGAGGACTGGGGCCTATCGCATCTAGTCGACAGGCCAGAAAATGGACAGCCAAACCGACCCGCCACAACGCCCGTGACCAGGCGCCCGGATTCCCCATCCGCTGATACCCACCCACGGCACCAACCCGTCTTCTCACGCGGGCGGCGGGGAAGCGAAGAATCAGCGGTGGCGGCAGTGGGAGCAACGCCGCCCCGCATTCGCGAAACCGCACTGCGCCCTCACTGTTGCCTTCCCCACCCAGCGCGATCCGGGCTGATGCCCGGTGCGGGGGCGACGCTGTGAAGGGCGCTGTGTGCCGGGGTGTGTGGTGGGCTTGCGGCGGGTTTCGCGACCGCCAGGGGAGCGCTGTGGTGGGGCTTCCTTCGCGGGAGGTTGTGGGGTGTGGGTTGCTGGTGGGTAGGGGACTGTCCGTGTAGCGTTTGGGGGAGCTGTCATGGTTCCGAAGTACCGTCCCCGTGTACGCGAGTTCGCGGGGTGTTTGCTGTTCAGTGTCTCTGAGGGCCAGGGCGATCACCTCCGGGATCCGTAGCACGCGGGTCCCGATCTTCGAGTCCCCTGGAGGACATATGGCTACCGGCACTGTGAAGTGGTTCAACGCGGAAAAGGGCTTCGGCTTCATCGAGCAGGACGGCGGGGGCCCGGATGTCTTCGCTCACTACTCGAACATCGCCAGCTCCGGCTTCCGCGAGCTCAGCGAGGGACAGAAGGTGAAGTTCGACATCACCCAGGGGCAGAAGGGCCCCCAGGCGGAGAACATCACCCCTGCCTGACCAGCTACAACACGGTGCCCCGCACAGGTGCGGGGCACCATCTGCACCGGCCTGGTTGCGTGCGCGTTCCACGTTCACCAGCCATCCCAAAGCCCTGTGCCCACCACCTGCCCCAGTGACATCGCGCCGGCCGCAGACCGCTAGGGACTGTTTCTCGGATCATGTGCGGAGCCAGATGATGAGGGCTGCGAGGGTGATGGTGCCGAGGTAGATGTAGGCGCGTTTCTCGTAGCGTGTGGAGACGGCGCGGAAGCTCTTGAGGCGGTTGATGGCTCGTTCGACGGTGTTGCGTTTCTTGTAGCGCTCGCGGTCGAAGCCGGTGGGACGGCCGCCTCGGGAACCGCGACTCTTGCGGTGTCTCTGCTGGTCGAGGCGCTCGGGGATGGTGTGCCGGATTCCGCGTCGTCGCAGGTAGCGCCGGTTCTTCCGAGAGGTGTAGGCATTGTCCGCCAGAACATGGCCGGGCCGGCTCCGGGGCCTGCCGACTCCGAGACGGGGCACGGAGACCTGCTCCAGCACTCGCTCGAACTGGGGGCCGTCACCGTAGTGTCCGGGTGTCAGGACGAGGGCGAGGGGCCGGCATCGCCCGTCGGCGGCAAGGTGGATTTTGGTGGTGAATCCGCCGCGGGAACGTCCCAGACACTCGCCGATCTGACCACCTCCTGGAGCCGGACCGCCAGTTTCCTCAACACCGGATCGACCTGGTTCGTCCCCCGAACGTTCCCCCTTTGAGGATCTGCGGCCGCCGGTGTCTTCCTCGCGCCGGCGGCATGCTGGTGGGCCCGCACGGCTGTCGAGTCGACGGACACATCCCAGTCGATCTGGCCCGCGGCGTCCTCGGCCGCCTGGATCCGAGACAAAAGCATCGTCCACGTTCCGTCCGCTGACCAGCGGCGATGACGTTTATAGACGGTCTCCCACGGCCCGAACCGCTCCGGCAGATCCCTCCACTGCACGCCCGTCCGGACCCGGTAGAGGACCCCGTTGATCACCCCGACGGTGGTCACTCCACCGGCCCCCGCGGGCACCACCAGGAGGCAAGAACGACTCCAACTGGTCCCACTCCGCATTCGTCAGATCACCACGGCCCATACAAACAGCCTGACCCCAACACCCGACGCACGTCAGGAGATCCGAGAAACAGTGCCTAACCCCACCGATCCAGGGAACCCTCGGTGGACCGACGGGTCCAACCGCGGGGCTTCGGTGTCCGGTGGGGTGAACGGCGCCGCGTTTTCCCGGGCAGCGCCCACGACCGCAGGCAGACGGGCGGCCGGTTCACCGGCCACCCGGAACCTGGGGCTCGCCCGCCGCTCCCGTGGCCCGGATGAAGGGCTCAGCGGAGCAGCAGGTCGCGGATCGCCTCGGTGATCTCGTCGGGTGCTTCCTCGGCCATGAAGTGCCCCGCGCCGGTCAGCCGGTGGTCGAGGTCCGGTGCCCACGCGTGCCAGACCGCGGCGGCGTCGTAGCCCAGTCGCACGCCCCAGTCCTGCTGGACGACCGTCACGGGCATGGCCAGCTGGGAACCGGCGTCCTGGTCCGCCTGGTCGTGTGTGACGTCGATGCCCGCCGAGGCCCGGAAGTCCGCGACGATCGACGGCACGGCCGCGGCGCTCGCCCGCAGGTACGCGGACCGGACCGGTTCCCGCATGGCCGCCGGGTTACTGGCCCAGGCGTCGAGGAAGGAGCCGAAGAAGGCATCGGCGCTGTTGGCGATCATCGTCTCCGGCAGGCCCGGTGGCTGCGCCATGAGGAACAGGTGGTAGCCGACCGCCGCTGGGAGACCGTGCAAGACGTTCCACATGTCCAGGGTCGGTACGACGTCGAGGATGCCCAGGTGCGAGAGGACCTCGGGATGGTCCAGCCCCGCCCGGAAGGCAACCAGAGCGCCTCGGTCGTGGCCGACCATGGCGAAGCGCTCATGGCCGAGCGCCGCCGCCAAGGCGACGACATCGGCGGCCATGGTGCGCTTGGAGTAGACATCAGGGCCGGTGGCCACCGGCTTGTCACTGGCGCCATAGCCGCGCAGGTCGGGACAGACCACCGTGTGCTCGCCGGCGAGCCGCTCGGCGACGTGCCGCCACATCAGGTGGGTCTGGGGAAAGCCGTGCAGCAGCACGACCGGGCTGCCATGGCCGCCGACAGCTGCGGCCAGCTCCACTCCGTCAGCGCCGGGCAGACGGACGTGGTCGAAACCGGGGATGGTGAGAGTCATGAAGGGCCCCTTTCTGGGGTCGAGGGACCGGCGAACGCTGTGGTCCGAGGGGTGACGGAATCAGCGTGGGTGACGGCGATCAGCAGCCGATCAGTACGCTGCGACGCCGCAGACCTGCGGCACGCAAGATGGAGGGCATGCGAATCGACGTACTCGGTGCCGTGCGTGCCCTCCACGACGACGGAACCCCGGTCGACCTGGGCGGACCCCGCCACCGCGAGGTACTCGCCCGGCTTGTCGCCGCCGAGGGACGGATGGTCCCCACCAACACCCTCGTGGACGACCTGTGGGCCGAACCACCGGCGCGCGCCCTGGGTGCGTTGCATACGTTCGTCGCCGCGCTGCGCCGCGCCATCGAACCCGGCCGGCCGCCCCGCACCACGCCGCGCGTCCTCGTCACGGAAGGACCCGGCTACGCTCTGCGCCTGCCGCGCGACACCGTAGACGTCCACCGGTTCGAGGACGCCCTGGCCCGCGCCCGGCATACTCCCGGTGCGCTGACCGGCCTCGACGCGGCCCTCGCGGCCTGGCGCGGCCCCGCCTACGCCGACGTGACCGGCTCCGCGTGGGTGCAGCGCGAACGGGCCCGGCTGGAGGAGCTGAGGCTGGAGGGGGTGGAACTGCGCGCCCGCCTCCTCCTCGACTCCGGTTCAGGAGCCGCCCTGGTCGCCGAACTGGGCGCCCACGTCACCGAACACCCCTGGCGTGAGCCGGCCTGGGGACTGCTGGCCCGCGCACTGCACCGGGCGGGCCGTCAGGCGGACGCACTGGCCACCCTCCGCCGCGCCCGCACAATGCTCGCGGACCAACTCGGGCTCGACCCAGGTGCCGACCTCCGGCACCTGGAGACGGACATTCTCCGCGGAGCTGCGACCCTCCAGCCCTCACACACCGTGTGGACCGCAGGCGTACGACTCGGCCCGCGCACCACCGTCGAACTGGCCCGCACTCTGGCCCTGGCGGGTGGTGACGCCCTCATCCACTCGCGGCGCGACCGCCTCGCCGCCGTCCGGGCGGCGGAGCGCTCCGGAGACATCAACCTGACCGCCCGCGTCATCGGCGCCTACGACGTGCCCGCCCTTTGGAGCCGGGCCGACGACCCCGAGCAGTCCCGCGCCGTCGTCGCGGCGGCCGAACGTACACTCACCGCGCTGGGTGCCGACGGCCCCGCCGAACTGCGCGCCCGCCTGCTGGCCACCGTCGCGGTTGAGAGCCGCAGCGCCGATCTGTCCACAATCGAGCAAAGGCGCGCCGGGCAAGCAGCGCGCGAGGCCGAGGCCCTGGCCCGGGAGCTAGGCGATCCAGCCCTCCTGGTGTTCGCCCTCAACGGCGTGTTCCTCCAGTCCTTCACCCGACCCGGGCTCGCGGCGCAACGGGACATGATCGGAGCCGAGGTCCTCGACCTAGCCGCCCTCCATGAGCTGCCGGACTTCAGCGTGCTCGGCCGTCTCATCCGCTTGCAGTCCGCCTCAGCTCTCGGCGACCTCGACACCGCGGCCGCACACGCCGAGGCCGCCGAGCAACTCGCCATCAGCGCCGAGGCACCTCTCGTCCCCGTGCTCACCGGCTGGTTTCGAGCCCGTGTCACCGCCGCCCGCAGCACCGAACCGGGCGGGCCGACCGCCGCCACGGCCGCGGTGCAGTATCGCGCCGCCGAGCACGCCCTCGCCGAGACAGCGGGCATGCCCGGACTGCACCGCGGCCTGTTCGCGCTCGCCCTCATGGGCCTACGCCTCCTGCACGACCGCCCCGCGCCCACCGATCCCGCCCTCGACTGGGGCCCGTATCTCCCCTGGACGCGCCCCCTGGTGCTGCTCGCCCGCCATCAGGACGAAGAGGCCCGTAACGCCCTGACCATGACGCCAGACCCGCCCCTTGACCACATGCAGGAGGCACTCTGGTGCCTGACCGCCCACGCCGCCGCCCGCCTCGACGAGCGCCCGGTCGCTGCCCGCGCGGCAACGGCCCTGCGCGCCGCCCGCACCGAACACGCGGGCGGTGCGAGCGGGATGCTGACCCTGGGACCGGTGGCGCGGTACCTGGCAGAGGCAGAGGCTTGCGCCAACAAAGAGACCGCCTGAAAGGGGTTCTGACCGATCGGGACATCGTCACCAAGATCCTCGCCCAGGGCAAAGACCCCGCCCAGGCCACCGCAGGTGAGCTGGCGCAGGGTGAAACGGGAACCATCAGCGCCGCCGACGACGCGGACGAGATCCTGCGCACCATGATCTCCCACAAGGTGCGCAGGCTGCCGGTCATCGACGGCCGCCGCCTCGTCGGCATGGTCGCCCAAGCCGACGTCGCCCGCGCCCTCCCCGACCCACAAGTCGGCGAACTCCTCGAAGCCCTCTCCACCGACTGACCAACCTCCTGGGTGGTAGTTGCTCTACAGGTGGGTGGTGAGGGGCCTGCCCGAGGCTCTCGGGCTCTCTTCCTCTCCGGGTGCCCTAGCCGGGCGAAGGGGGTTCCGCGCCAACCCCCAAGCGAGATCGACGAACTATTCCGCGAGATCACCGACTCCGTCGAGGAGTTGAAGAGCGCGATCGACCGTAGTATCCGGTTCGATCTGACCGGCGGCGGCGTGGCCCTCACATACTCCAGAGGCGGGTGCCCCGTCACCGGCACAGGTCACCAGCCACGTGAGCAGCAGTCACCCGAAGGGCAAGATCACGGGCGGGAAGGTCTCGGCCACCTTGAACACATGCAGCATGAGGGCCGCCCGGCCGGGGTCCACTCGACGCAGGCATGGCCGCATTCCTCCTGAGCCTCATCGACGGCACCTCGCCCCACACCACCGCCCTCCTACCCCCGTCAACGCGACCCGCTACTGGACGCGCACTCCCTCATGTGGTGGATGCAGTTGGACGGGCCGTTGCCCCGGCAGTGGCAGATCGCACTTCAGCTCTCGCACAACGCCAGGGCGGGGCAGGACGACCCGGCGATCCTCAAGGAGTTGGACGAGGAGTTGGGGTCGGTGGTGTGGTGGCAGTACACGGGGCTGGGCGACAAGGCTTTGGCCCTGCTGGAGAGGGTGGATGTCGCGTCCCTGGGCGAGGCGAGGCGAAGCGGGCGGGCATGGCGCCGCTGGAGGCGGTGTTCGGGGTGCGGGACGTGCCGGTGGAGACAGCGGCCCTCATGCGGGTGGCCGTCGACTGCATGGTGCAGGACGGTGCCGTCCCGGCTGACGAGCCGTGGTGTGCGCCGGAGGGCCATGGCGGAGAACGTACTTCCACCTGTCGGGTAGGTGACACCGAAAGCTGCCCCAGGCCAGCCACCCCTGACCTGACTGAGCTGCGGCTCATCGCTGGTAGTTGTGCACCTCGCTCTCGCTATCGGCGGGGTCGGTGGGTGTGGCGGGGGTTGGGTAGAACTACTGGGCCCATCGGCGGAACGCGCCTATGCCGCCGTCCGCGCTGTTGAGCTTTGGGTGGCGTACGTGCTGTTTGTGGTGGAAGACCGGCAGATCGCGTTTGCCGTCGCGGACCAGCCAGTGGTTCAGGATGCTGCTCAATGGGCGCTCAAGCAGACGGGCGACGCGGCTGTCGAGGGCGTAGGGGAGGCGCGGCAGGGTGAGTTCGGCTCCGGTGACCGCGCCAGGGGGCGATGGGGGTGGCCCTCAAGATCAAATTCCGGGAGTCGTTCCGACCGTTCGCGCCGGCGGTGCTGGCCGAGGACGCCGGGGACTACTTCGACCTCGACCAGCAGAGCCCGTACATGCTCATGGTCGCCGACGTCGCACAGGCCCAGCAGTTGGCCGGGGGCGCCGTCACCGAGGCGAAGGGGCTGGATCTGCTCCAGGTGCCCCGGTCAACCATTCCCGCAGTCACCCACGTGGACCTGTCGGCCCGGGTGCAGACCGTCGACGAGCACATCCATCCGGACTTCCACCGCCTGCTAACTGCCTTCAAGCGGCTCACGGGATGTCCGGTGCTGGTCAACACCTCCTTCAACGTGCGTGGGGAGCCGATCGTCCTTTCCCCGCAAGACGCCTACGCCTGCTTCATGCGCACCGACATCGACCTACTCGCGCTCGGTCCGTACCTCCTACGCAAGGACCGTCAACCGAAGTGGCGGGAATCGCGGGACTGGCGCGAGGAGATCCCACTGGACTGACCGGACCCACCCACCAAGAGCGCCTGCTGTCACAGACACAACGAGGTCCAGCACATGTGGGGTCTGGTCCTACGGCCCGTCTACTTCCTGCTGTTCACACCGTTCAGCCTGCTGGTACGCATGGTCACCGACCCGCTGCACCGCAGATGGGACCCCTCCGCCAGCGACTACTGGCACTACTCCCGCCAACCGGGGGACCGATGACACCACAGGCGGCGCGGGCCGCGGTGATCGCGGGAGCGGGATACTGGCTGCCGCCCCCGGTTCTCACCAACGAGGAACTCGGCCACCGAGTCGGCGCCACCGCCGAGTGGCTGCACAGCCGCACCGGGATCATCGAACGACATGTGACGCCGCCAGGCATGGCCACCGCCGACCTCGCGGTCGAAGCAGGGCGCAAAGCCCTCATGTCAGCCGGCACCCGTCGTGTCGACGCCGTCATCGTCGCCACCGCCACCCCCAACCGTATCTGCCCGGCCACCGCACCCGAGGTCGCCACCCGCCTCGACCAGGCGCAGATCGCCGCATTCGACGTCGGTGCAGCATGCAGCGGATTCCTCTACTCCCTTGCCATAGCTCAGGGCCTGATCGCCATCGGCCAAGCCGGAAAGGTCCTGGTCATCGGTGCCGAGACACTGACCTCCATCCTGGATCCTCAGGACAGAGCGACCTCGGCGATCTTCGCCGACGGCGCAGGGGCGATGGTCCTCAGGGCAGGCACTGCCGACGAACTCGGCGCGATCGGCCCGGTCATCCTCGGGAGCGACGGCACCGGCGGGGACCTGATCGCCGTGGCCGCGGGAGGATCTCGACAACCCTCGGCCACGACGCCCGGAAGCGGGCCCGGATCACGCTTCCTGTCGGTATCCGGTCCCGAGGTATTCAGACAGGCGGTCAAACACATGGCCGCCGTGACCCACCAAGCGCTCACCGCGGCCGGATGGCAACTCGGCGATGTGGACCGCGTCTTCGCCCACCAAGCCAACGCACACATCCTCACCGCCGTCACACGCAAACTCGGCGTCCCGCCCTACCGCATGGCGACCAACCTCCGGCACATCGGTAACACCTCCGCCGCTTCCATCCCCATCCTGCTGGCACAAGACGCGGCTCACGGGCTCATCAAACCCGGCGACCGCGCCCTTCTCACCGCATTCGGCGCAGGACTCACCTGGGCCGCCACCACACTCACCTGGCCACCCCTCCCCCACCACACTCCCGTCCCTGGAGGAGAACACCCATGCCCACACCGACCGCCGTCCTGTGCGGGCTAGGCACCAGCCTTCCCGACCGAAGCGTCACGAACGACCAACTCATCCACGACAACAACCTGGACTCCGACCCGCGATGGATACTCGAACGCACCGGAATCCAAGCCCGACGCATGGCCGACACACACACCAGCACCGGCGACCTGGCGAGCGCGGCCGGAACAGCGGCCCTCCACTCCGCCGCGGAACAAGCAGGCCCCACGATCACCCCCGACATCGTCCTCCTCGCCACCACCACCCCGGACCACCGCTGCCCCGCCACCGCACCCGCAGTCGCCCACCGCATCGGCCTCGGCGGCGTACCGGCCCTCGACCTCTCCGCCGCCTGCGCCGGATTCGTCTACGCACTGACCTGCGCAAAAGCACTGATCACCGCAGGCATCTACACCCACCCCCTGATCATCGGCGCCGAAACCTACACCACCACCCTCATCGACCCACACGACCGCGACACCGCCATCCTCTTCGGCGACGGCGCTGCAGCCGCCCTCCTGCGCCCCGGAACAGACGACGAACCAGGCGCACTTCTCACCTCCACCCTGGGCAGCGACGGCGCACGCGCGGAATTCGCCCACGTGCCCGCAGGAGGCTCACGCCTCCCCTTCCCCGCCCCAACAGCCGCTCCACGGGACCACTACCTGCGCATGAACGGCAGCGCGGTCTTCACCCAGGCCGTCCGACGCATGACCGCCTCAGCCCTCCACACCCTCGCCCAAACCGGCTGGACCACCAACGACGTCGAGGCATACATCAGCCACCAGGCCAACCAACGCATCATCAACGCCGTCGCCGACCGCCTCCAGATTCCCCAACCCAGACGCCACGGCAACCTACGCCAACTGGGCAACACCGCCGCAGCCTCCATCCCCCTGGCCATCGCCGACGCCGCCGATACCCGATCCGTCAAACCCGGAGCGCGCACACTGCTCACCGGCTTCGGCGCCGGCCTCGCGTGGGGCGCCCACACCATGCTCTTCCCCGACGCCCGACCACACTCCCAACCACCCCGCACCCACCACGAGGACACCCCGTGACCGCCCGCTACACACACCTGACAACCCTGCTCACTCAGAGGAGCTAACAGAAAGCTGTGGTGGAAGCCATGTCCTCTTCCCCTGGCGGATCGTTGGGCGGGGTATGGGGAAGGGGAATGGTCCGCCGTGGGTGGTGTCGGACGACCTGTGGATGCGGGTCGAGCCGCTGCTGCCGGTCAGGCAGCGCCGGTCGTGCAACCCGGGGCGGCTGCCGCTTGATGACCGCGGTTGCCTGCAGGGCATCTTGTTCGTGCTGCACACCGGGATCCAGTGGGAGTGGCTGCCGCAGGAGCTCGGGTTCGGCTCCGGAATGACGTGCTGGCGGAGGCTGCGGGACTGGCACGAGGCCGGTGTCTGGGACCGGCTGCACCAGCTGCTTCTCACCGAACTGCATCGCGCGGGGAAGCTGGACTGGTCCCGGGCGGTGATCGACGGCTCGCACCGCCAAGCCCGTCGGGGCGGCCCAAAACCGGGCCGAGCCCGGTCGACCGCGCCCGGCCCGGCTCGAAGCACCACATCATCACCGATGCCGTCGGCACACCGCTTGCCATCACCCTGACCGGCGGAAACCGCCACGACGTCACCCAGCTACTGCCCCTACTCGACGCGATCCCCCGCATCCGCGGGACCACCGGCCGGCCACGCCACCGTCCCCGGCAGCTGTTCGCCGACCGAGGCTACGACTACGACAAGTACCGCCGACTGCTGTGGAAGCGCGGCATCAAACCAGTCATCGCTCGCCGGGGCGTGCCCCACGGCTCCGGCCTAGGCACTGTTCGGTGGGTCGTCGAGCGCACGAACGCTTGGATTCATGGCTTCCGACGGCTACGGATCCGCTGGGACATCCGCGACGACATCCACGAAGCGTTCCTGAAACTCGCCTGCTGCGTGATCACCTACAGACGAGTCCAGGCATTGTGTTAGCTCCTCTCAGAAGCTCAGCGTCGCACCCGCCACCATCCACCCGACGCGACCCTGGCCGACCTCGAACTGGACTCCCTGGCGATCGTCGAACTAACCATGGCCCTCCAAGACGACTGGGGCATCGACCTCGAAGACATCGACACACCGCCAGAGTTGACGTTGGCCCAACTCCTGACGTTGGCCGACAACGCGCCCACCCTTGGCACATGACCACACCCCGCCCACAGCCCAACAAGCCCCAGCGCCGACCGCTACCCCGCCAACCGAGAGCGACCGCGATCGCCATGTCCCGCAACCCAGCGAACCCCCCACCCACCGACCTCGGCGCCCACATGGCATTCAGCACCACAAACCCCGAACATCGCCGCGTTCCGCCAGCGCGTCCGCACCCTCCTCGACCGCCAAGTCGCCCCCCTCCTCCCCGCCAGCGAATCCAACCGGCGCTTCCCCCGCCCAGCCATCACCTCACTCGGCAGCGAAGGGATCTCCAACGAACGCTGGGCCGGCGGCCCCCACGGCGACCTGGGACGCTCCGTTCCCCTGTCCGAGGAAATGGGGCGAGCCGGACTCGGAGGCATCGGCGTCGGCATCGGCCTCCATCTCGAAGCAGCCACCTCCCTCCTCCGCAAACACAGCACCACCGCCTACACCAAGAACGTCCTCACCCAAGCACTGGAGGGAACAAGCCTCTTCTGTGTCGCCACCTCAGAGGAACTGGTCGGATCAAACCTGGCCGCAGTCACCACTGAACTCACCGCCGAAGGCAACCGATGGCGCGTACACGGCACCAAATGGATCGTCTCCCCCGGAGCCAGCGCGGACTACGCCCTCGTCCTATGCCGCGCAGAACAAGGCCCAGCCATCGCCATCGTCCCCCACCAGGACCTCACCCTTCGCACACGCTGGAAAACCTCCGGAATGCGAAGCCTGGAAACCGTCCAGCTCACCGTCGACGCCCTCATCCCTGACGAAGCCGTCTTGGTTCGCCCAGGCCACGGACTTGGCGCAATCGCTCAGGGCCTCCGCTACGAAAGACTCGCCCTCGCAGCCCAAGCCCTCGGAACCGCAGAACTCGCCATACGACTCACCCTCACCCACATGAAACGACGCAAGCAGTTCGGCACCTCCCTCTACCGGCACCAGGCACTGCGCCTCCGCATCGCGGAACTCCACTCCCAGGTACACCTCACCCAACGAGCCCTGTACGCGACTGTCAGCGAGATCTCCGCCGGAGGCCCACTGTCAGCAGCCGACATCGCCGCACTCAAAGCCACAGCGAGCCGCCTCGCGGAACACACCACCAGCGAATGCGCCCACATCTTCGGAGGCCGCGGATACACCGCAGACCACTCACCGATAGAACGACTCTGGCGCGACACCAAAGTCACCCGCCTCGGCGGCGGCAGCGACGAAATGATGTGGGAAATCGTCGCCGCGAACCTCCGGCCGGACCACGCGCTGTACGAGCACTGGATCACCACCGACAGCGACCACAACCCTCTAATGTTGAACGCAAGGAAAAACCCGATGCCACCGAAGAGAAGAGAGAAGACAATCGAATAGGGGTTGGCGTCCGAAAGATGCACCCCCGCCCTCAACAGCGAGCATAGCGGTCCACATAAAGAACCTTCCGAATGGCGATGTGGGTTCAAGTAACTCCCACTTGCCGAGGTAATAGATCGTTCTAAGTTTTAGCTCATTCGCCTGCAGCAGGGGATGGAGTTGACCGTGGACCTTCCGACGGGCATGAAGTCGGCGTAGAACGTGTACACCTTCGTCGCTGCGCCTTTGAGGTCGGCGAGAAGGAGAAATCCTACGGTTGCTGCGACAGTACCGATCGCGACTGGAATCACGAATGACACTCCTTGTGCTGCACTGGTCAGGTCAGCGGCCGGTGAACCAGACACCGCTCTCGGTGAGGTTCATGCCCTCATATCCTTCGAACTCCAGGCCGAACCCCAGGCCCATTTCTACGGACTGGACCTGGACCCCCGTGGAGTTGGTAGTACCGATCGCCAGCGCCCCCCAGTTTCTGCCCGTCCGCGCCGGCCAGGGCAACTTCAGGGGACTGACCCCTCATGGACGGCTTCGGCCAGACCGTCCGCAGCATCACCCCCGGCGGCCTCGGCAACTACCAGACCCGCACGATCCGGTGTTCCCCCCACCACCACGCCCCAGCACGCGGACGTCGGTGACACGCACCCCCTCGACCCGGGCCGGGCAGGACTCGGACCGTGAGCGCGATTGCAAGGGCGGTGATGGCGGCAAGCCGAAGCGGCCACGACGGGGCGGTGGGCGCGTGGATCATCTGCGTCATCGCTGTCGCCTCCACTAGCGTCCGGCCCGGCAGGTGGGCGGGCACCGACTCGTGCCCGCCGCGCCGGACGACCGCTGCAGCTTCTGCCCCTCTTCATCGGTCAACCGCCGTGCCCTGACCGGCTCTGCCATCCACACCCTCACCCTCAACAGCGATCACGTTGCCATCGAGAGTGAGGCTGACAGAACCAACACTGCGAACACCGACCACCCGGTCCCCCGAACCCGGCGAACGTTCATGGACACCCGCTAGCCGCGCACGTGCAGGCCGAAACCCTTGCGACCCGGCGCTTCCAGGCCCTCTTTCAACCGCAACGACGGGATCTCGTAGTCACCGAAGTTCTGACGTCGGAACGCGATCGGCTCGGTCGACTCCAAGGTGAGCAGGCGCTGCTCCCACGCCTTGGCGACGTCCGGGTAGTCCGCGTCGGTCATCCGGTCGGTGCCGTACAGCACGAACGGTGGCAGCACCTCGACCCCCGGGTAGTACAGGATTCCGTGGTGGATCGGGAACAGCAGGTCCTCGATCGGGCCGTTGATTCCGCGATCGGTGTAGTGGGACTCCGGGCCCCCGACGGTCACCGACAGAATTGCCCGCCGCCCCTGCAGCGTCCCCTCACCGAATCGCTCGCCGTACCGGGTCTCGTCGTGTACTCCGACGCCGTACGCGAAGTGGAAGGAGAACACCCGGTCCACCCAGCCTTTGAGGATCGCCGGCATCGTGTACCACCACATCGGAAACTGGAAGACCACCGTGTCGGCCCACAGCAGCTTCTCCTGCTCGGCCACCACGTCGGGCGTGAGCGCGACTGCGTCGTACGCCCCGGCCGAACTCGGTATCACCCGCAGTGGGCTGGTGGCGTGGTCGCCGAAGTCCGCCGCGTCCACCACGGCCTTCCAGTTCATGGCGTACAGGTCGCTGACCCGCACCTCGTGCCCGGCTGCTTGGAGAGTGGACACGGCGAGGTCCTTCAGTGAGCCGTTCAGCGAACGTGGCTCGGGGTGGGCGTAGACGATGAGCGTCTTCATGGGTGTTCCCTTCAACGAGGTGTGGTGCCATGGATGTTCGGCCCCCGAGGCCGCGTCGTACAGGGGCGCCTCTTCCATCGGACGGGACTTCCTGGTATCGGCAGGACCACCCTCAAGTGCCTCAACGCGCTCATACTGGGCGCATGGACGATCTTGCGAGCTTCCTGCGAACGCGGCGTTCCCGAGTCGACCCGGCGGCTATCGGCATCCCTACCGACAGCCGCCGCCGGGTCGAAGGGCTGCGCCGCGAGGAGGTCGCGCACCTGTCCGGAGTCAGCGTCGACTACTACATACGCCTGGAGCAGGGCCGCGCGACCCAGCCTTCCGAGCAGATCCTCGACGCGCTTGCCCGCGTCCTCGGTCTCGACGAGACCGAACGCGGGCACCTCTACCGGCTCGCGCGGCAGCGCCGCCGCCGCGCGAAGGCGCCGGGCGGGCGGGTCCGGCCGGAGCTGTTGCGCATTCTCGACCTGATCGCCGACGCACCTGCGCTGATCATGGACCACCGCCTGGACGTACTCGCCGGGAACCGCCTAGCCGGGCTCCTCTTCGGCCGGCCGATGCCGGGCCTGAACACCGCCCGGCACATCTTCCTTGAGGAGGCCGAGCGTGGCCTCTACGCGGACTGGGGGAAATGCACTCTCGACGTGGTCGGGCACCTGCGCCTGGCCGCCGGCAAATACCCCGAGGACCCCCGCCTGGCCTCGCTCATCGGCGAGCTGGCGATGGCCAGTGAACGCTTTCGCCATCTCTGGGCCCGCGCGGACGTGCGCGCCCGCACCCATGGACGCAAGGCGTACCGGCACCCGCTGGTGGGACTGCTGGAACTGCACCAGGAGAACTTCGCACTACCGGACGAATCAAGCATGGAGCTGGTGGTACTGTCCGCGGCCCCCGGCAGCCCCGCCGAGGACGGGCTGCGCCTGCTCGCGAGCCTGGGCGTGGACAGCGATGACGCGCACCCCTCGGTGAACGCTCAAGTCCAGGAGCAACTCAACCACGCCCACCCACCGCCGGGAATACCCGAGAAGTGATGCCCTTCAGTCGCTGTCCGGCGGATCAGTGCATATCTGCGTGGCGGAGCCGGCGTCTGCGGAATGCTTCACCGGGCAGCCTTCAGAGCAAGGGCCGGGACGGTGTCACCTCTTGCATGTGGACGACGACGTCGAACCAGCTCGCGAGTGACCCGCCCGACATGTGGTGGGCCGCATCATCCAGGGGGTCGTAGAACGGGCCGATCAACCGCGTGCGCGTCGGGGCATTCAGCCGGCGGCGGATCGGCTCCGTGGAAGACGTAGGCGCGCTTATCGAACCTCGTGGCCACAGGCCGGAAGTTCTCAAGGCGTTGATCGTCCTCTCGACTTCGTTGGCCATAGGGCGTTCAGGAGTCGCGCCGCGTCCCCGGCTTCACCCTCAGTGCCGGTTGTTGCTGAGTTCGCAACGCGATTGGCGTGCACCTGCGGTGAGGACTGAGTCTTGCCGGGCTGGTGAACTCCTAGGGGGAAGGTACGCCGTGATCGCATCAACGCAGTCTGTTGGTTCCGTCTTGAGTGTGGGCAGACGTTGGATGGTGCTGGCGGTCTGCTGCATGAGCATGTTCCTGGTGGGCCTGGACACCACCATTGTCAACGTGAGCCTGCCGGCTATTGGGAGCGGGCTGGACGTCGGGACGCGTGGCCTCGAATGGACCGTGGACGCCTACACGCTTGTGTTGGCAAGTCTTCTGATCACGTCGGGTGCGTTGGCGGATCGGTTCGGCCGTCGCCGGGTGTTCCGAGTCGGGTTGGCCGTCTTCGGTGCGGCGTCGCTGCTCTGCGCGATCGCGCCGTCCGTGGGCGTGCTGGTCGCGGCCCGTGCGATGCAGGGGATCGGCGCGTCGATGCTCAGTCCCGTAGCGCTGGCGATCGTGGTCAACGCGATGCCCGACCCGCGGGAGCGGGCGCGGGCGATCGGTGTCTGGGCATCTGTTTTCGGGTTGAGCATGGCAGTGGGACCTGTCGTGGGTGGTGCGCTGATCGCCGGATGGGGGTGGCGGTCGGTGTTCTGGATCAACGGACCGATCATCGTGGCCGCCCTGGTGCTCACCGCCGTGTTCGTACCGGAGTCGAGGGCGCCACGGGCACGGCGGCTCGACCTACCGGGACAAGCTCTGTTGACTGTGGTCATCGGGGTCTCGGTCGGTGTTCTCATCGAAGGACCACACAGGGGCTGGGCCTCGCCCCCTGTACTGGTCGCCTACGCACTCGTCGCCGCGTCTGCGGCTGGCTTCGTCTGGGTCGAATCCCGCCGGAGCGAGCCGCTCATCGACCTAGCCCTCTTCCGGCGCCCCGCCTTCAGTGGCGCCGTCCTGGGCGCCGCGGCGGTCTTCACCGCCCTGAACACCACGTTGCTGCTCAGTACCTTCTACCTTCAGCAGACGCGCGGGTTCGATCCCCTTCACGCCGGTGTGGCGACCCTTCCGATGGCTTTCGGGGCAACCGTCTGCGCGCCATGGTCGGGCCGTCTGACCGGACGGCTCGGCCCGCAGCCACCGCTGCTGTGGGCAGGTGGCTTCACCACGGCTGGTGGACTCTTTCTGGTCGGTGTCGACGAGACCACGAGCATGTTCTGGCTCGCGGCGGCCTATCTGCTGATCGGTATCGGCTTCGGCTTCGCGAACACACCGCTGACGAACACTGCTGTGGGCGGGCTGCCTCCCGATCGGGCAGGTGTGGCCGGGGCGGTCACCTCCACTGCCCGCCAGTTCGGCTCAGCGCTCGGTATCGCCATCGCCGGCGGCCTGGTCGCCGGTACTGGCCCCGATGGCCTGCCGGACGCAGCCCGCCCAGGCTGGATCCTGGTCGCCGCCTGTGGGCTCTCCCTGTTCTTGGTAGCACGCGTGTCGCAACCGAAACAGAGCACCCGCTCCCCCGCAGCCCCGGCTGCCCGGTGAGCCGGGCGACCTGCGTCCCCGGACAGCATCACCACACCGGAGGTCTCACGTACAAGGAATCTTCACCGTCAATACTCCGCGAACAGATCTCCTCCCAGTAGAGGGGAGACGAGCGTCGGATCCAGGCCATGAGAGACCGTGCTACGACAGAGCTTCGAGGATCACCGTTCCCTCGGTGACCAAACCGCCGAGCTGCGAAACCAGAACGTCGGCGCAGTGCCCACTACCTGTGAGAACGACGGCGACCGGCACGTCCTCACTCTGCGAGCACAGACGGGCCTTGCGGACCGCGGCGGGAGTCGCCGTTGTCCCAAGACCCGTGCGTGCGTTGTACGTACGGGCCGGGCGGCCAGGTAGAGGTTCGCGCCCCTACTCGGCGAGCCCGGGCCGTACGTCCTGACCGCACGCGTCGAGCGCTCCTGTGCACAAAGCCAACCTCCCGGCCAGTGGCAGACAACGAAAGGAAGCGATCGCCTGTCCCGAACTGACCACGTGAAGTCCCACGGGTTGTTGGACAGTTCTGTCCCGGTTGATGCTTGACGGTTCCGGCACACCTGGACGGTCGCTGCTCATTGAATTCGGTGTGGCTGACGAGCACGAGGAAGGGCCGGTGGACGACCGGCGATGGATGCCCAAGCACCGGTATCGCGCGGTGCTCCAGGTGCTGGATGGGGCACCGGTCGCGCAGCTGGCCCGCCAGGCCGGTACCTCTCGGCAGTCCATGTACTCCCGGGTCGATCGGTATCACGGCGGCGGGCTGGACGCGCTTGTGGACAGACCCCGGTGGCCTCATGTCTCACCGCACTAGGTACCCACCGAGGCCGAAGCCCTGGTCTGCGAACTGCGCCGTTCGTATCCGCGATGGGGCGCCCGTCGCATCGCCCACGAGCTCGGACAGCGCGGGCTGGGCCTGCGCCCAGCCGCTCGACCGTTCAGCGGATCCTGACCCGCCATGGTCTGGTAGACCAGCAGGAGCAGAACCATCGCCGCGCCTATCGGCGCTGGCAGGGATGGTCGCAGGAGCGGGACGGCGAGCGTGAGGCAGCAGGTGTTCATCCACGTCCGGCTTCCTCGACCGGACGGGCTGCCGAAGCTGATGGAGATACTCGGTCGCTTCCCACCCGTCGTCCAGGCACTGCCGCCCCCGCTGCGATCGCGGAGATGTCCGGCGCTGCTCCAGGACACGACGTTCAGCTGCTTTGCCGGGCGGCGGCTGAGCCTTCGTCCTTCAGCACGATCAGCCGGATCGTGCAGTTCTGAGACGGCTGGACCGTCTCACCAGCTCAGAAAACACCGTCGGATCCGAAAGCTTCTGGAACACAGCGAGGGCCAGGGATGGTGGCACTGGGAGGAAGGTTGTGTCACTGCCGCCTGGAACGCCACCGGCTCAGGCTAAGGTCCGCAAAGGCCAGCACGAACCTCGGTCCACTCGTTGTCGGACGGGTACGCGGCGAGGCCGGCGTGACGTATCGGATCAGCGGCAGAGGGGAGCGGGCGAGGGGTGGGCGGGTGTGCCCTGGCGTGGTGACGGGTCGGGCGCGGCAGGAGGTCGGGGCTCGAACTGCCGAGCGGCTCCATTGGCGAGTTGGCGGATGAGGTCGTGGGCGTCGCGGTGGCTCACGGCGTGGGGGTCGAGCGTGCGGGCGTTGTTGAGATGGGTGGCGTTTCGGGGCGACGCGCCGTTCACCCGAACGGGCTAGCATGCACGTCAGGTTCGGTTCAGTCCCCCACTCGGCCGGTGTCGTACGCCCACATCGCGATCTCGACCCTGTTTCGGGCGCCGATTTTGGTCAGCAGGCTGGCGACGTGGGTTTTGGCGGTCGTCAAGCCGATGAAGAGCTCGGCGGCGATCTCGGCGTTCGTGCGGCCACGGGCGACCAGCGTCAGTACCTCCTCCTCGCGTTCGGTGAGCGGCTCGATCGGTTGGGTCCGTCGGCTCGACGGTTCCCTGGCGGCGAGGGTGGCTAGCAGCCGCCGGGTGATGTTCGGCGCGATCAGGGCATCGCCGACGGCGGCGGCATGGACGGCCTGGACGAGCAGCTGTGGCCCGGCGTCCTTCAGCAGAAAGCCTCGGGCGCCGGCCCGGAGCGCGCCGTGGACGTACTCGTCGAGGTCGAATGTCGTGATCACCACTACCGCGATCGGGTCTGGGACGCCCCGCCCTGCGAGGAGCTCGGTCACCTCGATGCCGTTGAGCCCGGGCATCTGGATGTCGACCAGGCACACGTCGGGGCGGAGCCGATGCGCCAGCTCGACGGTGGCGTGGCCGTCGGCGGCCTGGCCGACGACCTCGATGTCGGGCTGCGCGTCAAGGATCATCGACAGGCCGGTGCGCACCAGATCTTGGTCGTCGGCCACCAGAACGCGCACCGTCATCGGCGCACCTTCGTCGGCAGTTCGGCGTCGACCGTCCACCCGCCTTCAGGCGCAGGCCCGGCCCGCAGTGTGCCGCCGAGCAGTTGCACGCGTTCGGTCATCCCCAGCAGCCCGAAGCCGTGGTTCACCGACCGTGCCGGGTCGATCTGTCCGTCGTCGGTCACGCGTAGTCGCAACCTTCCCGCGCCCTCTACGACCCGGATCTCCACACGCGAGGCGTTGCGGGCGTGCCGCAGGGCGTTGGTCAGCGCCTCTTGCGCCAGCCGGTAGACCGCCGTGTCGACCTGGAGCGGAAGCTCGCCCAGGTCATCTGGCAACTCTACATCGACGACCGGGACCGGGTCGCGGCGAGCGAGGGACACCAGGTCGGCAACGCCGGGCTGGGGGGCGTACTCCGCCGGCGCGCCGGCGCGCAGCACCCGGACCATCGCCCGCATCTCCGCGAGCGTCCGCGACGCTTCCCCTTCGATGACCGCCAGCGCATCGAGCGCCGCTTCAGGTCGCTGCCCGGCCATCGCCCGGCCCGCCTGCGCCTGCACAGCGATCGCCGAGATGTGGTGGGCGACCATGTCGTGCAGCTCGCGCGCGAGGCCGATCCGCTCCTGGCTGCGGATCTGGTCCAACGCCCGGCGCCAACTCTCGGCGCGGTAGCGGAACGCCGCTCCGCCTGCTGCCGCCGCCGCCAAGACGGCGAACCCGCCGAAGAGCTCGGCCGGCCCGGTGTAGTCGGTCGCACTGCTGAACACCGCAGCGACCGCGACCACCGCCAGCCCGATCACGATCTCGCGCCCTGAGCCCCAGCGGACCAGCGCGTAGACGAGCACCAGGAGGTAGATCATCGTGTTCAGGCCCACGCCCGGGATCCCGCCCAGCAGGCTCGCCAGTCCCAACGCCATGCCGGTGCCGAAGCCCACCACAACGCAGACCAACGGGTGGGTACGCCGCCACAGCAGCACCGGCGCAAGTCCGACCGCCACGATCGTCGCGAACGGCCGCCAGGCGACGTCGTCCCGGAGGACTCCCTCAAGCAGCGCCGTCACCATCAGCACCCCGACCAGCACCCAGTCGCGCGCCACCCGTTCGGGAGCGTCCGTGGCGCGGGGCTCGGCCCACAGTGCGTTGGTAGTCACACACCTAGCTTAGGGACCGCCGAGGCGTCGGGGACCGACCGAAAGAACGAGATGCCGCTCCTCCCAACGGCCGAGCCGGGTCCGGCCTCGACGCCGATGTGCCCGCCCGCGGGGCCCAGCGATCGTGGACCTACCGACCCTCACTACAACAACGGAGCCCATCATGAGGACACATCAACCCACCACACTGGACGACCAGCGGATCTCGGTGAGAGCCAAGCTCGCCGCAGCGTGGACAAGCTTCATGTTCCTGTACGTCTACGTGGACATTCTCGCCTTGTTCAAGCCCGGCGTCATCGATGACATCCTGGTCGGCGTCGTCTGGGAGTTCGACATCAGCCAGACGTTGTTGACCACCTTCCTCGCGCTCATGGCGATCCCGATCCTCATGGTCGTCCTGTCGATGACGCTGCCCGCCCGGGCGAACCGCATCACGAACCTCATCGTGGCCTCGATACAGATCCCCTTCGCGGCATTCAACGCGGTGGGCGAGTCCTGGACGTACTTCTACGGCCTTGGCGTCGCGCTGGAAGTGGTCGTTCTCGCCCTCATCCTGCGGTACGCCTGGACCTGGCCCAGCACCACCCCGTCGGCGACCATGGCGACCAGCCCGGGCCGTGAAACCACTCGCGCCCAGCAGCAAGCGTGAACCCAAGAGCAGTCCCCGTCCTGTTCGAAGCCATCTGCCTCGGTGCCGCGGTGTGGGTCTCCTGGCGATGGGGCACGAACGACCACTGGGACGTCGCGTAGGGGCCTTCCAAGGCCCCTACCGGCAGGTCAGGCCATCGGATGCGCAACACAGGCCCACCGCATCGTCGACACCGACCCCAAGCGCGGCAACGTCTCGTCCGCGCCACGGGCACCCGCCGCAGAAGGAACTTGGCCTGGGCCCCGTCGGGGCGGTGCAATGGTGGAGTCGGGTATTGGAACTGTCCCGAATGCCTCAGCCATTGCGAACCGCGGCGCTGCCGGTCATGGACAGGGTCTCGGCGTGGAGTTGCTCGTGGAAAAGATCCCGGTTCTCCTGGTAGTGCCGTGACTCGTGATCAATCATGGCTTCGTCGGTGTGTCCTGGGCCGGGCAGCGTCACAGTCTGCGGACGCCCTGGGCCGAGCCATCCTCGTATTTCCTTCCAGCGTGAGGGTGCGAACGGGAGCGAGTGGTGCAGCAGCACGAGATCAAGCTGCCGTGTGCCATCTTCTGGCAGCGCACGGGAGGTCCACGGCGCATCAGGCTGGTCGCTCGGCTCGACCGGAGTCGTGGAACGATGCCTTTGTGGAGAGTCCCGGTCTTTCAGCGCGTCGTCGCATGCTGATCGAAGCGGTTCTCGTGGTCGCGGCGCCTGCTTCGGATCAGTTGGCTTGGCTGGACAAGTACGACGTGCCGCCGGACGAGATCGCCTTGGGTTTCGATGATGCCTTCCGCCTCGTTGGGCGACTGGTCGATGAGGAGCAGCTCAGTCGTCATGTGCTGCCCATGCTGCAGATGATCGACGAGGTCTTCAGCGAGATGTCCCAGGACACCGACGTGGATCGGTGGACGAGGGAGGCATTGTGCACCGACGCCGGGTGGGGACGCGCCCGGCAGTCGGCGCGAGAAGCCCTCACCGCGGAAGGCGAAGAGGCGTCACCGCTGCCAGGCATCTGCATCGTTCGATGAGTCCCCACTTGCCGCTCGCCGAGGTGACGGTGGCCGACCCGGCCCGCGCTCCAGGCTGCGGTCTCGCGCTCGATGGCGGCGAGACCGCGCACAACCGCGCCGTACTGGGCGAACGGGCGTAGATGAAGGCCCTTGATCGTGGCGCCGTCCCGGGTGTGGGCACGGTACCTGCCGACCGTCAGAGAAGCGGGCCCCGTCAGCGCTCGGCCGGGTTGGTGGCAATGACGCTGTACGGGTACGGGAGGGTCTGGTCGCCGGCCTCGGTGAGGAGGGCAGCATCGGCCGGGTCGAGGTCGACACCTGCTGCCCCGAGCAGGTTGTCGAGTTGGTCGAGGGTGCGGGCTCCGACGATGGGGGCGGTGACGGTGGGGCGGCCGCCGAGCCAGGCGACGGCGACCTGTGCGGGGGTCAGCCCGACGCGGTCGGACACATCGAACAGGGCATCCAGGACGCGCCAGGTGCGCTCGTCCTGGTAGGCGCTCCAGGACTCACCCCAGCCGAGCCGTTCGGCGGTCTCCACTCGGCTGCCGACGGGCGGGGCGGTGGCGCCGCGCCGGATCGAGCCGCTGAGCCAGCCGCCCCGCAGCGGGCTCCACGGGATGACTCCGAGACCTTCGTGGCGGGCGACCTCGATCAGTTCCCACTCGGTGGAACGGTCCAGCAGGTTGTACAGCGGCTGGAGGGCGACGAATCGCTCCCAGCCGTGCTGGCGGCTGAGGTCCAGGGCCTTCTGGAGTTGCCAACCGGTGAAGTTGCTGGCCCCCAGGTAGCGGACCTTGCCGGACTTCACCAGGGTGTCCAGGGTGGAGAGCGTCTCCTCCAACGGAGTGGCGGGGTCCCACGCGTGCACCTGGTACAGGTCGATGTGGTCGGTGCCGAGCCTGCGGAGGCTGGCCTCCACCCCGGCGATCAGGTGGTTGCGGCCCAGGCCCCGATCGTTGGGGCTGTCTCCGGTGCCGTACCGGACCTTGGTGGCTATCACCAGGTCATCACGGCGGCGCTGCTTGAGCCACCGGCCGAGGATCTCCTCAGAGGCGCCTGCCGAGTAGATGTCGGCGGTGTCGATGAAGTTGCCGCCCGCCTCGGTGAAGCGGTCCAGGATGGCGTGGGACTCCGGTTCGGCGCTCTCGCGCCCGAACGTCATGGTGCCCAGGCAGAGTTCGCTGACCGCCAGGCCGGTCGATCCCAGGAAGCGGTGACGCATCGTCAGTCCTCTCGGTAGTTCGTTGCTGCGGTGCAATGCTGGTCGGCGGCACCCAAAGGCCCTCGCGGACGGGGCCGGATCAGCGAGACGGCCGGAATGCACCGTCCAGGGTGACGGTCACCTCCTGCACACGGTGGTCGGACAGGTCCCCAGGGTCGCGGAACCGGTAGGTGTGTACCCGCGCACCAGGTGTGGTCAGTACCCAGTCCAGCCGCCACCACTGCACGCCGGGGCGCAGCCGCCACGATGCAGGATACAGCTGGCCTGTCATATGCACGGTGTCCCGGCCGAGTTGAGCGATCTTGCGGGCTTCCCCCATGGCCGGAGTCGTGTTGAAGTCGCCGGCGATCAGGGCCGGGTGCGGACAGTCGGCGACATCCGTTGTCAGTCCCCGGTACTCGCGCTCACGGTCGGCGGCCCGGGTGCGCACCGCCCGGTAGAACTCGACCCGCAGCGGGCTGATCAGCCACAACTGAACGGGGATGTGCACGTTGAAGGTGGTGAACACTCCCCCGTCCGGCAGCCGCAGGTCGACTCGTAGGGTGCGTCGGGCGGCGGTCTCCACGACGTCGACCACCGGCAGCCGGGACATGGTGACCAGCCCCCGGGCGGTGACGATCCCGTACTCGGGGAAGGTGGCGCGGAGCAGGTCCTCCTCGTCGATGAGCGTGTAGGTGCCGTCGAATTGGTCGTGGTGGTACTCCTGCAACAGATAGACATCGGCGTCGAGTTGCCGCAGGTAGGGGTAGAACAGCTCCGGGTCGGTTCGCTGGCACCAGTGCTGGGTGTTCCAGGAGACCAGTCTCAGCGCGCCCTCGGGCGGGGCGGGCCCTCGCCGCAGCCGGGGCCGTTGTAGCCCGCTGCGGCCCGCACCCGTGATCAGGGCTCCGGCGGCCAGTGCGGCGGCGGCCAGGCCCGCTGGCCCACCGGCTCCGAGGCCGAGCGCGCCGAGGAGGACGGGCACGGCCACGAAGAGTGGCGGCGGGGCCAGCGAGGGCAGTAGCCAGCCCCACCACCGCCCGCTGAGCAGCTGGTCGGCCAGGAGGTAGCCGGTCCACAGGGCGGCTGCCCCGAGGGCGAGCGGGCCGATCGTCATGCAGTCACCCGGCCGGTGACACCAAGCTTCCTCAGGAGCGCGTCGTAGCTGTCCAGGCAGCCGTCGGTGCCGTACCGGGCCCGGGTGGCCCGACCGCCCTCGGTCCGCTGCTGCGGTGACAGGGCGGCGGCCTCCAGCAGGGCTGCGGCGAGGGCGCCGGGGTCACCGGGCGGGAAGAGCCGACCGAAGCCGGTGCTGGTGATCGGTACCCGCATGCCGGGAGCGTCGCTGGCGACCGAGGGGACGCCCATCATCATCGCCTCGGTCTGCGAGATGCCGAAGGACTCCTCGGCCACCGACGGCAGCGCGAAGACGTCCAACGATGCGTAGAACTCGGCTATGCGGTGCTCGGCGAGAAATCCGGTGAAGCGAATCCGTGGATCGTCCGCGGAGCGCGCGCGCAACGCACCGACCACGCTGCCGCCGGCGACCTTGGAGTAGTCCCCCGCGATCAACAGCCGGGCGTCGGGGTCCTCGATGGTGCGGAAGGCGTCGACTAGGTGGTGCAGGCCCTTTTCGGGGGCGATCCGTCCGAGGAACCCGAAGTGCGGGCCCGGCCCTTCCCGGAAGGAGGCGATGGCCGGCCCCCGCTCCCGGCAGGGCGGGGCGATCACCGCGAGCCGATCGCGCATGAGCGGCCAGTGGCGGGAGTGCTCGGCGTGGTCGACGTTGTTGACCACGACGGCCGCGGAGCGACGCAGCGCGGTGGCCACCGAGGCGTCCACGACCGGGACTTGGAGTCCGGCGAAGCGACCTGGTGGCAACCAGACGTCGTCGTGGTGGGTGGCGACCACCGGGGTACGCCCCGTCAGGAGGGCCAGCGGGCCCGCCTCCAGCATCGGCAGGTGGATGTTGACCACCCGGGAGGCGCGGGCCAGCCGGGCGGCCAGAGGGAGGAAGCCGGGGCTGAGCACCCCTCGCCCGATCCGGGCGGCGACGGGAGCACGGAACACGTCCACCCCGTTGACGCACTCCCGTACGGGCGAGGACGGGTCGTGTTGGGATGCGACGACCGCGACGCGCCGGCCACGTGCCGCCAGCCCATCCGCGACCGTCCGGGCGACCTCGGTCAGCCCGCTGGTGTACGGCAGGTAGTAGGTGAGGACAACGGTCAGGTCGTAGCGGTAGGGGCGCGAAGTCCGAACAGTGATCATGGCTGGGCCTTCGGGTCTTCCGGTGCCGGGCGGCCGTTGTCCGCCTGGGCGGACGGTGGCGGCAGGGAGAGTCGGAGCTGGATCAGACGGTGGGTGGAGAGCCCCGCTGGCGGGTCGTCCAGCGATTGGCGGTGGATATCGATGCCCGGGGAGGCGAAGGTCCAGTCGAGCCGCCACAGGGCGGCGGGACCGGCGGGGAAGGTCGCCGGGTAGGGGTCGGTGCCGGATTCGGCGGTGTCACGCAGGCCCCGGAACCAGCGCAGGTCTTCGCTGCCCGGCAGCACGTTGAGATCGCCGCCGAGCACCACCGGGTGAGTGTTGGCATCCAGATCAGCACGGAGTTCGCGCAGGTGGAGCAGGCGGCGATGGGCGTGCTCGCCGACCGCGTGGTAGTAGGCAGGGGTCAGCGGGTTGCGGTCGACGTTGAGCAGGTCGGGCAGATGGGTGTTGTAGAGGGACAGGGTGCGTCCGCCGATGCGGACATCGGTGCGCAGCGCTCGGACGTCCCAGTAGTCGGGCCAGTCGGTGTCGGGGGCGGGCAGCCCGGCCGGGCGCAGCGCACGGGTCAGTGTGACGGGATGGCGGGAGAGGGTGATGAACCCTCCCTCGGTCGCGATCCGGTAGCCGGGGAAGGCGGCCTTGATCCGGGCGAGGTCGTTGATCGGGACGGGACGGTCGCCGCGCGCGTTCTGGTACTCCTGGAGCAGGTAGACGTCGGCTTCGTATCCGCGGAGGTAGGTGTAGAAGCGTTCGGGGTCGCTGTCCTGGTGCCAGAAGAAGGTGTTCCAACTGACCACGCGCAGCGCGTCGGTGGGCACCGGGGGTCGGTCGCGCAGGAGGGCGCCGGGGTGGATGCCTGCCTGTCCGGCGCCCAGTACCAAGGCGAGGACGAGCAGCAGCAGGGTAGGGCGGCGGCGCCTGCGGAGCAGGGCGGCGGGTATCAGGAGGATGAGGGGTAGGGCGAGGTAGGCGAGCGGCGGTGCGAGGTCGATGCCGTTCCAGAGCCACCACCGACCGCTGAACACGGTACGCAGCACGGTGTTCAGCGCCCAGAGTGCGGCGAGTGCGAACAGGAGGGTGGTGGCGACCCGGGTCCGGCGTGACGGGGCGGCGGGGTGTGCGGTGAGCGGTGCGATGGCCGGTGCGGACAACGGGCCGGGTTCGGGCGCCGGTCTGCCGACATCGGCTGGTGCACTCACGACGGCGCCCCGGCAGGCCGCGCGGCACCCTTCGGTAGCGGCGGCTCGTACAGTCGCCGAAAACGCCCGGAGGTGAGCCACTGCACCACACCAATGCCGGCGCCGAGTGCGATGGCGGCGTTGACGATGAAGTGCGCCAGGGCGAAGTAGGCGGTGAATCCGTAGCCTCGGCGCCGCAGTACGAAGGCGTAGAGATGGCTGTCGGCGAGAGCCGAGCCCAGGGCCAGCCCGGCCGGCAGCAGGAGCCAGGTGGTGCCGAGGAGTCCGATGGGCACGGTGGCCAGGGCCAGCAGCGCTGCGACGCTGGCTCCGGCGCGCGGTCCGGTGGCGATGCCACCGGGTAGGTCTCGTCGGCGGACGTAGAGCGGGATGTGCAGCCGAGTGCGGTGGAAGACCTTGCGCAGCACCACCCGCCAGGTGTCGTCGTGGTCGTGGCGTCCGCGCACGGTGGTGGAGCTGTGTACCTCGTAGCGGCAGCAGATCCGGGCGGCGTAGTCGCCGTCCTCGGTGTGGCGCAGCTTGGGGTTGAACGGTCCGATCTCGGCGAAGACTGCGGCTGGCATCGCGCAGATGGCGGTGTGCAGGGTGCCGATCCTGCCTTCGTGCTCGGCGAGCCAGTAGTACTGGTGCAGACAGCGGTACTCCTCAATGAGGCTGTCGCGGATCAGTGGTTCTGCGTCGTAGGTCCCGCAGACCGCACCGATGCGCGGGTTGGCCCGGAGCATGGCCACGGCATTGGCAACGGCGTCCGGTTCCATGGCGACGTCGGAGTCGACGAAAACCACGATCTCGCCGGCGGCGTGGGCAGCGCCGGTGTTGCGGGTTACGGCGACTCCGCTGTTGACCCCGGTACTGACGACCCGTACGCCGAGGGACTGCGCGACGGCCACCGAGTCGTCGGTACTGCAGTCGTCCACGAGGAGGATCTCCAGCGGCCGGTAGGTCTGGGCCTGGGCGGCGCGCAGACAGAGTTCCAGGGCACGGCCGTAGTTGTAGTTTGGGATGACGACCGAGACCAGGGGGTTTGTGGTGGGGCGGGTCATGTCGGGCCGTGCCTTTCGGGCGGGCGGGCATGGGCGTACGGCAGGCGGCCGGCACTCAGGCCGGGGATGCCTCCAGGAGCAGCGCGGTGCCGATGAGTGCGGCCCACAGCGCGGAGTTGAGCAGGGTGGCTCGATCGCGCAGCAGGATGCGGACGGGGTTGCCGCCGCCCTGCTCGACCAGCAGGACCTGGAGGTAGCGGGCCAGACCGAAGATCGCGCAGAGGGCGGAGAGCAGGGCCGTGGTGTGGGATGCCCCGGCGAATACCGGGTCCTCGCGGAGGAAGAGCAGATAGGAGATGGCGGTCAGCCCGGCGATCAGGACGATCAGGTGGTCGACGAAGGCGACCGTGTAGCCGCGCAGCGCGGGGCGGTGGCCCAGCCCGGCTGCGGTGAGTTCGTGCCGCCGCTTGCCCAACGAGAGCAGGAGGCAGAACGAGAAGACGCAGATGGCAAGCCAGTCGGGCACCGGCCTGCCGAGGGCGACGCAGCCCTGGGCGAGACGTAGGACGAAACCGGTGGCCACGATGAACGCGTCCAGCAGGGGCACGTGTTTGAGCCCCTGGCTGTAGCCGAGGCTGATCAGCAGGTAGACGGCGACCGGCCACCATTCGGCGAAGGGGCGCACCAACACGGCTGCGGCCAGAGCGCCGGCCAGTACGGCGGCCAGGGCGAGCGCTCCGCGGGTACCGATCCGGCCGGCCGCGAGCGGACGGTGCCGTTTGGTGGGGTGCAGACGGTCGCGGTCGCGGTCGGCGAGGTCATTGACCACGTAGACGATCGCGGAGGCGAGGGTGAAGACGGCGAGCGCCCAGAGAATCCGGCCGGCACTACCGAGCGTCCAGTGGCGGGGGTCGAGCAGTGCGAGGGGCACGACGGCCAGGTTCTTCACCCACTGTCCGGGGCGGACCAGGGCCAGCAGGTCTGCGAGCCGTCGCCGGCGCGGTCGGGCGGGTGCTGTCTGGGGCGTGGGAGGGGTGACGAGGGTGGGTGGGGCCGCCACGCGCAGGGGCGCGGCGGAGGTCTGCGGGATGTCCACGGCAGGTCTCTCCACGGCTGGGGCTCCAGGGGGCTTAGAAGAAGACCTTGGCCAGTCCGAGCGCTCCCTGTCGCCAGGGGTCGCGGCTGGTCCGGCCGTTGGCAGCGGTGGCGGCGCGGGTGGGCGGCAGGGTGCGCCACCACTCGTAGGTGCGCAAGATGGCGTCGCGGTTGGACTGCTGCGGCTGGAAGCCGAGCCGCTCGCGGGCACGGCTGATGTCCACGTAGCTGTCGTCGAGCAGTTTGTAGAGCAGCCGGCCGTACACCGGTGAGAGCCGGGTGCGCTCCAGGCCCCGCAGTACGGCGAGGGCCGGGCCTGCGGGCAGCGAGATGATCCGCTTGCCGTGGCCTGCGGCGTCCAGGACAGCTTGGAAGTCCTCGCGGATGGTGCCGAACTCGGCTGCGCCGACGTTGAATACGTCGTTGGCGATGTGGGGTGGTGCCTCCAGTGCGAGCACCACCGCGTCCACCAGGTCGGCCATGCCGAACATCTGGATGCGGACATCACCGCGCCCGAGCACGGGGAAGTTCCGCCGCTCGTCGGCCCATTCGAAGAGCATCGAGAAGAGGCCCATCCGGCCGGGTCCGACAAAGGTCTTCGGCCGCAGCACCGGCAGGCACATCCCTCGGGCGCGGAACTCCTCGCAGACCGTCTCGGCCTCGGCCTTGGCGCTGCTGTACGCGTCGACGGGCTCGCGCGGATGCTCCTCTGGCGTGGGTACCCGCTTGGGTAACCCGTAGACGGCGGTGGATGAGATGTGCACCACGCGCGGGATCCGGGCCTGTTCGGCGGCGGTGAGGACACTACGGGTGCCGTCCACGGTGATGGATCGGATCTGGTCGACGGGGTAGCTGGGCAGTGCGGCGGCGCAGTGCACTAACGCGTCGGCGCTGTCGAAGGCGCGGGCCAGCGCGGCACCGTCGCGGATGTCGGCGAGCAGGTGGCGGGCGCCCTTCGGTGTGCTCTCGGCGGGGCGCAGATCGAGCCCGGTCACCTCGTGCCCGTCGGCGGCCAGTCGGGCGACCAGGTGGGAGCCGAGCATGCCGGCGGCTCCGGTGACGGCGATCCTCAGGCCCATCTGGACACCGCCTTGTCCTTGACGAAGGAGGTGAGCAGTCGGGTGAGGCCCTTGGCGAGGGTCTGTTCGAAGGCGTCCAGGAAGATGTCCACCTCGGCCGGTCCTGCGACCAGTGGTGGGGCGACGACCAGCGGGCTGCGGCCGTTGAGTGTGTAGTAGAGGAACACGTCGTGTTCCTGGTACATCGTGTTGATGACCGCGCAGGTGATCAGCTTGGTGCGCAGCAGTGGGTCGCGGGCGAGTCCGCCGGGGGCGAGTTTGGCGGCGAGGTCGAGGATGCGTGGACCGCCGTCGAGGAACACTCCGTGCAGTGCCCCGGCGCCCCGGGTGTCGGCGATGATGTCGGGGAACTGCTTGCGCAGCCGCTCCAGGCCCGGGAGGAGCACCCGTTCGATGTCGCGGGCGCGGGCCGGATAGTCGTCCTCCACCGCGATGTTGACGGCCTCGATGGCGGTGGCGGTCTCCTCTCCGAAGCCGTAGTAGGTGGTACTGGTGGATTGGAGCAGGGCGTCGCCGAGGTTGTCGTATGCCTGTTTGAAGACGGGCTCACGGGCGACGAAAGCGGAGATGGAGGACTTTCCGCCGCCGAACGCCTTGGAGGTGGTGACCACATCGGGCACCAGGCCCGGGTAGCGCATGAAGTGGAACAGGCTGCCGGTCTTGCCCCAGCCGGTGTAGATCTCATCGAAGATCAACACGATGTCCTCGGCGGTGCACAACTCCCGCAGACCGCGGAGGAACGCCTCGGAGCACTCGGTCATGGTGGAGGCCGAGAAGGGTTCGATCAGGATCGCGTAGACATCGCAACGGCCCTTGGCGCCGCGGGCGCGGGCTACGGCTTCGCGCACCGAGTCCAGGTCGCCGTAGGTGAAGGTGGAGACTCCGGGGATGCCGGGGAATTTGAAGGGGGCCGACTGGGCGCTGCCCGTCAGGCTTCCGGAGCCGAGCAGCTTGCCGTGGAAGCTGATGTCGGCGTGCAGGATCTGGGTGCGGCGCCCGGCGTGGTACTTGTACGCGAGTTTCACCGCTCCTTCCACCGCCTCCGCACCGGAGTTGGGGAAGAAGGACATCCCGAGGTCGCCGGGGAGCAGTTGCGCGAGGTTGTGGCCCAGCGCGGCGATGTACGGCGAGAAGTAGGTCTTGTGCACCTCCATGCGCTGCCGCTCTTGGAAGCGGCGGCGGGCAGCCAGGATGCGCGGATGGTTGTGGCCGTGGTGCAACACGCCGACACCACCGGTGAAGTCCAGGATGCGCCGGCCGTCGCGGGTGTGTATCCAGGCGCCCTCGGCATGGTCGACCAACTCCCTGCCGAAGCCGAAAGAGGTCATCAGCGCGACCTGGCTTCGGTTGACGTGGGAGCGGTACAGCTCATGGACTTGACGGACGGTCAACTCCTCTGCTTCGTCGAGGCTCATCAGCGATGCGGCAACGTCGGTCATCGGACCCCTTCCGGAACGGTGGTACGGGACAAAGCGCTCGGAGCGGGACGGGCGAGCCGGGCCCAGAGCAGAGCGGCGGCGGTGGCGGCGACCTCGCTGAAGACACAGACCAGACGGCTGGCGATCACAGCCGCGGTCGCGGCGGGCAGTGGCATCACCACGGCCAGCGGTGCCAGCAGAACCAGCTCCCGAGCACCGACCCCGTCGGGCAGCACGAACGCCAGGCTGCCCGCGACGGTGGCCAGCGAGAACCCGCCGACCGCCAGGGCCAGCGAGCCCCAGGCCGGTGCGCCGAACAGCACCACCAGAGCCCACAGGTGCAGACCGGACACCGCCCAGGAGGCCAGCGCCAGCAGGATCGATCGGCGCACGGCCTGCGGTGATCCCGGTTCGACGGCCGGGCGCCTGGCCAGCCTCAGGACCACCGCCACCAGCCGGTTCACCCAGCCGGGCCGGGCGAACGCGGCGACGGCCAGCAACACCAGCGGCGCGAACAGCCAGGCGTACGCGCCGAGGACGACCGGTGCCATCAGGATTCCGGCGCCGGCTCCGGTGGCCACACCGATCACCAGGCCGAGCCCGAAGCCGGAGAGCATCCGCTCGGGAGGCACACCGGCGTCCCGGCCCAGATGGAGATGGGCCAGCACTCCCCAGATGCGGCCGGGAACGAACTTGCTGATCATCCCGATGAAGAAGATCCGGGCGGCCGCTGGCATCGGCAACTGGGTCTTTCCATCCACCACCAGGACCCGCCAGGAGAGCATCGACAACGCCAGTCCCACCGTGTTCGCCAACACGGCGGCGAGCAGGAGCAAGGCACCTCCGGGGCGGCGCGCTGCGGCCGAGATCTCGGCGCCAGCCGCCTGGAGCGAACCACCGACCGCGAAGCCTGTCGCGGTGAGCAGGACCAGGACGGCGACCGGGCGCAGGATGCGGGAGCCGAGGACCCGCTGGAGAACCGAAGGGCGCTGTTCGGTGACGGGGTCGGGCAGGGCCGCGGGTAAGGCTGCGGAGGGCCCCGCTCCCGGGCCGGCCGGGTCGGTGCTCGCGCGGGGCGGCGCCGGGGCGGGATCGTTCACCGGCCGGCCACCGCCCGGTTTTCGTCTCCGCCGCCGCTACGGTCTCGACCGGTGGGCCCACCGGCCCCCGTACGGTCCGCACGTCGACGGACCGAGGGGCCGAAGCCCGGTTCGACCAACCATCGCACCGCCCCCACCAGGGCACCGGACACCAGCGCCAGATGCACCAGGAAGTGGGCCAGCAGAAACCACAGCAGGAATCCGGCACCCCGACGCCGGACGACGAACCGGACGAGCGGCGGGTCGGACAGCGCGAACAGGAGCAGGAAGATCGCGGGCACCGCGAGCAGCCAGGGCGCCGCCAAGCCGAGCGGCAGTGTGGCGGGCACCAGGGCGGCGGCCAGTACCCCGGTTGGCCGGTTGGCTCTCAGCCCACTGCCGCGCCTGCTCTCCACCGCCGCCACCGGCACCAGCAGTTGTGAACGCCGGAACTGCTCGGAGAGCATCGACACCAGACGGTCCTCGTCGTCGTGCCGGGCCCTCACCGTCTCGGTCAGCCGTATCTGGTACGACGCACCGAGCCGGTCGCTGTACTCCACATCCTCCGAGTCGCGCAGGTTCTCGTCGAAGGGACCGACCTCCTCGAACACCGCGCGGGGCATCGCGGCCAGCTCGAACACCGCCGTGCCGACCACACCCACACTGCGTCGCCGCCAGAAGTGCTGGTGCATCGTGCGGTAACGCTCCACCGGCCCGTCGTCGAAGAGCGGTTCGGGGTCGGGGATACCGTGCACACAACCCGTGGCCGAGTCACTCAGCAGCAGGTCGACGGCGTTGGCGAGGGCATCGGGGGCAAGCGCGATGTCGGAGTCCAAGAAGAACAGGATCTCGCCCCGGCTGCTCCGCACACCGAGGTTCCTGGCCGCCGAGACCCCCCGGTTGACCGGCGCCTCGACCAGAAGGCAGGGGAACTGCCGCACGATGTCACGGGAGTTGTCGGTACTGCAGTCGTCAACGACCACAACCTCCAGCGGGGCGAGGGTCTGTGCGTAGACCGACTCCAACACGGTGGGCAGGGTCTTTGCGTAGTTGTAGTTGGGGATGATCACGGAAACGGTGGGACGGCCCCTGGGCATTTCGTTCCCTGTCCTCTCGGTTCGGTGGTACCGGACGACTCCACCCGGCCGAACGCAGCCAGCACCCATCCATCGGAGCTCCGACGATCGGCGAGCACGCCGGCGAGGAAGCCGAGAGCAGCGGTTTCGGCGTCGGCCGGATCGGCCGCCTCCATGAAGAGCGCAACATGGACGCGGTCCAGTCCCGCGACGGTGTGCAGATGCGCGGGAGCCGCGGTGTGGCCGGCGTCATCCGGCCGCCGGTGCGATCGGATGATCTCGGCCAATTTGCAGGGCCCGGGGGAGCATTCGGCCCTGCTCCCGATACGCGTCAGCAGAGCAGTTACGAGGTACATGAGGCAGCGGGCTCGGGGCTCAGCCCCGGAAGAACCCGACTGGGGGCCCGCCCGAAGCCGCAGCGAACGGCCCGAACAGCACGCTCCCCACACCCCCGGAGAGCCCTCTCACCGGGACCCGACAACCCGCCGGTTCGCGCTGTGAACTCGTCATGTGGCTGCTCCCCTCGGCTGTGGACCCGGATCGGAACCGGCCCTTGCGCCGATACTGGCCGGCCCGTCGGGGTCCGACTAGCCCCGACGGGTGGCAGGCAGTGGCGCGGCACTCGGCTGCCGCCGTCGTCCAGGTACGTGTGTCGGCGCCGAGCTGGGCGGACGTCGGGGTGGCAGCGAGTTGCCCGGCCCATTCCGGCCACCGCTCTTTTCTAGGTCTATACCATGGGCAAACCTGAGGATGTTCACCGGCAGCAACCGCTCGGTCCGGCCGACCGACCCGGCCGACACCCTGCGCCCGCGCCCGCACCTGCGCCCTTGACCGAAATGACGTGCGTACCCGGAGGTTTGGGCAAGTGATGTTTCACGCACTCGGGCTGGACCCGAAGACCGAGATGGTTTACCGGCTCTTTCTGGACGAGCCCGAGTTGAGGCTCGACCAGATCGTCGCCAGGGTCGGCCTGAGCGAGCAGGAGGTACGGGACGCCCTCGATCGCCTTGCCGACCTCTCCCTGCTCGATCAGGCAGAGGTCCACGCGGCCGGACAGTTGCTCTTCCGAGCAACCGACCCTGGAGCCGGCCTCTCCTATCTCCTCTCCCGCAGGGAGGCCGAACTGGCCAAGCAGCAAAGGGGGTTAGAGGCGGCAAGGACCGCCGTCTCCACCCTCACCGCATACCGCACCGCCCACGCGCCACGCGGCTACGACGTCGTCAAGCGGTTGGAGGGCCGCCACGAAATGGGCGAGCGCCTCGCCGAACTCGCCGAACTCGCCCGCATCGAGTGCCTCTCGCTGCTCCCCGGATGCGGCCAGGCCACCGACGACATGGACGCCCACCGGGCGATCGACCAGCGGGCACTGGCACGTGGCGTCCGAATCCGCAGCATCTACCAGGACAGTTTCCGCAACGCCCCTGAGACGATGCGCTACGTCAACTGGCTGGGCAACCTCGGTGGCGAAGTCCGCACCCTGCCATCGCTTGAGGCACCGATGGTGCTGTTCGACCGCGAGGTGGCGCTAGTCCCCCTCAACCCCGGGGACATCTGGGCCGGGGCCCTGGAGTTACGCAGCTTCGGCACCGTGACTGTCGCCCGACTGCTCTTCGAGGAGTACTGGAGACGGGCCAACCCGATCGGCCCCACCCCACCTCGCGACCACCATGACCTCAGCCCGCAGGAGAAAGAACTCCTGCGCCTACTCGCCAAGGGCCACACAGATGCCACCGTCGGGCGTCGCCTCGGCGTGTCGCTGCGCACGGTACGCCGAATGAACGCCGACCTGACGGGGAGGCTGGCCGCCCGCAGCCGCTTCCAGACCGGTGCGGAGGCGGTACGACACGGCTGGATCTGACGCCCGTCCTCAGCGGAGTGTCCGGCGTCGAACCAACCACGGGCACACGCAGCACGGAAGTCCCGAGCAACAGCGAACGCGCCGAAACCGCCGCACCAGGGCAGAACCGTCCGGAAGAAGACCAGGGGCCGACCCACGCACCCCCGGAGCACACCCACAGGACGCCGCCCACCGGCACACCGGTTCGCTGCGGACGACCTGACGCGAGAACTCCCCCACCCCGGGAGCAACTCCGGCACCCGCCCTCATCTGCACCCTGGCGAGCGGGCCAAGCACATCCCCGACCTGGAGACGGGCCGCCCATGCCCACCCCCTACACACCGTCCCTACGGCTGGCGGACCGTCAGTCGTAGGTGATGACCCATCAGGCCCCGGGTTGCTCACCGACCGCCGTGCGGGCTGACAACCCACGACTCGGTGTGCGACCCGCGCCCAGAAGGCGTTGTGTCGTCATCACCTACGCGGAGTGGTTGACGTTTCGGTAGTGATCTTCGCGGTCGAAGGCCCGCGAAGATCACACTTCTTAGGGCTCCGCCGACGTGTCGTACATGACCACCGGGCCAGAGGTTCGGCCCCATGCTCGTGTGGGCCGGATGTCCTGGAAGAGCAGCCTCGAAGACATCCGGCCGCTTCCTACTCGGCTCTCTGCGGCGCGGTCCTGGGAGCCGAAGCCTCCCAGGGGATCCGGGTGCCGCACAGCGCGACGACGAAGACGCAGACACTGACCAGGCCGAAGCCCCACGCCAGATCGCTGGCGCTCGCCACGAAGCCGATGAGCGGTGGACCGGCCAGCAGGCCCGTAGTGCCCATGGCGGCCACCAGGGTCAGGGTGTCCGAACCGCGCTTCGCCGCAGCGACGTATACGCACGGGGTCACTGCGGCGACGCCCAGGCCGACGGCACCGAATCCGAGCAGGGCCGGCACCACACCGCCGGCCAGCAGGGCCAAGCCAAGGCCCGCGCCCGCGACCACACTGCCCAACACAACCACTCTGCCGTCGCCCCATCGGCTGCGCCAGCCGTCGGCGAAGAGGCGGGCCACCACCATCGCTCCGGAGACGACCGCAATGCCCAACGGCGCGACCTGCTCCGAGGCCAGTGCCACATCCTCCATATAGAGCGTGGACCAGTCGTTCATGGCGCCCTCGGCCACGGTGCCGAAGGCCATCGCGCAGCACATCCAGAGGGTGACACCGGTGGGCAGTGTCCAGCGGGTGCCGGTGCGAGCCTGCTTTCCCTCCGTCTCGACGGGGGCTTCGTCGGGCAGCAGTCCGGTGCGCGCGCTCGCGGCGAGGAGTACGAGCAGGAGTGCCGCGACGCTGAAGTGTGCGATGACCGATGAGTTGGCTGCGTTCATGCCGGAAGCGAGGAGTGCCGCCGCCAGGGACCCGCCGCTGAACGTGGCGTGCAGCTTGGCCATGGTGGTGCGCTCGAAGGTGGTCTCCAGCGCAGCCCCCTGCGCGTTCATGGCGGTGTTCAGACACCCCACGAGAACACCGTCCACGCACATCACGAGGAGGGCGATCGCGTAGTTCGGCGCCACCGCGAGTGCCAGCAGTATCAGGGTGAGGCCGAGGGTGGACAGGAGTGACAGTCGGCGGGAGCCCAGCCGGCGCATCAGGACCGCCACCAGGGGGAACGAAGCGGCGGCGCCCACGCCGGCCGCCATCAACAGGAATCCGACCTCCGCCGACGTCAGGTCGAGGTCGGACTTCAAGGCAGGAATGCGTGAGGCCCAGGTGGCGTACTGGAAGCCCAGCGAGGAGAAGAGGGCGGCTGTCGCCAACTGTCCGCGGAGGAAGGGATCGTGGATTCGGAGCACCTTGGCTTCAGCTCGCTTCGGGGAGTGGGAACGGAACGGCAGGTGCCGGGGTGGCGGCCTGCTCGGAGGCTGGGGTCTCGGCGGCCGGGATGGACCGGGACATATAGACGGCGCCCGCCTGGTAGGTACCGCAAGCCACCGTGCTGGGATCCACGGTGAAGCCGCGCGCCGACCAGAACGGTTCGCTCCCGCCGACCGCTACAAGGGATATCTGCTCGTAGCCATGGGACCGGGCGGTCCGGTACAGATGCGCCACGAGGTGGCTGGCCCGACCCAGTCGGCGGTGCGCGGGAGCGATCACGATGTCGTGCAGATGGAGGTTGCGCGAGCTGAAGCTGCTCTCCTCCGGCTGCTCAAGGTCAGGGTAGCGACCAGCCGGGTAGGGGAGCGCGAGCAGGTAGCCGGCCGGTTCGCCATCCACTTCCAGGACGAAGCAGGTTCCGGGTGAGGCGTCGGCCCGTGACCGCAGAGCGGTGCGGCCCTCACAGAGCCCGAGTCCGGAATAGGCGTCGGCCTCCAGGGCGACGATGGTCTCCCAGTCGTCCTCCGCGATGGGTCGAATCCGCATGGTTCCGCTCCTCTCCGGTCGGCTGCCGCCCGTCGTCGTGCAGGGCAGTGGGGCAACGCCGTTGAACCCCTTGGTCATGTAGCTGATCCCGTACGCCCCGGTGGACAGGACCCAGACCGGGTCCCCGGAGGCCAGTTCGCGGGGCACCCGCACCAGCCGGTGCTCCGCCGCGTAGGAATCGTCGCTGTCGCAGGTGGGGCCGGCGACCACGACGGGGACGGTGGGTGCGTCGTCGCGATGGGTGGGGAAGACAAGGCGGTACTGGAGCGCGTCCATCTCGTACAACCCGTTGAACTTGCCGCAGCTCAGAAAGAGCCAGTGCCAACGGCCGCCAGACGGCATCTCCCGCTCCGACAGACGGACTACCCGGCCGCGGACGGCTCCCTGGTCGGCGACGAGGAAGCGCCCCGGTTCCATGATGAAGCGCAGATGCTCGCCATGGGTCCGCCGCAGTTGGGCCATGCCCTCGCGCAGTACGGTGAAGATCTTGTCGATCGGAGGGTCCAGCGGTACCCCGCGCCGGTCGGTGTAGCCCAGTGCGGGAAGCCCTCCACCGAGATTGACGTAGTCGAGCACGATTCCGCGCCGGCCGAGGGCGCCCAAGACATCGCCGATCCGCTCGATGGCGGAGTGCCAGGCATCCGGGTCCATCTGTTGTGAGCCGACATGGGCCGAAAGGCCGGCCTGGGTGAGGCCGAGCGTCCGGGCGGTCTCCAGCAGGCGTACGGCGTCTTCGGGCGAGCAGCCGAACTTATCCTTGAGCCCCCACAGGGCTCCGCCGCCGGCCGTCGCCACCCGGCAGAAGACCCGTGCCCCGGGCGCATGAGCCGCGACGGCTGTCACATCGGCGATGCTGTCGGTGGCAAAGTCGGTGATACCCATGCGGTGGGCCGCCGCGATGTCCTGGTCGGACTTGATGGTGTTGCCGTAGTGCACCCGCTCGACCGGCACTCCGGCCCGTAGTGCCTGGGCAAGTTCCGGGAGGCTCGCCGCGTCCACTCCGCAGCCTTGGGCGGCCAGGTGCGCGATGACCTCGTCCACCGGGCATGCCTTCATGGCGAAACGAACGTCGATGCTGGGTAGTTCGTCGAGGAGCGTCGCATACTGCTGTCCGATCCCGTCCAAGTCGAGCACGATCCGATCGTGGTCGGCGGACGCCAGCGCTTGCGCCAGTCGTGGCGACAGCCCCCTCATCGCCGGTCCTCCTCCACCGGGTCGGTGCACAGGTGTGCGCCGGGCCGCGCCCACCAGCCGCTCCCACTCCTCCGTAAGGAGGGCAAAGTCCTCCATGTCGCGCTTCGCCTCGGCAAGGAGACGAGCACGAAGCGGACACAGGTGGTCGGCGAAGACTGCGTACCGGCCGCCTAGCTTGCGGTAGGCCGTGTCGAGTCGGCGCAGGCGTTCATGGTTGTCGGCCGGGTCGAGCCCAACACTCCCCCGGACCAGTTCAACGACGGCGGCCGTACGCACCTGCCCCTGGTCATCGAGGAGTGTGTCTCCGGCGCGGGCCAGTGCGTCATAGACGACGTTGAAGTAGAGCATCGACAGGAGGAATTTGGCGAAGCGCGTCTGGTATGCGAGGAAGCCCAGTTCGGTCCGGCGCTCCGCAGTGTGGAAGTTGACGATGTGGCGGTTGTGTAGGACGCCTGGTAGTCCGGCGTCGTGTACGAGGTGGATCAGGAAGTAGTCGCTGCCGATGGTGTCAGTGGCCGGCGGCAGGGGGACGCGCCCGTGCACGCCGTGGAAGGCGATATTGCACATGTCGACCCGCATAGGATCGACCAGGGAAAGTGTCGTGTGATCCCGGTCGAACGTGGCGGTGCCGGCCCCTTTGAAGGACTCGTCGACCAGCTCCCGCTTCTGCGCGGGTGACCAGTCGAGGGGGGCCCACAGACTGACAACGTCGTGGTAGACGTCATGGTCGAGCGCCTCGATCTCGGCGATGTCCACCGACGGCGGGCCGATGAACGAGCCACCGACCATGCTCACCGGCCGGGTTCCGAGCTCAGGGGCGAGCTTCGTCAGCGAGGCGGACCGGACGGCATCCGCAGCCGGCCGACCGAGCGAGGCGAGTTCATGATGGATGGGGAAGACGGTGATGCCTTCGACCACTTGGTATCGGCTGTCGGAATCCCTGCGGTGCACCGACTCGCAGCCGAGGGCGAAGCTGATCAGAAAGGCACGGTTGGTGCAGGCACCGTAGGAGAGGGACTCCGGCAGCATGAGTCTGAGCAGCAACTCGGGCTCCGGCGCCTCGGCCCGATCGATCGCCCGCTCCAGGAAGTCCTTCTGGTCGGCCTCGCTCAGATGGTGGGGCACAACGCGTGGGTGCTCGGGAAGACGTCGTACGGCAGCGGCGTGCTCCTCGTACACGGAGGTGTCGCAGGAGTCCAGGATCAGCAGATGCACCTCGACGTCGAAGTTGTCGGCGGCGTGGATCGCCTCCGCGCCGATGGCCTCGATGGTCGCAGGGCAGGATCTGTTGGTCGGCAGTGTCAGGCAGATTCTGTGCATATCTGCTCCCCGTCGCACTCGTCGAGGTGCTCTCCGCGCCAGCCCTTGAGGCCCAGGAGCTTGCTGCCGAGTTCGTTCAGCGTGGCCCGGCCGTACCGCTGGGACTCAGCGCGCTTCGCGTCGCCCAGCAGTGTCCCGTTCCAGGTGGGCGTGGAGACGTCGCGCCAGGAGTCGACCCGCTCACGGCGCAGGAGGTGATGGGTGTCCAGCGCGGGCATCATCGAGAGGTACTGCACCGCGCGTGCCGCGTCCTGCGAGTAGTTGGGGGCCACGCCGTGGGCTAAGAAGCCATTGAAGATCAGCAGGTCGCCGGCCCCTAACTCGGGCCTGATCACTGGCAGTTCCGCCCTGTCGATGGCGGGGCGGATCGGGTCGCGCTCGGCCGGCTGGAGGGCTTTCCACCGGTCGAAGTCGCGGAAGAGTTCGGGGCAGCACTGGAAGCCGCCGAGTTCCGGAGCAGTGTCGTTCAGGGCGACAATGCCCTGGACCCGCTGCGGTGGGACGCCCAGTGTGGAGTCCACGTCCCAGTGGAGGTTGATGTCGAAGCCGGTCTCACGGAATTCGATCAGAGACCGGTCACGGTTCTTGATGTTGGGCGGATTGAGGTTCAACCGGTCGAGCGTGACCCAGAGTTCCTCGCAGTCCCACACATCGACGAATGCCTCGTAGACGCGGCGGCTCTGGCGGCTCTCCCAGAGAAGCTGGTGGTGGTATGCCTCCACGAATCCGTAGATGTGTAGTTCCTGATCGAGGTCCGAGCGGTACTCCCGCTCGTCATACCAGCTCTCCGGACGTTCCGGATCCAGGCCCTGGAAGTCCCACGCGAAGTCCAGCAGACGTCGGGCGGAATCCGCCGGTATCGCCTGCTTCACCACGACGTAGCCGTAGGTCTGCCAGAAGGCGAAGTCCTCTTCGGACAGCACGCGGAGCGGACGCTTCTTCCTGATGTCGCGCAGCGGTGTCTGCGCCAGATAGGTCTCGCCGTCCGCACTGAAGTAGGGGCGGTCAGAGGTGGCGCGGTGGAGATACGGATCAGCCGTTAACATGCGTTGCTCCGAGACTCAGTGGTGGAGTCGTGACACAGGGAACGAGTGGACAGCGCGAGGTGCTTTCGCCGACGCTCGTGGCTGGCGGCGACGCGCTCGGGCGAGCACAGGGCCGGCGCAGAGCGCTCCGGAACACAGAGCGCGGATGTCTCTTTGGGTGGTCCCCTACAGCACGGGTGCACCCAAAAATGGACTAGACCACCTTGTATGTCAAACGGCTCTCCTGGCGTCGCGCAGCGCCAACGCATCCTGAAAGTGAGCTAGTTGACCTGACGGGAACACATTCAGCTTGCGAAAGAGGCACTTCACGGGCAGGAACAAGGACCCAAGCGGAAGGCCGCGTCGACCACTCTTGCTGGCGCCCTGCGACCACTGAAATCGGCGTACCACCCCGCTCGCCGCCCTGACGGACCGAAGCGGCCCTTGAGCTCGCCACAGCCGAGTGGACCGACTGGTACAACCACCGCAGACTCCACGGTCAGACAGACCACGTCCCACCCGTCGAGCACGAAGCCAACCACTCCATGGAATCCACGAAACCCCAGGCCACAACCAACTCTGAGATCTCTACCAAACCCGGGGCGGTTCATAGTGCGGTGGTGTGGAGATCCTGTAAGCAGTAGCGGCAAGATGCGGTCGAGGGCCTGGTCGGGGGGTCTTGGTCCACGTGAAGGGCCTGGCCCCGTCGTTCCCGACCTTGATCCAGTCTTCGAGTGCGGCTTTGAGGTCGTCGAGTGAGAGCAGAACACCCCGCGTTCAAGGCAACATCGCTCCAACTCGGCGAACCACCGTGGACCGCTGGGCCAGGATCGGTCTGGCGGTCTATGTCGTCGAGGAAGTCCCGGAAGTCCGCACCCCCGGTGCTGCGTGGACAGGTTCGTGTCCCACCTTGCCCGCCGCCGTTTTCAGGGGGGCGAACGGATCGAAGGCGCCATGTCGAACGTAGTCGAAGCTCCGCCGCTCTGAGACCCGCGGCAGCATGGGCAGCACCGGCGAGTTCGAGGGTGTGCTCGTGCAGGGGGTGTTCCCTGAGTGGGGGTGGGGTCTCAAGCAGTGGGCGGGCTCGGTGTGGGGTGGAAGTGGGTGGAGCCGGTGATGTGGATGCCGGATTCGTCGCCGGGGGTCAGAGTGAGAAGGGCGGAGGTGCGGACGGTGACCGGGGTGTCCACCGACGGGACGTCGAGGAGTATCAGGGCGTCGTGACCGTGGTAGCGGATCTCGCTCACCCGGCCGACGACAGTGGTCCCGTCCGGGGTGGAGAGGCGAAGTTGTTGGGGGCGCAGGGCCACGGTGCCCTGGGCGATGCCGGTAACTGGAGGTCCAGACAGGGGCACCCGGCCGAGGGCGGTCACGGCGTGGCCGGAGTCGGTGGTGGCTGGCAGAACGACCGCGTCGCCGACGAAGGAGGCCACCCAGGGGTCGGCAGGGTGGGCGTACACCTCCTGCGGAGTACCGAACTGAACGACTTTCCCCTGGCGGATGACCGCGACCCGATCGGCCACTGACAGCGCCTCCTCCTGGTCGTGGGTGACGAGGAGTGCCGTTGCTCCGGCCGCCCGCAACACGCTGCGGACATCGGAGCGCAGACCTGCGCGCAGACCACTGTCGAGGGCGCTGAACGGCTCGTCGAGCAACACCAGCGCGGGACGCGGTGCCAGCGCACGGGCCAGGGCGACGCGCTGCTGCTGGCCGCCGGACAGTTCGTGCGGCATCCGCTCGCCGTACTCCCCGAGGTCCACCAGTTCCAGTAGCTGGGCTGTGCGTGATCGGCGCTCGGCGCGGCTCTGAGAGCGCAGGCCGAAGGCCACATTGCGGGCGACGCTCAGATGCGGGAAGAGTGCGCCTTCTTGGGCGACGATCCCCACGCCACGCCGTTCCGGCGGCACTTGGACACCCGCTCCGCTGACCGTGCGCCCACCGACGGCGACCTCTCCCTGGTCGGGGGCGAGGAATCCGGCGACAACCCGCAGCAGGGTCGTTTTCCCGCAGCCGGACGGTCCGAGGACGGCGGCCAGCTCACCTTCCGGGACGGTCAGGTCCAGCCCGTCGAGCACCCGTACACCGCGCCCGTACGAAGTCGTCACCGAGGTCACGCGCAGTCCGGTCATGAGCGCCTTCCGAGGAGGTAGGAGGGGATCGCGGCGAGCAGGACGATGGCCGCCGCGTAGGGGGCGGCTCCAGCGAACGCGCCTGCTCCGGTCTCGGTCCACAGCCGGGTGGCGAGGGTGTCGGTACCGGTCGGACGGAGCAGCAGGGTCGCCGGCAGCTCTTTCATGATCACAACGAAGGTGAGGGCGGCTCCGGCTCCGATCCCCGGGGCCGCGAGCGGCACGGTGATCTCACGCAGCACCCGCAGCGGGGAGCGGCCCAGGGAGCGGGCCACCTCCTCCAGGACGGGTGGCGACTGTAGGACAGCGGCTCGCGCGGAGGCTACGGCGACCGGCAGGAACAGCACCACGTACGCGGCGATCAGCAGCGGCATCTCCTGGTAGAGCGGATAGGCGTACCTGACCGAGAAGAACACCAGGGCCAGACCCACGGTGATCCCGGGTACGGCATGGCCGGCGTACACGGACTGTTCGAGGAGCCGGGCGGCGCGACCCTTGTGACGGGCGGAGAGCACCCCCACCGGTAGGGCGAGCAGGGTGGTGACGGCGGCCCCCGCGGCGGCGACGGTCACTGTCGAGAGCGTCGCGGACCACAGCCGTTCGGGGTTCCAGTCGGCGGAGTTGCCGATGGTGAGCCAGTAGCCGAGGGTCGCCAGGGGGAATGCCACGGTCGCGGCGGCCACCGCGCCAACCCAGGCCAGCGCGGGAACCGTCCACCGCCCGAGCCGGAGCCGGGCGGGTGGGCGGGCATTGCCTCGGCCGGTGCGGGCATGGCCCGCGCGTCCCCGGGTGCGGTTCTCGGCCAACACAAGCAGCACGGTCATGGCGACCAGGACACAGCCGAGAACGGCGGCCGGAGTCCGGTCGAAGCTGGCCTGGTACGAGGAGTGGATCGCCCGGGTGAAGGTGTCGTACCGAGTGATGGACACCGAGCCGAAGTCGGAGAGCACATAGAGCGCGACGAGAATCGACCCACCGGCTGCGGCGGGCCGTAGTTGTGGCGCGGTGACGCGCCAGAAGGTGCGCAGTGAACCACTGCCCAGCGAGTGCGCCGCCTCCTCCTGCGCGGGATCGATGCCGCGCAATGCGGCGGCCACCGGCAGAAACACATAGGGGAAGCAGGCACAGGTCAGGGTGATCGCCGCCCCGGGCAGCCCGGCGAGCGAGGGCGCCGCGGAGATCCAGGTGAAGGCCGCCACATAGCTGGGCACGGCCAGCGGCAGGGTGGCGAGAACAGCCCACGCCGAGCGCCCGGGAAGGCTGGTGCGGACGACCAGCCAGGCCAGGGAGACGCCCAGCACCAGACAGCCGGTGACGACGATGGCGGTCAGCGCGAGGCTGCGACCGAGGAGTTCCAGGGTCCGCGCTTCGGTGACCAGGTCCCAGGCGTACTCCCAGCCGTGCTCCAGGGCGCGCACACCGAGATAGCCGAGCGGCAGCAGCGCGAGAAGCGCCGCAGCCGTGGCCGGAAGCAGCAGGACGAGGGGCGGACGCCGCCGTCCGGCCATCGCGAGAAACGCGCTGGCCGGACGGCGGGCGGTCCGTGAACCATGAGTGCTCATACGGACGGAATAGGGACGGGTCAGACCATCCCGGCTTCCTTGAGCATGGTCAGGGTCTCCTGGAGGGACTCCAGCTTGCCCAGGTCGATCTTCGGCGCGTCCAGCGAGGCGAGCGCGGGCAGGCCCTTGACCGTGCTGGTGACACCGGAAGCCAGCGGGTACTCGGAGGTCTCCTTGGCGAAGTAGTCCTGCGCCTCGGCGGAGAGCAGGTAGTCGACGGCCTTCTCGGCCGCCGCGCTCTGCCCGCCGTTCTTGAGAACACCAACACCGGCCGCGTTGATCAGCGCACCCGGGTCACCACCCGGCAGGAAGTGGATCTTGGCATTGACCTTGTCCGCGCCGACCTCGGCGACCTTCTCGTACCAGTAGTAGTGGTTGATCAGGCCGAGGGAGACCTCGCCCTTGTCCACCGCGTCCAGGACCACACCGTTCTTTGCGTACGGCTTGGCGCCGTTGGCCTTGAAGTCCTTGAGCCACTTGAGAGTGACGTCGTCGCCTTCAAGGACGCGCATTCCGGTGACGAATGCCTGGAAGGAGGCGTTGGTGGGCGCGTAGCCGACCTTGCCCTTCCACTCGGGCTTCGTCAGATCGTGCACGGTGTCCGGGGCCTTCTTCGCACTCTTCGGGTTGTACGCGATGACACGGGAACGTCCGGAGACACCGACCCAGTCGCCCTCACCGCCGCGGAAGGCCGCATCCACCTGGTCCAGGGACTTCTGGGGGAGTTTGGCCAGCATCTTGGCCTGCGAGAGCGCGCCGAGGGCACCGGCGTCCTGGGAGAAGAACAGTCCGGCCTTGGTGCGGTCGCCCTCCTCCAGGATCTGGGCGGCGAGTTCGGCGCTGTCGCCGTAGCGGACCTCGACCTTGGTGCCGGTGGCCTTCTCCAGCTTGTCCAGGATCGGGGCGATCAGTTCTTCGTTGCGGCCCGAGTAAACGACCAGTTCATCGGAGACCTTCTTTGCCGACGTACCCTTCTCACCCTTCTCATCCTTCTTGTCTTCCGTACTGCCGCAGGCCGCGAGCACGGGAAGGAGCAGCGCGGAAAGTGCGAGCGCGGTACCGCGACGGATGGAAGGGCGTGACATCGAAGCCTCCTGGACGGCCGCAGCAGCGTCGGATGCGAGGGCACACCGACAGAACAAGGGAACTACTGCGGGACCACATAGGAGTACGGTGAGGCTTACCTAACTGTCAATTTCAGCCAATGCCCCTTACCGAGCCATGGAGACCTTCCCGACACCCTTGCGGTGGATTCGATGAAGTAACGCCCAGACAGGGGCAGTTGCCGCTAGAAGTCAGAGCGGAGGGTTCATTTCGGACAGGCGATATCTGTGGTGAGGTGCACCTCTCCGTCGCTTCAGCTCGCTCGTGGCACCGCAAAGAGTCCAAATCGTCTCCAAGCCGTGACAGCCCCAGCCCCGTCAACTGCTGATCCGCCCCATTGCAACGGCGGTGGGTGCGCACACGACAGTGAAAACGCTGGGTACGAGGGGCAAATGGAACCGTCGCTCGCCAGGACGCGCATCCGGCGCTTGGGGAAGCTGCCCCTCGGAGGCGCGGTGTTCACCTATCATCCGACACCCACACCATTCCGGCTTGGTGTGACCGCCAATATGCAGCAGCAGCGCGTACCTGTGCACCCGGGCGAGGCGCAGCGTCAGAGAGAGGGACATGGGTACCTCCCTGGATGCATCGGTCGTCATCAGCCCTGAGGGCTGGCAAACCACGTAATCAGGGGAACCCGGCCTGGCCGGGGGGCGGTTCGACTACTCCTGGACGCCGTCGGGGAATCTGGCGCAATGCCGGAAGAGAACCTGGATGCACTGGCCCGCGAGCACATTCGACCGGGTCCTGCCTGGCCTTGCCTGCCTGTTTGGCGGTGAGTTCTGTCGGCTCAAGCAGTCTGGGGAGAAGAGACACGAAACTGTGGTTCGAGAAAAGGTGGCATTCATGAACATTGCTCGCGTATTGATGGTTGCGCCTGTGGGGAACGTTGAGACTGCGGTGATCTGGTACGAACAGTTGCTGGGACGCCCTGCGGACACCCGGCCGATGCCGTCGCTGGCGGACTGGCATCTCACCACAGGAGGCTGGCTCTCGGTCTTCGAGGACGCCGAGCGTTGTGGTTCGGCGCTCCTCAATCTGGAGGTTCCTGACTTGGACGAAGCTCTTGCACAGCTCAAGGAACGCGGTCTGACTGCGGGACCGGTGCAGGCCGGTGGTACCCGCACCCGGTTCGCCGCCCTGGAAGACCCCGACGGCAACCGTGTCACCCTGCTGGAGAACCCAGCGACCTGACCCCTCAGATAGCTCAGGGACCTGTGCTACCCCTGGACTCGGAGGGCAAGTGCGCGGGTGGACCCTGGCGCCTTGAGGTGGCAGGAGCCGCAGCCGCTCGCCTCGGGCTGGGGTGCAGTGGAGTGCTCCCCACTGCCACCGTGCGGCCGAATACCGAGGGTGGCACACACACCCGTTCACGCCCTGGCGTCCCCGATGGGCCCTCACGGAAACGCCCAGCCGAGAGGAGCCACCATGCGGTATCCGGTGTTGTCGCTCGGCCGCCCGGTCTCGCCGCGACTCCGCTCGCCTCAGGGGAGCGGAGTAGCGGCGGTCTGCGGCTGGTGGGAGTCGATCTCCTGCGGCGGATCGCTGAGCTGCTCACGCAGATAGTTCCAGGTCACAGCGAGTAGCGCGGCGATGGGTACGGCGATCAGGCTGCCAACGATCCCCGCCAGACTGCCGCCGAGCGTCACCGCCAGCAGGACCATGCCCGCATGCAGGCCAAGCCCACGACTCTGGATCATGGGCTGGAAGACGTTCCCCTCCAGTTGCTGCACCACGACGATGATCGCGAGCACGATCATCGCGTCTGCCGGACCATTCGACACCAGCGTGATGAGTACCGCGACCAGGCCGGCGAACAGGGCACCAATGATCGGTACGAATGCCGAGACGAAGGTCAGGACCACCAGGGGGAGGACCAGAGGTACCCCCAGCGCCCACAGACCGATGCCGATGAGGACGGCGTCGAGCAGACCGACGAGTGCCTGGGACCGGACGAAGGTGCCCAGTGTGTCCCACCCCCGCGCGGCCAGCGTCGGAACGTCCGTGGCGAGCCGGCCGGGAAGCTGACGGGTGAGCCAGGGCAGGAAACGAGGTCCGTCCTTGAGGAAGAAGAACATAAGGAAGACCGCGAGAACAGTGGTGACCACCCCGTTCACCACCGTGCTCAATCCGGTGAAGACGGTGGTGAGGATGCTGTCGACGCTGCCCTGTACACGGCTGACCGCGGCGTCGACGCCGTCGGTGATCTGATCATCACCGATGTTCAGCGGCGGTCCGGCGGCCCATTCGCGCACCTGGTGGATTCCCTCGACCACTCCGGTGGTCAGTTCCCCGGACTGTGAGGCCACCGGAACCGCGATCATCGCCACAACTCCCACGGCGGAGAGGAGGAACAGCACGGTCACGGTGGAGGCGGCCAAGGCGGAGGGCCAGCCGTGACGGCGCAAGAAGCGGGTCGGGGGCCAGGTCAGCGTGGTGAGCAGGAGGCCGATGATGAGCGGCCATATGACCGACCACATCCGGCCAAGTATCCATATGGTCACCGCGGCCATCACCAGGACCACGAGCAGTTCGCCGCAGACCCGCGCCGATGTACGGAGTGCGGCGCGGGATCTGGCGGAACTCAGCGTGTGAGACATGAGATCACCTTATGGTCATTTCGACAGGGCCCCATGCCGCTTCCTGGGAGAACATCTGCGGGGCCAGCGAATTGACGAACCGTCACCCCGGCTGTCCGACGGCCGGAATCGGCCCCTGGAGCGGGGCCCGACGAGAACGGCGCGGGGCCTCCGGGATTCACATCAGACACGCCTCTGCAGTGAGTGCGGCGACACGAACCACCCCGGGTGCAGCGGAGACTCGATTCCCCCAGGGTTCCGAGTCATGGCACGACCCTCGATCCACCCGCCCGAGCCGCTCAAGCGTGCGGTCCGCGGGGCCGCGGGGATCCGCGGCGATATCCGACCAGATGGTGCCGGACGACAGGGAACGACGGGTCGACGTTGTTGATCACCGAACATCTGGCGTTGCACCCAGGTTCATGTCTCATACACGAATGACCTCGACGCTTTGTCACGGCCCGCTTCGAACCGACCGGGCCATGGGTGCAGGCAATCAATGGAGGTCACACATGGTCAGACGTCGCAAGCTGCTCGGGATGGTCGGCGCGTCCCTCGGAGCGGGAGTACTGGCCGTGGGAACGTCTGAGGCCGCGCCGCAGGAGCAGAAGCACCACAAGCCTTCGCACCGAACGCTCAAGGTCCTGCAGTTCAATATCTGGCTCGGCGGCAGCCGGGTGCCCGGTGGGCGCGCGGGCATCGCGGACACCATCGCCGCTGTCGAACCGGATGTGGTGATGCTCAGCGAGTCGACCCCGGAGCGGGTGGCCCATCTCCTGGCCGATCTCGCCGAGCGCGGGCTGACCTACTTCGACAACGAGAACCCGGTCGATCCTGCAGTGATCTCGCGCTACCCGATCATCGAACACGCGTCATTCCCCTCCTGGTCGAAAGCGGTCGTCTCGGTGGACGGCACCGAGGTCGCGGCGTACTCCGGGCATTTGGAATACCGCTACTACGTCAACTATCTGCCGCGCGGCTACGGCGGCGGCACGCCGTCACCGCTGGAGACCTCCGAGTACGGCTGGGGCGAGATCCCGACCGGTCCGATCACCGATGCGAGGCTGATCACGCGGCTCAACGCAGCCTCGGGACGCACCAAGGTGACACGGACGGTGCTCGCGGACGCCGCGAAGGAGCGGGCCAAGGGCCGGCTGACGCTGCTGGCCGGTGACTTCAACGAGCCCTCCCACCGGGACTGGACCCACCGGACCCGGAACCTGTTCGACCACAACGGCACCGTCATCAACTGGTCGACAACGAAGGCGATCGAGGACGCCGGTTTCCGCGACAGCTATCGGGTGATCCACCCGGACCCCGTCCACAGGCCGGGCTTCACCTGGCCGAGCGACAACCCGGGCGCCGACGTCGGTCAGCTCACCTGGGCACCGAAAGCCGACGAGCGGGACCGGATCGACTTCGTCTTCTACCATCCCGACCGGCGGATCCGATTGCTCGACAGCGTCATCGTCGGACCGTCGAGCACCATCGTGCGCAACAAGCGGATGAAGGAGACGGGCAGGGACAGGTTCTGGGAGCCCACCTGGACCTGGCCGACCGACCACAAGGCCCTACTCAGCACCTTCCGGGTGGCCACACGCTGAGCAGGAACGAAGGGATGGCGGGCGACTGACTCAAGCCCGCCATGCAGGCCGAGCAGTACGGGGTCGGACAATGCCGATTGCGCCCAAGGACGTACCCGGCGCGCAGAAGCAGCGGGGAGTACCTCCGAGTTCGCGTGGATGACCACTGGCGCGCATAGTCAACTGTCGCTCAATCTCCGGGGACCCAGCCTGCTGGTAGCCGTCCATGGTCTCTGATGGTGTATCGGCCCCAGCTTCCGCCGGTCTCCTTGGGCAGGCAAGCCAAATGACGGACTGAGGCAACCTCCGGGGCCGGTTGTCCCTCTCTCTCGCTGGAAAGATCATCGGGTCAACGGCCGTGCTGATGTGGCCAGATGGCTGCATCACCTATGCCGGGAGGTGAGGCAAAGCGTGGAAGTGAGAGCTGGTGTGACCGGGCTCAGTCCGGCCCGGTGCTCGTACAGGCAGCTTCTCACCCGGGCGTACAGCCGCCTCATCCGTTTCGGCGACAGCCACCGACCAATTTCGGAGTAGAGCAGAACCCCTTTCGCGGAGGAGATCAATGCCCCCGCGCGGGTGGGGCGGACGACAGTACGCCCCAGTAAATGCGGTAATTCCCTTGTCGAACTGGAGTGTGCAGATGTCCCCTACCCGTCGTGACGTTCTGAAGTGGGGAGCCGGTGCCGGCGGCCTCGCCACCGCCGCGGTGCTTGGCGTTCCGAGTGCAGCCACTGCAGCAAGTTGGGCCTACCGGTCCTGGATGAGCTCTCTGTCCAGCAGCCTGCCCATCACCAGTCTGACGATCCCCGGCACCCACAACACGTGTTCCATCACTGGGGGAGCCATCCCCAAATGCCAGGACTGGAACCTGCCGACGCAGCTCGGCAACGGAATCCGATTCCTCGACATCCGCCTCAACGGCCTGGCGGGCACTGCGCACGAGATGGGCCTTTACCACGGCCCTGTCTACATGTACAAGCGCTACCAGGACGTTCTCAGCGACTGCAGAAGCTTCCTCCGCAGCAACCCCGGCGAAGTAGTCGTCATGCGAATCAAGAACGAGCAGAGCGGCGGCAACAAACTCAACGCGGAGGAATTCAAGCGCCGCTTCAACTGGCACCTGGACGACCCGTCCATGGGCTTCCGCTCACTCTTCTGGACCAACCCCTCATGGCCCACCCTGGGACAAGCCCGCGGAAAGGTCGTGCTCCTCACCGACTTCACCCACGATTGGGCGACGCTCAGGTGGCACGACAACTGCGATATCCAGGACCAGTACAACGTTTCGGACGATGCGAAGAGGAGGGCGATCGTCGCGCATTTCGACAAAGCCTTTTACGACCACAGCACGTCCAAGATGTTCATCAACTTCACCAGCACCGCCAAGGGCCCCATCCCCAATCCCTCCATCGGGGCCGAGAAGATCCTTCCGAGCGTCTATACCTACCTGGACCCCAGAAGGAATCAGCGAGCCCGCTTCGGCATCGTGCCGATGGACTTCCCCAACTACCGCACCGACATCCTGGACCTCCTGATCAACAAGAACTTCATCTAGGCACTGTTTTTGGATCTCCTGACGTGCGTGGGGGCCAGGCTGGCTGTACGGGCCATGGAGATCTGACGCATGCGGAGTGGGATCGGCCGGAGTCGTTCTTACCTCGGGCTCAGAACACGATCCGAGAGTCAGTGGCTAACCCTGAAGCGCCGCCGCCTCTTGACCACAACATCGATGGCCCGACGCTCCGTCCCTGCCCGCCAACAAGCGGGACAGCAGGGCCCTTCACACCGAAGGCGTCAAGGACCGCACGTGGCGGGACAGCGCTACTCGGCATCTCAGTCACGCCGAGCATCCTGTCGACTCCACCTTGCCCAGCGCACCGGCCTTTCGCTCGGCCCAAGCCTTTACACCAGGCCGCATCACTCTTCCGGGTGAAGTGCAGATGAGCACCGAACTTGTTCAACCGGGGGTCTGGGCGAAGGCCGTGAGAAGGGAGGCGAGGACCGTGACGCCCGCGAGGGTGACCATGGCGATCCGGTTGGCCGCGGTCCGGTGCGAGGCCACACCGGGCGTGCCCTCCAGCGAGCAGCCCGGAGCAGGGTCGGTACGGTTCCTGGCTTCGCCCTGTGGTGGGCGGGGTGTGCCGGTCAGGTTGAGGAGGCGGGCGACGATGAGGGGTGGTCGTCCGGTGAGGGTGAGGGGGACGCCCGCGTCGTTGGCCTGGTGTTGGGCGGTCTTCAGGACTGTGACTCCGGTGCGGTCGAGCAGGGTCAGGCGTGTGAGGTCGATGGCGATATGAGCGGGGCGGGTGGTGATACACAATTCAAGGACTGCTTGGGCGTCGCGATGTGATTCGAGGTTGAGTTCTCCGGCGAGGTGCACGGTCGCCCGCTCTGTTTCGCCTTCCGGGCCGGGGGTGAAGCGGGTGTGGTGGGAGAAGCGCGCCCTCATGCCTCCGGCCCCTTGCGCTTGCTCGGGCAGAGGCTGGCCGGTGCCTGTCGAGGAGAGCGGCGGGATACGCCGGAAGGGGAAGTGGTCATGACCTTCTCCTGGTGAGGTGTGTTCGCGGGAGCGGCCCCGGCGTGTCCTGCGGGGTCCGTGAAGAGGCGTGTGCCCCCACTGGGCCCGTCCATGTCAAGTAGGGAAGTACTCAACACGGCGCTGGTGAAGGTGTGTTGAGTGTCCAGCGTGCCTGGACAGGGGTCTCGTGGACACCGGACACCCGGCCGGACTTGGCAGCCGACGATCCGATGCCCGATGCCCGCGAGGGGCTACGCGACTCAACCCCCGTCGAGCCTTGCCTACCGGCTCGGCGTGGTTCGTCCTATCCAAAGCAGCTACGCCGCGTGGCTGAACGGAGAAGGGCCGAGTACGAGGACTGCGGCTACGGTTCACGCATCGTCGTGGTGATTCGGTGAGGCGCCGACGAGTGTCAGGAAGGCACACGCACCACGGCGGCCTCAGCGCTGACGCCACAGCACATTCATCGCCCGAAAGGTACGGAGGAGGACGCATGCGGTCGGTCATTCCCGACTATCTGGCCGAGGTCCTCAGAGATGTCGAGTCGAACACTTCTGGACAGCTGGCGGACTACATCCCCGAGCTTGCGGCAGCGGACCCTAAGCGCCTCGGTGCGGCCTTCGCCACCGTTGACGGCGAGATCTACGGTGCCGGCGACATCGATACCGAGTTTACGATCCAGTCGATCTCCAAGCCGTTCATGTACGCGCTGGCACTGGCTGATCGCAGCTTCGCCCCTGTGCTCGCCAAAGTCGGTGTCGAACCATCGGGAGAGGCGTTCAACCAGATCTCCCTCGAAAGTGATACTGGGCGCCCTTTCAATCCCATGATCAATGCTGGTGCGATCACCGCCCACTCGCTCGCCGGTTCGGAGGGCATGAATCCGACGGAGCGCGTGGAGCGCGTGGTCCACGGCCTTTCGGCGTTTGCCGGTCGTGAGCTGAGGATTGATGAGGCGGTGTGCGTGTCGGAGATGGAGCACGCGCACCGCAACCTCGCCATTGCGTACATGCTCCGCGGCTATGGCATCCTCACCGAGGACCCCAGGGCCATCGTCGAGGGCTACATCCGCCAGTGCTCTGTGCTCGTCACCGCGCGAGATCTGGCCATGATGGCCGCGACGTTGGCCAATCGCGGCGTAAATCCTCTCTCAGGTGAGCGAGTGGTAGGCGAACCGGTGGTGCGTCAGGTGCTGAGTGTCATGTCCACCTGCGGAATGTATGACGCGGCCGGTGACTGGGCGACCCAGGTCGGCATTCCAGCGAAGAGTGGCGTGGCCGGGGGCCTGATCGGAGCGCTCCCCGGCCAGATCGGCATCGCCACATTCTCACCACGGCTGGACGCCCATGGGAACAGCGTTCGCGGAGTTTCGCTATTCGAGCGGTTTTCCTCCGATATGGGTCTACATGTGATGGAGGTCCCAGCCGCTGCGCGTGCCATCGTGCGGTCCAACCACGTCCTCGGCGACGGACCACATGCGGTCCGGGTCCTCCAACTGCAAGGTGGGATCGGGTTTGCCGGAGCCGAGAGAGTTGTCCGGGAAATTCTGAACACTGCCCCCGCAGAAGTCAGGGTGGTTTTGGACCTCACAATGATCTATTCGATCAATGACGTGGCACGGCGCATGCTGCTGGAGGCCGTGCGTCGGCTCACGCTGGATGGTCACGAGGTGTACCTCGTCGACCCGGAATCGATCGTGCCCGATCCCGATCCGGGCGATGGTGGCCGAGTCACCGTCGTAGGCGTTTTGGAACAAGCCGTGATCTCACAGCACAAGGTGGCCCAGCACAGAAGCCGTCCGACGAAGAGAGGGACTTGACGCATGAACAGCAAGCGGGCCGCCACTCCCTGCGAGGGCTGCCGCGTCAGCTGCGGAAGGTGGTTCATGGCCTCCGGTGGGGGCGGACCAGGCCCCGGGGTACATTGCTCCGCTCCGTCCTGACTGGAGGTCATTTCAGTGTTCTCCGCACGGCGACTTGCGGGTGCTCCGTTGGCGCTGGTGCTTCTCGCCCTATCCGGCTGCTCTTCTTCCTGGGGCTGCACCGACACGACGGCCGAACGCGGTGAGGCCGGTGTCAGGGTGCAGGTCGAGGACACGGACGGGCGGCCTCTCGGCGTCTCCGCCGAGGTCTTTGACTGGCGCCTTGAGCCCCACCCACAGGTGCCATCCGAAGGTGATCGGGTCCACTTCCACTTCCGATTCGACCGCGCCGACCAGATACCCGACCCTGCGGTGGACGCCTGCGCGGTCGACAAGGAGCGTGTCGCGCTGGGGTGTAAGACGGTCTACTGGTCCGAGGCGTTCGGGCGAGAGGGTGACCTCCTAGGCGACGGCTGGCTCGCCGTCGAGCACCCTGAGCAGGTTGCCGCAGTGCTACTGATCCCCAATGATCAGTCGTCCCACGACCGACGAACCTGCGAGCAGGACCTCAAAGACGGCGGTGGGCCGCATCCTCCGGAACCAGCCAGCGTGGGCGACGAACTGTGAGCCGCCATCACCGTTGATGAGCCGCGGCACGTTCTCACCACCGCCCTCTCGGTCTCCGGGATCACCTGCAATCCGCCGAGGCGCTTGTGGCCGTGGCTCGGCTCCCCCGGCGTTGGGTCGGTCCCGCAAATTCGTTGGCATTCATCCCGGAGCCGTTGCTACCGTCGCGGAGTTCCTTCGACCCGCTCTGGGGCTTGTGTGCCCAAGGAGAGAGATCTATGTTTCGGCTCGCGCCGCGCGCGCCTCGCGGCACCGTCTAGCCAGTAGTCCGTCTTCTTGACGCCGTCCCTTGCCGGACGGCGACCGGACGTGACCCACTCTCCGGTGCTCTGAACCAGCCCACGCCTTGACCCGCGCACATGTCGCGGCCCCTTGGAGTGGGTGCCTTCGTCGAGGCCGCTCGGCCTGCTCTTGCTGCCATCTCACACCTCCCAGCAAGGAGCACCCCGGGTGTCCCACCCCAACAAGACTCTCTCCCGCACTCCACAGACCATCCTGACCGGCACTTTCGCCTGCCACCGGCGATAGGAGCCGTCATGCGCCCCATGACCAGGGAAGAGGTGCGCGGCGCGATCGTGAACCTGGACCCGACCGAGAGCAAAGTTCGACTGCCAGCCTGGTTCGACGACACCCCGTGGCACCGGATCGACTACCTCGGGTGGCGGGATCTGCGCGCCGCGAAGTGCGCCTACCTCGTCACCGAGGCAGACGGCCAGGCGTTGGGAGTGCTGCTACGGCAGGCCCCGAACCACGCGGTACACGGATCACGCGCGGTGATGTGCGACCTGTGCCGGTCCACCCGGCGGTTCAACGAGGTTTCACTGTTCACCGCCCGACGCCCATCACGCGACAAACGTGAACGTCTGAACACAGTCGGCCTCCTCCTGTGCACCGATCTCGACTGCGCGGTGAAAATGCACACCAAACCGATCCGCCACGCCTTCGATCCCCCGGTCGACGAAATCATCGCCGCCCGCCGCGAAAGCATGCGCTCCCGCACCATCGCCTTCATCCGTTCGGTGTCCGACACCGAACGAACCACACAACACAGAAAGTGAGGTGGTCCTCCCCTGAGAATCCTCAGGGGAGGACACACTTGCCGCCGGGTGATCGGTACGGACGGCCGGCGGGCACGGTGGTGTCAGGCCCTGCCGGTGCCGGACTGTGCGGTCCAGTCGCCGACCGCCTGGTGCACGGTGGAGAACCGTGCACCGTGCTCCTTGGCCCGGCGGATGATCCGTTCCAGGATGCGGATGCGCCCGGCGCGGCCGATGGACTGCGGGTGGAAGGTCTGGGTGAACACCCCGTGCGGAACCTCCTCCACCATAAAGTCGAGATCCGCCAGCCAGCGGTTGGCGAGCCCTTCGACGTCGGTGGAGGCGGGCATCAGCATCGGCGGGGCGAGGGCGAATTCCATGAAGGGGAAGTCGTCGAGGGTCCAGGAGACGGGCACCTCGACTAGGTCCAGCTCGCGCCCGAACTCCACGGCCCGGTCGCTGTGGACGATGTCACCGGTACGGCAGCGGTACAGCTCGAAGTCGTGCCCCATCATGCTGCTGTCATAGGTGAACCCGAAGTCGGACAACAGCCGTGTGGAGTTCGGGGAGAGATCAAACGCAGGGGACCGATATCCGGCTGGGCGGACTCCGAGAACCCGATCCAGAGCGTCGAGTCCACGCTCCAGCACCTCGGACTCGGCGGCTTCGTCCAGGCTGGTAGGCCCCTCATGTGCGTAACCGTGGTGGCCGATCTCATGGCCCGCGTCGCGGATGCGCTTGCACACGTCCGGGTAGGTGTCGGCGTCCAGGCCAGGGATGTACCAGGTGGACGTGACTCCTTCCCGCTCCAGCAGATCGAGGATGCGCGGGGTCGCGACGTTCGCCGCGAACTCGCCGCGCGAGACATATGTCGGTGTGGACAGGCCCATGGTGCCCAGCCAGACGGAGATGGCGTCGAAGTCGAAGGTCAGGCATACGGTCGGCTTGGTCATGGCTGCTGTCTCCTTGATCGGGATGGTCGGTGGCCGAACTCGGACTCAATGGGAGGGCCAGGCCCGGTAGAGCTCCGCGCGTCGGCGGCGGTCCGCGAAGGTCGTCGCGGCGCCCGTCTTCCGGTTGTCGGCGAGCCGCTGGAGATCCACGTCGGCCACGGCGACCGCGTCGACATTGGCGACGGTCTCGGCGAGGACTCCGTTGTCGGGCCAGCCCGCGTCGCAGGGGCCCAGGACCGCGCTGCGCGCCCAGGCTCCTGGCCAGGGCCCGCGGGCAGGGCTGGCGACGCCGGAGTGCACGGTGTAGATCTGGTTCTCGATGGCGCGGGCGGCGGCGCAGTGACGGACGCGCCAGAATCCGGCCTCGGTGATGGTGAGCGAGGGGACGAGGACGATCTGTACACCCTGCTCGGTGAGCGACGCCGCGCATTCCGGTATCTCGGCCTCGTAGCAGATGTTTACGCCGACGACGCCAAAGGGAAGTTCCACGACCTCCATATCGTCTCCCTCGCCGATATCGAGGGACGATTCGAGCGGGAAGAGATGGGTCTTGGCGTGCTCGTGCAGCAGCGCTCCGTCCGGCCCGAAAAGAGGAGCGACGTTGAGCAGGCTGCCGTCCCCGGTGCGGACCAGATGCGAACCGGCGAGGATGTGCTGACCGCGCTCCGCGGCCTCGCGGGCCATGAGCTCGCGGTAGCGGTCGGTGAACTGTACGGTCTCGACCGCAGGCTCCAGATCCACGGCGTCGCGCCAGCCGGGTACGGCCGTCATGAGTTCGAAGGTGATCAGCTCGGGCAGTACGACGAGGTCGGCGCCGGCCGACTGGTCGAGCAGATCTCGAATATGTGCGGCGAATTCCTCGAAATCCGCGACTTCACGGAACGCTGAAGTACAGCTGGCGATTCTGGGCATCAGGGCTCTCCCTTGAGTCCGGGCGATGCCCGCATGCTGTCAGCGAAATAATCCGAATTCGTCGGTCAAATGACCGACAGGCAGAGAGCACGACCTGCGGTTACGATGCCCCGGTGAGCACGTATCCGCCGCGTTCGTCCGAGATGATCGCCGTGGTGTCCCGCACGGGCGAGATCCGGGAACGCCATCGCGGCGAAATCACCGTGCACGCCGGCCTGTCCCGCTATCTGCGCACGGCGGCCCGCATCGAGCTGCCCGCCCCCGTGTGTTTCGCCTGGGACACCAGCCCCGAATCGGTCACACTCCCCGACGAGCCCGACCCGGGCCGTCCCCAGATCCTGCGCGTCCGTGTCGCACCCGCCGGGCGTACGTCCGGGGGCTGTCACGTCGAGGTCCGGCCGTTCACGCCGGAGGAACGTTCCGGACTCACCGGGCGTGAACTCCAGGTGCTGACCCTGGTCGCCTGCGGACTGACGAACCCCGATATCGCCACCCGCCTGAGGGTTTCCCGGCGTACAGCTGCGACCCACGTCGAGCGGCTTCTGCACAAGCTGGGCGTCACCAGCCGTGCCGCGGCGACGGCGATCGCGCTGGACCGAGACCTGTTCACCCTCCCGGTACAGGGCGACCTGGCGGGCCTCCCGTCGCTCGGCCCGCTCAGGCTGGAGGCGGCTGTACGCGACAACCCCGGGAGCCCGTCCACCGCCGACGCTCCACGACGGCGCGTCACCCGACCGAGGCCGCTGATGATCGGCGCCGTCTATCCCTCCGCCGGGGACTGGCGCGGTGACGGCCTCCAGATGGAGCAGGGCGCCAGGCTCGCCGTGGACGAGATCAACGAACGCGGCGGTGTAGCCGGCCGCAGGATCGAGCACATCCCGCTCCGGGTCAACATCCAGAACGGCCGGGCGATACAGCACGCAATCGAACGACTCGTCGGCGAGGACGTCGACGCGATCACCACCGGATACACGCTCCAGCGGTCCCGCGATTCGCTCAGTGCGCAGTTCCTGCCCGCGGCCTCGGCGGGCTCTCCCCTCCTGCACCATTCGACGTCGGCGAGCGCCGCCGATCTCATCGCCGACGAGTCCGACACGTTCAGCAATGTCTTCCAGGTGTGCGGTCCAGAGAGCGTGTACGGAATCGGCTTCGTCCGTACGCTCACCACACTGCGCGACTCAGGCGCGTGGCGCCCGACCTCGAACAGACTTCAGGTCTTCGACACCGACGACACCGATATGACGACGTTCACCCCATCCGCGATGGAAGCGGCCGAGCGAGCCGGATGGCAGCCAACCGTCGAGCACATCAGTTCCTTCTCGCCGGACTGGACCAACGTCATTCAGCGAATCCGCGAGCTGGACCCCGCCGCCGTCATGGTCGCCCACTTCACCGCCGCTCAACTGGCCGCCTTCGTACGCACATTCCGGCGAGAGCCGTCCGATGCCCTGCTGTACGCCCTGTACTCGCCCTCGGTTCCCCAATTTCTGGACCAAGTCGACGGCCGCGCCGAGGGAATGCTCTGGGCGACCGTCAGCGGACTGTACGGCGACGACTTCGGTCATCAATTCGAGCGACGGTTCCTTCAGCGCTTCGGGAGCACATCCGGAATGTCCAGCGCGGGAATTCGCTACGACATGATCCACCTGCTGGCCGCCGCATGGTCGCAATGTGATTCGCCGCACGACACCGAAGAGGTCAACCGTGTCCTGCGCCGCATCATCCACCGCGGAGTCAACGGCTCCTATCATCTCGGCTCCGTCGACCAGACCAATCTGGTCTACCCGGATCAGACGACCGACCCGTCCATCGCGCAGGCCCACCTCGTCTACCAGGTCCAGGACGGCCACCACCACATCATCGCCCCCGCGCCGTACTCCACCGCGCCCTTCCGGCCCACAGTCTGAGCTCGGCGTCTACTACGCGGACGGGTGGTCCGGACGGAAGGGCTGGCCCGCCCGGGGAACAGGGCGGCGCCACCGAGGTAATGAGCGGCGGCACCCTGCTCAGCCGGTCACCGACTCAGCCGATCGGTGAACCCATCTCCCCGCGTGCGGGGCCATTCCCTCGCTTGGCGGAGATGGACGGGATCGTGCCGTTGGCGATGAGCTGTCTCACGCCCGCCGTATCGAAGCCGACCAACTTGCCCTGGTCGGCGGTCGTGCTGTAGCCGCCATTAGGGCTGCACATGATGGGCTTGATACCGGACGAGGTCGCTACGCACTCGCCCGCCGCCACGGTGCCGTCGCCGTTGAGGTCCTTGTTCGGGTGGTCCAGGCCGATGACGTGAAGCATCTCGTGGGGGAAGACGTTGTTCAGCATGTATGTGGGCAGATACCACCCGGTCCAGTACTCCGAGTTCATCTGGACGTGTCCGCCCCATGCTGCGTTGTCGCCGGTCCAGCAGGGCAGGGCGCGGGACATGCCCGGCTGCCCGTTCAGAGGCCGGTAGACCTCGGCGAACTGGATCGTTCCCTTGGTGGGAGGGCACACTGCGGGATCGACGTTGGTGACGCCACCGATGGATATGTTCACGCCTTCGGCCTGAAGCTGCGCGATCGACCGAGTGAGATACGGCGTGTACTTGGTCTTGAGCGCCGTTGACGTGAACGTGACGGTGAAGACAGTGCCGGGCTCGATGCTGGTCACACGGTCCTTGGACAGAAGCTTCCAACCGTTGCCCTCCAGAGGCCGCCCGACCGCTACCGCGGGGTGGGCGGATAACAACAACGTGACTACCGCCACCATGGCACCGATGACGGAAAACCTAGACTTCATCTCTTCCGATTCCTCTGGTTTGTTCAGACCCGGGTGGGACGAGTGAGAAGACGCTCCCACCGATCCCGTACGTCCAAGTAGCTTGGTGGTCAGGGGGCTTGATGCTCCCGCGACGCCCCATGCTAATCGGCACGCCACTCCCGGTATGAGGCCCCACCAGCCGGCTCGCCACGCCCATTGGCCGCACTGATGGGTGTCCTGGCCGCCATGTGGCCCGCGCACAGCGCCGCCCGGTTCAACACACTCACGGCCATCAGGACGGAGTAGCCACCTCCGTCCACCGTGGCCCCTCGGGGCGCGCCATGCGAATCCTGATGCACGGCCAGGCGACGAACCGAGGGCCGGAAGCTCGCGCCGCGGCGACGCCCGCGGCCGAAGCCAGTAGTCAGTAGTCAGTAGCCACCTGGATACGAGGCACTTCGACGGCCTGCCGGTGGCCAAAGTGCCGGTAGCCGCCCGGAGTGACCTCCCCGCCTGATTCGACCCATCCCGTTTGACCGGATTCCAGAACCATTATATAGTTCGTTGCGCAACTAAATACCTGAGGCTGTGTGCTCCACCCCGCAGCAGCCCGCCCCACTGACGGTCTGCTCGTACGGGCCGAGGGCGTTGCGGACCACCGACCGTCTCGGTGACGACTGGCTGTCCGGCAACGGCTACGCGATCCCAGCCCCAAGGAGCCAGAATGAGCAACAGGAGGACCGGCGACCGTCGGCGCGGGAACCGCACCGAGAGTGGCCGAAGCGGAGCCGTACCGGCCACCGCGCCGAAAAGACGTCACGGCACCAAAAAGGCGGCCCACAAGGCTGGCCGACCTGCCGCCGCGAAGACCGCCCGGGACAGCGGTAGCAGCCGTCAGGGCCGAGGTGAGGCCCGCCGCCTGGTCGAGGTGCACAACCACTACCGCCGCGAACTCACACAGGTGCGGGAGATCCTGCGTCAGGTCAGGAAGGGCAGTGCCTCCATTGAACGGGCCCGCGGCCGGATCAACACCCTCGCCCTCGCCACTGCCGACGGCGGATTCAGCGAGATCTGCCGCGCCTCCTGCCGCTCCTTGGCCGAGCACCACCGGCTGGAGGACCGTACCGTCTTCCCCCACCTGCGCCGCAGCGAGCGCAGCCTCCAACCGGTCCTCGACCGGCTCGACAAGGAACACCGCACCATCCACACCCTCCTCAAGGATGTGGACCGGGCCCTGGTCCACCTCGCCCGCAACCCCGGCGACCACGCCCCCGTCACCCAAGCGATCAACCTCCTCACCGACGCCGTCCTCTCCCACTTCGCCTACGAGGAACGCGAGCTACTCGGCCCCCTCGCCCGCTATGGATTCGCCCCCGGTCCCCGCAAGTAGCCCTGATCCCACTCCCCGCCCAGGCATCCCCCTGGGGTCAGTCGGCTCTAACGTCTTCATCGGGTTGATCAGGTCATTCGTAGGGTTGGGTCGCGTTGCCGTCCGAGTGGTCTGCGGTGGTGGAGCGGGCGCCGATGCGGAGGGCGAGGCCGTCCAGATAGATGTCGAGTTTGTCGGTGAACCAGCCGCGGCCGTGCCAGGTGGCGTCGGCGGTGAACTCGGCTGCGAACGGGATGGTCTCCGACCAGGTGTCGCGGTACTCCTCTCGTACCGTCCGGCCGTTCCCCGCGCTGATCTCGCGGTCGAGATGGCGCATGGCGACCCAGGTGGTGAGGACGAGTTCGGCGACGAAGTCCACCGAGACGACGGCCTCGCGGTCGGTCAGGCCGGCCGCGACCAGACTGCGGGCGTACCGGACCAGCCGTTCGATGATGGCCGGGGGGGTACCCGGCGTGGTGAGCACGGCCTGGGCGAACCCCGGGTGGGCGTCGCACAGCTCCCAGATCCGGTCGGCGAACTCCCTCAGCAGCTCGCGCCAGGGCAGCTCACTCTCCGGCCACCGGGAGCGTTCCACGGCCAGGCCGATCGCGGTTCGGACCAGGTCGTCGCGATCGTGTACATAGCGGTAGAGCGTGGAGTGGCTGACCCCGAGACGGGCAGCGACGCTGGGCATGCTGAAGTCCGCCAGGCCCTCGGCGAGGGCGGCCTCGGCGACGGCCCTGGTGGTCAGCGAGCGGGAGGGGCCGGGGCGCCGGCCGGGCGAAGTCACCCGGCCGGCGCCCCTGCTGTCCGTTCCGGATCGCCGGGGACCGGTGGAACCCGGTCTCGGCTCCTCTGTGCCAGCGCCGTCGGCCCCGTCGGCGGCGTTCGTCATGAGCGGGCCGTGGTGATCCGCCACCCGGCCGCCCGGCTCCGCTCGTGCCAGAACCGCGCATAGTGCCCACCGAGGGCGAGGAGGTCCGCGTGGGTGCCGCGTTCGGCGACCCGTCCTTCGTGGAGTACCACGATCTGGTCCGCTGTCATCACGGTGCTCAGCCTATGGGTGATGACCAGGAGAGTGCTGTTCGCGCGCAGTTCCTCCAGGGCGCGCTGTACCGCCGCCTCGTTCTCCGGGTCGAGCGCTGCAGTGGCCTCGTCCAGCAGGACCACTGGCGCGTTCTTCAGCAGAGCGCGAGCGACCGAGACCCGCTGGCGTTCACCGCCGGAGAGGGCCCGACCGCCCTCGCCGACCCGGGCCGACCAGCCGTCCGGCAGCCGGTCGACGATCTCGTCCACCCCGGCGAGGCGGGCCGCGCGGTGGACCTCGTCGTCGGTCGCGTCCGGACGTCCGATGCGGATGTTGCCGATCAGGGTGTCGTCGAAGAGGTGCACGTCCTGGAAGACCAGTGCCAACTGGGCCATCAGGTCCTCGGTGCGCTGTTCCCGAACGTCCGTTCCACCGACCCGGACGGTGCCCCCGCGGACGTCGGAAAAGCGGGCGATCAGCCGGGTCACGGTGGTCTTCCCGGACCCGGATGCACCGACCAGGGCGGTCATGGTCCGGGGCGGCACGGTGAAGCCGACACCGTCGAGCACGTCCGGGCCCTCTGCGTACCCGAAGCGCACCCCGGTCAGCTCGATCTCACCAGGGGTGCGGACCGGGGTGGAGCGCTCGGGTGCAGGCAGTGGCGATTCGTCCAGGACCTCGCGCACCCGGCGTAGATCGCTTCCGGCCATCCGTAGCACCCCGGCCAGTTCCCCCACTTCCGCGAGCGGCCCGGTGAAACGCGCCACCAGGGCGAGCAGGGCGACGAGTTCGACCGGGTCGACGCTGTCCCGCAACGCGAGCAGGGCGCCCAAGCCGATCAGGGCGGAGAAGCAGAGCTGTACGGCAAAACCGCTGAGCAGCATGCCGGGAATGGAGAGCACGACCTGTCGGCGTGCTGCGATCCGCTGTTCTTCCAGGGCGTCTTCCAGCGGTCGGTAGCCCTCGGTGGTGCGCCCGAAGGCCCGCAGAACGGTCTGATCGCGGGCGAACTCCAGCACTCGGTTGGCCGCCTCCACCCCGGCCCGGTCGTTCTCCTCGTCCGATCGTGTCATCAGGCGTATGGAGAGCCGGGCGGCGAGCAGGATCAGTGGTGAGCAGACCAGGACGGCGAGGCCGAGCCGCCAGTCGTGCCAGAGCATCACCACGACCACGGTTGCCGGGGCGAGGACGCCGGTGACCAGTGGCTGGAGCAGATGGGCGCAGCTTCCTGCGATGGAGAAGACGGATTTGGTGCCGATCCGGCTGAGCCGTCCGACCGTGGTCCCGTCGAACCAGCCGAGTGGCAGGGTCACCGCGTGGTCGCCCAGTCGGTGATGGAGCGTGGTCAGGATCACCAGGGCGAGCCGGAAGCCCAGCATGGCTTGGGCGTAGTGGGCAAGGAGCGAGAGGGCCGCCGCCCCGCCCATCCAGGGGAGCCACTGCGCGGCGCCGTCCGTGTCCCCCGCCAGCAGCCGCCCCAGTACGGGGACGACGAAGGCGACTGCGGCGCCCTGGGAGACGCCGGTGAGGGCGAGGGTTCCCAGGTAGCGGACAAGGGCGGGGCGGTGGTCGGGGCCGAGGACGGTCGCCAGGTCGCGGATCATGAGTTGGTCCCTTCGTGGGTCGCCCACAGCCGGGCGTAGCGGCCGTCGGCGGCCAGCAGTTCGGCGTGGGTGCCGCGCTCCACTAGGCGTCCGCCGTCCAGTACGGCGATGGTGTCGGCGGTCGTGACGGTGGAGAGCCGGTGCGCGATCACCAGGACGGTCCGTCCGGCGATCAGCGGGGCGAGGGCGTCTTGGATCTCGGCCTCCGACGAGGGGTCTGCGAAGGCGGTGGCCTCGTCGAGGACGAGGACGGGGGTGTCCGCGAGGAGCGCGCGGGCGATGGAGACGCGCTGTGCCTCGCCGCCGGAGAGGGCCAGTCCCTCGCCGACGACCGTGTCGTAGCCGTCCGGGAGGGCGAGGATGCGCTGGTGCACCCGGGCTGCCTCCGCCGCCGCCCGAACCTCCGCGTCGCCGGCCTCGGGCTTTCCCAGCCGGATGTTGTCGCGGATTGTGCCGCGTACCAGCCGGACGTCCTGGAGGACGAAGCCGACGGTGCGGTAGAGGTCCCTGGTGCTCAGTTCGCGGACGTCCACCCCGCCCACGGTCACACGGCCGCCCGTCACTTCGTGGAAGCGGGTGACCAGGGCGGCGAGGGTGGATTTTCCGGCACCGGATGGGCCGACGAGCGCGGTCAGGGTGCCGGGAGCGAGCCGCAAGCTCACTCCGTCCAGGACCTGCCGGGTGCCGTCGTAGCTGAACGACACGGTCTCCAGGGCGACTTCGTGGCCCTGGAGGGGTTGGGGATTCTCCGGCTCGGGCAGGACGGGGACGGTGAGGACGGCGTCGATCCGCAGCGCGGCGGCGGTCGCCTCACGTTTGGCCTGGGCGCTGAATCCGAGGGTGAGCAGCGCGCTGGGCAGGATCATGGCGACCAGGGAGGTGGTCACCGCGTCGACGGGTGTCACCCAGCCGAGGGAGACGAACCAGATGCCGCCGCCGAGGGTGACCAACAGGACGACCGGTGGTGAGATCGCCATCGAGGCCACGGCCTCCAGTTTGAGCATCGGGCGCACCCAGTCGCTGTAGTTGCGGCCGAAGCGGGTGGCTGCCTCCCGGTAGCTGGCGTGGGCCTGCCCGGTACGGCCGAAGGTCTTGACCACGGCGATGCCCTGGACGAATTCGACGATGCTGCGGTTGACCGCTGCCACACCCGCGTCCATAGCGGCCATCTGTGGGGCGAAGTCCCGCATCATGTACGCGTACACGCCGAGGTACACGGGCAGGGTGATGACGGCGAGCAGGGCGAGGCGCCAGTCCAGCCAGAGGAGATAGCCGAATCCGGCGATCGGGACGGTGATCGCGCCCACGGATTCGACTGCGCTGTGGGCGACGAGATGGTGGAGGTCGTGCACGTCGTTCTGGGCCGCCTTGCGCACTGCGGCCGAGGAGTTGGCGTCGAACCAGCCGAGGGGGACCCGGCCCAGCCGGTCCACGATCCGGCGCCGCAGTGACGCCTGGAGCCGGACGTCCGCGAAGTGGGTGACGACCAGGGCCGCGAGGCCGAAGACTCCGCGGACGGTCAGACCGAGCAGGGCGATCACTACGGCCCGGCGCACCGCGTTCTCGTCGGTGGGACCGGCGGCCAGCAGGGCCCGGGCCAATTCGGCGATGGCGATGAAGGGAACAACGGCGGCGGCGGAGCCGATCACCTGGAGTCCCATCCCGATCAAGGTCGGGGCGCGGACCGGGGCGAGCAGATCCTTCAAGACGGTGTGCGCCCGGTCGTCGGAGCCGGACACGGGGCGGGATACCGGGGCCTCTTGGGGAGCACCGCTCTCCCGATCGGGGGCCGTTGTTTCGGTCATGGCCATGCCGCCACCTCTTTACAGACAGGCTGTCTCATTTGAGTGAGGGTAGCCTAAGTTTCAGTGGAGGGACCCTGTCGGTGTGGATCGCAGGGTGGCGCAGCCGGGCGCCGGGCAGTCCGGCAGGAAGATGGGGCGCGGCCGGGGGTTGGCTCCGCCGCTTCGTCTGAGGCGAGCGGGCTGGTCCGGTGCGCTTCCCCTCCGTCAGCTTCCGCGCCACAAAAAGGACCACTGGCTCGGCCTGGGTGCCGACCTCGTCAGCTTCGGCCGCGCTTTCAGCGCCAACCCTGACCTGGTCGAGCGCCTACGCGGCGGCCTCCCGATCGCCCCCGCCGACGAGCCTGCGCACGGACCGCTACGGAGGCACGGTCGCCAACCGGATCCGGTTCGCCGTGGAAGCCGTCGCCGCCACCGTCGAGACCGTCGGAGCTGCCAGGACCGGCATCCGACTCTGGCCGGGCGGAGGGTTCTGGGGAATTGAACTGCCAGCAGACCCGGTACACACGCCGCCTGCTTCAAGTTGCGGCGAGACCTAGGGAGCTCACTAGAGAGCCGGAGAAGCCTGTCGTCGGGAGAGAACCAGCCGGCGTTGCTCTCGGTCGATCTCTATGACGACGACCGTGATCTCGTCGCCGACTTGAACCACCACCCGGGAGCCTCTACAGGCGTCCAGCTGAGCTCTTGTAGATGGACCAGTCCCTCGATGTCCTTGGTGACTTGCACGAACACTCCGAACGGGACCAGCTTGGTGACCCGTCCCTGCAGTGTCTCCCCCACCGTGGTGATCTCGGCGAAGGTCTGGAACGGGTCAGGCTGCGTCGCTCGCAGGGACAGCCTGGCCTCTCCGTTCGTGGTGTCGAACTGGAGGAACTCGCACGAAACGCGCTGTCCCACCTGAACAACGTCCGAAGCTGTCTCGAAGCGTCGCCAGGACAGCTCGGGGATCGTGATGAATCCGACGCCGGGGAAGACCGGATGGTCCGGGCCGTCGTCCAGCGCCACGAACACTCCGAACCGTTCGATCGACCCGATCCGGCCCGACAGTATTTCGCCAGCGCGGAGAGATTTCAGGAATGCCCAGAGCTCGGGGTTCTCCGTAGCGGCCGTGGACATCAAAGCTCGACCTTGCTCCAGGTCGACGGCAGTCACCTCGGCGGTGATCCGGTCGCCGACCTCCACCGCCGCTGCCGAGAACCGGACCCAGGACAGATCCAGCGACCCCACGAACCCCAGCGGACGTGCGATGAAAGCGTCCAGGGTCACCGCCATACCTCGTCGAGATACCTCTGCCACGGTCCCGCTGCAGACTTCACCGACCTGCAACGCGGCCAGAAACTCCCCGGAGAACTCATCGTCCGACGCCCCGCCCATGCCAACCAGCCTCCCACGGAAATCCGTTTGTCGGCTCAAGGGACGGACCGTGCTCGACAGCCGAGTTGAAATGGGCTTGGTCGCGGGCGGGGTTGGACGGGACAGCGGTTTTCGGAAGCTGCCTTACCGCTCAGCTGTACGCAGTCACAACGCCGGTCGGATCGTTGGGATGGGTCAAGATTCACGGTCCCGACTTGACCCTCACGTTGGGTGAGGCTTGAGGGTGGGGTGCATGAGTGACTACTACAACGCATTCGAGATGAGTCCCGTACCTGCTCCCGGCCCGGATGCGGTTCCGCCGGAGCCGTTCCGCGGCATCTACGGGATGCCCGCGTTCGTGACGATCCCCACGAGCGATCTGGCGGCATCGGTGGACTTCTGGATTCGTGGGCTCGGGTTCTTCGAGCTGTTCAGCATCCCCGACACAATGGTGCATCTGCGCCGGTGGGCGTTCCAGGACGTACTGCTCGTCTCGGCGGCGAGCATGCCCGAGCAGCCACCGGCGATGAGCTTCAGCTTCTCGGGCGTACTCAGCCAGGTCGACCCCCTTGCCGAGGCATGTCGTCGGTTGCGCCCGAACTCGGTCGACGGCCCGCGGGACACTCCGTGGAACACCCGCGATGTGGAGGTGATCACCCCCGAGAACGCACGGGTCGTCTTCACCGCGGCGAAGCCCTTCGATCCGACCAGCCAGGAGGCGCGGAACCTTGAAGCCATCGGGATCACCCCACCCGTCGACAGTCACGGCGACCATGAGGAGCATGCCTGACACCATGGACGCCGATGGCCTGACCGTCGGTCAGGTCTCGACATGTCTGGACGTGACGGTCCGCGCGCTGCACCACTGGGACGAGATCGGTCTGGCGCGACCATCGCTGCGCACAACCGCCGGATACCGGCTCTACACCCCTGGTGATCTGGAACGCCTGCACCGCATCGTCGTCTACCGTGAGCTCGGTCTCGGCCTGGACAGGATCCGGGCCGTCCTCGACGACTCGACCACAGACGTGCCCGGCGCATTGCGCGCGCAACGCACCCAGGTCGCTGAACGGATCGACCGCCTCCAGCAACTCAGCTCCGGACTGGACCGGATGATCGACGCCCACGAGCGCGGCCCGCTGCTGAGCGTCGAGCAGCAGGCCGCGGTCTTCGGCCCCCACTGGAACCCGAACGGGCCGGCCCAAGCCCGTCAGCGCTACGGAGACACAACGCAATGGCGGCAGTACGCCGAACGCTCGGCCTCTCGCACTCCAGAGGAATGGCAGGCCATAGCCGACGACATCGCCGGCCTCGACCGCGCCCTCGGGGATGCGATGGATGCAGGCGTCACACCTGGCAGCCCAGAAGCGAATCAACTGGTCGAGCGGCACCGCGAAGTCTTTGCTTCGTACTTTCCCCTCACCCGACAGATGCAGGTCTGTCTCGGCCGCATGTATGAGGCCGACCCGGGATTCGCCGCCCACTACGACAGCATCCGCGCCGGCCTCGCCACATGGCTCCGTCAAATCATCGACGCCAGCGCCCGTACCCACCGCATCGACCCCCACACCGCCACCTGGCAGGGGTCTCCGTCGTAGCGGCATAGAAAGCGCCGCTCAGATCGATCTTGGCTAGCCAGCACACGCACCGGCGATGCCACCGCGGGTCGTAGACACATCACGTCCAACACCCTCACGACCCCTGCGACAGAACGGCGGCATCGGGGCTGATGAGGGGTCGACAGGTAGGCCCACAGGGGACGCACGGCCCGCGCTCACACGTCCCGGCGTCGTACCACGAGTACCGCGGTGGCTATCGCCGCGGTGACCCACGCGCCGTACACGATCCACGCCTCGGTGACGGTCAGCGGATACTTGCCCAAGTCGTGCACCCTCGCCGGGTTCATCACCAGCCGCTCCCAGGCGCTGAGTGGCATGGCGTTCCCGATCTCCTTCACCCAGCGGAAGCGCTCGCCCCGGAAGAGCGCCGGTACCAGCAGCAACAGGGCAATGACAGTGACGACGGAGCCCGCGGCGTGCCGGACGGCCGCACCCACCGCCATACCGACCAGCGCACACAGCGGTGCGAGCAGCGCGGCTGCGGCCACGGCGCGCAGTGCGCCCGGGTCGCCCAGTGACAGTCCGCCATGATCACGCAGCAGCATCTGGGTGACGCCGAAGGAGGTGCCGGCGACGATCACACCGAGCGCCAACATGACCATCGACACCACGGTCACCTTGGCGGCGATCACCGCCTGCCGGTCGGGGACGGCGGCGAAGGTCGTACGGATCAGCCCGCTGGAGTACTCACCGAAGACCGCGATCGCCCCCACCGTGGCAGCGATGATCATGAACAGCTGCCAGGCGGGATCGACGAACGCCGTGGCGAGTGGATCGAACAAGAACAGACGGTCCGAAAACCCAGGCCGCTCCGGTGGCCGCAGTGTCTGGTGGGCCAGCCGGTCCGCGTTGGACGCGGCGGAGTTCACATTGATGCCGACCACGGCCAGCGCACCGACGCCGAGCACCCAGTAAGTGGAGTGCAGCGACCAGATTTTGATCCACTCTGCGGCGAGGAGATGACGGAACCGGGCGGGTACCCCCCGGACCGGGAGACGGGCAGGCGCCTCGCCGAGCACGGGGGTCATCGGGCAGCTCCTGCGGAGTATTCGACGCTCTCCGCGGTGAGTTCCATGAACGCCTCCTCCAAAGAGGCCGAGTGCGGGCTGAGCTCGTGCAGCCGTACCCCATGCGCGAAAGCGAGCTCGCCGATGCGCTCAGCGGGCAGACCGGTCACCGTGTACACCCCGTCGAGCTCCACCCGTACCATCGCCCCCGCGTCAGCCAACACACCGGACAGGATCTCCGCGTCGGGCGTACGGACGCTCACCCCGAGCTGCGTACTGCGGGCAGCGAAGTCCCGCAGGCTCTCCGCTGCGATCAGCCTGCCGCGGCCGATGACGATCAGGTCCTCGGCGGTCTGCTCCATCTCCCCCATCAGATGGCTGGAGACGAGCACGGTGCGCCCTTCGTCCGCCAATTGCCTGAAGAGGTTCCGCACCCAGCGCACCCCTTCCGGGTCGAGGCCGTTGAGCGGCTCGTCGAAGAGCAGTACGGGTGGATCGCCGAGCAGAGCGGCGGCGATACCGAGCCGCTGTTTCATCCCCAATGAGAAGCCGCCGATCCTGCGGCCTGCCGCGTCGGCCATGCCCACCTCCGCCAGCACCTCCGCGACCCGTCGGCGTGACAGCCCGTTGCCGGCCGCCAGTGCAGTCAGATGGGCGCGGGCGGTGGAACCACCGTGGACGTCATGGGCGTCGAGGAGAGCGCCGACATGCCGCAGGCCACGGGGATGGTCGCCGAACGGCTGCCCGTCGACGGTGACGGTGCCGTCAGTGGGCTGGTTCAGCCCGAGAACCATCCGCAGCGTGGTGGTCTTGCCGGCACCGTTCGGGCCGAGGAACCCGGTGACCACGCCCGGGCGCACGGTGAACGACAGGCGGTCGACGGCGGTGGTCTTGCCATATCGCTTGGTGAGTTCGGTTGCTTCGATCATGGTCTCCACGCTGCCGGAGCGGATTCGGCTCGGGCGTCGGACCGTCGACCACAATCGGAACATCCAAGTAGCCTCCAGGCGTACGCCCATGGGCCAATTCCGGGGTGCGGACGGGGTGCCTATGATCGGCGCATGAAAGCCCCGCTGGATACTCTGCGGTCGCTCCTCGTCGAGATCCTGACCTGGTGCTCAGGCATAGCCTACGTCGTCTTGCTGTACGTCGTCGTGCTGAACACCGGCCGCGAACTGACCGGAATGCGCCTGCTGCTGGCCCTGTCGCCCTCCGTACTGCTGCTGCCTCTGGTGCTGCGTCGGCCGCTGCCCGCCCTGGTGCTGCTGCTCACCGCCTCCTTCGCCGCGACCGTGTCGGCGGACTCGGCCATGGCCGCAGGGCAGGGAGCCATGGGCATCGTGCCGCCCGCGCACACGCAGGCATGGCAGATCGCCTATCTCCAGGCGGTGCTCACCGATCTCATCGTCGGATGGATCGCCGCCACCAGGTCGCGGCTAACGGCGACGGTCGCCGCACTGGCGGCGCTCGGCATGCAGATCGGGGGCGCCAGCTACCACCGGGAGGGCACCTCGTCATTCCTCACCGCCTCGGCCTTCCTGGCGCTGATGATGGTCACCGCCTGGACGGTCGGCTACTCGGCCCGCGAACGCCGCCAGCACACGGCTACGCTGCGGGCCCGGGTCGCCGAACAGGCCGTCACCGCGGAGCGGCTGCGGATCGCTCGGGAGCTGCACGACATGGTGGCGCACAGCATCGGTGTCATCGCCATCCAGGCCGGGATGGGACGGCGCGTCATCGACACCCAGCCGTCGGAGGCCCGCAACGCCCTCGCTGCCATTGAGGACACCAGCCGCGACACCCTGGCGGGCCTGCGTCGGATGCTCGGCGCGTTGCGGGAGGCGGACCCGGGAGACGGCGCTCCGCTCGGCCCGGTACCGGCGCTCGCCGATCTCGGTGCGTTGGTGCAGCGAACCCAGGACGCGGGCGTGCGGGTGGACATCGACTGGCGAGGCGAACGGCGCCCGCTGCCGCCGGAGATCGAACTGTCCGCGTACCGCATCATCCAAGAGGCGATCACCAACGTGGTCCGCCACTCGGGCGCCGACGCCTGCCGGGTGACCGTCGACTGCCGGGAGGACGACCTGTCCATCGAGATCACCGACGAGGGCTGTGGCCTGTCCGGTCTGCCCGGCGCCGCAGGCTACGGGCAGACCGGTATGCGGGAGCGAGCGGCGCTGCTGCAGGGCGACTTCACGGCCGGGCCGCGCCCCGAAGGCGGCTTCCGCGTGGCAGCACGGCTCCCGGTGCCAGCGGCGGTCACATGACCCGGGTGCTGCTCACCGACGACCAGCCGCTGGTCCGGCACGGGCTGCGGGTGCTGATCGCCGACCGCCTCGGGCTGGAGGTGGTGGGCGAGGCGGCGAACGGCGAGGAGGCGGTACGGCTTGCGGACCAGCTGGCGCCGGATGTGGTGATGATGGACATTCGGATGCCCTGCATGGACGGTGTCGAGGCCACGCGGCGGATCACCGCGAGCCCCGGCACACCACCGAAGGTCCTCATCCTCACCACGTTCGACGACGACGAGTACGTCTATGGCGCGCTCCGAGCCGGGGCGAGCGGCTTCCTCGTCAAAGACATGGACATGGACCAGATCCTCACCGCGATCGAGATCGTCGCCGCGGGCGACGCCCTCATCGCGCCGAGCGTGACACGCCGCCTGATCGCGGAGTTCGCAGCCCGCCCGGCAGTTGCTCCGCCACCGCGACCGGTGGAGGGCATCACCCCCCGAGAGCGGGAGGTGCTCACCCTGGTCGGCCGGGGACTGTCCAACGCAGAGATCGCCTCGCAACTACACATCAGCATGGCCACGGCCAAGGCCCATGTGAGCAGGCTGCTGACGAAGCTGGACGCCCGGGACAGAGTGCAACTGGTCATCACGGCGTACGAATTGAGGCTGGTGACCACACCGCAGGGATAGGGACGCCGACCCGTACAACCACGGGCCACTGACCCACCAGCCAAGAAGGGCAGCGTGGCCAGTCACACGCACTGCTGCGCTTCGGCCGCTGCTCCCAGAACGGGCCTGCCCCTGCGCCGCCGACCATCTCAACACGGAGCGGTAGGGCCGCGCCACCACCGTCATCCCCGGCCTCGGCTTCACAGCCATCGCGGGGGGGAAGCTCCGTTCGACGTCAGCGACCGCCATGGTCGTCGACGACCGGCCCCTGGACCCACTGCAACGTGATCTCCATCCAAGGTGGTTTCGATGCGCTCGGCCTGCAGCCCGCGGCCTCTGCGCAAGGCCGCCGTTGCAGCCCGGGGTATCAGCGGAGCGAGTACGTCTCACTCGCTATCGGTGAGTTCATATCGACGTACCACGCCACCGTGATCTGCCCAGGTGATCTTCGAAGACGGCCCCATAGTTCTCGCGGAGGCCGAACCTCCCTGGTTGGGGTCGCCGCTGCAGCCGTACTGGACGATGCCCGCACCCGGCCGCTTCGGCGCGCTCTCGACATCGAAGTCCCCCATCAGGGCGATGTCGGGCAACGGGGCCACACTCTCGGCCTGTTGATCCTGACAACGCTCACCGCAGATGCGACAGGAGGGCAGAGTTCAGTAGCGGGGACCGGTGAAGGACGAGCCGCTGGAGCTCTTGAAGGGGCGCGGAGGGTTCTAGGCCGAGTTCCTGTCCGAGCTCGCGGTGAAGGGTGTTGTAGGCAGCGAGCGCGTCGCTCTGCCGGCCCGAGAGATAGAGGGCAAGCATCTGTTTCATCCGCAGTTGCTCGCGGAATGGGTGCGCGCGAATGGGGGCGGTGACCTCGCTGATCACTCGTGCGTACTCCCCCAGAGCCAGCTCGGCCGCAAGGTACTCCTCCAGCACCGTCAGCCGGAGTTCATCCAAGTGAACGGATTCCGCATAGAGGGCGGGGATGGACAGGACGTCGGCAAGTGCCTCGCCCTGCCAGATGGAAAGGGCCTTGCGGAAGTACTCGGCGGCCTGCTGGTGATCTCCGCGATCACCTGCTCTCCGGGCCTCCTGGGCGTGCTGCTGAAACAGCACGAGATCCAGTTCGCCCGGTCGCAGCATGAGCTGGTACCCCGGAGGCGCGTAGCGGATTCGGTCCAAGGCGCCGTGGCTTTCAAGAAGCCTCCGTAAGTGCCAGATGTAGACCTGTAGGTTCTTCCCCGCACTGGGCGGCGAGGCGCCTTGCCACAACGCGTCCATGAGTCGGTCCACCGAAACCACCGCGCCATTGCTACATGCCAGGAGCGCAAGGATGGTTCGTTGTTTGAACGATCTTATCCTGATGGTCTCCTTTTCACAGGTGAGCGATATGGGACCCAAGATCTTGATCTCCATGAGGTCTCCCTTTGTGATCAAAAGGATGGAACGCTCATGCCCCCGTTGCGGACACCCCGCCGGGAGCCCGGCGTTGGGATCGCGTGCGCCGACCGTCGCCGGCAGATGCGGATTCAGCCAAAGCTGGCCGAAGATATGAGGCTGTACTACGTCTATGTGAATTCCCCTGGAAATAGTTACAGTTGGCCTGCGCATCAGTCAACCAGTAGACGAGCTGGAGCCAATCTGCTCACCTGACCGTAGGATCCGATGGATTGATGAGGGGCGCCGATGGCGGAGGAACAGCGGGACGCACCACTCTCCGAGCGGCTGGACAGCTTGTTCCGCACCAGTCGCCCGGAAGGGCGCAACTGGACGAACGACGAGGTCGCGGCACGCATCAAGGAGTCACATCCCGGGATGCGGGTCAGCGGCGCGTATCTCTCGGCGCTACGCACGGGGCGACGCGTCCGCCCTTCACCGGAACTACAGGCGGCGCTGGCCGAGTTCTTCGGCGTGTCACCCGCCTACTTCGTCGATCCCGGCTATGCCGAGAGCGTCAACAGTCAACTGGCCGTTCTGAGCGCCATGAACCAGGCGGGCGTGCGTGCCTTCGCGCTACGAGCGGTGGGACTCCCGCAGGAAAGCCTGCACTCGATCGCTACGGTTCTCGATCAGATACGCAAACTACAGGGACTTCCCCCGGTGGAGGACGACTGATGCGTGCGATTCCTGGCTGTCCCGTCGATGGTCGGATACGCAGACGTCGACTCAAAGAGCTACGGCGCCAATGTGAGTATTACCTGGCTGAATTGAACATCCCTGAGCTTCTAGACATAGACGGCTTGTGTACCCATCTGGGCGAGTCACGAGGCCGTCCCATCCACTTGCTGCCGATGGAACTGCATCGAGCGAGGGTGTACGGAATCTGGGTCTCCCTGAAGGAGGCGGACTACATCGCCTACGAGAAGCACACCAGCGTGGCCCACCAATCGCACATCATCGCCCACGAGTTATCGCACATACTCTGCGACCACCGGGCCGGCGGTCAGGGCGACAGCGGCCTGGCCGAGCTGTTTCCGAACCTCGACCCGGACCTCGTCCAGGGCATGCTGCTGCGTTGCGGATACACCCAGGACGCCGAACAGGAGGCGGAGATCATGGCTTCATTGCTCCTGTTGCGAGCCCAGCACCGTACGACCGAGCTCTCCTGGGGGCCTCCCCCGGAGGATGTGGAGACTCTGGCCCGCATCGAAGGGGTGATCGGGCTCGGCACTCTGGACGAGGCGAAGGAAGGAGAGCCCTCGCCACCGCGCGACGGTGGTATCGCGAGGTGATTCATCAGCTGCTCGCCTGGGGCTGTGTCATCGGAGGGCTGGCGGCGTTCCTGTACAAGGCGCCCGGCCTGATGAGCGGTCGAAGAAGACCCGCCCGCATCGCGCTCTGTGTCTGCTTCATGGCCACAAGCCTGGGCTTCATGGTGGTGGTGGAGCCGTTCCGTTCATTGGCCGACCGATTCCTCAGCATGTCCGGGGCCGCCGTCATGCTGGTGCCCCTGCTGATGATCGTGGTCACTACCGCCCAGCAGGTAGTGCTGGTGCACTTGTCCGATCCACCCGAACAGGCCACTCGCAAAGCTTGGCGGCGGATCGTCGGCTACGGCGTGCCGCTCATCGCGCTGACGGCCTTCTGTGTTCACCTGGGACTGCCGAAGCACGAGGTGACCGGTGACAGCGACATCCTCTTGAACATGCGCGACCCCCGGTACGCGGGGTACCTCCTGGTGCACCTCGCGCTGTACGCGGTGGGGCAGTTCGAAACGGCCCGTTGCTGTCTGCGCTATACAAAGATCGCCAACCGTCCCTGGCTGATTCGGGGCATGTGGGCGGTGACGGCGGGGTCCGTCATCATCGTCTGCTACTGCGTCACGCGCGGCGCCACAGCGTTCGGCACCTGGCTCGGGGCAACGAACATGTGGGATTCGCATTGGTGGATCGCTGGCAGTCTCGGGCCGCTTCTGCAGATCTTCGGCTGGACAGTGCCTTGCTGGGGACCGAAGCTCAGAGGCTGCCATCGATGTCTCATCGCCTACTGTTCCTACCAGCGTCTGCGGCCACTGTGGTGCGCTCTATACCGGTCAACACCGGAGATCGCCCTGGAGCCGCCGCGGTCCCGCCTCGTGGACCTCATTCCACGGCGGGGTCTTGAGTACCGCCTGTACCGTCGCGCCATCGAGATCCGCGACGGTCAATTGGCGCTGCGCCGTCACGTCGCTCGGCCTGTATCGGACGGGCCAGCGTTCCCCGAAGCAGGGAGCGGGGCTTCCGCCGCTCAAGAGGCGGCGACCCTCCTGGCCGGATTGCGTGCGCGACGGCCGGGGGCTCCGGCGATCAGCGACCCGCTGAGCCAGAAGACACCCATAGCCGCGCGGAGCGACCTTGTCGGCGAAGTCCAATGGCTCACACAGGTCTCACGCGTCTTTCGACAGCTCGAAAGCTCAAACTCGAGTAACGCGCTTCGCCGCTACGGGGAGGGCCCCCTGTCAGACCGCCTTGTTCAGTGGAGGAGTCCGCAGAGCGAGCGCGACGGGCACCAGGTTGGCAACGAGCGCAAGGAGGGCGATGCCCACCGCGGTGCCACCGAGCAGCGGAACGGGAAGGGACGGCAACGCGGAACCGGTTAGTCCGTGGCTGAAGGTCGCCAGGGGTAGGGAGGCGGCAGCGGCGCCCGCCAAAAGAGCGAGTCCGGAGACGGCGATCCACTCCCACACGACGATACGAGCCAGCAGACGACGGTCCGCTCCGAGCGTGCGCAGCAGCATGAGATCCTTCTTTCGCTGCACCGCGGCCATGGTCAGTGCGGTGGCCGTCGCCGCCGCACTGAAGGCGAGAAGGGTGCCCAGCAGCAGGTAGCGGCTCCTGGAATCCGCGGCGGACACCGCCTCGACGCGTGCCACCGCCTGGTGCCGCTCCAACACGCGGACCGTGGGAAAGTCGGTGCGTACACGACTCAGCAGCGCGTCGACGCTCGCCAACCCGTCGCTCGTGCGCGCGGCCAAGTACACCTCCGTATCAAGCCCGAGGGTCACGTGTCTCAGCGCGAGGTCACGCGGTACGAGGAGATCCGCGAAACCGTCCGATCGGTCGAAGGACGCGACGACACGCAACCGCACCGCGTTGCCGTCCCCGAGGACGATCGGCACGTGCTCACCGAGCCGCCAGCCCAGCCGGTGTGCCAGATTCGTGGAGATGGCCACGGAGTTACCGCGGAGATCCGTCAGACGGCCGTCACGAACGGCCAGGTCAAGTGTCGCAGCCGTGGCATCGGGTTGCAGCCCCTTCGCAGAGACGGTCTCCAGCACATCGCCGATCGGGCTCTTCCGCCTCACGACGAACCGTGTCGATACCATGGGGGCAACGGCCCGCACTCCGGGAAAGTCACGTGCGCGGTCGGCGATGCCTGGCGGGAGACCGTCGGCACCGTTGGCCACCAGTACCCGGTCGACCTCGGTCAAACGTGCGGTGGCCTGCTGTGCGCTCTCCCTCTCCAGCGTGGTCCCGGTGAAGAGCACCGTGCAGGCGAAGCCGGAGACCAGGGTGAGGGGAACCACCGCGCCGGCAAGTCTGCGCGTCTCAGCACGGAACGCCCGGTGGGTCAGATGGCCGGCGATCCCGCCCACACGCGTCATGGCGGAACCGATCAGACCCATCCCCAGTCGCACCACCACCGGCCCGAGCAGCGCGAACCCCAGCAGCAGCACAGCCACGTACGCCAAGGTCCGGATGACGTCACCCTCGCTCTGGTTCCGCAGGGTGAGCACCACGCCCACGACCAGGACCAGGACCCCGCCGAGAGTACGCCAGCCGGAGACGCCCTGCGGTGGCGCGTCCGCTTCACGCAGAGCTTCCACGGGACGGATCCGACTCGCCCTACGGACCGCCATGAGCGCCGCCGCCTGCACCCCGATGAGACTGAGGATCGCCGCGGCAAGGAGTGGCAGGAGGCTTCGGGACAGAGAGAGTTGGGCGGGGAGAATCCCCGCGGATACGAGGACCTCACGCATCGGTTCCGCCAGGAGAAGACCGAGCGGGCCGCCCAGCAGGGTTCCGACACTCGCCAGGATCAACGCCTCCCCGCACACCATGCCGCGGACCGTGCCACGGGACGCGCCGACAGCGCGCAGCAGCGCGATTTCACGCCGTCGCTGCTGTACGGAGATGCTGAACGGCCCGGACACGATGACCATGGTGAACACCGCAGCCAGCAACCCGAACGACGCGGAGATGGCGAGTGCGAAGTCCCGCCCCGCGACGGTCTCTCGATTCTCCGCCTCGGCTCGGTCACCACCGTGCAGTACGCGCACACCGGCGGCTCCGACGCGTTCCTCGATCCGCAGGGCGAGTTGCCGCGGGGAGACTCCAGGACGCGTGGTGACGGCGATGGCGGACGGGCCGGGCAAGACCCCCGCGGAACGACTTAGCTCCGCCGCCTCCCGGTCGGTGAAGAACAACGATGCCTCGCGTGGACGCTCGCCGCGACGGCCCGGGCTCCCCGCAGGCTCGACGAATCCCACGACACGGTAGGTGCGGGCGCCGCTCACCGTCAGCACGCGCACTGTCGAACCGGGTTCCAACTCCGTCCGTGCAGCGGTGCGGCGGTCGACCACCACATCGCCGTCGCGGCGCGGTGGCTGCCCGGACACCAGCCGGAACGGAGTTGTCGACGCCGCACTCCAGGCGTGCCCCCGAGAGGGTCCGCCGTTCGGGCCGCCGACAGCGACACCGTCGACTCCGACGAGTTGTGCGTACAGCGGCCGGTCCTCGACGACGCCGAGCACTCCTGGCACACGCCGTACTTGATCGGCGAGTCCTTGCGGCAGTGGCCGTTCCTCCGGCAGAACAGCTTGGATCGACCGCCCGCCGGGCTGTTTCTCCTTGACCCAGGGGTCACCGTCCACCACGACATCGGCTGCTGCGAACCGCTCGGGTAACGCCTTCATTCTCAGGCTCGATTCGAAGTACACCCCCCACACCGTGGTGAGCACTACTCCCAGGAGGACGCCCGCGAACGCGCCGACAAGTCCCGGCAGGCGACCGCGTACGGTGCGCCATGCGATTAATGCCATGGTGATGCCGTCAACCTTTCAGCCCCAGCTGACCACCGAGAAACGCGAGGACATCCGATCCCAGAGCGGCTGCCCGGCTCGTCGATCGCTTGCCGTGTCCCGAGCCCGCTTCCCGGCGCAAGAGCACTGGCCTGCCCGAGCGGTTCGCATGTTGCAGGGCTCCGCACATCTTCCGCGCATGACTGGGATCTACACGGGTGTCACCCTGGAAGACCGCGAACAGCACGGCCGGATAGGAAGTTTCCTCTCGCACATTATGATACGGAGAGTAGCTGAGCAACCAACGAACGTGTTCGGGATCGTCCGCGGTTCCGTACTCGGCACTCCACAATCGCCCCATGCCTGACCTCTCGTACCGGAGCATGTCGAGAAGCGGCGCCGAACATACCGCGGCACCGTACAGCTCCGGCCGCTGGACCAGTGCCGAGGCGACCAACAGCCCTCCGTTGGAGCCGCCCACGGCTCCCAGTTGTCTTGGTGTCGTCCAACCGTTGTCGACCAGCCACTCCGCTGCGGCGTGGAAATCGTCGATGCTGTTCTGTTTGCCCGCACCCGTGCCCGCCCGATGCCACGCCTGCCCCTGCTCGCCCCCTCCGCGAACCTGAGCCACGGCGTACACACCGCCTGCCTCCACCCAAGCCAGTGCGTCGGGTTGGTACGACGGGGACATGCTGACGCCGAACCCACCGTACGCGGTCAGCAGCAGCGGGCGGGGGCGCCCGGGCTTCGTGTCCTGGGCGAGGACCAGCATCCCGACCGATGTGCCGTCCTCGCTGCGGTAGCGGACGTGGCGCGTGGTCACGGCGGTACGCGACCGCACTGATGGACGAGGTGTGCCGCCGACCATCAGCCCCGTGCGCGGGTCGTAGCGGTGGATTCGAGGAGGAGAGGTCATGTCGGCGTGGGCGATCCACGCCTCGCCCGGCGTGTCGGCCTCACTCGCGGGGTGTACGGATATGCCCCTGACGGTTCCGAGCTCCGGCAGCGGCACCCGGCGGATCAGCTCACCGGTGTCCGTGCGGTGCACCGTGACCGTGTGGACGGCATCCCGCGCCCACTGGGCGAGCAACAGCCCTCCGCCGAGCGGCACGACGCGTGCGAGCACCGCCCAGGGGTCTTCGGGGATGAGTTCCTCCCACGGCCCTCGGGGGTTCTCGGGGTCGGCGACGCACAACCGGTGCCGGGGCGCGTTCTCGTCGGTCAGGAGGTACAGACGTCCGTCGGGCCCCGCATCCGCCCGCACACGAGCCCGGCCGGCGGGGTGGAAGGTACGGAGGCGGGGCTGGCTGGCCGGGCCCGAGCCGAGGTCCGCCAGCATGAGTTCGCGGGACAGGGCCGGGCCTGCGGCCAGGGACACCAGGAGAAGGCGCCCGTTCGGGCTGACGCGGACGTCGTACACCCGGCGGTGGTCATCCTGGCCGCCTAGCACCAGGACATCTTCGCGCGTGTGTTCTCCCACCCGGTGCCACCAAAGGCAGGGCCGTGCGCCGGGCGCGGTACCGCCGTCGGAACCGTACTCGGGGCGGGTGTAGTAGAAGGACCGGCCGTCGGGCAGCCATGCGACCGGGGAAGAGCGGCAACCAGTGATTCCGTCATCGGCCAGGAGTCCGCCCGTGCGGACGTCCAGGACCCGGAGGCTGGCGTTCTCGCTGCCGCTGTACGCCAACTGGCAGGCGACGAGACGTCCGTCGGGGGACGGTTCCCAGGCTTCGAGGGTGATGGTGTCGGCATCCGACAGGTGTGCCAGGTCGAGCAGGGGACGATCCAGGTCGTCGGGCGCCGAGGTGTACAGCACCTCGTGCTCGTTGCCGGGGATGTGGCGCAGAAAGAAGCGACGGTCGCCCCGCCACGCCGGGACCTGTTCCGAGGCCGCCCCGTACAGTTCGCGCAGCCGTGGGCCGAACCGGTGGGGCCAGGTACGTCGTTCCGCTGCGTAAAGCCGGTCCTGTGCGGCTTCCCAGGTGCGGGTCTCGGCCGACGAGGAGTCCTCCAGCCAGCGGTACGGGTCCTGTGTGGACACTCCGAACACGCGGTGGACGGTCGGGTCCCGGTGGGCGGGCGGGAATCGCCGGCCGGAGTCCCGCGGTGCCATGGCCTCAGTCATAGCACCGAGGCGGTGAACCGCAGGATCGTCACCAGATCGGCCATGGCACCGGAGCCGACACGGCCGGTGTGTACGGACATGCCTTCCTGTGTGGGCACGACGTAGTGACCCTCCTCTTCCAGAAGTTTCAGGTTCCTTCGCACGGATGGGCGGTGCAGCGCCGCCTCGGGTACCGACGGGGCGATCACGACCGGGCAGGTCGAGCTCATCACCGTGCTCACGGCGAGACTGTCCGGCATGCCGGTGGCACATTTGGCCACGAAATTTGTGGTCGCCGGTGCGACGATGATCAGTTCTGCCCAGGCTGCCAGTTCCTGGTGGGGAGTCATACCTTCCGAAGTCGGCCAGTGCGGGCCCCGGACGGCCGCGCCAGCGGCCGCGGCGAGTGCTTCGCGGGACACCAGCCGGTCGGCCGAGTGGGTCAGACAAGGCCGAATCGACCAGCCGTACCAGGAACGGAGCAGAGCGGCCCACCCCGGAAGCTCAACGACGGAGAAGGCGCCCGTACCAATGAGTACGACATTGCCGTGAACGAGAGGAAGGTGACGGGGCGCACGGGGCGGTGGGCCCCCCGCCGGGTCGGTGGACGACAGGCGGTTCATCGGACGACTCCTTTGCGGAACAGGCTGGCGGCCCATGAGACTGTGAGCACCGCGAGCCCTCCGACCACGGCGAATCCCACTGGTATCGCGGTGTCATGGAATTGGCCGGCCATCAGACTTCTGGCGGCTTCGACGGCGTAGTACAGGGGATTGACCTTGGCCATCGCCTGCAGCCAGCCGGGAGCGAGCGTGACGGGGAGCAGAAGGCCACTCACCAGCGTGAGCGGCATGGTCAGTATGTTGACCGTGCTCGCCAGGGTGTTCTCGTCGCGCAGTACGAGTGCCAGGCCGTAGGAGGTGCTGGCACCGAGCACTCCGACCAGGGCGACCAGAACCAGAGTCATCGCCGTTCCCCCGAGATGCGCGCGAAGCCCCATCGCCATGGCTACCGCGAGGAGGAGCAGCGCCTGGGCGGTGAGCAGGGTGACATCGCGCAGGAGCCATCCCGACAGCAGCCCGACGCGGCTGACGGGGGTGGCGGCCAACCGCTCCAACACACCGGTACGGAGGTCTGCTAGGAGGGTCAGTCCCATGAAGGTGCTGCCGAACAGGGCGACCATCATCAGCAGCCCGGGGACGAACAGCATGAACTGGTTCCCGCTGCTGACGCCGGGGCCCGTCACCGACCTCACCAGCGGGCCGAACAGCACGAGCCACATCACGGGTTGCCCCAGACCGAGCACGATCCAGGTGCGGTTGCTGACCGCCTCGTGCAGCGCGAAACGGTAGAGCGCTCGGGTGTCCGGCAGCAGAGTGTTCATTGTGCCGCCCCTGGACCGTCTGTGAGGGAACGGCCGGTGTGGTGCAGGAAGACGTCGTCGAGGCTGGGGCGCGACAGTGCCACTTGGTCCACCGCACACCCCATGGAGTTGAGCGTGTGCAGCACCAGAGGAAGTGCCTTCTCGCCGTCGTCCGTGTACACCCGCAGATGGGAGTCGTCGGCGCGGACGGAGTGGACTCCGGACAGTTGCGTGAGCTCGACACGCACGGCGTCCGTGTGCCCGCTTTCCAGTCGGAGCCGCAGGACATCGGGTGAGAGCGACTTCTTGAGTTCCTCGGGGGTACCGCAGACCACTACTCGGCCCTCGTCGATGATCGCCAGCTGATCGCACAGGCTGTCCGCCTCGTGCAGGTAGTGGCTGGTGAGGAAAACAGTGGAACCACGGTCGCGGAGGGCCCTGATCTCCTGCCACAGCCCGGATCTGGCGCGAGGGTCGAGGCCCAGGGTGGGCTCGTCTAGGAAGAGGAGTCCGGGGGCGTGGACCAGTCCGACGGCCAGCGCCAGCCGACGGGCCTGTCCGCCCGACAAACTCCCGGTCCGTCGCTCATCCAGGCCCCGGAGGCCGAAGACCCGGAGCATGGTGTCGGCTCGCTCTGCTGCCTGCGGGGCGGTCAGACCGAACAGCCGCGCCTGGAGGAGGAGGTTTGCGCGGACCCGGGTCGCGGGATTGACCCCGCCGTACTGGCTGACATAGCCGATCCGGCGCCGGACCTCTCCCGGTTCGGACAGCACGTCGTGACCTGCGACGACCGCGCTTCCGCTGTCGGGCGCCAGCAGTGTGGCGAGGATCCGAACCGTGGTGGTCTTCCCCGCTCCGTTCGGGCCGAGGAAGCCGAAGATCGATCCCGTGGGCACAGTGAGGTCGATGCCCCGTAACGCCTCTGCCGGTTGTCCTGTCGGCTGCCTGCCCCAGCGCCGTCGCCTTGGCGCCGGATATGCCTTCCGCAGTGCGCGGACCTCGATGGCCGCTCCGGGATCGCCCGTGGCCTGCAGGGCGGCCCTCCCGAGCTGGGGAACCGTCATGCGCGAATGTCTCGTGTGTGTTCGAGGAAGGACCGCAGGTGTGCACCGGTCCGGCCGGCCAGGAGCACGCGCGTGGCCTCCTTCGCCTGTGCCCTGTCCTCCGCGGGCACGATGTCCTCGGGCGGGGCGAGGGGAGATTCGGGGCCCAGCGCGTAGTAGTCGTCGCGGAGCATCGAGATGGAGACGCCGTCGTGGTAGACGCCGTCGAGGAAGAAATAGTCGCGGAGCAGTCCCTCGAAGATGAAGCCCCGCTCACCGACGAGGCGAACGCTCCGCTTGTTGTAGAGACCGACGACCCCCTGCACACGGTGGGCGTTCTTGGAGTGGAACAGATGCCGGAGCAGGAGGCTCAGGGCTTCGGCTCCGTAGCCTGCGCCCCAGTGCTTCGGGTCGCCGATGTTGATGCCGATCTCGTAGTTCCCGGCGTAGGTCGCCCGGGAGTAGTCCGCGACGCCGACGAGTTGACCCTCGTCCGTGACAACCGCGAGGTACTGGTGTCCGCTCTGCCGGGAGAAATCCCGTAGCTCTTCCCCGGACAGAAACTCCGCGGAGGCCGATGAGTAGGCTCCCGACTGGCCCGAAGACCACTTCGCCAGTTGCTCGTAGTCCTCGTCCGACATCCGCTGCAGACGGACGAGCTTTCCTGTGATGGCCATCAGTCTCTTCCCATCGGGTTCTACCGGGACCCTGAGAGTCCGTACCGTGGACGCCGGGCCCGCCGCTGGGCGAGGTCAGTGCCTCGCCGACAGCAGCGGGCCCGGCATGCGGGGCGTGAGACGATGAGGCAACCACTCTCACACCACATCACTAGGTGTTTCTCACTGCTGTCAGCAGTGCCAGCTGGCGGTGCTCACCGGCAGCTCCGAGCCCTCGGTCGAGGTCTCCATCTCCTGCAGTTCGAGAATCGTCATGTCGTCACCTCCTTTCGTGTTGCCTTGGTTGCCCTTCCTCTCCCCTTCTCCTGATGTCGCGGCCTTGGGCAGCGCGGCGGTGCCACGCGGTCGCGATCAGGTGCCCGCTGACCGGGTCACGGCTTCTGCGGGCGGAAAAAGGGGAGAAACTCGCTCGGCTCTTCCAAGGCGGTCGCAATGCCTAGGAGGACACCGGCATTTCCAGTGGCCAGGTCCATGGACAGCCGGAGGCTCTGGTCGCCCGGGAACGCGAGCCGACCCCGGTAGGACAGGGCCAGCCAGCTGAACCGTCGCAGATGACGGCGCACCACGGCTTCGGCGTCGTCGAGCGGAACGTGGTGCCGCAGTCGAGCGACCGTGGCGAGCAGGCCCGCGCGTCCGTTGAAGAGATGGGACTCCGCGACCAGTTCCGTACGGCAGGCGGCAATGATCTCCCGCACGGTCGCTGAGAGCCGCTGGTCCTCCCCGTGGGCAAGGATTTCGTCGGACACCAGCCCGATGCCCGCGCTGCCGCTCTCCAGGTAGGCGAGTGTCCGCCGGCCCGATTCCAGGACCTGTGAGGTTCCGTTGTCCAGAGTGACGCATTCCGCGAGATCGTGGTCGAGCGCGGCACGAGCCATGGCTAGATGCTCTCTGTCGCCAGTGGACTCGTAGAGCCGAAGGAAGAACAGAGCGGGACCCGACCAACCGTGCATCAACCCCGCACGCTTCTCCGTGCCCGACGTTCGCCCCGAACGTACCGACTCCGCCAGCCGTTTCGCTATCTTCCGAACTTCGAGACGGGCGGCCGTGTCTCCATACCGCCCTTCGAAGTACAGCAGGTTGAGCCCGATCCCGGACAGCCCGCTGAACAGCGACATGCCGTGGGTGTGCTCGGTGAGTGGCAGGGACTCGCTGACCACGGCACGGGCCACGTCGTGGTGACCTAGCTTGTCCAGGGCATAGGCGGTTCCATGACGGCCCGTGTAGAAGCCGGGCTGCTCCGGCAGCCCTCGGGAAACGGCATCGAGCAGCCATTGTTCGTGCTCAAGGCTTGGCGGTGCTCCGGTGGCGGCAAGGGCCCAAAGAACACCTGCCGCGCCGTAGGCGAAGCTCGTCGGTCCGTGGCGGAACTGCCGTACGTCTCCGGGGTAGAGCTGATCGATCCGCTCCGGGGTGGCACTCAACCGGATTGCCTCCGCTAGAGAGGTCCGCACGGCACGCCAATCCGGGCTCTCCGTGTCCAGATCGACATCGAGGGGCTGGCCGAGAACCCGCCGCCGTTGAGCGACGAGGTTCGCGGGGAGCCCTGGAGGCACGTGTTCACTGCGCCCTTCCTCAACGCCCATGTCCTGCAGGACGCCCGTGGTGAACCCAGTAGGCAGCGCGAATCTCTCGGCCACCGCGGCGGCCGTCTCCGCGACCTTCCGCGGACCCAACGGAAAGATCCGATTGACCGGCAGGAAGGCCCAGAGCCGGAGGGAGGCGAACGCGTACCGGTCCATCTCTTCCCCCGTGCGGCACCAGGGAGCGGCGAAACCCTGTGCTCCCATGGCCGGCCGATAGCTCTCCTCCTGCCAGAAGGCAGTTTCGAAGTCAATGAACGAGACTGTGCCATCCGCATCCACGAGGACATTCCCGGGATGCAGGTCACCGAAGAAGATCCCCTGTCGGTGGATGTCTTCGAGTAGTTCTCCCACGCGGTCCAGAAGGGCGAGAGCATCGTGGGTGTATTTCTCGATGTCCTGGTCGCTGGGATCGGGCTGAAGGAGGGCATGCGATCGACCGGCCCAGACGAACAAAGGGTCTCCGGGCATCAGTTCCATAGCCAGGAATTCATGCTCCCACACTGTGAAATATCCGTCGACATTCGGAACACCACTTACATCGGAGAGGTGTTCCAGAACACGTCGCTCTCTACGCAGTCGACTGATCGCATCCTGTCCCAGTCGATCGAGCCCGGCATTCGGACGCGCCTCTTTGAGGATGACGGATATTCCATCCGACCGGCGCTCCGCGAGATACACCCCGCCGCCATTGGAGAAGTGAATTGCCTTCTTGACTTCGTAGGGGAAATCAACAGTGTCGCTCTCACGGGCAGCCTCAAGGGCAGGGCGGAGGAATTCCGGGATCTGGACCCATCCCGGCGGCGAAAAGACGGGTTTGCGATGGTCCTGCACCAACGCGCCGTCCGGTCGCACCAAGGCCAGGACGAGTTCCCCGTCCGCATTCAGCGTCCGTGTGTTCCGGAAGCCCCCGTAGCGTACGAAGAGAGGCCCCTTCCCCCAGCGCAGATCGCTCAGGATATACGACCCTGCCTGGCCTCCCTCCGCTTGGAGGAGTGGTGAAAGCTCTTCCAAAATGCCCCCGCACTGCTCCTCATCGGCAGGGTAGATAGCCGCCAGCTTCCCGCTCGACTGCCGCGGTGCGTACTTCGAGTTGAGCACGAGATGCATATTGCTGTCGCGCAGATACTTGAAGGGCAGATCGCGCATGACGCAATATTCCCAGACAATCTCCAGCGCCTGGGGTGCATTGTCCATACGGGCGGAGAGATGAATCTTCCAACCTTGGCTCGGCGGGGAGACCTCTGCCGGTCGAAGCACCGTCCACATGTCCTCATACGTACGAATCCAGCCCTGGGGAATCGGCTTGCTGCTCACCTTGAATTCGGTAGCTGGTTCGACCCACCGGCTTGGAGTGTCATAGAAGGTCAGGTTCGCCCAGCCGAACAGTTGATGGTCTTCCTCCACAGCCGCCGCACTCCTCTCGCCCGGACCGCACGATCACCTCGGACAATCACTGTCCGCCCTGCAGATCAACCAATGTATGGAAGGCGGGTTTATGGACGGTATATTGCCGGTATACGGGCAGGGCAACATGCGCCAGGAACTGCGGTCTTGCTGAATCGGAACCTCAAGGCGACCGGGCATCGAATGGCTCACCTGCACGCCTCGCCGCGTGGCGGAGGAGGGGAGTGCGATTGCCCCCAGGAACAAGCACATGCCGCAGGCGCGGCACAACGGATTCGGCAGACCATCAGAAACTCCTCTGCCCTGCCGAATCAGGCAGTCGCGCCCCTAGAGCCCGTTCGAATCGGCTTCCCTGCAGAGAGGCCACCGCGCATCCCTTCAGCACACACGGCGACCTCCCCTTCGGCGTCCACTACGCGAAGCGCATGTTCATCGGCCAGGCTGCTCCTCGCGGCGCTCTTCCCGGAGCTGCCCGGTGATCAATGTGTCAAGGGCTCTCGGTGAAGCGAACGGACCAGGCGTAGCCGCTCAAGCTGTCCTGGGTGACCCGCCGGACCTCTTTGACCTGGCAACCGTCGTGGGCGTACTTACGAGCGAACCGATCGAGGCGCTCTGCATCGGTGAGATCTTCCATGGACAGGGGTGCTCCGACGACCAGGTCCTCATGAACGATTGTCTCCGTCACAGCACCGTCCGAGCAGGCTGAGCAATGATGCGTTTTGGGTAGGGTCATAGGTGCAGTGTCCTCTTCTTCTGTGGTGCTCTGCAGAGCACCCGCTGCTTGGGAGCCGTGGGCGGATACCCGCTGGGCGAGAAGCGCTCCCGCACCCTCCTCGATGCGAGGACCCAAGCGACACCCTGGGCACCCCGATCACTCTGACTCATGCGGTCAGAAGCCAGGCGCCGGAGACCATCGGCCTTGAGTGTTCGCCGGGTGGGCGGGCCGCCCGAATCATCCCTTTTGGTACCTGCTGCCACCGCCTGTCCTGACGGTCACACAAGAGCAGCGGGCTCTGCATGCTTTGTGGGCACTCGAACTGAGCCGATCCGGCCTCGGATCGTGCACACAAGACGACGTTCACATTGCCGCATGTAAAGCCAAGTTGACGGGCGAGTGGCATCATGTCGTGCTCATGGCAACATCCAGCTCGTGCTTGCCCTGCCCGAGAGCGCCGCGCCATCGTCAGTTGCGGCGTACAGACCCCGTACGCCGCACCCAGCGGGCGCGTGCACTTTTGGCGCGCCACCATTCGAGGAGGACCACTCGATGGCAGCAGTGCGCAACACCAAGCGGCGGATCGTCGCGGCGGTAGCCACCGTGGCGACTGTGGCGTTGGCAGCCGGAGCGGGCGCGATCTTACCCGCCCAGGCAGCCCAGCCCGAGGGCAGAATCCTGCAGGCCGGAGCAGCAGGCGCAGTGCCGGGAAGCTATCTCGTCACACTGAAGCAGACCGCTGGTTTCACCGCGTCCACCGCCCGCGGTAAGCAACTGATAGCCAGCTACGGCGGCCAGATCAAGCGCACCTACACCTCTGCGTTGAACGGCTATGCCGCCACGCTCAGCAACACCGAGGCCAAGCGGCTCGCCGCCGACCCGGCGGTCGCCTCGGTCGAGCAGGACCAGAAGGTCCACTCGACCGCCACCCAGTACAACGCACCCTGGGGCCTTGACCGGATCGACCAGGCGAACCTCCCGCTGAACGGTACGTACACCTACCCTGACTCGGCGGGCATCAACACGACCATCTACGTCCTGGACACCGGGGTGCGCATCACCCACCAGGACATCGTCGGCCGCGCCTTCAACGGCTACGACTTCATCGACAACGACCCCATCGCCCAGGACGGTTACGGGCACGGCACCCATGTCGCCACCACCGCCGCCGGGACCACCTGGGGAGTGGCGAAGAAGGCCAAGATCGTTGCAGTGCGTGTCCTCGGCAACACCGGGTCCGGTACCACCGCTGGCGTCATCGCCGGCGTCGACTGGATCACCGCCAACCATGTGGCCTCCTCCGTTGCGAACGTATCGCTCGGCGGAGGGCCCAGCCCCACACTGGACAACGCGGTCAGGCGGTCGATCGCGTCTGGCGTCACCTACTCCATCGCGGCCGGCAACTCAGGCGCACCCGCGTCGGGTTACTCGCCCGCCCGAGTGACCACTGCGATCACCGTGGGCGCCACGACCAGGACCGATGCCAAGGCCACCTACTCCAACCACGGTCCCATCGTGGACATCTTCGCGCCGGGCTCCGACATCACGGCCGGCTGGAACAACTCTGACACCGCCACCTACACGGGCAACGGCACATCCTTCGCCGCGCCCCATGTTTCCGGTGCTGCCGCGATCTATCTGACCAACCACCCCGGCGCCTCCCCCGCGGCCGTGGCAACGGCACTCGTGAACGGCGCAACGCCCAACGTTCTCACCGCCATCGGAGCGGGCTCCCCGAACAAGCTGCTGAGGCTCGTACCGTAGCGACATGTCGACCGGGGCCCGTACGGGATCATTCCCGTACGGGCCTTCCGTCGCAGGCGACTGTTTCGTGGGCAGAACTCGCTGGTTCCTCACGAACCTCTCCCATCCCGAGCAAGAGCCGTCGGACACTCCCCCGCAGTGACGGTAGTTGGGATTCGCCTTGCCCGGTCCGCGCTCTGGCTTTGGCCAGCCTTCCGGGATGGAGTGGCCTAAAGTGACCGCCATGGTGGGGGAAGTGGGACGCTTGGTGGGTGGACGGTACCGATTGGTCGAGTTGGTGGGCCAGGGCGGTATGGGACGGGTATGGCGGGGGCACGATGAGACCCTCGACCGCAGGGTCGCCGTCAAGGAAGTGGTACTGCCGGCGGGAACTTCGCCGGGTGAGCGGGAGCAGTTGCTTCAACGCACCATGCGCGAGGCGCGGGTGGCAGCGACACTGGGGCACCCCGGGATCATCACCGTCCATGACGTGGTCAAGGACGCTGACGCTCCCTGGATCGTCATGGAGTTCATCCCCGGGGACTCCCTTGGTGGCCTGATCGCCCAGAACGGCAGGCTCCCTTGGCAGAGGGTCGCCGAGATCGGCGCGGAGATCGCCGACGCGCTCGCGCATGCCCACGCCGCTGGCGTTGTCCACCGTGACCTCAAGCCCGACAACATCCTCATCCACGGCGCGCGCACCATCCTCACCGACTTCGGCATCGCCCGTGTCCTCGACGACTCGGCTGGAACCCGGCTCACCCGTACCGGAACAATCGTGGGAACACCTCAGTACATGGCTCCCGAGCAACTCGAAGGCGGGGACGCCACCGCTGCCGGCGATCTCTGGTCACTCGGAGCCACCCTGTACGCCGCCGTCGAAGGCAAGGGCCCCTTCGAAGCTCCTACTTTGATGGCACTCTTCCACGCCATCCTCTCCCAGCCCCTGCCTGCACCCCGGCACGCCGCACAGCTCGCCCCCACCCTGAACGACCTTCTGTCCAAGAATCCCGATCAACGCCCGAGTGCCACTGCCCTCGCCGCCCGACTCACCGGTCTCCATCACCCGCCCACCCGGCCGGACCATCCAGCGCCACCGGCACCGGCACCGAAGTACCAGCCGACCGTCACCGCACCCGCCCGGCAACGTCCGTCCGTGCCACACCCGCCCACCCATATCTCCGCACCGGATACACACGCCACACCGACTACGGGAGGAGCCGGGCGAAGTGGGCCTGCCCGTCGGACGGTCGTCCTGGCCGGGGCCACGGCCGTTGCCGGGATCGCCGGGGCCGCATGGGCGCTCAGACCCGATTCGGACGAGCCCTCGGGCCGACCGAGTACGGCCAGCCTCAAGGGTCACACCAAGGGTGTGTATGCGGTGGCCTTCAGCCCCGATGGGAAGACCGTCGCCAGCGGGGGCGAGGACAACACCGTCCGTTGGTGGAACACGGCCACCAGGTCCCTCACCGCATCGGTCAACGGGCGTTCCCTGGTGTTGGCCGTGGCGTTCAGCCCGGACGGCAAGACCATCGCCACCGGTCACGGTGACAGCACCATCCGGCTATGGCGTGTGGCCGACCGCGGTCTCGTTGCCACCCTCACCGGCCACAGCAAATCGGTGAACGGCGTCGCCTTCAGCCCGGACGGCAAGACCGTCGCCAGCGCGGGCCGGGATCTGACGGTGCGTCTGTGGAAGGTGTCCGACGGGGCCCCCGTCGCCGTCTTCGCCGGCCACACCTCCGATGTGGTCTCCGTCGCCTTCAGCCCCGATGGGAAACACCTCGCCAGCGGCGCCTGGGACAACACGGTCCGCCTCTGGGACGTGGCAGCCGAAAGCCCGCTCGCCACCCTCACCGGCCACACCCTCTATGTGTCGTCGGTCGCCTTCAGCCCCGACGGAAAGTCTCTCGCCAGCGGTGGTTGGGACAAAAAGATCCGGCTGTGGGACGTGGCTTCCCGGACCAGTACCGCCACACTCGATGGGCACACCGAGATCGTGAGAGCCGTCGCGTTCACACCGGATGGCGAGCAGCTCGCCAGTGCCAGCGAGGACGAGACCGTACGCATATGGGACATCCTGCGTCGGGCCAGCACCACCACCCTCTCCGACAGCGCAGGGGCCCTGTGCTCGGTCGCCATCAGCCGGGACGGGAGAACCGTGGCCAGCGCCGACCGGGACGTACGCCTATGGAGTCTCGACTGACCATCGACGCTCCGTCGTCCCCTTCGTCACCGGGCTGGCGACTTCTTGTGTTGGGGGTCCAATCGGTATTCGGGACAGTCGCGATTTTGGCATGCGCCCGGGCCCCATACCGGGACGAATACACCGAGGGTCCGGCGGCGGTGGATCGCGGTCGGAACGGGCTGTTTGCACATCGGGCACATGTACACGTCGGTTTCGCTCTTTGTTTTGGCCATATTTTTACTATATGTCTGCATTTGGGGGAAGGAAAGTGCTGTGTCCTCGCCGTGAGCGCGGACGGGCTCAAACGTCCCGACCCCGTGATCCAGGTGGGGAATCACCGTCATTCACCGCAGGTGGCGGGCCGGGTTGCTCGGGGGTCGCGGAAGCAGCCCCCTGTTCATCGGTCTGTTCCGCACCGCCCATCCGGGCGGACCTTCTGAGGCTGAGGAGCACGGAACCTGCCAGGATCACGACGATGACTGCGAGGCTGATCGGTGAAGGGATCTCGGGGATGCTGGGGCTGATCATCTTGTGGGATGCCTGAAGGATCAGCTTGACACCGATGAAGGCGAGGATGATCGCCAGGCCCTTGCTCAGGTAGTGGAAGCGGTCCAGAAGGCCGGCGAGCATAAAGTAGAGGGCCCGTAGGCCGAGGATGGCGAACGCATTGCTGGTGTAGACGATGAAGGCTTCGTCGCTGACCGCGAGGACGGCCGGAACACTGTCAACAGCGAAGATCAGGTCGGCGGCCTCGATGGACGCCACCACCGCGAGGAGTGGAGTCGCCACCCACTTGCCGGCCTCCTTGACGAAGAACTTCGCCCCGGCATACTCGTCCCGAACCGGGATGATCTTACGAAGCATCCGCACGGCAAAGTTCTTGCCCGGGTCAAAACTCTCCTCCTCGTCCTTGAGGAGTTTGTAGGCGCTGTAGAAGAGCACACCCGCGAAGGCGAACAGCACCGCGGTGAAGCGGCTGACCACGGCCACACCGAGGAAAAGGAAGATCCCGCGGAAGACGAGCGCGCCGATGACCCCCAAGAACAGCACGCGGTGCTGGTAGGCGCGGGGCACCTTGAAGTACGCGAAGATTACGGCGAAGACGAACAGATTGTCGACCGACAGGCTCTTCTCCAGCAGCCAAGCCGTTGTGTACTCGGTGCCGGCAGTGCTGCCGAGGACAAGGAAGACGACCGCGCCGAAGATCACGGCGAGGCTCACCCACAGGCCGCTCCAGAGGGCCGCCTCCTTGAAGCGGATGACGTGCGCGGTCCGGTGGGACAACAGGTCCACCGTCAGCGACACGACCACCGTCGCGGCGAACACACCCCACAGCCAGACCGGAACCTCCAGCACGCCGAACACCCTCACTTTGGCCTGCGCAATAGCCCTTCACGAAAAGTGTGCGGCATCGCGCTACAGGGAGCATGCGCAGCGTTCGGCCCGGCTGGCGGACTGGAGGCGCGCCATCGGTGGCATCCTCCCCATCGACCCGACCCGACCCGACCTGGACGGGATCGGCGGCGCGGTCGGCGGGATCGGTCGGGTCGGGCTCCCGGGTACGGTCGGATGAATGACGGCCCCGAGGCCCTGGGTCTATCGCGCCGAGGAGTTCGGTGCCCAGACCGTGCCCCGTGCCTCGTACTCCATCATCGACTCGATGCCGAGTGCGGCGTCCGGTCCGAGTTCACGGCGGACGATCCACAGGGCGAGTTCCAGCCCCGAGGTGATACCGCCCGCGGTCACCAGGTCGCCGTCGTCCACGACCCGGGCGTTCTTCACCACCCCGCCCTGCGACTCCAGGTCCGCGCGGGCCCTGTGATGGGTGGTGCAGGGGCGGCCACGGGTCAGCCCGGCGGCGGAGCAGAGCATGACGCCCGTGCACAGTGCCGCGATGGTGAGTCCCGGACGTGCCGCCTCGGCCAGTGCACGAGGAAGGGTTCCCCGGTCGATCTCGGCCCATACCCCCGGGCTGTCCCGTCGGCCGTAGCCGCCGCCTGGTACGACCAACACATCGGCCTCTTCGGGCGCCCAGCGGCCGATGCCGCGTAGCCGTGTCCCGTAGGCCGCGGTGACGGCGGCCGGTCCCGAGGCTCTCACGTAGTCGACCTCCACCGGCCGCGAGGTGAAGAACCCCGCAGCGGAGAACACCTCGTACGGCGCGGCGAAGTCGAGCTCCTCCACCCCGTCGAACATGACGACCTGCACTCGAAACGGGCCGGTCCGTTCCTTCGCCGCGACCGGCTGATCCACCGCCGTCGCGGCACTCGTGGAGCCTGTGGCACCCGCCAGCACGCCGGTGGCGCCCAGCGCGGTGGAGGCACGGAGCACGTCCCGTCGGTTCATGCGTGGCATTCGGGTCTCCTCATCGATCCTGGTGGTGATCTGCTCCATTGGTCGGACAGCGGACCATCGGAGTTCCCGTACCGATCAGGGTTTCCGTGGACGGATCGTCAGCGAGGTCCGAAACGGGGCCGGGTGGAGTGTTCCGGCCCGGCTCAGCGATTCCCCACTCCCTGAAGGGCTCTCCTCGTGGGCCCGTACGGGACTCGGCGGATACGAAATCGGCCTCCGTCTGATCCCTGTGCTCCAACCGGTGGGACGCAGGGATCAGCACGAAGGCCGTGGGGGGAGGAGGCTGCCGTACCGCGATGTCCGGTGTGAGGTCTTCGCGGTGCCGTCACACTTCCCAGGAGCCGTTTTAGTTCGTCCTGCGTCGACCGCGGCCGAGGAGCAGGGCGCCCACGGCAAACGCGGCTGCGCCCCCCGCCCAGGCCAGAGCACCTGGCAGAGCACTCGCGGGCTGCGACGGAGCGGAGACCAGTGCGGGCGCGTGCTCGTCCCCGCCATGGCCCGCGTGGCTTACGGTCGAGCGGGGTGCGCTGGTGTCGATCCTCGCCTCGGTCGGGGCTTTGGCCGCGGACACGCCCGCCCCGCCGAAGGTGACGTCCGAGCAGCCGTAGAACGCCTCGGTGCTGTCGTGGCGCTGCCAGACCTTGTAGACGATATGGCGGCCCGTGCGGGCGGGGAGGGTACCGGTGAAGCGGTAGTAGCCGCTGTCGCTGATGCCCGGCGTGGAGTACGTACCCACCGGGGCCGAGTCCAGGTCCGACCACTTCAGCGGCTTCGTCGGGTCGAATCCCTGCTTGGTGATGTACATCGTCATCGTGCCCCGGTGGGCCGCGGTGACCCTCACGTTGAAGTTGTAGGAACCCGCGGTCACCGCCGTGGCGGGCCAGTCGGTGCGGGCCCAGTCGAGTGCGCGGTACTTCACGCGGTTGGCGGAGCAGAGCTTGCCGTCGGGGATGATCTGCTGGTGCCTGCCGTCGGCATTGGCGATGTTCACCTCGTTCCAGTCGTACAGCGGCTGGGTCCCCGAGTCAGCGACAAGGTCCTTGCAGATCTGGGACTTCGGCGTCTCCGGGCCTTCCGCGAAGCATGCGCTCACCCGGCTGACCGGGCCGAAGACGGAGCCGTGCGCACTCGCGGGTGAGGGCGTCAGGGAAAGGAAGGTCGCGGCGGACACGGCCAAAGAGGCCGTGGCGAGGCGGCGTCGGACGGCAGACATGGCGACTCACTCTCGTACGTGTAGGGGACGTCGGGAGGATCTGGACAACACCGCCCCGAGTGCGGGGGGTTGGGGCGGAGGTCTATACCAGAGAATCACATTGGTCCGTACCAATAGCAAGGGGATGCGTACCATCCCCGAGAGATATGGCTGCCGGCTCGCCTTACGGGTGTTCCATCCAGGGTTGGCATCATGGAAGGCGGCGAGCATTTCCGGGGTATGTCCGAGCCAGTGGCCGGCCAACACAACATCATCGGCTTCCGTGCCCACTTCCAACGCCGCATCGAGTCCTCGGTGAGATCGTTGGCGTGACCGGGTGTCTCGGATCGACGCCGCCAGGAATGGCGACTGGCGTCAGTGTGCCGTCGACCGTGAGGCGTGTCAGTCCGTGGGGCTAGCATCCGCGCGTGACCTTTGAACCGCACATGCTTCTCGACACCCCGCTGCCGCCCGGCCGAATGATCACGTCCGAGGACAGCAGCGACGGCAACCAGATTCTCTGGCTGAGCGATGGCCCGGTCGCTCCTGGACTGTGGGCGCGCATACACGCCGAACACGCCCGCACCGGACTGTGGCCCCTCCTGCTCGACTGCCGGGATCCCGGCGACAGCGAGTTCCGGCCCTGGGCCTCGGGTGAGCTGTCCCCCGAGCGCATGTCCTCGCCCGGGGATCACGACCCGGCCGAACTCCTCGCGAACTGGTGGCGCGGGTACACGGTCACCGGCGAGGGACGACGTGCTTCCGCCTGCCGAGCGGCTGGCCGTCACCGCGCCCTTCGGGCAGCGATGGCCGGGCCTGGCCCCCGGCCGGCCGACAGGACCCGATCCGGACAAAGAGGCCGCCGAGTACGCGGAGTTCTTCGCCTCCCTGCGGGCCCGTGTCCGTCTTGGGCTGGTCCCTGCGGCTTCGGGCGCCGACGCACTCGCCATAGCAGGATGGGACGGGCCCGCCAACTACGATAACGACACCGCGAAGTTCTCCACCGTTCTGCGAACCTGGGAGCAGCGCTTCGGAGCACGCGTCGTCGCCGTTGGGTTCGACACCCTCCACCTCAGCATCGCCACCCCGCCGACGCAGACAGAAGACGCGCTCCTCATCGCCGCGGAGCACTTTGCGTTCTGCCCGGACAACATCTGGCAAGGCTCCCGTCCCCACACGCTGATCTCATACGCCGATCAACTCGTTGACGCTCACTCCTGGGAATTCTGGTGGGACTGACCCCAGCACATCTTGGTGTTGGAGCCAGACTCTGAAGAGAGTGTGCACGGCGGCGAGGACGCTTTGATCCGCCTTGCGACTGGTGGCTGGAGCGGGGAACGGGGTAGCGGGGGCGGACCTGTTGGAGCCGGCAAGCGATATGCCCCAACAGTGTGGGAGACAGTCGATCCCACGCCGATGGGCCGACTCGACGACGCTCACGGCTCGCTTCAAGTCCGGAAGGTGCTGCGCGGCTTCATGCAGGGTCCGTCTGCGGAAGGAACATGGAATCCCGGCCTCGAACGCCCTTTTCGCACATTTTGCACCGGAGGCGCAACGAAGTTCCGCAGTTGGCAACAGAGGGTACTCGCGCAATTGCATTGGGTAGCGTTGCGATAGGTGGGGTTCAGGGGCCTCCATTCCACTGGGAGGTGTTGCCCGGCGGAGTCGGGCTGTTGAGTCCCTCCACATTCCGCTCTGTCTCACGGGGAGAACAATATGCACAAGGCTCTTGGCCGAATTGCTGCTGCGACGATTGTCGCCGCATTCGCTCTGCTTCCGCTGGCCGGTACCGCAGCTGCTCTGGCGCCGACCACGCCGGCATCGCAGACCCTCGCATCCGAACCCCGCGAATGCCTTATCTACAAGGGGAAGCTGTACTGCCGCATCCAAGCCTGACCGTGGGACAGGACCCGCTAGTCAGCACGTGAGCGCTGCTTGAGTCATTGCGCAGCCGTGGGAGGGGCCCGATGCGGGCCCCTCCCACGGTTCGTTGAGCGCGCAATTTCGCCGGTGAGACAGACAGTGAGGAGGAGGGTGTTGATCAGACCGCCACGGCGCCCGAATCCCGGACCCTCCTGGACGGGCTCGTCATCTTCAGGGAGGGAGATGCCCCGCGGGGCCGGGCCGATGCGCCCGCCCCGGACAACTGAACCGCGATTGCCGCCCATGGGGCGGTCAGTCGGCACCGCAGCCACAGCCTCCTCCGCTGTCGCTCCAGTCCGGGCAGTCTGGCATCGCACCGCGTCTTGAGCGTCGCTCTGCACGACCGACGAACAGCCCCACCGCGATCAGGTTCATGATGCTGGCCGTCATATGGGCAGGCACTCCCATGGCGATTGGCGCGAGCGCCTCCTTGTCGACGTCATGCCCCGTCGCCAGCACGACGAGCAGGAGCGGGAACGCAGCCACCATGGCGAAGTAGTGGAAGAGAATGCCGGATAACGCGGCGCGGGTGTGGCACTCAAGTGCTTCCTTGGAGCGCGCACCATCGCCGGGCCACAGGGCCGCCGCTACTGCGAACATCTGGCAGAGGGTGCAGGCCGCGAGTGTGGTGGTGAACCCGGCGAAGGTGGATCCGTACAGTACCGAGTACACGCACGCGGACAACGCACAGAGCCAGCCGGCAACGTGTCCGACCCACACCCATACCTTGCGGACCTCCGTTGCCGAGATGGATTCATCCAGCCAGTTCCGGACCATCACACTCGATCCCCCCAACTAGTCGGCTGCTACGGGCCGCCCTTATGGCTACCCCGCGGTGGGACCCCTGATGGGGCAATGTCCGGGGAAGGGAGGGGAACGGATCGTTCGAGGGCCACCCGGCGGATCGGGGGCTCTCCGGCTCGACGCACCAACGGCCGGTCACGACGTAGGCCGTGAACCCATGACTGGCCAGACCGTCACACGGCCGGTACCGGAATCGACTGGGTCCGTATGACAGCTGCCCAGGTGGCCCCGCTCTGCGCCCATCACACGACTACACGAATTGCAAATTTGTGCAATTCGCTACAATATGAACGTCGCCGCGTCCTCGCTGAGGGGTGTGGCAGCCGGGCGTTCATCCGGCCTCGGGTGCGCTAGCGCCATGGATGTGGATGAGGGAGCTGGTTTAAGGGTGCAGGTGCCGTTGTACCAGGCGAAGGCCGAGTTCTTTCGGATGCTCGGGCACCCGGTCCGTATACGGGTGCTGGAGTTGCTCCAGAGTGGTCCGATGCCGGTACGGGATCTGTTGACCGCGATCGAGGTGGAGCCTGCGGCGCTGTCTCAGCAGCTCGCAGTCCTGCGTCGCTCTGGGATCGTCACCTCCACCCGGGAGGGCTCGACGGTGGTGTACGAGTTGGCGGGCGGGGATGTGGCGGAGTTGATGCGGGCCGCCCGGCGGATTCTGACCGAGATGCTGGCCGGCCAGAACGAGCTCCTGGCGGAGCTGCGGGAAGACGTGGTCACGTCCCGGTGAGCACCTTGCTGGCCCGCCGGTCCTGCGGCCGGGTCCGATCACTGCACCCTGGCCCTGGGCAGCACCGCCGTCATCCGTGGTGACGCTGACGGCAACGGCAAGAGCATCTGGGACCCCCCTCCCCCTGTGAAACATCCCCCATGAAAGACCGAGGCAGCGGATGACCATCGAGTGGCGCTACACCACCCACCCCAACCTCAGTGTTCTCTCCCTGGCCGGGCACCTGGGCCCCGAGGCGGTGGCCCGGTTCACCGGTGCGATCGGCTGGGCCCTGGCCCGCGGAACCGGACCGGTCATCCTGGACCTGACCGAACTGCGCAGCTGGTCGACAGACGGACAGGCCGCCGTCGTCCAGGCCGCACGCCAACTCGCCGCCGAGGGACGCCGCCTGGAGCTGGCCGCGGTCCCCGCCGACGGCTTCCTCGTACCCGAGAGCCCCCATCCGTCGATCCCCGTGCACGGCGACCTGCCCACCGCCCTCACCGCCCACCACCTCGTGCCAGGGAAACAACGCCAGTGGTCCAGCGACGAGTGGCCCAACGCCACCACAACCTGACACCTGAGACACAAGAACCCGCCAGATGAGGAACACCGTGAACGACGCGACCGATGCCCTCCCGCCATGCCCCAAGTGCTCCAGTGCCTACACCTACGCCATGGGTGCACTCCTGGTCTGTCCCGAGTGCGCCCACGAGTGGACGCCGACGCCCCTCGGCTCCACGAGCGGCGGAGAGGCCCAAGCGATCAGGGATGCGGTCGGCAACGTGCTCGCCGACGGTGACACCGTCACCGTCGTCAAAACCCTGAAGGTCAAGGGCAGTCCGAGCAGCATCAAGGCCGGCACCAAAGTCCGCAACATCCGCCTGGTCAACGGTGCGGACGGCCACGACATCGACTGCAAGATCGACGGACTCGGCGCCATGCAACTCAAATCCAGCGTGGTCAAGAAAGCCTGACCGGTTCGTTCGGTGCGTACCGCCCGAGGTGCTGCTCGCGCCGAGGGAGCGCTGTGTGCCTTCTGGCCTCTGCGGATCGATGTCGCCACGTTGCGGATCCGGGCACAGATCGTCCCGGACGGGCAGTCCTGCCTCGATGATCTGCATGCCATGGACGACGAGCCCGTACCGCCGGGGGAGGCGCTGGCCCGGGTTCTGTCCGCCGTCGGGAAGCAAAGGGCGCTGCCTCAAAGCTTGGACGACGGGGTGCGGCATCGGATGTGGACGCGAACGCGACTGTGGCGGGCCTGCCGGTGACCGGCAGGCCCGCCACAGTCGTGTGAGGGAAGGGTGCCGCGCCGCAGCCAGCCACTCCACGGTGTACGAGGAGATGCCTTCGATGAACCAGCCCGAGTGGCCTCGTGTCGGTTGCTCGAAGGCGCTCACGAATCGAAGCGATGAGGCCCATGTGTATGCCGTCGCGTACGCCCGGTCGCCGGACAGGGCTACCGCCCCCCGGGGTGGACGCCTGCGGTGGCTCAATGATCGCGGCGGGCCCAGGGGTGGGAGTCAGTCGTCAGCGCTGTCGCCCCAGGGGGATCACCAGAGGCGTGTGGGAAACCGGATCCTCGATGATCTGGCACGGCAGGCCGAAGACTTCCTCGACCAGCTCTGCCGTGACGATGTCGGCCGGACGTCCGGTGGCGATCACCTTGCCGTCACGCATCGCGATGATGTGGTCCGCGTAGCGACACGCGTGATTGAGGTCGTGCAGCACCGCAACGAGGGTGTGTCCGTCGCGCTGGTTGAGGTCGCGGCAGAGCTCCAGCAGTTCGATCTGGTGGGCGATGTCGAGGAACGTGGTGGGTTCGTCCAACAGCAGCAACGGAGTCTGCTGGGCTAGCACCATGGCCACCCAGACCCGCTGTCGCTGTCCCCCGGAGAGTTCGTCGACCAAGCGCGCCGATAGATCGGTGACCCCGGTCGCGGCCATGGCACCGAGCACCGCTTGCTCGTCCGCATCGGACCACTGGCGGAGCAGCTTCTGGTGCGGGTGGCGTCCTCGCGCCACGAGGTCGGCCACCGTGATGCCGTCCGGTGCGACGGAGGTCTGTGGAAGCAGGCCCATCCGCCGAGCCACCTCCTTCGCCGGGTAGGAGGAGATCGCCCGCCCGTCCAGGTGCACGGTTCCGGCCGTGGGTTTCAACAGTCGGGAAAGGGCACGGAGCAGCGTGGACTTGCCGCAGGCGTTGGGACCGATGATGACCGTGAAGGAGCCGTCGGGGATGTGGAGGGAGAGCTCGGTGGAGATGGTCCGGGCGTCGTAGCCGAGGGTCAGATTCTCGGCCCAGAGCCGCGCGGTGTTCGGGTGATCGGGCCGGGTTGCCCCCGGTGCGGCCAGCGGTCCGGTTTCGGCTTCGGCTTCGGCTTCGGCTTCGGCTTGGTGGATGGTCATCGAGCGGGATCCGTTCGTGCGGGAGATTCGTACCGAAGACGCCTGCGGCAAGGTTTGTCGATGGTGTTCACTGGCGCCGGGCCTCACCGAGCAGCAGCCAGATCAGATATACGCCACCGATGCTGACCGTCACCACACCCACCGGTAGCTGAAGGGGCGCGAAGGCCCGTTGTGCCACCCAGTCGCTGGTGACCAGCAAGGCTGCTCCCATCACCGCCGACGGCAGTACCGAGACCCCGGGAGAGCGGACCAGTCGGCGGGCCAGCTGGGGTGCGGCCAGGGCGATGAAGGAGATGGGACCGGCGGCGGCGGTCACCAGCGCGGTCAGTGCGACACCGGTGACCACCAGCGCCAGCCGGTTGGGTTCCACCCGCACTCCGAGGCTACGCGCGGTGTCATCGCCCATTTCGAGCATCCGCATCCGGCTCGCCAGGAACAGCACCACCGGCAGCAGTAGGGCGAGTACGACGGCGACCGGGCCCAGTTGTTCCCAGCTCAGACCATTGAGGGAGCCGGCACCCCAGACGGCCGCCGCCATCGCCGTCTCCAGGTCCGCCTTGAGGGTCATCCAGGTGTTGAAGGAGGCGAGCAGTGCGCTGATTCCGATGCCGACGATGATCAGACGAAACCCTTGGATGCCCTGCCGGTAGGCGAGGAGGTACACGACGGCGGCCGTGGCAATACCGCCTGCCATTGCGCCCGCCGCCACCTGGTAGTAGCCCCCGTGCGCCAGCATGATGACGGCCAGTGCGCCGGTGTTGGCACCGGTGTTGAATCCGATGATGTCGGGACTGCCCAGCGGATTGCGAGTCAGTGACTGGAAGATGGCACCGCTCACCCCGAGCGCCGCTCCGCACAGGACGGCCAGCAGCACCCGGGGCAGCCGCCACTCGATGACAACCATGTGCACCTTGGTGGTGGCGTCGCCGAGCAACGCCCGGATGACATCGCCGGGTGGCACGGTGTACTCGCCGCTGCCGAGGGTGAGGATGCCGATGGTCGCGGTGACGGTCAGCAGGAGCAGACAGACGATGGTCGCGCGGGTGTCCAGGCGGAGCGAGAGTCGACCGCCGCGTAGATCGTGAAGGCGCATCACGCGAATGGGGCGCCCGAAGTCGACGGCGGTGCGGCCGAACCGGTTGGCTGCCTTGGTGGGTGCCACACCGGGCCGATTCGGCTTGCTGATCCGCTCCGACTTGCTTGTCTGCTCCGGCTTGCTGTCCAGAGGGGTGGTCACAGTCCGCTCGCCTTCTGCTGTCGTACCAGCGCGATGAGTACGGGTACGCCGACGAACGCGGTGACGATGCCGACCTGGAGTTCGCCCGGTCGTAGCACCAGCCGTCCGATGATGTCGGAGCTGAGCAGCAGGATCGGTGACAGCACGAGGGTATAGGGAAGGATCCACCGCTGGTCGGGGCCGACGATCCAGCGTGCGACGTGCGGGATCATCAGACCGATGAAGGCGATGGGCCCGGCGACCGCGGTCGCCCCGCCGCAGAGCAGGGTGAGGGCGACGAGGCTGAGCAGCCGGGTCCGGTTGATGTTGACGCCCAGGGCGCGGGCGGTGTCGGTGCCGAGGGCGACCGCGTTGAGCGGGCGGGCCAGCGTCAGGGCGAGGAGGAGTCCCCCCACCAGGAACGGCGCGATCCGCGCCACGGTCTGCATGTCCTGGCCCGCGATGGAGCCCGCCGCCCAGAACCGCATCCGGTCGAAGGTCTTGGGGTCGAGCAGGGTGATGCCGGAGCTGATACCGCTGAGTACGGCGCCGGTCGCCACACCCGCCAAGGTGAGACGGATGGGCGTCGCGCCGCCACGGCCCCGTGAACCGATCGCGTACACGGCGATGGTGGCCAGGACCGCGCCGAGGAAGGCGAACCAAATGTACTGGCGCAGATCGGTGAGCCCCAGGAGTGCGATGGCCAGCACGGCGGCGAATCCGGCGCCGGCGTTGACACCGAGGATGCCCGGGTCGGCGAGCGGGTTGCGGCTGAGTGCCTGGATGACCGCGCCCGCCACCCCGAGGGCCATGCCGACCAGCAGGCCCAGCAGGGTGCGGGGCAGCCGCAGATCACGGATGATCACATGGTCGTTGGAGCCGGTGTAGTGGAACAGTCCATCCCATACGGTCGCGGGCGGAAGGTATTTGGAGCCCACGCCCACGCTCAGGAGCAGCGTCGCCAGGAGCACTGCCACGGCAAGCAGCAGCCAGAGCGAGCGGCGTGCGGCGGTCGGTGCGACACCGGGCCGCGGACTCTCGCGAGCCGCGCGATTGCGGCCCTCGGTGGTCACACTGGTCACAGCCCGGCTCTCTCCATGGTCTCTTCCACGGAGTCGAGGATGTCCTCGCTCTGCTCCATGCTCGCCTCATCGCCTTCCGCCCCGCGGATCGCGTGGTCGCGCATGGAGTCGAAGGCGTCGTCGAGTTGCTGTCGGACGGTTGGATCGAGGGCGGCCCAGCGGTCTTCCCACTCCTTGGATGCGTACTGCCAGTAGCTGACCACCTTGTACATGCGGGCGGCCAGACCGAGGTCGTGCCGGAGGTAGCGGCGGATACCGCGGACCGCGTGGCTCTCGCCGGCGACCCAGACATAGCCGGGCGCGACACCGGGTCTGGCCAGGGTGCGGACGGCTTCCTCCAGCCGACTGGGTCCGATGCCGTTGCCTGCGCCGTGAAGCCAGACGAACTCCACGTCCGCCGCGGAGTGGATCGTCTGTTCGTGGCTGGCGTCGGCCACCTCGACGATCACGGTGGCGCGGGTGCCTGCGGGAAGTTGCTCCACGAGTCGTCCCACGGCCGGCAGGCCCGTCGCATCGGCGGCCAGTAGTTGGTGGTCGACCCCCGCTGGGGGGTCGTACAGTCCGCGCGGGGAGCCGATGCCTAGCTCATCGCCGGGTCGGGCGGCCTTCGCCCAGGAGCTGGCCACCCCGCCGTCATGGACCACGAAGTCGAAGGTGACTTCGCCGCGCTCGGGGTCGTACCGCCTGACGGTGTACCGCTCGCACGGTGAGCGTTCCCTGTCGGCGGGGTAGGTCCAGTCCAGTTCGGGTCGTGGCAGGACCAACTCGCCGGTTCCGGGGACGGGGAAGTGCAGCCGCAGATACTCATCCCCGACGCCGGAGGTCTTGAAGGCGCTCAGCCCGGCACCGCCGAAGACGATCCGGATCATGCCGGGGGTGAGGTAGTTGGTGGTGAGCACCGTTCCGCGGTGCAGCAGGTCTTTCATGTGCCGATCACCCCAGGAGTTTCGCGGCGGAGACGAGTTCGTCGAGCAGGGCCGTGGCGGTGAGGGCGAGGCCGGCGTTGCTGTAGTAGTTCAGGGGGGCGACTCGGCCGGCTCGGACGGCGGGCAGCCGCTGCCAGGTCTTGGCGCGGGTGGCGGGGTCGTCCGGGTTCTGGAGGATGATCAGGTCGGCAGGGGCGAAGGCATCGACCTTCTCCAGGCTGTAGTACTCATTCGACTTGCCGCTGCTGATGTCGCGCTCGGGGTCGTAGAACATCACGTCCATGCCGAGGTCCCTGGCGACGCTGAGGTAGAAGCTTCGGGTCTGGGCCCAGAACTGGGGGTTCTCGGCGCCGGCGACGAGTATCTTCTTGCCCTTGATCAGCCGCCCGACCTCTTTGCGGGCAGCGGCCAGCCGGGTGTCGTAAGTGGTGAGTCGCTTCTTCGCCTGCTGTTCCCGACCGAGGAGTGTGAGTTGCTCTTCCGTGTGGCGGCGCCAGAACGGGCTGAAGCCGCCGCCGACGACGAGTACGGGAGCGATGTCCTCAGTGAGGAGCTTTTTCTCCTGGTAGAACTTCCACCAGTCCTCGCCGATGACTAGCAGGTCCGGTTCCTGGGCCAGCACCGATTCGGCGCTCGGCTCGGTCTCGTTACCTTCGAGCGCCTTGAATCCCGAGGGGGTTTGGGCGGCGAGGTGATTGCCCTTCTCCAGCCGGTATCCGGCGACGATGGGGTAGCCGGCCATCACGGCGAACTCCATGCCGGTGCGCGGGTCGAGGGCGACGACGCGCTTCGGGTTGGCGGGGATCTTGGCCCGGTAGCCCTGGTAGGAGAAGTCGATGGTGTCGGAGCCGCTGCTACCGGAGTCGCGTACATCATCCGAGCCGTTGTTGCCGCCGCAGGCGACGAGCAAGCCGCCCAGGGTGAGGGCGCCCACTCCCCTCCCGAAGCCGCGGCGGGTGAGCTCGTTGTGGACGAGATGCGTGGGGGAAACCCCTTGACGCCCGGTCGGTGAAACGTTCCGGCAGCAACTCCGGGTGTCACTGCGCCCGCTCGTGCCCTGGTGGGCCATGGAAGTTCTCCGAAGGACGTGGTGAGGGCTCATGCGTGTAGCTCCGCTGCTTCTGCGAGGACATCGAGGAATCCGGTTGCGGTCAGGACCAGGCCGGCGCTGAAGCGGGCGTCCATGGTGACCACCTTGCGATGGGGGACTGCGGGGTGTTGTTTTCAGGTGGGGCGGGCGTCGAGCACTTTGGCCGCCTCTGCGTCGACGTCCTGCCGGATCACCAGATCGGCCCGGTCGAGCCGGTCGAACTGCTCGGAGGACAGCTCGAAGCTGTTCTGCTCGTCCTTTGGGTCGTAGAAGAGGACGTCGAGGCCCGCTTCCTTGGCGACGGACGGACGGAACCGCTCAATCCATTGCCGCAGGCCGTGGGCGCTCCCGCAGTGGTGAGGACTCCGGCCCCGATCGCGAACCGGCGCCGGGTCACTCGGGAAGCCGGGCGAAGCAGGGGTCTCGGTCGTGGTGGTGCAACCGGCATTGACGCCTCCGGGGCGGTTCATACAGAGGACTGCGAAGAATTGTCTTAGGTAAGCCTTACCTATGAATAGTCGACGGAGTGAGCAGGATGCAACATACGATGTCGGGCATACGCCAGTTCCTATCGCGATGCGGCCACTCGGCCGGCCAATGGCCCGTTCACAACAGGAAATGGCCCGTCCCAGGGAACGCCGGGAGCACCGACGGTACGGTCGGCTCTCATGCCCGCCCACCTCGATGCGCCGTCCGCGCCTCCCCCACCAGCCACGGCAACAGGTGTCCTTCCGCAATCCGTCACTGCCCGCTCCGTGCTGCGCGACGCGCTCACCGGTCAGCGACGAGGTCGCCGTCTTGCCGCCGCCTCGGCTGGGCTGACCGGCCACGATGTCGCAGAGGCACTGATACCGGTGACCATCGGCGCCATCATCGACCGCGCCGTCGCCACCGGGGATTCGGCCGCACTCGGCCGTTGGCTGCTGATCCTCACCGTACTGTTCGGCGGGCTGCTGCTGTCCTGGCGGTACGCAGCCCGGGCAGCGGCTCATGTGGCCGAGTTCGGTGGGCACAGCGTCCGGATGTCCATCGCCCAAAGGGCGCTCGACCCCAGCGGCATGGCGAGCCGCCGCATGCCCGGCGAGCTCTTCTCCCTCGCCACGGCGGACGCCCAGAACGTCGCCCGCTTCACACATACGCTCAGCACCAAGTTCGCCGCCGCTGCCGCGATCGTCACGGCTGCGGTGGCGCTGCTGTTGATCTCCGTACCGCTGGGCCTCCTGGTTCTCCTCGGCACCCCGCCCGTGCTGGTGGCGATGCAGTACGCGAGCCGCCCACTGGAACGGCGTACGGAGCACGACTACGCATCCGCGGCACAGGCCGGAGCCACCGCGACGGATCTTCTGACCGGACTGCGCGTGCTCGACGGCATCGGCGCCCAGCCCCATGCGGCCAGGCGCTATCGCGCGGTCAGCCGCACGGCGCTCGCCGCGACCCTGCGCACCGAACGTGCCCAAGCCTGCTACACGGCCGCCAACACGTTGGTCACCGGTGGCTTTCTCGTTGTGATCGCCCTGGTGAGCGCGCGAATGGCAGCGCACGGCAGCATCACGGTGGGCGAACTCGTCGCGGTCGTGGGTCTGGCCCAGTTCCTGCGCGGCCCCCTGGTCGATGTGGCGTACTTCGGCTCGGGTCTCGCCCGTGCCCGTGCTTCGGCCCGGCGGGTGGCCGCAACTCTCGGGAGCGCTCCTTCGGTAACCACTCACACACCTGCCGAGCCCGCCGATGCGCACCCGGCTCCGGGCGCCACCATCGGCTCCCTCCGGGTGGAAGGGCTGACCATCCGTGGGCCCGCGGGCGCCGGAGGTGATCTGACCGAGGTGACGTTCCACGCCGGGCCCGGCGAACTCGTGGGGATCGTCACCGATGACGCCGCACACGCCCGTGCCCTACTGGACTGCTGCGCCCGGCGGATCGACCCCGACGCCGGAGCCGTGTACGTCGACGGGGTTGCGATCCACCAGCGTGACCCGGACGAGGTGCGGCGCACCCTGGTCGCTCCACCGCACGACGCGGCCCTCTTCGCGGGAACCATCGTGGAGAACATCACCCCTTACGAACGCCCGATCACCCAGGAGACGATCGACGCGGCTCTGACCGCAGCCTGTGTCAACGATGTGGTCGACGCACTGCCCGAGGGGTTGCAGAGCGCGATCGGCGAGCGGGGACTGACGCTCTCCGGTGGGCAGCGCCAGCGCATCGCCCTGGCCCGGGCGTTGGCCACCGGGGCACCCGTGTTGGTTCTGCATGACCCCACGACCTCCGTTGACAGTGTCACGGAGGCGCGTGTCGCCGTCGGACTGCGCGCGGCCCGGGCGAACCACACCACCGTCCTGGTGACCACCAGCCCAACCCTGCTCGCGGTCTGCGACCGGGTGGTCGTGCTGGCCGACGGCCGCAACACCACCGTCGGCAGCCACGCTGAACTCCTCACGACATCGGCGTCCTACCGAGCGACGGTGCTGGCATGACCCTGACGGACAACGGTACGAACCCGCTCGGGCCCGTTCTCGACACGCTCCTGCCGACGGCCGATACGGCACAGACTCGACGGGCGGCCCTCGGTCTCCTGCGACCGCATCGCGGCCGGGCGGTCGGGGCGATCGTCCCGCTGGTGGCAAACACCCTCGCCGGTCTGGCGACCCCCCTGGTGTTGGGCCGGATGGTCGACGAAGTGGTGCGCCATGGCGCGGATGCCGTGGACTCGCTCCATGTGTGGGGAGCGGCACTGGCCGCGATCGCACTTCTCCAAGCGGTGTTGGGAGCACTCAGCCACTATCTGGTGATCCATGTCGGCGAAAACGTGGTCGCCGATCTCCGTGAGGACGTGCTCGACCGTGCCCTGCACCTGCCGTCGAAGGACGTGGAACGATCCGGTCGAGGCGACCTCGTCGCGCGGATCACCGGGGACGTACGAGTCGTCACCGACGCGGCCTCCAACGCGGTGCCGATCTTTGTGACCGCGGCTCTCGGCGTGGTCCTGACCCTCGTCGGGATGGGTACGCTCGACTGGCGTTTCGCCGTTGCCGCACTGCTCGCGGCGCCCATCCAACTCCGGGCGCTGATCTGGTACCTCAGCCGCTCCAAGCCGGTCTACCAGGCCGAGCGGAAAGTCGAGGGGGAGCGCGCACAACGGCTTCTCGACGCACTCGGTGCGGTCGACACCGTCGCCGCGCTGCGCCTGGGCCCCCGCCATCTGGACGCCATCGCGGACCGGTCCCGTGCGGCCGTCGAGTACAGCTTGCGGGCGACCACCTTGCGCACCCGCTTCTTCGGACGCCTCAACCTGGCCGAGTTGATCGGCCTCGCGGCCGTCCTTGCGCTCGGCTTCCACCTGGTGCGCGAGGGGACGGCCACCATCGGCGAGGCGACGGCCGCCGCGCTCCTCTTCCACCGCCTCTTCGATCCAATCGGTGCGCTGCTCAGCGTCTTCGACGAACTTCAGGAGGCGGGGGCTGGACTGGCCCGTCTGGTCGGGGTGACCTCGCTCCCCCGCGTCCCGGAGCCGATCGACCCACCCCGCGCTGCGGACAGCTCCCTCGAACTCGCCACGGTGTCCTACTGCCATCGGGAAGGGCTTGAAGTGCCTTCCGGAGTCAGCCTGACAATCGCGCCGGGCGAGCGGGTCGCGCTCGTAGGCAGCACCGGAGCAGGCAAGTCAACCCTCGCGCAACTGATCGCGGGCGGGTACGAGCCCCTGAGCGGAACTGTTCGCATCGGCGGTGTCGAACCCCGGGAGATGGGCGCGGTGCTCACTCGACGCACGGTCGCTCTGGTGACCCAGGAAACCCATGTGTTCGTCGGTACCCTCGCCGACGATCTGCGGCTGGCTCGCCCGGAGGCGGACGACGCCGCATTGGAACAGGTGCTGCGAGCGGTCGGTGCGGACCGTTGGATAGACACCTTGCCCGAGGGTCGTCAGACCCGGGTCGGGGCGGGCGGTCACCCCCTCACCGCACCTCAGGCACAACAACTCGCCTTGGCCCGAGTCCTGCTCCTCGACCCGCTGATGGTGGTGCTGGACGAAGCCACGGCCGAAGCGGGGAGCGCGGGAGCGCGCACCCTGGAGGCGGCCACCGATGCCGTGGTGAAGGGGCGTACGGCCATCACGGTCGCCCATCGATTGAACCAGGCCGCCACGGCGGACCGCGTTGTGGTGCTGGAGGCGGGCAAGATCGTCGAAGAGGGTGCCCATCGAGAGCTCCTTGCCGCACAGGGGCGCTACGCGGAGCTCTGGCAGGCGTGGACCGCACAGCGCCCAACACCCGAACTGCTGACTACCCCACCGCCCCCTCGAAACCTTCATACCCCTCGTACCCAGAGTCCTCGATGAGGCCGAAACACTCACCGGGTGTCCGCCCGGTGACCCGACGGAAGACGGCGACAAAGGCGCTGGGCGTGCTGTATCCCACCCGTCGGCCCACCACGGAGACGGGCAGGCCAGCGGCCAGATAGGTCAGGGCCGCTCGGATGCGGACCTGAGTGCGCCACTGCACGAAGCTCATTCCGGTGTCGGTGGTGAAGACGCGCGTCAGGGTCCGCACCCCGCAGCCGGAGAGCCGGGCGAAGTCCGTGAGACCGCGAGGGTCCGCAGGATCGGCGGTCAGCGCCTCGGCGACGACCAGCGCTCGCGGATCGGTGGGCATCGGCACCTCCACCGCGGCGATCTCCAGGGGTTGCAGCAGGTCGAACGCGACCTGCTCAGCTCGGTGCCGGGCAGCCAGCAGCATGCCGTACCGCCTCATGTGCAGCAGTATCTCGCGCAAGGCCGCACAGACCGCGACGAGCCCAGGCCGTCCCCAGACCCCGGGTGTGGTCGATGCCGGAGTGAAGACTTCGGCCCGGAAGTAGGTGGTGTTGAAGTCCGCCCCCGGGCCCGTGGAGACCGCGTGCACCGTGCCCGCGGGGAGCCAGAGTCCCACGGTCGGTGGGACGGTCCAGGACACACCGTCCACCACGGCGGTGACGGCTGTACCCGTGACCCCCCAGAGCAACTCATGATCAAACGGATGAGAGTGCGGCTCCCAGGTCCGCCCCTGTGGATGCCGCTCACGGCGCATCCGTGACGTGGATATGCCGTACGGTGCGATGACCTCTCGCAGTTCGCCCACTCGTCTCGCCCCCTCGCCCCCTCGCCCACTTGCACGCGCAGCACTATAACGCGCCACAAGTTAGGCATACCTCACTCGCCAAGGGCAGAGCCTTGGCGACAGCACGGCCATGGGCAACGCCCGAGCACCGATGCGGCGCTGAACGCTGCCCAGATGCACTGACTTGCTGCCGGGGCTGGCATCCGTGACGGGGGTGCGATCGCTCACATGGCCAACATCCTCGGTCAACCAACGGGAGGATCCCCGGCGTCAGCTTGCGAGCACGGAGGACCTTGCGGGGCAGGGCACATCCGTCGGGCCACTGCCGGGCGGGCACCCTCACGGCTAGCGGGTGATGGTCGGGAGTTCGGGGAGTTCTGCTGCGGGGTGGGGTTCGTGTACCCGGGCGAGAGCGATGAGGACGAGGGCGACCGCGACGGCGCCCGGGTCGGGGCGACCGGCGGAGCGGTGGCCGGTATAGCTGGCTCGGCCCCTGCGGGCGGTGAGCTCGGCGGTGGCACGCGCTCCTTCGACGGCTGCCAACGCCGCCGCGGTCAGAGGTCGTCGTGAGTCCGAGGGGTGGGTTGCGACCATCGCTTCGGAGGCGGGGGCGAGGGCGTCGATCAGCGTGCAGTCGCCCGGGGACGCGCCTCCGATGGCGGTGATCCGGCTCAACGCCCGGTGCAGCGCAGCACCGATGGCGGGAATGTCTGGTGGGGTGTGGTCGGCCCCGGGAGCCAGAGCGGAGAAGAGAATACCGAAGAGGGGGCCGCTGGAGCCTCCGACGCGGTCGCGGAAGGTGTCGGCGAGCGCTGTGGTACCCGTGAGACCTGTCGCAGTGGCGTGGCGGACCGCTGTGGCCACGCCACCGCAGAAGTTGTCGCCGAAGTCCCCGTCTCCACTCGCCTGGTCCAGTGCGGTGAGGTCGCTGTGGGCCTGGGCGCACAGCCGCGCGAGTTCATCGAGGAAGGCGCGGCTGCCTTGTCCTTGTTCCTGCTCTCGGCCCTGGTGGTCGAACGTGGTGGTGGGAGGTGTCAGGGTGGTGGTGCGGGAGGCAGCGGGACCCGGGAGGCGCAGGGGTGTGTCCGTTGGCAGGTCCCACAGACCCGGCCAGGCGGGGGCTAGGGCGGTCAGTGTGATGCTGAAGCCGGCCATGTCGAGGGCGGAGACGTAGGTACCCGCCGCCAGGGCGTGGACGTGGATGCCACGGGTGGTGAGGTCGTGGTGGAGCAGCGCGCCGATGGCATGTAGTTCGAGGTCGCTGGTTCCGCCGAGACCGGATACGAGTGCGATCACTCCGTACTCACCCGGTGTCACACTGCCGAGGAGCTCATCGACCATGCGGGTGACAAGGCGGCCGACGATGTGGGGTTCGGTGGTGGTGTGGGCGGCACGCTCGCCGTGGATGCCGATTCCGTAATCCAGCTCGTGCGGTTCCAGCCGGAAGGCGGGTGCCCTGGTGGCGGGGGTGGTGTGGGCGCGTGCGCAGACGGCGAGACTGCGGGAGGCGGCGGCGACCTGGTTGCCCAGTGCGGCGAGGGTGTCGAGGTCGGCCCCCTGGTCGGCCATGGCACCGAGCAGCTTCTCCACCACGACCGTAGCCGCCGTGCCCCGGCGCCCGGCGGCAGCACCCTCGGTGGCGAGGTCGTCATCGATGACTACCTCGGCCACCGGAATGCCCGCCGCGCGGACCTGTTCGGCGGCGAGGCGGAAGTTGATGCGGTCACCCGTGTAGTTCTTCACGATGTGCAGGACGCCGTCGCGCTGGCCGAGAGCGGCTGCCGCCTGAGTGGCCGCGGTGATCTGTGCGCTGCTGGGTGAGGTGAAGACCGGGCCGGGTATCACGGCGTCCAGTCCGCCTCGGCCGAGGAGACCGGTATGCAGCGGCTCATGACCGGCACCGCCCCCGGTCACCAGCGCCACCCTGCGTGGGGGCGCGGGCCTGGTCGCAAGCAGATAGAGGGGCTCGACGCACAGGCCGATTCCGGGATACGTCAGCGCCAGCCCCTGGCATGCCGTGCGCACCGCATCGTCTTCGGGGAGGAAGTAGCTCATCGGACCTCCACTGGGGGGTTGAAGTGCGATACCGGCTAGCAGGCGGCCTCGGAGAGCGGCCGGGGACGCCGATCTTCGACGCAGGCGACTGCACGGCTCCCAAGCTTGGACAGGACATCGGCGAAGATGTAGCGCCTCGCAGAGGTCGTGATCACGACACCTCCTCACTTGGAGGATTTTATGCCAGTACGACCAAATGAGGAGGGGCGGATTCGGAGCCATCGAGGTGTTTGCCGCTGCGGCCCGGCCCCCAGGGTTCCTCGCGTCGCGCGGGCGCACTTCGACGGGCGCACTTTCAGGGGAACCGCGTGCTCGAACCGAGAGGCCGGCTCGTGATGCGGGGGCACGAGGATGTCGCACCACCGGCTGGAGCCATCCACTCGTTGCCGAACCCTGGGAGCAATGGTTCAGGACCAGGTAACGGGTAGTTCCACCGGCCGGGTGAACAGGTAGCTGTCCGGTTCCCAGGCGATGTCCTCGTGTTTGGCCGCCAGGGCCAGGTCAGGCAGTTGTTCGAACAGGGTGGAGAGTGCGGTCTCCAGGTACATGCGGGCGATATTGACTCCAAGGCAGAAGTGGGGGCCGGTGCCGAAGGTGACGGCCGGGTCCTCCTGTGCACTGCGGTCGAGGCGGAATCGTTCCGGTTGCTTGTAGTGCTCTGGGTCCCATGTCGCGGCGACCCATGGAGTGACGACGGCGTCACCTGCCCGGATGAGCACCCCGTGCAGTTCGGTGTCGGTCAGCGCGAGGCGGGGCATGGAGGTCATACCGTTGTGGTGCAGTCGCAGGAGTTCGGCCACCGCGGCGGGCCATAGGGTGGGATCTCGCTGTATTCGGGCGAGTTGGTCGCCGTGTCGGAGCAGGGTGTAGACGCCGGTGGTGACGGGGCCGGTGACCGGCTCGGCGGAGGTGACGAACAGGTACATCACCGTGGCGTGCAACTGTTCTCGGGTGATGGTTCCGTGGCGGTGGGCGCGGATCAGTGCCTCCACCGGGTCCCGTGGTTCGCGTGCGTCATCATGGTCCACCGACTTGGCGTCGATGACTTCGTCGGCAAAGTCGAGCATCCATCGGGTGGATGTATCGATCTTGGCGGCCGGTGTTGTGTAGTCGACCTGGGAGCGCAGTCGGGGCACGATCTTGCGGCGTTGTCGAGGTGCCACGCGCATGAGGTCGCAGGCCAGTGTCGCCGCCAGCGGATGCGCGTAAGTACCGTGCAGATCAGCGGGGTTGGCGCCATCGCGCAGCGCCTTCGCCAGGTCTGCGGCGGCCAAAGCAACCGCGGGCTTGAGGGCGGTCGCGGCGGCTTGGTTGAAGAACGGCTGGACCACGCGCCGCACGGTGGTGTGCGCGGGAGGATCGAGGTTGAAGATGCCGCCTGGCACGCTGTTGAAGTCCTCTCCGGCGATGCGCTGCCCGCCGGGGCAGGTGAGGTCGCGGGAGAAGCTACGGCTTGATCCGATTGCGGTGATGTCGGAGCGGCGGGTGACGAGCCACGCCCGGTGCCCGGAAGGGAATGTCACCCGGGCGACGGGCCGCTCGCGCCGCAGGCGGTCGAACATCTCCGGTGGCAGCCCGTGTCCGCGGGTGGGGAAGGAGTCGGGCCAGGTCAGTTCATCGGGAATCGTGGTCATCACGGTCGTTCCTCTCGTCGGTGAGTACGGACAGGACATGGCCCGCTCCGATGGTGAGGCCGGGAATCTGCCCGTAGGCCACCACGTCGTAGACGGGCACCCTGCGGTGGTACACGAACAGTGCTCGGGACCGCGCCAGCACTCCGGTCGAGTCCAGCAGCAGCGGAGATTCGGCGAAGATGTAGCGCGTGTTGTCCTCGATCTGGGCCGGGGTGGGCTCGGAGTCGATGGAGGTCGCCAGGGCCGTGCGGGTCATCGAACACACCGCCTCTCGCATCGGGGCCTGTGTGCGGTACGCCGTCTCGATGCGGGTCCGAATCTCCCGGTAGCGCGGGTGTGCGGCGAAGCGGGTCATCACGTGGACCCTGGAGTCCGTGTCGGGCACCTCGCATTCGGCCAGGGTGCGGCGCGCCACATTGCGCATGTTGTGGATGACACGCTTGGAACGCTGGACTGCGCGCCGTGGCGCCTTGCCTGCGGAGATGTAGCGCAGCGCTGCTTCGGGAGCCCCCGGAAGAACCACATGCACATCGGCGAAGGACTCCGAGGCGCTTCGACACAACGCCGTCACGGTTTCCGTGGAGTAGAAGGAGTTGAACGGTGACAGGCCCAGCACAACGGTGCCGTATCGCTCGGCAAGGCGGGGGTCGTGGAGGTCGAGGCCCTCCACCCGGAAGCCGCTGGGAGTGATGGGTTCTTGCGGCACCGAGCGCGCGCAGTTTGTGTCGGGAGCGGGTGCGTGGGCAGCCATGCTGTGACTCATGCTGGTGACCTCAACTTTCGGTTGTCGTTGCGAGGTGGGGGAACTGCGGAGAGTCGGCTCATGGGAGTCGGAGTCTCACTTCGCGGGAGCTGGGTCGGTGTCCTTTGCCGGGAGCGGGCGGTCGGCGAGTTCGGGCTCGGGGCCCGCCTGTGCGTGGATGATCAGCGCGTGGGGGCAGGCGAGGTAGTTTGCCCAGAACGTCTCTCCGTACTTCGCCAGTCCCTGTTCGGAGACGGTCGGGTTGATCCACGAGACACGGTCGAAGCCGGCTGCCGCCAGGGCTTGTTCATGCGCTGCCGCGGACCAGCGGAAGAAGTCCAGGTCGAGCACCTCCGGCCCGACCCAGGCCCGCAGGTGCCCCGGGGTGCCCTCCGCCGGCGATTGCCGTGCGCTCAGACACATGCCATAGCCGCGGTACCACTGGGGGTCGGTGGAGAATTCGGGGTTGAGGACTGCGGCCACGAACCGCCCGCCCTCAGGGCGTAGCGCCCGACGCGCAGTGGCGCAGAACCCCTCCAACGCCTCCCGGGTGGGCGCATAGGGCAGTACGTACACGGCAGTGACCACATCGAACGCCCCGGCGATGCCGGGCAGATCACCGGCGGCCGGATCGGTGGCGTTCGCGGCCAGGTACTCCACACCCAACCCCTCGCGCTCGTCGCGCCGTCGCGCATGCTCCACCATCGCACCGGACTCGTCCATGCCAACGACCCGAGCCGCCCCTGCACCGCGCAACCGGCGGGCGTACAACCCGCTGCCACAGCCCAGGTCGAGCACATCGCGCCCGACGACGTCGCCGACCGCGTTCAAAAAGCTGTACGCCTCCACGTGCTCCCGAAAGGGCATCTCCTCCATGCTGCGTTCATACGCGGCCACTGCCGTGTCGAACTGGGAATCCATCGTCATTCTTCTTGCTCCTTTGCGTCTTGGTGTCAGGCCCGACCCCGTGGCCGGGCACTGTCAGAAGCCTGTTGAGAAGGGAGTGCCGACATCGAGTCGAAACCCCGCGGAGGCAGGGGACCCAACCCAGCCTTCGAGCGCAGGACGGATACCTCACACACTCGGCGAGACACAACGACATGTTGTGTCTTCGAACCAACGGGAACCGTCGCACCCGCAGCCGGTCTAGCCGCCATCCCCACCGAGGTGCGGCGGACTTGCTCGGTCGGCACCCTTCGTGCCGTCGGTACCCCCGGTCCAGATAATCCGTTCTTCGTCTCCGCCCTTCTTGCCGCGATCCGGCGCCGCAAGAGTCCATGCGCAATCGGAAGCGTGAACGTGTTGAACGCTTGTGCCTTTGTGAAAAACTCAGCCACGAATCCGCCCCCGGGCGGCCAACAAGGTCTCTCACGCCGCCACTTCAGTCGTCCCGCCCACTGATCAGCCCAAGGCACGACCCACCCGTGGGCGGTCGGCAGCCCGTCCCCGTCTCGCATCCCCTGTGGCGCTGCCTGGACGGCCTCAGTCGCCGTGCATCGGGATTGCCAGCCCAGTACGTTGCGAGCACGGGTGGTGTCCATCAGCGGAAGTCGAAGGACGGCGTCGAATCAGTTGCGGCGAGGCGGGCAGGAGGTGCACTGCTCAGATGGCAGCCAGCGCGGACCGCAGGTCCCTATTCGGCAGCGTGCAGAGGCGTACGTCGAAGAGGTCCGCGGGGAACCGAGGGCCACGCGGAGTCCCCGCCGCGAGGCACAACGCACGCGGCCTTCGCGGATGCGCGCGCGGTGCTACGGGTGTAGGCGACGCCTGACCATCCGTGGATCGGCCGGGCCTCGTCCACCGTTCGGTCCTTGGGTCCCGGCGAGTGGGCGCCGACCGAGGACGCGTACACCAACCCCGTGGCGGACAGTCGAACCCGCGCATCGGCCATTCCGTTCCACCCGGACATGTTGGGATCCCGGGACCGGACAAAGCCATCTGTAGGCGGATCCGATGCATGGGCGTTGACGGCTCTGGCGTCGAGGCCACGAGCGACTCCGCTGCCCGGCTCCCGAAGGCTTAGCACCGGAACGCGCGTGTGTCCTGCTAGCGGACGAGTTGCTCCAAGTCGGCAACTGCGCTCTCGATCTCTGGGAGCGTAAGTGTCGCCAGGCGCGCCCGGCGGGTGTTCGCGCCGATCACCCGATCCGCCAGGACCTGGCGACAGACCGTCGTGATGCCGTCGGGGGTGTTGTCGGTGATCTCTCGTCCGAGTCCGAGTTCCTCGACGCGGCGTGCGTTGCCGTGTTGATCTCCAAACTGAGGGAGCACCGCCATGGGTGTGGCCGTGCGCAGCGACTCCCGGACGCTGTTGAATCCGCCGTGGGTGAGGAACAGGTCGACGGATTCCAGCAGCAGCGGCTGCGGCAGACGCTCGGTGATGTGGATATGCGACGGTAGGGGATCGATGTCCACGGGGAGACCCATGGTCGCCACGAGGACGGTGCAGTCGTCCAACCGGATTGCGGCCTCGATGATCGACCGCAGGGTGTCGACCGGATCCGGCATCAAGAACGGTGGCTTCCCGGCCTCCTGGTCGGGAGTCTTCTCGTGGATCATGGGAAGTGCCGTGCCGATGGCGGCGAACACCAGCGGTCGGTCGGTGGGCAGATCCACAACCCACCGCGGCAGGACCGATCTGCGGTCCACGGTCACCGTCTGCCGGTACGACCGCGCCACCGGCAGATACCGGGCGAAGGAGTAGTCGGGCGGCACATAGTCGATGCGCCCCCGCGGGACGATCGACAGCGGATCCTCATGTGCGGGTAGCCCATGCTCTTCCCGCAGGATGTTGAGACCCGGCAGGAGCTCAGCCGGGTCGAACGCGTTGAGTGCCCCGGAGGGAGTGGGCAGTTGGGGAATGTCGAGCATCTCACCGATCAGGACGCTGCCCAGGTCCATACCGTCGCGAAGAATCAGCTCCGGCCGAAAGTCTCGCACCACGGGGAGCACCGCATCAAGAACGTCCCGGGCCATCGGACCGGACAGAACCTGTGACATGACCCGTAAGAACAGCGCCCGTCGCTGCTCGGGATTCAAGTCGGTGCGGTCGGTGATTTCCATGATTTGGGACGGCGTCGCGTGGGAGCCCGGATTGAACCCGCTGATACAGCTCGTCACCCTGACGTCGTCCTGTTTGAAGACCTCGGCGACGGGTTGGGTAGTGGCCGCCAGCACCTCACACCCTGCTGCGGCGAGGGCTCGGGCCAGTGGCAACTGGGCGCGCCCATGGGAAGGGCTGCCGAGAGTGGTGAACAGTACGCGCACGAGAAGAGGACTCCGTCCAGGTTCCTGCCATGAGACGGGAGGAGGCTGCCCTATAGCCGACCCGCCTATGCGGGCACCCTCACAACAGACCTGATCGATAGCCGGGGATGGCGCGGAACCATGCGGTCGCTACCGTCCAGAGAGGCGTGGGCAAGAGGGAACTCCTGATCGACGGCCAATGGGACGGGCCAGGGCTTGACGTGATGCTCCACAGAGGCGGGGATCGGGGTCGAGCGCAGCACCGTGGCCGAGGGCGCGTCGGACGCGGCGCACCGGAGTCCAAACCGGTCGGAGTACTACCGGGCGCGTCTGCATGTCCCTTGCGGCGCCTGGACTCCTCCGCGCTCCAACGGCAGGTGTCAGGTGATGTGGATACCGATGAGGCAGGTGTCATCGTCGGTGTCCGACTGACTATGCGAGAGGAGATCGTCGAGACGTTGTTCCAGGGATTGGTCAGGTCCTGTCGCGGTGGTGAGCAGCTGGGTCAGAGCGTCGTCGAGGGCGAGGTCCTTGCGCTCGACCAGTCCATCGGAGTACATCAGCAAGATGTCGCCCTGTTCGAGTTGCACTTCCTGTTCGCTGTAGGGGACTTGCGGTATCGCGCCGAGAAGAAGCCCGCGCCCCAAGGGGAACGACTGGGCCTTCTGGTTCCGGATCAGGACGGGCGGGAGGTGCCCGGCGCGCGCCCAGCGCAGTACGCGTGTTCGGGGGTCGTAGAGGGCGCAGACTGCGGTGGCGGTGATCTGTTCGGTGAGATGGTGGGCGACGAGATTGAGCCAGGTGAGTAGCTGGCCCGGGCCGGCGCCGGTGACGGCGAGTCCCCGTAGGGCGTTACGCAGGACCACCATGCTGGTGGCGGCTCCGACGCCGTGTCCGGCAATGTCGCCGACACAGAGGAGGATCTGCCGGGAGGGCAGGACGACGCTGTCGTACCAGTCGCCGCCGACGAGCGCGTCTGTGGCGGCCGGGCGGTACCGCACGGCGACGCTCAAGCCGGGGAGGTCGAGCGGGCCTTGGCTGGGAGGCATGATGGCGTGTTGGAGCTGTAGGGCAAGGCGGTTGCGTTCCTCGGACTCGGCCTCGCTGTAGGCGAGTTGATCTCGCGTGGCGTGCAGGGCGACTTCAGTCCAGTGTTGGGATGAGATGTCCTGGTAGGCGCCGCGGACCGTCCTGAGTTGGTGGTCGGTGTCGAGGACCGGTTCGGCGATGACACGGATATGCCGGGTGACGCCGTCGGTACGGCGCAGGCGAAAGGCTGCGGAGGCGGGTCGCCGGTACTGGAAGACCGTGTGCAGAAGGCGGTCGATGACGGTCCTGTCGTCTGGATGGGCGTGCGCGGCCAGTTCGCGCAGCGGCAAGGGTGCCAAGGTGGGCTGTCGGCCGTAGAGATCGAACAGTTGGCTGTTCCAGGTGATGCTGCCGGTCGTCAGGTTCTCTTCGAAGCCACCGATACGCCCGAGGCGCTGGGCGTGCTGCAACAGGCTCGCCAGGCGTACGGTCTCGTCCTCGATCCGCCAGATCAACACCAGCGCCTCCCCCACGCGGCTGATGCTGACGTCGGCGACCGCGGTCAAGGGGACCTGGTCGACGAGGGCGGTGAGATTCATATGCCGGGCGCGGAAGGGCTCTCCGGTCGCATGGACATGCTCGATCTTCCCGTAGAGGCCGTGGTCCTCGGCGGCCAGCGGGTACGCCTCCAGCAGCAGCGCTCCTCGGATCTGGGCGGGTGGGCGCCCGGCAGGATCGGCAAATCGGCTGTTCACGTGGCGGATGCGAAAGTCGACCAGATGCCCGTCGGAATCCAGGAGCGGGGTGAGAAGGAGCAGAGGGTCGCTGACTCCTTCCGCGAGGTCGATCAGTTCTGCCATGCCGGGTTGTTGGAGCGGCGCGGGTGCGTTGTGGGCGGGCAGGGTCTCCAGGGTGTGCCCACACAACTGGGCGAGTGCTTCGATTTGGCGGACGATCTGCGGGGGCCGCGGCGGCAGCGGTCCCGGCCAGCAGATTTCCAGCACGCCGTGCAGGCGCCCTCCTGTTCCTGCGGGGACCGCCATCCTGCCGCCTCGCGGCCACTCCTTTCTACCCAAAGAGGGCGTCGCCGTCTCGATGAGGCTGGGCAGGATGATGGGTTCGCGTTCGTCCAGGGCCCGGCGGGCGAGAGTGGTGACTCCGGGCGGCACGTGGTGCCAGCGCGCTGCCTCCTGGGGGGTGAATCCGGCGGAGCCGGCCAGGGCGAAGGAGCCGTCCCCGTGGGCGGTCCATATCGCGACCGCGCAGGCCCCGAGGGGGCGCAGGGCATTGTGGAGGAGTGCCTGTGCCATCGCCTGTGTATCGCCGGCCGCGAGGATGCCGCTCTCAGCCGTGCGCAGGCGTACGGCAGCCGAAGGGCGCGCCTGGCTATCGGGAGAAGATGCCGTGCGCTGGAGGAACTCGGCCGCGACGTGACTGACATCGTCCCGGGACGCTTCGTTCACGATGTCCACGGCCAGTTCCAGCAGGGTGAGTCCGGTGCGGCCGGTGAGGGTGGCCAGTTGCTGGGCGGCCTGGGAGGGTCCGTATCCCAGCCGTTCGATGAGGATGCCTTTCGCCATCTCGACCAGGGCACGGCCGTCCGCTTCGGCATGAGCCGCTCGGACTTCGCGCCGCAACCGTTCGACCGTGGCGGCGAGTCTGCCGACGGGGGAACTCGTGTGAGCCACGCTGTCCACCGCCGCGCCGGGAGCGTTCGGTGGCACGGCTGGGGAGGGAGCATCCAGCGTGTCCGCTCTTTCGGGTCCTGGGGTTTCGTCTGGGGTGCTCACCGTGGATGTCTGATTTCTGGCTGGGGGTCGTCAGGAAGGACGGGGCGCGCCTGGGCCTACTTGCCGGGTGGGAGCCAGCGGCGGACGCAATCGATGAGGTCATTCGCGTCGACTGGTTTGGTCACGTAGTCACTCGCTCCCGAAGCCAGACTCTTCTCCCGGTCGCCCGGCATCGCCTTCGCGGTAACCGCGATGATCGGCAACTCCGCGTACGCAGGCATGCGGCGGATCTCCTCCGTCGCGGTGTAGCCGTCCATCTCGGGCATCATCACATCCATCAGGACGAGATCGACCCGGGGGTGACGGATGAGCGCCTCTATTCCCTTGCGGCCGTTCTCCGCGTGCACCACGCGGATTCCGTGCAGTTCCAGGATGCCGCTGAGCGCATACAGGTTGCGGGCGTCGTCGTCGACGACGAGGACGGTACGTTCCGCAAGCGACGCGTCGACGGGATGGGCCGCGAGTCGACCCGCGTCCTCGGCACGGACCAGCGGCAGCACACTTCCGGGCTGCTCCGCCGCCAGGTGGAGCGCGATGCGCTCGCGCAGCTCGTCCAGACTGGATAGCACTTCCAGGGGGCGGTGTTCGGACCGGCTCAACAGGGCTTGTTCCTGCTCCGGGTTGAGACGCCGGTTGTTGTGGGCGAGCACCGGTAGTGCGGTGAGGGCCGGGTCGCCGTCCATGTGTTCGAGGAACCGTAGCGCCGCGCCGTCGGGTAGTTCGAGGTCGAGGACGACGCAGTGGACGGGTTCCGCGGCGAGGGCCGTCGCCGCCTCCTGCGCACCGAGGGCGGTGATCACGGAGGTGTCCGGCTGGTGATCGGCCCGCTCGTGCCCGGCCGGGAGATTGGCGGCAGCGCTCTCGGCGACGAGGGAGAGCAGGCCGTGAGGACGCTCCTCGATCACCAGTAGACGGCGCTGCTGGCGCGGCATCGGAATCGGGGGCTGCTCATGGGTTGGTGGGCTGGCCGTGTCGGCACCGTCCGTCTGGGCCTCGAAGCCCGCCCGGGTGATGGGAAGGTACAGGGTGAAGACACTGCCCGTGCCGGGAGTGCTCCGCGCGGTCACCACCCCGCCAAGGACCTGGGCGATCTCCCGACTGATCGACAGGCCCAGCCCGGTGCCGCCGTACCGGCGGCTGGTGGTGCCGTCCGCCTGCTGGAACGCACCGAAGATCGCTTCGAGTTGCTGCTCGGCGATGCCGATACCGGTGTCCTTCACCCGGAAGGCGATGACCGGGCCGCTGCGGTCCATGGCCGTCGGCAGTTCGCTTGTTGCAGCGGGCTCGATCTGTAGCTCAACGCTCCCGTCCTCGGTGAACTTGACGGCGTTGGAGAGGAGATTGCGCAGTACCTGTCGCAGCCGGGAGTCATCAGTGACCAGTTCACCGGGCACTCCAGGAGCCGTGGTGACCGAGAAGCTAAGGCTCTTGTGCGTGGTCATCGGACGGAAGGTCGCTTCCACGTAGTCGAGCAGTTGTCGCAGCGGAATCCGTTCCGGATGGATGTCCATCTTCCCCGCCTCGACTTTGGAGAGGTCGAGGATGTCGTTGATCAGCTGGAGCAGGTCGGAGCCGGCCGAGTGGATGATCCCCGCGTACTCGACCTGCTTCGGGCTGAGGTTCCGGGTGGGGTTCTGCGCCAGTAGCTGGGCCAGGATCAGCAGGCTGTTGAGTGGTGTGCGCAGCTCATGGCTCATGTTGGCCAGGAACTCGGACTTGTACTTGGAGGCGAGGGACAGTTGCTGAGCCCTGGTCTCCAGTTCCTGGCGGGCTTGCTCGATCTCCAGGTTCTTGGTCTCGATGTCATGGTTCTGTGTGGCGAGCAGGGCGGCCTTCTCCTCCAGTTCGGCGTTGGAGCGCTGGAGTTCGTCCTGCTGGACCTGGAGTTCTTCGGAGCGTGCCTGGAGTTCGCCCGCGAGCCGCTGTGACTCGCCCAGGAGTTCGTCGGTACGGGCGTTGGCGACGATGGTGTTGACGTTGACGCCGATGGTCTCCATCAACTGGTCGAGGAAGTCGCGGTGGACGGGGGTGAACGAAGTGAACGAGGCGAGTTCGATGACGCCGAGGACCTGATCCTCGACCACGATCGGCAGGATGATGAGGCTGCCGGGAGTGGTGGCGCCCAGTCCGGACGAGATGACGTAGTCGCCCGGCACCTTGTCGGCGGCGATCGTACGGCGACTGCGGGCGGCCTGGCCGACCAGGGACTCGCCGAGACCGAAGCGTCGGCCGGTGACCGTGCCGACCGGCCCTCCGTACCAGCCGACGAGGGTGAGTTCCGTACCTTCAGCACCTTCGTCGGCAAGATAGAACGCCCCGTACTGAGCGGCGACCAGCGGGGTCAGCTCGTCCATCACGAGCTCCGCGACGAGGGACAGATCGCGGTGCCCCTGCATCAGCGAGGAGATCCGGGCCAGATTGGACTTGAGCCAGTCCTGCTCCTGGTTGGCTCTGGTGGTCTCCCGGAGCGAACCGACCATGGAGTTGATGTTGTCCTTGAGTTCGGCGACCTCGCCCGAGGCGTCCACGGTGATCGAGCGGGTCAGATCGCCCTCGGCCACGGCGCTCGCGACCTCGGCGATCGCGCGCACCTGTCGGGTGAGGTTGCCGGCCAGTTCATTGACGTTCTCCGTGAGGCGTTTCCAGGTGCCCGAGACGCCTTCCACCTCGGCCTGTCCGCCGAGTCGGCCCTCGCTACCCACCTCACGGGCCACACGCGTGACTTCGGCGGCAAACGACGACAACTGATCCACCATGGTGTTGATCGTGGTCTTGAGTTCCAGGATCTCGCCGCGTGCGTCGACGTCGATCTTCTTCGACAGGTCGCCGTTGGCGACAGCGGTGGTGACCTGGGCGATGTTGCGGACCTGCCCGGTCAGATTGTTCGCCATCGAGTTGACGTTGTCGGTGAGGTCCTTCCAGGTGCCGGCGACGTTCGGCACCCTGGCCTGGCCGCCGAGCCGGCCCTCGGTGCCGACCTCCCGGGCCACACGCGTCACCTCGTCCGCGAAGGCCGAGAGGGTGTCGACCATGGTGTTGATCACCCCGGCGAGCGCTGCCACCTCGCCCTTCGCTTCGACAGTGATCTTCTGGGAGAGGTCACCTCTCGCCACCGCGGTGGCGACCTGCGCGATGGAGCGCACCTGACCGGTCAGATTGGACGCCATCACGTTGACGTTGTCGGTCAGGTCCTTCCAGGTACCGGACACACCCCGTACGGTCGCCTGCCCGCCGAGGTTGCCCTCGGTGCCCACCTCGCGCGCCACACGCGTCACCTCGTCCGCAAACGCGGACAACTGATCGACCATCGTATTGATGGTCTCCTTCAGCTCCAGGATCTCACCCCGGGCATCCACCCGGATCTTCTGGGATAGATCACCCTGGGCCACCGCGGTGGTGACCTCGGCAATGGAGCGCACCTGCGCGGTGAGGTTGTCGCCCATGACGTTGACGGACTCGGTGAGGTCCTTCCACGTACCCGAGACGCCCTTGACGTCGGCCTGCCCGCCGAGCCGGCCCTCGGTGCCGACCTCACGGGCCACACGCGTCACCTCGTCCGCAAACGCGGACAACTGATCGACCATCGTGTTGATGGTGTTCTTCAATTCCAGGATCTCGCCCCGGGCGGTCACGGTGATCTTCTGCGATAGATCACCCTTGGCAACCGCCGTCGCAACCTGGGCGATCGAACGCACCTGAACTGTGAGGTTCCCGGCCATGGAGTTCACCGAGTCGGTCAGGTCGCGCCAGGTGCCGGAGACGCCCTTGACGTCGGCCTGCCCGCCCAACTGCCCTTCGGTGCCGACCTCCCGGGCCATACGAGTGACCTCGTCCGCGAAGGAGGACAGCTGATCGACCATCGTGTTGATGGTGTTCTTCAGCTCCAGGATCTCGCCGCGCGCATCCACAGTGATCTTCTGGGACAGATCACCTTTGGCAACCGCTGTGGTGACCTGGGCGACGTTTCGGACCTGGTCGGTGAGATTGCCGGCCATGAAGTTCACCGAGTCGGTCAGCTCGCGCCAGACGCCGCCCACCCCGGGGACTTCCGCCTGTCCGCCGAGCCGGCCCTCGCTACCCACCTCACGGGCCACACGCGTCACCTCGTCCGCAAACGCGGAGAGCTGGTCCACCATGGTGTTGACGGTGCTCTTCAGCTCCAGGATCTCGCCGCGCGCATCGACGTCGATCTTCTGGGAGAGATCGCCCCGGGCCACCGCTGTCGCAACCTGCGCGATATCCCGGACCTGGGTGGTGAGATTACCGGCCATGGCATTGACCGAATCGGTGAGGTCCGCCCAGGTGCCGGAGACACCAGGAACCTCCGCCTGGCCGCCGAGTGTGCCCTCGGTGCCCACCTCGCGCGCCACCCGGGTCACTTCGGAAGTGAACAGGGACAACTGGTCGACCATGCCGTTGAAGACAGTGGCGATCTCGCCGAGTAGCCCGTCAGCCTCACCGGGCAGGCGGGTACCGAAGTCCCCGTCACGCACGGCCGTCAGCCCGGCAAGCAACTGCCGCAGCTCTACCTCGCCCACGCCACCGGATCCGCCCGGACCCTGCGAACCGTGCTCCGAGTACTGGGCTCTCGCCTTGACCATGCCCCCACCTTCTAGAGCCCGGCCAAGAGCGCGACCGGGAGACGTCAGGACTGCCGACGCAACAATGGAGCGGACATGCTTGCCGCCCGCTCCCACCGCAAATCACTCAACACTCTGGCAGCAAATACGACAGAGGATACCCCTGAACTACCCACTGGTATGGCCCGACTTCCCGTCCGGCGTGCAGGGCTCCCGCACCGGGCAACCACCTGGCTTCAGCGACTCAGGGCGGAACCAGCGGTCGCTCCCCGTGGGGCGAGTGATGGTCGTTCTCCAAGCTGAAGATACAAGCGGTGATCTGTCTCTCAGGAGTCCCATCGGTATCAACCACCGCACAGCGGTACGGGCTCACCTGAATCAGAGAGATGGATAGGTCAACTGCAATGCCTCCTCCGCGCCCGTCCTCCGCGAGGCCCGACTCCTGCTGTGGACACCGGCTCCGGCGTCGCAGGCAGTCGCACCGAAGTCCCGGTCGCCCCGCACTCACACGGCGAGGGAAGTGACAGCAGAGATCATCCAGGATCTGCCGCACGACGACCGGGCAACTCCAGCACGCAACTACGCGGCCATGGGCACGCTGCCCGCGATGCTCGCCCTACGGTGTCAACTGCTCCTTGGCGAAACCAGCGATGGCCTTGTACCCGTCGCTGAGGCCCGCGATCTCGTCCTGGGTGAGGACATCGTCAATACGGCCGAACGGCTGGTCTCCCGTACGTTCGTGGACCTCTCGGAGAATCGCGTCCGGTGGATTCTCCCGATTGGTGAGCACCACCTGTGACGTCGCCGGCAGACGGGATTCCTCGTAGCGGCGCAGTGCGGTGACCGGGTCGGTCTGGGCAAGGTGATCGGCCAGCACCCCACCGTCGAGGATCGCCTGGGCGGCGCCATTGGAGCCGCGCGGGACCATCGGGTGTGCGGCATCGCCCAGGAGTGTGATCCTCCCTTCGGTCCAGTGGTCCAGCGGGTCCTGGTCCACCATGGGGTACTCCAGCACTTCGTCAGCGGCACGGATCATCGCCGGAACGTCGAGCCAGTCGAAGTGCCAGTCTTCGAACGGGCCGATGAAGTCCTCGATGAGCCCGGGAGTGTTCCAATCGCGCTTGCTGCGCATGGGCGCCTCGCACTCGGCGACCCAGTTGACGAGTTGGCGTCCCTGGTCGTCGATGGCTTCACGGACGGGGTAGATCACCATCTTCCCGGTCGAGAGCCAACCGGCCCTCACCATCGACGCGCCTGAGAGGAATTCCGGCCACACCGTGACGCCCCGCCACATCATGTAGCCGGTGTATTGGGGTTGTGCCGCTTCGGGGTGGAACTGTCGACGGATAGCCGAATGCACACCGTCCGCGGCGACGACCACGGCGGCGGAGAGGGAATCGGCCGATCCGTCGGCGTGCGCTATCCGCACGGTCGCGCGGTCCTCGTCCTGCGATGCCGACACGACCCGGTGGTCCAGGCGTACCGCGTCGTCGCCCAGGCGTTCACGTACTGCTTCCAGCAGCACCTGTTGCAGGTCACCGCGGTGGATCGAGAACTGCGGCCAGGCGTAGCCGGCGTGACGGCCGGCGGGTTCGCTGTAGATGTGCTGGCCGAACCGGTTGAAGAAAGCCGACTCGACCGTGGTCACCGCGACCGCCGCAAGTGCGTCCTCCAGACCCAGCCGGGACAGGTTGCGGGTGGCGTGCGGCAGCAGATTGATGCCGACGCCCAGCGGCTCCAGCTGCGGAGCGGCTTCCAGTACGACGCACTCGATCCCTCTGTGGTGCAGTTCCAGTGCCAGAGTCAGACCGCCGATACCGGCACCGACGATGATCACCTTTGGCTCAGCTGCCATGGCTTCCTCCCGCTGTCGTCAGCAGCACCTTCAGTGCCGCTCCGGTGTCCATCGCCTCGTAGCCCGCTGCCGCGTCGGTGAGCGCAAGCGTCCGGTCCATCAGTGGTGAGGGATCGAGACCGCCAGTGCGCACCTCGTCGATCAGACCGGGGAGGTAGCGGCGGGCGGGCGCCACCCCGCCGCACACCTGGATCTGACGTCCGAAGAGCCGCATCGGCGGGATCGGCTCCACGCCGTGCGGGACGCCTACGAATCCCACGCTCCCGCCAGGGGCCGCCACATCCAGCGCGGTGTCGAACGCGGACTGCATGCCAACGCACTCCACCACTCGGTCGGGCAGCCGGCCGCCGAATACCTCGCGTACCCGTGCGACGGACGACTCGTCGCGGGACACCCGCAGGGTCTCGACGTCGAAACCTTCGGCGATCGCCAGCCGGGCCGGCTGCTCGCCGAGCAGCACCACTCGCCCCGCGCCCATCCGGCGGGCCGCGGCGGCTGCCGAGATGCCGACGGCCCCGTCCCCGATGACGGCTACGGTGTCTCCGGGGCCGACGCCCGCAAGGACCGCGCCGTGGGTGCCGGTGGCGTACACGTCGCACAGCGGCATCAGACGTCGGGCCAGTTCCGTGTCGAGTTCATCCGCTGACCATGGCAAGGGCACCAGGGTCGCGTCCGCGAAGGGCACCCGGATGGCCTCCGCTTGTGCGCCGGCCCAGTCCTTGCCCCAGATACCGGAACGTTCGCACAGCGGCTGAAGCCCGTTCCGGCACTGCTCACAGTCGCCCTCGGAGAAGACGAACGGCGCGATCACCGCGTCTCCGGGCCGGACCGACGACACATCGGTGCCGATGTCAAGGACGCGTCCCATGAACTCGTGGCCGATACCGCCGGGGGCGTGGGGGACGATGCCGCGGAAGGTCCACAGGTCGGACCCGCAGATCGCGGTGTACAGGATTTCCACGGTCACGTCGGTGGGATCGACCACCCGTGGGTCGGGAACCTCCTCGACCGTGATGTCGAAGGGTTTGTTGAATCGTGTGGCCAACATGATCGGCCGCTCCTCTCAGGCCGCGTGCACGGTGGTGGGCAGCGCACTCAGCCCACGGATCAGCTGGTTGATGCGCCGCTGTGGCGTTCCCACCTCGAAGCGCGCCACCCGGTCGGCCAGCGCCTCCAGGATCGAGTGGCCCTCAAGCCGGGCCAGGCCCTGGCCGGCGCAGCCGTGCATGCCGTATCCGAATGCGACGTGCTCAGCGGCGTTGCGGCGGACGTCGAACCGCAGTGGGTCGGGCCACCGGCGTTCGTCGCGGTTGGCGGAGGCGTACAACATCATCACGCGCGAGCCCTCGGGCAGCACCATGCCCTCGACGTCCACGTCGCGGGTGGTGACGCGGCAGAAGAACTGCACGGGCGACTCAATGCGCAGGATCTCGTTGAACGCGCTCGGGATCAGGCTTCGGTCCTCGCGGACGGCGTCCCACTGGTCCGGGTACATCGCGAAGTACCAGACGGCGTTGCTGATCGCGTTGATCGTGGTGTCAAGACCGGCGGTGACGTAGGCAGACATCAGCGGCACGCACGACTCGGGGGCTATCTTCCCGGCCTCGGCGGCCTCGTAGATCGCCCGGCCCATGCTGCCCGGGGTCAATTGATCAGGTGTGGCCTGGGTGGCGAGATACGCCATCTGGTCCGCCAGCAGCGGGAGGGCCGCGTTGGTGCGCGGGCCCTCGGGACCGCTCGCGGAGAAGGCGGCATCAGCCCAGGTGAGGACCTTGTCGCGGCCCTCCTGGGGCAGCCCGATCAGATCGAGCACGATGGAGAGCGGGAAGCCCTGGGCGAGGTCGGTGACCGTGTCGAAACTGCGCTTCTCGACCAGGTCGGCGACGAGTTCGGCGGCCCGACGTCTGATGTCCTCGCCGAGCTTGCGGATCTCGCGCGGCGACAGGCGCTCCGCCAGTGCGCTGCGGAGCCGGTCGTGCTCGGGCGGGTCGGTGGCGATGATCAGGCCGCGCGTGGCCTCGTTCGACACGTCGTTGAGACCGATGCCGCTGGCCGATGAGTACGTCTCCCAGTCACCGAGGGCGGCCCGGACCTCGGCGTAGCGGCCCATCGCCCAGACGCTGTGCCGGGGCAGGTGGCAGAGGGGCCCGGCGTCTCGGATCTGCTGGTAGAGCGGCCAGGGGTCGAGCAACGCCTCGTCGGTGAAGAGGTCGATGTCCACGGTAGGGATGGGATGGGTAGGCATGGTGACTCCAAACGAGGGGAATTGCGGTCACGCGACCGGTACGGCCGCGGCGAGTCTGTGGAGTTTGGCGACCGGGACCCGGCGGTTCACGGTGCCCGCGGCGACGGGGCGGCCGTCGAGGGTCCACTGGACGAGGGCGTCGCCATCGTCGAGCGAGCCGTCGAGGACGGAGAGGGTGGTGCCGGGACGGATCTCGCCTGCGATCTTGATGTCCAGACCCCACTGCTCGGTCCAGAAGAACGGTCTGGGTCGGTAGACCGGCGCTTCGTCGCCGCGTACCAGTGCCGCCGCGGCGATGCGTGCCTGGTCGAGTGCGTTGGCCCAGTGCGGGGTCCGGCGCGGTCCGCCCGAATCGCCGGACCGGGCGGCGAGGTCACCGGCTGCGACGATGTCCGGGCGTACCCGGCAACGGCTGTCCACTTCGACTCCGGCCGGTGAGGCGAGTCCCGTGCCATCGAGCCATTCGACGTTCGGTTGGCAGCCGACCGCCGTGATCACGACATCGGCCTCGTGCACGGTGCCGGAGCCGGTGCGCACGCCCGTGATGTCCTTGCCGGTGCCCAGCAACTCGACGGCGCCGTCGGCGCGGGCGAGGACGACGCCCTTGGCGATGGCAGCGGCGGTCATACGGGCGGCGAGATCTCGGCCGAACTGGCGGACCAGATGCGGGTCCCGGTCGACGACGGTGACGTCGACGCCGAGCGAGCGCGCGGAGGAAGCGATCTCCATACCGAGGAAGCCACCGCCGATGATCACCGCAGAGCGTGCGGTGGCGAGACGGTCGCGCAGCGCCAGCGCGTCGTCAAGGTCACGTACGACGAGTTCCCCACCGGACGAGCCGAGTCGCCGGGCGCGGGCACCGGTCGCGAGGAAGAGCCCGTCGTAGGGCACCTCCTCACCGTCGGCGAGCAGCACGCGTCGGCGATCGGTGTCCAGGCCGGTCGCCCGCGCGTCGGTGCGCAGTGTGACGTCGGAGGGCAGTGCGGGCATGAACACCGACTCCGCTGGTTCCGTGCCCTTCAGTACGGTCTTGGACAGGGGTGGACGCACATACGGTGCGTAGGACTCCTTGCTCAGGATGGTGATCGGGCCGTCGTGTCCCTGCTGGCGCAGGGCGTCCGATGCCGTCGTCGCTGCCACCGAACCGCCGACGATGACGATCGCCCGCGTCCCGCTACGCATCGGCGAGGTTCAGCGCGGCAACCGGACAGACCCGTATGGCGGCCTCGGCGGCTTCGGTCTGGGCGGCCGGGACCTCTTCCAGGAGGATCTCCAGTTCGCCCTCGTCGTCGAGGCGCAGCAGGGTCGGCGCGGACTGCTCGCAGAACCCGTAGCCCTCGCACCGGGCGCGTTCCACTGAGATCTTCATTTCGACTTCCTTTCGTGCTCTGTGCAGATGCGGCTACGGCGCTGATTCAGATGGGGTAGGCGCCCGGAGTACTGCGGGCCGTGACCCACTGCCACTGGGTGAACTCGTCGAGGTTCCAGTGCCCGCCGTAGCGGCCACCGTTGCCGGAGTCCCCGGTGCCGCCCATCGGCACATGTGGCGCGTCGTTGATGGTCTGGCCGTTGATGTGCACCATGCCGGTGTGCAGGCGTGCGGCCAGGTCGAGGCCGCGGCCCATGGAGCCGGTGTGGATCGCCGCCGACAGCCCGTAGCGGGTGGCGTTGGCAAGCTCGACCGCCTCCTCGTCGCTGGAGAAGCGGGTGATCGGGAGCACCGGACCGAAGATCTCGTCGTTGAACGCGCGGGCCGAGGGGGTGACCCGGTCGAGCACGGTCGGGGTGTAGAAGGGGCCGTCCTGCTTGCCGCCGGCGCGCAGCACCGAGCCGGCTGCGATCGATGCGGTGACGATCTCGTGGACCCGATTCGCCTGCCGCTCGCTGATCAGTGGTCCCACCCTCACCCCGGGGTCGGTGGGGTCGCCGACGGCGAGCGATTGGACGTACGTGGTGAGCCGCTCGACGTACTCGTCGGCGAGCGACTCGTGGACAAGGTGCCGGCCGGTCGCCATGCAGATCTGGCCCTGGTGCAGGAGCGAGCCCCAAGCCGCGTTGTTGACGGCCAGCTCCAGGTCGGCGTCGTCGAGGACGATGTGCGCATTGTTGCCACCGAGTTCGAGGACGACGCGCTTGAGCATGCCGCCGGCGATCTCGCCGACCCGGCGTCCGGCCGCGGATGACCCGGTGAACGAGATCACCGCGGTGTGGGGTGACCTGACGACGGCCTCGCCGGTGTCGGCGCCTCCCGGCAGCACGTGGAGCAGACCGACGGGGAGTCCGGCCTCCTCGAAGATCCGGGCGAGCAGCACACCGCCACTGACCGATGCCTCCGGAGCGGGCTTGAGCAGCACCGCGTTGCCCAGTGCCAGCGCGGGTGCAACGGCGCGGATCGCGAGCATGAGCGGGGCGTTCCACGGCGAGATGACCCCGACGACGCCGACCGGGACCCGGCGGGCCATGGACAGCACGCCCGGGGTCTCGTGCGGAAGGAGGTCACCGTACGGCTGGTCGACCAGTGCGGCGGCGGCGTTGATCTCGCCTACGGCCTTGACGATCTCCTGGGTGGCCTTGGGACGTGTGCATCCGGTCTCACGGATCATGAAGTCGACGATGTCGTCGCGGTTCGCCTCCAGAGCCTCGACGGCGCGGTGCATCACCGCTGCCCGCTCTGTGAACGCGGTGGCGGCCCAGCGGGGTTGCGTGGCGGCAGCCGTAGCGCCCGCTGCTTCGACATCGGGGGCGGAGGCCGTGCCGATGGTCCCCAGCCGGGTGCCGGTCGCCGCCTCCAGGACGGCGGCCGGGGCGCCGGAGCCCTCACACCAACCGGCTGAGTACAGCCGACCGGTCCAGATCACAGGATCGAGGATGCTCACGTAGGTCTCCCTTGGGATGGGGCGTCGCACCGTCCTCGCCGGACGTCTTGGCCGAAAAGGTATGTGTGACGGCGGTGATAGAACTCGCTCGGGTGTACTAAGGTGCGCTCAAGATTTCCGACACCGTGTCGGAAGGGCGGTAGGCCAATGAACCTTGACGATGTGGTCCAAAACCTGGCAGAGCAGCTTGATCGTTCGCTCGTCCTCTATGACGCCGAGCTGAACCTGGTCGCATTCAGCGCCCACGACGACGATGTCGACGATGTGCGCCGCACGGTGATTTTGAGCCGCCGCGGCACCACACGGGCGCGGGCGATGATCCACCGGGCGGGCGCTCACCGCGCTCATGGTGCGGTGGTGATCCCGCCCGACGAGAAGACCGGCGCACCGGCCCGGGTGGTCTTCCCCGTCCGCCGCGGCGAACGCCTCGTCGGGTACATCGCCTACATTCCGCCCGACAGGGCGGGCGAGGAGGCGCCGTGGTTCCGTGACGCGCTCGACGTGGCAGCCGCCGATCTCAAGGAGTTGCTGTACGAGCGCGAGCTCGGCCGCAAGCATGATCTACAGCGTGTCCATGAGCAGTTGGCCCGTGTCCTGTCCGGTGATCCCGACACGCGTGCCGAGGCCGCCAAGGTGCTGAGCGACGCCCGGATGACCGGTGTGTCGAAGAGTTACACGGTCCTGGTGATCAGCGTGGGTGAACCGGGCGGGGAACCGTCCGTCGAGGACCGGATGGCCCTCGACGACTGCATGACAGAGCTACTGCGCAAGTCGCCTTCGAAGGTGGCGGGAACCGTCCTGGCCACGCATGCGGTGGCGATCACTCCACGCCGGGTCAACCAAGAGCGCATCACCGAACACCTCCGCGCGGGCGGGTTCGTACGCCTGCGTGCGGGCATCGGTGACCCGCGGGCAGAACTCGCGGACGCAGTCGAGTCCTACCGGGAAGCGTTGGTTGCAGCACGGGCCGCCTGGCTGGACGAGGCGACCTACGGGCCGGTCGCCAAGTGGTCGGACCTAGGTCTCGACCGACTTCTGGTCCAGCTTCCGCTCGCCTCCCTCACCCGCCGGGATCTGCCGCCACCGCTGCAGAAACTGCTGGCCGTCGAGGGTGGGCCCGATCTTGTCACCACACTGGAGTCCTACCTCGACAACGCCTGCGACGCACAGGCGACCGCGCGGGATCTCATGATCCACCGCAGCACGCTGTACTACCGGTTGGATCGCGTGCGGGAGATCGTCCAGGTCGACCTGGGATGCGGCAGCGTCCGCCGCGAGTTGCACACGGCACTGCGCGTCGCGACGTTGGCGGGCCTGCGGGGCGCCCGCTGACCGCCCCACCCACGATGGGTCTTGGCAGAGGAACCGCAACAGGGGTCCTGCCTGCATTCGCACCATCGGACCCCGTGACCGCGGCCGGGGCACGGCTTCGGCTTCCGGGACGGGCGGGGTCCTGCCACACGATCGGTGTCACAGCCAGGCAGGCAGTACGGGCAGGGGCACGTCGTCCGACGTAGCCAGCCCTGGGGACGCTCCCCGGCCGGTGAGCCAGCGGGCCAGGTCGGCGGTGGGACCGCACACACTGCTCCCCGTCGCCTGTTCTCCGATCAGGGCGCCGGTGGCCGAGGACTCGACACGGTCGGTGGGACGCACCGCGACCTCAATGTTGTGGGCATCGCGCCGACGAGTGAGCGCGTCCTGGAGCAGGGCGTCCACGAAGTCGCCCGGGAAGTTCGCGAAGTCGCCGCCTACGGGGAGGTCACAGGCGTGGACCCACACTTCGCGGGCGCGAAGCCAGGGGATGGCACTCGCCGGTATCGTGCGTCCCTGGGCGGTGACGACCTGCGCCCGCCACATGGCGTCGGTGAGCTGTGCCAGGGAGTCGGCCAACCGGCACTGTTCCTTCTCCGCGAACGCGCGCAGTCGCGCGGCCGGCAGGAGGGCCCCCGCTTCGATCTCCTCCACGCGTGCCTGTGGGCTCGCGTACATGGGGGTGGCCTCACCGGTCATCGCCCAATGGACGAGCCTACGGAGCGCCGCCGCGTTGTGACCCAGATGGGAGAGCAGGTGTCTGCCAGACCAGCCCGGCAGACGGCTGGGGCCGTGTAGGTGTTGGTCGTTGTTGTGCGCGAGTTGGGCGAGGAAGTACAGATGGCCGTCAGCCATCCAGCGCAGGCTCTGCGCCACCGCGGGTGTCATCTGGGCGCACCCCGCCGCACCGGGTTGCGCATCTCGCCGATGCCCTCGATGGCGGTGACGAGCAGCTGGCCGTCCTCCAGGTAGCGTGCGGGCTTGCGGGCATGGCCCACCCCGCCGGTGGTGCCGGTGGCGATCAGGTCCCCCGGATTGAGCGTGATCATGGTCGAGATGTAGCTGACCAGGTCGGCGGCGTCGAACAACAGATCGGCGATGGTGGACTTCTGGACGATGTCCCCGTCCACCTCGCAGCTGATCCCCGCGTCGGGTGCCAGTTCTTCCGGGGTGACAAGCCAGGGGCCGAGGGGGGTGCTGGCCTCCCAGGTCTTGCCCTGCAGCCACTCCTTGGTGCGGAATTGCCAGTCGCGCATCGACACGTCGTTCATCACCGTGTATCCGGCGATCGCGGCCTCGGCGGAAGTTCGGTCGGCACGCCGAATCCGCTCTCCGACGACCACGACGAGCTCGGCCTCCCAGTCCACGGCCGGGGACTCGGGCGGCAGTTCCAGCGTGTCGTAGGGACCGATGAGGGCCTCGGAGAACTTGGCGAACAGGGTGGGGTACGCGGGCAGGTCCCGGCCCATCTCGGTGATGTGTGTGCGGTAGTTGAGCCCCACACAGACGATCTTGCCGGGCCGGGGGATCACCGGTGCCAGTCGGGCGGGCTCGACGGTGAAGGCATCTCCCTCGGCCGCCGCGGCGAAGGCCCGCCAGTCGGGGCGCGCCAGCAGGCCGCCGACATCACCGGGTCCGAGGTCGACGTACCCGTCGTCCCGCACGAGAGCCGCGTGCAGCCCGTCGTCCATGCGCAGGGTTGCGAGTTTCATGCGTTGTTTCCTTCCTCACGGGAGCGGAGCAGACCAAGCCGCTCGACCACCGGGGCATCACTGAAACGGAAGAGGTCAAGACCCACCTCGGACGACAGGGTGAAAGGCACCCAGGACGGGACCACGAACAGATCGCCGCGTTCGACCTTCCAGTTGTGCTGGCCGACGCCTATCTCGCCCACGCCGTCGAAGACCTGGAAGACCGATGAGCCGGTCTCCCGGCGTGCGGCGGTGACCGTGCCCTGGGCGAGGCGGTGGAACTCGGCGCGGATCGTGGGCAGTACGTCCTGGCCGGTGGTGGGATTGGTGTACCGCACTGCGGCGTGGCCCGGCTCGATGGTCGCCGGACAGCCTTCGGCCTCCAAGGCCAGTTGCTCGGTCAGAGCACGGTCGGTGTACTCCCATCGGTAGGCCAGCAGCGGAGTGGCCGGCGTCGGTGCGAGGTGTGTCAGTGGACGCAGCCCGGGGTGGCCCCACAGCCGCTCGGCCCGTGAGCGTTTCGGGGTGTCCACGGCCTCGGTGCCGTCCGGGCCGTACTCGAAGAACGTCGCGTCCGCGAAGTACTGCAAGGGGATGTCGAGTCCGTCGATCCATGCCATCGGCCGGTCACTGCGGTTGTGGTGGCCGTGCCAGTGCCAGCCGGCCTGTGGTAGGAAGTCGCCGCGTCGCATGGCCACCGGGTCGCCGTTGACGACGGTCCACACACCTTCGCCCTCCACAACGAAGCGAAAGGCGTGCTGGGTGTGGCGGTGGACGGGCGCATCCTCACACGGGTTGAGATACTGGATGGCCGCCCACAACGTCGGTGTGACGAACGGGCGCCCGCCAAGGCCCGGGTTGGCCAGCGCGATCGCGCGCCGCTCACCACCACGCCCCACTGGGACCAACCCGCCGGCCTGCTCGGCCATGGGCAAAAGTGCGCTCCAACGCCACAGGTGCGGCACGGCTTTGGAAGCCGGCTCGGCGGGCATCAGTTCGCCGATCTCTGTCCACAGCGGGACCAGTGACTCCGATTCGAAGCCCCGGTAGAGCGACTCCAGTTGTGGAGTGCGTTCGGGCTGGCCTGGGCCGTCAGTGGCATTGATGCGCACGGGTGAAGAGGTGGTCATCTCTGTGCTCCCAGACTTCCGAGCGGGATGGATAGGACAGACGGCCTCATTGGCGGCACAGCCGCGCGCCCACCGTGGTGAGGTGCTCGGTGACCAGGGCCCGCGCGCGCTCCTCGTCGCCCGCCTCGATGGCGCGGTAGATCTCCTCGTGCGCCTCGATGGTGCGGACCATGGACTCCCAGGTGGTGCCGTTCGCGTAGTGGGCCTGCCGGGAGCGCCCGAGTGCCTGGACCGACGCGGCGATCGCGGGGTTCTCCGACGCCGTACCCAGCGCGTTGTGGAATTGGAGCGCGGACTCGGTGAACGCCTCCGGTGAGTCCATGAGTGCGCGCGAGCGGGCCAACGAGTCGCGCAGCGCGGACAGCCCCGGTTCGGAGCGGACACCCGCGGCGAGCGCGCCCGCGGCGGGTTCGAGGGCAAGCTGCGCGTCGAGAAGCCCGGTGCTGTCAAGGCCGACCAGGTGCAGTTGGACCGACATCGCGTCCGCGTACCGCTCGATGCGGTTGTCGGACGGCTCCATGTCCAACTGGCGGTAGTTCCCGTCCCAGTACAGCAGCGGTGCTCCGTCCCGGCCGCCCGCCGCCACCACCTCACCGATGAGGATCTCATGGTCACCACCGGGCAGGACCGCGTGCAGCTTCGCGTCGAACCAGCTCAGACAGTCGCTCACGATCGGTGCGCCGGTGGTCATGGACTCGGTCGACAGATCCGGGAACTCGCCCTCGCCCCGTCCCCGGCCGCGGGTCGAGAAGTACCGTGACACGTCCTGCTGGTGATCGGCGAGCACGCTCACGGCGAGGCGGCCCGATTCCCGTACCTCCGCGAGGAAGGGGCTGTGGGAGTTGACCGACACGGTCACCAGCAGCGGGTTGAGCGACAGCGAGACGAACGACGAGCAGGTGATGCCGTAGACATGGTCGCCGTTGCGGGTCGTGACGATGGTGACGCCGGATGCGAAGTGTCCGGCGGCTTGCTTGAACCCGGCCTGCGGGTCGGTGCTGGTCATCGCAACTCCCGGAACGCGTAGATATCAAGGGTTAGCTCGCCCGAACGCAGCCTGTTCATATACGCGTCCTCCTTCTCGACTCGGTCCCGGGCCGCCGCGACGACTTCGTCCACACGGTCGGCCGGCAGGACGACGATGCCGTCCTGATCGGCGACGACGAGATCTCCACGTCGTACGGGGCGTCCACGCACCGTGATCGGCTCACCGACGGTGCCGCGCCACGCCTTCCCCGTGCCGCGGATCGCGATCGAGGACGAGAACGCCGGGAAGGCGAGTTGCTCCAGTTGCGCGGTGTCGCGTACGCCCCCGTCGATGACGAGCCCGCGCACCCCGCGAGCCTGCGCGGCAACGGACATCACCTCGCCCCAGAAGCCACAGCGTGATCCCCCGGCGTCGACGACCAGCACATCACCGGGGGCCGCCTCCTCCAGTGCCCAGTGCAGCGGCAGGTTGTCGCCCGCCGCAGCGAGCACCGGCAATGCGGTTCCGCACAGTCGGGCGCCGGGCCAACTGGGCCGCAGTTCGGGGTCGAGGTCACAGTCGAAGCGGGCGGCCTCGAACAGTGTCGCGGTGCCCATGGCCAGCAGTTCGGTCTCTTCGTAGGTGATGACGGGCGTGCTCATTCCGCTCCTCTGCGCTGTAGCTCGTGGTAGCCGTGGGCGGCCCGTGCCTCGGCGATGGTGGAACCGGCGAGCGCGCTGGCGAGGATCTTCTCCTCGCGGTCGGCTATCTCGATCGCGAGGGTGACGACGCTGGCGAGAGATGTCGAGGGGATCGCGACGATGCCGTCCTGGTCGCCGACCAGCAGGTCGCCGGGGCTTATCTGCACTCCGCCGACGGCAACCGGGCCACCCACTTCGGCGACCTCGACCCGGTCCTTGCCGGTGCGCATGAACCGTCCTCGGCTGTAGATCGGGTAGCCGAGGCCGAGTGCGCGGTGCACATCGCGGCAGACGCCATCGATGACAGTGCCGGCCACTCCCTTCGCGTGTGCCACAGCCGTGAGGATGTCGCCCCACACCGTGCAGTCCGTACGGCCCTGATTGTCGAGGACCACGACGGAGCCCGGCGGAACGTCGTCGAGATAGTCGCCGACGGTCCCGGGTGGGTTGCCAGCCGGTTGGTAGCGGACGGTGAACGCGCGTCCGATCAGGTGCTGCCCTGGTCCGAGCGGCGCAAGCCCGTGCAGGCTCCCGGGCAGTCCTAGCCGGTCCAATGCGTCGGAGAGGGTCGCAGTCGACAGGTCGTCGAGTCGCGGGTCCAGCGGAGTGTCGGTCACGGTGTCTCCTCGGCGGTGACGGCAGGGAACTGGGAGTCATGCATGACCTCGACGATCGAGCGGCCCGCCCGCACCGCTATCGCCATCGCGGTCTCCCGGGCGGCGATGCGTTCGGCGAGGGCGATCACCGATCGGGCGTGCTCGGCCGCGACGAACACCACACCGTTGCGGTCGGCCACCACCAGGTCTCCGGAGCAGACCCGGACGCCGCGGATCTGGACGGGCACGTCCATCTCCTCCTGGACGATCCGGCCCCGAGCACTCACGGGAACGGCGGCCTTGGCGAACAGCGGCAGGTCGAGACCGGCGCATTCGGGTACGTCACGGCACGCACCGTCGACGACAACCCCCGCGATCCCCGCGGCAACGGCCGCCTCGGCGAGCAGCCCACCCCAGCACGAGACATCGGTGCGCCCGTGGTTGTCGATCACGATCACGTCATCGGGATGTGCAGAGGCGACGGCAGGGCTGGCGATGTGGGTGGTTGGCCCAGCCGCCGCCCTGGGGCCCGCCTTCACGGTGCGGACCCGTCCCGCGACGGTGTTCGGGGACGGCCACATCGGGGCGAGCCCCACGGTCGCGCCGGGCAGCCCCAGAATGTCGAGTGCGTCGGAGACGGCGCAGACGTCCAAAGCTCGCAGGCGCGCGATCGCGTCGGGCGCGGTATCGGGTACGCCGAGGGAATCAGCCATTGGTGCGGCTCCACGTCACGAAGCCCATGGCATTTCCGGTACCGGCCTCGGTGCGGTAGCAGGCGCGGTAGTCGGTGGAGGTGACGGTCATCCCGGTCTCGGCCGCGATACCGGCCACCGTGATCCAGTTGCGCAGTTCGGAGGTGCCCGAGCGCATGAGAGCCGGGTCGATCGAGGTCAGATACTGCTCGTCGCCGGATTCCAGTGCCGTGAGAAAGCGTCGGTCGAGCTCCTCGTCGATGACGAAGTGTGACAACCCACCGGAGGCGACGACGCCGACCCGCAGGTCCTGGGGAAAGTTCGCCAGTGCCCGACCAAGCGCGCGGCCGAAGCGGTAACTACGTTCGGCGGAGGGAGGGTTGGGTTCGTAGAAGGTGTTGATGAAGACCGGAACGAACGGGATGGAGCACTCCTCACCGAGTATCCGCTGATAGATGAAGCCCCACCCGTGGGGGATGCCGTGGTTGGCGTACCGGCCCGACGGCAGGGAGCGCGACGCGGCCACATCGAAGCCGGACCCACCCGCCTGCTCGATGAGGTACCGCGCCAGCTCCGGATGACACGCCCGTACGACCGTCTCAGCGGGCACATCGCCACGCGCGGCCTCGGCCAGCCCCGGTGCCATGACCGCGAGTTGCTCCTCGGTGAACGGCACGTGCGCGACGTCCTCGCCCCAGTAGACGGCGAAGGCGGGAAGCAGTTCGTCGCCGTAGACCTCCTTGTGATCACTGCTGACGATCAGCAGCACATCTACATCGGCGGCGGCCAGGTGCCGGCCCAGCCGATCCATCGCCGTCTGCGAGGCGTCCCAGTTCGCCTGCATCGCCTCGGGCGTGCAGTGCTCCGAGAAATCCTCGCGCCGGGCCTGGAGTGACGCGAAGTCGTAGATGAGTCCCTGGAATTCGAGGGCCTGGTTGCGTCGGTCGGCCATCCCGCGCTCGGACCAGCCAGCCGGCGGCGTCTTGAGCTGAGGTCCGTGCGAGCAGCCGATCCCGGTGACTACGGTTGCCATGGCGCGCCCCTCATGCCGTCCGCGCCGTGGCACCGGCGCCGATGGGGAACAGCGAGCGGGCATTGCCCTCGAACAGGGCCGTGCGGTCGGCGTCCGTGAGCCAGTCGATGTCGTTCACCAGCAGATGGATGTCGTCGAACCAGCGGCCGTTGTCCGGGTTGATCTGAGAGCCGGTTCCGGGCTTCTCCGTGCCGAACAGGCAGCGGTCGACGCCGACGGTGCGGATGAGTAGTTCGATCGCGTCCTGGGTGTACAGGCAGGTGTCGAAGTACAGCTTGCGGAGCTTCTCCAGGTACGGGGTCGCCCCGGAGCGGACACCGGAGGGCAGGAACCGGCCCACCTGATAGGGGATCGCGCCGCCCCCGTGGGAGACCACGATCTTCAGCTCGGGGAAGTCCTGGAGCACGGAGGAGTTGAGCAGGCTCCAGATGGCGACCGTCTCCTCCTGGATGAAGTGGAGGCTGTACGGCTCGCGCGCAGGTGGCCGACATCCGGCGGCGTGGATCAGCGCCGGAACGTCGAGTTCGCACAGCGCCTCGTAGAGGGGATACCAGTACCGGTCACCGAGTGCCGGCGGCGTCGCGGTGCCCTCGAACGGGTCCGGATTGAGCATGGCCCCGACGAAACCGAGTTCGGTGACGGTGCGCCGTAGTTCGCCGACCCACTGCGCGGGTTCGAGTTCCGGACTCTGCGGCAGCCCGGCCACGCCGAGGAACCGGCCGGGGAACAGTTCGGTGGAACGGTGGATGAGGTCGTTGGTCTCCTCGGTGAACCACTGGACGAGCTTGCCCTGCTCGCTGTGCATCATCTGGTACGGCCGCGGCGAGATGAGCTGGACGTCGACGCCGGCGCCGTCGATGTGATCCATGTGCGACACATTGCCGAAGCTGGGGTGCGGTTCGGTGTGGGCGGCCCGAAGCTGTTCGTCGCTGATGCGCGGGGCGCCCCGTCCATGGGCCCCTCGGTGCGACAGGAGTCCCGACTTCCAGGCGTACAGTTCGGCGGGCGCGCTCAGGTGCCCGTGGACATCGATGATCATGAGTCGTCCTCTTCGGGGTTGTCGGGGGTGCTCAGCGGAGCGGCGAGGAGATCAGGCGGCGGATACGGCCGTCGGTCTCGGAGCGGTCATAGCTGCGCAGCAGCCGGGCGCGGCCCGCGCCCGGGTCGCCGCGGTGCAGATACTCGTACAGTTCCTGCCGGGCTCCGAAGCCGTCCCCGACCAACTCCCAGGCCAGCCGGAACAGGCGTGCCTTGTGGTCGGCGGCCATACCGCGGCCGTGCATGTACCGGTCGATGAAGGGGCGCAGTTCCGCATTGGCCAGGTCGGCCTCGGAAGGCTGCATGATGAGTCCGGACGCCCCGATGCCGCGCACGATGTTCACGACCCGCGCCGACACCTCCGCGGACCAGAAGCCGAGGCCGTACGAGGGGGCGGGCGCAAGCAGCCCGCTCGGCGTGCGTACCGCCGTCGCCTCCGCGCCCGCGATGCCCAGCCGGAGCGTCTCCGCATAGGAGATGAGCTCGCCCAAGTCCTCCTGGATGCCACGGAATCCATCGACCCCGATGCTGTCGGCCACCATGGCTGCCACGGAGATGAAGGTCCGCAGACGCTCGTGGAACCGAATGTGCGTGCTCTGCATCGACCAGGCGTTGATCCGTGAGAGGCCCTTGAGCGCGAGCAGGCCGTCGCCGAGGAGGAACACCCGCTCCCAGGGAATCTCGACGTCGTCGAAGAACAGCATGGCGTCCTGCTCGTCGTACCTCCGCGCGAGGGGGTGCGCGTGTCCTGCACCAGAGCTGCCGAGTGGCTCACGGCACAGGGTCTTCAAGCCGGGCGTGTTCATCGGCAGCGCAAACCAGATGACGAACTTTTCGGCACCGCGCTGGGCGGAGACACCGTTGAGGTAGACCAGCACCTCCTGGGCGAACGGTGCCAGGGTTGCGAGTTGCTTCGCGCCCCGGATGACAACGCCCCGCTCGTTCTCCTCGACCACCCGCAGCGCGAGATCGGGGTCGTCCAGGGGGCTGGCGCTGCGGTCGATCTGCGGATCGCCGAGTGCGTGCGTGAGCACGAGGTCGTGCTCGGTGGCATAGCGGTGGTAGTTGATCACATTGGCACCGAAACCGGGGCGGTTCGTCTCCAACTCCGCGTGGTAGTCGCGCAGGCCGACGACGACGTTCGCCATGAAGTCGGGGGCACGGCCGTGCTGTCCGAGGCTCTCGGCCATCCACCACTGTGAGGCCGCGAACTTGGCGCGCAGTTCCTCCGGGGTCGACGGCAAGCTGTACGAACGGCTGACCAGGTTGCCGGACTCCGCCGACGTGGTCAGCGCGGTCTCCCGGGCAACCGGGTCCGACAAGCGCAGGTCCAGCAGGCGGGCGATCTCGTCGACCGCGCCGCGCAGTTCCGGGTGTGCCGCGACATTGCGAACCCGCTCGCCACCCAGCCATACCTCACGGCCATCGTCAAGGCTCGCCCGGAAGTCATCGCCGGTCATGGCGCCCTTGGCGTCGCTCACATCCATCATGTACCTCGCGTATGTCTCATGTGCAGTCGACGAATCCCGCCGAGAAGCCACCTTCGTGGGGCAGATCGGCTGGTACGAACGGACGCTACGGGTGCGCCGCGGCTTGCTGTATGAGCGTCGTGAGGGAAGTCGGAGGCACCGAATCCGACACGGTGTCGAGGTAGGTGATGGTGGGGACGCATCGAAATCGGCCGGATGATGTCGGCATCGGCAGCCCTGAAACTTGCCGATCCAATTAAGATTGAGAGGTGTAGACGTTCCCTTACTTGCGATTCCAAGGCAGAGGCGACCACGCGATGCGGCATCGCCAATCGACGTTAGGCGGGAGTGTCTCTCGTCGAGAGTGCGGACCGATGGATGCGGACGCTTCCAAGCACCTGGCGCAGCGATCCACCCCACGGAGACGGTCGAGGCCCACCCCGCATTCGTCGCGCTCGCCGAGCACTGCCCCCGCGCCCGCGCCTACGGTTCAGTCGCGCGCGACCCGAGAGCAGGGGTCACAGGAACGACCCCTTCCCATGTCAAGATCAAGGCCGCCGGTGGCAGCGGCCCGGACACGGATTCCTCGCCATGACTCGATTCCACACAACAGCGGTACCGGGCGCGTTCCGGCAGGTGTTGTGACAGCATCCGGGGTCATGACAGGCCCTTGCACCCGGTTCGACAAGCTCCGCCCCACCGGCCCCCGAGACCGCTGCCACACCGCACTCAACGGACACCCGCCCATCAGCCGCGTGAACAACGTTGAGGGTCAATACACCTAGCGGTGGTTTGTTAAACCGGGCAGTAGAGATCAAGCGGGTGGCCTGCGCCGACGGCGTTGATCAGTGCTTGGAGTTCGGGTGGTGGCGGCTCGTTGGTCCAGGCTCGCCAGCATCGTTGGAGGGTGGTCCAGGGGTCGAGCCAGGCCCGGACGGCGCGGATCGCCTGCGGCCAGCTGGCCGGTTGGGGCTGGTGGGGTCTGTTCGTTCCCCCTCTCAGTGGGTCCCGCTGGGGTGGAGGCCGGTGGGACTGCTGGGACGACGGCGGGCTCCCGGTCTGGCAGTCGGGCGAACCAGATGTCCCAGCAGAAGGAGAACGCGCAGGCGATCAGGGTCTGGTGGCGGCGGATGGCGGTGTCGGAGCGGACCTGGAAGTCGGCCCATCCGGGCTCGTCCTTGATCTGCTTGTAGCTCTGCTCGATCCAGTGTCGAATGCCGTAGATACGGACGACTTCGTGCAGGTCAGCGGCGGGTTCGGGACTGTCGGCCTCGCGTGGGCCGCCAGGGCGGGGCAGGTCGGTGGCCAGGTACCAGGTGGACTGCGAGGGCAGCGTAGCCGGGTCGGTGGTGGCCACGACCAGGCGGACGTTTCCATCGGGGCCCCAGAAGCCGAGGGTGGCGTCAGCGGCCCACCAGGTCTCGGTGCGCCCGTCGCGGAAGGTCCGCTCGACATGGTTCCAGTCTCCGGGATGCTCAGGGTCTGCCCAGGTCAGAGCCCGGGCGGCCTGGAGAGGGGTGTAGGCGTCCTTGCCGTAGGCCCAGCTGCCGTGGCTCGGCTTGAGGGCCATGACGAACGGCAGGCCCGCCGCGGAGAGCTCTCGGCGGAAGCCGTCCTGGTCACCGTAGGCGCAGTCGGCGGCCACCGCCCGGAAGGCCGTTCCGGCCGCCTTGGCGGCGCGGGCGAGTTCGACGGCGATCTGCAGCTTCGTGCGGAAACCCGGGTCCTTCTTGCCTGTCGGGAAGTGGTGGGCTGGGCTGTAGGGCACCGCGTGGAGCGGGTAGTAGAGGTTCTCGTCGGCCCAGCAGGTGGTCACGGTGACGATGCCGTTGTCGGTCTTGCCCAGCCGGCCCAGCCACTGGCGGCCGATGTGCGCGGTCGCCTTGCCGTCCTTGCGGTCTCCCGAGTCGTCGATCACCAGCACCCCGCCCGCGTGCGGCGCGGTCGCGGGATCGGCCAGCAGCAGTTCCACCCGGCGGGCGTTGACCTGCTCGTGGTCCCACGTCGACTCGGACAGAAAGAACTGCAGCCGCTGCACCGCAGCGTGCTGGGCTCCGGCCACCGGCTCGGTGCCGGCCAGACAGGTCAGGGTCTTGTTTCGGTCCCGCGGCAGCAGCAGTCCCGCGAGGTACTCCCGGAACCCGCGGCGCTGTGCCAGGGTGGAGAAGAGGTCATCGAAGCGTGCGGCGTAGGCTTCCAGCGGGCCCGGAGCGGGCGGACACGGAACACGACGGGTCATCACAAGCTCCCGGGTGGCGAGGCGACGTTCCTCTGCTACCGGCCTACTACGACCCTGACCCGCAGTCAACAAACCACCGCTAGGAAGCGGGTGACTCGTGGGCGGCGAGTTCTTCGGCGAATTCCATGCAGCGCAGGCGGGCCGGGGAGAAGTCGTAGGGCATCTTTCCTGTGGCTTCGAAGGCGCTCATGGACTCTTGCCCCCTGCCTGAGCTTCGGCCCGCCTCGTTCTCCCTCTCATCAGCGGTTGCGGGGTGCAAGGTGTCCCAGGAGTCGAAGAGTGCGTCGTCGCTCTCCGCCAGGCCGGAATCCTCGATGACGGCTTGCAGCGCCATTTCGAAGGCGTGCCGTTCGGCAGCCACCCGGGCCACTCGGGGGTCATCGACGGCGATCGTGTCATCGAGTGCTTCCTCGGAGGCATCGATACGGTCGGAGTCTTCACGCAGATCCGGGTGAGTGGCCAGGGCGACGAAACGGGTTGCCTGGACGGCCGCACCGAGCGGGCCGAAGATCCGCTCGGTGACCAGCAGGCTGTCCAGATCCGCCTGGCGCAGTGAGCCCTCGGGCAGGCTCGTGAGGCGGCTGGTGACGAAGGCGGAGAGCAGACCCATCCTGCTGCCCTCGGTACGCATACGCTGCACGGCAGTCCGTTGCCGCCGCAGTTCTGCTTCCTGGGCGACGAGGGTTTCGTCCAGCCGTTCCAGCATGCTCGCAATGCCGTCGTCGCTGTCGGCACCAGCGGAAGCCGTGTCGGCGAAGGCGTCACGGATGTCGTCGAGGGCGATCCCGGCATCGGCCATCCTGCGGATCCACAGCAACCGGATCATGTCTTCGTAGCCGTAGCGGCGGCGGCCGTCGCCACCCCGCACGGGCTCGGGGAGCAGGCCGATCTCGTGGTAGTGACGGATCGCCCGCGGTGTGGTGCCGACGAAGGCCGCCGCGTCACCGATCTTGACCTGGCGCGGCGGGATAAAGGACGAATACATGAGCAGGGGCTCCTCAGTGGGGCGGGGCGTGAGTCCACCGGACCACATACCGCTACGGAAGGTGCAACCCGAGCCACGCCGCCCGGCACCCGCGCCAGGAGAAGCACCCCTTCTCCGTACGGATCTTCGTCGTGAACCCGCCTCGCGACCTGCCCTGGCTCAACCAGGTTGGTCCCCGAGCTCTCCTATGCGCCTGTTGCGCCTGTTGCGTCTGTCCAGCGGATCGGGTGACCGGATGGATCGGAGGTGAGCCAGGATCCGTCTCCAAGGAGCTGGATGTCGTAGGCATTCTCTCCGTGCGAGTCGAACGCAGCTTGGACCTGGCCGGAGCGCGCATCGACGCGGTAGTGGCGGAACCACTCCTCTTCGTCCTCGGTTTCGCCGGCGAGCGTGACGATGACGGTGTCCTGGTTCAGGTAGCCGCCGCTCCATTCGACGCAGATCTCCTCCGGCTCGTGTCCGAAGGCGTCGACGGAGAGAGTGAACGTCACTTCGCCGTCCGGGTGGGCGTGGATGGAGACATCGGCCTGCTGGTGATCGACGGTCATGAACTGGCGTCCGTCGGGCGACAGGTCGATGAGGCACCGGTCGATCCAGGGATAGCAGATGAGATCCATCCGGTCCCCGCTCAGCGACGCGCGGTAGATGACCGAGCCGTCCTGGCCTTCTCCCACATTGAGGAACATCTGATCGCCCGCGGGGTGTACCAGTTGCGGACCGCCGTGCCCGAGGGTGTCCAGGTTCGTCCGCGCAATGACCGATCCGGTCGCGGCGTCCAGGGCGACCCACTGATCGGGGCGGTTGCGGCCGGACAGGGCGTCGGGCCGATAGACCCAGGCCACACTTCCGTCCACCGAGAGCACGCAGCTGGGATGGCTACCGAACTTCTGGTCTGACTGCGGCGTGAACTCCGACCGCCAGACCTCCGCACCGTCAGCTGTCACGCACACAATCGCGTTCAGGGTCGTGTAGTAGACGCGCTGGAGATCAGCGTGAACTGCATGGTCGACGACGTCGTCGGCGGTGGACGGCCGACAGATCATGGCGGGCGACAGCACACCCCGGACATCGGCAGCCAGGTCGTAGGCGCAGATGCTTCCGTCAACGAGCCGCGTGATGATTTTCAGGGGGTGGGCAGATGGGGCCATGTTCAGCAGGCTAGCCTCCAGCCGAGGCCAGCGGGCAGTCAGGCAGGGGCGTCATAGACCAGGGTGTATCGCCAGAACAGGCGACGGCGTATCCGGGCGCCGGGCAGCTCCTGGGTGGCCGCAGACCGGATGTCGCCAAGGGTCTCCTGCGGGTCGGTGGTGGGTGCTGTCATGTGCGGGGGCAGCTCAGCGGCGCGGCCCGGGTGCTTGACCAATGCCATGATCGGGTTCGCGAGTGCGGCCGGCAGATTGGCGACCCGGTCGGCGGGTCCGTCTTCCCGGTAGCAGCCGACGACCACGAGGCGCCCGCCAGGGGTGAGACAGCCGCGCAGTTCCCGCAGAGTGGGCACCAGCGGTAGGTGGTGCAAGACAGCGACGAGGGTGATGGCGTCCCAGCGTCGCTGCCGCTCGCGGTCTGCGAAGTTGGCTTGGACGATGGTGACCGCAGGGTCGTCGACGAAGCGTTCCGCTGCGGCGCGGGCGGTCGCAGCGTCGCGTTCGAGCCCGGTGACGGTGGCGCCGCGGTTACGGAGCAGTGCGGCGAGATTCCCCGTACCGCATCCGACGTCGAGGACGCTGCGGGCCCCGGACGCGGCCACACAGTCGGCGGTCCATGGGCCGTAGTGATCGTTGTGACTCCACGGATGCCTCTGATGGAAACGGTGGAGTTGAGACAGCAGTGTCATGGCACCACGGTAGTTGGACGCGGAACCTCGAAACCTCGAAATCTCACGGACTGTTCTGGCTGCTGTCTCGACCGGCCCGGGCGCAATCCGGAGGGTGCGGTCAGGGTGAGCGGAGGCAGCCTGAACACGCTCGCCCGCCCAGAAATCTCGTACGGGATTTCAGGGCGGGCGAGTTCAACGTGCATGTGGGGTTGGCGAGTTCGGGGTGGGTGCGACCGGGCGCTTCAGCCCTGTCGTGCCACACCCACGGTTACAGGGCCCGGGTGAGGCGGTCGGTGAGCAGCCGGGTGAAGCGGGCCGGGTCGGGCAGCTCGCCCCCTTCGGCGAGCAATGCGCTGCCGTACACCAGCTCGGCAATCTCTGCCAGTGCAGCGTCATCGGCGTTGGCGGCGTGCGCTGTGCGCAAGGCGGTGATCAGTGGGTGTGCGGGGTTGAGTTCAAGGATCCTCTTGACGGTGGGCAGTTGCTGTCCCATCGCCCGATACATCTTCTCCAGGGTCGGCGTCACATCGTGGGCGTCACCGACGATGCATGCCGCCGAGGTCGTCAGGCGGGACGACAGGCGAACCTGCTTGACCTGCTCGGACAGGGTGGTGGTCAGCCACGGCAGCAGGGCGGCGAAGTCCTGGTCGCGCTGAGCCTTCTCGGCGGTGATCTCCTCGTCGCCGTCGGCGGACTCGTCAAGGTCGACCTGGCCCTTGGCGATGGACTGCAAGCGGTGGCCGTCGAAGCCCGGCACTTGGTCCACCCACACCTCGTCGACGGGGTCAGTGAGGATCAGGACCTCATACCCCTTGGCGGTGAAGGCTTCCATGTGCGGGGAGTTCTCCACCATCGCACGGGTCTCGCCGGTCAGGTAGTAGATCGCGTCCTGCCCCTCCTTCATGCGCTCGACGTACTCGCGCAGTGTGGTGGTCTTCTCCGGGTCGTGCGTGGAAGCGGCCGACACCAGCTCAAGCAGGGTCTCGGAGCTGTCCGAGTCCTCGACCAGACCTTCCTTCAGCGCCCGGCCGAACTGCGCCCACACCTTCCCATAGGACTCGGCGTCCTTGGACTGCATGTCCTTGATGGCACCGAGGACCTTCTTGACCAGGCGCCGACGCACACCCCGGATCTGGCGGTCGTGCTGAAGGATCTCGCGGGAGACGTTCAATGACAGGTCGTGGGCGTCCACGACACCCTTGACGAAGCGCAGGTAGTTGGGCATGAGCGCTTCGCAGTCGTCCATGATGAACACCCGCTTGACATACAGCTGCACACCGCTCTTGGTCTCGCGCGAGAACAGGTCGAAGGGTGCCTGCGAGGGGATGAACAGCAGCGCCTCGTACTCGAAGGTGCCTTCGGCGCGCATATGGATCGTCGCGGCCGGGGCCAGCCAGTCATGGCTGATCTGCTGGTAGAACTCGTGGTACTCGTCCTCGGTCACCTCGGTGCGCGGCCGGGCCCACAGCGCCTTCATCGAGTTGAGCGTTTCGACGTCGCGGGTGGTCTCGCCCTCGGATTCGGTGCGCTCGGTGGCCATCCGAATGGGCCAGCGGATGAAGTCCGAGTACTGCTTGACGATCTGACGGATCTTCGATTCGGAGAGGTAGTCGGCGAGCCCGTCCTCGCTGTCGGCGGGCTTGAGGTGCAGGGTGACCGAGGTGCCCATGGGCAGGCCGTCGACGGCCTGGACGGTGTAAGCGCCCTCACCGTCGGACTCCCACTGGGTACCGGAGTCGGTGCCCGCCCGCCGGGTGCGCAGGATGACCTTGTCGGCAACCATGAACGCCGAGTAGAAGCCGACGCCGAACTGCCCGATCAGGCTCTCGGCGGTGGCGGCGTCCTGGGACTCCTTGATCTTCTCCAGCAGTCCGGCGGTGCCGGACTTGGCGATCGTGCCGATCAGCTCCACGAGATCGTCCCGGCTCATGCCGATCCCATTGTCTCGGACGGTCAAGGTGCGGGCGTCCTGGTCGACCTCCAACGCGATGTGCAGGTCGGTGGTGTCGATGTCGACGAGGCTGGAGTCGATCAGCGATTCCAGCCGCAGCTTGTCCAGTGCGTCGGAGGCGTTCGAGATCAGCTCGCGCAGGAAGATGTCCTTGTTCGAGTAGATCGAGTGAATCACCAGTCGGAGCAACTGGCGTGTCTCAGCCTGAAATTCCAGCGTCTCGACACTGCTGCTACCCATGTGTGGCCCTTTCGGTGGGAACGTCATAAATGGTTGGGAATTAAGGCCGAGACGAATCGTCGCCCGCCGTCGGCGTGGTTCTGGGCGGGCTGGAATGCACCCGCATTCTGTGACTCTCTGCGATAGGCATCAGGCATCGTCGGCTGCCGTCAACGTGAGCCGGTCGTCGAGGGCGTCCATGCAGGTGACGAGGTCGGTGTGGTGGGCATCGAGGTAGGGGCGCATGCCGGTCAGAGGAGCAATGAGCTCGGCGGCGTCGGTGGCGCCGAGGGCGGCATGCAGTGCGGCCTGAGCTGAGCGCGCTTCGGGCGTCAGGTGGGCGAGCGCGGTGATCTGTCCGGCGAGACGGCGCAGGTCGGCGGCGTTGGCGCGGGCCCAGGTGACAGTGGCGCGTTCAGCGGCCCTGGCCTGGCGGGTGGCTGTCACACGCTGCTCTCCGGTAGTGCCGACGGCGCCGGGTCGGCCACGAAGGTATCGGCGTTCGGCCGCCTGGCGGCTGGCAACGCCGAGGGGGCGAGCGAGATCGGCCCAGCTGGCGCCCGCCTCGCGGGCGGTTTCGATCAGGCCGGTTTCCCAGCCGGCGAGCTGCTCGCGTACCTGCCGCAGCAGCACGAGGGAGGCCAGCGCCTGCTCGGGACCGGGGCCAGCAGCGTCGGGAGCCTCGTGCTGGGCATGGCGCAGGGCGTCGTCTATGACGGCAAGGGCCGCCGCGGCGGCGAGGAAGGACGACGGACTGTGGACATTGGCGCTGGTCGTGGACGGCCGCTTGGCTGCGGTCACGGGCACCCCCCTCAGACGGTCATCACGGCGACGACATCATGCCTGTCATCCATGAGATGACATATTACGACGCTGCCGGTGAAGCGCATCGGTCCGTCGACCCAACGGCTTGATCCTGGCGGTGCTCATGCCGTACGGGCATGTCGTGGAGCTCGATTGGCCGTTGGGAGTACCAGCCGTCGGGAGTTCAGGGCTTGCGGTGGACTGAAACCGCGTACATCCCGCCCTCATAGGTGGCCCGGGACCAAGTGGCGTATCTGGCCTCAAGGGAAAGTCCCGCCGCGCGACAGTGGGCGTCGTAGTCGTCCAGCGAGTATCCGCGGTCGAGGGAGAAGCCCGCAATGAGACGGCCACCCGGACCGACGTGGCCCGCCACCCCGGCCACCAGGGCCGATTCCGTACCCGGCGAGGTGAACAGGGGGACATTGCCGGCCATCACCACGACGTCAAACAACAGTCCCAGGTTGAGATCGGCCAGGTCATGCTGATGCCAGCGGATCTCCGGCGCCTGACGCCGGGCGACGGCGAGCATCGACTCGTCCACGTCCACACCGGTCACGGCGATTCCGTAGCGGGCCAGCTCGATGGCGACCCGACCGGTGCCGCAGCCCGCGTCAAGGACGGTGGTGGGCTCGAAGGACCGGACCATCGTGGCTTCACCATGGACGTCCTGTCCGTCGGCGGCGATGCGGTCGAACCTGGCCTGATACTCGTCACCGTTCCACGTCATGCGGTCACCTTGGCACACGTACCGCACCACCTGTCCGTTGCCCCGATCCCCATGCCCGCGTCACCCGCGCTTTAGGGGTACCGCTGGTGCTCCCTATGACACGCGGTCCACCACCGCGGCTTCTCCCTCCACCGGAGTCCGCAGGCGGGGTCTCCAAGCCCCGCCCGGGCGCCCGGAGCATCACCCCGATGGTGGCGAACACGGAGAGGGCCATCGTGCGTTTGAGCTGCCGTTTCCGCCCCGGTCAGCCGGGCTGCCGAACGGCTCGGTGAAGCCCGGCTGCTGGCGCCGGTCGCATCCCTCCGTCAAGCCCTCGCCGGGCCCATCGCGGAGAGCTTCTGCCTCCTCGCCTCGGGCGACAACAGACGTCGATCGAACCGTCGGCTACACGGCAGTGTCGACCCACAGGTCGGTGCTGTGGGTCCCGATGAGAGCACTGATACGGGTGAGTGCCTCGCTGACCGGCTGTGGGTCGAGTCGGCGGCCGTCACGCAGGCGCAGTGCGACGTGATCGTCAGCGGCCTCCTTGGCGCCGATGACGGCTTGGTAGGGAACCAGTCGCGCCTCTCGGATACGCGCGCCCAGGGTGCCGCGGTCCGGTCCTGCAATCTCGGCACGCAGCCCGGAGCTCGCACATCGCCGGGCGAGGGCTTCGGCGTTGGGCAGTTCGGTGTCGGAGATCGGCAGGATCACCAGCTGAGTGGGGGCCAGCCAGCCGGGGAAGGCACCACCGTGCTGTTCGATGAGATGGGCGACGGCTCGCTCCACACTGCCGATGATGCTGCGGTGGACCATGACCGGGCGGTGCTTGGCACCGTCCGCGCCGATGTAGTGCAGGTCGAACTGCTCGGGCTGGTGGAAGTCGACCTGGACAGTGGACAGGGTGGACTCCCGGCCAGCGCCGTCGGTGACCTGGACGTCGATCTTGGGGCCGTAGAACGCGGCCTCTGCCTCGGCTGCCTCGTAGGGCAGGCCGGAACGGTCGAGGACGTCAGTCAGCAGGGCGGTGGACCGTTGCCACTTCTCAGGGGCGGCAACGTACTTGCCACCGGGCCCCGGGAGGGAGAGCCGGTAACGGGTCGGAGTGATGCCGAGCGCCTCGTACGCCCGGCGAATCATCTCCAGCGCCGCCTGCGCCTCCCCGGCGACCTGTTCCAGGGTGCAGAAGATGTGCGCGTCGTTGAGCTGGATGGCACGCACCCGGGTCAGCCCGCCGAGCACGCCCGAGAGCTCCGAGCGGTACATGCCACCCAGCTCGGCCATGCGCAGGGGCAGTTCGCGGTAGCTGTGGGAGCGGGAGCGATAGATCACTGCGTGGTGAGGGCACAGACTGGGCCGCAGGACGACCTGCTCACCGCCGAGCGCCATCGGGGGAAACATGTCGGCGCTGTAGTGCGCCCAGTGCCCGGAGATCTCGTACAGCTCCCGCTTGCCGAGGACCGGTGAATACACGTGCTGGTAGCCCGCCCGCTGCTCGGCTGTGCGGATGTACTCCTCCAGAGTGTGCCGTACGGTCGCGCCGTCGGGCAGCCAGTACGGTAGGCCCGCGCCGATCAGCGGGTCAGTGTCGAACAGGTCAAGTTCGCGGCCCAGTTTGCGGTGGTCATACACGCTGGTCATCACGGTCTCCTTGCTGGTTGCGGAGCAAGCGACCGGGCCTACGACGAAGCCCCGGGGCACTTGCCCCGGGGCTTCGGATCAGATCGTCCGTCAGCGCGCCGGGACACTCTCCGGCGTCGTCGTCATAGCAGCGCGCTTCATGCCCTGGACGCTAGCAGGATGGAGCGACGTCCACACGGTCATTCCTCGTCAGGCGCGCCCGGGACGCACACCGGGGAAGTAACGGGATGTGGAGGGAGTACCGACCGAGCATGTTGATGTGGTGCCGCATCGGCAACGAACCGCCGCGTAACAACACCTCGAGCGCCTTCGTCGACCTGGCCGGGCCGGCTCGGACGCCGACCGGGCGTCGCTTTGGGTGCACGGGCCGGTCCAAGCCGGTGCGGAGGCCGGGGATTCAGTCGGGAATCCGGAGGCACCCTGAACTCCATGACGACCGGGATCCGCCACGACCACTACCTCACCGACGCCATCGGCAACGCGGTCGCGCTCGCCAACGACAGCCGGAGCGAGGGTCAACAACAGCGAACTCGGCTTGCCCGGTGTCTCCGGGGGTCTGGAAAGCGCCACGGGCAACCCCGGCACAGAGTCCTCCCTCTATGGAAAGCTCCTACGATCTCGGGAATATCGAAGGCCGTCCGCAACAAAGGCGGCAGTCTTTCCAGCAGCGGCGGGCGGGCGGCGCATCAACTGGAGCGTAATGAGGTGAACTGCAAGTAGCGCTCTGGACCCTGTTCCTGCCTGAGAGAGGACGCGGTGATCCGTGGATGCCAAGACGGTCTTCCTGGGATTCTTCATGGTGCTTACTGGGGTCGGTCTCATCACCGCCCGGACTCTCTTCGCCGGGCGGATCCAGAAGCAGGACACTGCCTGTGGGCGAGTCAACTCTCGCCACTCCAAGGCCACGAGTGCGACGCCGGTGGTCATTGGATCGCTCATGCTCCTAGCAGGTCTGCTGCCGTTTGCGGGCGTCCTCAGCGCCGAGTCAGCCGAGTGATGCGAGTGGTCGGGCCATCCTGACGGACGCAATGCCCCCGGGTAGCTGGTGCATGGGACCCCGCTGGTGCCCCGTACCGCGACCAGATACCCACACAACGACTCGGATTCTCGCGGTCCCAACTTGAGGTCGGTTGCTCCTACTCAGCGCAGTTGCTCGGCCAGACCGACGATGATGCCCTCCGGGCCGCGGATGTAGCAGAGCAGATAGCTGTCTTCGAACCGGGCGATCTCGCCGACGAGTTCGGCGCCGTGAGGGCGCAGGCGGGCAACGGTGTCCTCGATGTCGTCGACGGCGAACATGACGCGGTGCGTGCCCAGAATGTTGTGCGGCCGATCGCGCGGCCCGGCGCTGATCACGTCGGGGCTACGGTACTTCGCCAGCTCAAGTCGGCTGTGACCATCCGGGGTCCGGACCATCGCAATGTCACAGCGGACGCCGTCAAGTCCGGTGCACTGATCGGCGACGAGCCCCTTGACCTCCGCCCTGCCCTCCAGTTCCATACCGAGTTCCACGAAGAACGCGATGGCGGCATCCATGTCATCGACGACGATGCCGACGTTGTCCATCCGCTGAATCGCCATGCTGGAATCTCCTTCTTCCTCGTGCGACCGGTGGTAGCCGCTCGATGCCCCTGGGACGGAGCCGGTGGCAGGTTCTCGACATCCTTGGACCGCCGAACTCCGAAACGCTGGATTGCACCTCAGCACCGGTACATCAAGACCGCGAGCCAGACGCCACTACCGAGGGCCATTGTCGCCCCCGTCAAGCACCGGCGTCGCGCGGCGAGACCCACTCGTTCGGCCGATCAGGTGACCCGGAAGCCACGCTCCGCAGGGGGCAAGGTAGAGGACCGGCCCACACACCGACCGGGTCATCACGGTGACCGGTCAACACCGTGACCGGTCAGGCTCAGCAGGGGCGATACGGTGAACTCTCCAGTCTGCTTTTGCACTTGTGGAAGGAATCGAGTGGGGGACGAGGAGTTGACGTCTTTGCGAGGCACAGGCGGGATCCACCTTGGTGGAAGGGTTTCGCTCGTCACGGGCGGAGCGCGTGGCATCGGTGCGGCTGCCGTGCGAGCACTGCACGAGGCGGGGGCGCGCGTGGTGATTGCCGACGTCGCGGACAAGCAGGGGCTCGAACTGGCCGCCTCTCTTGGTGAGGGTGCTCTTTTCGTGCATCTGGACGTGACTGACGAAAAGGGTTGGGCGGACACGATCCGACAGGCGGTGGATGCGTTCGGGACCCTGGACGTACTGGTGAACAATGCGGGCATTGCGAACGCGGCGCCCATCGAGAAGTTCACCACCGCAAGGTGGAACGCGGTGATCGCTGTGAATCTCACAGGGGTGTTCTTCGGGTGCAGGGCAGTCGTTCCGCAGATGAAGGCGCAGGGCGGAGGGTCGATCATCAACATCTCGTCGGTCGACGGCCTCCGGGGCAGCCCAGCACTACACGCGTACACGGCGGCAAAGTTCGGTGTTCGAGGTCTGTCGCAGTCGCTGGCGGTCGAACTCGGCTCGTCCGGAATTCGCGTCAACTCTGTGCACCCGGGCTATGTGCGTACCCGGATGACCGCGCGGATCGACCCCGAGAGCCTTGACATCCCGCTGGGACGGCCCGGTAAGGCATCGGAAATCGCGGACACGATCGTGTTTCTGGCGAGTGATGCCTCTTCGTTCACGACCGGTGCCGAGTTCGTGGTCGACGGCGGGATGATTGCCGGTATTCCACGCCGGTGACGTGGTGCGGGGAGCCCTGCTGTCGGACGGCCGCCTAGGGCTCGGGCCGGCTCCAGCACGAGTCGCGAACCGAGGCGCTGGGCCGCCCGGCACACGGTCATCGGTGCGACGTCGAGCAACCGGGCGAGCCGCCGTACGGTGAGGTACGCGCGGTAGTGCACGGCCACCGGCGCCAGCCGCTCGGCGAGCAGCCCCGATCTGGCCCCTTGCCTACGGTGGGTGAAGACACGGCATCGGCGAGCAGGTCACCCTTCCCCTCAGCTCGCCCGCGGGCCTGCCATGTGCACGACTGGCAGGTGCGGATATGCAACGCCGCTCACAACACGGAGAGCACAAGGGCGGCGAGGACGGGCAGCAGCACGCTCGCGACTCCTCCAGGTGATCTCAGCACCAGTGGCGTGTGCCGCCCTTGGCGGCATTCACGCCCCGGCTAGCCAGCCCTTGAGTACCCAGGTCACGGCTGGGCCTGTGCGTGTTGGTCCAGGCGGATCAGCAGACCGCGCAGTTGATGGAGTTCGCGGGGGGAGAGGTCTCCGTACACAGGGTTGCCCTCGGCAGTGCGCTCCAGCAGGCGTCGCCGCAGTTCCTCTCCCTCGGGGGTGAGGACGATGGCCCGGGCCCGTCCGTCGGTGAGACCCGCGGCGCTGCCCGAGCGGCGCTCGACCAGGCCACGGCCGACCAGCCTGTTGATCAGGTTGGTCGTGTTGGAGCGGTCGGCCCAGAGGATTTCGGCGACCTTGCCGATCAGTACCGACTCCCCCGGTTGAAGGGCGACAAGGGCCTTGGCTTCGGATCGGGAGAGTCCGAACTCGGCGATACGCGCGAAGTAGTGCGCGGTGAGCCGTTCCGTCAGCCGGTACGCCAAGGGCACGATGTCGCCCTGCGGTGATGCGTCGTCCATCTCCCCAAGATACCTCAAAGTAGTGGTTGTTTGACAACCATATCCAAGGATGTAATGGTTGCAATACAACTACTTCTTGGGGGTCGTGAATGTCGGATGACCGCAACAGATCCGTCCTCGCAGGACGGACAATCCTCATCACCGGAGCCACCAGCGGAATCGGCCGGGCCACCGCGAAGGCACTGGCCGGCCGCGGGGCCACCGTCATCCTGGGCGCCCGCAACGCCGATCGCGGGGAGGCGACCCGCAATGAGATCACCAACACCACGGGTAACCCCTCGGTCGAGGTCCGCCTGGCAGACCTCTCTTCACAACACTCCATTCACCGGCTCGCCCAAGCCGTCATCGCCGACCATGAGCAGCTGCACGTCCTCATCAACAACGCCGGAGTCATCAACCCCCGCCGCCGCGAGACCACCGACGGGCTGGAAGAAACCCTCGCCATCAACCACCTCGCCCCCTTCCTCCTCACCCATCTGCTACTCCCGACCATGCGCGCCTCCGGGCCCGCCCGTGTGATCACGGTCAGCTCCGCCGCCCAGGCCATGGGCCGCATCGATCTCGACGACCTCCAGAGCAGTCGCCGGTACTCGCAGCAACGCGCCTACAACCAATCCAAGCTCGCCAACGTCCTGTTCACCTACGAACTCGCCCGCCGTCTGGAGGTGGACGGAGCGGATGGTCCGGGCGGACTGAGTGCCACCGCGCTGGAACCGGGCTTCGTACGCACCGCCATGCGACCGCCCTTCCCCTTCAGCCTGTTCGCGGCCCTCAGCACCAGCGCGGACACCGGCGCACGGGCCTCGGTCGCCCTGGCTGGAGCCGACCGCCTCGACACCGACAACGGCTTCTTCTTCGACCGGAAGGGGAATCCGACCCGCACCACTCCTGTCTCCTATGACACAACGCTCGCGGGCCGCCTGTGGAACATCAGCGCTCAGCTGACCACGCACACCCCCTCACTCCCCGACCCGGCCTGACCCTGCGCACAACGTCGGCTGCCCGGCGGGCATCCGGGCATCGCCTGACGCGGTCGCGGGCCACCAGCCGGGCCGACTAGCTCAAGGCGCCGGGTGTGGACGCGGGGCATGCGCATGGGCGGTCCGTTCGTCGGGGTTCCCGTCATCGCGTGGCTGAAGGACGTCGTCGTGGTTGCGGGCTCGACCGATGCGGTGGGAGGTAGGGACTGGCCTTGGTGCTGTGTGGGCCCGTTCGGTTCATCCGGAGGGCGGTACGCCTTCGGTGGGCGCGGGCCGATGATGACGAAAGGGATGGAAGAAGGGGGCCATCACCGTACCGGGGGCTGCCGCGCACGGGCCTGGTACGGAACAGCAGAGGAGCCACCGTCATGCACAGCGAAGACCTCCCGGCCCCGGCCTCCGGGTTGCTGCTCACCCACTTCCTCACCGTGGGGGACGTGGGCCGGTCCCGGGCGTTCTACACCGAGGTCCTCGGCGGTGAGGTCGTCCTCACCGAGAACCCATGCATCGTCAAGCTCGCCAACAGCTGGCTCATCATGAACCCGGGAGGCGGCCCCACCCCCGACAAACCCGACGTCACCCTCCGACCGCCCAACGACCCCGGTACGGCATCCAGCTTCCTCAACATCCGCGTGGCGGACATCGACGCCTGTTACCGACTCTGGAGCGCGAAGGGCGCGCAGTTCCTTACCCCGCCAATTGACCGAAAGGCCGAGCTGCGCTGCTATCTACGCGATCCTGACGGCTATCTCATCGAGGTCGGCCAAGCAACCGGTCTCCTCCAGGGCATCCTCGCCGACCCGACCCCCGATGACCGCTAACCCACTGACGTTCGACACCGTCCACCACCGAGTTCGTGTTCCAACTCGGCTTCCGGACCCAGGCACTGGTGTTCCCGATACAGGTTGAGGGGCGCCGGCCAAGGGCGATGTCTCTACCCTGAGCGCAGCGGGGCTCTCGTGAGACGTCCACAGAAGTTGAGCCACCACCGTCACCCAACCCGTCGCCCAACGCGTCGACTTGTCCTTGCCCCAACTGTGGGCGAATGAGCGCTTGAGATCGCTCTGCCGATCGTGGTTGGTAGCCTTCCGGGATGACTTCGACCTTCGATCAGGCCGTCCGTGACCGGCTCCTAGCCCCCAACATCTGGTACGTCGGAACCGTCTTCCCGGACGGTGCACCGCAGGTCAGCCCGATGTGGGTGGATCTGGAGGGAGAGGGTGAGCTGACCTTCAACACATCGGTGGGTCGGGTGAAGGAGGAGAATCTGCGTCGCGACCCCCGTGTGTATCTCTCACACGCGGACGCAGCAGATCCCTTCGACCGGGTGCAGATCAGTGGTGTGGTGACCCGGTTCATCGAGGGCGAGGAGGCGCGCGACCGGATGGACCGGCTGGCCCTGAAGTACCTCGGCGAGCGGTTCGAGTGGATCATGCCGGGTGAGCAGCGGATCGCGGTGATCGTGCGTCCGGTCAAGGTGCGGCACATCGTCGGGGTCGAGCGGTTCCGGCCAGGCGGTCCCGTTCCCGCCCCCTGAACGGGCAGATCGAACGTCCCCGGGCCTGCAGTTCGATCCGGACACACTCCATGACGGGTCAACTCCACCTGCCGCGATCCCCCCACCCACGGCGATCCGGCCGAGGCCCGCACCATCGCGTGCACCGTCTCGACCTCCCGGGTGGCTTCTGCGTAGTGCAGCTGCAGCTGCACGGCTCTCGACGAGCACACGTTCGTTGGGGAGTTCGGATTCCACCCCAGGCGCCATGAGGTTCGGATCATCGGCGCGTTTCGATGTCACCCCGGATGCTCTGGCACGGGATCCGTAGGCCGACGAACTGACCTTCGATCAGCTTCTCTGCGGAGTCGGCCCGGCACCTCCCGCGGACCCTTCTCGAAACCGCCGCGCTCTGCGAGGCCGTCCGGTGGGGGATCGCCCTCCCCCACCACCCGCCCCATCTCAGCGCGGGAGCCGCGCGACCCGCTCACTCCCTCGGCCTCCAGCACCCCCTCTTCGCCATTTTCATACTGATAAATACGGAAATACCTCGCTGGCGATTACTGAAAGAGGCCCCCCTTTCCCCCCTGCTTGCCCGACCAGGTATCTTGCAACGCATGCAACCAGGTGATGCGACTAAGCAAGCTCGGGCAGCCGCCCAGCTGCGCAAAGGGGTCCTGGAGTACTGCGTACTCGCCCTCATGCGTGACCGCCCCCGGTACGGCGTGGAACTCCTCCACGCCCTGGAGAACTCCGGCGCCCTGGCTACGGGCCGGGGCACGGTCTATCCGCTGCTCTCCCGGCTCCGGCGCGACGACCTGGTCACCACCACCTGGCAGGAGTCCGCCTCCGGCCCACCCCGCCGCTACTACGCGCTCACCGACAGCGGCCGGGCCGCTCTCGACGAGTTCGCCCGTGTCTGGCCTGGCTTCCGCAACGCCGTTGACACCTTCCTGACCACCCCGCAACCCCCCACCGGAGACCCCGCATGAAGACCTCTGCCGAGCCCGTACGCGACTACCTCTCCGCGGTCGAGCGCGAGTCCTCCGCGCTTCCTGCCGACCGTCGTCAGGAACTCCTCGCCGACCTCGCGGAGCACATCGAGGTGACGCGCGCCGAGCGCCCCGACGCCACGATCGGCGAGATCCTGGCGGAGTTGGGGGACCCCCGCACGATCGCGGCGACAGCGCTGGTCGAAGCAGGGAACGGAACGGCCGGGGCCCCGGCCCTGAGCGATGCCGATGCACCCGCCCGGCGCGGCAAGGTACACCCCCTGGTCCCACTGCTGATGCTCACCATCGCGCCGCCCGCCACCATGCTGCTCTCCAACACCCCCGGCTCGGTGGTCGCCGCACTGTTCCGCCTGATCGGCGCGGTACTTCTGTGCACCTCGGTGTACTGGACCGCAGTCCAGAAGACCATCGGCGTACTGCTCACCCTCATCTTGCCGATCACCGTCTTCACCACCTGGAACCTGATCTCGGGCCACGCGGCGCCAGAAATCCCGGCTCTCCTGGCCAACATGGGCTCGCTCGCCCTGATAGCGGGCACTGCCCTATGGCTCTGGCGCATCCGCCGCGTCTGATAGACGGTTGCGGCACCTGGTTCTCCACAGATGGCCACAGCCCCAAGAGATGCGACACGGCCTCCAGCTTCGCTGGCCGATACCGACAGCCCAGCGGTCTTGGCGACATCGATCGAGGCATCGATGTCCCGGTCGAGAACGGCTCCGCGCGCACGCACCAGATTCCCATGAGCGGACGTGCCGCGGCTCAGATCGGAACCTATCGCCGCGTGATCGCTCCGCAGCAGAAGATGCCGGGGGCTTGGGTGGAGATATCCACCAGGGCGGCCAGGACGACGACCGTGGCGACGAGTCGGTCAGGGGAAACCCGGTGATAGAGGAGCACAAGGCTACGAAGGGCTGGGTGAAAGAACTCCGTAGGAACTCGACACAGCTGACCGAATACCCTTCCCTGCCAGCAATTTTTCTATCTTCCTCCTGAGTCTCCGTCGCCTTCCACAGCTACTCCGGCGCCAGGAGGGTTCCCCTTTCAGTCACCGGGGCGCGTTCCGGCGGTTCATCAGTGCGGCGGCAGGGCAGCCTTCCGTCGCCTCAGCACAACGGCACAGCGCGCACGGACACATCAAACAGAAATGGGGAATTGAATGAGCTGGAAGAAGCAAGCTGCCACCTTGGCCTCTGCGTTCATCTTGGCAGGTGCAGGGATACTCGTATCCGGACCGCCTGCAGCGGCTGCCAGTAACTGCCCGTCCAATTCGCTGTGTTTCTACGACTCCATCAATTTCGGTGGCGATCGGATCGCCACCGGCAGTCTGTACGCCTGTCGCTACATGACGGACTTCTCCTCCTTCGGGCACGTCAGGTCGTACGACAACAACCTGAACGTGGACGGCATGCTCTGGAGATGGGACGGCAACGGGGACTATGAGGAGTACCGCGGCTTCCCTGCCGGAGGTTCCAGCAGCAACCTCGGCAGCGGAATCTACGGTGCCGGGCAGATGGACCAATTCTGTACAGGGGGCCGTGCTGCTACAAACTGACCCGTGGACGAGCGTTCGACACGGGCCGGCGCGGCCTCCGGCGCCGCACCCGTACGGTGTGTTCCGGCATCTCTGAGATGACCGCCCAGGTCCAGATGGATACACAGCGGTCCGCCCCTGATCCGTGCTGGACCGGGCGATTCATCCGGAGTGCTCGTGTGCGGCGATGAATTCTGCCGCGCTTTCGGGTCTACATTCTTTGAACCCGATCGAACTGCGCTCAGGGAGAGCACAATGCCCGCTACCTATACCTTCGACGTCTTCTCCAGCCTGGACGGCTACGGCTCCTACAGTGATGGGGACTGGGGCGGCTACTGGGGCAAGCAGGGTCCCGAGTTTCTCGACCACCGCCTCGCCCAATACGGCGCGGAGCAGCGGATGGTCTTGGGGGCCGGCACCTACCGGGAGTTCGTGCAGCTGTTGGGCCCGGGGGCCGAGGCCCCCGAAGTGGGTGACCCGTGGGTAGCACGGATGAGGAGTCTGCCGACGACGGTGGTCTCGACGACACTGGAAGAGCCCCTCGACTGGCCGGGAGACGCGAGGGTGGTGCGCGGTGACGCCGTCGATGTTGTCGCCCGGCTCAAGGAGGAGTCCGAGGTGCCACTGCGGTCGCACGGCAGCCTGTCGATGAACCGCGCACTGATGGCCGCTGGGCTCGTCGACCGCGTCCAGGTGACGATCTTCCCGGTCATCACTGGTCGGACAGGCTCTGCCCCGATCTTTCGGGGTGCGGCCGACTTCGACCTGGAGCTGATCGATCACCAGACGCTCGACGGCCAGACCCAAGAGCTCGTCTACCGGCCCACCCTCCGCGTCTGAGACCTTCCCCATGAAGAGGATGGGGTCATCCGCATGAACCTCCGCGAGCCCACGGCCTAGGGACGAGTCAGCCTCCGACGTCAACGTGTGTTGCGACAGGGAGAGCCGGCGTCGCCAATCCGATACCTGGCCCGCGCACCGGCAGCAGCACTCACTGTTTGCACCTTGCTCTGCAGAGCCTGTCGAGCCAGGTGGAACACTACGGCGCATGACACACGTTCCCTTTCCCACGACAGGGCCTCGGGCGCTCGCGGAGCCCGAAGCGCTGCGTACTCGGTTGGCAGCCATACGGACTGAGGCTTCGGTGCGCCCCTTGAACGACTGGGTAGAGAATCTGCGCACCCGGCTGGGTGACGGCGAATCAGTGCCCTGGTTCGACCCCGCCTCAGGAGGCGTGGCGGCCCGAAGCCTCTTCCTGCTGGAAGCACCGGGTCAGAAGGCCATGGGCGCTGAGGCCGAGCTACGTCGCACCGGCAGCGGAATCATCTCGATCGACAACGACGACCCCACCGCACGGAACTGCTGGATGCTGCGTGACGAGGCGGGCCTTCCCTATGGGAAGTCCGTGCACTGGAACGTTGTGCCGTGGTACCTCGGCACAACCACCCGTATCGCGGCCCCGGGCAAATCCGAGATCCGGCGCGCCACACCCTTCCTCCACGAGGTGATGACGCTGCTTCCCTCAGTGGAGGTGGTCGTTCCCATGGGCCGCAAAGCGCAGGCTGGTTGGGCCATCTACCAGGAGCGCTACGCCGCGAAGGTACACACGCTCCCGACCTGGCACCCGAGCCCGCGTGTGTTCGCTTCCCGTCCTGCGGCCCGTCGAGAGATCTTGGAGGTCATGCAGAAGGCCGTGCGACTGTTGGAGACCACTTGAGTTGAATGGCCGATCTCTGTGCGTTGGGGTGTCCTCCATGGGCAGACCGCGGGACGACACCCTCAGGGCTGTCCCGCAGTACTCGGCGGGCGCACGACGGCAGCTACGGCACCACGCGTGGCAACCGCTCGTCCGGCTTCGGCTCCAGCCCGGCGGAGGCTGAGGTCGCCCTCGTCAGCTGGCCGGGTCGTACTGGAACTGCCTGACCTCTTGCGAGCAGCGACAAGCGGCGGCAATCCTCGCGGCCCACTCAAGTGCCGCCTCCCGCGAAGGCAACTCAAGGACGGTGTAGCCGCCGTTGGGCACCTTGTGGCCGGGGTATGTGCCCTCGGTGACCGTGCCGTCATCGGCCACGAGCACCGGGGCCACGTCCTCATCGATCCCGCCGCCAAAGACATACACGCCCGCCGCCTTGGCCTCCTCGATGACGGCATGCGAGGCTTCGACCACCGCTTTGAGGTCTCCCTCGGGGAACACCATGGCCTCACCGGGGAACGAGATCAGGTACTTCGTCATGCAAGGACTCCTCTGCTCGGGCGGCGTCAGCCGTCGACCCTCTACGCCGCGACCCCGCGCTGGTGCTCGGCCCCCTATTGTGGCTCCGACGCCGAGCACGTGCCCCCAGTCCGGTACGTAGCCTCTCGGCTGGGCGGACACGTAGGGGCGGCACCCCGATGGGAAGCCCCACCAGGAGGCACACCCGTCCACAGCCGCCCACAAATCCCATGGCACCGGCGCTACGGCGCAACCTCGCCAGACGACCGGGAATCAGCAACCAGCAACCACGATGCCAGCGCGGCCCACTGGTCAACTGCCAGAAACTCGTGCCCGGTGCCTGCGGACAGCGTCGCGATTGGCGCAACGCTGCGAGCAGTAGCGTTGCCGCCCGGTGCGCGAAGTGTCGGCGAAGGCCGTGTTGCAGTTGGTCGCCTCGCAGCGCCGCAGCCGGTGCATACCTCGGTTCGTCAGATGCAGTGCGGTACCGACCGCGAAGAGTGTGAACAGTACGGATCCGATGGGCTGTTCTGCGTCCCGGTAGTGCAGATGCCAGCCGGTGCCGGGGTGGGAGGTCAGCCGGGGGTAGGCGGCAGCCTCGGCCAGCATCCGGTTCAACAGATCGGCACGGCCCTGCTCCTCGGGTGCGTCGACGATCTCCTCCCAGGCGTTCAGCGCGACTTGGGCACGGTCAAGGTCGTCCGCTGTCACCTTGCACTCCAACGCAAGCCCGGCGGAGCTACAGCGCTCCGCCAACTCGTCCACGCTCTCAGGTCGGCGGTTGGCCAGATCAGCGGCCAGGTTCACCGCATCCTCGCCGTAAGGGTTGAGGTGCATAAGACCATTACAGCAGTGTGTTCGACATGGCACAACAGAGCCCCGACCGCGCCCGATTTCCTCCCGGCGACCCGTGGCGCTATCGCTGGATCGTGCTGGGCGTTGCCACCTTCACCCAGGCATCATCCGGCTTCTTCGTAGGAGGCATCGGGGCGCTCAGTGTCCACTTTCAGCGCGCGCTGGACCTGAGTGCTGCACAGTTGGGCCTACTGGTCTCGGCTGCCCAATTCGTGCCGCTCGCGGGTCTGCTGGTGGCCGGTGAACTCCTAGACCGCTACAGCGAGCGCTGGGTGGTGGGGATCGGGGCCGGGGTGGTCGCGCTGGCGCTGGGGATGGGGAGCCTGGCACCGGGATACCCCGCACTGCTGGTCGCCCTGCTCGTGGTCGGGGCGGGATACAGCAGCGTCCAGCCGGGTGGGAGCAAGTCGGTGGCTTCCTGGTTCGACGCCTCGCAGCGGGGCTTCGCGATGGGCATCCGGCAGGCCGGTCTGCCCTTGGGGGCTGCGGTCGCCTCGGCGGTACTCCCCCTCGTCGCCGAGGAGTTCGGCTGGCGGGCGACACTGCTGACCGGCGGCTTGGTCGCGCTGAGCGGGGCCTTCCTGTTCCTCGGCTGCTATCAACAGCCGCCCGTCCTGCCCGCCCCGCGGCACAAGGGATCGTCGAACCCACTCACGGCACGGCTACGCGCTCGACTGCGAATGCTCCGTGAACCGTCCATGGTGAAGATCATGCTGTCGGGGACCAGCCTGATCTCAGTGCAGTACGGCGTGGCCGTGCTGACGGTGCTCCACCTCCACCAGACATCGTCGGTCGGCGCCGGACAGGCGGCCCTGGTTCTGGTGGCGTCCCAAGGTGCGGGCGTTGCGGGCAGGATCTGCTTGGCTGCCTGGAGCGACCACAGCAGGTCAGGTCGCTATGCCATCGTGCTGGTCTGCATGATCGCCGTGGTCGCCGGGCTAACCGTGTTGCTCACACCGGCCGGACGGGCGCCGCTGATCGCCTCCGGCGCCTTCGTCTGGCTCGGCTTCTTCGGCTTCGGTTGGTACGGCCCATGGGTCGCCTACGTCACCGAAGCGGCCCCACCCGGCAAGACCGGCTTCGCCCTGGGGGTGGCCATGTCCGTCAACCAGATCGCCATCGTCACCATGCCACCCGCGCTCGGTCTCCTGGCGGATCTCACCGGCAGCTTCACCCCAGTCTGGGCACTGCTGGCCCTGTTGACCGTCGTCGCTCTGACGGTCACAGCCGCCGCGGAACACCGCACCCAATGACCTGGGGACCGAGTTGTCCTACGGGCGGGCCGACGCCCGCCCCGAACGGGTGACATCCCCCAGCGGCCCCACCCCCGCACCTGCCCAGGGTCCAGGTGCGATCACGGATGATGACGGTTGCCATCACCCCTGCGTATTGGACGGCACCGATCGCCAACCGGACGCTGATGCGGGGCCGTTGGTCCAAGGCCAGGGTCTCGAATGCCCCAGTAGAACGGCGGTCGCCATGGGTACTGCCAAGTCAGCGGATTGTGCCCCGCACGCCACTGCGGACCAGTTCCCCACAGCAGAACCGGCTCCATCGCGGCAGGTGGGATCCGCGAACGCTCCTGTTCCCGGCGAAAGGCAGAGGCAGGCCGATGAAAGTGACCGTCGTGGGCGGCGGTATCGCCGGGTTGACCTGCGCCCTGAGCCTGCACGCAGCGGGCCTGGAGCCTCGGGTGTGCGAAACGGCGCGCAGTGTCGAGGCGGTCGGTGTGGGGATCAATCTGCTACCGCACGCCGTCCGGGAACTCGCCGAACTCGGCCTGGCCGGGCAACTGGCCTCCATGGCACTTCCCCCGCACCGGCTGAGCTACCGCGATCGTAGAGGCGAGCCGGTATGGGAGGAGAGGTTGGGACTCACGGCCGGCTACCACTGGCCGCAGTACTCCGTACACCGCGGGCGCCTCCAGATGCTGCTGCTGGCTGCGGTGCGCGAGCGCCTGGGGCCGGGTTCGGTTCGAACCGGTATGTTGTTCCGGCACTTCGAGCAGATTGCGGGCGGCGTCCGGGCCCACTTCCTGGACCGGACGAGCGGCCTTCCCACCATCGAGGACGCCGATGTGCTCGTCGGCTGCGACGGCATCGACTCCGTGGTCCGCGCCCAGTTGTACCCGGATGAGCGCCCCTCGAACGGAAACGGCGTCCATATGTGGCGCGCGGTGTCCCACCATCCTCACATCTTCGACGGCCGTTCCATCGTGGTGGCCGGTGGGACCCCCGGCGCAAAGTTCATCGCCTATCCGATCGAGGATCCCGCGGCCGAGGGCGGCGACGCCCTGCTGAACTGGGTGCTGGAAGTACGGCACGGCCCCTCCTCGCCAGCTGAGGACGGCCACAGCCGCCGCATCACACCCCTGGAGGCACACACCGGCCTGGCCTCCTGGAATCTGCCCTGGATCGACCTCGCAACGCTGGTCGACCGCTCCACAGCGATCTTCGAGTACCCGATGCTCGACCGTGATCCCCTGCCGCGCTGGAGCTTCGGTCGGGTCACCCTGCTCGGCGATGCCGCCCACCCGATGTTTCCCATGGGTATGAACGGCGGATCGCAGTCCATCGTCGACACCCGGGTACTGGCCTGGTGCCTGGCTCGTGAGAGCGACCCCGTGGCCGCGCTGCGCCGCTACGACCGGATGCGCCGGCCGGCAGTCAACGCGATCGTACGGGCCAACCGCAACCTCGGCCCGGAAGAGATCATCACCCGAGCAGCGGGCCATGGCGGGGCGCTGCCGACCGGCGAGGCCGAGAAGATAGCGGCCCACTACCGAAAGCTCTCCCAGGCCACCGTCACCCAGGTCAATGACCACCCGTCATGGACCGTTGCCCGTCACACTCCCGGCCCTGAGTAGGCAGCACGGAAGGAAGATCCCCCATGGCGAGCGCATTCCCTCCGGAGGACGCTGTGGCCGCTCCCCCTTATGTCTTCGCCGGCTCGGGGGCGGGGGAATGTGATCGTCTTGGGTTGCTGGCACGGTTGCTGGACCCCCTTCACCAGAGGGCGCTGCAAGCTGCCGGGATGCGGTCTGGCCTGCGCTGTCTGGAACTCGGCTCGGGAACAGGCACGATCTCCGCTTGGATGGCCGATCAGGTGGGGGCGGATGGGCAGGTGACGGCCACGGACATCAACCTCTCGTTCCTGAAGGACCTGCCTCGCTCGAACCTGACCGTGCGCGAACTGGACGTGCTCTCTGGCGAGATGCCCTCCGAGGCGTTTGATGTGATCACCTGCCGTGCGCTCCTCCATCATCTGCCGCAGTGGGAATCCGTGGTGCACCGTCTTGCAGGAGCTCTGGCTCCGAACGGAGTACTGGTCCTGATCGAACCCGACGCCGGTGCCGCCCTGTTCGGTGAGGCAAAGCACCAGCGCTTCTGGTCTGCCTGGTGTCGTTGGGGACAGTCCGAGGGAATCGACTTTCGCCTCGGCCACAAGCTGCCCCGAGCTGTTCGACTTGCAGGACTCGACCTCCGTGATGTGTCGATCGAGGTGCCCTTCTACTGCGAAGGCTCCCCCTGGAGCGATCTCTACCGTTCCACTGTCGAAGCGGCCCGGCCACGGCTGGGCCCTTGGCTCGCCCCCGACCTGATCGCCGAGTTCAAGGGCTCCAGCAGTGTGGGCGGCGATCCGATGTGCTCGTTCGGCTGGGTGACCGTTTGCGGCCAGGTCACCGCCCATGTGAAGTCGGTGCAACCGCAATGAGAACGCCCAAGGTGACGATCGTCGGTGCAGCAGGCGGAGTTGGGGCATGCCTCGCGCATCTGCTCGTCTATGCCCACACCCCGTACGAGATGGCGCTCATCGGCAGAAGGCCACAGTCCATCACCTGCCTACTGATGGACTCGGAATCCCTCGCACCGCTGGGCCGGGCACCGATCGTCAGGCACGGAGGGATGGGTGACTTCCACGACTCGGACATCATTGTGATCACCGCCTCGGTCCCGCTCACCACCTGGGCGCCACGGGCGGAGTCCATGGCGGGAAACGCGGAGATCCTCCGGCCCTACTTCCGCGAGATCGCCACACTGTCCGCAGACTGGCCCGGGCACGTCATCGTGGTGACCAACCCGATCGATGTGTTCAGCGGTTGGTTGCAGCGACACGCACAGATCGACCACGCAAGAATCCTCGGCTACTCATGGAACGACAGTCTGCGCCTACGAGTGGCCGCCGCCCAGGTCTTGAGAGCAGACGCCGCGGACACTTCTGCCTGGGTCATCGGCGAGCACGGAGATGCATTCATTCCGCTCTTCCATCGAATTCTGGTGGCCGGCAGGCACGTACGGATGTCCGCCCATCAGCGCAACGTCATCCTCGCTGACCTGCGCAGTTTCTACACCCGATGGAGTCGACTCGGCATCCCGCGCACAACAGTGTGGACCACGGCGGGAGGAGTCGCCCGGATGATTCTCGACATCACCCAACGACGGCAGTCGGACTGGACGGCTTCCACGGCATTGAACGGTGAGTACGGCCTGACCGATGTCAGCGTGGGAATTCCCGTCGCCATCAATGCACAAGGAGCCCTGAGCGTGGTCGAGTGGGCCTTGGAAGAACCGGAGCAGGCCGCACTCCAACAGGCGGCTTGCCTCATCCGGGAGCGCATGGACAGTCTGGGCGGGCTCTGAGCGGATCCGGAGCACCCCTTTCAAGTGAGGCAGGAGGATCGACCTCACCGCCGCGGCCGGCGGTATGCCGACCGCGGCAGGGCAACGGCCCGGCTCATCAGCGCAGGTCTGCGCCGTACACCTTCTCAACGGTCAGTGTCACCAGCACTCGCCGTTCGGAGACCATGACAGACCGGTACTCATCCCAGTCCGGGTGCTCGCCAGCCGCGGCCCGGTAGTAGTCCACGAGTGCCTGAACCTCGGGGCCGCCCGGATCGGTACCCGGGCCGACCAGCTCGACCGTGCCCTCCGCCGTGGCCCAGGACCTGCCGCCCGGGCCGGTCACCTCCACGGCGGCGCGTGGATCCCGGCGTAGGTTCGCGGCCTTGGCCGTTCCTGCGGTCGTCGAGATCCGAATCACCCCGGCGGCGTGGTCGTAAGCGGGCATGACCGGCGAGAGCTGCGGCCGGCCGTCGGACTTGATCGTCGCGAGCACACCGAGTCGGCTGTCCGCAAGCAGGGCATGCGGATCGAAGAGAGTATCTGCCATACCGGGCCCAACCCATGGGCCGCCGCCGAGTATTCCGACTCGGCACGGCTGAACGGGTGGTCTTGTTCTGACGTGACGCCAATTCCTGCCGGTAGCGTGCCGTCCCATCGATGATGACGGACCCGGTGGTCCTCAAGGGTCGGCATGTCCAAGCCTGCCTCTCCCGGCAGTCGTCCAGGGGCGGGTGGGCGGCCCGCAACCTGTCATCCCTCAGGCTCCATAGCTGGAATGCAGACCGACGCTCCGGAGCCCGACCGGCCTCCCTCAGGACACGACGGGACCGACGAAGGCGCAGGCCGCTCTGCTCAGACCGTTCTCGGTAGGGGGAAGTTGCGCCGCATGACCGCGTCGAACGCCGCATCCGGCAGCAGCCGTTTGGCGAGCATCGTCGCGCGGGCCATGGTCCCGATCGCATAGCGGGCGCGAGGTCTGGCGACGGTCGCGGCGCGAACGACCACCCGGGCTGCCGTCTCGGCCGATACCGCGCCCTTGCTTCGGGTGAAGGTGCGGTCCGCGTACATGGCGGCCAGCTCACGGCGGAAGTCCGCGTACGGATCCGCCGACTCGGAAGCCGGGTCGCGCTGCATGGTTCCGACCGCGGTCGCGCCGAACTCAGTGATGGTCGGCCCGGGTTGCACGACCACCACCCGGACACCGAACCCGGATACCTCAAGGCGAAGCGAGTCGCTGATGGCCTCCACCGCGTGCTTGCTGGCGTGGTAGAAGGCGCCTCCGGGCGGGGAGAACCGGCCGCCCATGGAGGAGATGTTGACGATCCTGCCGTGCCCGGCGCGGCGCATGCCGGGCAGGACCAGTTGCGCCATGCGCACCAGGCCGAAGACGTTGGTGTCGAACTGGGCCCGGACCTCATCGGGGGAGGCCGTCTCGACCGGCATGTGCAGCCCGTAGGCGGCGTTGTTGATCAGGATGTCAACCTGGCCGTGCTCGGCCTCGACCGCTGCCACCACTGCGGTCATGCTCGACTCGTCGGTGACGTCCAGCGGGTAGGTGAAGATGCCCTGGGCTGCCAGATCGGCGAGCGAGTCGGGGCGGCGCGCCGTGGCGTGGACCCGGTGGCCGAGGCGGTGCAGCGCGAGGGCGGTCTCACGCCCCATACCGGAGGAGCAGCCGGTGATCAGTACGGTCTGCGGTGTGGTCATCACACGTCCTTTGGATGCAATAGGTCCCAGACGGCGCCTTCCGCCTGGTCGAGGGCATCTTGATCGAGGGCTTTGAGTCCATCGGGGCGTTGGAATCGGACCAGGCCGGCAAAGGCACCCAGCGCCAGGGCCACCAGTCGGCCGGCATCGCCGTCGCGGATCTCACCGGCCTGCTGTCCTCGGGCGATGAAGTCGGCGGCGATACGGTCGATCTCCGCGGCGAGTTCGGTGCTCTCTCGGTTGAGGTAGGTGTCGTGCTGCTGGTGTTCCAGAAAGACGAAGGCGTCCGGTCGTTCCGTGGCGTACTGGGCGAAGCCGCGCCAGAACCGGCCGAACTCCACACGGATCGAGGCGGTGGGGCCATCTCGGTCGACCGCGTCGGCCAACCGGTGCAGTAGATCGCGTTTGGCGTGCTGGAACGCGGCGTTCCCCAACGCCTCCTTGCTCGGGAAGTACCGGTAGATGCTGCCGACGCCGACCCCCGCACGCTGGGCGACGGCCGGCATCTGCGTTCCCTCGTAGGTGCGTTCGGCGAACAGGGCGATGGCGGCATCGATGAGGGACTGGGCCAGGTCTGGCTTCCGGGAAGTCACGGAATGAATATTCATTCCGCACTCCGATACTGTCAAGCCCGGCGGTGATGCCTGTGGGCCCGACTCAGCCTCGCTCCTCGCTCCTCGCCGCTCACCGCGGCTTCGTACGCGAGCAAAGTGCCGACGAATAGTTGCCGCTGATCTGGGGTCGTTACCGAACGTACGCCGGGTCGGCGACGGACGGCTCCCGCTCGGCGCGCAGTCGCCACCGTGCGCCCTCTTCCTGCTGGTGCCAGAACTCGTGGAAGCGTCCGCGAGCCGCCAGCAGTTCCTCGACGGTGCCGTCCTCGACCACAGCGCCGTCTTCGAGGAACAGGACCCGGTCGGCGCTGCGAACAGTGGCCAGCCGATGGGTGACGATGACCCTGGTCCTCGGCTGGTGTTCGGCGGTCAGGGCATCCACCACCGCGGCCTCGTTCTCGGTGTCGAGTGCGCTGGTGGCCTCGTCCACCAGCAGCATCGGGGCGGGCTTGAGCAGAGCGCGGGCGATGGCGATGCGCTGTCGCTCGCCGCCCGAGAGCGCCGCACCGCCCTCGCCGACACGGCTGTCAGCGCCTTCCGGCAGTCGGTCGATGATCTCGTCCACCCGAGCCAAGGCTAGGGCCTGCGCAAGCTGTTCGTCATCCGCGTCCGGGGCTCCGACCAGAGCGTTCTCGCGAATCGTCCCGTCGAACAGATAGGAGTGTTGGAAGATCATGCTGCTCAACCCACGCCTGGTCACACCGTCGAGATTCGCCGTGTCCACGCCATCGGTGAGGACTCGTCCACGCGTCGGCGGATGCAGACCGGCGAGCAGGGCGAGCACCGTGCTCTTGCCCGAGCCCGAGGGGCCCACGATCGCGGTGGTGGTGCCCGCGTCCAGGACGAGGTTCAGGCCGCGCAGCACATGATGGCCGTTGTCATAGTCGAAGTCGACGTTCTCAAACTCGATCCGCGGCGGCCGTCCATGGCTGGTCGCGGTTGCGGTGGGGGCGGTGGGCGCGGTAAGCACGGTGCGGACCCGGTCGAGGGTGGTGCGGACGGTCTCGACGGCCGGGGACAGTTCGGCCAGCGTGGTGAACGGTTCCAGATAGCGGACGATGACGATGATGAGGGCAACCGCTTCCGGTGCGGTCAATTCCCCTCGTACCGTCAGTACGGCGGCTGCGCCCGCGAGCAGTACCAGTGCCACCTGGCCCGCCAGACTGAACAGCAACTGGCCGGGGATCTGGAACAGCAGCAGCCTCATGGTGGACCCGTGCTGCTCGGTCAGCGCCCGTCCGACATGGCTGCGCGCAGGAGCGACCCGGCGCGCTGCGCGCAGCGCCTGCTGAGTACCGGCGAACTCGATGAGCCGCTCGGTCAGGGCGCTGTTGGTCTCGGCAGCCAAGGCGTCGGCACGCCGGCTGATCCGGCCGGCGGCCCACAGCGCCCCGAGCAGTACCGGCACGCCGAGAGCGGCGGCCAGGGCGAGTTGCCAGGCGATCGGAACCAGTGCGAGGGCGATCGCCGCGGGAAGCAGGACGGCGCCGATCAATGGGGTGAGCAGATGGGCGAAGAGGCCGACCAGTTCGGGGCCTCCGGAGGCGATCGCGCCGCGTGCCGTCGCCGTGTTGTCTGCCAGCCAGCTCAGCCGGACTCGGGTCAGCCGGTCCGTGACGTCGTGCTGGACGCGGTCCAGGAGCGCGAAGCCCAGGTCGAAACCGAGGCGGGCGGCGACCGTGTCGGTCGCCCATCCGGCCGCGGTCACGGCGGTGAGCACGCCCAACCACGGCAGTGCGTCTGCTGGATCGGGGCCGAACAGCTCCCGCAGCAGCGGCACCAGGAGCACGGCGCCTGCGGCGCGGAGCAGTACCGAGAGCAGCGCAAGCGCGCCGTAGGCGGTAACCCGGCTGCGCCGGTCGGCCGGCAGCAGCCCCAGCATTGAGCGGATCACGAGGTCACTCCTTCGATGAGGGTTTCCGCCCGGTCCTGAGCGGGCCGCTCGGGGACGGCCCCGTCGGCGGCCTGCCGCCGTGCGCGGTTCCCATCGGGTGCGGGTGCGGTGCCGTTGGATTCCCAGAGACGGCGGTAGCGGCCTTCGGCGGCCAGCAGTTCGTCATGGGTCCCGCTCTCGACGATCCGGCCGTCGTCCAGGACGACGATCCGGTCGGCGCCGGTGACGGTGTGCAGTCGGTGTGCGATGACCAGGACCGTACGGTCTCGGGTGAGCCGGTCGAGCGCGCGCTGCACCAGGAACTCGGATTCGGGATCGGCGAATGCGGTGGCTTCGTCCAGAACCAGGACGGGGGTGTCGGCGAGGATGGCACGGGCGATGGTGAGGCGCTGTCGCTCACCGCCCGACAGTTGGGCGCCGGTGCCAAGGACGGTGCCGTAGCCCTGCGGGAGCCGGGTGATCCGGTCGTGGATCTGTGCGTCACGCGCTGCCGCTTCGACCTGCTCGTCGGAGGCTTCCGGTACGGCGAGGGCGATGTTCTCGCGGACGGTTCCGTTCACGAGCTGGACGTCCTGGAGCACGAACCCCACACCCGCGTACAGCTGGTCTGCGGTGAGCGCGCGGATGTCACGTCCGTCGACGAGGATGGCGCCGGCGTCCACGTCGTGGAAGCGGGCGAGCAGCGCGGCGAGGGTGGACTTGCCTGAGCCGGATGGGCCGACCAACGCCGTCACCGTCTGCGGTCGCAGTGTGAGCGAGACGTCCTGGATCACTGGCACACCGGGTCGATATCCGAAGGTCACGCGGTCGAACACGACCGTCCCCGAGGAGCCGGCCGGCACGTCGCGCAGGTCGGCGGCGGCGTCCTGACGGGTGGCGAGTTCCTTCCCGTCGAGGGTGACGGCGATGGCGCGTGCCGCGAGCATCCCGTCGCGCAGCCCGCTGAGCCCGTAGCCGATGCCCAGCAGTCGGGCGCCGAAGGTCGTACCGAGGAGCAGGAAGGGCAGCAGGTCGACGGGGTTCATACGGTCGGTGACGATGAGCAGGGTCCCCGTGGTGGTGATGAGCCAGAGGAAGGTCGTTGACCGGGTGACCATGTCCATGAAGGTCTTCTTGCCGATGAACGGTCGCTGCCAGTCGTTCAGAAACGTCAGGTAGTCGTCCAGGCGCCGTCTGAATGCCGAGGCCGCCGCACCGCCGAACACCCGGATCACGGGCTGCCCTGCGAGATAGGCGCCCGCCTCGCCGCCCATGCGCTCGGCCCAACGCTGGGCCTGTGCGATCTTGGGGCCGGACTGGACCATCATGACCGCCATGGTCACGACGTAGATCAGGATGGGCACGAACAGCACCACGGCCGGCCGCCAGTCCACGGTGAACAGGTAGACGAGGACCGCGACCGGAGCGACGACCGCGGCGACCGCGTCCGGGACGGCATGGGTGACCAGGTAGTGCAGGGACAGTGTGTCGTCCTGGACCACTTTCTTGGTTCCGGCCGAGCCGCGTGCGGAGAACCAGCCGAGCGGCAGCCGCGCCAGCTTGCCGAGCAGTCGGGTGCGCAACGCGCGTGCGAATCGGGCGTCCACTGCGTGCAGCCACAGGGTGAGCGCGGCACCGAGGGCGGTACCGATGCCGAGTAGTACGAGGGCCAGGGTGCCGACCGTTCGCAGCCGGGACTCGTCTGCGCCGTCGAGGAGGAGCCGGGCCAGTTCGGCGAGCAGGAGGAACGGGGCGAGTTGGAGGAGCGTGACGACGGTCTGGAGTACTCCGGCGAGCAGCAGTGTCCCGCGGATGGGGGCCAGCAGTCGTCCGGCGGCCTGCGATCGCCAGCGCCCGGGGGTCACGTTCGCTTCGGACTCGCCGAGGAGCACGGACGGGACACCGGTCAGGGGCGAGCCGGACGGTTCGCCGGTCTCCCCCGGTACGGACGGTTCGGTGGGCCGGGACACTGCGGGCGGTGGTGCCGAGGGTACGGGCGCGGGTAGGGAGGTCGCCGCTTTGCCGGTGATCAGTTCGCCCTCGGTCGGCCCTCGCGCCGCGGTGATCTCGGGGATCGGAGTGTTCTCGCCCTCCTTGCTGTTCCGGAGCTTGCCCATGGCCCGCCCGTGGATCCAGTACGCCCGGCCGGTCAACTCCGACTTGGGAAATCCAAACTCCTCGCGCAGCCGTTTGCGGACCGTTTTGAAGGAGGTCTGCTCGGTGGCGATCCAGGCCGACCAGTCGGACCAGTCCCGTGCCTCGACCGCCGCCGCCAGTCGTGTTCCGTCGCCGCGCGGCACCCGGTGCAGCCGCAGCCGTGGGTGCGTCGCCAGCGGGATCAGGCGGTCGTCCGCGCTGTGTTCCTCCAGGTACAGCTCGACCGGGACGCCCTGCGGTACGACGCCCAGGATCGAGTTGATCGCCGGGATCGACGCCGCGTCCCCGAACAGCAGATATCCGGAGGGTAGTTCCTCCGCCGGTTCGAACTTCGTGGAACCGAGCGACATCACCGGCACTCGGGCACCTGGTTCCGCCAGCGCTGCCCAGCGCGAACCGGGCCCCGCGGGTTCGTGCAGGACGAAGTCCAATGCGAACGCGCCGGTTTCCGGTTCGGCCTCGGTGATCGTGTAGGCGCGCTGGTGCTCGGTGTCCGCGCCGTCCGGGTCCGGTATCCACAGCCGCAGCCATGCGGTCGGTTCGGCCACCGCGTCTTCGAACAGTGTGGGCGAGACAAGGCGGACGCGGACGAAGTGCGGTGCCAGCCGCACCTTCTCCACGACGGTCGCCTCGTGGTCGCGGGCGCCGAAGCCTCGCAGCACCGCGCCCTGAAATCCTCGTGACACTAGATGCTCCCATCGGGCGACGGCGAGGGCCGGACGTCTAGTGCGGCCATGACCTCCCTCAGGGGGCGCCCTGGTGGCGCCGCGTCGGTCAGGCCGCGGATGAAGGCCGTGACGACCAGGCGGAAGTAGTCCGCGAGGGAGACGTCAGGCAGGTTCTCGTGCGCTTTCGCGAGGACTCCGTCGGAGGCCAGCAGAACGCGTGAATCGGCGAGTTGCCGTTCCATCCGGCGGTCGCCGTGTCCGCCTGCCAGATAGGCGGTCTGGCGCTCTTGGGCCGCGGCCTGCGCGATCGCGAACCCGGCCACCGAGGAGCAGACGACCACCGCGACGTCCTCGGTGTGGCCGCGTTCGACCAGGGCCGTGATCTCCCCGGCGAGCACTGCGGCACCCGCCGCACCACGCGGGAACAGCTCCTGGAGATAGCGGGCCATGCCCGGCCGATCGAGGACGAACTCCCGCAGGGTGATGGCGAAGCGCAGCAGATGTGCGCCGGTGTCCTCGAGCGGGTTCGGGATGCGCAGTTCGGTGAGCATGCTTTCACCGACCAGCCGGTCCAGGCCCGCTTTGCCGTCTACGTACCGGTAGAGCGCGGCGGACGCGACACCGAGGCGCGAGGCGACTTTCTGGAGGGTCAGGTCGGCAAGTCCGATCTCCCGTCCGACCGCTTCTATATCGGCGAGCGAAATGCGTGGCGGACGCCCCTCGTCACCTTTTCTGCCGACCATGCCGTCACATCTCCACGCCGAAGCGCACACCCCACGAACTTAGGGTGTGCTTAGTTAAGGCGTTAACTTAGTCCGGAAAGACTGCTGGGACAACCTTGCGGCGGCCGACGGGTCTCGCTTCGTGCGAGAACGTTCACTGCTGCGACTGAGCGGAGACCACGGCCGTCATGGGTTCTGTTGGGTCGCGAGGCGAACCTCCACTTCCACGATGCAACGCCATGCCTGACCGGCTTCGCGGACTTGAAGGATGCCTTTGGAGCCCATCGAAGGCAGCACAAGCAAGGAACTTCACACTCCTGTCAGCAAGTGGATGTGAGCCACGAGTGATCGATTCACACGATGACCTGACGAATCATCAGTAGGGGGTAACTTCCCGTAAATCTCTTATCTGTCTCAGACATGATGCGCTGTCCTGTTCCCTGCCAGATCGCCCCGTTCATCTCGTGCACCCAACAGGGGAAGGCAGGAAAATGGGCAGGTTCAGGTACGGAACCACAACGTCGACCATCGCGCTGGCCGCCTTGGTATCGCTCGCGGCCTCGGGAGCCACGGCTCACGCGGAAGCGGGCCAGGACACCATCACCATGCTGAAACAGGAGAAGTCCCAGTGGTGCTGGGTCGCCTCCGGGCTGACCATTGCCAAGTTCCAGGGCTTCGGCTCCACCCAGACGGACTTCTGCAGCCGGGCTCAGCCCTACTACGGCTGCAACAACCAGCCCGCCACCCTTGACGACATGGCCAGGGGCTGGAGCAGCCTCGGCATGGCCCACACCGGCTCGGGCCTGAGCAGTGCGGCCACCTTCAACCAGGTGTACACCGACGTCAAGGCGGCCCGACCGATCGGTGCCCGCATCGGGTGGACGTCCGGAGGCGGCCATATGAACGTGGTCTACGGCTTCGACACGTCGAACAACACGATCGCCGTGGCCGATCCATGGCCGGACACAACCACGTACACATGGTGGAACTACAACGACTACGTGAGCAACAGCTCGTCCAAGTGGACCCACTCCCGCATCGGTATCTCCCGCTAAGGCAGGCGACATGCGCGACACCAGCGGTACCAAAACGTCCAACAAGCGGGCGGCTGCTCGCTTCTCCCGTCTGTCCATCCTCATCGCAGTGAGCGCGTCCGCGCTGCTGGCTCTCGTGGGTCCGACGCACGCGGCCCCGGCGAAGGACCCTCTCCCGGCCGACATCCCGGGCTATCAGGCCGCCCTCAACGCGGTGAAGTCAGCCGACGTCCGCAACGCCGTCTGCCGCTTCCTGCGCACTCCAGTACCCACCGGCGACACCGGCACGCCGGTACAGACGATCCCCGAGACGGCCGAGCCCTGTCAGGGACTCCCGGTCTTCACTATCAAGGACCCGGTGGCGCGGAACGAGATCACCCCCGGGTTCGTCGCAGGCACCGCCAAACCACTGCCAGCCGAGGCGATCAAGCTAACGCAACTGGTCTCCTCGCTGAGTGCCACCGTCAACGGCCGCAACGCTACCGTCATGCTCGCCCCCGACCAGAGCGGCGGCGGCTGGCACCTTGCGGCCGTGCGCGACGGCGACAGCGACGCCGCGTACGCCAGCAAGGCCACCGTGGGCACGCTGGTCTTCACCGAACCGCAGATCCGCGGCTGGTACCAGCTCAAACTCTTCACCGTCGAGCCACTCAACGACCAGGCCCGGGAGGGACTGGGCGGCCGAGCGTCGGTGTCGCTCGGCGACTACCAGAAACTGGTCAAGGCCCGCTACGCCGACAAGTTGCCCGGCTCGGAGTACGACGCCACCGGCTACTCCAGCGGCTACAGCCTCCAACGCACGAAGGACGACGCCTCGTCCTCCGCCCTGCTCCTCGCCAGTGGTTCCGGCACGGCACTCGTCCTCGTGGGCGGAGCCGCCGTGCTCTACCGACGCCGGCGCGCAAGCACCCGCTGAACCCGACCCCGTACGTCCCCCTCGCTCCGTCCCGACAGCCAGTCGGGGCGGAGCACATCACGGCCGTCATCCGTCCTTGCCCCCTGCGAACGACCGGAGGCTCGCGGGCTGGCCAACTCCTCCGGGCAGGTCAGGAATGCTGCCCGGCATGGGCTGTTCGTCACCGCAACCAGAGCAGCCGCGCCGCTGGGACCGGCTATCGCCGTCCGGCAGGCGGGACTCGGGCGCCGTGCCAGTCTGGGAGCCATGGATGCGCGGATTCGTGAGTACAGGCCCTTCGACGAAGAGCCGGTCGTCGAGTTGTCCCTGCGGGCGTGGGCCCCGGTCTTCGACTCGATGCGGAGTGTTCTGGGCGATCAGCTCTTCCTCCGTCTCCACGGTGACTGGCGCACGTACCAGGAGCGAGCGGTGCGGCAGGTGCTCTCCGATGGCGCGATGAAGGTCTGGGTGGCAGCAACGGAAGCTCGGGTCGTCGGTTTCGCTGCGGCGACGGTAGCCGACCCCACTGGTCTCCTCGGTGAGATCTCGATGCTGGCCGTGGACCCCAACAGCCAGGGAAGCGGCGTCGGGGGTCGACTCACCGAACACGCCACGACATGGCTACGTGACGCCGGCATGCAGGTCGCCATGATCGACACGGGAGGCGACGCAGGCCATGCCCCGGCGCGCCAGGTCTATGAGCAGGCGGACTACACGCTCATGCCGATCGCCCGGTACTTCAAAGCCCTGTGAGTTCTGCCCGTGCAATGGTGGGCACCAGGTGTGGGTACGGCTGCGGGATGGCTCCGGGTATGGCTAGGGCGGGGACTCGGCCCAGGTCTCCGGCCCTCCCCCGCGCCACTCCACCAGCGCCGGGTCGGTGAGGTCGATGTCCTCCGCGTCCTGCATCCCGGCCGCCGCGAGGAAGACCGCGATATCGGACACCCGGTAGGCCGTGCCCAGAATCTGCCCGTCGTAGCGCACCCGCCGCCACCCGCGCTCATCCGGCGGGTACACCACCAGCCGAGGCTTTGCCATGACCCCAGCTTCGCCCCGAGCACGCTGACACGCACCGCGAGCGCCGGCTCCCGCACCCGTACATCGCCGGGCAGCCGGGCGTCGAACTGCGCGCAGCCCCCGCGGCGCGAGGCCGATACGGACCTTGGCTTTGGATGACTCCTGCCGGGCTTCGGACACCACAGCCCGGCTTCACCCCGCCCCGGAGCCGGGGCGCAGCCCGATCTCCGCGAGCAGTAGCCGAAGCTGCTGCTCGGCCAGGGGAGCAGTGTCGTTCCCGAGCCAGTGGAGATGGCCGAACGCCTCGAAGACGACGAGCCCGTGCAGACGGGTCCAAACTCCGAGCACGGCCGCTGCGGCGGCGGGCGGCAGGTCGGGATGGAGTTCGGCGGCGTAGCGCGCCAGAGCGGGATCGGGCGCGACCTCGTCGGGCAGGCGCAGTCTGCCCTGCTGCCAGGCTTCGACGAACAGCGGCGCGAACGCCCCGCCGACGCGCCGGGTCGCCACACTGGTCGGGCCGTCCGGCGGGGCGGCGTAGCCGGGCACGGGGGTGCCGTAGACGAGACCGAACTCCTGCGGGTGCTTGACGGCCCATCGGCGGTAGGCCACCAGGGCGGCGAACAGCCGGTCGGCCACGTCTGCGGCGGGGTCGGTGTCCCGGGCCCGTTCGACCGCATCGGCGAGCCGGTCGAAGGCGTCGGTGATCAGCGCGGTCAGCAGTGCGTCACGGCTGTCGAAGTAGCGGTACAGCCCGGCGGGGCTCATGCCCAGGTCGGTCGCGACCGCCCGGAGGGAGAGCTGGGTTGCCCCGACCTCGCGCAACTGGCGCAGGGAGACGGCCTTGATCTCGTCCAGCGTCTCGGCGCGGAGCCGGTCGCGGCGGGTGGGTGCGGGCATGGGAGCACTCTACCAAAGTGCGATCGGTGTTTACATCGCGAACGGCGTGCTCTACTTTTGCGAACACCCGTCGCTTTGTGAACAACCATCGCAAGGAGCCCATGGCCATGTCCGTCACCCATCCCCGGGAACGTCTCTCCGACGTCCCGTCCCGCGACCCAGGCCCCCGGCGTGCCGCCGCCGCCCTGCTGGTCGTCGAGGGTCTGCTGATCTTCGTCCCCATGGTCGTCCTGGGAAACGCAATCGGCTGGCCGGCCAGCCTCGATGACCCGGCCGCCACCGCTCTGCCGCGGCTGCTCGACGAGGAGAGTGCCGTCCGCGCCGGATATGCGGTCTATCTGGCCTACTCGGTGCTGTTCCTGCCCGTCGCGGTGTGGACCACCCGAGTTCTGACCGGCGGCACGGACAGCCCGCTCAGCCGGGTGGCCATCGGGTTCGCCGTCGCCTCGACCCTCGCCCGCACGATCGGGATCTCACGCTGGCTGCTGGCGATGCCCGGTCTCGCGGAGGCTCACGGCGATGCGTCCAGCCCGGCGGTCCGCGAGGCGGTGGCCGTTCAGTACCAGGTGCTCAATGACTTTGGCGGCGGGATCGGAGAGGTACTCGGCGTCTCGCTGTTCGCCGTCGGCTGGCTCGTGTGCACCATGCTCGCGGCCCGGCGCGCCGACACCGCACCCCGCTGGCTGCTGATCGCCGGATTCCTCGCCGCGGCCGGTCTCGCACTGCCGCTCGCCGAGATCGCCGGCGTCGATGTGGGCGCCGCCACCTCGATCGGCACCTCCCTCCTGCACCTGTGGTTCCTGGCTGCTGCCATCACCCTCTTCCGCCGCCCCCGCTGACCTTTCACCCCCATGGAGCACGGTGTGTACCGGACCGGTCCGGTACACACCGTGTGACCATCTCGATGTCTTCGTCCCGCCGCGGCTACTGCTACTGCTACGACGGATCGCGGACCACATCCGACAGCCCGCCCGGAGCGCAACCGGACCTCTACCGGTCGGTTCCCACGCAGGTGCCGGAGCCCCGGATTCACCGCCCACTCACCTGACCGGCGCGCATACACGAACAAGAAGGTAGGACAACATGTCCACTCCCCTGCATGTGGTTCTCGGCGCCGGCGGCGGCATCGGGTCGGCAGTCGTCCATGAACTGGCCCGCCGCGGCGTCCGGACCCGCGCAGTCCAGCGCAGTCCGGCCCTCGACCTACCCCCCGGTGTCACCACCCTCGCCGTCGACATCTCCACGACCGAAGGGGCCCGCGCCGCCTGTGCCGACGCGACCGTCGTCTACCACTGTGTCCAGCCGCCCTACCACCGCTGGACACAGGAGTTCCCCCCGCTCACCGACGCCGTCATCGACGGTGCCGCGGCGGCCGACGCGAAACTCGTGTTCGCCGACAACCTCTATCTCTACGGACCGATCGACGGTCCGGTTTCCGAGCGAACACCCCAGCGGCCGACCAGTCGCAAGGGAGCCGTACGCAAGGCGATGGCGGACCGGCTGCTCCAAGCCCACAACACCGGCCGTCTGAATGTGACGATTGGTCAGGCCAGTGACTACTACGGCCCCGGCGGTACGAGAAGCGTCATCGGCGCCGCGGTGCTGCCTGCCGTACTGGGCGGCAGGACGGTGAACTGGCCCGGACGGCTCGACGTTCCCCATGCCCTGCACTACCTGCCGGACATCGCGACCGGGCTGGTCACGCTCGGTGAACGGGGCGAAGCCGATGGGCAGACCTTCATCCTGCCCGCCGCCCCGGCGTCCACCCCACGGCAGTTCATCGAACAGTTCGCCGCAGCGGCCGACAGCAGCGCCCGCATGCGCGGAACCGCAAAGCCGCTCATGCGCCTCGTCGGTCTGGCCAACCCCGAGGCCCGTGAACTGCTCGACATCTGGTACCAGTTCAGCCACTCCTGGACCGTCGACGACACGCTCTACCGTCGCACCTTCGGCCACACCGAGACCACCGCTCCCGATGTGGCCGCGACCGCAACCGTCGCCTGGCATCGCACACACATGGCCGGACCAGGCGTTGGGTGAGCCCGCACCGGGCGCAGGGGCGGAGGCCGGAGGTGCCACAGCGGCCGTCCCGACGGCCGCACTGGTGCTCTCCCCTGCCCACTGAGCGAGCGGTCGGCCGGGAAACAAGCGGCGCGGGATTCGGCTGGTGTTCACGGGGCGACCTTTTTGCCACTACCCATCTCACCTGCGCGAATGCCAGACGAAAGAGGGTTTCGGCGATACCGGATGCCCAGGGAAGCGATTCAACTCCGGCCGCCGGGGGAATGGGTAAGGGAGCCATGAGGCTGGTGTGGCGGGTGATTCCCCCTTCCAGCCGGGGCCGTCCGGCCTCGGAAGCCGAGCGCAGCGAGTCGATCGCGCGGTGTAGTGGCGGTCGGCTCTCGTGGGAGCAAGGACCTCACGGCAAAGCGGCGCGTCACCTCAGTGAGGAGAGTGGCAGCGACATGACTGGTATGCAGTTCGGCATCTTCACCATCGGTGATGTGACACCCGATCCCACCACGGGCCGTACACCGACAGAGTCGGAACGTATCCGGGACACCGTGGCCATCGCCCTGAAGGCAGAGGAGGTCGGCCTCGACGTCTTCGCCACGGGTGAGCACCACAACCCACCCTTCGTGCCGTCCTCCCCCACAACACTCCTCGGCTTCATCGCCGCGAGGACGGAACGCATCATCCTGTCCACCTCGACCACACTCATCACCACCAACGATCCCGTCAAGATCGCCGAGGACTTCAGTGTGCTCCAGCACCTCGCCGACGGACGCACCGATGTGATGTTGGGGAGGGGGAACACTGGGCCGGTGTACCCATGGTTCGGCCAGGACATCCGTCAGGCGATCCCCCTCACGGTCGAGCACTACGGGCTGCTGCGCCGTCTGTGGCGCGAGGAAGTCGTCGACTGGGAGGGAAAGCTGCGCACCCCGCTCCAGAGCTTCACCCTTGCGCCCCGCCCGCTGGACGGCATTCCGCCCTTCGTGTGGCACGGCTCCATCCGCAGTCCCGAGATAGCGGAGTTGGCGGCATTCCACGGGGACGGATTCTTCGCCAACCACATCTTCTGGCCCGCCTCACATACCCGCACGATGGTCGAGCGCTACCGGACACGCTTCGCGCACTACGGCCACGGCACACCCGAGTCCGCGATCGTCGGGCTGGGAGGACAGATCTTCATCCGCCCCAACAGCCAGGACGCGGTCAAGGAGTTCCGGCCCTACTTCGACAACGCGCCGGTCTACGGGCACGGACCCTCGTTGGAGGAGTTCACCTCGCTCACACCCCTAACGGTCGGATCACCCCAGCAGGTCATCGACAAGACCCTCGGCTTCCGCGAGTACGCCGGGGACTACCAACGCCAACTCTTCGTCCTGGACCACGCGGGACTTCCGCTCAAGACGGTGCTGGAGCAGTTGGACCTCCTGGGTGAGCAGGTCGTACCGGTGCTCCGCAAGGAGTTCGCCGTCGGCCGCTCCCCCGACGCCCCCGACGCCCCTACGCACCAGTCGTTGCTCCGGGCACGCGACGCCGCAGACGGGTCGACGGGCGCCGGGGACGTCGACACGCCGAGAGGATCCGGCTGAGATGACAACCACGATTGCGATCATCACCGGCGGGCTGCGGGAGCCTTCATCCACGCGACTGCTGGCCGACCGGCTCGAAGCATCGGTACTCAGGGAACTCGCCGCTGCCGGTACCCCGGCCGAGTCCTCCTTCGTCGAACTGCGCCCCCTGGGACGCGCGATCATCGACGCGATGCTGAGCGGGTTCCCCACCGCACCCCTGGAGGAGGCGTACGAAACCGTCAGTGCCGCCGACGGTGTCATCGCCGTCACTCCCGCGTTCAACGCCTCCTTCAGCGGACTGTTCAAATCGTTCTTCGACGTACTGCCGGAAGACGCACTCTCCGACATGCCCGTGCTCATCGGCGCGACTGGCGGCACCGAACGGCACTCACTGGTACTCGAACATGCACTGCGGCCGATGTTCTCGTATCTCCACGCCATCGTCTCGCCCCGCGGCGTCTACGCCGCCACCGATGACTTCGGCTCCCACAACAGCGGAACGGGCCTGGCCGACCGCATCAGTCGGGCGGCAGCCGACTACGCCCGCCTGGTCCAGGGCTGCGGCCCCCGCCATCGGCGCGAGGCCCTCACCGATGACGTGGCCGCCATGGAGCAACTTCTCCAGCCCGGCCCACGGTGAACACCGACCGGGACCTACTTCCCCCTCGAACTTCACGCCCGTTCGATGCCACGAGCTGTGCCGGGCGTGCTGGATGCCCGCACCGTCGAGGTGGCCCGGTGCGGGCATCGTTGGCGCTCTAGCGTTGTGGGGGAAGACCCCGGCGTCCGACTCCCTGGAAGCGCCAGTAGAGGAGCCCCCACAGCCCGATCACGATCGCCAACCCCACCCATGCCTCACCGATGCCCTGCACGAAGATGAGGAAGAGGAGAAAGACCACGCAGGGGACCGTCAGGACCGCCGTAGCCTTCAGATTCCTGCTCACTTTGTCCGGGCCGGTGAATCGCGAGTGCCTCATTGCCGGGTTCCTTCCCATGGACGACTATCCCTTGATCGCGCCGGAGACGATCTCCCCCGTGTAGAAGCCGACGCCGGCGCACACGGCCGGGGCAACGGCCGCTCCCACACCGGTTCCCGCCGTGAGGGCACCGCATCCCACACCGGCCAGGGTGCCGACGGCCCATCCCGCCACGCTGGCCCACGCTGCCCGGGTGTCCCCCTGGATGGCGGCGATCCCCGTATTGATCAGGTCGCTGCTCTTGCCGAGCCCTTCCAACGCGCCCCCGATGCTGATGAGCCCGGTGGGGTCAATGCGGTTGACGGGGTCACCCTCGGCATAGAGATAGGGGTTCTTCTCCTGGCCGCTGGGGTCGGGGCTGGTGAAGCGGCTGGTGTGGGGGTCGTAGTAGCGGGCGGCGTAGTGGTAGAGACCGGTGGGGTCTTGGTAGCCGGCGGCGAAGCGGTAGGGCTGGGGAACGGTTTCGGTGGTGGTGGAGCGTTTCACTCCGCGGGGCTCGTAGGCGTAGGTGTTGACCTTGGTGCCGGTGTCGTCGGCGAGCGCGACCACGCTGCCGATGGCGTCGGTGAGGTAGTAGTAGCTGCGGCCCCCGGTGGTCATGGAGTTGAGGGTGCCCCCGGGTTCCCGGTTGAATCCCCGGTCCACGCCTGCCGTACTGGTGGCGGACAGCCCGAGCGGCCCGTTGTGGAAGAAGGTGTCGCCGAGCCTGATGCGCTCGCTTTGGTCGGTGGAGCCGTACTGACCGGTGTAGGTGGTCGCACCGATGGTGAGTGACGTCAACTGCGCATAGTCCGACCACTGCCCTGCGGTACGGGTGCCGTCCGTGCTGGAAGCGGCGGCGGTCTCGTTGCCGGCCGCGTCGTGGGACCAGTTGGTGGTGGAACCGTTCTTCGCGGTGATCTGCTGGGCATCGTTGATGGTGTAGGTGGTGGCGGCGGGGCAGCCGGAGACCGTGCCCTGTGAGGTGAGGTTGCCGGCCCGGTCGTAGCAGTACTGCCAGGCCGCGCTGAGGGTGCTGCCCTGCTCCTCCTTGGCGTAGGCGAGGCGTCCCTCGCCGTCGTAGCTGTAGGTCGTCTTCCGACCGGCGACGGCATCGGTGGCGGTGCGGATCTTGCTGCTGTCCTTGGTGCCGTTGCGGTAGGAGTAGTCCAGCTCGGTCAGGGTGCCCTGAGACGAAGTGGCCTTGATCTTCTCAGGCCGGCCGGAGCTGTCCAGGGTCACGTTCTGCACGGTTCCGCCGGGATACGTGGTCTTCGTGCGGGTGTCGTTGCGGTTGTACTCGTACGTCGTCGTCCTGTTGGCCGTCGGCTCCTTCAGCTGGGTGAGTTTGTTGACGGCGTTCCAGGTGTAGTCGGTGACGCCCGAGGGGTCGGTGTAGGTGTCGACGTTGCCGGCGGGGGTGTAGGTGAGTTGGGTCTGGGAGCCGTTCTGGAGGGTGCGGATGGTTTCGCGGGAGAGCGGGTCGAACTCGTAGCGGATGGCACCGGTACCGTCGGAGCGAAGGGTGAGGTTGCCGTCCCCGTCGTACTCGTAACGCACGCTGGCGGTGGGGGTGGTGACGGTCTTGGTGCGATCGCGGTGGTCGTAGGTGTAGGTGGTGGTGATCCCTCGGCCGTCGGTCACCGTCAGAGGTCGTCCGAGCGCATCGTAGGTGTACGTGGTGGGGCCCAGCGGGGTCGGCGGCGTGACCTTTTCCAGGTTGCCCTGGCCGTCGTAGCGGAAGGCGGTGGAGACCGTCTTCGTCGCGGTCATCCGAGTGGTGGCCTTGCAGCGCTGGCCTTCGAATCCGCCGCAGGTGGGAGCGGCGGGGTTGTGGTCGAAGGTGCGGGTCCCGCCTCCGGTGCCGGTCACCGCGACCGTGGTGGTGTTGCCTGCGGCGTCGTAGGCGTAGTCGGTCTTCTCGTCGTCGGCCGTGGTCATGGACCCGGGCAGGTCCGCCCCGGCGATCGTCTGATAGCCCGTCATGGAGGCGGTCGCCCCGGTGGGCAGCTTCGCGGAGGTCGGGTTGTTGCGCCCGTCCCAACCGTAGGCGGTCACATTCCCGGCGCCGCCGCCCACGCCCATCGCGTCGGTTGCGGTGGCCACGTTGCGGTTGGCGTCGAAGGTGGTCGAGCGATCACGGCCGAGCGCGTCGGTGACCTTGGTGACCGCGCCGTCCGCATGGTGTTCGTATCGCGTGGCGTGCTGCTCCGGGTTGGTGACCGTCGTGGTCCCGGCGGCCTGCGGGTCGGCAGCGGAGTAGGCGTAGTTGTAGGTCGGTCCCGTGTGGCCGGAGCCGTTGAAGGCAGTGGCCCTCAGCATGGACGTCACCCGGTTGACGCTGTCGTAGGTGAAGACCGTCACGCGTCCCTGGGGAGTGGTGATCTTTGTCAACCGGCGCGAGGGGTCGTAGTCGAAGAGTGTTGCCTTGCCCTCGGTGTCGGTGGTCTTCGCCAGATCACCGGCCGGGTTGAGGTCGAAGACCGCGGTGCGACCGACGTTGTCCTTGGCCTGCCACTGGTTCGGATATGTCTTCACCAGGTCGACCCAGCGGCCGGAGCGGGTCTCGGTGAGTTTGAAACCCTTGTGTTCGGTCCCCTGGTTGTGTTGTGTGACGGAGATCGTGCCCTTGTTGCGATCGGTGACCTTCGTCAGCGTGCCGTGCTGGTCATAGGTGTCCTTCACCCCGGACTTGCGGTCGGTCAGTGTGTAGGTCCCGTCGGCATTCGCCTTCAGGTCCTTCGAGTAGCCCGTCGGCGTGGTGAAGTTGCCGCCGGAGCCAGGGCTGAATCGGACCGTGTCCCCGGTCGCGTCGTACAGCACCACCGAGCCGGTGGAGATCTTCAGATAGCGTTCGTACCCCTGCCACCAGCGCTGGGACACCTTGCCCCACGGAGCGTCCAGCGAGTTGTAGGTACGGGTCAGCCGCAACTTCTGGCCCACCCCCGCGATGTCGAAGTCCGTCCCGGCAAGCATCAGGTTGCCGTTGGAGAGATTGATCCGGGCGACCAGGGAGTCGGTGATCCTGAAGTCCGAGATCCGGTGCCAGGGCACCGCACCCTGCCCCTCCGGATCGAACGGGGTCGACGCACCGACGCGAGGGGATTGCGTGGAACCCGAAGTGGCGCCGGAACGTTTCCTCTCCGATGCGCGCCAGGTCGCCACCTCCTGCGAGGGGGCAGCTTCCGGCTCCGTCGGGACGGGCTTGGTCGTGCCCACCGCGACCGGCGGGCTCACGAAAGGCGTCGCCTTCTTGCCCCAGACCGAGTCGACGCCCGGCTCAGGGCCCGGGGGCGCGGCGGTCGCGGGAAGCGCAGTGACCGTCAGGGACAGGACGGCGAAACTGGTCACCGTGAACAGGACGGCCCGTCTGCGGGCGCGCTGTGATGGTGAGCGGAAAGTCGGAGAACCCATGAGATTCCTCCACAGGAATCAACCGCAGCGACCTCTGTGGTCACTGGAGCAGCACACGCTGTCACAGCGTCTTCACAGCTCCACCGCCCCTTCCCCTCAATTGATGCCACATACAGACAAGTTCTGGCCAAGGTTCTCGGGCCCTGAATACCGGCAGAATCCGCTGAAGACCTGAATCGGGGCACTGATGGCAGCATTTCGATGGCATCCAAGGGTGTCCGAAGAACACCACCTATCACCAACCATCGGGAACCTCGCCGGTGTTATGACAGCGTGATGGGTGGGTCCGAGATCGACAGCTGATCGCCAGCCGAGCGGATGCAACGCGTCCCCCAACTCCTACGCCCCGGGCTTCAGGAGCCAGCAGCGAAGGGCCGGCGAGCATGGCTTATGCATCGTCAGTTTGTTGCAGCGGCCCGCCCCAGCCCATGCCCACCCGCTGTTCCGCGGTGCGCGCCATGCCCCGGGGGCGATGACGCCGATCAGCGAAGGGCCCAACTTGGCGACCAGCAAGGGCACTTGAGGACTACGCCCCTTGCCCGAAACCGCGCCCGCCGTAGCTCCAGAGGGGGATGTCGGGCGTCGTCATCGCAGGTGACGACTTCATCAGCGACCACCACCTAGCGTGTCGCACATGATCGGTGGCGCTCGGCGACTGCCCGGAGATCCGATCGATCCCACACACCGATCCGGAGATCCGCCGTGCCCAAAGCTGCCTTAACAACGGCCGGACCGGCCCTGTTCTCACTCGTTCTCGGGCTGTGGGGAATAGCGCGTGAAGACAGCATGTGGCGCGATGAGGCGGCGACTTGGCAGGTGGCCCACAGGACCGTGCCCGAGATCTGGCACCTGCTGGAGCGCGTTGATGTCGTCCACGGCCTCTACTACCTTTTCATGCACGGCGCGTTCGCTCTCGTCGGGGACAGCCTGCTCACGCTGCGACTGCCCTCCGTACTGGCCATGTCCGGTGCAGCCGCCCTGGTCACCCTTCTCGGCAGCCGGCTGGCCAATCGATCTGCGGGCGTGGCAGCAGGGTTGGCATTCACCTTGATCCCCGCAGTTCAACAGTACGCACAGGAGGGACGCCCCTACGCCCTGGTGACCGCCTGTGTGGCGTTGGCATGCTGGTTGCTGGTCTTCGCCGTCGACAGGCCAGGCGCAGGCCCGTGGGCGGCGTACAGCATGGCGCTACTGGTGGCAGCGCTGCTCAACTGGTTCTCTCTCCTGGTGTTACTCGCGCACGCGGCGACAATCACCCTCGCCCGCCCGCCCCGCACCACCGTTCTGTCCTGGGGAGCGGCCTCGACCGCCGCGGTGCTCGGCACACTGCCCCTCGTGGTGGCGAGCGAGGCCCAATCCGGTCAGGCCGCCTGGATACCCTCGATCAGCGGAAGCACACTCCTCGGTCTGCTCCTGGCACTACTCACGGGCGCGGTGTGTGCATGGCTCGCCCGGTCGGGGAAAGGCTGGCGCACTCCCCCCGGCGAGCGGCTGCCGCTCGTCTCACTCGCCCTGCCGTTGCTCGCCCTGCCTCCGCTCGCCTTGCTCGGCGTCTCACTGTTCCGTCCCGTCTACTTGGCGCGATACGTCCTGTTCAGCCATCTCGGACTCGCCCTCCTCATCGGTGCGGCATGCCACGCACTCGCGTGCCGTCTGCGCACACCGCCTCGGCGGACGACCGCCGTGGTGATGGCAGTCGCTTTCGTCGGGCTGCTTCCCGTCCAGCTGTCACTGCGCTGCGCGAGCAGCCGGGTCGACGATGTGCTGTCCACGGCCGAGAATGTCGCCGCGGTCAGCCGAGCGGGTGATGCGGTGCTGTTCATCCCGGCAGCACGCCGCGACACCGCACTCGTCTCCCCGGCCGAGTTCACCGGGATCGAAGACATCGCACTGACCCGGGACCCGCTGGAGTCCGGCACCCTAAAAGGCTTGGAGGACACTCCGGAGCGGATTGCCAGGGCCATGCTGGAGGTGCGCCGCATCGTGGTCGTCCGTGATGAACGCGCATCGCCCGCCGCCACGGAGCGCGACCGGGCCAAACAGCGCATCCTGGACGCGTACTTCGTCCGTACCTCCGAGACCAGCGAACGGGGGCGCAGTGTCATGGTGTTCCAGCGGTCACCACAGTCAGCGCGATGATCCCGGCTCTCCGATTCCTCCCCGTCCGTTCGCGTGCCGGATCCCCTACCAGGTATCGCGGCTCCCTCAGCGCCTGGTGGATCGACACCCCACCGGGCCCTGGGTACGTTTCTCACACTGGCGTCCCACTGCCCCCTGTGCTGGAGCCAGCTCGTAGGCGTTCCCCCAACGCCTCTCAGGCATAGCGCATGAGCAGGGCTTCGATGTATGTTTCCAGCCGTTGCGTCAGAACACCGCTCGTCAGATCGACACGGCCCAGTTCGCGCCAAGGGACGGCGACCTTCTCCGCATCCGGAGCAAAACCCAACGCGTCCAACAGCCGCCAGTGGAGATGGTCGGTGTCGTCGTCGGCAAGGGCTCCTCCCGCGGCGACATAGCGATCGGCGAAGCGCATGCCTTCAGAAATCCCATGCAGCAGGGCCAGGGCAGTCGAGCAATGGGCCACATCCAGATCGGCCGGCCCCCAGGAGGTCTCCACCCAGTCGACGACACCACTGATCTCCAGGCCATCGCCGGCACCGGTGAAGAGGACGTTGCCCGGGTGGAAGTCCCGGTGCAGAAAGCACCCCTGATGGGCGGGGGGTTCCCGGCGAATGACGTCGACGGCCCGCTCCCAGAGCTCAGGACGCTCGGTGACTGCCGGCCGGGTCACTCGCTCGGGAGAAGCCCATGCCTGGTAGGTCCGAGGTCGTTGTTGCGCGGTCACCGGAAGTCGATGGATACCCACCAGTTGCCGGGCCAGGAGTTCAGCGCGGTCAGCAGCGCCCTGATCTCCGAGGCGCACGGTCCCCGGCAGCAGGGACATCAGCAGGGAAGGGTGATCGCAGTACTGCGCCGTTGCGTCCACCGCGGCGAGCGTGGCGGCGGGTACGTCCGTGTCACCGAGCAGACGCAGGACGGTCGCCTCGCGGGTGAGCAAGCCCTCCGCGTGCCGAACGAAGAAGGGTTTGACGAAGGACCGCAGGACGAGCGAGCGCCCGCCACCCGGGCCACTGACGTCCAGTCGACGCATCTCCGATGTCCAGCCACCGCGCAGCCGGACGACCTTATCGATGTGTTCGGCCTCGGACAGGCCCTTCTCCACCCAGGAACGCGTGGCGTCCCAGCCCCGACCGTCAGCATCCGCATCGCCGCCTGCGGCACCTATACCTGAACCCATGAAGGGAGACTATCCCGCCCCCAATGAACGCATCCCGTGCACCGAATTCGCCAACGCTGTCACGCAGATCCTCACGCTGAACCAACTCGCCGCGATGAGTGCGACGAGTTCTCAGTGGGTTTCAAGTAGGCATGCGCCGGTCTTCGGGCCTGTGGGGCGTTGGGCGGCGGACGGCTCTCGGCGAGTTCGCTGCGGGGGCCTCCGAACTCGGTCGAGGAGCCTTCATTCCAACGGTCGCGGGGATGCCAGGACTCTGGTGGTGAAATCTGCCAAGTGAACGCGCATCTGCTCTCGCGTCATTCGCTGTTGGCCGACGAGGTGTTCGACGAGGTCGGCGCGGGTGGCAGCGAGTAGGGCATGAGCCGTGAAACCGGCATCGGTGAGTCCGGGAATCTGCTCCAGCGCGGACTGGAGCGTGCTGTGCCACTCTGCGTAGTGCCCTACCTCGTAGGGGCTGTCGCCACCGGTTCCCTCCAGGGCCAGCGCAAGGTGGCGGTTGTCGAGCTTGAAGCACAGCACAGCGTCAAGAAGGGCGGATACGCGCCGGATTGGCGAGGTGCCGGGCGCCAGAGGGGGTTCTCCCCCTTCGGCGGCGAGCCTGATCGGCGCGAGCCGCATCTCGTACAGCGCGTGAATCAGTCCGGTTCGGTCGCCGAAACCACGGAAGAGCGTCGCCTTGCCCACTCCGGCCGCCGCCGCGATGTCGGCCATGGTGACCGCCCGAGGGCTCTCACAACGGGCGAAGAGCGCATCGGCCGCCGCGAGCACAGCCTCCCGATTGCGAGCGGCGTCCGCGCGTCGCTTGCGTTCGGACATGGGGTTCGCTCCTCCGTTTACAAAGCGGACCCTCGGTCCGTATCGTCAACACTAACCGGACCCTGGGTCCGTATCGTAGCGGAGGGAACGACAATGTACCCGCACAGCACACCAGTTGACCTACACCGCCCTGGCTTACGACTCCTGCCGGGCAACGAATCGGGAAAGTTCATCTTGGTCGTCGGGGCAACCGGCACCACCGGCAGCCGAGTCGTCGCCCGGCTGTCCGCAGCGGGCCTGCGCGTCAAAGCCACCAGCCGACACGCCACCCCTGTGGACGGGGCCCGGCCCGTGCGGTTCGACTGGAACGACCCCTCGTCGTTCGACAACGCTCTCGAAGGCACCGATCGAATCTATCTCGTCCCCCCGCCCGGTTCCCCGGACCCGGCGGCGGTCATGCTGCCGTTCCTCCGGCAGGCGCGCGCCGCGGGAATCCGTCGCGCTGTCCTGCTCAGTGCGTCCGCGATCCCCCTCGGCGGCCCCGCCATCGGGCAGGTCCACAAAGCCCTGCCCGACCTGGTCCCCCAGTGGGCGGTACTGCGGCCCTCCTGGTTCATGCAGAACTTCAGCGGCAATCATGTCCACGCCCGAACCATTCGAGCGGACGGAACCATCCGCACGGCAACGGGCGAGGGCCGCGTCGGATTCGTCGACGCCGAAGACATCGCCGCCGTCGCCGTGCATGCGCTGACCGATGCGCAGGCCCCGAACACCGACCTGATCATCACCGGACCGCAAGCCGTGAGCTACGGCGATATCGCTGCCGTCCTCACCGAGGTCACCGGCCATACCGTCACCCACCGCAGACTGACCCACGAGTCGTTGCGCGACCGCCTGGCCGCGGACCTGCCCATCGAGTTCGCAACGATGCTCGCCGACCTGGACCGGGCCATCGCCAAGGGCGCCGAGGACCGCACCACCGACACTGTCCAACGCCTCACCGGCCACCCACCACGCGACTTCCGTGCCTTTGCGGAACGGGAGATGCGCCGACCGCGATCGCGGCCCGTGTGACGACCAGGTCGTCCATTTCCCCACCGCTCCTGCCGCCCACTCACGAGGGCGTCGCGCCGACGGCTGACCATCACTCCGCTGGCCGACAGTCGTGACCCGCCCACCCCGGCCGTCCGAGCCCGGTCGGGGCATGGATTCCGCCCGGTCACGTGACCGGGCGGTCACGGCTTCCGGCGAGCGCGAGCGCGGCTGCCCGGTGCCATCCTGACCGAGACATGGCGGGGGTGTTCCGGTGAGAGGAGTTCTGTCATGTGGCACCGAAAGGCAGCATTCACCATCGCGATCGCCGTCGGAACGGCACTGGGAATCCCCGGGCTGGCCGGTACCGCGCAGGCGGCACCCACCTGCAACCCCGGCGAGACCTGTTACGTCATGTACTGGGACCAGAACAACAGGGAGTACGTGATCCCCAACCCGGACACGTACTACTGCTACCCGACGCCCGACGCCGCGGTGAAGGGCTACAACCACACGGGCGAGAGGGTCTGGCTCTACAAGTACAGCACCGCGTGCGAAGGGGCGCCCGACGCCTATCTCGACCCGGGCTACTCGTGGAACGACCCGAACACCAAGTACTACTCGTTCGACTTCGTCGGCTACGCCCCCTGACGGACCGCCCTGGCCCGACAGAATCCCGACAGCCCCACAGAACATCCACGACGCCCCGCCTCCCTCCGGATGCGGGGCGTTGTGGCGCGGCGGACAATGGAAGAGCGAGGGGGTCGACGTCAGGAGCACCCGACATGGGCCGGGAGCACGACGAACACCGAAAGCGTCACGACCCCGCGCGTCACGACGTCCGTCTCCCCGGATTCGTCCGGGAGGACGAGATCGGCCTCGGCGATGTGGTGGGTCGGGCGACGAGCGCCGTGGGTGTACGCCCCTGCGGGGGCTGTGCCCGCCGGGCCCGGCGGATGAACGAATGGGTCACCTTCTCCAAGCGGCGCCGCTGACGCACGCGGTCGGCCGACGGGACACCGGGAGCCACTCATGAGCGACGACAACGTCATGCCGGAAGCAACTGCTCCGCCTCCGGTCGCCGAAGAGCCCCATGAGCACCACCATCCTTACGTCTTCGCTATCGGGCAGGTCCGCGCCCGATTCCGCGATCCCGGGGTCGAGAAGGAGTTCACCCAGGTGGTGGGGGCGACGAATACCAAGGGGCTGACCACGGACGAGGTTCTGCGGGAGGTGCTCGCCCGGCCCGAGAACCGCTATCTGGCCCGGCAGATGCAGTACGTCCTCACGATCCAGGGCGTGGACACGTATGACGTGGTGCCGCGCTACTCGGACGACTACGAGAAGCTGATAGCGGCCGTCCGACCGGCTCCCACCCCACTCGATCTCGATGTGGTGGTCGGGGTGCGCGGTCCCCTCTCGGCAGTCGACTCCTGCGCCGGGCTCACCCTGCCGGTGCTGGAGTTCCACCAGCTCTACTCGTTCGACCGCCCGTCGCTGTTCAAGGCGATCGAGAAGCCCGACGGCATGTCGGCCAAGCGCTTCCGGGCGACCGCCGACGAAGTGCTGACCAAGATCCTCCAGATCACGGAGAATGCGGGCGCGACGCCCGAGGACCGCGCCGCGAACTTCGTGGCCTGCCGGTACGAGGCCGTGTATCTGAAGACCTTCGAGGCGTTCGCCGACGATTACGCGCTGACCTCAATCAAGCTCCGTCCGGCGGCGGTCGGCGGCGACCAGGGCGTCATGAGCTTCACTGTCTCCTACACCAGTCGCACCACCGACCTCACGGAGAACTACTCCGTACTGGTCTCCACCCGGTATATGAACCCCTATCTGCTGACCCGTCTCGGGCCAAGCCTCTGAGGTGAGGTGATCGCGGTGACCATCCCCGGATTCACCGCCGAATCGAGTGTGCGCGGCGCCTACGGCGTCTTCCCCGCCCAAGTCTCTTACGGCACCTGCTCGGACGAGTGCGGACACGAGTGCACCAGGACCTGCAAGAACTCCTGGAACAAGCCCCAGTGTTGGCAGAAGTGCCGGGACCGTTGCATCACCAACTGCCTCTGCGTGCCGTGGTGCACCACCGAGACCTACTGCGACGACTTCGGAACAACCGTGGCGGTCGAGTCCTGCATGGACTGCGAGGGGAACGAGACGAAGTCTCAGCCCGTGAGGGTCAAGCCCACGTGCGACTGACCGGCGCCCTGGAATCGGTCCGTCTGTCTGCTCTCACGGCACGCACCGCTGGTCGCCCCGATGTCGTGGTCGGTGTGGTCGACGGAACCATCGACCCCGACCACCCGGATCTGGCGCGCCAGTCCGTCCGGTTCGCCGGCGCCGCGGTCCCCGCCCCGGGCCCGAGCGCTCCCCCGGGCCATGGGACGCTCGTCGTCTCGTCGCTCGCCGCCCGGCCCACCGCCCAGAACCCCGGTATCTGTCCGAGCTGTTCCTTCGTCGTACGTTCCGTCCCCGGGGTCGACATCCCACCTGCCACACCGGCCGAGTTGGCGGACGCGCTGGCGGATGTCGTCGCCGCCGGTGCCCGGGTGGTCAATCTGAGCCTGGCGCTCGAACGCCTCCCGGCCGAGGGCACTGCCGACGACCTCGGTATCGACGTACTGCTCGACGCCGTCGAACTGGCCCGCCGTCACGGGGTTCTGGTGGTAGCGGCGGCGGGCAATGACGGGGAGTTCGGCGGCTCCCCGCTCGTCCGCCACCCCTGGGTGATCCCGGTGGTGGCATGTGACGACGGGGGTCGGCCGTTGCCCACATCGACGTTGGGGCGGGCGATCGGCCGCCACGGTCTGACCGCACCAGCGCTCCCCCGCACGCTGTCCGGGCGCGGGCTCTCCGGCACCAGTGCCGCCGCACCCGTCGTCACGGGGGCCGTGGCCCTGCTGTGGTCCCTCTTCCCTGGCGCCTGCGCCCATGCGGTACGGGATGCGATCACGCAGACCCGGCCCCCGGCACGCCGTATGTCCGTGGTGCCCCCGCTGCTCGACGCGGCGTACGCGTACGACATGCTGCGCGCCATATCGACGTAACCCTCGTAGCCCTCAAGGACCCTCACAGATACAGATCTTCGGCGAAGTTTCAGCGCCTGTCGGGGCATCAGCGAGTCGGCCCGAAGAGAGCCGGGAGAAGAGAGCGGGGATCAGATGGGGATCGTGTCGAGGTAGGAGATCCGGCGCGTCGTCCGGCCCGGCTCCGGGCTGTCGGGGAGGACGTCGTACTCCCGCACCACCACGCGCATCGGCCGGGACCCCACGGCCGCTGGCAGCGTGACGTCCCGGGTCCACACCCCGATGTGCCCAGCACCCGGCTCGCGGTTCATCCGCACGGGCGGCGCGCTGTCGAGGTCCATCCAGCCGGCGTCGTCGGGCAGCAGCGGGCTGCGGAACTGCACGCCCACGGTGAACTCGGACGTCAGGCCGTCCAGTCCGCCCGGTGGCTCCGGAGCCACCACCGACACCTTCACCGTCGATCCCGCCGCCGTCCCACCCACGACGATCTTCGCTCGCCGGTAGGCGGGGAGTTGGACCCAGCCGGCGTCGACCACGGGCGACGCCCGCAGGTCCTCAGGGGCCGTCAGCGAGTCGGGCTGGAGCCGGACCACCATCAGATGGACGAAGGGCTGGTAGAGGGTGTTCCCCTTGAACCGTACGTCCGCGTACCAGAGCTGCCGCTGCTCGTCGTAGTCGACGGGGAAGCCAAGGGCATGACCCTGGTCGAGGCGTACGTCGAACGCGCGCTCGTCCAGGTTCGCCGGGGTGGGGTACGCCATGGTGGGCGCATCCCCCTTGTCCCGGATCGGATCACGGCCCCAGGCAGTGGCCCATTTCTGTACGGACGGGTCGATCGAGGTCGTGGCGTCGACGACCCTGACGCCGAGGAGTTCGCCCTCCCCGGTGAGGTACCAGGGCCGCTTGAGATGGACCCGGACCGTGCCCTCGTTGCGGATGCTGGTGGTGGCGTTGCCCGCGGTGCTCCGCTGCCAGGCGAAGGCGGGCACCACCGAGTGCACCACGGGCGCCGGAGGCCGTACGGTCGACGGCACATGGAGCGTGACCGACGGCCCGGTGCGGGTGACGGGGGGCACGACGTAAGAGACCTCCACCGACGCGCCGTCGGTGATCGCCCCGTTGGCAATCCGGGTGACCTCGCCCTCGTTCTCGTTCACGGTCACATCCGTACCGACGCGGTACGTGGCCCCGGGCGCCGCCGGGGTGCCGTCGGCATGGAGCGCCGGGACGGCTGCCCGTACGACGACCGTGCCCGGGACGAAGGCCCGGGCGATCTGCGCGGGCGTGCTGCCGTTGAGGACAACCGCACGACGCTCGGTGAAGTACGGCACGAAGCGCGACGCGCCGACAGGGGTGTAGGTGATGACCCGGTGACGGGTGTCCCCGGGGTCATGACGGCTCCGGAACGGCATGTTCTTCAGCGCCGGACCACCGGAGGCGCCGAGGGAGTCAATCTCCGGGCGAAGCAGGGCCGACGCCGCGGACGTCACGAGTCCATCGCCGGTCAGGTCGGAGTACTCGGTCCACGACGCCAGGGTGTGCACGGTGAGGGTGGAGGCGCCGTGGACGGACATCGCGGCCTCATCGAGGGCGTACACGGTCTGTGCGGGCTCCCGCAGGACGCGCGGACCCGCGAAGGCCGGTGGGGTGACGGGGCAACGGACCGCGTGGACCATCGTCAGCCCGGTCGTCGGGGTGAGCTGTCCGATCCGGCCCGCGAGGACGGCCCGGAGGGCGGCTTCGTGGTCAGCGGCGGGCAGGGTGGGGATCCCGTCTTCGGGCTCGCTGCTCCCGGCGGGCCCGAACTGCTGGGGTGCGGTGCTCGCGGCGTCCGCGAGGAGTTCGTGGACATCGGATTCGGCACCTTCGGTGCGGGTGCTGACGGCCGGTCCGGTCCCGGTGTCCCTCCCGGTGCCTCGGGCGTCGTCAGAGTCCGGCTCCTCACCCGCTTTCACTCGCTCGGCGTACCAACGCCACTGGCCCAACAGGTCCTCGTCACCCGGCGCCAACATCGAGCTGAGCACGGCGGGGAAGGACGCCGCCGGATGCAGCTTCACACGGATCGTCCGGGTGGCGGCGTCGGCGACGGCCGTGGACCGGGTGCTCCCGATCGGTCCGGCCTCGACGATCAACCGCATCGGCAGCCGCTGGTGCCAGCCGGCGCCCGCGGTGGGCCAGGGCGTGAGCAGTTCGGGGGTGTCGGGTACGCCGCGCAGGGCCGCGCCCCGGCACAGCGGGTCGGGCAGCCACGGCAGTTCGATCGTGTCGGTGTCCTGGTAGGGGCTGCCGCCCCCGCCCGGGTCCGGGGTGCCGGTGATCTTCCCGCCGTCGTACTTGGTCAACAGGGCGTGGACGGCCGGGTCGGGTCGGTGTCCGGCCGCGAGGTCGAGCACTCCGTGCCGTTCCGCCAGTTCCACGGATGCCTTCGGTGCGAGCAGATGCCGCTCGCAGGTGGGCCCGGCGACGGGGGCGGCGGAATCGGCGTTGTCGGTACGGACGACGAGGTCGACCGGGGATTCGCCCGAAGTGACGGGACGGCGGAGCACCATGACGGGCGCGGGCACCGGGTCGTAGCGGGAGAACCGCAGGGGCACGCTGGCCGGTTCGCCCGATGTGGGGGCGGCGGTGAAGGGGGTGCTGCGGCCCGCGAGGTCGACCAGGCGGGCGCGGAAGCGGTAGGTGCGGCCGAAGCGGAGGGCCGGCAAGGTGTTGTCGGGACAGTCGACGGCGGCGGCGAAGGGCAGGGCGGGGTCGGTATCGGGCCCTGGGTCGGTCACTTGGCCGTCGACGCCGATGGTCCTGCCGTGGGGTTCGGTGACCAGGCTCCAGTTGTTCCAGCGGAAGACGGCCTGGGTGAGGCGCCCTGTGTCATTGCCCTCCTGGTCGGCGCCGCGGGTGATGGCATCGGTGACACAGCCCTCGTCCTGGATGGGCAGGGTGCCGTAGTCGTCGACGGTGTACTTGCCCTCGCGTCGGCACAGGGGATACCAGCGGTTCGAGCCCGCGTCGTGGACATCGACCCGGATGCCCTGTTGGACGGTGGACGCGTCCAGGGTCTTCGCGTCACCCTCGCCACCGTTCTTGAGGTCCTCGTCGATGGCGGCGACGACGTCGAGGATGTTCTGAAAGGTGACCTGGCGGTTCGCCTCGGCGACGAAGATGCCCGCGGAACGCAGCGCGGGGGGCCTGATCTCGGGTGGGGATTCATCACGGGGCAGGGACCTCAAGGCCACGGCGTAGTTCTGGAGGGCGAGTCCACCCGCGTCGAGGTCGACGTCGATCGGGGTGTAGACGCTGCTGTCGTTCAGCGGCAGGAAGAGGGAGCCCGAGGTGCCGTCGGGACGGGCGAGTGTGAGTTTCCCATTGCGGGTGAAGCACCGGGTCCGTGGTCGGTAGTTCTGGATGAACTGGAGCTGGTGCGGTACGGCCTGGATGGTGACGGGCTCATTCAGGTCCGTCGGGAGCGGGATGGTGAAGCGACGGACGAGCCCGAGGGGGACCATCAGCGTCGGGTGGTCGGCGAGGGCGGCGAGTAGGGCGTGGAACTCGTACGGGCTCGGCGTGCTGGGGCCCATGCGGGTGAGTTCCCGGGTCGTGGGCGCCATGGGGCGGTGGAACTCTGCGAGTCGGGCCCAGCCTTCGGCGTCGCGCACGTCGTCGTCCTCGACGGCTCCGGTGCGCAGCAGTTCGCGGCGGAGCGACTCGATGTCGGGGTCCGAGCCGTCGGGTGCGCCGACACGTCGGACGAGCCGTTCGACCGCCGCCCAGTCCGGGCCGTCCCGGGACCCGCCGGTGGTGCCGTACGGATTCTCGTCGTTGCCGTACTGATTCGCGTCGTCGTACTGATTCGCGTCGTCGTACTGATTCGCGTCGTCGTACTGATTCGCGTCGTCGTACTGATTCGCGTCGTCTCGGGCGGCGTCGACGGCACCGGCGAGGAGGCGGGTGTAGATGTCGGACAGCGCCGTCCCCACCGCCGCGGCGGGATAGGACTCGATGGGGTCCCGCATCGCGTGCTGGGCGAAGACGAAGGGTTCAACGAGCAGCGACCCGGGGAAGAGCGCCTGCCAGAGCGCGGGGTCCGGTGGATCGTCGACGAGGGTGGCGACGGGGGTGATGGAGGTGTTGTTCGCCTTCTTGACGATCACCGTCAGCGGTTGGAAGCCGAGGGTGGGGAAGGCGGCGACCTGGAGGTATCGGGAGAGGGGTAGGACGGCGGTGCCGGGTGGGCTGCCCTCGTCGTTCGAGAGCCGGATGCTGAGGACGAGGGACAGTTGGGTCGTCCCGGCGGCCGTCTGGGGGGCCGCCGGGTCGGGCAGCAGGGTCCACACCAGGGTCTGTTTGATCATGACGCGTCCTCCAGGGCGGCGAAGGCGGCGCACCTCTTGCTCCACGCGTTCTGGGTGGGGAAGGCATCGCTGTACGAGGGGTCTCCCCCGCCGCCGAACCGGCGCTCCATCGACATGCTGACGGACTGGGAGAAGAAGGCGACGCGTACGCGGACGGTCACTCTGGCGGTACCAACGATCTCCGTACGTTTCGGGCCACTCGGGTTCGCCGGGTTCTTGGGGACTTCGGTGCTCTTCAGGGAGAGGTAGAACTCGACGGAGACGCTGATGATGCCAAGGACGTCGAGGGCGCCGACGGCCCGCAGGAAGCCCTCCAGCAGGCTCGCGCCGTGGTCCAGCTTGAGATACACCCCGGCGGTGATGGAGACCGAGCCACTGGCGACTCCCAGGTCGAGGGCGGCAGCCGCGCCGAACTCCAGTTGGGCTTCCAGGGTGGTGACCTCGCCGGATTCGACGGTGATCGAGAAGAATCCGCCGCCGCCGAGGAGGGAGACGGTGACCAGGAAGGGATGGTCACGGGAGGAGACACCGAAGGTGGTGCGGACCGGTGTGCCGTCGAACGGGAGCCGTACGGTGATGGACAGGACCAGGTTCTGGAGCAGGAACACCCCGGCGCCCACGGTCGGGACGGCGAGTCCGTAGCCGACCTCGACCCCCTGGAGGTCCACGTCGATGCGGGGCCCGTTGGCGGGTGACGGCAGATACTCGCGAAGCTTGTCGAGGAAGCGGAGGTCTCCGTCGAAGCCGACGTTGCCGATCTTGACGTCGAGGTCGGGGGTGGTGCCCGGCCTGCCGGTGAAGGCCATCCGCCGGAACTCGATGGAGAGGATGCTCGCGAAACTGAGCTTGAAGTCCCGGAGTTCGCCACGGACTTCGACGGTCGGCGGGGAGCCGTCGAACCGGGCGATGCTGGTGGACTTGATGTCGAGGCTGTCGGACCGGGTCGTGGTCAACGGCCCGATGCTGGTGGCCTTGATCTGGGGACGCCAGCTCATCTCGGTCCGGACGGCGGTCGGCGGCTTGAGTGTCCCTGGTTGGTGTTCGACGGTGGTGATGATCTTCGGGGTGGTGGTGCCGTCGCCCGCACCGATGGGTCCGGGCTCGATCAATTGCGTCAGGTCGATCACCCCGAGCAGCCGGGTGGGCAGATCGCCCGGGCTCGCCGGCGGTTTGAAGTACGCGGCCGGGTCGAACTGTCCGGCGGCGACGGTGTCCAACTTGCCGCCGACGAGCCCCGTGGCGGCGGAAAGCCCACTCACCGGCAGCCCAAGGGCAGCAACGGCGCCGGAGGCGGCGGGCGGTGGCTCAAAGTCGGCGGCTTGCGGCAGGCTCGCGTAGACCTGACGGGCGGCGGCCAGGCCATTGGTCACGTACTTGTCGTACAGCTTGAGCTGGTGGACGGTACCGGTGACTGCGGGCGGCACGGCGGCGCTGAGACTGGTGGCGGTGGGCGGTGGCGCAAGGGCGTCCAGGGCCGGGATCCGGGCGCCGACGGAGAGCAGCCGGGGGTGTGCCGCCAACCGCCCGGCGGCCATGAGCTGGGCGGAGGTGGCCTGCGACGGCTCGGCTCCGATCCGCAGTTCGGCGATGTCGACCGTGGATTTCTCCGCGCTCGTGCCGTCGTCGGGGGCGAGTTCGAGGCGGCCGGTGGCGGGCAGCGGAAGGTTCTTGGTGATGTTCTCGTACGTGGTGAGGGGGCCGCTCAGCCCGCCGTAGGCAAAGTCGCCCCGGATGAAGACGAGGGGGGCTGTGAAGTGGACGCGATGGCCGCGCCAATCGTCGGCGCTGAGGGCGAAGGGCAACGCCGTGGCGGGCGCGTCGGCACGGTGCACCCAGTAGCCGACCCGTTCGAGCGGGGTCCCGATGGAGATCTCGGTGTCCATCGGCTGGTCGACCCGGACCCGGGAGAAGGGGAAGGCCCGGCCGCCGTTGGGGAGGGCGGCGACGCCTTCGTAGGTGATCTCGGGCTTGAGTACGGTCAGCCGGATCGACTGAACGAGTCCGAGGTCGAGCCGTCGCTCGGTGCGGGTGGTGACCTGGACGGGAAATCCGAACGGCAGCAGGAAGCCGCGTTCGTCGACCTGGACGACGATGTCACGGCCGCCCGCCGAGCGGTGGCGGTAGCCGGTGATGCCGAGCGCAGGAAAGTCCTTCCAGTCCCCTGCGAGGTCGGCGTTGGCGCCGAGCGCGGACAGCACGACCCCGTTGGCAGTCACCGGGCGGGCGCCGGTGGCGTTGTGGATCTGCTGCCGGTGGAAAGCGGAGAGCGAGCTGGAGAAGGGTTGCCAGCCGCGGGGCGGCGCCACTCCCACCAGGCCCACCGGGCCGCCCTCGTACGGGGTCGCGGACGCGGGGGCGATCCGGGTGTGCCAGATGCCCGTGGCCCCGGAGCTGCCCGTGACAGGGGCGGTCACATGCCGCCACACCAGGTCCGCGGAGGCGGGGCCGAAGAAGAGGCCCCAGACGCATTCGAGGACGGTGCCGGCCTGGGCTGCCTGGAGCGCGGCCCAGGACAGCAGCCCGTCGGCGGTGAAGGGCACGGATGTGCCCGGGGGTACGCGCAGGGCGACGGTGCTCTCGCCGGAGTACCGCACCCGTTTGGTGCCGGTGGAAGCCGCCGCCAAGGACGTGGACTCCTCCAGGGCGGACTGCGGCGGGAAGTGTGCCGTGATCGTTCCCGCGGTTCCGGGCGTACTGGGACCGAGGACGACGGCGCCCGCCGCGCCCGAGCGGGAGATGTTGGAGAAGGTGAAGTCCAGAACGAGCATGTCCTCACGGCGGAGGAAGGTGACGGTGGTCCCGTCCATGGGCGTCCCCGAGGCTGCGGCGCACATCGGCACCAGCTCCCGTGATCTATGGAACCCAGCCGGGCAGTGCATTCCCCCTCTCAGTATTTCATCGCCACGAAGGGCCTGCCAGTGGACACTTGATCGGCCGGTATGTGCCCCGTCAACCATCGGCCGCCATGGCCGGATATCTTCGGCAATCGTCTGCGTACGGTACGAGAACAAGCGGGTCTCCGCGCACTCCAGGACTACTACGGCACGTCCGCGGCGGCACGGACCCTCGCCGACCCGCCCCCGGCACGAGACACACGAACAGCCCAGCTGGCATTCGAGGCTTTTGCTACGATTCGTGCCTGCCCAATCTCCCTGCGCCCGCGCTTAGACGTAGTACTGCAACATGTACCTGCCGAAGCCGATGTCCAGACAGCGGTACTGGACGTTGTTCCGGCCGTAGAGGTCCTTGCCCTGGGCCATGCAACGGTCGTAGAAGAAGTACCAGTCGTGGTCGTACCAACGACCCAGCACCTCAACCGGCTTCTCCGACGAGGCGGGTGCGGATGCGGTAGCGGGCGCGCGTAAGGATTCCGAGGCGTGCACTGGACTCGTGACACCGGCGAACAACGCACCCGCAAGGGCGACGCCGGCGAGTGCGGTACGGATCCGCATGAGTCTCCTCCTGTGCCGAGGTGATGGCCCGTGGGCCCTGCCGAACCTCCGCGAGCGTAGGAGCCCGACAGGGGCCGCAACAGAGGAAGCGCCGCCTCCGCTCAGGGGCGGCTCCGAGTGGGTGCCGGCTCGTGCGCACGGAGGGCCTTCCCACTCGCGTCCGTGCCGGATCGCGGGGGCAACTGGCCCTCCGAACCGTTCTGGCGGAATCCGCGGGGCTTCGTTCGCACCGCCTATGGCCAGCCCGAACAGGCAATGTGACAGAACATCAATCACCGTACGCGGCCGTGGAATCCACCTCCGACGACAGACTCCTCAGCCCACTCAGGCAGCCCTTGCTGTGGCCATCGCTCTCCGTTGCACCCAGGGGGACGAATCACCGCAGTCAGGGATCAGCGATTCATTCCGCCAACCCACAACGTCGTGAATTTGATCAAGAATTGATCACAACTCCCGGTTCCCCAAAGTTGATGAAACACATCAAACCGCTCGACCTCGAACGAAGTGAGTTCACCTAGCACCTACCTCGATTCGGGCAACTGATACCCAACACGGCCATCTCGATCTTCGTGACGTTGCGATGGAGGCCGGTGACGTTCCGTGCGTGATGTGTGAAGCTCCTGAGGTGATCATGTGAGTGATCACTTAGTGATATTCCAGGAGTTGGTGTGTTGAGATTTCCCCCACGACATAGACGGCCCGGGGCCGCCCTGTCGGTACGTCCCTTCATCTCGCCGCCCTCGGTGGGACGATGGCGACCGGTTGCGGTGGTGTTGGGACTGACCCTGGCGTGCCAAGCGGCTCTGGTCGCAGGCTCCGGCCAGACGTTCGCGATTGAACGCCAACTGCCCGTCGCGGCCAAGAAGAAGGATCTCGGCCCGGCCTCGGCCGGTTCGGAGGCCGAGGCGCGGCTGAAAGCCAAGATCCAAAAGCGACGCATCGAAGTGCTGGACGCACGCACGGACACATCCACGACATGGGTGAACCGCAACGGCACGCTGACCACACAGGCGTACGCAGGACCGGTCCGCTTCCGTGACGCGGCGGGCAAGTGGCAGGACGTCGACGTCTCGTTGCGGCGGGCGTCGAACGGATCGGTCCAGGCGCAGGGGCATCCGCAGGGACTCACCCTCGCAGGCAAGAGCAAGGCGCCGAAGGGGCTCAGGGCGGCGGGCCGGAAGGTCGCGGCTGACGCCGTGCCACTGATCTCACTCGACGACAAGTTCGGCAACCGTATGGAACTCGGCTGGTACGGGGCGCTGCCCGAACCGGTCATCGAAGGCACGGCGGACAACGTCCTGCGCTACCAGAACGCGCTGCCCGCAACGGATCTGCTCATCGAATCGACGCGGACGGGGTACGAGCAGTTCCTTGAGCTGAAGGATCGTTCCGCCGTCGATGCGAACGGCGCGGTCGCCTACAGCCTGACCGTGAAGGGCTTGAAGGCGAAGGCCGGCAAGGACGGGTCGGTGACCTTCACCGACGCCAAGGGCAAGACGGCCGGTGTGCTGCCGGCGCCGGTGATGTGGGACGCCAGGGTCGACAAGCGATCGGGCGAGCGTGTGCGTACCGCTCCGGTGAAGGTCCAGGTGGCGCAGGACGGTGACAAGGTCACCTTGACCCTGTCACCGGACGCGGAGTTCCTGGCCGACAGCACGACCCAGTTCCCGGTGACCATCGACCCGGCGATCAACATTGGGCCGAGCTTCGACACCTTCGTCCAGCAGGGCTTCACCACCGATCAATCAGCCTCCACGGAGCTGAAGGTGGGCAACAACGGTTCGAACCAGATCGCCCGGTCGTTCCTGTCGTTCCCGATGAAGAACATCACCGGGAAGCAGGTCACCTCCGCGAAGCTGAACCTGTTCGCCCACCATTCCTGGTCCTGTTCGCCCAGGGCGTGGGAGGTGTGGTCGACAGGGCAGGCGACCGCGGCCACCCGCTGGACGGCACAGCCGGCTTGGACGACCAAGCAGGCGACGAGCACCCAGACCAAGGGCTTCTCCAGCGCGTGCAACGACGGCTGGGTGAGCGCGGACGTCAAGACCTTGGTGAGCACGTGGGCGGGCAGCGGCGCGACCTCGAACCACCTCGGGGTGCGGGCGACCGACGAGAACGACCCCTACGGCTGGAAGCGGTTCAACTCAGGCAACGCGGCGGCCAATACGCCGTATCTGTCGGTGACGTACAACTCGCTTCCCGGAGTGCCGACACTGGTCGCACCGGCGAACTCGGGTGCCACGAACGACACGACGCCAACGTTGTCAGCGAAGGCACTGGACGGTGACGGCGACCAGGTCACCCTCGACTACGAGGTGTGGACCACGAGCGGTAGCGCGGCGGCGCGGGCGGGCTCCAGCGGGGCCGTCGCATCGGGCGCCCAGGCCGTGTGGACGCCGACCGCGCTCGCGGCGGGCGCCTACAAGTGGCGGGCCCGATCGGGCGACGCGCTCGGCAAGAGCGCCTGGTCAGGGTTCCGCGCCCTGACCGTCGACACGACCGTACCGGGGACCACGGCCATCGCGTCGAGCGCCTTCCCGGCCGGTGCCTGGTCGGGAACGCCGAACGCCAACGGCGACTTCAGCGGGGACTTCACCTTCACGCCGCCGACCGGCGATGTGAAGGAGGTCCAGTGGAAGCTGGACTCCGAGGCTTGGCAGTCAGCGCCCTCCGCCGGGTCCGCCGTGACACGTGCGGTGACGTTCCGTGCCGGCAAGCACACCGTGTCCGCGCGGACCAAGGACGCCGCCGGAAATGTGTCGGCCCAGACGAACCACACCTTCCACGCCGGCTCGGGTGCGGCCGTGCTCACCCCCGGCAACGGCGAGCGGACGGCTCGACGGGTCGAACTGACCGGACAGGGCAAGACCGGTGACACCGGCGCTCGGTACCAGTACCGGCGCGGTGCCACGGACACCTGGAAGGACGTACCGGTTGCGAACGTACGTCGCAAGGCCGACAACTCCGTCCTGACGGCATGGCCGGCCCAGGTCACCGCGGGGGCCGCCGAGGCACTGGTGTGGAACATCACCGATTCACTCGCCGAGGACGGTTCGGTGGACATCCGAGTCGTCTTCACCGACGGAACCACCAGTGACACATCGCCGGCCAGCACCGTGACCGTCGACCGCAACGCCGGCGCCGCGCCCAGTGAGAAGATCGGCCCGGGCAGTGTGAACCTGTTGACCGGCGACTTCGGCCTCTCAGCGAGCGACGCGACCGCCTTCGACCTGACCGCGAGCCGCTCCTTCTCCTCCCGCCGTCCCACGAACGGCGCCGACCAGGAGGGCCGTGTCGCGATCTTCGGACCGCAGTGGACCTCCGGCGCGCTCGCCGAACTCTCCGACAGTGTCTGGTCGTTCATCCGCAACACCTCCCCCACCTCGGTCGCCGTCGTCGACATCGCCGGCGAGGAGACCGGCTTCACCGCCACCGGCAGCGGCTGGAAGGCGGAGACGGGAGCCGAGGAGCTGACCTTGACCGGCAGCCTGACCGGTGCCCTCACCCTGAAGGACACCGAGGGCGCCACGACGGAGTTCGCCAAGGTCGACACGGCGGCCACCACCTGGCAGGTCTCCAAGACCTCCCTGCCGACCGAGCAGTCCACCACAACCGTGATCTCCGAGAAGGTCACCGTCGGCGGCCAGGTCCTGGCCCGGCCCAAGTACCTCATCGCCCCCACCTCGGCGATCACCGCGGCCACTTGCGCCGGCGCGCCGTCGACCAAGGGCTGCCGCGTACTGGAGTACCAGTACGCCACCGCCACCACTGCGGCCGGGACCACTCTCGGCGACTTCAGCGGCCAGGTCACCCGGATCCAACTGTGGAGCACCAACCCCGGCGCCGCCAACGCCACGGCGACGGCCGTCTCCCAGTACGCGTACGACAGCCAGGGCCGACTGCGCGAGCAGTGGGACCCGCGCATCAGTCCGGCGCTGAAGACGGCCTACACCTATGACTCCGCAGGCCGTGTGGTGACCCTCACCCCGCCCGGTGAACTGCCCTGGACGTTCACCTACGGCACGGCCGGATCCGCGGCCACCGCGGGCGCTGGCATGTTGCTCGCCGCCTCCCGTCCGACGCTGCGCGCCGGCACCAAGGACCAGGAGGACGGTGGCCGGTCGGTCACCTCCCTCGTCTACGACGTACCGCTGACGGGCGTCAACGCACCCCACCAACTGGCGGCCTCCGACACCGCGGCCTGGGGACAGGCGGACGCACCCACCGACGCGACCGCGGTCTTCCCGGCCGACCAGGTGCCCACAACGCACTCGGGCAACGGCCTCACCGCCAACGGCTACGAGAAGGCGACCCTCACCTACACCAATGCCTCGGGCCGCGCCGTCAACATCGGCCTGCCCGGCCGACACCTGACCGCCAGCCAGTACGACCGCTTCGGCAACACCGTCTTCACCATCAACGCGACCAACCTCGAACTGGCCCTGGGGAACGCCCCCTACCAGGTCAACACCCAGACCGAACTCGGGATCCTGGCCGACTCACCCGCTGAGCGCGCCCGCCGTCTCGGGACCGTGTCGGTCTACTCCGACGACGGCCAGCGACTGCTGGACGAGTACGGTCCGCTGCACCTCGTCACCCTGGCCAAGGTGCTCAACGGAGACACGGACAGTCCCGACGTTCCCGCGGGTACCCAGGTCGCCGCTCGTACCCACACCGTCAACCGCTACGACGAGAACCGTCCCACCGACGGCACCGCCACCGTCAGCGACCAGCTCACCAGCACCCGGGTCGGGGCCACGGTCGACGGCTACCCCGCCGACGCGGACGTACGCACCACCGGCACCGAGTACGACTGGGTGAAGGGACTCCCCACCAACACGATCACCGATCCCACCGGTCTCAATCTGCGCAACACCACGCAGTACGACGCCCAGGGCCGCGTCATCAAGACCACCCTGCCCAAGTCGAACGGCACCGACGCCGGCGCCCGTGTGACCACCTACTGGTCCGCCACGGGCACCGGCACCTGCAAGGGCCGCCCCGAGTGGGCCGACCTCGCCTGCACCACCGGTCCGGCCGGCAAGATCACCGCTGGCGGCACCCTGCCCGACGAGATCCCGACCACGACCACCCAGTACGACAGATGGGGCAAGCCCACCGTCGTCAGTGAGACCGCCAACGGCACCACCCGTACCACCGAGAGCACCTACGACGCCGCGGGACGTCTGACCCAGACCCAGATCACCGGCGGCACCGGCACTGCGGTACCGGCACGCACCGTCACCTACGACACCGTCAACGGCGCGGCGTCCACCGTCGCCGACAGCGCCGCGACCATCCGACGCGCCAACGACATGCTCGGCCGGGTGATGTCCTACGACGACGGCACCGGCAACGTCACCCGCACCGAGTACGACAACCGCAACCGCAAGACCCGTGTCACGGACTCCGCACCGTCCACCACCAGCTACTCCTACGACAACCCCGCCGGTCTGCCGACCCGGGTCCACGACTCCGTCATGGGCACCATCGGCGAGGTCACCGGACACTATGACTCCGACGGCCGCCTCTACCGGCAGACCCTGCCGTGGAACATCAACGTGGAGTTCAACCTCGACCCGACCGGTAGCGAGACCTCCCGCTACTGGCACTGGGAGTCCGGCTGGACCATCCAGGGCGAGACCACCGGGCTGACCGTCCACGACCAGGTCGCCACCCGCACGACCTACACCGGCGGCGGCGCCTACCAGGAGCACACCTACGACGCCGCCGGACGTCTCACGAAGACGGACGACACCCAGATCGGCGCCACCACCCACCGCGCCTATGTCTTCGACGACAACAGCAACCGCACCAGACTGACCACCACCGGGGACGACGTCGACGGCGGCGCACCCAACGTCACGACCACCGACCACACCTACGACAGCGCCGACCGCCTCACCACCGCCGGAAACGTCTACGACGCCTTCGGCCGCACCACCACACAGTCGAACGGCGCCCAGAACGCCTACTACGCCAACGATCTCGTCCGCCAGATCACTGCGAACTCCGAGCGCACCACCTGGGCCCTCGACGCGGCCGGCCGGCTGGCCTCCTGGATGGAGGAGGACCAGGCCGAGAACGGCGCCTGGACCACCACCGCCACCAAGACCAACCACTACGGCACGGAAGGAGACAGCCCCGACTGGACGGCGGAGGGCAACGGCACCATCACCCGTCTGGTGAAGGACCTCGCCGACAACCTCATCGCCACCACCAGCGCCGGCGGTGATGTGGTGCTGCAACTCGCCAACCTCCACGGCGCGATCGGGACGCGCATCCCCCTGGTCGACGCCACCACCCCCGTCGTGAACACCTACGACGACTACGGCAACCCCCTGCCCGGCACGGACCCCGCCCGATACGGCTGGCTCGGCTCCAAGCAGCGGTCCGCGGAGACTCCCAGCCGCGCCACGCTCATGGGCGTCCGCCTCTACGACCCGAGGATCGGGCGCTTCCTGAGCCCCGACCCCCTCTACGGCGGCGGCGCGAACGCCTACGGCTATCCCGCAGACCCGGTCAACAGGTACGACCTCGACGGTAGGAAGGTCCTGGCCAAGTACAACAAGAACTCCAGGAGCTGCTCTGTCTGGAAGGGCCGGTGCGTCATCAAGCTGAGCCGGGCACGTGCCTGGAAGGCTTCGTGGGACATCATCGGCGGAGCGACGGCCTGGGGAGTCTCGGCCGCTCTGTTCGGCGTCGCATCCGCCGGAATCCTGGCGGCAGTGATGGGAATTCTCGCGGGAGTTGCAACCTGGGTTGCGGTCAATATCCAGCGAGTGCTCAGTTCCTTCCCCAACCGCGGCGTCAAACTCACGGTGTATGTCTATGGGAGGATATCGATCAGTCGTCAGTAGCCAAGCATTCTGATCTGCTCCCGGCCGAAGGGGGAACACCCCTCTTCGGCCGGGAGCGGCTCTCTTGTTCGGGTTTCACCGGAGAGCTCCCGGCTTCCCCATAAGCCCTCGAACTGGGTTGATGCGCGGCTGCGATGGCCATCGCGGGGCGCCACTGTCAGGGGCACCGAGAGTTCAGCAGGGTTCGCCAGGGTTCGCCGTGAAGAGAGTGGCGGATCGAGTATGAAGCGAGGATTTCAGTGGGTGCGCATACCTTTGTCTATGTGTTGCCGTTTATCTTGAGTGCGATATTGCTGGCTGCTTCGGTATTTCGCGACCGGAACGCACAGAAAACACGGAAAGAAGGCGCAGCCTCCCAGGAGGCGGGGATATCTCCGATTCCATGGGCATCCGCGGGAATCGTCGTGCTCGCATCCGTCGTCGGATCACTTCTCTGTTTTGTCGTGGACTCCGGTCCGCATGTCATGGTGATCGTTTTCAATGCGTCCTGGTCGTTCCTCGTCTTCGTGGCCCTCGTGAGATTCCTGAGGCGGGCCCCTCGGACCGTGGTGGTGGCGGCGCTCTCCCTCCTTCTGGCGACCGTCTCGCTGCTGTTCGCGGTCGGTCTCGACTGATGGAGCTCACCTGACGAGCAGCGCAGCACGAGCGCCGGGCGCTGACGAGTGCGTACCGGACACTGCCCCGGCTCCGGAAGGTTCAAGCAGTCGGTCGTTCGTCGTACTGGAAAAGGTTCCAGCCGGTCGGGGGCGGTTTCCGGCCCTGCACGGCCTCTTCGGGGGCGCCAACGGCACGGCGGGCCGGTACGGACTAGGGTGGCATGTCGGACAGCGGGGCGAAGCTGTGGAAACCCGCGCCGAGCTGGCGGGACGGTGGGCCGATGGGCCGGGAGAGACACATGGAGAAGAGTCCGGACGCCGAGCTGCTCGGATCCATCAGGACCGTGATCCGCCTTGCCCGTATCGTCCAGCAAGCGTGCGAGGAGGCCGGGCTGACCCTGGCCCAGTACCGCGCGCTGAACAGTGCCGTGAACGGCGAGCAGCGGGCGTACGAGCTGGCCCGCTACACCGCGGTGAGCAGGCCCGCGGTGTCGGCACTCACCAATGGCATGGTGCGAGCCGGTCTGATCGAGCGCAGCGATGCGGCGCGCGATGGGCGCGGGGTGCTCTTCTCGATCACCCAGCACGGCGTGGACACCCTGCGTGGTGCGGAAGACCTGCTGGTGGAGCGGATCAAGGACGTACTCGGGGAGACCGGGGACGCCCTGGGCGCGTTCAGGGCGCTGCGGGTGGATGAGATCGAAGCCGCGCTCGACGCGCAGGCCGACAAGGACTTCGGGCCGGCCGGGCGCCGCGCCTGGGCCGGGCGGGCGAAGAACGGCTGAGTTCGGGACCGCGCCTCCTGCCCCGGGCGGGCCTGGACACCGTCTCTTCCCGCAGACCGTCCGTCACAAGACCGTCCGCCATGGCCGTCCCGTCATAGCCGTCCGGGCCGCGCGACACCCGCCGCTCAGGACATCCGGGCCACACGATGCACTCCCCTCCGTCCGGGGCCAGCGAACGGAGGGGAGGAGTGTGTCAGTCGTCGGACGAAGCAACATCGGTGCCCGGGCCCTCCTGCCCTCGACGTTCCGATCCCGGGTGTTCCGATCCCGGGTGTTCCGATCCCGGGTGTTCCGGTCCATGGCGTTTCGGTCCATGGCGTTTCGGTCCATGGCGTTTCGGTCCGTGGTGTTCTGCATGGACGATCCGCTCGGAGTCCGCCCGCTCCCCGGACCGCGGGGACACCTCCCGCCCCTGTTCCCCCTTGGCCGGCGGTACCCCCGGGCCCTCCGGCGCTGCGGGCTCCGTCTGCCGGCTCTGGTGCACGGTGGTGCGCAACGGAGTCTCACGGACCGCCAAGGAGGCGGCCAGACTGCCCAGGGCGACCACGGCGGACACCAGGAAGACAACGGTGAGGGCGTCCCCGTAAGCGGTCCGGCCCGCTTCCCGTAGTACGGGGGAGAGTGCACCGAAGTCCGGGACGCGTTCGCCGCCCGACCCCCCTGTGGGCAGATTGCCGACCCCGGCCACGCGGTGGGTGACGACGGCGCCGAGCAAGGAGACACCGATCGCGCCCGCCAGCGATCGGAAGAAGGTCACCGTGGCGCTGGCAGCGCCCACCCGGTCGACGTCCACGGAGTTCTGTGCCACCAGGACGTAGTTCTGCATCACCGCGCCGATGCCCAGCCCCACCAGAACCGTCGCCGCCAGCAGCAGCCACAGCGGCAGTGGACCGGTGCCGGTCAGCGTGGGCAGACCGAGCAGCGCCAACCCGGTGACCAGCAGGGCGGAGCCGCCGACGAGGAACACCTTCCAGCGCCCCGCGCGGGTGATCAGGGTCCCCGATCCCATGGTGCCGACGAGGGTGCCGACCATCATCGGCATGCCCAGGAGTCCGGCGACGGTCGGTGAGTACCCCAGGGCGAGTTGGAAGTACTGGCTCAGGAACAGGATGACCCCGAACATGACCACACCGACGGAGATGCTCCCCAGCACCACCAGGCGGGTGTTCCGGTCCCCGAAGACGGACCGTGAGACGACGGGTGCGGGATGGTGTCGCTCCACCCTGACGGTCATCGCCCCGGCGACCAGTGTGCCGCCCAGGAAGGAGGCCGTCTGCCAGGAGACCCAGGCGAACGCATCGCCCGCGAACGTCACCCAGAGGAGCGGCAGCGAGGCGGTGACGGCGATGAGCGCTGCCCCGGTCCAGTCCGCCCGGACCTTTCGGCGGGGGGTTTCGGGCAAGTGCAGATGGCGTTGCAGAAGGACCAGACTGACCAGCGAGAACGGTAGGACGACCAGGAAGCACCAGCGCCAGCCGAGCCATTCGGTGTCCACCACGACCCCGCCGACGAGCGGGCCGCACACCGTCGCCCCGGCCATGACGGCGCCGATGTATCCGGAGTACCGCCCCCGCTCCCGGGGCGAGACCAGTGTGCCGATGACCGCCTGGCTGGTGGCCATCAGACCTCCCATGGCGATGCCCTGGACCGCCCGCATCGCGATCAGTGGCCCCATCGACTGGGCGAGCGCCGCGCCCGCCGAGCCGGCGACGAAGACCACGAGTGCGAGTTGGACCAGCAGTCGCTTGCTGTGCTGGTCGGACAGGCGCCCCCAGATCGGGGTGCTGACCGTCATGGTGAGCAGGGAGGCCACCACCACCCAGGTGTACTGGGCCTGACTGCCGCCGAGTTCATGGAGTATCGCCGGCAGTGCGTTGGTCACGACCATCGTGCTGAGTACGGCGGAGAACAGCGCGAGCAGCAGTCCCGCGATGATGCGCATGATCGTCCGGTGGGAGGTCACAGCCTCTGCCGTCGCCATGGTGCCCGTGCCGGGTGATTCGGGTGTTGCGGAGTTGGATTCCATGCCTTGACCCTGTGGTCGTGGGTGAACCCTCCCGGTGATCCGTTCCGGTCCGGAGCGGATCACCGGAGAGCCGGGCGTGATCAGGCGACCAGGGCGCGCACCGCCGCATCGAGCAGGGACAGATGGGTTCGGACGTCGGCCTCCGAGGTCTGCGGGCACATCAGTGCCATGTTGTGGAACGGTGTCAGCAGGACGCCCCGGTTGATCAAGAAGAGATGCAGATAGTCCTCCAGTTCACCGTCGGTCGCCCGCTGCGAGGAGGTGCCGTTCATCGGTGCCGGTGTCATGAAGCGGTACTCGGCACGGGCGCCCAACCGGGTCACCGACCAGGGCAGCCCATGGGCGAGGATGATCCGCTCGACACCGGTTGTGTACCGGGTGGCGAGCCCGAACATGTGCTCGTAGGCGGCCGGAGTCAGTACCTCGGTCAGGGTGGCCCGGGCAGCAGCGAGGGAGAGCGCGTTGCCCGCGAGTGTGCCGCCGACACCGCCCGTGTCCACCAGATCCAGATCGGGCCTGGCCCACAACTCCTCGGCGAGCGGCTCGCTCAGCCCGTAGGCGCCGATCGGGATGCCACCGCCGATCGCCTTGCCGACGGTCACGATGTCCGGGTCGAGACCCCAGGCACCGGTGCAGCCGCCGGGTCCGGCCGAGACGGTGTGGGTCTCGTCGTTGATGAGCAGCACACCGGCACGGCGCGTCAGTTCGCGTACGCCGTCGAGGTAGCCCGGTCTGGGCAGGACGATGCCCATGTTGGTGAGCGCCGGCTCCATCAGGAGGGCCGCGACATCCCCGTACGAGAGTTCCCGCTCCAGCGCTTCGAGGTCGTTAAACTCGACCACCCGGCTGGTCGTGGTGGGATCGACCGGCGCACCCACGTTGCCGGGCCGGGAGCGCGGACCGTCCGGGCCGGTGACGATGAACGACTCGTCCACACTGCCGTGGTAGCTGTAGCTGTTGAACAGGATCCGGGAGCGGCCGGTGAACGCACGGGAGAGCCGCAGCGCCCAGCGGTTGGCATCGGTCGCGGAAAGGGCGAAGCTCCAGCGGGACACCCCGAATCGGCGGGCCAGTTCCGCCGCGACGACCGCCGCGTCCTCGGTGGGCATCATCGTCGTCGCGCCACCGAGTTCGCCGAATCTGCGGGCGACCGCGGCAACGGTCGGTGCCGGGGAGTGCCCGGCCATCGCCCCGGTGTCACCGAGGCAGAAGTCGATCAGTTCATGTCCGTCGAGGTCGACCACCGTCGCCCCGGAGGCGCGTTGCAGATAGAGCGGGAAGCCAGCCGCGCTCTTCGCCATCCAGGTCATCGGCACACCGCCGAGCAGATGGTCCGCCTTTTCATGCGCGGTACGCGATCGGGGGTTGCGCTCCCGATAGGTCAGACGTTCCCCCGCGAGCAGGGCGGACAGCCGGGTACGGTCCACCGGATTCATCTCGTTCACCTCGTCCAGGGCTGTGCATAGGGGGCTGAAGGGCTCGTCGGTACGGGCGGGGCGTCCGCCGCACATCGCAGCGCGCTCGCCGGCGACCGGACACCCGGCCGGGTCATGGTGTGTCTTCCGTCGGTGCCGGTCCTGGGCACTCCCCCGGGCCGACGGACGGATCCCGAGCCGGGTCCGCAGGGTCATATCCGCTGTCGCTGGCACGGGCGAAGGGGGCGCGGATACGGTCGGTTTCCGCCGTGTCCACCGCACCGGCGTCATCCAGCACCACCCGGTAGATCCGCCGGGCGCGGTCCATACTGATCCAGCCCTCCCGGACGTCCAGGGCCACGGCCCAGGGATCGCGGGTGTCGGGTGGGCCGTATCCCCCGCCGCCGCTGGTGCGGGCCACCAGCCGCTCACCCTCCGCCACCCGTACCGGGCCGCAGATGTCGAGATCGCTGAGGTGTCCGTCCCGGTGCCGCAACTGTTGGGCCGAGCGTGCCCCGGCCAGTCCGCCGCGCGCACCGCTCATCGGATGGACGGACCCGTCGTTGGCGTACACCGCCTCCAGGTCGCCGCCGACCGGGCCGTACTCGACGGTCAACCCGGGGGCACCGCGCATCCGTCCGGCGCCCTCGGTGTCCCGGGCGAGCCTGCGCTCATGGATCACCAGCGGCTGCTTCAACTCGTCGATCTCAACGCTGTCGAGCAGCAGTGTGCCGCCGCTGCCAAGGTCGTCCATCGTCAGCCAGCCGTCGTTGAAGGGCCCGGCCGCGCCCCCGTTCGTGCCGGTGAAGATCTGGTTGACGAACGGTTCGGCGCCGCCACCGCGCCGATCGACACCCGAGACGACCGCCTCCGATGGGGACATTCCGGTGCCGACCTCGGCCATCCCGATTCCATCGCCGAGATCGGCGAAGGCGCGCTGCACGATGTTGCCGAGCCGGTTGGCGAGATTGGTCGTCGCGACCGAGCAGCTCACCGGGTGCCGTGGGATGCCCACCACACAGTTCTCCCGCAGGTGCACGCGCACCCTGCGGAAGCTGCCCTGGTTGTGCGGAACCGTGTGGTCGATGCTGTTGAACACACCGATCAGCGCGGCCGTGCGGGAGGAAGCCTCGCTGAGGTTCAGTCCGCTGGGCACGCAGTCGGGGTTGTCCCTCAGATCGATGTCGATCATCCCGCGGGCGGGATCGACGGCGACCTTCGCGCTGATCGGGACGCCGTCCGGGACCCCGGGGAAAGGATCGTGCCGGGTCGTCACGGTTGTCTCGCCCGCGGGCAGCCCGGCGATCGCCGCCGCCATCCGGGACTCGCCGTAGTCGAGCCAGTCATGGGCGAAGGAGTCGAGGGCGTCCCAGCCGACCTCCTCGGCGAGCCGCAGCAGCGACTGCTCCCCGATCCGGGCGCTGCCCAGGATGGCGAGGTAGTCGCCGCGCCATTGGTGCGGGACGCGGATGCGCATCTCGCACATGCGCAGGATGTCCGCGCGGTCGGTGTAGTCCTCCTGGACGCGGACGACCGGGAAGATCAACGCGCCCTCCTCGTACACGTCCCGGGCGCTCGCCATGTACGTCGTCGGTACGGAGTTGCCGCAGTCCGCCTGGTGGGCCTTGGCGAGCACGGTGAACCGGTGCACGCCCGCGTCGTCCACCACCGGCACCAGGATGGAGTGATCGGCGGCGTGGGTGTTGCCGTGGTACGGGGAGTTATGGAGGAAGGCATCCCCCGCGCGGAGTTCGGGATGGAACTCCAGCAGCGAACGCGCCTGGAGGTCGGGTCCGCCCATCACATGGATCGGCGGGCTCTGGCCGGTCATCAACACCCCGCCTTCGGCGGTCAGCACACAGCAGGAGAAGTCCCGTGCCGTGTTGAGCACTCCCGAACGGCCGCTGCGAGCAAGGGTGTTGGACATCCGGCGGACGATCGCCTCGAATCGATGGGCGAGGACCGCGAGTCCGGCCCCGTCCCGTACGGCTCCCCCGTCGCCGTCCCGGGCACCGCCCCTGGCAGGTGGGGCGCTTCGCTCCGTGGTCATCTCGTCTCCTTCTGCCGGTCGGGACCGGTTCGTTGTGAGGCGTCCTTTGCCGGATGGATGACGAGGGAGCCGGAGTCGCTGACCTCGCCGGTGCCGTGGTCGGCGACGACCACCGTGGTGAAGGGCGACTCGATGAGCACGGGGCCCTGGAGCACCTCACCGGGGGCGATGCCCGACAGGGGCCGTACCGGGATGTCGGTCATGCCCCGACCCGGGACATAGGCCCGCCGCACCCCGGCGGGGGCGGCCTGGCCCGGCCGGGCGGTCAGAACACCGGTACGGCCGGCCAGCGGCACCCGGGCCCGGGCACCCCAGCTGACCACCTCGACCGGTGAGTCCTCGTCCGTGATGCCGAGGATGCGCTGGTGGACGGCGTGGAAGTCGGCCTCGAACTCCCTGACGGCATCCGCCGTGGCGAATGACTCGCTGCGCAGGGGCACCACCAGTTCCCAGATCTGTTGTGGGTACCGTGCCTCCGCGAAGAGTGTGACGGTCATACCGGCCGGATCCGCTCCCACATGCCCGGCGAACTCGCCGCACCGCAGGAGCAGTCCGGCAAGGGCCGCGTTCACCCGGTCCGCCTCGAAACCGCTCGTCACCGCCGGGACCGTCGCGGTGTACACCGCCCGCAGATCGGACATCAGCGCCCCGGATGCGGCCAGCGCCGCGCCGACGGCCGGCACCACCAGAGTGCGGCAGCCCAACCGCTGCGCGACCGCCGCCGCATTGAGCCCGGCTGCGCCACCGCCGCCGACGAGGACGGCCCTGGACGGATCGATGCCCTGTTGGAGGGTGATCTCCTCGATCGCCCGGACCATGTGCTCGGTGGTGAGTTCGAGTACGGCGTGGGCGGCGGCGACCGGATCGACACCGAGCGGTCGGGCGACATCGTCGGTGATCGCCGCGAGCGCCGCGTCCGGGTCGAGCGCCATGGCGCCGCTGGAGAAGGAGGCCGGATCGAGGTACCCCAGCACCAGGGCGGCGTCGGTCACCGTGGCCCGGACACCGCCGCGCCCGTAACACGCCGGACCCGGCACCGAACCTGCGCTCATCGGACCGACGTGCAACAGCCCACCGGGATCCACCCAGGCGATGCTGCCGCCGCCCGCGCCGACGCTCTTGACGTCGATCGACGGCAGCCCGGTCATATGTCCGGTGATCTCGCCCCCGACCCACGCCGACCGGGTGGAGGGGATTTCGCCGTCGCGGACGAGGGTGACGTCGTAGGTGGTCCCACCCGCGTCAGCGACGATCACCGTGCCCGCGCCGAGATCCGCGGCGGCATACGCACGGCCCGCGACGGGGGCCATCGAGGGCCCCGAGTTGATGGTCAGCACCGGCTTCTCGGCCGCGTCCTGTACGTCCATCACCCCACCGATGGAGGTGACCATCAGAATCCGGCCGGTGAGACCGGCACCGCGCAGCCGCCCGGTCAGACTCTCGGTGTACCGGGACATCAGCGGCTTGAGCGAGGCATCGATCGCTGCCGACGAGGCCCGACGGTACTCGCGCAGCGATGGGTTCAGCGCATGGGAGAGGGTGTGGGGAACACCGGGCAGCCGCTCCCGCAGCACCTCGGCGACCGCCAGTTCGTGCGCCGGGTTCACCGTGGCCCACAGCAGGCACACGGCCACGGCCTCGACCTCCGCAGCGGCCAGTCGGTCGCAGATCCGACCGAGCCCCTCATGGTCGAGCGGGCGCAGGATCTCCCCCGAGGCGGTGATGCGCTCCGGTACCTCGAAGGTGAGGGAGCGTGGCACGTACGGCTCGGGGAACGGGACGGTGAAGTCGAAGGGGTCCGGCCGCCCGCCCTCCCGGAGCAGGAGCACATCGGGGTGGCCCTCGGTGGTGAGGAACGCGGTCCTCGCGGTGGTGCCGGTGAGCACGGCGTTGAGCCCGCGGGTCGTGGCGTGGACGAACGTCCCGACGTCGGCGAGGAATCGCTCCAGCGTCAGCCCGTCGGCCTCGGCCGCCGCCGTGAGGACGTCCAGGATGCCGCGTACCGGATCGTCGGGCACGGTCGCCGACTTGAACAGCCGCAGTTCGCCGTTCTGCTCGACGACGAGGTCGGTGAAGGTTCCACCGATGTCGACGGACACCCGAGTGGCCGAGTCGGAGGGTTGGCGGGTTGCCGGGTCGGGGGCGCTCACGGCCGGTGCCTGTTCGCGGGGGCGGTCACGGGTACGGATCCGAAGGAGGCCGCCGGGCCCGGACAGTCTGCTGAGCGGGCTGAGTCGGTCTTCGAGTGGTCGGTCCCCTGGTGGTGGATCCGGGCGGGGTGATGGTCGGACATGGTGGGTCTCCGCTTCTCGGTGCGCACGCTCAGAAGCCGTAACTGGACACGGGTTCGAGGGACTTCTCGGCGGCCGTCCCCTCCAGCCGGGGCGCGGACTCGACGCACTCGCGCAAGTCCCGCAGGAAGTCCGTGGTCTGGCCGTCGTTGTGCGGCATGGGAACGACGACGAGGCTCACCGGCCCCGGTACGGCTCGGGCCGCGAACATCCATCCCCTGCGGCGCAGTTGCTCAGCTGCGGGCCGGAGATCGAGGGTCCGGGAGTGGATGAGGGTCATATTGATCCGTGAGCCCGGGTGGACGTCGAGACCGTCGATCCCCGCGACCCCGGCTGCGAGTTCGTCGCGCATCGCCATCGACTTCAGCGACACCGCGGTATAGCCCGGCTCGCCGAGCAGCTTCACCATCGCCCAGGCGCCCGCGATCGGCCCCGCACCCCGGGTGCCGGACATGGTGCCGTTGGGCGGGCAGATCTCCTTCGCCGCTTTGAGCAGTGAGTCGTCCCGGAAGAGCAGGGTGCCGGCGGGCGGCGGGGCCATGCCGTTCTTGTGCAGATCGGCGCTGATCGAACACACCCCGGGGACCCGGAAGTCCCAGGCGGGGATGGTGGTGTCATAACCGGAGCGCTCCAGGAACGGCAGGATGAAGCCGCCGAAGGCACCGTCGACGTGCAGATAGAGCCCGTGGCGCTGTGCGATCGCGCCCATCTCCACGATCGGGTCCACACTGCCGTACGCCCAGGTCCCGGCCGTGGCGATGAGGGCGATGGTGTCGGACCGGACGGCGGCCTCGACGGCCTCCGGGTCCACCTGGTCCAGCCGGCCCCCGGGGGCGGGCACGACGATGGGGTCGAGGTCGAACATCCGGCAGAGCTTGTGGAGCGAGTAGTGGCCGTTGTCCGGGAAGACCACACTGCCGCCGCGGCGTCCGGCCCGCTGCTTCGCGGTGAGGATCGCGCACATGTTGGACTCGGAGCCGCCCGAGGTGATGAACCCGGCCGGCGCCGCGGCGCCCATGAGCCCGCCCAACCACCCGACGACCTCCGCCTCCATCTCCCGCGCGCCGCCGCCGGTGATCCAGGTCTCGCCGTGGATGAAGCGGAGGTAGGCCGCGACCGACTCCTCGCGTACGGCGTTGCCCCAGGGAAGTTCCGGAGTGGTGATCAGATGGGGGCCCTCGTCGAAGAGGTTGCGCGGCATCTCCGGAAAGCGGGAGACCTCTTCCAGACGGTGGAGTTCGGCTTCGAACCAGTCCAGGTCGACGCCGCTGGGAAATGTGGTCATGTCGTGTCCTCGTACTCGAATCGCGAATCTCGGATGGGTGCCTGGTGTGCGGTGGTCTGCGCCGGTGCCGTGCCTCCGGTCTCGGGGGGTGGGGCCCGCCGCCGCGGCCCGGTGGGCGGGGGGTGTGCCGGGGCCGCGGCGGCGGGCGTCTGGGGGCCGTGAGTCGTCGGCCCACGGCTGACGACTCACGGGCGGCAGGGTGCTATTGGGCGGTGAACCCGCCGTCGACGGCGAGGCTGGCCCCGTACACGTACGACGAGGCGTCCGAGGCGAGATAGACCACCGCCGGGCTGATGTCGGCGACTTCGCCCACCCGGCCCGCGGGGGTCGTCGCCACGATCTCCTTCTCCAACTCCGGGGTGATGAGTTCGGCGTTGATCGGGGTGTGCACATTGCCGGGGGCCACCGCGTTGACTCGGATACCCGCCGGCGCCAGTTCGGTGGCGAGCGCCTTCACCATCAGCTCGACAGCGCCCTTCGATGCGCAGTAGGCACAGTCGTCGGGCGAGCCGACGCGGCCGGACATGGAGGAGACGAAGACGATCGATGCGCCCCGGGTCAGATGGGGGCGGGCGGCCCGGGTGAGGCGGAACGGGGCGCGGACATTGATCGCCCACTGTCCGTCGAACATCTCGTCCGAGGTGTCCGTCAGCGATGCCTGGGCGTAGATGCCCGCGGAGTGCACCAGGACGTCGAGTCGACCGAATCGTTCGATCGCCGCCTCGATGACCTGGCGTGGGGCATCGTCCTCGCGCAGATCGGCGGCGACCGCCAGTTGCGCGGCCCCGGTCGCGGCGACCTCGTCCGCGGCGGCGGTCAGCCGGTCCGCCGAGCGGCCGACGAGGACGACGTCACAGCCCGCAGCCCCGAGGGCCCGTGCGATCTCGGCGCCGATGCCGGAACTCGCGCCCGTGACGATCGCCGTTCTGCCGTGCAGATCGAACGGGTGGGGCGCCGACGTCGGAGCCCCCGCGGGTTGCGATGACGAAGACATGGCCAGTCCTTTCAGACGGGTACGGGGTCCGGCTCCCTGGCCGCCACCGCAATGTCGTGCCGCAGATGGCTGCGACCGCGGAGGAAGAGGAGCCCTGCGGTGAAGGCCGAGAAGGCCACGGCGGAGGTGATCGCGGTGCGGGGCCCGAAGGAGTCGGAGATGAATCCGGCGAAGATGGAGCCGAAGAAGCCGCCCATCAGGAAGGTGAAGACGGGGAGGAAGGCGAACGCCTGCGCCCGCAGCCGGTGCGGTGAGACCGCCGCGACCAGCGGACCCACACACACCAGCGCGATCCCAACGCACATCGAGGCCAGGACGTAGGCGGCGAGCAGCAGCCAGACGGGCCGGAACCAGATGCCGCCCGAGATGATGACCCCGTACACGAGGATCGAGCCGCCGGCGATCAGCACGGTCATCTCCGGCCGTTGCCGAAACACCCGGTCGAAGTACTGGCCGCCGGCCACCATGGCGCCGATCACGGGTAGTTGGGTCAGTGAGAAGATCAGTCCGCGGTCGAAGGCGTCCAAGTGGTACTCGTCGCCCAGCAGGAGCGACATCTGGACCGGCACGGTGAACAGGGCCAGCCCGAGGACGCCGATGCCGAGGCACATAAAGAGGAACGTCTTGACCTGCATCATCTGCCGGAAGCCGTGGAAGATCCCGACGGGGCGCTCCTCGGCGGCTGGACCGGCCGTATCGCCCTGGGTCGCGGGCAGATCGGCCCCACCGCGCTGCGGTTCCTTCAAAAAGACGGCCGCTGCGATGGCGAGCAGTGCGTACGGCACCGCAAGGCCGATGTAGGCCCAGCGCCAGGACTCGCCGCCTTCGCCCGCAAGACCGGCCAGCGACCCGGCGAGCGCGGGCCCGACGGCCTGGCCGATCGGGGTGGCCGTCGCATGGAGGGCGTAGATCCGGCCGCGTCCCTCGACGGGGTAGGCGTCGGCGATCAGGGAACCGAAGACGGGGTTGGAGTATGCCGCCGCCAGTCCGATGAAGGCGTAGGCGGTGAAGAGGTGCCAGACGTTCTGGGCGAGCCCGGCACCGATCAGGGACATGGTCCCGACGACGGCCGAGACCACGACGAGCTTCTTACGGTTGACCCGGACGGCCAACCAGGCCATGGGTATCCCACCGAGGACCAGTGCGACACCGGTGAACCCGGCGGTGGCGACGAACGCGGCGTCGGAGATGCCGAAGGTGTTGCGGATGTCGGGGGCGAGGGTGCTGGTCGCCTCGCGACTCAGTTGCTCCATCACGACGAGGGGTACGGCGAGCAGACAGATGCTCCACCCACCGCGCCGGAGGGTGTCACGCAGTCTCAGACCGGTGGAGTCGAAGGGGCCGGGGGCGATGAGGCCGGGGGCCGTGATGTCGTCGACCGGGGAGCCGGTCACATCGTGGAGGCTCTTGGCGGGCCCGGGTGGCTCTCCGGGTGGTTGCGCAGGAGGGACCCCGGGTGCGGCGACCCGGGGAAGGGGATTGGACATGGGCGTACTCCCTGAAGGGTCCCTGGGGGAGGGAGGGGGTGAGGCGGGGACGCGGGGAGTGGGGGGAATGCACGGTTCCGGCGGAGGGGGCGCACGGAACAGGTCCTGGAACCGCCGGTACTGGAGCCGACGGGCAGGCACCTAAAGGGTTGTTCGGGTACGGAGGAGGCTGGACGGATACCGGAGGGTTCTGCGGTGAAGATCCCGCAATCCGCGGGGGCGGCCCGGGGCCGGGAGGTCTTAGAGGAGCTAACAGAAAGCTGTGGTGGAAGCCATGTCCTCTTCCCCTGGCGGATCGTTGGGCGGGGTATGGGGAAGGGGAATGGTCCGCCGTGGGTGGTGTCGGACGACCTGTGGATGCGGGTCGAGCCGCTGCTGCCGGTCAGGCAGCGCCGGTCGTGCAACCCGGGGCGGCTGCCGCTTGATGACCGCGGTTGCCTGCAGGGCATCTTGTTCGTGCTGCACACCGGGATCCAGTGGGAGTGGCTGCCGCAGGAGCTCGGGTTCGGCTCCGGAATGACGTGCTGGCGGAGGCTGCGGGACTGGCACGAGGCCGGTGTCTGGGACCGGCTGCACCAGCTGCTTCTCACCGAACTGCATCGCGCGGGGAAGCTGGACTGGTCCCGGGCGGTGATCGACGGCTCGCACCGCCAAGCCCGTCGGGGCGGCCCAAAACCGGGCCGAGCCCGGTCGACCGCGCCCGGCCCGGCTCGAAGCACCACATCATCACCGATGCCGTCGGCACACCGCTTGCCATCACCCTGACCGGCGGAAACCGCCACGACGTCACCCAGCTACTGCCCCTACTCGACGCGATCCCCCGCATCCGCGGGACCACCGGCCGGCCACGCCACCGTCCCCGGCAGCTGTTCGCCGACCGAGGCTACGACTACGACAAGTACCGCCGACTGCTGTGGAAGCGCGGCATCAAACCAGTCATCGCTCGCCGGGGCGTGCCCCACGGCTCCGGCCTAGGCACTGTTCGGTGGGTCGTCGAGCGCACGAACGCTTGGATTCATGGCTTCCGACGGCTACGGATCCGCTGGGACATCCGCGACGACATCCACGAAGCGTTCCTGAAACTCGCCTGCTGCGTGATCACCTACAGACGAGTCCAGGCATTGTGTTAGCTCCTCTTAGAGCCGCCCGTCGAGCCAGTCGAAGGTGTACTCGGCGGCAGTTGCGGTTCCACCGTTTTGGCAGTGCAACTGTGCGGTGCTGTCCTCGTCGAAGAGCATGAACTCCTTGGGGCAGGCCAGAGCGTCGTACAACAACTCCGCCTGACCGGTGGAGAATCGTTCCTCCGCACCGTCCATCACCAGGGTCTCGCACTCGATCCCGGCCGCGACATCGGTGAGATCGCAGGCATCGAACTCCTGGAAGAGCTCGTACGGCGTCGAGGTCCCGTGCTTCCACGCGGAGTCGCGCAGGAACCATTCGGCCAGCGGTGAGTGGGCGGCCATCGACGCGACGGCCCCGTTGAACACCTCGGGCCCGGCAGCCAGCGCGTCGCCGAGCGACTCGGGGAGCCCGGACCGGATGGAGTCACCCCAGTGCAGAACACCCGGGTTGGCGACGCACACCTTGAGCCGCTTCTCGAAGGCGGCGGCGCGGGGGGCCAGATAGCCGCCGAAGCTCAGCCCCATCAGACCGATACGGTCCGGCGCCACTCCGTCGAGGGTGACGGCGACATCCACGATCGGGGTGACGACCTTCTCCCAGTCGTACCGGAACGGCAGATTGTTGAGCCGTAGGGTCAGCCCCTGGCCAGGACACTGCACGGACAGACAGTGGTATCCGCGTCGGATGGCTCCGTCGTAGACCCAGCGGGTGTCCTCCGGCCAGGCGTCCCGACCCTGGAAGAAGATCAGTAGCGGCGCAGGGCCCTTGGCGACCGGACTGCGGTAGAGGTAGGAGTGCAGAAAGCTTCCCTCGTACGGTATTCGCACGGGCTCCCCGGGATACCCCGACAGCGTCAGATAGCGGTCGTAGCTGCTGATGGCGTTCGCGCGGGTACGGGGATCCTCCGGGTGGCTGAAATGCATCAGCGAAGCACGCCAGTAGGTGGAGGCACGCAGATAGGCGTCGCCCGCCGTGACGTTCCGGCCGCGCTTTTCCGCGGCTTCGGCGCGCTGCTGGAGCGCATGGGCGCGTTCGCTCCATGCCGCGACCCAGCTTTCCTCGTCGTCGACACGTATCTGACGGGCGACCTCAAGACATTCGCCCAGATCTGACATGCCGAAGAACATCATGCTCAACTGGTGCTTGATCTGGTCGTCCATCACTTCGCTGGCGATGAACTGGTGTGAAGTCCATCGAGGCCCGGCAATCAGCGGGTTGGGCCATGCTTCGGTATTCGTGGACAAAGCAGTTCTCCTCATTGATACGGGTCCCGTCAGGACCGCGAGGGCCTTTTGGTCAGACTCCTGAATGAGCTGTCGGTGAATGATCTGCCGAATCAACGAGGATTCAGCACGGGCGGGATGCGTCCGGCCCAGGGGCGCGCGGCTTCCAATTGCGCGGCCAGCCGGTACAACAGCCCTTCGTCACCGTAGGGTCCGATGAAATGGGTTCCGATGGGGATACCGGCGGAATTCCAGTAGAGGGGAACGGACATCGCGGGCTGTCCCGTGATGTTGATCAGCATCGTGAACGGGAGAAAGGCGGCAGAGGCGCGCAGTCCACGCGTCGGGTCCTCGGGTGTCGAGGTGAAGGAGCCGAGCGGCGGCGCGGGCGCGCCCGCAGTGGGCGTCAACCAGACGTCGTACGGCTCCTGGAAGGCGGCCAGTCCGTCGCAGAGCGTCTGCAACTCGGCGAGGGCGTCGAAGTACTCTCCCAGCCCGGTGGTCACGGACCGTCCGCCCTGGATCATCGCCCAGGTGCCGGCCTCGAAGTCCTGCTCACGGGCCTGCCGGCCGAGGGTCTGCTCCATCCGCGCCACATCCCAGGCGAACCCGGCCGACGACACCGCGCTGAACGCCTTGGCGATCCCGGCGGCGTCCAGTCGGGGCGTGCCCTCCTCGACATGGTGTCCGAGGCCCTCGCAGAGACGGGCCGCGTCCTCGACCGCCGCCAGACAGTCGGGATGGAGCGGTGAACCGGTGGGCGACTGGCGGCTGAAGACGATCCGCAGCCGCCCCGGGTCGCGTCGGGTCTCCTCCAGATACGGGCGCTCGGGCCGCGGCGCCGTGTAGGGGTCGCCGCGCAGCGGTCCGGCGGTGGCATCGAGCAGGGCGGCGCAGTCCCGCACGCTCAGGGTCACCGCGTGCTCGCTGAGTATGGCGATCCGGGGGGAGAGTCCGGCCTTGCGGCGGGCCGAGGAGATCCGGAGCCGGGTCGGCTTCATCCCGAACACCCCGCAGTTCCCGGCCGGAACGCGGATCGACCCGCCGCTGTCACTCGCGTTGGCCATGGGCACCATCCGCGCGGCGACGGCCGCCGCCGCACCACCGCTCGACCCGCCCGCCGACAGACCGGTGTCCCAGGGGTTGCGGGTGGGCCCGTGCAGTTCGGGTTCGGTGGTGGGCAGCAGTCCGAACTCGGGCAGATTCGTCTTGCCGCACACCACGAGACCGGCGGCTTTGTAGCGTCGGGTGAGTTCGCCGTCGTCGGTGGGCACGTAGTCCGCGAGGAATCTGCTCGCGGAGGTCATCGGGACCCCGGCGTATCCGACTCCGCCGCCGTCCTTCAGGAGAAAGGGAACTCCGGTGAACGGACCTTCGGGTAGCACTCCGGAAGCGGTCGAACGCGCTTCGTCATACATGGTGTGAATGACCGCGTTGATTTCTGGATTGACCTGCTCGATACGCTCGATAGCGGCTTCCAGAAGATCCTTCGGCGATATTTGTCCGGTACGGATCAACTCTGCCTGACCCAGCGCGTCAAACTCAGATGGTTCGCTCATAGGGCGGCCACTTCTCCCCTACTCGAAAGTAGTTAAGCTCTTTAATCATGGCGGGAGCATAACCCTGGCGTCCCGCGATCACGCAAGAGGGTTGGCAGAGGATTTTTTGAACTGCGCGGCGGCGCCGAAAGTCGCGCGACAGCGCCGCGAGGCACCCTTGTCGATGGACGACGGCGCACTGGTGTGGCCCGGAACGGTTGCCTGGAGCTGAAACGAGTCACCCGTGCTCGCCTCCGGCCCCGCCCGGGTTCGCGGATCAACCGGCCGTGCCACCGGAAGACATCCGTCTGCCGCGGCACCTTCTGAGCGGGGATGACGGGTGCCGGTTCGATCCGGCCACAGGAGGACGGACGCCACGAGCGGGGCACTGCACCCCGACCGTCACCCAGGGCATGGAAGTGCTGGTCGCGGACCTCGAAGCCATCCTGCGGGGTGCGGCAGCCGACTACACCGGCTTGGATCATCGACCAGGGGAAAGCGGCGGGAGACCGGTCCCATCGGGCCCGCACCGGCCGCTGCGGCAACGTCCCTTTCCCTCTTCGTCCGCTGTCCGCAAGGCCGTTGGGCCACGGGGGCTGCCGATTGCCGGGCGGTCCAGCCACCCCGCAGCCCCAGAGCGGTACAGGTCCGAGATACAGGTCCGCTGCCGGCAGGTTCCGGACTCGGAGCGTCCGATGGGGAGTGTCGTCAGCGGTGTTTTCGATGCCGACACGTGACGCGGATCACGGACCTGCGCTCGACCGGCGCGGTGGCCTTAGGCCGGCCGGCCCGCCCGGCTGGGCGTCTTGGCGTCTTGGTGTACCACGCCTTGCCCAGTCGTGGTCGCGCCATGCGCTGAGCCTGCGCTTTGACTTCGATGGTGTGCACTTGGGGTCTTTGTCTGCCGGGAGCCGAAGGCCGCCCGGATAGTGGGGTCGACCGCCGAGGGCATGTCCTCGGCAAACCGCACACTCCCGGGAAGTAGAGGTGTCACCCCCATGCCCACCAACGAGGCCATCGCCCGTGCACAGCTCGTGTTCTCCCTCTTCGACGCCGACGGCAACGGCTTTCTTGAGCCCGCCGACTTCGAACTGATGGCCCGCCGGACGGTCGCGGCTCTTCCTGCCGCCGATGAGGAGCCCGGGCAGGCACTGCTCTCCGCGTTCCGACGGTACGGTGACACGCTCGTGGTCGAGTTGGACGCCAACGGTGATGGGCGGATCAGCCCGGAGGAGTTCACTGCGGTCGTGCTCGATCCGCAGCGATTCGACGCAGCCGTCGACGAGTTCGCGAAAGCCCTCGCGGCGATGGGCGATCCGGACGGCGACGGGTTCGTCACCCGGCCCGACTTCCTCGCTCTGATGACTGCCATCGGGTTTGAACAGCACAACATCGGCGAACTGTTCGATGTCTTCGGTCCGGTGGACGGCGACCGCATCCCGGTCGCCACCTGGGAGGAGGGCATCCGGGACTACTACCGTCCCGAAAAGGCCGGCATCGCCGGCGACCGCCTCGTTCCGGTCGCTGCTTCCTGACGAGTCCCCTTACTCGGAACAGCATCGTCCCGACCGCGGGTCGGCCCGTTGTGGGGCCGATCGTGGGACCGCGGCACGGGCCATGAGCCGGCGGACGTCCGCGGACGGATCCATGTCTCCTTGGGTACGTGGGCCCTTGCCTCGGTATCTCCGGAGTGGCCCGCGTCGAAGGACTCGTCAGGCCACCGGACGACGTGCCAGGAAGACGAACTCCTTGCCTGGACGGTCGGGTGCATCGCGGATCTCCTCCACGACATAGCCCTCTGCGAGCAGGTCCCGCTCGACTTCCTCTCGCTCCCGGAAGCGCAGCGTCGAATCCGATGTCAGGACGTGTCCGTCCACTGCGAACCGGTAGGTCCAGCGAAAGGTCACCAGAGGCGGGCTCACATCGATCACCTGGCCCCAGTTCTTCACGGCGCCGATGCCCGGGATCTCCGCCACTTCGTAGGTGTTCTCGCGGGTCCACTCCTCCCAGGCGCGTCTGGCCGGGTCCCGGGTCTCGAAGACCAGATGGCCGCCGGGGCGTAGTGCCTCGTAGGCGCCCCTCAGTGTGTTCTGCCAGGTGTGCGGGTCGCTGATGGCCTGTGCGACGTTCGCCGTCATCGTCGCGAGGTCGACCTGGAGCGGGGGAAGGTCCGTCGCGTCGCCGCAGATCCAGTGCACTCGCTCACCGCCCGGTTTGGCCCGGGCGACATCGATGGACGCCAGTGCGGGATCGACACCCACGACCTCCACCCCGCGGTGAGCCAGGAGAAGGGCGAACACTCCTGTGCCGCAGCCGATGTCCAGCACCCGGCGGGCCTCAAGTTCTTCCGCGACCTGGAGGTAGGCATCCAGATCGCTGCGGTCGGAGTGGAGGGGGTCATAGATCGCAGCGAGCCGTGGGTGCGCAAAACAGTCGTCAGCCATGCGGCGAACGTAGTCATGGCCGGCCCCAACAGCCACCGGGTTTCTGTCGAGACCCGACGGCAGGCGCCCGCGGCCGGGTCACCGGTCGCGGGCGCTTCATGCTCGTGGCGCAGTCCGAGGGTCAGGGACGCCAGATGCTGAGGTCGAACCGCTGGGTGGTCGGGTTGAAATCGCACTTGTAGAGGGACGCACCGCCCCACGTGGTGAACCACCAGCCGGCATATCCACACTCGCCCTCGGTGGCGTAGTCGCCCCGGGGGGACCAACTCGTGGGACCGATCGCCGATGTGGCCGACGCGGTCTGGGGTGCTGCCTGGGCCGTAGGAGCCGTCATGAGTCCGGCACCGGCCATGGCCGCCGCGACGGCCATGGTGGCGAATACCTTGCGAACAGACATGAGGTTGAGCCCTCCCTCGTCGTCTTCGCCGTCGGGGTCCCTGCCCCGGTGGCGAAAAGAAGAGTGTCCCTGTACATCGCATGAATCAATGGGAAGCACATATTCCCATAACAAATTGGCCGATATGCGAATATTCCGGCTGATAATAGGCCAGCCATTCGAAGATGGCGGGGCTTACTCGTGTATCCGGTGGTCCCGCCGGGTCCTCAGCCCTCATGACGGGGGGCCAGAGGGGTTCGGTTCCGGATAGGTCCGGACCACTGCGAACAGGGGCCCGGATCGGGTCGCCCAGGGCCCTACGGCAAGGCACCCAGCCGCTCGAACCTCGTACGCATACATGGCAGTTGATGGTGGGCGGCCACTTGGGGTGGCCGCCCACCATCAATTTGGCCAGCCCGAAGCGACGTCTCGCCCGGAGGGCCAGCGTTCACGTCGACCGACCGCGTCGAGGGTCGGCTAGACGGCCGGAGCCTCGGGAGCATGGGGATGGACGGCTGACCGGTGCTGGAAGGAGAGGATCTTCGGGTTCTGGATGACGCCGTCCCGAATCTCGATGGCCTTCTTGACCGTGACGTCGTCGTCCCATGCCTCGGGGCCGCTCATGACCTTGCGGAGGTAGGGAAGGAGCGCCTCACTGATTTCCCAGGTGGCGGAGTGCCACAGGTGGGAGGGGCTGTGATCCACCCCGTAGTAGTGGCAGCCCGACCCCACCGTGTGCATCGGCTCGCTGAAGGTGGTCGGACGGGCCCATTCGAAGCCCATGCCCTCGTCGCAGGCGACATCGACGAAGAAGGTGCCCGGTCGGAACAGCGCGAGTTCCTCATTGTTGACGAACATCAGGGGCGCGTCCGTGTCCTGCATGACGCAGTTGACGATGACGTCGAACCCTGCCAGGTACTCCGCCAGTGGCACGGAACCGGCCGCGGTGAAGGCCCGCAGACGTGACGGGTCGTCGTCCTGCGCCCCGAAGTGGCCCATCACCACCGAGGGCATCGGCGAAGCCACTGCTGCTGCGGCGCGCTGGGTCAGCACCGTGACGTCGGAAACTCCCATGGCGCCCAGGCCCGTGACGGCTCCACGGGCCGTGGCCCCGAAGCTTATGACCACCGCACGCAGGCGGCGCCCGTAGCTGCCGGTCAAACCGCCGAGCTGGAGGGCGTGCAACACCGAGCAGTAACCAGCGAGCTCATTGTTCTTGTGGAAGACATGGACACTGAAGGCGCCTGTGGAGGTCCAGTGGTTCATGGCCTCCCAGGCGATCAGGGTCAGCCGTCGGTCGATCGCTATCTGCGTCATCTTCGCGTCCTGCACGCAGTGGGGCCATCCCCAGAGCACTTGGCCCTCGCGCAGTTCGGCGATGTCGTCGTGCATGGGCTTCGGCAGCAGCATGATGTCGCACTCGGCGAGGAGCTGTTCGCGAGAACGCAGGCCGGCCACGAGCGGTCTCAGCGCGTCATCGGCGACGCCGAACCGCTGGCCGTAGCCCTCTTCGAGGAAGATCCTCTCGCGTACGTCCGGGGCGATCCTGTTGAGGTGGCCGGGGTGCAGCGGCAACCGGAACTCGTTCTCCTTATGCGAGGAGGCGAGCACTCCGAGACTCATCAAACTCATGTGGGGCGGCTCTTTTCCGGCCGGGCGCGTTGCGCTCCGGCATTGCCGTTCCCCGAGGGCGACGCCGAAACGGATGACGGCGTGCGAGGTGCGCTCGGTAGCGCCACCGTACTCCCATCTCGACGGTGGAAGGCGCGCTGCCCGCTCGCGCGTGCGCGCGGAGGAGTCGCGGTTCCAGCTCTGCCGGGTCCGGGTGTTCAGACGATCGTTCCTGGTCACCAGGGCATGTGCGGCGCACTGCACCGCGCCGCGGGACCCTCCGTCGAATCGAACAGGGCTGCGTGAATCCAGGGCGGCACGTCACCCCATCGCGACCGGTGCACGGCGGCGAGCCCGGGCGCCGTCCGTGAGTCCTTGGGGCTGCACGGTGGCGAGGTCGACACCGTCGCCGAACGTCGACGGGACGGACACGCCGTGCCATGCCGGACGGGGATTCCCCGGCCGGGAGCGGGCCGCCGAAAGATCGACCCGAAGAACCCCGGAATACCCGAGGGGGGTATATTGCTTCTTCGAACGAACATACCCCCCTCCGGTATAGGAGAACGCTGTGTCGACCCCTGCTGCACCACCCAGTCCGCGCCGCTGGACGGCGCTTGCCCTCATCGCCCTGGCCCAGTTCACGGTCATCATGGACACGTCCATCATTGGTGTGGCACTCCCCAAGATGCAGATTGACCTGGGCTTCTCCCAGGAGGACCTGTCCTGGGTGTTCAACGCCTACGTCATCGCCTTCGGCGGGCTGCTCCTGCTCGGCGGACGACTGTCCGATCTGTTCGGCGCCAGACGGATCTTCATCGCCGGCTGGACCGTGCTCGCCGGGGGCTCCCTGGTCGCCGGTCTCGCCTCCTCGGTCTGGACCGAACTGACGGGCCGCGCCCTCCAGGGCGTCGGCGCCGCGCTGATAGCACCGGCCGCCCTGACCCTGCTGATGATGCTCTTCGGCTCCCGCCCCAAGGAGCTGACCAAGGCGCTGGCCCTGTACGGCGCCGCCGCACCGGCCGGCGGCACCGCCGGCGTCTTCCTCGGCGGCGTCATCACCGAGTACGCCAGCTGGCCCTGGGTGTTCTACATCAACATCCCGATCGCCCTGATCGTGCTGGCCGCGGTCCCGAGCGTCATGCCCTCGGCCCCGGTACGCCGTGGCTCCATCGACCTCGCGGGAGCGGCCACCGTCACCGCGGGACTGGCCACCGCCGTCTTCGCCATCGTCCGCGCCCCCGAAATCGGCTGGGGCTCAGGTCAGACCTGGCTCGTGTTGTTGGCCGGCGTGGCCCTGATCGGCGCGTTCATCGCCATCCAGTCCAAGCGCCGTGAGCCGCTGATGCGTCTGGGGATCTGGCGCGCACCCAACCTGGCCGGTGCGAACATCGCGCAGTTGCTGATGGCCGCCGCGTGGATCCCGATGTGGTTCTTCCTCAACCTCTACCTCCAGCAGGTGCTGGGACTGGGCGCCTTCGCCTCCGGAGCGGCCCTGCTGCCCATGACGGTCGCCATCATGATCATGATGATTGTCCTGGCACCCCGTCTGATGGCCCGCTTCGGGACCAAGCCGCTGATCGTCACCGGCCTGCTGGCCCTCGCGGCCGGCATGCTGTGGCTGTCCTTCGCCCGGGCGGACGGCACTTTCTGGGTCGACGTCCTGCCCGCCTCACTGCTGGCCGCCGTGGGCATGTCACTGGCCTTCATCCCCTCCCTCGGCACCGCGCTGTCCAGCGCGCGCCCCGAGGAAGGCGGCCTTGCCTCCGGCATCGTCAACACCAGCTACCAGGTCGGATCCGCTCTCGGCCTGGCCGCGATGACAGCCGTGGCATCGGCGTACGGCGCCCGTGAACTCGGCGACCCCGGCGCGCTCACCGACGGGTTCTCCGCGGCCTTCCTCGGCGCAGCGGCCCTCGCCGCCGTCGGCGCACTCGCATCACTGCTCACCCTCCGCACCGCCCCCGACCGTAAGGAGCAGCCCGCCAAGGCGGACGCGGCCTGACCACCCACGACCGTCACACCCTCACCACATATGTGCCGTCTGGCCGGGCAAGGAGCCCGGCCAGACGGCATCTGTGCTTCAGGAACTGACCGCGGGCCCGCGGGAACACCAGCGGGCCCGGTCTGCGTGCCGCCACTCGATGATGCGATCACCACGCTCTGACATATGCCAGAGCAACACGATACTGCACACGATTGAGCAGGATGCTGCACAGCTATTTCCCCGAGGCGACCACTTCACTAGACATCAAGGAAGGCCACGTAGCACATTTTGTCGTCCTTGACTGCTTATCCCGTTGTGGAGTTCAAGGATACGAAGAGAGGTTGCACAACTCTTGACAGGAATACTGCACGTGCGTGCACCATAACGCACATCACATTCGGTGCTCACACAATCGTGTGGAGGTTCTCGCTGTGACAGACAACAGAGTGCGCGCCCGGGAGAGACGGGCTCGCCGCTCCCCCCGGTCAAGAACGGCCCGTACAGCCGGGGGTGCACTCCTCGCAACGGCACTGACCGTCACCCTCGCCGCGTGCAGCGGCACGGCCGACGAAGGCGCGACCAACACCAAGAAGGCCGGGAGCGGACCGTCCGGAACGCTGCGCTTCGGCACCAATCAACAGTTCAGCGACTGGGATCCGGTCACCAAGCAGAACAGCACCTTCACTTCGCTGGTCTATGAGTCGCTGCTCGGTATCGCCCCGGACGGATTCACCATCAAGCCCCAACTCGCCACCGAGTGGAAGCAGACCCCGCTACGGGTTGATTTCACGCTCCGCTCCGGCGTCCTCTTCCACGACGGCACCCCCTTCAACGCCGAGGCCGTCGTCAAGAACCTGGAGCGGGTGAAGAGCACTCCCAGCCAGTACCGGAACCAACTCTCGGCCATCAAGTCGATCACAGCGGTCGACGACACCCACGTACGCATCGACCTCCTCAAGCCGTCACCCAGCCTGGTCAACAATCTGGCGCGGTTCGCGATGTACATGATCTCCCCGAAGTCGCTGGAAGCGGGTGACTGGAAGACCACGGGCGTCGGAACCGGTCCCTGGAAGTTCGACGCGAAGGCGTCCACCAAGGGGCTGCGCACGGTCGTCACCGCCTTCGACAAGTACTACGACAAGAAGTCCGTCGGCCCCGCGCGCATCGAGGTCACCCAGATCAACGACCCCGACAGTCTCTACAACGCACTCAGCGCGGGACAGCTCGACGTCGTCTGGGCAAGCCCGCCGCTGGCGGAGCGTGCCGAGAAGGAAGGCTTCAAGTCGCTCTCGTTCCCGTCCGTGCTCTGGCACCTCCAGATGTACGACACCAAGACGGTGTTCAAGGACAAGAAGTTCCGGCAGGCCGTGTGTCACGCGATGAACCCGCAGGACTATCTGGACGCCGCGCTCGGCGGCAAGGGCAAGATCATGAACCAGCGGATCCCGGAGGGCCAGCCAGGTCACAACCCGTCCCTGAAGGGCTATCCCCACGATCTGGCCAAGGCGAAGAAGCTGATGTCCGAGCTCGGAGGCGGAAAGCGCTCGTTCACATTGATCAGCTATGACTCCCAACGGACCGTCGCAGAGCTGTTCCGCAGCCACATGGCGAAGATCGGGGTCGACGTGAAGCTCGAACTGCCCAACTTCGCGCAGTTCTTGAGCACGTTCCAGAGTGGTGAGTACCCGGCGTCGATCCTCTCCGACGGCTCGCGCTCCGGCGCCGACGACTACTACAACCGCAAGTTCGCTCCTGACGCCGCGGGCAACCCGTTGAGAATTCCCTATCCGCAGGTCGCAGCCGCCGCCGCGGAAGGATTGGCCGCCAAGACTCCCCAGGCACAGGACGCTGCCTGGCAGAAGATGTCGAAGATCATCGACGAAGAGGCTCTGGACTGCGCCTACTTCGACTACTCCGGATTCTGGGCCTACAACCCAAAGAAAATCCAGAACATCGTCTCCACCACCGGTGACGTGGCCGTGTTCCGCTACAAGGAAGCCAGGCCGCAGGGCTGACCGACTTCAGGCCCACCCCGCCAAGGCTGCCCGACCTCGGCGCCGCGTCCGCAGTTCACTCCGGACCCACCCGGGTGTCCCCCGCGCCGCCCCCTTCTGGGCCTCCTGCTCGCATCCTCCACAACAGCCGTGTGACCACGAAGTCCACACACCTGTTGTCGACAGACCACTCGTCCCCGTGCACGACCACACGCAGGTCTGCCTGCCGCCATCCTCTCTCCCAGGGAGTCAGCCATGTCCGAAGCCAACGCCAACGAGCCCAAACTGCTCATCAAAGGCGCGACCGTCCTCACCATGGACCCAACCCTCGGTGATCTCACCACCGGTGACATCCTGATCGTCGGCGACCGCATCGCCGCCGTTGAATCCGAGCTGGTCGACCCGGACGCCGAGGTGATCGATGCCCGAGGGATGATCGCCATCCCCGGTCTGATCGACACCCATATGCACGCCTGGCAGACGCCCTTGAAGGGGCTGCACGCCACCGGTTGGACCTTCGACGAGTACCAGGCCCGTGTCTTCTACCTACGGGAGCACTTCGGGGTCGAGGACATCCACGACGCCACCCTCGCCGGCTCCATCGAGATGCTCGACGCAGGAATCACCGGCGTCCTCGACTTCTGTCACAACGTGATGTCCCCCGAGCACGCCGATTCAGCCCTGCGCGCCCACCGCGCCACCGGACAGCGCACCCTGTGGGCCTACGGCATGCTCGGCAGCTTCGATGCCTCGCCCGGAGACCAAGCCTGGCGGATCGACCACATCCGCGCGCTCCGCAAGGAGACCGGTGACAACGGGCTGTTGCGCATCGGTATGGCACTGGCCTCGATCGAGCGCAGCAGCATGGATCAGATAGCCAAGGAAATCGGGCTCGCCCGAGAACTGGGCATGCAGATGACCGTGCACCAGAACCCGGCCGGTCAGATCCGTGCCCTGCACGACGCCGGACTGCTGGGCGCCGACATCGTCCCGGCACACGGCAACGCCGCCGACAACGAGGAACTGGAGATGATCGCGTCCTGCGGCGGGGGCATCTCCTTCACTCCCGAGTGCGAGTTCGCCGGTGGCCGTTCCATGACCGTACTGAACCGGGCCCACCGAGCCGGGGTGGCCTCCAGCCTCGGCGTCGACACCCCGGCCCGGGTGCCGATCGACCTGTTCAACGCCATGCGCCTCACCTTCATGCTGATGCGCAGCGTCGACGCCTTCGACGAGCGCGAGGCCGGCCGCTACCCGTTGGTCCGACGCCCTGGAACCCCGATGGTCGAACCCCGTCACATGCTGGAGTACGCCACCGTGAACGCGGCACGCGCCATCGGGCTCGGCGACGACCTCGGCCGGCTCGCCCCCCGGCAGCTCGCCGACGTCGTCCTGATCAACCCGGAGCCGTACGGGGTCTCCCTGGGCGACCCCGCCAACCATGTGGTCCTGCGGACACAACCCCGTGATGTAGACACGGTCATCGTCGGCGGGGTCATCCGCAAGCGGGACGGCAAACTGACGGACCTGGACCGTGTCGAGGCGGGCGCCGCAACCCGCAGGGTCCGCGAGCGGATCTTCGCCGCAGCGGAGTCCTCGGCATAGAGCGCCGGTAGGTGAGGTAGGTTCACCGTCCCCAACGGGGCTGGTCCATCGCGTGGTTCACGGCCGGCTCGGCCCTCGCTGCCATCCGGCTGGGTCATGGCCTGCGATGCCGACGGGACGGTTCAGAAGCGCGCGACGCTTCGGGCGGCGGGCGCCCGACCCCGAGGCAGCCTCGACCACAGGATCACGTTCCTGCTGGGCTCCGGCCCGACAGGAACGTGATCCTGCCCCGCACAGCAGGAACAGCGGCCGAGCCGATGGGTCGCGAGCTCAGCCCCGCAGTTCCAGCTCGGGATATCCGGCACCATCGGCACCGGCGAAGTAGCTTCCGCCGAGGTCACCAGCGTGGCTGCGCTTTGACACGATGGTCACAACGCGGTACGTGCCGGCGTCCAGCGGCGGAAGGGTGTAGTTCAGACCCACCTTCGTGATCACACCGCGTCCGCCCTTGATGCCGTTGACCTTCACGATCTCGCCGGACGGTCCGCTCACCCGTCCCACGAGCGCGATGTCTTGGCTTCGGTTCTGCCCGGTGTTGTGAATGACCAGCCGTTGCTTGACCAGTTGTCCCGGCTCGGACCCGCCCGTGACCCTGCCGGTGAGCTGAAGGCTACCGCTGGGCCCAGGGCTCGGGGCCGCCACCTCGTTCACCGTGTTCAGCTTCAGGATGTTGTTGGAGTAGAACGTGTCCTGGTACACCCGGTTGTCGTACGGCCCCTCGCTGACCTCGAAGTTCGAGCCGAGGAGCGCCCCACCACCATCGCTCCCGACCTTCGCTTCGACGGTCACTCGCCTTGCCTCCCCGGGCGCTATCGGGTCCATGCGGAAGGAGCCCCGGACGGGAAGGCCGTTGTAGGTCCGATCGGTAGAGCCTGCCGGCAGCCGCACATCGAGATACGGCGCCGCGGCCTCCGAACCGTTGTTGGTGACGGTCAGACGGTAGGTGACCTTGGTGCCGGGGATCGCCCTGTCCGGCGCAAAGCCCGTGATGTTCATATCGGTGGTCGGCAGGTGCGGCAGCGTGGCACCGGCATGGGCCGCGCCCGCCGGGGCCACGAGGGCGGCGGCGCCCAGTGCGGTGACGACGACGGCGGAAGCGAGGCGTCTCATGATGATCTCCTGTTCGGTCGAACATGCGGGACGGCCGACGCATGGGGAGGGGCCGGAGCCCGCCCGTTCGGTGTCCTGCGCGGTGATCACATCTTGTTCCGCCGCCTCGTGCGTGGCGATTACCCCAGAGGTAATCGCCGTTGACGAAACCACCGAGTGGGCCGAGCGCGCGTGCGGCCGAGTTTCACACCGTACGTACCGACGCACATCACAACCCGCGCCGGGCCGCGGGTGAAAGCCCTCGGCTGCCCGCCCGGGCACAGGCACGATCGACGCGGCCGTGCGGAGACCGGTACGGGGTGCCAGATGGTTTCGCTGGTGCCTTCCCCCCTCTATTGCCGTTCTACGCCGTCTTCTTGAGTGAGGTGAGGTGGGCGAAGACGACGACGTTCGCGGAGTAGCCGGTCTTCTTGTTGAAACGGCCGCCGCACGTCAGCAGTCGGAGCTCTGGACGTGCGGTCGAGCCGTACACCTTGTCGTTGGGAAACTCGCTCTTCTTGTAGGTCTTGACGTCGTCGACGGTGAACACCGCGGTCTGCCGGTCCGCGCGTGCGACGTTCACGGTGTCGCCACGCCGCAGGGCGTTGAGGTTGAGGAAGATGGCGGGTCCCGTCCTGGTGTCCCGGTGGCCGACGATCAGAGCCGTTCCCGCCTCTCCCGGGGAGGGGCCGCTCTGGTACCAGCCCGCGAGCTTGGGCTTGCTCAGCGGGGGCGCGCCGAGCCGGCGCTTGGCGTCGAGCCCGACGCCGATGAGTGGCGCCTCGATCACGATGGCGGGGACGGCCAACTTCACGGGTCGGGAGGACGGCAGCGGTGTGTGGGACGCCGGCACGTTCTTCGGCGGTGGTTGCGGGGCCCTTCGGAAGGGCGGCGGCGCGCCGCCCGCAGCGTCGGAGCTGCGGGCGGCGGTGGGGGGCGGCGGCGCGGGTGAGTCTCCGCTCGCCCAGACGACGCCCATCACCAGGGAGGAGACCGCGCACAACGTCATGGTGAGACGGCATGCGCGGCTTGGTCCCCGTCGCCGCGGCCGGCAGATGTTGCTATGCCTCGCCACGGGAGCGGCGGCGTGCTGCCCTGCGGGCGATGACCAGCCCGGCGACACCGGCCGCGCCGACCGCCAGGGCCGTGGTCGTTCCGGTGTGGGAAGTGCTCGACGAGGCGGCCTTCTCCATGGCCGGTACGCCCCCTCCACCCGCGGGTACGGGACCGGACGGCTTCTCGTAGCTTGTCTCGGCCTGGGCTGTCTCGGCCTTGGTTGTCTCGGACTTGGTTGTCTCAGCCTTCTTGCTGTCGTCGCAGTGGACCACGAAGGTCTTCTGCTTGGTTACGCCGCTGGGTGCCGTCCACTGCAGTTGGTACGTGCCGTCGGGGATGGTGTACTGCCCGCTGCGGGCCTCGCCCCGCGAGAGGGCCAGGTTCCCCGTCAGGGTGTCGCCCGGAGGGGTCGTGGGCGGGCGGGAGGTGATCGTCCAGGCGATCGAGGGGAGTGTTTCGAAGTCGTCCGCGACGATTTTGAACTTGCAGACTGCATCGGCGCGTTGGCTGGCTCCCCAGGAGGAGGGAGTGGACAGGACGGTGAGGTCGCCGCTGTCCCCCGGGGCTGCGAATGCGGCGGACGCCCCGGCCAGTGTGAAACCGGCGGCGAGCGCGACGGCCACCGCGGTACCCGTGCGGGGGCGGACGGAAGCGAGGATGGGCATGCTGGCTCCTTCAAGCCGAGATGATTGTCGTACTAATCACGTGACCGTCCAAGAGATGCATGAGCCGTCGGAAAGCAGGGCGTGAAACGCCGGTGAGATGGTAGAAATCCCCTGACTAGCGGACAAACGAATACCGGTCGCTCAGAACCGTCCCGCCCACAGACGCGGGCACGGTCAAGGTCGGGGTAGCGACCATACGGTCGCCAGGCCCCGCGCATATCACCTATCCGCAGTCGACACCGCACGGGAGCGGCGCGGACACGGTCCCCGTTCCCCGGGCCTTCGCCGACTCCCCCGGGGGTCGCCAGAAAGTGTTCCGGTTCACATGGGTCGACGGGGGTTGTTGGGTCGGGTGTCGCGGGTGCTTGAGGTGGTTCGGGCAGCCATGGTCGAGTGATGAGGGTTGAGGGCGTTGTCCGTACTGATGGGGCATCGATTCGGTATCGAGCGGAAATTGCCGTCAGCACCTCCCCTGAGGATATTGTTATGCAAAGTCCGACGTTGCAAACAGAAGCAGATTGCTGGCAGGGTAGAGGCTCTGTGAAGAGCGGGAGCATGACCGGAGTGAAGCAATGCAGGGAGGTATCGGCCTTGTTCGACGTGGTGCCGCGTGAAGACGTGGTAGCGGCGTCCCTGTTCCGGGCCGGTCCCGCGGTTGTCGGGGCGTACGTCCCGACTGCAATGCGACCGGGTGTCCGGTCGGGGCGGGGCGATCAGGGTGCACTCCCTGTACGACCGGTCGGTGCATACCGGTGTCGGCCCGTCCGCGAGGACGGACAGGCCCTGGTGGCAGTGCGACCGGGCTCGTGTGGCACTCCCCCGGTTCGGAAGGGGTCGAGGGCAGTCCGGTGACCGAAGTTGACGGAAAGCCTGCCACAGCCCGCAACAACTCCGCCTCTCTAAGGCGGGCGCTGACGATCCTGCTCCATCTGGGAGAGGACGGCCGCGGGCGGGGCGCCACGCTCACGGAACTCACCTCGGGCCTGAGCATGAACAAAAGCACGGTGCTGCGTCTGCTGGCACCCCTGTGCGAGGTGCGGCTGATCGAGCAGGACATGCGGACCGGCCGCTACCGGCTGGGATCGCGGACCGCGCAGTTGGGCCATGTGTATCTGGACGGTCTGGACCTGCGGGACACCGCCCATGACGTGCTGGAGCGGTTGGTGTCCGACACGGGCGAGACGTCGTATCTGGTGATCCCCGATCTGCCGGACATCGTCTATGTGGACAAGATCGAGAGTCCGCAGGCGGTGCGGATGCACTCCCCCGTCGGAAGCCGTAGGCCGGCCTACTGCACCGGGGTGGGCAAGGCCCTGTTGGCCCACACCGACGTCGAGGCGGTGGACGCGGCACTCGCGCACGGCATGCCCCGGCGCACCCCGCACACCCTCGCCACTCCCGATGCGCTGCACACCGACTTGGCCGTGATCCGCTCGCGCGGCTATGCGGTGGACGACATGGAGAACGAGCCGGACGTACGTTGCGTCGCGGCACCGGTGTTCGACCACGCGGGCGCGGCGGTCTGCGCGGTCAGTGTGTCCGGGCCCGCCACGCGCATCACCTCCGACCGGGTCCCCGCACTCGGATCACTGGTGTCCGCTGCCGCAGCTGAGATCTCGCAGAGGCTCGGAGCGGCCCGCTGAGCGTCGTAGCGACGCCCTGCCGGTCGCTCCCCTGCCTCCGTGCGTAGGGTCAGGGCATCGGGTCAGGAAACCCTGCGCGCGATCCGATCGTGATAGCGCAGGGCCGAGACGGTGCCGTCGGGCTCTCGGACGAACGAGGCTGCGTCGCCGAGCGGGCTGCCGTCGGGCCCCAGCGCAACGAGGGTGTCCGGCGGGGACAACACCAGCCGGTCGGGGGAGTCGAGCGCGATGACGTATTGGTTCGGCCCCGCTGGCGCCTGGTTCGCGATGACCCTCATCTCCCCATCGAACCGGCCCCGGACGAGGGTGATCGTGCCGTAGAAGCCGCAGTCGTAGGTCCCCTCCAGGGCATCCGCCAGCTCATGACCGACCGGACTCAAAGCGCGAGCGGGCGTTTCCCCGAACGCCTCGGTGAGGATCAGCTGCTCGATGTCCTCGGCCACGCCCCATCCGTCCAGGGAGTTCGTCAAAACGGTGTAGGCGAGCTCATGGGAAGGGATCAGGACCAGGCGGGACGCATAGCCGATGGTGAGCCCGTCGTGGGACATGGCGGGGCTGCCCGCGCGTTCTTCGAGCATCCAGGCGAGCCCGATGTCACGGCCCGCGCTCCCGCGATGGGCCTGGATCCGGAAGAGTCCGCTGGGTGCCGCGGGTGAGGTGACGTAGGACGCGTAACGCATGAGGTCGCGTGCCGTGCTGAGGACACCGCCGCCGGGCACGTCCCAGCCCGGGAGCTGCCAGTGCCGCTGCCACCCCTGGTCGAGGAGCAGGGTGGGGCGACCTTGGGCATCGCGGCCGTGCGGTGCGGCGACCCGACGGGTCACCACCTGGTCGGCACTGGTGAACGTGCCCGACATTCCGGCCGGGTTGAGGACCTCGTCCTGGAGAACGTCCGTGTAGTGCCGACCGGTGACGCGTTCCACCACGGCGGCGGCCACCATGATGCCCGGACCGCTGTAGGAGTAGTCCGTACCCGGCGCGAACAGCAGCGGTCGGCGGACGAAGTGCACCAGTGACGCCTGGACGGAGTCGTCCGCGTGGTCGGCGAGCAGGTTCGGGGCGTCGGCGATCATGTTCTGCGCGTCGATACCCGAGGTGTGCGTGATCAGATGCCGCAGCGTGATCCGCTCGTCGATGCCGGCCCCGGGGAACAGCGGCGCCACGGGGCCGTCCAGTTCCACCTGCCCGCGGTCGACGAGGCGCCCGATGATGAATCCGAGCAGGGTTTTGGAGATCGAGCCGACCTGGAAGATCGTGTCGGGATCCGCCGGGAGGTTGTGTGCGGTGTTGGTGCCGCCGTAGCCGAGCAGGGTGGTCTCGCCGCCGGCCAGGATGCCCACCGCGGCACCCGGCACCCCGTGCCGGGAGAGGATTTCGGGGACGTGGTCGTCGAGGAGGGTGGTGAAGTCGGACACGGTGATGTCTCTCCTGCGAGGTGCTGGTCGCGGGCCGGGAGTCAGGCGCCGGCCGCGGTACGGGTGTGGGGGTCGAGCCGGTCGCGCAGAACGTCGCCGAGCAGGTTGAACGCGAGGACGAGGACCACGAACGCGATCGACGGGAACGCCACGACCCAGGGATCGGTGAGCAGGTACTGCTGGGAGGACGAGATCATGCTGCCGTAGTCGGCGTCGGGCGGGCGGACGCCGAAGCCGAGGAAGCTCAGTGCCGCATAAGCCCCTTCCGCGGTGGAGAGGTTGATCGCGGTCATGATGACGAGCGGGGAGGCGATGTTGGGCAGGATGTGTCGGAATACGATCCACAGCCTGCCGCGTCCGCACAACCGGGCGGCATCGACGAAGGCGCGCTGTGCGATCTCGATCGTCGAGCCTCGGGCGATGCGGGCGAACCGTGGGATGGTCACGATGCCTATGGCCAGCGAGGCGTTGATCAGACCGCTCCCCATCATCGCGATCACAAGGATGGCGAGGAGGTACTCGGGGATCGCGAACAACAGATCGACGAGTCGGGACAGCACACCGTCCCAGAGGCGCCCGAGGAAGCCGGCCGCGATCCCGATCGTGGTGCCGATCAGCAGCGCGAACAGCACGGCGTAGGTCGCGGACAGCAGGGCGGGCCGGGTGGCGGCGATGATCCGCGAGAACTGGTCGCGTCCCAACGCATCCGTCCCCAGCCAGTGGTCCGACGACGGCGAGGACAGCCGGGGACCGGCGTTGACCTCGTTCGGTCCGTACGGCACGAGGAACAGGCCGAAGGCCGCCAGAAAGATGTAGCCGAGGATGAGGAAGACGGCGATATTGGCGACGATGCCGCGCAGCGGCCAGCGGAAGGTGCGCTTTCGGACGGGAGTTGGTGTGGTGGTCGGGGAAGGGCGGGGATGAGCCGAGATGGTCACGCTGACTCCCGTTTCCTAGGTGTGGATGATGCGTCGGTCGACGAACGGCAGCGCGATGTCGACGAGCAGGTTGCCGAGGATGAAGGTGCCGGCGATGACGAGCGCTTGCGCGGTGAGTTGGGAGAAGTCCCGGTTCGAGATGGAGTCGAGTACTCCGCGCCCCAGTCCTGGCAGGCTGAAGATCTCCTCGACGATGAACAACCCGCCGACGAGGAACCCGAAGATGAATCCGATCAGGGTGAGTACGGGGGGCAGGGCGGCACGGAGGGCGTAGATATAGCGGATGCGCCACTCCGCGATGCCGTTGGTGCGTGCCGTGGTGATGTGTGGCTGGGCGAGGACCTCGATCATCGACGAGCGGGTCATCTGTGCCACGAGCGGCGCGGTGGGGATGCCGACCGCGAGTGCCGGAAGCAGCATGGTCTGGAGGTTTCCGACGGCGCTCTCGGAGAACGGGATGTAGCTCGCCGAGTACATGTTCGTCAGGTACTGCGCCGCCAGGTAGAGGGCGGCTGAGCCGGAGACGAATCCGGGGAAGGCGAACACGATGAGCAGGGGGATACGGATACCCCAGTCGATGCCCTTGCCCGAGTGGGTGGCAGCGATGACTCCGACGGGGAGCCCGATGGCGACCGCGATGACCAGCCCGATGAGCGCCAGTTCCAGGGAGATCGGCGCTTGTTGGGCTATCACGTCGAGGTTGTTCTGACCTGAGATGGGTGACACTCCGAAGTCGCCTCGAAGAGCGCCCCAGAGCCAGTCCAGGTATTGGCGGAAGATGGGCTGGTCCAGTCCGAGGTCGCGTTCGATGGCGGCGATGGTCTCGGGAGATGCCTTGGCCCCGGCGATCACCGATGCGGCGCTGCCCGGTACGAGGCCGCGCCCCGCGAAGAACACCAGTGCCGAGAGCGCCAACAGGACACCGGCGGCGCCGGTGAGCTTCTTGGCCAGGTAGAGGATCACAGCTCTCCTCCGCTTTCTGCCGCGCCCGTGGTGACGGCGCCGGTGGGTGAGGCCGGGTTCAGTGTGAGTTCGCCGGGTCGGTGGCAGCGCACCCGGTGGCCGTTGGACACTTCCGTCAGTTCGGGGGCGACTTCGACGCACCTGTCGTCGGCGATCGGGCAGCGCGGTGCGAAGCGGCAGCCCGGCGGGGGGTTGACCGCGCTCGGCGGCTCCCCTCGCAGGACGATGCGTTCGATGCCCTCCTCGCCTTGGAAGATGCCGGGTTCGGTCGAGCGGAGGGCGACGGCGTACGGATGGAGCAGTCCCCGGTCGAACGCCTCGGACGGTGCTTCCTCCACGATCTGTCCGAGGTACATGACCGCCATCGAGTGGCTGACCTGTCGCACCGCGCGCAGGTCGTGTGAGATGAACACGTACGCGGTGCCGGTTTCGCGCTGAAGCCGTTCCAGCAGGTCGAGCACCTGGGCCTGGAGGGAGGCGTCCAGTGAGCTCACCGCTTCGTCGAGCAGGATGAGATCGGGTCGGGCGATCAGCGCACGTGCGATGCACACGCGTTGTTGTTGGCCGCCGGACAACTGGTGGGGGTAGCGGGAGCCGAGTTCGAGTGGCAGGCCGACCGAGGCGAAGGCTTCGTCGATGCGCCGCTCCCGCTCGTCCTTCGCGACGCCGCCGAGTGCCTCGGCGACGCTGGCCCGTGCGGTCATACGGGGGTCCAGTGCGCTCGCGGGGTCCTGGAAGACCGCCTGCACCTTGCCGTCCGCTCCAGCGGTGATGTCGCGGAGTTCGGTGCCGACGCGTACCGAACCCGATGTCGGTGTGTCGAGCCCGGTGATCAGTCGCCCGAGTGTGGACTTTCCACACCCCGACTCGCCGACCAGACCGAGGGTGCGTCCGGCCCGCAGTCGCACGCTGATGCCGTCCACCGCGTGGACCTGAGGGCGTTCGCCCCGCAGGCTGGTGCGTCGCATCCGGAAGTGTTTGAACACCTCGCGGACTTCGAGCACCACGTCCTGCCCGTCCGCCGTTGCCTCGGGCAGTGTCTGCTTCCCGGTCATGTCACCATCTCGCTCGGTCTGGCACCGTCACCGTCACCGTCACCGTCACCAGCGACCCTGCCGCGGGCTGCGGCGATGAGGGAGCGGGTGTAGGGATGGGTGGGGCGGGTCAGCACTTCGGACGCCGCACCCCTCTCGACGATCTCGCCGCCGTACATCACCATCACGGTGGTGCACAGTTCCGCGACCACACCGATGTCGTGCGAGATCAGCAGGAGAGTCATGTCCGCCTCGGCCACCCGCTCCCGCAGCAGTTCGACGACCTGCGCCTGGACGGTGACGTCCAGAGCGGTGGTGGGTTCGTCGGCGATCAGCAGGTCGGGGCGGTTGAGCAGCGCCATGGCGATCATGACGCGCTGCCGCATGCCTCCCGACAACTCGTGCGGGTAGTTGCGCCGCTTGACCGCCGCATCACCGATGCCGACCCGGTGCAGTGCCTCCTCGACGATCTCCGTTCGCTCCTGACGGCTGAGTGAGCGGTGTGCGGACAGGACGTCGGACATCTGACGCCCGATGGTGAAGACCGGGTTGAGGTTTCCCAACGGGTCCTGGGGAACGCGTGACATCCGGGTGCTGCGCAGGGCCCGGAGTTCGGCGGGTTTGAGGGCGGTCAGATCGTGGCCGTCGAGGTCGACGCGACCCGTGACCGCGGCCGAGGCCGGCAGCAGCCGCAGAACGGCTGCCGCCAGCGTCGACTTCCCGGACCCCGACTCGCCCACCAGCCCGACACGATCGCCGGGACGGAGAACGAAGGAGACGTCGTTCACCGCGGGCGGTTGGGTCCGGCCGTAGCGCACGGTGAGTCCCTCGATCACGAGCAGCGGGTCCTGTGCGCCCGCCGCGCGGGTCGCGCCGCCGGGGGCGCGACCCGCTACCGGGGTGCTAGCCACGGCTCACCCGGGCCAGGAACGCCCGACTCTGACTGGCCGGCAGATCGACTCCGGTCAGCCCCTTCTGGTGGGCGACCAGCAGGTTGGTGGCGAGCAGTGTGACGGTGGGGTAGACGTTCTCAGCTTCCCACTGTTGGACGGCGACGAGCGCCTTCTCGTAGGCGGTCGGGTCGGCGGCGCGCAGGGCGTCGTCGAGCAGCTTCTTCAGCTCCGGCGGGACCGGTCCCTGGCGTCCTTCGGCCGGGGCCACGTACTGGTACGGGTTCGAGTAGTAGGACTGGGCGTTCCAGCTGAGGGCGTACTTGGCCTTGACGAGCCGGTCGCCCCATGAACCGCCTTCCAGCGGCTCAAGCTTGATCTTGATGCCGACCTTCGCCAACTGGGCCTGGACGGCGGCCATCAGGTCGTTGGTGCCGGGGTCGTAGGCGGCGATGTACATCAGTGAGGTGGAGAAGCCCTTGGGGAAGCCGGCTTCCTTGAGGAGCTGCTTGGCCTTGGCGATGTCCGGTGTCGAGTTCGGCACCTCGGCGGGCTTGGGCGCCCAGGTGTTGCTCTCGGGTATGTACACGCTGGGTCGGGCGCCGCCACCGCTGTACGCCTGCCCGGCGAGGGCGCTGCGGTCGAGCGCCAGGGCGAGTGCCTGACGGACCTTCACGTTGTCGAGCGGCTTGGTGAGGTTGTTGACCTGGAGGAAGATCGTGGAGTCGGTCGGAACATTCTTGACCTCCACCTTGTCGGAGCCGGCCAGGGACTTCCCGCTCGATGCGGCGGTGAAGATCAGATCGACCGCACCGGCCTGAAGGTTGTTGACCTGCGTCGAGGCACCCGGGACGTAGACCACCTTGAGCTGCCCGGACTTCGTCTTCTCGCCCCAGTAGTCGGCGAACCTCTTCAGCTTCAACTCGCTGTTGGGGCGGTACGAGTCCTGCTTCCACGGCCCGGTGCCAACCATGCGGGTCGCCATGTTGTCCGAGGTGGCGGCCTTCTTGCTCATCACGGCACAGCCCCACACCAAGGGGTTCGCCATGTTGCTGACGAATCCGGCATCGGGACGGGTGAGGTGGAAGACGACGGCCGAGTCACCGGACGCGACGGCCTTGTCGAACGTGGGGAACAGTTCCTTGGCGATCCCGTCAGGACTCTTCTTCAACCGGTCGAACGTATAGGCCACGTCGGCGCTGGTCAGCTTCTCGCCGTTTTGGAACTTGACGTCCTTCCTGAGGTCGAAGGTGTAGGTGAGCCCGTCGGGAGACCGCTTGTAGCCGGTGGCCAGCTCCGGCTCGATCTTTCCTTCGGGGGTGGTGGTCATCAGGCACTGGTAGGAGAGCTGCCAGGCGAACCGGTCGGCGTAGAGCGCCGAGCCCTGCGGGTCGAGCGTCGAGGGTGCCGCGGTCTCGGCCACGGTGATGCCCTTGGAGGAGGACCCTCCGCTAGGCGGCGGGGAGCAGCCCGCTGCGACCGCGGCAGTCGCACAGGCCGCGAGGGCCGCTGCTGAGCGGAAGGCATAGCCGTGTTGCTTCTTCATCTGAACCTCTTCTGAAAGGGTCTGCGTCTTTCCGGTCCGGCCGCACAGCCTTTGACGGATCGCAAGACATGAGGTCTGCAATGCAATCCAGCGGAATGCATTGCAGAATGCTGACCGACGCTTCATAGTGCTGTCAAGGCTCGGTTCGAACACGAAGGAGGCGTATCGACGACACCCTCCGCAGCCCCGACACCCAGGGAGGAACGAAGAGTTCCGCCGTCCTCCCGCGCGGGTGGTTCCGGGCGGAGTCCCGGCCTCAACGCACCGTTCCCGAAGGGCGATCCCGCCCGGCGACGGCAGATCCCACCAGCACTCCTGCGATGGCTCCGGCCATCGCTGCCGGAGCGGTGACCAGGCTGTTCTGCGCCGTACAGGGAAGCGGTCGAGCATCCAACGGGGTGCGTACGCCATCGGATCACTCCGGGTGCGCGAACGAGCCACGAACACACAACGATCTCGAAGCCCGGTGGCAGGGAGGGGACCCGACAGCACAACCGAACCGACTCGCGCGTGCATCGGCGGCGGACCCGCACGGTGACCACGCGCCCGGGAGATCCATCACAACGCCATAAGCGATGCCCGCTCGCGGACATCGGCGCACCGACACACGCACCGGGGGCACCCCGGAGGAGAGGACCACCCAGGATGAGCCCGGACCTGAACCCCGCCCCGGGACGTCGCAACAATTCGGCTTCCCTGCGGCGAGCCGTCTCCATCCTTCTACAGCTGGGAGAGTCGACCGACGGAAGCGGGTACTCACTCGCCGAACTCTGCCGGGAACTGGACCTCAACAAGAGCACGTCGCTCCGCCTGCTCCAGCCGCTCCTGGAAGCCCGCCTGGTCGAACACCTCCCGTCGGGGCGCTATCGCCTCGGCTGGCGCATAGCCCAGTTGGGCAGGGCCTATCTCGCGGGCCTGGACCTCCCGCGCGGAATGCACGACGTCCTTCAGAAGCTCGCGTCGCAAACCAGTGAGACCGTTCACCTCGTGGTCGCCGACTACCCGAACATCGTCTACATCCACAAAGTGGACACCCCGCACCCGGTGCGCATGTTCTCGCGCATCGGGAACAGCGCGCCCGCCTACTGCACCAGCGTCGGCAAGGCGATGCTGGCCCACGCCGGTCCGGAGACGATCGAGCTGGTGATCGCCAATGGGATGCCGGCGCACACACCGCGCACGATCACAACGCCCGAGCAGCTGAGAGCCGCCCTCAGCGAGATCAGGCAACAGGGCTACGCGGTCGACGACATCGAGCACGAGGAGGGCATCCGGTGCGTCGCGGCGCCGGTCTTCGACCATGCGGGGGCATGTACGACCGCCATCAGCGTCTCGGCACCCGCGGAGCGACTCCCCGCCGAGAATCTGGCGGAGTTGGCACCCCTGGTGATCGCTGCCGCGAATGAGATCTCCACCCGACTGGGAGCGAGCCGGTGAGCCAAGACCCCCTGAGGACCGGTCAAGGTTCGCCCGCTTGAGGTGAAGCCGACGACCTAGGAACTCCGCCCTCATGGCGGGAGCCCGCGGCCACTTCGTGCTCGCTGACGGCGATGCCAGAGCGCCGAGTGGTCGCAGGGCTCCTTGGCGTGTCCGGAGCATGTGTCGGTCCCCGGCGGGGGCATGCGCCGGCCTACTGCCACCGAACCCCTGACTCACACCATTAGGTCACGCCGTACGCCACGCATTGCCGAGCCCGTGCCCTTCAGGTCGTCTCACTCACCGGACGTCGACGATCACAAGTGCTCCGTTCCCACCGAGCCACGGGTATGGCCGAGACTGACCCAGGGCGGGTTCGCGGAGTCGTTCGGGACCGACGCACGATGCCCTGCGTCAAGCGGTCCGGCTTGGCGCCACCTGGCACCACCTGGCGCCAGTTGGCATCAAACAGCGGCAAGTCGGGCTTCTGAGCATGCACGGCCAGGCATAGCGCCACCCAGACCCAGCGAGCCCTCCAACGTTTTCGCAGGTCAAAGGCCCTCCTTTGCCGATCGGTGCGGTGATTTCACCTGACCACTAGCGGATGGGGCCATCGTGGTGCCATTATGGCGCCATGGACCTCACCCCGTATGTCGACACCCTCCGCCGCGAACTCGCCGTGGCCGCCGCAGCCGGCGGCGACGAAGCTCGCGAGCTAGCCGACAGGCTCACAGCGCCCCTGGAGTCGGCGACTCGGTTGATCATGCTCAATGTGCTCTCCGCGGCCATGGGCGAGGTCACCCGCGAACTCGCCCCCGGGTCGGTCGACGTACGGCTGCGAGGGCTCGATCCCGACTTCGTGGTGACACCGCCCCCCACGGGCGGCGCGCAGAGGGAGCCGACCCCACCCGTCGAACCGTTCGCACCCATGCCTCCTGCCCCGGCCGACGGTGACGAGGGCGGCACCGCCCGCGTCAATCTGCGTCTGCCCGCCCATCTCAAGGCCCGCGCCGAGGAGGCCGCCACCCGCGAGGGCCTGTCGGTCAACGCCTGGCTGGTCCGAGCGGTGTCGGCAGCAGTCGAAGGCGGCACCCAGCCGCGACCGGCCGAGAAGACCCAGATCGTCGGGCAGAGCTACACGGGCTGGGTGCGCTGACAGGACTTCGAAGACACGACTTGGACCCACCTGCGCCGCCTTCACCAACACCACGTCCCACCAGCGGGGACGCCCCAATGACCCAAGAGGACGAGACAGCCATGCCTTCTTTTGACACGCCCGAACCGATCTCCACCACCGCGCACGTGGAGTCCGGTTCGATCCAGTTCACCGCGGGCGACCGACCCGACACCGTCGTCGAGGTCCGGCCCCGCGACCCCAAGAAGGACCTCGACGTGCGGACGGCCGACCAGACCGAGGTCACGTACGCGAGCGGTGCCCTGACTGTCAGGACGCCCAAATCCAATCTCTTCGGCCGCACCGGCACCGTCGATGTGACGGTCGAACTGCCCTCTGGCTCGCGCATCGCCCTGACCGGAGCCTGGGTCCAGGTGCTCGGTGAGGGCCGGCTCGGCGATGTACGTGTGAAGACCTCGTCGGGCGATGTCCGGCTGGATGCGACCGGGCCGCTCCAGCTCACCGCATCGCACGGCTCGATCAACGTAGACCGGATCGAGGGCACGGCCGAGATCACCACCAGCTCCGGCAGCCTGCGCGTCGGTCTCGTCGACGGCCCAGCGGTTCTGAAGAACTCGCACGGCACCACGACCGTCGGCGTCGCAACCGGCGAGCTGCGGGTGAGTGGCGCCAACGGCGACATCGAGATCCGGCGTGCCGAGGCATCGGTCACCGCCACCACCGCCTACGGCGCCCTTCGAGTGGACGAGGTGGCCGGCGGAACCGTTCAGTTGGAGACCAACTACGGCACCATTGACGTCGGCATCCGCGAGGGTACGGCCGCTTGGCTCGACCTCCACTCCGATTCCGGTCAGGTGCGCAACACGCTCGCTGCGTCCGAGGGCCCGGAGAGCGCCGAGGGAACCGTCAAGATCCGTGCTCGCACCCGCTGGGGCAACATCGACGTCCGCCGCGCGAGGGTCTGACCCCCGGAAGCACAGGTCTCGCCCCCACCCCCACACCTCCCCCAGCCGCTTCAGCCACCGAATGGAAGCGCCCATGCCTTCATCTGTCATGCCCACATCCAGACGGGGCGACGAGCACGCTTCGCCGGCCTCCATCTCCATCGCAGCCCAGGGACTGCGCAAGTCATACGGGGACAGGACCGTCCTTGACGGCATCGATCTACGCATCCCGGCGGGGTCGGTGTTCGCACTGCTCGGACCCAACGGCGCCGGCAAGACCACCGCGGTGAAGATCTTGTCGACGCTCATCACCGCCGATGGCGGGCAGGCGCAGGTCGCGGGCCACGACCTGGCGACCGACCCCCAAGCCGTACGGGCCGCGATCGGTGTCACCGGCCAGTTCTCAGCCGTCGACGGACTCATCACCGGCGAGGAGAACATGCTCCTCATGGCCGACCTGCACCACCTCACCCGCCGCGAGGGCCGTCGCACCACCACCGAACTGCTGGAACGCTTCGATCTGAGCGACGCCGCGAAGAAGCCCGCCGCCACCTACTCCGGCGGTATGAAGCGCCGCCTCGACATCGCCATGACCCTGGTCGGCAACCCACGGATCATCTTCCTCGACGAACCCACCACCGGCCTGGACCCGCGTAGTCGCCACAACATGTGGCAGATCATCCGCGAATTGGTCTCCGACGGCGCCACCGTCTTCCTCACCACCCAGTACCTCCAGGAGGCCGATGAACTCGCCCACCACATAGCCGTACTGAGCGACGGCGTCATCGCCGCCCAGGGCACCGCCGACGAGCTCAAACGCCTCGTTCCCGGCGGACACGTCCGACTGAGATTCACCGACCCCGGCGCCTACCACAACGCAGCCGCCACCCTGCGCGAAACCACCCGCAACGACGAGGCCCTCTCGCTCCACATCCCCAGCGACGGAACCCAACGCGAACTCCGCGCCATCCTCGACTGGCTGGACTCCACCAGCATCGAAGCCGACGAACTGACCGTACACACACCCGACCTCGACGACGTCTTCTTCGCCCTCACCACCAACACCAACACCACACCCCGTCGGCCCAGCCGAACCGATCGGCCCGACCACGCCACGGAGAAAGCCCGATGAGCTCGCTCTCCCTCACCCTCCGCGACTCCACCACCATGCTGCGACGCAACCTCCTCCACGCGCGCCGCTACCCGTCCCTCACCTTGAACCTGCTGCTCACGCCAGTGATGCTGCTGCTGCTCTTCGTCTATGTCTTCGGCGATGTGATGAGCGCCGGCATCGGTGGCGGCGGCGCCGACCGGTCCGAGTACATCGCCTACCTCGTTCCCGGAATCCTGTTGCTGACCATTGGCGGCACCACGATCGGCAGCGCGGTGTCCGTCGCCACGGATATGACCGAGGGCATCATCGCCCGCTTCCGTACGATGGCGATCCACCGGGGATCCGTGCTCGTCGGGCACGTCATCGGAAGCGTGCTCCAGTGTGTGATGAGCGTGGCCCTCGTCGGCGCCATCGCCGTGGCCATCGGCTTCCGGTCCACGGGTGCCACCCCCTTCGAATGGGTCCTGGCACTGGGGTTGTTGGCGCTCGTCTCCCTGGCGCTCACCTGGATCGCCGTCGGGATGGGCCTGTCAAGCCCGACCGCCGAGGCCGCCAGTAACAACGCCCTTCCACTGATGGTCCTCCCTCTCATTTCGAGCGCCTTCGTCCCCGTCGACGCGATGCCCGACTGGTTCCGGCCCATCGCCGAGTACCAGCCCTTCACACCCGCCATCGAGACCCTGCGTGGCCTGCTGCTCGGCAGCGAGATCGGCCACAATGGGTGGTTGGCCGTGCTCTGGTGCCTGGGCCTGGCCGTGCTCGGCTACCTCTGGTCCAGGGCCCTGTTCGACCGCGACCCGAAGTGAGCCTACGGGCTGCCTGCCGCCTCTCGTCCCGCTCCGGGGCCGAGTACCGGCAGTGGGTTGCGCGTGGTGGTGTGCATCGCCAGGCGGAGCAGAAGGCCCACGCGGTAGCCGCACTCCGCCCCGCCTGGCACTGAAGAAGTGCGATGCCGAGGAATATGGCTCGGCAAGATCCGCAAGGGGCCTTGCCGACAGCGCTACGGGCGGGACGGCGCTACAGACGGGACTTGTTCGCAAAGACCCAACGGTTGCCCGCGAGGGCATCGTTCTGTTCGGGCAGCGGGCCGCGTCCATGACGGCGGGTGAAGTCGAAGGGCGTGTGAACGGAAGTGGACCAGCCCTTGCCCACCAGATCGCCCGCAGAGTCGGGCCGTGGTTCTCCGTCGAACAGATGAAGTAGGTCAATGCCGATCTGACGGGTCGTCGAGGTGTAGAGCGGGCTGTCGCGGTAGGCCAGCAGATCCTTTTCGAGCTTGACCTCGAAGGCCAGTGCACTGCCTTCCGTACTCAGCCGGTCCACGGTGTCGATGAGATACGTCTCAGCGGCGGCGGGCAGATAGAACAACAATCCCTCGGCCAGCCAGACACTCGGGGCAGCCCGGTCGAAACCGGCGTCGGCCAGCGCCCCCACCCAGTCCGCTCGCAGATCGATCGGAATCTCTACACGCGCTGCCTTCGGGGTCGCCGAAAGCCTGTCGAGCACCGTGCGCTTGAAGGCCAGCACGCCTTCCCTGTCGATCTCGAAGACCACAGAACCGGAAGGCCAGTCGAGACGGAAGGCCCGGGAATCTAACCCCGCCCCGAGCAGCACCACTTGGCGGGCGCCGCCCGTGTGCACGGCGTGGAGGAGGAAGTCATCGAGGACCCGCGTCCGCAGACCGAAGTAGCGCGCGAATCGACCCCACAACGGATTGGCGTCCCCGTCCCGAACCTGTTGGATGCGGACCGGCCAGCCGGCGGACGCCGGTGCGGCGAGCACGAAGTGCTCGGCATAGACGTCCCGTGCCAGGGTGTCGTCACGATGGGTCTCGATCGCCCGTGCCGCAGCGACCATGAGGGCGGTCAGGCCGACACCTCCCTCCACGCCTTCGACTCCGATGCTCCCTGGCGTTGTGCCGACCACGTGTCCTCCTCAGGATGGGTTGAGACCACGAACAGTGCGAAAGGGGATGTTGGATCGTCGCTGGGCGCGCCGCGCCGCGGCTCTGGGCGTAGTGATTCCCGGAGAGCCCCGGTGGCGCGCGGCCCAGGCACCCGACCGGTTTCTCAGAGCGAGCGGATCGTTGTTCGGAACGGCCAGCGTGGGCCCGGTGAACGGGTCTGCCTCGCAACGGCTTTGCTCAGGGTCGTTGGTACGGGCAGCGTGCTGGATCGCCCACTCATCAGATCCTCCCCTCGGGTACCAGCACGGGTTTGACCACACGGCCCGCGTCGAAGTCCCGTTCGGCCTCGTTGATGTCGGCGAGCGGATACGTACGGATCAGTTCGTCGAACGGAAACCGGCCAGCCCGCCACAGTCCGATCAACCGCGGGATCAGCAGTCCGGGCACCGCGTCCCCCTCACAGATGTGGGACATCCTCCTCCCCCGATCCAGTGCCCCGGGTTCGAGCGGAAGTGCGGTGTGGAGCCGTGCCACCAGCCCGAGGTGCCCGGTCGGGCGCAGGGCCCGGAGTGCGTCGTTGATCAACGGGACGGAGGCCGTGGTGTCCAGCGCGTACTGCGCCCCGCCGTCCGTCAGTTGCTGGATACGGCCGGGCAGGTCGCCCGACGAGGCATGCAGCGGAATCGCACCGAACCGCTCGGCGAGTGCCAGCCGTTCGACGTGCCGATCAACTGCCACGATCACCGCCCCGCAGGCCGCAGCCGCCATCACCGCGCTCAGACCCACCGCCCCCGTACCGAAGACCGCGATGGTGTCGCCGGGGCCGACCCCGAAGGAGTTGAGGACCGATCCGGCTCCCGTCAGGAAGCCGCAGCCGAGCGGTCCGAGCAGTTCGATGGGCAGCGAGGGGTCGACCCGGACGGCGTTGCGGGCGGCAACCAGTGCGTATTCGGCGAACGAGGACTGACCGAACCACCGGGGGGCGAGTTCGATTCCGGCCGCGTCGGTGAACCGTGCGGGTGCCTCCTTGCGCCCTCCGAAGAGGTTGAGCGAGGCGAAGGAGTCGCAGTAGGCGGGGGCAGCGGCCTGGCAGTTCCGACAGTGCCCGCAGGAGTCGAAGGTCAGTACGACATGATCGCCGGTGTTCAGGCCGGTGTGCGGGCCCGTCTCCACCACGACCCCGGCACCCTCGTGCCCGAGCACCGCCGGTAGCGGTGAGCGGCCTGCCGAACGCCGGACCGCAAGATCGGTCCGGCACACCCCACAGCCCGCGATCCTGACCAGGACCTCGTCATCGGCAGGACCATGAGCAAGGATCACCTCCTCGACGGCGTATCGGCCCTCGGGCGAGCGCAGGACCGCAGCGCCGAACCTCATCGTCACGCTTCCTCCGGGCGGTGCACGACGAACGGCCGCAGATTCCCGTAGAGCCCCCATGGCCCGCCCGCAAAGCCGACACCGCTCTCCTTGATGCCCGCGAAGGGCTGGGCGAGGGAGAGTTCGGCGTGGTGGTTGATCCATGCGGTGCCGCACTCCAGCCGGTCGGCCACCGCTTCGGCCTGATCCAGATCGGTACCCCACACCGAGCCGCCCAGCCCGAAGCCGGTGTCATTGGCCGACTCGACCGCCTCGTCGAGACTCCGGTACGGCAGCACCGGCAGCACCGGACCGAATTGCTCCTCGGTCACCACCGGGCTGTCAGGTGGGACATCCGCCAGGATCGTCGGGGCGTGGAAGTAGCCCGGTCGATCCAGCCGATGCCCACCGGCCACAACCCTGGCACCGTCCGCCAGGGCCCGGGCCGTGTAGTGCTCGACGCGGGCCAGTTGGCGGGGGTTGTTGACCGGGCCCAACTGCGTGCCGGGGTCAAGACCTGCTCCCACCACGGCGCCCTTCGCGCGCTCTGCGAGGGCCTCGACGACATCGGAGTACAGCCCGGCGGGGGCGTAGACGCGTTTGACCGCCATGCAGACCTGTCCGCAATTGCGGAACGCGGCCCAGAACAGCCGGTCCGCGATCTGCTCCACATCGACGTCGTCCAGCAGGATGGCCGCGTCGTTGCCACCCAACTCCAGGGTGACCCTGGCCAACGAGCCCGCCGCCGCCTCCGCAACGGCCCGCCCGGTGGGAATCGAACCGGTGAAGGTCACATGGCGAATGCCCGGATGGGAAGCCAGTCGGGCGCCAAGGGGTTCGCGACCGGTGACGATCGTGAGTACGTCCTCGGGGAGCGCGGTGGCGATGACCGCCCCCAACAGCCGGGTGGCGAGGGGTGTGAAGGGCGAGGGTTTGACTACCACCGTGTTGCCAGCGGCGAGCGCGGGCGCGAACTTCGCCGACGCGAGTTGGAGGGGAAAGTTCCATGGGACGATCGCGGCGACGGGCCCGAGCGGTCGCCAGCGGATCTCACTGCGTACCGGCCGACCGTCCACAATGCGCTCGGCCCCGGGGGCGAGCTCGGCGAAGTAGCGTAGACGGGCCGCCGTGCGAGCGATCTCCGCGTACGACTCCGACAGCGGTTTGCCCTGTTCACGGGTGAGCAGGGGCGCGATCTCCACCCCGGCCGCCTCCACCGCGTCGGCTGCCGCGAGCAGTGCGGTGACCCGGGCTTCGGGGTCGGACCGCCAGCAGCGCCAGGCATCGTGGGCCCGGCCGACGGCACTGTCCAACTCGTCGTTCTGCTGGTCTGGAGCTTCCGCGAAGGTTTCGCCCGTTGCCGGATCGAGGACCGCGAAGTACTCGCCGGATACGGGCACCGAGTGGGACCGGCTTGTCGTCCTACCGGCCATCAGTTGGCGGCGGTGACGACAGCCGCGTGCTCCCGGGCATGCCGGTCCATCTCCGCCCGGAAGGCGGCCACCAATTCCGGCTGAATCCTCCCGGTGGTGCGGTCGCCGCCCGCGCAGACCGCCCCACGTACCCCCACGATGTCCGTGCCGATGCGGGTCAGCTCGCCGAGATCTCCCACCTGCACACTGCCCGCCAGCGCGGCGAGAAGACCCGCCTCATGGGCCCGCCGCACGAACTCCGCGCAGACGTCCGGCGGAACGTGGTCGAAGAGCCGGGTGCCGTCTTTGATCGCGGTGTCGAGCATGGCCGCATCGGAGCCGGAACGGCGGGCGATGTCGGGCAGTGCGAGCGGGTTGACACAGCCGATCCGATGGGCGTCGGCATAGCCCGAGGCGACGACGAAGGCGTCCGGCCGGTAGTCCTTCACCGCCCGGACAACCCCCCGCATGACATCGATGGCCTGCTCGGGCGTGGTGCATCCGTAGAGGCCGACCTTGATGTACGTGGCTCCGGAGACGGCCGCACCGAGCGCCGCCTGAGCCACCGTGCCCGGTTTGTACGGCACATCTCCCACAGTGGCCGAGACCGGCTTGTCAGCAGGGACCGCCTCACGGATCTCCCTGATGACCCACGGGTAGTTCGCGCCGAGCGAGCCCTCGTCCGGCTTCTTGACGTCGACGATGTCGAGGTGCTGCGCCGCCTTCGCACAGTCGAGGGCCTCCTCGACGCCGTCCGGAGAGATGAGAAGCAACAACGTGAACCCCTTTCGCCGCAAGCACACCTGCCCTGGGACAGGTGTGTGCGGAGCCGTCTGGATCACTTGCGGTTGCTCATCATTACTGCGCCCAACGGTCGTCGGTAGGGCGCGCAAAATCCGGACGGGTTTCGCCATCGCGCCCCCCGTGCGCCGTGCACGCCCCCCTGGAACCGGCTCGCGCCCGGACCACAGGGATCCACTGCACGAACCGGCTCCCGGCCTCGTTCCGGGCGGAGTCAGACGTCAGAGGGCGAACCGACTGTGCGGCGGGCGGCGGGGATCGCTATGCGTCCGGCTGCCAGTCGAACGGGAAGTGCTTGCTGGAGCCGCCCCGGTATTGACTGGAGAAGTCGAAGCCTTCGGCACGATCCGCGTTCACCACACCCCAGGTCGCCACCTGGCCGGGTCCCACCTCCGCCCCGGGAGCATTGATCAACTGCACCCGGCGCTCGGGGTCCGAAGTGGGACCGGTGAGCGCCGTGGCTCCCACACTCACCTTGTCGGATACGGTGGCACGCCAGTACGCGAGGTCCTGTGCGGCATCGAACTGGATCGGGGCGTACTCCACACTGCGAACCTCACTGATCAGTGAGCCGAACTTGCCCGGCCAGCCGCCCACGTTGCCCCGGAAGATCTCCTCCAACGCATCCCGTTGTGTCGGAGTCCCCTTCGCATCGATGTAGAACATCGCCGTCATCGTGGCGTCGGGATCGTCCACCCACATGTTCCCGGCGAACTCGCCGAGGGCCACGACTCCCAGACCGTCCAGACGTACGTCCCCGAAGTGCCCTTCGTGGATCTGCCAGACGAGTGTGAACAGACAGCAGCCGTTCGTCGGGGCCTGCGCAAAGGTGCAAGGACAGGGCATCGAGCAACTGCACACGTCGAACCACTCGCCCTTGAGGTGCCAGTTCGTCTCGCTCATGGACCGTTCCCCTCTAATTGGATACCCCGGTGGGGTATCTCTCTGTCGCCAGAGGTTAACCAGCGAGCCATCGTCACGTCAAATACCCGTAGGGGGTATGCGGTTGTGCCGATGGGAGAGGGTTCATGACCCTTCCTGCACCTTCCGTCGCCCGACGAGGCCAACAGCAGTGGGCTCGGTGGTGGCCGACCGCCCACCGCCGAGCCCACTGCATGAGGTACTTCCGTGGTGCACAACCCACCCGCCCCGACGTCAGATGGGGTGACGGCCGGACAGGTGCAGCGCCCACGCCACCTGACTGATCCGGGGCGGCCGTCCCTAAGGGGTCAGGGCCGAGTGCAAAGCGTCGAACCTGCGCCGAAGTTCGGTGACAGGGATGGGACCGAGTTCCATCCGTAGCTGACACACCTCGTCATCCCCGTTGGGCGTCAGACACACGAGGAAGGCGAACCCACTCCCCACGGATTCCGCGGTCAGCGTCATGGGGTTGTTGCGGCCCGGAGTCATGGCCGTTGAGAAGCGGCGCCCCGACGGGGCACGGAGCTGAGCGAGCATCCGCGTGGCGAAGTCCAACACTTCCTCCACGGTGAGGTGAGCGTCGAAGTCCGCCCTCAGCCGGGAACACCAATCGGCGGACAGTTGCCAGTTGTCCCCGCCCGTGTGTTCCAACTCCAGCCACGCAACATCACTGCCGAGACGTATCCGTGCGCTGTCCATCATGAAATCCTCCGGTACCCGTGATCTTCGGCCTGGATCCTTTGGGTGTCGCGCTCCATCGCGAGAAATCAGCAGCATCCCGAGCCGCTTGAGCAGGACGAGCGGCACAGCGCCTTAAGCGGTGATGACGGATGCCGAGGAGCCGGATCGCAACACGTGGTCGATGTGTATCTGGCGTGCGATGAACCGTCCGTTCTCGACGGTGGCCGAAATGCCCACCGTGGCAAGTGAGTTCCCGTCCGGGAGCCCGGCATAGTAGAGGCCGGGAACCGCTCCGAGGATGCCCTTGTGCTGGACGGGTGCGCCGTGTTCGTCGAGCACTCCAGCCGGAAGAATTCGATAGTCGGGGGTGAATCCGGTGCACCAGACGATCGTTGTGATGTCGTGGCGCGCCAGATCGAGACTGCTTCCGAAGTCCGCAATGCACTCCAGGTCGACTTCAGGGACCGGCTTCTGTTCCGGCACCGGGAATCCTCGGTCGAGTATCCCGGCATCGATCTTGTCGATCACCTGCCGAAACGAACGGGCGGATTCCGCCGCAATGGTGGTGACGTTGTCCGCCAGGAAGAGCATCCGCTGCTCCGCCGCGCGTGTCGAGCCGACGAGGACAACTCCTCTCCTCGCCAGTGTGCCGAGATTCAGATCGCCGCTTCCGTCCTTCCGGGCGGTCACTGGCAGGCCCGGCAGTGTCGCTGTCCCACCGATGCCCGGGGTGACAAAGTCTTCGTAGAGGGAGAAGGCGAACATCCACTCGAACAGACTGCGGCCACGGTAGTGCCCCGGCCATGCGTGGTGGCGGCCGATCGACAGGAAGACGGCACGTCCGGCACTCGCGAGTTCGTCCGCGATCTGTTGACCGCTGATCCCCGCCCCTACGACGAGGACCGCCCCATCCGGCAGGGAATCGGGGTTGCGATAGTCGCGCGAGTGCAGTTGCTTGATGGACGGATCGATGTCGGACGCCAACTCGGGCACCCGAGGAGCCGCGTAACCACCCACCGCCGCGACCAGGTTGCGGGACTCGATGACATCACCCGTGGTCAGATGGGTCCTGAACCGTACGTTGTCGCTGTCGGAAGCGCCCGGAGGGCACTCGACCTCCCGGACGGTCGTGTGCTGCCGCACCGGGAGGTCGCGCTCCTCCGCGTAGCGGCGCAGATGCCGGGCGAGTTCCCGTCCCGACATGGCACCGTCGGGGTCATCACCGTCGTAGTCCCAACCGGGGAACCGAACCGATCGATTCCCACTGCCCACAACCAGACTGTCCCACCGCTCGTACTTCCAAGCCTGACCTATCTCTCCCCGTTCCAGGACCAGGGATTCCCGGCCGAGCTCCTGCAAGGCCGCGGCTACTCCACATCCTTGCTGGCCAGCGCCGATGACGACGGTCTCCGCGTATTCGAGTTCTGCCACGATCGAACCCCTCTTCCCCATGGTCGCGCTGAGTTGTCTGCTATCGCTGACCGCGCCCGGTCCACGGACCAGCACGGCCGCCTCAGATCCCATTGCCCTGCACGTATCAGCCAGTCGTCCACCGTCCGTACGCCCACCGTTCGCGTGAGACGACCCGTGAGAAGCGGGAGCCGATGGTCGCAGGAGCAGATCGATTCTGAGGCTGCGCCTGCTGAGAATCCTGTCTTCTCAAGTCGACTTGATGTCAACTAGAGGGGGGCGTCAACATGCGGGCTCCCTGCGGGAAGCACGGCGGGGTTCACCCTCGCGTCCCTGGCGGTGGGCTCGTTGATGTGCCTGGGCAGGCTCGACCCGTGGGCACACCATCGGGCAAGGGGATCCGTCTCCAGCGCCGACTTCGGCCGCTCATGTGGTCCACGACATCAGGAGGACACAGCGAGTTGTGATGGAATCCCGGTGGATCTTCCCCGGTGTGATGAAACGGCGATGATCCGTTTCGACGCCGGGCGGCGATGAAGCCGGCCCGCGTCCGAGTTCTCCTGCCGAGTCTGCGGTCGGTCAGCCGTCAGAGACTGGTGAGCAGGTCGTCGAGCGGGGTCGGTACGCGGTCGGGGTCGAGGGCCTCGACGAGGACCTGGCCGTAGCGGATCTTGCGGCCCTTCTTGGTGCCGAGGAAGCGCCGCAACTGCCGATGGCGGGGCCGACCGTGTTGTGCGGGCTGGCGCAGGAAGGTTTGCAACGCGCGCACATCGCCTTCTGCCCGGACGAGCTCCTCCACTCGTGTGACGCCCAACGCCCGGATGAGTTCGTCCTCCAGATCGGCCTCGCAGACGAAGAACCCTTCTGGAGCAGCGCCGGCCCGTTCCCAGCCGCTGGCGTAGTAGCGGCGCTCCGCCTCGTCGCACAGCCCTGTGAGCCGCAGGCCCAAACCAGATGGTCCGAGGAGGGCGGCATAGCGTGCAACGCTCATCGCACCGCCCATGGACAGCACGCAGATCCCTTCGGCCTCCAGGTCCCTACCGCGGCTCGCGGCCAGCGCATTGACCGCTGCGGCATCGCTGGGTCCTTCGAGCAGGACCACCGTCCGGACGGTCAGCCGCACGGCGAGCTCGCGTGCAAGGTCACCGGGACCGCCGGCCGCCCACACATCGACCGCTTCCCGGAACTTCGCCAGATCAGCCATGGGTGAAGTCTCCGCCTTCCTTCCCCGCCGCGGTGGGGAATTTCCGTCCGTGCATCGACCGGAAGCCGAGCCGCCGACATCGCTTTCGGCAGCTGACAGACCAGGTGCCGACAGGCGGGGCGAGTTCCCGAGAAGCCCTGGTGGCCCGCGCCCTAGACGGAGTTGGCGAACCGGGCCCGTCGTAGATCGCGCAGCAACGCGATCTCGGCCATGTGGTGGATGAACTCCAGATTGGCCCCCGCCAGCACGGCGATGAAGGGGTCGTCAGCATCGGAGCCGTACGGGTACTGGGAGTAGCCGACCGTGTCGAGTTGCTCTTCGGTGACGGCGTCGATGCCTTCGCGCCAGCGGTCGATCAGCGCCCAGAACCGCTTGAGCGCCAAGTCCGCGGAAGGGGTGAAGTCGACCAGCAGGTTCGGCTCCAGCCTCCGCCCGCCGAAGGTCCATTCCCACTGGCCGGCCAAGCAGGAGTGCAGATGCCCCAGCCGCCATGCGATCGTCGTGACCGGTACTTCGTCAGGCGCCGGCTCACCTGTGTGGGCAAGGACCTGTTCGACGCGTTCGACGCTCACGCTCCAGTCCTCGGCGATCTTGGCGATGGTCATACCACCAGCAGCTTGCCGAGCGACCTCGGCGTACTCGTTCGCCGGAATGTCCGCCGCGCCCTTGTCGAGCACCCAGTCGCCCGGCCCGTACGCCCGAGGGGTCACCGCCTCGTCCCGACGCCGGATCGACCAGCAACCAGCCACCGGCTCCCATAGGTACTCCTCGTCGGTGAGCCCCCTGAGCCGTACCTCGGCCATCGCCCTGGCCTGGTCGAATTGGTCGAGCAACAGGCCCAGACGGTCGGTCCGAATGCCCTCGATCTCCATGCCCTGCTCCCCATCCTGGTCCTGTCCCAGACCTCACCGAGCCGGACGTTAGCGGCTGGCCGGACGGATGGCGACTGAATTCCTCCCGCCGTCCGCAAGCCGGCGACGCAGTCGGGCCGCGTCCTGAGCGGGCGGCAGCCCATAGGCGCGCCGGTACTCGCGGTTGAACTGGGTGGCGCTCACATATCCGACGGATTCCGCGACGAGCGCCGCCGTGGTGTTGCCGGCGACCAGGAGCCGCCTTGCCTCCTGGAGGCGCAACTGCTTCTGAAATCGCAACGGGCTCATACCGGTGGCCGCCTTGAAGCGCCGGTGCAGGGTTGCGGTGCTCATATGCGCCACCTTCGCAATGGTGTCGACACTGAGCGGTTCGGCGAAGTACTCGGAGATCCATATGGCGGCGGCGCGTACCCGGGCCGCTCCGGAGTCCGCCACCGCGAACTGGCGCAGGGCTGGACCGAGCGGAGTGCCGAGCAATCGGTAAAGGATCTCGCCCTCGATGCGCGCGGCCAGCGGACGAATGTCGTCAGGGGTGTCGAGCAGGCCGACCCACCGGGTGACCGCGTCAAGGAGTTCCGGGGTGATCGGCGCACCGATCTGTTCACCGGGGCCAGGGCCCGCGGGCGGGCCCGCTGCATCGAGTTCCAGCAGCAGATCGGCGAGCAGCCGGCCGTCGAGCCGGAGTACCACCGACCGGTAGGGCACCTGCTCGAAGGTGGCGGTGACCGGAGCCACGACGGAGTTGAGCAGCATCTCGCCCTCGCCTGTGACCCAACTGCGGTCGCCCGCCACCATGCGTTTCGCACCGCCGATGGTGAAACAGACCATGGGCAGATAGAGGAGATCGACGGTGGGGACGGGCTCGTCGAGCGTGACCAGGGTGAGATGCGGCACCGCGCTGTCGGACCACAGTCCCACGCTGTGCCGGGCGATCGCCGCGGAGAGACGGTCCGGCATTTAGGGACTCCCTTGCTGAGAGGATCGGGCAATCCTATGCGGCCTTGGCCCCATGACTCCCGCCCGACGCGCTCCTAGCGTTGAACACATGACACATGACAAACGACTGCCAGAACGAAAACTCGGCACACAGGGTCTGCGGACCGGTGCGATCGGCCTCGGCACGATGGGGATGACACTGGCGTACGGCGCTGCCGACGAAGACGGCGGTGTCGCGACCATTCGCCGGGCGTACGACCTGGGCGTCACCCTCTTCGACACGGCGGAACTGTACGGTCTGGGCACGGGCAGCAATGAGCAACTACTCGGACGCGCCGTACAGGGCTTCCGTGACGACGTCTCCATCGCCACGAAGTTCGGTTTCGATCTGAGTGATCCGAGCAAAGCCGGCGTCGCATTGAACAGCCGGCCGGAACACATCCGCGAGGTCACCGAGAACAGCCTGCGCCACCTGGGCACCGACCACATCGATGTGCTGTACCAGCACCGTGTCGACCCGGACGTACCCATCGAGGACGTGGCGGGCACGGTGGGCGAGCTGATCGCCGAAGGCAAGGTGCGCTACTTCGGATTGAGCGAGGCGGGACCCGACACCATCCGCCGCGCCCACGCCGTCCAGCCCGTTTCGGTGCTGCAAACGGAGTACTCGTTGTTCGAGCGCACCGTGGAGAGCGATGTGTTGCCGGTGGTGCGCGAACTCGGTATCGGATTCGTCCCGTACTCACCGCTCGGTCGTGGGTTCCTCACGGGTGCGGTGAAACCCGCGGCCGGTTACCCCGAGGACGACATGCGCAGTTGGGACGACCGTTGGCAACCCGGCAACTACGAGAAGAACCTGACCGCCGTACGTCAGTTGACGGCACTCGCGAACGCCAAGGGGATCGCGGTCACCCAGTTGGCGCTGGCCTGGTTGCTGGCCCAGGGCGAGGACATCGTGCCCATCCCCGGCACGCGTAGCCCGCAACGGGTGGCGGAGAACACCGCGGCTGCCCGGGTGAACCTCACATCTCAGGACCTGACGGAGATCCGGAGGATCCTGCCGTTCGGTGCCGCCGGCTCCCGCTATCCGGAGTCGATGATGCCGTCCTGGTGATGCCACCAGGCCGTGCCGGGCGACCCTGCATTGATCAGACCCAGGGTGTATGCCGCTCATGACCGTACGAACGGATAACCGTGCGTGACCGTGGGTGATGTGGAGGGCCGGGGGCTGCACAGGGTGGCTGTGGCTTCGGTTCCTGGGTCCCGGGCTGCGTCCCTGTCGGTTGAGGAGGAGACTCGAACAGTACGCGGAGCCCCCGGGGGCGATGGCTCGCGCGACTCCCCGGGGGGACACGGAGGTGATGTGGCGTGACCGGGAACAGGGCAGTGGCCTATATGAAGCCGGGGACGGTGGAGATCGAGAACATCGACTATCCGGGACTGGAGCTCCGGGACGGGCCAGGGGTGGCACGCGAGAACATCGGCCGCAAATGTCCCCACGGCGTCATCCTCAAGGTCCTGGCGACCAACATCTGCGGTAGCGACCAACACATGGTGCGCGGGCGAACCACCGCACCGGCCGGGCTGGTACTGGGGCACGAGATCACCGGCGAAGTAGTGGAGCGTGGGCCGGACGCAGAGTTCGTCCAGGTCGGCGACGTGGTGTCGGTGCCGTTCAACATCGCCTGCGGCCGATGCCGCAACTGCAAGGAGCGGCAGACCGGCATCTGTCTGAACGTGAACCCGGCCCGTCCTGGAGCCGCGTACGGCTATGTCGACATGGGCGGCTGGGTCGGCGGGCAGGCCGAGTACGTGATGATCCCCTACGCGGACTTCAACCTGCTGCGCTTCCCCGATCCCGAACAGGCACGGGCGAAACTACTCGATCTGACCATGCTGTCCGACATCTTCCCCACCGGATTCCACGGCGCGGTCACCGCGGGCACCGGGGTGGGGTCCACGGTGTACGTGGCCGGGGCTGGGCCGGTAGGGCTCGCCGCGGCTGCCTCCGCTCAACTCCTGGGCGCTGCAGTGGTGATCGTAGGAGATCTCAACGCCGAACGTCTGGCGCAGGCCCGTAGCTTCGGTTGTGAGACCGTCGATCTGACCCGGGGCACCGCCGAGGAGCAGATCGAGCAGATACTCGGCGAGCCGGAGGTCGACGCGGCCGTCGACGCCGTCGGCTTTGAAGCCCGGGCGCACGGCAAGGACTCGGAGGAGGCGCCCGCCACCGTCCTCAACTCCCTGATGGGTCTGACCCGGGCGGGCGGGGCACTCGGCATCCCCGGGCTGTATGTGACCGACGACCCCGGCGGCGTCGACCAGGACGCCCGGACGGGCACCCTGAAGGTACGGCTCGGCCTGGGTTGGGCCAAGAGTCACACCTTCGCCACCGGTCAGTGCCCCGTCATGCGCTATCACCGTGGCCTGATGCAGGCCATCCTCAATGAACGCGTCCACATCGCCCGCGCGGTCAACGCGACTGTGATCGGGTTGGACGACGCCCCGCGCGGCTACGCCGAGTTCGACCAGGGGGCCAGCCGCAAGTACGTCCTCAATCCGCACGGTGCACTCGACGGCGCCCAGCCCATCTGACCGGCCGGCCGACGCACCTCGGCCCAGCGAAGGAGGACGCCGTGACTTCGGGAGCGCCCCAGCCTGATGTATCCACCGGTTCACCCAGGTCCGTCCCGGATCTGGGGCGCAGGGTGGCCGCCCGCCGGCGTGAACTGGGCCTGTCCCGTGAGGAACTGGCCGAGGCGACCGGGTCCGTACCCGGTTTCGTTCAGTACATCGAGGAGAACGCCGCGGCTCCGGGTATGGGTGTGCTGCTGCGGCTCGCGGACGCGCTGGGCACGACGGTTCCCGAACTCACCGGCGCCACTTCCGATCAGCCACCGGGCGGCGGACGTGCGGGGGCAGACGCCCGGTTGCGGGAGTTGAACCAGACCGAATGTCACTCCCTGCTTGGCCGCACCGGAGTGGGACGCATCGCCGTCACCACCCGCGAGGGACCGGCGATCGTCCCGGTCAACTATGTGATGAGCGGGGAGGACATCGTCTACCGGACGAAGGCGGGGAGCGTGCCCGCCGCGGCTGTCGGAGCGGAGGTCGCCTTCGAGGTGGACCGGATCGACGATGCGTTCCGCACGGGCTGGAGCGTGCTCGCGGTCGGCAAGGGGCAGGAGATCACCGACACGGACCGCATCCAGGCCCTGGACGCACAGGTGAGCGACCTCGCCTGGGCGGGTGGGCACCGTGATCTCTGGGTGGCCGTTCGCCCCCACCGTCTCACCGGGCGCACCATCGAGAATGCACTGCGTCCGCCCCCGTCCTGAAGCCAACGGATCCAACCGCACGGTCGGAGCGGTTGGATCCGGCCTTGGAGGACACTCGCCCGCGGTCACCATCAGAAATTGGCCGACAAGTCACCTGGCCCGAAGCCTCAGTCGACGTCCGTGAACGGGGTGATGCGGCGGTAGGCAGCCCGCGCGTGCCGGATCCGGCCCACCACCGTACCGATGAGAGCGGCGGCCAACAGACATGCGATCCACTCGGGATCGCGATGGCCGGCCCAGGAGATCTCACCGATGGGGTGGGTCGCGAAGACGTTCAGAATTCCCCAACAGACGAGTGCCGTCCCCGGGGCAGCGGCGAATCGGCCACGGACCCCGAGCAAGGCGGCGAACACGGCGAGAGCGGCCAGCGCGAGTCTGGTGTGGTCCAGGACGCCGAGCAGGTCGAACACGCTCACCAGTCCGAAAGCGCCCGCGTACGCCGCTGTCCAGACGAAGGAAGTGGCCACGGGGTCGGGCACGGGCCTCGCGCCGTCGACCATGTGCCACCACTCCATCGTGCCTCCTTCGCCGGAATGCGGACCGCGCGCATCGCGCCATCACCCGGGAGCGAGGCTGGCTTGGACGACGCCCGCAGTCAAGGCGGCCGTCCAGATCCCGCTGGCCACACGCACGGAAGAAGCCAGGGGCCCGCGGCCGGAGTTGGGCGGACGGGAGCGACAACAGCGGCGTCTCCCGCCCGCCCGGCGGCGTGCGCCGGTGATAGCGCCCCTGATCATCCGGGGGTTCGGTTCAGTCGGCGCTGTCCGAAGTGTCGGTGTCCAGTTCGATGGTGTGCTGGGATCGCACCATCTTCAGCATCGGGCAGCGCTCGTCGGCGGCAGCGCGGAGGGTGGCGTACTGCTGTGCGGAACTCGGGCCCGTCAGGGAGACGGTCGCCCTCAGGTCATAGGGCACGTCCGGTGCATCGGAGGGGACCTCGAAGAACCGTGCGTCGTTGTTGCGGGCCCGGACGTGGACTTCGACCCGGTCGATCGGGATGTCGTCCAGTGCCGCTATGCACAACAGCGTGTGCGTCAGGCAGGTGCTGATCACCGCACAGAGCAGTTCCGGCGAGGACGGCCCGAGGCCGAATCCTCCGATGTCGGGACCCCCGTCCCCGATGAACGACCAGTCTCCGATGCGGACTTTGCGTACACCGGTCGCATCGTCGGCGACGCATACGGCCCCGATCTCCTCGTCCCAGTCGGTGTCGTGCGGACGACGGTCGGCAGCTGCACGCATGGCCGCGCCCTTGTCCTTGAGATGTTCGGCGAGACCCGGTCTGCGGGCAGGTGTGATGGTCATGGCGGGAAGCGTACGAGGCTTCCGTCGGTGCTTTCGACTCATGGTGCTTCCGTCGACGGCGCGGAAACGCCGAGGGGCCGGCCTTCCGGTACCCGGAGCGCGTGGGAAACCGCCGGCCCACGGGCGATGGTCTGCTGATCGGCCCGGTCGATAGGGTGTTCGTCTATCAACCAGGGAGCGAGGGACCTGCATGAGTGCGGACGGACGCGCCGACACGGTTCGAAGCAGGGTGTTCGGTGAGGTGGCGGAGTTGTACGACGCCGCCCGTCCCGGCTACTCGGACGCCCTGGTGCGGGACGTGCTGGCGTACGCCCGGCTGGGCGACCGCGCAGCGGTGGAGGTGGGAGCCGGGACCGGGAAGGCCACGGTCCCCTTCGCCTCGCACGGCATCCCATTGATGTGCGTGGAGCCCGATCCGCGCATGGCCGAGGTGCTACGACGCAACACCGCCGGATACCCCAGGGTGGACATCGAGGTCTGTGGCTTCGAGGAGTGGCAGCCGGGTCCCCGGCGATTCGGGCTGCTCTTCGCAGCCACGTGCTGGCACTGGATGGCACCGGATCGACGTTGGGACCTGGTTCATTCGGCGCTGGAACCGGGTGGCGCGGTGGCGCTGTTCTGGAATCCGCTCGGTGTTGTGGAGGCCGGGTTGCACACCGAACTCGCCGAGATCGACCGCCGCCACGGTGTCGTCGACTCACCGCACGGTCGGTTGGCCTCCTCCTATGGCGATGAGCCCGGCAGCGGGGGCACCGACGACAACTGGCCCGAGGCCGAGTGCCTTCGGGACGGCCGTTTCACTGATGCGCGGTCGGTCCGCTTCCGTCAGGAGGTGCGCTTCGACACCGATCGCTATCTGGCACACCTCGCCTCGGTCTCCGCCTATCGCATCTTGCCCGCGGACCGTCGCGCACAAGCTCTCGCCGACACGGCACACCTGCTGGACTCCCGGGGCGGCGGAATCGACCTGCACCACCTGAGCGACCTCTTTCTCGCCCGAACCCACTAGCGGCGGCACGGTGGACAACACCGGCTGCGATCAGCGTCGTTGGGGCCGACAGAACGGCGGCATTGGTGGCGAGCTGCCCGGATCCCACCTCCGCACCGCGCAAGAGGATCGCATGCGGAGCACTCCCACCGAGCACCGTCGGGAATCCCTGAACCGTCCTGGGCGGACGGCCTATAGTCGTCCGCGTGTCTGATCTCTCCTACCTCGCCGCCGTCCGGGATTCGTACGACACGGTCGCGCTCGACTACGTCGAACAGGTCAGATCACCGGCGGAGCTCGATCCGCTGTCCCGCGGCATGCTGAACGCCTTCGCCGAGATCGTACGGACGGCCGACCTCGGGCCGGTCGCCGATGTGGGGTGCGGGCCTGGCAAGGTCACGGCGTACCTGGCCGCGCAGGGGGTTTCCGCGTTCGGCATGGACCTTTCGCCCACGATGATCACGCTGGCCCGTCGGGCCTACCCGGACCTGCGCTTCGCCGTCGGCTCCATGCCGGCACTGGCGATCGAGGACGACTAACTCGGCGGCATCCTCGCCTACTACTCCACCCACCACACTCCACCGGCGTTGCTGCCGCTCGTGTTCGGCGAGTTCCATCGCACGCTCGCACCCGGTGGTCAGATCATGCTCGCCGGCCATGCGGGCGCCGGTGAGCACCTCCGTCCCACCGAGGCGTACGGCGGCCATCCGGTGTCCTTCGAGTGCTACCTGCTGCCACCGGATCGGATCGCCGAGCTTCTCGACCAGGCCGGGCTGATCGTCACCGCCCGCTTGGTGGGGGCATCCGACCGCGGGTCCCACAGGTCCATGGTCACCTTCCTCGCCCAGAAACCTGTCGGACCCGTGCTGCCGTAAGGTGCCGTCCCCTCTGAGGTCGGACGCCTGATGATGGCGCCTCACCTGGCCTGGTCTGCTCGACGACCGCCGAACGGACCAGGCTCGCGAAACTGATCGGCGCGCCTTCCTCCCGTACGGGATGACGTGACCTGGACGCGTCTGCCTGGTGCTTCCCACCGTGCCAGGACGTAGTCGCCCGAATGGCGACGTGCACGGTGAACCAGGCGCCCACCAAGTCGCCTTCGGCCGCCATGCTCTGCACCCGTATGCCTGAGCCCGAACACCGCGTACCACCGCACCGCAGGGGTTCGATCGACGAGTCCTCAGGGCCTCGCCGAGACATGGCGTACGGCCCTGGTGGCCGCTGTCCCGCGGTGAGTGCTGCGACCGGACGGCGCCAGGCATGGGATCGCGAGGCCCGGCGAAAGGTCTCAGCAATCCAGAGGCACGCGGTCGGCAGCCGGCAACCGCACCCATCACTGTCGCGCGTGGTTAGGCGCGGTTCGGGCGGTCGGTACAACGGCGTCCGCCTTCGCATGTTCATCCGTTCCCCCGGGCGGCCTCGTCATGGGCGGCTCGTCAGCACATCTGGCATTCGTGGGTGTTTTCTCTAGACGAGCCCCTATTTCCTGCCGTAATCTCACCGCAACGCGCACGGAATGTGCGCACTGCGCACATAGAGGTGTGGAACATGGCTGAGGCTCTAGAGAACACCGGGCTCCTGAGGCATGTCCTGGTCGTCGAAATCGGCGCCCGTACCGCCGTTGCGGCATGCGGGGGGCTCCTTGCACAGCTCGGAGCGGAGGTCGTGCTCGTCGAACCGACACGGCCCCGGACGGACCACAAGTGGACGGACAGAGCGGTGACGGCGGCCGGCAAGCGGAGCGTCGTCATAGACCACGGAACGCCCGCGGGCAGCGAGACCTATGCGGGGCTGATGCGCGCCGCCGACATCGTTCTGCTCTCCAGCGATCTCGATGGCGATGGCGATGGCGATGGCGAACGAGATCGTCAGCGAGCAACCGGTCTTCACAGAGAAGCGGAATCTGCGGACGGTTTGAACGGGAGACCCTTCCAGCGCCCCGAACGGCAGATCGTCTGCGACATCACAGCGTTCGGACACAGCGGCCCGCTCTCCGGTGTCGGCGGATCCGAGGCGCTGGTCGAGGCCGTCGCCGGGGTCGCCGAAACCACGGGGCGGCGGGACGGGCTGCCCGTACTCCTCGGTGCTCCGCTCCTGGAGATGGAGGCAGCCGTCTACGCAGCTTCGGCCGCCATCGCGGCACTGCGCGCCCGACGCCTCAATGGATTCGGGCAGCACATCGACATCGCGCTGTACGACGTCGCGGTGAACGCCCTCGCTGCATTCCTTCCGCTGCCGTTCACCGGACGTGTCGCCACCCGCAACGGCAATCGGCATCCCACGCTCTCCCCCTGGAACGCCTACCCCGCGAACGACGGATGGGTGGTGATCTGCGCACCGACGGACGACCAGTGGGCCCGGTTGTGCACGGTGATGGGCCGTCCGGAACTGGTGGACGACGATCTGTTCGCGACCACGACCCGACGAATGGAGAACGTCGACGCCATCGACGAGGTAGTCGGTGTCTGGACCGCAGGACGCCCGGTCCAGGAGTGTGTCGACGCCCTCACCAGGGCGGTGGTTCCGAGCGGCCCGGTGGTTCCCGTGGCAGAACTGGCGGACGAGCCGAATCTTCGGCACCGCTCGATGGTACGGACCGCACTCGAACCCGGTACCGGCCGAAGGGTGTTGCTCCCCGGCTGTCCGGTGCGATGGGGGCCAGATGCCCCGCCTCAGCGCATCCCGGGGCGCGATGCCGACCGCGAACACATCCTGAGCCGAATGGTGAACCACGAACGCAACGACCTACGCCCTCTTCTGGGAGCACCGGTTCCTGCACCGGTTCCTGCACCGGGACCTGGTCACCGAGGCGAATCCGCCTCCCCCGAGCCCTCATCTCCTGACACCCCGCTGCCGACGAGACCGCTCGAAGGAATCCGGGTGGTCGAGATCGGAATGAACACGGTCGGTCCACTCGCCGGCAAGCAGTTGGGTGCGCTCGGTGCCGACGTCATCAAGGTGGAACCACCCCGTGGGGACTCCAACCGTCACAACGCCCCGTTGCGCCCGGACGGTCAGTCATATGTGTTCGCCCTGCTCAACACGGACAAGAGGGGGCTGGTTCTCGATCTGCGCGAGGAGCCCGACCGCAAGGTGTTGTGGGATCTGCTCGCCTCCGCCGACGTCCTCATCGAGAACCTCAAACCGGGCTCGCTGGAACGACTCGGATTCGGGCCGAATCAAGTGAAGTCCACCCTGCCGCACCTCGTCTACTGCTCGATCAACGGCTTCGGCCACCACACCGTGTACCCGGGCCGCCCCGCACTGGACACCGTGGTGCAGGCCATGTCCGGTGTGATGAGCACGACCCTCGTGGATGGGGTTCCCACCAAGGCGGGGATCTCCGTATCAGACCAGCTCGGCGGGCTGTTCGGGCTGCTCGGTGTGCTGGCAGCCGTCGAACAGCGCGAGATGCACGGCGGGCCCGGCGCCACCCTGGACCTGGCCATGCAGGACGGCTCCGCATGGGCGACACACCGCAACTGGAACGGCACGCCCGCCCCGCGGGCAGCAATCGTGGCCGGTTTGACCGGCCCTGCCCTCGACGAGAACGGCCGACGCACTCCGGTCGCCACGGTCGACGAAGTGCTCGCCCAGGAGCAGACCTTTGCCCGCGGCCTGATCGTTGAACGCCCGACGTCCGACGGTGACCGCTGGACCGTACTCGGGCCGCCGTTCCGGTTGGAGTCCACACCCACCGACGTCCACAGCGTGATGCCCAGGCTCGGTTTCCCCGATCCCGGTCTCACCGCCGAGTTCGGCGCCCGGGGCGACACCGCACCGGACGTACTCGTGGCAAGGGAGCACTGACCATGCCCGACCTCGATCGACTCACCGCGCTGCGGGACGACATCGCCATCGTGGGCATCGGCGAGACCGACTATCCCGGTGACTACGCCCTGGCCCGACGCGGGGAGCGCCCCCACGACGCGTACGGATACGCCGCCACCGCGTTCCGCAGGGCGCTCGACGACTGCGGACTGACCCGCGACGACATCGACGGACTGATCGCCGGACCGGCCACCGCGAGCGAACGGCTCGGCGAAGTGCTCGGCATGGATGTGCGCTGGGCCGACCAGGCGGACGCGGTCCAAGCCGTCCTCAAGGCCGCCCTCGCCATCCACACGGGTGTGGCGGAGTGCGTGGCCCTGGTCTACGGCAACGACCAACGCACTGCCGGCACCGCGTACGGTGGCCACAACGCTATGGGTGGGGAGCGCCACCTCGCGTACACCTACTACGCGCCCTGGGGCCTGACCTCGCAAGGAGCGCTCTATGCGCTGCTCGCCAACCGCTACCAGGCCGTCACCGGGCTCACCGCGCGGGAACTCGGCCAGGTGGCCGTCGCACAACGCGCCTTCGCACAGCTCAATCCGAACGCCGTCATGCGCGGCCCACTGAACATCGACGACTATCTGTCCGCCCGGTACATCTGCGAACCGCTACGGCTGTTCGACTACTGCCTGATCAACGACGGCGGTGTGGCCCTGATCGTGACGACTGCCGAACGGGCACGCCGGCTCGGCCGCCCCGCAGTGCTGCTGAGCGGCATCGGGCGCGCCGACCACAACCGGGACGCAACAAGCCTGCGGCCACGACTGGTCGACTTCTACCGCCCGGCGCAGCGCAAGGCCGCCGAGCAGGTCTATGCCATGGCGGGGGCGGGGCCGTCCGATGTGGACGTCCTCCAGGTGTACGACAGCTTCAGTGTGCACGTGCCACTCGCCCTGGAGGGCTTCGGCTTCTGTGCGGAGGGGGACGCGGGGAGCCTGCTCGCCGACGGCGGTCTGGGGCCGGGCGGGCGACTGCCGGTGAACACCGCGGGCGGGCATCTCTCAGGCAGCTATATGCAGGGCTGGGGCCACCAGGTCGAATGCGTACGCCAACTGCGCGGGGAGGCCGGTGAGCGACAGATCCCGCAGGCCAGGACCGCCCAGTACATCTCCGATGTCGCGGGCAAGGTGACCTCGCTGATCTATCGGGCCCATCGAGGGGTTGACGCATGAACCAGACACCGAGGCCGGCACCCCCTTCGGGCCGCTACGACGCTCCGTACTGGAAGTACGCGGCAGCGGGCGAGTTGCGGTTGCAGCGGTGCGGCGGATGCGGACGCTTCCGCTATCCACCGGGACCGGTCTGTCCCGATTGCCTGGCGGAGGAGGCGTCCTGGGAACGTCTGTCCGGCACCGGCACACTGCTGGCCTGGACGGTGTTCCACCGGCAGTACTTCCCCTGGATTCCGGCCCCCTATCTCGTGGGCGCGGTCCGTACGACGGAGGGTCCGATCCTCATCGGCAACCTGGTCGGCATCGACGCGACCGGGCTGATCCACGACATGCCCCTGCGGGCCGTCTTCGAACCCGTCACACCCACCGACACCGGCCTTCCGGCCACGGCGGTCGCGAAGGCCCCCGACCAATCCCCCGACGGAACATGGCGCCTGTGCCAGTGGACCCCGTCGCCCACCCATTCACACCACGAGGAGCAGGCATGAACGCAGTCAGCGCACCGGAGTCCACCACCTATGACAGCGTCTCGCGCGGACGTGACTTCGCCGTACGCGACCGGGTCGTCGTCATCACCGGCGGCGGCCAGGGCATAGGCCGCGAGTACGCACGGGAGTTCGCCGCGGCAGGGGCCATCACGGTGATCGCGGAGATCAACGGGGACTCCGCCCGCAAGGTCGCCGCGGAGATAGCCCGTGCAGGTGGCACAGCCCTCGCGGTGGAGACGGATGTCTCCGATCCCGAATCCGTGGAGGCGCTCGTCGAGTCGGTCGTCCGGGAGTACGGACGTGTCGATGTGCTGATCAACAATGCGGCCATCTTCTCCAGTCTCGCGATGCGCCCGTTCGATGAGATTCCCCTCGACGAGTGGGACGCGGTGCTCGGTGTCAATGTGACCGGCGCCTTCCTCTGTGCCCGCGCCGTCGCCCCGCATATGCGGCAGGCGGGCTGGGGACGGATCGTGAACATCGTCTCGGGCGCAGTGCCCCTGGGAGTCAAGAACTACCTCCACTACGTGACGTCGAAGGCCGCCCTCGTCGGTATGACCAACTCCCTCGCCAGGGAGTTGGGCAGCCACGGCATCACGGTCAACGCGGTACAGCCCGGTGGGACGTTCACCGAGGTACCGCGCGAGACGGTCACCGAGGAGGGCAAAGCACGGCTCATCGCCGCCCAGTGCATCCAGCGCGAGGAAGTGCCGATGGACCTCGTCGGCCTGGTGCTGTTCCTGAGCACCCCAGCAGCCGCCTTCATCACCGGGCAGACCATCGCCTGCGACGGCGGCCTCACCCACACCTGACCCGGCCTGCGCACCCCGAACACTCGATCCCGGAGGATCTCCCATGACGTCCCTGCCCCAACCCCCTCACCACGAACTCTGGCTCGGCGGCGCCGACCGCCCCGCCGCGTCCGGCGCCGTTTTCGAACGGTTCAGCCCCTTCGACGGCACCCTCGCCGGTGTCTTCGCGGACGGTGACGAAGCGGATGCGGCCCGAGCCGTGGGCCTCGCCCGCGACGCCTTCGACGAAGGACCCTGGCCCACCGCTCCCGCCCGCGTCCGCTTCCAGGTACTGAGCGCAACAGCCAGGCTGCTGACCGAACACTCCGCCGCGGTGGCCGAGCGCATGGTCCTGGAGTCCGGTAAGCCGGTCACCCTGGCGCTCGGTGAAGTGGCCGCCGCCGCACGGTGTCTGGACTACTATGCCGGGCTCGCCCTGTCAGCCGAGGGTTCGGCGGTCAGCGACCGCAACCCGGATGCGCTCGGACTCGTCCTGCGCGAACCGGTCGGTGTCGCCGCACTCATCACGGCCTGGAACTTCCCGCTGCTCGGTGTGGTGTGCAAGCTGGCTCCGGCACTGGCCGCGGGGTGCACCGTCGTCGCCAAGCCCTCGCACCTCTGCCCCGGGCCCGCACTGCTCCTCGCCCGCTTCCTCACCGAGGCGGGACTGCCCGACGGGGTCTTCAACGTCGTCACCTCACAGCGGGAGCGCGGTGCGGTCGTGGGCCGGCACTTCTCCGCATCGCCGAAGATCGACAAGATCGCGTTCACCGGTTCGACCGCCAGCGGTCGGGACGTGATGCGGTCAGCGGCCGTCAACACCAAGCGGGTCGCCCTCGAACTCGGGGGCAAGTCGGCGAACATCGTGTTCCCCGACGCGCCCTTCGAGGATGCGGCACTGACCGCGCTCACCGCCTTCACGTTCAACAGCGGCCAGCAGTGCTCCGCCGGCAGCAGGCTGTTGCTCCACCGCGACATCCACGACGAGTTCCTCGCGGCGCTCACCCAACACGCCCGCGCCCAGGTGCTCGGCGATCCGCGGGACCCCGCGACCACCATGGGTCCGCTGGTGAGTGAACAGCAGCGTGAGCGCGTACTCGGCTACATCGATCTCGGACGCTCCGAGGCCCATCTCGTCACCGGTGGCGGGATTCCCAACGACCCGGCCCTCAAGCAGGGGCACTTCGTGGAACCGACCGTGTTCGACCAGGTGGACAACTCCTCGCGCCTCGCGCAGGAGGAGGTCTTCGGACCGGTCCTCGCGGTGATCCCGTTCGAGACCGAGGAAGAAGCCGTCGCGCTCGCCAACGACAGCGCCTACGGACTCGCCGGAGGCGTCTGGACGCGCTCCTTGGACACGGCGATCCGGGTGGCGAAGGGCATCCGCACCGGCAAGGTCTTCGTGAACAGCTACAACACGGCGGGCATCGACGACATGCCGCACGGGGGCTACAAGGACAGCGGCACCGGCCGCGAGTTCGGACACATCGGTCTGGAGGAGTTCCAGGAGCTCAAGACCGTCCAGATCCTGCTGCGGTGAGGAGGGTACGCAGATGAACATCGCACACTGGCTCGCCACCACTGCCCTGCGCAGCCCCGGAGCTCCGGCCCTGCTCACCGGCGAACACGTGGATTCCGACTACGCGGCCTTCGCGGCCTCCTCGGCATCGGTGGGGGCCTGGCTGGCCGCCGAGCACGGTGTCACTCCCGGTGACCGGGTAGCGCTCCACCTCACCAACTCGGCCCGGTACCTGGAGTGCCTGTACGGCATCTGGTGGTGCGGCGCGGTAGCCGTACCCGTGAACCGCAAACTCACGCCCGGGGAGAGAGCGGCCGTCATCGAGGACGCGGGCGCCACCGTCGTCTTCATCGACGCCAAGGCCACGGGTGGTGGAACGGACACGTCCGAGGCGATGAACCGCGCGACCCACGTCCCGGTGGACGATGCCCCCTGGCGCGAGGTACGAGGAGCGCGCGAACCGGCCGAGCGGAGTCCCGGAGATCTCGCCTGGCTGTTCTACACCTCGGGCACCACCGGTCGCCCCAAGGGCGTCATGCTCACCCACGGCAATCTGTTGGCCATGGCCCTGTGTCAGATCGCGGATGTCGATCCAATCGGGCCGGGCGAGGCAGTGCTGTACGCGGCCCCGCTGTCCCACGGCGCCGGCCTGTCCGGGCTGGTCCACGTCCGTGCGGGCTCACGTCATGTCTTCCCGTCCACCGGACGGTTCGACGCGGACGAGGTGCTCACACTGGCCGAGCGGGTGGGCCAGATGTCCCTCTTCGCCGCGCCCACCATGGTGCGACGGCTGGTCAAAGCCGCCCGCCAGCGGGGCACGGACGGCAACGGGATCAAGACCGTGATCTACGGCGGTGGGCCCATGTACCTGGCCGACATCCAGGACGCGGTCTCGGTCCTCGGGCAGCGCTTCGTCCAGATCTACGGCCAGGGCGAATCGCCCATGACCATCACGACCCTGTCCAGGGCCGACCACCGAAACACCGAACACCCCCGACACACAGCGCGGCTGGCCGGTGTGGGCACCGCGCACAGCGCCGTCCGCGTACGGGTCTGCGACCGCGAGGGCAGACCGCTGCCACCCGGCCGCATCGGTGAGATCGAGGTCATGGGCGCCACGGTCATGGCCGGCTACTGGCGCGATCCCGAGGCCACGGCGGCGGCGCTGCGCGACGGCTGGCTGCGCACCGGCGACCTCGGAGTCTTCGACGAGGACGGCTATCTCACCCTGGCCGGCCGGTCCAAGGAACTGATCGTCTCCGGTGGCACCAACATCCACCCTCGCGAGGTCGAGGAAGCGCTGGTCAGCCATCCCGGCGTCGCCGAGGCCGCCGTCGTCGGCGTCGCGGACCCCGAGTGGGGCGAACTCGTCGTCGCGTTCGTCGTACCGACCGATCCTGAACACACCGACACGACAGCCCTGGACGCGCACTGCCGCGGCCTGATCGCCCGGTTCAAGCGCCCCCGCCGCTATCACCTGGTCCCCGAACTGCCCAAAAACGCCTACGGCAAGGTCGACAAGAAGGCGCTGCACACGACCGCCACAGCGCCGTGACCCCCTCCCACCCCGCATCACACCGACACCGGAGAAGGCCATGCCCCAGAACCCGCACGATGACCCCAACACTCCCAACGACCCTGGTGACCCCGGCTACGAGGACATCCTCTACGAGGAGAAGGACCATGTCGCAACGATCACCTTCAACCGCCCGGCGAAGCTGAACGCCTTCCGCGGACACACCTATACCGAGGTGGCGGACGCCCTCCAACGCGCAGGTTGGAACCGCGACATCGGCGTCATCGTGCTCACCGGCGCGGGGGACCGTGCCTTCGCCGTCGGCGGGGACTCCACGGAGAAGAAGTCCGACCGGGTGGGACGGGGGCGAGGCATCCTCGGGGTCCCGGTGGAGGAGGTGCAGAGCGCGATCAGGGACGTGCCCAAGCCCGTCATCGCCAAGGTGCGCGGCTATGCGATCGGCAGCGGCAATGTGCTCGTCACCCTGTGCGACCTGGCGATAGCCGCCGAGAACGCCGTGTTCGGGCAGGCTGGGCCGAAGATGGGCTCGGTCGACCCGGGCTTCGGAACCGCATTGTTGGCCAGGACCATCGGGGAGAAGAAGGCCCGCGAGATGTGGTTCACCTGCCGCAAGTATCCGGCGGCCGAGGCGCTGCGGATGGGGCTCATCAACCAGGTCGTGCCCGATGCTGAACTCGACGACGAAGTCGACCGGTGGTGCCGCGAGATCAATGCGCTCAGCCCCACGGCCCTCGCCATCGCCAAACGCTCCTTCAACGCCGACAGCGAGAGCATCAGGGGCATCGGTCACCTCGGTTTCCAGGCCCTCGCCCTGTACTTCGCTACGGACGAGTCCAAGGAGGGTGGCGAGGCGTTGCGCGCCAAGCGCACCCCCGACTTCCGCGGGGCAATGGGATGACTGCCCTCACACCACCCCGCCGAGGGGATCCCGCCGCGGCCCCGGCCCGGCCCGGCCCACGGCGGAGGTCGGCCCAACACAACACGGCGGATCCCGTACGCATCGCGTTCCTCGACGACGACCACGTCCTGACCCTGGTCCAAAGGCTGCTCACCGCGCGTACCGCGCCCGACTGGCAGGCGGTGGCCGACTTCTTCGCACCGGACCTCCCCGATCTGGCCGCCGTACGGACGTTGCGCTCGGAGCTCAGCCCGCACGGTGGTGTCGCCCTCACCTCCCGTCCCGACGAGGCCACCGTCCTCGTACTGCGCCGCGGAACAGCGGACCGCGGCGTCATCGAAGCGGCTCCCCGGCTGCGGTTGGTGCAACGGTTGGGCGCACGCCCCACCGCGATCGATCTCGAAGCAGCCCGCGAGCGCGGAATCGAGGTGTCGTGTCTGCCCAGGCCGAGCCTGGTGCGCACGGCCGAGCACGCCCTGCTGCTGATGCTCGCCCTGGTCAAACGGCTCCCGGCCGCAGATCGCTCCGTACGGGCGGGCAGCGGGTGTCCGGGCCGGGACGTCACCTACAACTGGGCCGGACTGACCGGGCTCGGGGGATTGGAGGGCCGCACCCTGGGCATCGTCGGTCTGGGCGAGGTCGGTTCGCTCGTCGCCGAACGGGCCCGCGCCTTCGGGATGCGACTGCTCTACACGGGGCGCACCCGACGCTCCCCGGCCCAGGAACGGGAGCTCGGCGTCGACTACCGCTCGCTGCCCGATCTCCTCGCCGAATCCCATGTCGTCTCCCTCCATGTGCCCGGGGCCGGTCGCGGGGCGCCGCTGCTGGGACCGGCCGAGTTCGCTGCGATGCGTCCGGGCTCGCTGCTCGTCAACACCGGTCGCGGTCGGCTCGTCGATGAACACGCCCTCTACGAGGCACTGGTCGAAGGACGGCTCGGCGGGGCGGGCCTGGATGTCCACCGGGTGGAGCCCCGTCCGCGCACCGACCCGCTGTGCGCGCTCGACAGTGTCGTGCTGACCCCTCACATAGCCGGCGGATCCCGGCTGGGAGTGCTCGACGAGGTGGCGCAGATCTTCGAGAACGTACGCGCGGTACTCGCGGGTGGTGTGCCCGTGCACGGCCGGGTGGTGGGCACATCATGACGTCGTCGGACCGTACCCGTAGCACCGCCCGGTTGGAGCCCGCACGCATCACCGCGCTCGACGACATCGACTTCACCAGGATCGTGCGGCCCGGAGACACCGTGCTCTGGACGCAGGGCGCCGGTGAGCCGCTGCCGCTCATCGAAAGGCTGCTCGCCCAGCGCCATGCGATCGGTGGGTTCGACGTCGTGTTCGGCGGGGCGGGGTTCACGGATGTGGTCCGCCCCGAACACGCCGATGCGATCTCCTTCACCGGTCTGGGTGCGGTGGGTTGCCAGCGGGCGCTGTGCCGTGCCGGGGTGATGGAGGTGCTGCCCATCCATCTGTCGGAGCTGTCTCGGCTCATCACCTCGCGTACGCTCCGGATCGATGTCGTACTCGCCCAGGTCAGCGAGGGTCCGGGGGGTGAGCTGAGCCTCTCGGCGGCCGGTGGCTGCGCGGCGGCGGCGGTCTCCGCGGCGCGTACGGTGATCGCCGAGGTCAATGAACAGGCACCGTGGACCTTCTCCCGGCACACCTTCGACGCGGGACTCATCGACCTCGCGGTGCGCACCTCCCGCCCTCTGGTGGAGATTCCCGGTCGCCCCCCTTCCGCAGTGGATTCGGCGATCGCCGCCCAGGTGGCGGGCCTCGTCCCCGACGGCGCCACCCTGCAACTGGGGATCGGCGCGGTGCCGGCAGCTGTTGCCGGTCTGCTCACCGGCCACCGGGACCTGGGGCTGCACAGCGGGGTGATCGGCGATGCGGTGGTGGATCTCATCGAATCCGGGGCCGTCACCAACACCGCCAAACCCGTGGACCGCGGGGTGAGCGTGACCGGTGGCCTGCTGGGCACCCGGCGACTCTTCGACTTCGCACACCGCAACGAAGGACTGCGGGTGGACCCGGTCGATCACACCCATGCACCGGATGTCCTGCGCCGGCTGCCCCGTTTCACCGCGATCAACTCCGCGCTCGAAGTGGATCTCAGCGGGCAGGTATCCGCCGAGGTCGCCGGCTCGACCTACGTGGGCACGATCGGCGGTCAGGTGGACTTCGTACGAGGCGCCCTCGCCTCCCCCGGGGGCCGTTCGATCATCGCCCTCCCCTCCCGCACCAGGTCCGGAAAGACCAGAATCGTTCCACGGCTCTCCTCCGGAATCGTGACCACCGGTCGCGCGGACGCAGACGCGATCGTGACCGAGTACGGCGTCGCTGAACTACGCGGAATGTCCATCAGCGAACGGGTGCGGCGCATGATCCGGATCGCACACCCCGACGATCGAGAGTCGTTGAACCGACTGGCGTACGACCAGGTCGCCGGCGTACGGAAGGGATGAGTGAGGGATGAGACTGCACGTCCTCGACGGAGGCACCATCGAGATCCTGGACTGGGCTCTGTTCCAGCCGGACGCGGGGCAGGGGGTTCGGCGCACCCTCGCCGACTCCTGCTACCTCGTCGTCCATCCGACGCGCGGCACCCTGGTGTGGGACGCGGGGCTGCCCGACGCCTTGGCCGAGGAACCGGACGGGCACCGAGTCGGGGACATCGCGGTGTTTCATGTGAACGGTTCGTTGGAACGCCAACTCGCCGAGGCCGGGTGCCCGGCCGACACCGTCGATTTCCTGGCGCTGTCGCACTTCCACCCCGACCACGTCGGCAACGCGACACTGTTCTCCCGCGCGACCCTGCTGGTCCAACGCGACGAGTACACAGCCGCTTTCGGTGCCTCGCCCGGTGACCACGGCTTCGATCCCGGCACCTACGCCTCGCTGCGGGAACGGGCCGTGACCCCTCTGGACGGCGACCACGATGTGTTCGGCGACGGATCGGTCGTGATCCTGCGCCTGCCCGGACACACCGTCGGCAGCCAGTCACTGCTGGTGCGGCTGCCGGACACCGGGCCCGTGCTCATCTCGGGCGACCTCGCGCACAGTCTGGAGAACTGGACGCGGCGCGTGGTCCCCACCTTCAACGCGGATGTCGACGAATCCCTGCGCAGCATGGATCGCGCCGCCGAGGTGCTCGACGAAGAGGACGCCGTCCTCTGGGTGCAGCACGACCACGCACAGCAGTCGACACTGCGCCGTTCCCCACACCACTACACCTAAATCGGAGACCCTCGTGAAAACTGACACCCTGGGCGTCGCGGTGGTCGGCGCCGGCGCCGACCACTGGAGCAGCGCCGCACACCTCCCCGCGATCGCCGCACTGGACGACCTGCGACTGGAGCGGTTGGTGACGTCCTCGCCCGAGTCCGCATCGGCCGCCGCCGAACGGTGGGGCGTACCGGCGACACACGAACTCGATCATGTCCTGGTCGACGATGCGGTGGACATCGTGGTCGTCACCGTCCGGGTGCCCCGGCACGCGGAGATCGTCAGGGCCGCCATCGCCGCGGGCAAGCACATCTACTGCGAGTGGCCGCTCGCCACCGGTTCGGACCAGGCCCGTGAACTGGCGGAGCTCTCGGCCGCCCACCCGGAGCAAGTCCATGTCACCGGCCTCCAGGGGCGCTACTCACCACAGCTGAGGACGGCCGCCGCGCTGCTGGCGTCCGGGCGCATCGGCAGACCGCTGTCGGCGAATCTGCGACTGTACCTGCCGCACGGTCTGCTGCCGCGGCCCGCGCACCGGGCGCATCTGCGTCACCAGTCGGTAGGCGCCAACGTGCTCACCATCCCTGCCGGGCACGCACTCGACATGCTCGGGGTGGTCCTCGGACGGCCTCGGGTGGACAGTGCGCGGCTCTGGTCGGCGGTGCCTGAGTTCCTCGTGGACACGGGGGAACGGCTGCCCCGGGACGCGCCGGACACCCTCGTCACGGTCCTCGACCATGCGGGTGTCATCACCGTGGCCCATGTCTCGCAGACCGGACCGCGCGAGACCTTCGCCGTGGAGATCCTGGGCACGGAGGGCTCGTTGGCCCTCACGGGGACGAGTCAGCCGCAGTTCGGCGGACTGTCCCTCACCGTGACCCCGCTCGGTGGGTCTCCGAGTGCGGAGATCGCACCGCACGCCGCACTGGCGCATCCGTCACCGCTGCCCGCCTCGCACCCCGGCCACAACGTCGCCTCCGCGTACGCGGCACTGGGCGCAGCGGTACGCGACGGACGGCGTGACCCCCTGCTCCCGGACTTCGGGGCCGCTGTCGACCTGCATGAACTGCTCGACGAGATCGAGCGGGCGGCTGCGGGGAAGCGTTGACACCCCCTGCGTTAGTACTGATACTGAGGCACTTTTACGCACGCGGTAGGCGCAATGCGCTCAAGGAGTTATTGATTCCACCCTGATCCGCTTCGCAAAACTATACGGACGGTGCATATGAACCCGATCCTGGAATTCCACGACGTATCCAAGGTCTTCTTCAAGGGCAGCCAGCAGGTACACGCGCTGTCCCAGGTCACCGCGGAAGTGGGCGACGGGGAGCTGCTCGCCATCGTCGGCCCCAGCGGCTGCGGCAAATCCACCCTCCTCAACCTCGCCGCAGGACTGATGAAACCCGGCACCGGACGGCTGCTGTACCGCGGCAACCCCCTCACGGGAGTCAACACCGAGGTCGCCTACATCACCCAGAAGGACAATCTGCTCCCCTGGCGCACGGTCGAGGACAACATCGCCCTCCCCCTCAGCCTCGGTGGACGAGCCCGCCTCACCAAGCAGGAGCGGCAGGAACGCATCGCTCGCCAGATCGAGCTGGTCGGACTGACCGGATTCGAGAAGCACTACCCCAGCGAACTCTCCGGCGGCATGCGCAAGCGGGCCCAACTGGCCCGCTCCCTGGTCTACGAGCCCGACGTCCTCCTCATGGACGAGCCGTTCGGAGCACTCGACGCCCAGCTCAAGTTGGTGCTGCAAGCGGAGTTGCTGCGTACCTGGGAAGGCACCGGCAAGACGCTCGTGTTCGTCACCCACGACCTCACCGAGGCGATATCGCTCGCCGACCGGGTGATCGTGATGTCCGCCCGACCCGGCCGGATCAAAGCCGTCGAACGCATCGACCTGCCCCGACCGCGCGACCCCTTCAGCATTCGATTCGAACCCGGCTTCGGGGAGTACTTCGACCGTCTGTGGGCGGCGCTCCGCGAGGACATCCATCAGGGAAGCGAGGCATAGGCCATGACCGAAACGACCCTCAGTTCCACCGGCGGCAAGCGCATCGGCACTGCGGACCCGGTCGACGAGGTCTTCCTCGTCGACCCCAGCATCCGTGAGCGGCGCAGGAGGACCCTCGTCGTCACCGTCGCCCGGGTGGCGCTCACCCTGCTGGCCCTCGGCTCCTGGGAGTTGGCATCGGGTCGGTTGGTGTCGGAGTTCTGGATCAGCAGTCCTGGCGCCGTATGGTCGGCGCTGGTCGACTTCGCCGGGGAGGGACAACTCCTGCCCGCCGTCTGGGCCACGCTGGTGGAGACCGCACTCGGCTTCGTCGCCGGAGCCGCCGCCGGAATCGCCGTCGGGCTGCTCTTCGGCGTCAGCTCGCTGGTGGCCCGGACCCTCGATCCCTTCCTGGTGGCGTTCAACTCCATCCCGCGTGTCGCGCTCATCCCGCTGTTCATTCTCTGGTTCGGCATCGGCCTGGAGACCAAGGTGCTCTTCGCGGCCACCCTGGTGTTCTTCCCGGTCTTCATGAACACCTTCGCCGGAGCGCGTGACGTCGACCGTGATCTGATCGACGTGATCCGGGTGATGGGCGCCTCCCGGTTCGACGCAGTACGACAGGTCCTCATCCCATCGGCCCTCGTCTGGGTCTTCGCCGGACTGCGGATGTCGGTGCCGTTCGCCCTCATCGGCGCCGTGGTCGCCGAAATGTTCACCTCCAACGAGGGTCTCGGCTACCTCATCTCGGTCACCGCCAACCAGTACGACACCGCGGGCTCGTTCGCCGCGCTGCTGGTGACCACCGTGCTCGGCCTCGCCCTCACCGGGGCGGTGGGGCTGCTGGAACGCCGCACCTTGCGCTGGCGCCCCGCCACCGCCTGAGCACCACCGCTCGCTTCCGAACCGCCACCACCCGACGGCTGCCCCTTGCTTCCGGGGCGCCACCGGAACCCCCGGCGCCCCGCGCCGACGACGGCCGAAATCGCACCCCCTCGTGTACGAAAGGTCATCTCATGCTGCCCAGACGCACCGACATACGCCCCTCACTCCCCAGCCCCTCCCGCCGCAAGGTCCTCAGCTGGGCGGCCGGAGCAGCCACCGTGCCGCTCCTTGCCTCGTGCTCAAAGCCACCGGCTCCCGCCGGTGCCGGCTCCGGCACGGTGGAACTCGTACACGCCGCCAAGGACTCCCTGTTGCTGTGGTCGGTGAGCTACCTCGCCGAGGACGACGGGTACTACAAGAAGGAGGGGCTCACCGTGAAGCGGGTACCCCTCGGTGGCGGCCCGGCCGCGATGACGGGACTGCTCTCGGGAGAAGGCCACGCCAATCTCTCGGCACCGGGTGAACTCCTGTCCGCGGTCGCCAAGGGACGGCGGCTCAAGGTCCTCCTCGCCCACACCAACACGATGCCGTCGATCCTCGTGCTCAGCAAGAAGTTCGCCGATCGCGTCGGCGTCACCGCGGACAGCCCGCTCGCCGAGCGCCGGGCGGCCATCGGCAAGGTCCGCAACGGACGCTTCGGCATCACCGCACCCGGCAGCATCACCGACGGCTTCACCAGACTCGCACTCAGACAAGCCGGTCTCGACCCGGCGAAGGACGCCAGGATCGTCCCCCTCCAGACCGCCGCCAACTCCCTGGCCGCACTGGCGAACGGGCAGATCGACGGCTTCGTCGGGGTCCCGCCCGCCGCGGAGAAGGCCGTCCTCGAATTCGGCGCCGTGCAGTTGCTGGTCAACCAGACCGGTGAGATCGAGGGCGCCGAACGTGTCCAGGGCATGACCCTCCAGGCGCGCACCGAGGACGTCGAAGCCAACCCCGATCTGTACCGCGCGCTGGTCCGTGCCGACGTCAAGGCCATGCGTGCCCTCATAGACAACCCCGAGGAAGCGGGCAAGCTGCTCCGCAAGACGCGCTTCAGCCAGTTGGAACAACCCATCTGGGAGTACGCGTGGAAACTCGTCCAGCTCTCCTGGCGGTCCCCGATCGTCCCCCGCGACTCGCTGGCCGCCTGGTTCGACAACCGGCTCGTCGCCGACACCGACGGCAAGGCGTTCGCCTACGACGAAGTCCTCGACATGCGGTTCGCGGAGGAGGCCCTCAAATCCACCGGCTGGAAACCGGTGGACCAGACATGACAAGATTGACAGCGCAATACGCATAGTGTTGACGTATTGCGCACAGAGCCATCACATTCCGCACATTGCTCCGACCCGGACATCACCTTGCCGTGGAGGCCCCGTGACAACGAAGCAGACCCAGGCCCCCGAGGTCCCCGAGGCACCGGTGGCCAGGCGGTCAGTGGTCCAGTCGGTGACCCGGGCCTTCGACCTGCTCAACCTCCTGCGGGACAGCACGGCGCCGATGTCCGTACAGGAGATCGCCCGCAGCGCCGGCCTGGACCGCACCGTGGTCCACCGGCTGCTGCGGTCCCTGCTCCCCCAAGGCATGGTGGTCGAAGAGCGCGGCCTCTTCGGGGTCGGCCCGGCGTCCATCCTGCTGGCGAACCGCTACCTGGACGATCTCCTGGTGCGCAGACTGGCCCTGCCGTACATGGTCGAACTCCAGGCGAACGACATCGCCGATCAGCCCTGGACGGCGAACCTGTCCGTCGCCGTCGGCGATGTGTCCGCAGTGATCGAGCGGATCTGGACTCCCAGTACGCCCCTCGATCTCGTACTCAGCGTGGGGGACACATTCCCCATCGACAGCACGGCGACCGGCCGCAGTATTCTGGCCTACTACGAGCCGGACCGACTTATCGACACGGTCGGCGCGGAGCGGGCCGCCGAGTTGGCCGACACCTTCGCCAGCGTTCGTGCGGCAGGCGGCGTCGGCCTGTCCCGGGGGGAGGCCGTGCCCGGTGTCGAGGCAGTCGCCGCGGTGATCCTCTCCCGCCGCCAGGCGCCGGTCGCGGCCATCAGTGTGTCCGGGGTCGACCTCGGTGACCAGATGGACTCCGTCTCCCCTCTGGCTCAGACCCTGCGCCGCGCCGCAGCCTCGATCGGACAGATGATCGCCTGAAGTCTGCCCGGCGGGTGCCCCGAGACGCCCGCTCGACGGAGCCAGGCCGCCCGGGGCATCCAGAGTGCGGCCGGGCGGCCTGGTGTTCGTTCGCCTACCAGGTGTGCGCGACGTCCACGATCAGCTTGTCGCCGGACTGGAGGACGCGGAACGGAAGTTTGGCGCGCACGCCCAGGCCCACCTGGGTCTGCCCTTCGAAGCTCGCACCGAACTTGGTGTCCTTGAAGGTCCGGTAGCCGGTGATGTTCACCCCGGGCAACGGCTGCCCGCCCCTACCCGGGTAGACGACACTGCCGGTCTCCGGGTCGTAGCTCGGGGCGTTCACATAGATCTGGAGGATGGCGCCACCCTTGACCGGGATCTGGTTGCCGGTGCCGTCCTGGTGGAAGGCGTTCACGTAGCTGACGTGGTAGCCGACCTTGCCGGTGGCGCCGGTTATGTCGAAGACCATGCGGTCGTAGCACGTGTGCTGACCCGTCCGGATGTTCTTCAGCGTCTCGACGACCGAGGAGGTCGCTGATTCGGTGCCGCTTCCCCAAGGCGTGGAACACACCGTCGCCGAGGGGGCCTTGTCCGCCTGACCCGTCACAGCACCCGCCGTTCCGGTCGTCCCCATGAGTGCGGCACCCGCCAGCACGAGGACCGTGCCAACCGTTCCTAACTGTCGCATGATCTGCCTCCGTTACGTAGTACTCGAACTGTCCGCGGTGGGGTACCCCTCCGCGCCCTTCACCCTTCCACCGCAAGGGCTCAACGACATCCGCACACATACTCAACTGTCGAACACATATCGACCGCGTGCGTGCCCGACGCCTTCCGTGTCGCCGCAGGTTGGCCATGGCCATCGGGAATCGGGCATCGGCGGTGAGTCACCCCGCGGCGCCCACGGCGAAGGAACGGCGAATCGTTCCCCTTGGGCCCTGCGCGGCGACGATCCGGCGCCGGCCGACAGTCTTCCACCCCCGTCGGACTACGGTGACCGCATGGACTCAGAGGCCCGAGTGTTCCCGCCCTGCCCCATCCGATCGGTCCGGGCTGTGTACGCGCGCCAGCGGAGCTGTCCCTCGGATTTCGCCGAGGTCACCGTGGACTTCGAGCCATGGGAGGAAGGCGTCGTCTTCGAGGTATCCGCACATCTGGACACCCGGGGATTCGTCAGCACGGAGGATCGATCCGCCTATCACACTGCACTTGACACCGGTATCCGCGAAGAGTTGGCGGATTTGGCCTCGGGAACCACCGCGGCGGTCGCGGTCGTGCTGCGCGCGATGCGTGTCCACGAAGTGGACTCCCACCCGGGAGCCTTTCGCGCGGTCGGACGCGTCGCGGTACGGAACGCCCTCGCCCTGGCCTACGGACCGCCCCCACGCCCCGAGCATCGCCGGGCATGACACACCCCGGCGACTGGCGGGCAACCATGCGCCGGGTCTACCAGGGAGCACGAGAGCAGTACCGCGCCGCACCCCGGGCCACCCTCATCTCCCTCGACGAACGCGTCACGCCGGGCAGTGACGAGACCGAACGCTTATTCATCCGCCAACCCGTTCCCGCGCCGCTGCTCGACGCCCATCCCGAGTGGGACCTACCGAACGCTCGGGCAGCAGCAGAGCTGCTTCCGTTCAGCAGCGACGAGTACTTCGACCAACTCGCGGTGACGCGCTCGTCCTCATCGCGCACAAGACCCGGCCCGGACGGTAGGACCGTTCCGTACCCCGCACCAGGAGTGGCCGGCTCCACTTCTCTCGCACAACACACGCCCGTTGTGTCATCACCACGCCGCCCGAATGGAGTTCGGCGCCGGCGGCACTCATCGTGCCTGGCCACCAGCTGTTTCCGCAGGACCGAGGGCTGCCCGTTCGGTCGACCGACAGATGTGAATGCACTGTTGGGTCGAGTTGTCACCGGGCCGTTTGGGCGGGCGGTGTTGTTTCGGCCGAGGTGTTGCGCGCCAGGAGTGGGTCCCACCTGCGAACACGCAGGTGGACGATTACTCAGAACGACCGGAATCAAACTGAACCCACTGAACCGCTCTTGTCGGGGGCCTATGCAACTGTGACCATTCGAACGCACGCACTGCGGCGGCCGACACGAGGGACAGATCCGGTCGGCCCACCCGTTGGTTCAGTCCGACGAACGACCAACTAGGAGTGCTTTCCCTATGATCAGATCGAGACTTCGTACGCTTCTGCTCGGTAGCGGTTCCGCGGCTGTGATGCTGGCCGCCGCGCTGGTCCCGACGACCGCGTCGGCCTCGACAGCCCCCACCGAGCGATCCGCCGCTGACAGCCGCGGATCCATCACCCAGGCGGAGAGCGGGGCCCTCGCCGGATTCTGGTCCTGCTCCATCCCGCCCGGCTACACCTACAGCGACACGCAGAGCACACTGAGCTGTGGAGGCACCGGCTTCCAGACCCAGTACTTCGTCCAGCCGCCCTCGGACAGCCTCTGGGCGTGCACGATCCCCTCGGGCTACACCTACAGCAGTGTGCAGAACTCCCTCGACTGCTCTGTCAGCGGCTTCCGCGCCAAGTACTTCCTGCGGGCGCCCAGCACGGGCCTGTGGGCATGCACCATTCCGTCCGGCTTCACCTACACGAACACACAGAGCACACTCGACTGCTCTGTCAGCGGTTTCCGCACCAAGTACTTCCTCCGGGCCTACTGACAGGCCGTCCGGACCGCACCCCAGCAGTCAAGGGAGCCCCGCCCCGGCTGGTGACAACAGCGTGCGCAAGGACACTCAGGGAATAATCTCCGCGTGGTGCGGCAACCGCGCGGGGGCGTAGCCGCCTCCTCGGCCAGACCCCGGCCGACTGCAGCCGGTGCCGGCAAGAACCCAGCGCCCCGCACCGTCCCACCGACTTCGGGTCCCGTACGGCCCTCTCCCCAAGACACGGCAAGACCGCATGGCGAAGATCGCGCGTGTGTCGCTGCACCGTTCCTCAAGAGGTGAGTCGACACACGCGCGACATCCGCACGCCCCGGTGGTCGGGGATCGACAGACGAGAACACCGTCACCGGACCCACTGCACAACGTGAGGCGGGCGTGATCACAACGGCTTCCCCACGGTTCGTCCACGGCATCGCGCCCGGGACAGTGCATGCGCCGACGCGTATCCGGCCGCTCCGATTGGGTCGCCACGGCTTGGGGGCGCACAAGGCCGAAAACGGTACTCCTATCGCGGAAGATTTCCCGTACACCGCAGGCCGTATTCGACTCGGCACATGGGACTAGGACCATCGTCCCGGCCAATCGGGACCGGATTCAGCCCTCCCGCGGTGAACAGTTGGGGCCACGAAGGCTTGAACGCCTCGCTCGACAATCACGCCTGGCCCGAGCCGGGAATCTCCCGGCAGATCGAAGTGGCCCTCCGGAGCGACATCCGAGAAATCCTTCCGAAGATCACCGCACCCACTTCCGTCATCGGTTTCGCACAGGACGAGATGGTTCCCATCGAGGGCTCGCGACAATTGCACGCCGGAATTCCCGGCAGCACCCTGACGGAGATCGAGGGACAAGGCCACATGGACTGGATCGGCAATCCGGACCAGATGATCGAGCTGATACGCAGAATCCTCAACTGAGGGAGAACGAGGCCGAGCGAAGGAAACGGCCGGCGCGAGCCTCGGCAGGTGTACTCCTCGTCAGACGACAACGACATCACCACCCTGGGTTCAGTGCGCTGTGACCGCGGCTCGGACCGCAGGAATGGCCTCGTCGGCGAAGGGTCGCGGGGTTTCGAGGTCGGTTTTCCCTCGCAACCAGCGTCTTGATCCCGTGGGTGCGCGGCGTAGGAGGTAGGCAAATCAGCGGGACTTGGGCGAGGCTTCTCGCCATGACAGAGTTGACCTACACCGCTGCCGATGGAACCCCCTTGTACGCCGTGGCTCGCGGTACCGGCGAAAGCACCGTCGTGCTGCTGCATGGCGGCGGTCCGGACCACCACAGCCTGCTGCCCCTCGCCGAACGACTCCTTGACCGGCATACGGTCGTACTCCCGGACCTGCGCGGATACGGCCGCTCCAGGTGTGCCGACCCGTTGCGCCACACCTGGGACCAGTACACGTCGGACGTCATTGCCCTGCTCGACCATCTGGGCACCGAAAGGGCGGTGGTCGGCGGCACCGGGCTGGGGTCGACGATCACCCTGCGCGCCGCGCTCGCCCACCCGGAACGGGTCCGCGCGGGCATCCTGATCGGTGTCGAGGACATCGAGGACGATGCCGCCAAGGAGGCGGAGACCGCCTTCCTGGATGCCTTCGCCGAACGTGCCTCCACCGAGGGCTTGGAGGCCGCCTGGGCCCCGATCCTGGAAATGTTCCCGCCGATCGTCGGTGCGGCGGTACGAGATGCGATACCCCGGTCCGACCCGGCGAGCATCGCCGCTGCCGCCGCCATCGGCCGCGACCGCTCCTTCCGCGATGTGACGGAGCTACGCGAGGTGCGCTCCCCCGTCCTCGTCATCCCCGGCACGGACGTACGACACCCCACTGCCCTGGCCGAAGAGGTCGCTCGCATGCTCCCGCGCGGCCACCTCGCACCGGTGAGCGTCTCCCAGTCCCTGCACACCACGGAGGACCTCGCCCGGGAAGTGGCCCCGCACGTGCAGGATTTCCTCAGCCGATTCGCTCTCGGGGGGACGGTCTGAGGCTGTCGTTCAGCGCCTGCGGGCAGAATCGGGCTGCCGGGTCTTGTCGTAGCTGGCACAACCGGTACGGCACCGATTCACACCGGCCGAGGTGCCGGTGCCGAGTCGCCCGTGGGACGGGACGCCAGCGATGTGGCCGCCGCGAGCATCGTCGACCGTCCGGCGTTCCCGGCCTCTGGGTCTCTGGGCCGCGGACGGTCGACGACGTAGTGCGAGATCAGCGGACGATACGGCGAATCCCGTCGGTCGGCACGGGCTTCACCGTTGTGATCGCCCGTATCACCAGCGCGCGGCCTTGGCGTGGAAGGTCAGCCCGGGCCATGCCTGGACCGGCTGGGCCGAGTACACGATCCGACCCGCGCACAGATTGCGTTCGGCCAGACCCTCGACGATCTTCGGGATGGCCGCGAGCGTTGCCGGGATACCGTCGTGGAGCAAGACGATGCCGCCGGCCTGCACCGTGAGCGCGTTCGCCACGATGGTCTCGGTGGGAATACCGCTCCAGTCGACCGTGTCGGCCGTCCAGATCACCTCGGTCATCCCAAGTCTCGCCGCGTCCTGTCGAGTTCGGGCATCGGTACTCCCGAACGGCGGCCGGAAGAGCGTCGGCGCACGGCCCGTCTGTTCCCGGACGACGCGGCTGGTGTCACGCAACTCCGCGAACGCGGTGGCTGCGTCGAGTGCCACAAGGTTTGCATGGGTGTACGAGTGGTTGCCGATGCGGTGGCCGTCAGCAGCGATCCGACGAGTTCCGTTCGGGTCGGCAGAGGCCAACGCGCCGGTCACGAACCAGGTGGCCCTGACCCGTCCCGCATCGCGCAACGCCTTCAGATATGCGGGCGTGCTGGCCGTTGGGCCGTCGTCGAACGTGAGTGCCACATAGCCCCCGGAGCAACGGTTCCCGGAGTCGGAAGGTGACTGTGCCTGTGCGGCTCCCGGCGCCAACGCGAACGTCGACATCAGCGTCGCCAGGGCGGCGCCGAGCCATATCCGCGACCTGCCTCGCATTTTCATTCCGATTGTCCTCTCGATCGACGAGTCGTCGTGGACGAGACGGTTCCGGGAAGGCTCGAACGCGGATTCACTCAGTGCGCGCCGTCTCGGGAGTGGTGCTCCGACCCCCGCTTGCCGGTCCATTCCCTGCCCCTTCCACGCGAGGCCGGGTCCTCTCGCACGTCCGTGCGAGCTTCGGCCGGAGCCCATTGAACGCGAGCAGGCGGTGTCGTGGAGTGTTAATCACCGGATTCCGAGCAGCCTTTCGCCGCCATGTCATCTGTTGTGACAACAAACCCGGGCAGGGTTCATCTCCCGCCACAACGGCCGTCACCGAAAAGCGTGTTGCCCCTTCGGTGACGAGCCATCCGGCATGGCGGCGCTCAGTGATCCGTGCTACCCAGCGATCGCACCGACTGAAGCAAATACCGCACGGGTAGAGCCCTTTGACGATCCATCAGAGCTGTCGATCCGGCGTCGCATACTCAGTGGGGCTCATTCCGTAGAAGTCACGGAAGGCACGGGCGAAGCTGCTGGGATCCTCGTAGCCCACTCGTTGGGTCACCGAGACCACCGACGAACCCGCGCGCAGAAGCCGGGCTGCGGCATGCATACGACTTCTGGTGCGCCACTGCCCGAACGTCAATCCGGTCTCCGCGACGAATGCCCGCTCCAGGCTCCGACCGCTGGTTCGCACTTCGAGTGCCCAGTCGAGGATGCGCCGGTCATCACCCGGGTTGAACAGGAGGGCACCCGCCACCGCTGCCGCACCGGGGCTCGTCGGCAGCGGTAGATCGTCGGGAGCCAACACACGGCGTTCAAGGATCGACAACACCTGTCGCTGGATGTTCGCCGACGGTCGGATGATCGTGCTCTGGCTCTGGTGGAGGGCGAGGAAGTAGATCTTCTCATCGTTACGGATGGACACGACCGTGATGTCGGTGAGCACCGTTGCGATCTCGTCCACCGAGATCGAGAGCGGGAACAGTACGGAGTTCGCACGGACCTCCAGTGCGTGCCTGGTCCCCGCTGGCAACCAGATGACCTCCCCTTCGTTGATCTCCACAGCCGTCTCGCCACACTGCACCAGGGTGCTGCCCCTGATCTGCCAGAGGGCCATGTGTTCATCGTCATGGACCCGTTCGGGGATGTCGACGCTCGGGATGTGGAGCGGGAAATCGAGCGAGGAGAGATGCGCGTGCGATCTCGTCTCCCTGCCGCGCGGGGTCATCCGCTCACTCCGGTTGTCATGATCTGCATCGAAGTTGTCGCTTTTCGCACTGGAGACATCACATAGGTAAGGCTAACCATAGTTGGCAGCCCGTGTCGCCCCGTTCATTCGGTCATCGCGCAGGGCTGGCACAGAGCACCACCAACCGGAAGGCCCACGCACGCCATGCACACTCCCCGCCAACGCGTCAGCCGCCTGGTCGGCGCCGTCCTAGCCGGCCTGGCACTGATCACAGCATGTGGGACTTCCGGTGAACCCGCCGCACAGAAGACCTCGGCCGGTGCCTCCGCTTCCCTCCCCGCTGCCGAGGGCACCACGAAGTACCCGCTCACCCTGAAGACGCCGTTCGGCGACACCAAGCTCAACAAGCGCCCGCAGCGCATCGCGATCGTCACCGCCAACACCCTCGACACCGATGCATTGATCGCCCTCGGCGGTACACCGGTGTTCGCGCCCTCGACGGTCGACCGCAACCCCTGGCTCGACGACGCCGACACCGCGGGCATCAACACGCTCTGGGACGCGGAAGCGGGAACCGAGGTGTCCGCCGAGTCGGTGGCTGCCGCCTCCCCCGACCTCATCGTCGCCCTGGCCGCCTACGAGACGTTCGACCAGGCTCGTTTCGACAAGCTCAGTGCCATCGCTCCCGTGCTCTACGCGGCTCAGGGCGAGCTGAGCTGGCAGGAGCTCACCCAGAAGCTGGGCAGCACGCTCGACCTCACGGCCACTGCCGGGAAGGCCGTCGCAGCGGCGGAGAAGCACGTGGCGCAGACGCGCGCCGCCCATCCCGAGTTCAGGGGAAAGACCGCGACGCACGTCATCGTGTACGACGAGAAGTACGGCCCGTACTATGCCAGCGCCCCTGGCTCCGACACCGCACTCCTGCTGCGACAGTTGGGGTTCGCATTGCCGAAGGCCGCCGCGAAGTTCACCAAGGACGGCACCATCAGCGATGAACTCGTCGGGCTGATCGACGCCGATTTCCTGCTGCTCAGCACCTCCGGCAACCCCGGCTACTTCGTCGATGCCCCGCTGGTCAAGGCCGTCCCGGCAGTGGCGGACGGACGCGCGGTCATCAATCCGGAGGACAAGAAGACATCGACCAACCACTTCGCGTGGGGACTGAACGTCCAGAGCGTGCTGAGCGTGCCCTGGCTGATCGAGCAGCTCGCCGAATTCGGTGTGAAGGCGATCCGTTGAACCACATCACGATGCGAGGCCGACCCGGCACGGTCGGCCTCCCGGCCCGTCCCGGAAGGGGACACAACGGCCCGGGTGGGACGGTCGTCCGCGTATGACGATCGTTCGTGAGGTCGCCGGCCACTCGTCCGTCCCCCGCCTCGGTCGGGACATCAGCGCACCGCGTCGCCTCCTCGGGCTGGCGCTGCTGCTGTTCGTACTGACGGCGAGCGTGCTGGCGAGCCTGGCCGTCGGGGCCAACCACGTACCCCTCTCCCAGGTGTGGCAGGGGTTCTGGCACCCGGACAAGTCGGAGGCATCGGTCATCGTCTGGACCCTCAGGGTCCCGCGCACGGTCGTCGGCATCGCCGTGGGTGCGGCGTTGGGGGTGGCGGGCGCCTCGATCCAGGCACTGACCCGCAATCCGCTCGCCGACCCTGGCATCCTCGGGGTCAACGCCGGCGCAGGGTTCGCCGTCACGCTCGGAGTGGGGTTCTTCGGTCTGTCCGGGATCACCGGCTACATCTGGTTCGCGTTCGCGGGGGCGGCGATCGCGACGGTGCTGGTCTACCTCATCGGTTCGGCCACGCGCGGCACGGCCTCACCGGTGACACTCGTACTCGCCGGCGTGGCCCTGGGCGCGGTGCTCAACGGATTCAGCACCTTCCTGACCCTCATCAACCCGGAGACCTTCCGCTCGATCCGCAACTGGGGGCTCGGGTCCGTCGCCCGGACGAGCCTCGATGACACGGTCGTAGTCGCTCCGCTTCTCGCCGTCGGACTGTTGATCGCGGTTGTGGTCTCGGGGTCCTTGAACTCGATCGCCCTCGGCGACGACCTCGCCGTCTCGCTCGGGACGAAGGTGCTGCGTACGAGGATCCTGGGGGTCATCGCTGTGACCCTGCTGGCCGGCGGTGCAACGGCTCTCACCGGTGGGATCGCGTTCATCGGTCTGATGGTGCCGCACATTGTGCGCTGGTTCGTGGGACCCGACCAACGGTGGATCATCGTCTACTCCGCGCTGGCCGGCCCCGTACTGATACTCGCGTCAGACGTGCTCGGGAGGGTGATCGCCCGCCCCGGAGAGATCGAGGTCGGGATCCTGACCGCCGTGATCGGCGCACCCGCGCTGATCGCACTCGTACGACGTCGAAAGGCGAGCGGGTTGTGAAGGGAGACATCTCGGGGGAACCGTCCGGCAGGGTCCGGTCGGCCGATGGAGAGTCGGCCGATGGAGAGTCAACCGGTGTGCAGTTGGCCGGTGCGCACGGCGTGAGGGCAGTCGAATTCGGCTACGCGGTCCGGAGCGTGCGCAGCCGCTGGTTCTCCGTGCGGGTGGACATCCGCCAGGCGACGGTGACTGCGGTCCTGTTCGGCACGGCGCTGGTGCTGTCAGTGGTGGCGATCCGGTTCGGCGACTACACGTTGACAATCGGCGACGTCGTCGCGGCGCTCACCGGGTCCGGCGCGGACTTCCATCGGATGATCGTGGTGCAATGGCGCCTACCGGTGGCCATGGCCGCGATCGTGTTCGGTGCGCTGTTGGGCATCGGCGGTGCGATCTTCCAGTCGCTCACCCGCAACCCCCTGGGCTCGCCGGACGTGATCGGTTTCGACGCGGGTTCCTACACGGCCGTGGTGCTGTCCATCCTGGTCTTCGGCAAGGGCGGCTACTGGTCCGTCGCCGGTGCGGCGATCGTCGGCGGGCTGGGGACGGCCTTCCTCGTGTACATGCTGGCCTACCGGCGCGGTGTGCAGGGGTTTCGCTTGATCATCGTGGGCATCGGTGTATCGGCGATGCTCGGTTCCATCAACGCCTATCTGATCACTCGGGCCGACCTCAGTGATGCGATGACCGTCGGATTCTGGGGCGCGGGGTCCATCACCCGCGTGTCGTGGAGCAGCATGGTTCCCTCGCTGCTCATCGCAGCAGTGATCGTTTTGGCTGCGATGTTCCTGGCGCCTTCGTTGCGGCGGCTGGAGCTCGGCGATGACGCGGCCATCACTCAGGGCACCAGGATCCATCCGGTTCGACTGGCACTGATGGTGGTCGGAGTTGCGACGGCGGCGCTGGTGACCGCCGCGGCGGGGCCGATCGGTTTCATCGCCCTCATCGCCCCGCAACTGGCCCGGCGGTTGACCCGCTCGCCCGGGGTGACCATGCTCCCCGCAGCAGCGATGGGGGCGGTGCTGCTGGCTACGGCGCATTTCCTGGCGCTGCTCGTCGCGGAGTTCTACCGTCCGATCCCAGTGGGGCTGCTCACGGTGTGCCTGGGCGGGCTGTATCTGATCTGGCTGCTGATCCATGAGTCCCGGCGCCAGTACGGCCTACCTCATGGATAACCGAGATGGCCGAGACCACCGGGGCATCCAAGACCACCGAGACAACCGACGAAGAGAACGATCACATGACCCTGATGTCCGATGAGCGACGAACCGATGATCCCGCCACTAAGCCGGCCGCCCCGTCGCGGCTCGTCGTCGATGCGGCGACGATCGGCTACGACCGGGCCGTCATCTCCGAGCGCCTCTCGGTACGGATACCGGACGGGTCGTTCACGGCGATCATCGGCCCCAACGGCTGCGGCAAGTCCACCCTGCTGCGTGCCCTCGCCCGCGTGCTGACGCCGACGGCGGGGCAAGTGCTGTTGGACGGGAAGGCGATCAGCACCTACCGGTCCAAGGAGATCGCCCGCCGGATGGGCTTGCTCCCGCAGACTTCTCTGGCGCCCGACGGAATCCGGGTTGCGGACCTCGTGGCCCGCGGGCGCGCCCCGTATCAGAGTCTGTTCCACCAGTGGCGCCCCGAGGACGAGGAGGCAGTGGCGGCGGCGATGCGCGTGACGCGCGTGACCGAACTGTCCGGACGTCTGGTGGACGAACTGTCGGGCGGTCAGCGGCAGCGGGTGTGGGTGGCGATGCTGCTGGCGCAACAGACGCCCATGGTGCTGCTCGACGAGCCCACCACCTTCTTGGACATCGGCCACCAGTACGAGTTGATGGAGCTGTTCCGTACCTTCCACGACCAGGGCAAGACGATCGTGGCCGTGCTCCACGATCTGAACCAGGCAGCACGGTACGCCGACCACCTCATCGTCATGCGCGACGGTGGCGTCGTCACCACCGGCAGTCCCCAGCAGGTCATCACCGCGGAACTGATCGAGGAGGTCTTCTGTTTGCGTTCCCTCGTCGTTCCCGACCCTGTGACCGGCACCCCGACCGTGGTGCCGTTGGATCCGCGAACGGCACCCGTACGGACGGATGCAACCGAAACAGCAGATGCCGCCAGGGCGCCCGAGGCGCCCGCCCAGCCCGGCACGCCCAAGACGCCCGCCGCGGCGCACGGCCCGGTGCCGTCCGTCGGCGCCCTGGCAGCCGATACCCACCCGGAGAAGTGAGATACCCATGGCACAGAGTCTGAGATCCATCGAGGTCTTCCCCATCACCACCCGTACGCTGGACGTTCTCCGGGTGACGGACGTGACGCCCGGAATGCGTCGGGTCACCCTGGGCGGGCCCGAACTCGCCGCTCACACCGCGGCCAACGGATTCCCGGTAGCGGCATTCCGCTCGGACGGGTTCGACGACGAGTTCAAGCTCATCCTCAAACATCCCGACGCCGAGACCACCGTGGGACCGACGCAGGCGGACGGACTGCTGAACTGGCCGCGCGACGACCCCCACATGCTGTCCCGCACGTACACGGTCCGTCGTTGGGACCCCGTGGCCGGGGAACTGGACGTCGACTTCGTGAAGCACGGTGTCGGTCCCGCATCCAGTTGGGCGTATCGGGTACGGCCGGGCGAGCGGGTGCAGATAGCCGGCCCGAAGTCCTCCTCGCTCCACCCCGATGGGGTGGACTGGACGTTGGTGGCCGGCGATGAAACGGCGCTGCCGGCGATCGGCCGCTGGCTGGAGGAGTGGCCCGCCGGCGCCCGTGGCCAGGTGTTCATCGAGGTCGGTCGGCCCGAGCACCGGCAGGACCTCCCCGTCCCTGACGGGGTGACCCTGACCTGGCTGAGCCGCGACGGCGCCGCACCGGGCACCACGACCCTGTTGTTCGACGCGATCCGGAAGGCCCCCTGGTGGGAGGGGACCGTACTCGCCTGGGTGGCCGGCGAATCACTCACCCTCACCCCGATCAGAAGGTGGCTGAAGAGCGAGAAGGGCCTGACCAGGGAGCAGATCGACGTCACCGGGTACTGGCGCCGCCAGGTCGCGGTCCATGACGGGGACTCCGTACCGTCCAACCTCGATGCGGGCGAGGACGAGGCGAAGCGGTTCCACGAGATCGCGGAGATCATCCCCGGCTTCGCCCTCAGGGTCGCGGCGACGATCGGGCTGGCAGCCGCGTTCGACGATCGACCGCGTACCGTGGCCGAACTCGCCGCAGCGACCGGTGCCGCCCCTGCCGGACTCGGCAAACTGTTGCGCTTCCTCGCCTCCGTCGACATCGCCGAACGACTCGACGACGGCCGCTACCGGCTCACCGGTCTCGGCCGGGAACTGGAGAGCGACCACATCGCCGACGCGTTCCACCTCGATGGGCTGTACGCGCAACGCGAACTCGGCGGCGCCCTGTCGCTGCTGTCCGCCGTGCGCACCGGACGGGGCGACCACAGCCGGTGGTTCGGCGCCGACTACGCCCAGTACATCGCGGACGACCCCGCTCTGCTCACCGCCCGCACCGAACACGAGGCCAGGGAAGCCGTGTACGTGGCCGGTGCCGTCGCCGGCGCCACCGCGTTCGCCGGGCTGGCAACGATCGCAGTCGCAGGGCCGGCGCCCGGCAGTTTCGCCGCCGCCCTCACCAAGACGCACCCCGACCTGCACACCACGATCGTCGCCGCTCCTTCGGAGATCGACGCCCTGCAACGGCTGTACCCGGCGCACGCCCGCATCGGCTACGAGGCGGGCAGTCTCCTCGGGGCCCGTCCCGTACCCGTCGACGCGGTGCTCCTTGCCGATGTGTTGCCCACTCTCACCGATACGGACGCGGCCCATGTGCTGCGCCAGGCAGCGGCCAGTCTGAAGCCCGGCGGCCGGGTGCTGGTCTTCGGTGACGTCCTCAATCCGGAGGTGGCGGATGACCACGACTACGAGGAGGATCTGATCGGCTTCGCCCTGCACGGCGGGGGCGCACGGGACCACGACGAGCACCAGGCGCTGTTCGCCGCGGCGGGTCTGCGGCCCGTGGCGCGCACCACGGTCGGATGGGGCTACACCCTTCACACGCTCGCCCCGCAGGGCTGACCCGGATGCGCGTACCGGAACCAACGGTGGACGAAAGGCGCTGGGGTCTCTTCGAAGCCGGCTCGGCTCCCCGGGAGCCCCGGCTGCGTATCGATCCCGCCTGGTCATCGGCTCGGTTGAGCAGGGCGATCATCCGCTCCTCATGGGCATGGGTGTTTCCCGGAGCGCTGCTCCTGGTGGTCTTCAACATCGCGACCATGCTGTTGCCGGTCGTCATCGGGCAGTTCGTCGACACGGTGATCACGCCCGCAGCGGCAGGAGCGGGTTTCGGTTCGATCCGCTCGGCACTGGCAGGCTGGCTCGCCGCCCTGGTGGGGCTCTACGTCGTGATCAACCTCGGCTACCGCTTCGGCGGACGGCTGGGCTGGTTCGGGGTTCAGCGGGCACAGTTCGAGCTGTCCCAGAGCGTGCTCGGGCGCATCCTCGACGAACGCGGCACAGCCGGGGCCGCACGAGCTCCGGGCGGGCTGTTGTCGCTGGCCACCGCCGATGTGCACCGTGCCTGCCTCGTCCTCTACGTCACCGTGTACCCGCCCGGCGAGATCGTCGGGCTGATGGTCGCGGCCGGCATCCTGTTCTGGGTGCACCCCGCCCTGGGCATCGGGGTGGTCATCGCACTGCCCTTGGTACTGCTGCTCATGCATCTGGTCGCCCGGCCGCTGCGTAGAAGGAGCGGTGCCGAGCAGGCCGGTCTGGCCGATGCCGCATCGGCAGCGGCCGACCTGGTGGCGGGATACCGGGTGATCCGGGGTCTGCACGCCCAGCATTCGGCAGCGGACCGCTACCGGAGTGTGAGCCGTGGGGCGCTGCGGGCCACCTTGTCGGCGCGCGCTGCGCAGGCCGGCTTCGACGGTGTGAGTACGGCCACCGCACACGTCTTTGCCGCAGTGGTGGTGCTCGCCGCCGCCGTACCGGCCTTCACCGGGCAGATCACACCGGGGCAGTTGGTCACGGTCGCCGGGGTCGCGGTCACGTGGATCGGGCCGCTCGACAGTCTGGTGGGCACACTCGGATCGTTCTGGGCAGTCTCGCAAGCCTCCGCCAGCCGCGTTCTCGACCTGGTCGCCCTGCCTCCGCACCCCGCCGCATCGGGGACGGCTGTGCCCGCCGACACCGGCGAACGCGCCCTGGTGTTCGAGCAACTCGACCTGGAGGACGGTGTCGTACTCAACGCAGTCGTCCTCGCTGGTGGGTTCGTCGTGCTCGATCTGCCCCAGTCCGCGCAGGCGGCCCTGGCCGATCTGCTCACCCTGAAGGCGATGCCATCGGCCGGACGCATCGAACACTTCGACCGGGCCGTGCACGAACACCGATCCGCGCTGCTCCGCGAGCGCGTGTTGGTCTCCCCTCGTACGCCGGGCATCCTGTCCGGGACGGTGCTGGACAACGTCCGTGCCACCGGAGTCACAACGACTCCAGTCGACACGGCACGGACCGCGCTCGGCGTTGCGGGGATGGGCGCGGCCGAACTTCCCGACGGGTACGAGACCGTGGTCGGCGACGGCGGGCGGGAGCTATCGGGTGGGCAACGCCAGCGGATCGCCCTGGCCCGGGCCGTCGCCGCCGACCCCGAGGTGTTGGTGTTGGTCGAGCCGACCACTGCGGTGGATGCCGTGACCGAGCAGCACATCGCCACCGGGCTGCGGCAACACCGGGCCGGGCGGACCACGCTGGTCCTCACGGCCTCCGCGGCTTTCCATGCCGTGGCCGACCCGGTCGCCGTGATCCACGAGGAAACGAGGGTCGATGTCTGAGCCGGTGAAGGTCCCAGGGGCCGAGGGCCGGTTGCTGCCGGTCGCAACGGCCCGGCAGGTGGCCACGCATCTATGGACCATGGTGCACGGCCGGCGGCGCGCCCTGGCGGGTGTGCTCGTCCTGTTCCTGGCCGAGGCGGCGATGTCCCTCGTCTTCCCGCTGGTCGTCGGCCGACTGTTGGACACCGTGATCGCCGCGGACGGGTCGGGCGTACCCGGGTCGTTCTGGTGGCAGGTCACCTTGCTGATCGGTGCGGCGATCGCCACAGGAGTGCTGGCCTGGATCGCCGCGGGGGCGCTGGCCCGGTTCGCGGAGACGGTGATCGCAGAACTGCGCGAGGCGTATGTCACCGCTGCCCTGGGCCTGCCGCGCCGTGTGGTGGAGACCGCCGGGGCGGGGGATGTGGTCACCCGCGCCGCCGATGACATCGCACAGGTCTCCGACGCCCTGCCGGAGGTGGTGCCCCGCTTGTGCGTGTCGGGGTTCACGATCGCGCTCGTCGCCACCGGCCTGGGCACGCTCGACCCCCGGTATCTGCTGGGATTCGCCCTGACCGTGTTGCCGTACGTCTGCACCGTGCGGTGGTATCTGCGTACGGCCCCGGAGGTGTACGCCGCCGAGCGCGCGGCGCAGTCCGGGCGCGGGCAACACATCCTGGGGACGCTCACCGAACTGCCGACCGTGACGGCCCATCGCCTTGAGGAACGTCAACTGGGGCACATCCGGGATGCGACCTGGGGGGCCGTCCGGTGGGCCATGCGGACCCGGATCGTGCAGAACAGGCTGTTCGGACGGCTCAATCTGACCGAGGCGATCGGGCTGGTCTCCGTGCTGGGCATCGGTGTGTGGCTCGCCCTCACCGGCGATGCGACCCCCGGCCAGGTGACCGCCGCCGCACTGCTGTTCCTGCGCACGGTCGACCCGATCTCCTCGCTGCTGTTCGTCATGGACGACGCACAGTCCGCCCTCGCCGCACTCGGGCGGATCATCGGCGTCATCCGTCGGCCCGATCCCGAAGCCGACGCGGAGCAGATGCCAGCAGTAGCGGCAAGCGGACCTGCCGACGAGACACCCGTGGCCGACGCTCCCATCAGTGCGGTCGGTGCGGTCAACGTGATGGAGGCGGCAGAGGTTCACTTCGCCTATCGCCCCCAGAGGCCCGTCCTGTCCGGGGTCAGCTTTCACATCGCTCGCGGAGAGACCGTCGCCCTGGTCGGCGCGACGGGGTCCGGCAAGTCGACCCTCGCCTCGCTCATCGCGGGCGTCCACGGACCGGGGGCGGGCAGGATCGACCGAGGCGTACCGAGGACGAGCATCATGACCGTGACCCAGGAGACCCATGTCTTCGCGGGCACCCTCCGCGACAACCTCACCCTCACCGCTCGCGAGACCGACGACGAGCAGCTCCTGCACGCACTCGCCGTGGTCGGTGCATCGTCCCTGGTGTCCTCGCTGCCCCACGGGCTGGACACGCCGGTCGGTCATGGCGGGCACCCTCTGACCGCGGCACAAGCCCAACTGGGCGCGCTGGCCCGGTTGGTGCTTGCCGACCCCCAGTTGGTGATCTTGGACGAGGCGACCGCTGATGCCGGCACCGCGGATGCCGTCCTCCTGGACCGGGCCGCGGCTGCCGCAGTCCAGGGGCGGGCGGCCTTGGTGATCGCCCACCGGCTCTCCCAGGCCGCAGCCGCGGACCGCATTCTGGTGCTCGATGCCGGACGGGTCGTGGAGAGGGGCACCCATGAAGAACTCATCGCCGCGGATGGCCCGTATGCGCGGCTCTGGCGGGCGTGGAACGCGGGAGCGACCGCCATGTCAACGTCCCTGGAAGGAGAGGCGGTTCAGAGGATCTCACCGGTGCAGGAGTCATGCCCGCCACAGGCGTAGCAGGTGTATCTCATACATCCGGTACACAGACCGATGTTCTCCAACCGGTAGGTATCGCCGCACCTCTGACAGTTGGCCCGTTCGCGCAGCATGGCATTCCAGCCGTCCGTGCCGCCGATGTTGTGGAACGCGGCAGCGGCGTACTCGGCCCAGGTGATGTCGTGGTCCGTCCAGTGCATCAGGTGCCAGGAGTACACGGCGAAGAACGCCTTCCCGGTCACCAGTCGATGGCCGTCACGGCCGTCGCTGATCCACGCGTCGACGAGGTTCCTGATCCGTTCCTCGAAGGGCAGCGCCCAGTCGAGGGCCATGTGGTTGCTCTTCACCATGGCAGTATGCGGGGCCGCACACCGACGAGGGGTTGGATCTCCGCCAGGGCCCGACCGGGTCGGCGCAAACACACGGTGTCCGAGGGCGGTTGACAGTCCTTAGGCCGCCTTCGGACGGGCGACAGCGCAGGGACGGGCTCCGAGGGTGATGAGGCGAAGCAGCCCGGCCGGCTCGAAGTGTCAAGAGGTGCTTCCGCACTTCGGCAACCACGTTGTTGCCTCACTGCCGCTGACGGGTCGGGGGCGTCCGGTTGGGCGGGCGAGATGGGCGCCGCCGCGTAACACGGTCAAGCCGGGCCGTGATACGCAGCGACGGGCGGCCTACAAGCAGCTGACGGCCTCTTCGTAGTCGAGGCGGGGCAGCCGCTCGAACCAGGGGTTCTCGCCGGGCTTGCCGATGTTGACCACGAGGAACGACTTCAGACGTCCGTCGGGGAAGAACTCCTTGTCCACCCCTTGGGCATCGAAGCCGCCGAGCGGTCCAGCGGCCAGTCCCGCCGCGCGGACGGAGAGCAGGAAGTATCCGGCCTGGAGCGCCGAGTTGAAACGGGCCTGCTCCTGGTGCAGCACCGGATCGGCCTCAAGCACGTCCTTGAGCTCGGGCATGAAGGGCAACAAACGCGGAATGTGCTCGCTGTACCGGGTGTCGTATGCCAACACCGCTATGACGGGGGCGGAGGTGCTCTTGGCACGGTTGCCCTCGGCCAGGTGGGGGATCAACCGCTCCTGGGCCTGCCCGGTACGGAGGAAGAGCACCCGCAAGGGGTTGGTGTTGGCCGAGGTCGGCGGCCACTTGGCCAATTCCCAGATGGCTCTGAGGGTCTCATCGGGGACGGGCTCGTCGGTGAAGGAGTTCGCGGTGCGCGCGCCGGTGAACAGCAGACGGCGCGCTTCGGCCCCAAGGGCGAGGTTTCCCTCGTACAGGTCGGGCGTCGGTGGTGTGTTCATCGTGAGGGGTTCCTTTGCCTATGTCGTCGTTGTCGCGGGAAGTCGCGGGTTGCCGTGGGGGGCGTATTCGGTGAGCTGTGGTGGATTTCGGGAAGGGGTGAGCCCGGGTGGCCGGGGACGGCCACCCGGGAACCTCGCCGGGTGTGGTCAGGAGGAGTGGCGTGGTGCGGGGTGGACGATGTGCTTGATCTCCTGGAACTCTTCGAGGGCGCGTTCGCCGTTGAGGCGTCCGACGCCGCTCTGCTTGAAGCCGCCTTCTTCCATCTGGTCGACGATGACGGCCCAGGTGTTGGTCCATACGGTGCCGGCGTCGAGTTCGCGGCCTACGCGCAGGGGGCGGTCGACATCACGGGTCCAGATGCTGGCGGCGAGCCCGAATTCGGTGGCGTTGGCACGTTCGATGGCATCGGCCTCGTCGTCGAAGACCTCGAAGGTGGCGACGGGTCCGAAGATCTCCTGCTGGACGATGGGACGATCCACGTCCTGGACCTCGATCAGGCTCGGCCGGACGAATGCCCCATCGGCGAGCGGACCCTCAGTGATTCGACCGCCGCGCACCAGCACATCGGCGTACTCGGCCGCATCGGCGACCTCCCGGTCGACCCGCTCGGCGTTCGCGCGATCGATGAGCGGACCCATCTCGCTGGTCGGGTCACTGCCGGGCCCCACCTTCACCGCTTCCAACGCGGCGGAAAGCCGGGAGCGCACTTCGTCGGCCACACCGCGTTGCACCAGAACCCGACTGCCCGTCATGCAGAACTGCCCGGTGAAGGTCGTGATCGCCTTCGCCAGGACGGGCACGGCGGTGTCCAGGTCGGCATCATCAAAGATGATCATCGGGGTCTTGCCACCCAACTCCAGTGACATCCCCTTCAACGAGGCAGCAGCGTCGGCCATGATGCTGCGCCCGACATGGGTGCTGCCGGTGTAGCTGATGACGTCGACGTCAGGGCTGGCGACGATCAGCCGGGCGCCGGCACTACCGGACTCGCTGAAGGCGTTGAACACGCCCGGGGGCAGGGACGGAGTGCCGCCGATGATCTCGAACAGCAGACTGTTGGTGAGCGCGGTCTGCCCCGGGAGCTTCAGTGCCACGGTGGCGCCGGCGGCCAGCGCCGGGGCGAAGGACCGCACGGACAGGATGACCGGTGAGTTCCACGGCGCGATGACACCGGCGACCCCGACGGGCTGGCGCAGGGTCATCGAGTACAACCCGGGCTTGACCTCCACCGCACGGCCGGACTCGGTGAGGGCGAGCGCACCGTAGTAGCGGATCTTGGAGATCGTCAGACCCACTTCGAGGGCGGCCTCGGCAGGGATCTTGCCGTTCTCGCGGGACAGCAGGGCGATCAGCTCGTCCTGGCGAGCGGCCAGCCGGTCAGCCATCTCGAAGAGCGCCGCGGCACGCAGATCACGGTCACGGGACCAATCACCCGTCGCGAAGGCACGACGGGCCGCGTCGATGGCCGCTTGGGCGGCGTCCGCGCCGCCATCCGCATAGGTACCGATCACCGCACCGGTGGCGGGATCGAGCGACTCCGCGGTCCTGGGTGAATCGACCCACTCGCCGTCGATGAAGTTGCGCGCGTGGACCGTGTCGGTGGTGGTGGAAGACATCAGGGGTTTCTCCTCACACCTGGGCGTTCGAAGCGACGGTGACCAGGTAGTCGGTGGCGAGGCCCACAGAGCGGTTCTGTCTGGGTCTCGCATCTCCGTTGCGGCCAGTGAAACATAAATATAGTTAGTTTCGCAACGAACCATACAGCACGTCGATTCGCTTCGGAGCTGCACGTTCTCAGCGAGTGACCGGCAACACCCCGCCGCACATGGCATCGCTTGACCCTTGACCGAAAGCATGTTTATCTTCGTTGCAGAACGAACTAAATACACAACAGCACACCACCCCGCGCAGCCAACCGCTTCCGGGTGTTCGATCAGATCCCGTGTAACTCGTTCACCCTGTTGGGTTTGTTTGGTTCGAGTGTGTTGGTGTCGGGAGTGCCTGGGTTTGTGGGTGCTCTGTCTTCTTCAGTCAAGAGGTGTGGATCATGAGTGATGTGCAGAAGCCTGGTACGCCGGTTGATCGGCATGGGTTGGGTGCGGCGGGTATGCCGTTGAACACGTTGGCCGACTACCGCCCCATCCCCGCTGATGGCTACGGTGCGTTGTTCCTCCCGGATCGGATCGCCAAGGGCTATCACGTGGAGGAGATCCACAACGGTGCCTACTACGTGACGTCGGGTGCGTACGACACGATGTTCGTGCGTACGGGCAACGGTGTGGTGGTGGTGGACGCTCCGCCGCTGTTGGGCACGAATCTGAAGAAGGCCATCGCGGAGGTCACCGATGAGCCGGTGACGCATCTGATCTACAGCCACTGGCATTCCGACCACATCGGCGCGGCCGGGATCTTCGCCGCGGACAAGCCCAAGGTCATCGCGCATGACTACACCCGCGAGATGATCCAGCGCTGGCCCGACCTCGGCGGCGAACGCGGACTGCCCCTGCCCACCGACACGATCACCGAGAGCGACACCCTCGACGTCAACGGCGTCCGGTTCAACCTCGACTACCACGGCGTCAACCACACCCCGGGCAACATCTTCATCTACGCACCCGAGCAGAAAGCGCTCGCCGCGATCGACATCATCAGCCCCGGATGGTCCGCGTTCAAACACTGCGACGCCTCCGAGAACATCCGCGGCTGGGCCGAAGCACACGACTGGATCCTCGGATACGACTTCAAGGGCGTCGTCTCCGGCCACGTCAACCGCTACGGCACCCCCGAAGACGCCCGCGCCTCCCGCGACTACACCAACGACATCGTCACCTTCGCCAAAGAAGCCCTCGACCACGGCCAAGAGTTCGAATACATCGAGAAGATCGGCTTCTCCAACGCCTGGGTCCTGTGGGAGAACTACTTCAACGAGATGACCAACTACGTCACCAAGAAGACCCTGGAAAAGGTCACCGACAACGGCCAGACCTGGGCCCAGCGCCTCGCCGGAGCCGACGTCATGACCAAGTACCACGCCTACTCCATCCTCGAAGCCCTCCGCCTCGAATACGGCATGGTCTCCGGCTTCGAAAAGCTCATCATCCCCACCGGAGAGTGACCACGGCAGTACAGGGAGTACGGATTCGGGCCCGGCAGACTGATGGCCGGGCCCGTCCCGCAACGGAGGGACTCCGGATATAATTCGTTGTGAAACAAACCTTTTGGAGAGGCCATGAGCCTGAAGTCCCATGAGGCGCGTCCGGCCGCGATCCCCGAGGTCGACGCCGCCCACTCAGAAACATCGAGAGAAGTCTCCCCGTCCCGTCCGCTGAACCGCACCGAGCGGGCGGTCTGGCTCGGACTCCTCTCCACCCACATGCGACTACTGCGCACCCTCGACCATGAGCTGGTCGCCGCCGAGCGCCTTCCCATGTCGTCCTTCGAGGTGCTGCTGACACTCGCGGAAGCCCCCGGGGGGCACCTGCGGATGAAGGACATCGCCGCCTCCCTGCTCATCAGCCGGAGCGGACTCACCCGCATCGTCGACGACCTCGAACGACAGGGCTTCGTCGAGCGGCGCAAGTGCTCGTCCGACGCCCGCGGATTCGACGCTGTCCTCACCGACGCCGGGACCAAGGCGTACCGGCGCGGGCGGAAGGTGCACCTCACCCACCTCCGGCGCGAGTTCCTCGACAAGCTCACCCCGGAGCAGCTCACGGCCATGGCCGAGATCTGGGAGACCGTCGGCTTCGACGAACACGCCAACGACTGCTGATCGGAGCCCGCTGCATCGGCGGGCTTCCCCTCCCGGCCGCCTCCGACAGCCGGCTGCTCACGGAAAGCACCACACCCACATGACCGACTACGGACACGACCTTCGGTTCGGCGCATTCCTCACGCCGACGGCGGACGGCCACGACGACCTCGTACGGCTGGCCGTCCTGTCGGACCAGATCGGACTGGACCTCATCGGCGTCCAGGACCATCCCTACCAGCCGGCGTTCTTGGACACATGGACCCTGCTCACCCATCTGGCGGCCCGGACCGAGCGGGTGTCCCTGTTTCCCCACGTCGCAAACCTGCCCCTGCGTCCACCTGCGGTCCTCGCCCGCTCGGTCGCGACCCTGGACATCCTCAGCGGCGGCCGGGCGGAACTCGGCATCGGAGCCGGCGCCTTCTGGGACGCCATCGCCTCTCTCGGCGGACCCCGCCGCACACCGGGGGAAGCCGTCGACGCACTGGAAGAGGCCATCACGGTCATCCGGGCGATGTGGACACCGGGCGCCGGCGCTGACTTCGCCGGTCGTCACTACTCCCTCGACGGTGCCCGCCCCGGCCCCTTTCCTGCACATCCCATCGGCATCTGGATCGGTTCGTACAAGAAGCGAATGCTCGAACTCACCGGACGGCTCGGCGACGGCTGGCTCCCCTCTTCGGCGTACGCGCCCCCGGCCGCCCTGGCAGCGATGACCTGCACCATCGACGACGCCGCCCGTGCCGTAGAGCGCGACCCCGCCGACGTCCGACGGGTCTACACCGTCACGGGGCGTTTCTCCCGCCTCGCATCGGACGGCTTTCTCACCGGACCGCCCGAACAGTGGGCACGCCAGTTGACCGACCTTGCCCTCACGCATGGGATGAGCGGCTTCGTACTGGCACCTTCCGGCCCTGACATCGAACGTGAGCTGCGGATCTTCGCCGAGGAAGTGGCCCCGCTGGTCCGTGCCGCGGTGGGCGACGCGCGTGGGGAGCCCTCCCCCGCCGGCCCCGAGAACGCACACCCGCGTACGGTTCTCACCGCGACTGGCGCCGACCAGGACGCCCAGGCTCCGGCGCCCGAGCACATCGACCTCTGGTCCGCCGACCCCCTGGACGAGGCGACCCGGCCCCGCGCCCCCAAGCAGCAGTCGGCGGGGTCCTCCCACCCCGGCAGCACCGGCACTCGACTCGTACGCATCCATGACAGCCTGCGCCAGGAGATGCGGCAGATCAGGGATGCGGTGGCCCAGGTGGCGGCCGGTCAGCAGGACGCGGCCTCGGCCCGCTCGATGATCAATAGCCTGACGCTGCGGCAGAACTACTGGACCCTCGGGTCCTTCTGCACCGCCTACAGCCGGACCCTGACCACGCATCACACCATCGAGGACCAGTACATGTTTCCCGAGCTCCGGGAGAAGCAACAGTCCCTGGGCCCGGTGGTGGAGCGACTGGAGCAGGAGCACGAGGTCATCGCGGAAGCCCTGGCCCGGCTGGACGCGGCGCTGGTCGTCCTCGTCCAGGACGACGGCCATATGGGCGAGGTACAGGACATCGCCCGCGTAGTGGACCGTATCCTTCTCTCCCATCTCGACTACGAGGAGGCGGAGTTGGTGGAGCCGCTGGACCGACTGCGCATCAACGTCTGAGGCGCACATCGCACACGCCGCGCGGAAGCCCGGTCCGGTCGATGCGCTCTGGTCAGGCAGCGACACATGCTCTATGTCTTGTCGTCATGGATGGTGTCGCGTGGCTCGTGTGGAGTACGGGTGGGCTTCTGGTGCTCGTGAACCTCGGCATCGGCGGACTGGCCCTGTGGAGTTACCGTTCCGGCCTGCGCGTGACTCGACGGCTGCTGGCCACAGATGAGTTGGACGTCTATCACGCGACCTGGCTGACCGGCCCGGGCTACGGCATCTCCGCGCAGTGGAGCAGGAGGGACACCGGGGCCGAGGTGGCGCTGCGGTCGTTGATCGCCGACGGGCTCGTACGGCTCGACACCGATGCGGGGATCGTGCCGCACGAGGAGACCGCACCGGAGACTGCGACGCCTCCGGAGCATCCCGTCACCCGTGAGGCTTGGCGGTTCACCCGTGCGGCGTGGTCGGATGCCCGGCCGGTGACGGTGAGGGCGCTCATCGCCGATCAGGCGTTCACCTCGGTGTGCACATCCCATGCGGAGCGGCTCGCCGAACAGCTGCCGGCGTACCGCACCGGGCATGCCGACCGCCGCGACCGCACGCTCTTCGGCGCAGGGCTGATCGGCGCCGGATGGATCACGCTCAACACCTGCTTCGTCCTGGTGCACACCGTCTTCCTGGGTGAGTCCGATGTCCCACCCCACGAGGACCCCGAGCTCCTCATGGGGGTGATGACGGCGACGTTGGGCACCGCAGTCCTCTCCCTGGTGCTCCTGGTGCCGTTGCACTTCGCCATCTGGAACGGCTGGCAGGATCGATGGCCCCAGCAGTTGCGCAGGCACTGTCAGGCCCTGCTCCGTCAGGAGTCCCGTGGCTGGGTGCCCCTCATGCAGATACCGCGCGGCAACTGATCCCACCCGGTGGGGAACCGGGTCGACCCGGGCCGGGACGCCGCGTTCCCAGGGGGGTGAGGCGAGGTGGCGGCCGTGCGGGGTTGGTGGGTGAATGGAGCGGTGGCCCTGGCCTGGGTCTTCCAGCGGTGTGCTCGTGGAGGGATCGAAGATGGCTGCTGATGCGCCCGTCACCCCGGTGCTGGAGGAGGCCGCGGCGGAGTTCGCCGCCGCCACCGCAAATCCGCCGTACCTGTTCGACCTCGGGCCGGCAGAGGGGCGCAAGGCCGTCGACGAGGTCCAGTCGAGCGACATCGCCAAGCCCCCGGTGGACGAGGAGTGGATCACGGTCCAGGGCGGCCCGACCGGCTCGGTCAGAGCCCGCATCGTCAAGCCCGTCGGTGCCACCGGCCCGCTGCCGGTGATCATCTACATCCATGGAGCCGGGTGGGTCTTCGGCAACGCCCACACCCATGACCGCCTCGTGCGCGACCTCGCGGTGGGCACGGACGCCGCGGTCGTCTTCCCCGAGTACGACCTGTCCCCCGAGGCCAGGTACCCGACCGCCATCAAGCAGAACTACGCCGTCGCCCGCTGGGTCGTCACCGACGGCGCCACCAAGGGGCTCGACCCGACCCGCATCGCGGTGGCGGGCGACTCCGTGGGCGGAAACATGAGCATCGCACTGACCCTGATGGCCAAGGAGCGCGGCGATGTTCCACTACGCCTTCAGGTCCTCTTCTATCCGGTCACCGACGCCGCGTTCAACACCTCCTCCTACCACCAGTTCGCCACGGGGTACTTTCTGCGCCGTGACGCCATGCAGTGGTTCTGGGACCAGTACACGAATGACCCCGCCCACCGGAACCAGATCACCGCCTCCCCACTGCGGGCCAGCACCGAGCAGTTGACCGGTCTGCCACCGGCACTTGTCATCACCGCCGAGGCCGATGTGCTGCGCGATGAAGGCGAGGCGTACGCCCGCAGGCTCCGACAGGCGGGGGTAGCGGTCACCGCCGTGCGCTACCAAGGTGTCATCCACGACTTCGTCATGCTCAACGCCCTCCATGACACACAGGCGGCCCGGGCCGCGGTCGCCCAGGCAACCGCCGTCCTGCGCGCCGCGCTGGACACCGCGTAGGACGGTGTTCGAGCAGACGCGCCGGGGTCCAAACGTGCTCAGCAACCGGACGCGGTCGTCGGTGAGAGCCGATGAGCAGGTACTTCATCGGCCCGGGTGCAGTGCGGGACCGTTCCTTCCGCGGACCAGTCCATTGGCCTAGCGTCCGTTTCACCCATGGGGTCGACAGGGCACAGCCACAGGGTGAAGGGCTCCCACCGTCTCGTTCGGCAACTGCCCGTGCTGCTCATCGTGGTGGGCGTGGCCATCGTGCTCACCACACCGCCGCGGTTCACCGCCATACCCGTGTTCGCCGCGGCGCCGCTGGTGGCCGCGCCGTTCTACTCGTTCAAGGGCACCCTGTGGACCGGTGTGACGTCGACTCTGGCGGTGGTGGCCCTGCACGCCCAGGAACGGACGGTGGACGAGGTACAGGCGTACACGGAGGAGTTCACCCTGCTCACCGTTTCCGCGCTGGCGCTCGCCATCAATGTGACGATCCGACACAGCGGTGAGCAGTTGGCGTCCGCCCGCGAGATCGCCCAGGCCGCACAACGCGCCGTGCTGCCCTCCCCCGCGAAGGAGGTCGACGATCTCCTGGTGGCGGCGAGGTACCAGGCCGCGGTGACCGATGCCCTGGTCGGGGGCGACTTCTTCGCGGTGCAGAACACGCCTTGCGGCGCCCGGGCGGTCGTCGGGGACGTGCGCGGGAAAGGGCTCGGTGCGGTCGGTATGGTCGCGGTGGCCGTGGGGACCTTCCGCGAGGCGTCCGAACGGGAAGACCGGCTGGAGGCAGTGGCGGACTGGCTGGACGGCGCATTGGCGCGGGAAGCCGAGCGCCAGTGCGGTGAGGAGGCGGGCGAATCGTTCGCCACGGCGGTCCTGGCCGAGATCCCTCATCGAGGTGGTGTCGTACGGCTGATCAACCGGGGCCATCCCGCCCCGCTGCTGCTGACGCCCGGTGGCGACCCCGAGTCACTACCCCCTGATGGGTACGCGCTTCCGCTGGGGATGTCGGAGGTGGTGGGTGAGCCCTTCCAGGCGCAGGAGTATGAGATCCCGCGGAATGCAACGCTGTTGCTGTACACCGATGGGCTGACGGAGGCGCGTGATGCCAACGGTGTCTTCTACGATCCGGCCGTCGAGTTGGTGGGGAAGACGTTCAGCGATCCGGACCTCCTGTTGGACTGGGTGGTGAACGATGTGTTGCGTCATACCGGTGGCCATGTCACCGACGACATGGCCCTGCTCGCGCTGACCTACGTCGCGCCCTCTGTCGATGGAAACGGCAGACTTGACGGGCACAGCGGGCGCGGCAGCGTGTGACCGATCGGTCGGCCGAAAATCTCGCCCGGGGAAACACCAGCGGCGACCGCACCATCCCGTACCGCACCATGAGTGTGCCTGCGGCACGATCCCTTCGGCTGCAACCGTCCGAGCTGGGAACGGCTGCAAGCCGGCCGATGCGCCCTGAGGAACTGACTCCGCCCCAGACCATTCGCCCCACAGGGGCTTTCGCCTGACAGGGGAAGTACGATCAACCGATCCACACGGCGGTTCAGCCACGAAAAATGGCCGATTCCCCATCGGTGGGCCTTATAGCCTGCCACTCGGTCTTCACCGGGAAATCCCGACCATCACACCGTCATGCACTTAGGGCGACTCTCCCACCTCAAACCCGGATCAATTGATCGACTAGGTTTTGGCTGGATGTCTGCGTCGGCTTTCATTCCGCCGGGAACGACACTGCTAAAGTCTCCTTTCTGTCCAGCTGTCCGGTTGTTGACCGCGCTGGGAGTGAACGGGGGATTCGGTGAGGATCATAAAGCGTGCCTCGGAACGTCCCGCATCGCTTTCCAGCGTCCTTCTGCGATAACTGCTATTAGCAGATTTCACTATCTCGTCCGCAGTCTTGCGGCATACACGATCCGAACTGCACAGATGTCCTGTCTCAAGAGTCAGTTGTGCACTCAACCCACATGCCTCCCCCAGTCCACTTCGGAGGAGATGCCTTTGTCCATCCAGACGCAGTCATCCCGCTCCATGCTCGCCCGCGGTCTGAGCATTCTGCGCTGTTTTCGATCAGGTGAACCAGAACTCCCGCTGTCCGAAATAGCCCGCAGGGCCGACATGCCCAAAGCCACCGCCCACCGGATCATTGCAGAACTCCTTGAGGAAGGGATGCTGGAGCGCGGCGAGAAAGGACTGCGCCTCGGTGTGGCCCTATTCGTCCTCGGCGCACGAGTTCCCCGTCAGATCAAACTCCGAGATCTCACCTTCCCCTACGCCGAAAAGCTCCACCGCCTCACCCACGGAAGCACGTTCGTCTTCATCTCCGATCTCTTCGGCCCGGACGCGGCGCTGGTGGACGCGGTACGCCGCGCCTACGGCCCCGGGGCCGGGCCTGACGCCGAAGCGGAGAACCGCGCCTCGGCCCTGGCCGCGACCGGCATCTTCCATGCGTACGGAGGAAGCGGGGCCTTCCCACCACGAGGCGTACCAGCGACGGTGGAGGACAGGGCCCGGGTCCTGGCACAGGGCTTCGCCGTCGTCCGTGGTGCCACCGGTGCCGTCGGAATCGCGGCACCCTTGCTGACCGCGCCGAGCACGGCCGTCGGGGCGTTGGCCGTCGCGGGGCCGGTGGACCGGCTGCAACCGGCACGGGTTGCAGCACATCTACGGGCGGCGTGCGCGGCGGTGTCACGCGTACTCCAAGGGACACCGGAGTTGGTACCGGTGTGGTGAACCGCCTCCAGTAACCTCCCGAACGGCCTGCCGACGCCGCGTCGGGCCGGGCACGAAACCATCGTGTCCCCGAGAGCGGCATCGAGCCCTGGGGCGGCCAGGGCGAGCCCGCCCGCACGAGCCCATGGGGCTCGCTCCAGTTCCGCGGTGTCGTACGTCCCGCGGCATCCACCGTTCTCCCGTAGTGGATGCGACGACCTCACCCCCGTCGCGCCGTCCACAGTGAGGGCAGTAGCCGTCCCGCCAGATACTCATCACGCGCGGCCGTGAGAGTACGTCGGATGAGGTCAACCGACTCATCCCCGTAGATCCCGGCGACGCTCCCCCGGAAGATCCGCACCACCTTGAGCCGCTCCGCGAGCAGTGTCACCGCCCAGCTCCCCAGATCGTGCCGCACCACGTCGACGAACCCCGCTCGCTCCAACTGGCGCTGACGTTCGGCGGCGGGCGTGGTGAAGAAGACGCCGTGTGGATGGGTCGCACGGAACGCCTCCGACGGGCCGTCAACACCAGGGGTGAGACTCACCTCCTCGGTAAGCACGAGCAGTCCCGCCGGGCGCAGCATCCTTGCGGCCTCACGCACGACCTCACCAGGCTCGGGGAAGTGCGGCATCGAGCCCGTCACCACCACGGTGTCCAGTGAATCCTCAGGCAAGGGGACGGAGGTGGCGCAGGCGCAGATCTCCGTCAGCTCGGCTCGCCCCTGTGAACGGCTGATGCGTCGACTGACCGCACAGTGCTCGGCGACGAGATCGACGCCGTACGCATGCCGGACGGCGATCCCCCGCGCGGTGAGCCGGTCGACGAGATAGCGCAGGGCGCCGCCGAAGCCGCTGCCCAGCTCGCACAGCTCCACGGGTGCGCCGTGCAAGACGGTCTCGGCCCCGGTGCTCATCGCCTCGACGACCAGATCGCAACCTTGCGGTCCGAAGTGCCCCATCTGATCGAGACCGAGCAGCCCACTGGGTCCCGAGTCTCCGGTGAACTCGACGATGGACCGTTCGGTGCGCTCCCAATCGTGGAGTGCGGGAAAGAGCTCCCGGTGATAGCGGTACTGCGCTTCGGCTCCGGGCGTCGCCCCGGCTGAGGCGGTCAACGTCGCCGCCCCACGGCGCGGGCCTCACCGGGGGGCACGGACCGATCGGGGGCCTTCGGCCGCGTCACCGCGGGAGCGAGCGACGGCACGGTGGGCCACCCCGGCAAGACGTCGGCGCGGGTGGCAGCCGGGGGGTTTGCGGTGTTCGACACGGTGATGCTCCTCGGTGCGGACGATCGCGGCTCATGGGTGCGGCACCGGTAGCGCTCATGGCGGTGCCGGAGCAAGGTGCCGAAACTCATCGGGTACGGCGGCGCAGACGGCGTCCAGTACGGCGAGCGCCTCCTCGACCTCTTCGTCCGTTGCGACCAGCGGTGGGAGCAGCCGGAGCACTTCCGGCTGGCCCAGGCACGGGGAGACCAGCAGGCCGTGGCGGCCCAACTCCAACAGGACGTCACCGGCGACGGCGGGATGGGCGAACTCGATGCCCCACAGCAGTCCCCGCCCGCGTACGTCGGCGATCAGCTGCGGATGGCGGCGGGCGAGGTGTGCGAGTCCCGTGGTAAGCAGTGCGGCGAGGTGCTGACCCCGCCCCGCCAGCGCTTCCACGGCAACGAGCGCCGCCGTTCCCGCCGCCGCGCCCAGCGGATGCCCGGAGAAGGTGGTGGTGTGCACGAACGGATCGGCGGCCAAGGGTGCGTAGAACCGCTCGGTGGCCACCACTGCGGACACCGGACACACTCCGCCGCCGAGCGCCTTGCCGAGAAGTACGGCGTCGGGACGCAATCCGATGTCGGTGCTGACCAGGGGCGGGCCACATCTGCGTAGTCCGGTTTGGATCTCGTCGACGATCACGAAGGCGCCGTGCTCGTGTGCTGCGGACGCCAGCGCATGGAGGAATCCGGCGTCCAGCGGGCGGACTCCGCCCTCTCCTTGGACCGGCTCGACGAGGACCGCGGCTACCTCTCCGGTGGCGAAGGCTCCGGGAATCGCCGACGGGTGCGCGGCGATGTGGGTCACTCCGCCCAGCAGCGGTTCGAGCGAGTGCCGGTAGCGCGCGTTCCAGGTCGCGGCGAGGGCTCCGAGTGACTTGCCGTGGTAGGCGCCTTCGACGGCGATGACTCGGGTGCGGCCGGTGGCGAGGCGGGCGAGTTTGAGGGCCGCCTCGACGGCATCGGAGCCGTTTAGCCCGAGCCACACCTTCGTCAGCCGCTCCGGATCGACGTATGCGGCCAGTGCGGCGGCGAAGTGGGCGGTGGTGCCGTTGCCGAGGACCCGGGTGGAGACCGGCATCGCGTCCAACTCGGCGCGCACCGCGGCGACGACAGCGGGATGGCGTTGTCCGAGTAGCGTCACGGCATAGCTGCCGAAGTCGAGCGCGCCCCGCCCGTCGGAGAGCTTGAGGCGGGTTCCCCGCCCGCTCGATTCGATCGCCCCGGAGCCGTTCATGCCGTAGACGAGTGCCAGTTGGGGCGAGAGATGTCTGCGGATGGCGTCGAGCGCACCGCGGGCGGTACCGGGTCCGACGGTTGCGGTCATCGGTCCCCTCCTCTCCTTCTGCCTGCCGGCCCGGCTCCCGCCGTGGTCCGTGATCCGAGCCGCACGGCCCACAGACCGCCCCGACCGCCCGACCGCCCGACCGCCACCCATGCGGGTGAGGATCGGTCCGGGGGCTGTTGCAGGGAGACTCTGCGGTCAGCCTTGAGACGATGTGTAGCCCTCCGCCCGCACGGACGAAAGGTCGCGTTCCGGCTGCCGGAACGTTCGTTGATCTGGGACGCGGCGCTTGGGAAGCTGCCGAGGGTGTCGAGGTCGCGGTTCGCCGAGGGGAGTGGGCCGCACCGTCGCCACCGTCATCGGGAGGTGTACCGACCGCCATGGAGACCACGTCAGCGAGAACCGCCCTGTTCCCGGACTCCGACCTGCTGGAAAGACGTCTCGACGCATTCTTGGAACAACGTGGAATGGACCGGGACGCGGTGCGCAAGGAGATCGACCAGGGTCTGGGCAGTCCCGCGCTCGCGGTCGTCGCCGGATCGGTGCTGGCCGGGTTCGGCAACCACCGCAGCGATCTGGATCTGCTCGTGCTGGTGGAGAACGACCGACTCACTCGTTTTCCCATCCAGTCCCACGAACACGGCACTCTGATCGACATCAATGTGCGCCGGGCGAGCGCCGTCCGGGAGAGCACGGCGGAGCTCACCGCCGAGCCCTGGCCCCGGTTCGCGGGCGTCTGTGAAAGTGCCTGGAACCACCGCCGACGGGCGATCAACACCGTGAGCAGGCTGGCACTGGGACTGCCTCTGGTGGTCTCACCGCCGTGGGACGACTGGCTCACGAGGGTGCGCGGCCCTTGGCTCGGCGAGGTCGTGGAACAGTGGTGGACGGTGGAGGCGCAACGGCTCGCGCTGGCAGCCCATTGGTTGCTCGAAGCGCGGCCCATGGCCGCGGCCGTACGCGGTCGGGAGGCCGTCGTCGCCGCGCTCAACGCGCGGGCGGCTGCGGCCGGTGAGCTGTACTTCACCGAGAAGTGGGTGGGTGAGAAGCTCAAGCTGCGCAACGACGCCGAGGGGCTCGCCGTGCTCCACGAGGTGTTGGGGCCGCCGCTCGCGCCCCGGGAGCGGGTGGCGCGGTGTCTCTCCCTCGTCGAACAGCTCGCCGCCGTGGACGCGCCCTTGCACGCGGTGCTGCGCTGGGCGACGGGCGTCGGCCAGACCGTGCTGGACGACCGGACCGTTGTGGACCGTTGGCAACTGCGCGCCGTGGAGACCTTCCGCCCAGGTCTGCCGGAACCGGGGGACGACGACGTCATCTGGTCGGGGCCGGTGGGAGACCTCCCTCCCGACGATGTGCTGCCGCTGTTCGTCCACGACATGGTGTGGCTCGGTGTCGCCCACCCGGCCCAGGAGGTCTCCTCGTGACGAGCGCCCGTACGCCCAGCGCCCCCGACTCCACGGCGAGCGGACCGGAACAGTCCGACCTCCATCTGGCGGACCTGCGACGGCTCCTCGCGTTCCGCGCGCACGGGGCGGCCCGTCTCCTGCTGCGGTGTCGGGCGCGTTTGGAGGACATCGAAGGCGCCGTCGCGGCGGGTCAGACCGAAGTCGCCGTCCTGATGGCCTATGACCTGGTGCAGTCCTCGCTTTCGGTTCGCGGTCTGCGCACCGAGGGCGAAGTGAGCATCGGAGGCGACCAGGTGAGTTTTGATCCCTTCGCCGGGGTTCCGGCAACGGATGTCGAGGCCGGGCTGCTCCTCGCGGCCGAGGGCCGCGAAGCAGTGGGAGACCACGGTGAACAGTGGGTCGAGCGGCTGCGTGAGCATCTGCGGGACACAGAGGCGCTCCTCGGCTACAGCGAGCCCCTGCCCGATGTTCGCTCGGCCAGCGGGCTGATGAAGGGTTTCAAACTGGCCCGCACCTGGCAGCCGCACCTGCTGCGCGTCGGCCTTCCCGATCTGCTGCCGGACGCCTGGACGCGCCGTGCCGACTGATGTGACGGGAAGCCGCTCAGAGCCGGTGCGTGCACTGTCCCTGCGCGGTGTGAGCAAACGGTACGGAACGGCGACCGCACTCGACGAAGTGGACCTGGACATCGCCGAAGGCGAGATCGTCGGCCTCCTCGGGCACAACGGGGCGGGAAAGACGACCCTGATGTCCCTCGTGGCGGGGCTCCTGCGCCCGGACGCGGGAGAGATCGAGGTCCTCGGCGTGTCACCGGTCCGCGATCGTCGCCGGGCCCGTCGAGGACTGGGGCTCGCCCCACAGGAACTGGGGGTCTACCCACCGCTGACCGTGCGGCACAACCTCCGCTTCTTCGCCGAACTGGCCGGGCTGCGCGGAAAGGAGGTGCGGCGCCGCATCGAAGAAGTGGCGGAGCCGCTCGGACTGGCCTCCCTGCTGGAGCGCCGTGTCTCCCAACTCTCGGGCGGCGAACAGCGGCGGGTACACACCGCCATGGCACTGCTGCACCGGCCGAAGCTACTGCTGCTGGACGAACCCACGGCGGGAGTGGACGTGGAGACTCGGGCACGGCTCATCGCCTTCGTCCGTGAGATGGCCGCCGCCGGTACGGCCGTCTGCTATTCCACCCACTATCTCGCCGAGGTGGAGGCGCTCGATGCGAGTGTGGCCGTACTGGACCATGGACGCATGATCGCCCGCGGCCCGCTCAAGGAGTTGGTACGCCGTCACGGCGACAGCGCCGTGGAACTGACATTCACCGGTGAGCCGCCCGAGCTGAGCCTGCCATGGCCGGTGACGCGTGCGGCCGATGTGCTGCGCGTCCATGTCGAGCATCCGCAACTCGCGGCGCCCGATGTGCTCGCCTCCCTGGGAGAGGCTGCCTTGCGGCTGGTCAATCTGCGGGTGGTCCAACCGAGTCTGGAGAGCGTCTTCCTCCGGCTGACGGGACGCCGATACGCCGGGGAGTCCACGGAGGCCGCTCCGCCCGGGTCGAACCCGGTGGGAGCCGTCGAGACTACGGTGCGGGAAACCGCAGGGCGCGACCCGAAGGGCGGTTCGGACGACGGTTCCGCACCGCTTTCCGACGGCCGGGCAGTCGCCCACAGGGCGGGGCATCATGGGTGACGGGTCACTGGGACGGATCTTCGCGCTGGTGCGCCACGACGCCAGACTCATGGTGCGCGATCCGGCGCCCTTGGTCGTCCGTACGATCATGCCGCTGCTCATCATGGGCTTTATGCAGCCGCTGTTCCGGGTGGCCCTGCGCGCCGAGGGCGTGCACGACGCCAATGGAGCCGAACAGGCCGTGCCCGGGATGGCCGTGATGTTTCTGTTCCTCCTCGTCAACGTCGTCGGATTCGCGATGTTCCGGGAGCACGGCTGGAACACCTGGGACCGACTGCGGGCGGGACCTGCACGGCCGTTCGAGTTGGTGGCCGGTCGGGTGGTGGTGCCACTGGTGGTCGCGCTGCTCCAACTCGCCGTGGTCTTCGCCGCGGGCGGGCTGCTCTTCGGGCTGCGGGTGCGCGGCTCGTACCTCGGGCTGGTGGTGGTCGGCGTACCGCTGGCGCTGTGCGTCGTCATGCTCGGCATGGCCCTGGTGGCCCTGTGCCGTACCGTTTCCCAACTCCTTGTCTTCGCCAACCTGGCCGCGTTGTTCTTCGCTGGTCTCGGCGGCGCGCTGACTCCGCACTCCGCACTCCCGGAGTGGGCACTTCCGATCGCTCCTGCGGTACCGAGCTACTGGGCGATGCGTGGATTCTCCACGGTGGTGCTGGATGGCGGTGGCGTCCGCTCGGTGCTGCTGCCTGCGAGCCTGCTGTGTCTGTTCGCCATCGGCCTCACCGCCGTCACCCTGGCCTTCTTCCGCACCGACCATCGCAAGGTCTCCTGGTCCTGAGCGGTGTGGCGCCGCCATCCGAGAGCGCGCGCCGCACTACGACAGACGACACATCGGCCCGGCCGTGCACAGCGGCCCACCGCCAGCAGAAGGGTGCGCCATGCCCGCAGCCGTGGTCTTCGACTGCTTCGACACGCTCGTGACGTCCCACCGGCCGTTTCCGAGCCCCGAGGAGTTCACCGCCTGCCTGGTCGATGTGTTGACCATCGACGAGGGGCGGGCGAACGCCGTGGTCGGCACGGTGTTCGGTGCCGTGTACGCGGCGATGTCGGACAGGTCCGCACTCCAGCCCTCGACACTCGGTCTGCTGGACACCGCCCTGCGCGAGCATGGCGTCGTACGGGAGCGGGTCGCATTGGAACGGGCGCTGTGGCACGCGCTCGGTTGTGCGGACCCCGACCGGTACGCCCTGTGCGAGCCTGCGGCGACGGCCATGGTCCGGGTCGCCGAGGCCGGGCACTCGGTCCGGGTGTTGTCCAACTGCTATCTACCGGGGACGCTGATGCGTCGGCTGCTGAACGGGCTGAAGGTGCCCGAGGTGTACGACCGGGTGCTGTTCACCGCGGACGGCGGCCCGAAGAAGCCCGACCCCCGTGCCTTCCACCTCATCGGAGCTGGCGAGTTCGAACGGCGCGTGATGGTCGGCGACTCCGAGGCTGACGACATCGCTCCGGCCGCGGCCCTCGGATGGGACACCGTACTCGTCGATCCCGATCGCCCTGATCTGACCGAACTCATGTCACTCCTGGAACTCTGAGACAGCGCTGCCCCGACACCGCGTGCTCCACACGATCCAGTGTTCCGCACAAAGAAACACCGGCTGATTCCCGCCCCGGAACTACCTAGGGTTTCCCCGACACCGTCGGACGCCTGCGTCCAGGTACTCCACTTCTCTGTCCTCGTCGTTCACCCCGCGCCCGTCCGCGCCGTGCAGAAGGAGTCACCTCATGCAGTCCCTCGCCACCGGCCTGTGTCGCACCAGCCCGACCCCAGTCACCACATGGTGCACGGGGACTCACCGGCGGCCCGCGCGGTGTGCACCGAAGCCGCACGCATCGTGCCCCGGGGTACCCGTTGGGAGACGGACGGCGGGGCCGGCCACGCGCTGCCGGGCCAGAGGGGAACGGGCATGACAGTCGCCGATGACCAGACGCCGGACCCGGTCGAAGACGACGAAGCGCCGCACCGGGTGCTCCTCGACTCGGGCTGGAGCACGGCGTGGCAACCCGGCGCCGTGGCCGAGGAACACACCGGTGCGGACCGCATCCGTGCACTCGCGGCAAGTGGATACGCGGCCCTGCCGATCCCTGCGGACTTCGGCGGCGGGGGCGCGGGCCTGGTGGAAGTCGCCTCGGCCCAACGCGCGTTGGGCATGGTCGACCCCTCGGCCGCGATCGCGTTGAACATGCACGCTTTCACGGTGGGGCTGATGACCGACTATTGGAAGCGGCACCGGGACACGAGCTGGATGCTGCTGGAGGGGATCGCCCGGTCCGGCGCGCTGGTGGCATCCGCGTTCGCCGAGCCGGGCGGTAGCCCCAACTTCCTGAGCAGTCGCTCCGAAGCCGTTCAGACTCCCAAGGGCTATCGGGTGTCGGGGGTGAAGTACCCCTGTTCGCTTGCCTCCACGGCCACCCTGGTGTGTCTGACGGCCCGGGTCACGGGGACCGACGAGACGATCCTCGCCCTGTGTCCCAGCAGCTCCCCCGGCCTCACGGTCGAGGGGGAATGGCCATCGCTCGGGATGAGACAGTCCGACACGGCCAAACTCGTCCTGCACGACGTCGAGCTGGACGACCGGCTCGTCTTCCACCGCGGCCCGGCGGACGTCATCGACGACAACGTCATCTCCGGCATGGTCTGGTTCGCGGTGCTGCTGAGCGCCACGTACCACGGTGTCCTCAGCGGACTGTTGGACCTCGCCCACCGCGGTGTGGTGCGCGCCGGCGCCCATGGGCCGAGAACCGCCCTCCTCGGTCGCGCCACCCGGGAACTGTTGACGCTCGGCGGCGCCTGCCGTCAGCTCGGGGCCGATGTCGAATCGGGGGCGATCGCCGGACGGGCTGCGCTGGCGGCGGCGGTGGGACTGCGGGCCACGCTCAGCGACACGCGCGATCGAGTGTTGAGTGCCGTCACCCCGGTCCTCGGCAGCCGGTTGTACGGAAGAGGCCAACGGGCGGCCGACCTCCTGGTCGATTCGCTCGCCGTCCACCACCATCCACCGTCGCTCCTGATGTGCGACGAGGTCGTCGGTGCGTTCTGTACGGGACGTGAGATCAGCTTCGATCCGGCCGGCTGAGCCGCCCGGCCGTCCCTGCCAAAGGAGAGAGCCATGCCCCACGTCGAAGTCAATCTGCCGATCGATGCCCCCGCGAGTGATGCCTGGCGGGCCGTCACCCGGCTGGAGGACTACGCCGACTACATGGAGAACGTCGAATCGGTGACCGTGCGCGGACAGACCGAGGCCGGCGCACGCGTCAGCGAGTGGTCGGTCTACCTCAAGGGCTCCGTACTGGAGTGGGTCGAGGAGGACGAGTTGGACGAGGCGACGCGCACCATGACGTTCACCCAGGTCTCCGGCGACCTCGACGAGTTCCGAGGGTACTGGCGGGTCGAGGACGGTGGGAGGGGAACCTCCGTGGTCACCTTCTCGGTCGACTTCGAGATCGGCATCCCGTTGCTGGCCGACATGCTCAACCCCGTCGCCGCCAAGGCCCTGCGAGAGAACTCCGAGCACATGCTCCGGGCCATCGAGCGGCGGATCACGGTCTCGTGACACCGCCCGCGCGGATCCTGGTGACCGGGGCCACCGGCGCAGTGGGCAGTGCCGTGCAACGCGCACTGGACGCAGCGGGACACGCCACGTACGGCGTCAGCCGCCGGGGCGGGACGGGGGCGCGCCAGTACGCATGGCGGATCGGGCAGGAGGCGGCGCCCGACGCGTTGCGCGGCCCGTGGCCCGTCGTGGTGCACTGCGCCGCCGACACCCGTTGGAACCTTTCCACCGAGCGGGCGGCGGAGGCGAACATCACCCCGCTGCGAGCCCTGTTGTCGACCATCGGGCCCGAGACCCACTTCATCCATCTCTCCTCCTCGTACGTGACCGGCCTGGAGGGCACATCCGACCCGTCCGCGCCCGACGCCTACCGCAACTCCTACGAGTGGTCGAAGGCCGCGGCCGAACGACTGGTGCGTGCCGAACGGGAGAGCGCGGACATCGTGCGGTTCCCCATCGTGATGGGAGCCAGGTCCGACGGCCGGTTGGATCGCTACAGCGGATTCTTCTGGCTCCCCTCGTCGCTGTGCAGCGGGGCGGTGCCCGCCCTGGTGGCGGAGGGAAAGGCGCTGTTGGACATGGTCAGCACCGACGACGTAGCCGATCACATCGTCCGCATCGTCGCGGGTGGGCCTCCTTCGGATCACCGCCTGGCCGTACTGGGGCGCGGTGATCGGGCCCAACGGGTCGAGGAGGTGTTCGACACCATCCTCGACGCCCTCAACTCCTGGCGCACCGAGGCGGGCGTGCCCCGCTTGGACCATCTGCCCTATGTGACTCCCGACCAGTGGAATCGCTTCTACCTGCCCTTCGCCGAGCAGTATCTGGACCGTGCGCAACTGGTGCGGGTCACCGCCTTTCGTGCGTACCAGGGCTATCTCTCGGTCACCGAGCCGTTCGCGGTCACCGATCGGGTGGCGGACACCGCACAGGTGCTGCACCGGTCGATACGGCGGTGGGCCGATATGCACGACGCATCGGCACGCCGAGTGCCCCGACCGTGGGGAGCCTGAGGTGTCGATCAGGTCGGGGATCTCAGTCAAGCCATGGAGGGAATCACGGAAGTCAAGGGTTGGGCTGCCGAGTTGGAGTTGGTGTTCGCGTAGGAAGGAACCACCCCTGTCATGAAATCCGTACGTGTTGCGCTGGCCGGTGCAGGCAACTGTGCCTGGAGCTTCAGCCAGTTCGTCGCCCAGGCGCAGGCGGACCCCGAAACTCGACTACCGGGACTCATGTGCCATACGGTCGGCGGCTACCGGCTCTCGGACGTGCGCATCGTCGCAGCGTTCGACGTGGATGCGGCCAAGGTCGGACTACCCCTTGCCGAGGCGTTCACCGCTCCCGCGATCTGTGCGACCGACTTCACCCCGCTCGGTGTCGACCGCAACGCACCGGTGCTGGCCGCGCCGGTCCTCGACGGCCTCGCGGGCCCGCTCGGTGCAGTGGTGGAACTCGCCGAATCCGCTCGTGACACCACCCAGGAGGACGTCAGCAAGGCCCTGGCCGAACATGAGGTCGACGTCCTGGTGATCGTTTTGCCGACCGGGGCCTCGCAGGCCATCCGCATGTTCGCCAACGCCGCCCTCGCCGCCGGGGTCGCCGTGGTCAACGCCACCCCCGAGGAGTTGGCCCGGGATGTGGACCTGCGCCGTAGGTTCGCGGACGCGGGGCTCGTCCTGCTCGGGGACGACCTGCGCAGCCATGTCGGTGCCACCTCCCTCCACACCACCCTCATCGAACTGTTGCTCAGTCGAGGGCTGGTACTGGCGAGCACCTACCAGCTCAACGTCGGTGGCAACACGGACTTCCTCAACCTGGCGGACGCGGGGCGCTCGGCCTCCAAGTTCGCATCGAAGGCCAATGCGCTCCGGGCGGCCGGGGTGACGGACGTCGACGGAGTGGCCGGCCCCACCGGATTCATCGGACACCTCGCCGACACCAAGGTGTGCTTCGCCAATATCAAGGCGACGTCCGTCCTGGGCTCGGAGGTGGAGATCGATGTGAAGCTCACCGTGGAGGACAGCCCGAACGCCGCAGGTGTCATCGCGAACGCCGTCCGGCTGGGCAAGACCGCCACCGACCGGGGTCTGTCCGGCGCCGTGGAGGACGCCGCCGCCATCCTCTTCAAGAGCCCCCCGCGCGGCCTGCCCGAATCCGAGGCGAGGGCCGCCTTCCTGGACTTCGTCTCCTGACGTCTGCCGGCTACGAGCAAGGGAGAAGGTCAATGCTCTCGATACAACGGGACTCCCGCACGGTTGAGGACCTGCCCTACGAACTCGTCGAGCGCAAGGGAGTGGGACACCCGGACACCATGTGCGACGCCATGGCGGAGCGGATGTCCCGCTACTACTCGCTGCACTGCCTCAAGGAGTTCGGCGGTGTGGCGCACCACTGGTTCGACAAGGTGACGCTGTACGGGGGCGGCGCCGACATCGACTACGGCCGGGGGGATCTCACCGCGCCCTACCGGGTGAAGGTCTTCGGGAAGGGGGCCTTCCGGGTCGGCAGTGTCGAGATTCCGGTACAGGACATCCTGTTCCAGGCCGCTGCGGACGTACTGGGCCAGGTCACCACCGGGTTCGATGCGGACCGACATCTGGTCATCGAGGTCGGTGTGGTCGACCATCAGGGCTCCGGCCGCGGTGTGTCACGGTACCAACCCACCTCATCGAATGAGTTGGTGCCCCTTCGTTCGCCCGGGTTGGTCTCCAACGACACCAACCTGCTGCACGGCTATGCACCGTTGTCCCGCCTGGAGACCGCGGTCCTGGAGCTGGAGCACCTCATCAACGGAGCGGCGTTCAAGCAGCGGCACCCGGACTCCGGTTGGGACGTCAAGGTGTTCGGGAGTCGCCGCGGCGAGGCGTTCAGCCTGGTCGTCAACATGCCGTTCCTCGCCTCTCACATCGATTCGATGGATCACTACCGCGCGCGCAAGGCGGTGGTCCAGGAGGAGTTGGAGGCGTTTGTGACGTCCCTGGAGATCGGGGACTTCAGAATGCTGATGAACGCGACCGACCGCAACGGCCGCCCCTATTTGACGGCGTTGGGGTCCGTCGCGGACACCGGCGATGTGGGTGTGGTCGGGCGGGGAAACCGGGTCAACGGTCTGATCACTCCGATGCGACCGATGAGCATCGAGGCACCCGCGGGCAAGAACCCCCTGGACCACACCGGCAAGATCTACAACGTCATGGCCATGCGCCTGGCCCAGCAGGTGCACGAGGAGTTCGGCGGCCCTGCTCAGGTGCACATCTTCACTTCCAAGGAAGCGCCGCTGGAGCGACCGGACGAGGTCGTCGTCACGACCGGGGGCGCGGACGAGTCGGCGCTCACGGACCTGGTGGAAACCGCCGTGGCCAGCACCGGCGATCTGACCGCCGAGCTGATCGAGACGGGCATCACGCTGTGGTGACCGAGGCCCGTGTGCGGGCCCTGGTCACCGACGCCCACCGGCTGCGACAGCGGCAGGACACCGGACCGCACCACCATCCGGTACCGGCTACGGGCAGCCACTTCGTCATCCTGGTCAAGCCCGAGGTCCTGGACACCGACGGTGCAGCCGATGCGATGTCGGAGGTCGTCCGGGTGCTGGGCGCGGGCGAGGCGGACATCCTGCGCTGTGCACTGGTGCCCGCCAGCCACTTCGCCGAACGACGCTACCTCCTGCTGCACTACCCCCGGCTACACCGAGTCGCCGCCGATGGAGTCCATGCGTTGTGCACCGAGGCCCACCGTGAGCTGCGCTCGCTCCTGGACTCGTCAGGCGCGCTCGGGGCTCTCGGCGCGTTCGAGGCGATGACGTACGACACGGTCCTCTCGCCGACGGTGCTCGACGAGCGTTGCCGACGGGCGGGCATCCACAAACTGGGCTCCGGCTCCTACGCCTCGGTGGTGGAGTTGAACGGCCGCCCCGTGGTCGTGTTGAACGGCTTCCTCCCTGCGCTGGTCGGGCACTACGACCACACCACCGCCCTGGTCGGCTTGGTCGAGTGCCACAGCCTTCGGGAGATCGACGATCTGCGCACGCACCTTCTCGGGGCCCTGCACCCTGCCGCCGCGGCACCCGACTCGCTCCGCGGCGCCCTGCACTCCCTGGTCGAGGGGAGGGGATCCCCGTCGCTCTCCGAGGGCCGCAACGCGGTTCATCTGTCGGCCGGGCACCTGGAGGGGATGTTCCAGGTCTGGCGGTACTTCTCGGCGGCCGACGGGCAGGGCATCACGAGCACGGCTCTGGGGCGGTCCCTGGTCGACCGAGGGGTGTCCTCGACGGCCCTGACGTCCCTGGCCGGTGACCACAATCTGACCGGGGACTCCGGCGAGACCCTCGCTCCCCACGGGGCCACGGAGCACCTCCCGCGCCCCGAGGTCCTCGACCTCGTGGGGCAATGGACGGCGACCGGAAAGGAAGTCGAAGAGTGAGCGAACTCCCGCGCGGGCTGGCAGGGCGCACCGCGGTGGTGACCGGCGGTGCGCAGGGCATCGGTGCAGCGGTCGTCGAACGGCTGTGCTTCGAGGGCTGCCGGGTCGTCGTCTACGACAGGAGCGCCGAACACGGCCGCGCCGTGGTGGACCACTGGCAGCACAAGGGTCATGCGGTGCACCTGGCCGTCGGTGATGTGATGGACGCGGCAGCGGTGGATGCGGCCTTCGCAGGTGTCCCGGCGGGCTGGTCGACGCCCACGCTGCTGGTGAACCTGGCAGCGGGCTTCGTCTTCAAGGGGCTGGACGCGACCCCCACGGATTGGCACGCCGCCTTCGATCCCACCATCATCGGACTGACCCTGATCACCCGACGCTTCGTCGCGGGGCTGCCGGAACACCACGCGGACGCGGCCATCGTGAACATGGCGTCGATCTCGGCACACATCGCGCAGAGCGGCTATCTGACGTACAACACCAGCAAGACGGCGGTGCTCGGACTCACTCGATGCCTGGCCCAGGAATTGGCCCCGCGAGGCATCCGGGTCAACTCGGTGAGCCCCGGGACCGTGTGGAACGCCAACAACGAGCGGTACCACCGTGAGGCACTCGGGCTGGACCGGGCGGCGGCCGAGGCCGCTCCGGAACACGGCGGCAAGTTCCTCCTCCGTCGTTTCGCGGACCCCTCCGAGGTGGCGGCGCCGATCGCCTTTCTCCTGTCATCGGAGGCGAGCTTCATCACGGGCACCGATCTCGTCGTCGACGGCGGATATCTGGCGGTGTGACGGGTGATCGATCTGCACACCCACCACCAGCGGTGCGGGCACGCCACGGGCACACTGCGCGACTATGTCATCGAGGCGTTGGATAAGGGCGTCAGCGTGTTGGGACTGTCGGACCACGCACCAATGTTCGCCGCAGAAGAGGACCACGCACTGCCGCCGGTGGCCATGCCCAAGTCCGAGTTCCCGTCCTACATCGCCGAGGCACTCGCCCTCAAGGAGGAGTTCGCGCGGAGCATCGAGATCCTCGTCTCTACGGAAGCCGACTACTTCCACGGCAAGGTGGACGCGTACTCCGCCGCACTGAGTTCCTACCCGTTGGACTACGTCATCGGGTCGGTGCACATGTTCGAGGGCAAGGACATCTTCGACGTCAGCAGATGGGGGGCCGTCGATCCGGCGGATCTTCCGGCACTCAAATCGCGGTTCTTCCGTACGGTGGCGGACTGTGCCCGTTCCAACTTCTTCCAGGTCATCGGCCATGTGGACGCGCTCAAGGGCAACTTCCCCGAGTTGGGCGAGGTTCCGGCGCCCGCCGCGGCCGATGAGATGTTGCTCGCGATCCGCGATTCCGGCGCGGTCATGGAGATCAACACCTCGGGTGGCACCAAGCAGTGCGGTGGCTGGTATCCCGAGTTCGACCTCCTCGAACGGGCACTCCACTTCGGGGTCCCCATCACGTTCGCTTCGGACGCCCACGTTCCTGGCCGCATCTGCGACCAGTACCCGGACGTGGTCCACGTCCTGCTCGACATGGGTTTCACCACCTGGACGGTCTTCCGCCGCGGGGCTGCTCGGCAGTGCCCCCTGGCGTGACCTTCTGTCCTCACCACGGGAGCTTTTGATGAACATCAGCGAACTCGTGACCGCCGAGCCGGATGGCGCGTCATTCCGCCAACTACGGATCCGAGGCCATCTGTTGAAGGTCGTCACCACCTCGCCCGAGGCGGACGCGTTGGTATCCGAGACCTTCTGGCCACCGGGCATGCTGGGGGTCTTCGACACACCGCCCGGGTCGACACATCGCCCGGATCTGACGGTGGTCGACCTGCCCTCCTCTCCCACCGACATCCATGCATTGCTCCGACTGGCGGCGGACAACTGCGTACCGGGGGAGTTCGAACTCACCCGCGACTATCGACTGCCCCGGTACGACGCGGACACCCACACGGTCTTCACCCTGCGGGACGTCAACTCCGACGAGGTGGCGGCCCTGGTACGCACCGAGGACCGGGCTGTCATCGTGCGTCCCCGGTCCGGTCTCGGCGACAGATGGCTCACCCGCATCATCCGCGATGTTGCCACCCGGATCGCCAAGGCCGAGGGCTCGCTCGTGCTGCACTCCTCAGCACTGGTCTTCGACGACGGCGCCTACCTGGTGGTCGGTGACTCCGGCGCGGGCAAGTCCACCACCGCGATCGCCTTGGCCCGGCTGCTGCCCGAGGCGGGTTGGATGGGCAATGACCGGATGCATCTGGACCGGCGCGGTCACTCCTACGATGTGACGGCCTGTCCACTGCCCCTGGCCATCAACAAGGGCTCGCTCGATGTCATGGGTGTCAGCGACTTCGACGGTTGGCCGGTACGAGCGGGTCTGCCCGGCGTGGGCTCGGACTGGGACCAGTTCCAGGGCGAGGACAAGCTGAAACTGAGTTCGCGGGAAGTGCACCGCTTCCTCGGAGTCGACGTCGTACCGCAGGCACCGCTCGCCGGTGTGATCCTGCCACGGATCGACAGGGAAGCGGCGTACCGGCTGGAGCCTTCGACACTCGACCACACGAGCGAAGTCATCCGACGGAACTGCTTCTCCCTCGATGACAATCTGTACGGCGAGGACTGGCTGAAGGTACCCGTTCGCCACCACGCCCCACCGCCGTCGGTCGAGGACTTCCTGGAACACCTCGCGAAGCTCCCGGTACTGCGCTGCTCCTTGGGCAGCGCAGCGGATGTGGCGAGGCTCGCCGACGAGTTCGCGCGTGCGGTGCGGCTATGACCGCTCCCCCTCGACCGCACTCCCCCGTGCGTCGAGTTCCTCAGCGGTGCGGAGCAACAGCTCCACGTTCACCTCGAAGCGCGACCAGAATCGGGAGACCCAGTCGAGGTACCAAGGGACCAGTTCGACATCGCGTTCGGCGAGCAGCGCTACATGGTCGGAGCGCGGCAGAAACCAGATCGCCCCCAGTTTTGCCACATCGCCCACCTGCGCAGGCGGAATACCCAAGCGCCTCCACAGGTGTTCGACGAATCGACGGGCTGCCGACGGGTCCAGTTCGAAGTCCCCCCGCCCACGACGGCAGGAGAGCCACAACGCCTTGCCGGCGTCGGCAGGACGCTGTGAATAGCCCGTCTCGTCCCAATCGATGACGGTCGGGGAGCCGGATCCATCAGTCAGCAGGTTCCGACCGTGGAGGTCACCGTGATAGATCATCGCTTCGCCCGGACGGGTCAGGCGCAGCGCACTGGCCCGCAGGTCATCGAGGTGGTCGTCCATGGCGCGCACCAGCCCCCGCCGGTCACCGGCCAAGGCTGCGACGGTGAGCTCCCGCTCCCCGGGCGTCAGCCACGGCGACGCATAGTCCGCGATCAGGTCCTGGTGGATCTCGGTGCGGCCGGTGCTGCCCGCCAGATCGGCCAGGACGGAGAAGAGTGGGTCGATGTGTCGGCGCGCGTCATCCGCGGGTTCGCCGGGGACGAAAGGACGGACCACGACCAGCCGTGGGCGCTTCCCACCGTCGAAACCGATGTCGATCACAGGGGGGTACCACGCGGTCCCCCGCAGCTCCGCATCGACGCTCCGGATGCGTTGCAGCTCAGGTCCCGACGAGCGTTCCGCACAGTGGACCTTCACGGAGAGGCGCTGTTCACCTGCCACGATGCGATGGGACATATTGACGCCCCTGCCGTCGAGCGCATCCGCGTCGCCTGCTGCAATGCGTTCGATCAGGTGTCGGATCGTGGGTACCGGCGAGCCCGTCATGACTGCGGGTCGCCCGGTGCCACCTCGTGGTCGAGCCACTCGGTGACCTGGGCCACCAGTTGGGCAACGGGTTGCGCACTGTCGAGCCGCAGCACCGGACAGTGCAGTTCTGCGAGCCAACGCTCGTCCTTGGCCCGGCTTCGACCCGAGAGGGAGGTGTCGTCGTAGCCCCGCGCCCAGTCCAGGAAGTCTCGGTGGGCCGCCTCATTGGCCCCACCCTGCTCGATCGTGTCCCCGTAGCGCAGGACTTCGCGACTCATCAGCCGCTCCATGCGCGTACGGGGATCGAGCGCCAGGAACACCACACCGTCAACCCGATCGATGATGCTGTCACCCCACCCCTTCAACGACCCCGAAAGGATCCAGGCGTCACGCGGGACGAACAGCGCGTGCATCAGGGCTAGCCGCTCCTCCTCGGGGCGCTTGTGGGTGTACGGCGGGGCAGTGGGGAGCCAGAGGTAGTCATCGACATCCGCATGTGGAACCGACTGCAAGGAGGCCAGGGTGCGGCCCAGGGTCGTCGTGCCCACTGCGCTCGCCCCCGTCACGAGTAACCGATGCCCGCGCATGTGCCCTCTCCTTCGTCCGGTCCTGAGTGCCGAACAACCTGCCCTGGCCACCGTCCGTTTGGGGCCACTCCTGGGGCGGTGCCCGGTCCATCGGATTCTATCGGCCAGGGGGTGCTGTCACCCGGCGAACCGCTCGCTGACACCGATGGGTTTCGGTTGATGACGCCCGGTCGTCGCACCGTCCGCCACCGATCGATCGCGCGAGTCCGGTACGCACCGGCCCGTGCAACATCCACACGCCACGAGAGATGGAATCGCAGGCCACCATGGTCAAAGGCATGCCGAACGCACTGGTGACGGGGGTCTCCCGCGGGCTGGGACAGCACATCTGCCACGCCCTCAAGGCATCGGGTTATCGGGTGTTGGGAGCGGGGCAGACGGCATTCCCCCACAACGATGCCCTCGACGACTACCGGACGATCGACTTGCGGCAGCCGATGGCCGCCGATCCGTTCGCCGGCGAGGTCGTCGATGTACTCGTCAACAACGCGGGGGTGTATCTCGATGACCCCCGCCGGTCGTACGGTGACTTCTTCTCCCTCTCCCTCGACGATCTTCGGGACACCTTCGAGGTCAATCTGTTCGGTGCCGTTCAACTGGCACGCGTACATGCCCCTTCGATGATTGCGCGAGGCTCGGGCAGGATCGTCTGCGTCTCGTCCGGGATGGGGCGGCTCCAGGACGCCGACGGGGCCTCGTTCGCGTACCGGTCGTCGAAGCTCGCCCTCAACTCACTCGTCCTCACACTGGCACACCACTTCGCCGCTGCACCTGGTGATCTGTCGGCCTTCTCCTACTGCCCGGGGTGGATCAGAACCGACATGGGGACGGATTCGGCCCCACGCGACCCCGGGCCGGCAGCGATGGACCTCGTACAACTCCTGGAAGAGCCGTCTGCGCAGACCAACGGCGCCTTCTTCCGCGGGCCGGACGAACTGGGGTGGGACGTCCGCGGTCCGTTCGTGACGGACCGGAGCGGACCGGTACGGCGGACTGAGCCCGAGGCGCGGGAACCATGACTTCGCCGCGCGGGCCCATCGAGCCGGTGCAGCCCAGCCGTTGGGAGTCCGCGGTGAGGGCCGCTCTCACGCGGCCCCGCATCGGTTCGGGGCGCCCTTGTCATCCGTCAATCCACCGAACTAGCATCCTGGAGGAACACATCACCTGCCCAACCCGGCCACCAAGGGCTCTCGCCCCGGGGCGGTCCGCTGTCGCCGGCGTCCTTTCCGCCCGGCCAGATCCACGGGGGTGATTCACCACGATGGACTCCAACACTGCGACCGATCACTACACCGTTCGCTCCCCCTTCGCCTGCACCGGTCTGCTGTGCACACCGAGCGTCGCGGACCATGTCCAGCGGCTCGCCGCGCCCTATCTCCAACTGCAACCGGGCTCCTTTGATCCGGGCACCTGGCGAGTGACCGCGAACGCAGCGCCTTCGGACCGATCGGTCACGGAGTCGGTCACCGCACTCGGCGAGGTAGCGGTCGACTATGCGGTCGACCACACCGACAAAACCCTCGTCCATCTCGCACCCCACGGCGAAGCATGGGTCACCCAGTCCTTGTTGCGGGCCACCCGGGCGATCCACCGTTCGGCCGCCAGCAGAAGGGGAGTGCTGTTCGTCCATGCCGGGCTCGTCGAGCTGAACGGCCTCGGGGTGGCCCTGGTCGGCGGCAGCCGCGCCGGCAAGACCTCCTTCGTCATGGCCAGCGTGCTCAACGGTTCCGGTGTCATGGTCTGCAACGACGATGTGAGCCTCACGGTGGACCCCGCCGGGGGCACGGTGACGGGTACGGGCTGGCCCCGTTCCATTTCGGTACGACTGGACACCCTGGACCTGCTGTTCGGAGAGGATCGGGCCCGAACCGTTCTGGCTTCGCTGTCGCACCCGGCCAATGAAACACTGCCGAGCCTGCGGGAGTCCGGTATCGAGCAGCACGGAACCGCCCTCATCTACCCCTGGGAGTACGCCGACCTCCTGGACACCAAGATCGGCCGATCCCTCACGGTGGATGCGATCGTCCATCTGAGCTTGGCCGACGATCCCGCCGAAGCGGAGTTCGCCCCCGTACCCCCGCCCGACCGCGGCGAACTGTTGGACCGCGGTGTTCTGCCACTACCCAACAAGCACCTCAACATCTTCGGCCACGAGCCCGAACCTGAGGCATTTCTGCGCACCCACAACGCTGTGACCGCGCTACCCACCTTCCGCTTCCGGTACTCGTTCAGCGATGTGCGCCAAGAGGTTGATCGACTCGCCGACCTGCTCCGAGGCCGGCTGTCGAACGGACCGTGACGCAGAGAGGATCCACCACAGCCATGCTCTCCTTCCGTGAACACATCTCCGCAGTCGCTGGCATGGACGACTTCGACGAGGAGGCGGTCCGGGCGAAGATCCATCTCGTGGACGGCGATGTACTAATGCTGTCCGGCTCCCTCGTGGACGGTTCGGGCACCCCGTCATCGGACTTCGACTTCTCGGTCTTCGCGCCCACCAGGGACGAGAGGTTCCATCGCGACACCTTCCCCAGGGAAGGCCATATGAGGTACTACACCAGCGGTGACCGGGTGAAGGCCAGCTTCGACTACCTGCCCCACAGCCTGCTCGGCGTCGATGTGGAGTACTGGACCGTGCAGGAGATCTCCCACATGCTCACGGCTCATGCGCAGTTGTACGACCACCTGAGGAGCCGGGCCCGTAAATCGTCCAGCTTTGCCGCGTCCGCGGTGGACTTCCGGCTGCTGTCCCGTCTGACGTACGGCGTCCCTCTGACGAACGTACCGGAGTTCGAACGGATCACGGCTGAGCTGCGGCCCGGTGAGCTTGCCTACACGGCCTTCCGCACGGCCGTCGGCAGCTACCCCGACTTCCGCGACCTGGCCGGCATGTGGGCGCAGAAGGACTACGAGTCCGCCCTGATCGCAGCTCGCAAGCTCGGTGTGGACACCTTCCGCGGTCTGACCCACGTCCACGGGAACACCAATCGCAATCCCAAGTACCTGGCTCGGTTCCTTGCCCGACTGCCTGCGTCCCTGTCCGAACTCACCACACGGTTCCGCCACCTCAACGCCTACGGTGTGCCGAGCGCGGCCGAGGCGCCCGATGCAGTCCTGGAGTGGCTCGATCTCATCGATGCGGCCTTCGGCGAGATGCGGCAGGCACGGGACACGGCCGAGGCGTTCGTCAGCCGGCAGGAGTTTCTGGATCTGCTGAAACACGAGTTGCACGAGACGATGGGCTGGAACGCCGAGATCTCCAACGAGTACTGCTTCCGCGCCCGGGAGGCGAGAGGCGACGTTCCCTCGCTGCGCGAGCTGCTGATCGCGATGGAGGCACGCGGCGCGGTCGAGCACGGGCTCCCGTTGCAACAGTGGGCACTGCGCCGCACGGCGCCCGCAGGCGAGAACAACACATCCGCCTGAGACCGGAACCACCCAACACACCGGACCGGGGGGGGAGAGGAATGTGTGTCGGATCTACGGCTACTTCGGACGAGCGGTCGAGGTGACCGCTCTGGAGGCCGCCCGGGACGCGCAGTTGTCGGGCGGGCCCGATGAACAGCACTACGTCCGGGGGGCGAACTGGGGCCTGGGATGCAATCGCCTCTCCATCCAGGACCCTTCCCACGGGTGCCAGCCGTTCGTCAACGCCGACGGTTCGGTGTACGCGGTGTTCAACGGGGAGATCTACAACTTCCGGGCCATCCGGGAGGAACTCGCCTCGCACGGTGTCCCTATCGAGGGCGACTCGGACGGCTCCGTCCTCCTGCCGTACTACGAGCTCCACGGCGACCGATTCATCGAGCGACTCGAAGGAATGTTCGCCATCGCCGTGGTGGACCTGCGGACGGGCGGGCGGCTGAAGCTCTGGTGCGATCCCCTGGCGGTCAAGAGCGTGTACTACTCCGTCGAAGGCGGGGGCGTCACCTTCTCCTCCGAGCTCAGCGGGCTCCGTACCCTGCTGCCCGGGCCCCGGGAACTGGCGCCGTCCGCCGTCGACGACTACATGAACTGGCAGTGCCTACCGGACGGCTCACCCTGGTACCGACAGACCTCCTCGCTGCGCGCCGGTGAGCGACTGATCTGCGACGGCAGGACCACCGTGGAAGGCGCGCAGGCGGCCGATCCCCTGGTGACCGGCGAAGTGCACACACCGAACCGGTTGCGTGCCCTGCTCAGCCGGGAGTTGGCCCACATGTCACTCCAGTCGACGCCGATCGCCGTCCAAGTGTCGGGCGGGCTCGACTCCAGCATCCTCGCGACACTGCTCGGCGAATTGCGCAGCGACGTCACCGGATTCCATGTGACCCACGAGGGGACCCACTCATCGGACGAGTTGGTCCACGCCAAGGAGGCCGCCACACACGCCGGGATCGAGTTGGAAGTGGTGGAAGTCCGGGACGCTGAGCTTCCCGAACTGATTCCGGCCATGGTGCGGGCCTTGGGCCCACCCAACGCGACACCCCATGCGCTGAGTGCGTTCGCGCTGTTCCGGGAGATCTCCGGGCGGGGCTTCCGGGTCTGCTTCGTGGGAGACGGGGCGGATGAGCAGTTCGGCGGCTACCGCCGGTACAGCACGGCACTCGCGGTGTCCGACGAGACCTGGCCGTCCCGCTATCTCGACAGACTGTCGCTCATCCCCGAAGCACGGTACCGACAGCTCTACACCCCTGAGTACCGCGAACTCATCGACTCAGGCGCGAGCAGCCGACAACGGTCCTTGGACCTGCTGAACCGCCCGGCCCCCTCCCGTCTGGAGCAGCTTCTGACATTCGATCGCCTATGCAAGCTGCCGAGCCTGAACCTGCGCAAACTCGACCACCTCTCGATGGCGTACGCGATCGAGTGCCGTGTTCCGTATTGTCAGCCGGCCGTCACCGCCTTCGCCCGCGGAGCACCCGATGGGATGAAGGTGGACGGCGCGCGCCGGAAGCAGATCCTCTGGGACGCCGGGATCGGGGTTGTTCCTCCCGGTGTCCAGGGCCGCCAGAAGCAACCGTTCACCTTTCCGATCAGTGCCTTCATGCGTGAGGGCTCCCACCTGTGGGACTTCACCGTCGATGTGTTGAGCAGACCCCGCCTTTGCACCGATGGATATCTGAGTGCGGCAGCCGTGCGGAAGGTGATCGGGGAACATGGGGAAGGCCAGGACCACTCCCGTCTGTTGTGGGGGCTGATGGTGCTGGAGTTGGCGCTTCCCTGAACCGTGTCCGCCAGATACGGCCTGCCCCGGTCCGAACTCATCAACAGAAGGGCACCCACTCGTGCGCACGCTCTACGTCGTCACGCATCCGGAGGCGACGCACCACGTCGAACGGGTCGTCGGCGGGTGGCATGACTCCGACCTCACTCCCGACGGACGGCGCACCGCTGCCGCCGTCGCCCGGGCGCTGCGGTCGACGGTTCCCGAGGAGTCCAAGATCGAACTGATCTCCTCGGACCTCCAGCGGACGGTCCAAACGGCCCAGAAGATCGCCGATGTGTTCGACGTCAAGCCGGTCCTCGATCGCCGTTTGAGGGAGAAGTCGTACGGCGAGGCGGAGGGAAAACCACAGGAATGGCTCGACCAGCGCTTCATCACCCCACCGGCCGTCGGCGATCGGCTGGGGCACGATGAGGGCGTGGCGGGAGCGGAGACCAAGGGGGCCTTCGCGGAGCGTGTCTACGCCGTCATGAACGACATCCTCAAGCACCCCTACGAACACCAGATCGTGGTGACCCATGGGTTCGCTCTGACGTTCATCGTGGCCTGGTGGATCGGGATGCCGATCGAGTCCCTGGGCTATGCGAACTTCCGGGCGCCGTCGGGGAGCATCACCACCCTGCGGGAGGACGACTTCTTCCACAACCGTCAGGTCGTCAGCCTCGGTGACACCCGTCATCTCCCCGAGTGAGACGGATGGGCTCCCGCCCTCCCCGGTGCAAGGGAGTCCAGCAGTCCTCCACCACACGGGCGGTAGGTACGAGCCGTCGTACATAACCGGTCATACGAGGGGTCTGCCATGGGCCGGGTTCGGCATCAGCCTGCATCGGATGGCCAGGTGCAGGCTGTGCCCCCTCAGACTTCCGAGGTGGCCGGTGCGCCTCGTCTGACGGCCGTCGACAGGGCCACCACTCCTGCCAGTGCGACGGCCATCACCAGCGGTACGGCCGCCCACCAGCCGATGAGTTCCTGTGCTGCGCCGAACACGGGCGGTCCCAACAGCGTTCCCAGGCTGCCTACTTGGGTGACCGTGCCCGCCGCCCGGGCGGCCCCTGCAACCCCTGACACCGCGGGGAGTGCGGAGAACACCGCGGCAACGACGATGCCGTTGACGACCATGAGGAGTGCCGCTGCGACGAAGGATGCGGACCAGGCCGGCGCGAGGAAGACCCCGGCGCCCAGAAACGGCATCGACAGCGCCGAGGTGAACAGGGACACCGAGCGGACACCGCGTTGCACCAGATACCCCGCGGCCACGCTGCCCAGGATGCTGGAGGCCGCGACGACCGAGGTGAGAGCGCCGGCCCGGCCTTGTGAAAGCCCCTTCTCGGTGGACAGGAACACGGGGAGCATCGTCACCACCGCCAAGCCGACCATGGTGACAAGGGCGAAGCCGGAGGCCAACAGCCACACGGCCCCTCCGGAACGCCCGGGCGGAGACACCTGAGCCGAATCGTCGTCCGCTGGCGATCCAGCACTCCACGGCGCCACCGTCCAGGGCACCAACAGGCCCAACAGGAGCGAGGCCAGTGCCGGCGCCACGAGCCACACCCGCCAGCCCGCGTCGGAGAGGAGGCCCCCCACCGCGGCGGCGGTGGCAAGCCCGGCCGGAATGCACATCCCCCATAGCGCCAGTGCCCATTTGCGTACGACATGGTCCTTCACCTGGACCAGCAGACTGGGCCCCGCCACCATGACCGCCACATAGCCGACGGCTTCCACCAGACGCAGGGCGTAGAGCTGCCAGGCCACTTCCACGAGCACCGACGTGAACAGCCCGCTCAGTCCGATGGCGACCAGTCCCCAGCCAAGCACCGGCCGGGACCGCTCCGCGCCTGACCACCGCCCCACCGTGGTGGCGGCTGCGGCGGCCACCACGGTGATGCTGGAGGTCAGCCATCCGGCAGCGGTCAACGAGAGGCCGAAGCCGTCGCGCACTTCATCGAGGAAGGGGGAGAACTTCCCCAGCGAGACCGCTGCCAGTACCCCGGCGATCAGGACCACCGATACCGATGTGCGTTCCGACATCCGGAAGCACTCCCTCCCAAATGCCGGCTGCAATTACCAGGAGGCACGACACACAAGGCTTCAGCCTATCGGGCATCGCCATGTCTGACCCGGACTTCGCCGCGAGATACCCCGAACGGCCCACAGCATCTCAGGGAAATCACGGCCGATCACCCGGGGGCAGGAAATCGATCTGATCCGACACGCTCATTCAGGCCAACCCGACGTCAACCGTTCCGGGTCCTTGACGGCAGATAGGCGAAGCAGGAAGCTGACAGTTGAGCCAAATAGTGGATCTTGCAGAAAAAATCTTGCACGGAAGAAGTGGATTCCCTGACCGGAGTTCACTTCTGGCATTCCCTGATGAGGAGGCAAGGTTGCACTATCCGCACGTTCTGGAAGCATTCGCCGATCCGGTGCCAGCTCGCGAGAGGATCATCCGGTCCTTTCACCATCGACTGGAATCCCTACCTGCACGCGGATCGAGCTTCTTCATCCATGTGAGCGAGTTGTGCCCCGTGGCCTGCGAGCACTGCATGTACTCGTCGGACCTGGAGCGGAAGTCCGAGAAGGTGGCCCTCTCCAGAAGTGAACTGGAAGGAGCCATACGCTTCATCTCGGAATCGTCTTCGCAGAAGCTCAACATCACCGGTGGCGGAGAGCCCTTCCTCAAGCTCTCCAGCATATTGAGGCTGCTGGAGACCGTTGACGTCCCCAGGATCGAGATCGTCACCGCCGGCCACTGGGCCACCACCCCCAAGCGCACGGCGCGCATCATGGGTCAGCTGGACGCGGCTAGGGCCCGTAATCCCGTGAACCCGGAACTACTGCTGCGACTGAGCATCGACCGCTACCACCTCAACGCACCCCGCCCCGTCCGGATCGAGCACTATGGAAATGTGCTGCGGTGCTGGTCGGAAACCGCACCCCGGTTCGCCGCCGGATTGCGAAGCATCCAACCGGACATGGGCATCGTGGATCGGATGATCGCCGATGAGCTGGGCGCGGAGCTCCATGAGGTCGACGACTGGAACCGAACCCTCCTACTCCCTTCCGGAGGGTCGGTCCCCATCACCTTCAATGTCTTTCGCCGCAGCGGAAAGGCGCTTCACCTCGCAGAGGATCATCGAGGAGCCAGCAAAACACTCCGGGAGTACTACGGACCGTTCGAGAAGCAGCCCGGCAACCTCTCCCTGGCCACCGCCGTCAACGATGCAATTCGGGGTGACTACACGGCCACTTCGGGGCTCGCTGTCACCCTCAACTCCGATGGCACGTTCTGGATCTTCTGCGGAACCGCACCGGATCGAAAACTGCTGCTGGGTGAGCAGAACTTCGCCGAAGCAGTGGCCTATTTCTTTGAAGATCCGCTCACACATCTCCTCGTGGACGAAGGAATTTGGGCGCTTTCCGATCTCGTGATGGATCTGGATCCCAAAACCCATTCCGCCGCCCTGGACAAGAATGATTCCGCTGCTCTGGTGGACGATCTCCTGGCCCCCGACGACGTACGCCTCGCAGCCACCCTGATCGCCACTCAGGATCTGTTGACCCGCGGGCGTGCGACCGTCGACCCGGAGCATCCATTGGCCGAACTGTTGAGCGATCCGAGCATCGACATGGCGAGAATCTGTCGTGACATCGTCCGGACGGGCGGCGCGGCGCGATGACCCTTCCCACGGAGATCTCCGGCGCCGAGAAGCGCGTCGCCCGACTCCAAGAAGCCACCGACCCCTTCGATGTGCGGCAGGGAATCATCGAGTTGGGCCATGTGTTGGGTCCGCGGACCGCGGACATCGTCCATGGCGAGCTCGGCCCGCTGGACGACGTGCTCTGCGTGGTGGTCCTCAGGGGCGGCGCGCTGATGTATCCCGGATTCGCCGCAGCCTTTCCACACGCCGACTTCTGCATGGTCGGCATGCGGCGGTCGCCCGACGGGAACACCGTCGAGCACGAGTACCTCACCGACATCCCACGGGACTCCTACCAGGCCACGATCTACATCGACTGCATTGCCGCCACCGGTGGCACACTGCTCGCGGTGGGCGAATTGGTGTCCGCCCGGTGCCACACCGGTCCTGAACTGGCCGCGGTGATCAACAGCGCCGCCGTGGCGACGGAGCGACTCCATCTCGCGGGCATCAACCTCCTGGGCTTCAGTCTCTACGAGGAACTGCACGGCCCGGTGGTGACACCCGACATGGGCAGACTTGACGCGGGTGATCTGTTCAGCGGCGGTGCCGGAAGGTCCGGGGCCGACGGGCCGAACAGTGATGGATGAAGCCGACCGACCACTGTTGTTGGCGAACGTCCGACTCCTCGACGGCTCAACGGCCGATGTGCACCTCGGGGCCGGACGCATCCAGGCGGTCACCGCAACCGGGGCACAGGATCCCATCGGTGAAGTGATCGATCTCTCCGGGCACCTCCTGCTGCCCGCTCCCGCCGAACCACACTGTCACTTCGACAAGGTCCTCCTGGGGGGAGTGGACATCGACCGGGGGCCGAGGGGCCTCGATACGGCAGTGACAGCGTGGTACGCGGCCCGGCAGTCGATCTCGCCGACGGATGTACGCGATCGTGCCCTGCGCGCGGCGAAGGAGTTGTTGGCCAGCGGTGCCACGGCGATCCGTTCCCACGTGGACGTGGGAACGGAGACCGGACTCGTCTTCGTCGAGGCTCTCCAGGAGGTGCGTCGACTCCTGCTGGGGCAGTTGGACCTTCAGATCGTCGCCTTCGTGGACTTTCCCCTCCGCGGAGTTGCCGGCGCCGACAACCGTGCACTCCTGGTGGACGCCCTCGCGCAGGGCGCCGACGCGGTGGGTGGCGCTCCCTACCGCGATGAGGATCCGTCCGCGTGTCTCGACATCTTGATGGAGACGGCGTTCGACTGCCGCAAGCCGGTCGATCTCCATATCGACGAGACGCTCGACTCTGATTCCCACACCCTTGGCGCACTCGCCGAGTGGGTGTTGCGAAGCGGATTCCCGTACCGGGTGAGCGCAAGCCACTGTGTGAGCCTGGGCACCCAACGGCCCGATGTCGTGGAGCGTACGGCCGCCCAGGTCGCCCGGGCCGGCATCGCGGTCGTGACCTGCCCTGCGACGAACCTCTATCTCCAGGCCCGGGCACACCCACCACCCGTACCGAGGGGGCTCACCGCGATCGCCCAACTACGCGCTGCCGGGGTCACCGTGGCGGCAGGCGGGGACAATGCACGGGACCCGTTCAACCCTCTGGGCCGATTCGACCCGATGGAAGCCGCGTCGTTGTTGGTGCTCGCGGGGCATCTATCGCCCCGTGCCGCCTATGAGGCGGTGAGTGGCGCGGCGCGCAGGGCCATGGGTCTGGAGAGTGGTGCTGTTGAACCCGGTTCGCCGGCTGAGCTGTTGGCCGTGAGGGCGAGCACGGTGGAAGGAGCTCTGGCGGACGCCCGCGCGGATCGGGCCGTCTTCCACCGGGGTCGACTGGTCTGCCGTACCCGACACGAACGGTACTTCACCACTCCGAACCCGAAGTGGACTCCGTCGACGGACCGTCCGGCCGGGACCTCACACCCACGGTGACCGAGGTACCGGCCGAACGGTGGAAATCTTCAGACACATGCGCCAGTTCGCTCGTGGGGGGGGGAAGCGGCCACACCGTTGTCGGCGGCCGTCTTGGAGTCGAGTCGTCGGGGACGGGACGGGGGCGCTAGCGGGTGGCGGAACTGAGGCTGAGCCAGGCTGCGGCGGCGAGGGCGGAGGCGATGAGGACGTCCACGATGAGTGCCGGGCCGTCCTGGAACTTGGTGGCGGAGGCGATGGCCCAGACGGACAGTGCGATGAGGATGATGCCGAGGGTGGTCAGAAGTGGTCTTCGCATGGGGACCTCTGGCAAGTGGGGGCGGGTGCGTCACCGTAGCGTCCAACTCGGGCCGTGGTGGTGGAATTCGCGGATTCATTGTCACCACGGCTGGTGCGCCCGAAGGTGTGCACGGGTGCATCGCGCGTTGCTCGCGCGGCTGCAAAGGCACGGTGGCGACGCCGCACAGGCCGTGTGAGCAGGAGAAACACGGCGTGCGATGAGTTGGGCGAAGGTATGCCCGGGCACCGATTCACACCGCTGTGTAGTTGGGTCCCTTCAGTGTGTGATGTGCCCGGTACGAAGAATTCTGTTCCCCGGAAAGGCGAATGCGCCGGGACTCTGGTGCGAAGAACCCATCGGGCACATGCTGTAGGTCCAACGTCGCCCAGCGGGAGGCTTCACCGTCCGAGCTGTCCGGCGAAGGGCACGGAGACGGTGCGTCCGTTCTTCGCCGCCCCTTCGGTCGGATGTGTCCACAGCCCTGCTTCGGCGAGCCGGGGCAACACGCCTTCGCCGAACCAGTACGCCTCCTCCACGTGGGGGTGACCGGACATGATGAACTCGTCGATCCCCAGCCGGTGGTACTCCACGATGCGTTCGGCGACCTCGCGGTGGTTCCCCACGAGTGCGGTGCCTGCGCCGCCACGGACCAATCCGATCCCGGCCCAGAGGTTGGGGGAGATCTCCAGCCCGTCCGTGGAGCCACCGTGGAGGGCCAGCATGCGGCGCTGGCCTTCGGACTCGCTGCGGGCCAATCCCTCCTGCACCATGCGAACGGCCTCGGGCGAGAACCCGTCCAGGAGCCGTCGTGTCTCGGCCCACGCCTGGTCGGACGTGTCCCTGGTGATCACATGGAGGCGGATGCCGAAGCGGACGGTACGGCCCTGCTCGGCGGCGAGACCGCGTATCCACGCAATCTTCTCCGCCACCTGGGCCGGTGGTTCACCCCACGTCAGATAGACATCGCTGTGCCGTGCGGCGACTGCGCCCGCCTCGTCGGACGAACCACCGAAGTACACCCGGGGCACGGGATCGGGAAGACGGCCCAGCCGGGCGCCCTCCACCCGGAGGTGCCTGCCGTCCAGGGTCACCGTCTCCCCCCGCCACAGCGCCCGCACGATGTGGAGGAACTCGCCCGTCCGCGCATAGCGCTCGGACTTGTCCAGGAAGTCTCCGTACGCGCGCTGTTCATGGCTTTCGCCTCCCGTCACCACATTGAGCAACAGCCGCCCCGGGGCATGGCGTTGGAAGGTGGTGGCCATCTGCGCCGCGAGCGTGGGTGAGACGAAGCCCGGTCGGAAGGCCACGAGGAACTTCAACCGCTCCGTCTCCCGCGCCAGCATGGCGGTGGTCAGCCAGGCGTCCTCGCACCATGCGCCGGTGGGTGTGAGTGCACCTTCGAAGCCGAGTTGCTCGGCCGCGCGGCTGATCTGGGTGAGGTAGCCGAGGTCGGCGGGGCGCTGTCCACCCGCGGCTCCTGCCGTGCCCGCGGGCACCCCGTGACCGCCGCCGATGACATGGCGGCTGTCCCCGTAGGTGGGCAGGAACCAGTGGAAGGTGAGGTTCACGGGACTCTCCAGAACGTGATGGGGTCAGAGCAGACCGTGCCGGGGAGGCCGGACGCCACTCAACGCATGGCGGCCTATGTGCTGGACCTTCCAGCGCGCCGGGTCGTGCAATGTGTGGGTGCGCGCGTCCCGCCAGTACCGATGCAGATTCAGGGGCGCCAGTGCCGCGCGGGTCCCCGCGACCTCGAAGAGGGCACTGCTCGCCTCAACCGCGGTTCGTGCCGCGTGCACCTTCGCCGCCGCCACCGCGATCGATGCGTGGGCGGCCGTTTCATCCGTCAGTTCGCGGGTGGCCGCGTCCACGGTGTCGGACGCCACGGCGAGGAGTGCATCTGATGCCCGCCGTTGGATGTCGAGTTCACCGAAGCGCTGGATCAGGAGTGGGTCGTCGACGGCCTTCTCGTAGCCCTCCGCGACGCTCTCGAACCAGGGGCGGCTCTTGGCGTGGACGAAGGCCGCGGCTTCGGCGAGCGCTCCGGTCGTGATGCCGGCGTCTATGGCCGCGTGCAGCAGTTGGGCAACGGCCCCGTGCAGTTGCGGGCCTTCGAAGGTGAGGTGATGGGGAACGATCCGCTCGGCGTCGACGACCACGTCCACCAACCGCACGGTGCCACTGGCGGTGGTGCGCTGGCCCATGCCGTCCCAGTCGTCCACGACGGTGACTCCGGGTGCGCCGCTGGGCACGTACGCCACCTGCAGGGCGTCGTTCTCCGCCCGCGCCAGAACCGGGATCCAGTCGGCGAACAACGCGCCCGTGCAGTAGTGCTTCTCGCCGTTCAACAGTTGGGTGCCGTCGGCGCGGGGGGAGAGTCGGGTACGGATGTCCTGGACGTGTCGGGTGTTCCGTTCCGATTGGGCGTTGCCGAACCGTCGTCCGGCGAGCACTTCGCCGAAGAAGAACTTCTGCTGCGCCGCGGTGCCCTGGCGTCGCAGCACGTTGACGTACACGAAGTGGCTCTGGGGGATCTGCGCCAGGCTCGGGTCCGCCGACGCGAGACGGCGGAAGACCTCCGCGAGGGTGCGGGCGCTGACATCGGCTCCGCCGTGCGCGGCAGGCACGGTGATTCCCAGCAGTCCGGACGCTGACAGCCGGTCGACCTCCGCTCGGGGCAGGATGCGATCGGCGTCGCGCGCCGCAGCTTCGGCTCGGAACTCGACGGCCAATCCGGCCGCGACCGCCAGTGCCTCCTGGTCGTCGTCGATCACTCGTATTGCCATCTCAGGCCGCCAGGGGGACGGGTCCGGCGCTCAGCAGTTGCGAGAACCGGTCGACCACTCGTTCCAGGGCGTCGCCCGCCGCGGGGTCCACGGTGATCCCTCCCGCTTCCAACAGGGTGATGTGCCGGTCGAGGACGAACCAGCCCTGGACGACGTGTGCGGCCCCCATCGCCGAGAGCACCGGCCGCAGGGCGTAGTCGATGGCCAGTACATGGGCGATCGAGCCGCCCGTGGCGAGCGGAAGCACGGTCTTCCCTTCGAGTGCGTACTGGGGCAGCAGGTCCAACAGCGCCTTCAGCAGGCCCGAGTACGCGGCCTTGTACACCGGCGTTCCCACGACGACGGCATCGGCCTCCTGGAAGAGCCGTTGGACTTCGACGATTGCAGGGTGGGCGAAGTCGGCCGTGAGGAGTGCGTCGGCGGGCAGGCTCCGCACGTCGAGAGGGTGCACCCGATGGCCCTGGGCGGCGAGCCGTCCGTCGAGGTGGCGCAGCAGTCGGGCGGTGCGGGAGGTGTGGGACGGACTACCGGAGACGGAGAGGATCGTGGCCATGTGGGTCTCACCTCGGGTGGCGGTTCCGTTCCGCCGATGCGGTAGCACCGGCGGAACGGAACGGAACGACGCGGGGACTATGACGGGCGGGGCGGCGTCAGGAGTACCAGGTGGGTTCGGGCAGTTCACCGGTCAGCACATGGCGACCGACCTCGCGCCGCTTGTAGGCCACGGGGTCGTGCAGCGTATGGGTGCGGACGTTGCGCCAGAAGCGGTCGAGACCCTCTCCGCTGGCCGTGGAGCGGGCTCCGGTGACTTCGAAGATCCGGCTGGTGATCTCCAGCGCCACGTCCGTGGAGACGGCCTTCGCGGCGGCCACCCGAACCTCGAACGCGCCGCGGTCGCGCGGGGTGATGGCATCGGGGTCGGCGTGGAGCCGCTCCCCCTCCTCGGCCACCCGATCCGCGAATGCCTCGGCCTGCCAGAGCTTGGCGGTCAGGTCGCCGTAGACGTCGATGACGTACGGCTCGTCCACGGCTTGCTCCTGGCCACCGTGGAGCCAGGGGCGGGTCTTGGTGCGGGTGTAGGTGGCGGCGGTCTCCAGGGCTCCTGCGGCGATGCCGAGGTAGAAGTTGATGAAGACGAGTTGGATGGTAGGAACGTTGAGCGTGTTGTAGACCCGCGGTGTGAACTTCTTGTCGGTGTATCCGGCTGCCGCGGCCCAGGGCACTCGTACGCCGTCGATGGTGACGCTTCCGCTCTCGGTGAGCCGCTGGCCGATGTTGTCCCAGTCGTCGTGGAAGGTGAGACCTTCGCTGTCGGAGGGGACAATGGCGAAGATGTGCTGGTCGGTGCCCTCCAACACCCCTTCAAGTACCGTGACGTCGGAGATCTTGCTGCCGGTCGAGAAGGACTTGCGACCGGTGAAGACGAGGGTGTCGCCGCCCTCCTCCCGTACCACCACGTCGTTGTCGCGCGGGTTGACCGCGCCGCCGAAGAACCAGCGGTGTTCCGCCGCTTGGGCTTCCACTTGCTGCCACTGCTCGGAGGTGCCGACGAGCCGGGCGGCCCAGTTCCACAGGTAGTGGTAGCCGAGCAGTTGACCGATCGAGCCGTCGGCCTTGGACACTTCACGCACCACCCGGTACGCGGTGGTCCAGTTCTGCCCGCCGCCACCGTGGGCCACGGGGCCCAGGAGCGTCACGAGTCCGGAGTCCTTGAGCAGTTGGACTTCGGCGTACGGAGTGTCCCCGGCCTTGTCCCGGGCTGCGGCGTCGACGGCGAGGACCGCGCTCACCTCGGCTGCCCGCGCGATCCAACCGGATGCGTCGGTGGGGACGGGAAGTGCCGTCCAGTCGGTGGATGCGGTGGTGCTCATACGGGGTTCTCCCTGGTCTTGATGTTCTCTCACGAGATCTGACGGAATCTGAGGAAGGCTGACGGAAACTGAGGGCGCTGACGTAGTCGAGCAGGATCAGAAGACGACGGATGGACCGGCGGTCGGGGTCAGGGCCTGGGTCAGGGGCTCACACCGGGGCGGCAGTCGGCACGGTGGCCGCTGCGGTTTCGGTGTGGGGGAGTTGGGCTTCCAGTTCGCGGACGAGGGGGAGCACCCGTTTGCCGAAGTACTCGACCTCCTCCAAGTAGTGCAGGAAGCCCAACAGGAGGAGATCCACACCGATCCTCTTGTACGCCACGATGCGTTCGGCTATCTGCTCGGGCGTACCGATCAGGCCGGTCCTGAAGCCGTCGTTGTACTGGACGAGGTCTTCGAACGACGAGTCCTGCCACATGCCCTTGCCGTCGGCGGCCGACCGTCCGGCCTGCCGGACCGCTGCGCCGAAGCCGTGCACCGCCTCGGTGTCCGCCTTCGCGACGATCTCCCGCAGTACCTCGCGCGCTTCGGCTTCGGTGTCCCGGGCGATGAGGAATCCGTTGAGTCCGAACCGCACCCGGCGGCCGGCGGCGGCTGCCGCTGCGCCGACGTCGGCGAGTTGCTCCGTCACCCCGTCGAAGTCCTTGCCGTTGCTGAAGTACCAATCGGAGACCCGCCCGGCCATGGCGCGGGCCGCGGTCGAGTTGCCCCCTTGGAAGATCTCGGGGTGTGGCCGTTCGGGGGTGTTCAGGGGCTTGGGCTTCAGCGAGAAGTCCCTGATCCGGTAGAAGTCCCCGGCGAGTTCGGTGTGGTCCTCGGTCCAGATGGCGCGGAGGGCGCGGATGAACTCCTCGGACCTGCGGTAGCGCTCGTCGTGCTCCAACCAGGGCTCGCCGAGGGCGGTGAACTCGTCCTTGAACCAGCCGCTGACGACATTGACGGCGAACCGGCCCTGGGAGAGGTGATCGGCGGTGGCCCCGAGTTTCGCCAGCACACCCGGGTGCCAGAGGCCCGGATGGACCGCTGCGATGACCTTGAGCCGCTCGGTTGCGAGCAGCAGGGCCAGGCTGAAGCTGGTGGATTCATGCTGGTACTCGGCCCCGTAGCTCGCCATGTAGCGGACTTGGCTGAGGGCGTAGTCAAAGCCGCTGTTCTCGGCGAGGACCGCCAGTTCCCGGTTGTAGTCGTATCCCCAGTCGGTGCGTTGTTCGATCGTGCTGGTGACCAGGCCACCACTGACGTTGGGCACCCAGTAGGCGAAGCGCAGCGGTTCGGCGGCGGACGGGACGGACATCGGGTCTCCCGGTTTGCGGAATGGGATGGAGTCTGCCGAACCCATGGGCCGTCGATGGAATTCATGAAGAATTCGTTACATCAGGGGCCCTGGGCACAAGGAAAAGGGTGGGGGAATTTGGGGAATGACAGCCCGATGACGGCCGGGGATCCCGATTTCTCCGGGCGATTCAGTCCCTGATGGGACACAGGGCGCTGGAGACACGGACGAGGTCAACGTGACGGCGACGCGTGAGGCCCGCAAGCCTCCGAAGCTCCTTCACCGCCGTGCCACCCGCCTTTCCGCACGCTCGACAGCTCTCTGGCCATGGAGCGTACCGCTGGGACTTCTTGGGGTCGATTCGGCATAATCGAGCCGGTGATAGGGTTTCCCTTTCACCGAAATGGACCCGGCGCGGACATGAGTTCGAAAGGGCCGAAAGGTGATGACACCCCATGCGGATCGAGCAGCTCGAATACATCGCGGCCGTCACCCGATTCGGATCGTTGCGCCGCGCGGCCGAGGCGCTCCATGTGTCCCAACCGGCCTTGAGCGAAACGGTCCGCAATTTGGAACGCGAACTGGGTGTCGACCTGCTCGACCGGCGACGCTCAGGAGCCAGGATCAGCGCCGCGGGACGTGAGCTCCTGCCCCACATCATGGGTGTGCTCGACGCGGTCGACTCCTTGCGCCGAGCTTCCGACGATCAGCACCGCACCACGCGCATGATCCGACTGGGGACGGTCAACGCGGCCACCGTGCCGCTCCTGGTGCCCACCATCCAGGCGTTCCGCAGCAGCCATCCTGAGACTCAGATCGAGGTCACGGGCGGGCAGCAGGTGGACATCCACCGGGAACTCGCGGAGGGCGGCCTCGACCTCGGGCTCGTCAACTACCTCCAGGGCGACGACAAACCCCCCGGTCTCCAGACCACCGAACTGCTGCGTGGACGCCCCGTGGTCTGCATGCGCTCCGACAGCCGGCTCGCGGCGCTGCGCTCGGTCTCCGTCAACGACCTGCTGCGGGAACCGCTCATCGTGATGCGTTCCGGCTATGTGATGCACCGGTATGTCCATCGACTTCTGGAAGGGCGCAATCCAGCGTTCTCGTACTCCACGGACGGTGCGGAAATGGGCAAGCTCATGGTCGCCGAGGGCCTGGGCGCCACGGTGCTGCCCGATTTCAGTGTCAGTGGTGACCCGCTGGAGCGCTCAGGGATCATCACTCAGCGCCCCATCGCCGGGGATGTGCCGGCGGTCCTGATGGTGATCCAACGCCCGCTGTCCGCCACCACCACGAGGGCCGCTCGGGATCTGCATGCGATGTTCGTGCGGAGCGCGGCGGACTACACGGCGCACGAGGCACTCGGTGGGCGTCGATCCGGTGGGGCGCCCGCTCCCAGCGGCGGCACTGTTGCGATCATCTGAGGGCTGTCCCGAATCCGCGGTGGATCAGCACCCGCGGGGATGCCGGGACAAGCCCTTAGACTCGCCGAATGGCTAAGTACTTCGATGTGCACCCCGAAAACCCTCAACGGCGCACGATCATCAGTGTGGCCGACAGCATCCGGGCCGGCGCGCTCATCGCGTACCCCACGGACTCGTGCTACGCGCTCGGTAGCCAGTTGGGCAGCCGTGACGGAATCAGCCGCATCCGGTCGATCCGCCGCCTCGACGACCGCCACCACTTCACCTTGGTCTGCCAGAACTTCGCCCAACTCGGTCAGTTCGTCCAGATCGACAATGACGTGTTCCGTTCGATCAAGGCGGCGACTCCCGGTCGGTACACCTTCATCCTCCCTGCGACGAAGGAGGTACCGCGCCAACTGCTGCACCCCAAGAAGAAGACGGTCGGAGTCCGCATTCCCGATCATGTCGTCGCTCAGGCCCTCCTCGCCGAACTCGGTGAGCCCCTGCTCTCCAGCACGCTGCTGCTGCCCGACGAGGACGAGCCGCTGACCCAGGGCTGGGAGATCAAGGAGCGCCTCGACCACGTCGTCGATGCGGTGGTCGACTCGGGCGACTGCGGCACCGAGCCCACCACGGTGATCGACTTCTCCGGTGGCGAGCCGGAGATCGTACGTCGGGGAGCGGGCGACCCCTCGCGGTTCGAGTAGACGTGACGGCCGTCCCGCTGGCCCTGCTCCCCCTCAGATCAGCGGGGGCGGGCGGCAGCGGGCGGGAACCATCTCCAGAGGAAGGGCAGCCGATGGTCCAGGACGACTCCGTGTTGCTGCGCACCGAGGGGCGGGCGGCGTACATCCTGCTCAACCGGCCCAGGGCCCTGAATGCCCTCACCCACGGCATGGTGCGCACCATCGCTGCCGCCCTCGACCGCTGGGAGGGCGATGGGGCGATCGCCACGGTCGTGATCGCCGGTGCGGGCGATCGCGGACTCTGTGCGGGCGGTGACATCCGGGCGATCCATGCCGACGCGGTCGCCGGCGGACGGGCGTCGGCCGACTTCTGGCGCGACGAGTATCGGCTCAACGCCCGGATCTCCCGCTACCCCAAGCCCTATGTGGCGCTGATGGACGGGCTGGTGATGGGGGGCGGAGTCGGTGTGTCCGCCCATGGTGACGTGCGTGTCGTCACCGAGAAGTCGACGGTGGCGATGCCCGAGACCGGTATTGGTTTCGTTCCGGACGTGGGCGGTACGCACCTCCTGGCCCGGGCGCCCGGTGAACTGGGCACCCATCTGGCCCTCACGGGCCGCCCGGTCGGTGCGGCCGATGCGCTGCTCTGCAGGCTCGCCGACCACTACGTACCGTCGGATCGGCTGCCGCAGCTCTCGGCCGAACTCGCCACCGCTGATGTGGCGGAGGTCCTGCCCCGCCATGCGCAGGCCGCTCCCGGGGGTGAACTGGCGGAGCATCGGGAGTGGATCGACGCCTGCTACGCGCACGACACGGTCGACGGCATCGTGACCCGACTGCTCGATCACGGCGATCCGGCCGCGAAGGGCGCCGCCGATGTGCTGCTCACCCGGTCGCCCACAGCGCTGAAGGTGACACTGGCCGCGCTGCGACGCGCCCGCGGCCTGAGCACTCTGGAGGCCGTGTTGGACCAGGAGTACCGGGTCTCCTGCGCGGCGCACTCATCGCCCGATCTCATCGAGGGCGTGAGGGCCCAGATCATCGACAAGGACCGCACACCGCGCTGGCTGCCGCCCTCGCTCGACGGTGTGACGGATGCGGACGTCGAACGCTTCTTCGCCCCGCTCGGAGAAGGGGAGTTGGGGCTGTCACCGGCCTGAGCGGAACGGGCTGCCGGGCGTCGGCGCTCCCGCGGCGGTCGTTGGGCACCGCACGGGAGCAGGATGGGCCGGCTCGAACCGCGTGGCCCTCAGTACAGCGGGCGCAGCAACAGGAGCGTGGTGTCGTCCGCGCGTTCACCGGTGCTGCCCACCGGTCCCGTCAGGTCGCGGGCGAGGGTTTCGAGGGAGTCGCCACCGCCGCGGCTGAGCCGTTCCGCGAGTGCGGCGAGTGCGGTGTCGACGTCGATTCCGGGGAGTTCGACGAGCCCATCGGTGTAGAGCGCCAGGACCGATCCCGGGTACAGGGGGATCGTGGTGACGGGATAGGTGCCGGCCGGGTCGACGCCGAGGAGCGGACCGCCCGCGAGTTCCAGCAGTCGGACCCGGCCGTCCGGCTCGCGGAGCAGGGGTGGCGGATGACCGGCCCGGGCGATGTGGGCGCGCTGCTCCTCAAGCTCCAGATGTACGTAGATACAGCTGGCGAGCAGGTCCCCTTCCAGTTCGATCAGTAGCCGGTTGGTGGACTCCAGTACCTTTCCCGGCGGTTGGCCGACCGCGGTGTAGGCGCGCACCGCCGTGCGCACCTGCCCCATCAGACCGGCCGCCGTCACATCGTGTCCCTGCACATCACCGATGACCGCCGCTGCCTTGCCGTCGGTGGGGACGAGGTCGAAGAAGTCGCCGCCGATGTCCATGCCCTGGGTGATCGGAAGATAGCGGGAGGCGGCTTCCAGGCCGTCCAGGGCGGGCAGGGAACACGGCAGCAGGGCGGCTTGGAGGCCGTGGGCGAGCCGGTGTTTGGCGTCGTACAGCATCGCGCGCTCCAGGGCTTGGGCGATGAGCCCGCCCAGACTGGTCAGGACCGCGCGTTCGTGTGGGGAGAAGCGGTGCTCCTCCGCATATCCGAGGACGCAGGTGCCCACCGGGCGCCCGGAGGCGATGAGGGGAAGGTAGGCCCAGGCGGACATGCCGTCGGGGGTGGCGTGGCGCGCGGGATAGGCGCGTTCCAGTTCTGCCCGGGAGGCGAAGAAGGAGGGTATGCCGGTGGCGAGGGTCTGGGTTCCCGGTATCCGCGCGGTCAGGGGGGTGCCGTTGAACCGGTCCACGAGGTGGCGGTCCTGGTAGCCGCGCTGTCCCAATACCCGCAAGCGGCCGTTCTCGGCCGCCAACATTGCGAGGGCACTGCTGCCGACCGCGGGCATGATCTCATCGGCCACCAGTTCGATGACTTCCTCGACACCCACCGCTTCGGTCAGGGCGCTCGCCAGGCTGAGGATGTGGGAGATGGTGACCAGGCGCACCGACGGGGCGGCGGAGTCGGCCGCCGCCACGGTCCGAACGGGTTCGCGGGTCGCGGGGGTGATGCGCAGGGTGATGCCGCCACGGCCCGGATAGAGCCGGAAGGCCAGCCAGGTACGCGGCGGACGAAGCGCGGTGAGGGAGGTCTCTCGCTGGCTCAGCATCGCCGCCCGGTAGCGGTCTTCGAAGAGGGGGTCGTCGACCCAGGGCAGGGCGCCCCACAGATGCTGGCCGACCAAGCCGGAGGCGGGTGTGCCGAGGAGATCGGCGGCGGCGGGGTTGGCGTAGGTGATGCGGCCGTGCACGTCGAGGGAGCAGATGCCGTCGGGCAGTCTGGCGAGCGTACGGATGGCTTCGACCTGTGGAGCGGAGACGGCCGCAGTGTCGGTTTCCGGCAGGAATGCCTCGGGAAGGATGGGGCTGCCCTGCTCGGCGGCTCGTTGCAGATTGAGGGCCAGCAGGTCGCAGGCGGCGACGAGCTTCTCACGCTCCGCCGGTGCGAGTTCGCGGGCGTGGGACATGGGCCAGGTGAGGTAGACCGCGCCGTAGATGGTGCCGGCGACGGCGATGGGGAGGGCTGCCAAACAGTACGGATAGGGCAGTACGAGGGCGATCCGCGGATAGCGGCGGGCCATCTCCTCCTCCCCCGAGACCCACACCAACTGCTGCTCACGCACGGCGACGGCCACCGGAACGGGTGAGGAGAGGGGGATGCGCTCCCAGGGGGCGGAGAAGTCGCGCGGCAGCCCCTCCTTCGCCACCATCTCCAGGATCTGTCCGCTCGACGAGAGCAGGTAGAGACCCCCGGACTGGGCGCGTACGTCGTCCAGGATCCCGGTGAGGGCCAGCGACAGCAACGGTGGGAAGCCCTCGTCACCCTGGCCGGAGGGCATCGCCGCGGAGGCACTCGGCCCTGCCACAGGGCACCACCTCCTTCGTAGCGCTCATGACCAAGGCTGCCCGCTACGAGGGCTTCCCGCACGGTGAGAGAAGCTCCGGAACGCCCCCAGCACCGGGGGCGTCACCGCTGGCCCGGCCGCTCTCGGTCGGGACGGTCCTGCGCCGACGGCGTCGGGCGTACGGGTGCAGGGACCGGGCGTCCCGTCCTATCTGCCGACCGAGGTGCCTGAGGTGTCGACCCTGATCCGAACACGTTCCGTGACGGTATTCACCGTCACCGCCAAGGTCAGACTGCCCGGCCGTAGAGCGGCGATCCTTCCGGTCACGGGATCGAAGGACGCCAGGTGGTGACCGCGGGCCCGGCTTGCGGCCCCGATGTGGAGTTCCGGTGAGCCGCTCCAGTCCGCGCTCATCGGAAAGCCCACGGGTACCCGGCGCGGTCCTTGTGTCACCGTGGCGCGGACCTCGCCGCTCTCGCCGGGCACCAGGGTCGCGGGCGCTGCGACGGCGAGGGAGTCGAGGTGGGCACGGGTCTGGACCGAGATCCAGTCGGCTCCGCCGAGCCAGGGTCGTCGCACCGCGGCGATGCGGTCCCGGATGCCCACCCGGTCCACGCCGATGAGCGACCAGCCGGTGAATCCGCCCGCGTCGACCGGACCGGCGGGTGACTTGCCGGAGTTCCCGTTGATGAGATGGGGCACCGCGTCGATCCGATCCGCGTGGAAGACGCCCACGTGTCCACCGATCAGCACGGCGCCCTTACCGGTCGTACGCCGGAACTCGGCCAGCCAGCGTTCGAGGAGTGCTGCCTCCTTGCGGTCGCCGAGTTGGCTGCCCCGCTGGGGTGTGGGGTCGCGGGGCGGCACATGTTGGACGATGACCAGCGATCCGATGTGGGAACTGCGGGCCGCCGCGTCCAGTTGTTCTCGCACCATCGAGATCTGCGGGAAGCCGCCGCCGCGCAGCGAGAGACGGGAGGTGTCCAGGGTCAGGAAGCGGGTGCCGCGGTGGTCGAAGGTGCGGTGGGCGGGTCCGAAGGCGGCGATGAAGTCGTCGATCCGGCCTCCCATGACCTCGTGGTTGCCGGGCACGTAGTACCAGGGCACATCATCGCCGAGCTCGTCGGTCAGGACGCTCCGGGCGAAGGCGAGGTCCGCCGGTGAACCCTCGTCGACCAGGTCCCCGTTGATGATCAGAAAGTCGGGTCGTGCCGCCTTGATCTCCCGCAGGGTGCGCCTCGCCTGCCGCACGATGGGGCCGGTGGGCTCACGGGCGACGAACTGGGCATCGGACATCACGGCGAACCGCCACTCCCTGCGCCGGGTGAGCGCCGCCGTGTCAATCAGCGGGTCCGCGGTCGACTCCATTGGTGGCAGGGCGACTTCGGGCGGCACCTGTGCGCTGAGTCCGTCGATGACGATCCGTCCCCGGTACTGGCGTGCCGCCGCGGTCTCGGCGAGGTAGAAGCGATGGACCGTCAGTGGGTGAGCGACGCCCTGCGGGACGGAGAAGGTCAGATGCCGCCAACCGGTCCAGGTCACCAAGGGCCCGCGCAGCAGTTGATGGGAGCCCGCCGCATCCCTGAGGTGCAGGGTCGGCCACGCCCCTTGGCCGTCGCCGTTGACCCAGAGGCCGAAGGACTGCGGCTGACCGGGTACGTCGATCGGGCGCGGGGGTGCCGCATAGACGGCCCGGGTCGCCGTGGATCGTGTGAAGTCGTAGTCCAGTCCGAGCCCGGTGCCCTGGTGGCCGTCGGGCACGGCGGACAGGGCACCGGCCGCCCGTGCGTGGCTGAAGGTCCAGCGCTCCGCATCGTCGAAATCGGCGACCGGGTGGGTGGTGAGGCCGACGCTGACGGCGATGGAGGTGGTGGTGTCACGGACCGTCGCGGTGATTCGGCCCGCCCCGCTGCCGGTCAGTGAGGCCACCGTGAAGGAACCTTCGGAGTTCGGACGCACGGTGAATCGGGACCGGTCGTAGTCGAGGCGCACATCGCTGGGTTCGACGGGCGCGCTGGTGCCGGAGGCATCGAAGCCGACGAGGCCGAAACTCCCGGTGGTCCGTCCGTCGGCGAGGGAGACCCGATGGATGGTGGGTTCGATCCGGGCGAGTGGACCGAGGACGGTGAGGGGCAGGGAGCCGTGGACACCGGCGCGCTCGGCCCGCACGACCGCGGTACCACTGGTGCGGGCGTGGAACGCTCCTCCCGCATCGACCCGTCCGACGGTGGGCCGCAACGAGTGCCAACGGGGTGTGCCGGCAGCCGGGCCGTACGTCTCGTCGTACCCCACTGCGTCGAGTTGTCGGGTCAGTCCGGGGAAGACGCGGTCGGGGTGGCCCCCGGCGATGGGGTCCGCAGTGGGTGCCGAGGCTGCGGGGGTGCGGGTGTGGAGGCGGAACCCTCGCAACGACCCGCTGCCGTCGGGCACGGTGAGGGCGATTCCATTGGGGACGGTGCGTTCGCTGCCGTCCGACGGGCTGTTCTCCACCTGGAGGATGTCCTCGCCCGCGGGGCGGGCGAGGAGGGTCGACGAACCGCCGCCGTCGAGGTTGAGCGCCTGATGCGCACCCGCGCGCCGCAGCATCCGGCCGAGTTCAGTGAGGGTGACTCCTGCACTGTCGGCCTGTCTCCCGTCGACGGTGACGATGTGCAGCGTACGACCGTCCCGGGAGAAGCCGACCGCGGTACGAGGGGCCGGTGCGTTGTTGGGCCGCCCTTCATGGCTCCGCGGCACACCGTCGACGACGAGCAGCTCACGGCCTCCCACCGCGGTACGGGGAACCGGTCCGGCATCGGTACGCGGTCGGAACTCCCAGGACACGGGGTCGCCCGGGCGGAGAGCGGCCAGCTTGCGGGCACCGGCGTCCCGACCGACCAGGGCGGTGGTGTCCGGGGGGAGGTGCCCGCTTCCCGGTCGGGAGGTGACCGAGACGACCCGGCCCGCCGACACGAGTGCTTCGGCGGTGGTGGCAGCGGTGTTCACGGTGAGGGCACGGTCCGCTGCACCCCAGGCGCTGGTGTAGGCGCCGATGCCGTCCGTGGGTACGTCGGCCGCGTTGTAGGCGTGGAGCGGGTGGGGACCGGACGGCAGTGTCAGGGCGCCGGAGAAGTAGAGCTGGAGGATGCGCCCCGCTCCCCCGGGCCCGATACCGACGGCCCGATGCGCACCGGGTGCGGGTGAGTGGGTGATGCGGCCGTTGCGGATGCCCGGCCCCAGCGGAGCCCCGGTCTGGGTGATGTCGAAGAAGTCCGCATTGACGGCGGCAACGGTTCGACGGCCGGGGCCGGGATCGTGGCGTGCGGCAAGCCCGGAGAGCGTGTCGCGCTCGGAGACCTTGTCGGCGGAGAGGTAGTCCGCCGTGATGTCGCCGGTGAGGTCGACGGCGAGCGCGTCCACCCGGAGCCATCCGTCGGGTTCGAACCGGTCGTACGAGGTGAGCCGGATACCGGGGGCGACGGGGCGCGAGGTGCGGGCGGTCTCGATGCCGCTCGGGTCACTCACCGCGTGGGAGGGCCCTGCGGGGGTACTGGCAGCCGGGGGCGCAATGGGCCGTTGGACTTCGGCGGACCGTTGCGGATGCGGGTCGACGCCGGAATCCGCTGTGGAGGCGGGCATGGAGACCGCCGTCAGGGCGGTGAGAGTGGCGAGGAGTGCGGCTGCCCGCGGACTTCTACGACCTGGGCGCATAACCACTCCTGGGTACGGTCCGTTCGAGGTCATGGACTTGGGTGCCGAGGGCGGCGCGGCAACAATTCGGGGAGCTGTACCGGCACCTGGGGCTGGTCGCCCTGGGGACTGACGTACCCCCCGTAGCCCGGCGAAACGTCGTCGCGGCTGACCTCGTCAAGGCGCTCCCCCCTTCCCTTGGTGTCGAGCCCCTCGGCGCTGGCTGCCGTGGACCGCAGCACACGGCGAGCGGCAGGTGTTCGCACAGCACAACGAGTCAGCGCCAGGGGAGTTCGGCCGAAGCTGTTGGACATCACCGGAACCTGCCCAACCGTTGCCCTGTTCGGGTGAACTCTTGCCCGGCTGAGCGAGCAAACGCCCCGCCTGGGAACTCTCGCCCGAAGGACATGGGCTCAATAGGGGGCGAGCCTGTCGGCCAAGGTTGGCCTCATGGCCGCCGATGGTCCGCTGTCAGCAGACGGGCGGGCGAGCTGAGTTCGGCGAGGCCGTCGAGTCCTAGGAAGCAGCGGTCACCTTCGCATCACTCTGCTGTGGGCGGGACGTTCGATGACAGGACCTAGCGCCGTGGGCATTCCTCATGCGTCGCGAGAACGGCACCCAGATGGGCCCGGAGTGTCGCACGAACGCGGTCGACGCCGAGTGAGCCATGAGGGGTCACTGTGTCAATGGTCAATCCGCCGATGAGTGCCATCAGGCGGTCGGCCTCACCTTGGACATGCGCGACCCCCAAGGCATCGAGCGCGTCGGCGAGGAGTTGGTGCAGGTCCGCTGCCATCCGCTCGGTCACCGGCCGGAACACCGGCTTTGTGCGCGCCGCGATCATGAACTCCAGCAGCACGGCCGCCTCGGCACAGCGCGCCTCATCTACGGGGAGCACCTCCTCCACGAGAGCTTGGAGCGCGTTGATGGCGTCCTCACCGCGGAGTCCGACCAGCGATTCGGGAGTGTGTTTGGCCAGCCGACGCCCCATGCGATCGCCGGTCTCGTGAACGGCCGCCGCGACGAGATCGTGGTGGTTGTCGAAGTAGTGGCGCACCGATCCGATGTTCAGCCCGGCTTCGGCAGCGACCTTGCGCAGGGACATCCCTTCCAGCCCTTCGGCGACGACGAGGCGGAAAGCCGCTGCCACGACATGCTGCCGCCGCTGTTGCGCATCGATACGAGCAGGCATGATCCCTACCTCCGCTCCCGGGCGACCCGGCTCTCAGACCACTCCGGAACCGCTGACTCATAGACCCCGCCGTCGGACCCGAAGACCAGGAAACGGCCGAAGTCACGGGCGAACCATCGATCGTGGGTGACCGCGATGACAGTACCTTCGAATGCTCCCAATGCCTGTTGGAGCGCCTCGGCGGAGACGAGGTCGAGGTTGTCGGTGGGCTCATCGAGCAGGAGCAGGGTCGCACCGCTCAGTTCGAGCAGGAGGATCTGAAAACGAGCCTGCTGCCCGCCGGAGAGCGAATCGAAGACCTGTTCCGCGGCTGATGCCAACTCGTACCGGGCCAGCGCACGCGAAGCGTCCTCACGGGGCATCCCCGCACGTGCCTCGTCACCCCGGTGCAGAATCGACAACAGAGTACGGCCGGTCAGGTCGGGGCGGCCGTGTGTCTGCGCGAACCACCCCGGACGCACCCGAGCACCCAAGCGCGCCTGACCCGTGTGTGCCACTGGCTCGATGACCAGCTCACTCACCGGAGAGTGCCATGGTTCCGGATCGGTGCCGCCGGCGGCGAGCAGGCGCAGGAAGTGTGACTTGCCCGAGCCGTTGGAGCCCAGGACCGCGACCCGGTCGCCGTACCAGACTTCAAGATCGAACGGTTTCATCAGCCCGGTCAGCCCGACGTTCTCACACATCACAGCCTGTTTGCCGGTACGTCCTCCACGAAGCCGCATTCCCAACTGCTGTTCGCGGGGTTGCTCTTGGGGTGGCCCGGCCTGCTCAAATCGTGTGAGTCGGGATTGAGCTGCCCGGTAGCGGGATGTCATATCGGAGTTGTACGCGGCCTTCTGCTTGTACATCTGGACCAGGGCCTTGAGCTTGCCGCGTTCTTCGTCCCACCTCCTGCGCAGCTCATCGAGCCGCTCAAACCGTGCGACGCGTGCCTCCTGATACGTGGCGAAGCCCCCTGGATGGACCCAAGCGGTGTTGCCTGCCGCGCCGAGTTCCACGGTCACCATGCTCTGCGCGGTACGCGCCAGCAACTCCCGATCATGACTGACGTACAGCACGCTCTTGTCGGTCTCCTGGAGACGGTCCTCAAGCCAGCGTTTGCCGGGGACATCCAGGAAGTTGTCCGGTTCGTCCAAGAGCAGCACATCGTCGGGGCCACGCAGGAGGGCTTCCAGGACGAGTCGTTTCTGCTCACCTCCGGACAAGGTGTCGATCTCACGCGTTTGACACCGGTCGAACGGCACACCCAACGCTGCAGTGGTACACACGTCCCACAACACCTCTGCCTCATATCCACCGGCGTCTCCCCACTGCGCCAGCATCGACGCATAGGCCATCTGCGCGGCGGGGGCCGGGTGTGCGGACATGGCTGCCTCGGCTTCCGACACCAGATCGGCTGCCTGCCTCAGGCGCTCCGGTGCTACGGCCAGCAACACCGAACGTACCGTGCCTCCTTTGATGAACTGAGGCATGACGCCGAGACTTCCGCTACGGCTGACCGTTCCCCTGTCCGGAATCAGCGCCCCGGTGATCACACGCAACAGGGTGCTCTTGCCGGAACCATTGGCGCCGACCAGAGCCACCCTCTCGCCAGCACCCACCCGAAACGAGATGTCCTCAAGCAGGGGGCGGCCATCGGGCAGTGTGCACGAGACTCCGCTTACCTCGGTATGACCCATGGACCATATTTATCACACGCGTGATAAATAGGCGCACTCTCACCATTGCCCCGAGCCACACCATGGCTGAACTGCGCATCCGTGCAGATCCAACGGATCGCTCGTTGACCCCCTGCCCATGGGCAAGGCATGCATCACCTTCGAGTGGCAACCCTCGTCATCGACGACGTGATCGAAGACATGGCCTAGCCCGACCCTGAATCGAGGGCGCGGTGTGCCGCAGTGAGACGGGCCTCTTCACTGCGGCCCGTGGAGTCACCTGCGACTGCGTCGGCCCAGCGGAGCAGTCGTCCCAGATGGTGATCAGCCGAGGTCGAGGTGATGCGCGGAGCACCGACGACGACCTCACCACCTGTCCCGTCGATGGCGATGAGCGTCCCCTCGTGGATGGTCCGTCGACCGGCGCGCACACTGCCCGCGGCCACGTCGACGGTGAGATCCACGGCCCCCACGACGGCCGGTTTGCCCATGGCGCGGGCGACCACGGCGGCGTGGCTGGTCGGCCCGCCGCGCGTCGTGAGGACGCCAGCGGCGGCGATCAGGCCGTGCATGTCGAGCGGAGAGGTCTCCGGCCGCACCAGGACGACCGGGCCCCTCGAAGCCATTCGGGCCGCGGTGTCGGCGGTGGTGGCCATGGCACCGATCGCAACCCCCGGAGACGCGCCCAGCCCTCGGGTGAGGACGTCACCTGAGTCTGCGACTTCCAGGCGCGGGGTACGCACTTGGGAGAGGTGATGGGGGGATACGCGCAATAGTGCCTCTCGGCGCCCGATCACACCGTCGTCGGCGAGGTCGACCGCGACCCGGACTGCGGCGCGTCCGACGAGTCGCCCCGTGCGAACCTGGAGGATCCATAGCTCGCCCGCCTCAAAGGTGAACTCGACATAGCATGCGTCGCGATAGTGCTCCTCGATCCGGCTCAGAGCATCGAGAAGCGTCGCCCACACCGTCGGCTCCCGGTCGGCCAATTCGGTCAGTGGCCGCGTCAAGGACCTGCCGGAGACGACCTCGTCCCCTTGGCTGCCGAACAGGACCTCACCGTAGGGAACCGATTCACCGGTGTTGGGACTACGGCTGAACGCCACTCCGGTCCCACTGCGCTCGTCACGATTCCCGAACACCATCGTCTGTACGGTCACGGCCGTGCCGAGGTCGCCCGGGACGCCGTGCAGATCGCGGTAGGTCTTCGCCCGCGGGGTGTTCCACGAGGAGAAGACGGCCTCGACCGCGCGTTCCAACTGTCGAGGCGCGCTTTCCGGGACGGGCTCCCCGGTGCGCTCTCTGATCAGGGCTTCGACGGCCCGGATTCCATCGGTGAGAAGGGCTTCGGCGTCGCCGGGGTTCGATTCGCTGGTCCCTCGCTCGATGTCTTCGAGGCTGCCGCGATCCACGCCGGCGACCTCGCTGGCAAAGCTGGACAGGAACTTCAGCCGTGAGTCGAGCGCGAACCGCACATCACCCGTCTCGTCGGCCAAGCCGACGGTGGCTTCGGCGGTGAGCCCGAGGTTGAGGACGGTGCTCATCATGCCCGGCATGGACACCGCGCCACCGGAGCGTACGGACACCACCAGGGGCCTTGGGGCGCCGCCGAAGTTGCGGTGTGTGGCCCTTTCGAGTTCGGCGGTGGCAGCTGTGAGTTCGGCAGCGAGGTCCCGGGGTGGTCGTCCGTCGCGGAGGAACGCCCGGCACGCCTTCGTGGTGATGATGAATCCCGGTGGGACGGGAAGTCGGAGGCGCTGTAGCACCACCAGACCGTGGGCCTTGCCGCCCAGGACGTCCGCCGGTTCATGGACCTCTGCGGCGAGCGGGTGAATCCAGTTCATCTCGTCGTTCGACCTCCCATGGCCCCGCTCGACGTCTCACCGGCGACGAGCCGGGAAGTCCGACGCGTCGGCCGGTGGTTTCAATGCCGTGGGATCCCCAAGGTGGTGAGCAGGTCTTCATGGAGCTGGAACCACACCGTGTGGTAGGAATCCAGGTTGTCCGCGACGTAGTCCAACTCACCGGACCTGGCCCGATCCAGTGCGCCGGTGAAGCGGACCCGGTAGCGCCGGAAACGAAGCATCGTGGCGGACAGGTCGGCACAGACCGCCTCGGCCCGCTGGTCGAGATCCGTGAGCCGGCACAGAACACGGCGGTTGTAGTCGGGGTCGGTGTGGTCGTTCATGATCATGACACCGTCGACGGTCCGCAACTGCCATGCCGTGCAGAGATCGAGCAATTCGGGGTTGAGCACCAGAAAGCCCTCGTACGCCTTGTTGACCACGGCTCGGGTGCCGGCTGCTGCAAGCTCTGCGGTGATCCGTTCGGCGTCCTGGGCACGACCGGCCTCGGTGAGCCCCCAACCACCGAAGTCACCTGCCGTGTGGGTGACGAGTCCGGCCACGGCGAGGTCGATCAGCTCCGACTGGACCTCATCCGCGGATAGCCCCACGGCTGCGGCCACTCGGGCGAGGCTTGTGAAGCCGATACAGCGGAGGGTGTGCAGCACCAGGAGGTCGACGCTGGTCGCATGGGGTGAGACAGGGGGCTTCACGGTGCTCCCCCGGGTGGGCGGACGATGGCGGCGGCATCGACGGCTGCCGCGGCGTGCGCGGCGCCGCGGCCCTGGGCCCGGGCGACGACCTCGCCCTGATGGATGCGTACCGCGTGCTCGGTTGCATCATCGGCGCCCGCCGCTGTGACGGCCGATGCGAGCTGGGCACTGTCATCGAGGACCAGACGGAGTTGTGGTGCATCGTCCGGTGCGAACACCCGGCGCAGACAACGAGCGAAGTCACCAATCCTGAGCCGGATGAGGCGCCCGATCTCGGCGGGGTCACTCGTCACCACTGCCACGGTGACCTGTTCGCCCGGGCGGGCGGCTCTGACGATCTCTTCGGCCGCGTCCAGCCGATGGGTGCCGAGGACCGCGATCACGCCGTCCTCCTCGAAGCCGACCCCACGTCCGGTGATCAGGTCCGGCAACTCCGCGGGCGGAACCCATGGTTTCCGGCAGGGGAGCGCGGCAGCGATGTAGGGCAGGTGCGGCGGGTCCCAGACATCGGCGAGATCGAGCCCGCCGAGGTGGCGGCAAGCGGCTGCCACGTCGAAGGGGTCCGATCCGAGCACCGGATCGGCCAGCGGGCCGGAGCCGTTCAACAACCGCAGGACGAGATCGGCCCGCCGCACCTGCCGCATCGGTTCCGCATCCGGGGGCGCGCACGACTCCAGCGCGAGAGCCAACAGCAGCACCTCCAGACCGGCGACCCGCGCCAGTGCCATGCGGCTCGCAGCATCATCGACCACGGCGGCGAGCGAGCGCGGGTGCACCTGGGTTTCTGTGTCGCCCACCAGGGGCAGTCGTTCGAGCCAGACACGGGCGAACGAACCCAGCGCATCGGCCGTGGTCCGGGGGGAGGCCGCAGGGAGATCTGCGACGGCCTCGCGTTCGACCGTCTCGACGAGCAGGGCCAGATAGAGCGCGCGTTTGCTGGGGAAGTTCGAGTAGACCGCGCCGCGGGTCAGTTCGGCCCGCTCGGCGATCTGGTCGACCTTGGCTGCGGCGAATCCGTGGGCGGCGAACTCCGCCGCCGCCGCGACCAGTACAGCTGCGCGCGTTCGTTCCTGCTGCTGAGCCCGTGTCAGTCGGACCATGCCGTGCTCGCCTCCCTCACCTCGGGGAATCAAGATACACTGAACATCCCGATGATGAGAACATCTGAAATCGCGAAAGCCGAATCAGGGCGATGCTCGCCCCGTGCACTCGCGTGCCCCCCGACCCCCGTGCCCCGGTCCTCGTGGGGCGGGCCGGTACACGGGCGGCTTGAAGACGGGGTGCCCCGCTCGGGCAGGTCGGGCAGGTCAGACGACCTCGTTGAGCTTTCCGGTGGCGACGTCGAAGACAAAGCCTCGTACCGCATCGGTGTGCAGCAGGAACGGGCTCGATGTGATGCGGTGCGCCGACTGACGTACGTCGTCGTCGAGGTCGGGGAAGGCTTCAGCCGACCAGGTCGGCGCCTGCCCGGTCTCCTTCTCCAACTGGCCGGCGAAGGCGTCGTCGGTGAAGGTCAGCATTCCGCAGTCGGTGTGATGGATGAGGATGATCTCCCGGGTACCGAGCAGCCGTTGGCTGATGGCCAGCGATCGGATCTCATCGTCGGTGATCACACCGCCCGCATTGCGAATGACGTGGGCTTCGCCCTCTTCGAGACCCAGGATTCCATAGACGTTGAGCCGAGCGTCCATGCAGGCGACGACGGCGACACCGGAGGCGGGAGGCAGTGGCAACGGCCCGTTGAAGGAGGCCGCGTAGGTTTCGTTGTTGGCGAGGTACCGGTCGGTGACGGACATCTCGTCTCGCTTTCTTTCGACGAAGCTGCCAACGTAGTGACGCCCCGTACCGACCGGAACGCCCCTTCCGTACTCGCCACAAGACCGCAATACGCCGGCAACAACGGCCCTCGGGCGACGACATACCGGCAGCTGGGAAGCGATTCAGGAACCGTACACACCATCGACGCACGCTTGTACGAGGTGGGCCGCAACGCTGGTGGTTCACGAGCATGACGCGCCACCGTGCCGATCGAGCACTGCCGTTCTGGCAATCCCGTCAGTTCGACGGGGCCTCCATCTCGCTCGCATGTCGTGCCCTGGTCCACAACGGCAGGATGAACCAACACAGGACGAACCAGAGCACCATGCCGACGACCAGCCAGACCGCCACATCATTGTGGAGCACCACCCGCAGGATGAGGAGCAGTGCGGAGGCCATGGTGAAGAGGAGGAGCACCAGCCCTGTCATCGTCAGCCGCGAAGCCCAGACGACCGTCTGCGGTTTGAGACGGCGACCAGCGAGGAGCCGATGGAAGGAGACCGGACCGATCAGGGCGCCGGTAGCAGCGGCGCCGAGCATAACCGTCGTCAGATAGATGTTCTGGTCGGTCTCCGAGAGGGTGGTGAAGCGCGGCTGGAACACCATCGTCAGCAGAAATCCGAAGAGGAGCTGCACCCCGGTCTGGGCGACCCGCAATTCTTGGAGGAGATCACTCCAGCGTCGATCGGCCCGCTCTTCCTCCGTCTCGTGTCGACCGCGCCTCTTCGCTTGATCACTGGACTCCACAGAAGGACCCTCCGAGAAAGTTCTGTCGCGAAGATATCCTTGGTCCGGACATCCATGCTGATCGACTTCTACCTTCTATACGGCATCCTGGATGATTTCCCGACGTAACCGATCGCACAAGTTGCTGATCAATCGGGAGACGTGCATCTGGGAGATGCCCAGGTCCTTCGCGATGCTGCTCTGCGTCATATCGCGGAAGAACCGCATGTATAGGATCCTGCGTTCCCGCTCGGGCAGTTTCCGTAGGCGCGGCCTGACCGCTTCCCGATCGATGACGACGTCCAAGGCGTGATCGGGCGCGCCGATGACCTCCGCGAGGGCGACGCCGTGGTCGCCGCCTGATGGCTGGGCATCGAGGGAAAGCGTGCTGTAGCAGCCGAGGGCTTCCATTCCCGACTTGGTCTCGGCCACGGTCAGACCGGCCCGGCGTGCGATCTCGCCCTCCGTGGGAGTGCGACCCGAGATGGTCTGGAGCAGCTCGCGCTGGGCGGTACGGACGCGATTGCGCTGGTCCTGAACGCGCCGCGGCACATGCAGGGTCCACATGTGGTCGCGGAAGTGGCGTTTCACCTCTCCGGTGATGGTCGGCACGGCAAAGCTGACGAAGGCGCTGCCGCGCTGCGGGTCATAGCGGTCGACAGCCTTGACCAGACCGAGCGCTGCCACTTGACAGAGGTCCTCGAACGTCTCTCCGCGGTTCTTGAACCGGCTTGCGAGCCGTTCGGACATCGGCAGCCAGGCTCGGATCAACTCTTGCCGCAGGGCGTCCCGTTCCGGGCCGGACGGTGTATCGGCCAACCGGACGAAAGCGGCCTCGGTGTTGGGCGCGTCGTCGTGCGGGCGCAGGGTGTTCACATGTGTGGGCATGGTGTGCGCCACTCCCTCAGCGGTGCGGACGGATGTTGGCGACCGCGAAAGGGGGGACGTGGACGAATGTCGGGTGCGATCTCCGGCATTCGCGGTGTTCACCTTCTCCGCGGGCGTGCCTCCGGTCCGAAGCACAAGGCGCGCCTGCCCCGGGTTCGATCCGGTAAACAGGGATGTATCCGCGCGCATTCTCCGACAGAGGCTGTGCGTAGGGCAGTTGAATGGGGGAAGCCGTTTCCACGGAGGTGACACCCATGGTTCCCATTCTGCTCGTGCTCTTGCTGGCCGTTCTTCTTTTCGGTGTGGGATTCGCGGTGAAGGCGTTGTGGTGGATAGCGCTGGCGGTTCTCGTCGTCTGGTTGCTGGGCTTCGCCATGCGCAGCACCACACCGGCGGGCGGCCGGTCACGCTGGTACCGCTGGTAGTTCCCGAGGCGGCGCAGCGAAGGGGGGTGGCAGACGATCGTTCGTCTGCCACCCCCCTTCGCTGCGCCGGCCGCCGTCTCGCGCGCACGCCGTAGAGACTCGCTGCCCGGGAGGTGGCCGTGAACCGACCCGAGAATCCGGGCGGAACCCCCTCCGAGCGGGCTTCGATGGGATCGCCCTTCCACAACCGGGAGGTGTCGTACGGCGGATGACCACGGAGGATGATCTGCCGATGGGACGGGGTGCCCGCATGCGAAAGCCCGTGGATGCACCGGCCTCCGGTCGCTCAGGAAGGCTGGCACATCCACGGGGTTCGTGGTCAGGTAGGCCGATGGCACCAGACGGCGATCACTCAGGGGCAGATACGTTCCTTCCCTGGCCGCGGGGGTTCGTTCTCCCGCTTCGGCGCCGGCCGCCAGCCGATCTCATCGTCTGGGGTCAGTACGGACGGTCGCCCCGCCCCTCGTCGATGACAGGAGTCGCCGGCGGCACCACGACTCGGCGGCGCTTGGCAATGCTGGCGAAGGTCACGACCCCGATGAATCCAACGGCCATCAGGATCAGGCCGATCACATCGAGGTTGGCGCCCTTCATCTCCCAGTCAGTGCCGAATGTCAGGATCGCCCCGACGGCGATCAGGATGATGCACCCTCCCAGGCCCATAGGTCTCACCTTCCTGTTGCGGGACGGATAGTTGGTGTTTCGCAGGTACCCGGGGCAGCAGCGATCATTCCGCAACCATCGGCTGAAGATGGCGCCCGTCGAACTGCTGATCTATCCGTCAGCACCGGTGGCAGCAAGGGAAGTTGCAACGCGTACGGATGCGGCGGTCGGGCACAGCCGTCCTCGGGTCCTCCGGTCCTGTCCCGGCAAGGGGTGGCCAGGGCGAACCCGCTTCGGTTTCCGACTCGACCGTCGGGATGCTCCCGAAGCGGATCCGGTCGCGCTGAATCCCTCCGGGGCAGGCCGGCAGCGTGCTGCGGACGTCAGTCCTGTTTGCGCGGGGTGCGGGCACGAGCTCCCTCACGTGTCCTGCCCGCCGAGACGCGACGGTCCGGGTGCCGCCGTACATACTCCTCTTCCAACTCGGCCATCCGGGTGGTGTGGGCGGAGAGCGCGGCCGGCGATCCGTACAGCAGTGTGTCGTGCCTGCTGCGGTGGATGTTCTCCAGTTCTCTTATCAATTCCTGGTCCCCCAGCCGGGCAGCCTCAATGCCCTGGTGATGGTTGGCAGCCTCTGTCATCGCACCCGCACTCCTTTGCTCTCCTCAGTCCTGCTGCGGACAGGGTCCCGCTCGGCGGCTTCGACACACCACGGTCGATGGTGCCGATCGCGGTGTCACAACGCCGGTGCGGGTACTCGTGGGTCCGTCGCACCATCCGGCACCCTGGAGGGGAGCCGTGCAACTCGGCCGCCCCGAGCAGGGCCACGGTGTCCACCCCGCTCGGTCCCGCCGTCACAGGAGGCAGCGACTCGCGCGGTCGCCGCGGTGAAGGCAGGATGAGGGAGCCGTACCCCCCGGGGCCTGCCGCCGTGCCGGGAGTGTGCCGAGACCCAGACCCCAGGACATGATCGCGATGACACAGAAGAGAGAACCCGCTCCCGCGATGGCATCGAGCGCGGAGGTCATCGGAGCGCCCTGCTGGGTCAGCCTCATGGCCCGTGACCTACGGGCTTCACAGGAGTTCTACGGCCAGGTACTGGGCTGGACCTTCCGCAAGGGGCGGCTCGGCGACGAATTCACGGTCGCCCTCCAGGACGACTTTCCCGTGGCGGGCATCGGCGCCCTCGCGCCCCGGCTCCAGATGGCCATCTCGTGGACCCCGTACTTCGCGGTTGCCGATGCCGATGTGTCCGCGGCACGGATCCGGGAGCGCAGTGGCACCGTGGCGGTGGGACCGTTGGCATTCTCCCTGGGCCGCGGGGCCCTGGCAGCGGACCGTGACGGTGCAGTGTTCGGCATCTGGGAGGGTGCGCGACTTCCCGACTGGCAGTCCGGCCACAAGGACGCACCCGCTTGGCTGCTGCTCCGCACGCGCAGCGCGTTCGAGGCCGCGATCTTCTACGGGGAAGTGCTGGACTGGGCGACCGAGCACCCGGGGCGCTGCGATGTGCGGTACGAGAACGACGAGGTCGTCCTTGTCAGCGATGGCCATGTACTGGCACGGCTCAGTTCGGGGGCGGAGGGCGCCGCGCCCAATCCGCTGATCCGCCCCCGCTGGGATGTGCACTTCCCCGTGGCCGATGTCGCTGCCACGGCGCAGGCGGCTGAGGATCGCGGCGGAGTGGTCCTCGAACGGCGTACGACCAGGGAGGGCAGGCCGGAAGCCGCACTGCGCGATCCGGACGGTGCGCTGTTCACCGTCACTGCCCGGCTCTGAGCCTTCGGCGACACACGGCCACGACCACACCTGTCCACCGGGAGTGTCCGCCGCAGCCGCGGGGCAGAAGCGCGTCTGAGCCACGGCACCCGAAGGAGCCAATGGCGGACGAGGGAGGGCGGGAGGGGCCTCGATGGACGCCGGAGAGGTTGATTCACAGGGGCCACGGAGTCCCGCGCACGAGAGCGGTCCGGCATCGGACCCGTCCACCGAAGCACCTCAAGGAGACCGTGTGCGGTCGCCCTCAGTGCTGCCCGATGGCGAAGACGGATGGTCGCTGTGTACGGGGGCCAGCGCCGCCGATGGGCCCGCAGTCGCTCCCCGACCCGCCGTGCCCGCACAACATGCTGTGGAGCACTCCCGCGAGCAGACGACAGCCTCGCGTCGAGAAGTGCCCGCTTCGACTCGGGGCGCTGTGGCTCGGGGCCCCGATCCGTCCGCGCTCGGTGTGGAGGAGTTGCGCGACGAGATCGCGGGGCTGCGCAAGGCGCTGGCCTCTCACCCGGTGATCGACATGGCACGGGGTGTCATCATGGCGACCGCCTCCTGCACCCCGGAGGACGCTTGGCAGATCCTCGTCCGGGTCTCCCAACACAGCAACATCAAACTGCGCGAGGTCGCACGGCACATCGTCGAGAGTGCATACGGTCCGCCTCCACCCCCGCAGGTGCGTAGTGCCCTGCGGGAGGTCTACTCCGTCCGAGCTCGCCAGGGGCAGTGAGACACCCCACGACGACACCCGGTCACGGGTGTCCGTCGTGGGGTGCAGGCCCGCGTCGAAGCACTCGACCGTTGCGTCGGATGGGAGCGCAGTCGTGGACTTCGCATCCCGGGCTCATCACCGTGGTCCGGGCGCGGTCGGTCACCGTTCGTGCCGGTGCCGCGCATTGTCCCGGAGGCGTTCTGCCTCGGCTCGCGCCTGTTCCCGTTCGCGGCGCCCGCGTTCCTTCAATTCCTCGTTGTGGAGGGCGATGCCATCGGCTTCCTTCTTGCTGCCCATCGCCTGTTTGATCTTCGCTTTCACCCAGCCCATGACGGTGGCCTTCCATGACGCGAACGTTTCGGTGGGATGCCCCTCACCCGCCCGGGGCGCCCGGGCCGGTACGGCTACTCGAACCCGACCGTACGACTCGAAGCGCGCGGAGGCGAACCGGACTCCCGGGTGTCGCCTTGGTGCGAACCGGGCCAGATGCGTGCCTCTGGCTCGCCACCCGAGCACGTTCGACGGACGTGGCGAACCGGCCAGGTCATCACCGAGCGGTGACGGGACGGGTTGGATTTTCTCAGTCGCGGTCGATCTGCTTCGTGTCGCGGTCGATCTGGTTCGTGGCGCGGTCGATCGGTGGTGGGCGGTCGATCGGTGGTCTCCAGGCCGCCGGCGTTCGGCTCAGTCCGAGCCCGGTGGGCCCGGGCGGGTACCCGTTCCGTTGTCATGTGGTGCGTGTGGTGCGTGTGGTGCAGGGCCGAGGTTCGCCCAGACCACCTTGCCCGCCCCCAGGGGTGTCGACCCCCAACTGTCCGCCAGTCTTTCCAGTACGAGAAGACCGTGGCCACCTGGGAGTCGCACTTCCCGCGCCCGTGGCTCGGGCGGCTGGGGGTTGCGGTCCGCCACTTCGATGCGTACGCCTTCCGAGGTGTGGCGCAGCACCAGTTCGGTCGGACCGCCGGCGTGGAGGCAGGCGTTGGTGACGAGTTCGGAGACGACCAGGAGCACATCGTCGGCCCGGCTAGCGGCCTCGCCCGCCGCTGGGGTCCACCCCCAGTCGGCGAGCGCCCGGGAGGCGAAGTCCCGGCAGCGGCCCACCACCCCTCTGGTTCCGAACAGCCCGAGTCGCCGGGTCTGTCCCTGCCCGCGGACGTGTGTGCCCATCAGCTCCTCCGCTATGACTGCCGCCGATCCGTCAGAGCCGCGTCCAGGCTGTCGTGAACCGTGAATACGGTGTCCGCACCGGTGATGTCGAACATTCGGGCCACCTGGGGTTGGAGTGCGGACAGTTCCAGTACGCTGCCCGCCTCCTGCGCCTCGATCCTGGCCCGCAACAGCACGTTGAGGCCGGTCGAATCGCAGAAACCCAGTTCTGCGCAGTCCACGACGATGCTGCCCGGCTTCGCGGCGACACCCTCGGCCAGGGCATCACGCAACGGCGGAGCCGTGTCGTGGTCAAGTTCTCCTGCCAGCACCACAACCAGTGCGCCAGCCATGGGGCGCACCTCGATGCCGAAGCGACCCGTGGCCGTTTCCCCTTCTCGGGGGTGCCCAGAGACTCCCGACACCATGGGCCTCTCCCTTCTGACCTGTGTCCGGCGCCCCAGTAGCGGGTGCGCTGTCCCGGGCGGGTGGACTTGGCCGCCGACCCGGGGCTGATCTTCATCCGGCTGGTTCCGGATGTCCCCACAGTGCCCACAGATCCTTCGACGAAACTCCCGAAACGAGGGGAAGCACCACCCGACCAGAACGGACCGGCCAAGGGCTGGCCCCACTCCGGCGGCGGGTGGGCCCTCGTGGCGGCCGATCAGCACGAACGCGGCGTGTCGACCGGCCGCCGCGAGGACCGTCGATCGGACGGCGGCGGAACGCCCGCGCGGAGCGGGTATATCTCGGAACGGGTGCCGGGGTGTATCTCGGTAGGGGTGCCGGGGTGAGCGTGTCCGATGGGGGCGCCGGCCCGCTCGTCATCCACACCTCCGATCACCTCATGGTCACCGAATCCACACAGCTGCCTATGGATTTCGCGCTGGCAGGGCTCCGAACGGGTCCCCCGTGGAAATCACCCCACGCACCCCCTATGGGAATGGGTTGATGCGGGCAGACGGATCACGAGGGACTCGACAGGCCCACGGAAAAGGAGGTGCGCGTGACGACGGACAACACCACCATCGAGCGGACCGGAATCCCGGTCACCGCGTCAGCCGCCAGGGACGTGGTGCGCCAACTCCTCGGGTCCGGTGATCGATACGCAAGAAGCACGACGCTCACGGATGCGCTCCTGGTCACCTCCGAACTGGTGACCAACGCGGTGCGTCACGGCGGTGGTGTCGCCTCCTTCTCCGCGCAACTGCGCGATGAGGCCACGCTGTGCATCACGGTCGCCGACCACTCCGTGGAGTTCCCCCGCGCCGCGCCCCCCGCACGGGACTACGCCCCCGGCGGATACGGCTGGCCCCTCATCCGGCGACTGTGCGATGTCGTGACCGTCGCCCCGACGCCCACCGGGAAGACCGTCCACGCCCATCTCCGACTGGTGTGAGCACACGATGACCGGGCCCGGACCATTGGGGATCGATATGTCGATACCTAGCACCTGGCGCAGTCGATCGATGGGGACGGAGCAGTACGGGGCTGCCTGGCGCTGCGCGGCGTCGGCACGACCATGGGAAGGCGACCCCGAATCGGCGCGCGGCGTCGAGATACGTCCCGTGACGTCAACGAGAGTGGACCCATGGGTGAGTCAGCCCCGATCAGCGTCGATCAGCACCGGAAAGGGGCCCGTCCCGCACGGTCATGGGCGAGAAAAGACCGGGAAACCGAGCTCTCCCTATCTAACGAAGAGACAGCAAACATGTAGAAATGCGACATGCCAGGATCAAAAGGCTCGTCCACTTCGTATGAGAACGCGCGTGCCTCTCAGGCCACCCAGAAGAAGGGCCCCCGCAGACGTTCGATCCTGAGGGTCCGCAGCGTCGTCGGCCAGATGTTCGTCCTTCAGATCATCGTCGTGGTGCTCCTGGCCGCCGGAGCGGTCGCCCTGCTCCTCATCCTCGCTCAGCGGGAGAGCAAGCAGGAAGCGGCCAGCCGCTCGCTCGCCGTCGCCCAGGGCTTCGCCAGCTCCCCCGGTGTCGCCCCCGCCCTGGAGTCGGACCATCCCACGGCCCTGCTCCAACCCGGAGCCGAAGAGGCCAGGAAGGGCTCGGACGTCGACTTCGTGGTCGTCGTGGGCCGGGACGGACTGCGCTACACACATCCCTTCCCGGACCGCATCGGCAAACCCAGCTCTCGGGACATCGCCCCGCTCCTCGCCGGGCGCACGGTCGTCGAGACGAGGGTGGGCACGCTCGGACCGCAGATCCGGGCGTACGTCCCCGTCAAGAAGCGGGACGGAACGGTGGTCGGTGCCGTCGGTGCCGGCGTCACCATCGCCGAGGTCAACAGCGCGGCGGCGGAGCAGTTGCCGCTGGTCATCGGTGGCGCCGTCGGTGCGGTCGCCGTCTCCACCGCGGGCGCGGCCCTACTCAGCCGGCGACTTCTGCGCCAGACCCATGGCCTCGGTCCGGCCGAGATCACCCGACTGTACGAGCACCATGACGCCGTACTGCACGCCGTCAAGGAGGGTGTGGTCATCGTCGACCGCGAGGGGCGGATGGTGCTGGCCAATGACGAGGCCCATCGACTGCTCGATCTGCCGACGGGTTCCGACGGCCGGAAAGTGGCAGAACTCGGTCTCTCCGACGGCATCGCGGAACTCCTGTCGTCAGGCCGTGCCGTCGCGGATGAGATGCACGAGGCCGGCGGACGGTTGCTCGCGGTCAACCAGCGCCCCACCTCCCGGTACGGTCCGGCCGGCAGTGTCGCCACCCTGCGGGACTCCACCGAGTTGCTGGCGCTCTCCAGCAGCGCGGATGCGGCCCGGCGCCGACTCAGGGTCCTCTACGACGCCTCCGTACGGATCGGAACCACTTTGGAGGTTCCCCGTACCGCCCAGGAACTGGCCGAGATCGCCGTACCCCAGTTCGCCGACTTCGTCACCGTCGATCTGGCGGAACCCGTTCTGCGGGGCGAGGAACTCCAGGGGACCGAGCGGGTGCTCCGACGGACCGCCATCACGGGCGTCCGGGACGACCATCCGCTGTTTCCCCAGGGGCAACTGATCCAGCTCGTGGACTCCACCCCCCAGGTGCAGGGACTCTCCAGCGGTCGAGCCGTCGTCGAACGCGACCTCGACCGGGCCGCCGGCTGGCGCGCCCAGGACCCCGAACGGGCGCAACGCATCCTCGACTACGGCATCCACTCACTGATCAGCGCACCCCTGTCCGCACGCGGCGTCGTGCTGGGCGTGGCGAGCTTCTGGCGTTCGGAGAAGCCCGAGCCCTTCGAGGAGGACGATCTCGCCCTGGCCGAAGAAGTCACCGCCCGCGCCGCGGTGTGCATCGACAACGCCCGCCGGTACACCAAGGAACACTCACTGGCCGTGACCCTGCAACGCAGCCTCATGCCGCGCGGGCTGCCCGCCCAGACCGCCCTGGAGGTCGCCCATCGGTACCTGCCGGCGCAGGCCGGGGTCGGAGGAGACTGGTTCGACGTCATCCCGCTACCCGGCACACGGGTCGCCGTCGTCGTCGGCGATGTGGTCGGACACGGGCTCCACGCCGCAGCCACCATGGGGCGGCTGCGGACCGCGGTGCACAACTTCTCCTCCCTCGACCTCGCCCCGGACGAGATCCTCGGCCATCTGGACGAGTTGGTGGAGCAGATGGACCTGGACCGCACCACCGATGAACGGAGCCAGGAGGTTACCGGTGTGACCTGCTTGTATGCGGTCTACGACCCGATCACCGGAGGCTGTTCCCTGGCCAGCGCGGGCCATCCGCCACCGGTCGTGGCCCTCCCCGACGGCACGGCGTACTACCCCCGGCTCTCCCCCTCGCCGCCGCTGGGGGCGGGCAGCGGGCTTCCGGTGGAGAGCACGCAGATCCAACTGCCCGAAGGGTCCAGGCTGATCCTCTACACCGACGGTCTGGTCGAGGACCGACGCCGGGACATCGACTCCGGGCTCGCCCTGCTGCGCGCCGCGGTGGCGGGCAAGGCCGGGCTCGGGCCGGAGGAGACCTGTCAGGAGATCCTCGACACGATGCTGCCCGAGCACCCGGGCGACGACATCGCGCTCATGGTGGCCCGTACGCGTCTGCTTGAGTCGCGCTTCGTGGCCCAGTGGGAGGTGCCGTCCGACCCCGCCGCCGTCGCCGTGACCCGCAATGCGTGTGCGCGCCAGTTGGAGTCCTGGGGCCTCGACGACATCGCGTTCACCACCGAGCTCATCCTGAGCGAACTGATCACCAACGCCATCCGCTACGCCGCCCAGCCCATCACCGTTCGGCTGATCCACAACACGAGCCTCATCTGCGAGGTGTCCGACGGCAGCAGCACCGCCCCCCACCTGCGCCGGGCCGCCGTCACCGACGAAGGCGGACGCGGTCTGTTCCTCGTCGCCCAGTTGGCGGAGCGATGGGGCACCCGCTACACCGCCACGGGCAAGGTGCTCTGGACCGAACAGGCGCTCCATGCGCGAGGGACACCGCCGGCCACGGTCGACGACCTGCTCGACCAATGGGATGCATGACGTGACGCAGATCTGACCGAACACCACGACCGGCCGCCCGGAGGGTGGAGACGGCCAGCTCGGAGGGTGGACGGCCAGCTCGGAAAGGGGCGGAGTCTCCCAACACTGCGAACGGGACGGCTTCGCGACGGCTCAGCGCGCCGCCGTGTGCCGCTGCCGCTTGGTGCTCGTCCACTGCCGGACCCTGGTGATCCTGGGGTACTTCTCACGCTGTTCGCGTGCGCTGCGGTCCAGCTCCTCCATCAGCCGTCGCGATCGGTGTGCGGGATCGAGTTCATCGAGGATCCGATCGACCTCGGTCAACAGCGCACCGTGCAACTGCCAATGGTCGGGGTGGTGTCGTACGCCGTCGAGCAGGAGGTTCGCGGTTCGCTCCCGGCTGGTCACGGCTGCCGCCAGTTCTCCGGCGAGTCGATCCTCGGCCGCCTGGGCACTCTCGCTGACCTGGGAGGTGACGAGGACGGCGAAGCTCACCAAGGCGTCGGCGACATGGCCGAGGAGCTCTTGGAGCGAACGTCCGACCTCGGGGTCGAAGAGTGCGCCGTCACGCTCACGGGCCAGGTCGGTCATGGTCCGGGCCAGCACGCGGAGCACCACGGCGCAGATCTCCAGGGTGTCCAGGCCGGTGCGGAGCACCACGCGGTTGAGCAGTCCTTCCTTCACCCTCGGATTAAGCCGCACGCTGTCCTCTGCCTGGCGGAGGGCCGCGTCCACCTCGGCGACGTCATTGTCGAGCCGTCGCGCCTCGTACAGTCGGGCCGCGGCCGTCTCCACCGGAACGTGGTCACTGAGTTCCTCACCCATGCGGATCAGCAGTTGGCGCATTCTGCGGGCGAGGTCGGTGATGGACGCCCCGGCCGTACCGATCCACACCGGGGGGACGAACAGCACATTGAACAGCAGTCCGACGGTCGCACCGATCAGGGTCTCCAGCACACGGTCCCAGGCGGTGTCCGCCACCCGGGTGACACCGAGGACCAGCATGGCGCTGATCGCCACCTCGGGGACGAACTCACTGACGCGGACCATGTACCCGACGATGAGCGACGCCAGGATGATCAGCCCGAGGCTCCACCAACTCAGGCCGACCAACACACTGAAGGCACTGGCGATCAGCACCCCGGCCACCACGGAGTTCACCCGTCGGATGCCCGTGGTGAGCGTGGAGTACAGGGTCACCTGGACCACGAGGAGGGCGGTGAGGGGGGCGGTGAGGGGCGCCGGTTCGCTGCTCAGCCAGAGTGCGACGGCATAGGCGATGGTCGCGGCTGCGGTGGAACGCAGGGTCTGGGTGACCGCGGGTTCGCTGCGGATGCGGCGGATCGAGCTCGCCAACCGGCCGGTGGCCGACCGCGCTTCAGGCACGGGCGGCCACCCGGCTGGGGCGGCGGAGGCGGGACGCGAAGAGGTACGGAGCGTCCGGGCGCCGTCGCGCCCCGCCTCCCCTGGGCTCCTGATGCATGTGGCTCATAAGTACTGCCGTTCCCGTTGGGGGCGCCGTGAGCACGGCTCGTGAAGGAATTCCATGGAATGCACGAGATCGTGAGCGGTGTCGTGGGCCATCTGGAGTCTCGGCGATCGAGTGGCCGACCGTCCGCCTCGACCGCGTGGAGGCTGCCTCACTGCCGAGGGAGGAGCGGACCGAGGGGGCCGAGGTCGATGTTGAGATCACCCGGCTCCAGGCCGAACCGTTCCCGAAGGGTGTCCATCCGGTCTTCCAGCAGCATCAGGGTGAGCCCTATCTTCTCCTCCTGCTCACCCGTCAGCTCACCGGTCTCGGCACGACGCAGGGCCTGACGCTCCATCAGCTGCCGCAGCAGCTCGATGATCGTGAGCACGAGTTGGGCGAGATCCCTCTCCACGGTGTCGGGGCCCAGTTCCACGGCGCGCTCGCGGCTCATCGGCTCCCCTCCCACGGTGAGGGGACCTCGGTGGAAACCGAGCTGATCAGGGCCTTGAGATCGATCCTTACGAGGTCCACGTCAGCGATCCGCAGGGTGAGGTCCCCACTGATCACCACGCCGCCCGCGAGCAGTCGATCGAGAAGGTCAACGAGGGCGACCTGCCGTTCGGCCAGGGGGTCGACCCCCGCGGTCGAGGTCATGATCGCTCCCCCTCCCCCGGCGCCCGCGCCGACTCGCTCCGCAGGGCTCCGTCGAACTCGGGGGGCGGCTGGTCATCGGTGAAGGAGTAGGGCGCCCAGGGCCCGGTGATCTCACCGCTGAGGCCGCCGTCGTTCGGCAGCAGCCGATGGACCCCACCGATGAAGTCGGCGCTGTGATCCCGGTGGACGAGATAGGCGGCGTTGAGGACGTTCTGTCCACTGGCACCGGAGAGCCGAGCCTCTTGGGGCCGGTGGAGACGGGAGCTCTCCGCCCGGCCGGTCAGCTCCTCATGGAGGGTCCGGGCCACGGTGAAAGCCGACTGCCAGGTGTGTTCCTCCCTGCGGCGTTCGCCGAGTCGGCGCCGGAGGAAGTCGCGCCCTGCGCCCGGTGCGTGGTCGATCGGCTTCTTGGCGGGCCCAGCGCCCGCCGACGGTTCGGCGGTGGTGGCCGCATTGCGCGCGTACACCTTCACCCCCCACTCGACCCGCCCGTCGAGTCGTTCCAGCGTGGTGCGGAACCGATCGCGCCCGGAGTCGAGCAGTCGGCGTACCCCGTCGTCATCGCGGCAGACCGTGGCCAGGCGCAACGGGAGCGGGGAACCCAGGGAGACGAGGGCCCCGACCACGGCTGCGTGAGCGCGTGCCGTGTCGCTGAGCCAGTCGAGGTCTTCCAGCCGTTCCTTGAGGGGATCCGTGTCGAAGTCGGCCGCCGAAACGGTCGAGACCACGGCGGACAGCTCGTCATGACGGAACTGGTAGGGCTGGCTGCCGGTGACCCCGCGCAGATCAGCGGGCAGGGGCGCGCTGAAGGGCCGCATCACGGCGTACACATAGCGGAGCTCGTTCACGCGGACTCCTCCGACCTCTGGGGTGCGGGCGTCGCGGCGGCCGGTTCGAGCTCGGCGACGCGTCGGCGCAACCGCTCGTTCTCGGCGGCGAGTTCCGTCTCCCGTGCACCTTTGGACAGCTCGGGATCGCGCTCCCACCAGTCGATGCCCATCTCCTTGGCCTTGTCGACGGAGGCGACGACCAGCCGCAGTTTGATGGTGAGGAGTTCGATGTCGAGGAGGTTGATGCGGATGTCACCCGCGATCACGATCCCCTTGTCGAGCACCCGTTCGAGAATGTCGGCGAGGTTCGCAGCTCCCCCCTGCGAGGCATAGGGGTCGGGGAGGTTGCCGGAGATACTCATCGGCGACCACGGCTTCCGGACCGCGCGGATTCCTCGGGCTCCTCCTCTGAGTCTTCCTGGAGGTACTCCTCGTCCTCCGGGTCCTCCTCGTCCTCCGGGTCCTCGTCCTCGACGTCCTCAAGGTCGTCGGGGTCGTCGGGGTCGTCGGGGTCGTCGGGATCGGCTACCTCTGCATCCTCGTCGGCGTCGTCATCAGGGTCCTCGCCGTACTCGTCGTCATACGCGTCTTCGTACTCGTACTCACCGTCCGGATCCTCTTCGGCCGCATCTTCCTCAGCGGAATCATCGGAGCCATCAGAATCCTCAGCAACGGATTCCCGGTCCTCCTCGGCATCCGCGCCGGTCGACTCCTCGGCCTCCTCCTCCGCCAGGGCGTCGTCATGGCTCAGGACCACTTCCCCGTCGCGGATCTCACCGCGCCACCCGTCCTCGGCCTCGCCGCGCATCGAGATGTGTCGGGCGTAGTTCTTGAGGTCGAGCCGCGCCCGGCGGCCCTGTGCGCGCCAGAGGTTGCCGGTCTTCTCGAACAGGCCCTTCGGGTAGTACTCCAGCACCAACAGAACCCTGGTCAAGTTCTCACCGAGGGCGTGGAAGGTGACCACTCCCTTGGTGCTGCCCTTGGCTCCCTCGGACGTCCACTGGATACGGGAGTCAGGTATCTGCTCGGTGGTGCGGGCCTTCCAACTGCGGCTGGACCAGAACACCTTGACCTGCCAGTCCGATGAGGTGTCATCGGCCGCGGTCGCGCTCCGCACCCCCTTGGCGAACGAGGCGAAGTCCTGGAAGCGGGTCCACTGGTCGTACGCGGTCCGCGCGGGCACCCCCACATCCACGGACTCCAGGATGACGACCGGGGCCTTGCCACCTCCGCCCTTGCCTCCCTTGCCGCCGAGACCCTTGAGCGTCTCAGTCACCTTCCCCTTCAGATGGGACGCGCCCACCTCGACCGCCGTACGCACCGGACCCTTGCCTTCGGCGGTTTTGCGTCCGCTCTCCTTGGCCAACTGAGCGAGCCCAGGCCCGCCGTCGGCGATGTCGTTCAGTCGGGTGGTCGCCCGGCCGAGCATCCGGCCCGTGGACGACAGCGCCTGCTCGGCACGTGCCGCCAGATAGTCCTGTGCCTCTTCCTTCAGTCGCTGTACGGCGGGATGGTCCGCACTCAGCAGACGTGTGTTCTCAGCCACGGTTGCGCCTCTCCTTCGGTGCCGCCTTCTGGGCGGTCCGCTTGGCCGGGGCCTTCGCCGGCTTCCGGGCCGCTGTCCTCTTGGCGGGCTGCGCTCGCGTCGCCGACTTCTTAGCGGTGCGTCGCGCCGGGCGCTCGGCGTCTTCCGGCTCCTCCTTCGACGTCCGCGCATCGCCCGCGTCTGACGGCTCTTCCGCATCGTCATCAACGTGCTCGTCAGCGGCCTCGGTCTTGGCCTTGGACCGTCGACTGGAGGAGTCGTCTGAGTCATCTGAGTCGGAGGAGCCGGATGCGTTGGAGGGGGCGATGGCGTTCTTCACCCGGTCCTGCACGCCCGCCGTGCGTTCGTGCAGCCGGTCGGCCAGCCCGTCCAACTGCCTGCTGACCAAGGCGCCCGTCGCGGCCTTGCCCACGCCGCCGAGATCCTGACGCAGTTGCTCCCGCAGAGCCTTGAACTGCGGATTCTCTCCGAGCTGGCGCGTGATGAGCTGGCCGAGAGCCCCGGGGCCCGCACTCATCCGCCGGCCCGCGACCATCGTGCCGACCGCGAACGCCAGCTTTGCCTTCTTCGTACGCCCGAGTACGTATCCCGCGCCCACGGCTAGGCCCAGTGCCACCCTGTTGTTCATCGTCCCTGCTCTCTGTTCTGTGCGATCTCCAGCCGGTCGAGGAGTTCGTCCTCCCGGCGGTCGAACGTCTCTTCGTCGATCTCGCCCGCCTCGAACTGTTCGGAGAGTCGCCCGAGTTCGCCCTGTACGGCGGCGGGGTCGTAGTACTGCCGCTCTGCCTCCTCCACCACCCGCCGCAGCACCCACAAGGAGCCGCGGGCGGGGGCGGCGGGCAGGAGGAGCAACTCACCGATGAGGCCCATCACTCACTCCACGAAGCTGTACGGAGGCAGCGGGCCGGTCACCGTGAGCGAGAGGTGCGGTTGTTCCTGACGCAGGGCGTCGACCGCGTTCACCAGCTCCGCACTGCGGTCCCGGGCCACCAGGAAGGACAGGTTCGTCAGCCATCCGACGCTCTGCGGCCCGGCACTCACTTCCTCGGCCAGTCCCTCAAGGGACGTGCGGACGAGTTGGGCGTCGTGCGCTTCCCTCACCTGGACGGCCTGGGCGATGCGTTCACCGAGCCGCACCTTGTCCTCGTGCGATCCGCCACCCGACCGACGCCCGGCTTCGACGCTCTCGCGCAGGGCGGGATCGTCGGAGAGGACCCGGTACAGCACGGCGTCCTCATCGTGAGTGGCCTTGATGTTGTACTCGACCTTGCCGTCGAGGGCGCCGAGCCGCTCGACGTAGTACTCCTCCTTGTCGGCGAGAACCGACAGGAGTGTGCGGTCGTCCGGTGACACACCGCCGAAACGCAACGGCAGGACCGGCCCGGACTCCCCCGCTTGGCGCAGTACGTCCTGGTGGGCGAGGAGATCTCGCCGCTTGGGGCGCACCTTCTCTGGTGCGTCGCTGACCAGAGCCTTGATGCGGCCCTGGCTGACGACGCGGACGGGGCGCGGTGGGTCGCCCACACCCGCCGCATGTTCGGGCAGGTCCGGGTGCGAGCTACGTGCGATGCCGTAGACATAGAGACTCATGCGGACTCCTCCTCCTTCGGCTTGCGGGTCGCGGTCCGTCGGGTGCGGGTGGCGCGCGGCTTAGCCTCGGACCGCTCGCCCTGGTCGTCCTCTTCATCACGGCCCTGCTGGAACGACTCTGCGATGGTCTGGGCCGCTCCGGAGAGCGCGCCCTTGGTCTTGCCGCGTGCTCCGGACTCGGTCATCTCCCCGACGAGGTCGGGCAGGCCCGGGTCCTTGCGCGGTCCTGCTTCGAGGTCGAGGCGGTTGCACGCCTCGGCGAAGCGCAGATAGGTGTCGACACTGGCGACCACGATCCGAATGTCGATCTTGAGGATCTCGATGCCCACCAGGGAGACCCGGATAAAGGCATCGATGACGAGCCCCCGGTCGAGGACGAGTTCGAGGACGTCATAGAGGCCGCTGGAGCCGCCTCCCGAGCCTCGCGATTGCTGTTGTGCCGGTACCACGGTCATCTGCCAGCCCTTTCGTCGATTCCTTCTCGATGTGATGCGCGTACGGGCATGGAATCCGGGGCGGCGTCCCGAGCGGTCAGTCCGGGTCCGCCCGGCCGCGTTGATAGCGGCGGATGCGTCGGTAACCGCTCAGTTCGCCGGACTCGTCGAGCGTCACCTCGTACGTGGCGAGCAAGCTGGTCGTGCTGGGGACGCGTGCCATTTCGAGCACCTCGACCTCCAGCACCCAACCGCCTTCCTTCCGTTCGAACGAGGAGACCGATTCGGCCTCCCTGCCGGTGAGCTCGGCGAGCTGGGCACAGGCCCCGCGCAGCACTTTCATCGGCCCCGGTGTGGATGTGCCACCCCGGTCCTGACCCTGCGGTTGATCTTGGGTTTTCTTGGTTCCATCAGCCATAGCGCCTCCCGACTGCGTGTTGCACGCCAGCGCGCTTCCAAACCCCCCGCTCTTGCCAAGGGCCGTTCGAGCACCCCGCAAATGCCCAGCTCGCCCATTCGAACAACCCTCGCGAACAACTCCTGGAGGAACGGTTCGTCCATCGAGCGAAGGGACGTCGCGGGGCGGGCGCCCGGCGCTCTCGGCGTGCCGTTGCGGACACTCGGGGCCAGAGTGGGAGTGACCGTTCACAACGCGGTCGCGAGGTGCGTCACCGTTGCTGGAGGAGCCCTGGATGGAACCGTTGGAGGCGCTGGAGCGGGTGGCCTTCCTCCTGGAGCGCTCCCGTGCGGAGACCTACCGGGTACGGGCGTTTCGCACCGCGGCGACCGTCCTCGGGGCGATGCCGCCGGAGGAGGTCGCACGGCGCAGCGCGACGGGTTCCTTGGAGCGGGTGAAGGGCGTCGGACCCAAGACGGCGCGGGTGGTGCGGGAAGCACTGGTCGGGCAGGTGCCGGAGTACCTGCAACGGCTTGAGGAGGAGGCGGCGGTACCGCTGGCGGAAGGCGGGGAGTCGTTGCGCGCCCTGCTGCGGGGTGACTGCCATCTGCATTCGGACTGGTCGGACGGGGGCAGCCCGATCGAGGACATGGGACGCACCGCGATCGCCCTCGGGCATGACTGGGCCGTGCTGACCGATCATTCGCCACGGCTGACGGTTGCGCGCGGTCTCTCGCCCGAGCGTTTGCGGGAGCAGTTGGCGGTCGTGGCGGAACTCAATGAGCGGTGGGCGCCCTTTCGGCTCCTCACCGGCATCGAGTGCGACATCCTGACGGACGGCTCGCTGGACCAGGAGCCGGAGTTGTTGGACCGGTTGGACCTGGTGGTGGCTTCCGTCCACTCGGAGTTGCGGATGGAGTCGGCCAAGATGACCCGCCGGCTGGTGGAGGCGGTCTCCAATCCGCTGGTGGACGTGCTCGGCCACTGCACAGGGCGGCTGCTGATCGGGCGGGAACATCGGGGGCGGAGGGCGTCGAGCGGGGACGGTCGGCGGCCCGAGTCGCAGTTCGACGCGCAGCGCGTGTTCGATGCGTGCGCGGCCCACGGTACGGCGGTGGAGATCAACAGCAGACCCGAGCGGCTCGATCCGCCGATGCGGCTGCTGCGGTTGGCCGTCGAGACCGGGGTGTACTTCGCTGTCGACACGGACGCACACGCCCCGGGACAACTGGACTGGCAGGGCATCGGTTGTGCCCGGGCGGAGCAGGCCGGGGTACCGGCGGATCGAGTGATCAACACCTGGAGTGCAGCCGACCTGCTGGGGTGGACGGAGAGCGCCTGAGGTGACCTGGATCGGTACCTGTTTCGGCCGTATGGCTGACGCGGTCGGGGGTAGACGAGCGGCCATGACGGTCGAGAAGACAAGTGTGCTGGTCCTGGACTGCGCCGAGCCGGTGGAGTTGGCGGAGTTCTACGCCCAACTGCTCGGTGCCGAGGTGCACATCGGGAGTGACCCCGATTTCGTGGAGATCATCGGTCATCGCGGGGTGCACCTGGCCATCCGTCGGGACTTCGGCTACGCACCGCCGAGTTGGCCCCGCCCGGAGGACTCGCAGCAGGCGCATCTGCGCATCCTGGTGGAGCGCGGCGATATGGACGAGGCGGAGCGGGAGGTCATCGGCCTGGGCGCGAGACCGGTGGACACCAAGGACAACAGCGGTCCGCGCGATGTGCGGATCTACTCGGATCCGGCCGGGCACTCCTTTTCCCTCGCGGTCTCACCGCTGCCCCCGCAGCGGTGATGCTCATCGGGAAGTACGCGCTCAGGAGGGGCCGGGTGATCCGGCTGGCGCTGGCGAGGGCGCTCTGGCGGCAGTGATGTCACCGGCTCGGAGCCGCATGGTCCGCGTACGCTGATGGGCCCGCCCCGGAGTCGCGACCTGGGTGGGCCACCGGCGAGCCGAAGTCGAGGCGGCGGACAGAAGGGGCTCAACGGGCCTTGAGGACACCGATCTTGTCGATGCGATGCTCGGGATTGCCGAAGCCGTCGCGCCAGAAGTTGCCTGCTGCGTCGTCCTCCGGTGTGGCGCAGGTCGATATCGTGATCATGGCCTGGGTGGGCTTCTCGCCCGGCTTCCCCGGCACGGCGGCACGCTGTTCGGCCAGCGAGTCCGCGGACCGGAAGGACGTCTGCCGGGTCTCGGTGATCTCGTACTCGTAGATGGTGCCGCCCGCGGTGACACGGACCGTGTCGCCCTTCTGAAGGTCGGGCAGGTCACGGAGCGGGCCTCCTGCGGAGAGCCGATGGGCGGTGACCAGGTAGTTCCCTATCTCGCCCGGCCCGACCCCGCCTTCCTCGCCGTACGGGCTCGCGGCGACGCCCCGGTTCTGGATGGCGGTGCCCGGTGCATCGTCGGTGGTGCCCTCGTAGGGCACGACCCGGAGGTCCTCGACACCGATCGCGGGGATCGAAAGCGTCGCCGGCTGAACCTTCTGCGGGTCGTCGGCGGGGGTCGGGGCGGATTGCCCGGCCGTGCCGTCCACTGCCGCGGGCGCTGCGCTGGACGGCAGGGGCCCGGTGCTGAGCGTTGCGGCGATGGTGGGTCGTGCGCTCGCGGTACTGGTGTCCTCGGCGGAGGCGTCGGCCGAGGAGCAGCCCGCGAGCACGGTTATGAGCGCTCCTACGAGCGCCAGCGGGACAACTCGGGAAGCAGCCATATCTGGTCCGCATCGACGGCAGGTGCTGGATGGCGCCGCAGCCGGGGATGCCGCGGTCGGTCTACTGCGGGGAGAACGATCCGATCCGGCTTCGCGTTCCCGGCCCGGGCGTCACTCCCGTACCACCTTCCCACCATGCCGAACCTGGGCGGGCTCGGCAACGCGGCTGCTCGGGGGGGGCGGCTGGCCGAAGATGGGCTCTGGTCGGGCAAGGGTGCTGGTCAGCGCCCTATTCACGAGGGTTGTCGGCCGATGGGATCCATCGGCCCCGCATCGCTTCGCCGGCAAGCCTGCGAGGCAGCCACGGCAGCGCGCCGGTGTCCGATCGTTCCCGTCGGTGCCGGCGGTGCGCATCGGAGGCTTCGGTTCCCGACTACGTAAGATCATCGGAAGAGTGACATCGACCGGGAGGCGACAGCGGTATGGGCGACGAACCGACGCGGGCCGCGGCAAAGATTCCTCGTGCGGTGTACGAGAAGGAGTTGCTGCGGCTCCAGACCGAGCTGGTCAAGCTTCAGGAGTGGGTGCGCGTCGAGGGCGTGCGGCTGGTGGTGGTGTTCGAGGGTCGGGACGCTGCGGGCAAGGGCGGCACCATCAAGCGGGTGGCCGAGCATCTGAACCCGAGGGTCGCGCGGACGGTGGCCCTGCCCAAGCCCACCGAGCGCGAACGCAGCCAGTGGTACTTCCAGCGGTACATCGAGCATCTGCCGTCCGCCGGGGAGATCACCCTGTTCGACCGCAGTTGGTACAACCGGGCCGGGGTGGAGCAGGTGATGGGTTTCTGCACCAAGGAGGAGCACCGGCGCTTCCTCCACCAGTGCCCCATCTTCGAGCGGATGCTCGTCGAGGACGGGATCCTGCTGCGCAAGTACTGGTTCTCGGTGAGCGACGCCGAGCAGGAGTTGCGGTTCCGCAAGCGGTTGGGGGACCCGACTCGGCAGTGGAAGCTGTCCCCCATGGACCTGGAGTCCATCACCCGTTGGGAGGCGTACTCGCGGGCGAAGGACGAGATGATGGTCCACACCGACATTCCCGAGGCGCCCTGGTATGTCGTGGAGAGTGACAACAAGCGTCGGGCGCGGCTGAACATGATGGCCCATCTGCTGTCGACGGTGCCCTACTCGGAGGTGCCGCTGCCGGTCATCGAGATTCCCGCCCGGCCGCCGTCGACGGGGTACGAGCGCCCGCCGCGTGACCTCCAGACGTATGTCCCCGATCATGCGGCGAAGTTGACGTCCTGATCGCCGACCGGGTCTTCCACTCCGCGCGGTGGAGTGGAAGACCCAGTGGTGTCGGCGCACGTCGGCGCCGCGATCAGGCGTGGGCGAACTCGAACACGATCCGTGCGTCCACGGCACCGCTCAGGACGTCGTCGAACGACTCGTTGACCGACTCCAGCTCCCTGACCTCGGAGATCACTCGGGTGCGGCCGGCCGCGTGGAGTTGGAAGACCTCCGCAAGGTCCTGTCGGGTTCCCACGATGGAACCGATGACACTGATTCCGTTGAGCACGGTCGGGAAGATCGGCAGTTCGATCGTCCCCTCCGCCGGCATGGCCACGAGCACGAGCTTCCCACCGCGGCGCAGCCCGCCGTAGGCCGCTGCGAACGCCTGCTCGTTGACGGCCAGCGCGATCGCCGCATGGGCGCCGCCGTACTCCTGCAACCGTGCGGCGGGGTCTTCCTTGCGGGCGTCGATCAGGATGTCGGCGCCCAGTTCCCTCGCCAGCTCCAGCTTGGCGTCCGTGACATCGATGGCGGCCACCGTCGCCCCTGCGATCTTGGCGTACTGGAGGGCCAGATGGCCGAGGCCGCCGACGCCGGAGATGGCGACCAGCTGGGACGGACGCACATCGGCCACCTTGAGCGCCTTGTACGTCGTCACTCCCGCGCAGGTCAGTGGCGCTGCATCGCGCGGGCTGATCCCGTCGGGGACGACCTGGGCGAAGTCGGCCCAGGCCAACATCTTCTCGGCGTACCCGCCGTCGTTGGCGTAGCCCGTGTTGATCTGCTGCTCACAGAGGGTCTCCCAGCCGGAGAGACAGTGCTCACAGCGGCCACAGGCACGGCCGAGCCAGGGGACGGCGACCCGTTGGCCGACGGTGAGGTGCTCGACCGGGTCGCCGAGCGCCTCCACGATGCCGACGCCCTCGTGGCCGGGGATGAACGGTGGCGACGGCTTGACGGGCCAGTCACCGCGCGCCGCATGGATGTCGGTGTGACAGAGTCCGGACGCCTCAAGTCTGATGCGGACCTGACCGGGCTCGGGCTCCGGGTCGGGGCGCTCCTCGATGATGAGGGGCGCACCCAGTTCCCGTACGACTGCTGCCTTCATGGTCGTACTCCTCGCCTGGTTCGCCGGATGCTCACTGCTGCGGGATGACCGCCACGGGTGCGGTGGCGTGGTGGAGCACGGCGTGGGCGACCGACCCGATGCGGCCACCGAACGGCGCCCGACGCATCCGCCTCCCGACGACCAGGAGGGAGGCTCCCCGCGAGGCTTCCACCAACTGCTCGACGGCCTTGCCCGGTGCGGCCTGCTCCAGCACCTCGACCGACGGGTACTTGGGTCGCCAGGCGTCCAGTACCTCGGTCAGGGTCTCTCCCTCGATCCGTCCGAGCTCGGCGTTGAGCTGGGGGTCCGGGGGCAGTCCGTAGGCGAAGTAGGGCGGCAGGTTCCAGCTGTGGACGACCTTCAGGGGCAGTCCATGCCGCTGCGCCGCCTCGTAGGCGAACCGGATCAGGGCCTCGTCGGGTTCGTTGGCGTCCAAACCGAGGACGACCGGGCCCTCGGGGTCTCCCTGTACCTCCCGGCCGGTTCGGGAGTCTGCGGCCTCACTGCCGTCGGTGTTCGCAGCGTCGTCAGCGTCGTCAGCCGCTGTCAGGGCGCGGACGAGCACGACCGGACCTTCGGCTCGGGAGACCACCGCCTGTCCCACGGAGCCGACGAGGAAGCCGGTGATGCCGCCAAGGCCGCTGGAGCCGAGCACCAGCAGTTCGGCATCTTTGGTGAGCTCGGGCAGGACGTCGGCAGGGCGGCCGGTCAACTGCTCGACGGTGATGTCGAGCTCCGGATGGACCTTCCGCAACTCCTCGCCGGCCTCGCGGGGCAACTGCTCGGCCCACTGCTGCTCGTTCTCGGCGCTCAGGAAGGGCGCCTGGACCAGTGGCACCGACTCCCAGACGTTCACCAGCTTCAGCGATGCGCCCCGCAGCTTCGCTTCATGGGCGGCCCATTCTGCGGCGGCGAAGCTCTCCCGGGAGCCATCGAGTCCGGCGATGACGGTGCGAGACATGGTAGGTACCTCCAGAAGCGGTTGAGATCGTCAGTGATCCCGCTATCCAGCATGAGCTTCCGTACGCATGTGTGCGAGGGGCCGCAGGTCCCCCAGGGCCGGCCGCAGGTCCTTTGACCTGGGCCTACCGGCCCTGTCCAAAGGGCCCGACGATCATCGCGAATCGGGATGCACCCGACAATACGAGGGGAGATTGAGAGGTTCCGCGTTCAACTTCCCACCTGGGAGCGCCTTGCCGCGCTCACGGCAGCGCCTCCGCCTCGCCGCGCACACAGCCGCCAAAGCCTGCACCCGCACACCGGAAACACGTTCGAAGAACCCGGGAGCGCCCCACTCAGGTCACACGGGTCACGGTCGGCGCTCTGCGCCCCACTCCTCGTCCGTCACTCCCACGATCCTCAGCGCGGCCCGTGCCACCGCGTCCGCCAAGGCGTCCAACGGTCGGTCCCGATCCGTGCGGTGGATCAGAATCACCCCTTCGACCAGACCGAAGACCATGTCCGTACGCAGTGCCCGCTCCGTCGCGTCGAGCGAACTCCCCGCCCGGGTGGCCGCGAGCAGCCGCCCGTACGCGCGTTTCAGCTCGGCCCGCACCCTGCGGAACTCGGCGAGGCGCTCACTGTGCACCTCGGGCAGGAGGTAGAGGGCCCCCAGGTCGTGTGGCCCCTGGCAGAGCAGTCGGACATCTGCGCGGCACAGTTCGCGCAACCGATCCTCCGCGGGCCGTTCCGCCTCGCCCAGGAGCCTGCACGCGAGTCCCCACGATGGCGCGACGGTCGATTCCAGCAGCTCGGCCAGCAGATCTTCCTTGGCGGGGAAGTAGTGGTAGATCGTCGCCTGACGCATCCCGGCCCCCTCGGCGACGGCGCGCGTCGTCGTCGCCGCATAGCCGCGCGTGGTGAAGAGCCCGGCTGCGGAGTGGAGCAGTTCCTCCCGCACCGTCAGCCCGCTCTCCGCCCGCGGCACTGCCCGCGGCCGGCCGACCCGTCGTCCCGTCGTGACGCCCATACGGCCGATCGTCGCACACCATCCGGTCGCACCCGCCACCGACGGGGCCACTCTGGGATCCCCAACCCCCCTGACACATGGGCGCGTTGGCTGCATCTCACGCATGAGTGCTGATCGCCGAAGACATGGGCGAGCCTGCGACAGACGCGAAATGCGCACCTGGGCGGCGGATCGCGTCTGCGGCGTCCGCTCGGGCGCGACATTGTCCGAACGTCTGATGAAGCATTTCTCAATCGCCCGGTCCGTGCCGTCGTCCCCGGAAAGGCCCGGATCAGTACGGTCGAACGCGGTCACGGCGAGGGGTCATGTGCACGAAGGAGGGCCGGTCCTGGTTCCAACGGGGCCGGGTGGGGCCACGGGGGAGCCCAACTGGAGCGGGGCTCCCCGGGTCGCCCCCGTGCGGTCGATTCCGGTCTGGCGGGGAACCGGTCAGCGCGGCAGGGGGATGTCGCACGGCTCGGGCGGATTGAGGTAGCTCAGGCTCTCCAGGGGGTCGTCCGTGCAGAAGCGTGCCATCAGATCGGCGAAGTCGGCGATGCGCTCCAGCGGGGCGAGGTGGTCGGTCTCCTTGATGGTGCGGAACCGGGAGCCGGGCAGGTCGGCTGCGAGGGCCCGGCCCATGGCGGGGGTGGTGAGGGTGTCGTGCTCACCAGTGACGACGAGGGTGGGCACGACCGGTACGGGCTCCGGGCGCAGCCATTCATGATGCATCAAACGGCTGTTGTGTTCGGCGGACATGGCGAGTTGCTGGGGGTCTTGACCTGCGATCTGCTGGTAGACGAGCCGGGCGATCGCGGCATGTCGTCGAACGGTCCCCGTACCCGGAGGGGACATGAAGTGGTCCGCGAGTTCCCGTGCGATGGGTTGGATCTGCCCCTGCTGGATCATGGTGTCCCAGCGGCGCATGGCGGCTGCGTAGCCTTCGGGGATGGCGGGGGTCATGCCGACGAACATCAGCCGTCGCAGCAGATGCGGATAGTGCTGGGCAAAGCGGAGTCCTACGGCACCTCCGTAGCAGGCCGCGATCAGATTGACGCGGGGCAGGCGCAGTTCGTCGATGAGGTGGCGGACCGCCGCGGCGAGGAAGTCGATTCCATAGCTGGCGGGCAGGAAGTCCGCGGTTCCGTAGCCGGGCAGATCGACGGTGATCACTTCGCCCACCTCGGCGAGCCGTGCTTCATGACGCACCCAGGAGTACCGGTCCTGGGACGAACCGCCCAGGATCAGCACGGGTTCGGTTCGCGGCCGGCTGCTGGGTACGGTGCGACAGAGGTAGCGGAAGCCGGCGAAGGTCAACTCCCGCTCGTTGACCTTCTCTCCCAGGGCGGCGGGCCAGGTGAGGGACGGCGAGCCGCTCTCCAGTGTGGCGGTGCTGTCGATGGCAGGCACAGGGACTCCGTAGGGCTGGGTCTGGGGATGTGGTTCGGGTGTCCAACGCCGGTCCCCCGCCGTGGGGTACTGCCTTTCAGGGTGCGAAATGGTGTCCGACGCCGTGGCGGCCCTCGCTGCCACGGCGTCGGACTCCGCCCTGACGCGCTCCCCGATGGGCTCACCAGGGCGGACCGGGCCGGTTGCGTCCGCTCAAACGCCTTCGACCATGGTGGGTTCGTCTCCGGTCGGCGTCCGGATTGCCCGGGCCGTGGGAATCACCCGTACGGGGGCACTCCTGGACGGTCCCGTCTCCGGCACCGTGCGCGGGCGGACAGGTCGCCCCAGGCGTGGATGGTTCGGGCGGTGCTCCGGGGCTCGTTCGGTACGAAGGACGGCGCGGGCCGCAGGGCCAGCGCCTTGGGGCTCCGTGCGCTGCGCCCGCTCGGGTCCCAGTCCCCGGTGCCCGAGACGAGTGTGGTGAGGGGGACTCCTCGGGCGTCGCGTGGGTGTGCCTCTTCCCGGCGATGGGCTGGGCTGGGAGCGGGTGCGGCTTCGAAGGGTGAGGGACATCGGCGAATGCCTCACTCGACTTCGACGACCACCGTGTGCCAGCCACTGGCCCCGTCGGGGACGGTCTTGGCCCGCTTCTCCGTCTGGATCTCGCCCGCGCGGTCCGTCGCTCGCACGGAAAGCGTGTGGTTGCCGGAGGTCGCCTTCCACGGCAGGGACCACTGGCGCCAGGTGTCGACGGTGTGCTGGGCAGCGAGGTCCGCCCGCCGCCAAGGGCCGTCGTCCACCCGGACCTCCACCCGGTCGATGCCACGGTGTTGGGCCCAGGCGACCCCCGCGATCATGACCGTGCCCGCTCCGGGCCTGGCGAAGGGTTTGGGGGTGTCGATGCGGGACTGGGTCTTGATGGGTGCCTCGCGAGCCCAACCCCGCTTCACCCAATAGGGGTCGTAGTCGTCGAACGTGGTGAGTTCGATGTCCTCGATCCACTTGCAGGCGGAGACGAAACCGTAGAGTCCGGGCACGACCATACGGACGGGAAAGCCGTGGTCGAACGGCAGTGGTTCGCCGTTCATGCCGAGGGCGAGCATGGCGTCCCTGCCGTCCATCACGGCATCGACCGGTGTGCCGAGGGTCATTCCATCGACGGACCGTGCGACCAGCTGGTCCGCCCGTCCGCCCCTCGACGGCGGCTTGACGCCTGCTTCGCGCAGCAGGTCGGCGAGGCGCACACCGATCCAGCGGGCGTTGCCGACGTAGGGCCCGCCGACTTCGTTAGAGACACAGGTCAGGGTGATGTCGCGCTCGATCAACTCACGGTTCAGGAGCTCCTGGAAGGTGAGGGTGAGCGGCCTTTGCACGCCCTTGCCATGGATACGCAACCGCCAGGCGGTGGCGTCGACCTTCGGCACCACCAGCGCGGTGTCGACACGGTAGAAGTCCTTGTTGGGCGTGGTGAAGGGCTTCATCCCGGGGACGCGCAGCTGCGCGTCGGGCGGGATCGCCGCCGCAGCGGAGGCGGGCCGCGGTAGCAGTACCGCCGTACGGGAAGCCACCGCGTCCTTGCCGTGACGTGCCGTGAGGGATCGGCCGAGCGTCCCGACGCCGGCCGATGCGACGGCCGCGGCGGAAGCAGCGATCAAGAAGGCGCGCCGATCGCGTCCGGTGTCGGGTTCCCTACCGTCGACCGGTGCGGGGGTGAGCGCCCCGATCAGGAGGTACAGGACCGCGGAGCCGATGAGGGCCCCGATCAGCGAGGGCAGCGCGTCGGTCCAACTCTGCGAATCGGGCCGGCTGACGGCTGCCACGGTACCGACGACGCCGAAGACGAGTACACCGGCCGCGCCGATCCTCCGGTGCCGAAGGGCGAGCAGTCCCAGCGCCAGCGCGAACAGCACCAGGACGCTGACGATGCCCAGTTGCAGCACCAGTTTGTCGTTGGTGCCGAAGGAGCGGATCGCCCAGTCCTTGACCGGTGCGGGGGTGAGATCGATGGCCGCACCGCCGACAGCGGTGATGGGTCCGGCTTCGGGCCGAACGGCAGCCGCCACCAGTTCGGCCGCGGCGAGGGCGGCGAAGCCGGCCAGTAGACCGCTCACTCCTGCCGACGCAGCGCGCGTGAGGGCTGTTCGTTTGGTCGTCACATCCTGCATTCGGAACCGACCGCCGGCAGGATTGGTCGCTTCCCGGATCGATCAGCCGTCGTGAGGTACTCCGTGTCCCCTTCGGAGGGTACGAGGGGTTCGCCGGAGGGTATGAGCGTCCCCGCCCGGGACGGCGGGGCGGGGACCTGGTCGTGGGCTCCGACGGCTCGCTCGGCGCGCGCCGGCTGTCAACGGGCGTTGGGCCGTACCACCCGCGTCCTGTGCGCGCCGTGAGCCGAGCCCGCTCAGTAGCCCGGAGGGTGGAACCGGCCGCCCGGCTCGACGCCGGCCTGGGCGAGGACGAAGTCACGGGACCGGTCGACGAGTCCGACCACTTTCCGCTCGTCGACGCCCACCAGTTTGCCGTCCGCCTTCACCCGTCGGCCGGCGACCCACACCGAGTCGACCAATCCGGGGTGCCCGGCCAGCACGACCGCGCCTGCGGCGTTGTTCATGGGGGCCATCTCGATTCCGTCCGCCCGCATCAGGACGACATCGGCGTCCTTGCCGGGCGTCAGCGAACCGATCCGGTGGTCGAGACGCAACGCCTTGGCTCCGTTGATGGTGGCGAACTCGATCGCGTCACTGGTGTTGAGGGGGAGTTGCTCCTCCAGAACGCCGCCCCGCTGGGCGGCCTCTGCGTGGGCGAAGGCGCGCTCCACCAGCAGTACGGTACGCATCACCTGGAAGAGGTGGCCGGTGTTGCAGGTGGCGATGTCGATGCCCAGGGAGGGCGCCATCCCCACGTCGAGGAGTCGTCTGGTGGCGGGCCAGCCGTGCCCCATCTGCATCTCGATCTCGGGTGTCATCGCGGCCGAGCAGCCGGAGTCGGCCATGATCTGGAACTCATCGTCGGCGAGGGAGTTGCAGTGGGCACAGACCACGTCGGGGCCCAACAACCCATTCTCGGCGAGCCAGGCGACCGGACGATTGCGTCCCCATGCACCGTCACCGACGTGTACGGAGATGAGCACGCCCAGTTCCCGGGCGAGGGCCCAGTCGTCGCGGGTGACGTCGTGGGTGGCGTACTGCGGCCCGCGCAGCGCCATGCCCATCTGGACCAGTTGGTCATCGCTGGAGAAGTGTTGCGACCTGACCCGCCGTGCGTCGGCAGCGTTGGTCGCGAGCTCGCTCACCGGTAGCCACTCGTCGTTGGCGTTGCCGTAGCACATCACGAACCGGCCGTGCGTCTCCTTGAGCGCCTCAATCGCCGCGTCCGCGTGGTCGGGGGTGTTCATGTTGTGCGACCAGTCGAGGACCGTCGTCACTCCGGCGTTAAGTGCCTCATAGGCACCGGCGAGATTGCCGGCGTACACGTCTTCGGCACGGAAGTGCCCCCCGAGTTGCACCCGGACACCCGCGAAGTACTGGCTCAGGGTCCAGTCGGCCGCGATGTTGCGGAGCACCGTCTGCCAGAGGTGGCGATGGGTGTCGACCATGCCCGGCATGAGGATCGCTCCACGCCCGTCCACCACCTGCGCTCCGTCGGTGGGGAGGTCGCGACCCACCGCAGCGATCTTGGTCCCCTCGATGAGCAGATCCGCACCGTCGAGATTCCCGATGTTCGGATCGACGCTGATGATGTCGGCGTTTTGAATGAGAGTCCGGTTCACCACGTTCTCCTCTGTCGTGCCCTGTACCGCCGTCGTGGGCTCGCTGCGGGCTCGTTGTGGCGCGCCTCACGTCCCGCGGTGAGCGTACGAACCGGCCGAACAGGGTGTCAAGCATGAATGGACACCCAGGGTGGACATCACATTAATAGTCAGGCAAAACATCTCTTTACTTGCGCCTTCCGTAAAAAGGCTCTCGTTTCACCTCGATATCGACCAGCTCAATGGGTTGATATGCCAGTAATCAACCATAGATCGAACTCTCAGCACCCACCCCAGGGTGTCCAGTCAGGCTGCACGAATCGTCGTAGCGCCTAGACTGACAGTCGTGACTGATACGACCGCGCACCCGGTTCAGGAGTCCCCCGCCACGACGCTCGGCACCCGGCTTCGCGCCGTACGCCTCGACAGCGGAGAGTCGGTGCGCGGACTGGCGCGTCGGATCGGCTGCTCCGCCAGCCTGTTGTCACAGATCGAGCTGGGCAAGACAGCCCCATCAGTGGGCATCCTCTATCGGCTCGCCAACGAGCTGAACGTGTCCACGGACTTTCTGTTGCAACCGGAGCCGTCGCCGAGCCGGGAGGGATCCACAACGGAGCAGGGCACATCGGGAGCGGCTACAGCCCCGGGCGCCGCGCCGACCGGCGGATTCCGCTCCCTCCAACTGCTCCCCCCGTCCTACCAGGCCCAGATCCAGCGGGCGGACAGCCGGCGCGGCATCGACTTCGGCAACGGCGTCCGATGGGAGCGTCTCACCACGATCTCCGACAGCCAGGTGGACTTCCTGGAGATCGTGTACGAACCGGGCGGCTCATCCAACGAGGACGACCACTCGGGCGGGCACGAGGGCTTCGAGTACGGCATCGTGACCGCCGGCGAGTTGACAATCCGCACCGGGGACGAGGAGTACGTGCTCAGGCAAGGGGATTCCATCGCCTTCGACTCGCTCACACCGCATGTGTTCCGCAACGCCGGCACGACGACCGCCCGAGCCATCTGGTTCGTGGTCCACGGGACCCGAACGTCCTGAAGCGCGGGACACGACCGGTGGCACGCCAACGCTCCGGTACGGCGATGACCTGCCAGGTCGGCGCCGGGATCTCACACCCACCACTCAGGCCCCGAGCTCCGGTACGCCCGTGGGCGCTGGTGTATCGACCGGGGCGCCCTGGTCGATACACCAGCGCCCACAACGCCGCCAGGGAGCCCCTGGGGCCGGCCGGTGGGGCAGCCATCGAGCGCGCCCCTGCGGTCCCGACGTCTCACGCATCACCCGAACTGACCGTCCGTAGTGGAGTGGTCACTCAGAATCGGCAATCACACAGAAGCTCTCGCCCGCCGGGAACGCCCATGCCTCGACAGACGTCGCCCCACAGCGGACATCCGAACCCACCCTGCGTACCGAGCCCCTCACTCCCTGCTCCGCCAACAAGGATCAGCCACCCAGAGGGCAGTTTCTGGTTGTTTTCACCTTGTATGTACCTTGGTAGCGTCAAGGGACTTGCCCCACCGACCGGGCCTTGCCCGGTCGGACCCGTGTCAGCCATCTGCTGGGAGCCTCATGCGCCGCCGAATACACCCCGCCGCTGCGACGGGTGGCGCCCTGGCCGTCGGTGTGGGCGCCCTCTATCTCTCCGGGTTGTTCCTCACCGCGGATGAGATACCCGAGGGGACCGCGGTGCGCGGGGTGAACATCGGGGGCATGAGCCAGTCGCAGGCCCGGGAGGTCCTGGACCGCGAACTGGGAGATGGCGCGACGACCCCGCTGGCCGTGAAGATCGGCACCCGGACGGACTCCCTCGATCCGCGCACAGCAGGATTCCGCTTCGACGCCGGGGAGACCGTCGACAAAGCGGTCCGTCCCGGAAACGACCCGATCAGCGTGATCGGCAGCCTCTTCTCCTCCGACGGCAGCACGATCGAGCCGGTGGTCCACCTCGACGAGGACAAGGCACGGGCCGCCCTCGGGGAACTGGCGCGGGAACACGATCGCAAGGCCCGCGACGGCGCGATCACCTTCGCCGCAGGAGAGCCCCGCCAGACCCGACCGCTCGACGGACAGCGGCTGAACCTCGACGCCTCCGTCGACGCACTGCGCCCCTCTTTCCTCGCCGCGCAGCCCCGCCCGGTCGACCTTCCCGTGCACAAAACGGCACCGCGCATCGGCGCGGCCGAGACGAATCGCGCCCTGCGCGAGTTCGCAGAACCTGCGATGTCCGCACCCATCACCCTCACCGCGGGCGGCGAACGGATCACCATCTCCCCGAAGGTCCTCGGCAAGCACCTGGACATGAGCCCCGACAGCAAGGGCCGTCTACTGCCGAAGCTCGATGGCAAGGGCCTCTACAAGGACCCCGCTGTGGCCTCCGAGATATCCGATGCCACCAACGAGGCCACCGACGCCAAGATCCGGTTGAACGGCGAGCAGGTCGAGATAGTGGCCGACGGCAAGCCCGGCCAGGAGGTCACCGCCGCCTCGCTCAAGAACACGGTGATGCCCCTGCTCACCAAGTCGGGCACCGCCCGCACAGGCGAAGTGGTCACCAAGAAGAGCCAGCCCAAGCTCACCCGGGAGAGCATCGCGGCGATGGGCGTCACCGAGAAGCTCTCCTCGTTCACGGCCACGTTCGAGAAGGCCGAGTACCGCACCAAGAACATCGGCCGGGCCGCGGAGCTCATCAACGGGTCGCTGGTCAAACCGCAGGAAACCTGGAGCTTCAACCGGACGGTCGGGGAACGCACCAAGGAGAACGGCTTCGTCGACGGGATCATCATCCTCAACGACAAGTACACCAAGGCTGCCGGAGGCGGTGTCTCGACCGTGGCCACCGCGGTCTTCAACGCCATCTTCTTTTCCGGCGTGAAGCCCGTCGAGTACGGCGCCCACTCCTTCTACATCGAGCGGTACCCGGAGGGGCGCGAGGCAACGGTGGCCTGGGGCAGCCTCGACCTGAAGTTCGCCAACGACTCCGGCAACTCCATCTACATCATGGCCGAGTCCACCGACACCTCGGTGACCGTCACCTTCCTCGGCACCAAGAAGTACGACTCGGTGGAAGCGAGCAAGGGGCCCCGGAAGAACGTGCAGGAGCCCGGCACTCGTCCCGGAGCCAAGAAGGACTGCCAGCCGCAGACGCCGCTGGAGGGCTTCGATGTCACGGTCGAGCGCATCTTCCGCAACAACGGCGAAGAAGTGAAGCGGGAGCCCTTCCACACCCGCTACACCCCTCGCGACAAGGTCACCTGCGAGACCTGAGCAGCAGCCCCGACTCCCTCGTCCTTACGTCCGTGACCCGATAGGCCCTTGCCTGCCGGGTCACGGACGTTCTCGCCCCAGCCGTCGATCGGCGGTCCGTCCGTTGCCGGATCTCAGCCGCGTACATCCCATCGGACCGCCGACACATGGAAGGCGTCAGCCCTCCGGGGTTTTCAGTTGATGAAGGCGCTCATGCGTCCCAGGGCCGCAAGGGCGAGCAGGCTCGGCGGGACGCACCACCACATCGTCACCAGCTGTGCGCGGGCCAGGGCGCTCGTCAACCAATCCGTCCCGAGGGCGAGATGGAACGCGATGATCAGCGGAATGCCGACCGAGGGACCCTCGGCCGACGCGGTGAAGGCCGGATACATCAGATACACCGTCAAGAGGTTGGCGAGGACGAGCAGCACTGCGCTGCCCACCGTCGCGGGCGACCCACACCGCCAACGGCCGTCCGCGTCCGTACCCGCCCCTTCTCGCCCGTCCACCCGTCGCCTCCCCGAACCGTCTTCCGCCGTGGACCCCACCCGTGGTGCCGCTCGATCGAGCTGAGCACGGCCCGACCGTCCCCACCGGCCGGGCCACCCCGACACCAGCACAGACGCATCCCACGCAGGAACCGCTCCGCCCCCGGGGGTGCCTCATCGGCGCGTGGCCGCGGAGCCGGTGTTCCGTCCAGGGTCCGTCGGCGGGCCCGTCACCGCATGAGTACGCAAGGACGTTCGACCTGAGTACGTCGCCCGATGTCCAGCAGGCGGGGCCGCTGTCGAATGGGGACCATGGTTCCCAACGCCCCGCGACACCCCCGCGTCGAACACGTCACCACGGCCGGCACCGCCCTGGCCTCGGCACTCTTGCCGCTGCTGGTCGGCGTTCTGTTGGCGAAGGTGGTCGCGGGTGACCCCATGACCTCGGTGAACGCGTTGGTGACCAGCGGCAGTCAGCGGGTGCGCCACTCCCCCGCTGCATGGCGGGGTTGCGGCAGAAGAGCGCTGCGACGGTGCAAGTCTCCGCTGCACACACCGGGCAACCGCTGACGATCCGGCGCTTCCTCGTCCGAGTACCGGAGGGCTACCGCACGACGGAACCACCGTGGTTGCCCCTTCGGTGGGCCGACCACGGATTCTCGCCTGTCCGTCACTGAGCCGGTGGCCTCATCGCAGACGGTCGCGAACCTCCGCACGGTCGATGTGCAGCGCCGCCACCAACTCCGCAGCGGGATCGGGGGGTTCGCAGGACAGGATCGCCAGCAGCAGATGTTCCGCCTCGATACGACGGCTACCGGCCTTCCTCGCCTCGATGACCGTGCGTTTGACGACCGTACGCGCACCAGAGGTGAACGGAGTGCGCTTGCGCGAGGCCGGGATCGCAACCCTTTCGACGTCTCGGGCGTCGATGCCGACCACGGCGAGCGCGGCCAGGTCCAGGGCTCCCAGGGTCGCACGAGCGGTTGCCAGGTCGACCCCGACCGCTCGGGCCGCGCCTTCGGCGGGCAGGACCCCGAGGAAGAGGTGCTCGGTGCCGAGTCGGCGATCGCCGCGCATCCGAGCTTCCTCATGCGCGGCGCTGACGGCGGCCCGGGCCTCCTGAGAGAACTGTTCGAACATCGGCTCACCTTCCGTACTTGGAGTGAACGGACTGGCGGGACACGCCCAGGGCGTCCCCGATCTGTTCCCAGGACCATCCCTGCTGTCTTGCGCGCGTCACTGCCGCGGCCTCGACCTGCTCGGCCAGGCGGTGCAGCGCGCCCACGGCACGCAGTCCGACTGCGGGGTCGTGTGATCCCAGGGTGTGTGCGAGCTCCTCTTGTTCCACAGCCGTCAGTCTGGATTGACAGCCCTACCTTGTCAATCCAGACTGACAGATCTCTCGATACGGGGCGTCCACGCGGTTCGAGACGCGCGTACCCTTATGGGGTCGGACCGTGGAGCGCCTTACTCTCCGACCTTCAACTTGCCCTGGACAGTGCCCGGTTGGCCATCCAGTTAGTCAGCGGACGATCGTCGAGCGCGGACACCCAGTGGTCCACCATCGCGAGGCTCTCACGGTCAGGGAGGGGGCCGACCCCCAGGACTCTCAACCCGGCACGTACGGCCGATCTGATCCCGCACAGGGAGTCCTCCACCGCCAGCGAGTCGGAGGGCTCGGCCTGGCAAGCCGCGACGGCGTTGAGGTAGACATCGGGGAACGGCTTGGGTCGCAGACGCTCCTCGGGTACGACCACGTGTGAGAAGTGGCGCAGCAGACCGGCCGCCTCCAAGCCGTCCTGCACCACATCGCGGGGGCAGTTGCTGGCAACAGCGAGCGGTGCGAACTCGGCTGCGCGGGCAACCAGTTCCGCGGCCCCCGGAGTGGTGGCGGGAGCCTCGGCGACCAGCGCCCGAAAGGTGTCGAGGAGCTGCTCCGTCACCTCCTCGGTGAGGTCGGGGCGGTGGATCTCGGCAGCCATGAGCTGGCCGCATTCGACGTAGTGGACACCCTTGGTCAGCTCGGCGAACTCATCGCTGACAACGATGTCAAACTGTTGGAGGACTTGATCCCGCGCCAGTTGCCAGTGGCGCTCACTGTCCATGAGCGTGCCGTCGCAGTCGAACACGATGGCCGCGGGTGTCCACGGAAAGATTTCCGACATGCATTTTCCTCTTCCTTGCGGGGGCAGGCACGACAATTCCAGAAGTGAAACGTCGCCCGGGGGTCTGCAAGCAGACAGAAGAATGCTTGAGTCGCAGGATGCGTAACGCATGACCCTGGCGCCGAGATGCTCCGCTTGGGTAGGCATCTGACTCAATGAGAGCGGCGCGGGTGGTGAGTACAGCTAACTTCCAGTCAAGTTAATTGCATTGGCGGGCAGCGTCAATATCGCCAGGGTTAACCGTATTAGATGCTCTATGTGCGGCTGGGCAGAATCTCAGCGACACCAACCGCATCGAGGCGTGCGGGAACGAGTCCCTTGAGCTGCCCCCGACCACGGGAGAACACGTCGCCACTCCACCGGGCGACCGTGCAGGGAATGACTGCCACCCACGTTGACTCCGCCATCGGGGAGTGGCGATTCAGGAGAACCACGAGCCGGATATTGTGCTGCCATGGCGTCGGGTATATCGAGACACGTTCCCCAAGGCGACGAGTTGCTGCTCCTCATGCGCTGCACGGGCTACCGCTTCAATCGCAACGGCATCGCGACCGGATCTGCTCTGCCCCCGAGCGAGGACGATCGGGCACAGGCGCATCAATTCGGCTGGACCATCGCAGCGAAGGAGGAGTGGACGGCCGGTGCAATCGTTGATCGCGCGGTTCGGGCAGCACAGGTGCTGCATCCCGACGCAGTGCTCTCGGCCTTCGTCGCCGGTATCGGTGGAAGTTCACCGCGCGGCAGACAGATCCTGATCTCGTACGCGTGGGCTCGCCATCTCGCCGGGGCACCGATCGAGAAGGGCACCGTCCCCGACTGCGGACTCGACGAGATCGAGCAGATCGATGTCACCGAGACACTGGTGCGCATCGCCTGCGGATGGTCCTGGAACGAAGTCCCGGTGCACTTCCTCCCCGATCTGGAGGCCGCAGCGACCCATGGGCTGCCTGAGGCGACCGACAGGGACGTCGACGTGTTGCGCGCGCTGCTCGCGCTCGTGGCGGAACAGCCGCAGGGCACGACGCCGGGGCAGTTGGAGAAGGCCGTCGCCAGGGCCGGTCTGCTGGTGCGCACGGACAAGTACCGGCGCTACGGCGTGCTGATCGGGTTGGCAGAACTCGGGGTGCTGACCAACCCGCTGCTCCCGCCCTCCTTCGACCGGTTCGTGTCGCGAGCCGAGGTGCATGACGCCCATCGCCGGCTGCGCGGTGCTCCGCGCTCGGACATCACTCTTCCGCTCGCCGCCTGGCGTGGCGGTCTCGATCTCGCGCGTGCGGCCTGGTTGACCGATGCCTGCCGCTGACCGCCACGGCACCCGGGCTGCCGATGACCGACGGACCGCATCGGTCACGCACGGGCCATGCCTGTCTCCCAACGGTCCGGAACCCGAAGGCTGACATCACCGCGGAGCGTCCGGGTCCGCCGCCCCCTGTCTCTCATAAGTAGGCGGAGGGCCGGGCGAGCGGGCGCCGCTCGCCCGGCCGGGATCAGACTCCCCAGCGCAGGGCGATGGTGTCCCCGATGTTGACCGCCTTGCCCCGGGTGGCAGAGGCGAAGGCGGAGCCATCGACGCTGACCTTCCAGGTGTTGGATCCGCTGTTGGACTTGCCGTTGATCTCGGTGATGGTGCCGGAGCCCGACGCCGGTGTCACGGAGGTCACGCAACCGGCCGGCGTGGCGGCCGAGGCCGCCGCGTTCAGCACGTCTGAGAGCGTGCTCGTACCTGCGGTGGGGGTGAAGGCGACCGAACAGACCTTGAGACCGCCTGCGCCGTCGTCCACGCTGAGGGCGAGTTCGGTGGCGGTGCCGGGGGTGAAGGCGCTCTCGGCGACCCACTTCGGCGCGCCGGGAGTGACGGGGGTGGGCGGAGCGGTGGTGAAGCCGCCGCCCGCGACGGCCCGGAGTGCGTCGATGGAGGCGTAGGCGGAGGGCGCGGTGTCGCTGGGCTTGTACTTGAAACCGCCGGCCGGGTTGTACTGCTGGGCGATGAGGAAGTCGATGGGGGTCTTGCCCATGGAGGTGAGGAAGTCGCCCGTCTGGGCGTTGATGCCACAGGCGTTGAGTCCGGCGACCGCCCATCCGTTGGAGTTGGTGTTGATCCCGTACATCGCGTTGAACGCGCCGGTCGCGGGGACCAGTTTGTTCTTGAGGAAGGTTCTGGCCTGGACGATGTCGGTGTCCGTGTTCGGGACTCCGGACGCACACAGGGCCGCCATCGAGGCGCCGGTCATATCGACATCACTGGCGGCGCTGAGACGGGTGGGGTTGCCCTCGGCCTTCTGGTAGTCCCAACCGCCGTCGTTGTGTTGGTTGGCCCGGATGCGGGTGGTCACCTTGTCCAGGAGTGCTTGGGGCACGCGCTGAGTACCCGTCTGGGTCTTTGCACCGGCGAGCGCGAGCGCGGCGAAGACGGTGCCGTTGTAGTTGGCCGAGGGTCCGAAGTAGCCGGCTTCGGCGGTTTGCCAGTAGCCGTAGACATCGGCGATCAGATTGCGGGAGGCGGACACCCGGGCGGGGTCGATGCCCGCCGCGTAGGCGTTCAGCGTGCCCCGCTCGTAGTCGGTGACGACGGGTGAGGCCGCGGGCCAACCAGCGGTCGCCAGCAGGTTCCGATAGACGGTTCGGGCGTTCTTCGTCACATCGCCACCGGGTGTCACGTCCACGACCGCCGTACCGGCCGCGGCGAAGGCGCTGAACGCCCACTCGTTGGAGAGCCCGGAGCCCGCGTACGAACCGTCCGCCGCCTGGAGGGACTTGAGGTAGGCGACGCCGTTGGTCTTGGAGGTGGCGATCTGGGCCGGTGTGGAGGTCGCTGCCGCAAGCGGCACGGTCAGGGCGATGAGCCCGATGGCTACGGGCACCGCCAAGGCGAGGCGGCGGGAGGTCGAGGGACGGTGCATGGCCTGCTCCTGTGGTGACAGGGACGCCGACGCCGGGCGCGCAGGGCCGCGGGAAAACTGGTGCGGCCGGGGCGAGTTCGGGCCGTCGTCCAATCGCGTGGTACGGCTTCGAGCGCTGCTGCACCGCATGGGCATTCGGGCTCGGAACGGTCCTTGCCGTCCCACACCGCTGCGCGTCAGCTCCGGATTCACACCGGATTCCCCCATGTGGCAGCCCTGGACGCTACCCGAGCGGTGGCGAGTGCACCAGATCGGCCACGACGGTGGCCGGGAATCACCCGGTGGCGATTCAGGTCACCTTGACGCTGTCTTTATCTGCATGTTCCAATCCGCCTGATACGCACTGCACTTCAGGGAAAGCCGGTCGAAATCCGGCACTGACCCGCAACCGTAGGCCCGGCCGGAGCCGGGCGAGTCGGAATGCCTGGAGCAACAGTTTTTCAGCGAGAAGCGCCGTCGCGGACTACGGCGTGGTCGACAGGCGCTTCCCACCTGCGATGACTTCGGGGAGCGGCCCCTCAACCACGGCCGTCGCACGGCTGATGTGAGGAGCCGTGGTGGGCAGAGTCGGACGGAGAAGGCGGACAGCGCTGGTGGCGCTGCTGTCGGCGGTGTTTCTTCTCGGCGGCACCGGTGTCGCCTTCGTCAACGCCCCCGCGGTCGCGGCAGACCCAATGGCGCAGTGCACCGCGAGTGCCGGTGCCGTGGTCGCCGTGGACTTCGGGCCCTTCGGCGGGGCGGTGGAACGGGGCTGCGATGCCACTCCCACCACCGGCTACGAACTGCTGCACGAGGCCGGTTTCAGTACGGCCGGAACCGGCCACGATGGTCCGGCGTTCATCTGTCGCATCGGCCATGGATCGTTCAACTCCGGTACGCAGTACCCGACTCCGGACGTGGAGGACTGCGTCCTCACGCCACAAGCGACCGCGTACTGGTCCTACTGGGTCGCCGCAGCGGGTGACGACGACTGGTCGTACAGCCAGTACGGCGCGATGGACCGCAGGCCCCGGCCGGGGGACGTGGACGCCTGGGTCTTCGGCGGCACCGACATCGGTGGCAGCACGGGACGACCGACGTTCACCCCTGACGAAGTGAGAGCAGGAGGCGGCACTCCCGGGCCCGATCCCGAAGTACCCAACGTGCCACCGGCCGAGGTGAAGATAGCCAAGGCCGCCGCATGGGTGCGGGGGAAGCTGACGGACGGCGAGCGAGTGGTGGATGACGGCTCCGAAACGCCCAACCACTTCCTCACCACCGAGGCCGCCTTCGCCCTCGCCGCTGCGGACGGCAAGAGTGCAACCCTGGACAGGACGATCGCCTTCCTGGGCTCGGCCACCGATGCCTACGCCTATGCGGCGGGTCGGAACGAGCCGCCGGACGCAACGGCAGCTGCTCGCCTTGCCCTCGTCGCAGCGGTGGCGGAGGCGGACCCCCATGACTTCGGCGGACACGATCTGCTCGCCGATCTGGTGGACAACGTCTGTGTGAGCGGCCCGGAGTCCGGTACCCACACACCTGGCTGCACCGCCAAGGGCGACTTCCGCAACGCGGCGTACACCGATGGACAGGCACTCGGGGTGCTGGCGCTCTTGCGCGGCGGCGTCCGGCCCCCGGTGGACACGGTGACCAGGCTGGCTCGGCTCCAATGTCGGAACGGCAGTGTCAGCAGCGTCCTGATCGGCCCCGGTGAGAACTGTGACGGCGACCCCGCCACCACGGGTCTCGCCGTCCTCGCCCTCCACAAGGCGGGCGATCAGCGCACGGCAGTGACCAAGGCCCGCGACTACCTGCGCAGGGCTCAGTTCTCCAACGGCGCCTTCCCCGGCTACACGGGCGCCACCACGGGCAGTGTGATCGCCACGGCGTACGCGTCCCAGGCGCTGCGTGCCCTCGGCGACCGGGTGCGTGCGGACGCCGCGGTCTCCTGGCTGTCCCGGCAGCAACTCCCAGACGGGGGCTTCGGTTTCGAGGAGGGCGCCACCGACTCGGTGGTGTACGCGACCGCGATCGCCACCCTCGCGGGCAAGGACACGAGCCTCGCGGACCTCACCACGAAGAAGCCCGAACCCACCACACCACCCACGCCCACTCCTACAGCACCGGTGCCCACTCCCCCGGGCTCCGGAAGCGGGGACGGCCCGAACCTGAAGAGAGGCGTCGCCTATCTCACCAGCGCGACGAACCTCCGGCAGGGCCGGTACTACGGCATCGGCGGCGGATCGACCCGAGCGGACTTCGGCCTCACCATCGACGGGGCCTACGCACTCGCCGCGACCGGCCTGAACAACGGCAAGCTGCGGGGGATCGTGGACTTCCTCGACCTCGGCGGCAAGGACGGCGAAGGCCGCACCGTGCACGACTGGACCAGGATCGGCACCAAGTACGCCGGGGGCGGATCCATCGGCAAGACCGCCGTGCTCGCCCAGGCAGTCGGGCGCGATCCGCGAGACTTCGGCGGCCAGGACCTGATCGCGGGTCTCGCGAAAGCCGTGTGCCCGGCGCCGAGCACCGCCCCGGACCGCGGCTGCGCCGCCAAGGGCGCCTACACCTACGCCCCGTCCGTGTTCGCCCACTCCTTGGCGGTCATCGCACAGATCCGGGCCGGAGAGAAGGAAGCCGCGGCCGAGCCGGTGACCTATCTCAAGGGCCTTCAGCACCCGTCCGGCGCCTTTCCCAGTCTGGTCCCCGCGACCGGTGACTCCGATGTCGATTCCACGGCCATCGCCGCCATGGCCCTGGCGCTCGTCAGCGACGCCCCGGCGGACGCGAGCGTCGGCAAGGCACTCGCCTGGATCGCAACGAGGCAACTCGGTGACGGAGGCTTCCCCGGCGCCGCGGGGAACTCGGTGAACTCGGCGGCACTGGCCGTCCAGGGGCTGTCGCTGGACTCGTCGAAGTACGGTCGGCAGATCGCCAAGGCCCGGAAGTTCCTGGCGGCCCAACAGAACGCCGATGGCGGGTTCGATGTCGCGAAGGATGGCCAGCGCGGCTCCGACCTACGGGCCTCGACCCAAGCGGTCGGAGGCACCACCGGCATCTCCTTCGGCGTGCTCATCCGTGATCTGACCGGTACGAGCCCGCAGCCCAGCGGGCCGCCCGCGCCGTCTCCCGGCCCCTCCGTACCGCAGATCGTCACACCTGGCGACATCGGCGGGACCGGCAGCGGCGGTGGCGGTGGCTCCGTCACGGGTGGTTCGGCCGGCCCGGGTGGAGATCTGGCCGCCACCGGCTTCCCGGCCTCCGTGCTTGGGACCGCAGCCGCCGCACTCGCCGTCGCCGGGCTCTCACTGTTCATCGTGTTCCGCAGCCGCCGCGGCACTTGGCCGGGGAGGCGGTCATGACAGGACGCATGGCCCGTGCGACGCGTGCGGTGACCGCGCTGGCGACGGCATTCATCGTCCTCGGTGCGACACCGGGATCCGCGTCAGCCGCACCCCAGCCGATGGGAGCGTGCACCACATCCTCCGGTGTGGTCCTCGCCGTGGACTTCAGCAAGTGGGGCGGCCCGATCTACCGTTCGTGCGGCAGCACACCCACGACCGGGTACGAACTGCTCAACCAGGGTGGCTGGCGCACGACCGGCACCGGCCACGACGGTCCGGCGTTCATCTGTCGTATCGGGTACAGCGGGCACCAGGGCGGCAAGCAGTTCCCCACTCCCGACCAGGACGACTGCGTCCTGACCCCGCCCGCATCCGCCTACTGGTCGTACTGGCACGCGGGCCCCGGCGAGAACACCTGGGAGTACAGCCAACTCGGCGCCATGCTGTACAAGCCGAAGCCCGGCAGCGTCGATCTATGGATCTTCGGCGGCACCGACATCGAAGGCACCCGGGGGCGCCCGACCGTCACCCCCGACCAACTGCGCGCACACAACACCAGGCCGACCGGGAGCGGCAAGCCTGGCGGGTCACAACCCACCCGGAAAGCGAGTCCACTGCCACCGGGCACCGACACCGGGCCCGCCCCTGCCCGGACGCGCCCCGCACCCGCGCCGACCAGGAAGACGCTCCCGCCGACTCTCCCCCCGTCCCCGGTGCCCTCCGCTCCCGCGAGCGCCGTCCCGAGCCTGACTTCGAGCGCTCCGTCGCCTTCGTCGCCCGAGCCGTCCGAACCGTCCGGGGCGCTCTCGGTCTCGGACAGTGCGCGAGTCGTCGACGCCGCCCCCGCCGCGGACGCCGAGCACGACTCGGGCTCCTTCGTCCCCGTGGTGGCCGGCGGCGCATTGGTGCTCCTCATCGGTGGTGCGGCCGTGGTGGCGGCCAAGCGCCGCCGCGCCGAATAGGACTCCATGGTCTCCGCCCCGCACCTCACGCGTCCCGGCGCCACCGGATCAACGCCACCGCACGCCCGAGGACGCCGACTGCCCCGCACCCTGCACCCCGTGGCCTGGTGGATCTGGGCCCTCGCCCTGGCCACCGCCGTCAGCCGCACCAACAACCCACTGCTGCTGTTCCTCGTCATCGCGGTCCTCGGCTATGTCATCACGGCCCGACGCACCGAAGCCCCGTGGGCCCGGGGCTTCAAGTACTACCTCTACCTCGCCCTGATCGTCGTTGCGATCAGGGTCGTCTTCCGTGCGGTGTTCGCCACCGGTATCACCCCCGACGACCACTTCCTCTTCTCGCTGCCCCATATCCCCACCCCCGACTGGTACGCCGGCATCGAGATCGGCGGACCCGTCTCACTGGAGGCCCTCCTCTCTGCGGCCACCGACGGACTCCGCATCGCCTGCATGCTCTGCTGCATCGGCGCGGCCAACACCCTCGCCAACCCCAAACGCGCCCTGCGCGTCCTGCCCGGGGCGCTGTACGAACTCGGCGTCGCCGTCACCGTGTCCCTCAGCGTCGCCCCCCAACTCGTCCAGAGCGTGCAGCGCGTCCACCGGGCCAGACGACTGCGCGCGGGGCGCACCAAGGGCTTGCGTGCTCTGCGCGGCATCGTCGTCCCCGTGCTCGAAGACGCCCTCGAACGCTCCCTGCGGCTCGCCGCCGCGATGGACTCACGGGGCTACGGCCGAGCCGGCACCGCGACACGGACCTCCCGGCGCATCACCGGGGCGCTGATGCTGGCGGGTATGTGCGGTCTGTGCGCGGGAGCGTACGGGCTCCTCGACGCCACCGCGCCGAGGGTGTTGGGGCTGCCCGCGATGGGCGTGGGGGCGGTGCTGTGCGTCGCCGGGCTGCGGCTGGGCGGGCGCAGGGTCACCCGCACCACCTACCGACCGGACCCCTGGCGCTTCGCCGAGTGGGCGGTGGCCGGCTGCGGTGTGCTCTCGGCAGTGGTCCTGTTCAGCAACGCCGGCTTCGACGCCGCCGAACTCAACCCGTCGATCTACCCGTTGAGCTGGCCCACCCTGCCACTCGTACCGACCGCCGCGATCCTGCTGGCCGGAGCCGCGGGCTTCCTCTCGCCCCCTCCCGGGGCCCCGATCCCGCCGTCCGTCCCACCCCAGCGCACCGAGGCAGCCAAGTGATCACCTTCGATCAGGTCAGCGTCCAGTACGAGGACAGGGCCGAGCCCGTACTGCGCGAGGTCAACCTGACCGTGGACGAGGGCGAACTGTGCCTGGTCGTCGGGCACACGGGCGTGGGCAAGTCGACACTCCTCGGGGCCGTCAACGGGCTGGTGCCGCACTTCACCGGGGGCACCCTGTTCGGGCGGGTCACCGTGGACGGCCGCGACACGGCCCACCACCCACCGCGCGAGTTGGCCGACGTGGTGGGGGTGGTGGGACAGGACCCGTTGGACGGCTTCGTCACCGACACGGTCGAAGAGGAACTCGCCTATGCCATGGAGCAGTTGGCCATCCCTCCCGCCACCATGCGCAAACGGGTCGAAGAGACACTGGACCTCCTGGGTCTGGCCGACCTTCGACACCGCGCCCTGTACGAACTCTCCGGCGGCCAACAGCAGCGCGTGGCCATCGGCTCCGTGCTCACCGCCCATCCGCGCGTCCTGGTCCTCGACGAACCCACCTCCGCCCTCGACCCGTCCGCGGCCGAAGAGGTCCTGGCCGCGGTCACCCGGCTCGTCCATGACCTCGGCGTGACCGTCCTGGTGGCGGAGCACCGCCTCGAACGCGTCGTCCAGTACGCGGACCGGGTCATCCATCTGCCCGGCGACGGTACGGTGCGGTCCGGGCCCCCCGCCGAGGTCTTCCGTACGACGTCCATCGCCCCGCCGATCGTGCAGTTGGGCCGGGCGGCCGTCTGGTCACCGCTTCCCCTCTCCATCCGGGACGCCCGCCGCCGGGCCGTCACCCTGCGCAGCCGGCTCGGCCAAGCGCCGCCGCCGGCCGCCCGGCCCGGATTCACCGGCGGAGGTCCTTCGCTGCTGACGGCGGAACGCATCACCGTGAGCTATCAGCGGGTGCCCGCCGTGCGGGAGGTCGACCTGGAGCTGCACGGCGGATGCGTCACGGCGCTGATGGGACGCAACGGCTCCGGAAAGTCGTCCCTTCTGTGGGCACTTCAGGGCTCCGGCCCACGGGCGAAGGGGACCGTTCACGTCCTGGACGCCGAGACCTCGAAGCCGGCTGACCCCCGTGAACTGCCCCCGGCGGGGGCCCGACGACTGGTCGGCCTGGTTCCGCAGACCCCCACCGATCTGCTGTATCTGGAGAGCGTCGGACAGGAACTCGACCAGGCCGACGCGGAGTCCTTCGCCGAAGCCCCCGGCACCCGGGCACGTGCGATCCTCGATCGGCTCGCCCCCGGCATCGACGACGCCATCCATCCGCGGGACCTCTCCGAGGGGCAGAAACTGGCACTCGTGCTGGCGATCCAGCTGGTGGCGGCACCCCAGGTCATCTTGTTGGACGAGCCGACGCGCGGACTCGACTACCGGGCGAAGAAGCAGCTCATCCGCATCGTCGACGACCTCGCGTCCCAGGGGCGCGCCGTGATGATCTCGACCCATGACGTCGAGTTCGTCGCCCAGGCGGCGGACCGGGTGGTCGTGATGGCCGAGGGCGAGATCGTCGCGGACGGCCCGACGACCGACGTCATCGTCGCCTCCCCGGTCTTCGCCCCACAGGTCGCGAAGATCCTCGCGCCGCTCGCGTACCTCACCGTCGCGCAGGTCGCCACGGCCCTGACCGACCAGGAGGCGGGCTCATGACCCTCCCGACCAGCGCCACGGCGATCCGCATCGGCCCGCGTGCCGCAGTCGTCATCGCCATGGCGGCCTTCCTCGGTGTCGTCGCCTTCTTCTGGCCGTTCCTCGTCGCACCGGGAACCTTCTCCTCGAACTACGCACCACCGTTGATCTTCGGCGTGCTGCTCGTCCTCGTCCTGTGTGTGGTGATCTCCGAGATAGCCGAGGGCGGCATCAACTCCAAGGCCCTCGCGATGCTCGGGGTGCTCTCCGCGGTCAACGCCGCCCTGCGTCCGCTCGGAGCCGGCACCGCGGGCATCGAAACGGTCTTCTTCGTCCTCGTCCTGGCGGGACGCGTCTACGGCCCTGGATTCGGCTTCACCCTGGGTTGCACATCGTTGTTCGCCTCCGCCCTGATCACCGGGGGCGTCGGCCCCTGGATGCCCTACCAGATGTTCGGCTGTGCGTTCGTCGGCATGCTCGCGGGGCTCCTTCCCCGAGCCACCGGCCGCCTTGAGATCATGCTGCTCGCCGTCTACGGATCGCTCTCCGGCTATCTCTTCGGATTCCTGCTCAACCTCTCCTTCTGGCCCTTCTCCCTGGACCCCGGCAGTTCGATCGCCTACCTCCCCGGTCTGCCCTTCACCGAGCAGTGGCAGCGCTACATCGCCTTCGACATCGCCACCTCCCTGGGCTGGGACACCGGACGCGCCGTCACCAACTTCGTGTGCATCACACTTGCCGGCCCAGCAGTGCTGACCGTCTTCCGCAGGGCCGCTCGCAGGGCCCGTTTCCAGGCCCCGGTCCGTTTCGACGGGCCCCGCGACCGGACCGCTTGAGCACCCAGCCCTCCAACAGCTCCAAGAGTGCGGACAGGAACGACACGGCCGACGCATCGTTCCCCGATCGGGTGCTGACTCCGATACTGAAGGCAGTCCCCGCGCCTGCCCGCGTCGACCCAGGAACGTCCTGGTGGGACAACAGGAATGCCAACGTCGATTCCGCACCAGCCCGTCGAACTCCGCCGACCGTCCAGGCCCTCAAAGGGTGCCGCCCCTCACACCCCGTACACCGGGCGGCACCCGTGCGGGAACCTGACGGTCCGTCTCCCCGGGAGAACCCATGAGGATGCTCATCAACGTGCCCGAGACCGTGGTTTCCGATGCCCTCAGGGGCATGGCCGCCGCACACCCCGAACTCCAGGTGGACGTGGAGAACCGGGTCGTCATGCGCCGGGACGCCCCCGTGGCCGGAAGGGTCGCGCTGGTCTCCGGTGGCGGATCGGGGCACGAACCCCTGCACGGTGGGTTCGTCGGGCCCGGCATGCTCTCGGCCGCCTGTCCGGGCGAGGTCTTCACCAGCCCGGTTCCCGACCAGATGGTGCGCGCCGCCGCCGCCGTGGACAGCGGCGCGGGTGTCCTCTTCATCGTCAAGAACTACACCGGGGACGTCCTCAACTTCGACATGGCCGCCGAGTTGGCCGAAGACGAGGGCATCCGCGTGGCGAAGGTGCTGGTAAACGATGACGTGGCGGTGGTGGACAGCCTGTTCACCGCGGGCCGCCGCGGCACCGGTGCGACGCTGTTCGTGGAGAAGATCGCAGGGGCGGCAGCCGAAGCGGGCGCACCGCTGGAAGAGGTCGAGGCGATCGCCCGCCGGGTCAACGACAGCGCGCGGAGCTTCGGAGTGGCCCTGAGTTCGGTCACCACTCCGGCGAAGGGCACGCCCACCTTCGACCTCCCGCCCGGTGAGCTGGAGCTGGGCATCGGCATCCACGGCGAGCCCGGGCGGGAGCGGCGTCCCATGATGACCTCGCGCGAGATCGCCGACTTCGCCGTGCACACGGTGCTGGAGGACCGCCCGCCGACCGGACCGGTCCTGGTACTGGTGAACGGCATGGGCGCGACCCCCCTGCTGGAGCTCTACGGTTTCAACGCGGAGGTGCAGCGGGTCCTCACCGAGCGGGGCGTGGCCGTCGCCCGTACCCTCGTCGGAAACTATGTGACCTCGCTCGACATGGCGGGCTGCTCCGTGACGATCTGCCAGGTCGATGAGCAGATGCTCACGCTGTGGGACGCTCCCGTGCAGACCCCCGGGCTGCGCTGGGGCCGCTGATACGTTCACCACCGACTCACCCACCAGGAGTGCAGGTGCTCGACGCAGAATTCTTCCTCCGCTGGCTCGCTCGGTCCAAGGATCTGATCGACCAGCAGGCCGGCCACCTCACCGAACTGGATTCCGCCATCGGCGACGCCGATCACGGGAGCAATCTCCAACGGGGATTCACCGCGGTCCTCGCAGCACTCGAACGCGACTCTCCCACCACGCCCGGAGCGGTGCTGACGCTGGCCGGGCGGCAGCTGATCTCGACCGTGGGCGGCGCGTCCGGGCCCTTGTACGGGACGTTGTTGCGGCGTACGGGGAAGGCACTCGGCGATGCGGTGGAGGTGACACCGCAGCAGTTCGGGGACGCCCTGCGCGCTGGGGTGGCGGCAGTCGCCCAGTTGGGCGGGGCCCAGCCCGGCGACAAGACCATGGTGGATGCGCTCGAACCGGCGGCAGCGGCTCTCGACGGCACGAGCGGTGCGTTCGCCGCGGCCAGGGAGGCCGCGGCGAAGGGCGCTCGGGAGACCGTGCCGATGGTGGCCCGCAAGGGCAGGGCGAGCTATCTGGGCGAGCGCAGCGCCGGCCACGAGGATCCGGGCGCCGCGTCGTCCGCGCTGATCGTTGCGGCTCTGGCCGACGGTGCGGAGGGCATCCGGTGAGCGCGGCGCAGGTGGGTGTCGTCCTTGTCTCGCACAGTGCGGACGTGGCCGCTGCGGTGGTCGAACTGGCCAAGGGGCTCGCCGGTGGGGGCGGTGGCGTGCCCATCGCGGCGGCGGGTGGGGCCGCGGACGGTGGTCTTGGCACCAGCTCCGAGCTGATCTCCGCCGCCGCGGCTTCGGTGGACCGGGGAGCGGGCGTGGCCGTACTGGTCGATCTGGGGAGTGCCGTCCTGACGATGAAGGCGCTGTTGGCGGAGGGAGACGAGTTGCCGGTGGGGACGCGGCTGGTGGACGCCCCCTTCCTGGAGGGCGCGGTCGCCGCCGTGGTGACCGCATCGGCGGGGGGCGACATCGACGCGGTGGAGGCAGCGGCTGCGGAGGCGTACGGCTATCGCAAGCAGTAGCGATCGGTGTGCGTGAGGGGGTGCGGGCGGGGCGTTGGTGTCATACGGCCGCGCTGAGGTGGCGGCCTCGCGGCCGGCCTCCTAGCGTCGATCTCACTATGGTGCATTTCCTACTTCTGGAGATTTGACCATGCGTGCGATAGGCACCGCTTCCCTGACCCTCACCTGCGCCGTCGCTCTGGCCGTCGCGGCTCCGGCAGCCCACGCGGCATCGGGGGCGAGTGCGGACGAGGAGAGCAGCAATGTCACCTCGTTCGGTTTCACCGTCACGCCCGAGGACATCGCACCGGGAGGGACGGTGACCCTCAACGCCACCGATTGCGAATCACCGCTCGTCACGGCGAGTTCGGGAGTCTTCGACGCGGTGACCCTCAGCGAGGGGCTGCCGGGCACGGCGACGGTGTCCGAGGACGCCGAACCGGGCGCCGAGTACGACGTCGTCTTCGACTGCGAAGGGGAACGGGGTACCACCACGCTCTCCGTCAGCGGGCCGGGCGCCCGACCGAGTTCGAGCACCGGCCCCCACAGCCAGGTGGGCACCCACCCGACCACGGGGCCGCACACTCCGTCGGTGCCCATCGGCAAGCCCGACGGCGGTGTGAGGGCGGGTGCCGGGGGCAGCCTCGCCGGGCTGGAGCCGGCACATGTCGTCCTCGGATCGTTCCTGATCGTCGCAGCCGTCGGCGGCGGGGTCGTCCTGCTGCGTCGGCGCTCCGGCGACCCGCTCTGAGCGGACGGGGATCGGCCATGCACCCAACGGGCCGCCGCGGTAGGTGGTGCACCCTGCTGTGCGTGCTGCTGTTCGGTCTGTTCCTGGTGCACAGCGGTCTCCCCGAGGGGCACGACCCGGCAGCGGGGCCGCCGCGCCTTTCCGCCGCGCAACAGCCCGGGGGCGCCCCCCGATCGCTGCCGATGGCCGCGCCGCTCCCCTCTTCTCCACCCCGTCGTATCTCACTGCCCGCGATCCGGGTGGACGCACCGCTCGTCACGGTCGGGCTCGATCGGAGCGGATCCATCGAGGCACCGCCGCTGACGGCGGCCGACCGGGCGGGTTGGTACTCGGGGGCGGTCGCACCCGGCGAGCGGGGCACCGCCGTGATCGTCGGTCATGTCGACGCCGCATCCGGTCCGGCGGTCTTCTACCTCCTCGGCTCGGTGGCTCGGGGCAGCCGGGTCGAGGTGTTGCGGGAGGACGGTCGGACGGCCGTGTTCGAGGTGTACGGGACGCGGTCGTACCCACAGCGGGGGTTTCCGGCCGAGCAGGTCTATCGGGACGGGCCGCGTCCCGAACTCCGTCTGATCACCTGCGGCGGGCGCTACCGCGAGCGGGAGGGGTACGAGGACAACGTGGTGGTGTTCGCCCGACTGGTCGAAGTCCGCGAGCGCGCCGAGTGACGTTGGCTGGCCAGGGGCCTGACGGGACAGACGGGACGGGACAGTCGTACGGTCGAGCAGCCTGACGCTCCGTTCGCACGGGTCGGACGCGGGGCGTGGCGACGGGTGATGAGCCGCTGTCAGTGGTGGGGGCTAGCGTGTTGTGGACCGTTCCGATTCGTGTGGCGACGCCCGGGACGGGCGTCGGCGCTGCCGTGTTCCACCACTGGAGGACATCGTGACTTCTCCCGAGCCGACCGGGCATCTGCTGCCGACCGCGAAGGGCACCGCCCTGACACTGCACCGTACGGTCCTCGGCTCCCGGGCAGAGGTCTGGGCGGCGCTGACCGAGCCGGAACTGACGTCGCGATGGGTGGGCCCCTGGCGGGGTGAGGCAGGCCCGGGGCACACGGTCGAGGTGCAGATGAGCTTCGAGGAGGGTGCGCCCTGGTCGCCGCTGCTGATCGAGGCGTGTGAGCCGCCGGACCGCCTGGCGGTCTCGATCAACGACGACGCGGGCGGCTGGCCGGTCGAGCTGCTCCTGTCCGAGGGGGACGAGGGGCGTACGAAGGTCGAGTTGCTCCATCATCTGCCGGCGGACGTGGGGCAAGCGGGTCTCGGTGAGATCGGACCGGGTTGGGAGTTCTACTTGGACATGTTCGTCGCGGCGCAGCACGGCTCGCCCCGGCCGTCATTCGAGTCGTACTACCCGGCGCAGAAGGCGTACTTCGACACCCTGGCAGACCGGGGCGACCGGGGCTGAGCCTCGACGGCTTCGCCGGCTCGGCAGGATCTGACGGTGCGCGGCGAGCAGCCGGATGGTCGTCTCTTTGGCCGAAAGTCATGGCCGGTCGACCGAGGCGCCGGACCGATGCGATGACGGACAGCGTCGGTCACCGGGCGACCACCCGGCCCGGCGCACCCTCGCGGTCGTCCGAATCGCACCGACTTGCAGGGTTACGGCGAGGTCATCGGTCCTGCATGGCCAGGCCCACACGTCCCGATACGCGACAGCGACCCCATACACCCGGTAGATTGGTCTACACCATTGCACACATTGAGACGCACACAGAGACAGGGATCTTCGTGGAAGTTGTCATCGTTCCGGATTCCGCCGCCGGAGGCGAGCTGATCGCCGAGGCCATGGCCGACCTGCTGCGCCGCAAGCCCGACGCCCTGCTGGGTGTGGCGACCGGCTCGACTCCGCTGCCGATCTACGAAGCCTTCGCCGCGAAGGTGCGCGCCAACGACGTGGACGCGTCCCTGGCCCGGATCTGCCAGCTCGACGAGTACGTGGGGCTGCCGTTCGGACACCCGGAGTCCTACCGCTCCGTCGTGCTGCGCGAGGTCATCGAACCGCTGGGGCTCACCGAGTCGTCCTTCATGGGGCCCGACGGCACCGCTGACGATGTCGCCGCCGCCTGTCGGGTGTACGACCAGGCGCTCGCCGCGGCGGGCGGAGTGGACCTCCAACTGCTCGGCATCGGCACCGATGGGCACATCGGCTTCAACGAGCCGTGCTCCTCGCTCGCGTCGCGCACCCGCATCAAGACGCTGACCGAACAGACCCGCAAGGACAACGCACGGTTCTTCGACAGCATCGACGAAGTACCGCACCACGTGATCACCCAGGGGATCGGCACCATCCTGGAGGCGCGCCACCTGGTCCTCCTGGCCACGGGCGAAGCGAAGGCCGATGCCGTCGCGCTCGCGGTCGAGGGTCCGCTGTCCGCGCTGGTCCCGGCGTCGGCGCTCCAGCTCCACCCGCACGCCACCGTGGTGGTGGACGAGGCGGCTGCGTCCCAGCTGAAGCTGGCCGACTACTTCCGCGCGACCTTCGCCGCCAAGCCCGACTGGCAGGGGATCTAGGGTCACTCCTCACGGCCGGCCCTCCGGGCCGGCCGTTTCTCTTGCGCAACGTGCACCACCGTCGAGTCACCACCCGACCGACCACTTCCCAAGGTGCCCTCAGGCGGGCCAGCGCCAGTCGGTGACCGCGGGAAAGTCCGTCCCGTACCGTCGTCCGTCCCGTACCGTCGGATCCAGTCGTCGTGCCGGGTGCGGCCATCGTCTGCCGCAGCACGGCGGCCCGTGAGCCCAAACCCCGAGAACTGGCCCGTGGTCGACGAAGATCTGTGCGCCCAGAGGTAGTTCGCCGCACGCCCATACGCGTCAGCGCCGCGAGTTCGGTGTCCCGAGTCGGCCCGAAGCGCTGACGACGGCGGGGGATTCGGCCATGGGAATCCTCGCCTTGCACTCACGGTCGGCAAGCGGTCGGGCGGCGCGGATTCCCGCTGCCGTTGCGGGCCGACGGCCATCGGCGTACCTCGACGACGGCCGGCACCAGCTCTCGCTACTGCTCCTTGCCGTACCAGAGGGTGGTGATGTTGCAGAACTCCCGAATGCCGTGCGCGGACAGCTCCCGGCCGTAGCCGGACCGCTTGGCACCTCCAAAGGGCAAGGCCGGATGGGAGGCGGTCATTCCGTTGAAGAAGACCCCGCCGGCCTCGATGTCACGGGCGAACCGCGCCATCTCGTCCTTGTCGCGCGTCCAGACGTTGGAGCTGAGGCCGAATGGCGTGTCGTTGGCGAGGGCGACCGCCTCATCGAGATCGGCCACCCGATAGACGGTGGCCACCGGCCCGAACGCCTCCTCCCGGTGGATCCGCATCGAGGGATCCACACCGGTGAGGACCGTCGGTTCGTAGAACCAGCCGCGGTCCAAACCGCTCGGGCGACGGCCGCCGCACACCGCCGTGGCGCCGTGCGCGACGGCGTCGTCCACCAGTTCTTCCACGTCGGAACGCCCCGCTTCCAACGCCAGCGGGCCGATCTGTACGTCGTCCTTCAACGGATCGCCGACGGTGAGCCTGCTCATTCCCTCCGTGAACCGCTGGAGGAAGGCGTCGTACACGTCGGTGTGGACGATGAACCTCTTGGCCGCGATGCAGGACTGGCCGTTGTTCTGCACTCGCGCCGTGACGGCGGTGTCGGCAGCCTGCTCGACACGGGCCGACGACATCACGACGAACGGGTCGCTGCCACCGAGTTCCAGGACGGTCTTCTTCACCTCGTCGCCGGCGATGGCGGCGACCGAGCTGCCGGCCGGCTCGCTGCCCGTCAAGGTGGCTGCGGCGATCCGCGGGTCGCGGAGCACTCCTTCCACCGCACCGGCCCCCACCAGCAGGGTCTGGAAGCATCCCCGTGGCCAGCCCGCCCGGTGGAAGAGGTCATCGAGGTAGAGCGCGGTCTGCGGAACGTTCGACGCATGCTTGAGCAGCCCCGTGTTGCCCGCCATGAGGGCGGGGGCGGCGAAGCGCACGACCTGCCAGAGGGGGAAGTTCCAGGGCATGACGGCCAGTACCACCCCGAGCGGTCGGTACCGCACGGTCACCCGAGCCGCTCCCGAGTCGTCGACGTCCTGCGTCGAGGGGTGCTCATCGGCGAGCAGGTCTGCGGCGTGTCGCGCATACCAACGCATCGCCTTGGCGCACTTCGCCGCCTCCGCACGGGCTGCCGCGATCGGTTTGCCCATCTCGATGGTCATGGTGCGCGCAATGTGTTCCTGGTCCTCGTCCAACAGTGCGGCGGCCCGGTTGAGGAGCCGGGCGCGCGTGTCGAAGTCGAGTGACTGCTGCTCATCGACGGCAGCCCGGGCGAGGGCGATACGCCGTTCGATCTCCTTGGGGCCATGGGCCTCGAAGGTCTTGAGGGTCTCGCCGGTGGCCGGGTTGATGGTGGCGATGGGCATGGTGACCTTCCTGTACTGCGGCCGGTCGACGATCGTGGGCGGCCTGACTGGCCGGTGATGAGTCGCGGCGGCTTGCGAACGGGTGCTGTCGATGTCAGCGCGACGCCGGTGCGCGGCTCTCCAGACGCAACTGCACGTCCTTCTCCTGATCCCCGGCCGCCGTTCCCTCGTCCTTGACGTGGAAGGCCACGGCGAGGGTCTCCCGCATGCGGTCAACCGCCCAGTAGCCGCCCTGGAGCTCGGCTTCGACGGGTGCGCCGAGGGTGAGGGGTGTGGCGGCGGTCCTGGGGGCGGCCGTGACGTCGAAGGTTCCCGTCCACACGGTGGGGTGCCCCGTGGAGACGTGCTCCGCGTGCTCGTCGGGGGCGCGGTCGGACGCGTAGGACTGTGCCAGGAGGCGAAAGACGGTGTTGGCGTCCTCCGTGGCGCAGCCGCTGATGGTCACCTCGACCGGTGAGCCGGTCGGTTCGGCGTGGTTCACCGTGGTTCCTCGCTCTCCCTGAGGGGTGTCACTCCAAAGGTTCGCCCGCCCGCGGTCAGGCTGCGAGTCGGGCGGGCCCGCATCCCCGGTCGCGATTCAGCCGGACGGCTCGTCGGGGACGGGCTGCTCGGGGTGGACGGAACCGCTGCGCGCTTCGCCGCGACCGGCTCCGGCCTCGTCCGCTTCGGGGAGTTCGTCGTCGGGGGGCGATCCGTCGGCGTCCTCTCCCTGTCCGTCTCGGTCTGCGTCGGTGTCCTCGCCGCCGTCCGGCGCTGTGGACTCCTCGGGGGAAGTGGGAGGGGGCAGGTCCAGTGGGTCATCGCCGTCGTGTACCTGCTGATCGGGCAGGTCCCTGGGAACGAGCCGCTCCGGCTCCTGGTCGGGACTGTGCTGGTCGGTCATGGTGACTCCTGATGGGTGACAGCCGCGTTACCCGCGGCACGGCCCGGCGTCGGACGACGAAGAGGGATCCCCGTGCACGGTCGTCCACTCCGGGGCCTTCGCACGGTCGGAAGGTCAGCTCACGCCCGCGCCCTGAACGCGTCCGCGGGGGCCGATGTAGCTGACGGAGCGGCGTTGGGTGGCATTCACCCCACCCCAGACGCCGCTGCGCTGCCCTGTGCTCCTGGCCCAGTCGTAGCAGGCATCGGCCACCGGGCAGCGGGCGCAGATCTGCTTGGCCCGGTCCACCTGCTCGGCCTCGGGCCCCAATCCGGTGATCGGGAAGAACAACTCCGGGTCCTCACTCGCACAGGCGGCGTCTCGCTGCCACTCCATGGTGTGGGGACCGTCCGGTGTGACGGCTCGAAAGCGCGGGGGCTGGCGCATGGGAATCAGTCCTCGCCCCGGACGACATGGCTCTCGGCGTCGGCAAGTGTGGTGTGGGGCTGGGGCTGATGGTCCGCGGGGCGCTCGACGCGCGCCGGAACACAGGTGCGTATCTGCTCGCCGTCCCGTGCCTTTCGTTCACCGGGCCGGTGCAGGACGTGGACACTGCCACTCGGCATCGATCCTCCTGAGTCGTCGGTCGTCGGCACCTCGCCGACGCTTCGAGTACGCGTCTGCCCCAGGAGTTACGAAGAACGCCGAATTCCCCGAATCCACCGTAGGTGCGCGATCCGGGTGAGACCGAACAGCCGGTGCGGGGCCAGCGGCGTAGCCGGGCGGGGATGCCAGGAACGGTACGGATGTCGTTGACCCTCACCCGGCCGTGCGCCGGTCCCCGGCCCGATGGGGCCCGTTGCGCACCCACACCAGCAGCACGACCGATACGACGGCTGCCAGCGCACACCAGGTGGAGACGAACTCGGTGCGCCACAACACGAGGCAGACCACGGCACCCACACCGGTCAGGATGCCGAGCAGCCGAAGGATCGGATCGCCGCTCAGCAGCAGGGCACCGACGGTCGCCAGGAGATAGCCGACGATGACCGGCACGGGTTGGGGCAGGTCCAGCAGATAGCCGACCCGGTTTCCCCGGATCTCGGCGACCACCGTGCGGGTGGCGAGCGCGTAGCAGAGCGCACCCGCTGTCAGTACCCCCGCGACCAGGGGAATCGCCAGCCGTGCCCGGGCTCCGGCCGGCGCCACCAGGAGCACGCCGATGGGCACCCACAGCGGTAGCAGGGGCAGGGCGATCACCGCCCAGGCGAGGGTGGCCCACCCGGTGCCACCACCGTGTCGCCAGATGACGGACTCCACGATCTGGTGCGCGCCCAGCAATAGCGGTAGGGCTGCGAGCGGCAACTCCCGCGGCGTACGCACCCGGACGACGCAGTACGCGCCGATCGCGCCGATGGCCGTACCTGCGACGAGGTCCGCCGTGGCACTCCAGCACATGGGCTCACCCCGGACCTCAGGAAGCAGTACGAAATCAGCCATATCACACGGGATGATCCGTACGCCCCAGACCGGACCGCCGTCATGACCGACCTGGTGTTCGATCTGACGGCGACTCCGATGGCGACGGGCTGACCGCGGACATCGGCAGGACGGACGCCCGTCTGGTCCGCCGCAGCACCGATACGGGCAGGGGTCCGATCCGGCCCTCCTGGAGGGCTCCGCGCCTATCCCAGTCGACGGTTGGCCAACACGGGTACCGCCTTGCGCACCGCGTCCACCTCCGAGAGGTCCAGATCGGCCACCAGCAGCCCGGGGGCAGCTTCGAGCCGCTCCCGCACCGTCCCGTCCGGGCCCACCACCGCGCTGTACCCGATCCCCGCAGGGGTCTTCGGGGGGACGTCCCGGCCCGATGCGCTCGGATCGGCCTGGTCCACGGCCGCCACCCACACGGTGGCGTCGAGCGCCCGCGCTCGCACCAGCAACTCCCACTGCTCCCGCTTGCCAGGTCCGGCCCCCCAAGAGGCCGGCAGCACGGTGAGGACGGCACCGGCATCGGCGTGCGTCCGGAAGAGTTCCGGGAACCGGACGTCGTAGCAGGTGGCAAGCCCGACACGGACGTCGTCCACATCGATCGTCACCACGGCGGAGCCAGCGGCCACCGTGGCGGACTCAGTGAAACCGAAGGCGTCGTAGAGGTGGATCTTGTCGTACGCGGCTTCGACGCCCGGTCCGGTGGCCAGCAGTGTGTTGGTCACCTTTCCGCCCGCGGCCGGGGTGAACATCCCCGCGACGACGACCAGCCCGGCGTCGTGCGCGATCTGTCGGACCTGCTCCGCCCAGGGGCCGTCCAGTGGCTGCGCCAGCGGTGCGAGCCGGGTGCCGAAGCACGCCATGGTCGCCTCCGGAAAGGCGATGAGCCGCGCACCGGCCTCAGCCGCACGGCGTGCCTCGTCCCGTACGACGACGAGGTTGCGTTCCGGGTCGGGGCCGGTGGTGATCTGGCTCAGGGCGATGCGCATGCAGTGTCCTCGTGGTGGGGAGCGGCGTCGGCGGACCGGCCGGGGGCGGCATGCACCGTATCCCCGCGGCGGGCGGTCTGGCGATGGCCCCTCCCCACGGGGCCCGTCGTGAGCTCCTGGCGCCTGGCCCCTGTGCCCACCTGCCCCGTACCGCGTGCAGCACAGGGCCCGCCGCAGGAGCGCAGCACAGTCAGCCGTGGCCCTCGCTCACGACGGTGGCTCGTGGAGGCCGAAGGGCGAACCCTGATCATCACGACAGAAGGTGAACCGGCCGAAGCGGGCGACCGTCGCTTCGTCCTCGCCGAGGTCGAAGTCGTCCACCGTCCCACCGAGCGCGATGACCCGCTCCCGCGCGGCGGTCATGTCCTCGACCTTGAAGAAGAGGTAGGGGGCGGCCCGTGGATCGCCACTGTGGACACCACCGGCGACGTTGGGCGTCTCGATTGCGTAGCCGCCGCCCGCGCTGGGCCCGGGTGTGAAGGACCACCCGAACAGCTCACGGTAGAAGGAGCGGGCCTGGTCCGCGTCGGCTACACCCAGTTCGAAGAAGGAGATCTCACCGGCCATGACAGGGCGGCCTTCCCTCGATGACAGTCCCTCCACCGTACGACCGTCCCGGTTGCCCCGCACGCCCCACCCGTTGCGTACGTCACCCAGACGACATCCAAACGTCAGCGACATCCAAACGTCATCCGGTCAACATCCAGTCGGCATCCGGTCGGCACCCATCGCACCGGAGACCCCTCTCCTGCCCGCACGCCTCCCGGTCGGCCATGCCCCGGACGGACTAGGCCATAGGACGAAGAGGATCAAGTCCTCACGGAGAGTGCAAGGTCACAGTCCGTGCCCCTGCTGCCCCGCTGTGTCCTTGTCCTAGCATCCGAAGCATGACGGTCCTCCCCGATGACGGGTTCTCGCTGGCCGCCGAATTCCCGAATCCTTCCCACGAGCAGTGGCAGCGGCTGGTCGCCGGTGTCCTCAGGAAAACGGGCAAGGACGTTCCGGAGTCGGCGGCTGAGGAAGCGCTGTCCACGGCCTTGGAGGACGGGCTCACAACCCGGCCCCTCTACACGGCGGGCACAGCGGTTTGTACGACGGACGCATCGGGCCTCGGCGCGGGCGGCGGGGAGCTCCCCGGCTTCGCGCCCTTCACTCGCGGCGGACGCGCCGAAGGCAACGTCCTGGCCGGCTGGGACGTCCGCCAGCGCCATGACCACCCCGACCCGGCCCGGACCAACGAGGCGGTCCTCGCCGATCTGGAGAACGGGGTCACCTCCCTCTGGCTCACCGTCGGCGACGGCGGCATCCCCCTCAACGCACTCGACAGGGTGTTGGAGGGGGTGTACCTGGACCTCGCGCCGATCGTGCTGGACGCCGGCGCGGACTTCGAGGCCGCCGGCCGCGAACTGCTCCGCATCCACGCTGAGCGAGGCACACCAGCCACGGAGGTCCGGGGCAGCCTCGGTGCCGACCCGCTCGGGCACGCCGCTCGGACCGGCGCCCACGACGAGGTCCCCGCTGCCCTCGCCGCAGCAGCGCGGCTCGCCCGGGAGTACCAAGAGCAGTACGCCGGACTGCGGACACTGACGGTGGACGCGCTGCCCTACCACGAGGCGGGTGCATCGGCCGGACAGGAGTTGGGCTGCTCCCTCGCCGCAGGTGTGGCGGTGCTGCGGGAGTTGACCGCGGCCGGGCTGAGCGCCGACGAAGCCTTCGGACAGATGGAATTCCGCTACGCGGCCACCGCCGACCAGTTCCTGACCATTGCCAAACTGCGGGCGGCGCGACGCACCTGGGCCAGGATCGCCGAGGTGAGTGGCGCCGCACAGGCAGGAGCACAACGGCAGCACGCGGTGATATCGCCGGTGATGATGACCCGCCGTGACCCGTGGGTCAACATGCTCCGGAGCACGGTCGCCTCGCTCGCCGCGGGGGTCGGCGGTGCGGATGCCGTGACCGTGCTCCCCTTCGACCACGCCATCGGGCTCCCGGACGCGTTCGCCCGGCGGATCGCCCGCAACACGTCGACGATCCTCATCGAGGAATCGCACATCGGACGGGTCATCGACCCGGCCGGGGGCTCCTGGTACGTGGAGCAGCTCACGGACGAACTCGCGCATGCGGCCTGGGAGTGGTTCCAGGAGATCGAGGGCGCGGGCGGCCTGCTCGCGGGCCTGCGCAGCCGGCTGGTCGAGGAGCGGATCTCCGAGACCTGGCAGGCGCGTCGGACGAAGATCTCCCGGCGCAAGGAGCCGATCACGGGGGTCAGTGAGTACCCGCTAATCGCGGAGACACCCGTACGGCGCGATCCTGCGCCTGCCGGGCGGTCCGGCGGGCTGCCGAAGGTGCGTCGGGACGTCGACTTCGAGGCGTTGCGCGCCCGCTCCGACGCCCATGCCGAGCAGACGGGAGCACGGCCCCGGATCTTCGTCGCCGCGCTCGGGCCGGCCTCCGCTCACACCGCGCGGGCGGCATTCGCCGCCAACCTCTTCCAGGCCGGTGGCATCGAGCCGGTCCACGATCCGGTTTCGGTCGATGCATCCGACGTCGCAGCAGCGTTCGCCGCCAGCGGGGCGGAGCTCGCCTGCATCTGCTCCAGTGACGCCCTGTACGCCGAGCAGGCCGACCCGGTCGCCCGGGCTCTTAAGGCGGCCGGCGCACAGTGGGTCTATCTCGCCGGGCGTCCCGGGGAGTTGCGTGAGGCACTTCTCCAAGCAGGGGTCGACGAGTTCGTCTTCGCGGGCAGCGATGCGGTTGCCGTCCTCACCTGCGCACTCGACCGGATGGGAGTGGCGTGATGAGCATTCCGGATTTCACCGGGATCGACCTGGGGTCGGCGGGCTCCGCGGCCTCGCACGACCAGTGGCGCAGCGCCGTCAAAGAAGCCATCGGCAAGGACGCGTCGGAGTTGGTGTGGGAGACGCCGGAGGGCATTCCGGTGCAGTCGTTGTACACCGGACAGGATCTGGCGGGGGTGGACTTCCTCGACACCTACCCGGGGATCGCGCCCTATCTGCGGGGCCCGTATCCGACGATGTACGTCAATCAGCCCTGGACGATCCGTCAGTACGCCGGTTTCTCCACGGCCGAGGAGTCCAACGCCTTCTACCGCCGCAATCTCGCTGCGGGGCAGAAGGGGCTCTCGGTCGCCTTCGACCTGCCGACGCACCGCGGCTACGACAGTGATCATCCGCGGGTGACCGGCGATGTCGGCATGGCGGGCGTCGCGATCGACTCGATCTTCGACATGCGCCAGCTCTTCGACGGCATTCCGTTGGACCGGATGAGCGTGTCGATGACGATGAACGGCGCCGTGCTGCCCGTTCTCGCGCTCTACATCGTCGCCGCCGAGGAGCAGGGCGTACCGCCGGAGAAGCTGGCCGGGACCATCCAGAACGACATTCTCAAAGAGTTCATGGTCCGCAACACCTATATCTATCCGCCACAGCCGTCCATGCGCATCATTTCGGACATCTTCTCGTACACCTCGCAGAAGATGCCGCGGTACAACTCCATCTCCATCTCCGGCTACCACATCCAGGAGGCCGGGGCGACCGCCGACCTTGAGTTGGCGTACACCCTGGCGGACGGGATGGAGTACCTCCGGGCGGGCAAGGGCGCCGGGCTGGACGTCGACGCGTTCGCACCGCGGCTCTCGTTCTTCTGGGCGATCGGGATGAACTTCTTCATGGAGGTCGCCAAGCTGCGGGCGGCGCGGCTGCTGTGGGCGAAGCTGGTGAAGACGTTCGATCCGCAGAACCCCAAGTCGCTCTCCCTGCGCACGCATTCACAGACCTCGGGCTGGTCGCTGACGGCGCAGGACGTGTTCAACAACGTCACACGCACCTGTGTGGAGGCGATGGCCGCGACCCAGGGCCACACCCAGTCGCTGCACACCAACGCACTCGACGAGGCGTTGGCCCTGCCGACCGACTTCTCCGCACGGATCGCCCGCAACACCCAGTTGCTGCTCCAGCAGGAGTCGGGGACCTGCCGGGTCATCGATCCGTGGGGCGGCAGCGCCTATGTGGAGCGGTTGACGCATGACCTCGCTCGGCGCGCCTGGCAGCACATCGAAGAGGTGGAGGCCGCCGGGGGGATGGCCAAAGCGATCGACGCGGGCATTCCCAAGCTCCGGGTCGAGGAGGCCGCGGCCCGTACCCAGGCACGGATCGACTCCGGACGGCAGCCCGTCATCGGGGTGAACAAGTACCGCGTGGAGACCGATGAGGAGATCGACGTCCTCAAGGTCGACAACTCCTCGGTGCGGACCCAGCAGATCGCCAAGTTGCGTCGGCTGCGCGAGGAGCGCGACGAAGCGGTGTGCCAGGACAGTCTGCGGGCCCTGACCGAGGCCGCCGGACGCGGTGCCGGTCCGGGACTTGAAGGCAATCTCCTGGCGCTCGCCGTGTCCGCCGCCCGGGCGAAGGCGACGGTGGGAGAGATCTCGGACGCCCTGGAGAAGGTGTACGGGCGCCACTCGGGGCAGATCCGTACCATCTCGGGTGTGTACCGCAAAGAGGCAGGCGAGTCCCCGGCCGTGGAGCGCACCCGGGCCGCGGTGACGGCGTTCGAGGAGGCGGAGGGCCGGCGACCGCGCATCCTGGTGGCCAAGATGGGCCAGGACGGTCATGATCGCGGGCAGAAGGTGATCGCCACGGCCTTCGCGGACCTCGGTTTCGACGTGGACGTCGGCCCGCTGTTCCAGACACCGGCCGAGGTGGCACGACAGGCGGTGGAGGCGGACGTCCACATCGTCGGGGTGTCCTCGCTGGCCGCGGGTCACCTCACCCTGGTGCCGGCACTGCGGGAGGAGTTGGCCGCCGAGGGCCGTGAGGACATCATGATCGTGGTGGGCGGGGTGATCCCGCCGCAGGACGTGCCGACCCTGCACGAGGCGGGTGCCGCGGCCGTGTTCCCCCCGGGCACGGTGATTCCCGACGCTGCGCACGATCTGTTGCGGACCTTGGCCGCCGCGCTCGGCCACGAGGGGTGAGTCGGTGCCCCCGGTGCGTTCGACGATCGACGTCGACAACTATGTGACAGGTGTACGGGCGGGCTCCCGGGCCCACATCGCGCGGGCCATCACCCTGGTGGAGTCCACCCGGGCCGATCACCGGGTGCTGGCCCAGCAGTTGCTGACCGCGCTGCTTCCCCATGCCGGGGCGGCTCGGCGGGTGGGCATCAGCGGGGTTCCGGGGGTGGGCAAGTCCACCTTCATCGATGCGTTGGGCACCATGCTCACGGGGCTCGGCCACCGGGTCGCGGTGCTCGCGGTCGATCCGTCCTCCAGCCGGACCGGGGGGTCCATCCTCGGGGACAAGACACGTATGGAGCGACTGGCGACGGACCCTGCCGCGTTCGTCCGCCCCTCCCCCACCGCCGGAACCCTCGGCGGGGTGGCCAAGGCGACCCGCGAGACCATCTTGGTGATGGAGGCCGCGGGGTACGACGTCGTCCTGGTGGAGACCGTCGGAGTGGGGCAGTCGGAGACGGCGGTCGCCAACATGGTCGACACCTTCCTCCTGCTGACCCTGGCGCGGACAGGGGATCAGCTCCAGGGCATCAAGAAGGGCGTCCTGGAGTTGGCGGACGTCATCGCGGTCAACAAGGCGGACGGCCCGCACGAGCGGGACGCCCGGGCGGCGGCCCGGGAACTCGCCGGGGCGCTGCGGCTGATGCATCCCATCGACGCGGCGTGGACTCCCCCGGTGCTGTCGTGCAGTGCCCGCGAGTCCATGGGCCTGGACACCGTCTGGGAGCGGATCGAGCAGCATCGGACCCTGCTGGAGTCCACGGACCGGCTGGCGGCCAAGCGCCGCGATCAACAGGTCGACTGGGCCTGGTCCATGGTGCACGACACGCTGACGGATCGGCTGCGCAGCCATCCACGGGTGCGGGCCCTGACTCCCGAGGTGGAACAGGGGCTACGGGACGGTCAGTTGACGGCGACGCTCGCCGCGGAGCGTATCCTGGACGCCTTCCAGCAGCCTCGGTAGCGAGCGGGCGCTGGAGTTGAGCGGGCAGGGGGTGGGGTGCGGCCCACCCCCTGCCGTTGTGCGTGCCGGTCGGCTCACGGCGTCCCGAGTCGATAGAGGTTGAAGCGGTAGTCCTGGATCTGACGGCGCATCACCGCGGCCATGGCGCGGAGCATCCCCCGTTGGGGCTGGGAGATCCGGCGGCTGACGGCGGCGGGCAGCCGTGCGAAGGTGCAGCTCTGGGTGAGGGTGAGGCCCGGGTGCCACTGCGCCACCCTGGTCGGATCGTCGCAGCGCCAGCGCAGCCGCGCGGCGACCTTGCCCAGCACATCATGGCCGTCCTGGTTGTCGACCAGCCAACTGGACGCGGTGTCCAGCGCGAGGTACGCCCCGGGCAGTCGCTCCACGATCGTGCGGATCACCCGGCGCACATCGTCCTCGTCGAGGGACATCAGTGCGGCTTCGGCGGCGACGAAGTACGGTCCTGGGCTCTGACGCACGTCGTCGATCCACGAGGGATCGGTGACGGAGGTGGTGAGAGTGCGTCGACGCTCGGACTCCTGGTCGTGGAGGTCGGTTCGCAGTGTCGCGGCAGGGGTGAGGTCAAACCAGTTGACGGTCCCGTTGTCGAGCCGTTGGAAGCGGGTGGCGAGCCCGCTGCCGATGTCGACGACGGTTCCGGTCGGGTGTTGGGTGAGGAAGTCGTGGACCCAGGTGTCGAAGAGGAGGGTACGGACGTTGGAGCCGATCTCGCCGCGCGCACCTTCGAACCGACCGGTGTCGTCCAGGGCGTCGGCCGGTTCCACCGCGCGAAGATCCCGACGGACGCTGCGGAGCACGGGGCTCTGCGCGGCTCGGGCCCACGGCGCGGCGAGAAGGGTCGGTCGGGGTTCGCCGAGGTCGGGCACGCGTGCGGTCCGATGCTCCATGATCATCTCTCCTGGGTGGTGTCGTCGATGCGGTGCGACGACGGAGCGCCAGTGTAGTTAGGTAAGCCTAACTTGCACCTCGGCGGGTGGTCACTTCTGCGTCGGCCGCCCGCAGATGGCCTGGCTCCATGACCGAGGAACACCCTCTGAGCTGGGCACCATCGACCAACGGAGGTGGCTGACTGCATGGGTCAACCTCACCCGAACGGTGCTCCAGACAGCCGGTCGCGTCACGGGGGATGCTCTGAACGGCGATGCGTCGGGGGCTTCTGGCACTCAGGGGCCCTCGACGCGGATGGATGCGTGATCGACCGTCCGTATCGGGCGCGGGCGGGTGGCCGCCGTACCGGCCCCGCCCTGCACTCGGGAACGGATCGGGACGGACAGGTAACGTGCGTCCATCAACGGCACGCCCCCGGACCTACCGAAGGCGCGCACCGGGCGAGGAAGTGAAGGTGGCTGAGGGATGAGGCTCACGGTCCTGGGCGGCGGAGGCTTCCGGCTTCCACTGGTGTACTCGGCGCTGCTGGGTGACCGCGCCGAAGGGCGCGTCACCGACGTCGTCCTGCACGATGTGGACGCCGACAGGCTCACCGCCATCGCACGTGTCCTCGCCGACCAGGCCGAGGGCGTACCGGACGCGCCGACCGTGTCCGTGACGACGGACCTCGACGAGGCCCTGCGCGGTGCCGACTTCGTGTTCTCCGCGATCCGGGTGGGCGGTCTCGCCGGTCGGGCCGACGACGAGCGCATCGCCCTGGCCGAAGGAGTGCTGGGGCAGGAGACGGTGGGTGCGGGCGGCATCGCGTACGGGCTGCGGACCGTGCCCGTTGCCCGGGAGATCGCTCGCCGAGTGGCCCGCGGGGCACCGGATGCCTGGGTCATCAACTTCACCAATCCGGCCGGTCTGGTCACCGAGGCCATGTCGCGGGAGTTGGGCGACCGGGTGATCGGCATCTGTGACTCCCCGGTGGGTCTTGGGCGCCGGGTCGCACGGGTCCTGGGTGTGGACCCCGACCGGGCCTGGTTCGACTACGCGGGCCTCAACCACCTCGGCTGGCTGCGCGGAGTGCGGATCGACGGCCGTGATGAACTGCCGAGGCTCCTCGGGGATCCCGGGCTGTTGGGTTCCTTCGAGGAGGGCAAGCTCTTCGGGGCGCCGTGGCTCCAGTCGCTCGGCGCGATCCCCAACGAGTATCTGCACTACTACTACTTCAACCGTGAGGCGGTGCGTGCCTACCGCGAGGCCGACCAGACCCGCGGGGCCTTCCTCCAGGAGCAGCAAGCGCGGTTCTACACCCGGATGGCGAGCTCTCCCGCCGGAGCCTGGGAGCAGTGGGACCGTACCCGGGCGGAGCGTGAGGCGACCTACATGGCGCACAACCGGGAGGCGGCGGGCGCGGGGGATCGGGACGCCGACGACCTGGAGTCCGGTGGCTACGAGCAGGTGGCACTGGCGCTGATGCGGGCCATCGCCCACCATCAGCGCACCTCGCTCATCCTCAATGTCCGCAATCGGGGTGCCCTGGACGCGGTGGACGGGGACGCGGTGGTCGAAGTGCCGTGCTTCGTCGATGCGAACGGCGCCCACCCGGTGGCCGTCGCGCCCCTGCCGGAAGACGCCACGGGCCTGGTGCGTGCGGTGAAGGCCGCGGAGCGGGAGGTGCTGGCAGCGGCCGAGAGCGGTTCCGCGGCGCGAGCGGTCAAGGCGTTCGCGATCCATCCGTTGGTGGACTCGGTCACCGTCGCCCGTCGACTGCTGAAGGGGTACGCGGCGGTCCATCCGGGTCTGGCCTATCTGCGCTGAGGTGCCCGGGCAGCAGGGCGGCAGCCCCGACGCCCCGAGGGGCCGGTTCGGCTCGCACGGGGCGTCAGCAGGGCGTGTGGCTAGCCGAGTTCCAAGCTGGTGACGCCGAAGACGCGCTCACCGCGGAGGTCGGGAGCGGGCCCGGTGTACATCCGTACGGTGGGGAACTGAGCCGTCAGTCCACGTTCGGTCGCCAGTGCGGCGGCGGCTGGCTGGGTCTCGGGCATGTCGACGGCGACCTCGTCCGTGGGGCCGAGGTGCGCGGTCAGTGCGTCCAGCACGGCTGCCGCGTCCTCGGCGGTGTCGGCGAAGAGAGGACCGACCCGATGGGTGTCCAGGCCCGGCCTGATCACTCCGTATCCGGTGACGGTCTCCTCCCGGAGCCGTAGGTACGCGGTGTGCCCGGGGGCGGTGAGCCAACGGGACAGGAAGGCGCGTCGTTCGGCGGGGAAGCAGTGGCGGTCGTAGGCGACGATCGCATCGAGGTGCGCGAGGGTGGCCGGTACGACGGTGTCGGCAACCCGCCCCTTGCGCGGCACACCGCCGTAGCGGACCGTCCCGTAGGCGGGCGTGAAGCCGGAGCGCTGGTAGTTCTCCTGCTGCGCCGGTACGGCGTCGAGTCCGACGAGTCGACTGCCGGCATGGGGGAAGGCCGCCCGCCAGGTCCTCAACCCCAGCCCCTGGCCCCGCAGATCGGGACGGACGAGGTAGTAGCCCAGGAATGCGTAGTCGTCCGAGTAGTTGACGACGGAGATGGCGGAGACGGGCTCGCCCGCGATGCGTCCGATGAAGAAGCCGGAGGGGTCGGTGGGGTGGAAGCACGCCACGTCTCCGCTGCCGGGGTTCCACCCTTCGGCGGCGGCCCAGGTGGCGATGTGCTGCCACTCCTGCGGCGAGGAACTGCTGACGGTGAGGTCCTCGGACGTCCGAACGGTCTCGTCGAGTGGACGGGTCATGGGGCGGATTCCCTTCTGGGGTTGTCTCGATGGCCGGCGCGGAGCGGCCGGCTCACACCAGGTCCATGGCGGCGACTTCGTCGGGGCTCCCGTAGCTGACGGGGCCCTGGAAGCGTCTGCGTGCGGCGGCGAACCACCAGGCGGTGGCCACCAGGAGGACCACCCCGAGGGCTATCGGCGCGTAGTTGAAGGTCGTCGGGGTGATCGGTGAGACGTGGGGCAGCATGAACAGCACGCTGCTGAAGACGATCCAGGCCACAGCCGTGCGCGCGACGGGCCTGCCCCAGCGTCCGAGGTGCCAGGGGCCCGGCTCGAATTCCGTGCCCAGTCTCAGTCGGAGATAGATGGGTACGCCATAGGCCAGATAGAGCCCGACGACGTTAACACTGACGATCGCCGCGAACACGGTGTGCGACCACCAGGCCGGGGTGATCAGCAGGAAGGAACAACCCGCGGCCAACCAGACCGCCTTGACGGGTGTCCGGGTACGTGGTGATACCGAATGCCACAGCCGGGAGCCGGGCATGGCCCCATCACGCGCAAAGGCGAAGATCTGGCGGGTATTGCTGGTCATGTTGGCAAGGCCGCAGAAGAGCATCGAACCGATGACGACGAGCAGGAGCAGCCGTGCGGTGCCCGTGCCGAGGGCATCGATGAGAATCCGTACGGGCGGCGCCGAGGAACTCGCTGTAGTCGGGTAATCGCGGATCGCGAACACCAGGGCGATCATGAGAATGAGACCGGCGACGGCGGAGCAGCCGATGGCCCACATGATGCCCCTGGGCGTACTCATCGTGGACTTCACCGTCTCTTCGGACATGTGGAAGCTTCCGTCGAATCCCGTGAAGGTCCAACTGGTGACCAGCAGACCGAGCATTGCGGCGTAGACGGCATTGGAGAAGCCGGTGGTGTTCACGAAATGGGTGGTGAAGCCGGGCGATTGATGGTGACTGGGGATCAGGACGAGACTGAGGACGATGACCGTCACGCCGATGGTCAACCACCACACGGAGATGCGGTTGAGGGCGGCGACGAGGTGCACGGTGTAGGTGTTGGCGAGCGCCTGGACGAGCAGGATGGCCGTGGTGATGACGACCGTGCGGTGGCCCGTGACCTGATAGCCGGGCCACTGCATGACGATGAACGCCTGGATGAACGTGGCCGCGGCGTAACCGGTGGCTGCCGTTCCGCCGATCTGTCCCACGAAGTTCAGCCAGCCCGTGTACCAGGACCAGGCACCCCGATGTCTTTTGGCGAGTTTCCCCGCGGAGAAGTAGAGGGCCCCGCTTGTGGGATAGGCCGAGGCGATTTCCCCCATGGCCGCTCCGACGAAGAGGACCATGATGGATACGCCGATCCACCCGAACACCAGAATGAGCGGTCCACCCGAGACCATACCGAATCCAAAGGCGGAGAAGATACCGGAGATGACATTGATGATGGTGAAGGAGATGGCGAAGTTGTCGAATGTGCGAAAACGTCGAGTGAGTTTCCGCGGGTATCCCATCGCATGCAGTGTCGCGTCATCGTCGAGAACGACGGCGCCATCATCGCGATGACGTTTCCTCGGCCGGATGGCAGTCATTCTCTCGGACACGACAGCGTCATTTTCCTTTCTGACTGGACAGACGGTCGATTTCTCTGCTCAATGAGAGCCGGGAAAGGGCAAGCCACAGGACCGTCTCGCTCGGGACAATTGGTCCTCGGGTGAACCGAAGACGCTCCACGGCATACGTGCGGCAAAGGGGCCCATGGCCGCCAGGACTTCACGGGCTTCGAATTCCCGCCGCCCCAGATAGAGGGCGTGCGCCAGGTAGGAGAGGTCGAGGACGGGTGTGAAGCGGTAGTCGGCGAGTTGGGGGAACCAGTGGGTGTAGCCCGCTGCCGCCGTGGCCACGCACTGCGGCTGCCGCCAGGCGTGGTGGGCCAGCAGGGAGTTGGGGTCGTACTCCTCGGCCAGGGCCACCAGGGGCAGCAGGCGCACGGCGGATGCCAGGGGCGCGCGGTTGCTGAGGAAGGCGGCCACGTCCCAGCGCGCGCTCGCCGTGCCGCCGTAACGGGTGAAGAAGAAGGCGAGAAAACGGTGGTGCGCCTCGCGGTTCCAGGGGTCGAGGCGCAGGATGCGGGCGAAGAGCTGCCAGGGTCCGGGCGGTGAAGTCAGGAGGCCGAGCGGGGCTCGGTCCATCGGACGCCGGATGCGAGTGATCGCCAACTGGGCGACCCGTGGGGTGGGATCAGTCGGCAGCAGACGGGCGGCCCGATCGGCCGCGGCGTTGGCGATGTCCACCAGCGCTCCGGTGTGCGGTCCCCCTTCGTCGGCCGAGCGCAGCGCGCGGAGCATCGCGACCCGCGCCCACAACAGGGACGATTCGGGCCCCGGTTCCTCGGCCAGCCAGCGTTCGGCGAGATCGGAGTCGGCCGCTTCGGACGCCAGCACCAGCGAACGGTGCGCCCTGACCTCGAAATCCCCTCGCACTTCCCGGAGAACCTCCTCTGCTCCGAGGTATCGCCCCGCTCGTACATCGATGCAAGCACGCGCCAGCTGGTGGTCATCAGCTGCCGGATGCCAAACGTACTGTGCATGGAACGGGCCAGCGGCCACGGTCTGTCCCCCTTCCCCCCGGACGGCGCCGTCCGCCCGCATTCCGGTCGCGCCGGACAATGCCGGATCACTGTCGATCACCGGCTGCGGGATCACACCCTACTCAGGACCCAGTGAGAGGGAAAACACTCGGTCGGCGAACGTTGGCCGGGTCTATTGCACATCACAGAGAGGGTTGGCATATGCCGTCTCCCATACACCCGGTGATAGCCGCCCCCTTCTAGAACATGTGCTCCATGGTGAAGCTGTCGCATCGTCTGAGCGAGTGGGAAATGAGCCGCGCGGACCTCCGGGTTCGATCGGGAAGTTGACCGAGCGTCGAAATGGCGGGCGACTCACCCGTTCGCCCGGAGCGACGACACCTCAAGGATGGACACTCGTTGGACAGTCATGATCATCCCTCGACACTCAGTGCTCATTTTCTCGGCCTGTATCGCCACGGCTCTCGTGGTCGGGCCCCTATCCGCCAGTGCCGGTGCCCAGCTCTCATCGAACACGGTCACGATCGATCAGGTGGGAAGAATCGCCTCGGATGGCGCGATCACCCTCACCGGCACCTACCGCTGCTCATCCCAGCCCGTCGGCCCGGTGCTGATCGGTTCGCAGGCGATCCAGGGCAGCAGCCGGGTCCACCTCGAAGGGGTCGTGGCGACCTGCGACGGTCAGCAGCGCAGCTGGCGGGCGACCGGCCGGGGGACCGAAACGCTCGTTCCGGGAGCGGCGAGCAGTGAGGCGACACTGCTCCACCTGGACTTCTCGCACGGGCTGGTGCCCTTCCCGAAGGTCCTGACCTCGGGCACCGGTTCGCTACGGCTCCAGCGAAGCTGACGGCACCTCGGTTCACTCCCAGCGCGAGGCGAGCAGCAGCGCAATGTCGTCCGGTCGGTCGGTTGCCGCCCTCGCCTCGCGGATCAAGCGGTCGGCCGTCTCGGTCAGCGGGGACGAGCCGCACTCGGCGAGGGTGCTGCGCAGCCGCTCCACTCCGAGGTCGATGTCGATGCCCGGCTGTTCCACCAGCCCGTCGGTGTACAGCGCGAGGACAGCGCCGGGCTCAAGGCGCAGCTCCGTCACCGGGTAGGTGGCCGATGCGTCGACCCCGAGCACCACGCCTCCCGCCAGATCGAGGACTTCCGTCACACCGTCCGGGCGGTACAGCAAAGGCTGGGGGTGGCCGGCCCGTACCGCCTGGGTGTGGCCGGTCAAGGGGTCCACGACGATGTAGCAGCAGCTCGCGAACTGCCCCGGATCGAGGTCGATGAGCAGCCGGTTGGTCCCGCTCATCACCTCTTCGGGAGCCTCCCCGCTGAGTGCGAACGCCCGGACCGCGCTTCTGATCTGCCCCATGGTGGCCGCCGCGGAGACCCCGTGGCCCTGGACGTCCCCGATGACGAGGGCGAGCCGGTCCCCGGTCTCGACCACGTCGTACCAGTCGCCCCCCACGTCCATGCCCTGGGTGCCGGGCAGATAGCGGCCGACGGTGGCGGCGTTATCGAGCACGGGCAGTTGATGTGGCAGGAGGGCGTCCTGGAGCCCGCGGGCGAGCGCCGCTTCGGTGTCGTAGCGCTGGGCACGGGCGAGTGCCTGGGCGATCAGTCCGGCGAGGGCGGTGAGGACCGCGCGCTCTTCGGGGCTGAATCCGCGCGGCTGGTCGAAGCCGAGGATGCAGGAGCCCACCGGTCGACCGGAGGCGATCAGGGGGAGGAACGCCCGGGCTCCGACGTGGGCGTCCAACGGAATGCCCGGGTAGGCGTCCCCCAGTTGCTCCATCGACTCGAAGAAGATGGGTCGGCCGGAGGTGAGTGTCTCCACGCCGGGCAGCCGTGAGTCGAGCGCCACCCCGTCGAAGCGGTCGAGGAAACCTTGGGGGAATCCGGTCTCCCAGGCGAGGAAGAGATGGCGTTCGTGCAGGAGGTAGATCGCCAGTTGTCGGCCGCCGAAGGCGGGCAGCAGTTCTTCGGTGACGACGGCGGACACTTGACGGGCGGTCACCGCCTCGGTCAGGGCGATCGCCAGCGCCACCGGTCGGTAGAGCGCCGAGGCCCGGTCCGCGGGTGAGCCGGCTCCGGGGCCGAGCACGGTCCCGGGTGCGACGGCGGGCTCCACCTCCGGCACCTGTGCGGGTTCCTCCGCGGCGACGACGGTGGCCGTTAGTCCGTCGTGACCCGAGTAGAGCGAGAAGGCCAACCAATCCTGCGGGGTGCGGCGGGCCACGAAGTCGACCGGGGTGTCCGACATCAGGGATGCGCGGAAGTGGTCTTCGTAGATGGTGTGTCCGAGCCAGGGCAACGCCTCCCAGAGCACCCTGCCCGTCAGTTCGGTCCGGGCCCGACCGAGCAGTGTCTCCGCGCTGTGGTTGAGATAGGTGATGCGGCCGAGCCGGTCCGTGGAGAAGACACCGCGCGGCAGCCGATCCGTCGCCTCGAAGACGATCGGGGCCGACCCGAGGTCGACCAGGCAACCGGTGAGCCGCACCGGCTCCTGCCCGGTGGGCGGTTGCTCCGCCGCGGTGGAGAGTTCGAGGAAGTACGGTCGCCCGTCCGGTCCGCGGACCTGGATCCTGCGCCGTGCCCGGCGACCGGCCGTGGCGAGCTGACGGGCCAGGGCCCAGATGCCCAACACGTCCTCGTGCAGCAGCCGATCGGTCAGCGCCTCCACGGTGCCCCCGAAGTGCTCGGGGGCGATTCCCACAATGGCGCACAGCTCGTCGTCTACGGTCAGGGCTCCGCTGTCGAGTTCCCAGGTGAAGTGGCCGATGCGGACCAGTGGGGTGGTGACGGAGGGGAGTTGGACGGGTTGAGGTTCACCGTCCCAGGCCACCGAGACGCCCCGCCGGTCCAGGTCGCCGAGCGCCGATGCCAGCCGGCGGGCGACGTTGTGGATGCGGTGGCGGTCACTGTTCTCGACCGGATGGCCCGGCGTGGCACGCCTCAGTACGGCGAGCACACCGAACTTCTCCCGACCGCTGACGATCGGGACGTAGAGCGAACTGAAGGGGAAGGGCAGGCCCGCCATCAGCTGCGGGAATCGCCGCATCGACTCCTCCGCGTCGGCCAGGTGGATCGCCCGCCCCGAGCGATACGCCTCAGCGACCGGGAAGGGCCGGTTGGCGTGCATCCGCCACCAGGGGTGGAAGAGCCTGGCCGGCAGCCCGGCGAGCACGGCCAGCCGCAGGAGACCTTCGGTGGAGGAACGCAGATAGACACCGCCGGCGTATCCGCCGACGGCTTCCGCCGCGCTGACCGCGGCCTGGGCGAGCGCGACGTCCAGTTCTCCGGGAGTGCGCTGACCGCTCAGGGACGCCTCGGGTTGTTCCTGCACATCGGCATCCGACGGTCGGGGCGGAAAACGCCCTGCCTCGCCGTACCAGGTCATCTGAGGCGTTCCTTCGGGTCGTGACAGGCCGCGGGCAAACGGCTCCAGGTCGCCGCCCCGGTGCATCCGGCCCCGACCGCCTGTGCCGTCGCAGGACGCCGGGTTTCCACCGGGTGCACCTGCTCCTCCGCCTTGCGCTGCACGACACAGCCCCCGCTCGTTCGATCCTGACCGACCAAAGACACGCCCAAGCCCAATATGCTCCTCAGCCACCAGACCGCGCATCTCATGACGGAGGCGCACCTCCGGATGCCCTACCCCGGCAACTGGTCCGACGCGGCGGCGATCGGCTGGTCCACCGGCCCAGCCGTCGTCCGGTATCTGAGACAACGGGTAGGGCTCGCACGTACATCCGTCGTACGGCAAGTGCTCCTGGGCTATGTTGAGGCGGGAGTGGGACGAGAAGGAGTGACACCGGTGCCATCAGATCAGCAGACACGCGCACAGGCGTCTGCGATCACGCCGGGAAGACCGGCTCCCGATGCGGAGCCCGCCCCCACGGACAGGGTCCTGGCCCTCTTCGGAGGCCATCGGCTCTCCCCTGGCCAGCGGCGTATCGCGCAGTACATCACCGAACACCTCACCGAGGCCGCGTTCTTGTCGATCACCGATCTGGCCGATCGCGTGGGGGTGAGCCAGCCGTCGGTCACCCGGTTCGCCGCATCGGTGGGCTTCAGCGGGTACCCCGCACTGCGCGAGGCCCTGCAACCGATCGCACTCAGCGCGGTGGCGGCCTCTCCCGAGTCGCGCGAGGAGAACCGACGCAACGAGTTGCAAGCGGCGGTGGACACCGAGATCGACAACCTGGAGAGCCTGCGCAGGCTACTCGCCGACACACAGCAGATGCTCGATGTCGGCGGGGAGCTGGCCCGGTCGGTCCCCTTGACCGTCCTCGGGCTGCGCATCTCCGTCTCCCTCGCGGAGTACTTCGCCTATGCGGCGCGGCGCATCCACCCCGACGTCCGGACGGTGACCCGGGGCGGCAGCGTCGCCTACGACGCCCTCCTCCAGTCGAGGGAGGCGGGCGGGACCTGGGTGCTGGCCTTCGCGATGCCTCGGCACGCCAAGGAGACCCTGGCGGCCATGCGGGCGGCACGCAGCGCAGGACTGCGCATCGCGCTGATCACCGATCTGGCCCTCGGCCCGCTGACGGACGAGGCCGATGTGACGTTCGCCGCCGCCACCGGTTCCCGGCTGGTCTTCGACTCCTACGCGGCGCCCGGTGTGCTCTCCGCAGCTCTGCTCCAGGCCATGGCCGACGCCGACCCCCAGCGCACCCAGGTCCGGCTGGAGGGCTACGAACAAGCCGCGGAGCACCACGACTTCTTCCTGGCGGACTGACCCCCGACCGCCGGGGGCCGAAGGTTCGACGATGAGCCAATATGCATGAATTTTTTCATACCCTTGATTACTCAACGGTATATATATTTACTGAACCGGTGACCGGAGATCCTCGGATCCCCGGTCCGGTTCCACGCCACCAAGGATTCGGCAGCTCGCAACGATGTTCATCACCCCTCGCGCCGCCTTAAGCGGTGCGTATCGCCTCCCGGAGCCGGGACCCGTCCCGTCCGCGGGCGACATCGGCGACACCGATCCCCCTTGGCCCGTGCGGGCCCACTAGAGCCGGACACCCACGAAGGAACGCTTGTCCTCCTCGCGTTGCCTCCGCGGTAGTCCGTGAGGGCACTCCGTCCCCTGCGGATGCCCCCTTCGGCGGCCTCGGTCTACCCCTGGGTCGAGGCCGCCGCAATCACCACCAGCGCAATCACCATCGACGCAATCACCATCGGCACGATCAGCCGTCCTGCTCGGCGGCGACCGCGTCCGCGATGTACGCCTCCGCGCCCGCCTTGTCCACACCGGCCGCCGCAAGGACCCCACCGCCGCCCTCCTGCTCCAGCAGCGCCAACAGGACGTGCTCGGTGCCGATGTGGTTGTGGCCCAACCGCAGGGCCTCTCGATAGGTCAGCTCCAACGCCTTCCGAGCACCGGCGTCGTACGGCACCAGAGCGGGGACCTCCTCCGCCGCGGAGGGAAGGGCATCCGTGGCCAACTGTCGCACCGCGTCCAGCAGCACCCCTTGCGCCCGAATGGCACGGGCCCCCAGCGACTGCTGCTCGCTCAGCAGGCCGAGCACCAGATGGACCGGGGTGATGTGCTGGTTGCGGGCAGCGTGCGCCTCGTTCTGAGCGGCCACGACCACGTTCTTCGCCCGGGTCGTGAACCGACTGAAGCCCTGGTTGGGATCGAGGTCGGACGGCTCGCCGGCTTTGGCCACGAAGCGCTTCTGCGCGGCCTGGCGGGTCACCCCCATACTCTTGCCGATCTCCGTCCACGAGGCACCCGAGCGACGCGCCTGGTCCACGAAGTGACCGATGAGGTGGTCGGCGAGATCGCTGAGGTGGTCGGCGGCGACGACCGCCCCCGAGAGTTGGTCGAGCTCGTCCGGATGGGCGGTCTTGATCGCCTCGATCAGATCGTCGAGGCGTACGGGCTGAGCTATCTGCGCGGGCTTCTCCATGTGTCAACCTTAGGTTGACACCCCATTGGCGTCAACCCAGGGTTGACATGACTGTGCCCACCGCTGCCCAGCCGGGACGGGACCGAGGACGAAGCGTCGACACCTCCTCGATCGAGCGTGCAAACCCACCGAGGGCGCCGGCGACAAGGGAACGATGAGTCCGAGCGCCGGCGGGAGTCGGCCCTGCACCAGCCGCTACGAGGAGGAGACCCGATGAGCGATGACACGGCGGAGATCACAGCCCTGGTCGAACGATGGGCTCGGGCGGTGCACGAGGGGGATCTGCCGGGGGTGCTCGCGGACCACACCGACGACATCGTCATGTTCGACGTCCCCCCGCCCGAGCAAGGCGTTCGCGGCATCGACGCCTACCGGGCCACCTGGCCGCCCTTCTTCGACTGGCAGCGGCAAGGAGCCTGCTTCGAGATCGACACCATCGAGGTCACGGCCGGCGACCGGGTCGCCTTCGCCCAGGCACTGCTGCGCTGCGCCGACGCGGACACCCTCCGCACCGACCCGGACCAACGGCTACGACTCACCCTGGGGTTCCGCAAGGAGGAAGGCCGTTGGCAGGTCGCCCACGAACACCACTCCTTCACCCTGCGCCCCTGATCGCGGCCGTCGGACCTGACGCAGGGGACAGACCTGACGCAGGGGACGGACCTCGCCCGCCCGTGCCGGCGTCCTACGAGCGGGTGCCCGGCGCCGTCGAACCCACCGCCGACCCTGCGGGTTGGAACCACGATGGCCCACCGGCTATGGCCCGCTCCACCTGGAAACGCTCCCAGGGCGGCAGCACGGGCAGGGCGTCCACGGCGAACCAGCCCACTTCCAGTGACTCGTCGTCGTTCACCCGCGCCTCACCTCCGATCGCACGGCAACGGAAGGTGATGTCGAGGTACTGACAGCAATCCCCGTTGGGGTAGATGACCGGCTTCGGCATCGCCCGGACCAGCGCCACGTTCTCGGGGACGCAGTGCACCGCGGTCTCCTCGTACACCTCGCGGACCGCAGTGTCCGCGGGTTCCTCACCCGGCTCGGGAATACCGCCGATGGTCGACCAACGTCCGTCGTCGGCGCGCCTGCCCAGCAGGACCCGTCCCCGTTCGTCGAAGACGACGGCGGACACTCCCGGCAACAACAACAGCTGGTGGCCCGCGTCTGCCCGAATGTCACGGATGAAGTCAGGGGTTCCCATGGCGCGACCCTAACGCTCTTGAGTGCTTGCCTCGGAGCCGGCGGCGGCTCGGGCCGAACGCCGCACCCGCACCGCCTGGAGCGCGACCCGGCCGAGCCCCCCGGCCGCGAGGAGCAGCAGGATCGCCTCGGGCCAGAGGCCGAGCCGAGTGGCAGGAGTCAGCGAGGAGCGCAGCGGCACCTCGGCGACCAGGGCGTCCGGCGTGAACATCCGGGTCTTCTGGACGACCTTGCCGTCCGGCATGATCACGGCGCTGACTCCGCTGGTCACGGGAACGACCACGGACCGTCCGTGCTCGACCGCCCGCACCCGGGACATCGCCAACTGCTGGTACGTCATCTCGCTGCGGCCGAAGGTGGCGTTGTTGCTCGGTACCGAGATCAGCTGGGCGCCTTCCGTGACGGTGTCCCGCGCCATGTCGTCGAAGGCGGCCTCGTAGCAGGTGACCAGACCGACCTTGGTGCCCGCGAGGTCGAAGACTCCCACCTCGTCCCCGGGCCCGAAGTCCCGGCGGACCCGGTCGACATCCGAACTGAAGATCCGCACCACGGAGCGCATGGGAATGTACTCCCCGAACGGCTGCACATGGCGCTTGTCATAGGTGTTCACGGGGCCGCGCTCGGGGTCCCACTCGATGAGGGTGTTGCGGAGCTTGCCCGTGTCGGGTGTGAGCACCGCACCGACGACGGTGGGCACACCGATGGCCCGCACGGCCCGATCAATCTCGACCCGGGCGTCGGCGTTGCGGTAGGGATCAAGATCGGACGAGTTCTCCGGCCACAACACGAAGTCGGGCTGCGCCACCTTGCCGGCCTTCACATCGGCAGCAAGTTCCTCGGTGCGCCGTACGTGGTTGTCGAGGACCGCACGCCGTTGGGCGTTGAAGTCCAGCCCGAGCCGGGGCACGTTGCCCTGGATCGCCGCGACCGTGGCGGTGCCGTCCTCGGCCGAGTCATCGACGAGGGGCAGCGCGGCCAGAGCGGCCGTGACGGGTACCAGCAGGCTCAGGAGCGCCGCGGCCATCGGCCCCCGGGGCAGGGCGCCACTGCGCCGGTACGCCACCACGCGACGCGCAGTTTCGAACAGACCGAACCCGCAGAGGACCACGGCGAACCCGAGGAGCGGTGTCCCGCCGAGCGCTGCGAGCGGTAGGAAGACCCCGTCGGCCTGCCCGAACGCCAGCTTCCCCCAGGGAAAACCCCCGAAGGGCACGCGCGCACGGGCGGCCTCGCCCAGGATCCAGACTCCAGCGGCCCAGACGGGCCAGGCCGGCAACCGGCTGACCAGGGCGATCCCAGCAGCTGCGGCAGCGATGAAGAGGGCTTCCACCGCGGCCAGTGCGATCCACGGAACGGGACCGACCTCCTCACCCGTCCAGATGAGGAGCGGCAGCAGGAACCCGAGGCCGGCGAGGTAGCCGAGACCGAAGGCGGCCCGGGCCCGACGCCCGTGGAGGCTCCAGCCGAGGAGGGCGATCGCGGGCACGGCGAGCCACCACAGCGGACGGGGCGGGAAGCTCAGATAGAGGAGGTACCCGGAGAGCGCGGCGGCGCCCGGCCGCATGAGTCGGCGGAGTAGCGACCGCCGCTCGATGTGGTCGGGCTGCGGGGCGTCGACGGGTGTCATGGTGGCGCTCACCTGCCGGAGTCTACGGCGAGTGCACGCTCGCCCGACGGGCTGGGCGGCCCGTGAGGGTGTCCGGCAGCGGGCGGGGCGACCACAGCCCGATGGCAGGAAAGCCCTGCTGTGCGCAGTAAACGCACCGGTGCCGTACCACCCGACCCTGGGGCGGTACGGCACCGGTGTGCGGTTCAGCCGAGCTTCTTGACCTGGGCGTCGATGACCGCCTTGGGCTGGTCCGCCGAGCCGGCGAGGCTCTGCGCGAAGAAGCTGGCGACGATGCCGCCCTTGCGGATGGCCACCAGATGCGCCGTGGACGGCTTGCCTTCCAGATCCACGCTGACGGTGTAGGCCACCGCCTCGTCACCGGCTGTGTACGAGGCCGGCTCCACCTTGGTGACCTTCACCTTCTCACCGGGGACGGTCACGGTGAGCCCGCCGGCACAGTCGGTGCCCGCCTTCTTGATCGCCGCGAGCACATCGGCCGCCTCCTGGCCCTCGTAGGAGGCGACGACATCACCGGTGATCGTGCCGGACAGGGCGTCCATGGCCGCCTTGAGCTTCTCCTCGGGCGAGGCGTCCTTCGCGGGGTCCTTCGGAATGCCCATGATCTTGCGTCCGGCCGATGCGGCGGGAGTGCCACCGGCACGCAGGGCCATGACGTCGACCAGGGGTGTGCACTCCGCCTTGTCGGCCTTGGTCCCCTTGGCTGCGACGAGATCCACCTTGCCGGCCGGAGTGATCTTGTGGTTGGGCAGGTCGGCCTGCTCCAGCATCAGCTTGTCCAACTCCGCCTGGGACAGCGCCTTGGCCGCCGGGGCGGCGGGTGCGCCCTTCGTTGCCTCCGACTTCGCCTTGTCCTTGGCTGCGGGCTCGTCGGAGCCGCACGCGGTCACCAACAGGGCGAGCGAGAGTGCGGATGCGGCCAGGGCGGTACGGCGGACAGTGGTGCGACGCATGAGAACGGCATTCCTTCGAGTCGATGAACGACGCTCCCCCCTCGGAATCGTCGTGGCCCGAATGTATGGCCCGCCGACGGCGAATGATCAACATACTGACCCCTCGCGGCGATTGTGATGGCAGCGCAATCGCACATCCGCACAATCGAGATCCGGTTGTGTACAACCCTCCGAACGTTGTCCATATATGGGGTGCAACAGCCGATTCTGCGCCCCGCGGGCACCAGCACCCAAGCCCATCGATCTGGACTTCCCTCACCCCGGTCCACAAAAACCGTGTCCCTGCCGTTACCGTGTGGGCCGGCCCTGCGAAGACTCCGCGTCGAACCCGCAGGGCATGGGGAGTTCCGTCATGGATCGGGGGGTCGGCGGAGTGGCTGGACCGGGCGGGTACCGCAGACAGGAGCGGGGCAGGGCGGTCGATGTGGTCGGGGGCGTGATTCTCGGCGGCTGCGCCACCTGGTCGCTGATCAGCGCGGCCGGCCGCGATGCCAGACCCGAGGGCGTGCTCCTGGCCGTGTTCGCGGTGGCCGCGGGATACGCCTGCGGGAGGATCAGCGGCACGCTCCTACCGGTGGGTGCAGCCTCTGCGGTCGCCGTGGCTGCGCTGTGCCTGGCGGTCGTCTCCCCGCACGGCGTACCGGGTGTGTACACGAGCACCCCCGTCCAACCCGGGCAGTTGGGAGCCACCGCCGGCCTGTTGGTGCTCGCCGCAGGCGCCGCCTGCGCCGCCGCGGCGGCAGCCGGCCCCGGGGCGACCCGTCTCCTGCTGCGCATATTCGCCTTCGCCGTCGTCTGTACGGCGGTCGCCCTGGCTTCGGTGACCGGTGCGGTGGCGGCAGCGGGCGTCCTGCTCTGCGCACTGGCCACCTCCCGCATGCAACGGCGGGCGATCGCGCTCCTGGGGCTCGCCCTGGCCGCCGCGCTGGTGACCGCCGTCTCATGGGGAGTGGCAAAGGACGCACTGCCCGACGGATTGACCGACTCGTTGAAGGGCGGACTGACTCATCACCGGGTGGCTCTGTGGCACGACGCGGTGGCCCTGGCGGAGGCCGATCCGGTACGGGGTGCGGGCCCGGGAGGCTTCGGAGTGCGGAGCACGACCGCCCTGGACTCGGTGGGCGCGGACGGCAAGCCCCATTCAGCGCCCCTGCAGCAGGCCGCCGAGCAGGGCGTGCCGGGAGTGGTCCTGCTCGCTACGGCATTCGGGTGGTTGCTGTACGGGTTGTGGCGCTCACCACGGCCCACTCCCGTGGTGCTCAGCGCAGCGGCGGCACTGACGGCCCTGGCAGTGGTGGCATCGGCCAGCAACGCACTGAGCTTCGCCCCGGTGACCGCGGGGGCGGGGCTGCTCGCGGGACTGGCCACCGCACGGGTGGGGGTCGGTGACGTACGCGAGAGCGAGGGCAGGGCGTCACCGGCCGCACCGGGTCTGGCCTCGCGCGCATGACAGCCGGTCCAGCACGGGGACCGGGAATCGTGCGATGCAGAGCGCGCACGGCCGAGCAGAAGCACTCGAACCATCGGCGCGGGGCATCGCCGGGGCAGCCCGATCCGTGCCGCCCAGCCGCCCGCCTCAGCCCTGGACGGCCGCCGCGTGGCCCGGATGCCCCGGAGTCAGCAGATCGCGCACGGCGCGTACGGCCGCTTCGGCGTCGTCAACCGTCACCGTGAAGGTCCTGCCGTCGCCGAGTGTGAAGACGACGGCCTCCCCACGGCGGACGATGACTGCCGTGCCGCGCTCGGGACGCCAGCGATAGCCCCAGCCGCCCCACTGACGTGGGGTGACCTGGGGTGCGAAGTCCGCGCCCACGACGTGGGAGAGGGGAATCCGCCGCCGGGGCAGCCCCATGTGACCACAACGGACCTCGACGAAATCGCTGTCGACGGTGACCGCCACATGGACGAAGGCCAGGGTTCCGTAGAGCATCAGCAGACCTGCGGCGACGCAGCCGACGACGGACATCACCAGGGGGATGATCCCTGCGGTCCAGTTCGATTCGACGGCGAGTTCCACGCCGAGTGCGATGCATGCGGCGCCCGCAACGGCAAGCAGCCACTGGATGCGATTGGTGGCACGGCCGGTCCACACCGCAGGCACGGGTTCGACGGAGTGCGCGGTGGGACGCAACGAGTCATCGAAGTGGTCCCTCATGCCAAGCAGAGTACCCAGCTTCCCGGAGCTCGGCCCGGGTCCATGAGCAAGGTCACCCCTGCCGCCTCGGTGCTGTTGCCGCGCTGCCCGCGGCGTCAGCGCACGGGGGTGGCCGCGTGCAGCGACCTGGCCTCGACATAGCTCATGGCCTGCACGGACAGTGCGGACTCCCGGCCGCTGTGGAGCACGGTGACCCGGCCGCCGATGGGCGTTCCCGGTGCGCTGGCATCCGTACGAGCCACCCGGCGCAACGCCTGCGCCGCGACGGCCTCGGCTGACCCGTAGAGGACGACCGGGACTCCGACGGCTGTGCGAATGCGCTCGGCCACGAGTTCGTAGTGGGTGCAGCCGAGGACGATCGCCCGCACACCTCGGGGGGTGAGTGCCGCGGCAGCGGTGATGGCACGGTCGATCATGGTGTCGTCCGCGTGTTGGACACCGTCGGCGAGGCCCGGGCAGGGCACTTCCGTCACGGCGGCGGTGCCGGCGAAGTCATTGATCAACCGGCGTTGGTAGACACTGCCGGTGGTGGCGGGTGTGGCCCAGATCGCCACCTGCCCGCCGCCCGCAGCGGCGGGCTTGATCGCGGGAACCGTTCCGATGATGGGGACCGCGGGCTCCAGTTCCGCTCGGAGCGTGGGCAGTGCGTGCACCGAAGCGGTGTTGCAGGCGACGATCAGCGCGTCGGGAGCGTGGGCGACGGCGGCCCTGGCCACGGCGAGCGCCCGCTCGGTCACATCGTCCGGTGTGCGCGGTCCCCAGGGCATTCCCTCGGGGTCGGAGGAGAGCACGAGGTCCGCGTCCGGCCGGAGTCTGCGTACCGCAGCCGCCGCCGCGAGGAGGCCGATTCCGGAATCCATGAGCGCGATCTTCACCCGGTCACCATAGTCGACAGCATCGGTGACGCCGTCTGGCTGCGGCAGACTTCGGCTCATGATCGCCCTTGCTTGGATCGCCGTCGGGTCGCTCGCCGCATGGGGGTGGCTACTGCTGGGCCAAGGGTTCTTCTGGTGTACGGACCAGCGGCTGCCCCACCGTGTCCCTCTGCGGGATTCTTGGCCCGATGTCGCCGTCGTGGTGCCCGCACGCGACGAGGCCGCGATGTTGCCGACCACCCTTCCGACCCTCCTGGCCCAGGACTATCCGGGACGGGCCAGGGTGATCCTGGTGGACGACGGGAGCACGGACGGCACCGGCGGATTGGCGCAGGAGTTGGCCGGGCGCCACGGAGGACTGCCGCTGACCGTGGTCGACCCGGGGGAACCGGAGCCCGGCTGGACCGGGAAACTGTGGGCACTGCGCCACGGCATGGCCGTGGCCCGGACGGACGGGCCGGAGTACCTCCTGTTCACGGACGCCGACATCGCCCACGCGCCCGACAGCCTGCGCGCACTGGTGGAAGCGGCGCGGGCGGGTGGTTGGGACCTGGTCTCCCAGATGGCGCGCCTGCGGACGGTGAGCGGTTGGGAGCGGCTGATCGTGCCGGCCTTCGTCTACTTCTTCGGCCAGCTCTACCCCTTCCGGTGGGTCAACCGACCGACGGCGAGAACCGCGGCTGCCGCCGGCGGGTGCGTATTGCTGCGCAGGGCGGTGGCGGAGCGGGCCGGTGTGCCCGAGTCGATCCGAGGGGCGGTCATCGACGATGTGTCGCTGGCGCGCGCCGTCCAACGGGCGGGCGGACGGATCTGGTTGGGCCTCGCCGAACGGGTGGACAGCGTGCGGCCCTATCCGCGGTTGGCGGACCTGTGGCACATGGTGGCGCGGAGCGCGTACGCACAGTTGGCGTACAACCCCTTGTTGCTCGCGGGGACCGTGATGTGCCTCGCCGTGGTCTATCTGGCACCGCCGATCGCGGTGTGCGCGGCGCTCCTGACGGCGAACGCGGTGGCGGGCTGGGCGGGTGGGCTCGCCTGGGCGGTGATGATGGGGACGTATCTGCCGACGCTGCGCTACTACCGGCAGTCCCCGCTGTTCGCTCTGCTGCTGCCGTTCATCGGGTTGCTCTATCTGCTGATGACCGTGGATTCGGCGGTGCAGCACCATCGCGGCCGGGGCGCGGCGTGGAAGGGGCGTACGTACGCCCGCCCCACGCCGGCACCGGAACGCTGAACCGCTACAACCGCTACAACCGCTACAACCGCTACAACCGCTACAAAGAAGAGGTCACTTGCGGCCCGGTGTCCAGTTCATGCCCCAGCCGTACGTCTGGTCCATGGTCCGCTGGGGACTCACCCCCCGTTCCGGGACGAGGAAGCGGGCCTCGCGCTTCACAACGAGGTCCGAACCGGTGTTGGTGATCAGCGCGAGTGAGCAGACGGTGGACGGAACGGTGCATTCGCCGAGCGAGAACTCGATGGGCGCACCGTGTTGGGGCTGGAGGGTGACCGTCGCATCGAGGTCGGCGAAACTGCGCGCGCCTTCGTAGATGGTGACGAAGATGACCACTCGACGGAGGTCGTTCCGATGGTCGAGGTTGATGGTCAGATTCTCGCCGGAGGTGCCGCCGGTGCGGTCGTCGCCGTCGAGGTGGATGTAGGGGGCCTGGTTCAGCGCGCCGAAGGCGTTGCCCAGCGACTGGACCACACCCTTGCGCCCGTCGGTGAGTTCGTAGAGGGCGCAGAGGTCGAGGTCGAGATCGCCGTGCATGGCGATGGCCCGGCCGAGCTTGGCCCCCCAGCCCTTGAACTGCTTGCGCACCTGCCAGCTGAGGTTGACGCGCAGCGCCCCGGATGTGCCGCCCTGCTTGGTGAGGGAGACGGACGGGGTCTCCTTGGTCAGGGTCACCTTGGACAGCCGTACGGGGGTGGGCGCAGCGGCCGGGGGCGGTGTCGGGGTGGCAGGGGCCGGAGCGGGTGTCGGTGCGGGTGTCGGTGCGGGCGCGCGGAGGTGCATGGTGGCGTTGGAGGTGTCCGGTGCTGCGCTGACCGGGGGCGGGGTCCGTTGGGGTTCGTCGACGGTGATCCCGTAGTCGGTCGCCAGCCCGGCCAGCCCGGTGCCGTACCCCTGTCCTACCGCGCGGAACTTCCAGGCCCCTTGGCGCCGGTAGAACTCGCCGAGCACGAAGGCCGTCTCGACGCTGGCGTCCTGGCTGTCGTACCGGGCGATCTCGGCCCCGGTGGAGGCGTCGGTGACCCGGACGTAGAGCCCGGGTACCTGGCCGAAGCTGCCGCCGTCGGCCGATGCGGCGAGCACGATCCGCTCGATCGTGGGCTCCACGGCGGTCAGGTCCACATGGAGGCGGTCGGTCACCGGGTCGGAGTCGGACTGTTTGCCTTCGTGCCGGACCGCCCCGGAGGCATGGGTGGGTTGGTTGTAGAAGACGAAGTCCGCGTCCGAGCGGACCTTGCCGGAACCGGAGTCGAGCAGCAGTGCGGAGGCATCGACGTCGGGAACGGCGGGACCCGCCCCCCAGCCCAGTTCGACCCGGACCTGCGGCGCAGGCACCGGAGTGTTACTCCCTTTTTGCATGGACATGCTTGCCCCCATCACGAGCTCCGAGCATCTGAATTGGTTCACCGAGGGTCAAACCTAGCCCTCATCGGGCCCATCAGACGTCTCCGGACCCACCAGTAACCGCCTCCGAGCTCGCCCTTTACACGATTCCTACGTCACAGCGCGACCGTTTTTCCCGGGTTCGGTCCCATTGGAGCTCAACAGTCGGTCATATCTCCGGAAACAACCCTCTTATCGGGCTCCCCAAAACCACATCGTGGGCTTAACTTATGTGCCATGACCTCCCCCCGCTCCACTTACGGCGGCGGCTACTACTCCGCTCCGTCGTTCGCTGACACCCCGATCTACGACTCTCTGGTCGCAGAGCGGGGCACGCCTCAGATCGCTCCGATCCGAGTGCCTGCCGCCTACGACACCGGCAACAGCTATCTGCCGGCGCTCCCCGCGGCACTCCCCGCTCTTCCGGCTGGGCCATCGGCGCCCCAGCCCGCATACGGCTACGGGCAACAGGTTCCGGTTCCGCAGCCCATGCCGCTGCAACAGGCCCCTGCGCCGTACATCCCCCAGCAGCAGCCGGTGCCGCCCCGCGGTTATCCCGCGCAGCAGGGCTACCCGCAGCAGCAACGTCCGCCGGCCACGGGCTACGAGGCGATGCGCCCCGCCGCTCCTCGCCCAGCGCCGGCACCGGGCCCCGGCTACACCGACCCGTACAACCGCCCCTACCCGGGGCAGGGTTACTAGGGACGGTCCGTCAAGCCCCCGCCCGCTCCCGTCTCCTTCCCGCTCCCCCTTCTCCTTTCCGGACCGCCTGCGGCGGACTGCCATGGGTATGAAGTGTTCCCTTCTGGTGAGGTCTGTGGGAACACGGCATCCCGTGCGCACGTTGGGTAGAGGGGACGGGACGGCCAAGGGCTCGCCGCACGACACCAGGACGCACAGGGTCCGCTGGGACTCGTAGGATGCGTGGTGGTGTTGTGCGGCACCGTGCTGTCCGGACGGCAAGGGGGTGTGGGCATGCATGCGGCACGGGGTGTCTGGCGTTGGCGCGGCAATCCCCTGCGCCGGGCCACCGATCAGATCGAGGCGTGGATGGCGTTGAGCGCCGCGCTGCTCCTGGTCACCGTCGCCCCCGCGTTCGGTTGGCTGGTCGGCTCGGCCACCGATGATTCCCTCCGTCAGTCGATGCGGCTCCAGCGGCAGCAGCGCCACCAGACCACGGCGACGGTGGTGAGTCCCTCCCCTCCCGCGAAGGCCCGCTCGCACGATCCCGACGCCAGTGCGGCGGACCACCAGCAGCGCACGGTCACGGCTCAGTGGCGCGCGGTGGACGGTGGCAGGCACACCGGTGCGATCGCGACCGTTCTGGACAGACCCCGGGCAGGTGATCGAGTCACCATCTGGACCGACGCCCGCGGTCATGTCGTCACCCGTCCCTTGGACTTGGCGACCGTTCGTGTGCACTCGGCGCTCACCGGGGTGGGCGCCGCACTGTCCGCAGCGGGAGCGCTCGAATGCGCCAGACGCCTGGCGCTGTGGCGTCTGGTGCGGCGCAGACACGACCGTCTGGACCGAGCCTGGGCTGCCGTCGGACCGGATTGGGGACGTACCGGTACGGGCAGCTGACCTCCTGATTCGTCAACTCCCGACGCGTGCGCGCGCTACGGTGGGGCGACCCCGTCGAGAAGTGTCTGGGGAGTGGGCCTGTCGTGCGATCAGGACGTACTCAGGACAGAGTTTGACGCGGGCGCGGTAGTCGCGGGCGAGTCGGTCACGATGGAGACAGGCCCGTAGGGGGCGTTCCCCTCCCCGAGGCGCGCCGAATCCGAACACACGAGGTGGGGGCAGAGCAGCACGATGGCACAGGGCACGGTCCAGGTGACCCACACGGGCACATCGCGGTGGCGGCGCCGCACGGGCGAGTACGCCTCCTTGGCAGCAGCCCTGGAGGCCGCCGGGGACGGCGACGTCCTCACCGTCGCCCCGGGGACGTACCGCGAGAACCTCGTGGTCCAACGGGCGGTGACACTGCGCGGCCCCGAGGGCTCGCTGGGGTCGGTGCGCATCGCACCGGTCGACGGCGTGCCGCTGACGGTACGGGCGTCCGCCACCGTGCAGGACCTCTATGTGGAGGGGCAGGACACAACTGCGCCGGCTCTGCTCGTGGAGGACGGCACCCCCGAGTTGATCGACGTGCGCATCTCGACCCGCTCGGCCTCCGGGTTGGAGGTGCGCGGAGCCGCTAGGCCCACCGTCCGCCGCTGCACGATCGACAATCCCGCAGGCGTCGGCATAGCCGTCCTGGAGGGTGCGGGGGGCGTGTTCGAGGAGTGCGAAGTGGTCTCGGCAGGCCAGTCGGGCGTGTCGGTCCGCGGGGGCGGGCACCCTCGGTTGGAGCGTTGCCGTGTCCACCACGCGTCGGGCGCTGGCCTCGCCGTCACCGGTGAGGGCAGTGGTCTGGAGGCCATCGGCTGCGAGATCTACGAGATCAAGGGCTCGGGGGTGCAGATCGCGTCACGCGCGACGGCCCATCTGACCGACTCCCGGGTGCACCGGACCTCGGCCGACGGGATCACCCTCGACACCGACGCCGTACTGACGCTCTCCGACTGCGACATCCATGACATCCCGGAGAACGCGATCGACCTCCGCTCGCGCTCCGTGCTGACCCTCACCCGCTCCACCGTTCGACGTTTCGGCCGCAATGGTCTGTCGGTGTGGGACCCGGGTACCCGGGTCGACGCCAACCAGTGCGAAATACACGACAGTACGGGCGACTATCCCGCCGTCTGGATCAGTGACGGGGCGACGGCCGTACTGGACTCCTGCCGGGTACACGACGTACCGGACGCGCTGTTCGTCCTCGACCGCGGCTCCCGGGTCGACGTGGTCGACAGCGATCTCTCCCAGATCCGCAACACGGCGGTGTCGGTGAGCGACGGCGCGAGCGCACAGCTCGACGACTGCCGGATCAGGGAGGCGTCCACCGGGGCCTGGTTCCGGGACCACGGCAGCGGCGGCACCCTCAACTCCTGCACCATCGACGCGGCCCAGACGGGTGTCATCGTCACCAAGGGCGCGGATCCGCTGATCGAACGCTGCACGGTCACCTCTCCCGCCGAAGCAGGTTTCTATGTATCGGCGCAGGGGCGGGGCACCTTCCGGAGCTGTCGGGTGACCGGCAGCGGCGGCTACGGCTTCCATGTGATGGACGGCTGCCGCACGACGCTCAGCAAGTGCCGTACGGAGCGGTGCGCACGCGGTGGGTACGAGTTCGCCGACCCGTCGTCGCCCGTCGTCGAGGAGTGCACGAGCGACGAGTCGGCGGTGCCCGTATCGCCCGGTCGCGTCGCCGCCGAAACCGGTACGGATCGGCTGACATCGACCCAGTCGTCAGGGCTGTTGACGCCGGCGCCGGCTCCCGTCATCACGACCACGACCGAACCAGAACCCCCGTCCGAGGCAGCCGCCCCCGCGCGGACCCCGGATGCAGTTCTCGGCGATCTGGACGAACTGGTCGGCCTGGACAGCGTCAAGCGGGAAGTCCGCTCGCTGACCAACATGATCGAGGTGGGACGGCGCCGCAAGGAGGCCGGGCTCAAAGCCGCATCGGTCCGTCGGCACTTGGTCTTCACCGGTTCCCCCGGCACCGGGAAGACCACCGTGGCGCGGTTGTACGGAGAGATCCTGGCGGCGCTCGGTGTGCTCGGTCGCGGACATCTCGTCGAGGTCTCCCGGGTGGATCTGGTGGGCGAGCACATCGGCTCGACCGCGATCCGGACGCAGGAGGCGTTCGACCGGGCGCGCGGCGGGGTCCTGTTCATCGACGAGGCGTACGCGCTCTCCCCCGAGGACTCCGGCCGGGACTTCGGCAAGGAGGCCATCGACACGCTGGTGAAGCTGATGGAGGACCACCGGGACGCGGTCGTGGTGATCGTTGCCGGCTACACGGCGGAGATGGAGCGATTCCTCACCGTCAACCCTGGCGTGGCCTCCCGGTTCTCCCGGACCATCACCTTCCAGGACTACGAGGCGGACGAGTTGCTGAACATCGTCCAGCGGCAGGCCGACGAACACGAGTACCGACTAGCGGAGGGCACGGACGAGGCCCTGTTGAAGTACTTCACCGAACTGCCCAAGGGTCCGGCGTTCGGCAATGGCCGGACCGCACGCCAGACCTTCGAGTCGATGGTGGAGCGCCATGCGGGTCGGGTCGCCGAGCTGGTGGAGGTCAGCACCGACGACCTGACGCTGCTCTACCCGGAGGACCTGCCCGAACTGCCCTGAGCAGGCTCCTCGTAGGAGTGGGGTTGGCTCGGGATGGCGGGGAGCAGTCGCTCCAGCAGTTGTTGTCGCTCGGCGGTGAAGACCGGGTCGGCCTGGTAGTCGGAGTGGCCCCGGATCGGTTCGGGCAACGGATGGCTGCGGGAACGCCCGTAGACGACCGGATCGTGCAGGGGTGCGCCGTCGACCGGGCGTTGTCCGATCTCGGGCGGCAGCAGCACCGGTCCCCCTATGGGGTCGGTGGGCCGCCAGAGATTGCGCCAGCCCTCGACCTCGCCCCGTAGATCACCGAGTGCTCCTGGGCCGAAGTAGGCGGGGAACCAGCGTCCGTAGAGCCTTTCCAGGGGTGAGCCGTAGGTGAGCAGCGCGACTTGGCTGCGGGTGGCGGCCGGGAGTTGCCAGACGGCGGCGGCGGCCAGCACGCTGCCTTGGGAGTGACCGGAGATCACCAGTCGACCGCCGGTCTGCTCGGTCCAGGTGCACATGCGCCAGGTGAGGTCCGGTACGGCGCGTTCCGCGTAGCAGGGCGGGGCGAAGGGGTGGGCGGCGCGGGGCCAGAAGGTGCCCACGTCCCACAGGATGCCGATGGTGCGGCGGGCGGAGGCATCACGATAGGCGCGCCGGCCCCAGGTGACGAACAGTATGAAGCCGAAACCGACCAGCCAGGAGCCCAGCGCCTGCGCGGCTTCGGCGAAGGACTCGGCCCACCCGCCGCCCGCGAAGGCCCGACCGGGTACCGCACCGCTGATCCAGGCCCCCAGGACCGCGCCCACCCCCAGGACGAGCGTGGTACCGGCGATGATCCCCACCATCCGAGGCGCGGCATCGGTGAGGTCAGCGCGCGCCCGCGCACCGGCGATCCGTCGGGTGCGGACCCGGTCGGGACGCCATACGTCGCTCGGTCGGGTTCGCTCTCTCGCCTCGTACTCGGCCTCGATGCCCGGCCCGAGACGGCGCGTCGCGAGGAGGACGCGGACCGCGAGAACGACGGCGGGCACGATCAGGACGAGCAGCAGTACGGGAATGACGGAAGCCTGCCAACTCAGCAACACGGGCGGGCCGGGGATGTTGCCCTGTCCGTCCATTCCCGGGGTGCCGGGCCCGTCCAGCCAGTCGGCGACCCGTTGTGCGACGCCTCCGGTCATCACCCCGCCGAGCGCGCACGCGAGCATGGCGACCGCAGGGCCGGCGACTCCTCGCAGGGCGGTGCGCGGATGGCGGGCCTGCCGTTGGAGGACGACGGCGGTGACGGCGAGGGCCACGACCAGGACCACTTGGGTGAGGGCGATCAGTCGGAAGGCGGCGTCCCCGGGCAGCGCCCCATGGGACACCCAGTCCGGGCGGGGCCAACCGGCGTACAGCAGGGCGAGGACCCAGAGCGCGATCGCCGCGGCGGGCAGCCGACGGACCGCGATGCGATCCAACCGGGCGTCGAAGCGTCGTTCACTGCGACCGCGGCGGAAGACGACGGCGAGGACGGCGAGGAATCCGAGCGCCAGCAGGGTCTCCAGCACCCATCCGCAGATCGTCAACAGGACGCTGTCGGCAGCCCGGTCGTGACGGGCCGCGGCCCCGGTGATCGCGGCGGAGACCGTGAGCAGACCGACAGCGGTGTGTGCGGCGCGGAGACGAGCGACGAGCCTGCGGCCGTACCAGAATCCGGGCCGGCCTAGGGCAGGCGGACCTGCCGGGCGCACCCCCGGCTCCGGCTCGAACTCGGCGTCGGCGTCGGCGTCGGCGTCAGCGTCAGCGTCAGCGTCAGCGTCAGCGTCAGCGTCAGCGTCAGCGTCAGCGTCGGCGTCAGCGTCAGCGTCAGCCGTATCGTGCGTGTCGTCGGCATCGTCTGCGTGAGTGGCGGAGGAGTCGCTAACGGCGGTGCTCCTACGCTGCCGCGCGCCGGGGCCCGCTTCGCCGTCGGCCACCTCAGCGCCGGTCGGCGGACGCTGCGACTCGTACGCGTTCCAGGTCCGGTTGGAGAGGTACCAGAGCAGGCCCACCAGGGCGGTCGGGACCAAGGAGGCGAGGGCCAGCCGTCGACCGGGCTGGGACCACCAGCCGCCCTGCTCCGGGGAGAGGAATCCCAACCAGGAACGGCTGTTCGCACACGATGCGACGCCGGCGCACTGCCAGGCCACCAGATCGAGCGCCACCTCGCACGCGGCGGCGGTCAGCAACACGGTCAGACTGAGCGCGACCAGTCGCACCAGGACGCCGTACGCCCTGCTCGTCCCCGGGCGGCCCAGTGCACGCGGACGCATCCAGTGCGCCAGGTTGACGACCATGAAGGGGAGGAGCAGCAGCCACAGGGCACGCGCGCTGTTGCCCGAGGTGAGGTTGGACCAGCAGTACGCCTCGGGGATGGGTTGGTCACGGCCGCGCTCGGGGTCTCTTTCGGCCTTCTCGTCGTCGCAGCGCCGGAAGATCGCGGCCTTCTCGTCACCGGAGACACGGACGGTCCGAGGATCGCCCAGTATCTCCTGGGGGCTCGCCCCGCCGACACCGTGGACCAGCAGTTCCAGTGCTGGACCCTCGCTTTTCGGGGCCGACATCGCAGATGACACCGGTGTGACTCGCTCTCTGGCCGGGGGCGGCGGCCATACGGCCGCACGCGTCATTCCTCCTAAGAATCCCGGATAGCGGCGGCTTGTCACAGCGCCCTCACGGAATCTCCGCGACACCGTGCCCAGGGCTCCGTGGGAGTATGGGGCGCCTCGAAAACAGGCGGCGCAGGACGACATGGAAGGACCGGCCACGGAAGTGACCGACAATCAGAACCTGCTCGCGGAGCAGCGGCGTGCCCTCATTCTCGACGAGGTCCGCAGGCGTGGCGGAGTACGGGTCAATGAACTCACGCGCAAGCTCAGCGTTTCCGACATGACCGTACGTCGTGATCTCGACGCCCTCGCCCGACAGGGGGTCATCGAGAAGGTGCACGGCGGTGCGGTGCCGGTGGTCGAGGCCAGTACGCACGAGCCGGGCTTCGAAGCCAAATCCGCCCTGGAGTTGAGCGCCAAGGAGGACATCGCCAGGGCCGCCGTGTCGATGGCCGTACCCGGGACGGCCATCGCGCTGTCGGGTGGGACCACGACGTTCGCCCTGGCCCATCACCTTCTCGATGTGCCCGATCTGACGGTGGTCACCAACTCGGTCCGGGTGGCCGATGTCTTCCACACAGCGCAACGCGGAGGCACGGGCGGGGTGACGCGCCCGGGGGCCGCCACGGTGGTGTTGACCGGTGGAGTGCGGACGCCGTCCGACTCCCTGGTGGGTCCGGTGGCCGATCAGGCGATCCGTTCGCTCCACTTCGACGTCCTCTTCCTTGGAGTGCACGGAATCTCCATCGAGGCGGGACTGTCCACGCCCAACCTGGCGGAGGCGGAGACCAATAGGCGTTTCGTACGGGCGGCACGCCGGGTCGTCGTGGTTGCGGACCACACCAAGTGGGGCACGGTGGGGCTCAGTTCCTTCGCACGGCTGGCCGAGGTCGACACGCTGGTGACCGATGCCGGCCTGTCCAAGGAGGCGCAGGAACAGATCTCGGAGCATCTGCCGGGGCTCGTCGTCGCCGGTGGCACCGATGTGCAGGGTGGTTGACGAGCGATGGCGTCGTTCCGACTGACCCGCGCGGTCACCCTGCCGATCGACGAGGTGTGGCGGCGGGTGACCGACTGGCGGACGCATGCGGCACGAATGCCCTTGACGCGGGTCTCCGACATGACCGGGGGACCAACCCGGGTCGGCAGCGCGTTCACCGTACGATCCGCGGTGGGGCCGGTCGGGATCAACGATCCTATGGAGGTCGTGGAGTGGCAGCCGCCCGAAGGGAATTCCGCGGGTCGCTACCGGTTGGAGAAGCGGGGCCGGGTCGTACGCGGCTGGGCGGAGGTCGAGGTCCTGGGACAGGGTTCGGGCACCGTCGTGGTCTGGACCGAGGAGTTGCGTATCGCGTTGGTGCCCGGCTTCCTGGACCGAGTGGTTGCACGGGTGGGTCGGATGGTCTTCGGCCGGGCGCTCAACGGTCTGTTGCGTGGGTAGGGCGAAGCGTCAACTCGGCCAGGCGCCCGTAGCAAGGAAGGTGTCGATCTGTCGTGCGTAGGGGGCGATGTCAAGGCCCTGGTCCCGAAGCCACTCGTCCGAGTAGTACTTGTCGAGGTAGCGGTCGCCCGGGTCGCAGAGCAGGGTGACCACGCTTCCCCGCTCCCCCGTGGCGACCATCTCCGAGACTATCTTCCAGGCGCTCCACAGGCCCGTACCGGTGGAACCGCCTGCCTTGCGTCCGATCACCCGGTCGAGCGCCCGGACGGCCGCGATACTCGCCGCGTCGGGCACCTTCATCATCCGGTCGATGGCACCCGGGACGAAGCTCGGTTCCATCCGGGGCCGGCCGATTCCCTCGATGCGCGAACTGGCGGCGCTCACGGCCCGGGGGTCGCCGGCGGTCCAGCCGTCGAAGAAGCAGGAGTTCTCCGGGTCGGGCACGCAGACCATGGTGTCGTGCTGCATGTAGTGGACGTAGCGGGCGATGGTCGCCGAGGTGCCGCCGGTGCCTGCGGTTGCGACGATCCAGGTGGGTTCCGGGTACCGCTCGCGTTGCAACTGCTGGTAGATGGATTCGGCGATGTTGTTGTTGCCCCGCCAGTCGGTCGCCCGCTCGGCATAGGTGAACTGGTCCATGTAGTGGCCGCCGGTCCGTTCGGCGAGCGCGGCAGACTCCTCGTACATGCGCTGGGAATCATCGACGAAGTGACACTGTCCGCCGTGGAATTCGATGAGCCGGATCTTCTCGGGGCTGGTGGTGCGGGGCATCACCGCGACGAAGGGGACGCCCACGAGTTTGGCGAAGTACGCCTCCGACACGGCGGTGGAGCCGCTGGACGCCTCGATGACTGGCTTCCCGGGTCGAATCCATCCGTTGCAGAGGCCGTAGAGGAAGAGAGAGCGGGCGAGGCGGTGCTTGAGGCTGCCGGTCGGATGGGTCGACTCGTCCTTGAGGTAGAGGTCGATGCCCCACTCGTCCGGCAGGGGGAACTTCAGCAGATGGGTGTCGGCGGAGCGATTGGCGTCGGCCTGGACCTTGCGTACGGCCTCTTTGAGCCATGCCCGATAGGCCGGATCACTACGGTCCACATCCGCCGTCGCCATGGCCCCACCGGTCACACGGTTGTCGTCGGTACTCATATCCGTCGCCCCTCGTCGCGCTGGGAACTCTTGTGCCTCCTCGTCACAGTAAGCCCCCCACCTGCACAAACATTCACTTTGGGTAGCCATAGGGGTCCGTTGTGGGCGCAGGCGCCGGGTAGGGAGCGCTTCATGCTGGTGTGAACGGCCGGAGTTGGGCAGACTGCCAGCAGGGATGAGACGAAGAAGGGGGATGAGGGTCGATGGACATGGTTGAGCCCGAGTTCCGGGCCACGGGGGTACGCATCGAGCGCTGGCCGCGCTCATTGACCAAGTCCGGCCAGGTGCTGATCAAGAAGGGCCGACTGGAGCTGCTGACCAGCTATGGCCGGGTGATCGACAGCGCCCCTGTCCGCGCGGTCCGGGCGGGCAAGGCGTGGTTCACCGACGAGGCGAGTACCGCGCTCACGGTCAACGGCAAGCGGTACCGGCTGACCATGGGACAGCGCGATCACCACCAGTCGGAGGCCGAGGCGCTGAACGGCCAGTTTCTGAAGGCGGTCCATGGAGCGGGCGTCAGCGACGACTGAGATGCGGGCCGACTCCCCGCCGTGTGCGGGCTCGCCCCGAGACCGCAACGTCGGCCCCTGAGTTGCAGGACGGGCTTGGCTGGTTCACGCTGGTGTCACATGACTCTGGGTGCATCGCCGGTGACGCTGGAGTGAGGTCGCCGTCGATCAAGAATCAGCAGACATCAACTGCTGGATCGGACTTCCGTCTTCTTCCGACTCATTTCGGGGAGTCGCAGCCGTGATCAGCGAGCCAAGCAGGCACTGCACGGTGGAGCTCCAGGCCCTACCGTCGCGGATCGGCCAGGTCCGCAGAATCGTATCGGCGCAATTGCGCTACTGGCACCTCGACCCTCTGGTCGACCAGGCGGCCCTCGGTGTCACCGAGTTGCTGGCCAACGTCCATCAACACGCCGAGCCGGACAAGAGTTGCGTCGTCGACGTGGAATGGCTCCTCGACCGACTCACCATCTCGGTCCATGACAGCGACCCACGGCTTCCGGTCATCTCCCGGGCACCGGACCGGGAGCTGTTCGCCACCTCGGGCCGCGGCCTTGAATTGATCGCGGCGATGAGCGACTCCTGGGGAACACGACCACGGGGCGACTCGGGCAAGAGCGTGTGGTTCACGCTCGCCATGCCGTCACTGACCGCGACCCCGAGGGCGGAGGTCTCCTCCTGTCCCCAGGCGCACGAGCCCTGCGCCACGGTGGAAGAGGACGAACTCGCCGGGGCGGCCCAGCCCTAACCGGTGCCGGCCGGCCCCGCCGGTTTCTGGCAGACGCCGTCTGGCGGAGCTGAGCCTTGTCACCGACTCGATCGGGACACCCGTTCGGGGGAACCAGGTCGATCAACGGGGATGCCCGTGCCTGGCGGCAGAGCTTCGGAGCTGGCATTCCACGCGCCTTCGCGGGGCCATCCGCGCAAGCCACCCCGGTCGTGCCGCCGCACCGACGGCACGACCGGGGCTGACTCGCCCCTCGCCGTCAGTCGTCACCGCCCCGGAGCGGGCGACCGAACTGCTCGTCGAGGACGGAAAGCCGTCGCCAGTACTCGTCCTCGTCGATCTCGCCGGCGGCGAACCGTCGGCCGAGGAGGGCGATCGGCGAATTCTCGCCGGACTCCTCCCGTCCGGAGTGGCCGATCCGACCCGGCCGAAGCGGGCGCCCGTCGTACCCCCGGCGCCCGTCAGCCGTGCGCCACATGCCCGTGCGGCGCACCAGGGCGACCACTCCGACGACGACCGCGCACCAGATCAACGGCATCAGCAGGATCCAAGGCCCGGGGCCGGGCCCGTACGCCAGTGTGTTCATCGTGGTTCAGCTCCTCATGGGAGAACTCCTGTGTTCCTCTTCGAGACTCCCTCGGGACACCGGCATCGTCGTCATACGGGCAGCGGCAGTGCGCGTACCCCGCCGGGAGTAGCCCACCGCCACGGGGACTGCTCCATCCGGGGTGCGCTCGGCGTTCAGTCGGGATGGCGGGCGATCTGGAATTCGCGCTCCAACCGTCGCCGTAGGCGCTCCTCGTGGTAGAGCCGACCGACGAGGGCACCGCCGTAGACGACGACTCCCACTCCGACGAGCCAGGACTGGAGCACCAGCACCGTCCCGAAGGGGCCGTAGGTGACGGCGTTCGACGCGATCAGTGGTGAGAAGACCAGTTGGGAGAAGACCCGCAGCCCCAGCATGGCGAGGGCGGTTGCGACGGCACCGGGCAGCAGGGCGCGCCAACGGACCCGGCCCCCCAGTAGCAGCCGCTGGGCGACCCAGAAGAAGAGGAAGGTGCCCACGAGGTCCGCGAGCGCACCGGCGATCGTCCCGACGACCGATCGGGAGGGTTCCGGGGTGGGCGTGTTGACGAAGAGCAGGAGGGAGAACACCAGGAGGGCGAGGAAGACGATGTGACGCCACATCGTGTGCCAGCGGGCGGTGGGGAGGTCCCAGACCTTCTCGTAGCCGGTCTGCACGGCTGATCCGAACGTCAGCCCGAAGACGGCGAGCGCGGCGAGGCCGAAGGCGGTGGTCCGCTGGAGCGCCTCCCCCGGCACCCCGAAGAGGCGTTCGACCTCCTCCTGCGAAGGCTCGGACACACCGAGCGCCTGCCCGAGCCAACGGGCGAAGCCCTGGCTGCTGGCGGGATCGGCGGCGGCAACGACCACCAGGAGGGGTACGAGGGTCAGGAAGCCCAGTGCGGCGAAGCCCATGGCGCGGTGGAGTAGTTCGATCTCCCGACCGCGGTTCCAGGCGAGACCGACGGGCGAGGTGGCGATTCTTCGGTGGAGGCGCTGGAGCCGGTGCGGCTGACGGCCCGCGCCGGCGGGCTCAGGGGTCATGGGTCGTGGCCTACCCGCTCCTCGGCGACGAGGTGCTTCGATGCCCCCGGATGGGTGGTGCGGTCCCTCGGTGCGTCACTGGCGAGCGGGCTCAGGCCCGCTACGCACGCCGAGGGCCGCCACACCGAGCAGCCGTCGCCTTCCGCTTCCGCGCACTCCCCCGATGCAGCGCGGCGCCCGGCGATGCGCGGGAGTCCGGTCGGCACGGGCGACGACCGGTCCGGACGGATGGGACCCGTGGAGAGTCACCGTGCCCGGGGCTCCACCGTCAGGAAAGCGCTCCGAGCGGGTCGTCCAGTACGGGCTGCCAGGCCAACTCCGCCGCGCCCACCAATGTGTTGTGATCGAGGGTGCACGCGAGGATCGGAACTCCACCGCTGCGCCCCCACAGGCTGCGGTCGGCGACCACTGCCCGCAGCCGGTCGGGGTCGGCGTACAGGAGTTCGCGGTGGAGTCCCCCCAGGATGATGCGGTCGGGGTTGAGGATGTTGACCAAGCCTGCGAGTCCGAGGCCGAGGCGGTCGATCAGGGCATCGGCAGCAGCGCGCACCGTGGGGTCGTGGTACTCGGAACGCAACAACTCCCGGCACTGGTGCAACAGGCCCACCTCAGGGCCGGGCGCTCTGCCGGCCGCGCTGAGGAAGGCCATCGGGTCGGTTTCCACATCGAGGCATCCGCGGCTGCCGCAATGGCAGGGACGCCCCTCGGGATTGACGATGAGATGGCCCACTTCGAGGGCCAGTCCCGAACTACCGGTGTGGAGGCGTCCGTCGAGGACGAGCGCCCCACCGGCGCCGCGATGGCCCGTGGCGACGCAGAGCAGGTGGTGGGCTCCGCGGCCGGCGCCATGGCGGTGTTCGGCGAGAGCGGTGAGGTTGATGTCGTTGGCGGTGAAGGCAGGTCCGGAGATGCCCGCGACCCGTACCTGCTCGGTGAAGATGTCGCGTACGGGTGCGCCCGCGGGCCAGGCGATGTGCAGGGGATTGAGTGCAGTGCCTTCGGGCTCGGCGACCGCGGAGGGGACGGCGAGCCCGGCACCCACGCAGCGTCTCCCGCTGTCGCGCCACAGTGCCGCGCCCGCTGCGACAACCGCGCCGAGCACCTGCGCGGGGTCGGAGGAGACGGTGATGCATCCGGGCGCGGTGGCGACGATGCGGCCGCCGAGCCCGACCAGCGCCGCTCTGAACCCGTCGGCGTGGACCTGGGCGGCGAGCACGACGGGGCCCGAGTCATCGACGGAGAGCCGGTGGGACGGTCTGCCCTGGGAGCCGGCCGCCGCTGCGGGTCGGGAGTCGACACGGATCAGACCGAGCGCCTCCAACTCGGCCGCCACGGCACCCGCGGTGGCACGCGTGACACCGAGTTCGGCGGTGAGGACGGATCGGGTGGGCGCCCGCCCCGTGTGCACCAGTTCCAGGGCGGGGCCGAGTGCCCCGCGGCCTCGTTCCAGCCTTGTCCGGGCGTTCGTCACCTTGCCGTTCATGGGGGCGAGTCTCCCATGGTCCGCGGGTTGTGCAGCCGGCTTGTCCGGATCGCGCCCCTCCCCCTACACTCACTTTGTGCCGCAACTAAACAAACTCAGGTCGGCCGTTCCGGGGGGACCGCACGGGGACACCGCGCCCTCTTCCCTGACCCGCCTTCGCACCGCACTGACCGTGTTCTTCGTCGTGGACGGGTTCCTCTTCGCCGGTTGGGTCGTCCGCATCCCGGCCATCAAGGAGCAGACCGGCGCCTCACCGAGCGCCCTGGGCCTCGCACTCCTCGGGGTGTCCGCGGGTGGCATCGTGACCATGTCCCTCACCGGGCGACTGTGCCGGCGCTTCGGCAATGCACCCGTCGTCGTCGCCAGCGCCGCACTGATGTCGCTGAGCATCACCCTTCCCCCGCTGATGCATTCGGCGCTGACGCTCGGCCTGGTGCTCCTGCTGTTCGGCGGGCCCTACGGAGCGCTGAGCGTCGCTTTGAACAGTGCGGCGGTCGATCTGGCGGCGGCCCAACGACGTCCGCTGATGCCCGTCTTCCACGGCGCGTTCAGCCTCGGCGGCATGGTCGGTGCCGGCCTCGGCGCCCTCCTCGCGGGCGGCCTCTCCCCCACCGTCCACCTCGCGCTGCTCGCCCTGGTGGGGCTGGGCACCACCGCATGCGCGGGCCCGGTCCTCCTACGCCATCCGTTGCCCTCCCCCACCCGCATCGAGCGCACCTCCACCCGTGACCGCCTGACGGGTCGTACGCGCCGCCTGGTCCTGCTCTGTGGTGCGATCGCGCTCTGCACCGCCTACGGGGAAGGAGCGATGGCCGACTGGGGCGCCCTCCATCTGGAGCAGGGGCTCGGGGCTTCCCCCGGTGTCGCCGCGCTCGGTTACTCCCTCTTCGCCGGCACGATGACGGTGGGCAGACTGTCCGGAACCCTGCTGCTGGAACGATTCGGCCCCACCCCGACCCTGGTCGCCAGCGGAACCACCGCAGCAGTCGGCATGCTGCTGAGCGCATTGGCGCCGACCGTGGGATGGGCACTGGCAGGCTTCGCCGTGGCGGGCATCGGCCTGGCGAACGTCTTCCCCGTCGCCGTGGCCCGGGCGGGCACGGTCGCAGGCCCGGCGGGAGTCGCGGCCACCTCGACGCTCGGCTACACCGGCATGCTGTTGGGACCACCCGTGATCGGCTTCCTGACCGATTGGTTCTCGCTCCCCGTGGCCCTCATGACGGTCGCGGCTGCCTGTGCGGGCGCAGCGGTCATCGGGTACACGGCTCGCCGACCTAGCAGCCCCGCCAAAACGAGCCGCTGGGTACCGGCGTCCAACAGCTGACCTGCGCACATTCCGGGGTCAGACCGAACCGGGCAGCCAGCCCACCTGCGCTACCCAGTGGCAGAATCACGCCATGAAGACGGCAGAACTCATCACGTCGCTCGTTCAGGACGGCCGATCGTTGGCCACCGCGGCTCGGACGGCCGGCCTGGAAGCTCCCGTACCGACCTGCCCCGACTGGCAGGTACGGGACGTCCTTCGCCACACGGGCGAGGTGCACCGCTGGGCGACTGCGTTCCTGGTGGAGCAGCACACCGCGTTCCGGGCACCGGTCCGAGAGCCGGGGTTGGACGGCGATGACCTGGTCGTCTGGTTCCTCGAAGGGCACGAAGCACTGGTGGACGCCCTGGCCACCGCGCCCCAGGAGGTGGTGTGCTGGACGTTTATGCCGGCCCCGTCACCCCTGGCGTTCTGGGCGCGGCGGCAGGCCCATGAGACGGCGATCCACCGCGTGGACGCGGAATCCGCGTTGGGGGGCGGCCCGGGACCGGTGTCCGCAGTGTTCGCAGCGGACGGCGTCGATGAACTGTTGACCGGCTTCCACGCCCGCCCCAAGAGTCGGGTGCGCTCCGAAGCGCCACTTCGACTACGCGTCCGGACCACCGACACCGAAGACGTCTGGACGATGCAGATCTCCACGGACGTTCCCCATACGGTCAGGGACGCGAAGGGCGGGGCGGACTGCGAGTTGGTCGGCACGGCTCAACAGCTCTACTTGTCGCTGTGGAACCGTCTGCCCCTGAGCACCCTGACGCTCAAGGGAGACCCCGAGGTAGCCCAGTTGTGGCGCGAGCGGTCGGCAGTCTGACACCGCCTCACTCGCTGGATCAGGTTCCCGACCCAAGTGCCAAGCCCCATGCCAAGCCCATGGGCGCGCCGACCGGTGCGGCGTCAGCTACTCCGTGCCGACTCCTGTGTCCAACACCTGCTCAGTGTTGGTGGAAGGCGTGACAGGCTCGGGAAGCGACCCCACTGGCCGACACCCCGACCAGTGTCACCGAGAGGTGGTCGCGGGGTTCCTTGCTCGTCGACCACCCCCCTGTGACACTGGGCTCCATGGGGGAAGAGCCACCGTCGGACCACGCGGCACGGCGCACACCGGCAGATCGGGACGCGATCACCGTCGAGATCGGGTACGCACTGCTCAGCGCAGCCTTCGCCGCCGCCGTCGTGTTCGGCGCCATCGCGGCACCGAAGTTCCTGTTCACCGCGCCGTACGCCGTTGAACGGGGACTGCTCGTGCTGGCGGGTGCCTGCGCCGCGCTGGTGTTCGCCGCCCGGGTGGTGACCGTGCTCTGGCGGTTCAAAGGAGCGGGCCGCGGCAGTCGACGACCGGATCAGCCCAACCAACCGGGCCGCACCAAACCCGACTCATAGGCGAGCACCACCAACTGCGCCCGGTCGCGAGCCCCCAGTTTCACCATCGTCCGGCTGACGTGGGTCTTCGCGGTCAACGGGGAGACCACGAGCCGGCGGGCGATCTCCTCGTTCGACAGTCCGATGCCGACCAGGGCCATCACCTCACGTTCCCGCTCGGTCAGTTCGGCCAGGCCCTCGGCGTCCGCGGGCGCCTTGGAACGGGCGGCGAACTCGGCGATGAGCCTACGGGTCACCCCCGGCGACAGCAGTGCGTCGCCCGCCACCACGGCACGAACCGCACGCAACAACTCCTCGGGCTCGGTGTCCTTGACCAAGAAACCCGAAGCTCCCGAACGGATCGCTTCGAAAACGTACTCGTCGAGTTCGAAGGTCGTCAGCATCACGACCTTGACCTCGCTCAGTCGCTCATCACAGGTGATCTGTCGGGTGGCGGCGAGTCCGTCGCACACGGGCATGCGAATGTCCATCAACACCACGTCCGGGCGCAGTTCGTGCACGAGGTGCACCGCCGTCTGACCGTCCGCGGCCTCACCAACCACCTCGATGTCGGGCTGGGCGTCCAGCAACGCCCGGAAGCCCGCACGGACCAGCAGTTGATCGTCGACCAGCAGTACGCGGATCACCGTGCCCCCTCGTCGATCGCGCCCGACTCCCGGGACCTCAACGGTAGATCGGCCACCACTCGAAAGCCCCCTTCATCGTGTTGCCCCGCATCGATCGTCCCACCGAGGGCGGCGGCCCTCTCCCGCATACCAGCGAGCCCGTTGCCACTGCCTCCGGCATCCGTGCCCGTGGCAGGCCCGTCGTCGTCGATCCGCAGGACGAGTCGGCCCTCGCCGTACACGATGCGCACCCGCGCCACCCGCGAGCCCGAGTGGCGTACGACGTTGGTCAACGCCTCCTGGACGATGCGGAATGCCGCGAGATCGGTACCGGGCGGCAACGGTACGGCCTTGCCCTCGGTCTCCACGCTCACGCGAAGGCCCGCGCGTGCCGCCTGTTCGGCGAGTTCGGAGAGCCGGTCGAGGCCCGGAGCCGGAGCGAGCGGCGCCGTGCCGGGCGTACGCAACCGATCCAGCACCTGTCGTACGTCCCCCAGTGCCTCCTTGCTCGCCGCCTTGATGGTGGTGAGCGCGGTCCGCGCCTGTTCGGGGTCGCTATCCAGGAGGGCGAGACCGACTCCGGCCTGCACATTGATGACGGAGATGGAGTGGGCGAGCACATCGTGGAGTTCACGGGCGATGCGCAGCCGCTCCTCGTCGGCGCGGCGCTGCTCGGCACGTGCCCGCTCGGCCCGCGCCCGTGCGAGCGCCTCTCCCCGTACCCGGAACAACTCGGAGGCGGCGAGCACCGCCACGATCCATGCGGCGAAGGCGAGCTCCCGACCCCAGGGGGCGCTTCCGTCGTCGCCCGGTGGGAGATGGCGGTAAAGCCAGTGCCCCAGAAGCAGATTGGCCACCCAGAAGCCCCCGAGTGCCCACCAGGCCGCCGATCTGTGCCCGGAGACGACCGCGGCGAAGACTGCCACGGCCAGGGGAACGAAGACGGGACCGTACGCATACCCGGCAGCCAGGTAGAGCAGCGTCGCCGCGGCCACACCGAAGACACAGAGCACCGGCCAGCGATTGCGCAGCAGTAGGAGGGCGGGGCCCACCAGCAGCAGTACGCAACCGATGGCATCCAGCGGTGCGCGGTCCTGCCCCTTGGCCGCAAAAGCGGTTCCGACCAGGACGAAGACGGTGACCACCAGGGTCGACGGCCAGGGAACGGCACCGGAACAGCGTCTGGTCTCCCACAGCCGAAGGAGGGGCGAGCCCACTCGTTCGGCCTCATGGGTCCCGGGCGGGTCGCCCTGCGCCCAGGGGGGACGGCCACGACGGCGGGAGCGCAGGTCTTCCATGACGGCCACGCTAGACCGGGGCTGCCGACATGGCGTCCGCTCCACGTGGTGCTCTCGGATACTCCCCACGCAGTACGCGAGCGACGAGGCGCGGAGTGTTGGCGTAGCTCCGCTGTGCGGCGCGGGCCTTGGGTGACGAGGGCATCGCCTGGAGTGGGGCGACGGAGCCTGGTCATTCCCGTCGGGCTGCTCTCCTGCTGTACCGAGCTGGCAGCTAGGGCAGGCGGGCATCCCCGGCCCTTTCCCATGCATCCCCGCCTGTCCCCGCCTGTCCCCGCCTGTCCCCGCCCCAGAGTGTCCGCGTTCGCCGGCGACGTTGCGGTACCGGATCAGCATTTCGGTATCGGGTCAGCGCCGAGCTGGGCGGGGTGACAGGGGTGCCAGCAGGCCGACCTCGTGTGCGAGCCGTCGGACGGCCTGGGTGAAGAAGGCGTCGCGCTCTTCCACCACCCGGTGGAACTGACCGAAGAGTTCGAAGGAGATCAACCCGAAGAGTTGCGACCAGGCCGCGACCAGGGCCACCACGACGGAGGGTGGGAGGTCGGGCCCGAACTGGTCGGCGAGCCGCTCGGCTTCGACGCGCAACTCATCGTCGAGCGGGGGCAGCGCGAGACCACGCGTTCGGTGGGCGTCACGTGCCACGGAGATCATGGCGGCGCCCACTCGGGAGGCGGGGACGACGGTGTCCGAGGGGGCGGCGTAGCCGGGCACGGGAGAGCCGTAGATCAAGGCGTACTCATGCGGGTGGGCGAGTGCCCAGGCGCGAACGGCCGAGCAGAGTGCGATCCAGCGGGCACGGTGATCGGTCATGATCGCATCGGAGACGTCGGACACATCGGATGTGTCAGATGGGTCAGACGTGTCGGCTGCGGTGCGGGCGGTCGGGGTGGTCGGCGAGGCAATGGCTGCTTCCGCAGCAGCTCCGACGGCTTCGTAGGCGTCCACGATCAGGGCGGTCAGGAGCTCGTCCCGGCTGGGGAAGTAGCGGTAGAGGGCCGAGGAGACCATGCCCAGCTCGCGAGCGACCGCCCGCAAGGAGAGCTTCGCCGCCCCTTCTGCCGCCAACTGTCTCCGGGCCTCGTCCTTGATGGCCGCGGTGACTTCGATTCGGGCTCTTTCCCTGGCCCCACGGATCTTGGTCATAGGGCGGAGTCTCTCACGCTTCGGAGCAGTGACCAATAACAAGAGCGGTAGCCGCAAATGAGAGCACTGCTCTTGCTTTGGAGCGGCGGCCCGGGCACACTAACCGCAAGAGAGAGCACCGCTCTCGAAAGGCCATTTCCCAGCGACATGGGTCATGGTCGACCCATGACCCGGGCACTCACCCGGGCCCGCCCGGCACATCGCCCGAGGAGCCCCCATGACCCAGCGCCACTACATCGCGCCCAACCGCGTGGACACCACCATGAACAAGGCGATTGCCTGGCTCGCCCGTCACGGCGTCAGCCTGATGGGCACCGCCGAGCTGTCCGTGCGCGGGCGCACGAGCGGCGAATGGCGAAGCGTTCCGGTCAACCCGCTCCCCTACGAAGGGGGCCCGTACCTCGTATCGGCCCGCGGCGAGTCCCACTGGGTGCGCAATATGCGGGCAGCCGGTGGTGGGCGACTCAAGGTGGGACGGAAGGTCCGACAGTTCACCGCGATCGAACTGACGGACGAGGAGAAGCCCGTCGTCCTACGCACCTATCTGGAGCGTTGGGGCTGGGAGGTCGGCCGGTTCTTCGGCGAGGTGAACGCGAAGTCGTCCGACGCCGAGTTGCTGTCGGCCGCACATCGACACCCGGTCTTCCGGATCACGATCACCCGATGAGCGGCGTCCTAATGAGCGAGGAGCCCACATCAAGGCACCTGACGAGCCTCAACCCAATGCCTTCGACCGATCGGGAGCCTTTCGACCGGTCGGGCGACGGACGCGACGCGTCCACCCACGACCGGGCACGGGCAACCTCCAGCATCGGGCGCCGCCGACCACCGTGCGTTTGGGGAGCGAGCGCCGCACCCATGGCAGGGAGGACACCCAACGGCACCGCAGCACCTCATGCCCGGTCTGACGACCCGTGGAGTGCGGCCAGCAGCCACCCCCACGCACACCCGATCCCGCGCGAGCACCGGTCAGTACCCGTCAGCGCCCGTCAGCGAGGAGGTGACGTACCAAGGACTCCCGGGGATCACCCCTGGACGCGACGGTCCAGGGTCTCCAACGCCCGGCGCGCCACTCCGCTGGTGCGGACGAGGCCGGCCAGGGTCGTGGAGCCGCGTGTGATGTCGGCGAAGACACGCCAGGCCGGCCGCAGACCGGTGATCACGGCATGGATGAATCCCGGACGGCGCTCGAAGACGCCGAGCAGTCGACGACCCACCGCCATCTCCACTCCCAGCCCGGCCTTGATGGCGAAGGCGTAGTTCAGCGCCTGCCGACGGGCGTCCACGGCATCGTGCGCCTCGGAGATCCGAACGGCCCACTCCCCCGCGAGCCGGCCCGAACGCAGTGCGAAGGAGATCCCTTCGCGGGTCCAGGGCTCCAGCAGGCCCGCCGCGTCCCCGCACACCAGGACCCGACCGCGCGAGAGCGGCGAGTCATCGCTACGACAGCGGGTCAGATGCCCAGAGGAGATCGCGGGTTCGAAACCGGCGAGCCCCAGCCGTGCGATGAAGTCCTCCAGATAGCGCTTGGTCGCCGCACCCTCCCCGCGGGCGGAGATCACACCGACGGTCAGCGTCTTGCCCTTGGGGAAGACCCAACCGTAACTGCCCGGCATCGGTCCCCAGTCGATGAGAACCCTCCCCGCCCAGTCCTCGGCAACGGAGTCAGGCACCGGGATCTCGGCCTCCAGACCCAGGTCGACCTGGTCGAGCTTGACCCCGACATGGGCTCCTATCCGGCTGGCGCTGCCGTCCGCGCCGACGACGGCCCGCGCCAGGATGGTCTCCCCGTCCGAGGTGACCACAGCGACCGTACGCCGGTCGGGCACGGCGGGCCCGTGTTGTTCCACGCGCGAGACCGTGACCCCGGTCCGCAGTTCGGCCCCCGCCTTCTGCGCATGCTCGACGAGCTGGGCGTCGAACTCCGGACGGTTGATCAGCCCGAAGAGCATCTTCTTCGAGCGGCGGGTGCGGGTGAGGCGGCCGTTCAAGGAGAAGGTGACGGCATGCACGCGGTCACGGAACGGGAGTTCGAATCCGGGTGGCAGGCTGTCTCTCGACGGGCCGATGATGCCGCCGCCGCATGTCTTGTACCGCGGGAGTTCGGCCTTCTCCAGCAGAAGCACCTGACGGCCCGCCACCGCCGCCGCGTACGCCGCTGATGCCCCGGCGGGCCCAGCGCCGACGACGACGACGTCCCATACCGGGCCGTCGTGCCCCTGTGCTTCCGCCTCTGCCCCGGTGCCGCCGTTCTCGCTGCTCACGATGTACTTCTGCTCCCGATCCGACGCGTGCCCCATGCTCTCGACGGCATCCTACGGCGCGTTCGTCCCGCACCGCTGTGGGAGGATCGACCGCACATTCGCCGTACACACACTCATAACGTCGCACCCACGAGGAGCGTGCCCATGACTGCCGATCCGATTGCCGAGACCATCGGCGCCCTGCTGCCTGCGGCCAGGGCGGAGCTGGCGGAGTTGGTGGCCTTCCGATCGGTCGCGGATCCGGCGCAGTTCCCCCGGAGCGAGTGTGAAGCCGCCGCGGCCTGGTGCGCCGATGCACTGCGTGCCGAGGGCTTCGAGGACGTGGCACTCCTCGACACTCCGGACGGCACCCAGTCCGTCTACGGCTTCCTGCCCGGCCCACAGGGCGCGCCGACCGTTCTGTTGTACGCACACTACGATGTTCAGCCCCCGCTGGACCTGGAGTCGTGGGTCAGTCCGCCGTTCGAGCTCACGGAACGCAACGGCCGCTGGTACGGCCGGGGAGCCGCCGACTGCAAGGGCGGGTTCATCATGCACCTGCTCGCACTGCGGGCGCTCAAGGCGAACGGCGGTGTGCCCGTCGCGGTCAAGGTGATCGTCGAGGGATCCGAGGAGCAGGGTACGGGTGGCCTGGAGAGGTACGCCGAAGCCCACCCCGACCTCCTGCGCGCCGATGCCATCGTCATCGGGGACTCCGGCAACTTCCGGGCCGGCGTGCCGACGGTGACCGCGACCCTGCGTGGAATGACGATGGTGCGCGTTCACATCGACACGCTCGAAGGGAACCTCCACTCGGGTCAGTTCGGCGGTGCCGCGCCCGATGCGTTGGCCGCGCTGATCCGTGTGCTCGACTCCCTGCGCTCCGATGACGGTTCGACGGTCGTGGACGGTCTCGACGACGGCGACGCCTGGCAGGGGCTCCAGTATCCGGAGGAGGACTTCCGTCGGGATGCGAAGGTGCTCGACGGAGTCGAACTGATCGGCTCGGGTTCGATCGCGGATCGCATCTGGGCCCGGCCCGCAGTCACCGTGCTGGGCATCGACTGCCCTCCGGTGGTCGGAGCCACTCCTTCGGTGCAGGCGAGCGCCCGCGCCCTGGTGAGCTTGCGGGTGCCGCCGGGCCAGCGCGCGGGCAAGGTGACCGAACTGCTGCTCAAGCACCTGGAGGCGCACACTCCGTGGGGAGCGCGCGTAGCGGTGGAACAGGTAGGCCAGGGCGAACCGTTCCAGGCGGACACGAGCAGTCCGGCCTATGCGGCGATGGCCGATGCGATGCGGATCGCGTACCCGGGCCAGGAGATGCAGTCCGCCGGGATGGGCGGCTCGATCCCGCTCTGCAACACACTCGCGGAGCTGTATCCGCAGGCGGAGATGGTGTTGATCGGGCTCAGCGAACCGGAGGCCCAGATCCACGCGGTGAACGAGTCCGTATCGCCACAGGAATTGGAACGGCTGTCCATCACGGAGGCCCTGTTCCTGCGCAACTACGCGGTGAGCCGGTCGACCTCCTGAGCCCACCGGCACGACTACCGTCCCCGGGTTCACCTCCGCCCGGTAGCTGACGGACCGAGCGCCGGTCAGGTCAGGTCAGGTCAGGTCACCGCGCTGAACTCCTACCGTACGGCCCTGGTTTCCTCCTCCCCTCTCTTCTCTGCGACAGGGACGGAGGAGCCGGGGCCGTACGACCATCCGGGTGTCGGGGTGCGCCCCCAGCCCGGTACGAAAGACTCGGCGGGCCGACGATCCGCCGAGGAAGGCGGCACCGGCGCAGCTCCAAGGGGTGCGCGGACACCGCCGTCCGGGCCGTGATTCGGCCGCCCCGGAGGAGTCCCCGAGAAGTCCCGAAGTAGGGACGGCCCAAGGGACAAGGCGGTCCCGGAGATCGGTCGGTCCCGGAGCACACCACTGCACCGGAGGCACCCGGGACCACCGGGCTACCGGGCTACCGGGCTACCGAGTCAGAGGGGCGCGGCTCCCTCCAAGTAGATCGGTGTGCCGCGTTCACGGGCACGCAGGGCCCAGCGAAGCCGCTCGTACCGCCGAGGTGACAGCAGTCGTTGGGCTTCCTGCTCCGCCACGAACCGGAAGGCTCTGAGCTCGGCGTCGGGCAACCGGATGCGTTGGGCAACCTCGGCGGGGAGTTCTCCCCCGTCGAACAGCAACCGCACACCGCCGAAACGAGGCGGCGCCGGGGGTTCCCAATCGACGACCAACAGGCCCGAAAGCCGGTCGAGTTCGATGCCGAGTTCTTCCGCGACCTCGCGCACTCCCGCGTGGGCAGGCGCTTCACCCCGCTCCACGACACCACCGGGGAACTCCCAACCGGGTTTGTAGGTGGGATCGACGAGCAGCACCCGACCTTCCTCGTCGAAGAGCAGCACCCCGGCAGCCAGTGTTTCTCCGGTCGGGGGATCGCTCTGCACGATCTCGCAGGGGTGCGCCTCACCGGTGCGGACCGCATCCGCGATCCGCAGGGCGACCTCATGGGGTGTCAGTTCGCTGGTGTCGATGACGAGTGCTTCCGAAGTGATCCATTCCAGGGCGGCGGAGTAGGGCTCGATGTGGTCGTACGCCCACTGTCGACAGCTGGTCTCCGGACCGCCCCCGCCACCGGCCTGGGGGACGACGGGCTCGGGGCGCTCCGCGATCCGCCGGCGCAGGATCGTTTCATCTGGCCGTACCAGCACATGTCGTACGGGGATTCTGCGTGAGGCGAGCGCGCCGAAGATCTCGTCCCGGTACTCCTGGCGGAGCAAGGTCATCGGCACTACCAGCACCCCGCCCACTTCGGACGACAGGGCCGCCGCGGTGTCCACCACCAACCTGCGCCAGATCGGCAGGTCCTGGTAGTCGCTCACTTCGGCGAGCCGCTTGGCGGGCAGGAGCAGACGCAGTTGCGCACCGATGAGCTCGGGGTCGTACAGCGTGCTGTTCGGGATCAGATCGATCAGTTCGCGTGCGGCGGTGGTCTTGCCCGCTCCGAACGCACCGTTGATCCAGACGATCATTCGTACTCCAAGACAGGAAGGCCGCTGAACGGGGACGTAGCGGCATTGCGTAGGTCAGCTGGGAGCGGCATGGGAAAAGGAGGCGTCCACAACCCCGCACCCACTACTTCTTTCTCCCATACGCGCTGAAGGTATTCCCCGATTCTCTCCTCCATCGCAACCGTCACCTCGCTGTACACACCTTCCACACCCGGAAGCTCATGCCCCATTCGGGCCTCCACCCCGCCACGCGGGGAATGTCACCCGGCTCATCCAGCTTCGCTTTGTGCCAGTGCCGCAATCGGTAGATGCCCCGCCCGGCCATCTCCGAGACCGCCGGCATCGCGGGCCGCGCCCACCGCACATACCGTGGCCCGGAGTTCCGACTCTCGGCTCCGTCCCGGATCGGGTACCGGTAGTCCCGATCGAAATCCGTCCCCAGAAGCGGTTTCCCCATGACAGACAGAAGCGTCCACGGCTTCTCGTGAGTTGCCAGCAGAGCCACATGCATCCCATGGAGAGAGGGCGGCATCACCAGTGTTCTCCATGAGTCGTACTTCGGAGCTGCCAGCACACGCCGTTTGTCCGCGACGTACATCTGATACTGCACCCGCATCGCGAGCATCGCCTCGTACCGCTGCTCGGCTTCCTCGCGCAGTTCGTCGTCAGCCAACTGGTGCACGGACTGGATGGACAGCTTGCGCTTAACGCGGCGGATCTGATTTCGCTCGTGCCGGCCGCGGCGACGCTGTTCCACGATCGGGCTTTCTTCGCGGAGTTTGCACTTCACGACCGCGTCGTCCATCAGCGACTTGAGAAGCCCGAGGATGTTCTTGCTGTAGTTGACCGAGTACTTGACGGTCACGTAGTCACGGAAGGCGTCCTCAAGCGGTGTGATCTCTTCGACCGATGTAGACCGCCATGTTCGTAGGGTCACCCGCCTGGCGGCCTGTTGCGCTTGTTGCGGACGTCGGACTCTCGGTCGACGCCGTAGGTGTACGCCTCGCTCTCATCCTGGAACATCCCACCGGGCTCGGGGTCGCTAGCGGAGTCGTACCGCGCAGGTTTCGAACTTCTGCGTCATCGTGTCCTGTTGGCGTGACTCAGTGTCACCACCTTATGAGAAGCGGACAAGAGCCGTAGATTCATCACAGAGCCACGAAGGTGAGTCGGCGTGTCACTGCTCATCTAGGGATGCCTGCCGGGCAAGGAACTCCTCGAACGCCGCCCTCTGCTTCGGATCCATGAAGCCTTGGCGGACATTGCGGGCCGTCTCCTGGAGCCAGTGAGCCTCGTCGGGGTCCAGGAGCTCGGCGACCACCACGCCTTTGCGAGCAACCGCCGTACGCCCTCCTATGCGACGACGAAAGAGCGTGAATGCGCCGAATTCCTTTGGATGGGCCAGTTCCGGCTCCTCCGCCACAGCCTGGTTCTCGTCTCCAGCTCCACTCGTCGGATAGGCGGTGGGAGCCCAATGCTCCCAGAGCGCCAGCGTGGCCGCGGGCACCATCACCGCGTGCTCCGACTCTTCGCGCCCCTCCCACATGAACGTGACAGAGACGGGCTCGCCGACCGCCTCGGCCAACCCGAGCACCCTCTCCATCTCATCGTTGATCGGGTAGCCCGCTACTACATCAATCTGAATGCCCATGGCGCCTGAGGCTACTGGCCCTTCCGACATGCCAGGCCCACAGCCCCCTGCCACGCAACCTCGTCGGCAAAGGCGACTTGTTCGCGCTCAAAGTTGTGGGTGACAGCATGATTGAAGCCGCGATCTGCGAGGGGGCACTATCGCCGTGAAGCGTTCAAGGCACCGCTGACCACGAGGACATCGTCGCGGCGCTCGCGGACGGTGAAGCCACCCTCAAGCGCCTACGCCGCGCAACGGCCAGGTGTGGCTCACACCCCGCAACCCAGCCTACGAACCAACCCCCGGCGACGACGCAACCATCCGCGGCAACGGCCTCCTCCTGTGCACCGATCTCGACTGCGCGGTGAAAATGCACACCAAACCGATCCGCCACGCCTTCGATCCCCCGGTAGACGAAATCATCGCCGCCCGCCGCGAAAGCATGCGCTCCCGCACCATCGCCTTCATCCGTTCCGTGTCCGACACCGAACGAACCACACAACACAGGACATGAGGTGATCCGCGATGTGGAAGACACTGCTGTCTTCTCGACAACCTGAAGGTGCGGTGCACAACGGCTAGCTCGACGATGTCGGGTGTGCTGACGTTAGATGCCTGAGAAGCCCCTGAGCAGGAAAGATGCCCGCAAAGAGGGCACCCGGGGGGTACACCGCCCGGAAGACCAGTGGGTCGAGCACCACAGTGCGCTCGGCCCGTTGACGAGGTTGCACCGGCTGGCCTGGGCCCGACCGGGGCAACCAGATCATCCAGCGTCTCAGGTTGTCTACCGGCGTGCCGGGGAACCGCCCCCGACCCGGCTGCGCACCCGGTGCACCAACTCATCCGCGGCCTGCGACCACTTGGGGTACGCAAAGTCGAATCCTGCCTGGGACAGTCGGCCGGGGACTACGCGGCGGCTCTTCAGCAGCAGCTCGGTATCGGAACGCAGCGCGAGAGCGCCGACCTCGGCCATCCACTTGGTCGCAGGGAGGCCCACCGGTACACCCCACGAGGAGCGTAGAGCGTGCATGAATGCGCGCTGCGGCAGTGGATGGGGAGCCGCCTGGTTCACCGGCCCTGCGATGTCTTCTCGGTTCATCAGGAACTCCACCGCGCGCACGAAGTCGAGTTCGTGGATCCACGATACGTACTGCGCACCGCCGGCGACTGGCCCGCCGAGACCCCGGCGGGCCAGTCCCAGTAGGACGGCGAAGACACCGCCGGTGTCCGGGCTCATCACCATGGCCGAGCGCAGTGCGATCTTGCGTGTGGCCGGCGTTTCGGCCTGTTGCTGAGCCTGCTCCCATGCCTTGGCGATCTCGACGCTGTACGCCCAGTAGTCCGGCACACCCGGTTCGGTGCCGCCGATCACACCGGTGAACTCGTCGTTGGGAGCGTCGAAGCGGTGCGCGTACACCGTGGCAGTGCTCATCTGCAGCCAGACCCTGGGCGGTCGGGCAGCGTCCGCGATCGCGGCGCCCACCACCAGGGTGGAGTCGACCCGGGAGTCCATCATCTCCTGGAGATTGGCCGCCGTGTAGCGGCAACTCACGGTCCGTCCGGCCAAATTGATCACGGCATCACTGCCGTCCACCGCCGCCGCCCATGGCCCCAGGGTCTTACCGTCCCATGGGACCTCGCCCTCGTGCCTGGGACGCCTGGCGAGAATCACGACCTCGTGGCCAGCGGCATCGAGTGCGCGCTTCAGGATCGCACCTACCTGCCCGGTCCCACCAGGAATCACAATCTTCATCGGCGACCCTCCCTCGTCTCAGGGCAAGCTTAGACCAAATACTTGAACGTGTTCAAAATTGTGCTGCGATTTCATCAGTTGAACCACAGCCCTCGCCGCGGGGCACACTCCGATCAACATCATCCGAGTTCTCCGGTCGGGAATGGTGTTCCGCAACATCAGCCACACCGCTCCCGAGCGGGCCGACCAGGTTCGCGACCGGCCCCGGCGAGGCAGTTGGGGCGGGCGTCCACCGTCCTTGGACAACCAGCCCTACAAGCGCCGCGTAAGCCCGCCGCCCTCCACCGATGCCACACCGCACTTGACGGACACCCACCCATCACCCGCGCAAACAACCCTGGGATTCAATACACACCTAGAGTTGGTCCATGAGCACGGCAGACGACGACCGCACCGCCCTCGACCTTCTCGACGCCCACCTGGAATGCCTGTGGCGGGCAGCCTGCGAACTCCAGCGGGGAAACCGCGCCGTCGTCCCCGAGGCACCGCGCGGGCTGGAAGGGCACGCTGCGGATGGTGCGGCCATGGAACTCCTGCGGTGGGGGCACGGAGAACTGGCCCGCATCCCGCGCTCACCTGCCGATGTGTTCGCCCGCAGCGTCGGCAGCTCACTTATGGAACTGCGGCGGCGCCGAAGCCCCTGGAACGCGGCGGCCCTGCGCCTGCTGGAGGACCCGTACATCTTCCTCGCCACCGGCCCGCGCAGGCACGAGGACTGGGCCGAGGACGTGCTCCAACTGATGCACCGCGAGGTCCCAGACCCACGCGGTTGGCTGCGAATCGACGTCGACCGCACCAACGATGCCCGGCACGCCCTACCGGCGTACCCCTTCGAGCCGCCGTCCGCCGCCGGGTTCCGGGACCGCCTCCACCGGCTGGAGCCAGCGGGGGCCGTCACCACGCTCGCCGTCATGGCGGAGGAGTGGAACGACGACCGGCCCGTCCGGGACCGGCCTGAGCGCGACGCCCTGCTGGCTGACGCACAGTTGCTACTGGACCGCTATGGCCCGGACACCCAATTCTGGACAAACGCCCTGGACGCAGCGTCGGACCCCGCCCGGGACTTCGTCCAGGCCGGCCTCAAGGGGACGAGGGTCCACGGGTTCACCACCAGCGAGTACATCAACGGGCTCGACCTGCTCGAAGAACTTGGCCTCATCGCCGTGTCGGGCGACGAGGTCGGGGTCTTCTGGTCCTTCGGCGCGTACTGACATCGGTCCCCAGGCACGCGGACCCCGTCCAACGCCCTCGCACGTCACTCCTAGGCGGTTTCAGTCGTCTGATCGTTGGACTGGGCGTGTCGTTGACTGACGCGCAGTGGGCTCGGATCGAGCCCTCGTCGCCTGACCGGACGCCGCAACGGGTGGCCGGTGGAGGGATCATCGTGGGGTGATCGATGCGATCGCCTGGACGGTCTCCGCAGTGAGAGCCCAAACCCACGGCGCGCGATGGGTTGGGCTGAGACCCTTCTCGCATGTCATGGCCGCTGCCAGAGGTACCGGGCGACGGCCGCGAGAGGGGGAGCGGTCCATGGGCAGACCTGGACGTGCGCAGGGGGAGCTCAAGGGGGAGACCGAGGCCGCGAATGCGCTCGCCCGGTTCCTGCGCGAGCTGACACATATGTGGACCCTCCGTGAATTGGAGGACCGATACGGAGGGTACGGAGGGAAGAGAACCACCTGGAGCACCTACCGGTCCGGCGAGAAGATCATCCCTCTTCACTTGCTGCAACGGCTGCTGCATGATCTGACGGCCCACGACCCCCGGGCACGTGCCCCGTTGTGGGAGCGGGCGCTCCGCCTCCATGAGGCTGCTGAAGAGGCGGCGAAGGGCGGGCTGGCCGGGGAGCCATTACCTGGTGAGAAGCATGAGGGCTCCGCCGGGTCGGTCGGTGCCGCGAGGGCCCCGGACAGCACCGGGGGTCAGAGGCCACCGGCGGGGGACGGCGGTGCCGATCCGGACGCGGGGAGCACAGCCTTGCCCGCGGGCCCCGTCGTCGGCGGTGCCGATCCGGACGCGGGCGAAGCGACCGGTCCGGTTCCGGGCGTCGGGGCGAGCGGCGTGACAGTGCCGCCCCGGACCGACGAATCGTCAGGTGGTAGGCGACGAGTGCGGATTCTCCTCGTGGCGCTGGTCAAGTCGTTACCGCAGACCCGTCGTTCCCGTTGGCTCGCGGCGGCTGCCCTCTCCGCTGCCATCGCCACCATCACACTGATCGCCGTGCAGGGGCCGCACGGTTCGTCCCCGCAAGCGGCTGCCCAGACGCCCAGCCCCTCCCCCGTCAGCCCGCGCCGGGGCGGCGCCGCGGAGGCAGTCGTTCCCACGGTCATCTCGGCGGGACCCGCAGACGACGTCTATGTACTGGCCCCGGGCGGGGTGTACCGCTGGACGATCCGGGACTCGGGGTGGACGAGAATCGGCGCCCGGGCCACGAGCCTCCTGACGGGTCCCGCCGGTGTCTTCGTGACCACTCCCGATGGCCGTCTACTCGTCTACGGGGGCAAGCCGGACAGCTGGCAGCCGGTGAGTGAACCGGGCGCCGAGTTCGCGATCAGCGGCACGCATGTCTACCGACTGGCCGCGGACCGCTCCGCGATCCATCGGTGGAACGGACCAGGAAAGGCATGGTCGCCGGTGGGCGGGCCGGCCGAGCACCTCTATGGCGGCGGAGCGGGCCTGTACGCCAGCGCCCCCGACGACGGTGGTCTGCGTGAGTACCGGGGGAAGCCGGGCGACTGGGTCTTCGCCGGTACGCCGGGCGCTCAGTTCGCGGTCGGCGACTCCCAGCTCTACGGGCTTGACCCCGAGCGGACCGGCGTCTTCGCGCGGAGCGGCCACAGTAAGAAGTGGATCTACATTGGCGGACCGTCGGACCGCATCCACGCCGACGCCGACGCGGTGTTCAGCGAGGCGCCGAAGACCGGCCGGCTGTGGAAGTACACCGGCAAGCCCAATATCTGGATCCTTTGGGGTGAGGCCGGGTCGGCGTTCACCGCGGGTGGCGGGCAGGTATACCGGGTGAGCACCGATGGCAAGGCCGTCTTCCGTCGATCGACGGAAGGGGGGTCCTGGAGTGCGATGGGCGGCCCGCCGGGCGGAGTGCTGAGGGCCGGCTGAGGGCCGGTACCTCCATTCGGAGCGGGGCACGGGGGCGGCTCGCCCCCGTGCCCCATCGGAACGCGCTCGGTCTCATGCCCGGAGCATCACCCCAGCCCACAGCGGTACATGGTCGGAGTGCTGTGCGCTCGTGGCGTCCGCCCACTTCACCTCGACCGAGAGGGGCACGTACAACGCGTCGATCTTGTCACCGTTGAGAGTGGCTTCACCGGACCGGCAGTAGGTGTAGGGCCACCAGAGTTCCCGGGTGGTGAAGCCGCGCTTGACCTCGTTTCCGCACGGGCTGTCAACCTCCTTGAACTCGCCCTGCGCGCCGCGCTCATAGCCCGGGGCGTAGAACTGATCGGCCGTGGCCGAGAGCGGATCGTCGTTGAAGTCACCCCCCAGTAGTGTGGTGTATCCCGCATAGGCATCCCGAAGGATGCCCTGGGCCATGGACGCCTCGGCGATGCGCAGGTCACGGTCGTCGTGCGTGAGATGCACCGAGCACGCGACCATCCGCCGTGCCTCCGACCTTACGCAGAACATCTCGCGACGCTCCTTCGTGGCGTACCTACCGGCCTTCTCCCCGCCTTCGGACACGGCGTGACGCATCACCGCACTCGTCAGGGGGTGCTCCTCGACCCGCAGGTCCTGAGCCGGCCCGAAGACGTCCGTACGGACGATCACGGCGTTGCCGAAGGCCACCGGCTTCTTGTCGCATGTGGCATCGGCGAGCGCTTCATCCGGAACACCAGGGTCCCCCAACCTTCCATCGGGTCCCGAGACGCCCCTTTTCACCGGGTTGAAGAAGACCGCGTGCTCGCGGCTCCCATCCGTCCCGCCCAGCCGGGCCCGCAGATGGTCGCTCCAGTCCGCGCAGCCCTCCTGTACGGCGACAAAGGCCGGCCCGCGCTCCTGAATGCTGCGCACCAGTGCCTCAGGCGCCTCGGGTCCCTTGGACCCGTGGTGCTTGTTGCCACCAGCCATGTTGAACGTGCCGATCTGGTACTCCACTGCGGCCGGCGGCTCAGCGACGGCCGCTGTGGAATTGACGGTGTCGGTGGCCAACAGGACTGCGGCGATGACCAGCACCATTCGGGTATGTGATTTCATGAGCTTCCTCTCTCGATTCACGGTCACTGCGTTGCACGTCGGTGAGGTTCAGGGTCACCGCGTTGCACGGTCTGTTCGCTTCGCAGCGGTGCCTCTCGCGGCCAACTCATCGGGGTGGGTTCCTCTCGCGATCAGCGGCGCGGGGTCAGCTCGTCGGGGTCAACCCGTTGGGGCTACGGAGCCCTTGAGCATCAGGTGGTCGCTCAGCCAGTGCCCGTCCGACAGGTCGCCGGGGAACAAGATGCCGGCCCCGAGCGAGTCCCAGCCGTGATCGCTGAAGAAGATGTGATCGAGCTTGACGAGCGACTTCGACCAGAAGGTCGGTGTCTTCATGGTCGAATCCGCCTCGAAGTTCCCGTCGTACAACGGTTGCAGGGGGCCGCTGTCCGGTGCAGCGTTCAGGTCTCCGCCGATGACGGTCCGGTACCCCTGCTCCTGCAGAAAGAAGGACTGGTCTCGGTAGTTGTGACCGCTCGCGATGCGGCTGCGACGATCCGGGTCCGCCCGCTCATTCATGAAGTGGCTGCTACAGGCGAACAGCAGGTTGCCGGTGTCCTTGATGCAGGCAGCCCCCTGCGACGGGTCCTGGACGAAGGTCATGTTGACCGGGTGTAGCTGGCTGCCCGGCAGATTCTTCATGGCGACGAGCACTCCAGCGACATCCCGCCTTCCGCCGATCTGGGCGCGCTGATCCTGGGTTTGCCCGCCCTGCTCGTCGCCGCCGAGTAGCGGGCTCGGCGAGTCGCCCGGAGGTAGCCCTCGCCGGTCAGCGTCGCAGGAGACCACGCCGTTCGGGCTCTCGCCCGGCCCGGTGTGCGGAGCGGCTCGGAAGCGCACCAACCAACCGTCCCCGAGCCGCTGTTGGAGTGGCTCGGCGTGCAGACCCAGGCACACTTCCTGGAGCATGATGACGGCGACGGTCGGGTCTTGGCGAACGACCTCCACCACCCGCTCGACCTTCGCCTCGGGCTCGTCCCACTCCACACAACCCCGCCAGGCGCCGCAGACGTTCCAGGTCAGGGCCGAGACCTTGCTGGGGAGGTTCGTCGTGTCGGCTGCGACGGCGGTGCCGTCGGCGGCGAGCGGCAGCACGGAGAGGAGCAGAACCACCGCGCTGCGAGTGGCGCGGATGAGTGAGGGGCGGAGCCGGGTCAGTGGAGAACTGGCGGGCTGGGACGCGGAATTGTGGGAGGGAAAGCGGGAGCGAAGGGCAGACACTACGGGACCTCCTCGGCACGTGGACGACTCGTTTCCACGGTGCGGTCCCCTACCTTTGTCCGTCTCGCGATACGGGCGAAACCGCAGGTCGACTACGGACAACTCGGTTTGTCCGCGGACATCTCAGGTCTCGCGAGCGCCGGTGGGGCAAGGCTGGGTCTCGCCACCAGCACTTGGGGAGCAGGGATTCGACCGAGCCCCGGGGACACCCTGAACTCCATGACAGCCCGGGAGCTCCTTGCCCCATGGGAGACGAATGGAAGAAGGATCTTGCCCATCAGGGCTAAGCAGGCCAAGAACAAGCTGACTTGGGTCAGGTACCTGCAAGGCGTGCCAGCAGGTAAGCCGATGACCAGCGACTTTCTGGGTCGCGCGATCACGGTTCCCCCTCTTGTGGCCGACAGCCGAATGTCCGGCACACCCTGCCACGGAGACTCGGGGCAGCTACCGGGGCCCGCGCCGGCCGGCCCCGGTGGCTCCTCGGAACCGCGGAGAGGCCGGTCACGGGCCTTGGGCAGTTGTCTGCCGGCCCTCCCCCGATGTTCACCCCGTCACTCGGCGGACACCGGACCCCTGAGGCGGCCTCAGGCCCCGATGGGCGCCGCCGTCCCCCCTCGACTGCCCAGCCCGGCGGCGGCTGCGGCCCCTACGAGACCGGCGTCAGCACCCGTCAGTGCGGGCGCAACCGTGAGCCGCTGGACGAAGCGCAGGGTGGCGTAGTCACGGAGGGCGCAACGCAGAGGTCTGAACAGCACATCGCCCGCCCCGGCCACTCCACCGCCCACGACGGCGATATCGATCTCGACGAGCGTCGCCGTGGCGGCGATCGCAGCAGCGAGGGCCTGGGCGGCTCGTACGAAGGAGGCGACGGCGACCGGGTCGCCCGCCCTGGCCGCAGCGGCGACCGCAGCCGCGGAACGGTCACCGTCGGGGCGGGGCTGCCAACCGGCCTCCAATGCGCGCCGGGCGATGTTGGGGCCGCTGGCGATGCGCTCCACACAACCGCGCGCACCACAGGGACAGAGATCGCCGTCCAGGTCGACACTGATGTGGCCGATGTGCCCAGCGTTGCCTGTTGGCCCGGGATGCAGTCTGCCACCGAGGATCAGTCCCCCGCCGACTCCGGTGGAGACGACCATGCACAGCGCGTTGTCATGGCCGCGAGCTGCGCCCTGCCAGTGCTCCGCGGCCGTCATCGCCACTCCGTCGCCCATGAGTTGGACGGGTAGCGCGCCGGTCACCCGCCCCACTCGGGACACCAGGGGGAAGTCGCGCCATGCCGGCACATTGACCGGGCTGACCGTGCCGGCCAGGGCGTCCACCGGGCCCGCACTGCCGATGCCGACCGCCGTGGAACGCGCCCAGAGCGGCGAGCGCGCGAGTTGGTGCAGGACCGCTTCGACGGTCCTCATCACCGTCTCGGCGTCCTCCTGGGCCGGAGTGGGACGTTGCACCCTCACCAGCAGACGGCCCTCACCGTCCACCAGCGCTCCGGCGATCTTGGTACCACCTATGTCCAGCGCGACGACAAGGTCGGTATGCATCTGCGTGGCATCCCCCGGTGAACTGGTCGGACGTACGGCGTGGGATTAGTTTCCGTGCCCCTGACAACGTTGTCCAGGCCCTATGCTCGACGCGCTGCACCTTCACACATACCGTATGACGACAGGACTACACACTGTGGCCGGTACCGATCGTTTTTCTCGCGTGCCAGGACGGACCCGATCACCTGAGCCGCGCTACGGCATTCGGCCCACGATGAAGGACGTCGCTGCGCGTGCAGGAGTCGGTCTGAAGACCGTGTCGCGCGTAGTGAACGGCGAACCCGGGGTCACCGTCGAGACCGAACGACGGGTGCAGGAAGCCATCGATTCCCTGGGGTTCCGGCGCAACGACAGCGCCCGTGTCCTGCGCAAGGGCCGAACTGCCTCCATCGGTCTGGTGCTTGAGGACTTGGCGGACCCCTTCTACGGTCCCCTGAGCCGCGCGGTGGAGGAAGTGGCACGAGCGCACGGCGCCTTGCTCATCAACGGATCGAGCGCCGAAGACCCCGAACGGGAACAGGAGTTGGCACTCGCCCTCTGTGCTCGACGGGTGGACGGACTGATCGTTATTCCTGCGGGACACGACCACCGCTACTTGGAGCCCGAGATCAAGGCAGGCGTCGCAACGGTGTTCGTCGACCGTCCCGCCGGCCAGATCGACGCGGACGTCGTCCTGTCCGACAGCTACGGCGGCGCCCGGACCGGCGTGGCCCACCTCATCGCCCACGGCCATCGCCGCATCGGGTTCGTCGGTGACCAACCGCGCATCCACACGGCCACCGAGAGGCTGCGCGGCTACCGGGCGGCCATGGAGGACGCCGAACTGCCCGTGCACGACTCGTGGATGACGCTTGGATCCACCGCCCCCGATGTCGTGCGCGACGCCGTCACCGGCATGGTGACCGGGCCGGAGCCGGTCACGGCGCTGTTCGCCGGGAACAACCGGGTGACGGTGACCGCCGTTCGTACACTGGCGGACCACCAACGACAGATCGCTCTGGTCGGGTTCGACGACATCGAGTTGGCGGATCTACTGGGGATCACCGTGATCGCCCAGGACGCAGCGGCGCTGGGACGCACCGCCGCGGAACGGCTGTTCCGCCGGCTGGACGGCGCCGACGACACACCGACCCAGGTGACACTGCGGACCGCGCTCATACCCCGGGGCTCGGGCGAACTCCCTCCGGCCTCGGTCTGAGCCGCGGGAGCCCCGTGCTGCTCAACGCCCCCGCGCGGCGAAGCCATCGAGTTCCCTGCGCGAGAGCCCGGTCCGCTCGATGACCTCGGCCAGGTCAAGGGCCCCGCAGTCGACCCCCCTCAGCAAGTACGCGCTGAGCGCCTTGGCGGTGGCCGGCTCGTCCATCACATCGCCACCGATCCGGTCGACATAGGCCGCGAGCCTGTTGGCGGCCTGCTCGAAACCCTCCCGGTAGAAGGCGAAGACGGCCGCGAAGCGCGTGGGCAGGTGCCCGGGGTGCATGTCCCAGCCCTGGTAGTACGCACGCGCCAGCGCCCTACGGGTGAGCCGGTAGTGCAACCTCCAGGCATCGTGCACCTGGGCGCTGGGGCCGACCGGCAGCACATTGGTGGAACCATCGGAAACCCGCACGCCCGTGCCGGCAGCGGCCACCTGCATGACGGCCTTGGCGTGGTCGGCGGCGGGATGGTCACTCGCCTGGTGCGCGGCGCTGACGCCGAGACCCGCGCTGTAGTCGAAGGTGCCGTAGTGCAGTCCGGTGGCGCGTCCGTCGGCGGCGCCGATCATCCTGGCGACGGTGGCCGTACCGTCCGAGCCGAGGATCGCCTGACTGGTCTCGATCTGGATCTCGAAGGTGAGTCGCCCCGCGGGCAGGGCATGAGTGCGCTCGAAGGCTTCGAGGAGCCGAACGAACGCACTGACCTGCTCGGCATAGGTGACCTTGGGGAGGGTGAGGACGAGGCCGTCGGGCAGTCCGCCGCCGTGCACCAGCGTGGTGAGGAAGACATCGAGGGTGCGGATGCTCCGCTCGCGCACGGCTGCTTCCAGACACTTCATCCGGATGCCCATCTGCGCGGCGGCGGTGCCCTTCCGGTACGCATCCGAGATCAGCCGGGCGACGCGTACGGCCGCTGCGTCCTCTTCGGCATCGGAGCGTAGGCCGTAGCCGTCTTCGAAATCGACCCGCAGATCATCGACGGGCTCGTGTGCCAGTCGTGCACGAACCCGATCGTGGACGGATTCGGCGAGACCGTCGGACAGCCCGAGCACCGCGGCGAAGGAGGCAGCGTCCGGCGCATGCTCGTCCAAGGCGGCCAGCGCCCGGTCACCCCAGGTGCGAATCGTTTCGGCGGCGAAGAGATCGGCGGGGACATAGACGGTGTGCACGGGCTGGCGGGTGCCGGGGTCGCCTGGATACCTCCGCGCCAGCTCGGCGTCGACCGGCCCGAGGAGCTCACCGATCTCCCGGGAGACTGCGCCGTCGAGGCTCGTCACCGCCTGTTCCAGGCTCTCCTCCGACATGACCCCGACCTTTCCGTTGAACGGAATGTTCTATCCGTATCGCGAAGCTAGTCGGCGATCTTGACTTCCGTCAACGTCCATCGAGTATCGAACCACCACAGAAACCCCCAGGGCCGCAGGCTGGGAACCATGCACCCCGGGGGCACGCCAGAGGATCTCAAGATCCATCTTCTTAGTTAGTTTTTGTGGTTGTTGATGTGGGTGGTGAGTTGGGGGATGACGGTGAAGAGGTCGCCGATGATGCCGTAGTCGGCGAGGTCGAAGATGGGCGCTTCGGGGTCTTTGTTGATGGCGATGATGGTTTTGGAGGTTTGCATGCCGGCGCGGTGTTGGATGGCGCCGGAGATGCCGGTGGCGATGTAGAGGTGGGGGGAGACGGTTTTGCCGGTTTGGCCGATTTGGTGGGTGTGGGGGTACCAGCCGGCGTCGACGGCGGCGCGGGAGGCGCCGACGGCTGCTCCGAGGGTGTCGGCGAGGGTTTCGATGAGGTGGAAGTTTTCTTGGGAGGCGAGTCCGCGTCCGCCGGAGACGATGATGGTGGCTTCGGTGAGTTCGGGGCGTCCGGTGGTGGTGCGGGGTGTGTGTTGGGTGATGGTGGTGGTGGGGTGTTTGGTGGGTGTGGGGTTGAGGGTGTGGTGGGTGGGTGTGGTGGGGTGGGTTTGGGGGGTGGTGGAGTTGGGTTTGATGGTGATGATGGGGGTGCCGTGGGTGGTGTGGGATTGGGTGGTGTAGGTGGCGGCGAAGGCGGTTTGGGTGGTTTGGGGGCCGTGGGGTGTGGGGGTGAGGTCGGTGGCGTCGGTGATGAGGCCGGAGTTGGTGCGGAGGGCGAGGCGGGCGGCGATTTCTTTGTTGTCGGGGGTGGAGGTGAGGAGGACGGTGGTGGGTTGGGTGTCGGTGTAGGCGGTGTGGAGGGCGTGGGTGTGGGGGGTGGTGTGGTGTTGGGTGTATTCGGGGGTGTTGTGGGTGTAGATGTGGGTGGCGCCGTATTCGGCGAGGGTGGTGTGGGTGTTTTCGGCGCCGGGGCCGAGGACGAGGGCGATGGGGTCGCCGAATTGGCGGGCGAGGGTGAGGAGTTCGAGGGTGGGTTTGCGGACGGTGCCTTCGTGGTGGTCGACGTAGACGAGGACGTTAGCCATGGGTTTCCTTCAACTCCTGCACGGGGCGCGACGCGACGCGGGGCGACATGGGGCGGGGCGACGTGGTGTGGCGGGGCGGGGTGTGGTGTGGGGTGGGTTAGATGAATTTGTGGGTGGCGAGGTAGTCGGCGATCTGTCGGCCGCCTTCGCCTTCGTCCTTGACGATGGTTCCCGCGCTGCGGGCGGGTCGTGCGGTGACGTCGTCCACGGTTGTCCATGCTCCGGTGTGGCCGACCTGTTCGGCGTCCAGGCCCAGATCGTCTAGATCCCAGGTGGTGACCGGCTTCTTCTTCGCCGCCATGATCCCCTTGAACGACGGGTAGCGTGCTTCGCCCGACTGGTCGGTCACCGACACCACCGCCGGTAGGGGTGCTTCCAACACCAACGACGCCGCATCACCATCACGACGCCCCACCACCACACCGTCCACCAACGACACCTCGGACAACAACGTCACCTGAGCCACCCCCAACCGCTCAGCCAACAACGCCGGCAACACCCCCATCACCCCATCCGTCGACGCCATCCCACACACCACCAAATCGAACCCCACCTTCTCCACCGCCGCCGCAACCACCAACGACGTCCCCATCACATCCGACCCACGCACCCCCTCATCCTCCACATGCACCCCACGATCCACCCCCATCGACAACGCCTTCCGCACCGCATCCCGAGCATCCTCAGGACCCACCGTCAACACCGTCACCTCAGCCCCATCCACCCCCTCCGCCAACCGCAACGCCTGCTCCACCGCATACTCATCCAACTCCGACAACAACCCATCCACACCCACACGATCCACCACCAAATCCTCACCAAACCCCCGATCACCCGAAGCATCCGGCACATACTTCACACACACCACAATCCGCAAACTCACAACCAAACCTCCTACTGAAACGGCTTCTGCCGAGCGGTCTTGACGTCGGACGAGCGACTACCTCCTCGGCAGCCCTCGACCCCGAACTGGAAGTGTCCGGTCGAGACGGGCACACCCCGAGTCAAACGTTACTCACCAGTACGGTCCTTAACCTACCCGCTGCGCAGGCTCCGAGAACTGTGACCTTGCCAACGCGACCCGAACGGGGTGCCGGCGGCGCCCAATGGCCCGAACATGGCATGACACTCCGTACGTTCGCCGCATCGCTCGGGATCCGGCGGCCAGACACAAAAGGGCAGACCAGCCGCGCCGGGTTCCATCGAAGGGCGGCGCACCTGCCTGGTCCGGATTCCATCGAGTCGGGGTGCGAAGAGCGTCACTTCCCCCTTGGTGAAGGTCATCAATCGGGCCCTCTGGATGTTCATCGGGCACCCGGAACCCGGTCGCCCTTCTGGGGCGAAAACTCGCCAACTCAAAAAGGTGTTCGCCCATCCCAAAATCGGCATCTGCGGCCCGATGGCGAACGCGGTGAGCACAGCGGCCGTGAAGGCGGCAAGCCCTTCACCGTGGGCGGCGAGGGCCCGCGACTCCGCCGCCTGACATCAAAAGGAAGAGTCGAGCAGCTCAGCCAAGGTTTTCCGCTGATGGTCAACATCCATCGAGGCAGTCGCGGGGAGGTCGCCCGGCCGGGCGAGTGGAGCTCCTTGGGTGGCCCGCCGGCCCCGCTGTACATGGGGAGTACAGTCAAGTACGGCCGGAAATGTTCGACGTGACAAGAATCTCGCACGCCAAAGTCTCCAGGACTGGTCAGCGCGACGCACATGGGGCACGATCTGCCACAGTGCCGAAAAACCTACGGCTGCGTAACTTCCACCGGGCGAACCCTCCCCGGGCACGACAGAAGGGTCCTCCCCAGATGGCAGAGTTGGTCTATCGACCGGTCGTCGGCGCCGCGCTCACGTTGTTCAAGGCACTCGACCTGAAGATCGACACTCAAGGTGCCCAGAACATCCCCCGCACGGGCGGTGCCGTTCTGGTCAGCAACCACATCAGCTATCTGGACTTCATCTTCGCCGGGCTCACCGCGCTCCCCCAGAAGCGGCTGGTCCGCTTCATGGCCAAGGACGCGGTCTTTCGCCACAAGGTGTCGGGACCGTTGATGCGCGGAATGAAGCACATTCCGGTGGACCGCGATCAAGGTGAGGCCGCATACAAGCTGGCCCTTGAATCCCTGCGTTCCGGCGAGATCATCGGTGTGTTCCCCGAGGCGACCATCTCGCAGTCGTTCACCTTGAAGTCATTCAAGTCCGGTGCGGTCCGCATGGCGCAAGAGGCGGGCGTACCGCTGATCCCGGTCGCACTCTGGGGCACGCAGCGGCTGTGGACCAAGGGGCGCCCGCGCAACTTCCGGCGCAGCCACATCCCCGTCACCATCCGCGTGGGCGAGCCCATCGAGGCTCCCAAGGACCAGTACGCGGGTGCGATCACCCGTCGGGTGCGCGAGCGGGTGCAGGAACTGCTCGAAGATGCCCAGCGCGCTTACCCCGTGCGCCCCAAGGATGCCTCGGACACCTGGTGGGTCCCGGCGCACCTCGGGGGGACGGCGCCGACTCCGGCCGAGGTGCGCGAGGCTCGCTGAGCAACCGTCGAACGTTTCTCTCGACGAGGCGGCCGGTCAGTGCGGCGGGTGCACGATGATCCGCACCCCGGGGCTCACCTTCTCCAGCGCTTCGACGAGTTCGGCGCCGGCCGCTTCCAGTTCCGCGCGGGACATCGGGGGCAGTGACTCCAGGAGGAAGACGGCATTGACCGACTCCTCCGTGAGTCGGGTGCGGGGCCCTTGCCGCCAGTTCCACCGGCGGCAGGTGACGCCCGTGTCGTCGCGCCAGATGACCTAGCCCGGTTCCGGGTGCTCCACCGTCTCTTGGCCGGCCGCGAGCGTGGCGAATGTTTCCTGTCCGGTGGCTCGCACCAGCCGCATCCTTTCCGCGATGTGGTCGAGGTCCTCGCCTCCGACGGGAATCAGATGGGCCACGCTGATCGCGTTGTAGAGGTCGACCAGACGGTTGATGCGAGGGAGTCCGCCGTCCGTGAGAGCCCTCTTCGCCAGGGCCTCGGCGGAATTTCGCGTCCGGGAGGGCTTGGCGCCGAAGGCGGTGTAGGCCGCTCGCCAGGCGATCATGTGCGAGTCCTCGTGCGGGGCGCGTCCGTCGAGGCGTACGGCCAACCGGCGTGCGGCGTCGTCCAGCAAGGCCGAACTCGCGTCGTCGCTGGGCCCGTTCAGCAGGCCGTGCGCCTCGATGGCGAGATGGGTGAAGCCGGGAGCGAGAGCCGCTACGTCGGGGGAGACATCAAGGGTGAGCGCCATGCCGGAGTGCCTCATAGTTCTCTGGGGAGGTGGAGCCAGAGCGATTCACGATCGCTTGCGGTGGTGAGCGCGCGAAGCACTACCGGATGCGGTTCAGCGTACAGTACCGGATAGTCCACTTCATTGGACTCTGGGTTCACGGTGAAGGCCAGTCGCTCCCCGCCGAGTGAGAACCGGGCGTCGACGCCTGGCTTGTTGCCGCGCGGATCCTGTCGCGCCCATTCACCCCCGTTCGACATCCGTACGGCGACCAGGCCGTGGATCACCCCGAGGTTCTGGTAGCAGAGCGCCGTGGGGATGCCTTCGGCCCGGAGGAGCGCCGCCAGGGCGTGGGCCTTCGCGTAGCAGATACCCGTCCGCAGTCTCAGCACGTCAGAGGCGCGCCAGGTCACACGGGGGTCGTCGGCGTCGTGGGAGTGCGGCACTTCATCGCGTACGAAGTCGAAGGCGGCCTCGGCGTACGCCGAGGGGTCATCGTGGGCAACCGACGAGCGGAGGTCGGCAGCGATCTCCCGCACCAGCGGGTGCTGGTGATCGACGGCCTCGCTCGCCGCCAGATAGGCAGCGATGTCCGGGTCCTGCTGAATGAGCTTCATGCCCGTCGACCCTAAGCAAGCAGCCGACCGGATGCAATACATTTCCGGTCGGCCACATATTCATGCATAGGTCGGCGCTAGTGCGCCATCTCTTCCTTCAGCGCCTGGACGAAGGAGTCGACGTCGTCCTCGGAGGTGTCGAAGGAACACATCCAGCGGACGTCCCCCGCGGTCTCGTCCCAGAAGTAGAACCGGAAGCGGCGCTGCAAACGGCGGCTGACATCATGGGGCAGCCGGGCGAACACCGCATTGGCCTGGACGGGGTGGAGGATCTCCACTCCGTCGACGTCGCGCACTCCGGCCGCCAGCCGTTGGGCCATCGAGTTGGAGTGCCGCGCGTTGCGCAGCCACAGATCACGGGCGAGCAGTGCCTCCAGTTGCACGGAGACGAAACGCATCTTCGAGGCGAGTTGCATGGACATCTTGCGAAGGTGCTTCATATGGCTGACGGCGTCCGGGTTCAGGACGATGACCGCCTCCCCGAACAGCATCCCGTTCTTCGTACCACCGAAGGACAGCACGTCCACGCCCACCGCATTGGTGAACGTCCGCATGGGAACGTCCAGCGAGGCGGCGGCATTGGCTATGCGGGCCCCATCGAGATGGACCTTCATACCCCGCTCATGAGCGTGCTCGACGATGGCGCGGATCTCACCGGGCGTGTAGACCGTGCCCAGTTCGGTGTTCTGGGTGATGGACACGACCTGCGGCATCGCACGGTGCTCGTCCTCCCAACCCCATGCCTGTCGGTCGATGAGCTCGGGGGTGAGTTTCCCGTCCTCCGTGGGCACGGTGAGGAGCTTCAGCCCGCCCATGCGTTCGGGCGCACCGCCTTCGTCGACGTTGATGTGTGCGCTCTCGGCACAGATCACCGCGCCCCAGCGGTCGGTCAGCGCCTGGAGGGCGGTGACGTTGGCGCCGGTGCCGTTGAAGACGGGGAACGCCTCGGCCGTAGAACCGAAGTGGCTGTGCATCAGCCGCTGAAGGTGGTCCGTGTACTCGTCCTCGCCGTAGGAGACCTGGTGGCCGCCGTTGGCGAGGGCGAGTGCGGCCAGGACCTCTGGGTGCGCCCCCGCGTAGTTGTCGCTGGCGAAGCCACGGAGCGCGGGGTCGTGATGGCGTCGTGCGTCGGTCTTCACGGTCGGGGCGTCAGCCACAGGCGCTGTCCGTTCACTTCTGCGGCCGACCGGTCCCAGACGCCGGCGATGGATTCGGCCAGTTCGGCCACGTCCGTGAAGCCCGCGAACTTCGCGTTCGGGCGTTCGGCGCGCATCGCGTCGTGGACCAGGGCCTTGACGACCAGGATGGCGGCTGCGGCCTTGGGGCCCTGGTCGCCTCCGGCCTTGCCGAACGCATCGGCGAGTGCCAACGTCCACGCCTCGGCTGCGGCCTTGGCCGAAGCGTAGGCGGCGTTGCCCGCCGTGGGACTGCTCGCGCCGGCGGCGCTGATCAGTAGGTACCGGCCGCGATCGCTGCGCTGCAGTCCGTCGTGGAAGGCGAGGCTGGTGCTCTGGACGGTACGGATGAGCAGTCGCTCCAGGACGTCCCAGTCCCCCAATTCGGTGGCGGCGAAGGACGAGCTTCCCCGCCAGCCGCCGACCAGATGGACCAGTCCGTCGATCCGACCGAACTCCTTCTCCGTCTTGTCGGCCCATTCGCGGGTGGCGGCGAGATCGAGGAGGTCGACGGTGTCACCGGTGACGGTCGCTCCGCCGTGGGCGTAGCGAGCGGCGTCGACCGCGGAGGCCAGGCGCTCCGGGTCGGCGTCGGACCCCACCACGATCGCCCCGGCCTCGGCCAGTCGCAGCAGGGTCGCCCGACCAGCGGGGCCTGCTGCTCCGGCGACCGCGATGACGGCACCTTCCAACGGACCGCCTGCGTTCGTCATACTCGTCGCCTCCTGTGTACGTATGCTCACGCGGCTGCCCCGGGAGCGGCTTCGACGTTCCGGGTGCGCTCTGCGGTGATCCCCTTCGTGGAGGCGATCACGTTCTTCAGCTTCTTGGCGAGTGCCTCGTAGAACATGCTGAGCGGGAACTCGTCGGGAAGCACGTCGTCCACCAGTTTACGAGGGGGCTGGGTCAGGTCGAGGGCGTCGGGACCCTTGGCCCAGCGGGAGCCGGGGTGCGGGGCGAGGTAGGTGGAGACCAGCTCGTACGCCGCGAACCAGTGGACGAGCTTGGGGCGGTCGATGCCGTCGCGGTAGAGCTGCTCGATCTCGCCGCAGAGCTGGTTCGTGACCTGGGGCGCCCGCTCCCAGTCGATCTTCAGTGTGTTGTCGGTCCAACGCACCACGTCGTGCTTGTGGAGGTAGGCGAAGAGGAGCTGGCCGCCGAGACCGTCGTAGTTGCGCACGCGCTCGCCGGTGACGGGGAACCGGAACATGCGGTCGAAGAGGACGGCGTACTGGACGTCCCGCCCCTGCGCGACACCGTCGGCCTCCAGGTGCACGGCCTCCTTGAAGGCCGTGAGGTCGCAGCGCAGCTCCTCCAGCCCGTACATCCAAAACGGCTGCCGCTGCTTGATCATGAACGGGTCGAACGGCAGGTCTCCATGGCTGTGGGTGCGATCGTGGACCATGTCCCACAGGACGAACGCCTCTTGGCAGCGCTGCTGGTCCTCCACCATCTCCTCGATGTCCGCGGGGAGTTCGAGGCCGAGGATGTCGACGGCGGCGGTGGTGACGGCGCGGAAGCGCGCGGCCTCGCGGTCACAGAAGATACCGCCCCAGGTGAAGCGTTCGGGAGCCTCGCGGACGGCGATGGTCTCCGGGAAGAGCACCGCGGAGTTGGTGTCGTAGCCGGAGGTGAAGTCTTCGAAGGTGATGCCGCAGAAGAGGGGGTTGTCGTACCGCGTCCGCTCCAGTTCGGCGAGCCACTCGGGCCAGACCATGCGCAGCACGACCGCTTCGAGATTGCGGTCCGGATTGCCGTTCTGCGTGTACATCGGGAAGACCACCAGGTGCTGGAGGCCGTCCGCACGTGAAGCGGCGGGCTGGAAGGCGAGGAGGGAGTCGAGGAAGTCCGGCACGCCGAAGGCGCCGTCGGCCCACTTGCGCAGATCCGCTACGAGCGCGCGGTGATATTCGGCGTCGTGCGGAAGGAGGGGGGAGAGTTCCTCGACCGCATCGGCGACCTGGCCGAGCACGGTCTCGGCGCCGGCGCGGGTCGGTGCGTCGTCGGCGTCGAGGTCGATCGAGCCGTCCTTGGACTGCCAGCCTCGGATCTCCTCGACGGCATTCTTGAGCCGGGGCCAAGCCGGGTGGTCCACCACCCGGTCGGCAATGGATATGGCCGCTACAACAGCGTCCTGCACAAGAATTTCCGTCATGTCACTTCCTCCACGGGAGAACCTCGCGTCAAGACACCGTATCCATTTAACCTTCTTCCGGACAAGTGGCATCTAGCAAAATATCCTGCAACTACCCATGATCACCGGAAGGTTTCCGGTGAAGGAAGCTACCCGCGATGTCTTCCGCTATTCATGCTCCGCATCGAGTCGGCATCCCGTCACGCCATCGCTCCCTTCTCGCCAGCCGCCAGGCACGACTTTCGGACGTCCCGTCGCGCCCCGGCCACCGTCCGGCGTCAAGCTCCCGGAGGACGCGCCCACGGACGGGGGACACTCCTTCTTCCAGGGGACCACGAAGCACACCGACAGACCACTTCACCCGACCGTGCGGGCACCATTGCCCGACCCCGTCCGGCTACTAGGCTGCCTCCTTGCCGAGCGGTGCCGTCAGGCGACGCCGCACGGAATCCGCCGTCGACGGAAGCGAGAGAATCTTGACGTTCCTCACCATCGGTCATCGCGGGGTCATGGGCGTGGAGCCGGAGAACACCCTGCGCTCCTTCATCCGGGCCGAACGGTCCGGGATGGACGCGATCGAGCTGGACCTGCACCTCAGCAAGGACGGCGCGCTCGTCGTCATGCACGACGCGGACGTGGACCGCACGACCGACGGAAGCGGTCCCATCGCCGAGAAGACACTCGCCGAGGTGCGCGGACTGGACGCGGGGAAGGGCGAACGGGTACCGGTCTTCGAGGAAGTGCTCGACGCCGTGCAGGCTCCGCTCCAGGCGGAGATCAAGGACGTGGCGGCAGCCCGCGCGCTCGCCGCGGTCATCCGCCGTCGCGACCTGCTCGACCGGATCACCGTCTCGTCGTTCCATGACGAGGCGGTGGCGGAGATCGCCGCGCTCGTACCCGGTGTACAGACCGTGCTGATCGCGAGCAGATGGGAGTCGGACATCGTCGATCGGGCGAAGGCCGTGGGCGCGGGCGCGCTCGCACTCAACATCCGGCGGCTGACGCTGGAGACCGTGGAACACGCCCACGAGGAAGCGATCGCGGTGATCGGCTGGGTGGTGAACACCCCGGAACACCTTCGACTGGTCCGAGCCCTGGAACTCGACGGCGCGACCACGGACTACCCGGCGATCAAACGCACCGGACGCTTCACCGCCTAGCGGTCACAGCTGTCGCTCGACCCGTGCCCACGGGTCGAGCGACAGAGCCGGCAGGGCTGGCAGAGCCCAGTCGATGACCGGTTGCAGCCCCCTCGTCGCGAGCCCCCCGTACGGCGCCAGTCGTCGAGCACGACCTATGCGATCTATGCGATCTATGCGAGGTTCTTTACCAACAGTTCGAACGCGAGGTCGTCGCGGAGCGGGATGCCGAAGCGGGCATCGCCGTACGGGAACGGGGTCATCTCGCCGGTACGCCGGTAGCCGCGGCGCTCGTACCAGGCGATGAGGTCGTCCCGTACCGAGATCACGGTCATCTGCATCGACTTAACACCCCAGGTCTCACGAGCGGTCCGTTCCGCCTCGGCGAGGACCCGCCGCCCCAGACCGCCGCCCTGGGCGTTCGGACGCACCGCGAACATGCCGAAGTACGCCGCGTCACCGCGGTGCTCCAACTGACAGCACGCGATCAGTTCCCCCGACTGCTCCACCATGAGCAGTCGACTCCCGCGGGTGGAGATGACCCGGCGGACATCGTCCGCGTCCGTACGCCCGCCGGCGAGGAGGTCGGCTTCGGTCGTCCAGCCGCCCCGGCTCGCCTCGCCCCGATACGCGGAGTGGATCAGCTCGACCAGTGCCGGGGCATCGGCCTCCACCGCATCCTTGAAGGTGATCTCGTCGGGGAAGGCGATCTCGTCGGGCTCACGGGGTGGTGCGGTATCCATGGCGGCGCTCTCCTGCTTCCTCCGCACGGGGCGGGCGGGTACCCGGCCCGGTTCGGCTGGGTACGGACGCCCCGAGGGTACGGGGTGCGCCCCCCGTTCCGCGCCGGGGTGGATGCATCGCACATGTGCAGACCCGTGAGCAGTGGTCACGGGTCTTGTGCTCCCGGCACACCCCTGTGCGCCCCGGTGCGCTCCTGCTCCCGATGGGCATCGACCTGTCGGGGGAACCGAGGAGCCAGTGGGAGGGGGAGGCCGCCATGCATGGCCCCGCAGTGTCCGGCTGGCTGCTCGTCGCCCTCTGCGGCGGAACCGGTACGTACGGTCTGATCCAACTGCGGACCCGCTCGGGTCCGACCCGCGAGGCGGTGGGCGGCGAGGCACTGATGGGGTGCGGTATGGCCGCCATGGCGGTGCCGACGGCTGCGTTCGCCCCTCCGGACTGGGCCTGGACGGTGTACGCGGTCGTCTACGGCGGTGCCGCGGTCGCGGCGCTGCGGGCGCCGCCCCGGGGCGTCCACCATCTGCACCATCTCATCGGCCTCCTCGCCATGGTCTATATGGCGATCGCGATGGCGTACGGCGATGCGCACTCCGGCCATGCGGCGGGGGGTCTGCCCGCGCTGACGGGCGCTCTGGCGGTGTACTACGCCGGCTATGTACTGGCATTCGCCGCCCGGCTCGCCCCGAGGGCGGCGCAAAAGGTCGGCACGGTCCTGATCGAACCTTCCGACGTGCCTCCGGAGATGCTGACGGCCTGCCGACTGGCCATGGGGGTCGCCATGTTGGCGATGCTGCTGATGCTGTGAATCGTCACCTCAGGACGGTAGGACCGAAGGCTCTTCACCTTTTCTGAACACCCATCCATTCTGGGCATTCGTCCGCTCTTGACAGCTCATGACGGCCAGAAACCGTGGCGTACGTCACTTGCCGCGCGTGATCGTACGCACAGATAGTTCCCGCCTCATAAGGTGACGAACATGTTGGTCTCCCTTGTGCTGCTGTCGATCGGAGCACTGGCCGCCGTGCTGGCACCGCGGCTCGTGTCGCGCGCCGATTGGTTGGAGCGCGAGCCGATCGTCGCCCTGTGGGTGTGGCAGTGCGTGGTGGTGGCGGTGCTGCTCTCCTTCGCGCTCTCGATGACCTTCAGTGCGGCTGCCGCCTGGCAACTGGTCAGGGGGCAGGTCTTCGCCCCGGCGCCCAGCGCGGTCGTGGACGCCTATGCACTGGGGACCGACCAGCCGTGGGCCGCAGGTCTCGCAGTGGCCCTGGCCTGCGGTGGCCTCTGGACTCTCGCGATGCTCACGCGCGAGATCACCGGTGCCCGGACCCGCCGCAAACGACATCGTGCCGAGCTTTTGGTGCGGGCCCCCTTGATGCCGGGTGAGGCCACGGCAGGCGATCGACTCGTGGTGCTCGAAGGTGCCCGTCCCGGAGCCTGGTGGCTACCGGGTACAGCGCCCCAACTCGTTGTCACCACGGCCGCGTTGCGTCGTTTGAAGGGCCGCCAACTCGATGCCGTACTGGCGCATGAACACGGACACGCCCGCTTCCGGCACGACTGGCTCCTCCACTGCTCGGCCGCACTCGCCAACGGCTTTCCACAGATCCCGGTGTTCGCCGCGTTCCGGGACGAGATGCACCGCCTGGTGGAACTGGCAGCGGACGATGTGGCCTCCAAGCGGTTCGGGCGGCTGACGATCGCCCTCGCGCTCGTCGAACTCAACGAGGACCGCGGAGTGTTCGGCCCCTGCCCCACTCCTGATGCCCAGCTGCCACAGCGCGTCCATCGACTCCTGTCCGCGACACCGCGACTGACCGCGGGCCGCAGGCTCCGACTGACGGCGGCAGCGGCTTTCGTCCCGGTGGTTCCGCTGCTGGTGGCGTTCGTACCTGCGATCCTGGCTCTGGGCTGATCTTCAAGGAGTCGCGCAACCGATGGCGGTACATCCCGCCGGAGGGGGAAGATCCTCCCCATGCTCTCCCCACGATCCGCGCCCCCCGTCCGTCAGGCGCCCAGTTCCTCCCGCGTCAAGCTCATCCGCGCCGGCCTCGCCCTGTCCGTCGCGGCGATCGTCCTGCTGGTGCTGGTCGCCCTCTCCTGGTCTCCGCTGATCTCCTTCGACCGATCGATCTCCACCACCTGGCACCGGTGGGCCGTGGACGCGCCCGGTCTGGTCCGGTTCAACCGCATCCTCAGCGACTGGGTGTGGGATCCATGGACCATGCGCGCATTGATCGCGGTGGCCTTCTGCTGGTTGTGGTGGCGACGCGAGCGACTGCTCGCGGTCTGGATCGCGGTCACCAGCGCGACGGGGACCTTCCTCCAGCAAGGCGTCAAAGCAGCGGTCGGACGGGAGCGGCCCCAGTGGCCCGACCCGGTGGATTCCGCGCACTACGCGGCGTTCCCCTCCGGGCATGCGCTGACGGCGACGGTGACCTGCGGACTGCTGTTGTGGCTGCTGGTCCGCCACGGCGCGGGCACCAGGGTCTGGCGGTGGAGCCTGGTCGCGGCAGTCGTCTCGGTGATCGGTGTGGGCTTGACCCGGCTCTTCCTCGGTGTGCACTGGCCGAGTGATGTGCTGGAGGGCTGGTTGATGGGCATGGCCTGGGTGGCCTTCTCCATCACCGCGTACGACCGGTTCATGCGCTCCCGGCAGGGCTCGGACGCTCCTTAAGGGCTGTCCCGTAATACTCGGCGGGCGCACGACGACAGCCCTAGCGGCGCACCCGGGATACAGCGCTGCCCGGACCGGGCGATCCCCCGCGTCGCCCGGTCCGGGCAGCCCCTCCGCACGGACCTCACCGGCCCGACGACGGAATGCGCTGAGTATATTGGCTCGGAGCCAGTCAACGCAGGAGACCAGCATGTCCCCACGACGCCCGTCGGTCAATGAAGAACTCCGTCGGCGTTCCCGGGAACGGCTTCTTCAGGCAACCGTGGAGTTGGTGGGCGAGCGGGGATTCGAGGCGACGACGCTCGCCGACATCGCCGACCGGGCCGGGTCGGCGCGCGGCCTGGTCTCGTACTACTTTCCCGGCAAGCGCCAACTCTTCCAGTCGGCCGTGCACCGGCTGATGCACCGAACCCTCGAAGCCGCCCTGCAGCGCGAGCCGCTCTCGGACGACGGCCTTGAGGTACTGGCCCGTGCGATCGACGCGGTGCTCGGACTCGCTGCGGACCGTCCCCTTCTGATGCGGACGCACATGTCGGGGGTGCTCCAGGCGGAGGGGTTCGTGCAATGCCCCGAGCAACAACGACTGGCGGCGCTTCTGCGGGGTGCGGTGGAGCGGTACGGATCCCATCAGGTGGACGTCGACTATCCGTTGTTGCGAGCCCAGCTGATGGGTGCGGTGTTCGCCATGGTGTTGCCCGGCGCTGCGATGCCGCTCGGCGATCTGCGCTCGGAGTTGTTCCAACGGTACGGACTCGATTGGGAACTGGGTGTTCCGCCGGGTGGAGAACCACCCGGCGGAACACGTCATGCGGCGAGCGGCCTGATCAGAGATCAGTCACGATCGCGGTCGTGACCATGGCCGTGACCGCGGTCATCGTCGTCATCGTCGTCGTCATCATCGTCACGGTCGAAGTAGTCGGGCTGGGTCTGGACGTTGAGCTCATCCAGCCATACGCGCTTCGCGGGGTCCGTACGCCTGTCGTTGATCTTCAGGACGTCGAAACCCTTCTCCATGTCGTTGGAGTAGACGTACCCGTTGTAGTAGTACGCGGACCAGGAGCCTCCTGAGATGGACTGGGTCGCGGAGATGGGACCGCGCTCGAAGTAGCCGATCTCCTGGGGGCGGGACGAGTTGGTGAAGTCCCAGACGGAGACACCGCCCTGGTACCACGCCTGGACCATGAGGTCCTTGCCCTTGACCGGGATGATCGAGCCGTTGTGCGCCACGCAGTTCTCGGTGGTGCCCTGGTGGCGCGGGATCTTGAAGTAGCTACGGAAGATCAGCTTCTGCCGGTCTCCCTTGCCGACGAGGTCGTAGATGCCGTTGGCACCGCGCTTCGGGCCGACCTCTGCGTTACAGGTCGGGGCACCGCCGCCGCCGAGCTCATCGGTGAAGACGATCTTGTTGGCGCCCTGGTTGAAGGTGGCCGAGTGCCAGAACGCGAAGTTCACGTTGTCCTGAACACGGTCGATGACCTTGGGCCGCTCGGGGTCCTTGATCGAGAACAGGATGCCGTCACCCATGCAGGCGCCGGCGGCCAGGTCCTTCGAGGGCAGGACGGTGATGTCGTGGCAGCCCGTGGTCTTGGAGACACCCGGATTGGTGGGCCCACCGGGGTTGCCACCGCCGTCGGGACCCTCACCCGGGAAGAGCACCGGGAAGTTGACGACCTTGGCCTGCTGGGGAGCCTTCCGCGGCACCTTGATGATCGAGATGCCGTCGTGCGGGGGCTGGCAGTCCGGGAGCGCCACGTTCGGCGAGTAGGAGGAAACGTAGATGTAGACGTTGCGACCGTCGGGTACCAGCGTGTTGGTGTGTGAACCACACGCGGTCTCCACAGCAGCGACGTACTTGGGGTTGCGCTTGTCGCTGATGTCGAAGATCTTCATGCCCTCCCACGAAGCCTTGATGGCCCCGGACTGCGACGTGCTGGCGCACGAGCTGTCACTCCGTGAGGAGTCGGTGGACAGGAAGAGCAGGTTCCCGGAGACCGAGATGTCGTTCTGGCTACCGGGGCACAGAACCTGCGAGACGGTCTTCGGCGCCTTCGGGTTGCTGATGTCGAAGATGCGGAAACCGTCGTAGTTGCCCGCGAAGGCGTACTTACCCTGGAAAGCCAGGTCAGAGTTGATGCCCTTGAGCGCGTCCTTGGGGATGTTGGTGATGTGCTCGACGTTCTTGCTGCGGACGACCTCGTCCACGCCGGGTATGTCACCGTTCTGAATGGCGGACCGCGTCTTGGACAGTTCGCTGGAAGTGGCCTCCTTCTCGACGGGGTCCCCGGGGCCGGGGACGGCGACGGCGGGGCCCGCCGTCAGCAATGTGGCAAGCAATCCGGCCGCGGCGGCTGCCACGCCCAAACGTCTGCGCCGCACGCGGGTGGTGTGCAACAGGGTCACTGCGTCCTCCCTAGTCTCCGTTCCTAGCGGAACGGTTCACGGACCCCGGCAGTATCTTCCTTTGCGTGGCCATATCAATAGATGGCTACACACACGTAATGAAAGTTTCTGATCGAATCACGTGGGAAGCGTGCTAGGACTGTCGCCAAACAGGCACCAAACGGTCGCCAAACATCGCAAGTGCCCCAGGAGGTATCCGTGTTCAACCGCCGACGGAATAGACGTGTTCGCATATCGGTGACCGCAATGGCCGTCACCGCAGCCGTACTCGCCCTGGGAGCCTGCGAGTCGGAGTCCGACGCACCGGCCAAGTCCAAGGGGACAAGCACCGCTTCAGTGGTTGCACCGGGCAAACCGGGCGAGCCGGCGCGAACGATCTCCGCGGAGGAGGCTGCCAAGTCCATACCCGACGACTCGCCCAACCACGCAGACTTCGGCTACGTGGAGATGATGATCGAGCATCACGGACAGGCGCTCACCATGACGGCGCTGGCCCCGGGGCGAGCGGAATCCGTCAAGGTGAAGGGTTTGGCCGAACGCATCGCCGCATCGCAGAAGCCCGAGATCACCGCGATGCGGGGCTGGTTGGCGAACCACAGCCGGGACAAGCCGAAGGGCGGCCACCATGAACACGGTTCCGAGCCGATGCCTGGCATGGCGACCGAGGCGCAGTTGAAGCAGTTGGGCGCCGCGAAGGGAAAGGCGTTCGACGAACTCTTCCTGAAGCTGATGATCGTTCACCATGAGGGTGCCGTCACCATGGCGGCCGAAGCTCTCTCCACCGGCAACAACATCCTCGTCCAGGAGATGGCCAACGATGTGATCGCCCAACAGACCAGCGAGATCGGGCGCATGGAGAGGTTGTGACGAAGAATCGTCGAACTCCCTCACCACCCCCGGCGGCGGTTGTGTCGTGAGGGGAGGAGGCCCTCGTCACGGGCGCCGGCGATGACCCGCAGCGACTTGCGACGACTGCGACCGGTAGCACTCATCACAGCGAGGACTGGATCGAGTCCTTGCTGCTGGGCGGCCAGATAGGCGTCAGCGGCCCGCCGTCGTGCCGCCCTGCCGCGAAGTCGGGCCGGGCGGACACGGCGGTGGCCTGGCACCGCTGACCCTCCGTCGATCCGATCGCCCGGCGACTGCGGGAGGGCGGTCGCCCCCTCGCCCGAGGGGGCGGGCCCGCGACGGTGGTCCTCGGCTGTCGAGCGGGAGGTGTCGCACTCCTCGACGTCCGATCCGTCGACGATGGCCCGGCATGCTTCCGTCACAGGGGTCCCGATCCGATCACCCAGTACCGCGAGGCTCTCCAGCGGGAGGGGCGGATGGGCGTGCATCTCCTCGACCGCCCAGTTTCCTCGGTCGGCCACCGCCATCACATCGAGCCGAACGCCATCGGCGAAGGTCAGTCGCACATCGATCCAGGAAGAAGACGCACGCCGCACATCGCCCGACGGGTCTGCGGAAGTGGTCGTCGCAGTGCCATGGCTCTGCACTTCCCAGACCGGCGGATACGGCAGCACATTTGGTTGATATTCATCGGTTACGTTAAGAAGCCCACTTTCTTCCATAATTAGCACGTAACCAGTCAATCTCCTGCAAATTGTGACGCCGCACAGGCTGCGACACGCAAGGCACCCTGTCAGCTCATCTCCCCGGGACTTCCGACCGGTGCCATGCTGGAAGCCCTGGTGGAAGGAGTGCGACCGTGCTTCGCATCGCCGTCGTGGGATCGGGGCCCAGCGGGATCTATGCCGCACAGGGCCTCGTCCAACAGGCCCGGGTACCGAACATCGAGGTCCATGTCCTGGACCGGTTGCCCTGCCCGTACGGCCTTGTGCGGTACGGGGTGGCACCCGACCACACGAAGATCAAGTCGCTCCAGTCCAACCTCCGGACCGTGTTGGAGCATGAGCGGATCACATTCGTCGGGCATATCGAGGTGGGCTCCCACGGCCTCACTCCGGAACGGCTCCTTGGGCTCTACCACGCCGTGGTGTACTGCGTCGGCGCGGCCCGGGACCGCCAGCTCGGCATCCCGGGTGAGGATCTTCCCGGTAGTCACTCCGCTACCGACTTCGTCTCCTGGTACAGCGCCCACCCCGACGCGACGCGGAACGGATTCGCCCTCTCCACCGGGACGGCCGTAGTGATCGGCGTGGGCAATGTGGCCGTCGACGTGGCGCGCATCCTGGCTCGCTCGGCACAGGAACTGACACCGACCGATGTGCCCCAGGACGTACTGGACGCACTGGGGCGCAGCCGGGTGCGCGATGTGCACATGGTGGGTCGGCGTGGCCCCTCCCAGGCGAGGTTCACCACCAAGGAGCTGCGCGAGTTGGGATCCCTGCCATCCGCTCGGATGGTCGTCACCCCCGCCGATCTCGCCCTGGATCCCGCGTATGCCGACGCCTCGGGCGTCACGGCAGCCGCCCTCCCTGCTGTCAACCGTCGCAATCTCGACACCGTACGGACCTGGGGCGACGAGTCGGACCCGGCTCCGCGATCACCGAACGGACCCCGTATCCACCTGCGGTTCTTCCTTCGTCCCGTGGAGTTCTTGGAAGCGGATGGCGCAGTGGCGGGGGTGCGGTTCGAGCGGACCGCTCCGGACGGGCTGGGTGGCGTGCAGGGCACGGGCGCGTACGAGGACATCGCAGCCGGGTTGGTGCTACGGGCGGTCGGCTATCGCGGAGTGCCGCTGCCCGGCCTCCCCTTCGACGCCGATCGGGGAACCGTGCCCCACCGGGACGGGCGGGTGCTGCGCGGTGGGAAGCCTTCGCCCGGCGAGTACGTCGCCGGTTGGATCAAGAGGGGGCCCACCGGGGTGATCGGTACCAACCGTCCGTGCGCCAAGGAGACGGTGGCGTCGCTGCTGGACGACGCGGGTGCGTTGGTGCAACGGTCCGTGGTCGAGGATCCCTTGCGAGAGCTGAGGGCCTCGGGTCATCGCCCGGTGCTCTGGGCGGGCTGGCGGGCGATCGAGGCCGCCGAGGAGGAGTTGGGCCGCTCCCTGGGCCGCCCGTCGGTGAAGATCACGGGTTGGGACGACCTCCTGGCGGCGGCCCTCGGCCGGGGCGGGTCGTGAAGCAGTGCCGTCCGGCCAGGTGTGCAGCCAGGCGGGTGGTCAGTCCTCGGTGAGCGACGTCATGCGCTCGGACTGACGAGCGACGGCGGCGAGCACGGCGTCGAGCAGTCCCGGGAAGAGTGCGTCCAGATCGTCGCGGCGCAGGCCGTTCATCTTGGCGGTGCCCTGGTAGACCTGGCGGATCACACCGCTCTCCCTTAGTACGCGGAAGTGGTGTGTGGTGGTCGACTTGGTGACCGGCAGACTGAAGTCCGAGCAGGAGACCTGGTCTTCGGATGCTGCGAGAGCGCTGACCACACGCAATCGCATGGGGTCCGAAAGTGCGTGGAGCAGGCTCTCCAGCCGGATCTCCGCACGGGTGGGATGGGCGAGTTCACGGGTGCTGGTCACACTGTCCATGCTGGCTCTCCTTCGTCGATCGGCTGACCGAGCAGTCGGCTGAGCAGCCGGTTGACTGAGCGGCTGAGGGGCGGCATCGAGCTCCATAGTACGAGAGTCCTCGTAGTTTGACAGGTGCCGTACTACGAGGTCTATCGTACTACCTGTTGGCGCTCGCCTCTCAGAGCCGAGGCGCCGCTCTCTGCCGTTCGTGCCGCCCCACCGCCCCCGACCGAGGGAGTCCGCCATGAGCACCCTGTTCCAGCCCTACACCCTGCGATCGCTGACCATCCCCAACCGGGTGTGGATGGCTCCGATGTGCCAGTACTCGGCGGAGATGGCCGGACCCAACATGGGCGCTGCGACGGACTGGCACTTCGCCCACTACGCGGCCCGCGCGGCCGGAGGCACCGGCCTGATCCTGGTCGAGGCGACTGCGGTGAGCCCTGAGGGCCGGATCAGTCCCGGGGACCTCGGGATCTGGAACACCACCCAGGTCGAGTCCCTGCGCCGCATCACCGACTTCCTCAAGGAGCAGGGCACGGTTCCGGGCATCCAACTGGCCCACGCGGGGCGCAAAGCATCGACCGACCTGCCTTGGCGGGGCGGCGACCCCGTCGACCCCGAGGCCCATGGCTGGCAACCGGTCGCCCCGAGTCCGGTGCCCTTCGACGAAGGCCATCCGGTGCCCACCGAACTGACGGTGGAACAGATTCACGCGGTGACCGCGCAGTTCGTGGCCGCGGCCCGCAATGCGCTGGCTGCCGGCTTCGAGGTGGCCGAGATCCATGGGGCGCACGGATATCTCATCGGCGAGTTCCTGTCGCCCCACAGCAACCAACGTCAGGACGCCTACGGCGGCTCATTCGAGAATCGGGTCCGATTCGGTCTGGAGGTCGTGGACGCCGTGCGGGCGGTCTGGCCGGACAGGTTGCCGCTGTTCTTCCGTATCTCCGCCACGGACTGGCTGGAGGAAGCCGGCTGGACGCAGGACGATACGGTGCGTTTCGCGGCTCTACTGAAGGAGCACGGCGTCGATCTGCTCGATGTGTCGAGCGGTGGGAACGCGCCTCGGGTCCGCATCCCCACGGGCCCGGGCTATCAGGTGCCGTTCGCCGCACGGGTCCGCGCCGAGACGGGTCTGGCGGTGGCCGCGGTCGGGATGATCACGGAACCCGCCCAGGCGGAGAAGATCGTCGCCCACGGGGAGGCGGATGCGGTCCTGCTCGGGCGGGAGTTGCTGCGCAACCCTTCCTGGGCACGGGGTGCGGCCCGGGCTCTGGGCGGTGAGGTGCCAGTTCCACCCCAGTACCTCCGCTCGGTCTGAGCCGCGCGGCCCGCTCCGGCGAAGGGTGCGGAAGGACTCGGGGCCGGGGCGCCCTGCCCTGTCCAGGCGGTGGGCTGCCCGGACGATCAGCCCGCCGCCCCGCCTTCCCACGCGGCCTGAACTGGGCAAACAATCGGCCGCAGCGCCACTGTCAGTGGGCGGGTGCAGACTGGCCCTAGGTCGTGTCTGACGACTCCCGCCCGGCGCGCGACACCCCCGGCACGCACCCCGCCGTGTTGGTCGGAGTCATCCAAGTACCTGCGGTACGAGGATGATCCTCCGCCTTGCGAACGGCACGCGCCGGACGCCGCGCCCCCGCCGTCTGTGCGGACGGCGCTCCTCGTCGGGCGGACCTCAGGGATGACACCGGTGTCTAGGAGGTAGGGGCCATGTCCGAAGTACTACTGACGGTCGGCACGCGCAAAGGACTCTTCATCGGCCGCCGACGCGGCGGGGCCTGGTCGTTCGACGGCCCCCACTTTGCGGCGCAGGCGGTGTACTCGGTGGGCATCGACACCCGTACGCCCACACCGCGGTTGCTGGTCGGTGGCGACAGCGCCCACTGGGGTCCGTCCGTGTTCCACTCCGACGACCTGGGCGCCAGTTGGGTCGAGCCCTCCCGGCCGGCGGTGAAGTTCCCCGAAGACACCGGTGCGTCGTTGGAGCGCGTCTGGCAACTCCACCCCGCGGGCCCCGCCGAGCCCGACACGGTCTACGCCGGCACGGAACCAGCCGCTCTCTTCCGGTCGGCCGACCGGGGCGAGAGCTTCGAGCTGGTCCGGCCCCTGTGGGAGCATCCGACGCGTTCGCAGTGGATGCCCGGGGGCGGTGGCGAGGCGGTCCACACGGTCGTGACCGACCCACGGGACCCGGCCGCGGTGACGGTCGCCGTCTCCGCGGCCGGAGTGTTCCGCACGCGGGACGGCGGAGCGAGCTGGGCACCTTCCAACGAAGGGGTGTCCGCGGTCTTCATGCCCGATCCCCATCCCGAGTTCGGGCAGTGCGTCCATAAGATCGCGCGGGACGCCGGCGATCTGGACCGTCTATATCTCCAGAATCACTGGGGTGTCTTCCGTAGTGACGACGCAGGGAGCAGTTGGACGGACATCGGCGCCGGGCTGCCGTCCGACTTCGGGTTCGCCGTCGCCGCCCACCCCCATCGCCCGGACACCGCGTACGTCTTCCCCATCACCGCGGACATCGACCGGGTGCCGGCCGGACGGCGCTGTCGGGTCTATCGCACGAACGATGCCGGGGAAAGCTGGGAGGAACTCTCGACCGGGCTACCGGAGGGAGATCACTACGGCACGGTCCTGCGGGACGCACTCTGCACCGACGACGGCGATCCTGCGGGCGTCTACTTCGGCAATCGCAACGGCGAGGTCTATGCCAGCGCGGATGACGGCGACAACTGGGGGCTCCTGCTGTCCCATCTGCCGGACGTCCTCTGTGTGCGTGCCGCGGTTCTCCGTGGCTGATGGGATCCCCTGATCGTCACCGGGCGACATCTGCCGGGCGTCCGGCATGCGACATCGGTGCCGCGAGGGTTCGGTGCCGAACTGCACCCGGGTCAGCGGGAGATGTCCCGCTGACCCGGTCTCGACGGAGTGCACACCCAGCCATTTCCTAGGGCAGCCGCCAGTCCACCGGCTGGGCACCCTGGCGTTCGAGCAGCTCATTGGTGCGGCTGAAGGGGCGGGAGCCGAAGAATCCGCGGTCAGCCGACATCGGCGAGGGATGAGCCGACTCGATGGCCGGGAGGTCACCGAGCAAGGGACGCAGATTGCGCGCGTCGCGTCCCCACAACACGGACACCAATGGCTTGCCGCGCCCGACGAGCGCGCGGATGGCCTGCTCGGTGACCTCTTCCCAGCCCTGGCCGCGATGCGCCCCGGGCTTGCGCGGCGCCGTGGTCAGCGCCCTGTTCAGCAGCAGCACGCCCTGTTGGGTCCAGGGTGTCAGATCACCGTTTGAGGGGCGTGGGAGGCCGATGTCGGTGTGCAACTCCCGGAAGATGTTCTCCAGGCTGCCGGGTACGTTGCGCACGTCGGGCGCGACCGCGAAGCTGTGCCCGATGGCCATCCCCGGCGTCGGATAGGGATCCTGACCCATGATCAGGACGCGTACCTCGTCAAAAGGCTGCTGGAAGGCACGCAGAACGTGTGCCCCCGCAGGGAGGTAGGTGCGTCCGGCTGCGATTTCGGCCCTGAGGAAGTCTCCCATCGCGGCGATGCGATCTGCCACGGGGCGCAGTGCTTCCGCCCATCCGGCCTCAACAAGTTCATTCAACGGTAGTGCTGCCACGGGGTGTCACTCTACCGGCGTATCGGCACCGGCCGACGCCTCTCCTCAGGGTGGTCACCCTGGTGGGCAGGCCACTGCCCCGTACCGAGGTGAAGGGTGGGGCCCGGGATAGGTTGTTGCCGTCGGCCTTTCCCCGGGGCCCTTCGTTCGGATCCTGCTGATCACACCCTGGTCCGAGCGAAAGACCCCAGCCCGCTCTTCCGGAGTCGAACGATGAGATCACCGAGGCGCAGGCCACCAGGTGGTGGGACCCGCTGGTGCCACCTGCCGGGTGCAACGACGGGGTACGGGGCGACCGAACCGTCGGGCGCACGTCTGCCCTGGAACGGCACGGCCGAGGTCGGCAGGTGCTCGGAATGACCGGCCCATGGGTGCTCGGGGTGGACTCGGGTGGCTCCGGATTGCGGGTGACCCTCGCCGACGCTTCCGTACCGGACGGTGGAAAGACCCGTTCCGTGCTGGTGTCGGACAAGCCGGTGCGCACGGGCGGCGCGGGGATCGACGCCGAGCATCTGATGGAGCAGTTGGTGCCGATGGCCCGATCACTGCTGGAGAACGTCGGTCGTACGTCGGTGACCGCGGCTGCCGTCGGTGCGGCGGGGATGTCCACCATCGGTGGGCAGTTGCGTGCCGTGCTGCCGGACGCACTCGCCACGGCACTGGGCGTACGGCGTCTCGCGCTGGCCTCCGATGCCGTGACGGCGTACGCAGGCGCGCTCGGGCAGCGTCCCGGTGCGGTGGTCGCCGCCGGCACAGGTCTGGTGGCATTGGGCACCGATCTGGTCGATTGGCGGCGTGCCGACGGTTGGGGACACCTACTGGGCGATTGCGGCGGCGGCGCATGGATCGGGCGCGCGGGCTTGGAGGCGGCGTTGCGCTCCCATGACGGGCGGCCCGGTGGGTCCCGGGGCCTGCTCGCGGCTGCCGAGGCGTCATTCGGTCCGGCGCAGTCCATTCCGGAGGCGGTGTACCCGCGGTCCGACCGACCCGCGGTACTCGCCTCCTTCGCGCCCCGAGTGGGCCGCTGCGCAACGGAGGGTGACGAGGTCGCGGTGGGCATCCTGGCGCTGGCTGCCCGTCATATCGCGGAGGCAGCCGCGGCGGCCCTTCCGTCGGACAGGGCGGTGGGCGACGGACCGGGATATGAAGTAGCCCTGACCGGGGGACTGTTGAAGCTGGGTGCCCCTCTGCTCGGGCCACTTCGGGAAGAGCTGTCGACGCAACTGCCTGAAGTCCGCGTGGTGTCCGCACAGGGCGATCCGCTCGCCGGGGCCGTGCTGCTGGCCGCGGCTTTGGCGACCGGTTCGCTGCAACTGCCCGGTCATCCCACCCTGCTCGCGGTGACCGAGTAGCCGGGAAGCGACAGTGCGGACAAGGCTCACAAAACTCATCGGATAAATGTGGACAGATGTCACTTGACCACCCCCTCCCCAAACAGCCGCACCCACAAAGCCAGTACCATGCGGCGCCATGAGCTCCCCCACTGGGCCGGCACCCGGCCTGCCAGTACGAATGCCGCGTCCCCGTCAGTCAGGTCGGCACCGCCGACCCGAACCGGTGGCCGCTCCCGAGGGCGCACCCGCGTTGGTGCTGGCCGTCCCCGGCACCCCCTCGCCCGCCACCCGCAGCTTGGCCGAAGAGATCATCAGCATTGCGAGGTCGGAACTGCCCGGCCTTGAGGTCGGTATCGGCTATCTCGACGGCGAAGACGCCAGGACCGCCCGGGCCGCCAACAACGCGGCGAACGCCTCTGACACCGACGGGACCGCTGGCACCGAGAACGCCGGCGGATCGGGCTACTTCGAGTACCCGACCCTGGAGAGCGTTCTCGCCCGGACCGCGACCCTGCGCACGGAGCGTTACGAGATCGCGAAGGCGGCCGGCCGGGAAGTGGCCGAGCCGGAAGGCCCCGCCGCTGTGGTGGTGCCCCTGCTCGCGGGCCCCGACAACGTTCTGATGCGTCGCATCCGGCAGGCGGTCCTGGAAAACCGTGCCGCCGCCGAGCTGACCGATGTGCTCGGACCGCACCCGCTCCTTGCCGAGGCCGTCCATGTGCGGCTCTCCGAAGCGAGCTTGGCACGGGCGGACCGCGCGAGGTTGTTCACGGTGGCCACCGCCGCCGACGGAATCATCCTCGCGTCGGTCGGTGGCGACGAGGCGGTCAAGGCCGCGGGAATCACCGGAATGCTGCTGGCCGCGCGGCTGGCCGTGCCGGTGATGGCGGCGGCGCTCGACAAGGAGGGCTCGGTGGCGGCGATCGCCGAGCAGCTGCGCCAGTCCGGCTCGACACAGCTCGCGCTGGCGCCGTACTTCATCGGTCCCGAACTGCCCGAGGGCCTGTTGGAAGCTGCGGTGAAGGAAGCGGGATGTTCGGCGGCCGAGCCGCTCGGCCCCTATCCGGCGATCGGGAAGCTGGTGTTGTCGCAGTACACGACGACGCTGGGCATCGCCCCTCAGCCGCAGGGTTCGCCCGTGCGCTGACCACTGCGGTCGCGACCCGTGCCCGGCGGTTTTCAGCCGCCGGTGCGCGTGGAGGACGACACGAGGGGCCCGCACCGCCCCAGCAGCGCGGGCCCGTAGCCCTAGGGGTTCACCCCCGGTCGGACCGGACGACTCAGGCGAAGATCACACAGGATGCCGCGGGGGCGGTCAGGGAGCCCGCCCGCCGCGGTACACCTGTGTTCGGGTCGATGTCGAACCAGGTGACGTCCCCGGAGCGCTCATTGGCGGCGTAGAGTCTGCGGCCGGTCGGATCCAATGCCAGATCGCGCGGCCAGTTGCCGCCGCACGGCACGGTCGCGACGAGTTCGGGCCGCTCCCTCGTCTCGTCCAGCGTCAGAACCGCGATGGTGTCGGGCCCACGGTTGGCCACCCAGAGGTGGCGCCCGTCCTGCGACAGCACCACTTCGGAGGGGTAGACCTGACCATCGGCGTCCTCAGGCACCACGGGAACCTCCCCCACCACTTCCAGCACGCCCGTCACCGCGTCCCAGCGACAGACGGTGAGCGTGGGCTCCAGTTCATTGACCACATAGGCGTGGGTGCCAGCAGGGTGGAAGGCGAGGTGGCGCGGCCCGCTGCCCGGTCGCAGCGCGGTCTCGTGGTGCTGGTTCAACTCCCCGGCTTCGCGGTCCAGCGCGCAGATGCGCACGGAGTCGGTGCCGAGGTCGATGCCGAGGACCCAGCGTCCGCTGGGGTCGGGCAGCACTTGGTGGGCGTGCGGGCCGCGCTGACGGTCGGGGTCGGGGCCGTGGCCCTCGTGCTGGAGGACGCCACTGACGGCCGCCGGCTCGCCGCCGCCCTTGACCGGAAGCACGCTGACGCTTCCGGACCCGTAGTTCGCGGTCAGGACGTGCCCGTCGGAGACGGCGAGATGGGTCGGTCCCGCACCGCACACCTGTACGGGTGCACCGATCGGGCGGGGGGCGACGTCCTCGATGGCGAAGGCCACGACCGCGCCTTCGGTGGTCTCCGAAACCGCGTAGAGAAACGATCCGCCATCGATGTCAGCGAGAGCCAGGTATGAAGGGTCGGCCACGGCGTCGCTGACGCCCGTCACGGTGAGTGCTCCGGTCTCCCGGTCCACGTCGGCGGCGATGATGCCCCGGCCGCCCGCCGAGGTGAACGACCCGATAAATGCCCGCACGGTGCTTTTGTCGCCCACGTCGATCCCCTTCGCTGGTCGGCTGATGGCCCGGGGTGACGGTAGCAAGGTCTAGACCAAGTGTCTTCACCCGGCCCATTCACCGCGCGCCCGCGCCTCGGCGTCGGGGTGGTGGACATAGGCCGGCCGGTGCTCCGTCGCGTCATATGTGCGGTGGAAGACGGGAGTTGCGGCGCCCGAGATCGGTGGGACGATCCAGGCCCAGTCCGCGGTCACTTCCCTGCCGTGCGCCCTTTCGCGGTCGATGTGAGCGAGGAACCGGCGGGATTCGGTGTGGTGGTCGGCGACGGTGACTCCGGCACGGTCGAAGGAGTGCAGCACGGCGCGATTGAGCTCCACGAGGGCCCGGTCACGCCATAGGGAGCGGTCGTCCGCTGTGTTCAGGCCGAGCCGTTCGGCGATCCGGGGCAGCAGGTCGTACCGGTCGACGTCCGCCAGATTGCGCGCACCGATCTCCGTGCCCATGTACCAGCCGTTGAAGGGAGCCGCGGCATAGGACACCCCGCCGATTTCCAGACACATATTGGCGATCGCGGGGACCGCATGCCAACGCAGGGCGAGATCACGATAGTCAGGGCCGTCCGGAGGCTCAATTGCCACTTCCAGTACCGATTCGGGGGGCAGCTCGAACAGCCGTGGCTTGCCGTCGCCGTCCGCGATGATCAGCGGTAGTACGTCGAACGGGGTGCCGGGCCCGCCGGCCCAACCGAGATCGAGGGCCAGCTCGGTGAGCCCCAGGTTGCGTGGGTCGCCGAGCACGGAACCGCTGGGGGTGCGGTAGCCCGCGTACCGTATGAGCTGTTCATTCCAGATCCGGGGCCCGGGTCGGTGTGGAGTGTCCGGCGCGAAAACCGTGATCAGCGGGCGGATTCGGCCGCCGTTGGACGCTTGGCGCAGATGGATCGCGGCCTCGCGGGCGATGGACTCGGCGTCGTCGAGATGGCGGTGGTCGCGAACCTTGAGCGAACGCCAGTACAGGCGGCCGATACAGCGATTGCTGTTGCGCCAGGCGACCCGTGCGCCGTGGGTGAGTTCGGCCGTCGTATGGCGGTAGGTGCCGGTGGCGGCGATCTCTTCGCGTACGGCGGCGATGCGGGGTGCCGGATCCTGATGGGGGAGTTCTTCGCGGTGGTAGAGGGTGATGAAGTCCGCCGCTTCCGCCGCCAGGTCATCGTCTGCGATGCGCGCGCTCGGGACCCGTCCCCCTGGCCCGACCGGGCAGCCGGGCGGCTTCGCCGGCAGCTCAGGTGCGGCGACGGAGCGAAGGAAAGAGCTGGGCGATCTGTTCCACATGGTGCGCATCCCGGGGTTCGACAGTGCTGGCACGGACGCCGACGTGGCTACCCTGCGAACACGATCGTCTACCCTGCGTGCCTACCGTGGTTGGCGCTTTCGCTCGGCACGCAGGTCAGATGGGGCTGCGAGAGGCGTCCGCAGGGGTGCACGGGGGCGCGTAGATGGCCCTATGCGCCCCTCAATGTGGACGGAGTGACTCCACTAGCCTCCTGAGGCTGTTGCGCCAGCACTGGGCCATCGACGCCTTCGGCGGTACTACGGGCAACGACGGCGGGGCCGTGAAGAGGGAGTGGGCGCATGGCCGCGCCCGTGCGGAAATCACGCAACGGCAGGCACGCAACCACCGTCGAGACCTCCGCGGTGTCGACACCGGGGAGGTCTCGACACTGCCGCGGTGTCGACACCCCCGGTCGGCTCAGGAGGTCACGAGCCGGGAATGCGGCGATGTGTGCAGCGGCTCCACCAGTTCGACCAGGAGGCGTTCCAACCCATGGGCATGGGTGAGCGCTGTTCCACCGGTACCCGGCAGCGAGTCCGCGACCGGTACGTGCCGGGGGTCGCCGCCCTGGACATCACCCGGGGTGATCAAGGACTTCACCGCTGCCTCGACACGCCAGCAAGCCGCCGCGAGCCGCGCATCGTGGCTGGCTGCCGGGTCCGCCGCCACGGCCACAAGTCCCCGTACCTCTTCCGCGCACTCGTCTAGCAGAGCGAGAACGCGACGAGCGCGCGCTCTGCGGCCACGGTAGGGGCTGAGCGGATGGACCAGTGGCGCCAGGGACATCCGCACCCGCCCTAGCAACTGCTCCAGTTCAGCGGCATGGGGCGTGGGGTCAGCCGACGCCACACCACTGAGGCGGGCGAGTGACTCGGCGGTGCACGTACGGACGCGCTCCAGGGCCCGTTCGATCCAGATGTTGTTCGTCGTGTGCGTGCTGATCGGAAGGATCAGGACCACGGTGACCGCGGCGAACACGGCGCCAACGAGCGTCTCTTCCAGGCGCAGCACGAGCAACCCGGAGTCCAGCACCCCGAGAAGTCCGTACAGCAGCCCCGCCATCAGCGTCACCGCGAGCACCATCCAGCTGTAGGAGACGGGCGCCGTGTAGAAGATCGCGAAGACGCAGACGGCGACCAGCGCGGCCGTCGGAGCGATGGCCCCCTGGAGGGGGATGGCGATGAGCAGACCGGCTCCGATGCCGACCACGGTCCCCAGTACTCGGCGAAAGCCGCGGACGAGCGTCTCCCCGCGTGAAGTGGTGTTGACGAAGATCCACCAAACGGTTCCGACGGCCCAGTACCAGCGGTCCTCGGAGAGCAACTGGCCGATGGACAGGGCGAAGGCGCTGGCCGCCGTGGCCTGCACGGCCTGCCGGGTGGTGGCTCGGGCAAGACCGCGACCGGGCAGCTGCGCCGGTGCGGCAGGGGGCGGAGTGCGGCGTTCGATGGGCCAGAGCAGAAAGCGCACCAGGGCTGCGGATGCCAGGGCGATCCCCACGGCCGCGTACAACTCGGGCAGCTGAGCGGGAACGGCGTGCAGGAACTGGGTGGTGAAGAAACTCATGAACGCGAAGATGCCCAGCGCATGGCCGCGCGGCCCCCATCGGCGGGCATAGACACCGCAGAGCACAACGACGAGGCACAGGGCGTCACGGGCGAACGGCAACTGATGGAGGGTGGTGGCCAGGGCGAGTACCGGGAACCCGGCCACCGGCAGCAGCGCGGTGGTCACCGACTGCCGGCGCACGGTCGCATCGGTCACCGTGAACAGGGCCAGCAGAGCCGCCAGGCCGCCCGTGATGGAGGCGGTCAGGGAAAGACCGGCGACCTCCGCCGCGGCGACGGCCAGGGCGATGCCGATGACAGCGCGCAGCGAGGTCCTCAGCCTCAGGAGCCCCGGATCGGGAGCCACGAACATCTTCTTCACGACGGCGTACCGCCCCCCTGTCTTCGTTCTTCGTCGATCAGGGCGCCCGAGGGTGGTGGGCGCGCGGACACGACGAAAGCGCCGCGCTCCGAACTCGGCTTCGTTGCCGACCGGCGCTGCGCGGCGCGCAGTGGTACTTGGATAGGTCCAGCTAAGCACCTTCCTTGGCATTGGCTCAACACATCATCGAGCGACTGTGCCATTGGCACAGCTAATCGGGGGATGAGTCGGCCAGATGTAGCCAACGGATCAGAGTTCCGATGACCGCGGCAGCCGTGGCGCGGGGCAACCGTCGGCAGGGCGGTGCCAGTGGCAATCGATCATCCGCGGGCGAAGGCCAGGACGACCGCGAGGTTCATGGGCTGCCTGGTGGAGACGTACACGTACGGTGCGCCCTCGTAGTCGTTCCTCAACTCGATGCGCAGGGCGGTGCGAACGTAGCCGCGGATCAGCAGCATCGCGTACGGGTTGGCCTTCCAGGTGCGCCAGGCGAACGCCTCACGTTCGTCGAGGATCTCGGTCGCGCCCAGCGCCCCCAGTGGGATGCGCCGCCCACCGAGGACCAGCGCGCCGGGTGTGACCACGATGCGGGCCGATCCATAGGCGTGACCGAGGAGGGAGACGGTCGTGACGCCTCCGGCGAGGGCGGCTGCGGCCACGAGGGGACCGAAAGGCAGCAACACCAACCCGAGTGCGACACCGGTGAGGGCTGCCAGCAACCACCAGGTACGCGGCACGGTCAAGCGCTCTTCGTAGAGGTGCATGGCCATATCCTCACAAGCCCCTGCCTCCTGCCGATCACCGGGGCCATTCGCCGACGCCTCCTCGACGCAGCAGTACTGCTCGAACGGGCCAACCCCTGGCCGACACCCCCTGCACACCGCAGGCAGTGAAGGGCCGTCAGTGCGGGTCGATCGTTTGCGACGGGGTGCTGCAGGGGGCGTCGCCCGGGAAGCGTCTCGTCCACTCGGATGCGGACGGCCGACGGCCTTAGGCCGGGTCCGAGCCGCGCTGCCAGCTGTGGGGCGGACAGAAGCCGGATCTCCGCTCCAGCCGCCGCCATTCGGCGGTGGAGCGGGAGCAGCCGACGGCATGCGTCGACAGTGCCACCGACCGGGACAGCAGAACGGCCGTCACTGCGGCGAGTTCCTCCGGACAGGGGTGGCCGCGGATCACATTGATGCACGGCAGCAGTTGAGGTGTGGTGGGGATGGCTGCGTCCATGAAGGGCTCCGTCCTACGGTGTGGAGGGAATTCCGTCACTGTGCTGGACCTGCGCTGTGGTGCCCCGACATCCCGTGCACCGCCCGCTCGGCCGTCCCCACCGGATTTCACTGCGGGGGGTTGCCGTGCTTGCGGGACGGCAGGTCGGCGTGTTTGGTGCGGAGCATGGTGAGTGAGGAGATCAGTACCTGACGGGTTTCGGCGGGGTCGATCACATCGTCGACCAGTCCGCGTTCGGCCGCGTAGTACGGATGCATCAACTCGGACTTGTACTCCTTGACCATGCGGGTCCGCATGGCCTCGGGATCCTCCGCATCGGCGATCTGCCGACGGAAGATCACATTCGCGGCGCCCTCGGCACCCATCACCGCGATCTCGTTCGTCGGCCAGGCGAACGTCAGATCCGCACCGATCGACTGCGAATCCATCACGATATAAGCGCCGCCATACGCTTCCGCAGAATCAACGAAATTCGCGGCACCGTCGCATTGCAATACGCATACAACAACTTCGCCCCATGCCGGATGATGCCACCATGCTCCTGATCCACCCCCGGCAAGAACCCCGGCACATCCAACAGCGTCACAATCGGAATATTGAACGCATCACACATCTGAACAAACCGAGCCGCCTTCTCCGACGCCTCGATGTCCAACACCCCAGCCAACGACTGCGGCTGATTCGCCACAATCCCCACCACCTGGCCGTCCAACCGAGCCAACGCACAGATGATGTTCCGCGCCCACCGCTCATGGACCTCCAGGAAGTCCCCCTCGTCCACCAACTCCTCAATCACCCGATGCATGTCATACGGACGATTCCCATCCGCCGGCACCAGATCCAACAACACATCCGAACGCCGATCCGCCGGATCATCCGACACCGCCAACGGCGGATTCTCCCGATTGTTCGACGGCAACATCGACAGGAGGTACCGCACCTCAGCGATACACGTCTCCTCATCGTCATACGCAAAATGCGCCACACCCGACGTCTCAGCATGCACATCCGCACCACCGAGACCATTCTGCGTAATCTCCTCCCCCGTCACCGCCTTCACCACATCAGGACCCGTGATAAACATCTGCGACGTCTCACGCACCATAAACACAAAATCCGTCAACGCCGGCGAATACGCCGCACCACCCGCACACGGACCCAACATCACCGAAATCTGCGGAATCACACCCGACGCCCGCGTATTCCGCTGAAAAATACCCCCATACCCAGCAAGCGCCGACACGCCCTCCTGAATACGCGCACCCGCACCATCATTCAACGACACCAACGGCGCACCCGCCGAAATCGCCATATCCATAATCTTATGAATCTTCGCCGCATGCGCCTCCCCCAACGCACCACCAAAGATCCGAAAATCATGCGCATACACAAACACGGTCCGACCCTCAACCGTGCCCCACCCCGTCACCACACCATCAGTGAACGGACGCTTCGCCTCCAACCCAAAACCAACCGCCCGATGCCGCCGCAACTGCTCCACTTCACGAAACGAACCCTCATCCACCAACAACGCGATCCGCTCACGCGCCGTCAACTTCCCCTTCGCATGCTGCGCCTCGGTCGCCCGATCACTCGGCCCCGCCACCGCCCGCGCCCGCATCACCTGGAGTTCAGCGGCGCGGCCCCGGGCATCCGACGAAGAAAGCCCGTCGGTGGGCTCGTGCAAGAGCGTCATCTCGTACCAACTCTCATCGGGATGGTGGTCGGCGCCGGCCGATCCTGGATCACGCCCGGCCGGCTTGCTCGGCGGTGGCGGGGAGGATCTGGACCAGCTTCCCCGGAGCCTCTGCCCGGCGCCGCCATTCGCGCGGGTAGCCGAGGGAGACCTCCTGGTGAGGCACGCCGTCACAATGGATCAACCGGGGGATGTGGAGGTGCCCGTACACCACGGCACGGGCACGGAAACGCACATGCCAGTCCGCCGTGGCGGTCGTACCGCACCACAGAGCGAACTCCGGGTGCCACAGCACCCTGGTGGGTTCCCGCACCAGCGGAAAGTGATTGACCAAAACGGTGGGCAGATCCGCAGGCAGCGCTTCGAGTCGGGCCTCGGTGAGTTCGACCCGGGCCCGGCACCAAGCTTCCCTGCTGGGGTACGGGTCGGGGTGGAGCATGAACTCATCGGTGCAGACAACGCCGGCGTCTTCGGCCACTCTCAGGGCCGACTCCTTGGAGTGGGTGCCCTCGGGCCGGAAGGTGTAGTCGTACAGCAGGAACAGGGGGGCGATGGCTGCCGGACCGCCTTCGCCCTCCCAGATCGGGAAGGGGTCCTCCGGGGTGAGGACATCAAGCCTTCTGCACATTTCCACCAGATGGCGGTAGCGCTGCTCCCCGCGGAGCTGTATGGGGTCATCCGGGGCAGTCCACAGCTCATGGTTGCCGGGGGTCCACACCACCTTGGCGAAACGGTCCCGCAGGGTACTCAGCGTCCATTCGATATCGGAGACAACTTCTCCGATATCTCCCGCAATGATCAGCCAGTCCGTCTCCCTCTCCGGTCTCAGCTCATCGACGATCTTCTTGTTCTCGTCGTAGCGGACGTGGAGGTCGCTGATCGCGACGAGCCTTCCCGGGCGCTTCTCAGGCATCACTCACTCACTTCACTGCTCTGGTCCACACCGGCGGGTGCCGGTGCGGCGGATCATCGGCTGGACGGGTGGAGCGGCGGTCAAGACCTTCCTCCCCTTCAAGCCTCCCCGACATCCTCGCCGACCGCCGCGGAGCACCCCGACCATCGTCCTATTCTTCATCCCGGCAAGCTGTTGAACGAGCATCCAATGAGGCGCCATCGGGCGGTTGCTGTCGAGTCGAACGGCTTGTCGGCTCGATTCTCGATGCCTCGCCGTCGATACCCAGGGCGGGCCCTGATCACCCTGGCGGCGAGGGGGGCGCGACGGCGCCCTGGGCAACCGGAACGAGGGGAGGGCCATGGGGCATCGCCCGACTGACACGTCGAAGCGAGTGCCCAGAAGCCTGCGACCTCAGGGTCCTCTCGTACGAGAGTGGCGGATGAGTGTCGCAGCCGAGAGTTCGTCATCGTCCGGGGGAACGCGATCGGTTGTCGACTCGGAGCCGACAACTACTCCATTGGAGCGATGCGCGTGGGTGGAGGGCCGTCTCTGCGCCCTGAACGAAATCGCCGGGCCGGTGAGGCCGCCGTGCCAGCCTCGCGCCCGCACGACGGCCCCGCGTGCGCTTCGGACGGCTCCAGGAAGCCGGGGCCGGTCAGAGCCCCACACTCCCATGGCAGACACGCTCCCCACACCGGCAATAGGCGCGCCATGGGTACCTCATCACGTCCTCCTGATCCGCCGGCAGCTTCTTGCTCCGGAACAGTGAAATGGGGCGGACGGGAGACCCAATTCCACCGCATTCAGGTACCCGCGCCGACAGAGACGCTCCACCAATTCCTGATGCTCCCGACGCCCTCGAACTGTCATTCCCGCAGGTAGGAATTCCCGTCAAAACCCCCAACGGAAAGCCTTTCCACGGGCGGTCGGCTTCGAGCGGGTCACCAGACGTCGGTAGAGTCAAAACCTTGACCACACTCGACTGTGAGAAGGGCTGGCGGACCATGGCCGTGGACGCACTCGACACCCGCATCTTGCGGCTGATGATCGAGCAGCCGCGCACCAGTGTGCGGGAGTACGCCCGAATCCTCGGCATTGCGCGGGGCACCCTCCAAGCCAGGATCGACCGGCTGGAACGCCACGGTGTGATCACGGGGACCGGGCCGGCGCTCTCTCCCGCCGCATTGGGCCACCCGGTACTGGCGTTCGTCCACATCGAGGTCACCCAGGGGCATCTGGACGAGGTGGGCGATGCGCTCGCAGCAGTGCCAGAGATCATCGAAGCGTTCTCCATCACGGGTGGCGGGGACCTCTTGACCAGGGTGGTCGCCCGGGACAACGGCCATCTGGAAGACGTCGTACAGCAACTGATCCAGTTGCCCGGCGTGGTGCGGACCCGCACAGAGATGGCCCTGCGGGAGCGGGTGCCCCATCGGCTGCTGCCCTTGGTGGAATCCGTCGGTCGCGCGGTCCCTCAGCAATGAATCGCCGCTTTGGCATCCTGGGGGCATGAGCGACGAGCGCGGCACTTCAGTCATCTTCGACCTCGACGGCACCCTGGTGGACAGCGAGCTCAACTACTACGAAGCCGGACGCAGAATGCTGGCTGAGCACGGCGTGATGGACTTCAGCTGGGAGCGTCACACCGATTTCATCGGCATCAGTACCCGGGAAACCGTGACGACTCTCCGCGAGGAGTACGGAATCGACACTCCGGTGGATGCGCTGTTGGCCGACAAGAACCGGCACTACCTCGCCCTGGCGGGCACCTCGACCACCGTATTTCCCGAGATGGGCAAGTTCGTCGAATTGCTGCACGGCGATGGAACGCCGATGGCGGTGGCCTCCGGTTCGTCCCGCGCGGCAATCGAAGCGATCCTGCGGGGAACGGGCCTCGACGTCTACTTCCGCACCATCGTGTCCGCCGAGGAGGTCCCTCAGGGCAAGCCGGCGCCCGATGTGTTCGAGGAGGCCGCTCGACGCTTGGGGAGCGCACCCGGCGACTGCGTGGTCGTGGAGGACGCGTTGCCGGGGGTGGTCGCGGCCCGTGCGGCCGGGATGCGATGTGTGGCCGTCCCGTACGTTCCCGCGACCGCGGCGGACCCGGCGTTCCAATCAGCCGACCTCCTCTACGCGGGCGGACAGGCCGAGTTCTCCGCTCAAGCCACCTACGACTGGCTCAACTCTCACTAGCCAGGGCGCTTTTCAGTAGTACATCACCACCATCGATCCCTATTTTCACTAAGCAACTTAACGAAATGTCGATCCCGATGCTCATGGACGGGCCGCTGGATCTGGCTCCTCGATAGAACGTTAGTGGAAGTTGGTCAAGCCTGGACCGCTCCCGACCTTGCCGAGGCAGCACCTCTATCAGCTAAGTGATTTAGCTGTAGAGTCATGATGGGCACCCACTCGACCGGGGGCCTCCTGGGCGGGCGTGCCCCCGCGCCCGGCCACCAGGAAGCAGGAGGGCCCCGGTTCCCCTTCATGAGCCCGTATGCGTACGTCACGTGAAGCCGGGGATGCGCGGAGAGACGCTCAGGGGATACAGGCGAGCAGGAGCGGCAGCAAGGGCGCGGTGACGGACGCCACCACGACCCCGACGCCCACAGCCCGCGGCGGACGCTCCTGCGGAGACAGGATCCGGCGCAGTCGGATCAACGCGCCCGGACCGCCCGCTCCGAGTGCGCCCGACGGCACCCGCCCGGCCGCGACCTCGCACAATGCCGTGGCCAGCGCCTCACGGGAGTGGAAGCGCAGCGCACGGTCGTCGGCGTTCATTTCGAGCAACAGGGCCGTCTGTGCCTCTGCGTGACGAGCGAGCGGCAGCCCCGGGAACGCACGGTTGAAGGCGCGGGCGATCGTGCGCAGGAGATGGTGCCGGCCGATGAGGTGGGCGCGCTCGTGCTCCAGAGCGGCGTACAACTGCTCGTCGTCGAGCACGTCCAGGGCGCCTTGGGTCACCACGATGCGGTGGCCACGGCCGGGAACGCAGTAGACCGCGGGCACGGTGTAGTCGACGACGGTGGCGTCGAACCCGATCGCATCGGTGCCGATCATGTTCAGCAGGTCCGCATGGCGGCGCTGCTCGCGTCGGGTGTGCCAGAGCGTGCGCGCCAGCCAGCCGAGCGGTAGCAGGATCACCGCGGCTGGCATCAACAACAGTCCGCCGTCGGCCACGGACGGCGGGGTGGTGAGGGCGTCCGCGGCCCGCCCCGAGCCACATGCCCCGAGCAGACCGACCAGGCCGTCGTGCACGTGCCGATGAGTGAGGACCAGGTGGTACACCGTCAGGGCGGCAGCGACGACGAAACTGAGCATCAGCCCCTGCCAGGCGAGGATGCCCAAGAGGGGTGCCCGATGCGGCCAACGAGCCCGCGCCAAGGCGTAGGGAACGACCGCACCCGCCAGGAGGGCGTACCCCGCCGCAGCACCGGCCATGATCATGTTCCGCTCCGTCGTTTGGCGGCGCGCAGCGCGGCGCGGAGCGCCTGGACCTCCTCGACGGAGATCTGCTCGACGAAGCTCAGCAGCACGCCCGCCGGGTCGGGAGTTCCCTCCAGGGCGTCGTGCATACGAGCGGCGGTGTACTGCTGGCGGGTGCAGGTGGCTCGATAGAGCCAGGCGCGGCCGTCCTTCTCGCGGGTGAGCATCCCCTTGCCGAACAGGATGTCGGCGACGGTCTTCACGGTGCTGTAGGCGATGGGACGCTTCTTGTTCAGGTCGTCGCGCACTTCACGTGCCGTGGCTGCACGGCCCCAGGCCCAGAGGCGATCCATGATCTCGGCCTCAAGCCCGCCCAGTTGTCTCACGCCCGCTCCCCTTTCGATCCGCTGCCCGGCCCCGGTCTCAGCGGTTGCTCATCGTAGTCGTGGGGTTCGATTCGGCCACGGGGAGCGGGCAGGCGTCCGCGCTGCGCAGCCGCCGCACCAGCGCATGGGTCAGCAGGCCCAGGGAGACGAGCGCGAGAATCGGCTGGGCGGGAGCCCAGTAGGTGTGGGCTCCGCTCATGCCAAGGGCGAGGACCACCAGCTTGTTGCAGACGGGGCAGCCGACGGCGAGCGCGGAGAGAACTCCTCCGGCGAGTGCGCGGACGCTGCGCGGTCGGCTCTCCATAGGACTTTGGCGGCCGGCCGCATAGGTGGCGGCGAGCAGCCCCATCAGAAGGGAGCTGAGGGCCCAGACCGGATAGTTCCACCAGAGCACCGCGGTCATCCGGGCGAAGAGCGATGTGGGGATGACGCCCGTCGGCACTCCGATGACCAGTGCGGCGAGCAGGGTCACGGCCAGTGCCACGGCCCACTGTCGGGGCATCCAGTTCCGCATCCGACAGTCCTCTCAGGCAGGCAATGCCAAGAACCTTAGTGGAATGCCGGGTGGTAGGACACCGGCCGGGGTCTTTCTGTATCGTCGAGCGCACTGATCCGAGTGGAGGTCATGACCGTGAGTGCGAGCCGAGCGATCCGAGCGGCGGGTGCCTGGGGGCATCTGTTGCTGGTCGTGCTTGCGCTAGGTGTCTTCGCGATGCATACGGTCGGTCACCCGGAGAGCGGCTCCGCTGGGGGCCACGGAGCCATGGCCTCGGCCCGCCCGCAGGAGGCGGTCTCGGGCAGTGGTTCGGCGGCGCACTCCGGGCTGGTCGATGAGGGCACCGCAGCCAGCGGCACGGTCGCCGCTGGAGGGGCTACGAAGCCACTGAGCGTGGGTGGAGCCTCGGGCGGGAACGTCACCGCGGACGGCAGTGGTCACCACTCCCCGGCGGTCGCCACTCCGCTTCGTCACACCACCCATGCAGACCCGACGGGCCATGTGCCACCGACCGTCGAAGATTCCGCGGTTGCCCCGCTGAAGCTCGTCACCTCCAACGAAGAGGGGGCTGCCACGGGGCACGACGAGCAAGCCGGAGTGCACCACCACGGCATGGTCATGGACATGGCCTCCTTGTGCGTGGCCATCCTCGGCAGCTGGATTCTGGCCGCGTTGCTGCGTGCGGCGCTGGTCCGCGGGTCGGACTGGTTGCCGCACCTGCGAGCGGCCGCACTCGCCGCGCTGCGCCCGGGTGCCCCACCGCCCCGGCCCCACCTCACCCGACTGTCCGTTCTGCGGATCTAGGCCGAATGCCACCGCGGGCGGTTCGCGCTGCCCGTCCACGCATACATCGGTAGGGATTCCCCGACACGGACAGCAAATGAGGTTTCGCCATGACCTGCAACACCGGTATCCAGGGCGCCGCGGGCGCCCAAAGCTCCACCAACAAGGAAGGCAGGAACGGCAAGGAAGGGAAGCGTGGCGCACGGGCCCGCCGTCGTATCTCCCTCGTCAGTACGGTCGCCGCCGCGGGACTCGTTCTCGCCGCCTGCGGCGAGTCGGACGGTATGGACGGTATGGACCACGGGAGCAAGAGCTCCCGTGCCGCAAGTGCGCCGGCTGGGCAGAACCCCGCACCGGGCGCGTTCAACGACGCGGACGTGATGTTCGCGCAGATGATGATCCCCCACCACGAGCAAGCCCTGAAGATGTCGCAACTCGCCGAGGGGCGAGCAGAGGACCCTGAGGTCAAGAAGCTCGCGGTGGAGATCGCCCGGGCGCAGGACCCGGAGATCCAGAAGATGAAGTCCTGGCTGAAGGCATGGGGCAAGCCCGAGTCCGGAGGCGATGGAACGGATCACGGAGGCCATGACATGGGTTCCTCCGAGGACTCCGGGACATCCGGCGGCATGGCCGGAATGATGTCCGAGAAGGACTTCGATGAGTTGACGACCGCGAAGGGCAAGGATTTCGACAAGAAGTTCGCCCAGCTGATGATCGAACACCATCGGGGTGCCGTCGAGATGGCCGAGGAAGCGCAGCGGGACGGCAGGAACGCCACGGCGAAGAAGTTGGCGGATGCCGTCGTCAGCACCCAGTCGGCCGAGATCGACCAGCTGAACAAGATCGTCGCTCGGCTCTGATTCCTCCCGGGGCCGCTGTCCGCTCGCTGTCACCAGGGAGCGGACAGCGGCCCATCCACCCTGGCCTCTTCGGGCCTTCACAACCCCCAACACGATCAGGACCTCATGAAGAAGCGTCATCTCGCCGCCCCCACGGCAGCGGCCGTACTGGCCCTTGTCCTCAGCGCCTGCTCGGACAGCACCGCATCCGACGACCACGGCACGAAGGACTCGTCCGGCGGCACGATCAGCCATATCCACGGAGTGGAGGTCGGCCCGTCCGACAACAAGCTCTACGTCGCCACCCATGAGGGCATCTACACGCCCGACCAGAAGGGCCGCCCCCAACTGGTCGGTGACCGCAAGGACGACTTCATGGGCTTCACGGTCACAGCCGACGGCTCGTTCCTGGCCAGTGGCCATCCGGCCCCCGGCCGGGACGCGCCGAACAACCTCGGCCTCATCGAGTCGACGGACGGGGGAAAGACCTGGAAGGACCGATCACTCGTCGGCGAGGTCGACTTCCACTCGTTGGACCACGCCCACGGAACGATCTACGGCTACGACAGTACGAACGGTCTCCTACGGGTGAGCGCCAACGGCTCCACCTGGGACAAGCGCAGCAAACTGACCGCACTGGACATCGCCGTCAGCCCACAGGACGCACAGACGATTCTGGCCACCACCGAGTCCGGAGTCATCCGCAGCACCGACGGCGGCAGGACCTTTGGCGAGGCGGGAGAGCCCGTCATGGCATTCCTGTCCTGGGTCACTCCTGGTGCCCTGTACGGAATCGATCCGGCCGGTGCCCTCCACCGGAGCGCCGACGGCGGCAAGACCTGGGCCGCGGTCGGCACCGTACCGGGAGGTGGCCCCCAGGCGCTGACCGCGGTCAGCGCGACCCATCTGGTGGCCGCGAGCCAGGACGGCGTCTACGAGTCCAAGGACGGCGGCAAGACCTTCGCCAAGCGGCTCGACGTCACCTCCGGCGGGGGCCACTGAGCCGCTCGCGCCAGCTCATCGCTGCCCCGGCCCGCACGCTTCCTCAGCGGCCCGGGGCAGCTCGCCCGGCAGATGGAACTTCGTGCACTCAGCCGACGTGAAGGATCCGAAAGTGCTCGGGTTCTGCTGGGTCTCGATCGACGACTTGGATCGGTGCCCGCGCCCATTGCCAAACGCTGATGCCCGGCATGCGGGAGAACTGGATCCTTCCGCGGGTGCCTTCGACGGCGACCCGCGGCCAGGAGTCGGCGATGCGTGCCCGGTCCCCACCGTGAGAACGCAGTACGTCGGCGAGGACGGCGACCGTGTCGTAGCCCTCGAAGGCGACAAAGGAGGGCGATGTCGCCAACCGCTCGCGCAGTGCCTTGTCCACTCGGGTCCCGAGTGGACTGAGGTGCTCGGGCAGATAGCGCAGAAACGGGATCGCAGCGCCGTCGTTGCCCAGCAACCCCGCCCACTCGGTGAACTCCGGTTGCCCGGCGGGAGCACCGATCAGCAGCTCGGCGAGCCGCTGGTCACCACGGACGGACTTGACGATCGACACTGCCGGCTCAGGGCTGCCGACCAGAAGGAGGAGGGCGCTCGCACGCTGGTCGACGAGTTCATCGCACAGGGCGGTGGGCGCGAGAGCGCCCATGTCGAACTCGACGACGGTGCCGCCGTGTGAGGCGAAGCGGTCCCGCAGGATACGGATCCCGGATGCCCAGTAGACACTCGATTGTGCTGCCACGGCGATGCGGCGATGCCCCGTGCCGAGGAGGAAGTCCGCGTACGTCCGCCAGCCGTGGGACTGCGGCGGGGCGAGGCGCGCGACCCATGGCGTCGGCTGTTCGGTGAGTGCGTCGAGAACCGCTGACGAACAGAGGAACGGCAGCCCGAGGGCATCGGCCCTGGCGGCTGCGGTGCGAGCGACGACGCTGTGGTATTCCCCCGCCAGAGCAGCCACGCCCAGCTGGGCCAGTTCGTCCACGGCCGCCGCGGCCCTTCGTGGATCGGCCGCGGTGTCCCGGACCACCAGCTCAATCGGCCTTCCGGCGACCCCGCCTGCGTCGTTGACATCGCGAACCGCCAGCTCAAGTCCAGCGAGCAGGTGCTGACCCGCCTCCACCCAACCAGGCCGGGTCAGCGGAACGAGAACGCCGATCCGGACGGTTGGTCCACCAGCCGGCGCCGTTTCAGATGACGATGGTGTCGTACTCATGCGTCGGCATCTCCCGGGTGGCGCTCCGGTTGCCGTGTGTGGTGTTGTCCGCCGAACGGCAAGGCACGGTGGTACGCGTTCATCGTGGCTCGCCGTGGCGGGCGCATCTCAGTGACCATGCGGGCATTGCATCCATCGCCCTCACCGAGAGACAACTGAATATCGGTCCGCTGACCTGCTGGAAGCGGGACGCGTACGAGGCGGTGGCGTGGACGAGGGCTGAGCGGGCACCCGGCAGCGAGTACTAACTGTCCGTACGCTGATCGGTTTCGCAGAGCTTGAGGACGAGTTCCCCGCTCAACGGGTCGGATCCCGGTAGGGGACGGACCCGCGCACCGACCCAGACCATATGGGGAGCCGATCCAACCACACGGCACCGGAAGACGAATCCCTCGTCGAAGCGCACAAGGGACTCATTGTGCGCAACTCCTCTGTGCCGGTGCACCACATGGGACTCGATGACAACGCCACGGCCGTCACTCCGGACGGTCTCCAGATCACTGGCGGCACAGACGGGGCACAACAGTCGCCGAAACGATGTGGTGCCGCACCAGCGACAACGCTGGTGGATCAATCCTGGACTGTCCTTTGAGGACGTTTGCTGCGTCGCTGACCGTGCCGTCTGCTCTGTCGGCGGCCCCACGGTCCATCTCGGTGAATGACGAATCTGCGCAATGCGGGTTGCTGGCTGGGACACGACTCGACCCCCTGCACTCGACTCGGAAAACAGCACGCCACCACGTTGGCGCACCGGCACCTTATGGCACCGAGTGCAGCACCGTAAAGAGTGCAAGGGGAATCGGCGATACTGAGTGCCAGTTTCGGGGCCTAGGCATCCTCACCCAGTGCGGACTCGATCTGCTGCACGACCTTCCACAACGGAGCCCCCCGAGGGGCGACCATGACGATGACCTCGCCGTCGTCGACTGACCTGTCTCTGTCATCGGTGGCGGCGACGGCGGTAGGGGATGGATTGGACTCACTTCCGCGCCCCCACACCGTTCGGACCAATGCCAAGGCGTGGTCGACGGAAGCATCCGCGTCATCGCGACCACCCGAACGCAACCAGCTGCGCAGGCCGTTGTTGTGTGCGGCGACCACGGCGGCGGCGATCACCTCGGCGCGCAATGCGCCTTCGGGCTCGTCCCCACCCCGGTCATCGACGTATCGGCGCCGAAGGAACCCGGCAAGGGTGCGTTCATACCGGCGCACCACGGAAAGCTCGTAGGTGCGCAGCCCGGGTACCTCACGCGTGAGGCGATAGCGCTGTACGGAGAACTCGGGGTTCGCCGCGTACATGCGTGTCACCAGTCGCGCCGCATCACACACCGTGTCGACCGGGTCGAGCGAGGCGTCCGGTCCGCGCTCCTCCAAAAAGGCGGTCATTTCGGCCAGGCACCGCTCGTGATCGGGGAAGACCGCGTCCTCCTTGGACGGGAAGTAGCGAAAGAACGACCGGCGACCGACACCGGCGCGAGCGACGATGTCATCCACCGTGGTTTGCTCGAAACCGCGCTCCAGGAACAGCTGGAAGGCAGCTTCGGCCAGCACCTCGCGCATGGGCGGCTTGGCGGCGATGGGCACGGCGGCGGGGCCGGTGGCCGCCTTGCGTCGTCTCTGCACTTCAGTCATACGGGGAACGTAACACCGCGGCCCCCCATTTGGCACTACGTACCTTTACAGGGGGTACTGCGTACCATATGGTCGCGAGGACAGTGTACGAAGTGATCCGACTCGTCGGTGGTCAGTAGGAGGTTTGGTTGTGGGTTTGAGGATTGTGGTGTGTGTGAAGTATGTGCCGGATGCTTCGGGTGATCGGGGGTTTGGTGAGGATTTGGTGGTGGATCGTGTGGGTGTGGATGGGTTGTTGTCGGAGTTGGATGAGTATGCGGTGGAGCAGGCGTTGCGGTTGGCGGAGGGGGTGGATGGGGCTGAGGTGACGGTGTTGACGGTGGGTCCTGAGGATGCTCGGGATGCGGTGCGGAAGGCGTTGTCGATGGGGGTGGATCGTGGGGTGCATGTGGAGGATGAGGGGGTGCGTGGGTCGGATGTGATGGGGACGTCGTTGGTGGTTGCGGCGGCGGTGGAGAAGGTGGGGTTCGATTTGGTGGTGTGTGGGATGGCGTCGACGGATGGGGTGATGGGGGTGTTGCCGGCGTTGTTGGCTGAGCGGTTGGGGGTGGCTCAGGTGACGTTGTTGTCCGAGGTGTCGTTGGTGGACGGTGTGGTGGTGGGGCGTCGTGATGGTGATGCGGCGTCGTTGGTGTTGGAAGCACCCCTACCGGCGGTGGTGTCGGTGACCGACCAGTCGGGCGAAGCACGCTACCCGTCGTTCAAGGGGATCATGGCGGCGAAGAAGAAGCCGGTCACCACCTGGGATCTAGACGATCTGGGCCTGGACGCCGAACAGGTCGGCCACACCGGAGCATGGACAACCGTGGACGACGTCACCGCACGACCCGCCCGCAGCGCGGGAACCATCGTCAAGGACGAAGGCGAAGGCGGCCGACAGATCGCCGACTACCTCGCCACCCACAAATTCATCTAACCCACCCCACCACACCCCGCCCCGCCACACCACGTCGCCCCGCCCCATGTCGCCCCGCGTCGCGTCGCGCCCCGTGCAGGAGTTGAAGGAAACCCATGGCTAACGTCCTCGTCTACGTCGACCACCACGAAGGCACCGTCCGCAAACCCACCCTCGAACTCCTCACCCTCGCCCGCCAATTCGGCGACCCCATCGCCCTCGTCCTCGGCCCCGGCGCCGAAAACACCCACACCACCCTCGCCGAATACGGCGCCACCCACATCTACACCCACAACACCCCCGAATACACCCAACACCACACCACCCCCCACACCCACGCCCTCCACACCGCCTACACCGACACCCAACCCACCACCGTCCTCCTCACCTCCACCCCCGACAACAAAGAAATCGCCGCCCGCCTCGCCCTCCGCACCAACTCCGGCCTCATCACCGACGCCACCGACCTCACCCCCACACCCCACGGCCCCCAAACCACCCAAACCGCCTTCGCCGCCACCTACACCACCCAATCCCACACCACCCACGGCACCCCCATCATCACCATCAAACCCAACTCCACCACCCCCCAAACCCACCCCACCACACCCACCCACCACACCCTCAACCCCACACCCACCAAACACCCCACCACCACCATCACCCAACACACACCCCGCACCACCACCGGACGCCCCGAACTCACCGAAGCCACCATCATCGTCTCCGGCGGACGCGGACTCGCCTCCCAAGAAAACTTCCACCTCATCGAAACCCTCGCCGACACCCTCGGAGCAGCCGTCGGCGCCTCCCGCGCCGCCGTCGACGCCGGCTGGTACCCCCACACCCACCAAATCGGCCAAACCGGCAAAACCGTCTCCCCCCACCTCTACATCGCCACCGGCATCTCCGGCGCCATCCAACACCGCGCCGGCATGCAAACCTCCAAAACCATCATCGCCATCAACAAAGACCCCGAAGCACCCATCTTCGACCTCGCCGACTACGGCATCATCGGCGACCTCTTCACCGTCATCCCCCAACTCACCACCCACATCAACAACCACAAAAACTAACTAAAACGCTCAAAAGCTAAGAAGAATGTTGCGGCTCGGCGCCCCCTCGGGGGACGCCGAGCCTTGTTGTGTGCGCGAGTTGATGTGCCGAGGCCGACTTCTCCCCCATGTCGACAATTCTCCGCTCAGCGCGGACGGCCGGATGCGTCACGACCCTCCCCACCTTCCCTGAGATGCCACCGTGGCCGCCCGACGGGTCCACGGGAGGGAAATCCACCGGGGGAATCCACCGAGGGGGCCGATCAGCCTTCGCCGTCGAGGAAGAGCGCGGCCAGCGCCGGCAGTCGGCGACGCATCTCGTCGTCATCGTCGAAATCGAAGGATTCCCCCATATCCGGCTCATGCCGGGTGCTCGACCCTGTCGCGGCTTCCCAGAGTTCCTCACTGCCGGCCAGCCGGGAGAAGGCTCGGGACGCGGCGTAGTTGCTGTCCTCGTCGAAGACGATCTCTTCCAACATGGTGGGCTCGCCGCTCTGTGCGACGGGGTGCTCCGCGAGGCTGTCCGGGGCCGCGAGGACCCTCTCGTACCAAGATCGACCCTGGGCGATGACACCGGCCCGGAAATCCATGAAGGAGTCGTCGGAGCAGCCACCGCCTATCAGATAGCCGGCTGCCCATACGTCCCAGCGGTACAACGCCCCGTGGACCGCGGTGAAGGTCAGTTCGTAGCCGAGGGCCTGGCCCGGGGAGGAACTGGCCAGTACGTCGGTAAGGACTGTCGCGAACGGACGTTCCGGTGTCGTCCTGGTGCGGGCCTCGTCGATGAGGCGCCAGAAGTCGTCGAGCGGGAGCGGCTGGGGAAGGGAGGTGTCTGTGATCACCGGTCCACTGTCGCAGAACGCACTGACAGTCCCGCCCCCGGCTGACTGCGGGCCGCTCCCCCACCGCCAGCTGCCCGATGGTGTCCTAGCCGTGTGCCAGGGAGCGGACGTCGTGCTGGAGTGACTGCACGATGCTCAGGGCGTGAGGATCGGGCTGCGGCCAGTTCGCCGTCTGTGTCCAGGCCATCTCCACGGCGGCGACGGCTCGGTCCGGCGCACCGATCTGGAGGTACATCCGCCCCAACAGGGCGAGGGCGACAGAGAACGCGGGATGAGCGGTGCCGACGCCCGACTCCCAGGTCCTGACCGCGTGCTGCAGCCTGGCCAGGCCGGGCACCTCGTGGCCCGACTCCCAGAGGCGCACCGCCCGTTCGGTGGCCAGTGTCAGTTCAGCCACCGGGTCCGGTCGGGAGAGCGCTCCGGCGCCGATCGCCAGCAGCGCCCCCAGCAGGACCAGGTAGAGACCAACGCTCGGGCTCAGATCAAGGGATTCTCCGGTCGGGGTGGGTGTACGACCGGCCTCGGCCATGTTCAGCACCGCCCAGCAGGCGGCCAGGGCGCCAGCGCCGATCAGTACCGTGCGGTGGCCACGGAGGGGCCCGCGCCACACCCGGTGTGCTGCGACCAGCAGCGCCGCAGCGCCGACGAGCAGTGTGACGACGGCGTCGCCGCCTGCCAGACCGGCCCGTGATCCCAATGCCATCCGCCCGGTGGCGTGCTGGGCCCAGCCGAACGAGAGCGGGCCGTCGCCGGACACCCAAGGCAGGAGGGAGCCGATGAGCAGCAGCACTCCGGCGCCGGCCGCGAGTGCCACGGGCCGTGACAGGGTGCGCAACCACCGGCCCGGATTCCACTGGGCCGGCTCCACACCGGCGGTCATGACCCGAGCCTAACGATGTCGGCGTGCAGGGTCTGGCCGGCGACGAACAGCAGCACGGGGACGAGGAGCACAGCCGAGGGCAGGAGCACGACGTTGGCCAGCAGCCTGAGCCGAGTGGTGGCCAGGCGTCGTGCGGCGAACAGCAGTCCGCCGGGTAGCAGGAGCAACAGGGTCACCATCGAGAGTGCGTAGCGGGCGAGGCTGTCGCCGGGGGCGGGGAAGAGCGCGGAGAGCAGCGATTCCTGGGCGAGCCAGGTGGAGCCGCGGACGAGCGCCATCACGGAGAAGTAGATGATGGTGAGCGGCAGGGCGAAGAAGAGCCAGTAGGCACTTTCGAAAGTGCCCGTCCGCTGGCTTCTGTAACCGCGTTCCGCCCACTCGCGCGCCGCCTCCTCGCCCTGGCGCAGTCGCCGCGAGGTTTCCTCGTGTTCGGTCTCCTCGAACATGTGCCTCCCCCTCCTTCTTCAGTTCCCCGCAATGAGCCGGGCCGCCCGGCGTCTTGCGATCACTCCCCATGCGCCGATCAGCGCTCCGCTGCCGCTGAGGCCGATCGTCCAGAACAGTGGGGCCCTGCCCTTGAGCTGGTCGGGCTGCGGGCCCCAGGCGATACGTACTCCCTGCTCGCGAAGAGTGGTGGAGACGCGATAGGTGCCCGGGGTCAGATCGAGACGGGCTGCCGTGGTGCCGCGCCAGTTGCCCTGTTCGTCCGACATCCAGTAGTCGCGCCCCTGGCGTTCACGTTTGATCTCGGGAGGGCGTCCGGCGTTCGGCACCACACGGATGGCTCCCGGTCGCGACGGCTCCTGATCGATGAAGGTGTCCAGTCGAGCCGAGCGGGCGAGATCGCTGCGGTACTCCAGACTTACCCAGTACGTGCCCGGGCGCTCGATCGCGAGGGACAGCGAACGGGTGGCGGGAGCTCGCTGTTTGGCGGCGGCCTCGGCGTTCCAGATGTCCCGGAAGCCGTAGTCGAACGTCATCAGGCCCAGGATGCCGAGCGACCACAGGAGGAATGCGAGGGCGCCCCAGCGGGGGCCGGGCCCCGTGGGTATGAACAGTCTTCGCACATCTGATGAAGCCATGGATTCTCCCCCCGGATCACCCCAGATGTCGCAAGTCGGAACCTTAACAGCCCTTTCGACACGGGGTAGTTGAAACAACCGCGGTCCCGTGTGGGCCCCGTGGGAGGAACTACCCGGTCCGAGGGCTCTACCCACCGTGGGGCGACATCACCCCACCAGCACTTTGGTCCAGACCTATTGACGACAGGTCTGGACCAACCTACGGTGTGGCGCATCGCACCGCGGATGTCTCCAGGCCCCCACAGTCCAGGAGGTAAGCGTGCTCCACAGAGCTACCCCTCCCTATCCTCCATAGCTCTCTCGGTCCTGCGGCTCTCCCCAGTCGCACGACTCCCCGTCTCCCGCCGCCCGGATGTTCACGACACCGGCCCCCCGGCAGTCGTTCCCCCACCGCGTGCCGCCCCGCCCCCAGGGCGGCACGCGGACATCCGCCTCGCGATCAACTACCCCCCACCACTCACCGAGAGCCCGACGCAGCGCCGAGCCGGTGCTCGCGGCGGGCCCGAAGGGAGCACGCATGATCGGTCGGAAGATGCGTTTGCTGGGTTCCGCCCTGGCCATGGCATTCGCCGTACAGATGGTGGCCGCCCAGGCACCCAGCGCCGCACCCAGCGACCAGAAGGCCGCCCCCACAGCGGCTGCAGCGGAAACCTGTGCGGTCAAGTCGAGGCCCACCGGCAAGGTGCTTCACGGCTACTGGGAGAACTGGGACGGCGCGGTCAACGGCGTCCATCCCCCGCTCGGTTGGATACCGATCACCGACAGCCGAATCCGCGCCAACGGATACAACGTGATCAATGCCGCCTTCCCGGTCATTCGCTCGGACGGCACCGTGCTGTGGGAAGACGGCATGGACAACACGGTGAAGGTCCCGACACCGGCCGAGATGTGTCAGGCCAAGCAGGACGGGCTCACCATCCTGATGTCCATCGGCGGCGCCGCCGCAGGCATCGACCTCAGCTCCAGCGCGGTCGCCGACCGGTTCGTCGCCACTGTGGTGCCGATCCTCAAGAAGTACAACTTCGACGGCATCGACATCGACATCGAGACCGGCCTCGTCGGCAGTGGGAACATCAACCAACTCTCCGCGTCCCAGGCCAACCTGATCCGCATCATCGACGGCGTCCTCGCCCAGATGCCCGCGAACTTCGGTCTGACGATGGCGCCCGAGACGGCCTACGTCACCGGTGGCAGTGTGGTGTACGGCTCGATCTGGGGCTCGTACCTGCCCATCATCAAGAAGTACGCGGACAACGGCCGGCTGTGGTGGCTGAACATGCAGTACTACAACGGCAGCATGTTCGGGTGCTCAGGTGACTCGTACTCCGCCGGAACGGTGGCCGGCTTCAAGGCCCAGACCGACTGCCTCAACCGCGGTCTGGTCATCCAGGGCACGACCATCAAGGTCCCGTACGACAAGCAGGTCCCGGGTCTGCCGGCACAGCCGGGCGCGGGCGGCGGCCATATGTCCCCGAGCCTCGTGGCGCAGGCGTGGAACGGCTACAACAACGCCCTCAAGGGGCTGATGACCTGGTCCATCAACTGGGACGGGTCTCGCAACTGGACCTTCGGAAAGAATGTGAAGACGCTCCAGGGCCGGTGACCGTCGGCCGACGATGACATCGCGGCTCAGGCCGCAGGGGACCGGTGCCGCTGAGCGGCACCGGTCCCCCTTTTGGGTCGCCATCCCCATCCCGCGCTGTCTGCCGGGGCGCTCGGGCACGGACAACGAGCCCCATCCGTCACCCGGTTCCCGGCCATCCCGAGGCGCCCGACGTTTTACCTTCAACCGATAGTGCGGATGGCCGGATCTATGGCGTAATGGTGACCGGCTCGGTGCGGAGTGTGGCCATACGTCCGAGGCCGGATCGATACGTCCTGTCCCGGGAGGGCAGGACGTGGGGGTCATACCGGACTGGGGGGTTCGATGGCCGGAAGTGATGTGCCCGCAGCCGGTCCGACGGGGAGAGAACCACGGCAACTGGCGGCCGAACTTGGCTCGTTGGCGCTGGATCCACGCGTGGCCGTCCATCGCGCCGCCTTGATCGAACTCGCAGGGGACATCCCCTACCCCGAACGGCTCGCTCGATGGTCCGGGACCGATCTGGTCGCCGTCTACAGCGCACCTGGATCGCTGCTCACCGTCCCCGGCCCCGAGCCGACGGTTCCGCGCGCCCGTGGAGCTCCCACACCGAACCAACCTATGGGGCGCATGAGTTGGGGGTTACGTCGGCAGAGATGGGCTCGAACCCTTGCGGGCTGGGCGGGTGCGCTGGTCTTCCTGCCGCTCTTGGTCACATGGGCTGGGCTGGGCGCTGCCGCCTGGGCCTATCAAGAGATGCGGGAGGCCGGAAAAGGGGGCAATGAATCGTTTCTCGGTCTGTGGCAGCAGGGCTTCGCCGGAGAGCTCTGGGCTCCGTTCCACTTCGATGTGATGGTGCTCTACACCGTCTTGGCACTCGGTGGTCTCATCGCAGCGACTCGGTTGCGCAGCCAGCAGGAGTTGGCCGATGAGCGTGCGACCAGGGTGTTCGCCGCCCGTTTGGCAGGGGCGCTTGCGCAAGTGCAGGCCCTGGCGTCCGGTGCGGCACATATGACACCGCTTCGGTTCGCCGAGGAGTTGCAGGGGGCAGCCGCCAATCTGCGTGCTCTGGGTGATCTGGCGGGCTCGGTCCAGCGTGAGACCCGGGAACTGGTCCAGCAGGCTCGGGAGACCGCGACCCTCACCCGGTCGGCCGCCGAAGCCCTGGGAGCGGCCGTCGCGGGTCTCCAGACGGCCGCCGCTGCCGTGGAACTGTCGGCCGACCATGCCTCGCAGGCCGCCGCAGGCGCCAACCGGGGTGCGGAGGTGCTCTCTCACGAGGTCGTCAGGGTCCTGGGCGAGATGGGTCGGCACGTCAAGGAGTCCGCGCTCACCGCAGCGGGCCAGTTGTCGGCAGCTGCCATAGATGCGGTGCACCGCATCCACGACGCGGCCGACGACGCAGCGACACATGAGGACAACGCGGTACGACGGGGAGTCGAACTGTTGGACCGTACAGCCGAAGCACTGGGGGGCACCCTCGACGGGGCGCGGACGGCCCTGGAGAACGCGACGGCCGAGTTGGGAGGCGCGACCGAGCAGCTCAACGGGACGGTGGCCGCACTGCCGCAGGCCCTGGAGGCATCGGCAGCCGACGGTGCGGAGCGAATCGGCTGGGCGTACGACCGGGCCGTCACGGCGCTCGCCGTCTCGCTGCGAGGCGATGTCCGGGCCGTATCCGGTGAACTCATCGCCCAACTGGATCAATTGCGGGAGCTGGCACAACAACGCGAGGGCGCTGAGCTGTCGGCCCGGATCAGCCGGGCGGACACGGAGGAGGATCTTCGCCTGGCGGTCGATGAGTTCCGTCGAACCCTGGCGGCCGTGGCCGCCTCGGTGGCGGAGGCGACCGAGCGGCTCACCCGTTCGGGTCCGGTGGCGGGGCCTTCGGACGCTTTCCTGGCGCGCTCCGCCCGGTCGCCCGAGGCGCGCGGTACGGACGGTCCGGAGCTGCCCTATGACGATTCAGCAGATCACCCGCGCGACGAGGGGCACACGGGCTGGGACGAGTGGTACTCCGAGGATCCCGATGACCAGAGCGTCCCCGATGACACCGCTGTGCACCGGGCCGCCCCCGTCGATCCTCGTCGTCTCGACGCGGCGGACGCAACGGGCCCCTATGACGCCGTTCCTCCGAATCCCTTCGGGGTCGGCGGTCCGTGGGAGGGCGGCGCCAGCGATGAAGCGCCCGAGCCTGCTGCCCGGAGTGTGACCGATCACCACGACGTACACCGTCCAAGGACCGGGTCGGCGACGAGCAACGGGGAGGAGGGGCCGTGAGGCAACGCTCTTCGGGGAGTGTGACGCATGCAGCGGGGTGGCTGTTCGCCGATCTGCTGCTCGTGATCACGGTGATCGCCCTCGGTGGTCAGTGGATCGCTCCCACCGCCGCCGACCTGGCCACGGGCGAACCGTCTCCCGCCCCCAGTGCATCAGCCGCACGATCCCCCTCAGCCACGCCCGCAACGGCGACGGCCCAACCCGGACTCGATCCCAACAGCGAGGATTTCGATGTGACCGGTGATGCGCCGGGGCTCCTGGCGGGCAGGGCGGAGGCCGTTCGCGAGATCCGTCAGGAGGTGGCCGAGGGCATCCGCGCCCACCCCGGGAAGACGGCGGCGCTCGTCATCGTCTGGGGTACGGCCGCTTCCTGTGGCACCTGTCCGGTCACCGATGACGCCAGCCGCGCATACGCCCGGGCCATCGCCGCCCTGCTGCCTTCCGTCTCCCCCACCTTCTTCCCTCCATTCCACGAGGAGATCATCCGCGGCTACCGCAACACCAGCGGTGATCGGGTTCGGGGCCAGGCCACGATCGAGCTGTTCTTCCTGCGCCAATGACTCCGGCCATCGCCCGAGTCACGGCAGCACACGCCACCACGACGGAGGGATCGCAGCGGCCCCGCCGAGCGAACCACCCGGCCTGCGATCCATCGACCTCTGGACGTCATCCGAGTACAGAACGGAACGAGGAGGACCACCACCTTGGCCCCACCACTGAATCTGGCCGAGTTGCGTCGCTTCGCCGACGAGACCCTCGCCATGCTCGAACAGCAGGAGATACCGGGGACCCAGGAGGCCCACGACCGAAACGCCGAGGTGATGCGATTCGTCCTCGAACTGCGCGACCGGGTGCGCAAGCCCGTCACGTTCGGTGTGGTGGGCGAGTTCAGTGTGGGCAAGTCCCTGTTGTTGGGCTCGGTCCTCGGCAGACCGGACCTCCTGCCGGTCGAGGACCGCAAGGCCACCGGCAACGTCAGCAACACCGGCGGGACGCCGTGCTGTTGCGGATGCCGGTGGGTCTCGGCGGCTCCACGCTGCTGAGCGCGGTCGCCGCGGGTGCGCCCGACGGTGCCTGGTCGCAGTCGGCGGCTTCCCATGCCTGTCAGGCGCTGGTCACACAGGTCCAGAACCAGGCCGATGTGCTCTCCTCCTGGCTCGCACCTCACTCGGATGCGCCCCCCGGCGAGCCGAACACCCTGGAGGACTTCTCGACGCCCGCGGCTGCGCTACGGCTGGCCCTGGCGGACGTGGGGCGGGCGATCAGAGTGGAGGCGAACAACCGGGGTTGGTCCTCGCAGGAGGGCACGGCGGACGATCGGGCGGTGGAGGTGGCGATGACGGGGTTGTTGTCGCCCCTCGGCGACCGGCCGTCGCGCACCCATCTGGCCTTCGGAGCCGGCGACGGAATGGTGCTGCGGCTGCGCGACGGCCACTGGTCGACGGTGTTCCCCGTCCAGGAGGCCGGGCCAGGTGGACCCCCGCTGCCCCGTAGGAACGCGAAGGTGCGGTGGGATCCGATCCACACCCGGGCGGGGGATCTGTTGGCGGTGTGTTCCAGGCCCACGGCACAACTGCTGTTGCATGAGGGTACGGGTGACTGGTTCGCCGATCGATGGGAGGGCAGGCAGCCGCGGCTGACGTCGTTCCTCCTGCACGTGAGCGCATATGTGCGTACGGCGGTCGAGGACCGGAGTCTGGTTTGTCTGTGGGACTTCGGCAACGCCGCGGACGCGGAACGGGCTGGGCAGCCTCGGCGGTGTTGAGGAACCCACGGCCGATGGAAGCCGCCCGATGCCCTGGTTGTTCACCGGACGGTGGAGTTCACCGGCGCGCCGCTTCCCGTCGGAGGCCCGCTGTGCGGGGGCGCCGCTCTCAGATAAGCCCCTGGACCGCATAGAGGGCGCCCAGCGCCATCGCCAGGGTCCCCAGCAGCAACCTCAACGACGTTTCGGGAAGCCTGGGTTGGAGATGCGCACCCACCGCGCCCCCGCACAGGCCCCCGAGTCCGCAGACCAGCCCGAGGAACCAGTTCGGAGCGATGTTGTGTCCGGGGACGGCGAAGGCGAGTACCGCATAGGTGGCCGCACCTACGAGAGAGGTGACGAACGTACAGGCCAATGCGGCGGGAGCGACCCGGGAGACCGCCATCCCTCGGCCCGCCAGGATCGGACCGATCAGCGAACCACCACCGATGCCGTAGATCCCACCGGCCGTACCGACGGCCAGTGCCAACCAGACGGTGGAACGGGTACCGAGATCGGGCCTCTCCACCTGACCCGACGGTCTGAGGGTACGGATGCACAACCACAGACCGAGCGGCAGCAGGAGTGCGGCGACCAGGAGTCGAAAGACCTCGGGGCCGGGGATGGCGAAGACACGGATCACCGCGCCGAGGACCACTCCCGGCACGGCACCGGCGATCAGCAGCCGGGGCAGTCGACCGCCCAGCCCTCCTCTACGGCGATACCGCAGCAGTGCCCCCGGCCCGGCGACCACGTTGTAGAGCAGATTGGTGGGAGTCACCGAAGGGCTCGGCACCTGGAGCAGACTCAGCTGCACCGGCAGGAGGAACACCGCTCCGGACACACCGACGGGTGCGGTCACGATCGAGATCGCGAACCCTGCTGTGAACGCGAGCAACCCACCCGACCAGTCCACCCGTCCCCCTTCGGATCACTGACTTGAGTATCCACCTGGGCGCAGTGGGGCCGGATCGCGGATCAGCCGTGCGATCGACTGCTGACGCCTCAGGCTGCCTGCTCCGGCGCCAGTCAGATGTGCGTAACGAGCGGTGACACAGCGGCGTCGCCGGGCCGTTGTGCGGCACCGGCCGCGTGGCAGGCTTCTGGATCGGCGCCTCCGGTCAGCGCCGTGGCAGCGATGACGGCGTCCAGCCTGTCCCGTGCGGCCAGCAGGCCGGCCACGGCCTCGTCGATGCGTTCACGCTCCCGGTTCAGGTCGGGCAGCATGCCGGAACAGGCCGGTGCCAGGGTCTGCCCGTCGTCGACCATGCAGGGCATCAGTTCGGCGATCGTCGCGGTGTTGAGACCGGCGCCGAGCAGCATGCGGATGCCCCGGACGGTGGCCACGTCCTCTTCCGTGAACTCGCGATATCCGCTGGGCCGCCGCGACGGCTTGAGCAGCCCCTGCTCCTCGTAGTAGCGCACCAGGCGCTGGCTGACCCCGGTCCGCCGGGAGAACTCCCCCATGCGCATGTGATGACCACCACGTTCAGTTGACTCTCACATCGATGTGAGACAGCAGTCTATTCCGCATGACGAATCAGCAATCAACAAGCCCTCAGCACGCACCCGTTACCGTCCTCGGCCTCGGCCCGATGGGCCTGGCCCTTGCGGAGACACTGGGAGACCACGGCCACGCCACGACCGTCTGGAACCGCACCCCGGAGAAAGCCGACAGCCTCGTCGCCAAGGGCGCCCGCCGCGCGAGGACCGTCGCCGATGCAGTGTCCGCGAGCCCTGTCACGATCCTGTGTCTCAAGGACTACACAACCATGTACGCGGTTCTCGAATCGGCTGATGATGCCTTGGAGGGGCGCGTACTGGTGAACCTCAACTCCGGTACCCCCAACGAGGCGCACGCAGCGGTCACCTGGGCAACCTCGCGAGGTGCCGCCTACCTGGACGGCGCGATCATGGTGCCACCGCCGCTCGTCGGACACCCCGAGTCCGTCTTCCTCTACAGCGGTCCACAGGATGTCTTCGACGAGCATCGGGCGACGCTGGCGAGCATGGGCAACCCTCGATACCTCGGCTCCGACCCCAGCTTGGCAGTGCTCTACAACGCTGCACTGCTCGACCTGATGTACGCGACCATCAACGGCTTTCTGCACGCCACGGCGCTGGTCGGATCGGCGAACGTCTCAGCGGCCACCTTCGCCGATCTCGCACTCAACTGGTTCATGCCCTCGGTGGTGGACTCAACTCTTACCGAGCAGGCTCCCGATCTGGACAAGGGCAACTACCCAGGCGACGTCGGCACCATGGAGATGAATCTCAATGCACTGGAGCACATCACCCGTACCTGTGTGGAGCAGGGCGTTCACTCCGACCAGCCGCGGCTGATGAAGGAGATCGCCGAGCAAGCGATCGCCGACGGCTACGGCGGCAAGAACTATCTGGCCGTGTTCGAAGTCTTCAAGAAGGCGACACAGGTTTCATGACCTCGTTCCGGGCGGTGCACGCAGATCGGTTGCTGCAACTGTCCCTGGGACAAGGGCCGATACCGCCCGTGTGATGCGGGGCGTCCGCTGTCATGCCGCCTCGACGTCGAGCCGGGTGAGGTCGACGTCGAGGCGCAGTACCCAACAGGGCGAACGTTGCCTGATGTGGCCTAGAAGGCGGTCCAGGTGAAGGCGACGTGGTCACCGGTCCTGATGCGGAACTGGCAGCCACCGACCGGTGTGGGTACGCCGTTCACCGATATGTTCCAGTACGCGGACGCCCCACCGCTGACTCCCTTGATGGTGTCCACGGAGAAGTCGTCGAAGGACGAGTACCAGGTGCCGTCCCAGGTGAAGTGGCGCTTGCGGGCCGCATCGTCGAGTGCTGCGGTCGGGGTGGGTACGGCGGTCGGGTACTGACCGCCGTTGGTGCCGTCACAGCGGTGAGTACCACCCGTCGCGGTGGTGACGTCGTGCCCCTTCGTTCTGATGAGGCCCTTGAAGAGGCGACCTTCCGGTCCTTGCACCGTGAGCTTCACGAAGACCGGCGCATTCGTGGGGACGGTGGTGGGCGCGGGCGTCGCATGGGCGAGAGGTGCGGCGGTGAGAGTGAGGCCGAGCACGGCGGTGAGGGTCGCAACGCGGAGGGCGAGCGTCTGGCGCACGAGGGTGCCTTTCCGATGGAGGCCAACCGCGCGACCCCCTGAGAACCGAGCAACGGCCCACGCACCGCCCCATGGACGGACGCTGCCGTGCACCGGACTCAGGGCTTCGCGCCGCAGACCATGGCGGTGGGAAGCAGTGCACGCGCGTCACGACGGGCGTTCCGGCTCACGGCAGCCCATTGCCGATCACGGTTGCAGGTCAGCGCCGGAATCACACCGGCTTTCCCCAGTCGTACGCGCATTGAGTTGTCACACCGGTGGGACCGGAGCCCACGCATCGTAGCCTGCTGTCGCCGTTCTTGGCATGATTCCCAACGAACTTACGCTTTACCGGAGTTCGACCCGATCGGGGGTGTCCATGAGCGAGTACCGCAGCTGTCGTGGCGGCCCACGAACCGCCCCGTCCGCCGCGCCGAAGGCCCGCATCGACGGCAGTGGGCCGGGGGCGCCAGATCGGGTCGACGGGCTCAGTCCTCCTGCATTCAACGAAGGGACCCCGTGGATCTCAACCGCATGCTGACCGAGTTGGAAGAGCTCGTCCTGTGCGAATCCTTCTCGGCCGACCATCAGGCCGTGGCCCGCAGTGCGACGACGGTCGCGGCGCAGGGCAGCCGATGGCTGGACACGGCTCCCGAAACCCTGGTGATCGGCGGGGTGACCCATCTGCGCTGGACCTTCGGCGTCCCCCGGGTGCTCCTGGTCGGGCACCACGACACCGTATGGCCGATCGGCTCGTTGTCCATCCATCCCTGGTCCGTCGAGGACGGCATCGCTCGTGGACCCGGTGTCTTCGATATGAAGGCGGGACTGGTGCAGATGTTCCACGCGGTGGGGAGTCTCGATTCCCTCGACGGCATCTGCATCCTGATCACGGGGGACGAGGAGGTCGGCTCCCGCACCTCGCGGGAGTTGATCCTGGAATCGGCGCAGGGGTGTGCGGCGGCCCTCGTCCTGGAGGCGTCCGCCGACGGCGGGGCGTTGAAGACCGTGCGCAAGGGCGTGTCCCGGTACGACATCGCCGTGCGGGGCAGAGCCGCGCACTCCGGTCTCCAGCCGGAGAAGGGAATCAATGCGGCGATCGAGGCCGCCCACCAGATCCTTGCACTCGCCGAACTGGACGCGCTGATGCGCGAGGGCCGACCGCACGGCCCGGAGGCCACCACCATCACCCCGACCCTCGTCTCCGCGGGCACCTCTGGCAACACGGTCCCCGATCTGGCCACGATCCGTGTCGACGTACGGGCCGCCAGCGCTGCGGCTCTGACGCGGGTGGACGAACTGATCCGCACGCTCACCGTACGGACTCCCGGTGCACATCTGACCGTCGAAGGCGGGCCCCATCGGCCGCCGTTGGAACACGGCTCCTCGGCCGCGCTGTTCACGTCGGCACAGCAGGCGGCGGCCCGTCTCGGGATGGAGCCGTTGCGGGCGGCGGCGGTGGGGGGCGCATCGGACGGCAATCTCACCGCGGGCGCTGGTGTCCCGACCCTGGACGGTCTCGGCGCGGTGGGCGGTGGTGCCCATGCGGACGACGAGCATGTGGTGGTGTCCGAGATGCCGCTTCGGGCCGCACTCCTGGCCGAGTTGATCAGTACGGTGCGTGGCTGAAAGGAGCTGGGTCCCCACCGAGGGCGCACTCGCCGCGGAGAAGAGTCCCATCGGCCCGGGCTATCCATAGCGGAAGCCGCGCGATCGCCCATGAAGGCCCATGAAGGCCCAGCACGAAGGGGCCGCTCGCCTGATGTGGCGAGCGGCCCCTTGGCTGTTCGGGTCGTCCCGCCCGGCGCCCTGCGAAAGGACGGCCGTGCGGTACGGAGGTGCGAGCTAGGCCGAGCGTCGCACCCGGGCCGCCTTGCGGGCTTCGGCGGTGCGGCGGGACTCGGTGGACCGACGGGACGCACCGCCGGCGCGGGCGGGCTGACCAGGTCGGGTTCCGCGGCCCCGGAAGGGGGCACTGCCCGTCTTGGGACGCTGTGCGGCCGGGGCGCTCACATTGATGATGGGGACGCCCGAGGGTGCCTGAGCGGCGGTGATGCGGGTCAACTCGGCCTCGCCCGAACGCACCTGTGTGGTGTGCGGCGCAATGTCGGCGTCCGACATCAGTCGCGTCATCTCACGCCGCTGATCAGGGGTGACCAGGGTGACCACACGGCCCGACTCGCCCGCACGGGCGGTCCGGCCGCCCCGGTGCAGATAGTCCTTGTGGTCCGCAGGCGGATCGACGTTGACGACGAGGTCGAGATCGTCCACATGGATGCCGCGTGCCGCGACGTTGGTCGCCACCAGCACGGTGACCTCGCCGGACTTGAACTGCGCCAGTGTGCGGGTGCGCTGCGGCTGGGACCTGCCGCCGTGCAGCGCGGCGGCGTGGACGCCGACGCTCAGCAGGTGCTTGGTGAACTTGTCCACCGACCGCTTGGTGTCGAGGAACATGATCACGCGCCCGTCCCGAGCGGCGATCTCGGTGGCGACGCTGTGCTTGTCGGCCGCGTGGACGTGCAGGAGGTGGTGTTCCATCGTGGTGACCGCGCCGACGGAGGGGTCGACGGAGTGGACCACCGGGTCGTGGAGGTAGCGACGGACCAGGGTGTCGATGCTGCGGTCCAAGGTGGCGGAGAAGAACATCCGCTGCCCTTCGGCGTTGACCTGGTCGAGCAGCCGGGTGACCTGGGGCATGAAGCCCATGTCCGCCATCTGGTCGGCCTCGTCCAGGACGGTGATGCGCACCCGGTCCAGGCGGCAGTCGCCGCGCTCGATGAGGTCGTTCAACCGCCCGGGGGTGGCGACGATCACGTCGGCCCCGGCGCGCAGTGCAGCGGCCTGCTTGCCGATCGACAGTCCGCCCACGAGGGTGGCCAGTCGCAGCCCGAGGGAGCGGGCGTACGGGGTGAGTGCCTCGTTGACCTGCTGGGCCAGTTCGCGCGTGGGAACCAGGACCATGGCCAGCGGCTGCCGGGGGGTGGCGCGGTTTCCGGCGGTGCGGGTGAGGAGCGCCAGTCCGAAGGCGAGCGTCTTGCCCGATCCGGTGCGTCCGCGGCCCAGGACATCCCGCCCGACCAGGGCGTTGGGCAGGGTCGCGGCCTGGATCGGGAAGGGCTCGGTCACTCCCAGGGTGGTGAGCGTCTTCAGTACCGGAGCGGGAAGCTCCATTGCGTCGAAGGTCTCTACCGCCGGGAGTGCGGGAGTGATGGTGGTGGGAAGTTGGAAGTCCTGCTTCGGCGCGGGGCGGGGGCGTCCGTTGGAGCCACCCTGGCCCTGGGAGCGGGGGTTGCCGCTGCGACCTGAGCCTGTGGGGGTGCGCTTGCGCGAAGGGGAGGAACGATTCGTACGATGTGGGCGCTGCATGGAGACCTTTCCCCGATATGGCGCGTATCGAGGAATCCCCCGGTGCAAAGAAACCGAATGAATCGCAGAAACGAGCCGAAATGCTGAAGACACGGGCCGTGCTGGTGCTGTAATAGCGCTACCAGGGCATCCGGAATGTCAAGAACTCACCGTGGTGAGGGAGTTGCCATGAGGTCCCGGCCCTGCGTTGGCGAACCTCACATGCGGCAACGAACCAGGGCCCGCACCTCGGGTGCGGGCCCCAGTCGTCTAACACTTTTTAGCTTTAGGCGGGAACGATGTTCTCCGCCTGGGGGCCCTTCTGGCCCTGGGTGACATCGAAGTTCACCTTCTGGCCTTCCTGAAGCTCACGGAAGCCAGAGGTCGCGATGTTCGAGTAGTGGGCGAAGACGTCCGGGCCGCCACCCTCCTGCTCGATGAATCCGAAACCCTTTTCCGCGTTGAACCACTTCACGGTGCCAGTAGCCATAACAAAATCTCCTTGGGGCATGCTCGGGATTCCACACTGTGCGGAACCCGGCGTCGCCGCGATGATTGCCCCGTCCGGAGATACCGGAAGTATAAAAGTGTCCGACGGAATACGAAACCGCCGACCACTCGAAATATATGGGAACCACAACTGCAACTTAAACAGACTAGCACGCCTGACGATTCTTCTTCGAGCCCCATCTCAGGGCAGACCTCGACCGGAGCGGCGGCGGCACCCCTGACCCCTTGGGGCGCCTGACCTCCGCAGGTCCGAGCCCTCGAGAAGATCCATGCGAGTGCGTGTCCAAGGGGACTCCCCCACGACCGCCCTCCACCTTCATTATCGCCCATATGTACGATTTATCCAGCCGGTCGCCACTCCACCGGCCGAGCGCGCCCCGCCGACCGACATCGGCACCGACACCGGCACCGGCATCCGAAGACCTCCACCACCCCGCACCGACCGCCACCCGCGGTACGGCTTTCCGGGCGACCGCACCGGGGCTTCCGAGCAGCACCGCCCGGGGCGAGGTGCTATGACCTTAGTGAGCAATCTCGGATGATTTGTTCCTTTTAGGGAGGCGGCTTCATGAACGGGACGGCTACCACCGGCACCGAGACCGACACGGTGCACATCCTCTGGATCAACGCGGGCCTCAGCTGCGACGGCGACTCGGTGGCCCTGACCGCGGCGATGCAGCCGAGCATCGAGGAGATCGTCACCGGAGCGCTCCCCGGCCTGCCCAAGGTCGCCGTGCACTGGCCGCTGATCGACTTCGAATGCGGCCCGGTGCAGGGAGCGGACAACTTCATCGAGTGGTTCTTCAAGGCGGAACGCGGCGAGATCGAGCCGTTCGTCCTGGTCGTCGAGGGTTCCATCCCCAATGAGCAGATCAAGAACGAGGGCTACTGGTGCGGGTTCGGCGACGACCCCGAGACCGGTCAGCCCATCACCACTAGTGAGTGGCTCGACCGGCTCGCCGCCAAGGCGACCGCGGTCGTCGCCATCGGCACCTGCGCCACCTACGGCGGCATCCACGCCATGGCGGGCAACCCGACCGGCGCCATGGGCGTCCCCGACTACCTCGGCTGGGACTGGAAGTCCAAGGCCGGGTTGCCGATCGTCTGCGTACCGGGTTGCCCCATCCAGCCGGACAACTTCGCCGAGACGCTCACCTATTTGCTGTACCAGCTTGCCGGCTCCGCGCCGATGATCCCGCTCGACGACAAGCTCCGCCCCACCTGGCTCTTCGGCGCGACCGTCCACGAGGGCTGCGACCGCGGCGGCTACTACGAGCAGGGCCAGTTCGCCTCGGAATACGGCACGCCCGAGTGCCTGGTGCGCCTCGGCTGCTGGGGCCCGGTGGTGAAGTGCAACGTCACCAAGCGCGGCTGGATCAACGGCATCGGCGGCTGTCCCAACGTGGGCGGCATCTGCATCGGCTGCACCATGCCCGGATTCCCCGACAAGTTCATGCCGTTCATGGACGCCCCGCCCGGATCGCACATCTCCAGCAACGCCAGCTCCGCGTACGGAGCGGTGATCAGGCGGCTGCGCACGATCACCTCGAAGACGCTCGACAAGGAACCCAAGTGGCGTCGGACCGGCCGCCAGCTGACGACCGGCTACCGCTCGCCGCGATGAGTGCGCGGCCCCACCGGTGCCGCCGGCTACGTAGCACCGCTCCCAGAAGGGCATGAGAGACACGATGGCAGCAAAGACCAAGGCGGCCGGTGACGGCAGTGGCCTGGTGGAGATGGCCTGGGACCCGATCACGCGGATCGTGGGCAGCCTGGGCATCCACACGAAGATCGACTTCAAGCAGAAGAAGGTCGCGGAGTGCTACAGCACCTCCTCGGTCTTCCGCGGCTACAGCGTCTTCATGCGGGGCAAGGACCCACGCGACGCCCACTTCATCACCAGCCGGATCTGCGGCATCTGCGGCGACAACCACGCCACGTGCTCCGTCTACGCCCAGAACATGGCCTACGGGGTGAAGCCACCGCACCTCGCCGAGTGGATCATCAATCTCGGCGAGGCGGCCGAGTACATGTTCGATCACAACATCTTCCAGGAGAACCTGGTCGGGGTCGACTACTGCGAGCGGATGGTCCGCGAGACCAATCCCGGAGTCCTGGAACTGGCCGAGCGCACCAAGGCGCCCCATGCGGGCGACCATGGATATCGGACGATCGCCGACATCATGCGCTCCCTCAACCCGATCGAGGGCGAGTTCTACCGTGAGGCGCTCCAGGTCAGCCGCTACACCCGGGAGATGTTCTGTCTGATGGAGGGGCGCCATGTGCACCCCTCCACCCTCTATCCGGGCGGCGTGGGCACGGTGGCCACCGTGCAGTTGTTCACCGACTACCTCACCCGCCTGATGCGGTACGTGGAGTTCATGAAGAAGGTCGTCCCGCTCCACGACGACCTCTTCGACTTCTTCTATGAGGCGTTGCCCGGGTACGAGGAGGTCGGCCGGCGACGGGTGCTGCTGGGGTGTTGGGGCAGCCTGAACGACCCGGACCACTGCGACTTCACCTACCAGAACATGACGGACTGGGGACGGAAGATGTTCGTCACCCCGGGCGTCGTCGTCGACGGCAAACTGGTCACCAACGACCTCACCGAGATCAACCTCGGTATCCGCATCCTGCTCGGCAGCTCGTACTACGAGGACTGGGAGGGCAAGGACCTCTTCGTCACCCACGACCCGTTGGGAAACCCCGTCGACCCCCGGCACCCGTGGAACCAGCACACCATTCCCGCCCCGCAGAAGCGGAACTTCGACGAGAAGTACAGCTGGGTGATGTCCCCCCGCTGGTTCGACGGCAAGGAGCACCTGGCCCTGGACACCGGCGGCGGCCCCATCGCACGGCTCTGGTCCACCGCCCTGTCAGGTCTCGTCGACATCGGATACATCAAGGCGACCGGCCACAGCGTGGTCATCAACCTGCCTCGGTCGATGACCAAGCCGGAGACCACCTTCGAGTGGAAGATCCCGAAGTGGAGCAATGCGCTGGAGCGCAATCGCGCCCGCACCTACTTCCAGGCGTACGCAGCCGCTGCGGCACTCCACTTCGCGGAGAAGGCCCTTGCGGAGGTGCGCGCCGGTCGCACCCAGACCTGGGAGAAGTTCGAGGTGCCGGACGAGAGCATCGGCTGCGGCTTCACCGAGGCGGTGCGGGGCGTCCTGTCGCACCACATGGTGATCCGGGACGGCAAGATCGCCAACTATCACCCGTATCCCCCCACGCCTTGGAACGCCAGCGTCCGGGACAACTTCGGCACTCCGGGACCGTACGAGGACGCGGTGCAGAACACCCCGATCTTCGAGGAGAACTCCCCGGAGAACTTCAAGGGCATCGACATCATGCGCGCCGTCCGCAGCTTCGACCCCTGCCTGCCCTGCGGTGTGCACATGTACGTGGGCGGTGGGCGCACCCTCCAGCAGATGCACGTGCCCACCGGTCTGAGCGGGCTCGGCGGATGACAGCGGACCAAACGGGTGCGCGGGTTCAGGAGGCGCTGGACCGGCTGACCGGCAGCGGGGCGCAGGAGGCGGGCGAGGCGCTGGTCCGCGAGCTGATGGCGTTCTACGACGAGGGGCTGACCGCGCTGGTGAAGGCCGTGCCGGCGCGGGATCTGGCGCCGCTCCTGGACGCTCCCGCGGTGGCCGGCCTGCTGGTGCTGCACGAACTGCACCCGGAGGACGTCGGGGCGCGCATCGACCGGGCACTGACGACCCTGGCCGGGTCGGAGATCGAGTTCGTCGGCTTCCAGCCGGACAGCGGCACGCTCACACTGCGGCGGGCAGCGTCGGGCTGCGGTTGTGGCAGCGGTGCGACGGACGTGGAGGACACGATCGCCTGCCATGCACCGGAGGTGACCGAGATCGTGTGGCGAACCGCCCCCGCGCTGCTCCAGATCGGCACCCGTCCCCCGACGTCGGCGGAGGCAAGATGAGCGGGCACCAGGGCCAGGGGGCGGGTGTCCGGCTGTTGCGGGCCCTGCGTGCTCCGGCACCACCGCAGCCGGAGCGCTGCGCCTTCTGTGCGGTGGCCCTCGTACCGGGCCATCGCCATCTCGCGGACACCGAGGAACGGGCCCTGGTGTGCGCGTGTACGGCGTGCAGCCTGCTGTTCCAACGCCCCGGTGCCGGGGACGGGCGCTATCGCGCGGTGCCCGACCGCTATCTGACCGACCCCGGCAGGGAGCCGGGCGAGGACGTGTGGACGACGCTGTGCATCCCGGTGAGCACCGCGTTCGTGCTCCACAACACAGCTCTCGGACACCCGGTGTTGTGCTATCCGAGTCCGGCCGGTGCCACCGAGAGCGAGTTGGACGAGTCGACCTGGCGGTCGGTGTTCGCCGACAACCGCCTGGCCGCCATCCTGGAGCCCGATGTGGAGGCCCTGTTGTTGCGTCGTCCGCGGGGAGAGCAGGGGGAGTACCACTGCTTCCTCGTGCCCGTCGACATCTGCTACGAACTGGTGGGACGGATGCGTCTGCACTGGCGCGGCTTCGACGGCGGTACCGAGGCCCACAGGGAACTCGACGCCTTCTTCGCCGCGGTCGCGGACCGGGCTAGACCCCTGCCGAAGGAGGTCGCGGTATGACCGACCTCGGATTCATCTGTACGGGAGTGCGGGCCGATCCACATGCGGCGGGTCCCACGCTGGTGCTGCGGCTGCGCATCACGGCGGATCCGGGGACGCGTGTCCATGCACTGGCGCTGCGGTGCCAGTTGCGGCTGCAACCCGCCCGTCGTGGCTACTCCGACGCGGAGGGCGCGCGGTTGACCGATCTGTTCGGCGAGCGCTCGCGCTGGGGCACCACCCTCAATCCGATCGAGTTCGCCCAGGTGCCGGTGATGGTCCCCGGGTTCACCTCGGAGACCGAGGTGGATGTGGTGGTCCCCTGCACCTATGACGTGGACATCGCTTCGGCCCGCTACTTCCGGTCGCTCGACGAAGGCGACGTACCCCTTCTGCTGTTGTTCTCGGGGACGGTGTTCAGCGGTCCGGCCGGCTTCCAGGTCACTCCGGTGCCCTGGGACAAGGAGGCGTCGGTGGGCCTGCCGGTGAGCGTCTGGCGGGAGATGATCGAGCAGCACTTTCCCGGCTGCGGTTGGCTGCGGCTGCCCGGTGATCTGATGGACGATCTGCTCGCCTTCCGCACCGGCAGGGCACTGCCTTCGTGGGAGGCGACCGTACGCACCCTGCTCGATGCCGTGGAACCCGCGGGCCATGACGGTGAGCGCACGGCGGTGCCGACCGGGGAGGGCGTGCGGTGACCGAGGTGCGCAGTGGGACCGTGCAGTCCTGCGCCGATGCACAGGAGCTTCCGGCCGAGTGGGACGCCCGGCTGGAGGCGGTACGACAGATCGCCGACGCCGTGCTGTTCGAGGGGTACGTCCTCTACCCCTACCGGGCGTCGGCGGCCAAGAACCAACTGCGCTGGCAGTTCGGTGTCCTCGTACCGCCCGGATACGGCGAGGACAGCGCCGAGCACACCCATCAGCGGACGGAGTGCCTGATGGAACCGCGGCGGGGCGCGCGGATCGCGGTCGAGTTGCGGTTCCTGCGCGCCCAGCGCAAGACCGTGCAGCGGGTCGCCGAGGACGGCGGCTACGAGACGGTCCCGCGTCTGGAGTGCGCGAACCGGGTGCTCGTCCCGTGGGACGAGGGCACCGAGGAGCGCATCCGGCTGGTGGTGCCGGTGGCCGAACTCGCGGACGGGGTGACCCATCCGTTCCGGCTGCCCGCGCGGCGCACCGAGGAGGGGCTCGACGAGTCGGGTGTACGGGTGGGACGGCTGGTGCGGGTCGCCGAGGAGGTCTCGGGCGTGCTCCGGTTGGGCACCGCGGAGATTCCCGGCCCCTACAGCGCACTGCGGTTGACCGCCGTGGTGGAGAACACCAGTCGCTGGCACGGCGCGGGAGAGTCCCGCAGGGAGGCGGCCCTACCGCACTCCCTGGTCTCGGCACACCTCGTGCTCGCCCTCGACCACGGCTCCTTCCTGTCGATGACCGACCCGCCCCGGTGGGCCGAGGCTGCCGTGGCCGAATGCCGCAACGAACACACCTGGCCGGTCCTCGCGGGCACACCGGACCGGGCGGACGTGGTGCTGTCGTCGCCGATCATCCTGGAGGACCATCCGCACATCGCCCCGGAGAGTCCCGGTGCGCTCTACGACGCCACCGAGATCGACGAGATCCTCGCCCTGCGCACGGCAGCCCTGACCGACCAGGAGAAGCGGGAGGCCCGGGGCACCGATGACCGCGCCGGGGCCGTCATCGACCTGGCCGACTCCATGCCGCCCGAGGTGTTGGAACGGTTGCACGGAGCCGTACGGGCGATGCGGGACGTCTGCGGCCCCGGCGCAACGGCGTCGGACGCAGGAGAACAACCCTGGTGGGATCCCGGGGGCGACCGGGACGTGGACCCGGCCCGGGACCGGGTGGTCATCGACGGGCGGCAGATCGGCGCAGGAAGCCGGGTCCGATTGGGCCCTGGCCGTCGGCGCACCGACGCCCAGGATCTCTTCCTGGAGGGGCGCACCGCCCTGGTGGAGGCGGTCCTCCACGACGTGGACGGATCGGTGCACCTGGCCGTGACGGTGGAGGACGATCCGGGGGCCGACCTCTGGCGGGTGCAGGGCAGGTTCCGCTACTACCAGCCCGACGAAGTGATCCCGCTGGAGGAGTCATGACCGAGCGCCGGGTGCTGGTGGCCGGGGTGGGCAACGTCTTCCTCGGCGACGACGGATTCGGGGTGGAGACCCTGCAACGCCTGGTGGGCGGGGGGCTCCCGGACGGCGTCGACGCAGTCGACTTCGGTGTGCGCGGCGTCCATCTGGCGTATCAACTCCTCGACGGCTACCGGACCCTGGTCCTCGTGGACGCCACCTCGCGCGGCGGGGCTCCGGGGACGGTGTACCTGATCGAGGCGCGGACCGGTCCGGTGGAGTCCCTGGACACCCCGGCGCTGGACGGCCACCGGATGGGGCCGGACGCGGTGCTTGCGCTGTTGGACACCCTGAGCGCCGGTACGGACGGCGTACCGCCCGAGCGGGTGTTGGTGGTGGGGTGCGAGCCGGCCTCGTTGGAGGAGGGCATGGGGCTGAGCGCCCCGGTGTCCGCGGCCGTCGACGAGGCGGTGGGCCTGATCCGGCAGGTGCTTGACGCAGAGGTCAACCGGGCGACGGGGAGCCCACCGTACGAGAGGAAGGCGACAACATGCTGAAGACCGTGTTCCTGGGGGCCGTCGGGGCCCTGGTCGGGGCGATCGTCTGGCAGAGCCTGCCGGACCTCAAGCGGTATCTGCGCATCTCCCAGATGTGATCCGCGGGGCGCACTCGCAGCGGCGAGTGGGCCAGGGCGTCGAATGCTGCCGACGGGGTTGCTCCCGGCTGGCCCTACGGCGTGGCTTCCCCCCTGCGCGACGGTGAGGCAGTGCAATGGAGCCGCTGTCATGCCGTGCGTCCGAGCCGCTGCCAGCTCCCGGAGTGGTGCCGTGGAATGAGGCGTACCGATGCATGAGATGTCGATCGCGGCGGCCGTCGTCGAGCAAGTGGGTCGGGTGGCGGTCGACCAGCGTGCGACGGGTGTGACGACCGTACGGCTGGACGTCGGCGAACTCGCCGGAGTGGTCCCATCGGCATTGGACTTCTGCTTTGCGCTGGCCTGCCAGGGGACCCTGCTGGAGGGCGCCTCCCTGAAGACCCGGACCGTGCCGGCACGGGCCAGATGTGGTCCGTGCGACGTCGAATGGCATCCGGGCATGCCGCCTGACCTGGTCTGCCCACAGTGCCAGGGCGCCAGGGCGGAGTTGTTGAGCGGCCGTGAGCTCCAGATCCGCGACGTCCAGTGGGCTGACGGTCCGTTGCCCGCTCACCAGTGACCCCGGACACCACCGACCCTGCCCAGCGAACCGCCCAGCGAACCGACGAGGAAGGCGAACCCCATGTGCCGTACGACCGATCTCCGGCAGGCAGTCCTCGCCAGGAACGATGCCAGCGCCGATGCTCTGCGGGCGGAGCTCGCGGGCAGGGGCGCCATTGCGGTGAACCTGCTGTCCAGCCCCGGCAGCGGGAAGACGGCGCTGTTGGAGTCCGAACTCGCCCTGGCCAAGAAGCGCGGAGTGCCGGTCGCCGCGCTGACGGCCGACCTGGCCACCGACAACGACGCCGAACGGCTGGCCCGGGCCGGCGTACCGGTGCAACAGGTGCTCACCGACGGGCTGTGCCATCTGGAAGCGGTGATGCTGCGGGGCTATCTCGCGGGCTGGCTGCCCCGGGGCACCCAACTGCTGTTCGTGGAGAACGTGGGCAATCTGGTCTGCCCGGCCGCCTATGACCTCGGTGAGTCGCTGCGGGTGACGCTGGCATCGGTGACCGAGGGGGAGGACAAACCGCTCAAGTACCCCGGCGCGTTCGGGCTGGCCCATCTGGTGGTGGTCACCAAGACGGACATCGCCGCCGCGGTGGAGTTCGACGAGGAGGCGTTCCTACGGAATGTGACCCGCGTCAATCCCGGGGTGGAAGTGGTCTTCACCTCGGCCCGCAGCGGGCAGGGCGTCGGCGTGCTGCTGGAACGGGCACTGGCCGTACGCAACGGTGCGCAGGTGCACCGGCCGGTGATGGCCCGCACATCGACGGCGCACGATCACATCCACTCCCCGGCGGGAGCGGCGTCACCCGCCGCGACGGCCCGGGAACACCAGCACACGCACGACCACGATCACATCCACGATGGACTGCCGCACACCCACGGGGCTCCCCAGCACGATCACGATCCGCTCCCGCAGGCGCACCGGGGTGAGCGTCCGAGCGTGGATCGGTGGTGATCCACCCCGCACCCCCAGTCGTCCCGCTGCGCCGCAGGGTCACCGTCCAGGGCCAGGTCCAAGGCGTAGGGTTCCGGCCGTTCGTCTTCACGCTCGCCTCCGAACTCGAACTCTGCGGGCAGGTGACCAATACCGGCGAGGGAGTGCTTGCGGAGGTCGAAGGCCACCCGAAAGCGGTGGAAGCCTTCTGCCATCGGGTCGCAGCCGATGCACCGGCCCTGGCCCGGGTGGTGTCCGTACGGCACGAGAACGTCGCGGCCACCGGTGCCGCGGGCTTCACGATCGCCCCATCCCTGGCCTCCCAGCGCAGCGGACGGAGTCTGATTCCTCCCGACACCGCGACCTGTGCGCAGTGCCTGGCCGAACTCTTCGACCCCGCCGACCGACGCCACCGGCATCCGTTCATCACCTGTACGGGGTGCGGTCCGCGCTTCACCATCGTCACCGCGCTGCCCTACGACCGTCCCTCCACCACCATGGCGGGCTTCCCGATGTGCGCACGCTGCGCCCGGGAGTACCGCGACCCCTCCGACCGGCGCTTCCACGCCCAACCCATCTCCTGCCATGACTGCGGCCCCCGGCTCTCGCTGATCGCACCGGGGGCGAGCACCCTCGACGGCGATGCGGCGCTCGTCGAGGCCCGTCGGCTGTTGGCTGCGGGGGCGGTGCTGGCCGTCAAGGGCATCGGCGGCTACCACCTGGTGTGTGACGCCGAGAACGTCGAGGCGGTCCGTCGGTTGCGCCGTCGCAAGAACCGGGGGGATAAGCCGTTCGCCCTGATGACGGCCGATCTCGGCCACCTCGAACCGTTCGTCGCCTTCGACCCGGTGGAGCGGGCGCTCATGGCCTCCCCACCACGGCCGATCGTCCTCCTGCGGCGCCGCACCGACGGTGACCGTCGGAACGCACCCCTGCCGAACACACTCGCGGCGGCGCTGGAGGCCGTGGCACCGGGCTGCCCGGACCTGGGGGTGATGCTGCCGTACGCACCGGTGCACCATCTGCTCTTCGGGCTTCCGGGGGATCCGGTCGGACCGCGGCTGCTGGTGATGACCAGCGCCAACCGTGGCGGCGAGCCGATCGTCACCGATGACCGCGAAGCGCGGGAACAGCTTGCGCCCCTGGTGGACGGCTGGTTGGCACATGACCGCCCCATCCATGTGCCCTGCGACGACTCGGTGGTGCGGGTCGTGGAGGGCGCGCCCCTCCCGTTGCGGCGTTCACGCGGCTTCGTGCCCACTGCGGTTCCCCTCCCCCTGGCGGTCGGGCCGGTCCTCGCCGTCGGGGGCGACTTGAAGAACACCTTCGCCGTGGCCGAGGGGCGCTCCGCCTGGCTGTCCGGGCACATCGGCGACATGGACGACCTGGCCACGCTCAGTGCCTTCGACCGGGCCGTGGACCATCTCGTCGCGGTCACCGGTGTGACACCACGTCGTGTGGCGGCGGACCGCCACCCCGGCTACCGCTCGGGGAAACGGGCCCAACACCGCGCCGGAGCGGACCGGGTGTCGCTCGTACAGCATCATCACGCTCACATCGCAGCCGCCATGGCGGAGCACGGCTTGGACGGGACACGGCCGGTGATCGGTGTCGCCTTCGACGGCACCGGCTACGGGGACGACGGCGCGGTCTGGGGCGGTGAGGTGCTCGTGGCCGACTACGCGGACCACCGCCGCTTTGGCCAACTGCGGTACGTGCCGCTTCCCGGCGGGGATGCCGCAGTGGCCCGTCCGTACCGGATGGCGCTGGCCCACCTCTGGGCGGCCGGCGTCGACTGGGCCCCGGATCTGGCTTGCGTGGAAGCCTGCCCCGAGGACGAACGCCGAGTGCTGGCACAGCAGTTGTCGGCGGGCGCGGCCTGTGTTCCCACCTCCAGCATGGGGCGACTCTTCGACGCCGTCTCCTCCCTCGCGGGCGTCTGTCACCGGGCGGAGTACGAGGCGCAGGCGGCGATCGAGTGGGAGGGCGTGGCCTATGCCCATGGCCCTGCGGACGGCTATCGCTTCGCCCTGGCGCTCGAAGCTGGACGGTGGATCGCCGATCCAGCACCGGTGCTCGTGGACCTCGTGGCCGATCTGCGGGCCGGGGCGGAAGTGGGTCTGACGGCAGCCCGGTTCCACACCGCGGTTGCGGAGTTGGTCGGAGATCTCTGCGCCCGAGCACGCGAGGAACACGGTCTGGAGACGGTCGCCCTCACGGGCGGTGTCTTCGCCAACGCCCTTCTGCTGTCGGCCTGCGTGCGCGGGCTGTCGGCGGATGGATTCACGGTGCTGCGGCACCAGTCGGTGCCGCCCAACGACGGTGGACTGGCGCTCGGCCAGCTGATGGTCGCCGCGCGGGCCGCGAACTGAGAGGAGTCAGCCCCATGTGCCTGGCGGTGCCTGGCAGGGTGATCGAGATCGCCGAGCAGGACGGTACGCGGATGGCCGTCGTGGATTTCGGCGGTGTGGTGAAGGACGTGTGCCTGGAGTACCTGCCGGACCTGGAGGTGGGCGAGTACGCCATTGTGCACGTCGGCTTCGCACTCCAGCGGCTGGATGAGGAGTCGGCGCGCAAGACCCTGGAGCTGTTCGCCGAACTCGGCCTGCTCCAGGAGGAGTTCGGCGACCCGTGGGAAGCAGCCGCGGGCGATGTGACACCGTCGGAGGCGGAGCGATGAAGTATCTGGAGGAGTTCCAGGATCCGGAGTTGGCCCGCGGTCTGCTGGAGGACATCAGGGCCACCGTCACCCGCCCCTGGGCACTGATGGAGGTGTGCGGCGGGCAGACCCACACCATCATCCGGCACGCCATCGACCAGTTGCTGCCCGAGGGCGTGGAGCTGATCCACGGCCCCGGCTGCCCGGTCTGTGTGACACCGTTGGAGGTCATCGACAAAGCGCTGGAGATCGCGTCACGGCCCGGGGTGATCTTCTGCTCCTTCGGTGACATGTTGCGCGTGCCCGGCACCGGGCGCGATCTCTTCCGCGTGCGCAGCGAGGGCGGTGACGTCCGGGTGGTGTACTCGCCGCTGGACGCCCTGCGGATCGCCCGGGAGAACCCGGACCGCGAGGTGGTGTTCTTCGGGATCGGGTTCGAGACCACCGCGCCGCCCAATGCGATGGCGGTCTACCAGGCCCGCAGACACGGCGTCCGCAACTTCAGCATGCTCGTCTCGCATGTGCGCGTGCCACCCGCCATCGAGGCCATCATGACCTCACCGGACTGCCGGGTGCAGGGCTTCCTGGCCGCCGGTCATGTGTGCAGTGTGATGGGCATCGGCGAGTACCCCGAGTTGGCGGCCCGTCATCGGGTGCCCATCGTCGTCACTGGCTTCGAGCCGCTCGACATCCTGGAGGGCATCCGGCGCACGGTGAAGCAGTTGGAGCGCGGTGAGCACACGGTCGAAAACGCCTATCCGCGGGCGGTGCGGTCGGAGGGCAACCCGGCGGCCCGGGTGATGTTGGAGGACGTCTTCGAGGTCACCGATCGCGCGTGGCGCGGGATCGGCACGATCCCGCTCAGCGGCTGGCGACTCTCCCCCCGCTACCGGGAGCACGATGCGGAGCACCGCTTCGACGTCGTCGACATCGCCACGCTGGAGCCGGCCGAGTGCCGCAGCGGCGAAGTCCTCCAAGGGCTGTTGAAACCGCATGAGTGCGAGGTGTTCGGCACGACCTGCACACCTCGCACACCGCTCGGGGCCACCATGGTCTCCAGCGAGGGGGCCTGCGCCGCCTACTACCTCTACCGACGCCTGGGCAGCCCGGCGACCCGTCTGGAGGCGAACCCCGTTGGCTAGCATCCAAGCCCCCGACGAACTGGACTTCGCCGGCTGGACGTGTCCCCTGCCGCTGAGGGACCACCCGCGGGTGGTGATGGGGCACGGCGGAGGCGGCGCCCTGTCCGCGGAGTTGGTGGAGCACGTCTTCATCCCGGCGTTCGGCGGCGAGGTCCTCGCCGACCTCGGCGACAGCGCCGTCCTGACCCTGGGGGATGCCCGCTTGGCCTTCTCCACCGATTCGTACGTGGTCAGGCCGCTGTTCTTCCCCGGCGGGAGCATCGGCGACCTCGCGGTCAACGGCACCGTCAACGACCTCGCGATGAGCGGTGCCCGGGCCGCCTATCTGTCCTGCGGCTTCATCCTGGAAGAAGGAGTGGAGACGGAGGTGGTGGGCCGAGTCGCCAAGGCGCTCGGCAACGCGGCCCGAACTGCGGACGTCCAGGTGGTGACCGGTGACACGAAGGTCGTGGAAGCCGGCCATGGGGACGACATCTACATCAACACCTCCGGAATCGGACTGATCCCGCGGGGAGTGGACATTCGACCGCAGCGGGCGGCACCGGGCGATGTGGTGATCGTCAGCGGTGAGATCGGGCTCCACGGCATTGCGATCATGAGCGTGCGCGAGGGCCTGGAGTTCGGCGTGGAGATCGCCAGCGACTGCGCCGCGCTCGGCGGGCTGGTCCAGGCCATGCTGGACGTCACCCCGGACATCCATGTGCTGCGTGATCCCACCCGCGGGGGCTTGGCTGCGTCACTCCATGAGATCGCCACCGCGGCGGGCGTCGGGGTCCGCATCGAGGAACGCGCCGTGCCGGTGCCCCCTCAAGTCGCCAACGCCTGCGCGATCCTGGGGCTCGATCCGTTGTACGTCGCCAATGAGGGCAAGCTCGTGGCCTTCGTGCCGCGCGAGGAGGCTGATGCGGTCCTCGCCGTCATGCGGGCCCATCCACTGGGCGCGGGTGCCGCGGTGATCGGTGAGTGCGTGGCGGAGCATCCGGGAATGGTGGTCGCCCGTACGGGGTTCGGCGGCACTCGGGTCGTCGATCTGCCGTTGGGCGAGCAACTGCCGCGCATCTGCTGAGGTCGAGAGGTAATACCCGGTGTGGGGGGCCTTGGTCGAATCAGGGCTCCCCACACCGGTGCCAACCCTTGCCGGGGGGGCCGGGTCTTGAGTCGGCGGTTGCCGGTCGGCGCGCACGCCAAAGGGCCCCGACGAGGTGTACCCAGGCGCCTTGCGTACGGCGACGCTCCCCAGCCGCGTGAAGCTGGCTGGTGGGGGCAGATGCGAAGCCAGGAGCGATCTTGGAACGCCGTACTGGGAGATGAGGCCACCGATGACGATGCCCGCGCGCCGGCCGAGAACAGCCCGCCGGAGACCTGCCTTCAGCATGCGTCAGACGGTCCTGGCGTTCGGCGTCGCAGCCGTTCTGATCTGCGGGGCCGGATTGAGCCTCAGGGCGATCTGGGAGGCGTCGGGGCGACATGCGATGTTCTGGCCCGCGGTGTTCGTCGCAGCCGCCCTCCTGGTGGCGCTGTGGATACGATCGCCGCGCCGTGCCCGTACCGGCCCGGTCGAGGAACCGTCGCTGCCGGTACGGCCGGAGTTCTCCGCGGCCGACATCGATGAACTGCCGGAACCCGCGATGAACTCGTCGTACGAGCCCGAGGCCGGGGCGGTCGCGGGGCCATCAGACTTCGCGGCCATGGACCCCGCCGCCTTCGAGGTCGCCATCGGGGAGTTGTGTGAACGCGCGGGTTGTGTGGACATCGAGGTCACCGGAGGCGCGGGGGACCTGGGCGCCGATGTGCTGGCCACCGCGCCCGACGGCCGGCGCATGGTGATCCAGTGCAAAAGGTACGGCCCGGCCAACAAGGTCGGCTCGCAGGACATGCAGCGCTTCGGCGGTACCTGCTTCTCGGTGCACGAGGCACAGATCGCCGCGGTCGTGACCACCGGCGAGTTCACCGCACCCGCACAGGAGTACGCGGAACAGTGCGGCATCGTGTGCATCGACCACGATGCGCTCATGGCCTGGGCAGACGGCATAGGCCCTGCTCCATGGGAGATCCCGAGCGGGGAGGCGACCGCCGGGATACGGCCCTGTTCTCCCGAAGCTGCCGCGAAGTGACAAGTAACTCAGCGCGTCGTTAGGGCCTTGGCTTCTGTACGAGGTCGGTCGGGGAAGGCTGCTGAGGGTCCGCCATGGGCCTGGAATTTCGCACAATGCAAGTCGCAGAAGGGGGTCCGTCCCGCTTTTGAATGAGAACGGGCTCTGCGAACGAATGCGGGATCGGCGGGCGTCCGGCGGCCCGTTTCTGATCTTGCTCGCACAAAGGACCGTTTGTGAGACTCTCCGTGCCCGTTCAAGCGGATCTTGAGCCCCTTGCTGTCGCCGTTGTTGAGGACTTGCAGTGCGGGGCAGCTTGGATGCGGCGCGGACATACGGACGTTCCGCAGGGGGCTCAAGGCATTTTCGGGCTCAGCGGTCCGCCTGTCGTGCGAGTCCGTCGAGGAGAAGGTCGAGACCGAAGGCGAACTCGTCGTCGGGGTTGACAGCAGTGAGGCTTTCGGCCGTGGCGGTAATGGCGGGGTGGGTGGTGGGATCGAGTTTGCCGTAGTAGTCGGCGAGGGGCGGGCCGTCGGATTCGCGCTGCTGGACGGCGAAGCCGATGACGTAGTGGCCGACGGCGGTGAAGGCGCGGGCTGCCAGAGCGGGCGGCAGGCCGTGGTGGAGCAGGGCGGCGAGGACGCGTTCCCGCTGGGCGAGGGCGTTGGGGCCGACGGGGACGTGGTCCATGAGGGTGGGCAGAAGACTGGGGTGCCGGGCGAGGACAGCGCGCAGCTGGTGCCCCATGGTGCTCAGTACGTCCCTCCAGCTGGCGGAAGCGGCTGGAGGGACGGTGTCGGCTTCGCCGAGGGCGAGGTCGACGGTCAGGGCGAGGATTTCGTCCTTGTTGGCGAAGTGCCGGTAGAGGGTGGCGGTACTGGAGCCGAGGGCGTCGGCGAGGGTGCGCAGGGAGAACGCCTGGACGCCGTGCCCGTCGATCAGGCGCAGGGCGGTGGCGACCATGTGGTCGGTGTCGAGGGAGGGCCGGCCGCGCCCCCGGCGGGGGGCGGCCGTCGGTGCGGTGCGCCGGAGCCACCAGGCCGGGCTTCCGGGGGCGGGGGTGCTGGTCATGCGATGTCCTTCGTGCGCGGGGCCTGGTTCGCGGGGTGGGTTGCGGTCCACGGTAGCGGGCGCGCGGCCGCCGGGGACGCGATCTTGCCGCCGGCGGCCCCGCGGTCAGGCCGCCGCTGGGGCGGGGGTGAGCCGGCGGAGTGTTTCGGTGAGGCCGACTCCGGGGGGCGTGGGGGTGCCGGGCCGGTGGATGTGGGCGATGTAGCCATCGGGGCGGACCAGGATGAGCGTGTCGTCGGTGATGCCGTAGGCGGTCAGAAGGCTCGCTTCGTCGGGGGTGCTCGCGGTGGTGGCGGTCGTGACGGTGTGGCGGTGCAGGGGTGCGCCGGTGGCGGGCCAGTGGAGGGAGGCGAGCGCTTCGGAGGCGTGGGTGCCGAAGGCGAGGGCGGTGAAGTGGGGGCCGCGGTAGAGGTCGAAGAGGCGGCCGCCGGTGGGCAGGGGGGCGTCGGGGGCGCGGTCGCCGGTGCGCAGGGCGGCGGTGGTGGCGGTGTCGGAGGGGGCCAGGGGGCCGCCGAAGTAGGACAGGCCGAGTTGGCGTTCCTCGTCGCCGCGGGTCAGGGCGCGGGTGCGGGGCTGCTTGAGTCCGGCGTAGAGCTCGGTGGAGCGGCCCAGGACCTTGGCGGCGACCGGGCGGCGTTCGCCCTGGTAGGTGTCGAGCAGGCTGTCGGGGGCTCCGGCGAGGACCTGCTGGAGTTTCCAGCCGAGGTTGTAGGCGTCCTGGATACCGGTGTTGAGTCCCTGGGCCCCGGCAGGGGTGTGGACGTGGGCGGCGTCACCGGCGATGAGCAGGCGGCCGTTGCGGTAGCGATCGGCCAGGCGGATGTTGGGCCGGAACACGGAGGCCCAGGTCAGGCCGTGCAGGAGCAGTGAGCGTCCGGCCCGGCGCTTCAGCAGGGCGGCCAGGGCCTCCTCGGTGAGGTCGGCAGGGTCGTCGGGCCGAATGGTGATCATGAGTTGGAACAGGTCGCTCCCGGGCAGCGGGCAGGCGGCGACGGTGCGGCCTCCGGTGCGGGGCCAGACGTGCCAGCGGTCCGGGGAGAGGCCGTCGACGCGGGCATCGGCGATGATCATCCGGTCGGCCTCATCGGTGCTGCCCTCGAAGGCGGCCCCGATGGCTTTGCGGACCGTGCTGCCGCCGCCGTCGGCTCCGACGACGAACCGGGCGCGCAGCAGCCGGCCGGCGCCGGTCGTGACGGTGGCAGCTTCCTCGTCCTGGGCGAACTGCTCGGCGGTGACACCGAATTCCACCGTGCCGCCCTGTTCCAGAACGGCGCGGTGGAGCAGGGCGGTCGTGGCGTACTGCGGCAGCAGCAGGATGTCCGGGTAGGGGGTCGCGGCGGCGACCGGGGCGGGGTGCTGCATCTGCCACGTCTTGGTGAAGGGTCCGATGTGCAGGCCCATCGGCGGGTACGGCCCGCCGGCGGCCCTGGCGTCGGCGGCGATCCCGAGGTCGTCGAGCACCTCCAGGGTGCGGGGCTGCACGCCCTTGGCCCGCGACCCTTCGAAGGTTCCCCGGCCGCGCTCCAGAACGCGTGCAGAGATGCCGCGGCGGGCGAGGTCCAGAGCGAGGGCCAGACCCACCGGCCCGGCTCCGACCACGACCACGTCGGCGTCCATCGGCGTGCCGTTGAGCTGTCCGTCGACCATCATCACTCCCATATGTCCTTTTAGGATGGATTCCGCCTCCATTTATGGCTACAGTGTAGCCATAAATGGGCGACGGGTATCCGGCCCGGTGGCGAAAGCGGCGCTCGATGCCGTGACAGTGGAGGCAGCGATGAAGGCGGCAGTGGCCACACGGGCGGGGGCCTCCCCGCGGTACCTGGACTCCCCCGAGCCCGAGGCGGGCGCCGGTGAACATCTGGTGGACCTGGTCGCGGCCGCGATCCACCCGGTCGTGCGGTCCAAGGCCACCGGGCGCCACTACAGCAGCACCGGCGCCTACCCGCTGGTGCCCGGCGTCGACGCGGCGGCCGCACGCCTCGGCGACTCGACCCCCGACCTCGTCCTGGACTTCCTGTGGGGCACCGCCGCCGAAGCCGCCTTCGGCGCCCTATCCAAGATGCCCGGCACGGACGCGGTCGACTACGTCGAGATCGGCGCGGTGATCGGCGAGGGGCGACCGTGCCCGCCTCACTCCTACGCAGCCGCCCCGTCCGCCTGAGCGGCAGCGGCATCGGCCCCTTCGACATGCGCGACTATCTCCCGCTCGTCGCCGACCAGCGCGTCACCCTCGACGTCCGGACCTTCCCGCTGGAGGGTGTCGAGGACGCCTGGGCCGACGCCATCGGCCCCCAGGCCGCCCTCACCGCCACCTGAACCCGCCCGTACGCGCCACCGCGGCGTCCCGCACATGCGGGGCGCCGCACTCGTTGCCTCTCGCGCCGACCGCTGGCTAAGCTGCCCCCATATAAACGGCTACAGTGTTGCCGATAACAGGAGGCTGCATGACCAGCGGGCGGCACGACCACGATTACTGGGCCGACCTCGACTCCATGCGGGTGCGCTACCGCCGCGCGGGCACAGGCCCCCCTCTGCTCCTGCTGCACGGCTCTGGCTCCAGCCTCGAAGCCTTCGACCGCATCGCCCCTCCCCTGCACACCGACCACGACGTCATCCGCCCCGACCTGCCCGGATTCGGCCTCACCGGCCCCCGGCCCGACCGCGACTACCGCATCACGACCTACGCCGCCTTCCTCGCACGCCTCATCGACGCGCTCGCCGTGAAGACCTGCTCCGTGGCCGGCCACTCCCTGGGCGGCAACATCGCCTGGAACCTCGCCCTGGACCACCCCGGCCGCGTGGACCGCCTGATCCTGATGAACGCCACCGGCTATCCCGGCAAGACCCTCCCCCTCGCGATGCGCCTGGCCCGCAACCCCCTCACCCGCCCCCTGCTCCGCCGCGCCGGATCACGCCGCGCCACCGCCGCGACCCTGCGCTCCGCCGCCGGCTCCGCCTTCACCGTCCCCGACACCCTCATCGACCGCACCCACGCCATGACCGGCCGCCCCGGCAACCGGCAAGCGTTCATCGACCTCGCCCGCACCGACCAGCCGGACCGCACCGCCCACCTGTCCGACATCACCGCCCCCACCCTGGTGCTGTACGGCGAGAACATCGACGGCCAGCACTTCGCCCGTGACATCCCCGACAGCCGGGAGGCAGTCCTGCCCGGCGTCGGCCACCTGATGCCCGAAGAAGCACCCGAAGCCGTCACCACCGCCGTCCGCACCTTCCTGGAGCCCCTGCCATGACCCCCCGTACGGCGAAGAACCGCCCCTACCGGGCCTGCGGCGAAGACCATGCCCTGGACGACAGTGCCCGCGCTGCCGTCGACGGCTCCTTCGTCCGCCTCAGCGACGGCATCACCCACTACCGCCTGGCCGGCCCCGCCGACGGACCGCTCACCGTCCTCACCCCCGGCCTGACCATTCCCCTCGGCTACTGGGACGACACCGCAGGCCACCTCCACCGGCGCGGCCTGCGCACCCTGTCCTACAGCGCCTACGGACGTGGCTGGTCCGACCGCATCACCGGCCCCTACGACCTGCGCCTCTTCCAACGGCAACTCGCCGAACTCCTCGACGCCACCGCAGCCGGCCCCGCCCAGCACCTGGTCGGCGCCTCCATGGGGGCCCTCATCGCCCTGACCCACCTCACCACCCCAGCCACCGCCGCCCCCCGCTCCCTCACCCTCATCGGACCCGCCGGATTCGCCGCCCCCAACCCCGGCCTACAACGGCTCCTGCGCTGCCCCGCCCTCGCCCGGCACACCGGCATGCACCTCGGACGCCGCATCCTCGCCCAGCACGCCCGCCACAACGTCCGCACCCCCGAGGACGCACAACGCCTCACCCGACTCCTCGCCGCACCGGCCCGGTTCGAAGGCACCGTCCACGCCGTACTCACCACCCTGCGCGACGTCCCCCTCCACCACGGCCACGACCTCTACCGGACCGCTGGAAAACTCCACGTGCCAACCATGCTGCTCTGGGGACGGCACGACCACATCACCCCGATCGACCAACTCCCCACCGTCACCGACCTGCTCCACCCGCGAAGCACACACATCCTCGACGACCACGGCCACATGCTCCCCTTCGAAGCCCCCGCCGCCACCGCCGGACACATCGCGGACTTCGCCACCGAGAACCCACCAGCGCCGTAGCCACCCGGCTCGCCCTTGAGCCGGCACGCCGCTCAACGCATCAGACCAGCCAAAGATCCAACTGCCCGCCGAAGAGGACGGATTGCACGCCCACAGGTTGCCGAGCCGACCTTGCCGTAGAACAGGTCGTGGTTGGCGGAGTTCCAGTTCTCCACGACCTGGAGCCCATCTTTGATCTCGCGGCGCAGGCTGGCGTCCGCGAGGTAGTCACAGATGAACGCCGTACGCACCGCCCGCCCCAGTTCCTCGATCGCCCGGTACGTGGGGTGCTTGGGACCGCCGCGGGTGAAACGCCGCAGGACCTGCTCGGCCTCGGCGGTGCCCAGGCGCAGGGCGGTGGTGTACTTCACTGCGACTCGCTTGATCCCCATGTTCGTGCCCAGCCGGGGAACACACCGCAGTTGCTCTGCACGCCCGGTGCGGGGGGCCGAACGGCCGTCCAGCAGTCCAGGGCCAGCGCGAACGCCCGGCAGCTGCACCAGAGTTACCACGTGATGCTTGGCACGAAAGTACCTCATGGTGTCATTACAGTCTCTGTCCCGTCGCGCCCCACGCACGGCACTGTTGCCGACATGCACCCTGAGATCCTTGCCCAGGAGGGCTACACCTCCGTCTCTGTCGACGAATCCCCTGTCCGTGAGCTGTTCCCCGGCATCCGATTGCGCCCCCTATGGCGGGGGCCAACCGGTGCGCACGCCAACGTGTTGGAGATGGACGCGGGCACCTCCTGGCCGCACCGCGATGTCCACGAGCCTGGTCCTGAGGAGGTCTACGTGGTTGCCGGCACCTTCAACGACGGAGCACGCGACTACCCTGCGGGCACGTTCCTGCATGCCCCGGCCGGGTCGTGGCACGTGCCCTCGTCCACCACCGGCTGCACGCTGTTCATCTTCTACCCGGCGGGCTGAGGTCGCTCCGGCAGCCCATCGGCTGGCTGCTCGCTCGCGGTCCTCGGACGCCACCGATGCCGTGTCCCAACGTGGTGAGTCCCTAGCCCAGGAAGCTCAGCCGCACCTGGCGGCGAGGGTTGTCCCGGTTGGTGTCGACGAGGCACACCGACTGCCAGGTGCCGAGTTCGAGCCGGCCGGCGATGACCGGCAGTGTGGCGTGCGGTGGGACGAAGGCCGGGAGGACATGGTCGCGGCCGTGCCCCGGGGTGCCGTGGCGGTGTTGCCAGCGTTCGTCCGAGGGAAGCAGGGCGTGGAGCGCGGTGAGCAGGTCATCGTCGCTCCCGGCGCCGGTCTCGATGATCGCGATGCCTGCCGTGGCGTGGGGGACGAAGACGTTCAACAGGCCGTCCCTGCCCTGTGCGGCCTCCTGGAGGAACCGTTCGCAGTCCTCGGTCAGATCGGTCACGGTCTCCTCCGAGCCAGTGGTCACGGAGAGCAGTTGCGTGGTGAAGGGTCCGGGCATGGGGCCATCTTCTCGCAGGGCGTCGATTGTCGTGGGTCGGGAAGATCCGCGAGTCCCCCACCGTTGGTAGAAGCGTGAACGACTCTGGGGTGCAGGACGTGGATGTGGTGGTCGTCGGCGCCGGGCAGGCGGGGCTCTCCGCGGCGTACCACCTACGGCGGGTGGGGCTCGTGCCCGGGCGGGACTTCGTGGTGTTCGACCATGCCCCGCGACCAGGCGGCGCCTGGCAGTTCCGCTGGCCCTCGCTCACCTTCGGCAAGGTGCACGGCATCCACACCCTCCCCGGAATGGAGCTGACGGGAGCGGATGACGGGCGACCGTCGGCGGAAGTGATCGGCGAGTACTTCGCCGCGTACGAGGAGCGCTTCGGGCTGGAGGTGCTGCGGCCGGTCGATGTGAGCGCCGTGCGCGAGGGCGAAGGCGGACGGCTGCTCGTCGAGACGTCGGCCGGACGCTGGTCGACTCGGGCGCTGATCAACGCGACCGGCACCTGGGACCGACCGTTCTGGCCGCGCTATCCGGATCAGGAGAGCTTCGAGGGGCGCCAACTCCACACGGCGCAGTACCAAGGACCGCAGGAGTTCGCAGGTCAGCGAGTTCTCGTGGTCGGCGGCGGCGCTTCAGGAACACAGCACCTCATGGAGATCGCCCCCGTTGCGGCAGAGACCACCTGGGTCACCCGGCGTCCTCCGGTCTTCGTCGACGAGCCGTTCGACGAGGACCGCGGTCGGGCGGTGGTGTCGCTGGTCGAGGAGCGGGTGCGTCAAGGATTGCCACCGCAGAGCGTGGTGTCGGTGACCGGCCTTCCGGTGACCGATGCGGTCCGGCGAGCCCGTGAGCAAGGGGTGCTGGATCGGCTGCCGATGTTCGACCGGATCACCCCGACGGGGGCCGAGTGGGACGACGGACAGACCGTCGCGGTGGACGTCATCCTCTGGGCGACCGGTTTCCGCGCCGCCATCGAGCATCTCGCTCCGCTGAAGCTGCGGGAGACAGGGGGCGGCATTCGGATGGCGGGGACCCGGGCCGTTCGGGACGGACGGGTCCATCTGGTGGGATATGGGCCCTCCGCATCGACGGTGGGGGCCAACCGGGCCGGGCGGGCCGCGGTCCGGGAGATCCAGGAGTTGCTGGCGCAGGAGTCCGCACTCGTCTAGCTGGAGTCGACACTCGCCCAGACGCTTCAGTCTGAAGTCTGGGTCCGAGGTGCGCCCGCGCTCGATCGAGAGGCCGGGCAGCGGGCGGATCATCACTGCGGAATCGGTGCCGCCGCCCGGGAGTCCTCATCGATCGCGGCATGGACGGGTGCCGCTGCCTTCGCGTCCCTGCGGACCAGTGCGGTGTACCGACCGTTCTGGGCGAGCAGTTCATCGTGTGTGCCGCGCTCCGCAATGCGTCCCGCCTCCAGCACGACGATCTCGTCGGCGTCACGCACGGTGGAGAGCCGATGGGCGATGGTGATGGTCGTACGCCCCTGGGAGAGCGAGTCGATCGCCTGCTGGACGGCCTGTTCCGTACGGGTGTCGAGGGCGCTGGTCGCCTCGTCGAGGATGAGGACCGGTGGGTTGCGCAGGATCGTGCGGGCGATGGCCAACCGCTGCTTCTCACCGCCGGAGAACCGGTATCCGCGCTCTCCCACGAGGGTGTCGTAGCCCTCGGGCAGTGCGGCGATGTGGTCGTGGATCTGTGCGGCCCGCGCGGCTGCCTCCAGCTCCGCATCGGTGGCGTCCGGTTTGGCGAAGCGCAGATTGTCGCCGACGGATGCATGGAAGAGATAGGTCTCCTGGGAGACGACCCCCACGGCACGGGCGAGGGTGTCGAAGTCGAGGTCGCGTACATCGACCCCGTCAAGGGTGACCCGGCCACCGGTGACGTCGTACAGCCTGGGCACCAGATAGCTGAGCGTGGACTTGCCGGAACCGGTCGCGCCGACGACGGCGAGGCTGCCCCCTGCGGGGACCGTGACGTCGAGGGTGTCCAGGGTGGGGCGCGGCTGGTTGCGGTCGTAGCCGAAGGTGACGCCGTCGAAGCGAACCTCACCGCGGACCGGGTCGAGCCGGACCGGTTCGGCGGGTTCGGTGATGTCGACGGGCAGGTCGAGGTATTCGAAGATGCGCTGGAAGAGTGCGAGCGAGGTCTGCATGTCCACACCGGTGGAGAGCAGGCTCACCGCGGGGCGGAACAGCCCCTGCTGGAGGGAGACGAAGGCCACGAGCGTGCCGATCGAAATCGCCGGACCGCCGCCCTGCATGGCGATGCCCGCCGTCCAGTAGATGATCGCCGGCATGGCGGCCATGACGATGCCGATGATGGCCAGCCGCCAGCGTCCGGCCATGCTGGAGCGCACTTCGAGGTCGACGAGCCGGTCGGACTCCCGGGAGAAGGAGTCGGTGAGCGAGTCGGCCCGGCCCATCGTCCGCCCCAGCAGGATGCCGCTGACCGAGAGGGACTCGGTGACGGTGGCGGCCATGGCGGCCATCTGCTTCTGCCGCTGGGTGGTGACCTTCTTGCGCTCCCGGCCGACCCGTCGGCTGATCGCCACGAAGACGGGCAGCAGGAGCAGCGTCACGAGCGTCAGCCGCCAGTCGAGGGCGAGCATGGCGACGATGGTGGCGATGACGGCGGTGAGGTTGGAGACCAGGGAGGTCGCCGTGGAGGTCACCGTGGCCTGCATGCCGCCGATGTCATTGGCGATACGGGACTGGACTTCGCCGGTGCGGGTCTTGGTGAAGAAGGCGAGCGGCATCCGCTGGAGTTGGGCGTAAACGGCCGTGCGCAGATCGTGCATGACGCGTTGGCCGACGGTGGTGGAGATCAGGGTCTGGAGCACGCCGAAGACGCTCGTCATCACCGCGGAAGCGATCATCCCGAGCGCCAGCAGGGACAGCAGTCCGGTGCGGCCGTCGGGGATGGCGGTGTCGAGGATCTCCCGCAGCATGAACGGGGAGGCGACGGAGACGAGGGACGCCGCGCCCACCAGCAGGCCGACCACCGCCAGTCGGCCGCGGTAGGGGCGGAACAGGCGCAGGATGCGGCGCACCTGGGCGGGTGGTTGTTCTTCGTCCTTGGCAGGTGGCGTCAGGGGTTCGAGGGGATGCATGGGCTCCTTCGGGTTCTTGAGTGACGGTGGCTGGCGGACGGTCGCACGGGGGCCTGCGGCCGGGGTCCGCCCCCGCTCGCAGCAGTCGATCGCACTCGGCGTTCATAGGTCCGGTGGCGCACCGTACGACAGCCGCTTGAGAGCTTAGCTCACTGTTACCTATGTTCACAATGAAGAACATCCTGATATTGTTCCCGTATGAGCACCCCCGACGCCGACGGCCTGCTGGCCGAGCAGTTGCTGAGGCTGAGCCGACGCCTGTACCGCAGCCAGAAGCGGCAGCTGGAATCGGTGGGTGTCGCCATCACTCCGGCGCAGTCCCGACTGCTGCGCACCTTGACGCACTTCAGTGACTCACCTCCACGGATGGCAGATCTCGCCGCCCGTCTTGAGGTGGTTCCCCGTGCGGTGACGAGCCTGGTGGACGGCCTGGAGAAGAGCGGGTGCGTCCGTAGGGTGCCCGACCCCGCCAATCGGCGGGTGACCCGGATCGAGCTGACCGACACGGGCCGCAGCGTGCTGCGGACGCTGCGCGACGCCCGTCTGGCGGCGGCCGAAGACATCCTGGCCCCACTGAGCCGGGAGCAGCGCGAGACCTTCGGCGGACTGCTGTCCTCCCTCGTCGACGGGACGGCGCAGGACTGCTGAACCTGCGCTGGTCAACCGCCGGCAGAACGTCGGGAACGTCGGGACAGGACTCCGAAGGGGCACGGGCTCGCCCTCGTCGCCGATCGTGGGCAGCGGCACGCATGGATCCATGGCCTCCGGGGCATCTGAACCGCTCAAGGCCGCCTTAAGACACCTCCGCGACGCTGAAGGTCGTCGCCCGTCGCAGCGGCGCCGTGCGCCCTGGGGCGGGGCAGCGCCCCGGGGCCTGGCACCGAACCGACGAACAGGGCGACACCCAGCGCAAATGCCCTGTGAAGTGAACGTCGGTGAACGGAGAGAGCATGGCCACGGTTGCGAGCACCACCGTGGGCGAGCGGATCGGGCCACTGGACCGGCTGCGCGCCCTCCACCGCGACGGGCGGCTCGCCCACGCGTACCCCGAGGTGCCCGGCCTGCTGGCCGAGTTGGCATCGGCGGGCGATCCCGCAGGCCCGCCCGCCCCGGACCTGGTGCGGGCAGGTCAGCTACTGGCCCGGGTGAAGCCGGACGAGATCCTGGCCGAGCACCCCGACACCGCCGCGGTCACCGTCGCGGTCACCGGGCACTCCACCCTGAGCGGGCTCACCGCCCCCCTGACCGCCGAACTCGCCCGGCACGGACTGCTGCTGCGCCACCACTCCGGCGACTTCGGCTCCTGGTTCCGCGACCTCCAGGACACCGGCAGCGAGTTCTACACGACACGGGCGGAGATCGCCCTGTGCGTCCTCGATGCACAGATCGTCTTCGATGAACTGCCGCACCCCTGGCTGGTGGAGGACGTGGAGCGGATCGCCACCGCCAAGCTCGCCCTGATCGGCTCCCTCGCAAAGCGCTATGTCACCGAGGGCACGGGCACCTTGGTCCTGAACACCCTCCCCCTGCTGCGCAGCCATGTCCGCCGGCTGGTGGACGCGCGCTCGCGGGCTCGACTGGGAGTGATCTGGCGCGAGTTCAACGCGGGTCTGCTGCGGTTGTCGGTCGACCACGACCGGGTGCACGTCGTGGACCTCGACCCGCTGGTGGCCACCAGCGGTCCGGTGCACGAACCGAGGCTGGCCGCGTACGCCAAGGTCCTCCTCGGCGACGAACTGCTCGCCGGCTACGCACGGGAGGTGGGACACCTCGCCCGCGGTCTGCGCGGACGCACCAAGAAGGTCCTGGTGGTCGATCTGGACAACACCCTGTGGGACGGCATCCTCGGCGACGACGGACCGGAGGGCATCGCCGCCGCGACCACCTACCGCGGGGAGGCGTTCGGACGGTTCCAACAGGTCGTGGGGCAGATCGGTGCCCAGGGCGTCCTGCTGGCGGTGTGCAGCAAGAACGACCGCGAGCCGGTCCTCCAGGTGTTGCGCGACCATCCCGACATGGCCCTGCGGGAGAAGGACTTCGTACGGGTCAACGCCAACTGGGACCCCAAGGACGGGAATCTGCTGGAGATCGCCCGGCGGTTGAACCTGGGTGTGGACAGCTTCGTCTTCGCCGACGACTCCCCGTTCGAGTGCGGTCTGGTGGCGGGCAGCCTGCCGGGGGTGGCGGTGGTCCGACTCGATGAGGAGCCGGCGCTCCACGTCGAACGACTCCTGGCGGACGGCTGGTTCGACGTTCCCGAGTTGACCGCCGAGGACCGTGCCCGCGCCGCTCTGTACCGGACCGACGCCGCCCGGCAGGACCTCCAGGAGAGTGCCGGGTCCATGGAGGAGTATCTGGCGGGCCTCGGCGTCCAGGTCTCCCTCTCGCCGGTGCGGGAGCACGAGATCGCCCGGGTCTCCCAAGTCACCCTGCGCACGAACCAGTTCAATCTGACCACCGAACGACTTCAGCAGGCGGATGTACGGGCCCGTCGTGAATCACCCGAACACCTGGTACTGGCGATCCGCTCCGCGGACCGGTTCGGGGACAACGGGCTGGTGGGGGTCATCCTGGTCAGCGGGGTCGGGACGGGTGGCGCCTGGCACATCGACAACATGTTGCTCAGCTGCCGGGTGTTCGCCCGTGGCATCGAGGAGGCGTGCCTCTCGGCGCTCCTCCAACGGGCGAGTCAGGCCGGTGCACCCGGCGTGGAGGCCCGCTATCGGCCGACCGCCAAGAACCACCGGGTGCGCGGGCTCTATCCCTCCGTCGGCTTCACGGAGACGGGTGAGGACGTGGACGGCACGGTCTCCTTCCGCCACGAGCTGACCGAGGAGCAGGTGCCACGGCCACCGGAGCACGTCCAACTGACCGTGGACGTCACCGAGCAGTCGACCTGAGAGGCACATCGATGGCGATTCCTTCGGGCGGACGACGATCGATCCGGCACGGTGCGCGGTGGCTGGGAAGGTTCGTGATGCGGGGCTTCGCCTCGCTGGCGGCCATGGCGGGAACGCTTCCCGCCGACTCCTTCCACACGGCCTCACGGGAGTGGATGGCCAAGGACGCGGCGAGCCGCGACGACGACCGCGACGAGTCCGCTGCGCAGTTGGCGGGTCCGCCGCCCGCGCATCCGGAGCGGCTCGTGGTGGAGGTCCCGCCCTCCCCGAGCGAACGGGCGCTGTGGGCACAACTGGAGGGCCCAGGCCGGCTCTCCTAGACGGCGGGCACTGACCGGGCGATGCCCCCGGAGCGCCGACGTCTGCTCGATGGGTCCGGGACTGTGCTCCACGTCCCGGACCCTTCGCCGTACCCGGGCCCTTCGCCCTGCCCGGAACTTTCGCCGTGCCCGGTGCCGGCGGACTGCAACACACCGCCTGCTCCGACGGCCGGCGCACCGTCTCGCGGCACTAGCCCCTGCTCGACCCGAGGGCCGACCAGCGCAGCCGACGATCGACGTGCCCGGACCTACACCGTGCCCGCCCACGATCCTCCGAATTCCCCACGGCGTCCCGGGCGCGTGACGGGGTCCCCTGAGGCGGGCGGGGGCCCGTCACGCGCCCGCCTCAGGGGGATGCAGCCGGTGCGCAAGAGGGCCTTTAGGTCGGGAATCGACGATCGGCGGGACGAGTCGGTCCAACACGATTCACATGGCGTCAAGGCGAGGGGAAGACGGTGGCGGAATTCAGTTCATTCGCGGAGCTGGTGCTGACGCGGTCGGACGAACGGGGTGACGCGGACGCATTCGTGTTCCTCTCCGACGGGCGTAGCGCGGAACCCGAGCGGCTGCCCTATCTGGAGCTGGATCGCACCGCCAAGGACGTGGCGTCCTGGCTCCAGGAACGCGGCCTGTCGGGACGCCAGGTGCTCCTTCTCTACCCATCCGGCCTGGACTTCATCAAGGCGTTCGTCGGCTGCCTCTACGCGGGTGCGGTCGCCGTGCCGGCGCCCCTGCCGTCCGAGCAGGGACAGCACTTCCAGCGGGTGTCCTCGATCGTGCGGGACGCCCGGGTCGGCGCCGTGCTGACACTGACCCAGCACGCCCCCGAGGTGGAGGCGTGGCTCGCAGCCGAGGGATTCGCCGATGTGGTCACCCTGGCCACCGACGGCGGACCGGTCGGGGATGCGAGCGCCTGGCGCGACCCGGAACTCGACCGGCACGACCTGGCCTTCCTCCAGTACACCTCGGGATCCACCAACTCCCCCAAGGGAGTGATGGTCAGCCACGGCAACCTCCTCGCCAATGAGGCGGCCATCGCCCGCTCGGCGGGCAACACGTCCGACATGGTCATCGGCGGCTGGCTGCCCTTCTACCACGACATGGGCCTGATCGGTCATGTCCTCCAGCCGCTGTGGCTGGGGACGGTGGGCGTGCTGATGTCCCCGGTTTCCTTCCTGCGCCGACCGGCCCGCTGGCTTGAGATGATCAGCGACTACGGGGTGAACGGCACCGGTGCCCCCAACTTCGCCTACGACCTCTGCGTCCGCAGGGTCACCGACGCCCAGTTGGAGGGCGTGGACCTCTCGACGCTGCGGACCGCGTGCAACGGCGCCGAGCCGGTGCGCGCGGAGACCCTGAGGGCCTTCACCAACCGCTTCGCGCCCTATGGGTTCAACGCCGATGCCTTCTTCCCGTGCTACGGCATGGCCGAGACGACGCTGCTGGTGACCGGTACGCCCAAGGACCGCGGCGCACTGCTGCGGGACGTGGACGCGGCCGGGTTGGAGCGCGGGCGCATCGAGGGCCCTTATCTGGGCGCGCCCACCCGGACGCTGGTGAGCAGCGGAGTGGCCGAGGCCGAGGACTTCGAGGTGCGCGTGGTCGACCCCGCCACCCTGGTCGAGCAGCCATCGGGCAGGGTCGGGGAGATCTGGATCCGCGGTGCCAGTGTGGCGTCCGGGTACTGGGAGCGACCCGAGGTCAACGCGGAAGTCTTCGGTGCCCGGATCGCGGGCCAGGAGTCGATCGGAACCTGGCTGCGCACCGGGGACCTCGGGGTGCTGGACGGCCCCGAGGTGTTCGTGACGGGACGTCTCAAGGAGATGGTCCTGATCAACGGCCGCAACATCTACCCGTACGACGTGGAGAGCGCGGTCCGCGAGCTGGACCCGGCCATCGGCTCGGGGGCGGTCTTCGGTGTCGATGCAGGTGATCAGGAGCATCTGGTGGTGATCCACGAGGTGCGAGCCGCGGCCCTGGGGTCCGACCTCAAGACGCTCACCACTTCCGTCCAGCGCATGATCGGCCAGGAGTTCGCCGTGCCGGCGGGGAACGTGCTGTTGGTCCGCCCCGGCACCGTCCGGCGCACGACGAGCGGCAAGATCCAGCGGACGCTGATGCGGAAGCTGTTCCTCGACGGCGCGCTGACACCGCTGCACGCCGTCCTGGAGCCCGGGGTCCGCGCGGTCGTGGAAGGGGCGAAGGCCACTGCGTCAACACCGTCACCGTCCCTGGTTGCGGTGGGCTGACCCATGGACCATCCCCCCTATCGCGCGGCACAGGAACTGGAACTGCTGCTCGGCGACCCCGAGGACCGCGACGCGGTGTTCTCCCACGCTCGTTGCCTTGAGCTCGACGAGCGGGAGGAGTTCCCGACGGAGATCTGCCGGGCGCTGGAGGACTGGGGTCTGCCCGAGTACTACATTCCGGTCGAGCACGGTGGACGGCTCACCGACTACGAGACCGTCCTCCAGGTGATGCGGGTGATCGCCCGTCGTGATCTGACGGTGGCGGTCGGGCACGGCAAGACCTATCTGGGCGGGGTGTGCGTCTGGGTCTCAGGCTCCGCCGAGCAGGCCAGTGCACTGGCCGCGGACATCCGTGCCGCGCTGCCGGTCTCCTTGGCGCTCACCGAGCGGGCCCACGGCAGCGATCTGCTCGCCGGGGACGTGCTGGGCGAGCCGGACGGCTCGGGCGGCTGGTCGCTCTCCGGGGAGAAGTGGCTGATCAACAACGCCACTCGGGGCAGTCTGCTGTCGGTGCTGACCCGTACCTCCGCGGAGGGCGGGCCGCGCGGATTCACGGTCCTCCTGGTCGACAAGCGCACCCTCACCGCCGGCGACGACTACCGCTGCCTGGACAAGATCCGTACGCACGGCATCCGGGGCGCGGACATCAGCGGCATCGTCTTCGACGGGGCCCCGGTGGCCGCGGGCGCCGCGGTGGGTGCGGTGGGCAGCGGGGTGGAGACCGTCCTCAAGGCCCTCCAGCTCACCCGGACCATGTGCGCGTCCCTCTCGTTGGGCGCGGCCGATCACGCGCTGCGGATCGCGTTGGACTTCGCCGAGGGACGCGAGTTGTACGGGCGGCGTCTGGTGGATCTGCCGCAGGCCCGTCATGTACTGGCGTCCGCCGCCGCGGACGTACTGATCGGCGAGGCCCTCGCAACGGTGGCCGCGCGCTCGGTGCACACCGCGACCGACGAGCTCAGTGTGGTCGCCGCGGTCACGAAGTACCTGGTGCCCACCGGCACCGAGACAGTCATCGGCGACCTCACCAAGGTGCTCGGCGCCCGTGCCTTCCTCAAGGGCGTCCACGCCCGCGGCATGTTCCAGAAGATCGACCGCGACCATCGCATCGTGGGTCTCTTCGACGGCAACACACTGGTCAATCTGAACTCGCTGGTGAACCAGTTCCGTTCACTGGTACGGGGCTGGAGACGGGGCAGCGGCGATGTGACGGGGGCCGGCGCGGCGTTCGACCTGTCGACGCCGCTGCCCCCGCTGGCGGCCGAGCGGCTGTCCCTGGTGGCGCGCCGCGGCAGCGGAATCATGGCGACGCTGCTGACGTCGATCACGCAGTTGGAGGCCGAGGCCGAGCGGCGGCCCGAGCTGAAGCAAGCGGTGGCGTCGGCAGTGCGACTGCTCGCCGTGGTCGAGCAGGTCCACGAGTCGATGGACGCATACCGGACGGTGGTGACCGACGTACCGCCCGAGGCGTTCGAGGTCGCCCGGCGCTACAGCCTGTGTCTGGCCGGCGCGGCCTGCCTCGGGCTGTGGGTGAACAACCATGTGGCCGGCGGGGCGGGAGCCACCGGTGGTCTGTGGCGTGACGCGGTGTGGCTGCGTGCCGCGCTCGATCGCCTATTGATCCGCCTGGGCGAATCCGGCCCGGAGTCGCCCGAGGCGTTTCCGCACCTGTTGGAGGAACTGCGCGCAGCCGGCCGGGCCGGGGCGCTGTTCTCCCTCTTCGCGCTTCGACTGCATCCCGGGGTCGCCACCGCGGACCCACCGGGCAGTCCATCGGATCCGGTGACCGGCGCCCCACCGGGCACGGCGCCGGTTCGCCCGTCGAGCCCTTCGCGTCCTTCAACGGGCAATGCGGCACCCGCCGCGACCTCGCGCCCACCGGCGACGGGGCACCACGACAGCGATCCGCAAGCCGGGTCCGCTGTCATCGACACCCGAGCGTTGCACCGAACGCCCGGTCATCCGAGGGGGCGTCATGCTGAGTGATCCCGCCGTCCAGGGGCTCCGCGGCGATGCGGTCCCGACCGGCCAGGCCGAACGCCTTCTGTCGGGCGTCGACCAGACACAGGAGGACGCGGCCAAGGAGCGCGTCGCGGAGTTGGAACGACGCTTCGGTGACCCCGAAGACGCTGCCAACCCCCTGTCCGCGGCCCAGATCGTCGCCGCCGACGAAGCGGGCGAACTGCCGCCCGCGGGAGAACAGCTCCTCGACGACGTGGTGTTCAACGCCGAGTTCGTGCCGACCGCGCTCGGCGGCCGGCTCGACCGGCTCGACACCCTCGTCCGAACGATGCGTCATGTCTTTCGGCGCGATGTGGCCCTCGGCCTCGGCTACGGCATCACCTCGTTCATGGCGGCGGCCAATGTGTGGACCGCCGGCAGCGACGAGCAGCGCCGGCGGTTGGCCGACTTGCTGCTGGCCGGGTCGAAGGTCTCGGTCGCGTACCACGAACTGCCGCATGGCAACGATTTCGTCCGCAACGAGTTCCGTGCCGACCCGTATCCCGGGGGCTATCGGCTCAACGGGCGCAAGGAGGTCATCAACAACGCCGACAGGGCAGCCGCGTTCTCCCTCTTCAGCCGCACGGACGAGAGCCCGGGCAGCCGCAGCCATTCGGTGCTCCTCGTCGAACGGGACCAACTCGACGCCGAGCGCTTCGGGGTCCTGCCGCGCTACAGCGCGGTCGGGGTCCGCGGCTGCCGGCTCTCGGGCCTGGACTTCACCGACTGCCCGGTGCCCGAGTCCGCCCGGGTGGGTGCCGTGGGCCAAGGTGTGGAACTGGCCCTGCGCTCGTTCCAGATCACCCGCAGCGCGATTCCCGGGATGGCGATCGGCGCGCTCGATACGAGTCTGCGCACGGTGGTGCGGTTCGCGGTCGGGCGGCAGTTGTACCGGCGGACCGTGATGGAGATCCCCCATGCCTCGGCCACATTGACGGGCGCCTTCCTCGATCTGCTGATCTGCGACAGCCTGGCCCTGGTGGGCACCCGTGCGGTGCATCTGCTTCCCGACGAGACCAGTGTGTACGCGGCTGCGGTGAAGTACCTGGTGCCCAAGATGCTCACGGACACCATGTACGACCTGTCGATCGTGCTCGGTGCGCGCTTCTACGTGCGCGAGGGCGAGTTCGGCCTCTTCCAGAAGCACGTGCGCGACCTACCGGTGCTCAGTCTCGGACACGCGGGCTCGGCAGCCTGCCAGGCGACCATCATCCCGCAGCTCTCCCGGCTGGCCCGACGTGCCTGGTTCGCAGGCGACGAGGCACCCCGGGCGCTGTTCGAGCCGCGCACGGCGCTGGGGGACATTCCCTTCGACCGGTTGGCGCTGGCCAGCGGGCGGGACAGTCTCAGTGCCTCCCTGGTGGCGGCGGTCGACGACCTGCCCAGCGGCTCCCCCGAGGAGTTGGCGGTGCAGTCCCTGGTGATGCGAATGCTGGACCAGCTCAGACAGCTCCAGGAGGACAGCCTCAACCTTTCCCCACAGGACAGGACCGCGCTGGCCAGCCCGGCCAGTTTCGCCCTCGCCGACCGCTATGCGGTCTTCCTCGCGGCGGCGGCGGTGCTGGGTGTGTGGCGGGCCGCGCGGGACGGTGGGGACTCCTTCCTCGCCGACCCCGCCTGGGCCGCCGCCGCACTGCACCGCCTCGCCCGCCGGCTGGGGCAGCGCCCGGCCGATCTGCCTCCCGCCTGTGCAGGCCGCGTGCACGAGGAAGTGCTGCGGCGCTTCCACGAACGCCGTAGCTACGACCTCTACGACACTCCGCTGGCCGGCTGATTCCGCCTCCCAGCGCTTCCACCGAGGAGTACCCCATGTCTGTTCCCGCGACCGACCGCCCCACGAGCACCGAGCGCACCGAGCACAGCGTCGAGTCGCTGAGCAGCTGGCTCGCCGACCGCATCGCGCTGTACCTCCAGCGGTCGCCGTCCGAGATCGTGTCCACCGTCCCGCTGGCCGAGTACGGGCTGGACTCGGTCGCTGCGCTCAGCCTGTGCGGCGACATCGAGGAGGACTTCGACCTCGTCCTGGAGCCGACCGTGGCCTGGGACTACCCCACCGTCGACGCGCTGGCCGGGCACCTCGTCGAGGAGCTGCGAGATGTGCAGAGTGAGGCCCGATGAGACCGATAGCCATCGTCGGGCTGGACTGCCGCTTCCCCGGGGCGCCCGACCCCGGTGCCTACTGGGACATGTTGATGCGCTCCGACGAGGGAGTGGGAAAGGTGCCAGGGCAGCGGTGGAACGCCCGCGACTTCCACTCCCCCACCGGCGCAGAAGGCCATGCCAACACGGTCGAGGGCGGATTCATCAGCGACCCCGACGCCTTCGACAACGAGTTCTTCACCATCTCGCCGCGGGAAGCCGCGGCGATGGACCCCCAGCAGCGGCTGCTGCTGCAATGCGCCTGGCGGGCCGTGGAGGACGCCGGGATCGCCCCGCAGAAGCTGGCCGGGACCCCCACCGGGGTGTTCGTCGGCATCATGGGCAATGAGTGGGCGCAGTTGCACCTCACCGACTACGCCCGGGTCACGGCGCAGGTGGGCTCGGGCAACGGCTACTGCATGACGGCCAACCGGGTCTCCTACCACCTCGACCTCAAGGGGCCGAGCCTGGCCGTGGACACGGCGTGCTCGTCCTCGCTGGTCGCCGTGCACCTCGCCTGCAACGCACTGCTGTCGGGAGAATGTGACACCGCCATCGCCGCCGGGGTCAATGTGGCCCTCACCCCCGCGCTCAACATCTTCTACACCCAGGCCGGTCTGTCGGCCCCCGACGGCCGGTGCAAGCCGTTCAGTGCCGAGGCCGACGGCATCGGCCGCGGCGAGGGCGTCGGTGCCGTCGTACTGCGCCGCCTAGAGGACGCGGTCGCGGACGGTCAACCGGTGTACGCCGTCATCCGGGGGACGGCCGTCAACCAGGACGGGCGCAGCAACGGCATCACCGCGCCCAACCGTTGGTCACAACAGGACGTGCTGACGGCCGCCTACCGCAGGGCCGGTGTGGAACCGTCCGATGTGACCTTCACCGAGGCACACGGCACCGGCACGGTGCTCGGCGACATGATCGAGATCAAGGCGTTGGGGCAGCTCCACGCGGGCCGGACCGGTCGTCCGATGGCGGTGGGGTCGGTCAAGGGCAGCATCGGCCACGCGGAAGGTGCGGCCGGCATCGCCGGTCTCATCAAGGTCGCGCTGTCACTGCACCATCGAACGGTGCCGGCCAGCCGCTACGCCACCAAGGAGAATCCGGCGCTCAAGCTCGCCAAGCACGGTCTGCGGCTGCTCAAGACCCCGCTGCGGCTCCAGTCGAAGCCGGCGATCGGCGGGCTCAGCAGCTTCGGCATGGGGGGTACCAACGCCCATGCGGTGTTGGAGTCCGCTCCCGCCTACGCCGCCCGGCCCGAGGCGGTGTCGAGCCACGATGCCGGCGGTCGGACCGGGCTGGGCAGCGGGGTCTTCACGGTGAGCGCTCCCTCCCTGGAGGCGCTGCGGCGCAATCTGCTGGCCCAGGCCGATGCCGTGCAGCGGCGCAGGGTGCCGGTCGGCCCGCTGTGCTGGAACAGTAACCGGGTCAAGACGGGCCACCGCTACCGCTTCGCTGTGCCCGCCCAGGAAACGGGTGAACTGGCCGCTGCCCTGCGCGAGGCGGCGACCGACGACGACCGGCTGGCCCAGCTCACCGGAAACCCCGCGGGCAAGCCGCTGGTGGCCCTGCTGTTCACCGGCCAGGGCTCGCAGTATCCGAAGATGACGGCCCGGCTCTACCAGGAGTCGGCGCTGTACCGGAAGTACCTGGACGAGGCGGACGCGGCGCTGACCCCCCACACCGGTGCTTCGGTGCGTGATCTCATACTTTCGGGCGACCCGTCGGTGCACCGCACCCGGTGGACCCAGCCCGCCCTGTTCGCGGTCGGCTACGCACTGGCGTCGAGCATGGCGGACCTGGGCGTACGACCTGCCCTCATGCTCGGTCACAGCGTCGGCGAGTACGCGGCTGCGGTTTTGGCGGAGGTCTTTCCGCTGGAGCAGGCAGCGCAGTTGATCGCTGCGCGCGGTGCGCTGATGGAGGAGTTGCCCGAAGGCGGCGGAATGCTGTCGGTACGGGCGACGCCGATGGAGTTGGCGCCCCTGGTGGAGATGGAACCCCTGGTGGGGGTGGGTGCGGTGAACGGGCCGCAGGCCACGGTGTTGTCGGGTGAGCTGGCGGCACTTGCCCGGGTCGAGGAGTCGTTGCGCGAGCAGGGCATCCGCAGCAGGCGGCTTGAGGTGTCCCATGCCTTCCACTCGCCGTTGATGGAACCGGTGCTGGAGCGGTTCGCCGACGTCGCGGAGGAGGCCGGCGGCGGGGTGCCCAAGCTGCCCGTGTACTCCACGGTCCGCGGCCGGTTGCTGGAGGCCGAACCGATGGACGCCAAGTACTGGACCGAGCACATCAGCGCCCCCGTGCTCTTCGGCGAGGCCGCGACGCAACTGTTGGAGGCGGGGCCCACGCATCTGGTGGAGGTCGGCCCCCGGCCGGTGCTGACACAGATGGCGCGCCGGCTGCGGTCGTCCGGACTGACCGGTGGCCAGGGGGTCGCCCTGGTGCCCAAGGAGGACGCGGGCGGCCGGGACCTCGCCCAGGCGGTTGCGGAGTTGTACCGCAGTGGTCTGGAGCCGTGGTGGGACGCGGCGTACGCGGAGGAGGAACGGCAACCGCAACGCCTGGCTCCCTATGCCTTCTCGGACGCCCATCGCTTCTGGACCCGCGGTCCCGTGCGGTCCGCTGCGGCATCGGGCGTCGGTGTGTTGCCGGCGCCGGCCGCCGGTGGGTCCCGCGAGCCCGTGGGCGGCGGGGAGCCGGAGGCGCGCGGACTGAGCGTGGCAGCCGGGGCCGGCGAGGCGCTGGGGGTGTTGCCGTCAGCGCGGGAAGCAACGTCCGTGGACTCGGTGGCCGGGGCGGTGATCGAAGCCGTCGCAGCCGTGGGCGGCTACGCGCCCGACGAGGTGTCACCCGCCTCCCTCCTCTACGAGGACCTGGGATTCGACTCGGTGATGGTGATGGAGCTGAAGGACCGCATTCAGGAGCAGTTGAGCGGACTGGAGACGATGAGCGTGCAGGATCTGCTGCCGCGCCTGTCCTCCGTTGGCGACCTCATCGACTATCTGCGCGACCGGGTGGGTTCCGCCGTCGCCTGATACGGCCCCGGGGCCGTTCGCCCCGTTCCGCGCCCTTGGCGCCCAGACCACGTCGGCCCTTTCGGGCCCACCGGCCCTGAAAGGAAGGAAGGACCCACGATGCAGTCATCCCCACCGTCCACCGAAGTCGTCGCCCATCTCGCGGCCGTCGGTACCGCGCTGCCGGGCGACCCCGTGGACAATGCGATGCTGGCGAAGACCCTCGGTGTGAACGAGGAGTGGATCGATGTATTCATCGGCACCCGCACCCGGCACTTCGCCCGCGATCTGATCACCGGTGATGTGCGCTGGTCGCTCGCCGATCTCTGTGCCCAGGCGTCGGAACGGGCGCTCAGCGCGGCCCGGATCGCACCGGAGGAGATCGAGTTCGTGGTGATGGGCACCGCGACCCCGGACCACTTGATGCCCGCAACGGTCAATCAGGTCGCCGACCAGTTGGGGCTGGACCAACTGCCCACCTATCAGCTGCAGTCCGGGTGCGCGGGTGCCGTCCAGGCCCTGGAGCTGGGACGCACCTTGATCACCGGCGGTGGCTATGGCACCGGGCTGGTGATCGGCGGCGATGTGTGCAGCAAGCACCTGGAGCTGGACCGTGATCTCTCCGGCGCGGCTCCCAGTGATCTGGTGAACTACGTCCTGTTCGGGGACGGCGCGGGTGCCGCGGTCCTCACCGCCGAACCGCGCGGCGAGCGGCTCGCGCTGCGCCGGGTGCTGAACCGGTTCACCGGTTTGGGCCGGGAGCCCGGTCAGGTGATCGACTGGTTCGGACTCGCCGACCGGCACGAGGACCGACAGGCCGTGCGGGAGGACTACAAGGCGATCGAAGCCGCCGTCCCGGTGATGGCGGCGGAGATCCTGTGGGAACTGCTGGAGGAGCTGGACTGGACCACGGATCAGGTGGACTTCCTGTTGCCACCGCAGCTTTCGGGTCGGATGACCCGCCGCATCACCGAGCAGTTGGATCTGCCAGGCGCCGTCGAGGTGTCCTGTGTGGCGGAGACCGGGAACAACGGGAACGCCCTGCCCTTCCTCCAGTTGGAGGGACTCCTGCCGAAGATGACGGAGGGTCAGCGGGCGCTGGCGGTGGCCGTCGAATCCAGCAAGTGGATCAAGTCCGGCTTCGCACTGGAGAAGGTATGACCGGTCAGATCTCCCCCAGCCCTGTCCAACGCATCCCGTCCGGACTGTGGGCGGACGTCGCTCTCCATCAGCCATGACCTAGCTCGTTCCTGATGGGTTCCGCCTGGCCCGCCCCCTTCGGGCGGACGACGCCCTTCATCAGACACCACCGGCGCGGGGCCGCCGCACCGCATGGGCGCGGTGCGGCGCCCCGCCCGTCGTCACCATTCCGCTCCGCGCCCGGGAGGGCCGTTTTCGCATGCAGACCATCGACGACTTCGTCCGTCTCGTCCGAGACGAACTGGGTATGCCGCTAGAAGACCACGAGGTCCACGCCGATCTCGACCAACTACCCGAGTGGGACTCGCTCTACCTGCTGAAACTGGTCACCGTACTGGAGCAGACCACGGGCAGGCCGCTGCCGGTCGGCAGGCTGCTGGAGGCCCGTAGCCTCCAGGAGATCTACCGACTGGCGGTCCAGACGTGAGCGGTTTGCGACGCCCCAACGACCCGGCGCCGGCCACCCCCGTACGCATCCACTCCGAGCGTCGCCGACTCCACACGCTGTACTTCCTGGAACACGCCGCCCGGCAGCGGCCCGTGCACCTGGACACGGACATCGACATGTCGCGGGTGGAGGCGCACCGGGCCGCGGCCAGGGCAGCCGGCCGGCGGTACTCGGTGGTCGGCTATCTGTTGTGGGCCGCCGGGCGGGTGTTGCAACGCCATCCCGAGGCCAACGCTGCCCTGGTGCCGAGCCGGTCGGGGTTGCGGGCGCCGCGGACGGTCCGCTTCTCCGGGGTGACCGCGAAGGTTGCGCTGGATCGTGTCGTCGACGGTGAGCGGACGGTGCTCTCCGCGCTGCTGCCCCGGCTGGAGTCGGCCGATCTGGACGCCATCCAGGAGCGGATCGACCGCTATCGACAGCCCGACACCGCACAGTTGCCGGAGTTCCGCGGGGTGCGGTTACTAGGCAGACTGCCCGTACCGCTCGGCCGGCTGGCCTTCGCCGCCGCGGTGCGCACGCCGGGCACGCTGGGCACCGTGTCGGTCAGTTCGTTGGGACATCGGCCCGTCGACGGGTTCCACTCCAGCGGTGGTACCGCCGTCACCCTGTGTGCGGGGCGGGTGATCGACCGTCCCGTCGTCCGGGACGGACGCCTCGCGATCGCACCGGTGATGCGCCTCGGGCTGACCTTCGACCACCGGATCGTCGACGGCGCGGCAGCGGCGGACGTGCTCGGTGATCTCACATCCACCTTGGAGGAGTTCGATGACGGCGCGGAGGAGGACTGTATCCAGCCCCTCGTTCGGGGAACCGGTCAAGATCTCCGGACGTGACGGGGCCTGGGACCGGGTCCGCGCCGATCTGGAAGAGCACTCGGTCGCGGTCCTGCACGCCCGGCTCGCCGACTGGCGGCCGGACCAAGCGGGCGGACCGCGGCTGCGGGCGTTGCTCGGCCGGGACTGGGAACGCTATCTGGAGATGTCGCATCCGGCGGTCCGGGTTCGCTTCGCGGCGTCCCGGGTGCTGTTGAAGTTCGCCGCTGCGGTCGCCCTCCGGGTGCCCCCACAGGTGATCGAGCTCGCTTACGGCCCCACCGGACGGCCCTATCTGCGCGGTTGTGACGCCGTGGACATCAGCCTCAGCCATACGGAGGACCTGCTGCTGATCGGTCTGACGACACGCGGTCTGATCGGGGTGGATGCCGAACGGGAGGATCGTCCGCTGTACACCCGTGGGTTGCACCGGCATGTGTGCACCCCCCATGAGTTGGCGGACCTGGAGTTGCTACCACCACAACAGCGGGAGCGGGCGCTCGTACGCCTCTGGACGCTCAAGGAGGCGTACAGCAAGGCCATCGGTCAGGGGATGCGGTTCCGTTTCACCGATTTCGGCTTTGGGCCTGATGGACAGCCAGCGCGGGTGCTGGCCCCCGACGGCGCTCCGGGCACCGGCGTCGAATGGGAGTTCCAGACCTATACGGTCGACGGGGGCTATGCCGTCAGTGTGGCCGTCAGCGATTCCGGTTTCGGTGATACGGAGGACACTGCTGCGCGCACCATGCTCGATCCACGGGTGGTGGCAGCCGTGACGGAAGCCTTGGGCGACGACGAGGCTGACGACTACAACACGGACGGCAACACCGTCCACGCCACGTATCCCCACGCGGGAATCGACGGCACCGGCACCCGGCCACAGGCGGCGACAGCGTACTGGTGAGGCCGCAGCACCATGTCCGAAGTGCAGCTTCCGGCGGGCGCCGTGGTTGCGGGGAGCTCCCCGCAACCACGGCGCCTTCGTGTGTCCGAGCGACAAGCGTGGCTTAAGGGGCGAGCCGCAATCTGGTCATCGGGCGGGCGCTCCGCCGAAGGCTCCACACCCCCCACCTCGGCATGGCGCCCGCCCCGATCCGTAGCGCTGCGCATCTGATCGACCAGGACGGCGCTCCGGTGCCGCGCTCGTCGGCCACCGGCCCTGGTCACCGGGGAGACGGAGGACACCCATGAACCACCTCGAAGAACTCAAGGAGTTCGCCCGGCTCCATGCGCGGGGCCAGGGCATGACCGAACGCCAGGTGGCGGCGGTCCTCCCCTGGATCACCACGGACGAGCCGGGGCACCCGGGGTCCTGGGCGCGGGTGTGGAGCGCCGAGGCCGATCGACTGGCCTTCGCCGGCCGACCGATCGACGCCTGCCGCCGCTATGCGCTCGCCCGCTTCCCCCATCACGGCGACGACGACCGTCTCAGGGCGCAGCACAACTGTGTGCGCACCTTCGACGACTGGCGCAGGCGCCGGGGCGTGGACCGTCTGGTGCTGGACCATCCGGGCGGCACGGTCGCCGCCTGGACGGCTGGACTGGACGGTGGGCGTCAGCGCCCGCTGGTGGTGATCATGGGTGGCATCGTGAGCGTCAAGGAGCAGTGGGCGCCGCTGCTGCCCAAGCTCGCTCGGCTCGGGTACGCGGCCATCGCGACCGAGATGCCGGGAGTCGGCGAGAACACACTGCGCTACCGTGCCGATTCCTGGGAGCTGCTGCCCTACCTCCTCGACCACCTAAGCGATCGGGCCCGGGTCACGCAGACTTCGGTGTTGGGATTGAGCTTCAGCGGCCATCTCGCCCTGCGGGCCGCAGCCGATGACTCCCGCATCCGCAGCATCCACACGGTGGGCGCCCCGGTGTCGGAGTTCTTTAGCGACCCGTTGTGGTGGCCCCGCGTTCCCGGTATCACCCGGGAGACCCTGCGCAGGCTCACGGGTGTCGCCGATCAGAGCGAACTGCGCTCCGTACTGGCGGACTTCGCCCTCGACGAGACGACCTTGGAGTCGGTCCGCGTTCCGGTGAACTACGTCGTCAGTAAGCGCGACGAGATCATCCCGGCCGGGGAGCACCAGCTGCTGGCCAGGACCCTGCCGCGGGTGCGGTTCAAGGAGTTCGACGACGTGCACGGCTCACCGGCGCACCAAGGTGCGTTGCGCTCCTGGCTGGTCGCCTCGCTGGTGCGCTCGCGCATCGCGGAGTCCTCGGGGCGCGCCGGTCGGTACGGAAGGGCCGCGGCACGGGTGACGGTGCCCCACGGCACGGCTTCGCCCGCCCCGGGTGCTCAGCTCCCCGCGACGCGTTCGGACGGTCGTCGCCCCTCCGCGACCCCCGGCAGCTGACGCCCTCCAGCCGCGTCAACCGTTCAGCGCCGCCGTACGTCTGTCCGTACCTCACGCCAGTCGAACGATCCGCCCGGCAGCGCCCGCTTCCGGGCCCCGTGAACGCCGACCGAGAGGCGGTTGCCATGCCCTCTGCGACCACACTGTCCCCCGCGCCACCGCGGGCCGTCTTCCACGGCACCGTCCAGCCGTGGCGCTCCTTGACGTCACTCGGGATAGACCCCCTGCCCCTGGACACCCGGTCGGTGTCAACGCTCGACGAGGGGCAGCCGATCGCCGTCGACGATGCCTCCGGCGCCTCGGACCACAGCGGGCCGCACACCCCGCTGGTCTCGTTCCCCTCGTCCGACTTCCTGTCCGCCCTGACGGGACGTCCAGGTCCGAAAGAGGCATGATCCGTGGCCAGAGCCCAGCTCGGCGATCGCCCGGAACCTGATCGTCCGCGGACCGGGGGCGGTGGGGTGCGGCTCCGCTCCCGGCTGCTGCACGGACACCGCCACGCCTACCGGATGGCCGGCAAGGGGCCGGCCGTCGTGCTGATCCACGGCATCGGGGACTCGTCGGCCACCTGGGCGGAGATCGTCCCTGGGCTCGCCCGCCGCTATCGGGTGGTCGCACCGGATCTGCTGGGACACGGGGCGTCGGACAAGCCCCGCGGAGACTACTCACCGGGTGCGTACGCCAACGGGCTGCGGGATCTACTGAGCGCCCTGGGCATCGACAGGGCCACCCTGGTGGGGCACTCGCTCGGTGGGGCGGTGGCCGCGCAGTTCGCGTACCAGTTCCCCGAGCGCACCGAACGGCTGGTCCTGGTGGGCAGCGGTGGCATCGGACGACATGTGACGCCGCTGCTGCGTGCGGCCAGCCTGCCAGGTGCCGGACTGCTGTTGGCCGCTCTGCAACTGCCCACCGTACGCTGGCAACTCGGGCTGACCGTCCGTGTCCTCCAGTCGCTCCACAGCGGGTTGGGGCTCGATGCGCCGGAGTTGCTCCGGGCCGTGGACGCACTGCCCGACGCCACGTCACGCAGTGCGTTCGTGCGCACCCTGCGGGCAGTGGTGGACTGGCGCGGCCAGGTCGGGACGCTGCTGGATCGCAGCTATCTGACGCAGGGCATGCCCACCATGCTGATCTGGGGCGGGCGCGACATGGTAGTGCCGGCCATGCACGCGGGGCTGGGACATGTGGCGATGCCGGGCAGCAGGCTGGAGATCTTCCCCGAGGCGGGACACTTTCCGTTCCGTGCGGACCCCGAACGGTTCCTCGCGGTGGTGCACGACTTCATCCGTGGGTCGCAGCCGGCGCAGTTCAGCGCCGAGGAGTGGCGGCAACTGCTGCGCACCCGCCGCCCGCAGGCCCGCACCGCCGGGCCCGCTGCCCCACGCGCGGCGGGGTAGTACGGCCCACGCTCCGCCGCGCGTGGTGGGGTGCGCCGCCGTGGCGGGTACCGGATGTACTGCCCGGCACCCACCACGACTCCCTTGGTGATCCACCCGTCACAAGGACAGTGCGGGCACCGGGGCTCGGCGCGTACGTCCCGCCGCGGCACCGATGAGCCACATTCCGGGGCGCACTTCCACCGCGTACTGGCCCGGGCCATCTCCGTCCGCGCCGCCGCTCACCGCCGGAGCGGGAGCGCCCGACTCGTGCGCGACGGAGATGTCCTGGGCCAGCCGTGCGGCCGTACGACGCGTGTACTCCGCCCAGCGGCGGTCGCCGAGGCGCTCGGCCCACCGACGGCACTGGACCAACTGCCCGGTGGCGGTGTCACGACGGCCCCTACGCAGATTGACCAGGGCGAGTCCGTTGAGCGCCGCCACCTTGCCCCAGAGGTCCTGGGCGGCCAGGCACTGGTCCAGGGCCCGTCCGTACCGGCGGGCCGCGGCGCCCAGTCTGCCCTGGCCCAGCAGGATGTCCGCCATGCCGATCCGGCAGCGGGCCGCACCGGTCCGGTCCCCGACCCGATCGAAGCAGCGCTGAGCTGCGGTGAAGTGCTCCAGGGCCCTGCGTCCCTCCTGTCGCTGCCAGGCGAGATCGCCCAGTCCGTAGCGCACGACGGCCTCCGCCGAGGTGTTCCCCGCGCGCAGTGCGGCATCGAGCGCCAGTCGGTGCGTCTCCTCCCAGTCGTCCCAGGCGGCGCAGACGTGGAAGTAGCCGGTGGCACTGTCGGCGAGCTCCCACACCAAGTGCCACAGACCGGCCGCGTGCGCCTGTCGTACGCTCTCGACCAGCCCGGTTGCCTCGTCGCGGAACCAGCCGAGCGGGCTGGAGCCGACGATCGCCGCCCGGTCCAACAGGGTCCCCCGGTACGTGCCGTCCGGTGCGGCCGAGCCACCCGAGAGCGCGTGCGCGGTCCAGTTCCGGCCCGGGGCGAGCCGTCCGTCCGCGTACCGGGCGAGGTCCAGGTACGCGTGGCACAGCCGCTCGACGGCCTGGCGCCTTTGCTCACGGCCACCGGCATCGGCGTCCCGCAACTCGACGGCGAGTACCCGGAGCAAGGAGTGGAAGCCGTAGCGGGCGGGGCGCCCGCCGGGACGTGCTTCCAGGAGTTGGGCCCGGACCAGTTCTTCGGCGACCTCGTGCGCGGCACCGGGTGCGACCTCCAGGAGCGCGCCCGCCGTCCAGGCCGCGAAGTCGGGCGCGGGGGCCAGGGTCAGCAGCCGGAAGGCGCGCTGGGTGGCGGGGGCCGCCTCCTGGTATCCAGTCAACAGGCTGGAGCGCAGATCGAGGTCGCCTTCCCGTAGGACACCGAGCCGGGTCCGCTCGTCCCGCAGCCGCTCGGCCAGTTCGGCTGCCGTGGTGTGCGGGCGGGCGGTCAGCGCCGCCGCGGCCACCCGCAGCGCCAGGGGCAGATAGCCGCAGAGCCGGGCGATCTCGGCGGCGGCGGCCGGATCGTCGGTGATGCGCTCGCCAGCGGCCGTACGCAGCAACTCCAGTGCGTCGTCCGGTCGTACCGCATCCAGCACCAGGTGTTCCGCGCCGTCGAGTGCCGCCACCGTACGGCGACCGATCAGGATCACGGCGCTGCCCTCGGCGGGCGGCAGCAGGGGTCGGACCTGCTCCTCGGAGGTGACGTCGTCCAGGACCAGCAGCAGCTTCCGTCCGTTCAGGGCGCGCCGCAGCCGATCCATCAACTCCACCGGGTCGGTCGGCACGGCGGGTCCGGCGGTGTCGCCCAGGAGTCCGCGCAGCAGGGCGGCCTGCGCCTGTAACGGGGTCAGCGGTCTGCCCTGCGGACCGCGCAGGCACACCAGGAGTTGTCCGTCCGGGAATCGGCCGGCCAGCCGATGGGCGAGTCTGAGGGCGAGTACGGACTTGCCGACGCCGGCGCGACCGGAGATGGCGAGCACGCGCCCGGGCGGACGACCTGAGCCGCCGCGCAGCACGCGTTCGCCGTGGGCGAGTTCCTCGTGGCGGCCCACGAAGCCCGAGGCTGCGGCGGGCAGTGCCGGAGGGGTCGGCACAGGCAGGGTCGGTACGGTCTGGCCCGGTGTCGAGGAGGTCGCGCCGGGATCGGAACGCATCGTCGGGGGGCGGGCGTCCACGGGGGTGGGCGGAACGGGGGCCCGCCAGTCCAGCGAGGGGTCACGGCGCAGTACGCGTTCGTGGAGCCGGGCGAGCGTGGGCCCCGGCTCCACTCCCAACTCCTCGACCAGGGAGCGCCGCAGTCGCCCGTAGACCCGCAGTGCGTCGGAGCCGCGCCCGGTGCGGTACAGCGCCACCATGAGATGGGCGTGGAGCGTCTCGCGCAGCGGGTGTTCGTTGGCGAGGGCCAGCAGTTCACCGGCGAGTTCCTGATGGTGTCCCAACCGGAGATCGGCCACGATGCGCTGTTCGAGGACCTCCAGGCGGAGTTCGTCCAGGCGGATGGCCGCGGACTCCAGCCGTACGCCGTGCGGGATCCCGGAGAGCGCGGGTCCGCCCCACAGCGCGAGGGCATCGCCGAGCAGACGGGAGGCACCGGCGAAGTCATTCTGCTGGTGGGCGGCGCGACCGTCGGTACGCAGTCGTTCGAACAGGGGCAGGTCGAAGTCCTGCTCCTGGTCGGGTATCTGGAGCAGATATCCCGGTGGGCGGGTGACCAGGAGACCGCCGGTCGTGGTGGCCGGGCCTTCGGCAAGGATCTTGCGCAGTTGCGACACGTACACCTGGAGCGTGGTGGTCGCTGTCCGCGGCGGCTCGTTCCCCCAGAGTTCGTCGATGAGACTGTGCGCGGGCACCACTTCTCCGGCCTGCACCAGCAGGGTGGCGAGCAGGGCACGCGGTTTGGCGGCGGACGGGGTGCGCGGGGACAGGCTCACCGGCCCCAATACCCGAAAACGCATGGTCTGGCTCCTCTCGAAAGCAAACGGAAGGCTGTGTGATCGGGGGTGGGGTGCGGGGGCTGTCGGACCGCGGAATCTTCAGACGGGGGATCGTCGGACCGGGGGATCTTCGGACCGAGCGCTGGAGAACTGGAGGATCGAAGACTGGGCGGCTGAACAACTGGACAGCTGGACGGCTGACGGGCGGGGCGTCAGCAGTCCTGGAGCAGGGTCGCCGTCGCGGTGCACAACACCCGGCTGCCCTGGCTGAAGGTGATCCGGGTGTGGACGACGGGACGACCGGCACGGTCACGCAGTGGATCGCGCGTATTGACGGTGCAGGTCAGGGGGAGGTCCGCCTCGCCGAAACCGCGGAACGAGGCCCACCAGTGGGTAAGTACGGCATGGGCCGGCTCGAACCCCTGGAGTTCGGCGGCGACGACGAGCGCCGCCTGCCTGGACGCTTCGAGGAACACCGTCCCCGGGATGTGTCCGCCCGGTCCGCCGTGGAAGGTCTCATGGCCGGGCTGTGGGGTGACGGGCAACATGAACTCGCCGTCGATCGCGCGGAGCGGTGGGCCCACCAGGACGTTGCGCACATCGCCGCGGCCGGCCTGTTCGGGACGGACGGTCGCCCGTCGGGCCGTCGGCGAAGCGGGGGGCAGAGCTCCGCGCAGGCTCTCCCGACGCCCGAGTTCACGGTGTGCCCGGTACACCCGAGGCATCAGGAACTGGAGGCGTGCGGTGCCACTGCCGCAGCTCACGCCGTCGATCGCCACTCCCCCGCGGCACTCCAGACCGCGCGGGACGCCGTTCACCACATCGACGGGGTTGAGCGTGATGTCCAGCGTCATGGACGCCGGCCGGCCGACGCGGCGCCAAGGGGTGAGCTCCCGGATGTCGATACCGCTCGACACAAAGACGGCGGGGCGGTCGACGGGGACCCGGAAGTACTGGTGGGCGACGAAGAACGTGGCTTGGCGCAGTGACTCCGCGGCGAAGAGCAGGTCGTGGAAGGTGTCCGGTCCATCGTTGAAGACCGGGTGCTCGTCGGGCAGTTCGGCGGAGAGCGCGAAGTGCTGCTCCACCGGGGCTGTGGCGTCCAGGAGGAAGCCCTCCGGGGTGTCGGGCCGGTGCAGGAGATGCAGCGGGGCCATGTCGTGGGAGCCCGGCAGCCCGGCCGCGAGGGTGGCGCGGGGCGCGGGCTCGGGTGGTCTAGCGTGTGCGTCGGAAGCGTTGGGCGCGCTGTCCATACCAGCTCCTTCGGGTGCCCCGGGCTGGGCCGTGGGCGGCGAGAGGGACGATCGTGCGGGGTACGACGCGGAGCTTCCGTACCGTCCCAATCGCTCACGGCCACCACCGATGCACACGTGACTGGCGCATATGCATGTGTCCATGAGCGGTGTACTGGGCGATCAAGCCTTTTCCGGACCGGAAACACCGAGGGCGGTGGCGGGATTTACCCGTCACCGCCCCAACGTTCTCTCGGGTCGCTGCAATCGCTCTGGACTTGGCCTGTACCGGGACTGGACCGCACCGGAATGCGATCTACCACCAACGGGCCCGAGAGGCTACTCCCCCGCCGCCCGAGTGGCGACCAGGGGGTGGTCGACGCTGAGCGGTCCAGCTCCGCTGGCTCCTCCGGGAGAGCCGAGGGGCACGAAGACCTCGGAGTCGGCCGTGCGGAAGTCACTCCACTCGGCCGGGACGTCCTGGTCGAAGAAGACGGCCTCGACCGGGCAGACGGGCTCACAGGCCCCGCAGTCCACGCATTCGTCGGGGTGGATGTAGAGCTTGCGGGGACCTTCGTAGATGCAGTCGACGGGGCATTCGTCGATACACGCCCGGTCCTTGACGTCGACACAGGGTTGAGCGATCACGTACGCCATGGGTCCCTCCCTGGGGTGTGGGGTTCTCGGGCGGATCAGACGGGCTGCGGGGTCGCGCTGCTGCGCTCCGGACGAACGACCCAAGCGTCGTTGCCGGTGAGGAGTGCCTTGAGGTCGCCTCTGCCGAGTTGTTCGGTGGCGGTGTCGAGTTGGTTGTTCATGAGGGTGTCGTAGACGGGGCGTTGGGTGCTGCGGAAGACGCCGATGGGTGTGTGGTGGAGGGTGTCGGGGTGGGCGAGGCGGGAGAGGGCGAAGGCGGTGGTGGGGTTGGGGTTGTGGGCGTCGTGGGTGAGGATGTGGGGTTCGTTTTCGGGGGTGATGGTGACGATGTCGAGGTCGCCGGTGGTGGGGTTGCGGGTGATGCCTTGGTTGTTGTCGATGCCGAAGCGGATGGGTTGGTTGTGTTCGAGGCGGATGAGGGCGGTTTGGGCTTGGTCTTTGTCTTTGAGGGCTTCGAAGGCGCCGTCGTTGAAGATGTTGCAGTTTTGGTAGATCTCGACGAGTGCGGTGCCGGGGTGTTCGGCTGCTTGGCGGAGGACTTCGGTGAGGTGTTTGCGGTCGGAGTCGATGGTGCGGGCGACGAAGGTGGCTTCGGCTCCCAGGGCGAGGGAGACGGGGTTGAAGGGGGCATCGAGGGAGCCCATGGGGGTGGACTTGGTGATCTTCCCGGTTTCGCTGGTGGGGCTGTATTGGCCTTTGGTGAGGCCGTAGATGCGGTTGTTGAAGAGAAGGATTTTGAGGTTGACGTTGCGGCGTAGGGCGTGGATGAGGTGGTTGCCGCCGATGGAGAGGGCGTCGCCGTCGCCGGTGACGACCCAGACGGAGAGGTCTTGGCGGGAGGTGGCGAGTCCGGTGGCGATGGCGGGGGCACGTCCGTGGATGGAGTGCATGCCGTAGGTGTTCATGTAGTAGGGGAAGCGGGAGGAGCAGCCGATGCCGGAGACGAAGACGATGTTTTCTTTGGCGAGGCCGAGGGAGGGCATGAAGCTTTGGACGGCGGCGAGGATGGCGTAGTCGCCGCAGCCGGGGCACCAGCGGACTTCTTGGTCGGACTTGAAGTCCTTCATGGTCTGGGGGGTGGTGGTTTTGGGGACCAGGGTCAGGAGGGTGGGCTCGCTGCGGGTGGTGGTGTCAGTCATGGATGTGCTCCTTGAGGGCCGCGGCGAGCTGTTCGGCCTTGAATGGCATTCCGTTGACCTGGGTGTGGGAGTGGGCGGGGGTGAGGTAGCGGGCGCGGATGAGGGTGGCGAGTTGGCCGAGGTTCATTTCGGGGATGACGGTGTGTTGGTAGTGGTTGAGGATGGTTTTGAGGTTGGTGGGGAAGGGGTTGAGGTGGGTGAGGTGTGCTTGGGCGATGGGGTGGCCGTCGGCGCGGAGGCGGCGGACGGCTGCGGTGATGGGTCCGTAGGTGGAGCCCCAGCCCAGGACGAGGGTGCGGGCGTTGTGGGGGTCGTCGACGGTGAGGTCGGGGACGGTGATGTGGTCGATTTTGGCTTGGCGGGTGCGGACCATGTGTTCGTGGTTGGCGGGGTCGTAGGAGATGTTGCCGGTGCCGTCTTGTTTTTCGATGCCGCCGATGCGGTGTTCGAGTCCGGGGGTGCCGGGGACGGCCCAGGGGCGGGCGAGGGTCTGCGGGTCGCGTTTGTAGGGCCAGAACACTTCGGTGCCGTCGGCGAGGGTGTGGTTCGTGGTGGTGGTGAATTGAACTTTGAGGTCGGGGAGTTCGGTGAGGTCGGGGATGCGCCAGGGTTCGGAGCCGTTGGCGAGGTAGCCGTCGGAGAGGAGGAAGACGGGGGTGCGGTAGGTGAGGGCGATACGGGCTGCGTCCAGGGCTGCGTTGAAGCAGTCGCCGGGGGTTTTCGGCGCCACGATCGGTACCGGTGCTTCGCCGTTGCGCCCATACATGGCCTGCAACAGGTCGGCCTGCTCGGTTTTGGTGGGCAGCCCGGTGGACGGCCCACCGCGTTGGATGTCCACGATCAACAAGGGCAGCTCCAACGACACGGCCAGCCCGATGGTCTCCGACTTCAACGCGACACCCGGTCCAGAGGTGGTGGTCACCGCCAACTGGCCACCGAACGCCGCTCCCAACGCTGCGCCGATCCCCGCGATCTCGTCTTCCGCCTGGAAGGTGCGGACCCCGAAGTTTTTGTGCTTGGACAGTTCATGCAAAATGTCCGACGCTGGGGTGATCGGATACGAGCCCAGATACAGGGGCAGGTCTGCCTGCTGGGAGGCGGCGATCAAACCCAGTGACAGGGCCAGGTTCCCGGACATGTTGCGGTAGGTGCCCGGGGTGAACGCCGAGGTCGCCGGGGCGATCTCGTAGGAGACCGCGAAGTCTTCCGTTGTCTCGCCGAAGTTCCAGCCCGCTCTGAACGCGGCGATGTTCGCCTCCGCGATCTGTGGCTTCTTCGCGAACTTCGACCGCAGGAATGCTTCCGTGCCCTCGGTCGGCCGGTGATACATCCACGACAGCAACCCGAGCGCGAACATGTTCTTCGACCGTTCCGCTTCCTTACGGGACAGTCCGAAGTCTTTCAACGCCTCGATGGTCAGACTCGTCAACGGCACCGGATGAACCCGGTAACCCTCCAGGGTGCCGTCATCCAACGGCGAGGTGGCATAGCCGACCTTCGCCATCGCCCGCTTCGCGAACTCATCGGTGTTCACGATGATCTCGCCACCGAGCGGCACATCCGCCAGGTTCGCCTTCAACGCAGCAGGATTCATCGCCACCAACACATTCGGCGCATCACCCGGCGTCAAAATGTCATGATCCGCAAAATGCAACTGGAACGATGACACCCCCGGCAAAGTCCCGGCAGGCGCCCTGATCTCCGCCGGGAAGTTCGGCAACGTCGAAAGATCATTCCCCAACGACGCCGTCTCCGACGTAAACCGGTCACCCGTAAGCTGCATCCCATCACCCGAGTCACCAGCAAACCGGATCACCACCCGATCCAACCGGCGAACCTCCTTGGCCGGGACGGAGGCCGACACCGGCTCAGCCTCTTCGACGCCTACCGTGTCTACCGTCACGCGATCCGTCTCCTTCAACATTCTGCTGGCTGTTCACCGGGCGACTGCGCGGCTTCGGCACATGGACGAGCACGACGCTAGGCAGGCCGCCTTGAGGCAAGCCAAAGCACCGGTCCATCCCCGATGCACGGCCCCCTGGCCGGACGGGATCACCGACGCCCGGGAGCCCGTGCAACGGCGGTGATGCGCGCCGCTGGCCCGGCCGGCCGCGTACGGACAGCGAATGGCGGCTGATTACAGCGCCCGTACAGCAGTTCTCCAGAAAGCCTCGCGACGCTTTCCTCGTCGGCGGAGCCGGTCTGTCCGACCCCTTCCCCCGACCGGACCCGGTCCGACCGGGCAGGCCCGTACGGCCCAGTGCACCGCCTCGCATTCCGTACCGCTCGAAGGAGCACACCGTGGAACCCTCACTGCAGACATCCCGCCGCACTCTTCTGCGCCTCGCGGCAGTCGGCGCGGCCGGTGGCGCCATCGCCGCCACCCCGCTGCCCGCGTTCGCCGCCACCGGCGCGGACCGCTGCCCGCTGCCGCGGACCCTCTCGGTCACCGCTCCGGGGCTCTATCCGGAAGGCGTCGCCTGGGACCCAAGACGCAAGGCGTTCCTGGTGGGCTCCACCGCCCAGGGCACCATCTCGGTGGTGCGCGCCGATGGTTCGCTCTCCGTGCTGGTCGCCCCGTTCGCCCGGGTGTCCGTGATCGGCATCCAGGTGGACGCGGTCCGCGGCAGCATCCAGGCCGCCTACAGCGACTACTTCTTCCGCCGTCTGGGCATGGTGGACACCTCCCTGCCCCCGGTGAACGGCGTCGGCAGCTTCGACCTGGCCACCGGGGCCGTACGGCAGCTGGTCCCCGTCTCGACCGGGGAGTCCGAGCCGCGGACCAACGACGTCACCACCGACCGACACGGCGACATCTACGTCACCGACACCGAAGCCGACACCATCACCCGTGTGAGCCGGGACGGTGAGGTGCTCCAGGTGATCCGCGACGACCGCTTCACGGCCGACGGCACCGGTCCCAACGGCATCGTCGCCCACCCCGCCGGGCATCTGCTGATGGGCAAGTACGACGGCGGCCGGCTCTTTCGCATCGACCGTCCGCGTTCGGCGCGCCCCATCGTCCGCGAAGTGCGCCTGGATCGCGCGCCCGCCTCCATCGACGGCATCGCGCTGCGCCCGGACGGTTCCCTGGTCGTCGTGGTGAACGACCTCTCGCTGCCCGGCGGTGCAGGCGGCCGGGACGCCGTGGTCGTCCTGCGGTCCACGGACGGCTGGCGCACGGCCCGTACCCTGCGCGACCAGACCTGGCCGCTCGCCGACCCCACCACCGTGGCCGTGACGCCGTACGGCGACTACGTGGTCAGCGGGGGCCTCAGGGAAATCCTCGCCGGGGTGCCCTCCACCACTCCCGGCCAGTTCCAACTGCGCCGGCGCTGACCGCGCCAAAACACTTCCCCATCAAGCCCCGACCCATTCACCCCACCGGTGGCGGGCTGCTCCGCGAGGACTCCTCCCGGCACGAACGCCACCGGTATCGACCGACCCGGGAGTCCCGCCCATGCCGCATCGACCACGCACCGGTGCCCCGCCCCAGCAGGCTTCGCCCGGCGGCCCCTTCACCGCCCTGGCCCGCTTAAGTTGCAACCGGCCACGGCTGCTGCTCCTCCTCACCCTGATCCTGTTGGCCGGTGCCGTGGTCCTCGGCAGCGGAGTGGCCGACCGGCTGCGCAGCGGAGGCAGTGGCGGTGTCGTCGACCCCGCCTCGGAGTCGTCGTACGCCGCGAAGGTGCTGGAGCGGGAGTTCCCCGACGCCCGGCCCAACGTCGTCCTGCTCGTCGAGGCCGACGGCTCGGGGAAGGGCGTCGACGACCCGGGGATCGCCCGGCAGGGTCGGGAGCTCGCCGACCGGCTGGCCGCCGTTCCCGGAGTCACCGGTGTCGCGTCCTACTGGAGCACCCGCTCCCCCGCCCTGCGCTCGCAGGACGGCCGGGAGGCGATGGTGGTCGCCCGCATCGACGGTGATGAACTGGCGGCGGAACGCACACTCGAAGACCGGATCATCCCCCGCTTCGACGGCCGGCAGGACGACCTCACCGTACGGATCGGTGGGAGCGTCGCCGTCCAGCACGAGCAGCAGAAGCTGATCGCCGAGGATCTGATCAGGGCCGAGCTGATCGCCCTGCCGATCACCCTGTTGATCCTGATGGTGGTCTTCGGCAGCGCGGTCGCGGCGCTGCTGCCCATCGGCATCGGGGTGATCGCCATCCTCGGCACCAATGCGGTGCTGCGGGTCATCACCGAGTTCACCGATGTGTCGGTCTTCGCCACCAATCTGACCACCGCGCTCGGCCTCGGGCTCGCCATCGACTACGCCTTGTTGATCGTGCGGCGCTACCGCGAGGAGTTGGACACCGGCAAGGACCTCCGGGACGCACTGACCACCACCTTGAACACCGCGGGGCGCACGGTGTTGTTCTCGGCGGCGACCGTCGCCGTCTCGCTCGCCGCCATGATGGTGTTCCCGCTGTACTTCCTGCGCTCGCTCGCCTACGCCGGCATCAGTGTGGTGGTGTTGGCGGCCGTGGCCGCCCTGGTGGTGCTGCCGGCCCTGCTCGTGGTACTCGGTCCGCGCATCGACGCATGGGACGTCCGCAAGCTGCTCAAGCGGCGCTCGGGCGGCCAGCGGAAGTCCGCTCCTGGGGCGGCCTGGGCACGGTTGGCACAGGGTGTGATGCGGCGTGCGCCGCTGGTCGCGACCGGTACGTTCGCCGTGCTGCTGCTCCTGGGCGCCCCCTTCCTCAACGTCGACTTCGGTACGGCCGACTACCGCCAATTGCCCTCGTCCGCGCAGTCCCGGCAGGTGCAGGAAAGCATCAAGGACGGGTTCCAGGGCAGTCCCACCGGAGCGATCGAGGTCGTCACCGAGCGGGCAGCCGGCGCTGAGCTGGGGAGCTATGCCGAGGAGCTGTCCGCCCTGCCCGGCGTACTGCGGGTGGACGCCCCGCAGGGCCGCTACGCGGACGGTGAGGTCTCGGGTAGCGCCCAGCCCTCCCGTACCGCAGGTGACACCTCGTACCTGACGGTGGTGCCCGGGGTGGAGGCCGTGTCCGAGGAGGGCAAGGAACTGGTGCGGGACGTACGGGCAGTGGGAACGCCGTTCCCGGCCCATGTGTCCGGTACGACCGCAGCCCTGATCGACAGTCAGTCGGCCATCGGTCGTGGGTTGCCGTGGGCGATCGGCATCATCGTCCTCGCCACGCTGGTGCTCGTGTTCCTGTTGACCGGCAGTGTGCTGGTGCCCGTGCAGGCGGTGCTGCTCAATGCGCTCAGTCTGACCGCGATGCTCGGAGCAGTCGTCTGGGTGTTCCAGGACGGCAACTTCTCGGGCCTGTTGGGCTTCACACCGACGGGCAGCATCGAGACGGCACTACCGGTGCTGATGTTCTGCCTGGCCTTCGGTCTCTCCATGGACTACGGGGTCTTCCTGCTGTCCCGGATCAACGAGGAGCGGCTGCGCACCGGCGACCACAGGGCCGCGGTCGTCGAGGGCATCCGGGGCACCGGTGGGGTGATCACCGCTGCCGCGGTGGTGCTCGCGGTGGTGATGGTGGCCATCGGCAGCTCGCGGATCACCAACACCAAGATGTTGGGGCTCGGTGTGGCCCTCGCCATCCTCATGGACGCCATGGTCATCCGTACGCTGCTGGTCCCCGCGGTGCTCTCGCTCACGGGCAAGGCCACCTGGTGGGCACCGGGGCCGCTACGCCGGTTGCACGCGCGGTTCGGCATCAGCGAAGGCGGTTCGGTGCATCACGATGCGGGTCCGCGTGCCGACGAGGGCCGTGAACCGACTGCCGACACCGCGGGGCGTGCCACGGCCGATCGAGAGACGGCTGATCCGGATGCGGTCGATCCGCCCGTACGGACGGCCGTCGCCCCGGCCGACGAGCAACACAGGACGGCCGCGAAGATCTGACTCGTCCCCCGCTCGGGGCCGTCCCGTCGACCGGAGAGCCTGCCGTGTGCAGGCCGGTCGACGGGGCGGCCCCGAACTGTTGGGGGCGGGTGTGGTCGCCCCTCTCCGACGGGACGACCGGCCCTTCGCTGTTGTCACAACGCAGCGTGGGATGCGAGTGCCGTGGGGCGGTGTGGGCCTCACCTGGCCGTTGGTGCCTCGACCACGCGGGTTCGGACCGTTCGTGCCCGCTCAACGGCCCTACGGGACAGAGGCGGAGCAGGCATGTGCCCTCGGTCCGCGCAGTTCGCCGACTGGCGGGGGCTGGCGCGGGGACTGGTGTGCAGGCTGGTGTGCGGGCTGCTTTGGCCCTGCACAAGGGGTCGCGCATAGCGTCCGGGGCACCGCGCTACGGCGGACGCAGGACAGATCCTCCACCAGTCCCGTTCGGCCTCCCCTTGGAGGACCGACGGACGGTTCCTGGACCTTTTCTGCAACAGATGGGGGGCGCGCGGAGCGTGCGTACGCCCAGACCGGTACGAGGAGGAGTGGCCATGGCCATCGACACGGTCGTCGTCGACTACGGAGGGGTTCTCACCAACCCGCTGGTGGAGACCTTCGTGGCCTTCGCCGAGCTGGCCCGGTTGGGCACGGATGAGCTCGCAGGTGCCCTGATGGCAGCAACGCAACGGTACGGCCAGACACCCATGGCCGCACTGGAGACCGGCAGGATCAGCGAGCGGCAGATGACCGAGCGGATCCTGGCCGAACTACCCGAGGGCGCGGGCCGGGTGTTGGGCGACGGGCACAGCTTCGGCGAGCTCTGGTTCCGCGGACGCCGTCCCAACACACCGTTCCTGGAGTATCTGCACTCGCTGCGGCGCGGTGGCGTACGACTGGCGCTGCTCACCAACAATGTGCGCGAGTGGGAGCCGCTGTGGCGGGCCCAACTGCCCGTGGACGAGTTGTTCGACGTCGTCGTGGACTCGCACCGCGAAGGCGTCCGCAAGCCGGACCCGGCCATCTACCAGGTGCTGTTCGACCGGCTCGGAGTCGGCCCCGAGCGGTGCCTGTTCGTCGACGACACCGAGGAGAACTGCACGGCTTCGGAGGGTCTGGGCATGCGCGCGGTGCACTTCACCGACACCCTGCGGGCGATCGAGGAGATCGACGCCGTGCTCGGGCACCAGGGCCCCGAACAGCCGTCTGCGGTGTGCATGGACGGGGCTGCGTCCTCCGCAACGACCGATGACATCCTCGTGGGCGCCAGCCCGCTCGGCGCACGGGCCCTGGGTGGTTCACGATGAGTGCGCCCGTGCTGGTCATCGGGGCCGGACCGACCGGTCTCACCGCGGCTTGTGCGCTGTGGAGCCTCGGGGTGCCCGCCCGTGTGGTGGACCGCCGCCAGGGGCCCGGTACGGCCCCCAAGGGACTGGTGTTGTGGAGCGGGGCGCTGGAGTGCCTCGACCGCGTCGGTGTGGCCGACGAGCTGGCCCGGGTTGCCCTGCCGCTGGCCGGGGCGTCCTACTGGACCGCCGGTCGACGCATCGCCGGGGTGCGTTTCGGAGGGCTGGCCAACACGGCGTTCCCCGGGCCGTTGTGTGTGCCGCAACCCGTGACCGAGCGGGCCCTGCACCGACGGCTCATGGAACTCGGCGGTCGGGTGGAGTGGGAGACCGAGGCCACGACCGTACGGGTGGACCGCTCCGGGTCCGACCAGTTTGTGACCGTGGCCCTGCGGTCCGGCGGGGGCGAGGAGACGTTGACGGTTCCCTGGCTCATCGCCGCCGACGGGGCACGCAGCCTGGTGCGCACGGCCGTGGGCATCCCCTTCGAGGGCCACACCTTCGAGCGGACATTCCTGATCGGGGACGGCACGCTTGAGGGCGCTCCCGCGGAGGCCGAGGTCCAGCACCACATCGCCCCGGAGGGTGTGTTGGTGATCGTGCCGCAGCCCGAAGGCCACCGGGTCTTCTTCGACACCGAACCCACCGACGAATCCGAACCGCCCCCGCTGGAACTGCTCCAACGGCTGCTCGACGAGCGCGGCCCCGGTGGGCTGAGGCTGCGGGACGTCCGCTGGTCCAGCCGCTTCCGGGTCCATGCAAAGGTCGCCCCTCGCTTTCGGGAGGGTCCGGTGCTGCTTGCGGGAGATGCGGTGCACGCCCACACCACCGCGGGCGGTCAAGGGCTCAACACCGGTGTGCAGGACGGCTATGACATTGGGTGGAAGCTGGCCTCGGTGATCCGCGGCGGCGATGCACGGCTGCTCGACAGCTTCGAGGCGGAACGCCGGCCGGCATCGGTGCGGGCGGTCCGCAGCGGGGATCAACAGACCAGGATGTGGCTGCTGCGCTCCCCGGCTGCCCGCAAGGCTCGGGATCTGGCGATGCGGGCGCTGTCCGGCGCGGGAGTGCTGGAGTCCAAGGTCGTGCCTCTGCTGGCCCAGTTGGATCTGGACCACTCACGCAGTGCGGCGGTCGTCGATCTGCCCGGTGCCGGAGCCGTACCGCGCGCTCTGCGCCTGGGCAGGCGCGCCTTCGACGTACCGCTCGCACCGGTGCCCGGGGGTGCGATGACGTCGCTCAGGAAGTACCTGTCCACCGGGCGGCACACACTGATGGTGCACGGTGCGAGCGCCGGCGAATGGGCTGAGCAGGCCGCCCTGGCGCTTCGCGCCTGGGAGGTCGACGACGTCGTACAGGTGCTCTGGGTGCGCCCGGGCGCCGGCCACGACCGGGGGGCCACGGTTCCCGGCTGCGAGGTCCTCCAGGACCGGGGCTATGTGCTCGGGGGCGGCGACACTCCGTGGTTCGCCTACATCAGGCCGGACGGGGTGCTCGGCGCCCGCTCGGGCACGGCCGGCTTCGATGCGTTGCTCGCCCGCTTGCCGTGCTGGCCCTCCCTGCGCGCCGTCGAGAATCAGTTGCCGCCCGCGCCCGGGCAGCCGCCGAAGTCGTCCGTCGAGGCGCCCTCGGTGGGGCAGACCCTCGCGGCCAGGCACGGTAGTTGACCCCGCGGACACCACGGGCGTCGCGGGCCTGATGGGCCCGCTCGCCCACCTCCCCTCTCCCCATCACGGCACTGACCCGCCCCACTGCGTCCGTCACCGCACTGCGGAAACCGGCGCCCCGCAGCCTTCCTGCACTTCCCGCCACGCCATGGGAGCCCCGCTCGACTCGACGGGCTCCCGCGGGTGGCCACCGCTCCCCATGACCATTCGTGTGAAGGGATCACTTCGCCATGTCCATCTCCACCGCAGCCTCCCTCTCGACGCCCGCCGTCACCCTCCCCGCAACGGCCGCCGCCGTCGAGGCAGACCTTCAGCAGACGTCGTCCCTCATCAGCGAGGAGACCGCGGCCCTGCCGACGCTGAGCTATGACGCCACGGTCCCGCGGGCCCTGGTCCACCGCTCCTCGATCGCCGAGGTCTTCGTCACCGACTCCATCCAGACGGGTGAGGACAGCTTCAAGGTCGCGGCCCAACTGCCCCGTGGCCACCTCATCGGCGAGACCTCGCCGCTCTACGACTTCACCCTCCTGGTCGAGGTGGTGCGCCAGGCCGGCGTGCTGGTCGCCCATCGCCATCTGAACGTGGCCCTCGCCTCGGCCTTCATCTTCCGCGACCTGAATCTGCGCACCACGGGCTTCGCGCCGCTGCGGATCGGGCTGCGGCCCGCGGACCTCGTCGTCACGATGGACGCCAAGCCGAAGCGCAACAGAGCCGGCCGGGTCCAGGGCTTCACCTTCACCGGAGCCATCCATGTCGACGGGGAGCTCGCCCTCGAAGGGGAGGGCGGGCTGCTGATCCTTTCCTCCTCCGCCTATCGGGTGCTGCGCGGAAAGCGGCAGGTCCCCGATCACCCGGGATTCCTGCTGCCCCGCTTCACGGCTGCCGAGCCCGCCACCGTGGGGCGGCGCGACGCCCGCAATGTGTTCATCACCGATCCGGTCGCCGAAGCGGAGCACGGGCTGTTCTCGGCGCAGTTGGTGGTGGACACCACGCACCCGCACGTTTTCGACCACCCGCTGGACCATGTGCCCGGCCACCTCCAGATGGAAGCAGCACGGCAGTTGGCCATAGCCTCGGTCGCACGACTGCACGGACTGGACCCGTACACCCTGACGATCGCCTCGATCACGACGAACTTCTCCGACTATGCGGAGCTGGACCAGATCACCCGAATGCGGGCGACCGCCGAGGGGTTCCGCTGGGACGAAGATCTACGCACTTGCACAGTCCCGGTCTCGGTCGAAGCGGTTCAGGAGGGAAGGACCACCACTGCCCTGCGGCTTGAGGTGGCACAATGGAGTTGAGTTCAAAAAGAAAGACGTTTGCATAAATCCCGTGCATTGTCTCCATCCAGTAGCATTTCCGCCCAAAAGGTGTCGGCCAATCGACCGAACCCGACGGGGGACCGCATTGATACGCATCCTGCTCGCCGAAGACATGCACATGGTTCGCGGGGCGCTTGTGGCACTGCTGGCTCTGGAGGACGACTTAGACGTGGTCGCCGAAGTCGAACGCGGTGACACCATCGTCAGCACCGTCCTGGAGTGCCGGCCGGACATCGCCATCATCGATGTCGATCTGCCGGGGCTCGACGGTCTCAGTGCCGCCGCGCTCCTGGCCGAGCAAGCTCCCTGGTGCCGAACGCTCATCCTCACCAGTCTGGGCAGACCCGGAACGCTCCGCAAGGCACTCGCGGCCCGGGTCGGCGGCTTCCTCCTCAAGGAGGCGCCGCCGGCCCGACTTGCCTACGCCGTACGCGAAGTGGCTGCGGGCAAACGGGTCATCGACCCTCAACTCGCCCTCGCCGCCTTCGACAACGGCGAGAATCCACTGACTCCACGCGAGGTGGAGGTCCTGCGGCTGGCCGCGGACGGGGCGGAGGCGGCGGAGATCGCGATCCGTCTCTTCCTCTCGGTGGGGACGGTCCGCAACTATCTGACGACCATCGTCACCAAGCTCAACGCCCGCAACAGGGTGGACGCCATCCGAGTGGCACGGGAGAGCGGCTGGTTGATGTGACACCGCCCCCGCCCCGTCGACGGAACATCCGCAGGGGCCGGGGCGCGGGGCCTGCCTTTCGAACCGCTCAGTCGACTTTGTCGCGCGCAGTCGGCGAGTTTCAGTCCGCGAGATGAGGTGGCAGCCGCACGGGCGCCTCGGCCCGCAGCGAGAAGCAGCCGTCCGTGTCGATGCCCGAGGCGAGCCGGCCACCGACCGCCGCCAATCGGAACTGTAGATTCTGCAAGCCGCTGCCATCACGGGAGCTCGGATCCTGCAGAGTGCCCGAAAGAGACTGCTCCACCCCGTCGTTGACGATCGTGAGCACCGCATCGCCCGCCGCATCGGTCCAGCAGGCGATCCGGCAGTTCTCCGCCTTGCTGTGCCGCAACAGATTGGTGACGGCCTCCCGCAGCACGGTGGCCATGATGGTGTCGACCTCGCCTTCGGGAAGCCTGCCCCTGAGGTCCACGGTCGCCCGTATGCCGCCCGCTTCCAGTACGGCCTGCGCCGATACCGCCTCGGTGGCCAGGGACATGTCCCGGTAGCCGCGGGCGACCGTGCGTACGTCGGACAGCGCCTGACGGGAGATCTCCAGGATGCTCTCCAGCTCCGCGAGGGCACGATCGGTCTCCCCGTGCACCAGCCGACGGGCCAACTCGCTCTTGAGCGTGATCGCCGAGAGGCTGTAGCCAAGGAGGTCATGGAGGTCACGGGCGAAGCGAAGGCGCTCCTGGGTGACCGCGAGCCGCGCGATCTCCTGCTGGGCCTCCTGCACTTCGACCACCAACTCGGCCAGCCTGCTGAGCCCGTACACGATCAGTCCGGTGAGGACCGTAGAGACCGCGATGTACACGGTGGCGAGCAAGTCCATACCGAGGAGCGGGCCGGTCGCCGCGGCCACCGCGGTCACCGCGGCGAACAACGGCCAGGCCACCTGGGGGCGCAGCACCAACAGGACCGAGGCACCGAAGAATCCCGCCATGCCGCCCCAGCCAAAGCCGAGCGTCAGTAGCGGGAGATAAGTCAAGAGGGCCTGCACGGCCAGGGTCCACCGGCCCCATCGGGCGCGGAACTGGCGTAACTGGTAGGAGGAGTGGACGAGTTGTAGGACGAAGATGAGGGCGAAGCCGATCACGGACGCCACGAGGGTGAACGTCGCCGGTTCCTCCCCGAGGATGTTCAGGAAGCCCACGAGGACGAATCCGCACTCGACCAGCAGCAGGATGCTGAGGGCGAGGTGTGGCGGCGGGGCGCCGCGTCCCATCTTGGAAACCGCCGACGAGAGGGCCGGCAGACCACCGACGCCCGGGTCGGGGTCCCGTCTGCCTGCGGTCCTGGATCTACCCGAGCGCGTCATGGCGTCCCTCATGCATTCCCCCGCGGTGAGGCATCACAGGAGATCAGTCAATGGGGAGAGTCTGAACTCCGGAGCCAGCTTGTGGATTAGACCTGTGAAAATCGTGCCGCACTACGGCGGATTGCGCCAGTTCCTCAGGGAGCGTACCGAGCACGAAGCCTCCGACGCTCGGTTCGATGCGCCAGTCGAGGCCCGTGGCACGGGCGGCGAGATCGATGTCACCGCTGCCCAGCGCGCAGGACGCCAGCCCCATCGCCGTGCCCACCAGATAGAGGTTCTGGGTCACGGCACCGACGTGCTTGAGCGTGAGGGCGTACGGCAGGCCACTGTACTTCCACGCCAAGCGGTGGATGCGGGAGGTGATGGTGATGACCACGGCCGGCAGGTCGGTGAGCCCCGCGGCGATCCTGGCCTCGGCAAACAGCTCCGCCCTGGCCGACTCGTGGTCGGGGTCCCCCACCTGCACCAAGCAGTGCTCCAGCGGGGCGTAGTAGTGGATGCCGGGCGGAATGCCGGCGCAGTCCCGGACCGCCAGGTAGAACTCCAACTCGTAGGCCCGGCCGCCGCTCGGGTAGGGCCGGTCCGTGAAGGCTCCCTCTTCGCCGCCCCGTGATCCGTCGTGCAGGGAACGCACCCGCAGCGCCCGGAACAGGAACTCCCCCAGGACGTCCGCGGTCAGTCGCTCGGAGCCGAAGGACCTGATGCTGCGGCGGCCTTCGAGTACGGAGCTCAGGGGTGGATCGCTCGCCGGCATCTCATCGAGGCGGGGCCGTGCGAGGGCGATGCGCGGCCCATCCGGCAGGGGTTTGACCGCGGGGGCCGGGGCCATCCGGTCGGCGAGCGGGTAGGTGGCTCCGAAGTCCGCGTCGTGCCTGCCGAGCGTGGAGCGCGTGTGGAACAGCAGGTCGATCGCGGACCAGGAGGCCAGGGCGGGGTCGCTGTCCTCCGCGAATCCGGGGACGGGAGGATGCAGGACTCCGTCGCCCTGCACTGCTCCCGTGCCGGCTTCCGCGCCGCCCCCGAGGTCGGGCGAGGTCGATGGCTCGGCCGGCACCACCATCCCGGTGCCCAGCAGATGGGCGATGATCTCGCGGGTCGCCTCCGGCGGCAGCGGGACTGCGGCGGCCACTTCGGCACTGGTGATGGGACGCCCGAGCATCCCGATGACCCAGGACGCCTCCGGGCAGTGGAGGACCACCCGGTGCAGGGAGGTCGGTGACTCCAGGACGAAGCCCTTTCCCTCACTGCGCAAGAACGCGAACTGGGAGAGTCGGATCGGGTGCTTCTCATCGACCGTCGCCGGTCCGTAGCGGGCCGACTGGGAGATCGGCACCACGGACATCAGCAGATGGTCGGGGCTGTCGAGTCCGAGGGAACGCACCACCAGGTGTTGAAGGCGTTGCAGCACCATCAGGATCTCCGTCAGCGAAGCCTCGACGGACGCGCCGCCCCCGCCCCCTTCGGTGTACGAGGGGGGCGGGGGCGGCGCGCCGGCCACCACGTTCGCCAGGGAGATGGGCCCGAGCCGCATCCGACGCAGCGCCTCACGCACCGAGGGGCTGGCATGGCGCATGCGAACCTCCCCCCATCTTCCCGAGAGCACCACGGCACCGCTGGGGCAGCCGGTGTCCACCAGTACGTCCTCGCGCAGCGCCCACAGAGAGAGGGTGCGCCGTCCTCGGCGTACGGTCGGGTGGCCGTCGAATGACCTCTCGGTTGGCATGGGAACTCCTGAGCGGGACGCGGGGGAGAGCCGTCGAAACGGCCGGGAGACGCACACGTGCTTCAGACGAACAGCGGAACGGGGTTGAGGTCGGCGTACGGGGTCGGGGCATCGAGCCGGCCGAGGTGCACCGGCACGTCGAACAGTCGCCCCGGGGCGAATCTCGCCCAGAAGTGACGCAGGCCGGGCACGACGACCTTCACCACCGGAATGCCGATGTCCGGTCTCGTCTGGTCAAGGACGAGGAGGTCCATGCCGTGCCCGCGCAGGAGCGTGACGACCTCCTCGACGTCCTCGCGCAGATCTGACCGGCGCCGGTGGGTGAAGTCGACCGGGCCCCGCGCGGGTTGTGCGGGGTCGGGCAGCAGATGGGGTTGGTTGCGGACGGTGGCGCCCCACCACCAGCCGAGCGGCTCCGCCGCGGTGATGCCGTAGCCGGAGCCGTCGGCCCGGGCGTCGACGACGGCCGGCAGGAGTTGGTTCATCTCCGTGAGCGCCCGACGCAGGGCGACGGCGGGATCGAAGTGGGCGCCGAAGCCGAACATGATGTCCTCGGCCGGTTTGTCGGTCCTTCGACTGAGGGCGGCGAACACCGGGATCCCGAGGTCGGAGGTGAGATCGAGGACCCACACCTCGCGGTGCAACTCCCGGTAGGTACCGTGCAGTTCCTCGCTCCAGGCGTCACCGAACCCCTCGGTGCCGTCGAGTCTGACGCCCGGTTGGCGGGTGCGGTTGTACCACCACAGCGCCACCGCGTCCCGCTCGACGAGTTCGAGGAACCCATGGAGTATCGCGTCCTCCAAACTGCTGCCCGCGGCTTGGCCGTTGGAGTCTGCACGCAGGGCGCGATGGCCGGCCGGGGGTGGTGCCGTGCCGCCCGCGGGACCGGAGAAGTAGAGCATTCCGGTGGGGAGGAGCCGCTGGCGTTGTTCGGTGAGGGACCACAGGGGGGTCCAGTCGACCGGTGCGCGGTCGTCGAAGGGTTCGGGAACGTACTGGAAGGCCGAGTGCAGGGCGTTCCACCGGTCGCGGTCACGGAACTGGCGCGGTGCGTAGAGCTGGCTTACGTCCGGAGACAGGGCCGCGTCCCCCAGGGCACGGCGACTGTCCCGTATCCGCAGCTCATCGCCCTGGAGCGTGGCGCTGTACCGCTCCAGGGCCTCACAGAGCGCGCTGACTTCCGCTTCCTGTGCGGTGCTGCCCTTGCCGCCGCTGACCTGGCGTAGGCCGGCGCGGAGTTGGGCGAGGTCCGCACCTCCCGCGGCCGGGTTGCGGCCGGCGAGGTAGCAGTGCAGGGCGGCCGGCGCCCGGGGGTCGCGACGGATGGCGTCGACGACCCCGGTCACCGGGCTCACCAGATGGCGGTACTGGTCGTGGACCTCCTGTACGGAGCGGGCACGATGGCCGGCGCTGTGGGGCGACTTGGGGCGGGAGACGAGCGTCACCGGTCGTCGTGCCTGGTCGGCGATGAGCGTCGGATCTCCGCAGTCGGGACACTGTGGGCGGCGGCGCAGGTCGTGGTGGTGGGTGGTGAGCGACAGGGTCTCCAGCGTCAGCACCGACGACTGGCCGGCATGGCGGTAGCCCGCGAGCCACTTCGCCGCCTCCAGCACGGTCAGGTGTGCGGCGGCTGCGCCGGTGGCCGCGACCCGTGCTGCGGGCCGGGGCACCGGTCCGCTCAGCCCCAGTGCCCGTCGCACGGGGGCCTCGCAGAGCCGGTGTCCTTCGAGCCGATGGGCCAGACATGACCAGCAGGCGCCGATACCGGGCTGGAACACCGGCCCGAGCCAGGTGGTCGAAGCACCCGGCCTGGTCAGCAGCCACGGTCGTCCGGTGACCTGATGTCGCGCGTCGACCTCGCGCAGTTCGGGGTTGAGGTAGTCGTCGCAGACGACGAGGGAGAGTTGCGGGGCGTCGAGGGTGAGTTGCGGGGCGTCGAGGGTGAGACCTCCGTCGGAGCCCTCACCGCCCGCCAGTGTCAGACCGGCGGCCCCGCACGCTTCCCTCACTCCGTCCGTGTCGACGTTTCCCACCGCGAGCACTTCCACGGACCCCGCGGCCAATCGGTCGAGGGCGTCGCTCCCGTCGAGCCCCGCCAACTCCCAATAGGCGCGGGCGTGAGTGCGCACGGGATCGGTGTGGGCGTCGGGGGCGGTGCCCGAGTACCCGACCAGCCCGGCCCGGGCGAGACGTCCGATCAACCGCCCCGCTTGTTCCGCGGGGATGGTCCTGGCTGCTTCGCGCAGGACGGACGGCAGATCCCTCGTACCGTCCAACAGGGGGACGAGCGCCTCGATCTGACCGCCCTGGAGGGCGGTGACTCCGCGGTCGGAGAGCAGATACGCCGCGTCCCCCGCGATGACCTCCGCCCTGAGGTGACTGCGGAATCCCACGCGCCGCCCTCGCGTGGACTCCTGGGAGCGCGGGGAGCGCTCGCCGTGGACGGCAGTCACCGCAGGGTCGTCCCGTTCGCGGCGGCGAGGGCCGCGGAGAAAGCGGTGGAAAAGCCGTCGGTCAGGCGGGAGGAGTCGGAGAGCGACTCCGTCTCCAGGCAGAAGCAGAGCTGCGCCTGCGCGACCGCGGGCCGGCTGAGTTCCTCGATGGTCAACTCGCCCGGGGTGTCCTCGGTCAGCGTGGGGGCCTGGTCGGCCAGGTCAGCGGAGACGCCGAACTCGCCGAGTACCGAGCGGGCGTCGTAGCGGTAGCGGTCTGCGAGGCCGGGCTCAAGCCAGATGTGGGCAACCACCTCGACGAGTTGCTGGGAGCCGATCGATCTCTCTCGTCCGAGTGCACCCGGGGTGGGTGCGGTGGTCGTACGGGTCGTACGGGTCGTACCGTCGGGAGCGAAAAGGGTGATTCCGTTCACGTGGTCCTCCGCTTTCATCCTGAATATGTCCGTCGGAGCGCCGTGTCTGAGCGGCTGGGATAAATCTTGTGCGTCACATGTGGCCGAAAGACAGTGTTCCGTTCATGCCTCACATATGAGTTCTTCATGGCTGCCACCGTCGCGGATTCATATCGGGCCGGTGAACCGATCACTGGGTCAAAAGCCCTCCTGCTGCGATCGTTGGTCACCCCGGAGGAAGAAACCGGGCGGTTGTGGTTGGAAGGGAGTACCAGATGGAGATCCGGGTCCTGGGGCCGCTCGTCGCTCAGCTCGCCCAAATGTCGGTGGTGCCCAGCGCGGCCAAGCCGCGCCAGGTGCTTGCACTGTTGGCGCTGCATCCCGGCCAGGTGGTGACCGTGTCCACCCTGCTCGACGAGTTGTGGGGGGACGCACCGCCGCGCACCGCGCCGGCCACCTTGCAGACGTACATCCGACAGTTGCGCAGGATGCTCGGGGACGCCCTCGACCCCGGTGGGGTGCGCGGTCCCAAGGACGTCCTGTGCACCCGCTACGGCGGGTACGCGCTGGATGCCGCCGCGGCCGTCGATGCGACCGAGTTCCAGCGGCTGTGCGTGGCGGGGCAGACGGCACTGCGCGAAGGCGCCGATCTGGAGGCGTCCCAACTGCTGCACCGGGCGCTGTCGCTGTGGCGCGGTCCCGCACTCGCCGATGTGCAGATCGGTCGGGCGCTGGAGGTCGAGACCCTGCGGCTGGAGGAGACCCGGCTCAGCGCGCTGGACGGACGCATCGAGGCCGATCTGCGGCTCGGGCGACACGCGTCGCTGTTGGGCGAGTTGACCGCCCTTGCCGCACAACACCCCCTGCACGAAACCGTGCACGCGCAACTGATGTTGGCGCTGTACCGCTGCGGTCGGCCCTCTCATGCGCTCAGCGCCTACCAGCGGTTGCGTCGCTCACTGATCCAGGAGTTGGCGTTGGAGCCCTCGCCGCGGTTGCAGCGGCTGCACCAGGCGATCCTGGCGGCCGATCCGGGGTTGGAGGCCCCGGAGCAGGGGATGCACGCCGGCGCCATACGCGGCTTCGGACGGCTCGTCCCCGCCCCGGTGTAGTCGACGGGTCGGCCGTTGCCCGGCCGCATCCTCGGTCCCAGCCCATGACCCCAGCCCATGACCCCGGGCCGCAACCCCGTGACCTCGCCGGGGCTGCGGCCCGGCTCTGTTCCCCGGCCCGTACGACCGCCGTTCGGGCCGGGGCCGACCGGGCTCGCCGGGCGGTTGTCGTGCCGATCGTTTGCCGCCCCTTAAGCGGTGCTGCCGACTCTGGAGGGTGTTTGGCCGATTCTGCTGCGGCGGCGTTCGGTGGACGGGTGGGAGGCACGGCTGTCGCCGTCCTCCGTTTGGGATCCGTTCCGGCCTCCGCAGCGTGCGGTCAACGCCCCACCGGACCGTGTCGCCCAGCCACGCTCCGCGGCCGTGGGCGCCGGTGGACATCAGGGCAGCGAGAGGAGAACCGGGCACTATGACGCGATATCTGAGGCGCGGCGGGACGGCCGACGGGGGCCGACTGCGCTTGTTCTGCTTCCCCTACGCGGGTGGGGGTGCCTCCGCCTACGCCAGCTGGCAGCGCCGGCTTGGCGCCGCCGTGGACGTGCAACCGGTGCAGCTTCCCGGCCGCGAGGGCCGGATGGCGGAACCGCGCTTCACCGATCTGCCGGCGCTGATAGCCGACTTGGACCGGGAGATCGGACCAGAACTCGAACAACCGCATCTGATGTACGGACACAGCATGGGTGCGCTGATCGCGTTCGCCCTCACCCAGTACCGACGGGCCCGTGGTGCCCGGCTGCCGCTGGCCCTGGTGCTGAGCAGCCATCGCGCTCCGCACCTGCCCGCGCCACCGATCGCCCAGGGACAGGTCCTGGACGACGGGGAGCTGGTCCGGGGACTGGCGGAGCTCGGCGGGCTGCCTCAGGCGTTGCTTGACCGACCGGAGTGGTTGACGGCCCTCCTGCCGGTGGTCCGGGGAGATCTGGCGCTCTGCGCCGATGCGGGCGGAGTGGATCGCTCCCCGCTACCAGTGCCCGTCCATGCCTTCGGCGGGGTGGAGGACCGCTTGGTCACGGTGCCCGAGATCCGGGAGTGGTCCGCCTACACGACCGCGGAGAGTGCGGTGGAGGTGCTACCCGGGGGGCACTTCTTCATCCGGGAGGAGGAAGACCACTTCCTCGGGCGCCTGCAACTCCTCCTGGAACGGTACGAGAACGCACCCGGCCTGATCGAGCGGGACCTGGTCGGAGCTCCGAGCGAGTGAGATCCGCCCAGGCGTCGCGTCGTTCCTCACCGGGCGGCGGGGAACGATCGGGGCGGGCGAACGGAACGGCATGACACATCGGCCCCCAGGCCCGGATCCGGGCCTGGGGGCCGATGCACTGGCGTCGAGCGGCGGAGCAACGAGCCGACATGAGGCAGTTCGCTCCACAGGCTTCAGGGTCGTCGTCGGCTTCAGGGCTGGTTGGCGGTTCGACAGAGGTCCTAGTGACGTGAACCCTGTTCCACCACCCGCGGTGCCGTGTCCTCGGGCGTTCCCGAGGCAGTCGCCGGCCCCTCCCCCACGCCGAACTCGTCGCCAGCTCCGTCAACCGACGCGCCGCGCCGGGGCATCAGCGCTGCGGCGACCAGCGCACCGGCCGCCACCCCGACCGCGGCCACCACCAGCCCCACCCCCGCGGCCTCGTCGAAGGCCGCCCGAGCGCTGGCCGCTAAGTCCGCCCCCGTACTGCCACCGGTCCGCTCGGCGAGCCTGAGTGCGCTGTCGAGGGTCCGCCCGGCCGCGTCCGGCAGACCGACGGAGGTCACCTCGTCGGCGTAGCTGCGCGCGAGGACGCTGCCCACGACCGCGACGCCCAGGGCGTTTCCCAGCTCCTGCATGGTCATGTCCAAGGAGCCGGTGGCACCGGAACGCTCGGGCGGTACCAGGGACATCACCACGTCCGTGGTCGGCCCCATCGCCAGCCCGAAGCCGACGCCCGCCAGCAGCAGTCCCGCCAGGACAGGCGGATAGCCGCTCCCGACCGTGCCCACGATCAGAATGCCGACCGCACCAGCGCCCAACCCGATCGCCACGCTGCCGCCCGGCCCCACCCGGCGTACCAGTGCCGAACACATCAGTGTTCCCAGGAGCACGGCGAAGGCGACGGGCATCACCGCAAGTCCCGCCTGCAAGGCTCCGTAGCCCAGGGCGAACTGAAGCCGTTGGGTGAGGACGAACAGGGTGCCGGCCAGTCCGAACATCAACAGGAGGATGCTCAGGCTCGCCCCGATGAAGGGCCGTTTACGCAGCAGCTCGAAGTCGACCATCGGGCTCGGGTGGGCGCGCTCCCACAGGACGAAGGCGACCCCGGCGACCAGCGCCACCGTAAACCCGGCCAACGGACCGGGTGCCGTCCAGCCATGTTGGGAGACCCGGATCGTGCCGAAGACCAGACCCACCATGGCCGCAGTGCCGAGCAGCGCACCGATGGGATCGGGCCTGCGCGGTGTGGCGTTGGACGACTCCGGCAACAGCAGCGCACCGGCCACCAACACGACGGCCACCGGTACCAGGTTCACCAGGAAGATCGAACCCCACCAGAAGTGACCCACCAGGAACCCCCCGATGACCGGGCCCGCGGCCACCCCGAGCGCCGAGGCGCCACTCCAGATGCCGATGGCGCGCGCCCGTTCGGCCGGGGGGAAGACATGGACCAGCACGGCGAGGGTGCCCGGCATGATGAAGGCGGCGCCCAGACCCATCAGGGCACGAGCCGCGACGAGTTGGCCCGGGCCGTCCGCGACCATGCCCACCAGCGAACCGACTCCGAACACGACCGTGCCGGTCAAGGTGGCGAGCTTGTGGCCGTAGCGGTCGGAGAGCGTACCGGCGGTCAGCAGGGCTCCGGCGAGGGCCAGCGCATAGCTGTCCACGATGAACTGGACCTCGCTGATGTCCGCGTCCAGGCTGCGCATCATCTCCGGGATGGCCACGTTGAGCAGGCCGTTGTTAAGCACGATCGCGAACAGCGCGAGGGAGAGCACACCGAGCATCCACCAACGGCGTGGGTCCTCAGGGGTCGTGCCGTCCTTGGCGGTCGGGTGCATCTGTCGGTCCTCCGTCGTTCCGGGACACGCTGGGCACCGCCAGATTTCCGGGCCGCACTGTAGGGCTGCTTGTGCAGTCGGCCCGTCCGACGGGGTCCGGCCGGCCGCTCAAGCGGCGCTTCAGCGGCGCTCCATACCTTCGCCCGGTGCCGTGCTCGTCCCGAGAGGCGGCGATGCCCGAAGGGGGTGCCATGGAGATCCCGCTGCGACTGCGGCAAGCCCGGTCAGCACTGTTGCTGATCTTCCTCGTCCACGGAGCGGTCTTCGCCCTGCTGGTCACCCGGATTCCCGCGATCCAGGACCGGTACGGGCTCAGCGACGCAGCCCTGCCCGCATTCTTGGCCGCCGTGCCGATCCTCGCCGGAGTGGGGAGCCTCAGCGCCTCCCGCCTGGTGCGGCGGGTGCCCGCGCCGATGGTGGTGCGGGTGCTCCAGCCGGTGATCTGTCTGACGCTGGTGGGGGTGGGGTCGGGCCGGGCCGTGTGGCACCTCGCCCTGAGCCTTGCCGTGTTCGGACTGATGGTGGGCGCGTTGGAAGCGACGATGAACATGACGGGCGTCGGCATCGAACGCGGCTACGGCCGCAGCATCATGTTGCGCTTCCACGGGGCCGCCAGCCTCGGTGGCATCGTCGGCGCCCTGCTGGCCTGGGCGGGTGCACACTGGGACGTCTCGCTGTCCGTCCTCTATACGGTCTCGGTCGTGGTGCTGCTACCGATCGGTGTGGCGGCGGGCCCTCGGTTGTCCGCGGTGGAGCTGCCCGGTGAAGGCGCGGCGCCGGCATCGAAGACCGAGCGGCCGGCAGTGCCGTGGAAGCCGCTGCTGCCGCTCTGCCTGATCATGGGCGTTGCGGTGGTCGCCGACTCCACGGCCACCAACTGGAGTGCCAAGTTCCTTCAGGACACGCTGGGGAGCTCCGAGGCGGTGGCCACTCTGCCGTACGCCCTCTACATGGTCGCCACGCTGGTGGGTCGTGGTTTCGGCGACCAGTGGGTGAGGCGGTGGGGCGCTGCCAGTGTGATCCGCGCGGGCGCGGTGCTGTCGGCCGCCGGTTTCTCGGTGGTCGCCGCGGCGCCGGGGCCCTGGGCCGCGGTGTTCGGCTTCGGCATGCTCGGCGCCGGTCTGTCGGTGATCATTCCGCAGGTGTTCACGGTCGGCGCCCGGCTGCTGCCGGGGTCGTCGGACACCGCCATCGCCCGCGTCAACCTCTTCAACTACGTGGGATTCCTCGTCGGTCCGCCGTTGGTCGGGGCGGTCGGCGCGACGGTCTCCTACCGAGCTGCGATGTGCGTACCGCTGTTGCTCGTCCTCGGGGTGTTGTTGATGGCGCGTTCACTGGTGGCCCCCGAGCGTCCGGAGCCGACCGTGCCGCTGGCTCGACCGGCTCCGACCACCACCGGGTAGGCCGTGCTGTCGGAGCGATCCCGCGGGTTGGTGTGCCCGGGCCCCTCGGCCGTCGTCGAGGGGCCCGGGCTTCGTTGTGTGCTCGTGTTTCGTTGGTGCTCGTGTTTCGTTGGTAGCCGGGCTTCGTTGTGTGCCCGGGTACGCCTGCCGGAGGTGGCGAACGGGTCGGACCGGGCGGCGCAGGAACAGGGCGTCAAGCCGATCGGGGCCGGGCCGTCGCACAGGAGCCGGCCGGCAGTGGGCGGGGGGATCTCAGCCCGTCGATGTCCGCCCTACCTCGCCTTTAGCAGGCCCAAAGCGCGAAAGCGGACGATCCCCGCGAGGGCGGACCCGGGCCGTGACCGCGCACCGCATGTACCGCGGAGGCGCCGGTGAAGACCCGGTCGCGAGAGAGCCCCCTGACGATGGGAGAACCATGCGCTGGGAAAGCGTTTATGTGGCGGGAACGGGTGCCTGGCTCCCCGAACCGTTCCCCGCCCGCGCCGCCGTGGAGGCGGGCGAGTACGACCCCGAGCAGTTCGAGGCGGACGGTCTGCTGACGGTCCGGATCGCCGGCGACGACATCGCGCCGCCCGACATGGCGGTGCAGGCCGCCACCACCGCACTCAAGCGGTCGCAGATCGACGCGGAGACCGTGCGGCTCCTGCTGCACAACTATGTGTGGTTCCAGGGCCAGACCATGTGGCCGGTGGCGTCCTACGTCGCCGACCACGCCGTCCACCGCGGCGTACCGGCCTTCGAGGTGAAGCAGGAGTGCAACGCCGCGATCAGTTCGCTGGAGCTCGCAGCCCGCCATCTGAGCACGGAGCCCGAGGAGGCCGCCGCGGTACTCACCACCGCCGACCGCTTCGCCGAGCCGCTGATCCACCGCTGGAGCGCGGAGGCCGGACTGGTCTACGGCGACGGCGGTACCGCGCTGGTGCTCTCCAACCGCAGCGGGTTCGCTCGGGTGTTGTCGACCGCGACCCGCGCGGACAACCGGATGGAGGCGCTCGCCCGGGGTGCGGGGCTCAGCCCCCTGCCCACCGACGAGCCCTACGACCACGCGGCCAGGTTCGCCCACTACCTGCGGGCCCAGGGCAACATCCGGGAGGCGTCCGAGCGGTTGATCGCGATGGTCATGGGCGCGGTCGACGACGCCCTGACTGATGCCGACACCCGCCGTGAAGACCTCGCCTGGGCCGTCATCCCCACCGGGGGCCGCAGCAAGATGCAGTGGCAGGCGGAACAGCTGCTGGGCGTGCCGGCGGAACGCACGACCTGGGAGTTCGGCCGGCGTACCGGACACCTGGGCGCAGGTGACCAGTTCGCCGCGCTCAACGACCTCGCCGAGCGGGGCGAGCTGAACCCTGGTGACCGGGTGCTGATGCTCTCCGCCGGCCCGGGCACCGCGAGCTGTGCCGTCCTGGAGATCACCAGCCAGCCCGCGTGGGCCGTGCCCGCAGCCCTCGCCCAGGAGCCTCAGTCATGACCGCCCCGGCACCGGAGGTGTTCCCCGCGACGGCGCTGATCGACAACGCCGTGGGCACCGACACCGCGCCCCTCGTCGAGAACGCCGCCGAGGTGTTCCTGACGGCCGCCGTCGGCGCCCATCCCGACTCCCCCGCCGTGCGTGACCGCTATGGAGTGTGGACCTATGCCGAACTCGACGCCGCGGCGGACTCCTTCAGCCGCGTCCTTGAGGGTTACGGCATCGAGCCGGGCGACCGGGTGCTCGCCCGGGTCGGGAGCGTACGTGAGTTCACGGCACTGCTGTACGGCACCTGGCGTCGAGGAGCCGTCCTGGTCCCGATCAACCCGGGGATGAAGGCGTACCACCTCGCGGCGGTGCTCGCCGACTCCCGTCCTTCGCTGATCGTGGTGGAGGAGGGGGAACGATCCGGCGCCGATGGACTGGAGTGGCCGGCGCAGGTGCCGGTCGCCGTGCTGGGCGAGGTGGATCTGTCCGGTGCGGCCGACCCCGCAGCGCGCACCCAGGTCAAGGTGCCGGCGGATCGGCTCTCCCTGTTGATCTACACCTCGGGCAGCACGTCGGCGCCCAAGGCGGTGGCCTGCCCGCACGGCCCGGTGGCGTTCGCCGCCCGGGCGGTCGCGGCCCGGCTGGGCTACCGCGCGGACGACACCGTGCTCACCGCCGTACCGCTCTCCTTCGACTACGGCCTGTACCAGATCCTGTTGAGCGCGCTGGCCGGCGCCGAGCTGCTCCTTTCGGGCCCGTCCGACCACGCCCGGCTGCTCGGGTTCGCCCGCGACCACGGCGCCACGGTGGTGCCCCTCGTACCGTCGCTGGGCGAACTGCTGGTGCGGTTGACCTCCCGCGATCGGCAGCCGACCCGGATACGGCTGTTCACCAACACCGGCGCCGCACTCAACGCGCCGCTGATCGCTGCGCTGAGGGAGGCGTTCCCCGGTGCGGCGGTCGCCCCCATGTACGGCACCACCGAGTGCAAGCGGATCACCATCCTGGAACCGGACGGCGATCTGGCCCGGCCCGGGTCCGTGGGACCCGCGCTGCCCGGCACCGAGGTCCTGGTACTCGACGAGGACGGCCGACGGCTGCCGCCCCACGAGATCGGTGAACTCGTGGTGCGCGGCCCCCATGTGATGGCGGGCTACTGGCAGGCCCCCGAGCAGACCGCGCTGCGCTTCCGGCATTCCGACGAGACCGGGGTCACCCTGCACACGGGCGACTACGGCTGGCTGGACGAGGACGGTCACGTCTACTTCCAGGGCCGCAGGGACGATCTGTTCAAGCGGCGCGGCGCGCGCATGAGTTCGGTGGAGATCGAGGCCGCCACGCTCGACATCGAGGGTGTGCGGGAAGCCGCACTGTTGGTCCCCGAGGACGATCGGGACATGGTCCTCTTCGTCGTCGGCGAGGACGACCGGCTGACCGACGAGCAGGTACTGCTGCGGCTCGGGGACCGTCTCGAAGCCGCGAAGGTGCCCGACGTCTGCCATGTGCTGACCGCACTCCCCCTCACCCCCAACGGCAAGATCGACCGCAAGGAGCTGCGCAGGCGGCTCGTGGAGGGCATCCATGGCGACTGACAGGGACCTCGTCGAAGGGCTGGTCGAGCAGTACGGCAGCCCGTTGTACATCTACGACCTGGCGCGGCTGCGCTCCGCTTTGGAGGACCTGCGGACCGCCCTGCCGCAGCCGAGCCGCATCTACTACTCGCTCAAGGCCAATCCGCACCCCGGCCTCGTCGCCGAGCTGCGCCGGGGCGGGGCGCGCGCCGAGGTCACCTCGCGCGGGGAGCTCGCCGCCGCGCTGGAGGCGGGACATCCAGCCGCCGAGCTGATGTACTCCGGTCCCGGCAAGGTGCCGGCGGAGCTGGACGAGGCGATCGCGGCGGGGATGCGCACCTTCTCCACCGAGTCGTTCGGTGATCTGGAGCGGATCGGCGCCGCGGCTGCGGCGCACGGGGTGGTCGCCGACTGTGTGCTGCGCATCAACGCAGCGGGCGCCCCCGGGCAGGGCGGACTGAGGATGACGGGCGGGCCCTCGCAGTTCGGGTTCGACCTGGACGGGCTGGCCAGGGAGCGGGCCCGGCTGCTCGCCGAAGGCACCCGGATCGTGGGCATGCACTTCTTCCCGCTCACCAACGCCCGCGACGAGGAGGGGCTGCACGCCGAGCTGGCGAACAGCGTGCGCACGGCGGCCCGGCTCCGCGACGAACTCGGCATCCCGCTCCAACTGCTCGACCTCGGCGGTGGGTTCGCGGCGCCCTACGCCACTCCGGGCGAGCGTCCCGTCTACCGCGGTCTGCGGACCTCGCTGACCGCGGTCCTCGACGAACACCTGCCGGGCTGGCGCGACGGTGATCCCGTGATCGCCTTCGAGTCGGGGCGCTATCTCGTCGGGGACAGCGGTCGGCTGGTGACCACGGTCACCGATGTGAAGCACAGCAAGGGCAGCGACTACGCGGTGCTCGACTCGGGAATCAACCATCTGGGCGGGCTCTCCGGCCTCGGACGGCTGCTGCCGCTCTCGGCGCAGCCCCTCGCTCCCGTGCCCGAGGACCGCGCGGACGAGGGCCCGACGACCGTGACCCTGGCCGGCCCGCTGTGCACCCCGGCCGACATTCTGGCGCGCGTCGCGGAACTGCCGGGGGTGCGCCCGGGCGACCGGCTGGTCTTCCCGCACGTCGGCGCCTACGGGCTGTCGGCGAGCCTGCTGGGTTTCCTGGGTCATCCGGCGCCCGCCGAGGTCCTGGTGGACGGCGGCAAGGCCGTCTCCGCGACCCGTCTGGCCCTGCAACGCCACACCGTCGCTCCGCTCGCCGACCTCCAGTCGAAGGATTCCCCCGCCATGCCCGACACCTCCGTCCCCACGGCGACCGACACCACCACGTCCACGGCCCACGGCTGGGACGAGGAGTACGAGTCCGTCCTGCACGACGTGCTTCCCCGGCTCGCCGCGAAGGGTCCGCTGCTGCCCGACAGCAGCCTCAAGGCGGCCGGTCTGGATTCCATGGCCATGGTGGAGGTGCTGGTCCGGGTGGAGTCCGCGTACAGCATCTCCATCCCCGACAGCGAGTTGGTCGCGGCCACCTTCGCCACGCCCGCCTCGCTCTGGCGCGTGGTTTCCACCCTGCGCGAGCAGGCCGTCGGCCCGGCTGCCTGACCCGGATGACCGGCTCAGACCCACAACCAAGAAGGTAGGACCTCATGCGTTGGGAAGGCGTATTCGTCGCGGGGACCGGAGTGTGGTTGGGCGAGCCCGAACTCGCCCGGTCCGCCGTGGAGTCGGGTAGGTACGACGCGGAACAGCACGCGCAGGACGAGATCCTGTCCGTTTCGGTCGCCGACGAGTCGATGGCTCCCCCGGACATGGCCGTGCACGCCGCGACGACCGCGCTGAAGCGCTCGGGGCTGGATGCGTCGGACGTGGAGTTGCTGATCCACAGCAGCATCTGGTTCCAGGGCGTGGAGATGTGGCCCGCCGCCTCCTATGTGGCGGGGCACGCGCTGGGCACATCGGTGACGGCCTTCGGGCTGGAGCAGGAGTGCAACGGCGGTGTGGGCGCCCTGGAGGTGGCGGCCCGGCAGGTCAGCGCCCGACCCGGCGAGGGTGCGGCGATGGTCACCACCGCCGACCGCTTCGGCGCCCCCCTGGTCCAGCGGTGGAGCAGTGAGCCGGGCTTCGTGTACGGGGACGCGGGCACGGCTCTGCTCCTGTCCGCACGCGGCGGATTCGCCCGGCTGCTGTCCACGGCGAGCGGTTCGGACAATTCACTGGAGGCGGTGGTGCGCGGACCTGCGCTGAAGCCGCTGCCGTCAGGCGGTCCGCTGGACCTGCTGGGCCGCGTCGGTCACTACGTCCGGACCCGGGGCAGTGTGCGGGAGGCGACCGAGAAGGTCGCGGCGGTCGTCAACAGGGTCGTGGACACGGCCCTGGCCGACGCCGGCGTCGGCCGCGCGGACATCGACCGCGTGGTGACCCTGGCCAGTGGACGCGCCCGGCTCGAATGGCAGCTCCCCCAACTGCTCGGCTTCCCGGTGGAGCTGTCCACCTGGGAGTTCGCGCGCCGGGCGGGACATCTGGGCGCGGGTGACCAGATCGCAGGCTTCAACGACCTTGTGGAGCGGGGCGAGTTGCGCGTGGGCGATCGGGTGCTGTTCGTCGGTGGCGGTTCGGGGTTCAGCTGCACCTGTGCGGTGCTGGAGATCGTGGACGTACCCCAGTGGGAGCCGTCCGGCGCACTGGCGTGAGGGCGGGAATCGCCGCTGCCGCCTGCGGCTCCAGCGGCGCTTCAGTGCACTGGCGGATACTCCTGAGTTTGACCGCCGTTGTTCCGGCGCCAGGACCGCCGCCCTGGCCGAATGCCTCGAAGCTGAGGAGAAACGCATGGTGATGATGACCGACCGAACCGGTGCAAGAAGAAGTTCGACGTCCGGCTCGGTACGGGTCGCCTGGGGAGTCCTGGGAGGGCTGCTCCTGATCTGGGACGTCTTCGAGGTGGTGAAGCACACCGGCTGGGTGATTCCGGCCGCCGCACTGGGCGCGGTGCTCCCCGATCTGTCGCGCCTCGCCGGGTTGGGGCAGGAGCACCAGCCGGGCCAACTCCCGGGCAGGGCAGTGCCGTTGTACAACCTGCTGCACCAGCCGTTGATCCCGTTCGGCATCATGGTCGTCTTCTCGTTCCTCGGCGATGCGCCCGAGGACATCGCGGCGCCCTTCACGTTCGGCATGTCGTGGCTGACCAACATCGCCATCGCCCGGGCGATGGGCTTCGGCCAGCGCACCGCCGACGGCTGGGTGCGCTGACGGGCACACCCGGCAGCACACGAGCGCCGGCTCATGTCCGAGGCCGCGACGCGGCAGCGGAATCAGGCCCGCACCCCTTTCGGGTGCGGGCCTGTTCGCATGGGCGCAGACGGTGGGGACGACGCAGAGGGGTGGAGGGCGGGGGCCGTGGCCAGCGCGGTCCAGTCGCTCTTAATCCGGGCACAAGCCACCGCTGGGACGCTCGCCTGACAGGGGCGCAGTCCCCGTTCGTCTACCGAATCCCGTGGAGGCCACACGATGGACACCGCCTCGCCGACCTCGGCCCCGGTCGAGTCCCCGACCGAGACCGAAACCGAGCTCCAGTACCCCTTCCCGCGCCCCTCCGCGGTCGAGGTACCGCCCGTCTACCAGAAGCTGCGCGGCGAGTGCCCGGTGGCCAAGGTCCGGTTGCCCAGCGGCGATGACGGCTATGTGGTCAGCCGGTACGACGACGTGCGTACCGTCCTGTCGGATCTACGGTTCAGCCGGGCGGCGATGCTCGCCGAGGGCGCTCCGCGGCTGACGGCCGCCCCGCCCATGGGCGGCAGCCTGTTCACCATGGACCCGCCCGAGCACACCCGACTGCGCAAGCTGGTGTCGCGCGAGTTCACCGCGCGCCGGGTGCACAACCTGCGTCCGCGCATCCAGGAGATGACGGACGAGCTGCTGGACCAGATGGAGAAGCTCGCCCCGCCCGTCGATCTCAATCCGGCCTTCGCCTTCCCGCTGCCGGTGATGGTCATCTGCGAGCTGCTGGGCGTTCCCTTCGAGGACCGGGACCGCTTCCGTGGCTGGTCCGACGCATTCGTCTCGCTCACCTCGCACACGGCCGAAGAGGTGATGGAACAGCGGATGTCGATGGTGCAGTACCTCGGCGAGCTGGTGCAGCGCAAGCGTGAGGAGCCCTCGGACGATCTGATGGGCGCGCTGGTGTCGGTCCACGACGAGGACGGCGAGCGGCTCAGCGAGATCGAGCTGATCACCATGGGGATCACCCTGCTGGTGGCGGGCCACGAGACCACCGTCAGCATGATCGGCACCTGTGTTCTGACCCTGCTGCGCCACCCGGAGTACCTGGCAGCGCTGCGGGCGAACCCGGAGACGATCGACCATGTCGTGGAGGAGTTGCTGCGGCTCAACCCCATCGGTGACGGCGGGCCGTTCCGCATCACCCTGGAGGACGTGGAGATAGCGGACACCACCATTCCCGCAGGCAGTGGTGTGATCGCCGCGGTCTGCTCGGCGAACCAGGACCCGGACCGCTTCGGCGCCACGCCCGGGGACTTCGACCCGTCCCGACCCACAGCCAGCTCCCATCTCGCCTTCGGCCACGGCGCCCACTTCTGCCTCGGCGCGGCCCTCGCGCGGGCCGAGCTCCAGATCGCGATCTCCTCGCTGATCAAGAGGTTCCCGAACCTGGCGCTCGCGGACGACGTGAGCAATCTGAAGATGACCAGCGGAATGATGGTCCACGCGCTGAGCGCCATGCCGGTCACCTGGTGACGTGGAGCTGTTGAACGCCGCTGCCCGGGTCCCTTCGGCGGGGACCCGGGCAGTGGTGTGTCGTACGGAGGACGTCAGACGCGGGGGCTCGGGCGTTGGGAGACCTTGCGGGCGACGATGGGGCCGGGCTGCTGGACCTGGAAGTAGGCCCTGGCCAGTACCCGGTGCTGGAGCGCCCGGTTGCCGTCGACGACACGGTAGAGCGCCCGGCGCAGCGCGCCCCCGAACCTGCCGTCGAGCGCGAACAGCTTCTCCTGGCGCAGCTGGAGCCCGCGGGAGCGGCGCACCGCCTCCTCCCGGACGCGCTGGAACTCCGCAGCGGCCGTCGTCAGCTCGGCCGTGGATCCGCCGGCGGCGAAGGCGCCCTCCACCAGGGGCGCCAGGGTGACGGCGTCGATGATGGCGTGGTTGACACCCTGTCCCAGGATCGGGGTGAGCGTGTGCGCGGCGTCGCCCATCAGAACCAGACCGGGCATCGACCAGCGGGGCACCACGGTGGTGAAGATGTCGAGCATGGAGGTCTCCGACCAACTGCGCACCTGGCTGCGGACGGTGTCCGACAGTTCGGGGGCGAGCCGGTCGAGTCGCTCGTGGAGTGCCGAGAGGCCCTGCGCGCGCAGGTCGCGCAGGCCGCCCTTGGGGATGTTGAGGCCGACGCGCACGCTGTCGGGATGCGTGGGGATGAACAGTCCGTGCTCGCCGCCGCGGATGCGGATGCGATACGTGTTGCTGTCCCATTCGGCGGGGAAGGGCAGCCGCATCCAGATGACGTCCCGGTCCAACGGGAGCTTTTCGTAAGGGAGGCCGGACATCTCGCGGACCTTGCTGAACCGGCCGTCGGCAGCCACCGTCAGCGCGGCGTTGACGGTGATCTCACCTCGGGGGGTACGGGCGCGCACACCGGTCACGGCGCCGTTCTCGCCGTTCTCGCGCAGCAGCCCCACGACCGTGGCCGACTGCAACAGGGTGAACCCCTCGTGCTCCCGGCCTGCGGCGGCGAGCGCGGACAGCAGCGCGGGCTGGGGGAGCTCCACCGGGTAGGGGTGGGGGTAGTGGTAGTCGGAGAAGTTGGTCCGCATCACGGTGTGACCGGAGTCGATGATCTCCATGTGGTGCATCTGGGCGTACTCGCCGTCGAGCCGGTCGAGCAGCCCCAACTGGTCGAGCAGCCATACCGAGTCGGGTGAGACCGACTCGCCGCGGAACGACCGGTTGAAGTGCCCGCTCTGCTCCAGTACCACCACGGACACGGAGCGTTTGGCCAGCTCCATGGCGAGCGTGAGCCCGGCCGGCCCTCCTCCGACCACGCACACCTGTGCCGTCAGCGCTGCTGTCATCGTATTGCTGCCTCTCCAGCGGGAGTCATGGTCGGCCGATCGTCGATCGGGGGGCTAAAGCTCTCCTTGCGGACGAACGGCCGGGGTGCCGGGTCACTCGCCGGGGCTGACGGGTGCGTGGATCGACTCGACGCGGGCCTTCAGTGCGTCCGTCAGTGCGGTGAAGCCACGCTCCGACGGATTGATGATCGACCCGGACAAGGGGACCAGGAATCCGCTGAAGACCTCGCTCTGGAGGACCTGGGTGCCTTGGTGCTGAGCACTCAGCTCAAAGGTGTGGACGCCGTCGAAGACACCCGGCACACCGAGCCTGCCGCGCCAGCGCAGCAGCCGCCCGGGCCGGCTCTCCAGCACGGTCGGGGTGAACGTCATCTCCCGTCCGTTGTCGGGCAGTCGAAGCCGCAGGGTGAGTCGGGCACCGGGCACCGGCCGTCCCTCCGCCGCGATCAGGAAGGGGTTCCACTCGGGAAAACGCGCGAAGTCGGTGAGCACGCCCCACACCTGGTCGGGGGTGGCGGCAATGTGGACGGCGGACGAGATGCGACGCATGGGAGCCCTTTCCGGAGCGGGTGGTACGAGCGGGTGGTACGAGCGAGTGCGATGCGGACATCGGTGCAGGTGTCCGAGTAGACGTCTGTGCGATTGACGGTGCGGGCGCCCGTGCAGGTGTCTAGGGCGGTTGGCAGTGCAGGTGCCCCGAGCGGTTGACGGTGTAGGCGGCTGGGCCGTTGGCAGTGCAGGTGGCTGTGCGCAGGTCCGAGCGACGGCTCGGCGGGATCGTGGTGCCGGCCGGTGGTTGCCCCCGGTCACGTTCGCTGCATCCGATCGGGAGACGGCACCGGGAACGCCCTTCCCCAGGGACGCTACCTGCGCACCGATGCCTGCGCCGCCCCCGGAACGCTTCGCTACAGCGATCCCTTAGAACCAACCCCCAGCCTCTCCCTGGCCGCTTCAGTGGAACTCCAGCGGCTTGCCGGACGATGGACGCTGCGCGGGCCGTATGCGCTCCGCCCTTCGGTAGCGAGTTCCCTACGAGCCGTCCGCGCGCCCCTTTCGTCCCCACCCCCTCCTCCGTGCCGGCCCCGGTGGTCGGTCCGATGGAAGGAAGGAAGCCATGTTCTCCGCTCTGGGCTCGGCCCTCCACCGCCGAAGGGTCGCCGTACTCTTACTGGCGCTCCTGGTCACCGTGCTGGCCACCGCCTATGGCGGCAGCGTCTCCGAGAAGCTCTCCAACGGTCTGTCCGACTACGACGACCCGGGTGGCGGCAATGTCGTGGCGCGCGAGACGATCGCGAAGGCCACCGGCGTCGACCCGCAGCAGGGCTATCTGCTGCTGGTGCGCACCGACGAGTCCTTGAAGCCCGGTGTCGCCCCGCCGGCGACCGTGAAGGCCGCGGTCGAGCTGCTGCGCTCCCGCTCCGAGGTCAAGGACGTCATCGACTACTCGTCCGCCGCAGGCACCGGGCTGATCTCCAAGGACGGGCGCAGCACGGTGGTCGTCGGCGCCGTGCGCACGATGGAGTACCAGGAGAGCGTGGACGCCGAGAAGGCCATCCAGGAGGCCATCAAGGACGATCCCGTGCTGAAGGACCGCACCTGGCTGGGTGGTTCCACCCCCGGGCATGTGCAGGTGGCGAAGGTGTCCGACGAGGATGTGTCCAATGCGGAGCTGATCGCGGCACCCATCATCCTGGTGGTGCTCTTCCTGGTCTTCCGTGGGCTGGTGGCAGCGTTCGTACCGCTGCTGGGCGGCTTTGTCTCGCTGCTGCTGACCATGGCGGGACTGCGGCTGACCACCGACTTCATGAACGTCTCCGCCGGCGCGATGAGTCTGTCGTTCGCCCTGGGGCTCGGCCTGTCGATCGACTTCGGGCTGCTGATCGTCTCGCGGTTCCGCGATGAGTTGGCCGCCGACAAGGATCGGGGTGAGGCGCTGCGGCAGACGGTCGCCACCGCCGGCCGGACGGTGTTGTTCAGTGCGCTGACCGTGGCCGCGGCCCTGGCCGCGCTGACCGCGTTCCCCCATCCCTATCTGCGTTCGATGGGCCTGGCCGGTGTGATCACCGTACTGTCCGCCGCGCTGTTCGCGCTGGTGGGACTGCCGGCGCTGCTTGCCGTGCTCGGTCACCGCATCAACTCGTTGGCACCGCGCCGCTGGCAGCGCTCCGCCGGCACGGCTGCCGCGACCGAGGGCCGTTGGCACCGGATGGCCTCGGCGGTGATGCGGCGCCCCGGCATCTTCGCCGTGGTGGCCACCGCGATCCTGCTGCTCATCGCCTCCCCGCTCGCCGGGGTGCGCTTCACCGGTGTGGACCCCGCCCTCCTGCCGAAGGAGACCAGCGCCGGTCAGGTCGCCGCGGTCCTGGAGAAGGAGTACGACGACGCGGGTACCGCACCCCTCCAGATCGTGCTGGCCACCGGTGACTTGGCGCCCGACAACTCCCGGCTGAACGACTACGTCGCACGGATCAAGGACGTGCCCGGCGTTGAGGCCGTGGCAGCGCCCTTCAAGCTGGACGAACGGCACTGGGAGATCGACGCCGTGGTGGCGGGCAACCCGCTGGACGACACGGCACAGGAGTCCGTCGACGCCGTACAGGACCTGAAGGCGCCCTACTCGGCGGCCTACACCGGTGTCACCGCCGACTTCCTGGCGCAGCGTTCGACGATCGGTGACAGTCTGCCGCTCGCCGCCGCCATCCTGGCGGGAGTCACCCTGCTGTTGCTGTTCGCGTTCTCCGGTGCCGTGGTGTTGCCGCTGATGGCGCTGGTGATGAACCTGCTGTCGACCGGTGCCGCCTTCGGATTCCTGGTCTGGGTGTTCCAGGACGGCAACCTCGGCTTCTCGCCGCAGAATGGTCTGGAGGCCACCACTCCGCTGTTGGTCTTCGCCCTCGCGTTCGGTCTGTCGACGGACTACAACGTCTTCCTGCTGAGTCGGATCAAGGAGGCCCGGGCGCAGGGCATGGACGATCGGGCCGCGGTGGCGTACGGACTGTCACGGACCGGGTCCATCGTGACCTCTGCCGCCGTGTTGTTCTGCGTGCCCGTGGGTGCGCTGGCGCTGTCCCGACTGGTTTTCATCCAGGAGTTGGGGCTCGGTGCCGCGTTCGCCGTACTGCTGGACGCAACGCTGGTCCGGGCGCTGTTGGTGCCGTCGCTGATGGCACTGCTCGGTGCTGCCGCGTGGTGGGCGCCGGCGCCGTTGCGCAAGCTCCACCAGGCTGTCTTCCCGCACCGCTCGAAGAGCGAATCCCCCGTGGCCAGCGATGAGTCCGAGCCGCGCGAGCCGGTGGCCGCTCCCGTCGGCTAGCCACGAATGACGTGCCGTCATGGGGCGGCATAAGAGTCCATGGGTTGGTGCGCAAGAGTCCAAACGGGGCTCTTGCGCACCGTGCGTCCCAGCGGCCAGGGTCCTTCACGAGGTCGAGATGACCGGCAGCGCACCATCAGCTCTCGTGGAGGCTCGATGAACGACGCAGCATCCTTCCCCGCCGAGGGGAACCACCTCGAAACCCCGGGCGAGCTGCCCGACACCACCGCGGGCGGCACCGACGGCCCGCCGAGCCGTCGCTCCGTGCTGCGGACCTCGGCGGGAGTCGCCGGCGCGGGACTCGCCTTCGGCGCCCTGGGAACCGGGACGGCCGCTGCTGCTGCGACCGACGGCGCCGGGGCGGCAGGCACGGCCGAGAAGACACCCGCCCGGGCGGGCCGCACCATGGTGGGCGTACCGTTCGAGCGCCGCAGTACGGTCCGCGTGGGGATCATCGGTCTCGGCAACCGCGGTAGCAGCATGATCGACCTCTTCCTCGCCCTGCCCGGCGTCCAGGTGCGCGCCTTGTGCGACCCGGTGCGGGCCAAGACGGAACGGGCCGCGGCCAAGGTGCTGGCGGCCGGCCAGCCGGCCCCGGCCGTCTACTCCCACGGCGAGGAGGACTACGAGAACCTGTGCCGCCGCGGCGATCTCGACCTCGTCTATGTGGCGACCCCTTGGGAGGCCCACTTCGAGATGGCGAAGTCGGCGCTGTCGAACGGCAAGCACGTCGGTGTGGAGTGCCCCGTCGCCATGCGCCTCGACGAGTTGTGGGAGCTCGTCGATCTGTCCGAGCGCACCCGACGGCACTGCATGCAGCTGGAGAACTGCTGCTACGGCAGGAACGAGATGCGGGTGCTGCGCATGGCGCACGCGGGCAAGTTCGGCGAGTTGCTCCACGCCGCGGGCGCCTACAACCACGACCTGCGCCAGTTGATGTTCGACCCGGACTACTACGAGGGCCCCTGGCGGCGGCAGTGGCACACCCGGTTGCGCGGTGACCTCTACCCCAACCACGGCTTCGGCCCGGTGGCCAACTACCTGGACGTCAACCGCGGCGACCGGGTGGTGAGCATCTCCAGTTTCGGGACCCCCGCGCTGGGCCTCGCGGAGTACCGCGAGGCGAACATGCCTGCGGATGACCCGAGTTGGAAGGAGTCGTACATCAGCAGCGATCGGACGATCAGCATGCTCCGCACGGCTCGGGGGCGGGTCATCCGGTTGGAGCACGACGTCTCCACCCCGCACCCCTACAGCCGCATCAACAGCCTCGGCGGCACCAAGGGCGTCTTCGAGGACTATCCCGCGCGCATCTACGTCGAGCCCGATCACACCAACCACCAGTGGGGCAGCTTCGCACGGTACGCCGACTGGGACCACTGGCTGTGGAAGGAGCACTCCAACCCGCCCGGCGGCCACGGCGGCATGGACTACATCATGATCTTTCGTCTGATGCAGTGCATGCAGCTGGGTCTGGTGCCCGACTTCGACGTGTACGACGCGGCCACCTGGACGGCTCCCGTACCGCTCAGTCACACCTCGATCCGGGCCAAGGGCACACCACTGCCTATTCCCGACTTCACGCGCGGGGAGTGGAAGAAGCCTCGCACCGGTGTGGATTCGGTCAAACCTTCGAGCTGATTCGATGGGTCAACACACTCCGTAGGCAGGGGGAGATCGCCTACGTATCGGCCCAGTCGTCGAATGGACCCGGTGCTTCCGCGCACCGGGTTCTGGCGTGTTCTGTCCTGTCAGTTAATGAACGAGTTTGCCTATTAGGCGTCAGTACGGCGAGCCTTGCCGCGTGCACCAACCTCGACTTGTGCTGGGACGTCATGCAAATTCGCGACCTTCCGTATCTTGACCCAGGTGACCCAGACGTCCGGTCCGGAACCCGCTTGTTGATCTGGCTCGGCCGTCGCCAGTGGCGCGGCCAACTCGCCGGCCTCGGCTGGGCGTTGGTCAACCAACTGGGCGTGGCCGCACTGCCGTTGGGCGTGGGCCTCGCCGTCCAGGCCGTGGTGGACGGCTCTGGGAGACGACTGGCGTACGCCAGCGGACTGCTCCTCCTGCTGGGCGTGATCATCGCGCTCGGTGACACCATGGTCCACCGGGCGACCATCACCAACTGGACCACGGCCGCCGCCCGCATCCAACAGTTGCTCTCCCGCAGCACGGCGGAGCTCGGCTCCCTGCTCACCCGCCGTGTTCCGGCCGGTGAAGTGGTGGCGATCTCGACCGCGGACGCGGAGAAGATCGGTTGGTTCGTCGAAGCGCTCTCACGATTCGCCGCGGCGGCCATCGCCCTCCTCACCATCGGCACCGGACTGACCCTCTACCAACCCTCCCTCGGCATCATCGTGGCGATCGGCCTGCCCGTGCTGGCACTGGCCGTACTGCCCCTGCTGCCCATAGCCACCCGTCGGGCGGACCACCAACGCGAAAAGGCCGGCTACGCAACGGAGTTGGCGGCGGACACCGTCGCCGGGCTGCGGGTGCTGCGCGGCATCGGCGGCGAAGACCTCTTCCTCAGCCGCTACCGCAGGGCCTCCCAAGACGTGCGCGGCGCCTCGGTCCGCAGCGCCAGCATGTGGGCCCTGATCTCGGCGATCCAAGTCCTCCTCCCCGGCGCCCTCCTGTTGACGATCGTCGTGTACGGGGCGCAATTGGCCCTGGACGGACACATCGCGGTCGGTGAACTGATCACCGTCTACAGCGCCGTTCTGCTCACCGCCCATCCACTGCGCAACTTCGCGGAGATGGCCATGGCCTACTCCTACTCCAAGCCCTCGGCCGAGAGGGCGGCGCGGGTGTTGGCACTGCGCCGCACCGCCGACGCCGCACCGGCATCGGCCGCCCCCGTCGAATCCGACCCGTCGGAACGCCCCCTCGGCGGCGACCTCCACGATCCCGTCAGCGGGATCCTCGCCGCGGAGGGCCTTTTGACCGCCGTCGTCTGCGGCGACCCCGACCTCGCCGGAAGGCTCGCCGAACGGCTCGGCGGGCATCCGGCCACCGATGACACCAACGATTCCGTGCTGCTCGGTGGAGCGGCCCTGGACGGGATGCCCCTCCTTCGCGCCCGGGCGAACGTCCTGGTCCAGGACAAGGAGCCGGTACTGCTGTCCGGCACCCTGCGGGAACTGCTCGACGTGCCCTCGTCCGGCCGGGTCTCCGCCGCCGCCGCACTCGAAGCCGCCCACTGCGCCGATGCCCTCGCCGCCCTCGCCCTCGCCGGCGGGGACACCGGTGAGGACCCCATGGAGGCACGCATCACCGAACGCGGCAGATCCCTCTCCGGGGGGCAGCGCCAACGGCTCGCGCTCGCGCGGTCCCTGGTGGCCGACCCCGAGGTGCTCGTCCTGGACGAGCCCACGTCAGCCGTCGACTCCCACACCGAGTCCCGGGTCGCGGCCGGCATCAAACGCGTGCGCGCCGGGCGCACCACCGTGGTCTTCGCCTCGTCACCACTCCTGCTCGACCTCGCCGACCGAGTGGTCCTGGTGGACGAGGGGCAGGCGGTGGCGTGCGGCACCCACCGTGAACTCCTGCGCAGCGAACCGCGCTATCGAGCCGTGGTCACCCGGGAGACACAGGACGAGATCGAACAACGACTGGCCGCGATGGGCACCGACGGCTTCACCGGGGCAGCGATGAAGCGCACCGGCAAGATCCGCGGGCCGCTCGACACCGGTCCGTCGCCGCAGCACCGCGCCTACGGGGGGAACGAGGAATCCAGATGACCGATACGACCGATACGACCGGAGCAAGGCTCTTCCGGCCGGTGCCGCCGGAGTTCGACCCGGCAGCACCAGAGTCGGCAGCCACCCTCCCGGTCGCCGGCCGTACGACGGTACGGGCGTACGGCCGGCGCATGCTGCGGAGGCACCGGCGGGCCTTCGGCGCCCTGGTCCTCTTCAACACCCTCGCCGTGATCGCCTCCATGGTGGGCCCCTATCTGCTGGGCTCCGCCGTGCAGAAGCTGACCGACGGGGTGCGGGAGCTCCCGTTGACACGCACGATCGCCCTGTTCGCGATCGCGCTGGTGATCCAGGCCGTCTTCGTCCGGATGATGCAACTGCGCGGCGCGATGCTCGGGGAGGAGATGCTCGCCGATCTGCGCGAGGACTTCCTCGTACGGTCCGTGCGCCTGCCTCCGGGAGTGCTGGAGCGCGCCGGTACCGGTGATCTGCTCTCCCGCATCACCACCGACATCGACCGGCTCTCCAACGCCATGCGGGAGGCCGTTCCGCAACTCGCCATCGGCGCGGTGTGGGCGGCGGTGCTGATCGGCGGCCTCGCCGTGACCTCACCTCCGCTGGCCCTCGCCGTGGTGGTGGCGGCACCCCTGCTGATCGTCACCTGCCGCTGGTACTTCCGTCGGGCACCCGCCGCCTACCGCTCCGAAGCCGCCGGGTACGGCGCGGTCACCGCCGCGCTCACCGAGACCGTCCAGGCGGGTCGCACGGTGGAGGCGCACCGCCTCGGCGCCCGTCGGGTCGCCCTCTCCGACCAGCGGATCAAGGAGTGGACGGCGTGGGAGCGCCATACGCTCCATCTGCGCTCGGTGCTCTTCCCGGTGATCACCCTGACCCACACCACGGTCCTGGTGTCCGTCCTGCTGATCGGCGGCAGCCTGGCCCTCCAGGGCTGGCTCACCATCGGCCAGCTGACGACGGGCGCACTCCTGGCACAGATGTTGGTCGACCCGGTCTCGCTGGTACTGCGCTGGTACGACGAGCTCCAGGTGGCCCAGGTCTCCCTGGCCAGGTTGGTCGGGGTGCGGGAGATCGAACCGGACGCGGGTGACGGGGCGGTTCGACCCGATGGGCGCGCCGTAGAGGCACACGGGGTGCACTTCGGCTATCGCGAGGGGGTGGACGTCCTGCGCGAGGTGTCCCTCTCGGTCACCCCGGGTACGCGGCTCGCCCTGGTGGGTCCCTCGGGCGCGGGCAAGTCGACCCTGGGGCGGCTGCTCGCGGGCATCTACGCCCCGCGCAAGGGCAGTGTCTCGCTCGGTGACGCGGAGCTGTCCCAGATGACCGCCGAGCGGGTGCGCGAGCACGTGGCCCTGGTCAATCAGGAGCACCACGTCTTCGTGGGCTCGCTCCGGGACAATCTTTTGCTCGCCCGGTCCGACGCGGACGAGTCAGAACTGTGGGCGGCGCTCTCCGCGGTCGACGCGGACGGCTGGGCGAGCACGCTGGAGGAGCGGCTCGACACCGTGGTCGGCTCCGGTGGTCTGGCGCTGACTCCGGCGCAGGCGCAGCAGATAGCGCTGGCCCGATTGGTGTTGGCAGATCCGCACACCCTCGTCCTGGACGAGGCGACCTCGCTGCTGGACCCGCGGGCCGCCCGTGACCTGGAGCGTTCGCTCTCCCGTGTGCTGGAGGGCCGTACGGTCGTCGCGATCGCGCACCGGCTCCACACCGCCCATGACGCGGATGTGATCGCGGTGGTGGAGGAGGGCAGGATCAGCGAGTTGGGCAGCCATGACGAACTGGTGGCGGCCGATGGTGCGTACGCCGCGCTCTGGCGGTCCTGGCACGGCTGACCACCGACGCCGCTGGGCGCAGAAGTGATCATGGGGGGCCGCTCGGACACCGGGCGGTCCCTCCACGCTTACGGGCGGGGTCAAACTCAGGGCCGACGGGCCACAGGATCACCCCAGCGGGCGACGGACACAGCCGCAGTCGTTCCCGAGCGCCCCCGGTCGGCGTCAGATCACATTGAGCGCCGCTGCCCCGCCCACTCCCCCGAGCAGCATGAACGCCGGCATCAACACCTTCAGCTCCACCCAGCTGCCCGCCCGGAACCGCATCGCCTTCGGCGGCCCGATCGGATACCAGCGCTTCCGGCCCAGCGGGATCGGCCACAGGATGGGGCAACCGGAGACGGTCAGCGCATCGCCGATGCAATGGACGAGGGCACCGAGCACGATGGGCAGCCCGAGCCAGAGGTACTCCTGCCCGGGGGCGCTGAACAACCAGTCCGCGCCGTTGCCCGGCTTGTCCAGCAGCCCCGCCAGGATCCATGCGCTCGTGGCCCCGAGCAACCACACCAGGACATCGCTGGAGACCCGGGCCGCGCGCCACAGCAGGCCCTCGACCGCCAGCACCAGATGGACGAAAAGCAGTCCCAGAACGGCCCAGCGGCCACCGGTGACCGCCAGCGCGGAGGCGCCGCCACCGATCATCACCGCCCAGAGCCAGGTGTGGGTCAGGGTGCGGTGACCGCCGGTCCTGCGCTTGTCACCCGGCTTCTTCGTCGCCTGGTAGACGGCGAACGAGAGTTTGTCGACGATCTCGCACAGACCGCGGGATATCGGTCCGAAGGCCCGGGATATCGTCGCCGCCTTGTGGTCCAGATCGGGAGCGAGTGCCGCTCCCGCGCAGATCAGGGCGCCGACGACGAGCACGGGCCAGGGCATCGGATGTCCCGCTGCGGCGGTCGCCGCGCCCACCCCCAGCCACGCCGCGGCTCCCGACAGTGAGTGCGCAGGCCCCATCATGATCTTTTCCCCGCCCCCGCCGCTCGCGCGCCGTTCCCACCGCCGCAGCGGCCATCGCTCCTGCTGGTCAAGCCCAGTTGACTGGTCAGCGTATCGTTCGTGATCTTCCGTCCACCGGCCGGTTCCCTCATCGGGGCGGAAGACAGGCAAGATGGGGGCGTGACCCTTATCGATCAGCTGCCGCCGGATGCCGACCCCGATGCCCTCTTCGAGACCTTCTCCTCGTGGGCCGAAGACCGGGGCATCACGCTCTACCCGGCGCAGGAGGAAGCGCTGATCGAGGTGGTGTCCGGGGCGAACGTGATCCTCTCCACCCCCACGGGCTCCGGAAAGAGCCTGGTGGCGGCCGGAGCGCACTTCACCGCCCTGGCGAAGGACGAGGTCACCTTCTACACGGCGCCGATCAAGGCCCTGGTGTCGGAGAAGTTCTTCGACCTGTGCAAGATCTTCGGCACCGAGAACGTGGGCATGCTCACGGGCGACGCATCCGTGAACGCGGACGCACCGGTGATCTGCTGCACCGCCGAGGTGCTGGCCTCGATCGCCCTGCGCGACGGCAAGGACGCCGACATCGGCCAGGTCGTGATGGACGAGTTCCACTTCTATGCCGAACCGGACCGCGGCTGGGCCTGGCAGATCCCCCTGCTGGAACTGCCCCAGGCACAGTTCATCCTGATGTCGGCCACCCTCGGTGACGTCTCCCGCTTCGAACAGGACCTCACCCGCCGTACCGGCCGCCCCACCGCGGTCGTGCGCTCGGCCAGCCGACCGGTTCCGCTGTCGTACGAGTACCGGCGCACGCCGATCACCGAGACCTTGACGGAGCTGCTGGAAACCCGTCAGGCACCCGTCTACATCGTCCACTTCACCCAGGCGGCGGCCGTGGAGCGGGCGCAGTCCCTGATGAGCATCAACATGTGTTCGCGGGAGGAGAAGGAACAGATCGCCGACTTGATCGGCAGTTTCCGCTTCACCACGAAGTTCGGTCGCAACCTCTCGCGCTATGTACGGCACGGCATCGGTGTCCATCACGCCGGCATGCTCCCCAAGTACCGACGACTGGTGGAGAAGCTCGCCCAGGCGGGGCTGCTGAAGGTGATCTGTGGCACGGACACGCTGGGCGTCGGGGTCAACGTGCCCATTCGCACGGTGCTGTTCACCGCGCTCACGAAGTACGACGGCACCCGGGTCCGCACCCTGCGGGCGCGCGAGTTCCACCAGATCGCCGGCCGCGCCGGCCGGGCGGGATTCGATACGGCGGGATTCGTCGTCGCGCAGGCGCCCGAGCACGTCATCGAGAACGAGAAGGCGCTCTCCAAGGCGGGCGACGACCCCAAGAAGCGCCGCAAGGTCGTCCGGAAGAAGGCCCCCGACGGCTTCGTCGCCTGGTCCGACACCACCTTCGAGAAGCTCATCGATTCCGATCCGGAGCCGCTGACCTCACGCTTCCGGGTCACTCACACCATGCTCCTGTCCGTGATCGCCCGCCCCGGCAACGCCTTCGAAGCGATGCGCCGGCTCCTTGAGGACAACCACGAGCCGCGCCGCAACCAGCTGCGCCACATCCGGCGGGCCATCGCGATCTACCGCTCGCTACTGGATGGCGGAGTGGTCGAGCGGCTCGACGAGCCGGACGAGCAGGGGCGGATCGTTCGGCTGACGGTCGACCTCCAGCAGAACTTCGCGCTGAACCAACCGCTCTCCACGTTCGCGCTCGCCGCCTTCGAACTTCTGGACCCCGAGTCGCCCTCGTACGCGTTGGACATGGTCTCCGTGGTGGAGTCCACCCTGGACGATCCGCGCCAGATCCTGGCCGCGCAGCAGAACAAGGCGCGCGGCGAGGCGGTCGCGCTGATGAAGGCCGACGGCGTGGAGTACGAGGAGCGCATGGAACGGCTCCAGGAGGTGACCTACCCCAAGCCGCTGGAAGAGCTGCTCTGGCACGCGTACGACGTCTACCGCAAGAGTCACCCCTGGGTGGGTGACCACCCGGTGTCCCCGAAGTCCGTCATCCGGGACATGTACGAGCGGGCGCTGTCGTTCACCGAGTTCACCTCGTTCTATGAACTGGCCCGCACTGAGGGCATCGTGCTGCGCTATCTCGCGGGCGCCTTCAAGGCCCTGGAGCACACCATCCCGGACGACCTCAAGTCCGAGGACCTGGAGGACCTGACGGCTTGGCTCGGCGAGATGGTGCGCCAGGTGGACTCCAGTCTGCTCGACGAGTGGGAGCAGTTGGCCAACCCCGAGGTGGAGACCGCCGAGGAAGCCCAGGAGAAGGCCGATCAGGTCCGTCCCGTCACCGCGAACGCCCGTGCCTTCCGCGTGCTGGTGCGCAATGCGATGTTCCGCCGGGTGGAGCTCGCGGCCCTCGACAAGGTCGCCGAACTCGGCGAGTTGGACGCCGAATCGGGCTGGGGCGAGGACGCCTGGGGCCAGGCGATGGACGCGTACTGGGACGAGTACGAGGACCTCGGCACCGGCCCCGACGCCCGTGGGCCCAAGCTGCTCCTGATCGAGGAGGACGAACAGCACGGGCTGTGGCGCGTCCGGCAGATCTTCGCCGACCCGAACGGCGATCATGACTGGGGCATCAGTGCGGAGGTCGATCTGGCGGCCTCCGACGAGGAGGGCCGGGCGATCGTCCGGGTCACCTCGGTGGGTCAGCTCTGACCCGTCCCGACGGCACCTGACGAAGGAGAGCCCCCGATGACCAATGCGGCCGAGCGCCTGGTGGATCTGCTCGATCTGGAGCGGATCGAGGTGAACATCTTCCGCGGGCTGAGTCCGAACGAGTCTCTGCAACGGGTCTTCGGCGGACAGGTGGCCGGGCAGGCGCTGGTCGCCGCGGGGCGCACCACGGACGGCGAGCGTCCGGTGCACTCGCTGCACGCCTACTTTCTGCGGCCGGGGCGGCCGGGTGTGCCCATCGTCTACCAGGTGGAACGGGTACGGGACGGTCGGTCGTTCACCACGCGCCGGGTCACCGCGGTGCAGGAGGGGCGGACGATCTTCAACCTGACCGCGTCCTTCCACCGGCCGGAGGAGGGCGGCATCGAGCACCAGCTGCCGCCGCGGCTGGAGTTCCCCGACCCCGAGACCCTGCCGACCCTGCCCGATGAGATCCGCGCCCATCTGGGTGAGCTGCCGGAGGCGCTGGAGCGGATGGCACGACGTCAGCCGTTCGACATCCGCTATGTGGAGCGGCTGCGCTGGACCCCGGAGGAGATCGAGGAGAAGCGCACGGACCCCAGGAGCGCCGTGTGGATGCGGGCGGTGGGCCCGTTGGGGGACGATCCGCTGGTCCACACCTGCGCGCTGACGTACGCGAGCGATATGACCCTGCTGGATGCGGTCCGCATTCCGGTGGAGCCGCTCTGGGGTCAGCGGGGCTTCGACATGGCATCGCTGGATCATGCGATGTGGTTTCACCGTCCGTTCCGCGCCGATGAGTGGTTCCTCTATGACCAGGAGTCCCCGATCTCCACGGGCGGCCGGGGGTTGGCGCGTGGACGGATCTACGATCGGGAAGGCAGGCTGCTGGTGTCCGTGGTGCAGGAGGGCCTGTTCCGCACATGGGGCGGCTGAGCCGCCAGCAAAGGAGATCAACGATGACAACGGTGCATGACATTCCTGTGAACACGCTCGCCGGTGAGTCGACCTCGCTCGGCGCCTACCGGGGCCAGGCGGTCCTGGTGGTGAACGTGGCGTCGAAGTGTGGTCTCACACCTCAGTACGCCGGGTTGGAACGTCTTCAGAAGAGTTACGCCGATCAGGGCTTCACGGTGGTCGGCGTACCGTGCAACCAGTTCGCCGGCCAGGAGCCTGGCAGTGCGGAGGAGATCCAGACCTTCTGCTCGACGACGTACGGCGTCAGCTTCCCGATGTTGGAGAAGGTCGACGTCAACGGTGCTGGGCGGCACCCGCTGTACACGGAGTTGACGAAGGCGGCTGACGCGGACGGCGCGGCCGGGGACGTCCAGTGGAACTTCGAGAAGTTCCTGCTCAACGGGGATGGTGAGGTGGTGGCCCGCATCCGGCCGAGGACCGAGCCGGAGGCCCCTGAGGTGGTTGCCGCCATCGAAGGTCTCCTCAAGTCCTGATGGTCGACGGCTGAGGACGGCCGAGCGCCGGGAGCGGCCCGCGATGACGGGCGGGCGGCAGCTGGGAGCAACGTCCGGTGGGGCGGTGGCAGGACGTGCCGCCCCACCGGCCACAGCCCCCTCGCCCGTGTCGCCGCTCCCGCCAATCGGACGGGCAGGGTATCGCTTTCCTCCAACGGGTTTGATGGGCCGCCTGGTTGACGCGCGCCGCAGCTCAGCGGATCGGTACCCCGGCCAGTGTTCGGGCGATGACCAGCCGTTGGATCTCGCTGGTCCCCTCGAAGATCGTGTAGATGGCGGCGTCCCGGTGCATGCGTTCCACCGGGTACTCACGGGTGAAGCCGTTGCCGCCGAGGATCTGGATGGACCGGGCGGTGACGTGTTGGGCCGTCTCGCTCGCGTACAGCTTGGACATCGACCCTTCGGCCGAGGTGAACGGCCGGCCGGTCGCGGCCATCCAGGACGCACGCCACACCAGGAGCCGGGCCGCGTCGATCCTGGTGCGCATGTCGGCGAGTTGGAAGGCGATGCCCTGGTTGTCGATGATGGGGCGGCCGAACTGGTGACGGGTTTTGGCGTAGTCGAGGGCGACTTCGTAGGCAGCCCTGGCGGTGCCTACGGCCATGGCCCCCACCGCTGGCCGCGATGCCTCGAAGGTGGCCATCGCCGCGTTCTTGACGCGCTCGTCGTTCGTGACCGCCCGTTCGCGTGCTCGCGCGAGGCGCTCGTCCAGCTTCTCCTTGCCGCCGAGGAGGCACTCACCGGGGACACGTACGTCGTCGAGGACCACTTCGGCGGTGTGGGAGGCGCGGATGCCGTGTTTGTGGAACTTCTGCCCCTGGGTCAGCCCTTGGCTACCGGGCGGGACGATGAACGAGGCATGGCCCTTGGAGCCGAGCGCGGGGTCGACCCCCGCGACGACGACGTGCACATGGGCGATACCACCGTTGGTGGCCCAACTCTTGGTGCCGTTGAGGACCCATTCGTCCGTGGACTCGTCGTAGACGGCCCGGGTGCGCATCGCAGCGACGTCGGATCCGGCGTCCGGCTCCGACGAGCAGAAGGCGGCCAGTTTGACGTCGGCAGCGTCGCCGTACATCTGGGGTATCCAGGTGCCGATCTGCTCGTCGGTCCCATTGGCGAGGACGCCGACGGCGGCGAGTCCGGTACCGACGATGGAGAGGGCGATGCCCGCGTCGCCCCAGAAGAGTTCCTCCATCGCCAGGGGTATCCCGAGGCCCGTCGGGTCAAGGTGCTGCTGGGCGTAGAAGTCGAGGGAGTAGATCCCCACTTTGGCCGCTTCCTGGATGATCGGCCAGGGCGTCTCCTCGCGCTCGTCCCATTCGGCCGCTGCGGGACGCATCACCTGGGACGCGAAGCCGTGCAACCAGTCGCGGACCTGCTTCTGATCGTCATTGAGTTCCAAGGTGAACCCGGCCATGTCCCCTCCAACGCTCCCAGCCAACCCGGATGTTACCTCTGGTAACGGCAGTCTGTTACCGGGTGGTAGAGCGTGTCAACCGCCGATGAGCCGGGCCGCCCGGGAGAGCTTCGAGGTGTTAGCTTTCGCAGGCGTCACGCAATCGCTCGGGCGGGGAGATACACGCATGGAGACCACACAGCAGTCCTCCGACCAGGATCGGCCGGCACAACAGCGCCGCCGGGAACTACTGGAGGCGGCGGACCGGGTGGTGCTCCGGGACGGCCCCCACGCATCGATGAACGCGATCGCAGCCGAGGCCGGCATCACCAAGCCCATCCTGTACCGGCACTTCGGGGACAAGGGCGGCCTCTACCGGGCACTGGCCAAGCGTCACACCGACGCCCTGCTCGGCTCGCTGCGAGCGGCCCTCGACGCGCCAGCCGAGCGACGGGAGCGGGTCGAAGCAACGCTGGACACCTATCTGGCCGCGATCGAGATGCGACCCCAGGTCTACCGCTTTCTGATGCATCCTGCGGAGGACACCCAGATTCCCGAGGGCGGCTTCGACGTGGGCCGCCACTCGGTGCCCCTGCTGCGGAGGATGGGCGAGGAACTGGCGGAGGTCATCCACGAGCGGGTCGAACTCGGGCCGGACGGCGAGCGGCTGGCCCGGGTGTGGGGGCACGGCATCGTCGGGATGATGCACGCGGCCGGTGACTGGTGGCTCGGCGAACGCCCCTGCTCCCGGGCGGAATTGGTCCGCTGCCTCGCGGACCTGTTGTGGGGCAGGCTCGCCGCGGTGGCCGACCGCGCGGGCGGCCCGGGGTTCTGAGTCGAACGCATCCTTGGGTTTTGGGCACGGCAACGCCCCAGCCACCGGCATCGGGACGCGCACCGGGTCGTCTCGGGGTGGCTGGGCCAAAGGCCCCTAGTGACCTGAGTCTTAGGTCACTACGACAAAGGCGGCTGCGGTGGCAGTGTCGCCGGGGCCCACGGCGCCCGACGCACCGAACGCAACAACCGTCTCCGACGCCACCCCGTGACCCGGTCCGCGTACACCACGCCCTCCAGATGGTCGCACTCGTGCTGGAGGCAGCGGGCGAAGAAGCCCGTGCCCTCCACGCGTACGGGGGCACCGTCCCAGGTCACCCCCTCCACCACGGCGAGGTCGTGGCGCTCGGTGCCCGCTTCGAGCCCTGGTAGCGACAGACAGCCCTCAGGCCCTCGAAATGTCATGCCGTCCACCGTCACGAGCGTCGGATTGACGACATGTCCGAGATGGCGTACATCGTCATCGTCGGGGCAGTCATACACGAACACCCGCAGTCCGAGCCCCACCTGATTCGCCGCAAGTCCCACTCCGCGGGCCGCGTACATCGTGGCGAACATGTCCTCGACGAGCCCCTTCAGCTCAGGACCGAAGTCGGTGACACTCTCGCAGGGCGTGTGCAACACCGGATCGCCGATGAGACTCATCGGCCTCACGCGTCCGGTACTGCCGGGGATCAGCCGTTTTCGCATGGCGGTAAGCGTACGTTCGGCAGGAGTCGGCCCCATCACCGGCGGTGCCGAGGTAGGGCCGCCCGGCCGGACCTGGATAGGCTGGGCGGGACCAATGCAAGGAGGATCAAGGACGATGTCAGGCAACTCGGAGCCACTGACGCCGCGCGCCAAGCTCGCCGTGACCGCCGGTAGAGCCGCGGCCGCGGTCTCGCGCGCCGCTGGACGGGGCAGCGGTTCGGTGATCGGAGGCCGGGTCGCGCTCAAACTCGACCCCGATCTCCTGGGGCGGCTGGCGCAGCACCTGGACGTCGTTCTCGTGTCGGCGACCAACGGCAAGACCACCACCACCCGACTGATCGCCGAAGCCCTGCGGGCCGCGGGGCCGGTCGTCTCCAATGCGCTCGGCGCCAACATGCCCGCCGGCATCACCTCGGCCCTCGCCGGCGGCACCGACTCCAAGTTCGGTGTGATCGAGGTGGACGAGAAGTACCTCGCCGGAGTCGCCCGGGACGTGACGCCCAAGGCGATCGCCCTCCTCAACCTCTCCCGTGACCAACTCGACCGTGCGGCCGAGACCCGGATGCTCGCCGAGAAGTGGCGCGAGGGTCTCGCAGGCTCCAAGGCGATCGTCATCGCCAACGCCGATGACCCGCTCATCGTCTGGGCCGCATCCTCCTCCCCCAACGTGGTGTGGGTGGCCGCGGGACAGGAGTGGAAGGACGACGCCTGGTCCTGCCCCTCCTGCGGCGGCGTGATGCAGCGACCCGGTGACGACTGGTTCTGCGGCGAGTGCGGCTTCCGCCGTCCCGCCCCGAGCTGGGTGCTCCGCGGTGACCACGTCCTGGACCCGCACGGATCGGCCTGGCCCATCCGGCTCCAGCTGCCCGGTCGCGCCAACAAGGCGAACGCCGCCACCTCCGCCGCGGTCGCCGCCTGCTTCGGCGTCCCGCCGCAGGTGGCCCTGGAGCGCATGTACTCGGTGCAGGCCGTCGCCGGCCGCTATGACGTGGTCACCTTCATGAACCGCGAACTACGGCTGCTCCTCGCCAAGAATCCGGCCGGCTGGCTGGAGACGTTCTCCTTGATCGACCCGCCGCCGACGCCGGTGATCCTCTCGGTGAACGCCCGCGGCGCGGACGGCACGGACACCTCGTGGCTGTGGGACGTCGACTACACCCGGCTCGCGGGCCACCCGATCTTCGTCATCGGTGATCGCCGGCTCGACCTCGCGGTCCGTCTTGAGGTCGCCGGTCTGGACTTCCGGGTGTGCGACACGGTCGACGACGCGGTGAACAGCGCCCCGCCCGGGCGCATCGAGCTGATCGCCAACTACACCGCTTTCCAGGACGTGCGCCGCCGCGTCGGCAACTGATCGAGCAGGACCACGGCAGACCGGTAGCCGACCGGAGAAGGACCTCAGAGGACTCCCATGAGAATGAGCGACAACAGTCTGCGGCTGGTCTGGGTCTACCCGGACCTCCTCAGCACCTACGGCGACCAGGGAAACGCACTGGTCGTGGAGCGTCGGGCCCGGCAGCGCGGCCTCGACGTGATGCGCATCGACGTGCGCAGCGACCAGCCGATCCCCACCTCGGGTGACATCTATCTGATCGGTGGCGGTGAGGACCGTCCCCAGCGGCTGGCCGCCGAGCGGCTGCGACGTGATGGCGGACTGTCCCGAGCGGCGTCCAACGGAGCGATCATCTTCTCCGTCTGCGCCGGCTACCAGATCCTGGGCCACGAGTTCATCAACGACCTCGGTGAGCGGGAGCCCGGACTCGGTCTGATCGATGTGATCTCCACCCGTGGCGAGGGCGAGCGGTGCGTCGGCGACGTCCTCGGGGACATCGACCCCCGGTTCGGCCTGCCGCAGCTGACCGGTTTCGAGAACCACCAGGGGATCACCCACCTCGGTCCCACGGCCCGGCCCTTCGCCCGTACGGTCATCGGCCGGGGCAACGGCACGGGCGACGGCACCGAAGGCGCGTACAACGACACGGTCTTCGGCACCTATATGCACGGCCCGGTCATGGCCCGCAATCCGCAGATCGCGGATCTGCTGCTGAAGCTGGCCCTCGATGTGAACGCCCTGCCGCCGACGGACGACCGGTGGTTCGAGGCGCTGCGTGCGGAGCGGATCACGGCGGCGACCCAACCGGCGTGATCGCCGCGGGCCGTACGGTCTCGGTGCCCGGGGATGCGACCGCACCCCGGGCACTGTCATGCCCGGCCGACGAGTGGAACGTCCCCACTCGTACGCAAGTGGGATGTGAGCCGTCCATCACTCGGACGCTCGGTTCGATTCTCGCCACCTCCCGCCGGTAGGGTGGTGGTGATACAACCGGACGACGTGGTCCGGGAGTCGGCCCACGTTGCAAAGGTATATCGGGCAATGCGCATTGGTGTACTCACCTCCGGCGGCGACTGCCCCGGTCTGAACGCCGTCATCCGCTCCGTCGTGCATCGCGCGGTCGTTGACCACGGTGACGAGGTCATCGGCTTCCACGACGGTTGGAAGGGCCTTCTGGAGTGTGACTACCGCAAGCTCGATCTCGATGCGGTGGGCGGCATCCTGGCCCGTGGCGGCACGATCCTTGGATCTTCCCGGGTCCGCCCGGAGCATCTGCGCGACGGAGTGGAACGCGCCAAGGGGCACGTCGCCGATCTTGGCTTGGACGCCATCATCCCGATCGGCGGCGAAGGTACCCTCAAGGCGGCGCATCTGCTGTCCGAGAGCGGACTGCCCATCGTCGGGGTGCCGAAGACGATCGACAACGACATCGCCTCGACCGACGTCACCTTCGGGTTCGACACCGCGGTCGGCGTCGCCACCGAGGCCCTGGACCGGTTGAAGACCACCGCCGAGTCCCACCAGCGGGTTCTGATCGTCGAGGTCATGGGCCGGCACACCGGGTGGATCGCCCTCCACTCCGGCATGGCGGCCGGGGCGCACGCCATCGTCGTCCCCGAGCGGCCCTTCGACATCGCGGAGCTGACCAAGCGGGTCTCCCAGCGCTTCGACGCCGGCAAGCGGTTCGCGATCGTCGTCGTCGCCGAGGGCGCCAAGCCGCGCGAGGGCTCGATGCGCTGGGACGAGGGCGGCAAGGACATCTACGGTCACGAGCGCTTCGCGGGAGTGGCCCGACAGCTGTCCATCGAGCTGGAGCAGCGGCTCAACAAGGAAGCGCGTCCCGTCATCCTCGGCCATGTGCAGCGCGGCGGCACACCGACGGCGTACGACCGGGTGCTCGCGACCCGGTTCGGCTGGCACGCGGTGGAGGCGGCGCACCGCGGCGAGTTCGGCAACATGACCGCGCTGCGGGGCACGGACATCGTCATGGTTCCCCTCAAGAGCGCCGTGGAGACCCTCAAGACCGTCCCCGACGACCGCTACGCCGAGGCTCAGGTCGTGCTCTAGCCCGATTGCCGTGAGAGAACCGCCCCCGGTCGAAGCTGCGACCGGGGGCGGTTCTACTCTGGTGCAGGCGAACGGACAACCCAGTACGAATCAGGAGCCGGCGGATGGATCACAGCGGGCACGGCACGATGATGGATCTGCCGCCGTTCACGCTGGGGCGTGGTCTGGAGTTCTCCCCGGACCTCTTCTTCCTCGTCGGCAGCGCGCTCGCGCTGGTCCTGTACGCCTGGGGCGTGCTGCGCCTTCGCAGGCGCGGTGACCGTTGGCCGATCAGCAGGACCATCTTCTTCGTCATCGGTGTCCTGAGCGTGGCACTGGTGACCTGCACCAAGCTCAATGACTACGGCATGGTCATGTTTAGCGTGCACATGGTGCAGCACATGGTGATCAGCATGCTCTCGCCGATCGTGTTGCTGTTGGGTGCGCCGGTGACGCTGGCTCTGCGCGCGCTCCCGGTCGCCGGCAGGGGTCGCAAGGGCCCGCGCGAATTGCTGCTCGCCCTGCTCCACAGCCGCTACATGCGGATCGTGACACACCCTGTGTTCACCATCCCGCTCTTCATCGCGAGCCTCTACGGTCTCTACTTCACCCCGCTGTTCGACTTCCTCATGGAGTCCAAGCCGGGGCACGTGGCGATGATGGTGCACTTCCTCGCCGTCGGCCTGATCTTCTTCTGGCCGATCATGGGGGTGGACCCGGGGCCGCATCGGCCGGGCTACCTCATGAGGATGCTGGAACTGTTCGCGGGAATGCCGTTCCACGCCTTCTTCGGCATCGCCCTGATGATGGCGAGCGAGCCGATGATCAAGGCGTACGAGAACCCTCCGGTGTCGCTGGGGATCGATGCGCTCACGGATCAGAACGCGGCCGGCGGCATCGCCTGGGCGTTCAGTGAGATCCCGTCCGTGCTGGTGTTGATCGCGTTGGTGTTCCAGTGGTACCGCTCGGAGGAGCGGCAGGCGCGCCGCACGGACCGGGCCGCCGACCGCAACGGGGACAAGGAGCTGGAGGCGTACAACGCCTATCTCGCCTCGCTCCACGCCCGAAGCGGTACGGGTCGTACCGGGAGCGGGACCGGCTCGACCGGCGATCGCGAGAACGCCACCTCTCCGTAGTCACCCGCTGCCCGAGTTCCGTCCGACCTGCGGGGCCCGGGCGCGAACCGACCCCGTCAGCTGCCCGGCGGTGGCGCGGAGCCCCTCCTTCGGGTGAGGATGACGTGAAGACACCGCGGTCGTCGAAGGAGGGCACATGTCCGGATCGACGAAGTCGACGAAAGCAATGGGAGTGCTCACGGTCACCGCACTGGTGGTCGTGAGCGCCTACACCGCCGCCCTCGGCAGCAACGGCTGGCTGTGGTTCGGCTGGGTGGTGCTGGGGCTGGTGACCATCGGAATGGCGACGTCCCGGAGCACATGAGTCCATCCGAGCGAACCCGGACTCCGGCCCGGGGCGGAGTCCGGGAGCGGTGAATCCGGGTCAGACCACCGACGTCGTCGTTGGCACTCCTCCGGGCGGGGTGCTGGGCAGCGGATTGGCCTCCGGCGCCGCAGGAGCGGTGCTGGCATCGCCGAGCCCGACCCGCTGGGCCTCCTTGATGTACCGGCTGAACCAGACCACCTTGCCCGACGGCGTCGCACAGGTACCCCAGCTGTCGCTGAGCAGGGCGACAGTGGCCAGTCCGCCCTTGGGCGGGCAGCAGCCGGTCAGCTGGGGCATCCGATGGTCCCGATCGGCCACCGACACCACCAGTTGGCGGCCGGTCCAGCGCAGCTCGACCTCACAGGTCTTGTCACCGCGGGTATGACGGATGACATTGCCGATCAGCTCGTCGACCGCTCTGCAGACGGGCGACACATGTGCGTCCAGGGCCCAGTGCCGCAGATGGGCGGCGAGGATGCGGCGGACCTGCGGAATGCGCTGCGGCGACGCCTGCACCTCCAGGACGTATCGGCAGGCTGGCTGATCGTGCATGACCTCGGCTCCTCATCACCGCTTGACCAGATCCTCGACGCTGCCCGGCTCGATCACCGTGCGCGAAGAGGCAGCACCCATCACCTCCGGGTCACTGATCAGCGTGACCCGGAGCATCACACCTCGCAACTTCGCCCGCCTGGGGCAGGGGGCATCGCGCACGTTCCGCCGGTTGAGGAGCCCCTCCCTACCCACTGCCCGGCTCGGTGGGTACGTGTCGTTGCATCCGGTAGCGGGCAGCAGAATCACGTGCTCTCGATGACGGACCGGTGTCGGTGACAGCGAGGCGGCGGGGCGACCTGCTCGTGGCGCGGGCAGGGACCTCCGTGGATCGGTGGACCCATCGTGCCGACGCTGCACGCGCGCCTCTCGAACCCCGTCCGGGAGGCCGAAGCGCCGTGTTGCACTCGTACCTCGCGGGTGGTGCGGGGCACACATGAGCGGGCTACGATCGATCGCCGCAGTCGCCTGCGGACGCTCGCCCCACCGCCAGGATCTGACTGCCCGTCACCCGTGTCGACCCACCAGCGACCTCGGTTGACAGCAGGCCCGGAACCATCGGGTCGAGCGGTCAGTGCACCCCCGTGACCTCGATGAACGCGGCTCCAGGGCCGATCCGGTAGAGATAGGAACTCCCCGTGTTCTATTACCTGCTCAAGTACGTCGTCATCGGGCCGCTGCTGCGCCTGCTGTTCCGCCCCCGGATCGAGGGCCTTGAGCACGTACCGGAAGAAGGGGCGGCCATCGTCGCGGGAAACCATCTGTCGTTCTCCGACCACTTCTTGATGCCCGCCATCCTCAAGCGGCGGATCACCTTTCTGGCGAAGGCCGAGTACTTCACGGGCCCGGGCCTCAAAGGAAGGCTGACCGCCGCATTCTTCCGCAGCGCCGGACAGATCCCGGTCGACCGTTCGGGCAAGGAGGCGGGCCGGGCGGCGATCAGGGAAGGGCTCGGCGTGCTCGCCAAGGACGAGCTCCTCGGCATCTACCCGGAGGGAACCCGCTCGCACGACGGCCGGTTGTACAAGGGGAAGGTCGGGGTGGCGGTGATGGCACTCACCGCAGGGGTGCCCGTCATCCCCTGCGCGATGGTGGGCACCTTTGAGATCCAGCCGCCCGGCCAGGTCCTCCCCAAGATCAAGCGGGTGACCGTGCGGTTCGGGGAGCCTCTGGACTTCTCCCGCTACACGGGCCTGGAGAACCAGAAGGCAGCCATCCGCGCCATCACCGACGAGATCATGTACGCGATCCTGGAACTGTCCGGGCAGGAGTACGTGGACCGGTACGCGGCTGAGGTCAAGGCCGAGGCGGAGCAGGCGAAGAAGGCTGCGCGCCGCAAGGATTGAGGGTCGCGGCCCTCCACCCAGGTATAGCGGTCGCCGAGGCGCTTCAGCCGTGCACGCCGGGGCGGTGGTGCTCCGCCGTGAGGCCATAGCCTCCACCCCCCGGGGGACGGCTCCCGGGGGCGCCCAGCGAGGAGACGGAGCTGATCACCGGAGCCTCCTCGCCCTCGGTCTCCGCCGTCGGGTGTTCGAGTCGCTCCAGATCAGCTGCCGACACGAGGGCCACGAGCGGCTTCCCGTGCCGGGTCACGACGACGCGTTCGCCGCCGTAGACGACGCGATTGATCAGTTCAGCCAGCTCCGCGCGGGCTTGCGTCACCGGGATCTCGTAGGCCATGGGCCCAGCTTAGTCGGCGCGTCGCGCCCCGCTCCGAGACGTCCGGTCCGGTCGAAGTCCAGGTCAAGGGCTCTCCACGGATTGCGCACGAAGGTCGTCGGCCTTCGCTCGTGCCGCTGAGCGACCGATGCGGATGCCGCCGTGCCAGTGTGCAGCCGTCGCGGGGCCTCGATCCGCTCTGCCCCCCGAGGGCGTTTCACAGCGGCTCGCCACACCAACCCGGCCGCGCGACCGGGGTTGCTGGCGATACGTCACCACGCCTTCTCCAAGGGTGGTTCACGCACCACCGGAGTGAGCGGCCTGCCAGAGAGCCGGTCGCGCTCCCTCAAGGATCTGCGACTTCAAGGATCTGCGACTTCAAAGGGTATGCGATGAAATCGTGCCCCATAGGTGAAGAAATCGCGATGTTTCATAGCTGACTGAAACTCATCTCTCCGCCAAGCCCTCCCTCGATAATGTACGTCCTGTACATTTCTTGGAATCGAGACCTCGGAGAGGCACCTCATGGAGAGCCACCACACCAGCCCCAATGCCCGTTATGTACTGCCGGAGTTCACCGAGCGCTCCAGTACGGGCACCCGCACCCTGGACCCGTACGCGAAGCTGCTGGAGGAGCGCATCGTCTTCCTCGGGACCCATGTCGACGACACGGCGGCCAATGACGTCATCGTGCAGTTCCTCCACTTGGAGCACGCCGATCCCGACCGGTGCATCTCGCTGTACATCAACTCCCCGGGCGGCTCGTACAGCGCGATGACCGCGATCTACGACACGATCCAGAGCGTGATCTGCGAGGTGGAGACCGTCTGTCTCGGTCAGGCCGTCTCCACGGCAGCCCTCTTGCTCGCCTCCGGCACGCCGGGCAGGCGCATGGCCCTGCCCGGGGCCCGGCTCGTCCTGAAGCAACCCGCATCGGAGGGAGAGCAGCACGGCCAGCTCTCCGATCTCGACATCCAGGCGAAGGAACTCCTGCGACAGCGGGAGCAGTTCACCGCACTGATGGCGCGCCACACCGGCCGGGAGCCGGCACGGGTCGCAGAGGATCTGGAACGGGACGCCTTCTTCACCGCGACAGCCGCCCAGGAGTACGGATTCGTCGACCACGTCATCATGAATCGCGGAGCCACCCCGTCCGGGCCCGGAAGCCGTTGACCGCGATGGTTCCGGAACTGCCTCCCTTGCCCGCTCTCACCCGCGCCGAGGGCGAGTTCATCGACGCCTATCTCGCGGTCGTGGATCAGGTCGGACGCATCAACCCCGCTCGTTCCACCCATACCTATGGAGCGCTGCGTGCCGCGCAGGCACTGGTCTCCCGGGCCGTTGCTCTCAAGGACGCGCTGACCGTGATGCACCAACGGGGCGAGAGCGACGTCCATGTGCAGACGCTCGCCCGCGCGCTGCGCATCCTCGACGGCGAACGCAGATCACTTCGGGTTACTTTGCCCCCTTCCGTAACTCTCTAACGACCCCTGACGGCGGGCCGGAACGACCTCCGTCCAGACCGTCAACCGCCAAAGGAGTAGTGGTTGGGCTACCCCATTTGAAGTACGCGCAGGAGAGCCAGCAGCTACGGTCGAGTTGCGCACAAGGATGACGCGTCGAACGGAATGCCTTATTCCGGTGCTGGTGCGGGCATCCTCACCTGTCGAGGGCCGATCGCGCGACGAGCATGTCCACCCGATCAGACCAATGGTGTGAAAACTCACATATCGCCGTTTCCGCTCGGCAATTTGACAGGCCGTGGGTCAAGATCCCTGGGACGACAAGCCCCCGTCACCTCGGCGGGGCAGCCCGGGCGGACGCCGAGTCCTGCCGCCGCCGGGGCGACTGGTCGACAGGAGTGCTTCGGCAGGAGTGGAGGACCCAAGCAGTACGGGGCGCCCGGAAATTCCGGACGTTCCTTGGGGTGAAGCCGCGAAAGCGACCGGGCACCTTCGTCCGCCCGAACCCGACAGGTCATCCTTCACAGGCGGCTGACGAAGGGTCGCGCATGAGTGCGCAGAACAACGTCCCGTTCCTGCTGGGTCGGGCGGGAGCGGTATCCGCTCTCACCCTCGCCGCTCTCGGAGGGTCGCTGCTCGTACCGGGCGGCACACCCGAGGCACACGCCGCGTCGAGCCACGCGGGCGCGGCACTGAAGGTGGCGGCATCCAAGAAGGGCGCCCCTTACAAGTACGGCGCAGTAGGACCGTCCCGTTTCGACTGCTCGGGGCTGACGCTCTACTCGTACAAGAAGGCCGGCAAGAAGCTCCCCCGTACCGCACAGCAGCAGTACAACAAGACGCGCCGCATCTCTGCGTCCGCGCGTCAGGCCGGCGACCTGGTGTTCTTCTACTCCGGCCGGAACGTCTACCACGTGGGCATCTACGCAGGTAAGGGAAAGATCTGGCACTCCCCCAAGACGGGGTCCTGGGTGAAGTTGGACAAGATCTGGTCCAAGAGCGTCAAGTACGGCCGCGTGGGGTGACGATCCCGCGCTGAGTCCTGGTACTCGATCCGCGCCGGCCCCGGGTGTGGCCCCCGGCGGTCGGCGCGGAGCTCTGTCAGGTCAACGGCTGGAAGCGGACGTCGGCACCGGACACCGAGCCCGGTCGACACCACCACGCCGCAACCGAGCCGACCTCCTTGCGGCGGCCGGCGTCAACCGGGCACCGATGCGGTCCAAGGAAGGGCGACCCATACGGTCTTGCCCCCCTCGTCCGTCGGAGTGACGTGCAGCTTTCCGCCGAACTCCGCGATGAGGGTGCGCACGATCACCATGCCTCGGCCGTTGTCTTGCCGTACGGCGGCGGGAAGCCGTTGCGGCCAGCGCGGATGACTGTCCGTCACCCCCACCATCAGCTCCTCCTCCCGCGCCAACCTCAGTTCCAGCGTGAAGGTGGGCGACTGGCCGAAGGTGTGCTGTACGGCGTTGGTGGTCAGCTCCGAGACGATCAGCCGGACCGTGTCCACTTCGCCGCTCCGCGCCGGCAGGCCCCACTCGGTCACGATGTCGATGGCGAACTTTCGCGCCACCGACACCGAGGCGGGATCGCTCGGCAGAGTGACGGATGCTTCCTGGTGATCTGCCATGGCGATGCTTCCCTTTCCCACCGCGGCCGGGCTCCGACTCGAAGCGGAGGGATGCTTGAGCGGCCACGGACTGCGCTGCCGTCAGAGTGCCACTCATCGTGCCGCGAGGGGGGCCGATCCCCCAAGATATGCATATATCTGTCGCTCAATACGGTGAACTCTGCGACGCGAGAACGTATTTTGCGACCCGCAGGGACTTTGATCTCGGGCGGACCACACGGCCCGTACAGATCAACCGGAAGGAGCGTCCATGCGTCAAGGACCCGTGGTGCGCCGCCGCCAATTGGGCGAGGAACTCCGCAAGCTGCGCTTGGCGTCCGGACTCACCAGTCGTCGCGCTGGAGAGCTCGCCGACTGGCACCAGTCGAAGGTGAGCCGGATCGAGACGGGGGCCAGCGGCGTCAAACCGGACGACGTCAGACTGCTGCTCGACCTCTACACCGTGACCGACCCCCAGTTGCGCACCCTCCTGGAGACCCTGGCGGGGGCCGCCGACGGGGGTGGCGGCGGCTGGTGGCACGCCTACCGCGGCGTGCTTCCGCCCGAGTACCGCGACTTCATCAGTCTGGAGTCCCAGGCGAACCGGGTGCGTTCGATGGAGACCTCCGTGGTGCCCGGACTGCTCCAGACCGCCGAGTACGCCCGGGCGATCACCCGGGCGACCCTGGAAGAGCTGCCCGAGAACACCGTCGATCAGTTGGTCGAGGTGCGGATGACGCGTCAGGCGGTCCTGCGGCGGGACGATCCGCTTGAGCTGAGCGTGATCCTCGACGAGGCCGCGCTGCGGCGCGAGATCGGCGGCACCCGGGTAATGAAGGAACAGTTGCGGGTACTGGCGGACTGGGCCGTGCTCCCCCATGTCCGGCTCCAGGTCATGCCGTTTTCGGCCGGGGAGTATGTGGGCCTGGCCGGTTCTTTCGTTATCTTCTCTTTTTCGACCACTTCTGATCTAGATGTGGTCGTTCTCGACCACCTCGCGAGTAGCCTTCATATCGAACGGGCAGAGGATCTGGCGGTGTACGGGACCGCGTTCGCAACGATGCAGACGCTCGCCCTGTCACCGGTCGAATCCTTGGATCTCATCGCCGGCATCCGCGTCGGCGCATAGGGAGGCTCCATGTCCAATCACATCGACCACCCCGGCTTAGCCTGGCGGCGCAGCAGTCACAGCACGGCGGCGAACAACTGTGTCGAGGCCGCCCGACTGCCCGACCGCACCCTTTCCGTACGGGACTCCAAAGACGTGGCCCGTGAAGCTCTGCACTTCTCCCCGCAGGCGTGGTACCGGTTCCTGATCGCCGTGGAGGCGGACAGCATCAACTGACGGCGTCCCGGGCGCGAAGCGGAGCGGTCCGCGCGATCGTGTCCACCGCCCAGGCGATCTGCTCATCGGTCAGATCGGCGCGAGCCGTCAGTCTGATCCGCGAGACACCGTCCGGGACCGACGGCGGACGGAAACAGCCCACCGCGAGACCCGCCCTTCGGCACTCGGCCGCCCACTCCACCGCCGACCGTGGCGACGGTGCCTTGATCGAGACCACTGCGGCGTCGGGGCGTACGGCCGTCAGACCCCGTGCCGTCAACAGACGGTGCAGGGTCTCGGCGACCGTACGCACCCGACCGGCCAGCTCCGGCGTCCGCTCCAGCAACCGGACGGACGCCAGCGCGGCCCCGGCCGCGGCGGGCGCGAGCCCGGTGTCGAAGATGAAGGTCCGCGCGGTGTTGATCAGATGGGCGATGACATCGGCCGGCCCGAGGACCGCACCGCCCTGGCTCCCGAGGGCCTTGGAGAGGGTGAGCGTGGCGACCACCCCTCGTTCACCCGCGATCCCCGCGGCGTTCAGCGCACCCCGACCGCCGGCGCCGAGGACTCCGAAGCCGTGGGCGTCGTCGACGAGGAGGGCGGCCCCCCGCGAACGACAGATCTCCGCGAGATCGACGAGTGGGGCGGCGTCGCCGTCCACGGAGAACACCGCATCGGTGACCACCAGCGCCCGCCCGTCGCCGTACGCCTCCAGCGCCATACGCACGGCCCGAGGATCCGCGTGCGGCACGATCGCCGTCCGTGCGCGTGAGAGTCGACACCCGTCCACTATGGAGGCGTGGTTGCCCGCGTCCGAGACGAGCAGGGAACCACTCGCGGTCAGTGCCGTGAGCGCGGCGAGATTGGCGGCGTAGCCGGAGGACAGGACGAGGGCCGCCTCGAACCCGCAGAAGGAGGCGAGTGCGCCTTCGAGTTCGGCGTGGAGTTCGGTGCTGCCGGTGACCAGCCGCGATCCGGTGGCGCCCGCGCCCCAGCGGCGCGCTGCCGAGGCAGCGGCCCCGGTGACCTCCGGGTGGCGGGTCAAGCCCAGGTAGTCGTTGCCCGCGAGGTCCAGCAGGTCGGTGTCGAGGGCCCGGGGACGGAGCGTACGGGTCAGCCCCATGCGCTCCCGGTCGAGGGACTCCTCGTCGATCCAGCCAAACGGGTCCTGAGTGATCATGACGGTCGGGTCCTTCGCTAGGCCGTGCGCGGGCCCTTTTGTAGGCAGCGCACAGACCCTAACCGGGCCCCCACCTGGAACGAGTGTGGTCATGCACACACCTCGGCAAGGGTCTGTTGTGGGGTTCGGCCTTTCGCCTTGGCTGCCCCGTGCGTCAGGATCTGCGCCATGGACCTGCTGAAGACGCTGGTGGAGAAGGGGCTGCGGCGCGAGCTGCCGACCCGTGAAGAGGCCCTCGCCGTACTGTCGTCCACGGACGACGAGCTGCTCGACGTGGTGGCCGCAGCCGGCCATGTGCGCCGCCAGTGGTTCGGCCGCCGGGTGAAGCTGAACTACCTCGTCAACCTCAAGTCGGGGCTCTGCCCGGAGGACTGCTCGTACTGTTCACAGCGGCTCGGGTCCAAGGCGGAGATCCTCAAGTACACCTGGCTGAAGCCGGACGAGGCCGCGGGGGCGGCGGCGGCCGGGGTCGCCGGGGGAGCCAAGCGGGTCTGTCTGGTCGCGAGCGGGCGCGGTCCGACGGACCGGGACGTCGACCGGGTCTCCCGGACGATCGAAGCGATCAAGGAGCAGAACGAGGGCGTCGAGGTCTGCGCCTGTCTCGGGCTGCTGTCGCAGGGCCAGGCGGAGCGGTTGCGGGACGCCGGCGCCGATGCGTACAACCACAACCTCAACACGTCCGAAGGCACGTACGGACAGATCACCACCACCCATACCTATGAGGACCGGGTGGACACCGTCCAACAGGCTCAGGCCGCGGGTCTGTCGGCGTGCTCCGGTCTGATCGCCGGCATGGGCGAAAGCGATCAGGACCTGGTCGACGTGGTCTTCGCACTGCGCGAGCTCGACCCCGACTCGGTGCCGGTCAACTTCCTCATCCCCTTCGAGGGCACTCCCCTGGCGAAGGAGTGGAACCTCACCCCGCAGCGCTGCCTCCGCATCCTCGCCATGGTCCGCTTCGTCTGCCCGGACGTGGAAGTGCGGTTGGCCGGTGGGCGCGAGGTCCATCTGAGGTCCCTCCAGCCGCTCGCCCTGCACCTGGTGAACTCCATCTTCCTCGGCGACTACCTGACGAGCGAGGGCCAGGCGGGCCAGGCCGATCTGGACATGATCGCGGACGCCGGCTTCGAGGTGGAGGGCGCGGGGACGACCACACTGCCCGAGCACCGGGCGGGCGGCTGCGGTTCGGTCTGCGGCAGTGCCGCAACCTCGGAAGATTCCCTCGACGGCGGTACGACGGCCCCGGATGAGACGGCAGCGGTCTGCGGCAGCGCGGCGCCGTCGGGGGAATCGGCCACCGGATGCGGGGGCGGCGCGCCGTGCGGATCCGAGCCGCAATCCCCGCCCGCGGCCCAGGAAGACCAGTCGGGGGTACCCGTACCGCGTACCGACCTGGTCACCGTTCGCCGCCGCGGCGCCGGTACGGACCTCGCTCCCAATGCCTGAGCCCCGTCCGTTCGACCTCGCCCCGGGACCGCTGTCGGCGGGCGAACTGGTGGCGCTGGACCGCGCCCATGTCTGGCACCCGTACGGCCCCATGCCCGGACGCGCCGATCCCCTCGTGGTGGAATCGGCTGCCGGGGTGCGCCTGCGATTGGCGGAACCCGCCCACGGCCACGCGGAACTGATCGACGGGATGTCGTCGTGGTGGTCGGCGATCCACGGCTACAACCATCCCGACCTCAATGCGGCGGCCCAGAGCCAACTGGGGCGCATGAGCCACGTCATGTTCGGCGGACTCACCCATGAGCCAGCCGTCCGACTGGCCGCCCGGCTCGTCGAGATCACCCCGGAGCCGCTCCAGCACGTCTTCCTCTGCGACTCGGGCTCGGTCTCGGTCGAGGTCGCGGTGAAGATGTGCCTCCAGCACTGGCAGTCCGTCGGCCGACCCAACAAGCGGCGGCTGCTGACCTGGCGCGGTGGCTACCACGGAGACACCTGGCAGCCGATGTCGGTCTGCGACCCCGAGGGCGGAATGCACCACCTCTGGTCGGGGGCGCTGCCTCTCCAGGTCTTCGCCAGCGCGCCGCCGCAGGAGTTCCAGCAGGAGTACGCGGATGCCCTGCGCGATCTGATCGCGCGGCACGCCGATGAACTCGCCGCGGTGATCGTGGAGCCCGTGGTGCAGGGTGCCGGGGGCATGCGGTTCCACTCCCCCGAGTATCTGCGGGTGCTGCGGGACGCCTGCGACGAACACGAAGTGCTGTTGGTGTTCGACGAGATCGCGACCGGCTTCGGACGGACGGGCGAACTGTTCGCGGCCGACTGGGCAGGGGTCTCGCCCGATGTGATGTGTCTGGGCAAGGCCCTGACGGGCGGCTATCTGACGATGGCGGCGACCTTGTGCACCAGTCGGGTCGCCGAAGGCATCTCCCGGGGCGAAGTTCCGGTGCTGGCCCACGGCCCGACGTTCATGGGCAATCCACTGGCCGCATCGGTGGCCAACGCCTCGATCGATCTGCTGCTGGCGCAGGACTGGCGCGGTGAAGTGCGGCGCTTGGAGTCGGGGCTGCGGACGGGGCTCGCACCGGCCGAGGGCGCACCGGGGGTCAAGGACGTCCGGGTGCTCGGGGGCATCGGTGTGATCCAACTCGATCATGAGGTCGACATGGCGGCGGCGACGGCAGCGGCCGTACGGGCGGGGGTTTGGCTGCGCCCCTTCCGGGATCTGGTGTACGCGATGCCGCCCTACGTCACTGATGACGACGATCTCGCCCGGGTGTGCACGGCACTGTGCGAGGCTGCGGCAGCCGGCTAGTTCGTGTCGTCGAAGTCCCGCGAGTTCGTCCGAAGGCGGTGCCCGTCTGCGGGTCCGGCCCCGGGCGACTTGCCGAACGCCGATCGGTGACGGGGTCCCTTCCGCTCCTGCGACCGGTCGGCGGCACGACCGACCGCCGTATCGTTCGCACGGTCGTACGACCGAACCATCGAGAGAGGGTCATCGCCACCACCATGGGCATCATCGTCGTCTCCGGCACGGGGACCGAGATCGGGAAGACCGTTGTCACCGCTGCGCTGGTCGCCGTTGCACGAGCCCGGGGCCAACGCGTCGCCGTGGTCAAACCCGTCCAGACGGGGGTGTCGGCGAGCGATCCGGGCGATCTCGATGAGGTGAGCCGGCTCGGCGGCGGTGTCCGCGGTGTGGAGCTGGCCCGCTACAGCGAGCCATTGGCTCCGGCCACAGCGGCTCGACGGGCCGGCGTCGCTGGTGTGGGACCCGCTGAGACGGCCGCGGCGGTGAAGCGGTTGGCCGACGAGTACGACCTGGTGTTGGTCGAGGGCGCCGGTGGACTGCTGGTGCGTTTCGACGAGGACGGCGGAACGCTCGCGGACGCGGCTCGACTGCTCGCCGCGCCCGTGCTGGTCGTGGCCCCCGCGGGCCTGGGCACCCTCAACTCCGTGGCGCTGACGGCAGAGGCCCTCACCGCGCGGGGCATAGCGCAGCTGGGGGTCGTCGTGGGGAGTTGGCCGCACCGACCGGATCTGGCGGCGCGGTGCAATGCACTGGACCTACCGCAGGTCGCGGGTGCTCCACTGCTCGGTGCGGTCCCTGAGCGGGCGGGGCAGCTGCGACCGGTGGACTTCCGGGCGCAGGCGGCCCGGTGGCTGGCTCCTCGGCTCGGTGGGGTGTGGGACGAAGGGGCGTTCACCCGAACGGCCGAGTGACGGCCGTCATTCGCTGAACGACCCCGTCTGAACCGGCCGGCCGCTGCTGTCGCTGGTACTCGCGTCCGCTCGTGCGTGGTGGAGATCCCCGTCCGCTGGACGCGGCTGACCTACCCTGGTCGGATGCGAGCGCGGATCGACGAAATCGTCTTCGACTGTCATGACCCGGCCCTTCTGGTGCGCTTTTGGGCCGCGCTGCTCGGGGGCGCACCGGTGGACCGCGACTCCGGCTGGTCCTTCGTCGATCCGCCCGGCTCGGTGCGCGTCGCGTTCCAGCAGGTCCCTGAGGGGAAGGCGGCCAAGAACCGGTTGCACCTCGATCTGGCCGCGGGGGACGTCGAAGCGGCGTCGGACGAGGCCGTCACCCTGGGTGCGGTACGACTCGGTGGGGTCGTCGCGGATCCGCAGGGGCGGTTCCAGGTGCTGGCAGACCCGGAGGGGAACGAGTTCTGCTTCGTCCAGGGTGGCGGAGAATAGGGAGGAAGGGACACCTTCGTCAGGAGGCCGTGATGGGAACATGTGGCGACACCTCTCCCGATGCCGTCCATCACCCCCTGTTCGCACGCTTCTACGCCAGGTTCAGCGTGGCCGCCGATCAATCCGCGGGCATCGCGGCCATCCGCGCTGAGCTCCTGGCCGCGCTCTCGGGTCGGGTGATCGAGATCGGTGCCGGCAACGGTCTCAACTTCCCGCACTATCCGACCTCGGTCAGCGAGGTGGTCGCGCTGGAACCGGAGCGTTCGCTACGGACCCTGGCGGTACGGGCCGCAGACGGCGCCGGGGTCCCGGTGGAGGTCGTGCCCGGAGTGGCCGAGGCGCTGCCGGTCGAGAGCGCGTCCTTCGACGCGGCCGTCATGTCCCTGGTGCTCTGTTCGGTACGGGACGTTCCGCGGGCGCTCGGCGAAGTCCGCCGGGTCCTGCGACCCGGTGGTGAACTGCGGTTCTTCGAACACGGACTGGCCCGGACGCCGGGGGCAGCACGGGTGCAGAGGGTGTTGGACCGTACGGTCTGGCCCCGGTTGTTCGGCGGCTGCCACACCTCACGGGACACGGTTGCCGCACTGGAGGAGGCCGGGTTCCAGGACATCCGGTACGAGCGCTTCCGGGTCCCGGAGCGCGGGCTCGCCGCTCCGACCTCGCCCTGTGTGCGAGGGGTCGCGCACAACCCTTGAGGCGAACGCTGGCCGGGGGCTCAAACGGATCACGGCAGGCTGGTGGGTTGGTGGGTCGGGGGTCAACTGCTCCAGAGGCGCAGTTCGTCGGCGATCACCCGGACATCGGCCTTGCCGGACTTCACCAGCCGGGCCAGATCGCGCACCCGCTCGGGTGAGGTGTCGACCTGCTCCCCACTGGCTACGAGATAGCCGTAGGCGACGGCTGACGCGTACAGCGCATTGGAGTGCTCCAGGGCCGGCACGTGCAGCAGCAGTTGGAGCAGCGAAGCCGCCCGGGTGTGCGGATCGCTGTACACGGGGATGCCGAAGATCTCTGCCTCGTGCCGGCTGACGGCGGCGACGAGCGCACCCCAGTCGGCGACCTGAGGATCACCTGGGGTCCGGTACTCGGCGACCATCAACAGCCAGGCGAGGTCGATCTGAAGGGTCAACGCGGGCCTTCAGCCGCGGCGGGGTCGTACTCGCCCGGTGCGCGCGTGGCGGCAGGGCCGGCAGTCGTGGGGCTCGGGTGGGGATCGTCCGCCGGGGGTCGGTGACGACCGGCGGGTGGTTCATCGAAACCGTGGACGTCCTTGACCGGGCCCGCAACACCGTCGTTGGCGTCCTCCGCGAAGACGGCGGCATAACGCTTCATGAAGTCGGCGGCGGCCTCCACGAAGGTGCGGCCCGCCTCCCCCGCGTCCTGTCGGACCAGTTCTTCGATGTAGCGGTTGACGCTCATCCCGCGCTGCTGGGCCCGATCGCGGGCGGCCTGTGCGGTGGATTCGTCCACGCGCACGTTCAACTGGGTCTTGGCCATATCAGAAAGCTAGCGCGGTTGCGCTAGCGCCCGCAAGCAATACCGCCGACCGGTGCGGGTGCCCCCTACATGGACCCCGAATGCGCGACCTCCGAGGGATGTTCACCCGGCTCGACAGTCGCCTACTCTCCTCGGACCATCGAGTGAGGAACGGCCCTGTCCGGAAGGCGGCCATGTCCACACCTGCCCCTGCACCACCGCACGGCCTGGCACCGGGGTTGCCCCTCGCGGCCAGAGCACGGTCCCTGACCAAGGCGTACGGCAGTGGCGAGACGACCGTACGGGCCCTCGACAGCGTCGACGTCGACATCGCACGCGGGCGCTTCACCGCGGTCATGGGGCCTTCGGGATCGGGCAAGTCGACCCTGATGCACTGTCTGGCCGGGCTCGACACGGTCTCGTCCGGCCAGGTCTGGCTGGGCGAGACTGAGATCACCCCGCTGCACGACCGCGACCTGACCCAACTGCGGCGGGACCGGGTCGGCTTCGTGTTCCAGTCCTTCAATCTGCTGCCCACCTTGACCGCCGCCGAGAACATCACGCTCCCGATGGACATCGCCGGGCGCAAGCCCGACCGGTTGTGGGTGGAGCGGGTGATCGATGCACTGGGGCTACGGGATCGGTTGCACCATCGACCGGCGCAGTTGTCGGGCGGTCAACAACAGCGGGTCGCGTGTGCCCGCGCCTTGGCCTCCCAGCCCGAGTTGATCTTCGCCGACGAGCCCACCGGCAACCTCGACTCACGCGCGAGTGCCGAGGTGTTGGGTTTCCTCCGGGACGCGGTGGACCGTTTGGATCAGACGGTGGTGATGGTGACCCATGAGCCCGTCGCAGCGGCATATTCCGATCTGGTGCTGTTCCTCGCCGACGGCAGGATCGTCGACACCATCCATCGACCGACGGCGGAGACGGTCCTGGAGCGACTGAGGTCGTTCACCCGTACGGGCCACGTGCCCCGGCCCCACGAGCGAGACCCGGACCCCACCCAGGAAGCGCGAGAACCCAGAGACCACTAAGGGTATTGAGACCGCTGAGCACCCCGAGAGCACCAAGTGCATCTCAGAATCCCGACGAGGCCGTCCCGTCGTACGTACCGCGATGGGTCCGGTGGAGACCGATGCCGCAGGGCGACCGGTCGCCCTGCGGCACTCGCGCGCACTCCGCTGACCAGGGACGATCGGCGAAAAAGGTGGTGGCAGCCGGCGACCCTGCCGTGCTTGGCTCATGGTCATGACTTCAGCGATCGACCGTGACGCCCCCACCGGAATGGGGATACGAACCGCCCGGGCGGAAGAGGCGCGGGCCGTGCTCGCGTTCTGGGCCGAAGCCGCCGAGGGCACCAGCATCACCGATGACGTGGCCGGAGTGACCCGACTGATCAAGCGGGACCCCGAGGCCCTGATCCTCGCCGAGTGGGACGGCGTCCTGGTGGGGTCGGTGATCGCTGGGTACGACGGCTGGCGCTGCTCGCTCTACCGACTCGCCGTGCTGCCCGCCTACCGGCGTCGCGGGGTCGCCACCGCCCTGCTGGAGGCGGCCGAGGCGCGTTTTCTCGCCGCGGGCGGGCGCCGCGGCGACGCTATGGTGTTGGAAGCCAATGAGCGGGCTCAGCATGCATGGGCGGCGGCGGGGTACCGGCGCGAAGACCACTGGCGACGCTGGGTGAAGCCTTACCCATGGCCCGTCAAAGGCGACTGAGTACGTCAGCCACCTATTCATCGAGCGGTTTTGCCGATCCTTTACCATGGGTGGACCATCACTCTCCGTAGGAAAGGTGTGAGCGTCCATCCATGGGCGAGCCTCCCAGTAGTAGACATCGAGCGTTCCTCCTGCCCCTGCCCGACCATGGGACGGAGGTGACCCGATGACCGAAGTGCTCCTCCTGTTCGTGGCAGTGCTGCTCTCGCTGGCCTGCGGAGTGTTCGTCGCGGCAGAGTTCTCCCTCACCACCGTCGAGCGCAGCGATCTGGAACGCGCCGTCGAGCGCAATGAGCGAGGCGCCGCCAGCGCCCTCAAGGCCGTACGCGGCCTCACCTTCCAGCTCTCCGGCGCACAGCTCGGCATCACCGTCACCAACCTGGTCGTCGGCATGCTCTCCGAGCCCTCCATCTCCAAGCTCATCCGTGGTCCCGTCGAGGACCTCGGACTCTCCCCGTCCGTGGCGTCGTCCGTCGCCCTGGTTCTGGGCACCGCCCTCTCCACGGTCGTTCTGATGGTCGTCGGCGAGTTGGTCCCCAAGAACTGGGCAATCTCGTCCCCACTGGCCGTGGCCAAGGTCGTCGCCCCCGCGCAGCGACTGTTCACCGCAGCCTTCAAACCCCTCATCAGCCACCTCAACAACACCGCGAACCGCATTCTGCGGCGGCTCGGGATGGAGCCGACCGAAGAACTGGCATCGGCCCGCAGCCCCCAGGAGCTGGTGGCGCTCGCACGCCACTCCGCCAAGGAAGGCGCACTGGAGGCGGACACCGCCGAGCTGTTCGTGCGCACCCTGAACCTCGCCGATCTCACCGCGGAGAACGTGATGACCCCGCGGGTGCAGGTCACGGCCCTCGAAGTACAGGCCACCGCCGAGGACGTCGCCAACGCCACCCGCGCGACCGGCCTGTCCCGCTTCCCCGTCTACCGCGGGAACCTGGACACGGTCGTGGGAATCGCGCACATCAAGGACGTGCTGGCCGTACCGGCCGAGCAGCGTCACCGCCGCAGCGTCTCCGAGGTGTTGCGGGAGCCGCTCCTAGTCCCCGAGACCCTGACCGTGGACAGGCTGATGGACCGCTTGGGCGGCAAGTCGACCATGGCCGTCGTCATCGACGAGTACGGCGGCACGGCCGGCGTGGTCACCATGGAGGACATCGTCGAAGAGGTCGTCGGCGAAGTGCGGGACGAGCACGATCCGCACGAAACGCCTGACCTCGCCGCGGCCGGTCATGACGCGGACGGCCGCTCGCTCTGGTCGGCCGACGGTGCCGCGCGCACCGATCAGCTGGAGCGGGTCGGCCTGCGCGTTCCGGAAGGCCCGTACGAGACCCTCGCAGGTCTCATCGCAACTGAGCTCGGCCGCATCCCGGCGGAGAACGACCGCATCGACCTCCAGGGCTGGCGGCTCGATGTGGTGGACGCGTCCGGACGGCGGGCGGCACGGGTGCTGATGCACGCCCCGCTCCCCTCCGACGATCCAGACGAGCACCACGACCCGCACGCCGAGCGCGCTGCAAACAGGGAGACGACCGCCCCCACCGTGGACGGATCGAACTCCCAGCGCCACGAGGAGACCGGACGATGATCGCGATCCAACTCCTCATCGGCTTTGCGACCCTCGTGGTCAACGCGTTCTTCGTGGGTGCCGAATTCGCCCTGATCTCCGTGCGCCGCAGCCAGATCGAGCCGGCGGCCGAGGCGGGCGACCGCCGCGCCCGCAGTGTGCTCTGGGGCCTTGAGCACGTGTCGGCGCTGCTGGCGGCGGCACAGCTGGGCATCACCCTGTGCACCCTGATCCTCGGCATCGTCGCCGAGCCGGCCATCGCCCATCTGCTGGAGCCGGTGTTCGACTCGATCGGGGTGCCTGAGGGCGCTGTCCACCCGATCTCGTTCGTGATCGCGCTGTCCCTGGCGACCTATCTGCACATGCTCCTCGGCGAGATGGTGCCGAAGAACATCGCCCTGGCCGAGCCCACGCGCAGTGCGCTCCTGCTCGGCCCGCCGCTCGTGGCCATCGCCAGGGCCCTGCGTCCGGTGATCTTCACGATCAACGCCTTTGCCAACGCCCTGCTCAAGCTGTTGCGGGTGGAGGCCAAGGACGAGGTGGCAGCGACGTACTCGGACGCCGAGCTCGCCCGGATGGTGCGGGACGCCGGCGATGCCGGCCTCTTGGACGACCGCTCGGCCGAGCGGCTGCGCGATGCTCTGGAGCTGGGCCGACGCCCGGTGCGCGATGTGATCATGCCGGTCGAGCAGATCGTGTACGCACGTGTGGGCACCACGCCCGAACAGTTGGAGGCGCTTTCCGCGGAGTCCGGCTTCTCGCGCTTCCCGGTGATCGACACGGGCCGCAACATCCTGGGCTACCTCCATGTGAAGGACGCCCTGGACGCGACCCCGCGCGATGTTGCGTTCCCGGTGACGGCGATGCGGCCGATCGCCCGGGTCCGTGGCACGACCCCGCTGGACGACGCATTGACGGCGATGCGGCGCAGCCGCACCCATCTGGCGGCGGTCCTGGACGAGGACGGCCGGCCCGAGGGCCTGGTGACCATGGAGGACGTACTCCGCGAGCTGGTGGGCACCCAGGACTGACCCCGGCGCACGACAACGGCACGGCCTCGATCCTCGATCCTTGAGGGTCGGGGCCGTTCCCATCCCGGGACACCGCCCGTGCGACGCCGGCCGCCTCGGAAGAGCACGGTCACTCCCGCTCCGCGGGGGCACCTACGGGACCTCGAACCAAGCCCCTACTGCACGGTAGTATCGCTGCGCCATGGAGATGAGTGCCCACTACACAAGCTTCGTCGCGATCGGCGACTCCTTCACCGAAGGCATGTCCGACCTCCAGCCGGACGGCAGCTACCGCGGCTGGGCGGACCTCCTCGCCGCCCGGCTCGCCCTACGGACCGAAGGGTTCAGGTACGCCAACCTCGCCGTGCGCGGCAAGTTGATCGGCCAGATCGTCGACGAGCAGGTCGGGCCCGCCGCAGCGATGCGAGCGGACGTGGTGACCCTGGTCGGCGGCCTCAACGACGCCTTGCGGCCGAAGTGCGACATGGCCAGGGTGTGCGGCCTACTGGAGGAGGCCGTGGAGCAGCTGGCCCCCACGTGCGGGCGGCTGGTCCTGATGCACAGCCCCGGACGTCAGGGCCCGGTACTGACCCGGTTCCGTCCGCGCATGGAGGTGCTGTTCGCCCACATCGACGCACTGGCGGCCCGGCACGGCGCCCTGGTGGTGGACCTCTACGGCTCCGGCGCGCTCGGCGATCCCCGGCTGTGGGACGCGGACCGACTGCACCTGACGACGGAAGGACACCGCCGGGTGGCGGAGGCGGTCGCCCAGGTGCTCGGGCTGGACCCCGAGGACGATTGGCGAACGCCCCTGTCATCCGCACCGCTCACCGGCTGGGCGGTGCGCCGCACCGCGGACCTCCGCTTCGCCCGACAGCACCTGGGGCCCTGGATCGGCCGCCGGCTGACCGGACGCTCGTCCGGCGACGGCCGCTCTGCGAAGCGCCCCGATCTCCTGCCCTACGAACCGCCCCGGCCCTGAGCGGGGTCGCTGGGGAGCTCTCGTAGCAACCTACAACCGAGGCCGGGGCGCTGGCCTGCACAAACCGCCAGTAGAATCAGGCCGTGTGACTGCTGTGTCTGCGAAGCCTCGCATCCCCAATGTCCTGGCCGGCCGCTATGCCTCGGTAGAGCTGGCCGCCCTGTGGTCCCCCGAACAGAAGGTGAAGCTGGAGCGTCAGCTCTGGCTCGCCGTGCTGCGCGCCCAGAAGGACCTCGGCATCGAGGTCCCCGACGCGGCTCTGACCGACTACGAACGCGTACTCGACCAAGTCGACCTGGCGTCGATCGCCGAGCGGGAGAAGATCACCCGCCACGATGTGAAGGCGCGGATCGAGGAGTTCAACGACCTCGCCGGCCATGAGCAGGTCCACAAGGGCATGACGTCCCGCGATCTCACCGAGAACGTGGAGCAGCTACAGATCAGGCTCTCACTGGAGCTGATGCGTAACCGCACGGTCGCCGTGCTCGCCCGTCTCGGCAAGCTGTCGGCGGAGTACGCGGAGCTGGTGCTGGCGGGGCGTTCGCACAACGTCGCGGCGCAGGCCACCACGCTCGGCAAGCGCTTCGCCACGGCAGCTGATGAGTTGCTGGCTGCCTACGGACGCCTGGAAGACCTGCTGGAGCGCTATCCGCTGCGCGGGATCAAGGGACCGGTCGGCACCGCACAGGACATGCTCGACCTGCTCGGCGGGGACGCCGCGAAGCTCGCCGACCTGGAGCAGCGGATCGCCGGCCACCTGGGCTTCGCCCAGGCGTTCACCTCGGTCGGCCAGGTCTACCCGCGCTCGCTCGACTACGAGGTGGTCACGGCGCTGGTACAGCTCGCCGCCGCCCCCTCTTCACTGGCCAAGACGATTCGTCTGATGGCCGGGCACGAGTTGGTCACCGAGGGCTTCAAGCCGGGCCAGGTCGGTTCGTCGGCGATGCCGCACAAGATGAACACGCGCTCCTGCGAGCGGGTGAACGGATTGATGGTGATCCTGCGCGGCTACGCCTCAATGACGGGGGAGCTGGCGGGCGACCAGTGGAACGAGGGCGACGTGTCCTGTTCCGTGGTGCGTCGGGTGGCGCTGCCGGACGCCTTCTTCGCCTTCGACGGGCTGTTGGAGACCTTCTTGACCGTGCTGGACGAGTTCGGCGCCTTCCCGGCCGTCATCGCGCGGGAACTCGACCGCTATCTGCCGTTCCTCGCCACGACCAAGGTGCTGATGGGCGCGGTACGGGCCGGGGTGGGCCGGGAGGTCGCCCACGAAGCGATCAAGGAGAACGCCGTGGCCTCGGCACTGGCGATGCGCGAGCAGGGCGCGGAGCGCAATGAGCTCCTCGACAAGCTCGCCGCGGACGAGCGCATCCCGCTGAGCCGTGACGAGCTGGACGCCCTGATGGCGGACAAGCTGTCCTTCACGGGTGCCGCCGCCGACCAGGTGGCCCAAGTGGTCTCGCGCATCGAGGAGATCGTCAAGCGTCACCCGGAGGCCGCGAGCTACACCCCGGGGTCGATCCTCTGACCCCCGACGAGTTGGAGGCCGCCCGCGACCGCGTCATCGATGACGTGGTCGCGGGCGGCCTGTCCGTACTCTTCTGCGGGATCAACCCGGGACTGATGTCAGCGGCGACCGGACATCACTTCGCCCGTCCCGGCAACCGGTTCTGGCCCGTGCTGCACCGATCCGGATTCACTCCCCACCAGTTGCAGCCCGCGCAGCAGCGGGAGTTGCTGACGTACGGACTCGGGATCACCAATGTGGTGGCGCGGGCGACCGCGCGGGCCGACGAGTTGAGCCGTGAGGAGTACGTGGCGGGCGGACGACTGCTGACGGCCAAGGTGGAGCGGTTGGAGCCCCGCTGGCTGGCCGTGGTGGGTGTGATGGCGTACCGGACGGCCTTCGGCGAGCGCGCCGCACAGGTGGGGCCGCAGAAGCGGACGATCGGCGCGACGCGGATCTGGGTGCTTCCCAACCCCAGCGGTCTCAATGCGCACTGGAGCACCGCTGCCATGGCGGAGGAGTACGCCATACTGCGCGAGGCCGCCGAGCCCGGGCCCACGGCCTGAGGCCCCTCTCCCCCTCTCCCCTTCTCCGCTGTCTCCACCGTCTCCACTGCCGTCTTCTCCCTCCCGAGCGACGGCCCCGTACGGGGTGGGCACTTCCTTGGTCGCTCCCGCGTTCTGTGGTGAGGGCGGGCGTTCCGACGCACCGCACCGACAGCGCGCCGGGTGACCGACACCGAAAGTGCGGGCAGGCTCTCGAAGTCGCTGCGCACCGCTTCGGTACGGGCGTCGACCCGCGATAACACCGCCTCGGCCGTCTCCGTTGGTCAGTGAACGAACGCGCTGCGTTGCAGCCTGCGCAGCAATCGTGCACGTCGTTCGACCAACGAGTACGATCCGGCAGACACACGCGCCCGAACTGCACGAGTGAGGGCTGGAAGGACACATGGTGGGGCGGCTGACCGGCGGTGATCCGTCGCTGCTGCGGCGGATCAACTCCGCGGTGGTACTCCATGCTCTGCGAGGCGCGGGCTCTCCGACGCTGACGGATCTCACCCGCGTTACCGGCCTGTCACGGCCGACGGTCGAGGGTGTGATCGAAGGGCTCATCGAGGCGGGACTGGTCGCCGAGTCGGTTCCCGAGGAGGGCGAGGCGCGCCGCCAGGGCAGGCCGGCGAGACGGTTCCGGTTCCGGGTAGAAGCCGGGCACCTCCTGGGCGTCGAAATCGGCCCCCACCGGGTCGCCGCGCTGGTCTCGGGGCTGGACGGCCGCATCATCGGTGCGGGCTCCCGGGAGGTGTCGGAGACGGCGTCCGCGGACGACCGGTTGGACCGGGTGCGGCTGGTGATCGCGGACGTGCTGCGGCGGACGGGGATCGCCCGCACCAGCTTGCGCGCCGTCGGTGTCGGCTCCCCCGGCATCGTTGAAGCTGACGGCACCGTACGGCTGGGCACGGCGCTGCCCGGTTGGACCGGACTGGCGCTCGGGCAGCGGCTCCAGCGTTCGTTCCGCTGCCCGGTGCTCGTGGAGAACGATGCCAACGCCGCGGCAGTCGCCGAGCATTGGAAGGGCTCCGGCAAGGACTCCGACGACATCGTCTTCGTCCTCGCGGGCCTGAGTCCGGGTGCCGGATCGCTGATCGGGGGCCGGCTGCATCGCGGGTTCGGTGGTGCGGCGGGTGAGATCGGGGCCCTGCACCTGTTGGGGCGCGAGGTCTCGCCCGAGAAGCTGCTGTCGCCGACGGACGAACCGTTGCACCCGCTGGACGAGCAGGCGGTGGCCAATGTGTTCGCGCTGGCGCGGCAGGGGGACGTCCGGGCTCAGGCAGCTGTGGAGCGCTTCATCCAGCGACTGGTCCACGATGTGGCGGCACTGGTGCTTGCGCTCGATCCCGAGGTCGTGGTGGTCGGGGGCTGGGCCGCCGGGCTGGACGGGGTGCTGGACCCGCTCCGGGACGAGTTGGCGCGCTACTGCCTTCGACCGCCGCGTGTGACGCTCTCCCTCCTCGGTGAGGCCGCCGTGGCCACGGGCGCGCTCAGGCTGGCGCTCGACCACGTGGAGGAGGAGTTGTTCGCAGTGCAGGGAACGGTGACGGCCCGCCACTGAGCTGATGCTCGGTGCGGCGGGCCGTCAAGGTCCGGCTTGTGTCCCTCGGGGCCGTGTGAGCGGCCCTGAGGGCATGGAATGCGCCTGCTCAGGAAGCGCGGCGCTCCTCCACGGGGTGGCTGATCTCCACATCGCCGGTGTCACCGAAGGTGAGCCGGCAGGTGTCGGCGCGGTAGGTGGCGACGGTCACGGCCGCGGTCCTGCCCTGGGACAGATACCGGGTGGTGACCACCAACACGGGTGCGCCGGGCAGCCGATCGAGTTCCTTGGCGTCGTCAGCGCGGGCCGAACCCAACTCGACCGAACGGTCCTGGCCGTCGAGGTCGAGTCGCTGGAGCTCCCGCAGGACAGCGCGGGCACGGGACGGACCGGACGGCGCGTCTATGGCCGACAGGTCGGGCACGGACGCCACCGGAACGTAGAGCAGTTCCGCGGCGACTGGGTGACCGTGGGAGACCCGCAGTCGGCGCAGGGCATAGGTCTGATCTTCGGTGCCGGTGCCGAGCATGCGGGCGACCGCGGCCGGCGGGATCGCCTTGGCGCAGTCGAAGGACTGCCAGGCGTCCTGGGCCGCGCCCGGCCAAGCCTGGCGGCCGGTCGAGACGTCCACCCCGACGCGCGGCGGCGCGACGGTGGTACCGACTCCGCGGCGACGCTGGAGCCGGCCTTCTAGTTCGAGTTGTTCGAGAGCCTGCCGGAGCGTGGCCCGGGCAACTCCGAAGCGAGCGGCGAGATCACGCTCGTTGGGCAGGACCTCACCCACTGAGAAGTCAGAGTCGAGTGCCTCTCCGATCACGTTCTTCAGGTGCCAGTACTTCGGTTCCGGCACTGATTCCAGCTGCGTGGTCCCCACCCTGATCCTCCGCATTTCGCCGTGTCAGCGGCGGCTTTTCCGCGCCCTTGTTTATTAAAGGTTCCTGCACTATCTCAGCCGACGATAAGGCGACGCGGCACCTTGGTCAAGACCAATCCTGCCTCGCCACACCAGGAAAATCGGCTGCCTTATACAAGCGTTCATGGGGCGTTCGCACCGCGGAACAGTGCGCCTTATGCACACTCCACGCGTTTTCGACTTTTCGGACCATGGCCTCTGACGTGCGAAGCCATGCATCAAAGCGATGTGATCGCGGCGAATTTGTCGGGATTGCGCACGATGTAGATGCACTGGACGAGTCCGTCCGCGATCTCCAGCTGGACGACGGTGTCCGGCTTTCCGGCGGAACGAAGAACGATGCCCGGTGCGCCGTTGATCTCGTTGATCTGATATTCGGCGGCCGGGACCGGCGTCTGCCCGACGGCCAACAGGAAGCGGCCAACCTTGTCTGCGCCCACCATGACCCGCAGCGGCGCCTTGCTCTTGCCCCCACTGTCTCCGACCAGTCGCACGCCGGGTGCCAGCAGGCCCAACAGGTCCTCCAGATCACCTCCGGAGGCGGCTGCGAGGAAGCGCTCGGTGAGGTCGCGACACTCATCGGGATTCGCGCGGTAGCGAGGTTTGCGCTCGTCGACCCGCTGACGGGCCCGGACCGCCAGTTGACGCACGGCCGCCTCGGAGCGATCAAGCGTGTTAGCGATCTCCGCGTGAGGAAAGCCGAACGCCTCACGGAGCACGAACACGGCCCGCTCCAAGGGCGAGAGCGACTCCAAGACCACAAGGACGGCAAAGGAGACCGATTCGGCCAGAATCGTACGTTCGCCAGGGTCGGACGGCGTGGCTGCGAAGTCCGTGACGATCGGTTCAGGGAGCCACGGCCCGACGTACGACTCGCGGCGGGAGCGGATCTGACGGAGCCGGTCGATCGCGAGCCGGGCGGTGATGCGGACGAGATAGGCGCGCGGCTCACGCACCTCAGCGACTGCTGCAGCACCGTCCGCCGCCCGCGCTGACCAGCGCAGCCACGCCTCCTGCACCACGTCCTCTGCGTCCGCCGCCCGACCCAGCATGCGGTAGGCCACGCCGGTCAGGACAGGGCGGTGCTCTTCGAAGACGTCGGTGAGGGTATCGGTCGACACCCACCCATCCCAACCGACCGGGCACCCGGGTGTCCAGCCGGACCCAAAGGCCCCGGCTGGAAGTGTCGGTCCTCTTGAACCAGAAGCTACTGGAGGGTAATCATTGCTGACACCCCGTCTACAGCGCTCACGCAGGGGTGACACGAGGGAGTGGGAGACATGGTCGCAAGTATTTCGTTCTCCGTCGCATCACCTCAGGGCAGCCGAAAACTGTCTGTTTCATATGAAAGGGCGGGAGCGGGAGAACCCCTCCTGCTTCTCCACGGCATAGGACATCACTGGCAGGCATGGGAACCTGTCATGGGCGTTTTGGCCGCCGAACGCGATGTGATCGCCGTTGACCTGCCCGGATTCGGGATCTCCCCACCATTGGCCGGTGGGATTTCTTATGACTTGCCCACCATTGGTGCCGTACTCGGTTCCTTCTGTACCGCGCTGGCCATCGAGCAACCCCATGTCGCGGGCAATTCCCTCGGCGGACTGCTGGCGCTGGAGTTGGGGCGGGGAAAGATCGCCCGTTCGGTCACGGCGCTGTCGCCAGCCGGTTTCTGGAACGAAACCGAACGCAGGTACGCATTCGGCACGCTCAAGGCGATGCGAAGCGCGGCCCGGGCACTGCCGCTGCCCATGATCGAGGGCCTGTCCAAGACGGCGGCCGGGCGCACCGCCCTGACCGGCACCATCTACGCCCGCCCCGGACGGCGTTCACCGGACGCGGTCGTCGCGGAGACCCTGGCGCTGCGCGAGGCCACCGGCTTCCAGCAGACCCTGGCCGCAGGGGGCGGTGTCAGGTTCACGGACGATGTGCCGGACGTGCCCGTGACCATCGCCTGGGGCACCCGGGACCGACTGCTGTTGCGGCGCCAGGGCGTCCGGGCCAAGGGCATCATCCCCGGAGCGCGCCTGGTGCGGTTGCCGGGCTGTGGACACGTACCCATGAACGACGATCCGGCACTGGTCGCCCGGGTGTTGCTCGACGGCAGCAGTCGATGAGCTCGCCCCGGACGGCCGGCGTTCCTGGTGCACCGCGGTCGGGTGCACCAGGAACGGCAGGCTAGCGTCCGGAGCGACCGGTCTCCTTGGGCGGTCCTGCGGTGTCGGTTGTTGATGTCGCTGATATCGCTGGGCCTGCTGGGCCTGCTGGCGCCAGTCCCCTCCGGGCCCGACGGCCGAACACCCCGGACCCCAGCGCCGCGCCGCATCCGACGAGCACTCCACCGGCGGCCTGTGCCGCACCGAAGGTGCCGGCGCCCACAAGTGGCGCCGTCAGTGCCGCGGTCACGGGGATGACACCGGTGAAGAGGGTCGCGCGTTCGGTGCCGATGCGCTGGATGCCCATGTACCAGGTCACAAATCCGATCACGGTGACGATGGCGGCCTGCCAGAGCAGCGCTGCGGCCTCCGCCCCGTCGGGCATCCGGACGAAGCCGGAACCATCCAGTACCAGGCCGATGATGGTGGACTCCACGGCCGCGACGGCGCAGACGCACGCCGTCAGGAGCCGGGGTCCGAGCGGGCGCAGCACCGGAGCGGCGAGGACCGCGAACCCGACTTCCCCGATCAGCGCCGCCACCGACCAGACGATGCCCGCGGTGTCGGTTCGGCCCCACCCTTGAACCGTCAACGCCCCCACCGCCACCAGCAGGGCTCCCCAGAGGACGGGACGGGTGGGGCGTCGACGGTCGACGAGGGGTACCAGGACGGCGACGACCACCGGGGCACACCCCACGAACACACCGGGAACAGCGGGTTCGGCGGTACGTTCCGCAGCCAGGATGGCCAGGTTGAAACCGACCATGCCGACCCCTGCGAGCAGGGCGATGCGTCCCCACTGGCCGGGCCTCAGCGCGGCCACCGGACCGAGTGCCGCCCTACCGCCCAGCAGAGGGAGGAGCAGCAGGAAGGCGAGTGCGTACCGTACGGCTTGACCACCCGCGTACGGATACTCCCCCAGCACGCTGTTGGCGGTGAATGAGGCTCCCACCAGGCAGTAGGCGAAGGAGACGAGGAGTACGCCGCGGAGGGCGTCGGAGTTGGCACGATGCGGTGGTCGGTGGTCCATGGCCATGGCCATGACGCTAGGGAGCCGGGCGGTCCCCTTTAAGGTCCACTTTCCTGGTGTCATCGAGGACCAATTCAGCAGCCCGGATCTCTCGCCGCGGGCCTTGGCGGCAGTTGGTGCTCGATCACGTGGAGGGGAACCATCCGGTGGGCGTACGGCGTTCGGCGATCGGAGGCCACCGCCGCGCGGCGAGCGGACCAGCACGACCCATGGCACGTCATGACAGGTCGTATCAGGCAACGACGGATCATCGACGGCAGACGACATCGAAGGAAGCGGGCGCGATGGCGGAACCCCTTGAAGGCGCGGACCGCCATCGGTCGGCTCCTGCGGGAGGAGGGCCCTGGTCGACCGCTTGGGAACTGCTGCTTCCCGCTACGACGGCACCCGCGCGTCAGCGCGGACGGGCGCTTCAGTCCGCCCTGCGTGAGGCGGTTCGGGCGGGCCGGCTGGCGGCCGGCACCCGTCTGCCCTCCAGCCGGGACCTCGCTGCCGACCTCGGTGTTTCCCGCGGTCTGGTGACCGAGGCGTATGAACAGCTGACGGCCGAGGGATATCTGCGCAGTGACCGGGGTTCGGGCACCTGGGTGGGCGAGGCCGCGCGTGGAGGCGTCCGTTCGGCGCACGCCCCAGCTCCCCGGTCCGTTGCCGCGCAGGTGAACTTCCGGCCGGGCACACCGGACCTCTCCCTCTTTCCGCGGAGCGCGTGGGCGGCGACGCACAAGTCCGTCCTCGCGCGGCTGCCCCACCGGTCCCTCGGCTACCCCGACCCCCGTGGGTTGCCGGCCCTGCGCGAGCAGTTGGCCGCACTCCTGACCCGACGGCGAGGAGTGGTGGCCGACCCTGGCCGTCTGGTGGTGTGCTCCGGCGTCACCCAGGCGACGGCCCTGCTCGGGTCCGTCCTGTACGCCCACGGCCTGCGGAGCATCGGGGTCGAGGACCCGGGGAGTCCCAGTCACGGACCCGTCTTCACCGGCGTCGGCCTGCGGATGGCGGCACTCCCGCTCGATGCCGAGGGACTGTCGATGGGGCCGTTGCGCGCATCGGGCGTGCGCGCGGTGATGACGACACCGGCCCATCAGTTCCCCACCGGGATCGCCTACTCTGCGCGGCGGCGCATCGAACTCCTCGACTGGGCACGTGCCGTGGACGGGTTGATCTTCGAGGACGACTACGACGGCGACTTCCGCTACGACCGGGCCCCCGTCGGTGCGCTCCAGGGCCTCGACCCCGACCGGGTCGCCTACAGCGGCTCGGTCAGCAAGTCGCTGGCGCCGGGGCTGCGGCTCGGTTGGGTCGTCGTACCGCCGCGGCTCCTGGAGGAGGTCGTGGAGCGCAAGCGCACGATGGATCTGGGCAATCCGGCGCTGGACCAGGAAGTGTTGGCAGACTTCGTCGACCGCGGAGACTATGACCGACAGTTGCGCCGCTGCCAGCGGGCCTACCGGGAGCGAAGGGATGCCCTGGTCCGGGCCCTCGACGAGCACTTTCCCGGTACCCGGGTGAGCGGCATCGCCGCCGGGCTGCACATCATCGCGCAGCTGCCGGCACGGTATGGACCCGAGGAAGCGTTCCGGAAGCGGGCGGCGGACGCGGGGGTCGCCGTGCGACTGCTGTCGGACCATCGGATGACCGGCGGCGATGTGCAGACCACGGACGGGGCAGGGATGGCGGCTGCCCGATTGCCGACCGAGCCCGCGGACGGCACGGTGAGCGCCGCGGGCGAGGCGGGCATGTCGGACGTGGCGGGCGGGATGGCAGTGCTGGACACAGCGAGTGGGTCTGGGGATGGGGGCGTGGACCTGGTGTTGGGGTACGCCCATCTCAGCCCGGCCGAGATCGCCCGGGGCGTGGGGTTTTTGGCACGGGCCGGCACACCCTGAGCAAGCGGAGATAACACCGCGCGCCGGGCCCTTGCCCGCTTCGATGTCGCTGATGGGCGATGGGTCGGCCGTCATGACGTGGGGCGCCCCATCGACGCACACCCGCCCTGTGGATAACGTCGGTTGGTGCCGTTGACCAGGGACTCTTCCGCCGTCGCAGCCTGTCAGATGCACCCCGGCACCGCTCGTGGCGGATCGAATGTCAGTGCCTGCGCCTACGGTCTTTTGCATGACGCGATCCATGCAGGCACTCGCCTACGCACGCCCGTCCACCCTTGAGTCATCGGCCGACGGACCCCTCCTCGGGCTGGAGACTTCGGGGGGCCTGACACCCGTCGGCGCACAAGCGCACCCCCACTTCTTCTCGGGCTTCTTGACCTCGCCCCACACCGCGGCGCGTGGTCTGTTGGCGGTCGCGGACGTGGCAGCCGCCCGCTATGTGGACCCCACGCCTCGCCCCCTGCTGGATCCCGTGGTGACCGGCAACGGCGATCGTTTGCGGTTTGAGTCCTTCTCGGGGTGTTGTGGGGTCTACGCCCGGCTGGACGTGTTGAGCGCGGGGTTGGACGGCAGGGAGACCGGGCGGGGCACCACCAACGTGGACGTCAACAATCCGTTGCGCGATGCCCTGTCCCGCATGACCGGTGACAGTCCGCTCCATCTGCGGGTGGGTCCGGAAGAGTTGGCCGTCACCACGCTCGACGGATCGGTGGTGGAGAAGAAGGTACCGCTGCCGGACCGTTGGCTGCGGGGGTTCGCCGAGGCCCAGGTGGCGACCGCGGGCTTCGATCTGCGAGCAGAGCTGTCCGCGACGGAGGCCGTGCGTTTTCTGCGCTCGCTGCCCACGTCGACGGGTCGGGCTTCCCTGGGCGCGAAGTGGGTGGTGCCGGCCGGCAAGACCCTGCGGCCGACCACGCGTCCGGTGGCCGGCGCGGTCTGTCTGCCGGGGCCGGAGCGGCTGACGGCGCTGCGCCGGGTCCTGCGCCACGCGATCGCCCTGCGCGTGTACGGGCCGGCGACGCCCGGCGGCTCGAACTCCCCCACCTCGACGGCATGGGAGGTGGTGCTGCCCGGTATGCGGCTGACGCTCACCCTTTCGCCCGACACCCGTAGGGGATTCTCCGGCGAGGGCGGGGTGCTCGAAGCCCTGGCCACCGAGGAGGCGGCCCAGGACGCCGAGTTGATCTCGGTGTTGCTCGCCTGGGAGCCGACCATCGATCCCGCGGATCTGGCGAGCCGCTCCGGTCTGTCGGTGGCCCGGGTACGAGCGGCCCTGGTGCGGCTGGGAACCGCCGGACGGGTGGGCTACGACGTGGCTGACGCGGCGTACTTCCACCGCGAACTCCCCTATGACGCGGACCGGGCCGAGCGGCACAACCCGCGTCTGGTGGCGGCCCGGAAGCTGGTGTCGTCCCGGGCCGTCGCCCTACATGCCGAAGGCGCGTCGGTGACCTCCGGCGAACGGGTGTACCAGGTGCGCGAGGAGGACGGACGGCTGCGGTGCACCTGCGCCTGGTGGTCCGACCACCTGGGCCAGAGAGGGCCGTGCAAACACGCCCTGGCCGTACGTATCACCCGACGCGAGGCCACCGTCTCCGCCACCGCCGATCACCCGGTGTCAGGAGCTGCCCGATGAACACACTCCTGGAAGCCGTGCGCGCGGGACACCCCACGAAGGTCCCGACGTTGCTGAAGCGCTTGGGTCCCGCCGAGCGGAAGACGATGCTGACCGAGCTCAAGACCCTGCGCAACGAGTTGCGCCAGGGCGATCCGAGCCGCTGGCCCAGTTGGCGGGAGCGCAACGACGTGGGGGCCGCCCTGTTGGTTGCGGGCGCAGGCTGCCACACCGGAGCGGCAGCCGCTGCCCTCTGGTTGGGGTCCAGGGATCTGCGCACCGGGTCCGGCACGCCCCGTGATGCGCTCGTCGAGGTGCTCAAGGAGCGGGACGCCGACTGGCTCGGGGACGTTGCCCACCGGCTGGCCGCACGTGCCTCCACCGCCGAAGAGGACTACTGGCTGATCCGCCGCCTGGTGGATCTAGCCGGCTGCCCGGTGCCTGTCACCGACGGCTATGTGTACGGCTGGATCAACGAGTTGAGCCGTATGCGATCCGGCACGCTCCATCGACTGCGTCAACGGCTCACCGAGGACCCGCAGACGCCGATCCTGGTGCCTCGGCTCTTCGAAACCCCGCAACTGCCCGGCCCACTCGCCTGGTACGCGGACCCTGATACGCCCGCCCACTGGCCCTCGGTGCTCGTCGGCCTCACCGAGGACGGGGTGGTGGAACGCGCGGTGGTGGTGGACGCCTGTGTCGCCCGACTCCTGCGCGGCGGCAAACCGGGTGACCTGCGCTTCTTCCTGGCCCTGCTGCGGCGGCTGGAGCTGACCGGACACGAGGAAGCGGCCCGTGTTCCCGACTGGCTGGGCATGGCCGCCGACGGCCCGACCTCCGTCGCGACGGTTGCTCAGGGCGTGCTCGCCCGGCTCGCCGAGAGCGGGGCACTGTCGACGTCGGCCCTCGCCGAAATGTCTGGCGCCGTTCTCTTTCGCACCGAGAAGAAGTTGGTCACGGCTCAACTGTCGCTGCTGGGGAAGGTGTTGCGGTCGCACACCCAGCTCAGGAAGAAGCCCGGCACCAAGAGCGCAACGCCCACAACAGACGCGACCGGCGCGACCGACGCAACGAACGCAGTGAACAGAGAGCGTGCGGAGAGTTCGGCGGCTGTTCGTGAACTCCTGCCGGTGGTCGCCGAAGCCTTCGGCCATGACGACGTCATCATCCAGGGGCGGGCGCTGAAAGTGGTGTCACGTCATCTGCTGCCGGCGGACGACGACCTTCGGAAGGAACTGGCCGCGTCGGCATCGCTCCTGAGCCCGGTCCACCATGCGGCGGCGGCAGATCTGTTCGGCGCGGTGACGGTGGCGACGGACCCGAGCACCCATGAGGAGCTCCTGCCCGCCGTACCCGAGCCGATCAGGCTCGCTCCCCCGGCCACATCGGTCGCCGAACTCGTGGCGGAGCTCTCGGTGGTACGAGGAGGCACCACGGACCCCTCTGCGTTCGAACGGGCGCTGGACGGTCTGGTCCGCCTCGCGCACCGCGAGCCGGAGGCACTGGTCACCGAACTGCGCAGCGCCATGGCGAACCGCTGGTGGTTGCAGTCGCACCTCTCCCGGTTCGCCGATCTCGACGCCCACTTCGAGCGGGGCGTCCACGCGGTGGACGTGGTCGCCGCCGCCTTGCTGGGACGGATCTCCGACCGGGCGATCCGCCAGGTCCAGAACAAGGCACCCACCCAGTCCGGGTGCCCGCACAGCGGTATGGCGGCGATCACCAGGGCACGGCTCTGGGAGGCGGCCCAGCTGGTCAGGAATCGATCCGTGCCGTTCCTCCTGTCGACGCCGACATGGGAGAACGGAGTCCTCGACCCCGCCGTTCTGGTGGAGCGCCTGAGGGAGTACGGCCGGCTCGGTGTCGAGCCTGCACCGGCGGACTTCGCCCAGGCGCTGCTGCGGGTCGCCTCGGACGACGGCGAGTGGGACCCGGGTGTGGCGGCCGAGGCCGCAGCAGGACTGGGCACGGAAGAGGGCGACCGGCTCGCGCTCTGGCTCATGGGCGGCGGTCCCTTTCTGGCTGCCCTGCACCCGGGGCAGGAGGAGGATCGGGAGCCGGCCGAATCGGACTCCGAGGACAGTCTTCTGCGGCATCCGGCACGGGCGACGCGGCGGCTGCTGGACCGGGCGCGGGCCCGGCGGGCGATCCAGCGGGAGTTCCCCGCCGGATTCCACTGGCTGAGCCGACAGGTCGATCCCCGGCACCGCCACGACTACAGGTGCCTCATGTACTACGGCAATTGGCAGAGCGTGGTGCCGCACTGGCCCACCGTCGTACCGCACCACCGCGAAGCACTGGCAAGCTGGCTGTTGCCGGGGCTGCTGGAGACCATGGTGGCCGACATCCATGACAGCGATCTGCGTGGTGGCGCCTGGTGCCTGCCACGGCTGGCCGAGGGCGCGGCCCCGAGCGGGCCCGCCGGGCAGGCGATGCACCGGGCGATCGCGGCGGGCCTTGGGGTGCGGGTCGCCGACGACCGACTGGCCGCGGTGGATGCATTGTTGGTGACCGCGGCCCGTGGCCAGTTGGACCCTGCTCTCCTGGGGCGTGAGCTGGGCGAGTTGGTTGCCCACGGCCATGTGAAGCCCACCCGCATCACCGACGCCCTGGCCACGGCCGCAGCCACGGGTGCGCATCGCACGGTCTGGTCGGTGCTCGCCGGCGCACTGCCCGAGCTGCTTGGTTCACCGAAGGCGGCACGGGCCGTGGGGGGCCTCCTCGCGGTCGCCGCGGACTGCGTGGAGCAGTGCGGTCCGCGCCTCATAACCGTGAGGGTGGGGGTCGCCCAGGAGCCGGCCATCGGGCCGATGGAGGCCGACCGCGGTGTCGAGGGACCGACGGGCCTCGACCCCCTGGACATGTCGGGTGCCAATTCGCCATCCCGGTCCGGAGCGGCACAGGCGACGCTGGTGCGGCCGACACACACTGCGCAGGCGGAGGGCGGGATACCGGGGCTGGCCGAGCTGGCGCGCCGCGGAGGTTCGTCCCAAGCGGTCACCCAGGCGGCGCGGCTGCTGGCGGCGCTGCGGTAGGGACACCCCCACGGTAGGACGCCACCGCCCGTGCCCATGGTGGTGTGAAGGCCGTGCGCAAGCCGGTCAGGCCCCTCGCGACAGGGCGGTAGGGCAGCACGGCAGACGGTAGGGCGCCCGGCGTACGGTGGCGCCGCCCTGGGCCCATGCCACAGGGTCAGCAGCGGACTCGATCAAGCCCTCTCGCACCACTCTTTACCCATCGGTCACACAGCGTTCGTGGCTGGGCAATACGGCTCGGAGAGGGTGGATGCATGACCGAGACGATGTCCGCGCAACGCACCCGCCGTCCGCGCCAGTGGCGGCGGAGTCTCTTCGGTCCATCTGCCGCCTTCGCTGCGGTGACGGCGGTACTCCTGCTGACCGTCAACGGCGCGATGACCCGTCACGCCACAACAGACCCCGGCGCCATGGGTGGCGCCGACGCCGGCCGTACCGCGGGGATCCACGGTGGCGACCTGACCACCCGCGGCACCTCGGGGGCGCTGGGTTCGGCACCGGCTTTCCCGGAGCCCTCGACGACCGCGGCGGTGACGATCGCCGTGGTCAGTACCGGTGTGCTTCTGCTCTGGTGGCTCGGCTGGTCCCGCCGTCGGTCCATTGGCCGCGGTGCGTCCCCGACCACCACACCGATCATCGTCACGCGCTCCGGCTCCACCCCCAGTACGAGCGGACCGACCGCGCCCCCCGGTACACCGCCGGCAGGTCCGGCCCCGTCGAAGGGCGCTACAGCCGACGACACGACCTTGGATCGCACCGAAGAGGGATCTCGCCCCGGCCAGAGCGGTACCCGCCGCGAAGAGCCCTCCGCACGGAAACCCGTACGGACGGACGGGCAGGCGGACCTGCGGGCAGATGCGCGGGAGAACCCATCGGCGGATGTGCGGAAGAGCGCGCGGACGGCGGGGAGCGCCCGTTGCGTCCAGGACATCGACACCGGAATGCGTCTCGCCCCGTCAACCTCGGATGTACCCGACCTTGCCTCTCCAGCGGCCGGCACGGTACCGGAGCAACCGGAGACGACGCTCTGGCGGATGCGTACCACCGTGCAGGACACACCCGGCTCACTCGCCGCCCTCTGCACCGCCCTGGCGGGGTTGCGCGTCGATATCCTCACCCTCCAGACACACCCCCTCACCGATGGGACGGTGGACGAGTTCCTGCTCCGCGCCCCGGTCGCCCTGGAGGCACAACATCTGACCCGGGAGATCGCCCGCGCGGGCGGTCGTGACATCTGGACCGAGCGCGCCGACGCGCATGACGTGGTCGACACGCCCACCCGGGTCCTCGCGCTCGCCGCCCGTACCGCCGTGGACTCCGCGGCGCTCCCCCTGTCCCTGCGACGGCTGCTGGGCCGGTGCACGATCAGGTCCCGGCCCGCGGTCTCCGCGTCAGGCCACCGCGCCCGTGACCTCCCGCCCGTCGAGGGCGTCCTGGACGGCACGGTGATGCGGTTGAGAGACGGCGAAGGCGGCGCGATCACGGTGGAACGCCCATATCTGGCCTTCACCCCGACCGAGTTCGCCCGGGCACGGGCCCTCGTGGAGTTGGACGCCGTGCTCGGATTGCGCATTCCCCGGGGCCAGGACGTCTGGACGCTCGCCGAGGGCGAGGAGATCGTCGTGGGCCGAGCCGGTCTCTCGGACGTGTCCGAGGCGACGGCACTGCACGAGCGGTGCTCCGACCGGGCCCTACGGCAGCGCTACCACGGCCCGGTCGGCGATGCCCACCGCTATCTCAACCATCTGCTCGATCCGCGTTTCGGACAGACTCTCGCCGCCAGAACGCCTTCGGGACGCATGGTCGCCCTGGGGCACCTCCTGTGGGACGGGGACGAGACCGAGGTGGCGCTGCTCGTCGAGGACGACTGGCAGCGCCGGGGCATCGGCGCCGAACTGCTGCGTCGACTCCTCGCACTGGCCCGGGAGACCCGCTGCCGGAGCGTGTACGCGGTGACCCGGTCGTCGAACACCGGGATGGTCTCCGCCATGCGGGGCCTCGGATTGCCGCTCGACTACCAGTTGGAGGAAGGCACCCTGGTGATCACCGCGCGCCTTGAGGTGACGTCAACAGCGTCCCGTTCATCGGCCGCTCTTCCCGGCGCGCCGGCTGGGCACCGAGGGCCTGGCTGAGGTCGCTCCAGAGGTCGTCGACGTCCTCAAGTCCCACCGACAGCCGTAGCAGTCGGTCGCTGACGCCCGCCGAGTGGCGATCGGTCTCGGCGACGATGCGATGGCTGATGGAGGCAGGATGCTGGATCAAGGTGTCCACGCTGCCGAGGCTGACCGCCGGTGTGATCAGCCGGACGGCTGCGATGACGTCCCTGGGGTCACCGTGGACCTCGAAGGAGACCATGCCACCGCCGAGTCGTGGATAGTGGACCGCGGTCACTCGCGGATCGCAGCCGAGCCGTCGGGCGAGTTCGGCGGCCGAGGCGGAAGCCGCTGCCACACGTATAGGCAAGGTGGCCAGCCCCCGCAGCAGCAGATAGCCCGCCATCGGGTGCAGAACGCCCCCGGTCGCGAACCGCACCTGCCTCAGTCGGCCCGCGAACTCCTCGTCGCACGCCACCACCCCGCCCAGCACATCGCCGTGTCCGCCGAGGTACTTGGTCGCACTGTGCAGGACGATCTGGGCGCCGAACTCCAGGGGCCGTTGGAGTACGGGGGTGGCAAAGGTGTTGTCGACGAGCAGGGGGACCGCACCACAGGCGTGCCGGACCGCCGCGAGATCGACTTCCGCGAGCGTGGGATTGGCCGGGGTCTCCACCATCACCAGACCGGTGTCGGGTCGGATCGCCGCCGCGATGCCAGCCGGATCCGTCCAGGTGACCTCGGTGCCCAACAGGCCCGCGGCGAGGAGGTGGTCACTGCATCCATAGAGCGGGCGCACCGCCACCACGTGCCTGAGTCCCATACTGGCGCGCACCAGCAGTACCGCGGTGAGCGCCGCCATTCCGCTGGCGAACGCCACCGCGTCCTGGGCGCCTTCGAGCCGGGCGAGCGCAGTCTCGAACCGGGCCGTCGTCGGATTGTCGAGCCGTGCGTAGACGGGCGGACCCTCCAGCCGGGCACCGGTGGTGGCGAAGGCGTCGATCCGCTCTGCTTCCTGAGCCGCGTCGTAGGACGGGTAGGTCGTGGACAGATCCAGTGGAGGTGCGTGCAGGCCGAGCTGTGCGAGGTCCTCGCGTCCGGCATGGACTGCTTCGGTGGCCAGGGCCCGGGGTGTCGGGGCGGCGAAGGCTGAGTTCTCCATGACCGCAGGGTGAACACTTACCGGGAAGTTCGGGCATGATCCCGTGCTACGTTCGGCCAATGGCCGAATCTATCGCTCTTGATCCGGTGGATCTCCGCATACTTCGCCTCCTACAGAACGATGCACGGACCACCTATCGCGATCTCGCGGCGGACGTGGGCATCGCCGCATCCACGTGTCTCGACCGCGTGGCCAGGCTGCGCCGTTCGGGCGTGATCCTTGGCCATCGTCTGGCACTCGACCCGGCCCGGCTCGGCCGCGGGCTCCAAGCGCTGCTCTCCGTACAGGTGCGCCCGCACCGTCGCGAGTTGATCAGTACGTTCGTGGAACGCATCCGCGCGCTACCCGAGTCCAGGGCGCTGTTCCATCTGACCGGCCCGGATGACTATCTCGTTCATGTGGCCGTGGCGGACACCGCGGATCTCCAGCGGCTGGTGATCGACGAGTTCACCTCGCGCCCCGAGGTGGCACGGGTGGAGACCCGGTTGATCTTCCAGCAGTGGGAGTGCGGGCCGCTGCTACCGCCGGACCGCAGGGATCAGCCGGCCCAGACCCACTGAGCAGGGCCAGCAGTCCGTGCGAGGGGCGTGGCCCGCATAGGCAGATCCGCCCTTCACCCGCCATGACGGAGAGTAGCCATGGGGAGAGCGGCGGAGCGCTGAGAGCCGTACCCATAGCGGGCACCTCCACGGCCGCGCCCCTATCGCCGCCCCTCGAAGGACCGCCGGTCCAACACATGCCCTGGGCGACCGAGCGGACACCCAGATCGCGCCGGGACCGACCGCCACAGACCGTCGGGAACCGCCCGGATTCCCCAGCTCGTGGCAGCCGAATCCCAGCCGAATCGCGTCCAGATGAGCCCCCGGCGACCCCTTCGAGCGGGCGTCAGGTAAGCATGTCGACTGTGACCGCTGATCGACCTTTCGGCCCGTTACCCACGACCGCTGACCGACCGCTGGCCGGTCAGTAGCGAAGGAATGGCCGGTCAGCGACACTCCCGCGGCCAGACGATGGTGACGCGGACCCCCCACTCGTATGAGGATGTGTGCATGTCAGTAACCCCCAGCAGCCCGCTGCCCCGTCAGGTCGCCGACGCATACGTCGACGCCCTCATCGAACTGGACCCGACCGTCGGCACCTATCTGGGAGTCAAGGAGAGTTCGCCGTTCCTGCCCGACTACTCACCCGAGGGTCAGCAGGGATTCATCGAGCTCGCCCGACGGACCCTGGCCGAGCTTGACGACGCCGAGAAGCTGCCGGGTGCCCAAAGCGACGCCGAACGGCGCTGTGGTCGACTGCTGCGCGAGCGACTGACGGCCGACCTGGGTGTTCGCGAGTCCGATGAAGGACTGCGCACAGTGAGCAACCTCCGCTCCCCGGTCCACGAGGTCCGTGAGGTGTTCACGGTCACCCCGGCGCACACCGAGGAGGACTGGGCAGCGATCGCCCGCCGCCTGCGGGCGGTGCCGAGCGCATTCGAGGGGTACCGCACCTCGCTGCAACTGGGGCTGGAGCGGAAGCTACCGGCCGGCCCGCGGGCGACGGCGACGATGATCGACCAACTGACGGAGTGGATCGGGACGGACAGCAGTTGGTTCGAGGACTTCGTCGCGGACGGCCCCACGGCGCAGCGCGAGGACCTCGCGTCCGCCGCCCGCAGCGCCACGGATGCCCTGACCGCCCTGCGGGACTGGATGCGCGATGTGTACGCGCCCGCCGTCGCCGATGCTCCCGACACCGTGGGCCGTGAACGGTACGCCCGCTGGTCCCGCTACTTCAACGGCACCGAGCTGGACCTCGACGAGGCGTACGCCTACGGCTGGTCGGAGTACCACCGTCTGCTCACGGAGATGACGACCGAAGCGGAGAAGATCCTTCCGGGTGCCGGCCCGTGGGAGGCCCTTGCCCACCTCGATGAGCACGGGGAGCACATCGAAGGCGTCGAGGAGGTGCGCAGCTGGCTCCAGGGATTGATGGACGAGGCCATCGACGCCCTGGACGGCACCCACTTCGAACTCGCCGAGCAGGTCCGCAAGGTGGAGTCGCGCATCGCACCCGCGGGCAGTGCAGCAGCCCCTTACTACACCGCGCCGTCCGAGGACTTCTCGCGGCCGGGCCAGACCTGGCTGCCGACCATGGGCGCCACCCGCTTCCCCGTGTACGACCTGGTGACCACCTGGTACCACGAGGGCGTCCCGGGTCATCACCTCCAGTTGGCGCAGTGGACGCACGTCGCCGACCAGTTGTCCCGCTACCAGGCCACCATCGGCGGGGTCAGTGCCAACATCGAGGGGTGGGCGCTGTACGCCGAGCGGCTCATGGACGAACTCGGCTTCCTCCCTGACCCCGAACGGCGCCTCGGCTATCTGGACGCGCAGATGATGCGCGCCTGCCGGGTGATCGTCGACATCGGCATGCACCTGGAGCTGGAGATCCCGGGGGATTCGCCGTTCCACCCGGGCGAGAGGTGGACCCCCGCTCTGGCGCAGGAGTTCTTCGGCCGGCACAGCGGGCGTCCCGCGGACTTCGTGGAGAGCGAACTGACCCGCTATCTGTCCGTCCCGGCCCAGGCGATCGGCTACAAACTCGGCGAGCGGGCCTGGTTGCTCGGTCGGGAGAAGGCACGGGAGGCCCACGGCGAGTCCTTCGACGCCAAGGCGTGGCACATGGCGGCCCTGTCCCAGGGGTCGCTGGGGCTGGACGATCTGGTGGACGAACTGTCGCGCCTCTAGGTCGTGGCTGACGAACGCTGCTGCCGGGATCCGGGGCGAACCCCGGTCCCGGCAGCACACTCGAACCCCGGCACCGGGACCGGTGCCGGCAGTCCGCCGAACTCGGTGGCGTAGGGCAGCTCCGTGCCCGACGGTTCTTCCGTACGGCGACGGCGACGCGTGCGGTCGTTCCCCCGGCTCGGGGCCGCGGGTGCCCGCGCTCCGGAGCTCGCGTGACAGCTTCACGCCATCAGCGCCGGAAGCCGCCCTCGGAGTCGATGACCTGACCGGTGATCCACTCCGCCTCATCGGTGGCCAGCCACGCGATCAGTCGGGCGGGATCGTCCGGCATGCCCCAACGGCCGGCGGGGAACCGCTCCTCCACGTTCCGGTACTCCTCTCCGACCAGGTAGTCGGTGTCCACCGGACCAGGATTGACCGTGTTGACCGTCACCGCCAGATCGGCGAGGCCGGATGCGAGCGAACGGGTCACCGAGGCCAACGCACCCTTGGCGAGGGCGTAGGCGATCTCGTGCGGCATTCCCCCCGCGATGTCCTGTCCTGAGGTCATCATCACCACCCGCCCACCGGGGGTGACGGCCGACGCGGTGGTGCGCATCCGGGCGTACGCCTGGACCAGCAGCAGCACCGAGCGGGTGTCGATCGCCCAGTGGGCGTCGAGCATCGCCGCATCGATCTCGTCCAGCGTGCCGTCATGGCCGCTGAGGGCGTGATTGGCCACGAGGATGTCGATGGTCCCGCCGAGGGCTTCGCCAGCGGCAGCGATCAGTGCGGCTGGTGCCGCCGGGTCGGCCAGATCCGCCGGGCCGTGACACACGCGGGCCGCGGGATCACCCAGGGCTTCCCTAACGCCAGCCGCCACGGCCTCAGGGCCGCCCGGATCAGCTCCCCAGGATTGGGAGGCGTCGTGCGGGATGTGGTGGTGGAGGTAGACGCTCGCCCCCAGCGCGGCCAGTCGACGCCCCACGGCGTAGCCGATGCCACCCCGTCTGCTCGCACCGGTGACCAGGGCGGTACGCCCCCGCAGGGGCAGGGGGTCGCGACGGAGGGAGGCGGTCTGCGGAGGTGGGTACTTGGGCATGGCACCCCATCCTGCGCGAGCCCGACGGCGTTGTCGCGCGAAATACCGCCCGCGGGCCGGCCGGCACCTGCCGCCCGGCCCGCCGACCTCTCTCGACGCCCCCCTCGACGCCCCCCTCGACGCCGGACCAACGCGGGTCGATGCGCTGCGGTTACCGTGCCGTCCAGTGCGGTTGCCGTGTCGTGCAGTGCCGGGGACGCGATCAACCGCCCAGGGGTGCCGTCAGCACCCGGATGCCCGAACCACCGCGCTGCTTGACCACTTCGAGCTGTGTGGGGATGCGGCGACGCAGATCGGCGACATGGCTGACGATCCCGACGCTGCGGTCCTGCTCCCGCAGGGAGTCGAGGACGTCGATGACCTCGTCGAGGGTCTGCTCGTCCAGACTGCCGAACCCCTCGTCGATGAACAGGGTGTCGAGCCGCACCCCCCCGGCCTCATCGGTCACCACATCGGCCAGGCCGAGCGCGAGCGCAAGACTCGCGAAGAAGGTCTCACCCCCGGACAAGCTGGTGGTGTCGCGTTCCCTACCGGTCCAGGAGTCCACGACATGGAGCCCCAACCCGGCTCGCCGGGCCCCCGTGCGGGCATCGGAGTGTACGAGGGTGTAGCGGCCCGACGACATGCGCTGCAATCTGACGGAGGCAGCCGCCGCCACCTGTTCGAGCCGGGCGGCCAACACGTACGACTCCAGCCGCATCTTGCGCTCGTTGTCCGAGGATGTGCCCGCGGTGAGCCCCGCGAGCCGGGCGACCCGCTCGTACTCCTCACGCAGCGGTCCAAGTCGCCGGACCTCGGTGGACGCCGCCTGGGAGAGCCGGGTGAGTTCGGCACAGCGCTGCCGGTCGGCGGCGAGGCGGGAGGTGGCGTCACGAAGCGTCTGTTCGGCGTTCTCCCAGGCTGTCTCGGCAGCGCGGGGGTCAGCCGGGGGACGCTGGGCCGCGGCACGGGTCTCGGGTTCGGCGAGCCGGTCGGCCACGGCCGCGGCTTCCGTCTGCCAGGCGTCGATGCGCTGGCGCAGGTCCCTTCGCTCGGCTTCGCCCATGAGGGCCGCGGCGGCCTGTGCCGGGGTGTCGAATCCGGCTCGATAGGCGGCATCGGCCAGTCGGTCGTCGGCGTCCTTCAGCCGGTTGGCCGTGGCGTCGAAGGCACGTGTGGCATCGGCTGCTGCTGCCAACCTGGTCACCTGCCGCTCCAGTCGGGCGGCGAGTTCGTCGATGCCGACCTCGCCGTCATGCACGAGTGCCAACTCCGCCGAGAGCGTGGCGTGTTCCTCTTCGAGGGACTCACGGCGGGAGGTTCGGGCCGCGGCTCGCTGCTCGACCTGCTGACGCACGGTGAGCCGCTCCTGATGCTCGCGCTCGGCCCGGTCGAGGGCTTCGTGGGCGGCGTGGAGTCCGGAGGCGAGGTGATGGGCCTGTCGCTGCTCCCTCTCCAATCGTTCGACGAGCGAGCCCAGTTCCCCGGCATCGGGGTCCGGGGGCGTGTCCTCGGAAACAACACCGGGGCCAGCGAGCGGGTCCGCGGAGGTGACGTACGCCTCGGGTTCCGTCCGCCCGCCCGGGCTGCCGTCCGGGATGGGAAAGGTCGCCGCCTCGCCGTCCCCGAGGGCGCCCCGGGCTTCTGCCCTGGCCCTGGCCCAGGACTCCTGCAGCACGGCCAGTTCGCGTTCCGCGGTCGCCTTCGCGGCCTCGGCTTCGGTGTGCACCTCGTAGGCCGCGTCTTCGGCGGCCGGCTCCACCCGGTCGTCGTCCCGGGCCGCCGGGCGCGGGTGTTCGATCGAGCCGCACACGGTGCAGGGTTCGCCGGGAGTGAGGTTCACCGCCAGTTCGGATGCGATTCCGCGCAGCCTGCGTTCCTTGAGGTCGAGCCAGACCTCCTTCTCCGCGGTCGACAGGTCCCGAGCCGCCCGTAGGGCTTCCGTCGCCTCGTCCCGCAAGGTGACCAGGCGGTCGCGTTCCCGGGCCGCTTCGAGCCTGCCGCGGACCGGCCCGATCCTGGCGGTCAGTTGCTCGGCGCGGGTGGCCGCTTCCTGAGCTGCGGTGATGCGCTCGCGGCAGCCGTGCCGCAGCGTCTCCCAGCCGGCGAGCCACTCCCGGGCCTCCGCGAGGACGTCGTCGTCGACCCGTGCCTGCCGGTCCAACTCGGACTGCTCCTGGTCGATGGCGGCGCAGCGGCGTTCGGCCCTGCGCGCTGCCTGGAGCCCCCCGAGATCCTGGCGCAGCCGCCCCTCTCGGGCCGACAGTGCTTCCACACCGGCATCGCCCAGGTCCTGGGGCAGCCCGGTGCGGGCGTTCTGCCAGGTGGTGCTCGCTGCCGCGTGGTCCCGTTCGGCCTCATCCCTCAGCCGGAGCGCCGGGGCCAGTTGCCTGGCCCGCTCGCCGCGTTCCCAGCGCAGTCGTGCGGAATCGTGCTCGGCCTGTCGCATCGTCAGGGCGTCATTGCGGCGGCAGGCGTCGGCGTGGCGCTGCTGGCGTTGGTGCAGATCCCGTTCGTCGTCCAACCGGGAACGGGCCGCGGCCTGTCGGCTCTCGGCCGTCCGCAACGCATGAGTGGTGATGTCCAGCCGCTCGGTGGCCGCGGAGCGGGCGATGGCCGCCCAGGTCAGTACGGATTCGGCCAGTCCAGGATCTCCCGGTTGCCCAGCGGGGGCGGGCCAGTCGCCACCCGCCGCACCCGCGGCCTGTTCCATGCGGTGGGCCAGCGAGAGGAGTTGCTCGTCGCCGGTGCGCACCCGGGCCTCGGCTGCCCGCCTGCGTTCGGCAAGGCGTTCCTCGACCGCGGCGAAGCGGCTGGTGTCGAACAGTCGACCGAGGAGCTTGCCCCTGGCCTCGGCGTCCGCTCGCAGGAAGCGGGCGAAGTCGCCCTGCGGCAACAGCACCACCTGGCAGAACTGTTCGCGGTTCATACCGACCAGTTGGGTGATCTCCTCACCGATCTCCTGGTGGGAACGGCTGAGGGCCTGCCATGTACCCGTGGTGTCGTCGTACTCGCGCAGCCAACTCTGGGCGCGATCGGTGGTGAAACCCTTGCCGCTCTTCTTGGCGCGGGGTTGGGCCGGGCGCCGGACGATCTCCAACCGCCTGTCGGCGACGGTGAGTTCGAGAAGAACCTCGGTGGGGGTGCCGGCGTCGGCGTGGTCGCTGCGCAGCGGTGTGCCCGGGCTCTGACGGGCGCCGGGGACGGATCCGTACAGGGCGAAGCACACCGCGTCGAGCACGGAGGTCTTGCCCGCGCCGGTGGGTCCGTGGAGCAGGAAGATGCCCGCCGATGACAGTGCGTCAAAGTCGATGTGCTGCTCGTCCGAGAAGGGACCGAAGGCGGTGAGGGTGAGCCGGTGGAGCCTCATCCGGTCGCCTCGCCGGCGCTCGCGACGGTCTTGCGGCCGGGGTTGGATTGCCGGGGCACCGTGCGTACGCCTCCGCTGTCGTGTGCCGCCACCGCGGCCCGGATGTCGTCGAACGCCCCGCTCAGCACGGCCCGCTCCTGCTCGTCGGGGCCCTGCCCGGCGCGGACGTGCGCCACGAAGTCCTCGGCGATCTGCTGGTCGCCACGGCCTTTGAGCCGCTCGGCGTAGGAACGTGCGGTCGGCCCGTCGGGGCCGCGCTCCGGCTCGAAGACCAGGCTGAGGGTGTGCGGGAAGCGCCGGGTGAGCCTGGCCATGGGGTCGGCCGGACGGGATGCGTCGGTGAGGGTCGCCTCCACGAACGCCTCCGCATGGCGATCGAGCGACTCGTCGGTGAGCAGTTCGTCGAGTGTGCCACGCAGCCGGGCCAGCGGACGGGGCACGGGGGTGTCGATGCGCTCGGCGTGGATCTCACCCTGCGCACCGAGGTCGATCAGCCACATGGTCTTGCGGTGGTGGACTTCGGAGAAGGAGTACGGGAGCGGAGAACCGCTGTAGCGCACCCGGTCGGTGATGGTCTGGCAGCCGTGCAGATGGCCGAGCGCGACGTAGTCCACTCCGTGGAAGACCCCGGCTGGCACGGCGGCGACCCCGCCCACGGTGATGTCACGCTCGCTGTCGCTCGGTTGGCCGCCGGCGACGAAGGCATGGGCGAGCACGATGGAACGGGTGCCGTCGGGTCGGCCCGCGAGGTCGGCGCGCACCCGGTCCATGGCTGCGGCAAGCACTGCTTCATGGCGGGCGGCGGCAGTGCGGAACTCATCCTTCACCAGAGCGGGTTCGAGGTACGGCAGTCCGTAGCAGGCGATCTGGCCCGCCGCGTCTTCGAGGAGTACGGGCGTGGCGCAGCCGGCCGGGTCGGTCCGGAGGTGGATGCCGGCACGGTCGATCAGCCCGGCCCCCACCCCGAGGCGACGTGCCGAGTCATGGTTGCCGGAGATCATCACGGTGGGGACCGAGGCGGCGGCGAGCCGGTGGAGGGCGTCGTCAAAGAGTTCCACGGCGGCGAGCGGTGGGACGGCCCGGTCGTAGATGTCGCCTGCGACCAGGACCGCGTCGACCTCGCGCTCATGCACGGTGCTGATCAACCGGTCGAGGAAGGTCGCCTGCGCGGAAAGCATGGGCACCCGGTGGAGCGAACGCCCCAGATGCCAGTCCGACGTGTGGAGAAATCTCACGTGGCTACTCCGACCTGCATGTTCTCTGCTTCCCCCAGCTCACCGATGTCTCGTGTCGCCCCGGCACTGCGGCCGGCCCCGGGCCGCCCTGGCACGGCCGGCGGCGCCCCCACGTTATCCCCGGTCGCCGGTGCGTTCGGCACGGACCGGTGTTTTCCTCGCCATCCGGTGGCAAGTGGGGCGTGCCATACGGTGGCAACTGGGCGGGGACGGCGCTCCGGTACCGGTCCGAGTGCACGGACGTCGTGTCGTACAGTCGCGGGCTCGTGGGTGCGTGGTGTCCGGTCCATCGGCATACGTCGGCAAGGGTCGCGGACGTCGTCAGTGCCTTCTCGGTGCCAGCGGCGGTGGTGGGCGGGCCGGGCTCACCGCACCTGCGCCCGCGCGGGGTCCGGTGCACAGGGACCAGAAGGCGCATCGACCGATCGGTTGACCCATGGATCCACCGATCGCTCCGTCCGCACCGACCGGTGTGAGGATGGGGATCGCGGCCGATTGCCCGCAGGATGGAACCCAACGCGGCACACCGTTCGGGGAACCTCCCGGCCGGGCCCGTACCCCCGGCGGTGCGCCATCTCCCCTGCGCACCCGGCTGACACCGACGCGGAGAGGCGCCATGGACACCGCTCGACACCGGACCTGCGGGCCGACCCGTAGCGGCGGCCGGATGCGTCCGATCGCGGCTCTGCTCTGCTTCGCCGCCCTGATGGGCTGCTCGACCGGCCGCGGTGGCGAACAGGGCGTCGAGTCCCGGCCACCCGCCCCGGCGACGTCCGCGCCCTCCTCCCCCACCGGGTCCCCCGCACCGGGACGGGTCACCGCCCGGGGCACCCTGTTGGTCGCCGACTTCGGCAGCGACACCGTCACCTTCCTCCATCCGCGGACGGGCCCCTTCGCTTCGGTCAGGGTCGGTACGGCGCCCTACGGTCTGGCAGTGGACGCCGAGGGGCGCGCCTGGGTCGCCACCGCGGAGGGCGTCGCGATCGTGGACACCCGAACCCGCAGCAGCCTGGGCCGCATCCCGTACCGAACGGACACCGGACCGGTCACGGAGGGGGAGTACCGCGGCGGCGGCATGGGGATCGCGCTCTCTCCCGACGGTTCACGGGTCTATGTGGGGGTGAACGTGCCGGGCGGCCCCGGCGTCCTGGAAGTGATCGACACCGCCCAGCGGTCCGTCGTCGACACGGTTCCGATCGGCCGCCGTCCGTTCGATGTCGATGTGGCCCGCGACGGGCGGGAGGTGTACGCCACCCAGCACGACTCCTTCGACGTGACCGCCGTACGTGCGGACACCCTGGCGACCCGCCGCTTCGAGGTCGCGCCGTACGGCACCGAGGGGGGCCTCGGCTCATGGCTGAAGCCGCACTACGCAGCGGTCGCCGCGGACGGGCGACTGTTGCTGCCCTTCGAAGGGGAGCGGCTGGCCGTGCTCGATCCGCGCACGGGTCGGGTGACGGTGGCAAGGATGACGGCCGACACGCATCAGCACGGAGTCGCGCTCACGGCCGAGGGAACCCTGCTCGTGGTCGGTACCGGGCCGATCGGGTCGGGTGATCGGGAGGCTTCGCTCACCATCAGGTCCCGCGACGGCAAAGAACGCCTCGTCCCGCTCGACGGCCCGCACGAGGACATCACCGTCTCCCCCGACGGGCGGACCGCCTATGTGACGGGCGGCTTCACTCGGGACGGGTACTGGGACGGCATCACCGTCGTCGACCTCGACCGGGGAACGTCCAGGAAACTACCGGGCGGAAAGCGCCCGCTGGGCATCGCGGTCCTAGTCGGCGGCTGAATCTCCCGCCCCCCAACGGCTTGACGAGCACGTGCCCCTGAGGTTCTGCGGTCCAGGACGTTCTGCGACAGGGGGCCGCCGCAGCGCTGGTCCGGACGGGCTGCACCGCAGTCGGTGCGGCCGGATCACCACGGAGGCGTCGGATCACAACGGAGGGCGTCGGATCACAGCTCCCCGTACGCCTCGCCGCCGAACTCCCACTCCGCCGATCCCGCCGTCGCATCGGCCAACCAGCGGACAAATTCATCGGTGCGTGCGTCCGGAAGGGCGATCTCCAAGGTCACCTGCTCCGCATAGCGCACGTCCCGGACCGTGTGCCCGGTCGCGCGGAGGTCGTTCTCCAGCTTGCCCGCGCGCTGGTGGTCCACGGTGACGATGACCAGCCGATAGCGCTGGCGCACGGTCGTGCCCAACGCATCGAGCGCCTCCCCGACCACTCCCCCGTACGCCCGGATGAGCCCACCGGCGCCGAGCTTGACGCCCCCGTAGTAGCGGGTGACCACGGCCGCGGCATAGCGGATGTCGCGACGCAGGAGCATCTGGAGCATCGGGACCCCGGCCGTGCCGCCCGGCTCGCCGTCGTCGCTGGCCCTCTGTACGGAGGCGTCGGCCCCCAGTACATAGGCGAAGCAGTTGTGGGTGGCGGTCGGATGCTCGCGCCGGATGCGGGCGACGAACGCCTGCGCCTCCTCTTCGGTGGCGACGGGTGCCAGCGCACAGATGAAGCGCGATCGATTGATCTCTGTCTCGTGCACGCCTTCATAGGCGAGGGTCCGGTACTGGTCCTGCATCGGCCCAGCCTATGCGGCTCTCACCGGGGAATGCGCCGTCAGGGGTGCCCGTTGTGCTGTGCATGGACGCAGAGACGGAGACCATCCGCAGGATCTTGACGACGAGCGGTGACACCTGGGCCGTGGTGGGTTTGTCCAACAATGAGTCGCGGGCCGCGTACGGCGTCGCCCGGGTGCTCCAGCGCTTCGGCAAACGCATCGTCCCGGTGCATCCCAAGGCGGAGACGGTGCACGGCGAACGGGGGTACGCCAGTCTCGCCGATGTTCCCTTCCCGGTGGATGTGGTCGACGTCTTCGTCAACTCCCAGTGGGCCGGTGCCGTCGCCGATGAGGCGGTGGCGATCGGGGCGAAGGCGGTCTGGTTCCAACTGGGTGTGATCGACGACGAGGCGTACGCACGGACTCGGGCCGCCGGGCTCGACATGGTGATGGACCACTGCCCCGCCATTGAAATCCCGCGGCTCGGCTGATTCCACCGGGACCGCCGGTCGGATCCAGGTAATCCTGCGGGTCCGGCCGGCGGTCGTTGCATACACCGGCTGCGTCAGACTCCCAGACCCTCCAGGACCATCGCGCCGGGGAGCCCTGCGAACGCCTTTCCGGGGACGATTAGCTTTCCGCGCCTGCGTCCGCTGCCGATGAGGACCCAGGGAAGGTCGACGACGGCCGCATCCACAAGCACGGGCCAGCCCGTCGGCAGGCCGATCGGGGTAATGCCCCCGTACTCCATGCCGGTCTCTCCGGTGGCCGTGTCGCGTGGGGCGAACGACGCCTTGCGGGCGCCCAGTTCCTTGCGGACGAGGCCGTTGACGTCGACGCGGGTGCGGGACTGCACCAGACAGGCGGCAAGGGTGGACTCGGCACCCCGCTTACCCGCGACGACCACACAGTTGGCCGACTGGTCGAGCAGTTCACGGCCGTGGTGCTCCACGAAGCTTGCGGTGTCCGCGATCTCCGGATCGGTGTCGACGTAGATCAACTGGTCGACGGGGACGTCTGCGGACCATCCGCGCAGGGCATCCACGACGGACGGTGTCAGCAGGTCAAGACAGTCGATGGCGGGTCGGGCGTTGTCGAAGGTTCCGATGGGAGCACGCATGGCGCCCACGCTAGCAGCGGGCACGCGCCCCATGGATGGCCGTTCTGAACAGGCGGAAGCAGGAACGTCGGCTGCGCTCGACGACACTGCGGACACCTTGACGGTTCGCGACCTAGCGCACGGGCGGGACGCTGACCGCCATCGTCATCTCCACGGCCGTCGTCCCTTCGTTGCGATAGCCGTGCGGCACCTGCGCATCGAAGGAAGCTGATGTTCCGGCGCTGACCGCATGAGACTCGCCGTCCACGACCAGGGTGAGTTCACCCGCGGTCACGTGCAGCAGTTCTACCGTTCCCTCCGGGTGGGCGTCGGACTCGCTGTGGTCGCCGGGCATCAGCCGCCAGGACCACAGCTCCAGCGGTCCGGGACTTTCGGTTCCGATCAGCAGGGTCGTGGAGCTACCGGTGGAGGTGGACCACATGCGCACCGCCGCCTGTGGCGGCACGAGCCGCACCTGCGGGCCCTGCTCATAGTCGAGGAGGGTGGTGATGCTGATGCCGAGTGCGTCGGCGAGCTTCACCGTGGTTCCCACACTGGGGTTGGTGCGCGCCTGCTCAATCTGGATGATCATGCCCCGGCTGACTCCGGAGCGGGTGGCGAGCCCGTCGAGGGTGAGGCTCCGCCGACCGCGCCAGTGCTTGAGGTTGCGGGCGAGGGATTGGGTGAGCTGGTCGAGGTCCGACACAATGAGTCCACTATCTTCAATGACAGAGTCGAATATTTTGCACTACGGTGTGCTGCACTGACTCGTTCACCACACTGTACTGCGAGGTTGTCGATGACGGCGTTGCTGGCCCTGGCGACCAGCCTGCTCTGGGGCCTGGCGGATTTCGGCGGCGGACTGCTGACCCGCCGAATACCGGCGCTCACGGTCGTGGTGGCCTCACAGGTCCTGGCCACCGTGGTGCTCGCCTTCGTCGTACTGGCCACCGGCGCATGGGACCAGGCCGGCCCGAGGCTGGGGTACGCGGTCGCGGCGGGGGTCGTGGGAACCGCGGCGATGCTCTGCTTCTACCAGGCCCTTGCCCTGGGACCCATGGGAGTGGTCTCCCCTCTCGGATCACTGGGTGTGGCCGTCCCCGTGGGGATAGGACTGATGCTCGGCGAACGCCCCGGCCTGCTCCAGTTCGCCGGGATCGCCGTGGCCGTGATGGGTGTGGTCCTCGCCGGCGGGCCCGAGTTGCGGGGCACGTCCGTCCGACGACAGGCGATCATGCTGACCTTGGTGGCAGCGGTCGGCTTCGGCGCGGTGATGGCCCTGATCGCCGAAGCGGCCACTTCCATCAGCGGACTCTTCCTCGCCCTCCTCGTCCAACGCATCACCAATGTGACCGTGGGGGGCGCGGCCCTGTACGTGTCCGTCCGTCGGGGCGGTCGCGCCCTGCCCGAGGAGGGCGGCGCAAGTGTCGTACTCAGCTCACTACCGGCACTCGCCTTCGTGGGCCTCGCGGACGTGGCGGCGAACGGCACCTACTCACTCGCGGCCAACAGCGGGCCGGTCACCGTGGCGGCGGTGTTGGCCAGCCTCTATCCGGTGGTAACCGTTCTGGCCGCATTCGCCTTCCTACAGGAGCGGCTGAAAGGGATTCAGGCAGCGGGCGCAGGGCTCGCCTTGGTCGGCACGATCCTGCTGGCCACCCGCTGAGCCGTTCGCCAAGCCCCCCACGTCACCGGACTCCGGGACTCCGGGACTCCGATTCGAGCTCGGGCCCCAGGTGCCGGTTCGCGTTCAGCTCTCCGGTTCTGACTCCCCTTCAGCGAGAGCCACCAACTGCTCCGGGGTGACGCCTTCGGGGATGGGAACCGGCGCCGGTGTGCGCAGCGGAGGCTGCCATCCTCGCTCCGCGTCCCATTTCCGCACCACACGGGCAGGAGCCCCGGCGACGACGGAGTGATCGGGCACGTCGCCGCGCACGACGGACCCGGCAGCGACCACGACATTGCGGCCGAGTCGGGCGCCGGGGAGGACGACCGCGCCGGTCCCCAGCCAGCAGCCGGGCCCAATCTCCACGGGCTCGGTTCGCGGCCACTGCTTGCCGACCGGTTGCCCGGGGTCGTCGTAGCTGTGATTGGTCGAAGTGATGTAGACGTAGGGCCCGCAGTAGGTGTCGGAGCCGATGACGACCCGCGTGTCGGCGATGACATGACTGCCCCGCCCGAGCACGACTCCGTCACCCAGCGTCAGGATCGCCGCGGGCCCGAGATCGAGTCCGGGCATCATTCCCGCGGTGAGAGTGACCTGTTCGCCGATGATGCAGTGGTCCCCCAGTTCGATCCACTGCTCCCCGAACACCGTGCCCTGAGGGAAGGCCAGCCTGGTCCCGTGCCCCAACGCCCGGAAGCTCAGCCGCCCGGGATGCTCCGCGGTGACCGCCCCCGCTTCCTGCACCCAACGCCAGCCGCCATGGACAGCGCGGGTCACAGCCCGCCGCCACCAGCCGGAAGGCGATCTGGACGAGAACACGTTTCTGTTTCCGGACACCTCCACACCGTATCCGCAAGGGTGCGGGCCCATCAGATCGCCCTGCTGTGATGTTCACCCCACGACCATGCGTCCGCTTCGTCCGGGGGTGCCGGGGATCGCACACCCGAACCATGCCTCGGGTTGGCTGAAATCAGCCCCTTCATCGCACAATCGCACAACCACACATAGCGCATTCACCCCACAAACCACAGCAATCACAGAGTCACAGGGAGTGGACGGAGCCGCGAACCGTACAAGGCCCGGTTTTGCCGCCTATCACGTTCATCGGCTCGGAGTAGTGAGTTCGGGACTAAGTCCTCCAATCTGCGGGCTGTCGGCGCTGTGCGGACTTCCCGGCTGCGGCGCGTGACTAGCATGAGGTCGCATACGTACGGAAGATCACCGTCAACTTCTCGGTGCCCGATCCGTACCGCCGTCCGAACCACAGAGCGGCCGGCCCGTCTGATCTCACCTTGTTCTCCCGGGGCGTCCCCCGGATTCCCCGGACTCAAGCAGCGAGGGACCGAATGTCAGTACCAGTCGCGCCGAAACCGCGCAGGATACGAACACCACAGCCGTTGCCCCTCTTCATCCCCCTGGGGTCGGTCGTGGTGGCCGGAGCGGTCGGTGGCGCTGCGATCGCGGCTGCTCCTCCTGCCGCGCGCAGTTGGGTCGCGGCCACCGTCGCGGCCGGCTGGCTCTGGGTGGCCGCGGTCACCGTCACCACCCTGCTCAACGCCCGGCGGCTACGGACCAAGACGACCGCCGCCGGAGATGAACTGCGCTCCCTCCAGGCACATGCGGCGCAGACCGGAGCGGACTCCGCGCATCTTGTGAACGTCACCCTCCCCTCCCTCGTCAAGAGGTTGCGGGACGGCGAGTCGGCCGAAAGGGCACTCGGCGGCACGCCGGCACCCGCGGACCCGCAACTGCGTCGTGCAGTACAGATCTTCGCCACGGAACTCGCCACCAGCGAGGAGCGCGCCCGTGTCTCGGGTGCCGACAGCATCCAAGCCGTACGGCAGTTGGCCCAGGCGGCCGACGATCTAGACCGGCTCACCACCGTCACCCTGCCCGCCGCCATCGAGCGCCTTCGGGGCGGAGCGTCCGCGGGCACCGCCCTGGCCGAGCTCGAACATCCGAACGACGCCCGGCTGCGGGTGATCCTGGACTCGATCGTGCGGGAGTTCGCCTTCAGCGAGCGCCGCGCGGCAGCGGCCCAGGGCGCCAGCGCCAAGGTGCTCAGCCGGGTCCAGGCGAAGGCCGTCAGCATGCTCGCCGACCTTCGGGACATGCAGGATCGTCACGGCGAAGAGGTTTTCGGCGATCTGCTCAAGCTCGACCACAACACCTCCCAACTCGGCCTGCTCACCGACCGACTGGCGCTGCTCATGGGTGGTCGGGCAAGTCGGGCCTGGAACAAGCCGATCGGGATGGAGAGCATCCTGCGCGGTGCGGTGGGCAGGATCGCCGCCTACCAGCGGGTGCGTCTGCACTCCTCCAGCACCGCGGCCGTCGCCGGCTACGCGGCCGAGGGCGTCATGCACCTCCTGGCCGAACTGATGGACAACGCGGCCAACTTCTCGCCGCCGATCGACGAGGTCCACGTCTACGTCGAGGAACGCACCGCCGGACTGGTCATCACCATCGAGGACAGCGGGCTGAAGATGGCCGACGCGGCCATGCGGCGCGCGGAGGAATCCGTGTCCGGGCGCGGCTCCGATCTGGCCACGCTCCAGAGCACCCGGCTCGGGCTCGTCGTCGTCGGCATCCTCGCCGCCAAGTACGGGATGAGCGTCAGCTTCCGGCCGTCGTCGCGCGGGGGGACCGGTGTCGTGGTCCTCTTCCCGCCGCAGTTGCTGCACCAGTCGCGCGGAGTCTCCATCGATGCGCACTCCCCCCTGTATGCGCCCGAGCCCGCATCGGACCGGCTGCCGCCCACGCCCTCCGCACCGGCCAACTCCGCGCCGCCGAGCCCGTACTCGACACCCCCCGCTCCCTCCCTCCCCGCCCAGGGCGGTCCGCGCATGGCAACTCCGAACGGGCTGCCCGTTCGACCACCGGGACGCACCATGGCCGCGGCCGACCGCGGCAGGGGCGACCAGCAGACCACCGACTCGCAGCCCACTCCGCCCCCGCCGCCCCCAACGCCGGGACGGGACGCCGGAACCCAGTTCGGCGCCTTCCACCGGGCGCGCAAGGCGCGGGAGGGGCAGCAGCCGAAGCCGTCGGACCAGTAGCCCGACAACCGGCCCGGTCGAGGCCGGGGCCCGTACAGACCAGCTACCGCATACCCGCCAGCGCGCCGATATGCCGTATGCGTCCCATGCACCACCGAGTTCGGGAAACAGGAGGCACGGGTCGGTGACCGGAACGTCCGGAGACACCGACCCCATCCAGATCATGCAGACCACGGACAACAGCCTGACTTGGCTATTGGAAGGACTTCTCGAGCGCACCCCGGGCACCCGCCACGCCCTAGTGCTCTCACGCGACGGGCTCAAGCTCTGCTGGACGCCGCACCTCACACTTGACCAGGCCGACCAACTCTCGGCGATCTGCTCGGGCATCCAGGCCCTTGCACAGGGGGCGTCGGTCGAGTTCGGCGACGGCAGCGGCGGTGTCCGGCACTCGATGACGGAGTTCCACGGCGGACTGCTCTTCATCGTGGAGGCCGGCGACGGCGCACATCTGGCGGTCATCGCCGCGGACGGCGCCGATCCAGGGGCGGTGGGACACCAGATGAGCGAGTTGGTCGAGCAGATCGGCGAACACCTACGGGCCGAGCCCCGCATTCCGGCCGGGGAGAGTCCGCGCTCATGACACGCCGCCCCGTCGACATGGGTGACCCGGATCGGCTGTACACGGTCACCGGTGGCCGCAGCCGTACCGACGATGACAACTTCGACCTGGTGACGTTGATCGTCAGCGAGTGTGCGCCATCACCGGGCATGCAGTCGGAGCACGTACGGATCCTGGAACTGTGCCGGCATCCCATCGCGGTCGTCGAGGTGTCCGCAGAACTCAAACTGCCGATCACGGTGGTGCGGATTCTGCTGGGCGACCTCCAGGCGACGGGGCGCATCACGGCACGCCACCCACGGCGGAGCCGCTCCCTCATCGACCTGCCCGACTCGGCACTCCTGGAGGAGGTGCTCCATGGACTCCGCAACCTCTGAACTAACCGGCAGGACACCGCTGGTCGACTCCGCCGAGACCGGCTTGAAGATCGTGATCGTCGGTGGCTTCGGGGTGGGCAAGACCACGCTGGTCAAGTCCGTCAGCGAGATCCGTCCGTTGAACACGGAGGAGGTGATGACCCAGGCGGGCGTCGGAGTCGACGATCCGGGCGGGCTCACCACTAAGACCACCACGACGGTAGCCTTCGACTTCGGCCGGATCAGCCTCAACGACCGCATGGTGCTCTACCTGTTCGGTGCGCCGGGCCAGGAGCGATTCTGGTTCCTCTGGGACCGTCTGTTCTCCGGCACTCTCGGCGCGGTCGTCCTGGTCGACACCCGTCGGATGAGCGATTCTTGGTACGCCATTGACCGGTTGGAACACCACAACACGCCCTTCGTCGTGGCGGTCAACCGCTTCGACGGCGACCCCGCAGCCTTCTCCCTGGACGAGATACGTCAGGCGTTGTCGCTGCCCGCCCATGTGCCCTTGCTCGACTGTGACGCCCGGGTCCGCAACTCTGGCAAGCATGTGCTGATCAGCCTCGTCAACCACCTGCATGAACTGGCCATGGCCCGGGAGATGACACCATGAACGAGTTCACGGAATCAGTGAGCGGGGGCGCCGGTCCATCCGGGGCCGCGATGGCGCCGCCCCCCGGCTGCCCGGCCCACGGGGGCGCCATGCGGCTGAGCGGGTTGGAGTACCAGCAGACCCCTTCCGAGCTCTACCGCGCCATGCGCCGCGAGTACGGACCGGTGGCACCGATTCTGCTGGACGGTGACATTCCGGCGTGGCTGGTGCTGGGCTACGCCGAGGTCAGCTATGTGACCGGGCACGATGACCTCTTCGCACGTGATTCACGGCGCTGGAACCAGTGGGGCTCGATCCCCGCCGACTGGCCGTTGATGCCCTTCGTGGGCTACCAGCCCTCGGTGCTCTTCACCGAGGGCCCCGAGCACCAGCGTCGAGCCGGAGTGATCACCGAGGCGCTGGAGGGTGTGGACCAGTTCGAACTCGCGCACTGGAGTCGTCGGATCGCCCATCAGTTGATCGATGTCTTCGCGGGCAGCGGACGTGCCGAGTTGATGGCTTCGTACGCACACGCCCTCCCGATGCGGGCCGCCGTCCAGATGTGTGGAATGCCCGCCGGGGGTGACGACACCGAGGAACTGGTGCGCGATCTGCGGATCACCCTGGACGCCCACGAGGGCGACGATCCGGTGGCGGCGTACATCCGGGTACAGGAGCGCATACAGCAACTGGTCAAGGAGAAGCGTTCGGCACCGGGTCCTGATGTGACATCACGGATGCTGGTCAACCAGGCCCGGCTGAGCGATGAGGAGATCATCCAGGATCTGATCTCGATCATCGCCGCGGCCCAGCAGCCCACCGCCAACTGGATCGGCAACAGTCTGCGGCTACTGCTGACCGACGACCGCTTTGCACTGAATGTCTCGGGCGGTCGGCTCAGTGTCGGCCAGGCGCTGAACGAGGTGCTCTGGCTGGACACGCCGACGCAGAACTTCATCGGCCGTTGGGCGGTACGTGACACGCAGTTGGGCGGTCGGCAGATCCGCGCGGGTGACTGTGTGGTGCTGGGCCTCGCGGCGGCCAACACCGATCCGCAGATCTGGCCGGAGGGACACGTCGGGGCGGAGAACTCGGCGCATCTGTCCTTCAGCAACGGCGAGCACCGGTGCCCCTACCCCGCCCCCCTGCTCGCGGATGTCATCGCGCGTACGGCAGTGGAGACGCTCTTGGAACGGCTGCCGGACGTGGTGCTCGGTGTGGAGCCGGCGGAGTTGAACTGGCGCCCCTCGATCTGGATGCGCGGGCTGACGTCGCTGCCCGTCCGCTTCACTCCGGTGGTTCGCTGACACCGCCCGCCGTCACCCGAACCCTCGGGGCGGCCCTGTGTCGATGCCCCGGCCCACCCTTTGATCGTGATCAACGGGGTGGGCCGGGCGATCGGCAGGGGTTCAGTCCGTCACGGGTGTGAATCGCACAGGGAGCGAGCCGGGCCCACGGGTGAAGACACCCTGTTCCGACGGCTCGAATCCATCTGCGAGCCGCATGTCCGGCATGGCGTCGAGGAGTTGGTTGACCCCGATCTCCACCTCCGCCTTGGCCAGCAGGGCGCCCACGCAGAAGTGCCGGCCGAGCGCGAAGGCGAGATGGTCCGCCGCCGCGGAGAATGCGGTGGTCGTGGTGAGGTCGTCGCGGAAGATGTCGAAGCGGTCCGGATCGTGGTAGCGGTCTTCGTCACGGTTGGCGGCGCCGATCAGACAGGTGACGGTGGCGCCCTCGGGAATGGTGCCCCCGGAGACCGTCACCTCGGCCGAGGTCTGCCGCATGATCATATGAACCGGGGGTGTGTACCGCAGGGTCTCGGCGAACGCCCGGTCGATGAGGGAGCGGTCCTCACGGACGGCCGCGAGTTGCTCCGGGTGGGTGAGCAGATTGGCGAAGATGCTGGCGATCGCCTTGTCCGTGGTCTCACCGCCGGCCGCGAGGAGCAGCGAGCAGAAGGCTTTGATGTCCTCATCACTCATCTGCACGCCGTCGACCTCTGCCGCACAGAGCGTGGAGAGCAGGTCGTCCCCGAGGTTCGCCCGGCGCTGCTGGATGATCGGCACCATGTACTCGGCGAACTCCACACGGGTGCGCTCCCCGGCGTCGGCGACCTCCGGGTCGCCGGAAAGATTGCCTAGGAAAGCGATCACGGTGGTGTACCAGCCGTGGAAGCGTGCGTGGTCCGCCTTGTCCAGCCCGAGCATGTCGGCGATGACGTTGACCGGGAAGCGGGTCGCGAAGGAGTCGACGAGGTCGGCTTCGCCGCGGTGCTTGATGTTGTCTATCAGTTCCCGGGCGTTGCGTTCGATGACCGGGAGGAACCTGTCCTGGAGGTCCCGGCCGCGGAAGGCGGGAGCGACCAGTGCCCTGCGGACGGCGTGTTCTCGCCCGCTGAGCTGGATGATCGTCCGCCCGTGTACGGGTTCGATCTGCCACTCGTAGTTCTTGGTGGTGTAGGCGGACTCTTTGTCCTTGAACGCCCGCTCGACATCCGCATAGCGCGAGATCAGATAGCTCTGCGTGGGCTCGTGCCAGATGAGGGGGGAATGCTCCCGCATGGCGCGGTACGCAGGGTAGGGATTCTGGGCGAACTCGGGGGACAGGATGTCGGGGACCTGCTGTGCGGTGGCCATGATCGCTCACTCTCAGCGGTAACGGACAATGCACACAAGGTTATTGACCGGTCATCGGCCGAGACAGATAGGTCTTGGCCGAATCCCATGCCTTCGGTTGCCCAATTCGGCCATGCCATGATCACGAACTGTCCGATGATGAGCGGACATGCCCCTTGGTGATTACTGTCCGTATGCCCTGCAAAAGGAGGGACTACGGATACGCAGGAAATTCACGTGTCGCGCTGGCCCCTGGGACGGTTGAGGGGCTGGCGTGACTGCGATTCCAGTTTGCGCCGGGCGCGCGAGATGTGCTGCTCGACCGTCCGTGGCGAGAGGTGGAGGGTGGTGGCGATCTCACGGTTGGTGAGACCGCCCGATGCCAGGTCGACAACTTCCTGTTCACGCGGGGAGAGCTGGTCGCCATAGCTGGGGCGGCCCCGCCGCCTGGAGCCGACGGCCGTGGGGTCGTGGGAGCGCAAAGTGGCCCGTACCCGGGCGGCATCCCAACCTGCGCCCAACCGGGTGAGCTGCTCCACACAGGAGGCGAGGGACTCCAGGGCGCGCGTCACCGTCTCGTCATCGGGCCAGTCGTCGGACCAGCCGTCGGAAGCTGCGGAGCCCGAGGAGTCTGCGGCGGCCCCCTTCGATGGCCGTTGCTTCTTCCCGGTGGATCGCTCCCCCGTCGGTCGTGGTGCCCCCGATGCTCCCGCGACGCCTGACGAGACGGGTGGGTCGGGCGATGCCGATCGGCTGGAAGGGTCAGGACGGTCGTGCCGATCTGCGGCGGCCTTGAGGACGCACTGGTCGGCCGCCTCGGTGGTCAACAGGGCCGCGTACGGCCGTGGCATGTCCGTAAACATCTGGCTCGCCTGTCGATAACAGGCCACCGCATCAGCCGGTCCACCAGCGGCTTCGAGCAGAATGCCCCGACACCAGTCCAAGGCCGCCGCGGCCGAAGGGGCACTGTCCTGGTCCAGTCCGCCGAGTCCCGATGCGAACTCCTCGATCATCGTTCTCGCCGCCGCTGGACGATCGGCGCGCACCGAGGCTTCGACCGCCCAGGGGGCGAGGTCGGCCGCCCACGCCCACACGCCCTTGTCCCGCAGCCGATCCCACGCCTTGGCGGCCTCATCGGATGCGACCTCCACATCCCCACGAGCGAGCGCCGTACGGACCAATCCACCTGCCGCCGCCGCGATGTGCGGCAGTGGCGACCCGAGCGGCAGCGGACGGGCGTCCCCTGCAAACCAGGCGGCCATCTGCTGCCATTCGCCCTGTGCCAGCCCCAACATGCCCAGCACCAATCGGGCATCGGCACCGGGTCCGGGCATCACGGCGGACTCCCCGAGGAAGGCCCTGGCCCGAGCCCCGAGCCCGTCCCAGTGTCCGGTCATCCAGTCCAGCAGCAAGGAAGTGCCACGGCCGTCCTGTTCCACATAGGCGGCGCCTGCCTTCGCCGCCAGTTCCACCCCCTCGTCGAGGAATTCGGCCACGCGCCCCGGGTGTCCCAACCAGAGGGCGGCATCGGCGGCGTTCACCAGCCCGCGGGCGACATGGGGCGCCCGGGCCGGGACCGCGGCCTGGCTCCGCAGCCCCTCCAGGACCTGCCACGCGGACGGATCGCCGGTCTCCAGCAAAATGGCGACGCTATTGGCAGCGACGGCGGTGCGCACCTCCTCGTCCCCACTACGGTCCGCGACTTTCCGCACCCGCTCCAGCCAGTACGCGTTGCGTTCCAGCGGCACCGAGGACATGACGGGCATGGACAGTGCCGCCATGGCACGGGCGGCGAGCGCGGGCTGCCCCTCCAGCTCCTCCGCGGCCTGTTCGAGCTCGACCCACCCTTGAAGGCCCCGGCCCGCCTGGTTGTAGAGCACCAACCCGAGGTCCAGCCGAATGCGACCGCGCACGGCGGACGGCAGCGACTGTTCGTCGAGCATCTGTCGAAGCACGCGGACGGTCTGATCGGTGTGCAGTCCGAGCACCGCGCTGTGGGCGAGGAGTCCGGCCAGTCGTGCCCGGGTCTCCATGGGGACGTCCGGTCGGGAGAGCACCTGTTCAAGCAGGTCGATGGCGGTCTGATGCTCCCCGGCTGCTGCGCACTGGCGCGCGGCGCGCTCGACCGCTTTGAACCAGCCGCGGATCTGCCCGCCGCGCAGCCGGTGGGCCGCCAACCGGACCCAGTCGATCGATTCGGGGGGATGCCGATGACTGAGCACCTCGGCCGCCCTGGCGTGCATGTCCTGGCGTACGGGCCCGGGAATCCGCTGGTAGACGGCATGGGCGGCAAGGGGAACGGGGAAGTCGTAGCGCCCGCGGTCGTACTCCTTGAGCGCGGCGGCGCGCAACGCCGCCAGCAAGGCACTGCGACCGCGGTCGGCGGGGACACCGGCCACCGTGTGGAGGTCCGCCGCCGATGCCGGGCCGTCGAGGATCGCCGCGGCGAACACGATGAGCCGATCCTGCTCCGGGAGGCTCACCAGCCGTCCGGTGATCAGCTCGGCGAGGCGCGGCGGGGTGCCGGTGTCATCGAGGTCACGAGCGGTGTACCGGTCGCGCTGTCCGTAGGCGTCCTGTAGCTGGCCGAGGAGGTCGACGACGACCTGCGGCACTCCGGCCGAGCGCTCCTGGAGGCGCGCGATCAGTTCCGGTGGGCAGCGCTCCTGGCCCAGACGCACTTCGGCGAGTTGCCGCACCTGCTCGCTGTCCAGGGGTTCCAGGCGTACCCGGGTGAGGGTGAGCCGGGCGGGATGGTCGACGGGACGGCCGAGCGCGAGACCGGGAGTGCGCAGTTCCTCCGGGCGGTAGGCGAGAACCGCGGCAAGTCCGGTGGGTGGACGTTCCAGCAGTTGTCGCACCAGATCGGCGTCGAGGGGCCTGGCCCGATGGACGTCGTCGGCGATCAGCAGCAACGACTTCGTCGATTCGCTCAGCCGGGCGAGGTCCCGGGCGAGGGCGGCGGGGTCACGGTGAAAGCGCTCCCGGAGGACGGGGCGGGGGCCGGTGGATGTCCGGCGTTCGGATGCTGAGGAGGGCTGCCCCGTGGGCGCCTCCTGGCGCCCGGGCCCACCGGCGCCGATCGATGGGGTGGCCGTCCGCCGGCCGGATGCTGAGGGGGGCTGACCGGTACTCCGTGCCTGGTCGGCCGACGGGTCCGATGGAGGGCCCTCCGACTGCGCAGTCGTGGCGCCGTTGGCGGCCCGTCCGCCCGGAGCGTCGGCCGGCCCGGTGCGTCGGTGGGGCCCGTTCGGGGGCTCGGCCGGGCCGTTGCCCGGACGGCCCTGGTCACTGGGTGCCGTAGCGGGGTCCTCCGCCAAGGTGGTCGCCACGATCACCCCGTACGTGGTGAAGGTCAGCATCACGTACGGTCGGCCGGCGGCTGCGCTCTGCTCCCGCAACTGGTCGAGGAGACGGGTCTTGCCCGCTCCCGCGGCGCCTTCCAGCAGCAGGAGCGCCGGGGTGGGAAGGGGCTGGTCCAGAGTCCGTCGCACCCAGCGCGCCCAGATCTCCTCACCGGGTGTGGTCGCCACATCACCCTCCTCGAAGATTCCGGACATGTCATTTCTTTGCGTATCCGTACTTCAGTCTCCCCAATTGCGCTCGGCACGCAGTGACAGGGAATGTTGCTGTACCGGTCCGGGCTCTCCCCGGGCGGAAGGAGCCGACGTGATCGCATCAGAGGAGACCTCAGGACGCACAGCGCCGCTCTCGGTCGGCCTTGGGCCGAACGGGGCAACCGCGGGGCTCGCCCAGTGTGCGATGTCGGCGACGCCGGAATCCGCCCAGGCCCTTCGCCACTTCGCCCGGACGGTCGCGCGCCGATGGCGACTGCACAGCGACTGCGACGAAGCACTCTCGGTGATCGTGACCGAACTGGTCAGCAATGTGGTGCTGCACAGCGGCAGCACATGGGTGGCCCTGGCCCTCAAGATGCAGGGCGACACCTTGACGACGGAGGTGCGCGACGGCGGCCGGTGGAAGCACCGCATCGGCAGACGTCAGGAACCGCTCGACGCGGATGTCGACTGCGGACGGGGGCTGAAGCTGGTAGACGCCTTCGCGGTCCACACCGACACCCGCAGGCTGCCGGCGGGCAGCGTGGTGGCGGCGGAGATCCTGGTGCGGCCCTGTGAGGAGCCCGCCCGGACGATTGGTCGCCAGCCGACGCGCCTCGGGGAAGCCGCCGGGCCGTTCAGTCCTGCTGCGCCGCCCGATGCTGCTTCGCCAGGTCCAGATACATCGCGGCATTGACCTTGATGCCCGCACGCTCCTCGTCGGTCAGCTCACGTCTGACCTTGGCCGGTACGCCCGCGACCAGTGAGCCGGGCGGCACGCGCATTCCCTGCGGAACCAGTGCCTGGGCAGCGACGAGGGACCCCGCGCCGATGTGCGCACCGTTGAGGACCGTGGCACCCATGCCGATGAGGACCCCGTCCTCGACGGTGCAGCCGTGGAGAACGGCGTTGTGTCCCACCGAGACCCGTTCACCGACGATGACGGGGTGCCCCGGGTCCACATGGACGGTGCAGTTGTCCTGGATGTTGGAGTCGGCCCCGATGACGATGGACCCCAGATCGGCCCGGAGCACGGCGTGGTACCAGACGCTGGCGCCGGCAGCCAGGGTGACCTCTCCGACGACCACGGAGGTGGGTGCGGTGAAGGCGGCCGGGTCGATGTCCGGTTCCTTGCCGCCGACGCCCGCGATCCAAGCTTGAGCCGTCATCGCCTACTCCTCATGGGTACGGGGTCCGTGCCGCGCCCCGAGCAGCCTATCGAGTCGCCCTGCCTGCCTAGGAGTGGGGGCGAAGGGTCCAGACGACGGTCATTTCGCCGGTCACCGCGCCGTCCGCGCGCTGGAGCTCGATGTGCACGGGGAACTCGGGGCGCTGGCCGGCGTCGAGTTCGGCGACCACCTCGTCGATCGGACGGCCCAGGGTCGCCGTTGCGGTGATCTCTCCCATGGCCAGCTTGCGGTAGCCGATCTCGGCCCGGACGGCGAGGGGTACGGCCCGGTCCAACTGATCGCCGAAGGCTGCGATCACGATCGCGCCACTCGCCGACTCGGCGAGTGTGAACATCGCACCCGCGTGTGGACCGCCCACGTGGTTGTGGAAGTCGGGTTGGTCCGGCAGTCGGACGACGGCCCGGTCCGCCGTGGTCTCAAGGAACTGAAGTCCGAGGGTCCTGGCCATGGGAACGGTGGCGGCGAGCATCTCGCCGACGGATGTCTGATCAGCGCTCATGGGCGCGATGTTACCCACGAGTAGAGGGGCTTGGCCATCCTCACTCGTGGACGTGCATGGCAGCGGACCGGCCACCCCCCTTATGGTTACTGGCCATGTGGCCAGGACAGCAGCCGCCCGGGGGCGAGAACCCGCAGCAGCAGAACCCGTACCAACAGCCGGGTTACCAACAGCCGAACCCTTATCAGCAGCCGGGGTATCAGCAGCCCAATCCGTACCAGCAGCCGACCGTGCCGCAGTACGCCATACCCGGGCAACAGCCCGGCGGACCGCAACCGCCGAGCGGAGGCGACGACAAGAAGCGGACCACGATCGTCGCGATCGTGGCCGCCACCGCCGTCGTCGCCACGGCGGTGATCACCGGTGTGATCGTCTTCGGCAAGGACGACAAGAAGGACGTCGACCAGGGCAAGGGCGGTCCCGCCGCCGCGTCGACACCGGCGTCGTCGCCCTCCCAACCGGCCGCAGCGCCCTCCGCTCCCACGGAGAATCCGCGCGGTGCGGAGGACGCGAAGCCCACCATCGCCGGTTGGAAGGTCGTCACCAACCCCAAACACGGCACCCAGTTCGACGTGCCGGCGACCTGGGAGGTCGTCGGCCCCGGAGTGAGCATCGGCTTCGAGGACAAGAAGAAGGGCGACGGCACACCCCTGGTGGTGATGTCGGCCCCCAGCAGCTACCGCGCCAAATGGTGTTCGGTCGACTCCGACAAGGACGGCAAGGCCGAGGACTGGAGTCTGGCGAACGTCGGCACCAAGGGCGGCAAGGGCGCGAAGGACAGTGCGAGCGCCGCGTTCAACGAAGCCGGCAACTGGGTGTGGGCCGCCTACGCCCAACTGGAGCCGAAGGGCACGGTCAAGGTCGAGAAGTCCAAGCCGTACACCACCAAGTCCGGACTGGTCGGGAGCGTTTCCACGGCCACCGCGGTCGGCGTGAAGAAGCGCACCCGCTGCGACACCGACGGCAAGTCGATCGCGTTCACCTTCAAGGACGACAAGGGCGAGTTCAAGTCCTGGGTGCTCTACGGAACCAAGGGCAACCCGGATGAACTCGCCGACGCCACGATCCAACAGATCCTCAGCACGGTCCGTCTGGCAGGCACCTCGACGGGCTGACCGGCCGAGCACCGCGATAATCAGTTGGCAGCGGCCGAAGGAGCGGGGATAGTCCCTGGGTGACCTCCCCCTCCTCCCACCGCGGACCGCTGCGCCCACCCGCCTGGGCAGGACGCAACTACGTACTACTGACCGCCGGCGCGATCATCGCCAACCTGGGAAGCCATGGCGCGATGATCGCGGCGGCGTTCGCCGTCATCGAGACGGGCGGCGGCGCGGGGGAGGTGGGCCTGGTCGCCGCGGCGCGCACCCTGGCCCTCGTACTCTTCCTCCTGATCGGCGGAGCGGTCGCCGACCGGTTGCCGCGCCACCGGGTCATGGTCGCGGCCAATGCGCTCAGCTGTGTGTCGCAGGCCGCCTTCGCCGCGCTGGTCCTGGGCGGCGAGGCCGAGCTGTGGCAGATGATGGTGCTCTCCGCACTGGGCGGCACCGGCCAGGCGTTCTTCAACCCGGCTGCCGAGGGCATGCTGTTGTCCAGCGTCAGCGGAGCACAGGCGAGCCGGGCCTTCGCCTTCTTCCGAATGGCGATGCACGGCGCGGCCATCGGCGGAGCGGCGATAGGCGGGGCCATGATCGCCGCCATCGGACCCGGCTGGGTGCTCGCCGTGGACGCCGCGGCCTTCGCCGTCGCCGGTGCGCTCCGGGCCTTCCTCGACGTCAGCCATATCCGCCCCCGCGAGGCGGGCGGCGGGCTGATCTCCGACATGCGGGAGGGCTGGGTCGAGGTCCGCAGCCGCCCCTGGCTCTGGGGCATCGTCGCGCAGTTCTCCGTAGTCGTCGCCGTGGTCGCCGCGGCCGAAGGGGTGTACGGGCCGCTCGTCGCCAGGGACGAACTCGGAGGCGCCGCCCCATGGGGTCTGGCACTCGCCGCGTTCGGCGTGGGCACCGTGCTCGGCGCGATCCTGATGATGCGGTGGAAGCCGCGCCGGATGCTGCTCGCGGGGTCGTTGTGCGTCTTCCCCCTTGCGGCGCCGTCCGCCGCACTGGCGGTGCCCCTCCAGGTCGAGGGGCTGATCGTGGTGATGCTGGTGAGCGGCATCGCGATCGAGGTGTTCGGGGTCGCCTGGATGATGGCACTGCACCAGGAGATCCCGGAGGACAAGTTCTCGCGCGTCTCGTCCTACGACTGGTTCGGTTCGGTGGCGATGGTTCCCCTGGCGACCGCGCTCGCCGGTCCCGCGGAGATCGCCTTCGGACGGAGCACGGCGCTCTGGGGATGCTCTGCCCTGGTGGTCATCGTCACCGCCCTGGTGCTGTTGGTACCGGACGTACGGAACTTGACGATGCGTTCCCAGGACCGGGTGGTGGTGCCGCCGACGGAGAAGGCACCGGCCGGCGACGGCAAGGAATCCGTCGAACGGCTGGGCTGACCGCACGGCGCTCCCGGTGGGGACGGTGCCCGGCGCCGATGAGTGGTGTCGGGGCCGGGCTCCCTGGACTTCCCGACTGCTGTGCGGCTGCCCAAGTGCCGCAGGTCAAGGCCGCCCGGGGCCGGTGGCCCACATGTCCCGCAGGGACTCGCGCAGCCCGGTCCTGGGACGCCAGCCGAGCAACTCGCCGGCGAGGGCGATGTCGGCGCGGGTCCAGTTGCCGCCCTTGCTCTGCACTTCGGCGGATCGCTCGTGCACCGCGTCGGGTGGGAAGCCCGAGGCGGCGACGACCAGGGCGACGATCTCGCGCATGGGCACCGCCTCCCCCCGGCCGAGGTTGATCACCCGTCCGGTCACCGGCGCGTGCGCCGCCGCGAGGACCGCGTCGGCGAGGTCGCGTACGTCCAGGTAGTCCCGTTGCGCATCGGCGAGCGTGAGTTCCAGGCCCTCGTCCGGGTCCGCCGCGGCGATCCGGGCCATCAGTGCGCCCAGGAAGCTCGCCTCCGTCGTGCGCGGTCCACACACATTCACCGGGCGGAGCACCACGCCGTCGACCTGCCCCGCCTCGGTGGCGGCGAGGACGGCCGCGGAACCGGCGTGCTTGGTCCGGGCGTAGGGCGTGGTGGGGGCCGGCACGAGGGACTCGTCCATCGACACACCGTCTTCGACGAAACCGTACTCGTGGATGGTGCCGAGATGGACGATCCTCGGCCGGGACGTCATCAGGGTCGTCGCGGCGATCAGTCGGTTGACGAGCAGGACATGGGACTCGTACATCGCCTCCTCGGTCAGCACCCACCCACCGGTGGCGTTGACCACCACGTCCACCCCGGCTGCCGTGAGCAGTGCGGCCAGGTCTGCGGGTTCCCCGGTGGCGACGTCGAATGCGGCGAAGGGAGTGTCCACCGGGTGGTCACGACGGTGGCGGGCGATGCCCAGGACCTCATGTCCCGCTCGGGCAAAGGCGGCGCACACCTGCCGCCCGACGAACCCCGTCGCACCCAGCACGGCCACCGTTCCGCATGCTGGTGTCGCTGGCGCGGGGCCGGGGGGACCTGCGAGGTGCACGGGATTGTCTGAGTGTTTCGCGTTGTCTGGGCTAGCTGATTCAGCTGAGGTATCGGAGGTGTCGGAGCCTCGGGCGCTCATGGCGATGGGTCACTCCTCAGCGAGGGCCGGTGCGGTGGGCGGCGGTGAGCCGTTCCAGTACGGGTACGAGGTCGGCGGGTGCGGGGGCGGCGAGCATCTCCTCGCGCAGCCGGCCCGCGTTGCGGGCGAACGAGGGCTCCGTCAGCACCCGGACCAGCATCGCCCTGAGTTCGTCGGCGGTGAACTTCTCGGCCTGTCGGTACAGTCCCGCGCCGAGTTGCTCCACCTTGCGCGCCTTGGGGATGTTGCACCACATGCGGGCGGGCACCATGATCTGCGGCACCCCGTGGGCGAGTGCGGTCGCCACGGTCCCCGACCCGCCGTGGTGGACGATCGCCGCGCAGGTCGGCAGCAACAGGTCGAGGGGGACGAAGTCGACGACCCTCACATTGTCGGGCACACGGAACAATGAGCCGAGTTGACCGGCGTCCAGGGTGGCGACGACCTCGACGTCCAGCCCGGCCACGGCCTCCAGGAGGGCCTGGACCGACGCCCGGTCACCGCCCACGATCTCCCGGAAGGAACGGCCGAGGGTCAGACAGACCCGGGGCCGCGACGGGGGTTCGCGCAACCAGTCGGGGAACGGCGACTGGCCGTTGAAGGGCACATAGCGGACGGGTGTGAAGGGCTGGTCGACCGGCAGGCGCAGGGACGCCGGGAGCGGGTCCACCGTCCACTGCCCGAGCACGGCCTCCTCCGCGAACTCGCGTCCGTATGAGCGCAGTACGGGGCCGAGCCACTCCTCCAGGGGGTCGTCCCGCAATTCCGGGGGCCGCCCGGCGAGCAGCTCGCGGTAGTGCTGGCGGGCCCAGCCCATCAGGTCGAGGCCGAACAACAGCCGGGCGTGGGCGGCTCCGGAGGCCATCGCGGCGACGCCTCCCGCGTAGTACATGGTGTCCCAGACGACCAGGTCGGGCTTCCAGGAGCGGGCGAAGTCGACGAGTTCGGCGATGACGGGACGGGGGTTGGTGTTCTGGTGCACCACATGGGTCCAGGTGGTGAGCACCCCTTGCAGGTGGTCGTAGGTCAGCTTCTGCGGGTTGGTCTCGCCGATGTCCAGGACGTCGAGCCACTCTTCCTCGTCGTCCTGTTGCTCGGCCTCACCCCCTGGCGCATTTTTGGTGTCGGCGTTGTTGGCGTTGTTGGGGGGATCGGGGTTCATCTGGGCCGCGACATCCAGGACGTCACCGATGGGTACGGCCGTGAGGCCGGCGTCGAGGATGTCGTCGAGGACATCGGGCTGGGTGGCCATGCGGACGTCGTGCCCCGCCGATCGCAGCGCCCACGCCAGCGGCACCTGAGTGTTGACGTGCGTGGTGGCCGGGAACGGTGTGAAGAGGACGCGCACGGGCTCAGCCGGCCCTGCGACTGAGCTCGGCCCAGGGGGTGTAGGCGTCGGTCCGCTCCTGGAACTCGCTCAGTACGTCGTCGTACGCGGTGCCGCCGAGCACGAGGTGCCGGGGCGGACTGTCCATCCGGGAGAGCTCGACAACCACGTCGGCGGCGCGGCGCGGATCTGCGGCCGGCTCGGCCGCCTCGCTCCAGCCCTCCATCATCCGGGCCCGCGCCTCGTCGTAGACGTCGAGTTCCTCGGTGGCCGTGATGCCCAGTTCACCGAGACCGGTGTCGTACTCCCCCGGCTCCAGCAGGGTCACCTTGATGCCGAAGGGCTCGACCTCCTCGGCCAGGGCCTCGCCGAGTGCGCTGACGGCTGCCTTACCTGCGGCGTACAGCCCGGTCGACGCGGAACCGCCGCCCGCGCCCGCGACGGTCACCTGGAAGAGGTGTCCGGACCCCTGGGCGCGCAGTACCGGGGTGATCGCCTGCGCCACCCAGAGCGCTCCGAAGAAGTTGACGTCGAGATGGGCGCGCGCCTGTTCCTCGGTGGCCTCCTCGACCATGCCGTAGAGGAGTTGACCGGCGTTGCTGACGACGACGTCCAGGCGTCCGAAGACCTCGACGGCCCGGGCGACGGTCGCCAACACCTGCTCGCGCCGCGTGACATCCAGGGTTAAGGCCACCAAGCGGCCCTCGTGGAGGTCGATCAGGGCGTCGAGGGTCGAGAGGTCGCGTGCTGTCGCGATCACCCGGTCCCCCGCGTCGAGCGCGGCCTCGGCGAAGGCGCGCCCGAGGCCGCGGGAGGCCCCGGTGATGAACCAGACTCGGGAATCGTCGGGGGTCTGGGGCATGTCCTCACCACTCATCTCTCGAAGCTCGCTCTTCCGGTCGTCTCTGCACGGGGTGTCCCGGCCGGCACGGCCCAACCGCTCACCGCCCCGGACCGTTCGGATCGAACCGTCCCGGCGACGTGCGGTCATGCTGACCGCCGGACATCGAGTTTGCGTTGAGTCGCGCTCGAAGGGGGCCGGTCACGCTACGCGGGACCGCCGCCGTTCGAACGAGGAGCACGCAGGTGAACCCCGAAGATCACCAGCATTCGGCCACCAGTGAAGCAGCGCAAGTCCTGGGTCGACTGCTCGCCCCGGGACAGGACGACCCCTATCCGCTCTACGACTGGCTCCGCACCCATGAACCGGTGTACTTCGCACCGCCGCTGGGGAGTTACGTCCTCACCCGGTTCGAGGACTGCTCGTACGTCATGAAGAACCCCACGCTCTTCCCGGCACCGGACGCCGAAACGTTCTCCCGGTTCATGCCGGAGCAGAGCGCGTACGACGCCTTCAAGGTGCTGGTGACGTCGATCGTCAACGCCAATCCCCCACAGCACACCCGACTGCGGAGGCTGGTGGCCCGGGCCTTCACCCCTCGCCGGGTGGAATCCCTCAAACACGGCGTCATGACCATCGCGCGGGACCATGTGGCGAAGGTCGGCGCCCAGTCGGCAGACGGCGCGATCATCGACTTCCACCACGAACTCTCCGTTCCGGTGCCCCTCCAGGTCATGGCACGGCTGCTGGGATTGCCGCTCGACGACGACCGACTGCTCGCCGATCTGATCCCGCGGATCATCAATGTGGTCGACCCCAGCAGTGACACGGCGGCGCTGAAGGACGCCGATGTGGCGCTGCACACCCTTCTGGACCGGCTCTGGGACCTGGTGGAACGACGCCGGGCGGAGCCCGCGGACGATCTGGTGTCCGCGCTGGTCGCCCCGGATGCCACCGAGTCGGCGCCGCTGACCGACGACGAGTTGAAGGCCGTGTTCGTCGCACTGTTGACGGCCGGCTTCGAAACGTCGGCCACCGCGCTGGACATCGCCGTGCACACACTGCTGCACCACCCCGAGCACCGGGCGGCCATCCTCGACTTCGATGGCGCGTTGCGATTCGTGGACGAGGTGCTGCGGTGGGACGCGCCGGCGCCGATGTCGGCCGGGTTCCGCTACGCCGCCGAGGACGTCCGCTTCGGCGAGCACCTGGTGCCCGCGGGTTCCCCGGTGCGGGTGCTGCTCGGAGCGGCGAACCGGGACCCGGCGGCGAACCCGCTGCCGGAGCTCTTCGATCCGTCGCGCGAGGCGCCGCGCTCATTGGCCTTCGGCAACGGGATTCACCACTGCCTGGGGATGAATCTGGCCCGGATGGAGATCGCGGCGGTGCTGATGGCCATCGCGGAGGGACTTCCGGGGCTGCGCTTCGCCGAGGAGCCGGTGCGTCGCCGGTCGTTGCCGCTGCGGGACTTCGCCTCGTTCAAGGTGCAACTCGGCGGATAGCCGCGTAGTCGTCGTGGCCTGCCGGCCCGCGGACGGATCCGCGGGCCGGGGGCACCGCGCACCCGCTCCGGGTCAGGGCCGGTCGTCGCGGGTGACGCGCCGCTCGCGCACCAGGAGTTCGCCGCGCTCCCGGACGAGCACGTCCTCGCACACGCACATCAGATGCAGTCGCGGCTGCCCACCCCGGGGGGTGGCCACGATCTGCGCATAGCTGCGGACCTTGAGGGTGCCGTCGTCCTGGGGGTCGACGGCGACCATGCTGAGCAGATGCCGGTGCACCTCCCCCGCCTCCGCAAGTCCGGCCGCCGCCTTCCGGGCACCCGCCGCAAGGGCGGTGCGACCGCGCACCGGCTCGGGCAGCGACGGCGGCAGAAAGCTGCCGTCCTCGGTGAAGGTCGCGGCCCACTCCTCGGCGGCCCCGTCGTCCAGGTACTGCATATGGCGTGCGTAGAACTGCTGTACCTCTGCGAATAGTTGCACTGACACCGCGTTCTCCTCCTCGGACCGCTGCCCGCACTCTCGGGTACGGGGACGATGCCGCACGGTCTTCGAGATTCCGTTGAGGCCCGGCCCCAGCGATCCTCCAACGCCCTGCGGCGACGGGCGCGGACGATCGGGCTCCAGCGTTGTCCACTGCCCGAAGGTGACACATGCGCCTGATCGATCTGTCCTCGCCCGTCGACGCCTCGTTCGTCGAACCCGATCCCGTGGTGCACGAGGTGCTGTCGCCGCGGGAGGGAGCCGAGCACATGAGCGCGGAGATGCGGGAGCACTTCGGAGTCGACTTCGACCCGGACGAGTTGCCCGACGGGGAGTTCCTCTCGCTGGACCGGTTGTCCCTGACCACGCACACGGGCACCCATGTCGACGCCCCCTCGCACTACGGCTCCAGAACGACCTACGGCACCGGGGTGCCGCGCCACATCGACGAGATGCCGCTCGACTGGTTCCACCGACCCGGCATGGTGCTCGACCTGACCGATGCGCCGACCGGGGTGGTCGGGGCGGACCGGCTGGAGAAGGAGTTCGCGCGCATCGGCCATACCCCCGACCCGCTGGACATCGTGCTGCTCCACACGGGGGCGGACGCCCGGGTGGGCACCGGGGCCTACTTCACGGACTTCGCCGGGCTGGACGGGCCGGCGGTGCACCTGCTGCTCGACCTGGGCGTGCGCGTCATCGGAACCGATGCGTTCAGCCTGGACGCGCCGTTCGGAGACATCATCGCCCGCTACCGGCGCACCGGTGACAGATCGGTGCTCTGGCCGGCCCATGTGGTCGGTCGGCAGCGGGAGTACTGCCAGATCGAGCGGCTGGCCAACCTCGGGGCCCTGCCGGGGCCGTACGGCTTCCAGGTCTCCTGCTTCCCCGTGAAGATCACCGGCGCGGGAGCGGGCTGGGCCCGGGCGGTCGCCATGGTCGACGACTGAGCGCGACCACCGGCCATACGCGCCGAGGCCGGGCAAGGCCGGGCCTGCCTGAAGGCACCGGACCGGGACCGGGACCGGAGCCGACCAGCCGGGATGAACCAACGCTGCCAACCCCAGGGAGAACGGATGTACGGGCAGGAACTCGCCAAGGTGTACGAGATCTTCTACCGCAGTCGCGGCAAGGACTGGGCGAGCGAGGCCGAGGACGTGGTGCGCCTGGTCCGGGAACGGCGGCCCGACGCGGCCTCGCTGCTCGACGTCGCCTGCGGGACCGGCGCCCATCTCGCCACCTTCCACGAACGGTTCGAGCACGCGGAGGGCCTGGAGATCGCCCCTCCGATGCTGGAGTTGGCGCGGCAACGGCTGCCCCTGGTCCCGTTGCACCCCGGCGACATGCGCGACTTCTCGTTGGGCCGCACCTTCGATGCGGTGGTGTGCATGTTCTGCTCGATCGGCTATCTCGGCACGGTCGAGGAGATGCGTTCGGCGGTCCGGTCCATGGCCGCCCACCTGCCGTCGGGCGGGGTCCTGGTCATCGAGCCGTGGTGGTTCCCCGACGACCATGTCGAGGGGTACGTCGCGGGCGATCTGGGCCGGGAGGACGGGCTGACGGTCGCCCGCATCTCACACTCCACACTCCAGGGCCGGGCCACCCGCATGGAGGTCCGGTTCCTGGTGGGCGACGTCTCGGGGATCCGGGAGTTCACCGAGATCGACGTCCTCACCCTGTTCACCAAGGAGGAGTACACCGAGGCGTTCACCGCCGCCGGGTGCTCGGTGGAGTACCTACCGGGCGCACCGACCGGCCGGGGGCTCTTCGTCGGCGTCCGGGACTGATCCGCTCCGCCGCTCCCGCGGACGGCACGGGCCGTCCGCTCCAACCCCGTTGACGACATGTCGTCGACGACGTGTCAGAGAGGCCATCCGATGACCACGTACGTGTGGGACTACCTGCCCGAGTACGAGAACGAGCGCGCCGACATCCATGACGCCATCGACACCGTCCTGCGTTCCGGGCAGTTGGTGCTCGGCCGCAGCGTGCGCGGCTTCGAGGAGGAGTTCGCCGCCTTCCACGGCGCCGCGCACTGCGTCGGCGTCGACAACGGCACCAACGCGATCAAGCTGGGGCTCCAGGCGGCGGGCATCGGCCCCGGCGACGAGGTGATCACGGTGTCGAACACCGCGGCCCCGACCGTCGTGGCGATCGTCTCGGTGGGTGCGGTCCCGGTCTTCGTGGACGTGGACGAAGCCACCTATCTGATGCGCGTCGACCAGGTCGAGGCGGCCATCACCCCGCGCACCCGCTGTCTGCTGCCGGTGCACCTGTACGGGCAGTGCGTCGACATGGCGCCGTTGCGGGAACTGGCCGATCGCCACGGTCTGGTGCTCTTCGAGGACTGCGCCCAGGCCCACGCCGCGCGCCATCACGGCCGGTTGGCCGGGACCATGGGGGACGCTGCTGCGTTCTCCTTCTACCCCACCAAGGTGCTGGGCGCGTACGGCGATGCCGGGGCCACCATCACCTCCGACGCCGCGATCGACGCCAATCTGCGCCGGTTGCGCTACTACGGCATGGAGGAGCGCTACTACGTCGTCCAGACGCCCGGCCACAACAGCCGTCTGGACGAACTGCACGCGGAGATTCTGCGCCGCAAGCTGCGCCGCCTGGACGCCTATGCACAGGGCCGACGGGCGATCGCGCAGCGGTACGCCGAGGGGCTGGGGGACACGGATCTGGTGCTTCCGGCGATCGCGCCGGGCAATGACCACGTCTACTACGTCTACGTCGTGCGCCACCCTCGGCGCGACGCCATCATCGAGGCGCTCAAGGCGTATGACATCTCGTTGAACATCAGCTATCCCTGGCCCGTCCACACCATGAGCGGTTTCGCGCACCTGGGTTGGCGGGAGGGATCGCTGCCGGTCACCGAGAAGGCGGCCGGGGAGATCTTCTCGCTGCCGATGTACCCCTCGCTGCCCAGCGGGGTCCAGGACAAGGTCATCGGCGCACTGCGCGACGTACTGGCCACGCTGTGAGGGGGCCGCGCCGGGTATCCGTCCCCCGGGGCGGGCCGGCGCGGCTCATCAAGGACGTACACGTCCGGCCCGGAGCTTCGCGCACATCGAGGAGCCGTCCGGTTCCCGGACGGTGAGGACGGGGAATCCCATGAAGGGAATCATTCTGGCCGGCGGCACCGGCAGCCGGCTGTATCCGATCACCCTTGCGGTGTCGAAGCAGCTCATCCCGGTCGGCGACAAGCCGATGATCTACTACCCGCTCTCCGTGCTGATGCTCGCCGATGTGCGGGAGATCCTGATCATCGCCACACCCACCGATCTGCCGCAGTTCCGCAGATTGCTCGGCGACGGTTCACAGCTCGGCCTACAGCTCAGCTACGCCGAGCAGGCCCGTCCCCGCGGGCTCGCGGAGGCATTCATCATCGGGGCCGACCACATCGGCGACGACTCCGCCGCACTGGTGCTGGGCGACAACATCTTCCACGGCCACCGGTTCTCCGACGTGCTCGCGGAGAACGCCCGGGACGTCGAGGGCTGTGTGCTCTTCGGCTATCCGGTCCACGACCCCCAGCGGTACGGCGTCGGCGAGGCCGATGAGCGGGGGCGGCTGATCTCGCTGGAGGAGAAGCCTGCTCGCCCCCGCTCCAATCGGGCCATCACCGGCCTCTACTTCTACGACAACGACGTGGTCAACATCGCCAAGAACATCGGCCCCTCGCCGCGCGGCGAGTTGGAGATCACTGATGTCAACCGCGTCTATCTGCGGCGCGGTCAGGCGAAGCTGGTGGACCTCGGCCGCGGTTCCGCATGGCTGGACACCGGTACCCCCGAGTCCCTCCAGCAGGCCACGCAGTACGTCAGCACCCTGGAGAAGCGGCAGGGGATACGGATCGCCTGTGTCGAGGAGGTGGCGCTGCGCATGGGGTTCATCGATGCCGGCGCCTGCGCCGCGTTGGGGGTCGAGTTGGCGGCGTCGGAGTACGGCCAGTACGTGATGGCGATCGCCGAAGAGGTCAAGGGCACCGCCGTCCGGGGTTGAGGCCGTGGACGCGGCGTTGGGGGCGAGCCGTTCGCGGCTCGCCCCCAACGCTGTCTCGTGTGCCCCGCCCGACGGGAGGGTGGCACGACCTCAGGTCTCAGCGCGTCCCGGACCCGACTGGTGTTCCGGTCGACCACTGCCCCTCGTTGACCGGCATCCGGTCGAGCAACGGCTCCCACCAGGCCCGGTTCTCTGCATACCAGCGGACGGTCTCCCGGAGCCCTTCGGTGAAATCGGTGCGGGGAAGCCAGCCGAGTTCGTCCCTCAGGGTGGTCCAGTCCAGGACGTACCGACGGTCATGACCGGGCCGGTCGGGGACGATGGTCTTCATGGAGGCGGGCAGTCCGAGCTCGTCGAGGACCAGATCGGCGATCTGTGCGATGGACGCTTCCTGTCCGCTGCCCACGTGATAGGTGCGCCCCACCTGGCCCCGCTCCAACACTGCTTCGATGGCCCGACAGTGGTCCAGGACGTGGATCCACTCCCGACGGTTCTCCGTCTGGGCGTACAGCTGGAGGGGTTTACCGTTCAGCGCGGACGTGGTGAAGGCGGGAATGACCTTCTCCGGGAACTGGTGCGAACCGTAGTTGTTGGCGCAGTTGGAGATGGTGATCGGCAGACCGAAGGTCTCGTGGTAGGCCCGGACGGCGTGGTCGGCCCCGGCCTTGCTGGCGTTGTAGGGGGTGCGGGGTCGGTAAGGGGAGGATTCGGTGAACAACTCCGTCGCATCGAGATCCAGGTCCCCGTAGACCTCGCAGGTGGAGACGTGGTGGAAGCGGTGCACCCCCACGCGGCGCGCGGCCTCCAGCAGTGTCTGCGTCCCGAGCACATTGGTCAGGAAGAACTGGCCCGGTTCCAAGAGCGCATAGGAGTTGTGCGACTCGGCCGCGAAGTTGACGACGACGTCGACCTGGTGGGTCCGCAGCACGCGCTCCATCGCCGTACTGTCGGTGATGCTCGCCTCCTCGAAGACGATGCGATCCCGCACTTCGTCGAGATTGCGGAGGTTGCCCGCGTAGGTCAGCGCGTCGACGACGACGACACGGTCCCCAGGGTGGGTGCCGCACCAGTGCCTGACGAAATGTGATCCGATGAATCCGGCCCCGCCGGTGATCATGAGGGTGCCCATGAGCTCCACGGTAGGAGGGCTCGTTGGTGAACGAGCCGGATCCCGCTGGAGGGGGGGCGGGGCCGGACCGGGCGTCGGGTGAAGGGTGGTGCAGAACCTGCGAGGCGCCTCGTTCGCGCCATGATCCGGTGACTCAACGGGTGCGCTTTGCCCGCTTCCGGTGCGGTCGGTACGCCTGAGTCGATCTCAGGCACGGCAGACCGATTGCTCGCTCCACTGGTCCTGCAACACGCTTCAGGGGCGCCAACCGCCGCCTTCGGGCCAGGGCTCGCCGAGCTGGCGCAGGGTGCCCTGGAACTCGGGCCAGTCCCTGTGGTCACGGATCTTGCCGTCCACGAAGCGGAAGAGGTGGACCTGCTCACCGGCGAACCGTCGGCCGGTGGGGGCGAAGCCGACCAGGTTGCCGACGTGCCGACCGTAGAGAACGAGGTAGGCGCGGACCCACTCGCCGTTCTCCTCGATCTTGACCTCTTCGAGGTGTGCCTCTTCGGAGAAGGTCATCTTCACCCACTTGACGATCATCTGGAACCCGCCCGGGCCCGGGGGGATGCCGTGCTCCTGGGTGGCCGGATTGAGATAGTCCTCATGGAGGTACTCGGCGGCATCCGAGGCGTCCCCGGTGTTGAAGGCGTTGATCACCCTGCGTACGGCTTCGATCTGTTCGCTCATGCGTGGCACTCCCTGTTCCGGTCGTTGACAGGCAGGGGAAACGTGGCATCCGCCGATCGCCGCCCCGTCGACATCGGCTCGATTCCATTGGGCGGCCGTTGAGTGCGCGACGAGATCGCTGGCGCATGCTGGCGCGCAACGCATCGACGTCTGCGAGAGGATTTCGGACATGACCGCCCAAGCGCCCGACGCTGGAGTCACCTTCATCAACACGTTCACGCTCTCCGCCACTCCGGAGGAGTTCGAGAAGGCGTTCTCGCGGACCGCGGAGTTCATGGCCCGGCAACCCGGCTTTGTGGAGCACACGTTGATGCGGCACAGCACCGACGGCAGCCGCTATGTGAACATCGCCCGCTGGGACGATGCGCAGTCGCTGCGGCGAGCGGTCGCCCAGCCCGAGTTCCAGCCGCACGCGGCGGCACTGCGCGCGCTCAGCACCAGCGAGCCGCATCTGTATCTGCCGCGCACCACGGTCCGCGCCACAAACTGACACTTCGTCAGTTGCATGGTCGCCCGCTCCGGAGCCACACCCTGGGCCAGCACCCGGGCCGTCGCATCGGGCCGGAGCGAGGCGGAGTCGACTGCGGTTCGAGCAGGGCTCCCCACGCTGTGCCCATGTCGAAAACCGTAGAATCGAACCAGACACCCGTGGTCGTCCTCACCGGGGGCGGGACCGGAATCGGCCGGGTGACCGCCCGCGCCTTCGCCGCGCAGGGAGCCCGGGTGCTGATCGTCGGGCGGACCCAGGCAGCCCTGGCCGAGACGGCCAAGGACCATGACGCCATCAAGACGGTGATCGCCGACCTGACCCGGCCGGACGTAGGCGAGGTGGTGGTGGGGGAGGCACTGCGCGAGTTCGGTCGGATCGACGTGCTGATCAACAATGCCGCCGCGTCCCGGTACGGCACCCTCAGTGACCAGACCCGGGAGGACGACGAGGCGCAGATCGCCACCAATCTGCTGGGCCCGATCGCGCTGACGCGGGCCGCCCTGGACGCACTCGCGGCCAGCGGCGGCACGGTGGTCAACGTCGGCTCATCCGGGGCACTGGGGCTGCGGGCCTGGCCGGGTGCCGGCGCGTTCGGCGCGAGCAAGGCCGCTCTGGACTTCCTGACCCGGACCTGGGCCGTGGAGTTGGCACCCCGCGGCATCCGGGTCGTCGGCATCGCACCGGGCGTCGTGAACAGCGGCATCGGACTGCGGATGGGGATGTCGGCCGAGCAGTACGACGGATTCCTGGCGCAGATGGCGGCCCAGTCACCGGCCGGACGCGTCGGTACTCCCGAAGAGATCGCCTGGTGGATCACCGAACTGACGCGTCCCGAGGCGCACTACGCGAACGGCACGGTCATCCCCGTGGACGGCGGGCTGTCGCTCACCTAGTGCGGGTGATTCCGCCCGTGCGGTGGTGGGCGGTGAGCCCCTCCAGGGTGGGAATGATGTCGGCGGGCGCCGGAGTCGCCCGGATCTCCTGACGGAACCGGGCGGCCTGTCGGGCGTAGGAGGGGTCGTTGAGAATCCGGCTGAGGTGCTCGCGCAGTTCGGCGGCGGTGAACTGGTCGGGGTCCTCGACCCGCAGTCCGGCCCCGGCCTCCGTCAGGAGGTCCGCCTTGCGGACGGTGTCCCAGAGCATGGCCGGGACGATGATCTGCGGTACGCCGTGGGCGAGCGCGGTCTTGAAGGAGCCGGAGCCGCCGTGGTGGATGATGGCGGCGCAGGTGGGCAGCAGGGCGTCCAGAGGGACGAAGTCCACCGCCCGCACATTCGGCGGCAGTTCGCCGAGGGCGGCGAGTTGGCGCGCGTTCAAGGTGGCGACGACCTCGATATCGAGCTCGGCGGTCGCCGTGATGATCTCCTGGAGGGATGCGCGGTCCTTGCCGAACACCTCCTGCTGGGAGACGCCCATGGTGACGCAGACCCGCGGCCGGCTCGGCTTCTCGTGGATCCAGCCGGGGATGGTGGACGGCCCGTTGTAGGGGACGTAGCGCACCGGGACCCGGGTGGTAGCGGTCGGCAGCGCCATGGAGGTGGGGACCGGGTCGATCGTCCACTGCCCCAGCACCGTGTCCTCGGTGAACTCGCGGTCGTAGTCACCGAGGGTCCAGCTCAACCACTCGGCCATCGGATCGTCCCGCAGGGCGGGATGCCGCCTACCCAGTGCGGCGAGATGGTGTTGCCGCATCCAGCCCACCAGGTCGAGCCCGAACAACAGCCGGGCATGGGCGGCCCCCGATGCCTTGGCGGCGACCGGCCCCGCATAGGTCATCGTGTCCCAGATGACCAGGTCGGGCTTCCACCACCGGGCGAAGTCGACCATGTCGTCCATCATCACGGAGGAGAGGGAGTGGAAGATCAAGGGCCCGTAGGCGGCGAAGACCCCCTGCGCGTAGTCGTCGGTGATCCGCGCCAGCGAGGTCTCCCCGATGTCCAACAGCTCGGGCCAGGTGTTCATGTCGACGCCATGGGGGTCATCGGGCCCGGGGGCGAGATCCTCGAAGATCATGTCCTCGGCCAGATTGAGCGGCTCACCGACGCCCACGGCGGTCAGTCCGGTGGCCTGGATGTCATCGACCAGATCGGGCTGGCTCGCCACCAGGACATCGTGCCCGGCCGCCCGCAACGCCCAGGCGAGCGGTACGAAGGCGTACATGTGTGACCTGGTGGCGAACGCCGTGAACAGGACCCGCATCCCCAACTCCTTAGCCGATGAAGCTCGTGCGCTCACGGTAGGAGGGCGGGGATGCAAGCCACTCGCATCGCGCTGGACACCCCGCCGCCCCGAGGATCAGCGGAAGTCGTCCACGTGGTCGCGGGCCCACTCGGCGTAGGTGCGGGCGGGTACGCCGGTGATGTCGGCGCAGGTGAGCCAGGAGATGTCCGGCTCCTCCCACGTCTGCTCCTCCCCCGTGCCGTCCTCCGACTGCTCGTCGCGCTGCTGGTCCTCGCCGGAAGCCGTCTCGCCGGGGTCCGTCGTCGCCCCCGAGTAGTCCTCGAAGCCGAACAGGAAGTCGGCGTTCTCCGCGGCCCAACCGCCCTGAGCCCGGTAGAACTCCCTGGCCTCCTCGGGCTCGACCTCGTCCACGCGTAGTGGCGCACCGATGGCGGCGGCGATGGCGGCGATCTGGTCGCGGTGGGTCAGGGCCTCCGGGCCGGCGAGGTCGTACGCCTTGCCGGCGTGCCGGTCGTCCATCAATGCGGCTGCGGCCACTTCCGCGATGTCCGCCTCATGGATGGGGGTGCCGGGGGTGTCGAGGTCGATATCCACCACACGGCGCTCCGCCTTGACGGAAGGACCCCAGAGGTAGAGGGAGTTGACCGCGAACTCACCGGGCCGCACATGGGTCCACTCCAGCCCGGACCGCTCGACGGCCTGCTCGACCGGGTAGTGGTACTCGGTGTCGTAGCCCGCGGTGACGGCGGCTGAGGAGAGGACCACGATCCGGCGCACCCCGGCCTTCACCGCCAGGGCGACCACCTCGTCCACGGCTTCCCCGACCGGGAAGAGCAGCATGGTGCGCACCCCTTCGAGGGCGGGCGGCAGGGTCTCGGGGCGGGTGAGGTCCCCCTCGAAGACCTGGACCCCGGGGGGTAGTGCGGCGGCCCCCGGACGGCGGGTCAGCGCGCGGACGTCCTGCCCGGCCTCGATCAGCCGTCCGACCACATGCCGACCGACGTTTCCTGTCGCACCGGCCACCAGTATTGCCATAACGTCGTGCTTCCTCTCGATTGGCTCACTGTTCGCGGATTCCGTTCTCCAACATGCGGACCACCGCGGTGGTGACACCGTGGCGCGGCAGGGTGCCCCGGCTCGCGGCCTCACAGCCCGTGTAGACCAGGGCCCAGATCACGTCCTGGACCCAGTCGACGTCGAGGGTGGGATCGAACGCGCCCTCCGACTGACCCCGCCGGATCAGGTCGACCACCATCGAGGAGACCGAGTCCGGAGCGGTGTCGGGCTCCCCCTCAGCCGCATCGGCCCCGCCATCCCCGCCGTCGTGCGCCGCGAAGTCCTCCAGGACGCGCGAGTCGCCGTAGAGGAAGAGCATCCGGCCCCCCGTGTCCACGATCGCCGCGATGAGACGGCGCATCGCCTCCACGGCCGTCCCCTGGTCGACCGCCGCGTCCTGGATGGACTGCTGGATCACCAGATACGAGTCGGCCACTGCGGCGTGGATCAGGTCGTCCCGGTCGGGAAAGTAGCGGTGCAGCGTGCTGCGCCCGACCTGGGCCGCCTTGGCGATGTCGGCCAGCGTGGCGGTCCTGTCCCGGGCGAGCACTTCGGCAGCGGCACCCAAGATGGCGCGGCGCGTACGGTTCCGCGTTCCGGACTCCCCGGCGATGTCACTCACGTACCCAAAGCTAGCAGACAACTCCCATAGCGGATTCATCACATGCTAACTTGGGACTTCGGTGTCCCATTTTGATGATGGCCTTCTCCGCCGCCGCTCCACATGACTCCCCACGACACCGCGCACATCCCCGTGAATCTCCGTGAATCTTCATGAATCCCTGTGAAACGCCGCAAATCTTTATGTCTCCATACGAAAGGCCCCTCCCGTGACCGAACCGGATGTCTCCGAGACCGAGGCGCCGCCGCTGCGCTGGGCCAACCTCCGGGTGCTCTGGTCGTTCGTCTACCCCCATCGATGGACCCTGCTCGTCGCCTTCGTCCTCACCACGCTCACCACGGCCGCGATGCTCACCACGCCGATGGCGACCAAGTGGATCCTGGACGGGCTCGCCGAGTCGAAGCCGATCGCCGCGGCGATCTGGCTGCTCGTGGGGCTGCTGGTGGTGGGCGCCGTGGTGGGCCTGTTCCAGGCGGTCCTGCTCGGCAAACTGGCCGAGCAGATCGTGCTCGACGCCCGCACCTCCATGGTCAAGAGGCTGCTGCACGCACCGCTGGGAGTCCTCAACCGACGCTCGCCGGGCGAGCTGATCACCCGCGTCACCTCGGACACGGTGCTGCTGCGCGAAGCGGCGGCCTCCACCGCCCTGGAGTTCTTCGGTGCGGTCATCACCATCGTCGGCGCGCTGGTCCTGATGGCCCTGCTCGACTGGGTGCTGCTGCTCGTGATGCTGGGCACGCTGGTGGTCATGGCCATCTCCATCGGGCTGCTGATGCCGCCGCTGGCGCGGGCCCAGGAGCAGGCGCAGGCCGCGATCGGACGGCTCGGCGGAGTGCTGGAAGGCGCCCTGCGGGCGATCCGTACCGTCAAGGCGAGCCGTGGGGAGGGCCGGGAGAGCGAGCGGATACTCGCCGAGGCCCGCGAGTCGGCGCGCCAGCGCGTCCGGGCGGTCCGCATCGAATCGCTGACCTGGACGCTCGCGGGAGTCGGCTTCGAGGGTGCGATCCTGATGATCCTCTCGGTGGGGGCCTGGCGGGTCAGCCAGGACATGTTGCCGGTCTCCGGTCTGGTGGCGTTCCTGCTCTACGCCTTCTGGATCGTGGAGCCGGTGACCCAGTTGACCCAGACCGTCTCGCTGCTCCAGTCCGGTCTGGTGGCAGCCGCTCGCATCAAGGAGATCCAGGACCTGCCGGAGGAGCGGCGGCCCGCCGTCGTGCCCGCCGCGGACGAAGCCGTCGCACCGGCGGAGCGCACTCCGGCCTCCCCCGTGCTCTCCTTCCACGACGTCGTCGCCCGGTACGGACCGGACGCGGGCACCGCGTTGAACGGGGTCTCCCTCGGTATCGCACGGCGCGGCCACACCGCGGTCGTCGGCCCGTCCGGCGCGGGGAAGACCACGATGTTCTCGCTGATGCTGCGCTTCCTGCACCCCACCGAGGGATCGGTCCGCCTCGACGGTGTCCCCCTGGACCACTACGACCTCGACGAAGTGCGCAAGCGGATCGTCTACGTCGAACAGGACACCCCCCTGGTTCCCGGCACCCTGCGGGAGAACCTGCTCTACAACCACCAGGAGGCCGCAGAGGAGGACCTCTGGTCGGTGCTGCGTGCGGTGCGACTGGACGAGAGAGTGCGGGAACTGGAAGAGGGCCTGGACACCACCCTGTCCGACAGCGAGATCTCGGGCGGCGAGCGACAGCGCATCGCCCTGGCGCGGGCCCTGGTGGGCGAGCCGGAGATCCTGCTGCTGGACGAGGCGACCGCACAACTGGACGGCCTCACCGAGTCGGCGATCCACGACGCCATCGTCAGGGTGGCCGAGCGCGGAGCGGTGGTCACCATCGCGCACCGGCTTTCCACGGTGGTGGAGGCCGACCAGATCATGGTGATGGAGAACGGCCTCTGTCGGGCCTCCGGCACCCATGACGAACTGCTCGCGTCCGACGACCTCTACCGGGATCTGGTGGCGGCGCTGAGGATCGCAACGGTCAGTCAGCAGCACCGGCAACTCCAGGAGGACGGTGTGGGCGTTTCCTGACCGGGCGGCCATCCAGCGGTCGTTGAGCGGACTGCGAGGCAGGTGACCCACGCTTCAGGGCGAAAGAAGAGGAGAGTCTTGATGCGGGTCCTGTTCACGACCTTCGCAGCGACGTCACACCTGCACATCCAGATCCCGCTGGCGTGGGCGCTGCGGTCGGCGGGGCATGACGTCTGCGTCGCCAGCCAGCCGGATCTCGTGGAGTACATCAGTCACACGGGTCTCACCGGTGTTGCCGTCGGCGCGGAGTTACGCCTGGACGAGCAGATGAACGGCATGACCCGGGAGCGGGACGTCGGAGACGTCCCGCTCGCCGAGGAGGACCTCGACTTCGTCAACCTCACGGATCTGTCCGGGACGCATCCGGAGCGACTGACCCATGACTACCTCCATGATGCGTTCGAGGCGCTGACGAGCTACGTCTATCCGAGTCTGTCACCGCCTTCCATGATCGACGACCTGGTGGAGTTCGCCCGCTCCTGGCGCCCCGACCTGGTCATCTGGGACTGTCAGACCTTCGCGGGACCGGTTGCCGCGATGGCCACGGGGGCGGCGCACGCACGGCTGCTGTTCGGCCTCGACCTCATCGGGCGCAGCCATGCGGCCTTCCGGAAGTCCCTCATCGCACGACCGGCCGGCGAGCGCGACGATCCTCTGGAGCGCTGGCTCGGCCGGACCCTGGAGCGCTACTCCGTCCCGTACTCCGAGGAGGCGGTGACGGGGCAGTGGACCATCGACCCCATCCCGGGTTCGATGCGGGGGCCGGCCGGCGGCGACCACGTTCCCGTTCGCTATGTGCCGTACGGAGGGGCCTCCTCCATCCCCTCCTGGCTGTACGAGCCGGTGAAACGGCCACGCGTCTGCGTGACGCTCGGTCAGGCCGGTCGGGAGGTGCTGGGGGCCGACCACGCGCCGGTCGCCGAACTGTTGGAGGCGGTCGCCGATCTGGACATCGAGGTGATCGCCACCCTGAGCGCCGCCCAACTCCCGCCCACCGCACGCATTCCCGACAACGTCCGAGTGGCGGACCACGTCCCGCTGGACGCGTTGCTGCCGACCTGTGCGGCGATCGTCCACCATGGCGGCGCCGGCACCTTGCAGACCGCGCAGCTCCACGGCGTACCGCAGATCGTCTTCCCGGCGGCGCTGTGGGACGGCGCCGCCAAACGGAGCTACATCGAGTCCAGCGGCAGCGGGCTCGCCGTGCCCGACGACGTACCGCAGACCGCCGACTCGCTGCGCGCGCTGATCACCCGGGTACTGGACGACCCTTCGTTCACCCGCGCCGCGGCGAAGGTGCGCAGGGAGATGCTCGCCATGCCGGTGCCGCGGGACATCGTTCCCACCCTCGAACGCCTGACTGACGAACACCGTTCACAGCCTCATCGGAGCGAATCATGACGATCACCATGCAGTCGCGCGCCCTCAGCGTCGAGGGGGGATTCGAGTTCCAGGCCCGGGTCTTCGGCGATGACCGCGGCATCTTCGTGTCGCCCTACCAGGAGGCCGCCTTCGTGGCGGCGACCGGGCACAAGCTGTTCCCGGTCGCCCAGACCAACCACAGCCGCTCACGCCGCGGTGTGGTGCGCGGGCTGCACTACACCGTCACGCCGCCGGGCATGGCCAAGTACGTCTACTGCGCCCGGGGCAGGACACTCGACATCGTGCTCGACATCAGGGTGGGTTCCCCGACGTTCGGCCAGTGGGACTCCGCACTGCTCGATCAGGAGGCTTTCCGGTCCGTGTACCTCCCGGTCGGAATGGCCCACGGCTTCATCGCCCTGGAGGACGACACGGTGGTGTCGTACATGCTCTCCGGCGAGTACGTACAGGAGAACGAAGCCGCCCTGTCGGTCCTCGACCCGACCCTCGGGCTGCCGCTTCCCACGGACGTCGCCCCGATCCTCTCGGAACGCGACCAGGCCGCCCCCACCTTGGCGGAGGCCCTGGCGGCCGGGCTGCTGCCCGACTACCAGACCTGTCTGAAGCTCGACCGGGCGCTGAGGTCGGCATGACGGCGCTCACCGCCACCGGTCCGGCGACAGAGGTGGGCGGCGACCTCGGAGACATCGCCCTGCGGCTCGGTGAGTCGGTACGAGAACGCGGCGCGGACGGCGGGCCGCTGACCGGATTCCGCCAGTGGTTCGAGGAGTTCGGTGCACGCGCCTACACCCGGGTGCGACCGGCGCCACTGGCGGAGCTGGAGGGCTGGCGGCAGGACCCCGACACGGGCAACCTCCACCACAACAGCGGTGGGTTCTTCAGCGTGGAGGGGCTCTCGACCAGCCGTCCCCACGGGCCGGTGCAGCACTGGACGCAACCGGTGATCCACCAGCCGGAGATCGGTGTGCTGGGGCTGCTGGTCAAGGAGTTCGACGGGGTGCTGCGTGCCCTCGTGCAGGCCAAGGTCGAGCCGGGCAATCGCAACGGGCTGCAACTCGCACCGACCGTCCAGGCGACCCGGAGCAACTACCTCCGGGTCCACCAGGGCAAGCCCGTCCCGTATCTGGAGTTCTTCCGCGAGCCCTGGCACCACCGCCAGATAGCCGATGTGCGCCAGTCCGAACAGGGGTCCTGGTTCTACCGCAAGCGCAACCGCAACATGGTGGTGGAGGCGGTCGGGAAAGTCCCGCTCCTGGACGGCTTCATCTGGCTCACCATCGGAGAGATCCAGGAACTGCTGGCCGTCGAGGACACCGTGAACATGGATCTGCGTTCCGTGCTCTCCTGTCTGCCCCTGACGGGCCCCGGACTCGACACGGTCCTACGATCGGACGGCAGTGGTTTTCGGGGCGCGCTGGTCCGCTCCTGTGCGACGGCATCCGGCAGCCGGCACCCGACCGGCGAGCTGCTCCACTGGATGACGGAGATGCGCACCAGGACCGAGGTGAGCGCCCGACTCCTGCCGCTGGACCGGCTGTCCGGCTGGCAGCGCACACCCGAGCGGATCTCCCACGAGAGCGGTGAGTTCTTCTCGGTCATCGGCGTGGATGTGACCGCGGGGGGCCGCGAGGTGGCGCACTGGTCCCAGCCCATGATCCGCCAGCACGGCCGGGGTGTGATCGCTCTGCTCGTCGCCGAGATCGACGGTGTGCTGCACGCCCTGATGCACGCCAGGGTGGAGCCCGGATTCCTGGACGTCGTCGAACTCGCCCCGACCGTCCAGTGCATCCCCGACAGTCTGGCGGCGCTGCCCACCACGGCCCGCCCGGAGTTCCTGGACACCGTTCTGTCCGCCGCTCCCGAACAGATCCGGTACGACACGGTCCTGTCGGAGGAGGGCGGACGCTTCTACCACGCTCTCAACCGGTATCTGATCGTGGAGGTGGCTCCGACCAAAATCGAGTATCCCGACTACCGCTGGACCGCCGTCCACCAGCTCACCGAACTGTTGCGGCACAGCCACTACCTCAACGTCCAGGCGCGCAGTCTGGTGGCGTGTCTGCACGGTCTGTTGGAGTGCTCGGGGAGCACAGCGGGAGTCGAGGGAAGCTAGAGCGATCCGGCTTAATTTCGACCGCATGATTTCCACCAAGACCGACAGTGAGCTGGGCTCCCTGCTGATGTCGCTCCGGGGCATGCAGTGGATCTACGGCATCAAGGACGACCCCTACGCCCTGCTGCTGAGGGCCGAGAGCGACGACCCGCACGACCTCGGCCGACACGCCCGCGCACACGGCGAGGTGATGTGGAGCATGGCCGACGCCTGGGTGACCGCGAAGTACGACACCGCCGCCGAACTGCTGCGGGATCCCCGGTTCGGCGTCCGCTACCCCGTGGCGGCGGAGGGCAACGACGGTGAACCGACCTACGAGTGGCAACTCCCGGCCCTGCACCGGGTCCTACCGCTGGACGAGGTGTACCTGGCACAGGAGCGGAGCCAGTACCGGGAGCTGAGCACCCTGGCCCGGGCCACGGTGGGCACCGGCTTCGCCGCCGAGGTCGCCGAACGGTGCAAGGAGGCGCTGGGTCGACAGGACGGCGCCTTCGACTTTATGACCGAGGTCGCGCATCCGGTCGCGGCGTCCGCGGTGGCGGCGCTGCTCGGTGTGTCCCCCGCCGAACGGGAACGGTTCGTCGCACTGTGCGTGGACACCGCGCCCGCGCTCGACGCGACCGTGTGTCCGCCGCGGACCCCCACGGCACGGGCGTTGATCACCGCGGTCGATCAGGTCGGCGAGTTGCTGGACGCCGCGGGCAACGGAGCCGGCGCAACGGCCCGGGGGGTCGCGGGGCTGTTCGCCGTCGCCGGAGTACAGATGGCCGCCAACACCGCGGCCCGGACCGTGGCACTGCTGCTGGACCACGCCGAGTCCTGGGACCGGGTCCGAGAGGAGTCGGACTGCGCGGCGGACGCCGTCCAGGAGGCGCTGCGCCACTCCCCGCCGATGCGCATGCAGAAGCTGTACGCCTACGAGGACGTCGAGTTGGGCGGGCAGCCGATCGAAGCCGGCCACGATGTGGTGGTGCTGGTGGAGGCCGCCCAACGTGACCCCGATGCGTACCCCGACCCGGACCGCTTCGACCTCGACCGCCCTGCCGGAGCGCCGCTGCTCGCCTTCACCGACGACCTGTTCACGGGCCCGCTGGAGCCGCTGGTGAGGCCGCTGGCCACCGCCGTCGTGGCCAGCGCCGTCGCCCAACTGCCCGAGCTGCGCCGAGCCGGCCCTGAACTGCGCCGGCTGCGGTCCCCCGTGACCGGCGGTGTACTGCACCTTCCCGTTTCCACCGGCTGAAGGGTCGAACCATGCGTGTACTGATGACCTCCTTCGCGGAGCAGAGCCACTTCAGCGGTTCGGTGCCACTGGCCTGGGCGCTGCGGACCGCGGGGCACGAGGTGCGGATCGCCTCCCAACCCGCGCTCACCGCCGCCATCACCGGCGCGGGTCTGACCGCGGTACCGGTGGGTGAGGACCCGGCACTGCACACCGTGCTCGGCGCGGTGGGCGGACCGATGATGGCCCTGCACGATCGCCCGGACTATCTGGAGAGGCGCCACGATCAGCTCAGCCGGGACTTCCTGATGGGCCATGAGGCCGTGATGACCTCGCTCTTCTACTCCTGGATCAACAATGAGTCGATGGTGGACGAGTTGGTGTCCTTCGCCCGGGAGTGGCGGCCCGACCTGGTGATCTGGGAGCCGTTCACCTTCGCAGGCGCGGTGGCGGCGCGCGCCAGCGGTGCCGCTCACGCTCGGCTGCTCTCGTTCCCGGACATGTTCATGAGCACACGTCGGCTGCTGCGGAAGCACTGGGAGCGGGGGCCCGAGTCGGAGCATGACGACGCCCTGGGCGAGTGGTTGGGCCTGACGCTGGACCGCTATGGCTGTGTCTTCGACGAGGAAGTCGTGACGGGTCAGTGGTCGATCGACCAGATGCCACCGAGCGTACGCCTGTCCCTGGGGCAGCCCCTGGTGCCGATGCGCTACATCCCGTACAACGGCCAGGTCCCGACGGTGGTCCCGCCGTGGCTGCGATCGGCGCCCACCAGGCCCCGGATCTGTGTGACCGCGGGCATGACCACCCGCAATACCGGGGCGCCCAGCACCCTTTCGGTGGACGACGTCTTCGAGGCGGTCTCCGGGCTGGACGCCGAGGTGGTGGCCACGGTGGACCCCTCGGAGCGGGAGCTGATCTCCTCGGTACCGGACAACGTCCGGCTGGTCGACCATGTACCGCTGGACGTGCTGCTGCCGACCTGTGCGGCGATCGTCCACCACGGCGGCGCCGGCACCTGGGCGACCGCCGCCGCTTGCGGGGTGCCACAGATCTCCCTGGGCCGGGTGTGGGACGCGGTCTACCGGTCACAGCGGCTCGCGGAGTTGGGCGCCGGGCTGTTCCTGCCGGCGGGAGGAGTGTCGGCGGAGAGCCTGCGCTCGGGCCTGCTGCGGCTGCTGAAGGAGCCGGAGTTCCGGCTTCGCGCACAGGCGTTGCAGGCGGAGGTGAGTGCCGCGCCGCATCCCAACGAGGTGGTCGACGTGTTGGAGCGGCTCACCGCACGGCACCGGAGCCGGGCCGCCGCGCCGGCGTGACACGGCTCGGCCGCCGCCCCCGATGGAGGCGGCGGCCGGTCTCAGCTCAGCGGCGGCCGGTCTCAGCGGCGGCGGCCTAGGCGGGTGAGGCGTTCCAGTGCGGGCACGATGTCGCGGGGGGCGGGAGTCGCGAGCATCTCCCGCCGCAGCGCTGCCGCGTTCTCCGCGAACGACGGCTCGTCCAGCACCCTCAGCAGGAGGGCACGCAGTGAATCCGCCGTCAGCGCGGCGGTGTCCTTGACGTGGAGCCCGGCCCCGGCGGCTTCGACCTGCTGCGCCTTGATGACGTTGTCCATCATGTTCGCCGGCACGATGACCTGGGGCACTCCGTGCACGAGTGCGGTCTGCGTGGTCCCTGATCCGCTGTGGTGGATGATCGCCGAACAACTCGGCAGGAGCGCGTCCAAGGGGACGAAGTCCACCGCGCGCACATTGTCGGGCAGCGACGGCAGCGAGCTGAGCTGCTCGGCGTTCAGGGTGGCGACCACCTCGATGTCCAGATCGGCGACGCCCCGGAGCAACTCCCCCACATCGGCGCGGTCTCCCCCCATCAGTTCGCGGAAGGAGCGGCCGAGGGTCAGACAGACCCGGCGGCGCTCAGGCGGGGTCCACAGCCAGGGCGGAACGGTGGAGCGACCGTTGTACGGCGTGTACCGCATGGGGACGTACAGATGGTCGACCTCCAGCCGCATCGAGGAGGGAACCGTGTCCACGGTCCACTGTCCGAGCACGGCCTGTTCGTCGAATGCGACGCCGTACCTGGCCAGGGCGGTACCGAGCCATTCTTCGAACGGGTCATCGCGCAGAGCGGCGGGGCGCTCCTCCAAAGCGATCCGGTAGCTCTGGCGCATGCGGCCGATGACGTCGAACCCGAACATCATGCGCGCGTGGGCCGCGCCGACGGCCAGCGCGGCGACTGGGGCTGCGAAGGTCAGCGGATCCCAGATCACCAGGTCGGGACGCCATTGGCGAGCGAAGCACACCAGGTCGTCCATGACCTGAGGCGAGGAGATCTCCTGGAAGCTGGCCCCGATCCAGGCGCTGAACACCGCGTGCATATGGGAGTAGGTGAGCTTCTCCGGTCGCATCTCGCACAGGTCGAACAGCTCCCAGTTGACGCCGCCGCGCGCATCCCAGATGTTGGCTTCGTCGTGGAACTCCTCCTCGGTGAGCGGTGATACGTCCGCCCACTGGCCGATGTCCATGGGCTCGCCGATGGGCACGGGGGTGAGACCGCTGCGGACGATGTCGTCGACCACATCGGGGTGGCTCGCCACACAGACGTCGTGCCCCGCGGCCCGCAGTGCCCAGGCGAGCGGTACTTGGGCGTGCAGATGCGTCGAGGCGGCGAGGGTGACGAACAGTACGCGCATCGATGGGCTCCGCTCGATCACTGGAAGCTGGGGTCACGGTCACTGAAGACCGGAAGCGCTGAAAACTGCGGTCGCTGGTGTTCGGGTTGTCCAGGGCCCGGGGTTGTCCAGGGTCAGGGGCTGGACGGGGCCCTGAAATCAGGGGGCGGTCGCGATCACCGGAAGTCCATCAGATGGTCGGCGGCCCAGCGGGCCAGGTCGTGGGCGGGGCGCCCGGTGACCTGCTCCACGGTCGGGTGGACGGTCGCCGGCTGGTCAGCCCAGGTCGCCTGGTGGGCGAGGATGTAGTCGGCGATGTCGGCGGGAAAACCCTGGGCCAGCATGTCCGCACGGGCCTCGGCGGGCGAGACCTCCTTAAAGGCGATGACCCGCCCGAGCCCCCGTGCGATCGCGAGGACCTGGTCGCGCTGGCTGAGCGCACTGGGCCCGGAGATCCGAAGGATCGCCCCCCGGTGGCTTTCTTCCAGCAGGGCGGCGACCGCGACGGCAGCGACGTCGTCCTCGTGGACGGGCGCGCCCATGGCACCCGGATAGGCGGACCTGACCACCGCCCCGGTACGGATGGAGTGCTCCCACAGACTGAGTTTGTTGACGGCGAACTCGCCGGGCCGCAGATGGGTCCACTCCACTCCGCCCTCCTCCACCGCTTCCACCGCCTCTTCGACGTCTCGGTGCCCGCTCGGGTCACTTCCGTCGGTGACCGCGTCGGAGGAGAGGACCACGATCCTGCGCACCCCCAGCGATGCGGCCAGGAGGGCGACCTCCCGCGCGGTCTCGGCCACGGGGAAGAGATACATCCGCTCCACCCCGGTCAGCGCCGCGCGCAGCGTGGCCGGCTGGAGCAGATCCCCCTCGAAGACGGTGACTTCAGCGGGGAACTTGGCCGGGCCGACATCGCGCGTCAGCGCTCGGACGGGCTGGCCGGCGGCGACGAGCCGTCGCACCACGTGGCGGCCGACGTGTCCGGTCGCGCCGGTGACGAGTATGGCCATGGTCTCTCCTCCACACGTTGTAAGTCTTTGTGAACCTTTGTCACGCAGGTGCGCCTTTGTCCCGCAGCCGTGGCCCGCGCCCCGGGGGATGTGGCGCGGGTCCACGGCCGGGCGGTCGTCCGCTGTCCTGGTGACGGGTCCGCCGGACGATCACGATGCCGCGTGCGCCACGAGAGATTCCGGTGGGCCGCTGGAGCCGGGTCCACCGGGGTGCGCTGTGTCTCCACCGTTCTTCAGCCACACCGCGAGAGGCCGCTGCGACGCTCACCGGACCCAGCAGTTCGTCGACAGGGGAACCATGCGCGCGTTGTTCGTCACCTCTCCCGTACTCAGTCACGCCTTCCCGACGGTTCCGGTGGCCCACGCGCTGCTCGCAGCCGGTCATGAGGTCCGCTATGCGCTTGGAGCCGCGCTGGACGCCGTCACGGATGCGGGCCTGCCCGCCGTCGACGTCACCCCGGGGCTCGACTACGACAAGATCTGGGTGCCCGAGGGCGCCGAGGACCCGATGTACGTCAAGGACGCGGGGGTCGAGTTCCTCGCGGAGCTCTTCGGCCGGGTGTCGGGTGCCGAGGTGGACGGGGTGTTGGAGGCGGCACGGTCCTGGGCCCCGGATGTGATCGTGCACTCGGCCGCGCAGGGCGCGGGTGCGCTCGCCGCCAGTGCGCTCGGCATCCCGTGCGTGGAGCTGCCGTTGGGCCCGGCCGACAGCGACCCGCGGCTGGCCGGGCTGCTGCGGGAGGCCATGAAGGGGGACTACGCACGGCACGGCATCAGCGCGACGCCCCGGGCGACCGCGCGGATCAGCTCGGTCCCGGCCCGGCTGGCGCACCTGCTGCCCGGGGGTGAGCGCCCCGAGAACGAGTGGCTGATGCGCTACGTCCCCTACAACGGCGGCGGAACACTGCCCGCCTGGCTGCTCACACCGTCCGAGCGGCCCCGGATCGCGGTCACCTTGGGGTCGATCGGCGCGCAGTGGGGCGGGATCACCATGCTCGCCCCCTTGATGGCCGAGGCCGCGCGCATCGACGCCGAGTTCGTGTTGACGCTGGGCGGCGGCGATGTGGAGCTCCTCGGCGAGTTGCCGGAGAACGTACGGACCGTGGAGTGGGTGCCGTTGGCGCCGCTGCTGGAGACCTGTGCGGGGATCGTCCACCATGCCGGCTCCGGCACCTTGCTGACGGCCATGCGGCTGGGGGTGCCCCAGTGTGTGCTGCCGGACGGCGCCTACCAGCAGGCCAACAGTGCGGTGTTGGTGGGCAGCGGGGCGGGATTCACGGCTGATGCGACCACGATCGGGGGCGCGGAATGCCGTCGACTGCTGAACGACCGGGAGTTGCGCACCGCGGCGAGCGCGTTGCGTCAGGAGATGGTCGAAACAATGCCGACCCCGGCCGATCTGGTGTCACGGCTGGTGGCGCTGGCAGGCTGAGACGACCGGAGCGCGCAAGGAGCCCGGGCCCGCTCACTGCGGGCCCGGGCAACTCGTTTCCACGTCGGAGGCCGCCCCGGGAACCCTGCTGCCCCGGCGGCACGTTGGCCCTCCGGGGAGGGAGAACCCGGTGAAGAGGACACGTCAGCGCGACCGAGACATGCCTGGGCCCCAGGCACGCTGGGACGAGATCGTGCCAGGGCTGTGGATGGGCGGTCACTACTGGACCGATCCCGCGGGCGAGCTCCAGCCGGTCATCGTCGGCGCCGAGTTCGACCTCGTCGTCAGCCTCTTCACCCGCTCCGGCCATGGGCCCGAGTTCGGCATCGAGCACCTCGTCGCCGAGATTCCCGACGACCCGCTCACCGCTGATCAGATCGCCGCGGTCCAGCGCCTCGCACACTCCACCGCGCACGCCGTCCAGATGGGGCGCACCACGCTTGTCCGCTGCCACTCCGGCTACAACCGCTCCGGACTCGTGGTGGCGCAGGCCCTCGTGCACCTGGGCCAGGAGCCGACTACGGCGATCCGCCTCGTTCAAGAGAACCGATCCCCGTGGGCCTTGAACAATGTGACGTTCAGGAACTACCTCACCACGGGTCTTGATGTGGCCCGTCTCCTGACCGGGCTCCACGGCTAGGGATCAGCTCAGAGCCCGTCGGGTATCTGGCCCAGGACCCGGTAGAGGGGGCCGAAGTTCATCACGTCCCAGTGTGCGGTGACCCGACCCTGGTCGTCGAAGAGGAGTTCTTCGAGGTAGTGCCAGGACACCGGGGCGCCCGTGGCGGGTACGCCCATGAAATCGCCCCGGTGGGTCGCGGTGGCGGTGATCCGCAGCATCACCCGGTCGCCCTCGGCGACGATGCTCTTGGCCTCCAGGCGCAGATCGGGGAACGAGTCCAGGGTGCCGCGCATGATGTCGGCGATCTGGTCGGCGGGCATCCGGCCGCCGTCCTCGTCGTAGTGGACGGCGTCCGGGGCCCAGTACGCGATGACGGCGTCCGGGTCGCCCCGGTTCCATGCATCGACCATGCGCAGGGCGTGTGCCTTGTTCTCCTGTGGTGACATCGGATCTCCTGGTGCTGGGCGCCGGGTCAGGGCCGGGCGGCGGCGCGGGTGTGGGCGGTGATCGCTTCGGCGAGCGGGGCGTGGACGGAACGGGGCAGCGCATGCCCCATGCCGGGGATCTCCACCAGGCGGGCGCCCGGGATGAGTCCGGCGAGGTGCCTGCCGTGCGGCGGCGGGGAGATGGGGTCCTCCAGTGCCTGGATCACCTGGGTCGGCACCCGTACCTCGGCGAGTTCGACCGCCCGCTCGCGGGGGTGGGAGGCCAGTTGGTGGTGGGCGACGGGCTCGGCGATGGTGCCGGCGTGGTCGGCGGCCCGCTCCTCCCAGCGGCGGAAGTCCTCCGTGCCGAAGGGAACCTTGTCGCCCGAGAAGATCTTCGACCGGCGTACCCGTAGATCGAGTACCGCGTCACGGCCCTCGGCGGGTTCGGACATCAACGCCAGCGCGTCCAACAACGGCTGCTGCGGCAAGGGTAGACCGTCGACGGACGGCTGTCCGTTGAAGGCCCGTTCGATGTTGCCGTCGAAGTCGATGTCCAGTCCGCCGCCGAGCATCAGGGTCATGCTGAGGAGCCGTTCGGGGTGGTCGAGGGCGAGGAGTTGTCCCATCACCGTGCCCATCGACATGGCGACGACGTGCGCGGCGGTGACGCCGTGGGCGTCGAGGACGGCCACTGGGTCCCGCACCAGCTCCGCGTAGCCGTAGGGGTGTTCGGCGAAGTCACGGACGGTGGAGCGCCCGGTGTCCCGGTGGTCGTACCGGATGACCCGCAGTCCTTCGGCGGTCAGCAGGTCGACGAATTCCCGGGGCCACGCCTGGGAGGACTGATTCCCTCCGGCGATCAGCAGCAGCGGTGGGCCGGCAGGGTCTCCGAGGTCCTCACTCCACAGTTGTACGTCGTCGGTGGTCACGATCCGTTCGGGCATGCGGGGTTCCCTCTCGCGGGCGCTCTGGTTCCGTCCCCGTCAATCGACGGGGGTCATCTCGATCAGGCAGAAGTCGAACGGCACGACGGGCGAGGTGATGGGGGTGACGAGGGAGGTGATGGCGAGCCCGGCGGAAGCCGCCAGCTCGGACCACTCGGCCGTCGTCCGTACCCGACCGCCGAGGAACACCAGCATCCGCATGTCGAGGAGGCTGAAGTGGAGGTCGGCGGTGCTCGTCGTGGCGTCGGTCGAAGGTTCGGCGCGTTCGCGCAGGATCAGGGTGCCGCCCGGCTCCAGGGCGTCCCGGCAGCGCTTGAGGATGCGTCGGGCCTCGTCGTCCTGCCAGTTCAACAGCACCATGGAGAGCAGGACCAGGTCTGCGGTCACCGGTAGTTCGTCGAAGAAGTCGCCGCCGATGACGTCGATGCGGTCCGCGAGCCCCCGCTGGGCGATCTTGGCACGCGCCCGGTCGGCCGGGGACGGCAGGTCCAGCAGGGTGCCGCGCACCTCGGGCAGTGTCCGCACGATCGACTGGATCAATCCGCCGGGGGCACCGCCGACGTCGAGGACGTGCCGTACGCCGCTCCAGTCGTAGGTGGCGATGAAGCCCTCGTCGACCGCTTCCTCCTCGGTCGCCATGAGTGCGTCGAAGGACTCGCCCAGCTCCGGGTTGGCCGACAGATCGTCCCAGAACGGCCTGCCGTACAGGGCTTCATAGCTGGGGCGTCCGGTCTTGACCGCTTCCAGGAGTTGCGTGAAGGCGAGGTCGGCCCGGCCGATGATCTGGTCGAGCGCGAGCCAGGAGCGCTGTTGGAGCGGGTGGTCGTCGGCGAGCAGCAGTCCGAGTTCGGTGGGGCCGAACCGGCCGGGGGCACTCTCCTCGAACACACCGACGGCGGTGAGGTGGCGCACCAGGCGGTGCAGCGCACCGGCGTCGGCGCCGGTGGCCCGTGCCAGGTCCTTGGGGGTGTGCGCCCCGGCGGCCATGTGGTCCACCAGCCGCAGGGTGGCGGCGACCCGCAGGGACGTCGGTGTGACGAGGTCGACCAGCCGGAGGAAACGGTCGATGGGCGTGCCGTCGTGCTGACTGCTCGTGCTGCTCACGTGGGCGTCTCCCCTGGGTCGCTCGGACGTCCGTGCCCGGCGAGTGTGGTCCGCCCGTCTCGCAACCGTCTCGACGATCGCTGGGCCATCGTCGGAGCGGAAGTGGCGGACGGGTCAAGTGGGCCGCGAGCGGCCCCTGACAGCGTGGGCCATCGGCGTTCCGTTTGAGCGCGCACCCAAGGGACGTCGAAGGAACACCGAGGGACTTCCACGAACGGGGATCGCATGACGAGCAAGGAACTGAAGGTCGCCATCGTGACTGGTGCGACCAGCGGAATCGGCGCCTCGGTCGCCGCCCTGTTGGCCGAGCAGGGGCACCGGGTCTTTCTGTGCGGCCGTGACGCACAGAACGTCGCCACGACCATCGAGCGGTTCCGCAAGGAGGGGTACGAGGTCGACGGCCGGGCCTGCGATGTGCGTTCCACCGACGATGTGCACGTGTTCGTCGCGGCGGCCGTCGAGCGGTACGGTCCGGTCGGCATCCTGGTCAACAACGCCGGTCGCAGCGGCGGCGGTACGACGTCGACCCTCACCGACGAACTGTGGCGCGATGTGATGGCGACCAATCTCGACGGTGTCTTCCGTGTGACGCGCGAGGTGCTCACCACCGGCCGGATGCTGGAGGGCACCAGCGGCCGGATCATCAACATCGCCTCGACCGGCGGCAAGCAGGGGGTGATGTTCGGCGCCCCGTACTCCGCCTCGAAGCACGGTGTGGTGGGCTTCACGAAGGCGTTGGGTCAGGAGCTGGCGAAGTCGGGGGTCACCGTCAACGCCGTCTGCCCCGGCTATGTCGAGACGCCGATGGCCCAGCGGGTGCGGCAGGGGTACGCCGACTTCTGGGAGACCAGCGAGGACGAGGTCCTGACCAAGTTCGAGGCGAAGATTCCGCTCGGCCGGTACTCGACACCCGAGGAGGTGGCCGGTCTGGTCGGCTATCTCGTCAGCGACACGGCCGCCTCCATCACCGCACAGGCGCTCAACGTCTGCGGCGGGCTAGGCAACTACTGAGCCGACCGGAGGACGACCGACCACCGTGGCAGCGACGGGTGAGACAAGAGGACCGGAAGATGACTGAGCCCCAGACCCATCACACTGAGCACCGGATCACCGTGAACGCCCCGGCCGATGTGGTGTTCGCGCTGATCGAGGACGTCACCGGCTGGCCGGAGACCTTCCCGCCGTGCGTCCACGTCGATGCCGAACGTGACGGCGACCGTGAACGCATCCGGATCTGGGCCACCGCAGGTGGGGAGGTGAAGGGCTGGACCTCGCTGCGCGAGCTGGACCGGAAACGGCTGCGGGTCCGGTTCCGTCAGGAGGTGTCCGCGCCTCCCGTGGCCGCGATGGGCGGCGAATGGGTGATCGAGAGCGATCCGTCCGGTGCGACCCTGGTCCGGCTGTTGCACGACTTCAGCGCGATCGGCGACGACCCGGCGAAGGTGGAGTGGATCCAACACGCGGTGGACCGCAACAGCGGCCAGGAACTGGCCGCGCTGCGCGCCGCCGCGGAACTGCGGACGCAGCGCGGCGAGCTGACGCTGACGTTCTCGGACTCGCTGCGGGTGGCCGGTGCCGCCAAGGACGTCTACGACTTCATCGACCGGGCGGACGCCTGGGAACAGCGGCTGCCGCACGTGGCCCGGGTGTCCCTCACCGAGGACGTCCCAAGGCAGCAGGTGCTGGAGATGGACACCCGCACCGCGGACGGCTCCACGCACACCACCCGGTCGGTGCGGATCTGCTTCCCCCATGACCGGATCGTCTACAAGCAGCTCCAGACACCGGTGTTGATGTCGGCGCACACCGGTGAGTGGCTGATCCGCGAGGTCGGCGAGGAGACGGAGATCACCAGTACGCACACGGTGGTCGTGAACCCGGAGGCGATCGCGGGGGTCTTGGGCGCAGCGGCGGGCGTCACCGAGGCGCGCACCTTCATCCGGGAGGCGCTCGGCCGCAACAGCACGGCGACGATGGGGTATGCGAAGGCGTACGCGGAGGAGATCGCAGGCCGAGCAGGTCACTCGGCGGCTCACTGAGCTGGTCGCTGAGCGGACCGGTCCACACGGCGGGGAGAGGTCGGGAGAAGGCCATGCGCGTGCTGTTCACCACCTTCGCGGCGCGTACGCACGTCCACAGCCAGGTGCCCCTGGCATGGGCACTGCGCGCTGCGGGTCACGATGTGCGCGTGGCCACCCAGCCCGATGCCGTGGAACACGTGCTGCGGGCCGGGCTGTCCGCGGTGCCGGTGGGTGCTCCACTGAACCAGGAAGCCCTGGTGGAGGAGTTGGACGAGCGCCGGAGCGAAGCGCTGGAGAGTGGTCGGGAGGGGCCGGAGTCCCTGGACTACCTGGAACTGACCGACATCAGCGAAGTCCGGCCGGAGCGGCTCACGTACGAGCTGATGCACCGCAGGCAACTGGCCCTCGCAGCGGGGGCATTTCCCACCCAGTGCGATCCGGAGATGATCGACGACCTGGTGCGTTACGCGCGGTGGTGGCGGCCGGACCTCGTGGTGTGGGACACGATGACCTTCGCGGGCCCCGTCGCGGCGATGGCCGCGGGCGCGGCGCACGCCCGGTTGCTCTTCGGCCTCGATCTCATCGGCTTTCTGCGCCACCACTACAACCGGGTGCTGGAGCGTCGGATACCCGCGCTGCGGGACGATCCGATGGCGGAGTGGTTGGGCTGGACCCTGGAGGAGTACGGCTGCCGCTTCACCGAGGAGGCCGTGGTGGGGCAGTGGACCATCGATCCGGTTCTCACCTCGTTGGCACTGCCGACGGATCTGGTGCGGGTGCCGATGCGCTACGTCCCGTACAACGGGCCCGCCGTACTGCCTGATTGGGTCCTGGAGCCGCCGCGGCGCCCCAGGGTCTGCGTCACTCTCGGGCTGTCGCTGCTGGAGACCCTGGGCAGGGACCGGGTGTCGCTGGCCGAGATCCTCGACGCCGTCGCAGCACTGGACGTCGAGGTCGTCGCGACCGTCGGCGCGGCGCGGCGCGATGCGCTCGGGACGCTGCCCGCACGGGTTCGGGTGGTGGACTTCGTTCCGCTGGACGCCCTGTTGCCCAGTTGTGCCGCCGTGGTGCACCACGGCGGGGCGGGTACCTTCCAGTCGGCGCTGGCCCACGGGGTCCCGCAGATCATCCTGCCGGACGTGCTGTGGGACAGCGCGCGCCGGGCCGAGGGCCTGGAACGCTCCGGTGCCGGGCTCCAGGTCGCCGATCCCGCGCGTCTGACCGCGGCGGGCTTGCGTGACCTCGTCAGCCGGGTCGTCGAGCACCCGGCTCCGGCGCGCCATGCCCGTCGGTTGCGTCGGGAGATGGCTGCGACCGCTGCGCCCGCGGATGTGGTCCCCGTCCTCGAACGACTCACCTCACACCATCGGCCGGCTGTCCGTCGGGGCCTGTGAGCAGTCCTGCCCGTGACGGCCGCACGGCGGCCCTGGGGTCTGTCCCGCTCCGCGCGGATTCTCCCGGGAAATGTCGGTTGCACATGCCCCGGGCCCAGCGCTTCCGGCACGCGCTTCGGCGTGTCGTCAATCGAATTACCAATCCTTGACGTTCCCATTGGCTGAACATTGACAAGCTAGTCGACCAAATCTAGAGTCAAGTTGCAGCGAGTCGCGATGTATCGCTTCATTGAGGCCACCAACCTCGATGGGTGGTTGAATTTCAACGCATCTCGCTTCGACAGCGGATCGAGCCACCGTTGTGTGCAACTGGGGGAACAATGGATTTCCAAGTTCTCGGGCCCTTAGGGATGCTGGAGAAAGACAAGAACGTTGCGCCTACAGCACCCAAGCCTCGCCAAGTAATCGCACTCTTGATTATGCGGCGAAACGCAGTCGTCCAGACATCCGAATTGATCGATGAATTGTGGGAGGGCGGCCCTCCCACCAGCGCGCTAACAACTCTTCAGACCTACATTTACAAACTCCGCAAGATCCTTGTTCGCCACGGGGGCGCAGAGGTTCTTCACACTCGACCGGGTGGATATGTCCTTGACATACCCAACTCATCTGTCGACCTCCACCGGGCCGAAAAGGCAGCGGGCGAGGGCAAGGCGACACTGAGGAACGGCGATCCCGTACGGGCTCGCGAATCCCTCGCCGAAGCACTGTCGATTTGGCGGGCGCCCGCGCTCGTCGATGTGGACAGGGGGGCGCTCCTTTCCTCCTATGCGACACGGCTGGAAGAATTCCGCGCCAGGACACTGGAAATGCGGATCGAGGCAGATCTCCAACTCGGCTACCACCGGGAGTTGGTGAGCGAACTCAAGTCACTCATCCTCACCCATCCACTCCACGAGCATCTCCATGCCTCGCTGATGATCGCGCTGCATCGATCAGGGCGGCGCCACGAGGCCCTTGAGGTCTTCCGGTTGTTGCGACAGAACATGGTCGAGGACCTAGGGCTCGAACCGGGCGAGGAACTGCGCCAACTGCACCAGGCATTGCTCGCCGACGCACCCGTCGGACCTCCGTTCGACGCCCGGCAGACGATCCGTACGGTGTCTCGGGACGGTGCCGCGACGAGTACGGTCGGGCCACGAGCCGCGCGGGGAACCGCCGTCGACGTGGAGGAGCGCACGCCGGCCACCCAAGCACCGGAGCGAGACCATCTGCTCGCCTCGGTTCCGGCCCAACGTGACGCCGCCGGTGCGTCAGCCCAAAGCGCCCACGGCCCCGTCAGGGCGACGGGTCCGGTGGCATCGCCCCCGCTGTCCCACGCCGACGAGCGCGGCGGCGCCGGGCAGTCGGCCACGCCGGCACCCGCGGAACTCCCCGCGGACGTCGGTGACTTCACCGGCCGGGCGCCGGTGATCGAGGACTTCATGCTCCAGTTCCTCCCCCCGGAGGACGGGACCGTACGGCACGCGGCGACTCGTGTCGTCGTGATCGCGGGCATGCCGGGGGTAGGCAAGTCGGCACTGGCGGTCCATCTGGCCCACCGGGTGCGGCACCTCTTCCCGGACGGGCAGCTCCACGTCGAACTGCATGGATCGAGCGACGAACCCCGGGACATCCGGGAGGTGCTCCATGGACTACTGCGGTCCCTGGGCATCCCCGACACCCTGATTCCGACGCAACTGGAGGAGCGTTCCAAGCTCTTCCGTTCGACGACGGCGGCGCGCCGGGTCCTGCTGGTGCTGGACGACACGGCGACGCTGGCGGACGTCCGTCCACTGCTGCCGGGCGGACCCGAGTGTGCGGTGATCATCACCAGTCGCCGTCGGCTGCACGGACTGGCCGGAGCCCAGAGCGTGGACCTCGATGTGCTGGACAGCACGGAGGGAATCGACCTTCTCGCCAGTCTGATCGGACGTGAACGGCTCGACGAAGAGCCGCAGGCGGCCGACAAGCTGGGAGAGCTGGGTGGATGGCTACCCCTTGCGCTGCGATGTATCGGCGGCCGAGTGGCCACCATGCCGGGGCTGCCGCTCACTCGGGTCGCGGACCAACTGGCGAGGTCCAGCGACATCCTGAGCGAACTCCGGCTGGGCGACCTCGATGTGAGGTCCGGCTACGACGCCGCGTACGACCGGCTCACCCGGAGCGAACAGGCGGTCTTTCGACTGCTGAGCATGCTGCCGGCCGACGAGTTCACCGCCACGACGGTGGCGGACCTGCTCGGGTGGGAGATCCCCTCGGTCGAGCGCATCCTCGACCGGTTCGTCAACAGCTACCTCCTCAAGATCGTCCACTATGGCAACGATGAGCTGCACTACGCTCTTCCCCCGTTGACCTGGACGTATGCAAGGGGACGGCTGGACTCGACGCTTAGGCAGGACCCTCGGCTCAGGGCGGACGCCCCAGACGAGCACGCCTGCCCGGGGCCCCCGCACCCCAGGTGATCTCCGGGACCTGAGGAGTGGGGGTGCCCGGCTTCCCTCGCAAGGAATCGGTGGGCAGGGAAGGTGTGCGCTGTAGGACCGAGGTTCCACCGCGCACACCGTCTCAGCAGCAGGATCGCAACCGGGTGACCGGACACGTCCGCAGGAGTGTCACACCACCTGCACATGCGGTACGTAGAGAATCCATTTGCCGCCCGACTCCCGGAACTGAGTCTCCTTGGCGATGATCTCCTCGGCGTGGTTCCAGGCGAAGAGCAGGGCGTAATCAGGATAGGGATCGTCGAACGCCGCACGCGGGCGCACCGGGATGTGGGCGCCGGGAGTGAGCCGCCCCTGCTTGTTCGGTGTGGTGTCGGAGATGAACGACACCAGGTCGGGACCGATTCCGCAGTAGTTGGTCACGGTGGCGCTCTTCGCCGTCGCACCGTACCCGACCACCGTGCACCCTTCCGCCTTCAGCTTCCGAAGCAGGCTCACCAACTCGTCCCGTGAGCGTTCGACGTTCCGGAAGAAGCTCTTGAGGGTGTCCAGTTCGGCCAGTCGGCGGGTCTTCTCCTCCGCGAGCAGCACGGCCACCGAGGGGTCCGGAGTGCGCCGGCCCCTGCGGGCGAGGGTGTACCGCACCTCACCGCCGTGCACGGGCAGCCGCTCCGCACCCACCAACTCAAAGCCGAACCGCTCGGCCATGGCCGCCACCGATGTGACGCTGAAGAAGTAGTAGTGCTCGTCGTAGATCTGGTCGTACGAGGTCTTCTCGACGATGTCCGCCAGATAGGGGTCCTCGAAGACGAACACACCGTCGGGCGCCAACAGCGCGTCGATGCCCTGGAAGATGGAGTCCATGTACGGGATGTGGCACAGGGTGTTCGCCGCGTAGATCAGCTGGGCGGGGCCCTCCGCCTCACGGATCTCCTGTGCGGTCGACGCCTGGAAGAACTCGGTGGTGACCCGGATGCCTAGCCTGCGGGCGATGTCAGCCACGCTCTCGGAGGGCTCCACGCCCAGATGCCTGACGCCCGCGTCGGCCAGTGCCCGGAGCATGATGCCGTCGTTGCAGCCCAGTTCGACGGCGAACGCGCCGGGGGCGGTGAGCTCGGTCCGCAGGAAGTCCTGCGCCGTCTGCTCGAAGTGCTTCCTCATCACCGACGACCCGGACGACAGATACGGGTAGTGGCCGTTGAACATCAGATGCCGGGGGACTTCCTCCATGAGCTGGACCATGGTGCACGAGTCGCACACTCCCAGCGCGAGCCGGAAGAGGTACTCGTCCCCGATGTAGTCGGGTTCCAGGAACCCGCTGGAAAGCGGCTGCGTACCGAAATCACCGAACTCGTGAAGTCGGCCGCCGCAGATACGGCAGCTCGTCATGGTGTAGACGGTCTCCCCGGGCTCTCGCAGCCGTCTCAACGATGACTGGACCGAACCGGGCTCCAGCGGGCTTCTTCGCGGCTTCGAGCCGCTCGCCGCAGCCTGAATCCGGCGGCCCACGTCCGTGAGCGCGCGGACCCGCCGGCAGAGGGAGTCGCGTTGTACGGGGCAGAGGCCAGCGAAATCTACGAGCTGCTGCACCAGGGCAGGGGCAAGGACTACCAGTCGGAGGCGCAGGAGATCGCCCGCCAGGTGCGGGCCAGGATGCCGGGCGCCGTGTCACTGCTCGATGTGGCGTGCGGCACGGGAGCCCATCTGGAGCACTTCCGGCCGGTGTTCGACCGGGTCGAGGGGCTTGAGCTGTCCGCACCCATGGCGGAGTCCGCTCGACGCAGGCTGCCGGGGGTCACCGTACACACCGGGGACATGCGCGACTTCTCGTTGGACGCCTCCTTCTCGGCCATCACCTGCATGTTCGGTTCGATCGGCTATCTGGCCGACCCGGGAGAGCTGGAGTCGGCGCTGCGCCGCTTCGCACGGCACCTACGGCCGGGCGGTGTGGTCGCGATCGACCCCTGGTGGTTCCCGGAGACCTTCCTCGACGGCCATGTGGCGACGGGGACGACCACGGAGGACGGCCGTACGCTCGCCCGCGTGTCGCACTCGGTGCGGGTGGGCGACGCGTCCCGGATCGAGGTGCACTACCTCGTCGCCGACGCCGCCTCTGGGGTGCGGCACTTCAGCGAGACCCATCTGATCTCGCTGTTCAGCCGTCGGCAGTACGAGGCGGCCTTCACCGCGGCCGGCCTGAGCGTGGAGTACCTCGACGGTCTGCACAACGGCCGCGGTCTGTTCGTCGGGGTACTGGAGACCCCCGCGGCGTGAGCACGCCGACGCCCTCGCCCGCCCACTCCCCCCATCGATGCGAAGGAGAGCCGCCCATGGCGTCCCCCCGTGAACTGACCACCCCGGCGACGCTCACCGAGGAGAGCGTCCGCCGCTATCGCGAGGACGGCTTCGTCCATGTGCCCCGGCTGCTCTCCCCGGAAGAGGTCTCCGTCTACCGCGCGGCGGCGGAGAGCATCCTGGAGCGGGACATGGAGGTGTGGGCGGGTGGCGACGACGGCGCGGCCGTGGAGGTCAACTACACCACCCAGGTGTGGCGCAAGGACGAGACGCTGCGCCGGCTGGCCCTCCATCCCGCGCTGACCGGTATCGCCGGACGGCTCGCGGGCGTTCCGCTGCGCCTCTACAGCAGCGAGGTGCTCGTCAAGGAGCCCGAAGGGGCGCCGCCCACCCTGCTCCACGATGACGAAGCGGGGCTGCCGATGGACGGGCTGGAACAGACGCTCACCGCGTGGATCGCGCTGGTGGACGTCCCCGTCGAACGTGGCTGTCTGAGCTACATCCCCGGCTCGCACCTACGGGCGGACTCCGAGCGGCTGCGGCACATGACCAGTTTCGAGCAGTTCCGTGAGCCCGACGAGGTCTGGCCGGACTTCCCCTGGCGGCCCCGGGTCACCGTGCCGCTGCGCGCAGGTGACGTCGCCTTCCACCACTGCCGCACGCTGCACTGGGCCGGTGGGAACGAGACCGACGCCCGTCGGGTCGGCCACGGCGTCATCTACATGGACGCCGGAACCACCTATCTGCCGGGGGTGATGGACGAGTACCTCGCCCATATGGAGCCGGGCCAGCCGTTGGACGACGCGGAGTTGTTCCCGATCGTCACGAGCTGACCCCTCACGCGCGGCGGCCCCGGGAGGATCGTTCCCGGGGCCGCCGTCCGTTCGGTGCGTTCAGTGCTCGTCGAGCTCCAACGCCCAGGCGCTGAGCTGATCGATCGCGTCGGCGTAAGTGAACGGCTGCATAAACCATCCGGCGCGCACGTCCCGATGACGGCGGGCGAGGGGGTGCCCGGCGGTGAACGACACGCCTCCGGTCAAGGTCATGCAGTCCTCGACGATGCCCGAAGCACAACGGTTCACCACCAGCTTGGCGTACTGGAAGGGGGCCATCATCCGGCGTCCGCGCTCGGCGAGGTCGCCGTCGATCTGCTCCGAGAGGTGCTCCGTGTGGATGAGGGCCGCAGCCAGCGCGGACCGCAGGGTATAGAGCTTGACGTCCATTTCTGCGACGAGGGTGCGCACGGCACTCGCCGGAGTGCCGCCCCGGCGCCGCACACCGGCGACCGTGATGTCCCGTGCGGACTGGGCGATTCCCGCGTACACACCGAGCAGACCGATCGAGCTGACCGTCTGCCCGGCGAAAGAGGCGTGGTTGACCTCGCCGACCGGGCCACGCACGAACAGGTCCTCGTCGGGGACCGGGCAGTCGTCGAAGACCACCGAGGAACTGGCCGAGGCCCGCATGCCCATGCCGTCCCAGTCGTCCGGCACGCTCAACCCCGCGGTGTCCGCCGAGAGAAAGGCGGCGGCGAGTCGCGGCGGGCCGGTCTCGGGCCTGACGGGTGCCGCGACCACGAAGTGGGTGGCCACGGGCGCCATGCTGACAAGGATCTTGGCACCCGAGAGCAGCCAGCCGCCTCCGGGTGCGGGGCGCAGTTCGGTGGTCTGCCGGGCGTCCTTCAGCGCACCGCTCACCACCGCGTCGCCGGTGCCCATCAGGGTGAGGATCCGCTCGGCGAGCGCCTGTCCGGCCGGGGTGGAGTGCTCGCGCTCGTACGACATGGTGATGCCCCGGCAGAGCTGCATGTGCAACGAGAGCGCCGTGGATGCGTCGGCCTCGGCGATCCGCATGATGGCGAGACAGACGTCGTGGACGCTGTTGACGCCGAGCCCGCCGAATTTGACGGGCACGGTGGCGGCGAGCACTCCGTCGTCCCGCAGCGCGCGGAACACGCCCTCGGGGAAGGTGCCCGCGCGGTCGTGCTCTGCGGCCTCGGCGGCGATGCGCGGCAGATGGCGTCCGATGATCTCCAACAGCTGGGCGCCCTCGGAGGTGATCGGCGCCCCGAGGTCGCAGAGGGGCGGGCGGCTGACGACGTGAGGGGTCATGGTGTCGTTCTCCTCGGTGTCACGGATCCGCGCGGTCAGCCGTCGCGAAATACCGGTCGATGGCGGTACGGAAGTAGCCCGGCCCGAAGCCCAGTGCGGCCACTTCGGGCACGATCCGGTGGAGCTTGTCCACCGAGGGGCAGTGCGAGACGGTGTGGTCGGCGTATGCGCGTTCGGCGCCGAGCCCCAGATGCAGTTCCAGGTGGTCGATGACATCGCTGATGTCGGCGCAGTCCCCGGAAGCCAGATTGATCACCTCGTCGACGGTGCCCGTGGCGAGCAGCAGATCCAGCGCGGCGACGAACTCGTCCACGTGCAGCAGGTCGCGGCGGGCACCGCGCTGGACGGTGATGAGGCCCGCGCGGAGTTGGCGGATGAGTACCGGAAGGAGCCGGTACGCCGGCTCGTCGGGGCCCATCACATAGCCCAGCCGCAGCACGAGGTGGGGTACGCCCGAGTCCCGGACGAGCTTCTCCAGGCCGAGCTTGTGCTCTCCGTACGGTAGGGAGGCAACGACGGGGTCGTCCTCGCGGCCCCGGCAGCCGGGCGATCCGTACATGCTGACGGTGGAGAAGAAGACCAGTGTCCGACCTCGGGAGCGGCAGTGCTCCAGGGTGTCCAGGACCAGGCGCTCCTCACGGCGGTGTTCGGAGTCCGGTAGGGGGTGGCGCGGCACCCCGGCCGCGAGGACGGTCACCCGTGGGTGCGCGTCGGCGAGCGGCCTGAGGTGCCGGGCGAGGAATCCGGTGCCGATGATCTCCATCAGCGGGGCGATGCGGGGCGGACGGAGAGCGCGTGCGAGAAGACGCCACGTGGATCCCAGCGGGCCTTGACCTGCTGGAGCCGGGGGTAGTTGTCCCGGTAGTAGAGGGTGGACCAGGGGACCTTGGAGGTGTTCCAGCGGGGGTCGGCGAGGTCGGCGTCCGGGTAGTTGATGTAGCAGCCGCTGTTGTTGGCGTCGGGCGCCGGGACACCGCCGGTGTCGGCGAAGACCTCCTGGTAGAAGCGGCGCATCCACTCCAACTCCCCGGTGTTGGCGGGGTCGTCGTAGTAGAGGTCGTAGGAGACGCTGAAGAGGGCGTCACGGTGTGGGAAGGCGGTGGCCGAAGGGGCTACGGAGTTGATCTTCCCGCCGAAGGAGTTGAGGTAGACGGATGCGCCCCAGCGGTATCCGTCGCTCAGGTACTTGTGGATCGTGCCGATCTGTCGGTCGGTCCACCGTCTGCGCAGGAAGCTCGCCTTGGACTTGAAGGGCGTGCCGCCCGGGTGGGTCTCGGAGTTCAAGGTCTCTGGCAACCACGCCTGTTCCGACTGCTCGACCGTGGGCGTGACGCCCACGTTGGCGGTGACGACCCTGATGAAGTCGTCCATGAGCCGTTCGGCCTCGGCCCGTTCGGCGTCAGCCCCGACCAGCAGTTGGAACTCTCCTGCCGTGCGGTGGGGCAGCGAGAGCGAGCTGCCCACCTTGGTCTGCGGGTACCGCTCGTGCCACTGGCCGTGGTCTCGCACGAGAGTGGTGAAAGCCTGCTCGGTGATGCCTTCCCACTGCCAGGTGAGCGTTCTGCCCATGGAGGTCTCGGGCGGGCGGGGAAGCAGCATGGCGGGGTTGCGGCTGCGTACGTTCGGGGAGCGCAGCAGATAGCGCAGGACCACGCCGAAGTTGCCGCCGCCTCCGCCGGTGTGGGCCCACCACAGGTCCCGGTTGGGGTCGTCGGGTCGGCGAGTGGCCACGACCCGACGAGCCTTGCCGGACCGGTCCACGACCACGACCTCCACGCCGTAGAGGTGGTCCACGACCATGCCGTGTTCACGGGAGAGGGAGCCATAACCGCCGCCGGCTATATGGCCGCCGACACCGACGCTGGGGCAACTGCCGCCCGGGATCGTCACTCCCCAGCCGTAGTAGAGCGCCTTGTACACCTCGCCGAGGGTGGCGCCCGACTCCACCGAGAACGCCTGGTGCTCGGTGTCGAAGGAGACCTTGTTCAGTGGTGAGATGTCCACCACCACGGCGACATCGGTGCTGGTGACGAAGTTCTCGTAGCAGTGGCCGCCGCTGCGGACGGCGATCCGCTTGCCGGTCCGCACGGCCTCGTCGACAGCCGCCACCACCTGGTCGCCCGACCAGACCAGCCAGAACGACTCCGGGTTCGGAGTGAACCGGCTGTTGTAGCTCGTGTTGAGGTTGATGAACCTGGGGTCCGCCCGACCCACGGTCACCGGCCCCACGACCGGGGCGCAGGCCCGCGCGGAAGGCGTGGCCCGTGCGCTCGGTGCTGCCAGCCCGGTCAGCGCCGCGGCACCACCGGTGGCGGCCGTGCCCCGCAGTACGCCGCGCCGCGTCAACTCGCCCAACGTGACCACCGTTCCTTCCCCCGTCAATCCGTCCGGTACGGGCGTCACGCTAGGCAGTGCCCCTGTCCAACTGTTGGGGTTCCGCTGTAAGGGCCGTCGAGGCGGGTTCCAGGCGGGCGAGACATCGGTGCGAGACGACGACTGCATGCTGCCCCCTATGGGAGTAACAACGGACAACGCGGAAAATCTGGAAGATTCGGCCTATAAAGCGGAGGTCACCCGCGCTTTCAACCGCGCGGCGGCCCACTACGACCGCATGGGGGTCGAGTTCTTCACCCCCATGGGACGCAGGCTGATCGAGCGGGCGAAGCCGCTGCCGGGCGAGCGGGTCCTCGACATCGGCTGCGGACGCGGCGCCGCACTCTTCCCCGCGGCCGAACAGGTGGGGCCCACGGGATCGGTGCTGGGCATCGACATCGCCCCGGCGATGGTCGAAGAGGCCCGTCGAGAGGCCACGCGGCAGGGTGTGAGCCAGGTGGAAGCGCAGGTGATGGACGGGGAGCGTCCCGACCTGCCCGCCCGCTCCTTCGACCTCGTCACGGGAAGCTACAGCGTGATCTTCCTCCCCGACGCCCCCGGGGCACTCGCCCGCTACGCCGAGTTGCTGCGGGACGGCGGGCGCATCGCCTTCACCAGTCCCGTCTTCACCGACGACACCTTCCCGTTCCTGCCGCCGGTGTTCACCGACCTCATCCCGCGCTCCCTGCTGACCAATCTGCCGCCGGAGTGGCAGCCGGAGGCGTTGCAGCGGCGGTTCAACAGTTGGCTTTCCCACCCCGCCGACCTCCGCCGGACGATGGAGGCGGCCGGCTTCGCCGGGGTCGAGGTCGTGGACGAGCCCGTGGAACTGACGGCCACCTCGGGCGAGGCATGGGTGGACTGGTCCCACACCCAGGGCATGCGACTGCTGTGGACGCATCTGCCCGACGAAGAGAGCCGGCGGCTGCGCGAACGGCTGATCACCGCGCTCGACGCAATGCGGGACGAGGACCGGCCGCTGACCATCGACACCCCGGTCCGCTACGTCACGGCGACGGTACGCCGATAGCGCGCGGCCCAAGCCAAGGCGACCCGGAACTCAGCGACCCGGACGGACCGCATCCGTCCGGGTCGCCCTGGCTTGGGCCCGGGTCACCCAGCGGTGGGCTGCGGCGCGACCCCCAGCCCGATCAGGGCCTCCCGGGCCGCCGCCACCGACGCACGGTCCCGCTCGGGCGGCCCGGGACGGGCCGGCAGGAGGGGTACGACCGCGCTGCGCCCGGCCCGTACCGACGGGTGTCGCCTGGCGAGTTGGGCCAGACCCTGGCCGGGCCCCGCCTCCACCAGCACGGCGTCGCAGTCGGTGAGCAGTGCGTCCAGCGCCGGCCAGAACCGTACGGGAGCGACGGGCTGTGCGGCCCAGTACTCCGGATCGGTCACCTCGTCGGGGCTGAGCGGCAGTGCCGTGTAGCAGGAGTGGAGGGTGATCCTGGAAGGCCGGACCGGTAGGGCGGCGATCAGATCCGCCGATCCCTCGACGGCCGGGGCGAGCGCGGGACTGTGGAACGGGCTGAGCGACGGAACGCGCCGACAGGTGAAGTCGGCCTCCAGCAGCGCCGCATGCACCTTCTCCAGCGCGGGATCCGGTCCCGCAAGGACGGTCTGCCGGGGAGCGTTGTACGCGCCGATGACGACATCGCCGCCGAGGAACGGCTCGACCTCTTCGGGTGCCGCAGCCACCGCGAGCATCCCGCCCGGTGGGCCGTCACCCAGCAGCCGGATGCGCTCGCGCACCAGGGCCACGGCGTCCGGCAGGGCGAACACCCCAGCCAGGACCGCTCCCGCCAGTTCCCCGATGCTGTGCCCGAGCACCGCCCCCGGCCGCACTCCCCAGCTCAGCACCAGCTGGCCCAGTGCGTGGTCGACGGCGAAGAGCAGTGGCTGGGAGCGGGTCACGTGGTCGAGTTCGACGGCCGGTCTTTCGCTGAGCCAGTCTTCCCTGAGCCGGTCCCCTTCCGTCCCCAGCGCGGTGAAGACCTCGTCCATGGCTGCCGTGAACACGGGCTCGGTCCCAAACAGGCCGGCGGCCATCCTGAGGTGCTGTGACCCCTGGCCCGGCAGGAGAAGCACAGTCGATCGCCCGGTTGCCAACGTCCCCATTCCCCTCTCATGCGCGAGCCGCCCACTCGGGTCGTCGCAGTAGTTCGATCACGGCACAGGACCAGCTGAATCCGGCCCCGACGCTGACGAGGAGACAGGTGTCCCCGGCGTCGAGGGCACCGCTGGTGACGAGATGGTCGAGCCCGGCGATCGGATCCCCCGCACCGAGGTGGCCGACCTCTCGGCTCCAGGGCCAGGTGGTCCGCTCGGGGTCCAGTTCGAACCGCCCGAAGTAGCCGGCCTGGAGCCGTCGCCGGCCGAGGTGGGGCAGGGCGACGCGGGTGACGTCGCCGAGTTCCAGCCCGGCACCGGCCAGGGCTCCCTTGATGGCGGAGTCCTGGGCGGAGCTCACCCGGGCGACGGCGTAGGAGGAGCCCGTACCAGCGAGGAAGGCTCGTTTGCAGGCGTCGAGATCCACCCGTTGACGATGGCTGAAGGGCGCCGGACCGAACGGGTCGTCGCCGCGGTGCATGCCCTCCAACTCGGGTGCCGAGACGGTGACCAGACTACGCAGTCGGGCGAAGCCGTCCCGGCGGGAGAGCACCAGTGCGGTGCCCCCGTCGGCGTAGACCGTGCCCGGATCGCTGCGCCAGCGGTCGAACCCGGGCGGGCAGAACTTGTCGCCCGTGGTGATCAGCGCCGCCGTGCGCGCGGGATCGGCGGCGAGGTAGCCCGAGGCCAGTTCGAGTGCGGCCATGCCGCCGTTGGAGACTTGCTTGACCTCCATGGCAGGGCAGTGGTTGCCGACCGCGACCCGCTGGACGTAGGAGGCCGGCGCCCACAGGTCGTGTCCTTGGTAGAAGAAGCTGGCGTGCAGCACCAGGTCGATGTCGGCGGGCCCCGTGCCGGAGCGGTCCAGGGCGCTTCGCGCGGCGCGTACGGCCATCTCCGGCGCGGACTCCTCCCCCGCCACGGCCACCGACACCATGCCGGTGGTCCGGGCGAGGGGGGCGGGGCACCGGCCGTCGGCCACGGCCTCCTCGATCGGCAGGCGCGGGGGCAGCCAACTGCCCGTCGCCGCTATATAGAGTTCGTCCATCGCCGTACCGTCAGCCGGCCCGCCCCGCCGCGGCGGAGGCCAAGCGCTCGTTGACGGCCGTCACGAACTGGTTGAGCGTACGGATCTGTGCGAGGCCGTCGTCGGACAGTTCGACCCCGAACTGCCGCTTGACCCGGCTCGCCGCCTCCATCAGCGCCAGCGAGTCGTAGCCGAGGAATTCTAGTTCCACCTCTCCAATGTCCCCCTCGTGGGCGGTCAGGGCCTCGTCCTCGCCTGCGCACTCGCGCATGATGTCGGTCAGCACGGGCAGGGTCAGCTCGCTCGGCTCACGAAGCTCGCTCATCGGTCTTCCTTTCGTCGCCCTCGGACGATCAGGGCGCTGTTGAATCCGTTGTGTCCACGGGCCAGTACCAGGGCGGTCGACCCGGTGAAGGGCCTGGGCTCGTCCCGGACGATGTCGATGTCGTAGTCGGTGGTGACCTTGGTGGTCGGGGGGATGACGCCGTCGCGGACCGCGAGCAGTGCGAGGACGACATCGAGCGGGGCACCGCCGGAACAGAGCCGGCCGATCATGGTCTTGGGCGCGGTGACCGGCACGCCCCCGGGGCCGAACACCGCGGTCAGGGCGGTGGCCTCGGCACGGTCCCGCTCGGGAGAGCCGTCGGCGTCGGCGAAGACGACGTCGATGTCCGCGGGGGTGAGCTGCGCGTCGGACAGGGCGTTGTGGATCGCGCGGCCGAGGTTGTCGGGTCGTCCGGAGCTCGGTGGGGGGTCGAACGCGGTGCCGTAGCCCACGATCTCGCCGTACACCTCCGCAGCACGCTCACGTGCCCGGTCCTCGTCCTCCAGCACGAGGATCGCCCCGCCTTCCCCCGGCACCTGTCCGCTGGCTTCCGGGTCGAAGGGGAGGTAGGCGCGGCCCGGGTCCTTGCGGGTGGAGAGCCGCCCGCCGGCGTTGCGGGCGGCCATGCCGTACGGGCAGAGCGAGGACTCCATACCGCCGGTGAGCATCATGGCGGACCCGTTGCGGATCGCCCGGCGTGCCCCCGCTATGGCATCGATGCCGCCGGCCTGTTCGGCGACGAGCACTCCGGCCGGGCCGCGCAGATCGTGCCGGATGGAGATCTGGCCGGTGTTGACCGCGTAGAACCACGCGAAGGACATATAGGCGCTGACGTGGTCGGGGCCCTCGCCCCAGAGGTGCTGCAACTCCCGCTGGCCGAAGTCGAAGCCGCCCGCTCCGGCCGCGGTGACCACACCGAGTTCGAGGCGGGACGTTCCCTCGATGTCGATCGCACTGTCGGCGATCGCCCAGTCGGCGGCGGCGAGCGCGAACTGGGTCATGCGATCGGTCTGCGGTATCAGTCTGCTGGGCAGATGCCGGGCCGCGTCAAAGTCCCGGACCTGCCCGGCGAGCCGGCAGCCGAAGGCGCTGCTGTCGTATCCGTCGATGGGTTCGATGGTGTTCCGGCCGTTCAGGGTCGCCGCCCAGAACGCCTCGGTTCCCAGCCCGTTGGGGGCGATGACCCCCGTACCGGTCACTACGGCCGTGGTCACGCGGCCCTCCTGTCAGCGTCGGTGAGCACCATCGCGCTCTGGAATCCACCGAACCCGCTGGCGACGGTCAGCACCGTCCCCAACTGCTGTTCGCGGGCGGTCAGCGGTACGTAGTCCAGATCGAGCTGGGGGTCGGGGCGGTGGAGGTTCGCCGTCGGCGGCACCACCCCGTGTTCCAGGGCGAGCGCGCAGGCGGCCACCTCGATGGCGCCGATCGCACCGAGCGAGTGCCCGACGACCGCCTTGATCGAGCTGATGGGCACGGCACGGGCGTGCTCCCCGAGGCTCCGTTTGAACGCTGCGGTTTCGTGCCGGTCGTTCTGCTGGGTGGCGGTGCCATGGGCGTTGACGTAGTCGACGGCCGTGGGGTCGAGGCGGGCGCGGTGGAGGGCTGAGGTGATGGCGCCGGCCATCTCCAGCCCGTCGGGGCGCAGTCCCGTCATGTGGTGGGCATTGCCGTGGGATGCGTATCCCGCGATCTCCGCGTAGATGTGCGCTCCGCGGCGGCGCGCGTGCTCCAGCGACTCCAGGACCAGGACGGCCGCGCCTTCCCCGAGGACAAAGCCGTTGCGGGTCCGGTCGAAGGGGCGGGAGGCGCTGTCGGGTTCGTCGTTGCGGGGCGAGGTCGCTTTGATCGCGTCGAAGCAGGCAACGGTGATGGGCGCGATCGGTGCGTCGGTGCCGCCCGCGACCATGACGTCCGCCGCACCCTCGCGGATCAGATCGCAGGCGTAGCCGATGGCGTCGATGCCGGAGGTGCATCCGGCGGAGACGACGGAGTTGGGGCCTTCCGCGCCGATCTCCCAGGCGACCTCGGCCGACAGCGAACTCGGCACGAAGTAGTCGTACAGATGGGGTGAGGCCAGGGCGGGATCCACGACCCAGCGCTGTCCGTCGCCGCTCAGCCGACGGTATTCACGCTCCAACTGCTGTGTCAGCCCCACCGCATTGCCGATGGTGACCCCGACCCGGTGGGCCGCATCGGGGTCGATGAGCAGGGCGCTCTCGGCCATCGCCTCCCGAGTCGCGATCATCAGCATCTGCGCGGCGCGGTCCAACCGATCGGCCTCAGGCCCGGTCAATCCGGCCTGGTGCGGATCGAAGTCGCACTCGGCGGCGATCCGCGAGCGGAACGGCCCCGGGTCGAAGGCCGTGATGCCCCGGGTGGCGGGCACCCCGGACACGATGCGCTCCCAGAACGCCTTGGCACCGGTTCCTCCCGGTGCGACCACACCGATTCCGGTAATGGCGACGCGACGTTCCCCCATGAGGACCCCCAGACTCTCACCACCAGCGGTTAATGAACGGTTCGACGATGCGATGCCGCTCTCGCAGGGACGTCGAGGGCTACTGGATCAGGGGTGAGGAAACGATTCGCGACGCTCGGGCCAGAGCACAGGTCACTGCATTGTCAGTCGATCCCGGCTGGTTGATGGGAGCGCCTCCGGGCCCCGGGCGGCTGTGCGGTGCACGGCCAGGGCAGCGGAAGGCGATCAACGGGTACGCGACCCGGTACGGACGGGAGTTTCGTCCGCGCTGTCGGTGGGGGCGCCAGTATCGGCGTCGGTCATAGGTTCTTCAGTGCCTCGCGCACCGACAGGGGGGAGAGCCGGTCCCCTGCCGACCCGACGAAGGCGCGCACCGCCTCGGGATCCGTCTTGGCGTACTCCCGCAGGCTCCACCCGATCGCCTTGCGGATGAAGAAGTCCGGATGGTCGGCCCGGCGGAGGCAGTAGCGAAAGAGCCGCTCACTGTCGGTGGCCTGCTTGTAGCGCAGTTGGTGCAGCAGCGCCGTGCGCGCCACCCATAGGTCGTCGTCCTCGATCCACCCGTCCATGGTCGTCTTCAGGGCGGGGTCGGCCGCGACCAGGGGCCCGACGGTGTGGGCCGCGAGGGCATCGACGGTGTCCCACCAAGGGACGGTGGTCAGCAGCCAACGGACGGTCGGAAGGAATCCCGAGGAGCAGCGGCCCACGTACCGTCGCAGATAGTCGACGGCGAAGTAGTGGTACTCGCGCTCGGGAAGTCGCCAGCACCGGATCGCGATCGCCGTGCAGTCGCGCTCATCGGGCGGGGCGAGCCCTTCCAGCACCTGCCGGGACAGCGCACGGCGAGCAGGCGTCCGGATCCCGAGGAAGGGAACGACGCCCTTCATATAGGCACTGGCTTCCGCGGCCCGCTGGGGCTGCGCCGCCGCGGGATAGATGGTGGTGATTCGCTCCAGGACCTCATCGGCGAGCGGGCTGCCGGGGACGGCTGGGATGGGTCGGCCACGCGTCATGAGGCACACGTTACGGCGATCTCATCACGATGTCGGTTAGTCTCCCCGGATGTTCGAGCCAGTCCCCCACCCGTCGTCAGGTCTTGCGATCCGCTGCGCGCGGCTGCTCTTCTCGCCGTGGTCGAGACTGTCGCTGCTGCTGGTCATGCTGGCCTCGGCCGGCGCGCTGGTGGTGCTCTACGAACCGCAGAGACTGTTGTCCGACGGCTGGCCCGCACAGCTCGGCGGAGCGGCGGCCGTGCTGCTGTACGCCGTCGCCTACGGGGTGTGCACCGCGGCCTTCGTGCCCCGTCCACTGCTCAATCTGGCGGCGGGCGCACTGTTCGGATCGCAGTTGGGTCTGGTGTCGGCGCTGGCGGGAACCGTTCTGGGGGCGGGTATCGCCTTCACCCTGGGTCGGCTCCTGGGCCAGGAGGCCCTGCGCCCCTTGCTGCGTGGGCGAGTGCTCCAGGCCGCGGACTCCCAGCTGAGCAGACACGGCTTCCGGTCGATGCTGGCGATACGGCTGTTCCCGGGGATCCCGTTCGCCGCGGCGAACTACTGCGCCGCCGTCTCCCGGATGGGCTACACCCCGTTCCTGCTGGCCACGGCCCTCGGGTCCATCCCCAATACGGCGGCCTACGTGGTCGCCGGGAGCCGGGCCTCCTCTCCGACGTCGCCGGCGTTCTTGGTGGCGATGGGGTTCATCGTGGTGACGGGACTGATCGCCGCAGCGGTCGCCTGGCGCAAGCGTCACGGTCTGCGCCAGGGATAACGCCCATCGGCCGCTCTCTGCCCACGGCCGGCTGCCCACGGCTGGCTGCTGGCTGCTGGCTGCTGGCTGCTGGCTGCTGGCTGCTGGCTGCTGGCTGCTGAACTGAATCGTCCGGTTGTCGCAACGCCTCACCCGGACCGATGGTCACCCGTACAAGAGATCCCATCGAACGTTCCTGTTCACGTCACTGCTCGTTCGTCTCGGAGGGCTACTCTTCCCCCGTCCGACGCATGATCGGGATCGTTTTCTTGGGTGGCTCAGTTTCCATGTCGTGGTTTGAATCCCTCATCCTCGGACTTGTCCAGGGCCTGACCGAATTCCTCCCCATCTCCTCCAGCGCGCATTTGCGGTTGACCGCCGCTTTCGCCGGCTGGAAGGACCCGGGAGCTGCTTTCACCGCGATCACCCAGATCGGCACCGAAACAGCCGTCCTGATCTATTTCCGTGACGACATCGCCAGAATCGTCACGGCGTGGTTCGCCTCACTGAAGAACAAGGAAATGCGCACCGACCACGACGCTCAAATGGGCTGGCTGGTGATCATCGGATCGATTCCGATCGGCGTGCTCGGAATCACCCTGAAGGATCAGATCGAGGGGCCTTTCCGCGATCTGCGGCTGATCGCCACCACGCTCATCGTGATGGGGCTCGTACTCGGCTTCGCCGATCGGCTCGCCGCTCGCGACGAGCGCCCCCACGACGAGTCCGGCGGCCGGCACCGGGCCGTCAAACAGCGCAAGACACTGCGGGAACTCAATGTCAGGGACGGTCTGATCTACGGCTTCTGCCAGGCGATGGCGCTGGTCCCCGGGGTCTCCCGCTCGGGCGCCACGATCAGCGGTGGCCTCCTCATGGGATACACACGCGAGGCCGCCGCCCGCTACTCGTTCCTGCTCGCCATCCCTGCCGTGCTCGCCTCGGGCGCGTACGAACTCAAGGACGCGGGCGAGGGCCATGTCTCCTGGGGCCCCACCCTCTTCGCCACGGTGATCGCCTTCGGCGTGGGCTATGCGGTGATCGCATGGTTTATGAAGTTCATCAGCACCAAGAGCTTCATGCCGTTCGTGATCTACCGCGTGATCCTGGGAATCGTCCTGTTCATCCTGGTGGGGACGGGTGCCCTGAGCCCACATGCGGGCGAGTCGGGCGGCTGAGAGCTCGTTGGGGCGAGTCGCCCTGGAGGCCGTCGGGGCCGCTCGAACACACGCGTCTCGCGGGTACGGCGGAACCGCCCTCGGCCTCGACGAGGGACGTTCCGCCTCGACGACCCGACCGGGGTCAGCTCACATTGCCGCGCACACCATCGCCGAACATGCCGTCGACGTACGTCACGTACTTGGGGGTGAACTTGCCCTCACCGGTGACGATTCCGCTGGAGTTCTCTCCCGGTTCGAGATCCATGGTGTCGATCTGGTGTTCGTCCTCGCCGAGTTCGGACTCATGCTTCGTGCCGTTGGTGTCGGTGATCGTGAAGTACAGCGGATTGACACTGATCTTCTTGTCGCTGTTGTTCGTGATGGTCACCTTCACACTGGTGAACGTCCCGCCGTCGTTCAAAATGCTCGGCGTGAAGGTCGCCTTCTGAGCCACCACCTTCACCTCCGGCTCGGGCGCTGCCTTCTTCTCCGACTTCTTCTCGGGCTTGGCCTCTTTCGGTTCGCCGGCTGCCGCCGGTGCCTTCTTCGACGGCTGTACGGGCGCTTCGGCGGTGGGGGTCACCTTCTTCCCGCTCGTGGCCGGGGAGTCTTCGCTGAGCGCGGCTCCGAGGATGCCGAGCAGGAGCATCCCGCCGACGACGCTGCTGAGGACGATGGCGACGATGGCCCCGGTGGACATGCGCTTCTTTGCTGGGGGTGGGTATCCGGGGTGGCCTTGTCCGGGCTGATGCGGACCGGGCGGGTATTGCTGACTCATGCGTGAACTGCCCCCCAATGGGTTTGGATTGGTGGAATGTACCGAGGGGACGGCGACCAGGAGGAACCACCGGAGGTCCGTTACCTCACTGGTACTGAGCGTGGGCCAAGCCGCCGCGCTGCGGCGCGACCCGCCGCGGGAGAGAATGCGCACGGCCCGTCAGCGACACTGCCGGAACGTTGAGTCGGACGGCCCGGGCGCGGAGACCACCTCGACGACCGGTCGGCTCACTCACCGTTCACAGAGCACCACCGGTTGAAGAAACAACGAATGTGTCGCACGACTCCCAGCGCGCGGGCAGTCGACCCGGCGCCCACCCGCAGGTCGGGGTGACGACGGCGCCTTCGACGACACCCCCGCCTTCGACAACATCCCTGCAACATCGTTCATGAAATCGCTGCACGAACGCCGGAAAGGGTGCATGTGCACCCTGCTGGATAAACCCCGTCTCTCATTTACCACCCGTTTATGCAAAGCACCGGATCACGGAGAAGACGCAGGTCGCAGTGATCAAGGCCACATGGCGTGGTTCATGAGCTTCGTCACTACGAATACCTTCCTGCCGTTCATGATCTCCCGAGTGTTTCTGGGAATCGCCCTGTTCATCCTGGTGGGGAGGGGTGTGCTGAGCCCACATACGGGCGATTCGGGCGTCTGAAAGCAGCCGCAGCATGGGAGCCCTTCCGCTACGGAGGCCGTAATCTGTTCGCATGTCCCCCCTTCCACACGAGCCAGAGACTGCTTTGTCCGCCGCCGAACTCAACTTGCGCATTCGCGAGCTGTGGGCCGATGGGCAGCTGCCCGACGCCAGGCGCCCGGAGTACGAGGCACTGGTACTGAAGTGGGCGGCTGCTGCGCTGGAGCGCGTCGAGCACGCGGCCTGAGCATCACAAGCCCACCGCACGATCCCTACGGCACAGTGAGTCGGGAGCCCGACCCCCGTCGGGCTCCTCACCACAGGGGCGCCAGTCGAGCCGCCCCCGGATCGTGTGAAGCGTCCGTCGGTGTCGCCCTGGGCTAGCCTGGCTGCACGATGAACCGTCTGACCACGTCATGGGGCGATGTCTCACTCGCCCGTTTCCCCGAAGACCCCCGCGACCCCCTCCGCGCCTGGGACGCCGCCGACGAATATCTGCTGCGGCACCTCCAGGAGGGCGAGGGAATCCCCCGTGAACCGTCCCGGCTGGTGGTGGTCGGCGATCGCTGGGGTGCGCTGACCGTGGCCCTCGCCGCAGGCCCCGTCCCGACCGCCCCGGTGCAGATCAGCGATTCCTTCCTCGGTCGGCAGGCCACGCTGGCCAATCTCGCCCACAACGGCATCGAGTCCTCGGCGGTACGGCTGCTCTCCACCCATGACCCCGTGCCGGAGCGCATCGACGTGCTGCTGGTGCGGGTTCCCAAGAGCCTGGCGCTGCTGGAGGACCAGTTGCACCGGTTGGCACCGGCCGTGCACGCCGGGACCGTCGTCATCGGTACGGGAATGGTCAGCGAGATCCACACCTCGACGCTGCGACTGTTCGAGCGGATCATCGGCCCGACGAAGACCTCACTCGCGGCCAAGAAGGCACGCTTGATCTTCTGCACGCCCGATCCGCAGCTGCGCTCCGCTGCCAACCCCTGGCCGCTGCGCTATGCACTGCCCGACGACACCGGGGTGCTCGCCGGACGGACCGTGACCAATCACGCGGGTGTGTTCTGCGCCGATCGTCTCGACATCGGTACGCGGTTCTTCCTGCGCCATCTGCCCCGCCACCGCGGAGCCGAGCACGTGGTGGACCTCGGCTGCGGAAACGGGGTCGTGGGAACCGCCGTGGCCTTGGCGAACCCCGAGGCGTCGGTGACCTTCGTCGACGAGTCGTACGCGGCCGTGGCCTCGGCCGAGGCCACCTTCCGCGAGAACGCGCCCACCGGCAGTGCTGCGGAGTTCCTGGTGGGCGACGCCCTGTCGCAGCTCGCCACGGGGAGCGTCGACCTCGTACTGAACAATCCGCCCTTCCACTCCCACCGGGCCAGGTCGGACGGCACGGCCCGTCGGATGTTCGGCGACGCCCGCCGGGCGTTGCGCACGGGCGGTGAACTGTGGGTGGTGGGCAACCGACACCTCGGATATCACGTACGGCTCAAGCAGCTCTTCGGCAACTGCAAGGTCATGGCGAGCGACCCCAAGTTCGTGGTCCTGAGGGCCGTGAAGCAGTAGCTCCGCAGTCCGGGGAGCGCCACGTTTCCCGACGTCGGACGCAGGACGTACCCGCACGGCCCTTGGCGTCTGGCCCCGACTACCCGACACTGAGCCGATGACGCAGCGCGTGGATCTCGCAACGGTAATGGACCGGCTGGCCATCGACGAGCTGGTGACTCGCTATGCGGTGGCCGTGGACGATGCGGACTGGAGCGCGTTCCGAGAACTGTTCGCCCCTGGGGGGCGGGCCGACTACCGCAGTGCCGGTGGGATCGAGGGATCGGCGGCCGAGGTCGCCGACTGGATGGCGGGGAACCTGGAGTCCCTGCCCGTACGACAGCACCTCGTCGTCAACCGTCTCCTACGGCTACAAGACCTCGGCGGTTACTTCGGCGACGACGGCGAGGTGCAGGCCGACTATCTGCATTCGGTGCGCGGGGACGGCGGCGAAGGCCATGCATCGGGTGGGCGCTACAGCTTCGGTGTCCTCCGTACCGACGACGGATGGCGACTCACCCAGGTGGTGATGCGGGAGAAGTGGCGCAACGATTCGGGGGCGCCCGCCGGAGTCTGAGGGACCCCGGGCGCACGGGCGGCGGTGTCCGCCGGTGGCGCCCGCCGTGCTCGGCCGGCCCGGTTCGGGTCGTGCCGAGCACGAGCGGGCTCAGCGAATGCGAAGGCCGGAGGGTCAGCCGACCAGTTCCGCCTTGTTCATGGCGCTGATGGAGTGCGCAGGGTCGCCGTGGGACATCTTGGCGAGCTGTGCGGCGGCACCGATGAGGAAGGCGGTGGCGACGAGGGCGATCAGGGCGAGGGACAGACGGCGGACGCTCATGGGCGCACTCCCCGGGGCACGGGCCGCTCGATGCGGCGGCGGACGCCGTCGCATCGACGGCTCAGGGGGACCTTAGATCGCACCGTCCGCCCTCGCCACGGACGTACGGGACGGCGGTCGACTTTCGGCCGCCCCGGTCGAGGGGCTCCGCTTCGGGTCGGCGACAGCTGGACGCCCGGATCGCGCTCGGCCGCCGTCACGGCGGACTGAAGGCGGTCGGACGTGGGCAGATACCGACTCCGGATGCCGTGTTGATCCGCTTCCCGATGGCGCACAGACTGGAAGGGACGCTGCTCACGGCCCTTCGCAGCAGGACGAGGAGGCGCGCCATGCGGATTGCGGCCCACCTTCCAGAGCTGCGGCACGGTGGGAGGGCTCCCGGGTGGTTCGGCCCGGTGCACCACCGGATGGGACTGGCGCCCCTGGTCGGTGCCCTGCCGGCGCTCGCCTTTCCGGAGCCGGCCTGGTGGTGGTTCGCGTATGTGGCGCTCGTGCCGTGGCTGCTGTTGTTGCGGTCTGCGCCCTCCGGTCGGCAGGCGGCGATCGAGGGCTGGCTCGGCGGGATGGGTTTTGTGATCGCCGTCCACCACTGGCTGGTGCCCAGCCTCCATGTGTTCATCGTGGTGCTCGGTGCGCTGCTGGGACTGTTGTGGGCACCCTGGGGCTGGCTGGTCCACTCCCGGCTGCGTGGTGGCCTCTCGCCGAGCGGAACGGCCGTCGCCCTGGTGGTGGTCCCGTCGGGATGGCTGATGATCGAACTGGTCCGGTCCTGGGAGGGGCTCGGCGGCCCCTGGGGCCTGCTCGGTGCGAGCCAGTTCGATGTCGCCCCCGCCCTGGTGATCGCATCGGTCGGTGGGGTGTGGCTCCTCACCCTGTTGGTGGTGGCGGTGAACACGACGATCGCTCTGCTGATCGCCGTCCCCTCGGCCAGAACCGCCGTGCTCACGGGCGCCCTCGTCGGTGCACTGGTGATCACGGCCATGGGGTTCGTCGCCCCGCGCCCGGAGGAGTCGGGGCGGATGCGGGTGGCGATCGTGCAGCCGGGGGTGTTCGAGGGAGCGGGCGAGCGGGGTGCGGAGCAACGCTTCGCACGCGGTGAGGAACTGACCCGTGCGTTGGTGGGCCAACGGCTCGATCTGGTCGTCTGGGGCGAGAGCAGTGTGGGTGCGGATCTTGGTGAACGGCCCGACCTGACGGCCCGGCTGACGGCGCTCTCCCGTGCTGTCGGAGCCGAGGTGCTGGTCAATGTGGATGCCCGCCGCACCGACGGGGGGCAGGGGGCCGGCATCTACAAGAGTTCCGTGCTGGTGGGCCCGACGGGACCGACCGGCGACCGCTACGACAAGATGCGGCTGGTTCCGTTCGGGGAGTACGTCCCGGCTCGGGAGCTGCTGGGGTGGGCGACTTCGGTGGGCAGGGCCGCCGGCGAGGATCGCGTGCGGGGCACCCGGGCGGTGGTGATGGAGGTGGCGCGGGGCGGCACCCCGGGCGAGGGCGGCACCCGGATCGGGCCGCTCGTCTGCTTCGAGTCGGCGTTCCCCGATATGAGCAGACAGCTGACCCGGGACGGCGCGCGACTGTTGCTCGCCCAGTCGGCGACCTCGTCGTTCCAGGGCAGTTGGGCTCCCGAGCAGCACGCATCGCTGGCGGCGCTGCGCGCGGCCGAGAACGGTCGGCCCATGGTCCATGCCACGCTCACCGGAGTCAGTGCGGTGTACGGGGCCGAGGGCGACCGCATCGGGCGTCAACTGCCCACCGGCACGAGCGCCGCCGCCGTCTACGAGGTGCCGCTGACCCGAGGAACGACCGGATTCGTCCGGTTCGGTGACTGGGCCGTGCAGGGCGCCGCAGCCGTTCTGGTCGTACTCGGCGCCTGGGAGGCGACACGCAGGGTCAGGAGGCGTGCTCCATCGCCCGCAGTACGACCTGCTCACACAACTCATGGGTCTGCAAGGCGTCCTGAGCGCTGAGGACCGTCCCGGCGCGTACGGCGTCGAGGAAGACGAGCACCGCCTGTTCGATGCCTCGCTGCCTGGCGACGGGCACCCAGTCGCCCCGGCGCCGAATGCTGGGCTGCCCCTTGTGGTCGACGACCTCGGCGAGGTTGCGCACTTCGCGCTTGCTGTCCTGGCCCGCGATCTCCAGGATCTCCTCGGTGGAGCCGCTGCGGTGGTTCATCGTGCCGATCGCGGTGAAGCCGTCACCGGACAGCTGGAGCACGACGTGATGGAGGTGATCACCGATCAGACGAGCGCGTACGTCCGTGTGCTCGATCGGCCCAGGGGCCAGGAAGCGCAGGGTGTCGACGACATGGATGAAGTCGTCGTAGACGAAGGTGCGCGGGACTTCGGCGAGCCCGATGCGGTTCTTCTGGAGCAGGATCAGATCGCGGGGGTGTTCCAGGCACTGGGCGTAGGAGGGTGCGAAGCGGCGGTTGAAGCCGACGGCGAGGCTGACCCGACGCGCTGCGGCGAGTTCCACCAGTCGGCGTGCCTCGGCCAGTTCATTGGCCAGCGGCTTGTCGACGAATGTGGGCACACCCGCCTCGATCAGGGTGCCGACGATCTGCGCATGCACGGCGGTCGGGGCGTGGACGAAGGCGGCGTCGAGGTCCTGGGCGAGCAGGGATTCCAAGGTGGTGTGTTGTTGTGCCGCCGGGATGCGGTACGCCTCGGCCGTCCGGGCGAGGGTGGCAGGAGTACGTGTCTGGAGGTGCAGCTCGATCCCGGGCAGTGCGCCGAACACGGGCAGATACGCCTTCTGCGCGATGTCTCCGAGGCCGATGCAACCGATCTTCACAGATTCCTCCCTAGGGCCTGTCCTGGTGCGCACCCGTTGGGCACCCGTGTCGTGGGTGCTTCGGGGACCTCGGCTCGACTCCAGCGCCGTATCGCGCTCGCCGGGGCGGACCGATCCACACCGAATGACGATCCACCACCGAGTCCGTCATCCGTGCGATGCCTGGTCAGCATACGTGCGCTGGGGTGGCCGCCAGTCGAGGATCCCGTCGCCCGCGCGGAGGGCGACCCGCGGGCCGAGGCGGGCGATCAGACCCAGCAGCGCTTCGCGCACGGTGACCGCCGGAGCGCTGGACAGCGATTGCGCCCTGGCGACCCGGGCGGCTTTGCGCACGATGGCGGTGGTGCGGGGTTGGCGATCGGCGCTGTAGGCGGCGAGCGAGGAGCCGAGGTCTCCGTTCGGCGCCAGATGATGGGCGAGGACCACGGCGTCCTCGACGGCCTGGTTGCCGCCTTGACCGAGCATCGGGGTCATGGCGTGGGCGGCGTCCCCGAGCAGCGCGGTGCGGCCCCGGTGGAACGTGGGCAGCGGGTCGATGAGGTGGTGGACGTCGCTGCGCAGTACCCCGCCCGGTGATGTGGCGTCGATGATCTGTGGCACGGGCTCGTGCCAACCGCCGAAGCGGCGCAGCAGTTCGGCGCGTTCGTCGTCGGCGCGCTCTCCGCGCGGCGCGAGGGCCGCCGCGTAGGCGTAGAGGGAGCCGTCCTTGAGCGGCTGGGTGCCCCAGAGCATCCCCGGGCCCCAGGTCTCGTGGGGTTCCTGGGGTTGTTCGAGCGCCGGAACGAGCACGCGCCAGGTGGTGAAGCCGGAGTAGGCCGGTGCAGGGTGCGCCGGGAACAGGGTCTGGCGTGCGGACGAGTGGATTCCGTCGGCGGCGACGACCAGTTCGGCTTCGAGTCGGTCGGCGCCGACGGCGACCACGGCCGGCTGTCCACCGGGTACACCGGGATCGATCAGCTCAGCGGGGCTCGCGGTCCGTACGACCCCGGTGGGCAGCCCGGATGCGATCAGGTCGATCAGGGTGGCGCGGTGGATCACCACGAGGGGGCCGCCGAAGCGTTCGGCGAACGCCGCGCTGTCCACTCGGTTGAGCCAGCGACCTCGGGGGTTGCGCAGACCGCCACCGCCCTGCCAGGCGGCGAGTTCACGGATGCCGTCGCCCAGCCCGATGACGTCGAGCGCCCGTTGGCCATTGGGGGCGAGGCTGATTCCCGCGCCCACGGGCTCCAGGCTCTGCGCTCGTTCGAAGACCGTGGTTCGCCAGCCTCGCTGGTGCAGGGCCACGGCGGCGGTGAGACCGCCGATGCCGCTGCCGATCACGATGGCACGGGGCGCAGTGGGTCGAGCCGAACCGGACATGCCTTCTCCTTACGTAACTACACCTGTAGTGACCCTGCGAGCGTACTACACCCGTAGTTTCCGAGCGGTAGGTTGGGGCCATGGCCGAACGCACCACACCACAGGGCTCCCGAGCCGACCTGATCACCGACACCGCTCTTGACGTGCTGGCAGAGCGCGGGATGCGCGGGCTGACCCACCGCGCGGTGGACGAAGCGGCCGGACTCCCCCAGGGCTCCACCTCGAACCTCTTCCGCACCCGGCAGACACTGCTGGAGGCCGTGGTCACCCGGCTGATGCACCGCGAGGTCTCGATCCTTGCCATCGACGAGATGCCCGGGCCGACCGACGGCACGGCGGCCCTGGCGAACGCGCTCGCCCTGGCCGTGCACCGCTCGCTGAACGAACACCGCACGCTGGTGATCGCCCGGTACGAACTCGCCCTGGAGGCCACGCGCAGACCCGAGCTGCGCACGGCCTACGACACGGCCGGCAGGAGCTTTCGCGGGCCGCTCCACGCGCTGCTGACGGCTGCCGGGTCATCAGATGCGGAGCGGCACACCCGATCCCTGATCGCCTGGTGCGAAGGGCTCCTGTTCACCTGTGCGGCCGGAGCGGACCATCTCGCACCCCCCGACCACGAGACCGTACGGAAGGGACTGACGGAACTGCTGAACGGGATGCTCGGCCGCCCTTGAGCACGTGGGAGCGGTGAGTGCGTCGGTCCGCCATGCGTCAGCGGATGCGGATACGGATACGGAAGGACGACGGTCGGGAACCGCGTCGGCGCTCCCGACGAACCTCGCTCCGCGCGCCCGAGGCTCCCTGCACATCCCGACCGCTGGCGACGACTGGTCGAGCGTTGTCATCCGTGCGGGCCATTTCCCGCGCATACCACCCCTGAACAGACCTTCCAGCCAACAGAGTTGGCCGGGTGACCACTCTCGCCAAGAACCGGCTGACCATGGCGGCCCGGGCCCGGACCGGCCTGGTCCTCTCCGGTCTACTCCTCCCCGGTCTGCTCCTCCCCGGTCTGCTCCTCCCCGGCTGCGTGACCGTACCGGCCGAGCCACGGCCCGTGCGTCCGCTCCCCTCCGAACGGCACACTCCTGTGGTAACGCCACAGATCGTGCAGGGGCCGGCCCGCGAGGCGCTGGAGCGAGTGCCTGCCGACCCCGTTGAGCTTCCCCCGGCCGCTCCCCGGCAGGCCCCCCTCCCGCCGAGCTCGGCTCCACAGGCCGACGACGCGCCGCCCCGACGCAGTCGCCCACCCGCTCCCCGGCGGACCGACACCCCGCGCCCGACGCCTCCGGCCGTCCGTCCCTCACCGACCGCACTGCCCACCACCATCAGGGATGTGTGTGCTCTCGGCGAGCACTACGGCGGTCTGGACCCGGACGGTGCCACCGGACGGATCTGCCGTGAGTGGCACCGCAAGGGTTGGCCGGGCTCATGAAGGCAAGCACCCCGGCCGCCCTGACCAGCGGGAGGCAGCCCGACGGGACCGCCGCCCTGACCACACGGGAGGCGGCCCGGCGGGACCGTGGCACGGCCGGACGGACAAGCTGCACGCCGACGGGGACTTGAGGGCCGGGGCCGTCGTACACAGCAGTCAGACCTCGCCCAGCGAGCGCTCCAAGCGTGCGACGGCGGTACGCATGCGGTGGCCGTAGCCATCGTCCTTGAGGTGGCGCGCCGACTCACGCGCCCGATCGAGATGGGCCCGTGCGGCATCGAGGTGCTGGAGCTTCACATAGTCCGAGGCGAGGTTGAGATGAAGCGAAGGAAACAGGGCCCGCAGAGCCCGGAGGGACTGCTGCCGATCGCCGCGCACTTCCCCTTCGGCCGCCGCCAGCGCCCGGAGGTCCCAGGCCAACTCGTCACCGGGGTCGTCCTGGGTGTCGGCCATGTAGTGGGCCAGGGTGCAGCGGTGCAATGCCTCGCCGCGCTCCCCGATCTCGGACCACAACGCACCGAAGCGATTGCGGGCCTCCTCCCGGTCACCTCCGTGGAGCAACATGACCGCCTGCCCGATCCGGGTCAGTACGGGGTCCTGCCCCGCTTCCTGCTGCTCGATCACCGCGGCCTCCCACATCCTTCACACCAGGACACAACGCACAGCAGCGTGTACTCGGAGGCGGTCTCCGTCGGGCTCTCCCGCCCGATCCCTCCGCCCCACGACCACACGCTGCCGACGTTAATCGCCCCCGTGGGCAAACCCGCACAGGCTCGTCACGGGTCCGCGTTCCATCAGCCGGCTGCCGCACCGGGCCCCGAGCCGATGGCCCCGGTCAGCCCAGGTTCGGGATGCGCCAGTCGATCGGCTCGTGGCCCTGTGCGGCGACCGCCTCGTTGATCTGGGTGAAGGGCTGCGAACCGAAGAACTTCTTCGCGGAGAGCGGGGAAGGGTGGGCGCCCTTGACCACGACGTGCCGGGACTCGTCGATCAGGGGGAGCTTCTTCTGCGCGTAGTTGCCCCAGAGGACGAAGACGGCCGGGTCGGGGCGCGAGGCGACCGCGCGGATCACTGCGTCCGTCACCTTCTCCCATCCCTTGCCCTTGTGGGAGTTCGCCTCGCCCGCCCGGACCGTCAGCACCGCGTTCAGCAGGAGGACTCCCTGCTGGGCCCACGGCATCAGATAGCCGTTGTCCGGAACGGGCAGACCCAGCTCTGCCTGCATCTCCTTGTAGATGTTGCGGAGAGAGGGAGGCGTCTTCACACCGGGACGCACCGAGAAGCACAGTCCGTGCCCCTGGCCCTCACCGTGGTAGGGGTCCTGGCCCAGGATGAGAACCTTGACCTGGTCATAGGGAGTGGCGTCGAGGGCTGCGAAGACTTCCTCCCGCGGCGGGTAGACGGGACCCTTCGCCCGCTCTTCCTCGACGAACTCGGTCAGCTCCTTGAAGTAGGGCTGGGCCAGTTCGTCGCCGAGGACGCCGCGCCAGGACTCGGGCAGCATGTCGGTGTCGGTCACGTCAAGAACCTCCGGAGAGTGATCAGTTACTGACCACAGAACCTACCGGGAGCCACTGACAACGGGCGCCTCAGAGAAAATCTGCCCCAACGCGATGCCCCAACGCAACGAGTGGGGCATGCCCGGATAGCCGTCGCCCGCGGACGGGCTCGGCGAGGAACCGCTCACGGGTGCGGCGAGGAACCGCTCACGGGTGCGGCGAACCCCCCGGCCGTCACTCCCGTGAGCGGAGCTTGTGCCCCGTACTGGCTTGTGCCCCGTACTACCAACTGGCCTTGCGGTAGAGCTCCCACATCTGCATGATCGCCTGCGGGTCGACCGCGCGCTCGCTTCCGCCGATCTCCTTGTTGGCCGCGATGTAGACCTTGCCCTGCCACAGCGGAAGCAGCCGCACGTCCTTGGCGAGGATCTTCTGTACGTCCTCGAAGTACTTGGCGACGGCACCGCGGTCAGTCTCGGTGCGGGACTGGGGCAGCAGCTCCTTGGTGATCTCGTCGTTGACGTAGGGGGTCGACAGGACGTTCTGTTCGCCCACGAAGGGCGCGATGAAGTTGTCCGGGTCCGGGAAGTCGGGGAACCAACCGCGCCCGAAGACCGGGTAGGTGCCGCTCTGGTAGCCCTTCTGGAACTCCGCCTCGGGCTTGCCCTTGACGGTGATCTTGAACAGCCCCGACGCTTCCAGCTGCTGCTTGATCGCGTTGAACTCAATGCCCGTGCCCGCGCCGTAGCGGTCGGTGGTGTACCAGAGGGTCAGCTCGACCGGCTCGGTGATTCCGTCCCGCTCCAAGATCTTCTTGGCCTTGCTGGCGTCGGGCTCGCCGTAGACGTCGAAGAACTGGGTGGAGTGGCCCGTGATCCCTCGGGGGATCATCGAGTACAGGGGCTCGGCGGTGCCCTTGTAGACCTTGGAGATGAGGGCCCCACGGTCGATGATCTGGGCGATCGCCCTGCGCACCGATGTCTTGCCCGCCATCGGGTCCTTGGGGTTGAAGACGAGGTAGCGTATGTCCGCGCCAACCGTCTCGATGACCTGGAGATTCTTGTTCTGCGGCAGCTTCGACTGCTGGAGGTCCGCCACGTCCGTGGCGGAGAGTCCCCGGAAGGTGGCGTCGATCTTCTTCCGCTTCAGCGCTCCGATCATGATCTCGGAGTCGCGGAAGTATCGAATCGTGATGGCGTCGTTCTTCAACCGGGCGAACCCGCGGTAGCTGCCGTTCTTGACGAGTTCGGCCTTCTCGCCCTTGGTGTAGGAGCTCAACTTGTAGGGCCCCGAGCCCGTCACACCACCGTCCTTGCGCAACTGGGTGGCCGGGTACTCCTCCGGCGCGACCAAGGAGGTGGCCGGGGTGGCGAGGACGAAGGGGAAGGTGGCGTCGGACGCCTTGAGGAAGAATTTGACCTTGAGTTCGCCGTCGGTCTGCACACTGCCGAGGGAGGTCAGCAGTTTACTGGGGCCGTTCCTGGAAGAGATGTGCTGAACGCGCGTGATGGAGTGCTTGACCGCTTCCGCGTTGAGCTTCTCTCCATTGGAGAACAAGAGTCCCGGCTTCAACGTGCATTCGTAAACCTTGGGGCCGGTGAACTCGCAACGCTGTGCCGCATCGGGTTGCGGCAGCGTGGAGTCGGTCGGGAAACTCAGCAGGGTTTGATAGACATTGCGATACAACTCCCATGAACCGTCCCAGGCGGCTGCCGGATCGAGGGTCGTGGGCTCGCTCGTCGTGCCGACCGTAATCTTCTGGTCGCCGCCGCCCTGGGCATCGGAGAACAGGCCGCACCCCGCGAGCAGGGATATGGACGCTAGGGCTGCAGTGGACTGCAGACAGGTCCGGTAGAACACGTGCACGCTCCTCGTTCGGCCGTGGGTCGGCCGACCATACCGCAGTGCCCTGTCGGTTCGACCCGGGGGCGCAGGGGCAGGACACTTGACTCAACGCGTAACAAAAGGCGCAGTCAGCTCAATGCAATCCTGCTTTGAGGAAGATACCCCCGTCAACGACCAATGTCTGTCCCGTGACCCAGTCGGATTGCTCCGAGGTGAGAAAAGCAGCCGCCGCACCGATGTCCGCGGGCACCCCGAGCCGCCCCAGCGGGTAGGCCGCAGCCGCCTCCTCCTCACGGCCCTCGAAAAGCGCCCGCGCGAATTGGGTCTTGACCACCGCGGGAGCAATCGCGTTGACCCGCACCCCAGGGGCGAACTCATGGGCCAACTGAAGGGTCAGATTAACCATGGCCGCCTTGCTCATGCCATAGGCGCCGAGGAATGGGGAGGGAGCGAGTCCGGCAACGGAGGCGATGTTCACGATCGCGCCGCCGTTCTCCTTCTGCCATGCGTGGTACGCCTGTTGGGCGAACCCGAGCGCCGAGATCACATTCGTCTCGTACACCTTGCGCACCACGGAAAGATCGAGTTCGGCGAGTGGACCGTAGACCGGATTGGTACCGGCGTTGTTCACCAGGAAGTCGATCCGCCCGAAGGCTTCCATGACGTGCCGCACCGCTGCTGCCTGATGGGCCTCGTCATGGGCCTTGCCCGCGACCGCGATGGCACGGTCGGAGCCGAGCCGGTCCACCGCCTCCCGTAGCGCGTCCTCGTTGCGTCCGGTGATGCAGACCCGGTCGCCGCGGGCGACGAGCGCCTCGGCGATGCCATAGCCGATGCCGCGGCTTCCCCCGGTGATCAGGGCGGTCCGACCGCTTGTGGGGGCCTGGGCCCCGTCGGCCCGGTGTGACTCGGTGTGCATCTCGATCCTCTGCACTCAGTCGAGCGGTCCGCCGGCCACGTACAACACCTGTCCGGAGACGAATCCCGCCTCGTCACCGGCGAAGTACGCGATCGCTGCCGCCACGTCCTCGGGGCGCCCCACCCGTTGGACCGGGATCTGGGTGGCGGCGGCAGCCTGGAACTCGTCGAAGCCCATGCCGACGCGGGCCGCGGTCGCCGCCGTCATGTCCGTTGCGATGAAGCCGGGGGCGACGGCGTTGGCCGTGATCCCGAACTTGCCGAGCTCTTTGGCGAGGGTCTTGGTGAAGCCCTGGAGCCCGGCCTTGACCGCGGAGTAATTGGCCTGGCCGCGGTTGCCGAGCGCCGAGGATGAGGAGAGCGAGACGATCCGTCCGAAACCGGCGTCCACCATGTGCTTCTGGCATGCCTTGGCCATCAGGAACGCGCCCTTGAGGTGCACGTTCACCACCGTGTCCCAGTCGGACTCGGTCATCTTGAACAGCAGGTTGTCCCGCAGCACTCCGGCGTTGTTCACGAGGATGGTCGGTGCGCCCAACTCCGCGGCGACCCGGGCGATCGCGGCGTCCACCCGGCCACTGTCGGAGACGTCGCAGCTGACGGCGAGGGCTCGACCCCCCGCCGCGGTGATCGCATCCACCGTGTCCTTGCAGGCCGCTTCGTCCAGGTCGAGTACCGCGACGGCCCGGCCGTCGGCGGCGAGTCGTACGGCGGTGGCGGCTCCGATGCCCCGGGCCGCCCCGGTGACAACGGCTACCCGCTGCTCGGTGGTGGACATGCTGCTCTCTCCTCGCCGTTGGCTGCGCCGCGTCGGCGGGTGCCCGCGGCCGTGATCGTGCGTGATGCACCGGCACCCGTTCCCAGCGGGTGCCGGCGAGGCCCCTACCCGGCGCCTCGGCCCGGGAGTCAGGACGTCCGGGCGTGAGCGACCGCTTAGTACCGCCGGCTGGACGAGACGCTAGAAGCCCCGACACCAGGTGTCAACGGCCACCGTGGGCGCGCCGGGCAGGACATCAGCGCACGAGCAGCGCCAACAGTCGCTCCACCTCCGCCGCGGGATCGGCGGTCAGTCCGGTGTGCACGGGCCCGGGTTGGACGACGGTCGAGCGCGGCGCGATCAACCACCGAAAGCGCCGACCCACGTCGTCGACGGCTGCCTGTCCGGCGGCTTCCCCACCGCAGCAGACGTACTCGACCGCGCGCAGGGCCGCCTGGACGCCGGTCACATCCGCGGCGGGGTCCAGCGCCCGGAGCTTGGCCGCGTCGAGATGGGTACGGGCCGAGACGAAGGACCGCGCCCGGCAGTAGACCACCACGCCCGCGTTGAAGCACTCGCCCCGCTCCACCCGTGGCACCACCCGCAACAGGGCGTACTCGAACACCTCACGGCCATCGCGCCCGCTCATGACCGTGCGCCCTTCTGCTCGGTACGGCCGGTCAGCCAGCCGGGTGCCCGGGACGGGCGGTCCTTGGACGGCTCGCCCAGGGTGATCCGCTCGTGGATCGTCGCCGCTCGGGGCAGCAGGGCGTCCACATACGCCCTGCGAAGCGCGTCGGTGGTGTCGAACCCCGGCTCGTCGACCAGCCATGCATCGGGTACGTCGGCCGCTGCCGCCATGATCAGTTCCTCGGTCACCCGGGGGGCGAGCTCGGCTGCCGCCGTGATGATGTCGGGTGAGAACCGGGCGAGCGCGTGGTCGGATGCGTCGTACGGCTTGTGGGCCCAGGAGGCGACGCCCGGCCAGTTGTGGTGCCAGATCATCGTCGCCCCGTGGTCGATAAGCCAGAGGTCTCCGTGCCAGACCAGCATGTTGGGGTTGCGCCAGGAGCGGTCGACGTTGTTGATGAGGGCGTCGAACCAGATGACCCGGCCGGCCTCCGCGGGATCCACCTCATAGGCGAGCGGGTCGAAGCCGATGGTCCCCGGCAGGAAGTCCATGCCGAGGTTGAGCCCTCCGCTCGCCTTCAACAACTCCTGCACCTCCTGATCGGGCTCGCCGAGCCCGATCACCGGATCGAGCTGTATGGCAACCAGATCGGGCACCCTGAGCCCCAGGGCGCGACCGATCTGCCCGCAGATGACTTCGGCGACCAGGGTCTTGCGGCCCTGCCCGGCACCGGTGAACTTCATCACGTACGTACCCAGATCGTCGGCTTCGACGATGCCCGGGAGCGAGCCGCCCTCACGCAACGGTGTGACGTAGCGGGTCGCGGTGACTTCGGTAAGCATTTCCCCAGGCTATACGGGTTCACTCCATGCAAATCCACGGAACAGCCCAACACCATGGAGCCCGAAGAATTCCCCTGCTCGACTACCGAGCGCGGCCAGTCGCAGCTCTTCGCGTCCTAGGAGAAGCGCGGCAGAGCTTCCCACTCGTCGGCTGGCGAGCGACGGACGTGGAGCGACTTTCCGCGGAGTCAATGTCTGCGAGGTTCAGCCCGAGCACTTCGCCTTGGCAAAGCGCGTATCGCGGTCTCAGCAGGACGGCGATCCGATTCCGCGCGTCGACCGCATCTCGTACGTGAGGCGCCGTCCTCTGCACCCACGGCTCTGGAGGCTCCCGAGGCGCTTTGACCGTCGCCCAGGTTTGGTCTGCGCGGGATCTCTGGCGAAGGCACAACGCATGGCGGGCGGTCGCGGTAGCACTCGACCCGGATACTGCGGGGGTCATGGAGGACAGAACATCGGAAACGGCATGGGGGCACGTCCTCGCCCAAGGCATGCACTCCGCCGGTCGTCCTCGTGGGCGAGGGCGACCGGCGGTGGGAACGAGATGGTGTCGTCGATCACGGAAAGGTCACCGCGGCAAACGCCGGTCGCCCGGATGCCGACGAGGATCTCCCCGGGGGCGGGACTCCGGAACGTGCACGATGTGCGGCTGTTTGCCGTCGGAGATGAGGGCTCGCAGAGGTTCGCCTCCTGTCAGCTCAGGACGACCAGACGACCGACTGGAGTTCGCTGTACGCATGCAGTCCGAAGGAGCCGTCGTGCCGGCCGACGCCGGATTCCTTGAAGCCCCCGAAGTGCGCCTCGGGGGGACGCTGAACGGTGTTGATACCGACATTGCCGCTGCACAGCCGGGACGCAAGATGCCAGGCGCGGACGGTGTCACCGGAAAAGACATAGTCGTGGAGACCGAAGGGAGTGCCATTGACGATCCGGACAGCCTCGTCCTCGTCGTCGAAGGGGATCACGACGACGACCGGGCCGAAGATCTCCTCCTGTGCCACCGTCATGTCCGGGGTGACATCGGCAAGAACAGTGGGGGCGAAGTAGAACCCCGGCTTGAGCACCGGGCGTTCGCCGCCAGCGACGACTCGGGCACCCTGCTGCCTCGCGCTTTCAACGTACTCCTCGACGCGATCGCGCTGGGCAGCGGAGATGAGCGGGCCAACGATGGTGGAGTTGTCCACCGGACTGCCGACTTTCAACGCCCGGGCGTGCTCGGTGAGTGCGGCGACGGCCTTCTCATACAGCGATCGGTGTACGAGCATCCGGGTCGGCGTGGTGTAGTTCTGACCGCTGTGAAAGGAAAAGGTCAAACCGACCGCGGTGACCGCCATCTTGAATGCCTTCTCGTCGGCATCCTCAAGAACGATAGCCGCGCCCTTACCGCCGAGCTCCAGGAGGGTGCGCTTCATCTGCCCACCCGCGGCTACAGCGATCCTCTTCCCCACAGCGGTGGAACCGGTGAAGCTGATCATGTCGATGTCGTAGTGGGCGACCACCGCCTCGCCCGTGATGGGCCCTGATCCCGTGACGACGTTAAAGACGCCGTCCGGTAGGCCGGCCTCCTTCATGATCGGACCCAGCGCCAAGCAGCCGAGCGGGCCATGCGGTGCAGGTTTGGCGACCACGGTGTTACCCATGGCAAGAGCCGGGGCGACCTTGCCCGCGAGATTGACGATGGGGAAGGTGGAGGAGGTGATGCATGCCACGACGCCCAGGGGACGGCGCACAGCCGCCGCGCCGATGAGCCCGCCGCCAGCCAGCGGACTCGCTGTGGCGGGATGCGGCGCAAGGGGTACGGTGTCGGGCTCCAGCGCGGCGCGTGCGTAGCGGCGGAAGTGGTCGGCCGCGGCGGGAATCTGCACGGACTTCGCCGCTCGCATGGTTGCGCCGGTCTCAGCCTGCACCAAGGGAGCCAGTTCGTCGGCCCGTTCGGTGATCAGGTCGCCGATGCGCTCCAAGATGGCGGCGCGCTGACGCGGATCGGTGCGGGACCAGTCGCCGAAGGCGGTCCTGGCAGCTTCGGCAGAGGCCCAGATCTCGGCAGCGTGACCCTCAGGGGCGTAGCCCACCGCCTCGTCGGTGGCCGGGTTGGTGATCTGATAGTGGCCCTGCTCGGGATCGTGCCAAGCGCCGGCTATCCAATGGCCGTACTTCTTGGGGGAATCGGTCATGTTCAGCTCCCTTCGGCAGGTCGAGAACGCGACCGGCGATAGCGCCACGCTGGATCTCGTTCGAGCCGCCGTAGATGGTGTCGGCGCGGGAGAGGAGGAACGCCCGCTGTGTCAAATGGAGTTGCCAGATCTTGAGGAAGACGCTCACGTCCTCAGGCGCGAGTTCAAGGAGTCGGCTCATTCGGCCAGGGCAGGTCAGTCTCGACCGGGGTGCCGTAGTCGACGCCGGGGACATCAAAGCCGTACAGGGAACGGAATTGCGCACGGAACCACGGGATGTCGGCCAGCTCGGTGACGGTTTCGGGGGTGATCGAATGCCAGCGTTCAGCCACGGCGGCCTGGACCGGATCGGACAGCTCCCAGCGATCGAGGCGGATACGGCCGGCCTCGTCCACATCGGGCCACTCTGCCGTGAGTTGGTTCCATAGCTGGAGCGACTGCTCGACCGGGGAGGGGAAGCGGTTGCCCAGAACACCACGGAGCAGGCTGACATAGAGCGGGACACCGGGGATCGCGGTCAATGCCTGCGTAATCGCTGCTCCGTTCACCGAGGTGTACGCATGGCCACCCACCGCGGCCAGCTGCTCGGTCAGGGCGCCCGCGGTGGACTCCAGATCTGCCTTGGCGGCGCCGATCGTGCCCCTGCGGTAGATCGCCGAGGTCAGCGGCGAACCGATGTAGGTGAGGGCGACCGTACGAAATCCGTCGCGTAGCAGCCCGCGCTCCGCCAGCGCGGTGACCCAGCGGGACCAGTCCTCGCCACCCATGACACGAACTGTCGCAGCGGTCTCGGCCTCGCTTGCCGAATCGACGGTGACCTCGCGCAGGTACACGGCTTCATCGTCAGCGAACTCCAGGTTCCGGGTGGTGTACGGCGTACCGAGCGGCTTGAGCACCGAGTGGTAGGTGGTGCCGCTGCGTGTATCGGTGCGCCGGGGCGCTGCAACGCTGTAGATCAGGTAGTCCACACCGCCGAACCGCTTAGCCAGCAGATCCAACGTCTCGGTCTTGGTGGCGTCGGCGAACGCGTCGGCATTGCGGAACGAGAAATCGGACCCGAGATCGTAGGCGATCGCATTGCTGGCGATGGTGCGGTACCAACCGGCAGTCGCGCTGCGGTGTCCGGCCGGCCGTTCGAGGCTGATGCCCACGCCGTCTATGCCGTACTGCACGAGCCCAGCGATCGTACTCGCCAGGCCGTAGCCGGCGCTCGACCCGATCACCAGCACCGTCGGCCGCCGCGCCGGTGGCTTCTCGGGAACGGGGACCTCGGCCCGCATCCGTGCGACGCTGCGAAAGCACCCGACCGGATGCGACTCGACTAGCAGATAACCACGTCCCGTTGGGGTAACGACGCGTTCGGACTGCCTAGGCGGTGGGTGCATCATCATCTCCTCTGCCGCATCAGTTCTCGAGCAGTGCCTGGCTGAGGTGCTGGACCAGGTCGTCCGGTGTCGACTGGCGGAACATCAACGCGGTGTCCAGGCGCAGGCCGGTCGTCGAGTTCAAACGGTTTCGCAGGTTCAGGATGGACAACGAGTCGAACCCGATCTCGCGGAAGATCTGGTTTCGCTGTACTGCGTCCGCCGACTCAAGCCCGAGTACTGCGGAAATCTGCGTGGAGATCAGGTCGAACAGCGTTTGGTCACGGTCGGCTTCCGTCATCGTCACGAGCCGTTGCCGTAGCGATGTCGCCGAGACCGCGCCTCCGCCCGCCGTGCGCTTGCCGGTGGTCTTGACCAGCGACCTGAACGCCGGCGGCAGTTCCTTTCCGGTTCTGGCCTGCCTGGCCAGCTCGGCCAGATCCAACTTCGCCGCAATCAAGACGGGTTCGTTCGCGTGGCAGGCGGTATCGAACAGCGCGACGGCCTCCCGCACCCCCAGCACGCCTACTCCTACGCCCCCGGTACGGGAGGGCGCATCGTACAGCGCCCAGGGCCCCCAGGCCAGCGACACCGCCGGCGCACCGCTTGCCCGGCGCCGTCGAGCAAGCGCGTCCAGCGCAGCCGCCCACGCGGCCGAGGGTGCGCTTCCACTGCCACCGACGGTCCCGGTGAACGAGGAGCACAGGACGAGGGTGGCTTCCCCGACCTCCTCGTCGAGAATCTCCGCGGCACCGACCGTGGCGCGCACCACCTCGGCGAGAGAATCCGGTGTCGAAGGAGCTGTCTCGTCGCTCGGCAGCATCTGCGGTACATGCACGACCATGGTTAGCGGATGCTCCGCGGGCAGCCTACTGATCAGCTCGCGTAGCGCCGTGCGGTCGCTTGAATCACACGCCACGGTGGTGACGGTGGCACCCAGCGCGATGAGTTCCGCGGTCAGCACGGGCGCCTCGGTGCCGGTGAGCACTAGGCGCCGCACTCCGCGCTCGGCGACCAAGTGCCGGGCCAGTCGTGCGCCCATGGCTGTGGTTCCGCCGGTGATCAGCGTTGTGCCCTCGTCCTTGGCGACCTGTTTCATGTCAACCATCGGCTTGCACGGCGCAAGTCGTGGCACCCTGGCCTGGCCCTCGCGCAGAGCCATCTGTGATTCGCCGGAGATGATGGCCCTCGGTAGCGCACGCCACGACGCCTCGTCGCCGTCCATGTCGGTGAGTATGAACCGTCCAGGGTTCTCCACCTGTGCGGATCGGATCTCCCCCCACACAGCGGCGGCGGCGAGATCGGTGCCGGCACGGTCAAATGCCGGTACCGCGGATGTGGTGAGGAATACCGCAGTCACCCTGGCGAGCGCTGGGGTCGTTAGCAGGGTGTCCAGCAGGCGTACTGTCTCCCTCACGGTGGTGGCAATCTCCGCGCCTGTTGGCACGGTGAACACCAGGTAGTCCGGCACGTCCCCGCCAGTGTCGGCCAGGGCGTCCAGTCCCGGGTACGCCTGGGCGTGACCGCCTGCAACCGTCAGCCCTGCCAGGGCGGAGAGTGGATCTGTGCCTACGACCGCCCAGTTCGCCTTGCGCGGCAGCGACTTCGTGGCGTGGTCGACCCACGTCTCCCGGTACAGAGCGTCGAGTTGCGCAACGGTGGCAGCCTGTAGCTCTTTCGAATCGATGGGAGTGTTACCAACCTCCAGCTCAGCGACCGGATCGCCCACGGTGTCGGCCAGCATTATCGACACCGAGCCGGTGCGGCTCGGGCTGATCCGTACGCGCAGTGCTGTCGCACCGACCGCGTGGACAGCGACTCCACGCCACGACGTCGCCAACCGAGGACCCTCAGTGCATGCGGCGTGGAGTGTGGAGTCGAGTAGTGCGGGGTGGATGTTGTAGGTGTCGGGGTCGGTGGGGAGGGTGATCTCGGCGTAGATGTGGTCGTTGTGGCGCCACATCTGTTGCAGCCCTTGGAAGGTTGCGCCGTAGTGGTATCCGTAGGTGGCGAGGGTGTCATAGGAGACATCGACGGGCTGCGCACCGGCCGGGGGCCAGGCGGTGAGGTCCCAGTCCGGTGAAGGTGTGTCGATGTCGAGGATGCCTGTGGCGTGGCAGGTCCAGGACAGATCAGTGCTCGTGTCTGGACGTGCGTCGATCCGTATGGGTCGTGCGCCATCGCTTGTGAGGGACTCGCTCACCTCCACACGCAGCCGTATCGCACCGTGTTCAGGCAGTATGAGCGGGCTCTGCACGGTCAATTCACGGATGCTGCCGCAATCAACCCGGTCAGCGGCATGGACCGCCAACTCAACGAACACAGCGCCGGGTAACACGACGGTGCCGGCGACTTCGTGGTCGGCCAGCCAAGGATGAGTAGCCAAGGAAATCCGACCGGTGAAGACCATACTGGCTGCACCCTCGGTAAGAGCACCGAGCAGTGGATGGCCAGCTGCCGTCAATCCAACAGCCCCAACATCACGCCGATTCGCGTCGGGGGCCAACCAGTAGTGCGTTCGCTGGAAAGGATAGGTCGGCAGGGTGACATGACGGCCAGCACGCGGATGCCCAGGAATGCAATGGGTGGACGCACCGGCAGTGAAAGCATCACCGACGGAACGCAGAAAACTGCTCAGGTCACCATTGTCCCGACGCAATGTCCCGATGCTGCGAGCGGAAACATGCGTACTGTCAATGGTGTCCTGCACCCCCGGAACCAGAACCGGGTGAGCACTGGACTCGACAAAAATGTCATAGCCATCAGCCAGAAGCAGCCGCGTGACAGCTTCGAACTCAACAGTGCCACGAAGATTGCGGAACCAGTAATCGGCATCCAACTCGATGGTGTCGACACGCCGCCCAGTAACCGTGGAATAGAAGTGAACATCACTGGCCCGAGGCTCGATCGGCGCCAGCAACTCCACCACCTGATCACGAATCCTATCGACGTGCCAGGAATGCGACGCGTAATCCACCGGAACTCTCCAGGTGCGTACACCCTCCACTTCAAAACGGGCCTCCAACTGATCGAGATCCTGCGCACCACCAGAAACAACAGTAGAACCAGGGCCATTAACCGCAGCAATCTCAATATCACCACCCCATTCTTCCAAATGGGACCGCACCTGGTCGACCGACAACGCAATCGAAACCATCCCACCCTGCCCAGCCACCGCACGAATGGCCTGACTCCGCAACGCCACAACACGAGCCGCATCATCCAACGACAACGCACCAGCAACACAAGCCGCAGCAATCTCCCCCTGCGAATGCCCCACCACCGCATCCGGCTCCAACCCATGGAACCGCCACAAGGCAGCCAACGAAACCATCACCGCAAACAACGCCGGCTGCACCACATCCACCCGCGTCAACAACGACGCACCATCATCCGTCAACAAAACCTCCAACAAGTCCCAATCAACATAAGCAGACAAAGCAGACGCACACTCATCAAGACGCGCCCGAAACACCGGAGCAGACACATACAAATCACGAGCCATCGCATCCCACTGCGAACCCTGCCCCGGAAACACCAACACCGCCCTACCAACACCAGCAATCCCCGTCACCACATCATCGACAGAAACACCACCCGCAAGAGACAACAACCCCGCCACCAACTGCTCACGACTCGAACCAACCACAACACCACGATGCTCAAACGCAGTACGCCCCGCCAACGTCACCGCAACATCCACAGCCGACAACCCAGAGTCAACAACCGCAGCAACCTCCCCCGCATACGCCCGCAACGCCACCTCACTCCGCGCCGACAACACCCACCCAACCTCCCCCACCCGTGACGCCTGCTCCACCCCGAGCGCCTGCACCTCCCGTAGCGCCTGCTCCTCCTGCGGCGCCTGCTCCAAGATCACATGCGCATTGGTGCCGCTGATACCAAACGACGACACCCCGGCCCGACGCGGCCGACCCGTCTCAGGCCACTCACGCAACTCCGTGAGCAACCGCACTCCCCCAACACTCCAATCCACATGAGACGTCGGCTCATCAACATGCAACGTCGGAGGCAACACACCACGACGCAACGCCTCCACCATCTTGATCACACCACCAACCCCAGCCGCCGCCATAGTGTGACCAATATTCGACTTCAACGAACCCAACCACAACGGCCGATCCTGAGAATGCTCACGCCCATACGTAGCCAACAACGCCTGCGCCTCAATCGGATCACCAAGCTCCGTACCCGTCCCATGCCCTTCAACCACATCGACATCAGCACCAGAAAGCCCAGCACTAGACAACGCCCCCCGAATCACCCGCTGCTGCGACGGCCCATTCGGCGCAGTCAACCCATTCGAAGCACCATCCTGATTCACCGCCGAACCCCGCAACACCGCCAACACCCGATGCCCATTCGCCCGAGCATCAGACAGACGCTCAACCACCACCAAACCCGCCCCCTCACCCCAACCAGTCCCATCAGCCGACGACGCAAACGCCTTACACCGCCCATCAACAGACAACCCACGCTGCCGAGAAAACTCCACCAACACTCCGGGTGAAGACATCACACTCACACCACCAGCCACCGCCAAAGCACACTCACCACCCCGCACCGCCTGAACAGCCAAATGCAACGCAACCAACGACGACGAACACGCCGTATCCACCGTCACCGCCGGCCCCTCCAAACCAAGGAAGTACGCCAACCGACCAGACGTAACACTACCGCTGACACCCGTAAGTAGCAGCCCGTCAGCCTCCGACGAACCCTCGTGCATCGGTGGCCCATACTCCTGGGACAACGCACCGACGAACACGCCGGTGTTGCTGCCACGCAGCGACCCAGGCTCGATCCCCGCATCCTCCAACGTCTGCCACGCGGTCTCCAGCAGCAACCGCTGCTGCGGATGCATCGCCAGCGCCTCACGAGGCGAAATCCCGAAGAACCCGGCGTCGAATTTCCCCGCGTCGTCGAGGAAGTAGCCCTTGTCGACGTAGCTCTTGCCCGTCCGGCCCGGGTCCGTGTCGAACAGGTTGTCCAAGTCCCAGCCACGATCTCGCGGCAGCCCACCAACGGCATCCCGCCCCGACCTCACCAACTCCCACAAACCGTCCGGCGACGACGCGCCACCAGGAAACCGGCAACCCATTCCCACGACAACGACCGGATCGTCGTCCGCTGCCGAAGCGGGCGCTGCAACCACCGGAGTCACGGCCTCGGTACTCCCGCCCACCAGCTTCTCGCGCAGGAGCGCAGCGAGTGTGGACGGGGTCGGGTGGTCGAACACCACGGTGGCCGACAGCCTCAGTCCGGTTGCTTCGTTGAGCCGCTTGCGGAGCTCCACTGCGGATAGCGAGTCGAGGCCGATCTCCCTGAACGCAACGGCCGGCTGTACGGAATCGGCGGCGGCATGGCCGAGCACAGTGGCAGTGTGGGAGCGCACCAGATCGAGCAGCTCGCGATTGACATCCTCGGCTGGGCGACCGGCCAGCCGGTCGGCAAGCGTCGAGCCGGTCACAGTAGCCGCGCTCGCCGTGCGCCGCCCCCGGACCAGTCCGCGCAGCACCTCCGGAAGGCTCGCCTGCGTGACCAGTGCACGCAGCCCGTTCAGGTCGAGTGCAGCCAGTGTCGCGGTGGCCTCACCGCCGGCGAAAGCAGCGTCGAACAGCGCGACGCCTTCGTCCGATGGCAACGGTTTCAGGCCCATGCGTGCCATTCGCGAGATGTCAGCATCGTCCAGGTCACCGGTCAATTCGCTGCGCTCGCTCCAGAAACCCCATGCGAGCGAGTTCGCCGGCAGGCCGATGGCGCGACGGTGTTGGGCAAGCGCGTCGAGGAACACGTTCGCGGCGGCGTAGTTTCCCTGGCCCGCATTGCCGATCGTGCCCATGATCGAGGAGAACAGCACGAACGCGGACAGCCCGAGGTCTCGGGTCAGGTCGTGCAGGTTCCACGCGGCGTCCAGCTTCGGCGTCAGGACGGCGTCAAGCCTTTCCGGCGTCATTCCGGAGATCAGCCCGTCATGGAGGGTACCTGCGGCGTGAACCACACCGGTGAGCGGCTGCTTTACTGGGATTCCCGCGAGCAGTGTGGAAAGGGCTGCCCGGTCGGCCACGTTGCACGCAGCAACCGCTACCTCGGCGCCTAGCCCGGACAGCTCGGCAACCAAGTCCGCGGCGCCAGGAGCATCCAGTCCACGCCGCGAAACGAGCAACAGGTTGCGCACCCCGTGTTTCGTGACCAAGTGCCGGGCGAACAGCCTGCCGAGTGTTCCAGTACCGCCGGTGATCAACACGGTGCCGTCGGTGCCCCACCGTGACAGCGGCTCCGGTTCGCTCCTGCCCTCGCGATCCGACCGCCAAGGCCCACCTTCCGGTTCCCGTAGTCGGTCTTGGGAACCCTCCTTGGCCAATCTCGGTACCACGACCTGCCCATCACGCAGCGCGAACTGGGTGGCAGCACCGGCCAGCGCGGATGGCAGCGCGGCAAGCGAGCGATCATCACCGTCCACATCGACCAGGACCAGCCGGCCAGGATTCTCGTTCTGCGCGGAGCGGAGCAGCCCCCAGAGGGGCGCGGCGGAAAGGTTCGGTGCGGGCTCACTGTCTTCGGTCATCACCGCACGCCGGGTCACCACGACCAGCCGTGCATCCGCGAACCGATCGTCGAGCACCCATGCCTGGACCAGATCGAGCGCACCGTACAGCGCCGCGCGGGCGGCTCTCGGGACATCGGTCACGTCGTCACCTTCGATGCACACGACGACGTCGGACGAACCTCCGGGTATTTCGGATAGGTCGGCGAACTCTTGCCAGTCAACATCGGCTTCTGTCGCAGAACGGAGGCCGAACAGGTCTTGGCCGAGCTGCGAGAGCTCAGTGGGCGGTACTGGGTCCACCGCCGGCGCGGGGATCCATTCCAGGCGCAGCATGGAGCCTCGGTTCACGACCGGAGAACCGAGGTCGGCGAGGTCGGCCGGAAGCATGGCGAGGGACGCCACCTCGGCCACCGGCATGCCAGCACCGTCCGCCGCACGTAGCCGTAGCGCGTTGTCCCCTACCGTCGTCACCGATACGCGTAGCGCGGAGGCACCGGAAGCGTGCAGCGTTGCGCCTTCCCAGGCGTACGGCAGTCGTATCCGGCCGTCGTTCGGCAGGACCTGGCTCATCAGTGCGGCGTGGAGTGTGGAGTCGAGTAGTGCGGGGTGGATGTTGTAGGTGTCGGGGTCGGTGGGGAGGGTGATCTCGGCGTAGATGTGGTCGTTGTGGCGCCACATCTGTTGCAGCCCTTGGAAGGTTGCGCCGTAGTGGTATCCGTAGGTGGCGAGGGTGTCATAGGAGACATCGACGGGCTGCGCACCGGCCGGGGGCCAGGCGGTGAGGTCCCAGTCCGGTGAAGGTGTGTCGATGTCGAGGATGCCTGTGGCGTGGCAGGTCCAGGACAGATCAGTGCTCGTGTCTGGACGTGCGTCGATCCGTATGGGTCGTGCGCCATCGCTTGTGAGGGACTCGCTCACCTCCACACGCAGCCGTATCGCACCGTGTTCAGGCAGTATGAGCGGGCTCTGCACGGTCAATTCACGGATGCTGCCGCAATCAACCCGGTCAGCGGCATGGACCGCCAACTCAACGAACACAGCGCCGGGTAACACGACGGTGCCGGCGACTTCGTGGTCGGCCAGCCAAGGATGAGTAGCCAAGGAAATCCGACCGGTGAAGACCATACTGGCTGCACCCTCGGTAAGAGCACCGAGCAGTGGATGGCCAGCTGCCGTCAATCCAACAGCCCCAACATCACGCCGATTCGCGTCGGGGGCCAACCAGTAGTGCGTTCGCTGGAAAGGATAGGTCGGCAGGGTGACATGACGGCCAGCACGCGGATGCCCAGGAATGCAATGGGTGGACGCACCGGCAGTGAAAGCATCACCGACGGAACGCAGAAAACTGCTCAGGTCACCATTGTCCCGACGCAATGTCCCGATGCTGCGAGCGGAAACATGCGTACTGTCAATGGTGTCCTGCACCCCCGGAACCAGAACCGGGTGAGCACTGGACTCGACAAAAATGTCATAGCCATCAGCCAGAAGCAGCCGCGTGACAGCTTCGAACTCAACAGTGCCACGAAGATTGCGGAACCAGTAATCGGCATCCAACTCGATGGTGTCGACACGCCGCCCAGTAACCGTGGAATAGAAGTGAACATCACTGGCCCGAGGCTCGATCGGCGCCAGCAACTCCACCACCTGATCACGAATCCTATCGACGTGCCAGGAATGCGACGCGTAATCCACCGGAACTCTCCAGGTGCGTACACCCTCCACTTCAAAACGGGCCTCCAACTGATCGAGATCCTGCGCACCACCAGAAACAACAGTAGAACCAGGGCCATTAACCGCAGCAATCTCAATATCACCACCCCATTCTTCCAAATGGGACCGCACCTGGTCGACCGACAACGCAATCGAAACCATCCCACCCTGCCCAGCCACCGCACGAATGGCCTGACTCCGCAACGCCACAACACGAGCCGCATCATCCAACGACAACGCACCAGCAACACAAGCCGCAGCAATCTCCCCCTGCGAATGCCCCACCACCGCATCCGGCTCCAACCCATGGAACCGCCACAAGGCAGCCAACGAAACCATCACCGCAAACAACGCCGGCTGCACCACATCCACCCGCGTCAACAACGACGCACCATCATCCGTCAACAAAACCTCCAACAAGTCCCAATCAACATAAGCAGACAAAGCAGACGCACACTCATCAAGACGCGCCCGAAACACCGGAGCAGACACATACAAATCACGAGCCATCGCATCCCACTGCGAACCCTGCCCCGGAAACACCAACACCGCCCTACCAACACCAGCAATCCCCGTCACCACATCATCGACAGAAACACCACCCGCAAGAGACAACAACCCCGCCACCAACTGCTCACGACTCGAACCAACCACAACACCACGATGCTCAAACGCAGTACGCCCCGCCAACGTCACCGCAACATCCACAGCCGACAACCCAGAGTCAACAACCGCAGCAACCTCCCCCGCATACGCCCGCAACGCCACCTCACTCCGCGCCGACAACACCCACCCAACCTCCCCCACCCGTGACGCCTGCTCCACCCCGAGCGCCTGCACCTCCCGTAGCGCCTGCTCCTCCTGCGGCGCCTGCTCCAAGATCACATGCGCATTGGTGCCGCTGATACCAAACGACGACACCCCGGCCCGACGCGGCCGACCCGTCTCAGGCCACTCACGCAACTCCGTGAGCAACCGCACTCCCCCAACACTCCAATCCACATGAGACGTCGGCTCATCAACATGCAACGTCGGAGGCAACACACCACGACGCAACGCCTCCACCATCTTGATCACACCACCAACCCCAGCCGCCGCCATAGTGTGACCAATATTCGACTTCAACGAACCCAACCACAACGGCCGATCCTGAGAATGCTCACGCCCATACGTAGCCAACAACGCCTGCGCCTCAATCGGATCACCAAGCTCCGTACCCGTCCCATGCCCTTCAACCACATCGACATCAGCACCAGAAAGCCCAGCACTAGACAACGCCCCCCGAATCACCCGCTGCTGCGACGGCCCATTCGGCGCAGTCAACCCATTCGAAGCACCATCCTGATTCACCGCCGAACCCCGCAACACCGCCAACACCCGATGCCCATTCGCCCGAGCATCAGACAGACGCTCAACCACCACCAAACCCGCCCCCTCACCCCAACCAGTCCCATCAGCCGACGACGCAAACGCCTTACACCGCCCATCAACAGACAACCCACGCTGCCGAGAAAACTCCACCAACATCCCAGGTGAAGACATCACACTCACACCACCAGCCACCGCCAAAGCACACTCACCACCCCGCACCGCCTGAACAGCCAAATGCAACGCAACCAACGACGACGAACACGCCGTATCCACCGTCACCGCCGGCCCCTCCAAACCAAGGAAGTACGCCAACCGACCAGACGTAACACTACCGCTGACACCCGTGAGCACATATCCATCGACTCCGCCGTACGGACTGTCAAGCCGCGGGCCGTAGTCACCCGCCATGGCCCCGACGAACACGCCAGTGTTGCTGCCACGCAGCGACCCAGGCTCGATCCCCGCATCCTCCAACGTCTGCCACGCGGTCTCCAGCAGCAACCGCTGCTGCGGATCCATCGCCAGCGCCTCACGAGGCGAAACCCCGAAGAACCCAGCGTCAAATCCGGCGATGTCGTCGAGGAATCCGCCATGCTGAACGTACGTTCGTCCAGAGGTCGATGGGTCCGTGTCGAACAGGTTGTCCAAGTCCCAGCCACGATCTCGCGGCAGCCCACCAACGGCATCCCGCCCCGACCTCACCAACTCCCACAAATCGTCCGGCGACGACGCGCCACCAGGAAACCGGCAACCCATTCCCACGACAACGACCGGATCGTCGGCGTCGCCATCGCTGGGTGCCTGGATGCTCACCGCATCACCCGCGTCGCTCTGCCCGTTGAGCTCTGCATGCAGGTACGCCGCGAGCCGGTCAGGCGTGGGATGGTCGAACACCAGCGATCCGGAGAGGACCAGACCCAACTCCCTGGAAAGGCCGGCGCACAACTCGGCCGCGGTGAGTGAGGTCAACCCAAGGTCCTTGAACGACGTCAGCGGGGTCATGTCCGCGGCGTGATACCCGAGGGTAGCCGCGAGATGCGCACGCACCATGTCGAGCAAGCCAGCGTGGTCGCGTATGTGCGCCGGCTCCGCCGCGTTTGTGACCTCGCGCGCTTCGCCGATCCAGTGTCGGCTGCGCTGAAAGGCGTAGGTCGGCAGCGCGATCCGACGGCCGCCGTTCAACAGGGGCGCCCAGTCCACTCCCGCCCCCGTGGCATGCATGGTAGCGAGCGCCCTCAGCAGGGTACGGGCTTCCGCCCGCCCTGTGCGCATCGTGGACACCGCCGCCGCAGGTACCTGTTCGGCAAGCGTTTCTCGAACCATGCCGATAAGTACGGGGTCGGGTCCGAGCTCAAGATATCGGGAAACGCCCACGTCTCGCAGGGTGCGGATGCCATCAGCGAAGCGAACGGTGCCGCGGATCTGACGTGCCCAGCGGGCCGGGTCGGTCAGCTCGTCCGTGGTTGCGGGGAGCCCGGTGAGGTTCGAGATGATGGGGATCCGAGGAGCGTGAAAGGACAGCCCACGAATGGCGTCGGTGAACTCGTCCAGGATCTCGTCAAGATGGTGGGAGTGGAATGCATGGCTGACGTTCAGCCGCCTGCTCTTCGCTCCCTTGGCACGGAAGGATTCCGCCATCGCAAGGACCGGGTCGGTATCACCCGAGATCACAACCGAACCGGGCCCATTTACAGCGGCAATGCTCACCCCGGACGCAGGCAGCAACACCCGGACGTCGCCCTCGTCTGCGTTGATGGCCACCATCGCCCCATCGGAGGGCACCGCCTGCATCAACCGTCCGCGTGCAGCGACGAGCGTGCAGGCGTCGGCCAGCGACAGCACCCCTGAGACATGCGCGGCAGTGACCTCACCGATCGAATGTCCGATCAAATGCTGTGGATGTAATCCAAACGACTCCACCAGCCTGAAGAGCGCCGTCTCCAGTGCGAACAGCGCCGCCTGCGTGTACCGGGTCTGACCGAGCAGGTCTGCATCGGACCATACGATCTCCCGCAACCCTCTGCCCAGCAGCGGATCCAGTTCCGCGCACACGGCATCGAAGGACTCAGCGAACGTCGGAAATTGTGCATACAGATCCCGGCCCATGCCAATTCGCTGCGCTCCCTGCCCGGTGAACAGGAATGCCGTATCGCCCTCGGAGACCACACCGGACACGACATTCGGCGTCAGCTCGTTCGATGCTAGCTCGGTCAGGCCAGCACCCAACTCGGCCGCGCCGGCGCCGATCACAACGGCGCGGTGCACGAATGTGGCGCGGGTTGTCGCTAGCGAGAATCCGATGTCGAGTGGATTCGGATCGTCTTGCAGGGCAACGTATCCGCCCAGCTGCTCGGCCTGGGCACGTAGTGCCTGCACAGTGTTGCCGGACACCAGCCACGGGATCTCGCCCGCATTCTCGGGGTGACTCTCCTCGACCGGCGACGGATCCGGAGCTTGGGCGAGGACCAGATGGCAGTTCGTCCCACCCATCCCGAACGAAGACACCCCGGCCACTCGCGTCCCGGCGTCCGGCCATTCGCGTAGCTCGGCAGCGACCTCGATGCCCCAGTCGGTGAATGGGATGTCGTCCGGAGGAGCGGTGAAGTTCAGACTCGCCGGCACCTGCCCACGCTGGAGGGACAGTGCCGCCTTGATGAAGCCGGCGATCCCCGCCGCTCCCTCCAGATGCCCTACGTTGGTCTTTGCCGACCCCACCACCAACGGCCGATCCCGGTTGGCGAAGACCGCAGCCAGCGCCGCCGACTCCACTCGGTCCCCCACCGGCGTGCCGGTGCCGTGCAGCTCCACGTATCCCACCTGGGTGGAGTCCACTCCTGCCGCAAGGAGTGCGGCCCGCAGCAACTCCTCCTGCCCCGCCTGGCTCGGTGTGGTCAGCTGTTCGCCACCGCCGTCATTGTTCACCGCGCCGCCGCGAATCACGCACACCACATCGTGGCCGAGCGCAATGGCGTCCGCCAACCGCATGAGCACCACCATGCCAGCGCCCTCGCCGCGCACATAGCCGTTGGCGCGCACGTCGAACGTGTAGCACCGGCCGTCCGGCGACAGCGCGCCGAACTCGCTCGCGGTTGCCGTCGACTCCGGCGCAAGGATCAAGTTGACCCCACCCGCCAGCGCCCACTCCGACTCTCCACGACGCACGCTCTCGTACGCCTGGTGCACAGCTACCAAAGCCGAGGACTGCGCGGAATCCACGACCATACTCGGGCCGGATAGGCCCAGGAAGAACGAGATTCGGTTCGCGAGGATGCCTCGCTGGAGCGCGGAGAGAGTGAAGCTGTCGATCGCTCCCACGCCCTGGTCGTGCACCAGCCCGGCGTAGTCGTCTCCCATCGTCCCAAGGAAGACACCCGCCCGATTGCCGCGGACCACCGACGGGGCGATTCCGCCATGCTCAAGGGCTTCCCAAGCCAGTTCCAGCATGAGTCGCTGCCGCGGGTCCATTGCCGCGGCTTCGCGTGGCGACACCCCGAAGAAGCCCGCATCGAAGTCCGCGATCCCATCGATCAGCCCTGCCCTGCCAACCCGCGCGCCGACGTGCACGGTGCGGTCGGGTGGAATCTCGTCGACAGCCTCCCGTCCAGCCGCAAGCAGGTCCCAGTACGCTTCAGGGGAGTTCGCGCCCGGAAGACGGCACGACAGACCGACCACCGCGACGACGTCCTGACCAATCGTTTTCACGAAGTTCTCTGTCATGACAGCGGATTCTCACTCTGCTCTCGGGAGGCTCGACCGGTGCCGCCGCACGCAACTCTCTTGTCCGCGGCAATGGAACGAAGGTTGTAGTCTCGGCGACCCAACACGGTCACCGGTGTTGGACCTTCGCCCCGAAGCATTGCTTGCAGGGCAAAGGGATCGGCAGAGTCTGGATCGAGGCCAGTCCCAACGTGCATCGTGTGGAGGCATTCGTCCGTGTTGCGATTCCATGTACTCGGCCGCCTAACCGTCACCAACGATCTGGGCGACTGCACACCGACCGCGCCAATGGCGCGGCGTGTGCTGGCGCAGCTACTCCTGTGCGCGAACACCACTGTCATGCTCGACGCAATCATTGACGAACTGTGGGGGGACAAGCCTCCGAAGAGCGCCGTCCCCACCGCACAGACATACATCTACCAGCTGCGACGACAGTTCGAGCCGTGGGTGCCGGACAATACAGTCGAACAGGTGCTCGCCACATGCGGCACCGGCTACATGCTCCGAGTGGACCCGAACCTGCTCGACCTGGGCTCGTTCCTCCGGCTTGCCAAGCAGGGCCACACCGCGCTTGCCGCGGGTGATCCGGCCGCGGCGGCGCGACTGCTGCGGCAGGCGCTCGACCTCTGGTCGGGACCGGCACTCGCCGACGTCACGGCCGGCCCGTCGATCCAAGCGCACATCGTCCATCTCACGGAGCAGCGGGCGCATACCGTTGAACTGCGGATCCAGGCCGATGCAATGCTGGGGCGGCATCGGGAACTCGTTGGAGAGCTGAAGGCCATGCTGTTGGTAGACCCGCTCAACGAGTGGTACCACGCCCAGTTGATCAAGGCGCTGGCCTCCAGCGGTCGACGAAACGAATCGCTGGTCGCCTACCAACACCTACGCAGGACACTGTCGACCGAGCTCGGGCTCGACCCGTCGCAGGTGTTACAAGAGCTGCACCAAGAGATCCTCGGCGGACGCGACTCCTGGTCGGACTGGGGGGTGTCGGAGAAGCCCCTTTAAGCGCAATCCCCTTGGTAGACCCGGTTGTGCGAGGAGGCCCGGTGACGGGTCGAGGACCGCTGGCAGCCGATCCTCGACCGCACCGGCGCCGTGTTACCTGTTGTGGAGTAACCGGCCGCCATCGACGACAAGGGTGTGCCCGGTTATCCAGGACGCATCGTCCGAGAGCAGGAAGGCCACGGCCGCACCAACATCAGCGGGTTCACCAAGTCGCTTCAGCGGGACCGAGCGAACCACCTTGTCTTCCCTGCCTTCGACGTTCACCCTGGTGAAATCGGTGAGTACAGTGCCGGCCGCGACGCCGTTCACCCGAACCCCAGGCGCGAGCTCGTTCGCCATCTGTTGGGTGAAATGGTTCAGCGCCGCCTTGGCCGTCCCGTATGAGGTGCCGTCGGGAACGGCGAGCTTGCTGGCAATCGAGGATATGTTGACGATGGCGCCGCCATGCTCGCCGAGCCAGCCGTGCCAGGCTGCCTGGACCCAAGTCAGCGCAGTGATCAGGTTGATGTCGATGGTGCGCTGGTACGCCGCCACATCGATGTCGACCAACCGACGCCCATCCCTCTCCGTACCGCCGACGTTGTTCACCAACAGATCGAGTGAACCGAATCGGTCCACGGCAGTCGCCACCGCGATCCGCTGATGTTCGGGATCGTTGGCCTCGCCCGCAACGCCGACGGCACGTTCATCGCCGAGTAGGGCGGCTGCCTCGCGCAGTTTGTCTTCACTGCGCGAGGTGATCACAACGTTCGCACCCCGCTCGACCAACGCCCTGGCGATGCCGAAGCCAATGCCGGTCCGACCTCCGGTCACCAGCGCAGTCTTGCCGTTTAAGCTTGTCACAGTCTACGAGCCTCTCCTCGAGTGGTGCCTCAGCTATTTCCGGATTACCGTCCCCGAGAGCGGGGAACAAAGGCTCTCCAGAAATTGATTAGACCAGCACCAGGAGACGGCAACAACCCAATGATGCACCGCGTATTTCGATACTCTTGTCAGCCACGAATGCGCCACGACCAGCTCTCCAACGTGCTCACGCAACAGCTTTATCCGGCGCGGGCGATGAGGCCGTTGGAGATCGCCTTGTTGACCGCGTCGAGTCGCGAACGGGCCCCCAGCTTTGTGAAGATGGTCCCCAGGTGACGCTTGACCGTACCCTCAGCAATGGTCAGTCGACGTGAGATCTGACGATTACTCATGGCCTTGCTCACCAAGGTCAGGATCTCCAGCTCCCGCTTGGTGAGCGTCTCAGGGTAGTTCGACGCCGAGGCAATGTAGGTCAGCGCCTCAGCGGAAACGTGCAGCACGATGCGGATGTCGTCCGCGCAAACCGCGCGGATACTGGACACCAGGTCGGTCCGACTCACCGACTTGTTCAGATAGCCACGGACGCCGCAATCGAGTAGTTGACGCACCAGCAGCGGATCTTCACGCATGCTGACGATCAGGACTCTGGCGTTCGGGGATATCGAACGGATGGCATGCACAGTCTCGGTGGCCGACCCGTCAGGAATACTCACGTCAAGCAATACGACGTCGGGCTGTTCGGTCATACAGTGCAAAATGCCAGATGCACCGCTGGCGGCGTCGCCGACTACGGCCATGTCCGGTTCCGTGTCAAGCGCCTCGCGCACCACCTCGCGCAGCAGCGTATGGTTGTCGATCAGTACGATTCTTAACCGACCGTCGCGGTCAGGCTGCATGGCCTGCCCCCGATTGGGGTGATGAATTCCACGACGGTATCGAAATTCCAGGGACGTTGTGAACCAAGACTCGGCGATTGACCAACCGGGCTCGCTCCGCAGCGGATTCGAGCGCCTTGGCATTCGTAACCGAAAATTCTCCGATTTCCACTTGCATTTCGCTGCGACAGGCGCGAATGGAGATGCTCTCCAGTTCCTGAATGATATTATCGAGCGCGAGCTCCGCATTTCCCGCTAATAACAATGCCGCAGAAGGCGCCATTAATCCCCCCCACATGTTTGCTGGCATGCGACATACGGTAGTCCGCGGCCCTGCCTCCTGACAAGATTGATGTTGGGCGATCACGTGCTAGGTGTATTGACCCGCAACGTTGTTGACGCGGCTGATGAGCGGTTTGCCGGCCAGTGCGGTGTGGCAGCGGTGGTGGTTGTAGGTGTGGAGGAAGTCTGCCAGGGCTTCGGTCCGCTCGTCGTTTGAGGTGTATGGCCGCAGGTAGGCCCACTCGTCGAGGTGGGTGCGGTTGAAGCGTTCGACTTTGCCGTTGGTCTGCGGCCTGTAGGGGCGGGTGAGTTTCCCGCTCGCGCCGAGGTCGGCCAGGACGGCCTTCCAGGCCAGGCCCTTCCGGTAGGCCCAGGCGTTGTCCGTCAGGACCCGCTCGATGCGTTTGATGCCGTGAGAGCGGAAGAACGCGGCCGCGTTCTCCAGGAAGGCCGCGCAGGTTGCGACTCTCTCGTCGGGGTGGATCTCGCTGTAGGCCAGGCGGGAGTGGTCGTCGACGGCGGAGTCGACATGCGCGACCTGGCGGCCGGAGCGGACACGCTCGACCAGCAGTCGCCTACCGAAGACAGTCAGCCGAGCATTACGGTGGGACACAAAGACCTCCGTGCGGTGAGTTCCTAGACAGCTCCCACCACACCGGGGGTCTTCGTCATGCTCAAAACCTGTCAGGTGTCAACAACGCCCGTGATCAATACAGCTAGGCTGCTTCGCTCGCAACGCCCCGAACAGGGAGGGGCCACCGTGCAACTCTCGGGGAGAACAGTGAAGTTCGACCCTGAGGTGCACGATGGCCTTTTCCCAGTCTGACCTGCTGCTACTTCGATTCAATACATGGGGCGGACGGAGTCGGGACGCACACAGCGAATGCCTTGCCCCTGCCGCGGCTGTGACCGCCACGGGCAGCTGGCCCCGCCAGAACTCTTGGGCACCTACCTTCCGGGTACGGCCTGTTTTGTATTGCCCATCCTCACTTCGGCACCCGAACAACGGTCGTGTACGTGTGGTTGGTCGCCATCTCAAACTCGGGATTCAGAAGCGTCTCTCGGATCACGACGAGGTCAGTGGCGGTCAGATTGGTTTCGCTCAGCAGGAAGGACTCCAGCATGCTGGAGTGCAGCCGAGCAAGCAGCGCGGTCGGTTTTCCGCCTTCTCCCGGCGCCTGATAGTCCCGAACCGCGATGTCCCGATAGCCGGCGGCAGAGAGCACGTCCCGCGTACGCGACGCCCAGTCAAAGTCCATACCGGTCTGTCCGGCGAGTTTGTGCACGCCATCATGGTAGTCCTGGAAGATTCGCGCCGTGTATTCGTCAACGGGAGACTTGATCAAGCTCTCGTCGGCGCAACCGCAGTACCAGTCGGTGAGCACCAGCGCACCGCCCGGCCGCAGATGTTCAGCCAGCCTTGCCGCGATGGCCTCCTTGTCAGCCAAATGCATCAACACCAGCCGGGCGTGAATCAAGTCGAACTTCGGCTCGGGCCACGGGTCACTGGTGAGGTCGTGACGGATCGCCTCGATCCGTGGATGGTTGGGCACGTGCTGCGGTTTGATGTCGCTGGCCACCACATGTCCGGACGTTCCCACCCTGGCGGCCAACCAGCGGGCGACGGAGCCGTCCCCGGCACCCACCTCCCAGCAACGCCAACCGTGACCGACACGTACTTCCTCGCCCAGGGCGCTGAACGTCTCCCGGTTGAGGATCTCGGAGAGGAGAGTCAGCTGCTCGGTTGCTACCGGCGCGTCGTTGTCGAAGCGTTGCTTGTGCTCTGTGCTGTACATGTGCGTCTCCTCGTTGAATCTCCGCGCCGCAGGGGCCCACCGCTAGCTCGACGCGGGCAGCAACTCGTTGACGGTTTCGACAAATTCCTTCGGCGTCGCGGTCTTACCTGTCCTGGCCTCCGGCAGGCTTATCCCGAGCTCTCGCTCGACCAGGAGTGTTACCTCCACCATCGAGATTGAGTCATAGCCCAGATCGGCAAACGTAATCTCGGCAATGTCGCCGTCCAGGTCAAGTCCGTCGTCCTCACCTGCCGCCCGGCGTATGTACCCCACCAGGTCCGCCTGGGTGAACGCTGTCATTCCTGCCCCCTTCGTCTCGTGACACCGAAACCAACATTGCCGGGATCCTTCGACACCCGATCGAGTTCCAATCGACGGCCGCACACGATCATCAGGATCCGGGCAAATGGATCTTTCGCATGGCATCGATATCGACGTGCGACGGCCAGTGGCCAGCTATTCGGCAAGGTCTCGCCTGGGCCTCGAACGAGCCTCCGCCGCATATGAGGACCCTGACCAGATACGGGTATCGGATTCAATCCGTGGGAGGACAAGAAGAATGAGGCACGAACTCTATATCGGCGCCGCGACTTCGTGGCTACCCGAGCGCATGACACTCGGCGAGGCGGCACGAGCTGGCCTCGCCGACCAGGCGCGAATCTGGAATACCGGCATTGAGTCGGTATGCGTCTCAGCGGACAAGTCAGCACCAGAGATGGCGGTACTGGCGGCACGGGCCGCGCTCGAACGCAGCAAGTCTGAACCGGAGGACCTCCATCTGCTGCTTCACGCCTGCGCGTACCACCAAGGCCACGACATGTGGCCACCGGCGTCGTACATTCAACGGTTCACCGGCGGCAGCTCATGCCCGGCCATCGAGATCCGTCAGATGTCCAACGGCGGCATGGTCGCTTTGGAGCTTGCGGGAAACTACCTCATTGCCAATGATCGGCCGACCGCGTTGGTCACCACTGCCGACCGATTCTGCCTGCCCGGCTTCGACCGGTGGCTAAGTGACCCAAGCACCATCTGCGGTGACGGCGGCACAGCCGTGCTGTTATCCACCCGTACCGGATTCGCCAAGCTCCGCGGGCTTGTCTCAGTGTCCGACTCCGGCTTGGAGCACGGTGGCCGGGGTGAGCAGTTCAGCGACGCACCGCTGTCCACCGGATCGCCGATCGACTTGAACAGCGACATCCTGGTGCGCGAGCTTGGGGTGGAGGCCCTGCTCAGCCGCATCGAAGCGGGACAACGGGAGGCATTCGACCGTGCTTGCGCTCAAGCTGACGTAAAGCTCAGCGACATCGACTGGTACGTGCTGCCGAACTTGGGCCGGACGCGGATGCGGGCGCAATACTTTGATCCGTTCGGCATCGACCCGCAACGATCGACCTGGTCCTGGGGGCGGCAGGTCGGGCATCTCGGCGCGGGCGACCAGTTCGCCGGGCTGGCGCATCTCGCATCCGAGGGCGCCCTTGAGCCCGGTCAGACTTGCCTGCTGGCCGGCGCCGGCGCCGGGTTCACTTGGACGGTCGGCATCCTGGAGATCATGAGCAAGCCGTGACCCAGACGACTCCTACTCGACGTGTTCACACCGCGACCGGGTGGGCTCTTCCGGGCCGACGCCGTACGTGGCAGCCGTTGCTGATGGTTGCCAACTGAACGGCGTCGGTCCAGAAGTGGGTCCATTCAGGTGTTGTATCGGCTTCTGCTACGCCGCTGTCAACACCATCGCAGAGTTGATGCCGTCGCCGCGTGCCAGTACCACAGCGGTGGACACGTTCGTTTCCCTCGGCTGGCCGAGTACCAGGTCGAGCTGGTCGGACCGGACGGGGTTGGTCACATTAATCATGGGTGGTATGACGCTATGCCGGATACTCAACGAAGCGGTGGCCACATCGAGCGCGGGGCCACCAGAGTACAGTCGGCCGGTCATCGTTTTCGGTGCGGTCACCGGAACTGCCCGTGGGCCGAACACACTTGTCAAAGCAGCAGCCTCGGCGCGGTCGAGTTCGGCCACGCCGGCCGCGTCCGCGAACACCACGTCGACATCGGCTGGCGTCACGTCGGCATCTGACAGTGCAAGCTCGATCGCCCGGCGTAGTCCGGGTTCCCGTCCAGAATCTGACCGTGGGTCGAAGGTGGTGGCGTACCCGGCGATCTCGCCGTACGGCCGCGCCCCTCGCTCGCGGGCGTGCTCGGCCTCCTCGACAATGAGCATGGCGCCACCCTCACCAGGTAGGTAGCCAGATGCGGCAGTGTCAAAAGGCAGGTAGGCCCGCTTCGGGTCGCTCACCGTGCTCATCCTGCCGGTAGTCAGCTCGATCACCCACCCGAGTGGACACATCGTGCTTTCCGCTGCGCCACACATCACCACCGACAGGCCGTCGGACACGTATCGGCGGGCCTGCGCGATGGAGTCGAGCGCACTCGTCAGTCCGGTCAGGACTCCGCCGGGACCGTGCAATCCATGCCGGATCGAGATCTGCCCCGTGTTCACCGCGTAGAACCAAGAGAACGAAAGATAGGCGCTCACATGATCGCTCCCGGCGCTCCATAGTTTCGCCAACTCGCGCTGGCTGTACTCAAGCCCGCCTGCGGAGATGCCAGTGACGATTCCAATCTGATCACCTGGGATGGCAGCAAGCTCAAGGTCGGAGTCACTGACGGCGGCGTCCGTCGCTATCAGCGCCAACCGGGTGGCCTGATCAGTCTGTGGCACCAGCCGGCCAGGGACATGCTCGCGGACGTCGTAGTCAGCCACCTCGCCCGCCAGCTTGGAAGGGTACTGCGCCGGATCGAATCGGGTGATCTGTTCGATCCCACTGCGCCCGTGCAGGACGGCGTCCCAGTACTCATCGGCGTCGAACCCATTCGGCGCGACCACCCCGATGCCCGTGATGACCGCGCGATGGCTCGTCGTCCTTGGGACGGTGTCACTCATCTGAATCCCCCTTGGTCAGCACCATGGCGCTCTGGAAGCCACCGAACCCACTGCCCACTTTGAGCACCGTGCGCAGATCTGCAGACCGTGCTTCCAGCGGAACATAGTCGAGGCCCAGTTCTGGATCGGGTTCATGCAGGTTGGCTGTTGGCGGAATCAGACCGGATTCAATGGCCAGCGCGCATGCCGCAATCTCGATCGAGCCGATCGCACCCAATGAGTGACCGATCATGGACTTGATCGAACTGACCGGGGTTCGGAACGCGTGATCGCCAAGACTTCGCTTGAACGCGTCCGTCTCATGCCGGTCGTTCTGTTGTGTGCTTGAGCCGTGCGCATTCACGTAGTCCACCTCCTCGGGAGCACGCTCGGCCATGTGCAGCGCCGCCTCGATGGCCGCGGCCATCTCGGTGCCCTCGGACCGGAGCCCGGTCATGTGGAACGCGTTCGAGCGCACGCCCCAACCGCCGATCTCCGCGTAGATGCGCGCACCACGTGCCCTCGCGTGATTCCACTCTTCCAGAACCAGCATTGCGCTGCCTTCGGCGAGCACAAACCCATTGCGGGTGCGGTCGAACGGGCGGGACGCGGTGGCCGGGTCGTCGTTACGAGGGGTCGTTGCCTTGATCGCATCGAAGGAGGCGACGCAAACCGGTGAGAGGGGCGCATCGGAGCCACCGGCGAGCATCACGTCAGCGGAGCCTTCGCGGATCAGTTGCGCCGCATGTGACACCGATTCGATGCCCGCGGTGCATCCCGTGGACACCAGTGCCACAGGACCTTCCGCACCGACCTGCCACGCTACGTCGGCAGCGATCGACGTCGGGACGAGATACTTAAATAGGTGCGGCATCGCGTACTCGTGGTCGAGGAGCCACTTGCGGCCACCGTCGGAGAGCACGTTGTATTCCCGGTCCAAGCTCATCGTGCCGCCGATGGCGCTGCCGATGCTGGCCCCGGTACGATGCGGGTCGATCGTGTCCATGTCGAGGTTGGCGTCCGTGACAGCTTCCCTGGTTGCGGCAACAGCGAGTTGTGCGCTCCGATCCATCCGCCGGATCTCCTGTGCGGAGAAGCCCTCCGCCACCGGATCGAAGTCGCACTCGCCCGCGATCCGGGAGCGGAACCCGGATGGTGCGAACAGCGAGATGGTGCGTATGGCCGCAGTGCCGGACGAGATCAGCTCCCAAAACTCCTTGGCGTTTCCACCGCCTGGGGCACGCACGCCGATGCCGGTGATGGCGACCCGTCGATTCATCGTGTGCTCACCGTTCGCGCGCTCAATTCAACGTGTGGCATGGGAATCTCTTTCCTGATAGCGAAGGTCAGGCATCGAACGTGACTGGCAGCGATTCCAATCCGCGGATCGTGAGACTCCGCTGCCATCGCAGTTCCTCAGGTGGTACGGCCAATGCGAGGCCAGGCAGCCTGCGCAGCAGCCCATCGAAGGCGATCCGGCCCTCCAACCTGGCCAGTGGAGCACCGAGGCAGAAGTGCGCACCACGTCCGAACGCCACATGCCCGTTGTCCGAACGAGTGACGTCGAAATGGTCCGGTTCCATGAACTTCGCCTGATCCCGATTGGCCGAGGCCAGCGACAAGAGCACCGGGTGACCTTTCTCGATGCGGGTCCCCGCGACCTCTATGGGCTCAAGCGGGAAGCGCCACGTCGCCGTCTCGAACGACCCGTCGTACCGAAGCATCTCCTCCAGGGCCGAATCGACAAGATGCGGTTGCTCGCGCAGTAGCGCGAGTTGTTCGGGGTTGCGTAGTAGCGCAAGCGTGCCGTTCCCGATCAGATTGACAGTCGTCTCGAAGCCCCCGATCAAGAGCAGGGAAACCATCGACAGCAACTCGGTCTCATTCAGCCGGTCGTCGTCATCCCTGGCAGCAATCAGCGCGTCGACCAAACCGTCGGCTGGCTCGCTTCGGCGCTTCTCAACCAGTTCGGTGAGATACCCGAGGAGGTCACGTAGTCCGACCGGCCGCGCGCTCCCAGTGTCGGGCTGGGCAGAGCCACTGTTGTTCGTCCATCGGCGGAAGTCCTTCGTCCACCGGCGGAACACATCCTGATCCGCCGAGGGTACGCCCAGCAGCTCACAGATCACCGTGATCGCCAGCGGGAAAGCGAACTCGGTGACGAGGTCGACACGTCCTCTCGGCACAATCTCATCGAGAAGCCCGTCCGTGATCTGCTGCACCTGGCCGCGTAGTCCCTCCACACGGCGGGCGGTGAAGGCGGTCGAGACCAGCCGACGCAGCCGTGTGTGTTCAGGCGCATCAGTGGTGAGCAGGTGTGTGCCCAACCCGGTCCGATCCTCCAGTGGCCGCCCCTTGCCCGCCTCCTGCCAGTCGCGCGGTGCGTTGCGGGGGTCCTTGCTCATTCTGGGATCGGTCAGCAACATCCGTACGTCCTCGTACCGGGTCACCAACAATCCGTAGAGGCCCTTGCCTTCCATGACCTGCCGGACCGGCTCTTCGTCACGCAGCCACGCGTACTCGGGATAGGGATCCTTGCCGAAATCCATCGTCCGCCTCCTCTGCTTGGTACTCAGTTCGTAGCCGAGATGATTCGGCCCGCCGTGCTGTACCGAAGTTGCGATGGGGCAGCGTGCTTTCGCGGACAGCAAGGAAGGCGACGTTGTGCGCCAAGCTTCGCGGCATCGATTCGAGAGGAGTTCGTGTTCGGTTCGAACCAGGCTCCGCGGTGAGACGGCCGACAAGCAGCATGCGGCCGACACCGGCTGTGCCGGTGTCGGCCGCATGACCGTGTCGAAGATCCGGTGTTAGCCCTCCGGTGTGAGATCGCTCGGCCTCTGTCGGCACAAGATGCGGTCGAGAGCGTCCTGTAGCTGCTCCTCGCTGGAACCAACCGCTCGCTTGGTCGGCGTACGCCAGCCGACGAACCCGTCTGGGCGGATCAGCACAGCGCCGTCCTCCTCAATGTTGGCGGCCTCGGCCCACCCTTCGACTGCATGGGACGTAAGGCCCACCTTCCGTGCAGCATCCAGCCAGTGGTCGGCTGCGGTCCCGGTGAGCAGTGTGAATCCATGCACGAGATCGACTGTGGATCGTCCACCCGGCAGCCATCGGTGTGGCAGGCGGCTGCCTGGTGCGCCGTCGAGTACGAGGTTCTCCATGTCCGACAGTGGTTCCGGGTCGACCACTGCGGGGGAGTCATACCGGTAGCCGACCACGGGAATCATGACACCCGCCATACCTACCGCCGCCCGGTCGTCGGCCAGGGCCGGATCATTGTTCCAGTGCAGGCTGTGGTTCTCCGCACGGATCAGACTCTGTTGCATGGTGAAGAGCGCGACCGGACGACGCTCGGCTTGATAGGTGTCGAGCAGAGCATCGCCGCCGGCGGCCAGTTTCCATGCCAGGTTGTGGCCGTCGGCGATACCCAAGTTGAGTCCGAAACCACCGACCGGCGGCACCGCGTGTGCCGCGTCACCGACGAGGAAGACGTTGCCCCGCCTGAATGCGTCGGCCACGTGTGCCGTTGACGACCACGGCAGCTGGCTGATGATCTCCGGCTCGGCAGTCGTGACACCGGTCGCGTCCCTGATCTGCTGTTGGATCTGCTCGATGGGTGTGTTCGGATCGCCGTTCCTTATGTGGAAGATCCAACGGCCGGTGTCGTCGACTCGGTACAGGATTCCGGATGCCCGATCGTTGCGCAGGAACGTCATGGAGAGGGGTGGGGCCGGCAGTTCCGCGCGGAACAGTACATTGAGCATGTGTGAGCTGCCCACTACTCCCGGGCCGGTCAGTCCGATGCCGAGCAGCTCCCGGACCCTGCTGCGGATTCCGTCGGCGGCGATCACGTAGTCGCCCTCGACGACCCGGCCATCTGCAGTGGTCACGCTGCCATCCGTGATAGCAGTCACTTCGCTGTCGAAGTCCACCCGACTGCCCAGTTCCCGCAGCAGCGCCAGTGCGGCCCGGTCGATCCTGTCCTGCGGGCAACTGCCCAGCTTCGCCGGGCCGATCTCCGGGCGTTCGAACTTGTGCGTGACGGCGGTCAGTTCGGCGAGGCTCGGCCCCGTCATTAAGCCCCGGCCGAAGTGCGCCGTGTCTACCTCGATGCCGGCCTCGCGCAGGATCTCTGCCGACCGGTCGGTGATGCCGAATGCCCTCGGATGGTCGTTGACCCTGGCCCGGCGCTCCAGAACGTGCACCGATACCCCTTGGCGGGCGAGGAAAACCGCGGTGCACAACCCGACGGTGCCACCCCCGACAATCACGACACGCATAACTCCCCCTTCATCCATTGTTGAACCGTGATCCAGCGTTGATTTCAATGGTGAGCTTGGTGAGCCGTCCACGGGCGTTCCCGGGGGCGGGTCGCCTCTGTTGGGGCTGGGATGGCCCGACCTTCAACAAGTCCGGTCATCCCAGCTCCGAGGTCATTTGGCGCGTTGGCTGCGCCCGGCAACGGACCTACAGTCCGGCTCGGGAGAAGCGTCGCGCCGAGAGCGGTACGAAGATCACCAGCAGCAGGCCGGCCCAGAGCAGGGTCGCCGCCACCGGATGGGTCAGCGGCCATGCGGCGTCTGGCCCAGGGGTGCCCGGATTGCCGAACAACGAACGCGTCGCCGTCGCCAGTGCGCTGAGCGGGTTCCACTCACAGATCACCTGTAGCCAGCCCGGCATCCCGTCGGTGGGCACGAACGCGTTGGACACCATCGTGAGTGGCAGCGTCAACGGCGCTAGATTGGCCGCGGTGGATGCCGAGCGGATAGCCAATCCGAGGTAGGTACCGACCCATGCCAGCGCGTACCGGAACAGAAGAAGCAGTCCGATACCAGCCAACGTCTGCCCAATGCCGTTGTGTGGCCTCCAGCCGACGATCAGCCCGTACACCATCAGGACCACCAGACCGTACGCTCCGATGACTGCCTCCGCGCCGCTCTGTCCCAGCGGCACAGACACACGGTGAGTGGGCAGTGAGCGCAGGCGGTCCATCACTCCACGGGACTGGTCCATCGCAACGGCGACCATCGCTGAGGACAGCGCGGTCCCGGTGCCCAGCACAAACATGCCCGGCATCATGAATTCGCGGTAGTTGGAGGATCCCGGTACGTCAATCGCACTGCCGAACACGAAGCCGAACAACACCACGAACACGGTCGGCATCAACATGATGGTGAGCAGGGTTCCGGGTTCGTGGCGCAACCGCAGAAGGTTTCGCTGAGTCAGAACCCAACCATCGATGAGGACATTCACGCCACTACCTCCTGCGTTTCAGCCGGCTTCGCCGAGTCAACGGTCTTGCCGGTCAGAGATAGGAAGACGTCATCGAGGCTTGACTCTCGAATCCCCACATCACGGATAGCGGCGCCGGATGCGTCGAGTTCACGCACGATCTGCGGCAGGGTCGGCACCACGCCCACCGCCGCGACCACAATGTGTGATCCGTCCGCCTCCGGGCGCTGGCCAGTGAGCCTTTCCAGCACCGTCATGGCAATCGGTAGGTGGTCGGAGGACTCCACCACGACGTCGATGTGGCTGCCGATCTGCGACTTGAGTTGGGCCGGGCTGCCTTCGGCGATGAGATGGCCGTGGTCGATCACGCCGACGGCGGAGGCGAGCTGGTCCACCTCCTCCAGATACTGGCTGGTGAGCAGGACCGTGGTGCCATCGGCGACCAGTTCGCGGATGGTGTCCCAAATCTCCATGCGACTTCGGACGTCGAGACCCGTGGTGGGCTCGTCGAGGAAGAGCACCGCTGGAGCACGCAGCAGGCTGGCGATCAGGTCTAGCCGGCGGCGCATGCCGCCGGAATAGGTGCCGGCCAGCCGATTGCCGGCATGGGCGAGGCTGAATCGTTCCAACAGTTCTTCCGCGCGGCGGCGAGCTCCACGTGCGCCTAACCGCGACAGGCGGCCGAAGATGCGCAGGTTCTCCCTGCCTGTCAGTTTGTCGTCGAGCGTGGCGTCTTGACCAGCCAGCCCGATCACCTTTCGGACTTCCCCAGGCTCCCTGGCTACGTCAAAACCGCCGACGACAGCCTGCCCGCCGCTGGGCCTGGTCAGCGTGCTCAGGATGCGCAGGGTAGTGCTCTTGCCCGCACCATTCGGGCCAAGCAAGCCATAGACCAGATTCGGCTGAATGGCCAGGTCTAGGCCGGTTAATGCCTCGACGCCCCCATACTGCTTTCGAAGATCTTTAGCATATACGATCGATTTTTCCATGATCATCTCCCGATCGGGTGCAGTGTACGCAGCACGAAGGCGGCCCACCGGGTACGGTGTACGCGACTCCAAGATAGTCACCGGGTACGGTGTACGCAAGTAGTTCACGCGCATATGCTGGTTGTTGTGTCGGACCCCAAACCCATCATCTGGATGCGACCGGAGAAATCCATGCGCGGCCCAGCGCCGACGCACAGTCGCGAGGAGATCGCCGCGGTTGCGATCAAGATCGCGGACGCCGAGGGCCTGGAAGCCGCGTCAGTGCGCAACATCGCCAGGAACCTCGACGCGGGCGCGATGACCCTCTACCGGTACCTGCCCACCAAGGAGGATCTGTGGGCGGTGATGATCGACGAGGCGACCGTCTTCGAGCCACAGGAGCCAACTGGCGATCTCCGCGCCGACTTGATCGTCTTGGCACGCCGCAGGCGACAGCAGTTTCTGCGGCACCCCTGGCTGGCCCCGCTCCTCGCCACCCGCCCCATCATCGGCCCCAACTACTTGCGCGGTATGGAACGCGATCTCGCCGTTCTTGGCGGCTGCGGCCTGCGCATCGACGACACGATCGACGTGCTGAACCTGATCTACTCCTGGGTCAGCGGTGCCGTACAGGCCGAGCTGACCGAGCGGGCGAACGCACACGAGTCCGGCGTTGACCGTCATAGCTGGCGGATGCGCATGAAGCCTTATCTCGTGTCCCTGCTTGCGACCGGCGAGTTCCCTTATCTGAGCAAAATGACCGAGGCAGCAGAGATCGCGGAGGCTGACGAACAGTTCGAGACCGGGCTGGCGATCATCCTGGGTGGAATCGAAGCCCGGTACTCGACGCCCGAGAACAACAGATCGAGCACAGCTGACTAGACGCGCCGACACCAACTCGCTTCGACTGAGCACGAATACTCAGCGAGGCGCACGCAGTTCCACGATGGACATACGACCGGCAGGCAGGATCGAGGCAATCCCGAGACCTGCGGATCCGGCCAGCTCGCTCAGCTGCTCGGGGGTGTGCTGTCTGCCCCCGAAGTAGCAGAGCATGCGCAGGTCACCTTCTGTCTGGGCGTTCTGGTCGTTGAAATAGTCCACGACGAACACGCTTCCCGTCGTGGACGCCGCGTCCGCGCACCGTCGCATGATCTGGGCGGCTGCGGCGTCGTTCCAGTTGTGCAGGATGCTCGACAGCAAGTAGCCGTCCGCTCCCGCGGGAAGTTCATCGAAGAAGCTACCTGTCACGGCATTGGCACGATGGTCGAGACCGGCAGCGGCGATGGCCTTGCCTGCGCGACGCGCGGGCCCAGGCAGGTCGATGACCGTCCCCTGCAGTTCGGGATGGGACTGCAAGATGGTGATCAACATGCTGCCGTCGCCACCACCGACATCGATGAGATGGCGAAGCCTTCCCCATGGATATCCCTCGGCCACGGCCGGTGCGTGCACCGCCAGTCTGGCCCCCATCAGCACGTCGAATGACTCGGCGCGTGCATCGTTGGCCGACAGGTCGTCCCAGAACCCCAGGCCGTACTGCTGTGGGTACGCAGGCTCGCCGGTGCGAACCGTGTGCAGCAGATGGACGAGGCTCAACTCGGCATGGCCGATCGCACCTTCGATGTCGAGCACTGATCGCATTCCTTCGGGCTGGCCATCACATAGGTACCGGCCCATGTCAGTCACGTCGTAGGTGCCGGCTCCCGTACTCGACAGCACTCCGGCAGCGACAAGGTGTTCCAGCAGCCGCCCCAGTACGTCCTGGTCGGCCCGCAGAACCTCAGCCAGTGCCGCGGTTGTCCGAGTACCGTCGATGATGTGGTCAGCCAACCGCAACGTTGCTGCCACCCGGATCGCCATCGGGGTTACCAGATCGGCCGCAGCCCACACTCCCCCGCCTCTGGCGGTCGTCTTCTCGGCCATCACCCCTCCTGATTTTCAACGATTGTCTGCTCGGTGAACACTGAGTGCCGATCAGAAGCCTGCACGCTCCTCCGCAAATCTCTTGGCAAGGCTCAGGTTGCTCATGCTGTTGCTGCTCAGCAGACGCCGCAGGAATCGGCGCGCGTCACTGATTGTTGTCCCGCTGCCCAGTAGCGACAGTGCCGATGGTTTGATCGTGCTGGTGTGCCGGGCCTCGGCGATGACGCCTTCCGGAGTCTCGGTGAACCGCCAGTGACCGGTGTGTGCGACCAACATCGCAGGCACACTGATTTGCTTGTACACAATCACGTTGGGTGGCAAGCAGATTCGCACCGACCGAACCGTGTGCGTCGCGCCATCGGGGCCCTTGGTATCCATGTCGAAGAACTGAACGTTCGGCACGTCCTCCGCCATGGTGAGCCCCACCACGTGTGGGATGCGCTCGGGCCACAGGTCAGCCCGGTAGAGATAGTCGTAGGCGTCCTCAATGGAACCGGCGATGAACAACGGGTCGGTGAAAGACAGGACGAGCTCATCCAGTTCGGCACGCCGTTCCGCCGTGTCACGCAGAGTTTCGAGGTGTTCCTTGCTGTCCTGACTGATCTTGTCCAGCAGTGGGCCAAGATCGGCGCCAGCCGGTGCGCCTACGTGGTGGCGCAACTCAACCCGGGTCCGGTCCTGCGCCAGCTCAGTGAACACCCACTCCCCGCGGATCTCAGTGGCGGGCGCATCGGCCTCCTTGTAGGTGAACGTGATGCGGCGTCCCGGCCGGTCAGTGCGGCGCACAGCCCGCCATGTGCGAACGGCAGAATCACCGACCAGCGACCAGTATTGGACCACCTCGCCCTCTTCGTCGCTGTCGACCAATTCCGCGTGCACGGCCGATAGATGAAACTGCGGCCACCGCGCCACGTCGGCAACCAGCTCGAATACCGTTTCGTAGTCGGCGTTGATGGTCACGACCTGCTCAACCTGCTGCGTACTCGACACAACAAGACACCTCACAAGCGTCGTAGTGTCTGGAACCGTCGCACTCGACGATGTCGTTCGCCGCTAGACCTCTCATCGAGAACCCTTCGAGTTGATCCGGCGTCGATTCGGCGTCGAAGGCACCGGCGCAAGCTTGGCGAGACCTCGAAACGAGCCCTGCGAGGGTCCGTAGCGCGGCAACGGTTCCACCCGCCAACTGTGAGGAGAGGCATATGCCGAGCATCATCACTGTCGGCAAATTCGACAGTGATAACGTCGCCGACGTTTCCAAGATCCTTCGGGAGTTCGATGGCGGGGTTGCATCCGAGCTGCCCCAGCTGCGCCGCAGACAGGTCTTCAACTACTGCGATCTCTATGTGCACATGCAGGACTGGGACGTCGAGGACGCAGCTGAGGCATACCGGAAATCAACCACTGATCCCCGATGCGCGCGGCTGAACGACAGCCTGTCGACCTACTTCGGCGTACACGCCGCGACGGAGGGCTGGGACGGACCGATCGACCAACCGACGGCCGAGCGTTTCTACGTGTGGCCTGCTCAGCATCTGGAGAACCTGGAGCAGACGTACAGCGCGGTGATCGTGAACACCCAGCGGCAGGAGCACATCCCTGAGGTGTCGCGGCTGTTCGCGGAATCGGATTCAACCGATTTTCCGCACAAAATGGGGACGCTGCGCCGCCAGATCTATCTGTGGCGTGGCATATACCTGCACATCCAGGACTTCGCAGAACCCGACGCTACCAACGTGATCAGCGCAGTGTGGACGGAAGGCGATCCCCGCTTCCTCCAGCTCGTCGACGACCTTACGCAGGTCATTCCACCGTATGACCCGCAAGGTAACTCGTTGGCCACTCGTTTCTACCACTGGGCAGCAGAGGTGTCAGAATGACCAAATTACCAACCCACCCCATTCGGCGGAAGCTGCCCGGCGTACTTCCGGCCGAGTACGAAACACTGCGGGAAAAGGGCATTGGCCGGGTTACCCTGCCCACCGGCAAGTTGGCATGGATGGTGGTCAGGCCAGAGTACGCCCGATTCGTACTCTCCGACCCACGGTTCAGCTCGGACAAGATGAACGACGACTTTCCGAAAATGACGCCGAACTCGCTAAACAAGTTGAAGTACTGCGCGCCGTTCATGATCAACCTGGATGGCCCCGAACATACGGCGAAGAAGAAGCCGGTCATCCAGGAATTCTCCCCGGCCGGACTCACCCGCCTGCTGCCCCGCCTACGGGTCGCTGTGGTCGAGCAAGTCGACGCGATGCTGGAGCGGCAGGACAAACCAGTCGATTTGGTGATGGAGCTGTCCTACCCAATCGCCTGGCGCCTGCAGGAAGTGTTCCTCGGCATACCCAAGGCTGAACTGCGGAAGATGCGGGACAACGTCTGGGACCTGCTGATGCGAACCGGCACCGAGGACGAAGAGAAGGCATCAGCCGCGCGCCTGAACCAGCACGCGGAAGACGTCATGAAAGAGAAGGCAAAAAACCTCGGCGACGACCTGATGAGCCGTCTGATCCAACAGGAACTCGAGGAGCATGGGGAGGTCGACTGGTTCCGGCTGGCCCCCCTGATGTTGTCGAACGCCCAAGGCATTCACAACTCGACGTCCACGATGATCTCGTTGGGCGTGCTCACCTTGCTGAACCATCCGGAGGAGCGGGCGACGTTGCTTGCCGAGCCGGACCGGATGACGGTGGCAATAGATGAGATGATCCGGTACTTCTCGGTCAACGACGGAACGCCCATGCGGCTGGCCGTGGCAGATGTGCGTATCGGCGATACATTGGTCAAGGCCGGTGACGGCTTGGTGGTGCCAACGCTGCCCGTCAACCGCGACCCGTCGGTGTGTCCGTATCCCAATCAGCTCGATCTCATGCGGGACAAACCCACCAGACACCTGGCGTTTGGCCACGGTCCGCACCAATGCCCGGCGAATCGCTTGGTGCCGGAGCTGATGGAGATCGTCTACACGACACTTTTTGAGCGAGCCCCCAAGCTCGCGCTGGCTGTTCCGGAGTCGGAGCTGACGTACAAGTACCACTCGATACAGGCGTTTGGTCCAGCCGAAATGCCAATCACCTGGTAGGAGTGCCGGCCGCCGCTCACGTGCCTCGGCATCGGGCGCGGCGGCCCTACCAACGGCCATTGCTCGGCGGGCACAACGGCTCGCTACCCCTGGGGAGGACGTGACACCGTGACCGACGACGATATCCGGAGCGCCACGCTGGGCAGCGACGGCCGCATCGCTCTAGTGACCGGCGCTTCGGGAGCCCTCGGCGCCGCCGCGGCACGCGTACTCGACCGCCGTGGCTACCAACTGGCGTTGCACTACACCACCGGTGTGGATCGGGCCCGCAAGGTCGCCGCCGAGCTAAGCAGACCCAGCATCGTGGTGCAGGCGGACGTCGCAGACTGGGATGCCACGCGGGACATGGTCGGCCGGGTGCGCACCGAGTTGGGCAGCATCAGCGTGCTCGTCAACGCAGGTGCTATCCGCCGCGACGGATTCATGGCCACCCAGTCCATCGACGACTGGACTCAGATCATCGCGGTCAATCTGATCGGCACCTTCCATACCAGCCGGGCGGCGCTTCCGGACATGATGCGGGCCCGCTGGGGGCGCATCATCAACGTCGTCTCCCCCGCCGGGCTCATCGGCAGTCCAGGCCAGACGGCGTACTCGGCGGCCAAGGCCGGCGTACTGGGGATGACCCGGAGCCTGGCTCTGGAGTGTGGGCGGTTCGAGGTAACGGTCAACGCGCTATCGCCTGGGCTCATGTGCACCGCGCTCACCGAAGACGTGCCGGCCAAGGTCCGTACGGCCCTCATGGCCCGGACGGCGTTCGGCCGCATGGGCACGCCCGGCGAGGTGGCCCGCGGCATCGAGCTACTGCTGGACGCCGACTATATGACAGGTCAGGTGTTGTCCATCGACGGCGGGATGTCGATCTCCTGACCGCCGCGACTGGACGGGCCGGGCCTCGGCCCGGCTGTTGCACATCAGCACGTGCTCCTAGGGGTGGTGCTCGCTGTGGTAGCTGTCACGCAGCCCCTCGGGGCCCAGCCTGCGATGTCGACGGCGAGCTTCCAGCCGAGATTCACCGCGCTGCGCCCCTACGCTCGTGCCTTGGGCTGACCGGAGTGTGACTCTGTGCGGCGGGCGGACGTCAGCCTGGCCTGACCGGCGCCGACGACGGTGGCGCCCTGGGCGCATTTACCGCTACTCGTGCAGATGGATGCCGTCGTCGTGGGCGCAGCCCCAAGCCGGCCAAGCGAAGATGTCCCGCAGTCAGGAAAGCGCCCTCACGGTGACACCCGACCCAGCGATTCGCGGGGCGCCGACCCACCGTGGTTGTGCGTCATGCCGGTCATCGGTCCAAACACGCAGCGTGTTCCTGAACACCTGAGGCACATACGGTGAGGCGGCGTCGCGCAGCCACGGTAGTCAAACACCGTTGTGTTCAACCGGGACCTGCGCCTGGTCGAACACACCTTGGGTGGGGACGGCCGCGTCGCCCTCAGGTGATCTTCATCGTGGCCATCATGCCCATCGCGGAATGGTCGAGCATATGGCAGTGGTACACAAACTCCCCTGCATAGGTGTCGAAGGTTGCCTGGAGTTTGACGGTCTCGCCCGGCATCACTGCCACGGTGTCCTTGAGGCCCAACTCGGCTGGGCCTGGGGCCGCCCCATTCCGTTCAATCACTCGGAACTGGACCAGATGCATGTGGAAGTTGTGCGGTGCCCTGGTGTTGGCATTGGTGACCGTCCAGATCTCGCTCGCGCCGAATAGGACGTGTGCATCAACCCGCTGGTGGTCATAGACCTTGTCATCCATGTATGCCTGGGGGGAGGGCCTGCCGTCCTCGTCCATCCGCATCACAATGGTGCGGTGGGCTGTGGCAGTGGGCAAGGGGGGCAGGGCACGCAGCACACTGGGGATGGAGCTGGGGTCGGGGGCGGAACGTGTCACGTCGAAGCGCATGACCTGTTCAACTGAGCCATTGCTCGCGACGCTCTCCAGGAAGACTTGGGCGCCGATCGGGTAGCTTGAGAAGTCGATGACAATATCGGCACGCTCACCCGAGGTGATGAAGAGGGACTGTGTGGTGTGCGGAGCGGGCAGGAGTCCACCGTCCGACCCGATCTGAATCATGTTGGCCCCGCCTGAGAGGCGGAGGGTGAAGAAACGCATATTCGAGGAATTGGCTAGGCGGAACCGATACTTACGGGCGGCGACCTCGAAGTACGGGTAGGGCACGCCGTTGGTGAGCAGGGTGTTCCTCGTTCGATCTCCCATGGCGTAGACGAGTTGGCCCGCAGCGTCGAAGCGCGCGTCACGCAGGTGGATCACCACGTCGTACGGGCCCTTGGGCAGCGGCAGGGCATCCTCGATGGAGTCGGAGATGAGATAGCTGCCCTGCAGGCCGCGATAGACGTTCTCCGACTCCAGGTGGTGAGCGTGGTCGTGATACCAAAGCGAGGCATGCGGCTGCCTGTTGGGATAGGTGTACACACGCTCGGCGTTGGGTGCGATGGTGTCCATGGGGCCGCCGTCGCTCTCGGGCGCTACCGAGGCACCGTGCAAATGGCGCGCTACAGGAACGTTCAGTCCATTGCGCTGAACAATGACGACGGGGCGGTTCTCTCGCGCCTTGATCGTCGCACCGGGGAATCGCCCATCGTAGGTGAGCAGTTGGGTACTCAAGCCCGGCAGAATCTGCTTCGTGGCGCTGATCACGTTGCTTTCGTATCTGTCCACCCCGCCGACGGTGGACACCGGCTGTGCCACGGGTATTAGCGGCATGGGCGTCTGGAACGGCACGATGGGCGGGGGCGTGTTCTGCGTCGAGGCACCACCTGCGCGCTTGGCGTCCTTGGCGGTGAACACGGGGATCAGCGACACACCTGTCAAACCTGTGGCAGCGGTAGCGATCCCTGCACCGAGTAGGCGTCGTCTGGTGACCATAGTTCTTCCTTAAGAGGGCTAGTTTCCGAAAGGAACGACTGAGTAGGAGGCCGGAAATCGCACATCGCGACCTGCCTGCGTTCAGGTGGGGATTCCTGCGCGCTTTACCACTGGCACGGGAATTCCGAGTGCACGCATCTGTTCAAGGGGGTTCATGAACTCTCGATTCCGCACAATCTTTCCGTCGTCGAGCTCGAAGGAGTGCAGAAAATGGTTCTCGTAGTAGCCGTCTGCGTAGCCCGGAAATTTGATCTTTCCGTGACCGTCGCACTCCACCCAAATGTAGTTCGGATCCTGAGTTTCGAAGATCTGAATGTTGTACCATTCCCAGTCCGGGAAGCACTTGAGTGACCATACGCCGTGCTCGCGCAAACGGTCTCGCCCTTGGATGACGATGGGTGCCCCGGTGTCATTCGTCCACAGGCCGCCACTGCCGTCCTCAACGAAAAGCTCGTGACGGCGCAGCCGAGCTTCCCCCTTGGTATCCGCTAGATACTTCTCAACGGTGGCTCGGTTCTTCCGGCGCAGTGCGACGTAATCGGCGAAGGCGTGCGTAATTGCGTCAGGCATGTGTTCCCCTCGGCAGGGTTCGCAGGAAACGGCAATATTCAACCGTAGCAACTATGGCATGAGAATTATGACAGTCATCGCTTGATACCCACTTGAGGGTCGGCTGAGAATGTCACTCGCAGATTCTCAGTTACGCGGGATGCGGCAGGGCTGTATTGAATCTCGACCGGAACCCGATGAGCTCCGAACACACTGCAGAGGCATGCTCGGGTCGCCAGTAGGCCCATATGGCAGGCGCAGGTCAAGGAAACCGGCAAAAGGGAGATCACTGATGACAGGCACCCATCGTGAGGCTGAAGCGACCAGGCGCACGGCGGGCACCTCGCACGGCGTGGATGTTGGGCAGAGCTCCGGCTCCAAAGCGGCACAGGCTACGGACGAGTTGCTCGAACTCTCGCTGGGCTACCTCTACTCAGCCGCCCTGAACACCGCAGCCCGCTTCCGGATCGCAGATCATCTGGGAGCCGGGCCGTGCACGGCCGAGGAGCTCGCCGAGGCCGCAGGTGTGGATGCCTCGTACCTCTATCGAGTCCTGCGGCTGCTCAGCACTAAGGGTGTGTTCCGGGAGGACGAAGAGGCCAGGTTCCGCCTCACACCGCTTGCGCAACTGTTGCGTACGGACACGGAGCAGTCATTGCGTGACTACGTCCTGGTCCGTGGTGAGCCAGCGTTCTGGCAATCAGCAGGCCGGCTCCATGAGGCGGTTCGGACCGGCACCAACGCATTCGAGTCCATCCACGGCGTGCCCTTCTACGACCACGTCGCTGCCGATCCGGAACTCGGTAGGACATTCAATTCCAGCATGGCGGCCTTCTCGCAGGTGCTCAGCAACACTGTTGTCGATTCCTTCGATTTCTCCGTATGCAAGAGTGCCGTGGACGTCGGTGGCGGGCGGGGCGGCCTGCTACGTACAGTGCTTCTCCGCAACCCGCATATGACGGGGATCCTTCTCGATCTGGAATCCGTTGTTGCCGAACACCAACTCGACGTTCCCGAACTGGCCGGTCGGTGGGCCGCCGTGGCCGGGGACTTCTTCACATCGGTGCCGTCCGGCGCCGACATCTATCTCCTCAAACACGTATTGGCCAGTTGGCAGGACGACGAGTGCGTACGCATCTTGCGGACGTGCCGCGCGGCCATACCCGCGCACGGCCGCCTGTTGGTCGTCAACGCACTGATTCCGCCGGGCAATGAGCCCCATGCCGGCAAGACCGGGGACGTGCTGATGATGACGGTCCTCAACGGGCGGGGCCGCACGCGTGCGGAGTACGAGGCATTGTTGGTGGCATCGGGGTTCACGGTCACTCGTGTGTTGGAGGCTTCCTCGCACGCTTCGGCCATTGAGGCGGTACCTGCAGACTGAGCTTTCGGTTCCATGCCTTGCTGGTACTCGATCGTTGGTGGCGACCAAGATCAGACCCAATAGTCGTGTCCGGTGCTTGCGCACCGGTTGCACTTCGTGGAACGAGCCTGCTGCGTTCGTACGCAAGCAGTTGGGCCCTTGCCGTGTTGGCGCCGTGTTGGCGCTCGATTGTCTGGCATCGAGTCCGTCCTGCACAAGCAATGCGAGTTCCCAACTCCTCGGCACAGCAATGCAAACAGTGGGTTGCCTAGGAGTCCTCCTCGACAGTACGAACAAGCGGCAGAAGGCTCTGATGAGGGGGCAGCCTTCTGCTACATCCGGGTGGGAGCACCGAAGGTGACCGCACGGACCGGCCAAGGTAGTGACCCGGGGCAGCGGCGACTCGTACCGCTCCCAAGGCCATGCTGCGCATCTGGACCGAGTGGCCAAGTGAGGGTCACGGCTGGAGCCTGTCGGCGTTCCAGCCGTCGGCCGTGCGGTCATACCGCAGCCGCTCGTGCAGCCGGTCCGTGCCGTTGGCCCAGAACTCGACAACCACAGGGGCAAGTCGGTAGGCCGCGAACGTCTCGGGGCACGGCAGCGCCCGCTGTGACGCGCCCAGTGTCCGGGCCCTGTCACGAAGCTCGGCCACCTCGGCAAGGCTCTCCATCGACCGGCTCTGTTGGGAAACCGTGCTCATGGCGTGCGTGAAGACTGGCCGCGCCTGCCACAGGGCCTGGGCCTGGGAGTGGGGCAACCGGTGCACCGGACCGGCCAGAGTGATCTGCTGGCTGGTCTCCCTCCAGTACAAGACACCTGACGCCCAGGGGTTCTCGGCCAGTTCCCGTCCTTTTCGGCTGCAGGCGTGGGTGACGAAGTCAACCCCGGCCTCGGTCACCGAGCCGAGGACTACGGTGCGGGACGAGGGACGGCCTTGAGCATCGGCGGTGGCCAGAGCCAATGCGCGCGGCTCCCGAACTCCGAGGGCGACACTGCGTCCGAGCCAGGTGGCCAGCAACCCCATCGGGTCGTTCGGCGGCACCTGGTACTCCGGGAAGCGCACCTCATGGGTGCCGGTGAGCGATTCCGACCGTGCTGCGGCCGGGCGGTCGCCCACGCCGTCTGTAGTTGAGGGCGACGAGAGCGGGTCAGACATGGAGCAGCCCCTCAGCAGTGATGACTCCGTGGCCGCGGACCTCCACGGAGTCGACCCGGTCGCCTGCTCCCTGCACCAGCGCTTCCATGAGCGAGGGCCGGCCGATCTCCACACCCTGGGTGATGTAGACGTCCTGCCCGTACGCACGCAGGCCGTGCCGCGCGAGATGGATGGCGATGGGCCCAGCGGCGGAGCCGGTGGCTGCGTCCTCCACCACTCCGTAGGAGGGCGAGAACATGCGGTTGCGCCAAGCACCCCCGCTTCCGGCGTAGCAGTTAACCGCCAAGTCGGCAAAGTACGACAGAGCGCGGTGATCGGGATTGACCTGCGATAGGGCATCCACGCTGTCGAGCCCCACGAGGACGTGCCGCGGTCCGTTCACATAGATCTCGACGGGAAGGGTCGACGCACCGAGGTCCAGCGCGTGAAGCAGTTCATCGGTGCGGTCGAAAGGTTTCCACCAGGGCACCGGCTGGCGCATGCTCGCCCGGACCACTCGTTCACCGGCGCGTTCGAGTGTGAAGGGAATGACTCCCATGGCGGTCTCCAGGTGCAAATGGTGCGCCTCTGTGCCGATGCCCAAGGCCACAGCGGTGCCGAGCAGCGGGTGTCCGGCGAAGGGAAGTTCGTTCACGGGGGTGAAGATCCGCACGTGGGCGTCACTGTCTTCGGTGCGCGAGGGCAGCACGAACGTAGTCTCCGAGAGATTCATCTCCCGGGCTATACGCTGCATCTGGTCGGTGGCCAGATCGTCGCCGTGGAAGAACACGGCCACCGGGTTGCCGCTGAGGGGTTGGTTGGAGAACGCGTCGACGACAACGTACTTGTGCATATGCTCCTCACTCGTCAAAGGATGTGCCACAGCCGGCATGGGGTCGAGAAGCTTGATCAGCCCGCCATGCTTGATGCGGAGGCCAGTACGTCGGCCAGAGCGGCGCCCACGATGCGCGGGCCGCCTTGGGTGAGCACAGATTCCGGGTGAAACTGCATCGAGGCGAAGCCTGGTCCGCGCAGTGCGTGGACCTCCCCGTTGACCGCATCCCGGCTCACCCGGACTAGGCCCACGCCGGCAGCGATGAATGCATCGCCTTCGCAGGTGAGCGCGAAGGTGTTGTAGAAGCCGACGCGTTCGGTGGCGCCGAAGAGGTCGATCTCCCTGTGCACTCCCTGGCTGGGAGCAGCCTTTTGTCGCAGGGGCAGTCCAAGCCTCAAACCGAGGATCTGGTGACTGAGACACACCGAGAAGAACGGCTGGCGTCGGCGCAGTAGCGTTTCCACCGTCGCATCCAGGTAGCGCATCTTCGGATGTGTCTGGTCTTGGGGATCACCAGGCCCCGGGCCCATCACGACGAAGTCGTAGCCTTCTAGGGAACAGTCCTCGTCGAAGCGGCGAACCGTTACCTCTAGCCCCAAGGACCTGAGCTGCTGATCAAGCATCGAGGTGAAGGCATCCTCGGCGTCAACCACGATGGCACGGCGTCCGGCCAATTGTGGATGCGCACCGGCTTGCCTGGCGTCGCCGGACAACCAGAAGGTACCGATGGGTGCGTTGCGTTGCTCCAATGCCTTGCGGACGCTCGGGTGGCCTGCGAAGCGCCGTGGAACCTCGTTGAATGCAGCCAAGAGTCCGGCGGCCTTGGCCCGCGTCTCGGCGGCTTCAGATCCAGGATCGGAGTGCCGCACGATCGTGGCGCCCACAGAGATGCCGACACGGCCCGCGGTCGAGATATCCGCCGTTCGGATCAAGATCGCGGAGTCCATAACACTGCTGCCGTACGCGTCCCGTCCGATGAGAGCCACGGCACCGCTGTAGTAGCCGCGGCCTCCTGGTTCGTATTTGCGAATGATCCGGCAGGCGCTTTCCAGCGGGCTTCCGGTCACAGTGGGCGCGAACATCGTCTCGCGCAGGATGTCGCGGACATCATGGTCGGTTGCGCCCTCGATCAGGTACTCCGTGTGCGCTAGCTGAGCCATTTCCCGCAGTTGCGGGCCGATGACCCGACCACCCCTGTCACAGATGCGCCCCATCATCTTGAGTTCCTCGTCCAGTACCATGTACAGCTCGTCGGTCTCCTTGCGATCACGAAGGAACTCCAACACGCCTTCGAGCGTGGGACCCGACGGGGGATAGCGGTACGTGCCACTGATGGGATTCATCACGGCGATGCCGTGATGGAGGCTCACATGCCTTTCAGGTGAAGCACCAACGAGCGTCCGAGTGCCGGTGTGGATCAGGAAGGTCCAGTGCGCACCCGACTCTCGTTCGACGAGACGGCGGAAGAGCGCGGGGGCGCTGTGCGCCCCATAGTCCGTGATGTCTGCGACGAACGTGCGTTTGATGACGAAGCTCGAACCTTCCCCCGTACCGATCATCTCTTTGATGACACTGCGCACCGCTTCTTCGTATGTCTGGTCATCCACATCGAAATCGCCATCAGCCAGTCGGGTGGGCACAGAGGGAAGACGCGGCAGAGCCTCAGCCAGTGGCAACTGCTGCTGGCGGGTGATGGTCATGGCCACGAGCGGTGTTCCGTCGTCAGCACAGGCGAAGCCGCGCTCGATGAGTTGCCGATAGGGGACGATCACCAACACATCGTGCTGGGCCCCCTCGCCTGCCTGGGGACCGGGGGCTGGGGGCAGGGGGATGTCTGCCAGCGTGGTGGGAAACGTCACCGAACCTTCGACGACCTCCACGGCGTCGGGGCCGGTGACACTGGGCCGATGCAGTAGTGCGAACGCTTGCGCCTGCCCGTCCAGCACCCTCTGGAGCACGTCCGTGTCCGTGTGACCCGCATGCGGCGGACGGCTGTGCGGCTGTCCGCCCGTCATGTCAAAACCCCCTTGACCGTGGTGACCAGGGCACAGCGCTCGGCGGCATAGGTGAGCGCCCGATGGTGGTACTCCTGCGAGAAGTCTGCCGTGGCGTCCGCAACGAGGAACGGCTGTATGTCGCGGGCGAATGCGTCGATCGCTGTGGCGAGAACGCCAACGTGGGCATAGACGCCACACAGGATCAGTTGATCGCGGCCCTCAGCCTGCATACGCTCAAGGAGGTCAGTCTTGAAGAACGCGCTGTAGCGCCATTTGGTGAACATCCAGTCGGCATCATTTGGGGCAAGGGCATCGACGACCAGGCGGTCCTCGGGAGCGGGGCGCATACCGGGCCCCCAGAAATCCTTCAGCAGACCACGTTCGGCGTCGCTCATTCCCCCCGGCTGGGCGGTGTAGGCGATGGGAATGCCACGCCCGACACAGCGATCACGTAACTGTGCCGCATGGTGCACTAGTTGACGGCTCAGACTTCCGGGGAGCGGTCTGAGGAAGTACCTCTGCATGTCATGGACCAACAAGACCGATCGCTTGGGACTCACACTCCAGGACACAGTGGGTGATGGGAGATCACCCTCGGTGGGCAGCGGGTACGCAGTCACAGGGGGTATGCCGGCCATCGCTCCATTTCCTTGCTTCAGGTGTGCGGTGCACAGCAGGGCGCGAAACGTCAGTTGGCTCAGGTGGTCCGGGGAAGCGATATGCCTCGATCAACAGACCGCGTGGTGACGAAGGTGGACGTTGGGCTCAGTCGACGACGCTTACGACAAAGCCCCTGCCGGAGTCGACGATCGGCCCGTTCACAACGGAACTGGTCGAGCTCGCCACCGCCGAAGGGACCGACTGGAACCGTCACCGCCGACTCCATGGAGAGTTGGGCCGCATCCCGCCCGTCGACTGCATGTTCAATCACCGGCTGGAATCCATCAATTCCAGCCAAGACCAGTATCTGAGGCGTTCGTCAAAACCGGGGCTAACTCAACAACTGCTATGGACCAAGCTATCCGAGCGCCCAGCAACCGACTCGACCAACGAACCATCAGACCCCGAAATTAGAATCAAACGCTGGATCCGCTGCAAATCTGCCGACGGCTCAAGCCCAAGATCTCGCACCAGCGCGGCCCGCAAATTCTGATATACCTCCAATGCCTCAACGCGCCGCCCAGACCGATGCAATGCAAGCATATATTGCGCATGAAAATTCTCATGCGCGGGATGACGATTGACCAAAACAGTCAACTCAGAAAGGAGATCACGATGCCGACCAAGCCGAAGCTCCGCGCTAATGCGCTGATCAATAGCGCACAATCTCACCTCCTCCAACCGCCTGATCTCCAAATATAGATGCTCACCGGCTGGCACATCAGCAAAAGGTGGTCCGGTCCACAACTCCAACGCCTTCTTCAACTGCCTGACCGCCCCCTGGAAATCCCCAGCATCCACAGCACGATAGCCCGCACTCGTTAACTCCTCGAATTCCCTCACATCACTACTCCCCCCACCGCTATCCAATAAGTAGCCGCCCGGAACGGTCACCAAAATCGACTTGGCCGAACCCCGTGCACCAACCCGTGGGCGCCCACGCCCCCGCCCCAGGGCCCGCTCAATCAGCTCACGCAACTGCAACACATAGGTCTGCAAAGTAGTACGCGCACTGCGCGGCGGAGTGCTCCCCCACAACTCCTCCATCAAAGTCGCAACAGGTACCGGCCGATCAGCACGAAGCGCCAGCAAGGCAAGCAGCTGCCGCGGCTTAGGCGCAGTAGGCGTTATGGAAACACCATTCTCCTGAACATCCAAAACGCCCATAACCTCAATGTCCATGCAATCCCCCTCTTTCCCATGCATCAAATGAGCCTCAGGTTAAGACAGCTACTTTCACTAGCCTAAAAACCGCAAGAGTGACTTGTCAACATAAATCTTCGTAATAACCCCCCATAGCCGGCACACCCCACACCTACACCCATTTACCAACACCACCCCATCACCACGAGATACTTCATCCACCCACCCAACAACACCACTCGACCTCCGATCTCTGGCCGAGACTCGAACGAGCCGCTGCGACCGCACAACACCTCGGTCCCAGGAAGCCCGGCTCCGTCATCACCGTCTTCAACCTGCGTCTGTTGGGGTGATCGCACTCTGCCCCTTCTCCGCGCGACCACCTCTGCCTACACCCGCACAATCGGCGAGTTCGCTCTCTTGAAGCTTTCCTGAAGATCTTGCTGGCGGCAGGGGCCTCAAGAGCGCCCTTCGACCGTTGCGCGGTGGTGGGTGCGAGAGTTCAGATGTGGCCGGCCCGGAAGAGGCCGAGGTTGAGCAGTCGAGGCAGCTCGAAGGCTGCGGCGCACTTGTGGAGTCAGATGTTGTTGCCACCTCATTGGGGACGTGTCGGCTGCCCGTGGTGGGAAGCCAGGCCATGGCGCTTTCGACACGAGGGCACCAACGCCGATACCCCGTTTGTCAGTTCGGGGCGGTGGCCCGCAGGCGGGCGGCATTCGGATGATCGTAGTGGGCGTGGACTTGGAAGGCGCGGCCGCTTTTCGGCCTGGGTGCACTGCCCGCCAGGCGGGCAGGCGCGACGGAGCCTTGCAAACAGAGCAGAGCGGGGCACCTGGCGAGCCGGGTCGGGTCGACCGAGGGCCACGATGACCGGCGGGCAGGTCACCATGCATCACCGGCGACCACAGTCCAGCGATAGGTGCGGATCCTGGCAGCCGCCATCCGTGTGGGCCGAGACCCGACTACCAACGGAGTGAGGACTCACTCATTGACAGAGTGAGTCCTCACTCCGTACTCTCACGGTCATGACAGCAGCAAGAGAGCAGACCACCCGCCGTCGTGCACCCGGTATGTTGCCGGAGCAGCGGCGCGCGATGATCATCCAGACCGCGATCCCGCTGATCGCCGAGTACGGAGCTTCGGTGACGACCGCGAAGGTCGCCCGCGCCGCGGGCGTCGGCGAGGGCACGATCTTCCGGGTCTTTGCCGACAAGGACGAGTTACTGCAAGCGTGCCTGGCTGAGGCGTTCTCCCCTGAGCACGCGATCCGTGAGCTCGGGGCCATCGATATGTCCCAGCCATTGCCCGACCGGCTCGCGGAGGCGGCCCAGTCGCTACAGGCCCACCTTTCTCGAATGGGCGCGATCGCCGGCTCACTGCACGCTTCCGGACACCGCAGCGGCAAGCACCCCGGCACCGTCCGTGGCGCGGGCCGCGACGAGTCGACGACCCGTATCCGCGAGGCCCTCGCGCATCTGATGGAACCCGACAGGGCCAAGCTGCGCCAGCCGCCGGAACAGATCGCGGCCCTCTTCTTCGCGCTGCTCTTCACCCAGCCGCACATGGAGGACGAGCCAGCACTGACCACGCAGGAACTGGTCGAGCTCTTCCTGAACGGCGCCATCGCAGGAGGCACCAAGTGAGCGCACGCACACGAGCGTTGGCGGTAGTGGGCCTCACGGTCCTGGCACCACTCCTGGTGTGGCTGGTCGCAGACCCGGTGCTGGGGCACCAGCTGCAGATCGTCAACGGCGACCAGACGCTCGACATTGGTCCGGTGCCGGTGGCGTTTGTCGCGCTACTGGCGGCCCTCGCCGGCTGGGGACTACTGGCAGCCCTGGAGCGGTTCTGGGTACGGCGCGCCCGCGCCCTCTGGACCGGGGTGGCCATCGCCGTACTGGCCCTGTCCTTCCTGCCGTTGACCGGCGAAGGTACAGACGGCGGCACCCGGGCGGCGCTGGCCCTGATGCACCTGACGGTGGCGGCTGCGCTGATCGTGGGCCTGCGCACGAAGGACGCCGTGACACCGCCGCCATCAAATACACCGTGAACAGCACCAGTCGCAACAGCCCCACCGGAGAGTCGCCCAGCCCGGGATGACCGTCAAAGTGCCCACCACGATCGCGATGAATCCCGGTACCCGACGGTGCGGGCCCGATGCCCAGCAGGAGCGGAACCTCGTGCCAGATCGCTGCGAGGGCCACCCTGAATTGGCTAGGCCGACGATGGCGAAGTCGGAGCCATAGGCGAGGTCTGAGTTGAGGCCAAGGACAGTGCGACCACCGGTGATCATCGGTGAGCAATGGCTGTAGATCAGGTCGTGGCCGCAGTTCACTGCATGCCCCAGGCGTGGGAACGATGACTCATCGAACACGACGTCCAGTTTGAGCATTCCGACCACTCGTACATCAGGAACGGGACTGACCGTGATGCTTGACAGAAGTGTTGTGTTCCTGTGTGCCCATGCCTTCGAACCGGTGGGACGGAGGGTCGTGCCTCCGTCCCACCGACGTGTATCGGCTCAGCGGCCTCACCGGCCAGAACCCGACAGATACGTCCCGAGCCTTGTTCCTGTGAAGGCCGACATCGCCACGGACCGAGCGGTCCCCCGCGGCCGGACCGACGACCGCGGGCGCCGGGCACGGCGACTGGCGGGAAATCTGGTTGCCAAGCACAACGCCGGGATGCGAACGATTCCTCATGACCGAGAAGCAGAGCAGCCCCGCACCGCACGGAGCGGAACGGCCGGACTCCACGGGCACCACTCCCGTCCGGAAGTCCGCCGCAGTCAGCATCGCCGTACCCGACTTCCCCCGTCAGTTCTCCCGTACCCATCGGTTCAGCCTGGGTGTCCCCCGGCACTTCAGCGTCTCACCGGACGGTTGCCGGGTGTTGTTCGTCCGCAGCGCAGGCGGCGAAGATCCGCTGAGTCGACTGTGGCTGTACGAGAACGGCGCCGAGCGGATGCTCGTCGATCCGACCGCGTTGCAGGAGCAGGGGGGCGAACTACCCGCAGCGGAGCGCACCCGGCGCGAGCGGGCGCGCGAGACGGGATCCGGGGTGGTGTCGTACACGACCGACGGCGAGGTTCGGACCGCCGTCTTCGCACTGGGCGGCGAACTGTGGACGGTGGGGACCGATGGCGGTGCACCGCGCCGGATCGCCACCGCGGGGCCGGTGGTGGACCCCCACCCGTCCCCCGACGGCAGCCGGATCGCCTATGTGACCGGGGGCGCCCTCCGTGTGGTGTGCATCGACGGGAGTGACGACCGTCCGTTGGTGGTGCCGGAGACTCCCGAGGTGACCTATGGGCTGAGCGATCACGCATCCGCGGAGTCCATGGGGCGCTCACGCGGCTACTGGTGGTCGCCCGACGGAGAGAAGCTGCTGGTGGCCCGGGTGGACAACTCCCCCGTACAACGCTGGTACATCTCCGATCCCGCCGATCCCGGCAAGCCGCCGGCCGAGATCGCTTACCCGCTGGCGGGGACCGCGAACGCAAAGGTGTCGCTGCATCTGGTGCCCGCTCAAGGGGGCGAGCCGACGGTGGTGCTGCTGCCGGAGTCCGCCCCTCGGGACCCCCATCCGGCGGGCGAGTGGACCGATACGGCGTTCGAGTACATACCGGTGGCAGGCTGGGACGGGATCGGCCCCTTCGCCCAGGTGCAGACCCGGGACCAACGGACCGTACAACTGCTCGCCATCGACGCCGGTACCGGTGCGACCGAGGTGCTGGACCGCTGGCACGATCCCGCCTGGGTGGAGTTGGTGCCCGGGGCGCCGCTGCGGATGCCGTCGGGAGGTCTGGCCCGCACCTTCATCGCGGAGGACTCGCTCACCGGACTGCGCGTGGGGGATGCGGTCAGCCCTGCGGGTGTGAACGTCCGGGAGGTGTTGGGTGCGGACGGGGAGCGGCTCCACTTCCTCGCCAACGAGGATCCGACGGAGGTCCACGTCTGGCGCTATGACCCCCTCGACGGCTTCACCCGGATCAGTCGGGGTGCGGGGGTGCACCAGGTGCACATCGGCGGCGACACGCTCGTGTCGGAGAGTTGGACACCGTCGGGACGGACGGTTTCGGTGCACAGCGGGGGCGTGGAGGTCGGTCGGATCGCCGTCCTCGCGGCGGAACCGTCGGTCACCCCCCGGCCGGTGTTCCTCTCGCTGGGGAAGCGCGAACTGCGGAGCCAACTGTTTCTCCCCTCCTGGTACGAGAAGGGCTCGGGCCGGCTTCCCGTGCTGCTCAACCCGTATGCCGGGGCGGGATTCCAACTGGTGGTGCGGGCGAATGGGTGGTGGACGTACGTCTCCCAGTGGTTCGCCGAGCAGGGGTTCGCGGTGTTGGTGACCGACGGCAGGGGCACTCCGGGCCGGGGCCGGGAGTGGGAGAAGGCCATTCGGGGTGATCGGTTGACACCTGCCCTCCAGGACCAGTTGGACGCCCTTCATGCGGCGGCGGAACGCTTCCCCGAGTTGGATCTCGGTGCGGTGGCCATCCGGGGGTGGTCGTACGGCGGGTATCTGGCGACCGGTGCGGTGTTGCGGCACCCGGAGGTGTTCCACGCTGCGGTGGCCGGTGGCACACCGACGGACCGCCGTCTGTACGACACCCATTGGGAGGAGCGGTTCCTCGGACATCCGGAGGTGTTCGCGGATGCCTACCGGCGCAGTTCGCTCGTTCCGGACGCCCACCGGCTGTCCCGTCCGCTGCTGCTGGTCCACGGGGTGGCGGACGACAACGTCCATGTCGCCCACACCCTGCGGCTCTCCGCCGCGCTGGTGGCCGCCGGCCGACCGCACAGTGTGCTGCCGCTGTCGGGGGCAACCCATCTGGTGACCGGTACGGACCAGGCCAGCGGGCTGCTGGTGTTGGAAGCGGAATTCCTGAAGAGGTCCTTGGGGCTCTGAGCACCTGAACGCTCCGGCTCATGGACCCGTACAGGATCGAGAGATCCGGCCATCATCCGGGCCGCAGCGGAACGTGAGCAGAGGAGCCAGCAATGACCACATCGCAGGATTCGTCCCCGGTCGTCTCCCGCCGTGTCGTCGTCGCCGCGGTGGGAGGTGTCGGCCTCACCGCCGCACTGACCGCCTGTGGTGGGACCGACGCCGCAGACACAGCGGTGGACCGCCCGACGGACTCACCCGACGGGGGCGGCGCGGGGACGGAGCTCGCCAAGGTGACCGACATCCCCGAGGGCGGGGGAAAGGTCGTGGGCGATGTGGTGATCACGCAGCCTCGGGCGGGAGAGTTCAAGGCGTTCTCGTCCAAGTGCACCCATCAGGGCTGTCTGGTCAAGGACGTCACGGACAACCTCATCCACTGCCCGTGCCACGACAGCAGGTTCGACGCGGGTGACGGCAGTGTGCGGTCGGGTCCGGCGACCGCTCCGCTACCGCCCGCGTCGATCACGGTCGAGGGCGGGCTGATCAAACTGGCGTGACGGGCGGCGCGTCAGATCTTCGGTGTCGTGGGTACGGAACGGGCGGCCACGCCGCGCAGGGCTTCGACGGCCGCCCGGATGGAGGGTCGGCGGTCGGCGTCCGTCCGCCACACCGCGTACACATGCCGTCGCATCTGGCTGCGGACCGGGACCAGGGCGACGCCGTCGGGCACAGGGCCCCGACCGAGCCTCGGGGTCACGCAGACGCCGAGTCCTGCGGCGATCAGTGCCAGTTGGGTGTGGTGTTCCCCGGCCAGATGGGCGATCCGGGGCTCGATCCCCCGCGATCGGAGCGTGAACACCAGCCACTCGTAGCAGAACTCACCCTCCGGCCAGGAGACCCACTCGTCATCGGCGAAGTCCTCAAGATCGACTTCGGTACGCGTCACCAGGGGGTGGCCGACGGGCATCGCCACATCGGCGGCGTCATCGAGCAGATGGACCTGTGCGAGGCCACCGGGCACGGGCAGGCGCTTGTTGCTCCAGTCGAGCACGATCGCGAGGTCGAGATCGCCCCGGAGGACCCGGGCGACACTGCGCTCCGGCTCCAGTTCGCAGGAGCGCACGCGCAGTTCGGGATGGTCGGCGCGCAGTGCGGTGATCGCCGCGGGGAACAGTCCCCGGGCGGCCGAGGGGAAGGCACCGATCCTGACCTCTCCGACCACCCGCCCGCGCTGCGCCTCGATGTCCGACTGGGCCAGCTCGACCTGGGAGAGGATGCGGGCGGCATGGTCGGCGAGCAGCCGGCCGGCGTCGGTGAGCCGCACGCCTCGACCGTTCTTGGTCAGCAGCGGCTGACCGACCTCCCGCTCCAGCTTCGCCATCTGCTGGGACACCGCGGAGGTGGTGACGTGCAGCCCCCCGGCCGCACCACTGACCGACCCGTAGCGGGCGAGGGCATCGAGAGTGCGCAGGCGCTCCAGATTCAACATATAAGCAATGCTAAATCAACGCCTCCAGCAATTCTCGCTTGTACTACGAGATGGTTGCGGTGACCCTAGGGGCATGACCGCCTCTGCTGCCGCATCGCCCCTCCACCCGACCGCCGGAAGACCCCGCGTGGACTGGCGCATCCGCTTTGGAGTGCTGTCCCTGGTGTGGGGCTTCAGCTTTCTGCTGATCAAGGTGGGCAACGAGGGCTTCGCGCCGTTCCAGGTCACGCTCGGCAGGCTCTTCTTCGGTACGGCGGTGCTGGCGGTGGCGATGGCGATACGACGGGAGCGGCTGCCGCGAGGAGCGCGGACCTGGATGCATCTGACCGTGGCGGCCTTCCTGCTCAACTCGCTCCCGTTCTCGCTCTTCGCCTTCGCCGGCCAGAGCATCCCGTCGACCCTGTCGGGCATCTGCAACGCCACCTCGCCCCTGTGGGGGATGGCATTGTCCCTGGTCGCCCTCTCGGAGGACCGCCCCACCCGCCGTAGGGTCGCCGGACTCGGCATCGGGTTCCTGGGAGTACTGACGGTCCTGGGCGCCTGGCAGGGCTTCTCCGGGCTCGACGCCCGCGGCACGGGGATGGCACTGCTGGCCGCACTGAGCTATCCCATCGGCTGGATCTACGTCCGCCGCACCTTGGCCGGCCGCGGCCACTCACACCTCTCACTGACGGGTAGTCAGTTGCTGCTGGCAACGGTGCAGTTGGCGGTGGTCACGCCGTTGTTCACCAGCATGCCGGATTCCGTGGCGCTGATGCCCTTGCTGGCGGTGGTCGCACTGGGCGCGCTCGGGACCGGGTTCGCGCTGTTGCTCCAGTACGAACTGGTCGACGAGATCGGTCCGACGACGGCCCAGATGGTCACCTACTTCATCCCGGTCATCGCCACGGCAGCGGGCGTGACGATCCTCGGGGAGCAGTTGGACTGGAACACACCGGTGGGTGCGGTGATCGTGTTGGCCGGTGCGGCACTGACCCAGAGCCGCGCGAAGGCGCGGGCCGTGGCGCCTGCTAGTGCGGTGGCGGCGCAGGGCGGTCCCCTGCCGGGAGCCACGGCAGGAGACGACTCGGACGACCACCCGAGGGATGGCGGCACACTCGCCGCGGCGGCCGGGCCGCCTGTCCCGTGAGTGCGCAGGCGTTGGGGAGTTCACCGCACCGGAGCAGCACGGCCGGATCAGGTCAGCCGTAGCTGCGGGCCGGGGCCGGTCCGATGGCTGCCGCCAGGGCATCGGCGATCTGTGCCACGTCCTCCATCGACAGGCCGGAGACGGTGACGCGGACCCCGGGCGGGGCGGACAGTCTGAAGCGGGCACCCGGGGCAACGGCCCAGCCGGAGTGCAGCAGTTGGGTCACGGCCCTGGTCTCGTCGGGCACCGGCACCCAGACGTTCATACCGCTGCGTCCGAAGGCATCGACACCGTGTCCGGCAAGGGCCCGGATCAACGCCGCGCGCCGGCGACCGTAGGAGTCGGCGACCGCGAGCGGATCGACGGCGCCCGACGCCCATAGCTGTACGACCGCGCGTTGCAGTAGCCTGCTGACCCAGCCGGGGCCCAACTGTTGCCGCCCGGCCACCCGGTCGACCGTGAGCGTGTCCCCGGTGAAGAAGGCGACCCTCAGATCGGGTCCGTACGCCTTGGCAGCGGAGCGGACGAAGGCCCAGTGCCGGGTGACGCCCGCCAGGCAGTGGAGCGGCTGGTCGACAATGGCGTGGCCGTGGTCGTCCTCGATGAGGAGCGTGCGGGGGAAGCGGGTGAGGACGGCCCGCAACTCCCGGGCGCGCAGAGCGCTGATGGCCGCTCCGGTGGGGTTCTGGGCGCGATCGGTGACGATCAACGCCCGGGCGCCCAGGTCGAGGGCCCGTTCGACCTCGGCGACGAGCGGGCCGTCATCGTCCAGGGCCACCGGTACGGGTGTGAGGCCGAGCGCGGGCACCAGGTCGAGCAAGCCGCCCCAGCCGGGATCCTCCACGGCCACCGCGTCCCCCGGGCGCAGATGAGCGGCCAGGATGCGTTCGATGCTGTCGAGGGAGCCGGAGGTGACGGCGATGGGTCCGGCGGGCACACCGTCGACATCCAGTGAGGCCCTGGCGAGTCGGGCGAACTCGGCGTCGACGGGTGCTTGTCCGTAGAGCCCGGGCTCCCGCTGGTGGTGTCGAGCCGCGGCGGCGAACGCGTCGCCCAGCGACGGCAGTAGGGCGGCGTCGGGGTTGCCCGCGCTCACGTCCCGAACGCCGGGCGGGACCTCGACGCGCAGAGAGCCACGTGAGGTGCTCGCGGGCCGCGGACGGATACGGCTGCCGCGACGCCCCGCGGTCTCGATCACACCGCGCTCACGCAGGGTGCGATACGCGGCGGCGACGGTGTTGGGATTCACCCCGAGCCGGGTCGCCAGCTCACGCATGGGGGGCAGCAACTCCCCCGGTTCCAGGGCACCGCTACCGACGCCGCTCTCGATGCTGGCGGCGATGTCCGATGCGCCCCGGCCTGTGATCCGATACTCTCCTAGCACAAAAGACATTATGCACTAGTGCAATGGAGACGGCAAATGGTGGATTCCTACGAGCCGACCGCGCGGACCATACCCACCCGTTCCCGGGAACGGGCGTCGTACGACCGGGCCGCGGTCCACGCCATCCTCGACGACGGATACCTCTGCCACCTCGGATTCCTGCGCGACGGCGCACCCGTGGTGCTGCCCACGCTGTACGCCCGCGTCGGCGAGCAGGTGTACGTCCACGGATCGACGGGGTCCCGACCCCTGCGGATGGCCGGAGCGCCCGACCCCGGACTGGAGGTCTGTCTGACGGTGACCCATGTGGACGGGCTGGTGCTGGCCCGATCCGCGTTCCACCACTCCATCAACTACCGGTCGGTGATGATCCACGGAACCGCCCACCAGGTGACAGACCCGACCGAGAAGGCCCGGGTGCTGAACGCCCTCGTCGACCACGTCGTGCCGGGCCGGGCGCAGGACTCCCGTCCCGCCGACGCCAAGGAGTTGGCGGCGACCGCCGTACTGCGACTGACGCTCGCCGAGGTCTCCGCCAAGGTCCGCACGGGCCCACCGAACGACGATCCGGAGGACCTCGGACTGCCCCACTGGACCGGAGTGCTGCCGGTTCGGCCCACCTATGGAGACCCCGAACCTGCGCCCGACCTGGACCCGTCCGTACCCCTCCCCGACTATCTGCGCACCACCGGGGCCTGAGCGGCGCCGGCAGATCGACCCATGGGCCGATCGTCGCTCGGCGAGCAGGGCAGCGAGTTCCGTCGGTGACCGGGGCGACCACACCTCTCGGATCGCCCCGGTCGACCTCAGCCCCGTTGCCCCTGACGCAACTCAGCCAGCGCCAGGGCGGCCACCGAACCCAGCAGCAAGGCGGTCCCCCACACGGTGGCCGCGGTCAACCGCTCTTCCAGCACCAGTACGGCGATCACGGCCGCGCTCACCGGTTCCAGCAGCATCATCACGGACACCGTGGCCGCTCGTACGGCCGCCGCCCCCGCGAAGTAGAGGACATACGCCAATGCCGTGGGCACCGCGGCCACATAGGCGAGCAGCCACACCACACGCGCCAGGGACTCGGTGTGCGGCAGCAGCCCCTCGGCGAGCGCCAACGGCAGCAGCCCGACAGCACCGATCGCGAACGCCCAAGCGGTCGTGGCGAGGGAATCGGCACCACCGCCGCGGCCCAACCAGCGCGCCAGGAGGGTGATGGCCGCATATCCCGCGGCCGACAGCAGGGCCAGGGCGATGCCCGACGGGCGTACGGTCGCACCGTCGCTGCCCATCATCAGCACCAGCAATCCGCCCACGGCGCCCAGGACCGCCATCAGCCCGCCCCCGCCAAGCCGTTCTCCCAGGGTGATGCGCGCACCCACCGCGATCAGTACGGGGCCGGCCCCGAGGGTGACGACCGTGGCGACGGCCAGACCGGTGTGCTGCACGGCGGCGAAGTAGGCACTCTGGAAGACCGTGAGGCCGATTCCCGTACCCAGAATCCGGATCGTGCGGCGCTTCCTCGGCTCGATCGGCCGGGCCACCGGAGAACGGCGGGCGCGGAGCGCCAGCGCACCGAGCAGCAGGAGCAGCCCCGAAGCGCACCGCCAGAAGGACAGCGAGAGCGGCCCAAAGTCGCTCACTTCGTAGATCAGTGACGCAGCTGCACCCGCGGTGCCCCAGGCGACGCCGGCGACGGTCAGATAGAGGAGGCTCCGCCCGACCCGCGCGGGCCCGGGCCCTTCAGGCGCGGTGGGCAGTACGAGGGCAGGGGTGGAAGAGGCATTCGACACGTGGACTCCGTACGACGAACGGGAAGGCTGATCGCTCTGCTCCGTCACACGGGCAGCGACGAGCCACCCGGGGCGAGCCCGGGTCCGGTCTTCGTCAGGAAACTGCCGCCCGCGCTAGGCGGCGGGAGGCGGCAGTACGGTCAAATGCATGATCGGAACCCTACGGTCAGCTGCGGTCGGCCGACAACCCGGCGCTCCCAGAGGCGTCGGCCCGGTGAGAACCGTCAACCCTGGCACCGCTCTTGGTGGTGCTGTCGTTGCTGACCTCACCGACCGGGGGAAGCGGGTCGGGGAGGGCCACCGGCGGCTTGACCCCACCGGAGGCGACCGGGCCCGAAGGCGGCTTCGGTGCCTGCGACTGGGCGATGAGCGCCCCGAGCAGCACGAGCGAGCCACCCAGGATCTGGGGCAGGGCCAGGTGTTCGCCCAGCATCACCCAGGCGAGGGCGGTTGCCACGACTGCTTCCAAACAGGCGACCACGCCGGCGACCTGCGGCGAGAGCCTGCGTACGGAGATCACTCCGGTGACATAGGCGAAGACCGTCGCGATCAACACCACCCAGGCGAGCAGCAACCCGGCCGCCACCTGGGTGCCGCCCATCGCCACGTCCCGGCCCAGCAGGGAGAAGTCCATGCCCCAGGGACGTGCGATCACGGTCAGCACCAGGGCGCCGATCAGCAGTCCGTAGGCGATCACACCCAGGGGGTCGGCGCGCTCCTCCCCCTCGCTCCCGTGGTCGGACAGGATGAAATAGCACGCCTGGCAGCCGGCGGCACCGAGGGCGAACAGCAACCCGAGCACATCGAAGCTCAGCCCGGACCACACCTCGACGACACAGGCCAGGCCCGTCACGGCGAGGACGACTCCGAGCGCTGCGGCGCGGGTGACCGGCCGGCGTTGGACGAAGCGGATGTAGCCGAGCACGAGGGCGGGGCCGAGGTACTCGACGAGCAGGGCGACCCCGACGGGCAGTCGGGAGATCGAAGCGAAGTAGAACGCCTGCACACCGGCCACGGCGAACAACCCGAAGCCGAGGAGCAGCGCCGGCTTGCGGCGCAGCAGGCCACGATGTCGCCAGGCGAGCGGCAGCATGATCAGCGCGGATCCGGCCACGCGCAGCCATACGACATGGAGCGGATCGAGGCCGGCTTCGATGAGCGGCTTGGCCGCGACCCCTGATCCACCGAAGGCGAACGCCGATGCCAGGGCGATTCCGAGCCCGGCGCTTTTGTGTTGGGACACCTGCATCGGCACATCATGTCAGCGCGAGTCAGGACCGTCGACCCCAAGACACATGTCGAATCCGGGAGGCGGCTGGGTGTCAGCGGGCGCCCGTGTGCCCGCTGAGCTGCCGGGTGTCCACGCCTGCGCGATTCAGCACCTCCACCGCCCGGCAGTCGGGGTCGGCTGTGAGCGCGACGAGCAGATCCATGCCGCAGGCGAGGTCCCTCCCCCGGAGCGCTGCCCGGTGACGAGCGGCTTCCATGGCGCAGTGCGCGGAGGGGGACCAGCCGGAGGGACGGGATGCTGCTGAGGAAGGGGGTGGCGGCGCACCCGACACGGGCAGCGCGCCGGAATCCTCGATCGCCCCTTGCCAGCGCAGCCCGTAGCCGATGCTGCGTTGAACGAGATAGCCGAGCACGCGCGCGACCCGGGGTGAGGACCCCAGCGCGCCGCGCACCTCGGGATCGGCCTCGATCAGGGAGTGCAGCAGATGGGCCGTGTCGAGTTGGCGGTCACCATCCCGTACGGCGCGACGGCGCGCGCCCGCGACGGCCGACACCAACTCGGCGGTGAGCGGCGCATCCCGTTGGACACGGAAGCGGTCGGACTGCCGGGGCAGTCGGGAAGGAAGGCTCTGCACATCCTCCACCCCATCAGCCAAGACGACCCGGAACGTCGCCGTCGGGGCCCATTTCGGCCTCCGACGGAGGTCGGGGACGAACGACAGGGTTGTCCTCCTTGTGGATGAGATCCGGTCACTTCATCAACGCTCCGGGTGCGCCGCCTTGCCTGGTGCGCCTCGCTGAGCTGCTCGGTGCCCTTCTGTTCTTCGTGGTGTTCGTATTCTTTGGGGTCTTTGGGGTCTTCGGGGGCTTGCTGAGCGACGATCGACCCCGTGCACCGGCAACCGGATGCGGGGTCGTCTGCGTCCCTCCCGACATGTTCTGGATGGTCGCGCTGCTGGCGATCGATGGGCGGCAGTACGTGTACCGGGTGTACGCACCGGCCACGGCGCTCCTGGCCGATGTGTTCTGGGCGGCCTTCCACTGCCATGACGAAGGTCCACACCCTCGGGCGTGCGACCGGTTCGACTCGGCGGAGATGTGGCATCGCGGGACCTCTCCCGGGATCTGACGCCCGCCCGGTGGAGGGTGCCCGGGTCCTGGCGGAGCACCGGGGCCACGAACCGCACCCCGTGGCACATCCGCCCATGGCCGACACGGTCGCGGACGATACGGTGCCGGCCAACACGGTGCCGGACGGCCGAAACAGCGAAGAGGGCCCTCGGAAGGGCCCTCTCGACCGGTGCGGAACTCGATCGTTCAGTGTTCGTCGGCGAGGATCAGATAGAGCTTCTTGCGCGACTCATTGATGACCTCGACGGCCTTCTGCCGCTGTTCGGGACTCCCCGTCTTCCACACCTGACCGAAGGCTTCCATCAGCCCCCAACCAGCCTGGCGGATCTCGTTGACGGTGTCCCAGTCGACGCCGCGCCCGGCCTCTTCCCAGGGCGCGTCCGGACCGCTCTCGGCCTCGGTGCGACCGGAGTCGGTCAGCGTGAACCGCTTCTTCCCGCCTTCGCTCGCGCTGCTGATGAGCCCCTCGTCCTCCAGTAGCTGAAGGGTCGGGTAGACGGAGCCGGGGCTGGGCTTCCAGGCGCCACCGCTGCGCTCGCCGATCTCCTGGATCATCTCGTACCCGTGCATCGGGCGATCCTTCAGCAGCGCCAGGATGGAGGCGCGCACATCGCCCCGCCTGGCCCTACCCCTGCCGCCGCCTCCGCGGCCACGCCCGCCCCCACCGAAGGGCGCACCGAACGGCGGCCCGAACGAACCGAACGCCCCCCGGCGCCCATCGGATCCGCCTCGCCCTTGATGTCCGGGCCCGCAGTGACCATGACCATGCTCATGTTCCTGTCCATGTGAACGCATCGCTACGCTCCTTCCATCGTCAACCTGTCGTGATGCATCAACGATATATCGGAATAACGCGAACGACAAGGCACTACTCGACGATCGGCGTGCGTCCTGCCGCATGCGAAGGGCCCCAACCTCAGGTGATCCGGTCCGACTCGCACGTCGCCGCAGGCCAGCCGACCCGTTGACGCTGCTCATGTCGCGCAGGACCTCGACCCCGCCCGCCGTGGACACGTGGGATTTCGGTGTGCGGCACACGCCCCTAGGGTGGGCCGATGACATCGATCAAGAAGTTCCAAGTCACCTTCGACTGCGCAGAACCCGAACGCCTCGCTCGTTTCTGGTGCGAGGTGTTGGGATACGTCGTACCGCCACCGCCGGAGGGGTTCGCCACCTGGGATGGCTTCTGGGGCTCGCAGCCACCTGAGGAGCGGGATTCTTGGTTCGCGTGCATCGATCCCTCGGGGGAGGGCCCGCGGCTCTACTTCCAGCGCGTCCCCGAGGGGAAGGCAGCCAAGAACCGGGTGCATCTCGATGTGCGGGTCGGCACCGGACTCGTGGGTGAGGAGCGCCTCGCCGTACTTGAGGCCGAACGCGCACGATTGGTCCCGCTCGGCGCGGTACATGTGCAAACGCTCTACGACGGCAACGATTCGTGCATCCCGATGCTCGACATCGAGGACAACGAGTTCTGCATCGACTGATCCCGTCCCCTCTTTCGAGACAGCCGCCCAGCAGGTCCAGCACCATCGAATTGGCCTTGTCCTGCGGCTTCCCCCAACGGCTACCGTCGGCCCATGCGCATCAGAATCGTCGACGCCTTCGCCCACCGCCCCTTCACCGGAAACCCCGCCGGGGTCCTCGTCCTCGATGCCGAGGACGGCCCCGGAGCCCCCGGATTCCCCGAGGCGTCCTGGCTCCAGCAGGTCGCCGCCGAGGTCAATCTGTCGGAGACGGCCTTCGTGCATCCCCTCCCGCCCGGTGGGGAGGCGGACTGGGCGCTGCGCTGGTTCACGCCGACGACCGAGGTGGACATGTGTGGCCACGCCACCCTCGCCGCTGCGCATGTGCTGCACTCCACGGGAGCCGTCTCGGGCACCGTGCGCTTCGCCGCCCGGTGCGGCATCCTCTCCGCCACCGTCCACGAGGACGGCACCATCACCCTCGACTTCCCCACGTCCTCGTTGACCCCGGTGGCCGTACCCGATGGCGTGGCGAAGGCCCTGGGCGCCCCGGTGCTCGCCGCGTACGACACCGCCGCGCACATCGGCGATCTGGTGGTCGAGTTGACCGATGAGGACACCGTGCGCGGCCTCACCCCGGACATCCCCGCGCTCGCCGCCTTCGCAGAACGCGGCATCATCGCCACGGCTGCGGCCGGGCGTTCGAGCGCGCAACGGGGCCAGGAGGCCGAAGGTGACTACGACTTCGTGTCCCGCTGCTTCTTCCCCCGGATGGGCATCGACGAGGACCCAGTGACCGGCAGTGCCCACACGGCCCTGGCCCCGTTGTGGTCCGCGCGCCTGGGACGGACCGATCTGACCGGCCTCCAGGCGTCCGCCCGCTCGGGACTGGTACGCACCTCGCTGCGCGGCGAGCGGACCCTGCTGACCGGTCGTTCGTACACCGTCATCGACGGCGAACTGCTCATCGCCCCCTGACCATGACGAACGCACTTGGCCGGGCGGTCACGGCGTGGGCAGCCAGTCCACCCGTCCCGCCAGGAGTGCGTATCCGACGAAGGCGACGATGTCGAGCAGGGCATGGGCCACGACCAGGGGCCCGACCCTGCCCCAGCGCCGGTAGAGCAGCACGAAGACCACTCCCATGACCATGTTGCCGATGAAGCCGCCGATGCCCTGGTAGAGGTGGTACGAACCGCGGAGCACCGAACTGGTGATGAGCGAGGCCATCGGGGGCCAGCCCAGCTGATCGAGCCTGCGCAGCAGGTACCCGACGACGATCACCTCTTCCACGATCGAGTTCTGGAGCGCGGAGAGGATCAGTACGGGGAACTTCCACCACACCTCGGGCAGTGACTCGGGCACCACGGTGAGGTTGAATCCCGCCGCGCGTGCCACCAGGTAGAACGCCAGCCCGGCAGTTCCGATCCCGGCTGCAAGGAGGGTTCCCCTTCCGAGGTCGAACCATGGTTTGCGCCGATCGAAGCCGATGACCGCCAGTCCCGCGCGCTCGCGCACCAGGAAGTGCGCGACGAGCAGGACCGGCACCAGGGCCGTGGCGATGCCGAAGAGTTGCCAGGAGAGGTCGAGCCAGGGGCGCCCGGGCGCGTAGGACCCGTTCAACGTCGCGGCCTGGTCCTTGAGGTCGCCCGGTTTGGTGAGCGAGCCGACAAAACTGATCAGGGACGACACGGCACTGGCCCCGAGCGACAGCGCGAGCACCAGGAGCATCTCGGACTTCAGGATCTTGGGTGACACGACCTCTTGGGGCAATGTCTCAGCCACTCGTCCCGCCTCCATGTGCACACGTGCCTCCAGTTATTCATTCCAGCCTCATCCGCATCCTCACCCCGCTAGGGTCTCGAATGCGAGTACGAAGATCGCGACAGGCCGGGGGGTCTGCGTCACCATGTGACGCCGCGCCATTTCCTTGTTCATCATTCAAGGAGGGCACCATCGCATGGAACGTCACACCCTGCCCGATTCCGGGGCCGGCGGCACGGGCGGCGCGGGACCTCGCTCCCGACACCGTCGGGTGCTGATGGCCACCGCGCTCGTTCTGACACTCGCGGCGGGTACGGGCGTCGCCGCCTACAGCGGACTGCCTCCGTTCGGCCGCTCCTGCGAAGAGTCCGCCGTACGACTGGACGTCGCCGTCTCCCCCGACATCGCGCCCGTCGTCCGAGCCGCGGCCGACCGGGTCCACAAGGAGAAGATCACCTCCGACGGCCAGTGCATGGACGTCCGGGTGAAGGCCCGCGAGAACTACCAGGTCGCAACGGAACTGTCCGACCATCGCAGTGAGTCCGAGTACGAGGTCTGGCTCCCCGACTCGAAGATCTGGGCCCACCAGGCCGACGCGTCCAGCCGCGGTGTACCGCTACAGATGGCGGGCGAGGTCGCCGTGTCACCGATTGGCGTGGCCACGGACCGCTCGGCAGGCAGTTGGCTGGGATGGCCCGGCAAGACCTACACCTGGGCACAGTTGGCGACGGCCACGACCGCCTCGGAATCCGTACATCTGGGCACCGCCGATCCCACCCACAGCGCCACCGGTCTGCTGGCCCTCGCCGGCGTCGCGGCCTCCTACGCCCGCGAGAGCGGCGATCGCACCTGGGAGGAGCGCAACGGCACCGACCGGCCCCTGCCCGACGAACCCGGCACGGCGCCCGAATCGACGGAGCCCGAGCCGAAGGAGCCCGCTTCCTCGCCCTCGGCCAAGCGCTCCGCAGAGCCGAAGCCGAAACCCAGCGCCACGAAGGGGCCGAAGCAACCCCTGCCCAGCCCATCTCCACCGCGCGAAGGGGCCCAGAGCCTCCCAGCCGAAGCGGACCGGACGCCACGACCTGGCCTTCCGGACGCCGATGCCAGGATCGCCGCCACCGCCCGGTTGCTCGCCCAACGGCTGGCCCCCGCGGATTCCCAGATCCTGCGTACGCTCTCCGCGCCCGGCAGCTCGCGCAACGAAGCGGTGTTCCTGTCCGAGCAGGCCGCCTTCACCCACAACTTCTCCGCCGGCGACAAGGACGACCTCGACCTCTTCTATCCGACGGACCGCGCGCTCCGGCTCGACTACCCCTACCACCTGGTCGACGTGAACGACTTGACCGTGGACGAGGGACGGGCGGCGACACGGTTCGGGGCGCTCCTGGGCGATGCCGCCTCGTTGCGCGACCTCGCCGCCCACGGATTCCGCCCGCCGAGGGGCGAGGCCCCGGGAGTTCTGGTGCACACGGCGGGCGGAAGACCACCGCAGCCCTACGCCCGCCAGGTCACGGGCGCCGACCAGATCTCACGGGACCTGCTCCAGGAGATGTTGGGCATGTGGACCATCACGGTGCGCAGCGCCCGACTGACGACGGTCGTCGATGTCTCGGGATCGATGCAGTCACCGGTACCCGGCCGCAGCGAGACACGGCTCGAAGCCACCAAAGCCTCCCTGTTGCGCGTGGTCGACCAGTTCAGCCAGGAGGACGAGATCGGGCTCTGGGAGTTCGCCACCGGTCTCAACGGCCCCCACGACTATCGCGAACTGGTTCCGACCGCCAGGCTCGGCGCACTCGTGCGCGGTGAACGCACCCAGCGGACCCAGCTCTCGGCGGCGTTCCAGGCGCTGAAGCCGGTACCGGACGGCGCGACCGGGCTGTACGACTCCACGCTCGCCGCCTACAAGTCGGCCCAGGCGGGCCATGTGCCCGGCAAGTTCAATGCGCTGATCGTGGTGACCGATGGGGCCAACCAGGACCGGTTCAGCATCTCCCGGAGCACGCTGCTCGCCAAGCTCAAGGAGGTCAGGGACGACAGACGCCCGGTGCCGCTGATCGCCATCGCCGTCGGGACATCGGCCGACCAAGGAGAGCTGGATAAGATCGCCCAGGTGACGGGTGGCGCCGGCTACCAGGTCAGCGACCCGGCCGACATCCAAGGGGCGATCCTGAAGGCGATCACGGCCGTCGGCCGCTCCCTCGACGTCGATCGGGACTGATCCGGGCAGCCCCGGGAGAACCTGGTCAGCGGCCCTGCCCCGGAAAGCCGACGGGCCAGGTGTGGACGGGCTCGCCCAGGTGCATCAACTCGCTGTAGCGGCGGGTGGTCGCCGCGAACGCCGAGTCCCGGCCGAGCCCCGCGTCCAGCGCTCGGTGGAAGGTGTCGGCCTGCCAGGACGCACCGTTCACCCTTCGCCTGCACCGCTCCTCGATCACTCCGAGGTAGAGGTCCCGATCGGCGGGCTCGATGCCCCAGGCGTCCAGCCCGGCGGCGGCCAGCGGTAGCAACTCATCGCGGACGAGCGTGACGACGGGAACCTCCGCGATTCCGCCGCCACGCCCCGGCCTCGGCCACTGCACCGTGGCTTCGATGCCCTGGCGGCACGCGGTGTCGAAGTTCTCCGCCGCGGTGGCGAACGGCAGGCGGGTCCACACCGGACGGGACTCCTCGGACAGCGCGCGAACCAGTCCGTAGTAGAAGGCGGCATTGGCGATCACATCGGTGACCGTGGGTCCCGCGGGCAGTACGCGGTTCTCCACCCGCAGGTGGGGAACCCCGTCCGCGACCGAGTAGACCGGACGGTTCCAGCGATAGACCGTGCCGTTGTGGAGGACGAGTTCCTGGAGTTTTGGTACGCCACCTTCGTCGATGACCCGCAACGGGTCCTCTTCGTCGTCACAGATCGGCAGGAGCGCCGGAAAGTAGCGCAGGTTCTCCTCGAAGAGCTCATAGGCCGAACTCACCCAGCGCTCACCGAACCAGGTCCGGGGTCGTACTCCCTGGGCCTGCAGTTCGGGCGGCCGGGTGTCGGTGGCCTGTTGGAAGAGCGGCGGCCTCGATTCTCGCCAGAGTTCCTTGCCGAAGAGAAAGGGCGAATTGGCGCCGACCGCGATCTGTATTGCTGCCACTGCCTGAGCCGCGTTCCACACATCCGCGAAACGGCCCGGGGTCACTTGAAGGTGCAATTGCACCGATGTACAGGCAGCTTCGGGCGCAATGGAGGCAGAGGTGCAGGTCAGATGCTCGACTCCATCGATGTCGAGCTCGAACGCCTCGCCCCGCGCGGTGACGATCTGCTCGTTGAGCATCGTGTAGCGCCGGACGTCCGAGAGGTTCGCGGACACCAGGTCGTCCTGTGCGAGCGTGGGAAGGATGCCGATCATCACGATCCCGGCGCCGACCTCGTCAGCCTTTCGATGTGCGTACGCGAGTCCCGTCCGCAGTTCTTCGGCGAGCTGGTCGAGGACCCGGCCACCGAGACGGTGGGGCACGATGTTGACTTCCAGGTTGAACATTCCCAGCTCGGTCTGGAAATCCTGACTGGCGATGCGTTCGAGCACCTCCGCATTCATCATCCGCGGCAGACCGTCCGAACCGACGAGATTCAGCTCTATCTCCAGACCCATCAGATTCTTGGGCCGGTCGAACCGTTGCTCGTCGAGCAGTCGCCCCAGCCCCGCCAGGCACTGTTGGAGCTTTCGCCGGTACTCATGACGATCGGAGAGCTCAAAACCGCCGGCCACGACCTTCTCCCCCATCGAAGCGTCCTTCCTCGACTGGGCACCGCGCGGCATCCGTCGCTCGCGTCTCGGACGATAATGCCCAGACTGACTGATCTATAACGCGGCCATGTCGCTCGGGGACCGGTAGTGTGACGTGGGTCGCCTCTCGGTTCAGCATCTCGGGATGGTGTTGTACGCACCTATCGTTACCCGGTGCCGGACACAATGACTGCCGTTTTTCGGCCTACCGCCATCCCGGAGAATGCCCAGGCCCGGCGGATTTCCCAGCGAAAAACCTGCGGATTCCTCCAAGGAAACAGTCCTGGAAGCGCCTTGCTGACGATACGCACAGGCGCTAGCGGAATCACTGTATGAACACGTGTCGTATAAACTCCGTAATCGAGGCAGAGAGTTGGCACCGGGTGCCCTACGGCCCCTGTTCCCCCTCTGACCCCTAGCCCCTCTGGCTCCGCACGCCGACAGCGCTGTCCGCACCTCCCATGCTCCGCCGTGTCTCCCCAAAGTGAGAGGCGACCCACCATGCCGCTGCATGCCCTCCCGGCTCCCGCGCCTGTCCTACGCAGCGTCCTCGCGGCACTCGGCTCCCCCGCCGCCGTCAACGAGGATCGCACCCCTGCTCTCCGGTCCGTCCAGGGACCGGTGAGCCCCGAGTCACCACTTCCCGTCCACGTACTCGACCAGATCGACCCGAACTCACCCACCCCGGGTACCCGTCTCACCGGATGGCGGGTACTGATCCGCGCCCACGAGGGGTACGTCGCCGCTGCGGAGACGCGACTCACCCCGGACGGCTGGGCGTTCTCGCACTTCTTCGAAGGCCCCTACATCACCTCGACCGAACGGGCGCTCCAACAGGCGGATTCACTCCACCATCCGTTCCAGCCGAGGCTGCTCTCCATTCCCGCGCTGTACATGCTCACGCTCTGGCTGCACGGAGACATCAACGCGGATGCCTCGTCAGGTGCGCTCCGCCCCACGGACATCCTGGTCCCGCTGGCCCCTGCGCCACCGGGGATCGCGGCCCACCGAGCGCACCAGGTCTGCGACCTCCTTCCGGTGATGACCCTGAGGCTCACAGCTCCACCTCTGCTGGGATCGCCGGCCTGACCCGGAACACCGCTCTGACCCGAAGCATCGCTCTGTCCTGAAGCCTCGGAATCTCCGTTTCAGGACGGCCGAAACCATCGTGAGCGCCCCGTGACCGTTCGGTCGCGGGGCGCTTTCTGCTCCCGTCCGGACTAGCCCGTACCGGCCCCCCTGAACCACCCGAAAGGACAATGGAGTTGGGCTGAACCGTCCGGCTGGGTGATACGTCCTTAACCAGTAAGACGAGGTGCCGCGAAATCCCTGCGGATTCTCGTCCGTGGGGCAACACTGGGAACGGACCGACAGATACGGGGGCGGCCATGAACTCCTCATCGAGCCGCAGGACACTCATCACATCAGAGCGAAAGATCCCGCCCATGTGCCAGCATCAGCCACCCTGCCCGACATCCGACTCAGCCGATCGGGACGCGGCGCGTCTCGTGGCGCACCATCCCGAACAGGGCTGGAGCCTGCTGTGCAATGGCGTGCTCCTCTTCGAGGACACCGGTGAGCTGCTGCCGAACGGCCAGATCATCGCACCCCAGCGCCAGTCGAGGACGGCCGCCTGACCCGCCGTACATCCGACGGCATTCGCCGTCGGGTCCACCCCCCCACGGCGGTAGCGACGCCGCGAACGTCATCGTCGAGTACGTGTGCTGGCCGTGCCCGTACCCGCCGAACCATCGGGGCCGGCCGGAGGAATCCCTCCGTACCGGCCCCGAACCCTGTCCGGGCCGGGCTCAGGCGTCGTACTCGTCCAGCGGCGGGCAGGAACAGACCAGGTTCCGGTCGCCGAAGGCACCGTCGATCCGGCGGACCGGCGGCCAGTACTTGTCCGCCGTGCTCACGCCCGCGGGAAAGACCGCTTCGTCACGGCTGTAGGCGTGGTCCCACTCACCGCCGAGAGCAGCCGCGGTGTGCGGGGCATTGCACAGCGGGTTGTCGTCAGCGGGCCACTCGCCCGCCGCAACCTTCTCGATCTCGCTGCGGATGGCGATCATCGCGGCGCAGAAGCGGTCGATCTCGCTCAGGTCCTCGCTCTCCGTGGGCTCGATCATCAAGGTGCCCGCGACGGGGAAGGACATCGTCGGGGCGTGGAAGCCGTAGTCGATCAGCCGCTTGGCGATGTCGTCGACACTGACGCCGGTCGCCTTCGACAGCGGGCGCAGATCCACGATGCACTCATGCGCGACGAGCCCCGCGGGCCCGGTGTAGAGCACCGGGTAGTGCGGCTCCAGCCGCTTGGCGATGTAGTTGGCCGCGAGCACGGCGACCTGGGTTGCGCGCTTGAGCCCCTCGCCACCCATCAGTCGCACGTACGCCCAGGAGATCGGCAGGATTCCGGCCGAACCCCACGGCGCGGCTGAGATCGGACCCACTCCGGTCTCGGGTCCGGCGCTCGGCTGGAGCGGGTGGTTGGGGAGGTACGGAGCGAGGTGGGAGCGCACGGCGACCGGTCCTACGCCGGGGCCACCGCCGCCGTGCGGGATGCAGAAGGTCTTGTGCAGGTTCAGATGCGACACATCGCCGCCGAACTCGCCGGGCTTGGCGAGCCCCACCAGCGCATTCAGGTTGGCGCCGTCGACGTACACCTGACCGCCCGCCGCATGGACCTGCGCGCAGATGTCGGCCACGTGCTCCTCGAACACCCCGTGGGTGGAGGGGTAGGTGATCATCAGCACGGAGAGCTCGTCGCGGTACTGCTCGATCTTGGCCCGGAGGTCGGCGACGTCGATCTCTCCGTCATCGGCGGTCTTGACCACGACAACCTTCATGCCCGCCATCACGGCGCTGGCCGCATTGGTGCCGTGCGCCGAGGAGGGGATCAGACAGACCGTGCGCTGCTCGTCGCCGTTCGCCCGGTGGTAGGCGCGCACCGCGAGCAGTCCGGCCAGTTCGCCCTGGGAACCGGCATTGGGCTGGATGGACACCTTGTCGTAGCCGGTTACCTCGGCCAAGCGCTCCTCCAGTTCACGGATGAGCGTGAGGTAGCCGGCTGCCTGCTCGATGGGGGCGAAGGGGTGGATCTGCCCGAACTCGGGCCAGGTCACCGGCTCCATCTCGGTGGTGGCGTTCAGCTTCATGGTGCAGGAGCCGAGCGGGATCATGCCTCGATCCAGGGCGTAGTCACGATCGGCGAGCCGCCGCAGGTAGCGCAGCATCGCAGTCTCGGAACGGTGCTCATGGAACACCGGGTGGGTGAGGAAATCGCCGCTGCGCAGCAGGGCCTGCGGCAGGGCTTCCTCGGCGACGGCGTCGAGGGCGTCGAGGTCCGCCTCGACACCGAAGGCGGCCCACACGGCGATGATGTTGGCGCGGGTGGTGGTCTCGTCGCAGGCGACGGAGACGTGCGACTCGTCGACGAGGTGCAGGTTGACCCCGTCTTCGCGGGCAGCGGAGACGACGGCACCCGCACGGCCGGGGGCTCGCACGGTCAGGGTGTCGAAGTAGGCATCGTGGACGATCTCGACACCGCCGGCCGCCAACCCTGCGGCGAGGAGCGTGGCATACCGGTGGGTCCGGTGGGCGATCGCCCGCAGTCCGTCCGGGCCGTGGTACACCGCGTACATACCGGCCATCACAGCCAGCAGCACCTGTGCGGTACAGATGTTGCTGGTGGCCTTCTCCCGGCGAATGTGCTGCTCACGGGTCTGAAGGGCAAGTCGGTACGCCTTGTTGCCATCGGCGTCGACGGAGACGCCGACGAGCCGTCCGGGCAGGCTGCGCGCGAACTTCTCGCGTACGGCCATGTAGCCGGCGTGCGGTCCGCCGAAGCCCATGGGGACGCCGAAGCGCTGGGTGGTGCCGATGGCGATGTCGGCGCCGATCTCGCCGGGAGGCGTGAGCAGCGTGAGCGCGAGGAGGTCGGCGGCGACGGTGACGATCGCACCGAGGCCGTGGGCCTGCTCGATGACAGGCGCGAGGTCGCGCACGGCTCCGGAGGCACCCGGGTACTGGAGGAGCACGCCGAAGACACCGCGCTCGGCGATGGCTGCGGGGATGCCGTTGCCGAGGTCAGCGGTGACGACCTCGACACCGGTCGGTTCTGCGCGGGTCTGGATCACCGCGAGGGTCTGGGGCAGGACGTCGGCATCGACCAGGAAGACGCCGTTCTTGACCTTGCCCACCCGCCGCGCCAGGGACATCGCCTCGGCTGCTGCCGTGCCCTCGTCGAGCAGGGAGGCGCCCGAGGTGGGCAGACCGGTCAGATCGGCGACGACGGTCTGGAAGTTCAACAGGGCTTCGAGCCGCCCCTGGGAGATCTCGGGCTGGTACGGCGTGTACGCGGTGTACCAGGAGGGGTTCTCCATCACGTTGCGGAGGATGACCGGCGGGGTGAACGTGCCGTAGTAGCCGAGACCGATCATCGGCGCCAGCACCTTGTTGCGCTCGGCGAGGGAGCGCAGTTCGCTCAGCACCTCGGCCTCCGACCGCCCCTCCGGCAGGGCGAGCGCCTCCGTGCTCTTGATCACCTCGGGGACGGCAGCGGCGGTCAGCTCGTCCAGCGAGCCGTATCCCACCTGCGCCAACATCTTGGCCTGGGCCGCGGTGTCCGGCCCGATGTGGCGCTGCTCGAAGGGGGTGCCTCGCTCCAGCTGTGCGAGCGGAGTGCGGTTGGCGGTCATGTAGGAGGCCTCCTGGTCTGACGCGACCTGCGAGGGGCATCACACGGATGCCCTGGACGGCCTCCCCCTCTGTCATCTCAACCTGAGAGTTTCACCGGATCGCCGAACAGCAGCGTTCCGGCTTTCACCGTCGGTGAGAGCGGATGCCGTCCGACGCCCGCCCTGCTTTCCAGAGTGACCTCGTCCACGCGGTACAGGTGCCTGAGAGATTCCGGGGAGGATTTGCTCCTTCGGCGCCACCGTCGTCCTTCCGGTGGACTCTCCCGCGCGGGGTCAACAGCCGCTAGTCAGCCTACCAGCGCGTCTTCTCGGCAATCGCTCAAGTGGCCGACACCGACTTTGTGCCCTTTCGTGTTTTTTAGTGGTCCATGGAGCAGTTTGCCAACATATGGAGGACTCGTGCAGACCGATATCGATCCGCGCAGCCTGATCGGCCGCAAGGCGTTCGACCGCAACGGTGCCAAGATCGGAACGGTGGACGAGGTGTACCTCGACGACGCCACCGGTGCACCCGAATGGGCGGCCGTACGCACCGGACTCTTCAGCAGGGACGCCTTCGTCCCGCTGGAGCCGAGCACCTTCGCCGACGACGTCCTGCGGGTGCCCTACGAGCGCTCGCTGATCAAGGACGCACCGGATTTCGGTGTGGGCAGGCACCTCTCCCCCGAACAGGAACTCCAGCTCTACCACCACTACGGGCTCGAACTGTCCTCGGCACCGGAGACGCCAGCCCCCCCGCCCTCCCCAGCCGGGGAGGAGCCCTCGACCGACCGCTCCTTCGGTCGTATCGCCGGCCGCGAGGACGAGGGCACCTGACCGGCCCGACCTGCGCTGCTCCCCTCATCCGCCTGCCCGCCGCCGACCAGGGGCAACGGATCGGCCGGCATGAGCTCGGGATCGTCCACCCGGAACGTGCGCACGCGCCCCGGAGGCGAACCCGGCTGCTCGAACCGCACGGTGACTCGACCCAGACCACTGCCCTGGACCCATCCCGGCCCGTACTCGGTGTGGTGCACATCGTGACCGGCCGACCAGCGACGCTCGGCGAGCACTGATCCCACCGGCTCCCCTGCGGTCTCCATGGACGCACCGACCCCGCTCTCCCGCTCACCCGAATCGGCCGTGCCGTCGTGGACGCCTCCCTTGGCCGCCCCCTCCCCGACATCCGGAGGTCGGGAAGCTCCGCCGACCGCACCCGCCGACCGGACAGCATCGGCTTCCGAAGGCCCGGGCCCTCGGGACGTCTCCCGCTCATCCCTGGAGCTCGATCTGTGGGCCGCACCGCTGCCGGACTGCTCGCCGGAGGACCGCACGGGCGACCCGTCCGGCGGTACGGGAGCCGGCGAACGCCCGCCTTCCTGCTCGGACCGCTCGAAAGGCGCCCGATCCGGCGGGCGAACGCTCCCACCCGCCCCCTCAACGCGTCCACCGCCACGAGGGTCCGCGTCCGTTTCACCTCCCGCGGACTCTCTCTCCTCCCGGGCCGTGGTCGCCTGCGCGAACAGATCCTCCTGGGTGTAGTCGGCGAGCCCGGTCACCCCCACCCCCAGCAGCCGCACCCCGCCCGTCGTGTCCACGCCTTCCAGGAGACGACCGGCGGCCTCCCGCACCACGACCGGGTCGTCGGTCGGTCCGCGTAGGGTCTCCGACCTGGTGAGTGTCGAGAAGTCATAGCGCCGGACCTTCAGCACGATGGTGCGCCCCGAATGTCCGGACGACCTCAACCGCCGTACGCAGCGCTCGGCGAGCCGCTCCACCTCGGCCCTGATCCTGGTCCGGTCGTGGAGATCGACATCGAAGGTGTCCTCCACCGAGACCGATTTCGTGTCCCGCTCGGCGACCACGGGTCGATCGTCGTGTCCCAGCGCCATCCGGTGGATCGCCGAACCGTGCGCCTTGCCCAGCAGCCGTACCAGTTCGTCTTCCCCGGCCGCGGCGAGGTCGGAGCAGATCGTGATCCCCGCCCGCCGCAGATGCTCGCCGGTGGCCGGTCCCACCCCGGGCAAGGTCCGCACCGGCAAAGGAGCGAGCAGTTCGCGCTCGGTGCCCGGCTCGATCAGGACCAGTCCGTCGGGCTTGGCCTGCTCCGACCCGATCTTCGCCAGCATCTTGGAGCCCGCGAGCCCGACCGAACCCGCGAGCCCGGTCGCCGCGAGGATGTCGGCGCGCAGCGCCTCACCGGCGGCTCGCGCGGATCGCGCGTCATCGGCGGATCCACCCGCCTCCAGATCGACGAACGCCTCGTCCAGGCTCAGGGGCTCCACCAGGGGGGACAGTCGACCCAAGAGCTCCATGACCTGCTCGCTGACCGCCCGGTAGAGGGAGAACCTGGGCACCAGATAGGCGGCATTCGGAGCGAGCCGACGGGCGTACGCCATGGGCATCGCCGAGTGCACCCCGAAGCGACGGGCTTCGTACGAGGCGGTCGCCACCACCCCGCGCGGTCCGAGCCCGCCGACGATCACGGGTTTTCCGCGCAGGCTGGGCTTGGCCGCCTGCTCCACTGCCGCGTAGAAGGCGTCCATGTCGAGATGGAGGATCGTCGGAACGGATCTCACATCTCCGATGCTGCCTCACGCCTGTGACAACGAGGTCGGACAGCACCGCCGCCCGAGCGGAAAGACATCGGAAAGCTACGCGGCCCGCCGCCCGGATCGGACGGAATCAGACCGCACGGTCCCGTCTGCGCCGGGCCAACTCATCCATCGGATGGTTGCCGACGAGGGTCTCCCCCGTGTCGATCCGCTCCCCGTGCAGCTGTGACAGGGCCGCCTCGACATCGCGCCACACAACGCCCACGGCGATGCCGAAGATGCCCTGGCCACCTTGGAGCAGGTCGACGACCTCGTCGGGCGAGGAGCACTCGTAGACCGTTGCTCCGTCGCTCATCAAGGTCATGCGCTCCAGATCGCCCACGCCACGGGTACGCAGGTGCCGCACGGCGGCGCGAATGTTCTGAAGGGCCACACCCGTGTCCAGGAAACGCTTGACGATCTTCAGGGTGACCACGTCACGGAAGCTGTAGAGCCGCTGAGCCCCCGATCCATGGGACGCACGGACACTGGGCTCGACCAGACCGGTGCGCGCCCAGTAGTCGAGTTGTCGATAGGTGATTCCGGCCGCCGCACATGCGGTCGGCCCGCGATAGCCGATTTCCTCCGCCGATGACTCCGACGCACTCTCCTGGAGCGGAAACAGCCCGCTCTCCCCCAGACGTCGGCCGAGGGCGCCCCCAACCGCACCGTCGCCGCTACTTCTCACGCCGACCTCCTCCTTGACCTGCCCACTCGAAAGGTAGGCAGTCACCAGGGGTGCGTCAACGATCGCCACACTCGGCACGCCGAGTGATAATCACCCTGAGAGTGGTTTCCCATGCCCCAATTCGGGGAAAGGCTACTCGAATGGCCCCAAAACGCCATGCTGACGTGCCCTCTGGACCGAGAACACGCAAGAGGCGCAGAGGCTTCCGCAGCGCCACTCACGGGCACACCATCAGCAACGAACCGTCACTGACTGTTGGTGCCGAAGTCCTCCGGAGAGATCTGGTCGAGGAACTCGCGGAACTTCTCCACCTCGTCCTCCTGCTCATCAGGAATGGCGATCCCCGCGTCGTCCAGCACCCCGTCACTGCCGAAGATCGGCGTACCGGTGCGCAGCGCGAGCGCTATGGCGTCCGACGGACGCGCGCTCACCTCGACTCCGCTGGCGAACACCAGCTCCGCATAGAAGACCCCTTCGCGCAGGTCGGTGATGCGGACCTCGGTGAGTTCCTGCCCCACCGCCTCCAGCACGTCCTTGAACAGGTCGTGCGTCAGCGGCCTGGCAGGGGCCATGCCCTGCTGGGCGAAAGCAATGGCGGTCGCCTCCCCGGGACCGATCCAGATGGGGAGGTACCGATCGCCTCCCACTTCACGCAGGAGCACGATCGGTTGGTTGGAGGGCATTTCCACCCGGACACCCACAACGTCGAGCTCGTTCACACAGCAACCCTAGGACGTGCCCGACCCCTTTGGGTAGTCGGGCACGTCCAAGATCAGTCAAGACGTACCCCGAGGGCCGCCCGCATCAGGGCCGCATGCAGCCGTACCGACAGGGTTGCCAGCTCGTTCGCGGTGGCCTCCGCATGGGCTCTGGTCTGCGGGTTGCGATGCCGCCGCAAGGGTGCAACCACCTGTTCGACCAAGGACGCCTCCCGGTCCGCCGCGGCTTTCATGGCCCGAAGGTGTCGAGGCTCCAGACCGAATCTGCCCAGCTCGACGACCAGCCGCGCCACCGTGACGGCCTCGGCGTCGTACCCTCCGTCGCCATCCCGCGCAAGCAGCCCGTAGGACTCCCACTCCGCGAGCTCCTGCTCACTGACCCCAGCAGCGGCCAGCAACTCCGCCCGACCCACCCTGGCGGCCGTACGGGGCTCACTGGGGGCCTCCCAGGCCGCGTCGGGGTGCTCCCGCTGCGCACTGGGCGCGGGGAGCGGCTGCTGCTCACCACGGGCGACCGCGTCCAGATGCTCCCGGATGACCTTCAGCGGAAGATAGTGGTCCCGCTGCATCCGCAGAATCTGCGCGAGCCGCTCCAGGTCCTCGGGGCTGAACTTGCGATACCCGGATGGGGTACGACGCGGCTCTACCAGCCCTTCGGCTTCCAGGAAACGAATCTTGGAGATGGTGACCTCGGGGAACTCATCACGCAGCTGACCGAGCACCGTACCGATGCTCATCAGCCGATCCCCCGCGGTGGCGGTGCCGCGACCGGCACCGCCCGTCGGTGTTCGCATGGACCTTCCCTGACGGGTTACACGCCCCGCTGGTTCGCATAGAAGACCAGTCGGTACTTACCGATCTGGACCTCGTCGCCGTTGGCCAGATAGACCGAGTCGATCCGCTCGCGGTTGACGTAGGTTCCGTTGAGGCTGCCGACGTCCGCAACACTGAAACTTCCGTCAGGACCCCGACGGAACTCCACATGACGACGGGAGACGGTCACGTCGTCCAGGAAGATGTCGCTCTGCGGATGACGACCCGCGGTGGTCAGCTCGCCGTCGAGAAGAAAACGGCTTCCCGAGTTCGGACCCCGACGCACCACCAGCAGCGCCGAACCGAAGGGGAGGGCGTCGACGGCGGCCTGCGCCTCGGGGGAGAGCGACGGGACCTGGGTCTGTCCGGTGACCTCGGAGTCGTACGCCTCCAAGCCTGAGATGGAGATCGTCGACGTCGTCTCCGACGGACGCTCGGCCGGAGCCCCACCGCGCAAGGGCGCACCACAGTTGGAGCAGAATCTGCTCGACGCCGCATTGCGGTGCCCGCACCTCGTACAAACCGTCACGGCCGACATGGACGTGTCCTCCTGCCGCGGCTGTCCCCCACGGGGATTGGTCGCATACGGGTCGGAGGGGAACCCTCCACCCGAACTTGAGGTCGATGAGTCTCCGAAACCTATGCGGCCGGCACCGGCAGGGTCAACCGACTCGCCCTGACCACCGGGAACGCCACCGCCCGAGCCCGCGACCTCGTCCCGGAAGAGCGGGCGCTCCGCGCTCTGCTCCTCCTCCTGGCCACGACGCCGAGCGCGATGCCTGGCGTTTCCGCCATCCTCGCGTCCGCTCTTGCCGAACAACTTCGCAAACAACTTCACGGGCGATTCCCCTTGACCGAAATAGACCCGCCCGTGGGGCAGGACGAACCCTCAATGAACACACCTGCCGACCCGGACATCATCACAACGTCCGTACCCGTCCGACAGTTTCCACCACGCGGCACATATTCCGTGCGCCGACCCCTGCCGAGCTCTTGCCCTGGCCGGTAGCCCCTTATGCAACCTCGCCTCACTGGGCTGACGACCGAGCGTAGTCAGGCCGCTCCGCGGGCCGCAAGCTATCCACGATGATCTTCTCCGAGCGGACCACCGTGGCAATGGCCTGCTCCTTCTCCAATGTCTGGACCACGCCGCCCGGGATGTTTAGAGCCGGCTCCAGGTCCTGCGGCTTGCCGATGACCTTGAAGATGTAAGGCGCGCCGATCCGGTTCCCGTCCACCTCGATGTCACCACCCGCCCCGGTGAAATAGGAACCCGCCACCACCCTGTGCTCATTCACCTGGATCGCCTCCGCCCCCGCAGCCCGGAGCTCCTGAATCGCGTCGAGCAACATATCGGGCTCCACGGCACCCGAAGAATCCTCGATCGTGAGTGTGATCCCCGGCCCTTGCGCCGCAACAGTGCCGGCCAGGATGCCGAGTTGCTGCTCCTTCTGCTGGGTCTGCTTACGGGCCTCTTCGGCGCGGTCGGAGCTGTTCTCCAACTCCGTGCGCTGTGCTTCGAGGCGCCGCTTCTCGTCCTCAAGGCGCTGGTTGCGGTCATCCAGCTCATCGAGGATCCGCACCAGGTCCTCTTGCCGCGCGCCGCGCAGCGCGCTGTCGTCGTTGGTCGAACGCACCTGGATCGCCAGCCCGAGGCCGAGCACGAACAGCAGGACGGCCACGGTCAGTTGGGCGCGGGTGATCCTCGGCGGCCACAGACCGGCGACCAGGCGCTGACGGCCGGTCAACCCCACGGGTTCCCGCGGCGCGCGGGGCGCCCCGGCCTCACCGCCCGACGGCTCGCCCGATTCGTCCGGCAGCGGCATGCGGTTGCTGTTCATTTCGCCCTTCATTCCTCAGGCCCGGAACACGTGCCGTCGGATCGCCGCGGCGTTGGAGAAGATCCGGATGCCGAGGACGACCACCACACCAGTCGACAGCTGCGCGCCCACGCCGAGCTTGTCACCCAGGAACACGATCAGGGCGGCGACCACCACGTTCGACAAGAAGGACACGACGAAGACCTTGTCCACGAAGATTCCGTCGAGCATGGCCCGCAGTCCACCGAATACGGCATCCAGTGCCGCCACGACGGCGATCGGTAGATAGGGCTCGACCACCGCCGGCACTTCGGGCCGGACCAGCAGTCCGGCCACGACTCCCACGACGAGGCCCAGTACGGCGATCACGATGTGCCCTTCTCTGTGTCTACCGTCCCCTGCCCACGGCCCTCGGCGTCGGCGGTCTTCGGCTCTGCTGTGCGGACGATCAGGCTCGGTGCCGCCGGGAGGCGCACCTTGTCCTTGGTGGAGATGGTGAAGCGGATGTTGAAGTTCTCCTTCAGCGCGTGGAGGTAGAGGCCGTCCGCACTGTCTTGGAACGTCGTGTTCAGCCGGTTTCCCTCCCCCACGGCAAGCACCGTGTAGGGCGGCACCAATGGCTTGTTGTCCACCAGTATGGCGTCGCCGGCGGCCCTGATGGCGGACAGTGCGGTCAGCCGCTGCCCGTTGATCGCCACGGCCTCCGCGCCGGACTGCCACAGTCCGTTGACGATGCGCTGCATGTCCCGGTCGCGGACCCGACCCGTATCGCTGAAGCCGCTGCTCTCACGGGGGCCGCCACCGCCCTGGGCGGTGTCCTTGGCGTCATCGATGACCAGACTGATGCCGGGGCCCTCCACATCGGTCGACCCCGCGAGCAGTCCGACCAACTGCTCCTGTTCGCCCCCCTTGGTGTTCAGCGCCTTCCGTTGGCGCTCTCCCACCTCGTCACGGAGTTCGTCGACACCCCGCTCCAGTGCGTTCGCGGCAGCCGTCTCCTCGTCGATGCGGTCGATCAGCTCCTCGCGCTCCTTGGCCACCACCGGAGCCGCTATCCGAGCTTCTGCGGCACCCACGGTCACGACCATGGCGGCGAGGACTAGACCTGCTGCCAGTCCGAGCTTGGCCCGCAGAGTCCGAGGCAGTCGCCCGTCCGCCTCCCGACGGGCCGCGGCCTCCGCGTATCCCTCGTCGAGGCTGTGCTCCATGACGTTCGTCAGCAGCGACATCGAGGCATCGGGACGTGCCGGTCGTACGGGTGGAGAGCCGGTGCTCCGAACCGGGGGCTGCTGCGACATGCCGCACATCGTCGCACGTCATGTGCGCTACCGCCGAATGGCCCTACGCAAGCGTCGGGGGCCGCTCGGACGCGGCCCCCGACATACCGGTCACACCATTACTGACCTGCGCTGTCCACCACCGCGGCCCACTCGTTGAGCAGCGCCTGGGCAGAGGCGTCGTCCGGACCCTCGGCCCACAGATGGGTGACGGCCTCCGACGGATCGGGCAACACCATCACCCAACGGCCGTCGGTCTCGACCACCCGGACCCCGTCCGTGGTGTCCACGTGCCGCTCACCCGCAGCCTCGACGACCCGTCGCATGACGAGCCCCTTCACCGCCCAGGGAGTGGCGACGTCGCGCTTGAGGACATGGGCACGGGGGATGCGGGCATCGATCTGGCTCAGCGTGAGCTGTGTGCGCGCCACCAGCCCCACCAGCCGCACCAGGGCCGCCGTCCCGTCGAACACGCTGCTGAACTCCGGCACGATGAAGCCGCCCCGACCGTCCCCGCCGAAGATGGTGGCGTCCTCTCGACCGACCCTGGTGAGGTCGTCGGGTGAGGTCGTCGTCCACTCGACCTGCGTCCCGTGGTACGCCGCCACCTGCTCGGCGATCCGCGTGGTGGTCACGGGCAGGGCCACCCGGCCGCTGCGCCGCTCGGCCGCGACGAGGTCGAGAAGGACCAGCAACGCACGGTCGTCCTCGATGATCCGACCGCGCTCGTCGACGAGGGACAGCCGCTCTCCCACGGGGTCGAACCGCACGCCGAAGGCCGCCCTGGCGGAGGCCACGATCTCTCCCAGACGAACCAGACCGGCACGGCGTGTCTCCGCCGTCTCGGTCGGCCTGGCCTCGTTGAGCCCGGGGTTGATGGTCAGAGCATCGACTCCCAGCCTGCCCAGCAGACTGGGCAGGACCAATCCCGAACTGCCGTTGGAGGCGTCGACGACGACCTTCAACTCTGACTCGGCGACACCCGTGGTGTCCACGTTGCGCAACAGGGAGCCGGTGTACGAGTCGAAGACGCTCGCAGGGAAGTGCAGGTCCCCGATCTCGCCGGGGAAGGCCCGCCGGTACTCCTGCCGTGCGTACACCCGGTCCAGTTTGCGTTGACCGGCTTGGGAGAGATCGGCACCGCGTTCATCGAAAAACATGATGTCGACCGACTCGGGCACACCCGGTGACGTACGGATCATGATTCCGCCCGCGCTCCCGCGTGCGGTCTGTTGCCGAGCCACGGGAAGGGGCACGTTCTCCAGGTCACGCACATCGATGGCGCTGGCCTGGAGGGCCGAGATCATGGCCCGCTTGAGCGCTCGCGCGCCCCGGGAGTGGTCACGGGCGGTCGTGACCGTGGACCCCTTCTTGAGCGTGGTGGCGTACGCACCCGCCAACCTGACGGCCAGCTCAGGCGTGATCTCCACATTGAGGATTCCGGAGACTCCCCTAGCTCCGAAGAGGTGGGCCTGGCCGCGCGACTCCCAGATCACCGAGGTGTTGACGAAGGCCCCGGCCTCGATCGTCTTGAACGGGTACACCCGCACATTGCCCTGGACAATCGATTCTTCACCGACGAGACACTCATCGCCGATGACCGCACCGTCCTCGATGCGAGCGGCTCGCATGATGTCGGTGTTCTTGCCGATCACACAGCCTCGGAGATTGCAGTGTTCACCGATGTAGACGTTGTCGTGGATGACGGCTCGGTGAAGAAACGCACCGGTCTTCACGACCACGTTGGAGCCGACGACGGTGTGCTCCCTGATCTCCACGCCGGCTTCCACCTTGGCGTAGTCACCGATGTAGAGAGGTCCCCGGAGCACCGCGTCCGGATGGACTTCGGCGCCTTCGGCCACCCAGACCCCCGGCGAGATCTCAAAGCCGTCGATGTCGACGTCGACCTTGCCCTCCAGCACATCGGCCTGGGCCTTCACATAGCTCTCGTGCGTACCGACGTCCTCCCAGTAGCCCTCGGCGATATAGCCGTAGATCGGCTTGCCTTCCTTCATGAGCTGCGGGAAGACATCTCCGGACCAGTCGACGGAAACATCCGCCTCGACATAGTCGAAGACCTCGGGCTCCATGACGTAGATCCCGGTGTTCACCGTGTCAGAGAACACCTGCCCCCAGGTCGGCTTCTCCAGGAACCTCTCGACCTTGCCACCCTCATCGACGATGGTGATGCCGAATTCGAGAGGGTTGGGAACCCTGGTCAAGCAAACGGTGACCAATGCACCTTTCTCTTTATGGAAAGCGATGAGGTCGGTGAGGTCGAAGTCGGTGAGAGCATCACCGGAAATGACGACGAATGCGTCGTCCTTCAGCGCTTCCTCGGCGTTCTTCACACTGCCCGCGGTGCCGAGTGGCTTCTCTTCATTGGCGTAGGTGAGCTCCATTCCGAGCTCTTCTCCGTCACCGAAGTAGTTCTTCACCAGCGATGCGAGGAACTGCACGGTGACTACGGTCTCGGTAAGCCCGTGCCGCTTCAGCAACCTCAGCACATGCTCCATGATCGGCCTGTTGGCGACCGGTAGGAGTGGCTTGGGCATGCTCGAAGTCATGGGACGAAGCCGGGTGCCTTCGCCACCGGCCATCACGACGGCCTTCATGTCGGAAGCGTCCTCCTTGAGAGACGACGGTCAGCCGACTTCACTCGTCCAAAGAGGCCCTCTTGGCGTCATGCGCTGCCGGCCACACTGCACGGCTCCGCATCGACGAGGTCAATCGGCCATTGTGTCCGCCTTGACGAGGCGGCGGACCTGGACCACATACAGCATCCCTGCCCACCAATACAGAGTTGTACCCCATCCGGCGAAGGCCCATCCGAAAATAGCAGCGAGTGACGCCAGCCATCCAGTTCCGTCACTGAGCAGGAGCAAGGGAAACGCGTACATCAGGTTGAAGGTCGCGGCCTTGCCGAGGAAGTTCACCTGCGGTGGTGGATAGCCGTGCCGTCGAAGGATTGCGACCATCACCAGGAGCATCAGTTCACGGGCCAAAAGGGCGGCTGTGAGCCACAGCGGGAGGATCTCACGCCAGGTAAGACCGACCAGAGTGGACAGGATGTACAACCTGTCCGCCGCGGGGTCGAGGAGCCGGCCGAGCTTGCTGACCTGGTTCCACCGGCGGGCCAGTTTCCCGTCGAGATAGTCACTGATCCCACTCAGCATGAGCACCAGCAGTGCCCAGCCGTCGCTCTTGGGCCCGCCGAACTCGGGGCGGAGAATCAACCACAGGAAGAGCGGTACGCCGGCGAGACGGGCCATGCTGAGGATGTTGGGGATGGTGAGTACCCGGTCCGTCTGAACGCGGGTCTCTTGGACCTCCACCCGGGGGCCTCCTGTGGGAACGTGCTGACGTTACTCACTGAGCTTAGCCTCAGCCACAAGGGTGAAGGCCACAGGGGTGTGGCGCGTCTCTGCCTCACCTGACGAACAGGGATGGTGTTTGAGCATAGTGCCCGGGAAATGTGTTGGGAAATGCGAAAGGGCCCTATACCTACCCGGTACAGGGCCCTTATCACAATGATTGTTCGGCGGTGTCCTACTCTCCCACAGGGTCCCCCCTGCAGTACCATCGGCGCTGAAAGGCTTAGCTTCCGGGTTCGGAATGTAACCGGGCGTTTCCCTAACGCAATAACCACCGAAACACTATAAAACCAACCGGAAATGTCACGGTCGTGGTTTCAGAACCAACACAGTGGACGCGAGCCTCTATGGACAAGCCCTCGGCTTATTAGTACCAGTCACCTCCAGCGGTTACCCGCCTTCCAGATCTGGCCTATCAACCCAGTAGTCTCCTGGGAGCCTTAACCCCTCAAAGGGGGTGGGAGTCCTCATCTCGAAGCAGGCTTCCCGCTTAGATGCTTTCAGCGGTTATCCTTTCCGAACGTAGCCAACCAGCCATGCCCTTGGCAGGACAACTGGCACACCAGAGGTTCGTCCGTCCCGGTCCTCTCGTACTAGGGACAGCCCTTCTCAAGACTCCTACGCGCACAGCGGATAGGGACCGAACTGTCTCACGACGTTCTAAACCCAGCTCGCGTACCGCTTTAATGGGCGAACAGCCCAACCCTTGGGACCGACTCCAGCCCCAGGATGCGACGAGCCGACATCGAGGTGCCAAACCATCCCGTCGATATGGACTCTTGGGGAAGATCAGCCTGTTATCCCCGGGGTACCTTTTATCCGTTGAGCGACGGCGCTTCCACAAGCCACCGCCGGATCACTAGTCCCGACTTTCGTCCCTGCTCGACCCGTCGGTCTCACAGTCAAGCTCCCTTGTGCACTTACACTCAACACCTGATTACCAACCAGGCTGAGGGAACCTTTGGGCGCCTCCGTTACTCTTTAGGAGGCAACCGCCCCAGTTAAACTACCCATCAGACACTGTCCCTGATCCGGATCACGGACCCAGGTTAGACATCCAGCACGACCAGAGTGGTATTTCAACAGCGACTCCCAACACACTGGCGTGTGCTGTTCACAGTCTCCCACCTATCCTACACAAGCCGAACCGAACACCAATATCAAACTATAGTAAAGGTCCCGGGGTCTTTCCGTCCTGCTGCGCGAAACGAGCATCTTTACTCGTAGTGCAATTTCACCGGGCCTATGGTTGAGACAGTCGAGAAGTCGTTACGCCATTCGTGCAGGTCGGAACTTACCCGACAAGGAATTTCGCTACCTTAGGATGGTTATAGTTACCACCGCCGTTTACTGGCGCTTAAGTTCTCAGCTTCGCCCCACCGAAATGGAGCTAACCGGTCCCCTTAACGTTCCAGCACCGGGCAGGCGTCAGTCCGTATACATCGCCTTACGGCTTCGCACGGACCTGTGTTTTTAGTAAACAGTCGCTTCTCGCTGGTCTCTGCGGCCACCCCCAGCTCACCGAGTAAATCGGATCACCAAGAATGGCCCCCCTTCTCCCGAAGTTACGGGGGCATTTTGCCGAGTTCCTTAACCATAGTTCACCCGAACGCCTCGGTATTCTCTACCTGACCACCTGAGTCGGTTTAGGGTACGGGCCGCCATGAAACTCGCTAGAGGCTTTTCTCGACAGCATAGGATCATCCACTTCACCACAATCGGCTCGGCATCAGGTCTCAGCCTTAATGTGTGACGGATTTACCTACCACACGGCCTACACCCTTACCCCGGGACAACCACCGCCCGGGCTGGACTACCTTCCTGCGTCACCCCATCACTTACCTACTACCACCTTGGATCAGCGGCTCCACCACTCCCCCTCACTCCGAAGAGATCAAGGGCGGCTTCACGGCCTTAGCATTAATGGGCTCGATATTGGGCGTTTCAAAGCGGGTACCGGAATATCAACCGGTTGTCCATCGACTACGCCTGTCGGCCTCGCCTTAGGTCCCGACTTACCCTGGGCAGATCAGCTTGACCCAGGAACCCTTAGTCAATCGGCGCACACGTTTCCCACGTGTGTATCGCTACTCATGCCTGCATTCTCACTCGTGAACCGTCCACCACTCGCTTACGCGGCGGCTTCACCCGGCACACGACGCTCCCCTACCCATCACAACAGGCGTTAGCCCTATATGCTGCAATGACACGACTTCGGCGGTACGCTTGAGCCCCGCTACATTGTCGGCGCGGAATCACTTGACCAGTGAGCTATTACGCACTCTTTCAAGGGTGGCTGCTTCTAAGCCAACCTCCTGGTTGTCTCTGCGACTCCACATCCTTTCCCACTTAGCGTACGCTTAGGGGCCTTAGTCGATGCTCTGGGCTGTTTCCCTCTCGACCATGGAGCTTATCCCCCACAGTCTCACTGCCGTGCTCTCACTTACCGGCATTCGGAGTTTGGCTAAGGTCAGTAACCCGGTAGGGCCCATCGCCTATCCAGTGCTCTACCTCCGGCAAGAAACACACGACGCTGCACCTAAATGCATTTCGGGGAGAACCAGCTATCACGGAGTTTGATTGGCCTTTCACCCCTAACCACAGGTCATCCCCCAGGTTTTCAACCCTGGTGGGTTCGGTCCTCCACGACCTCTTACAGCCGCTTCAACCTGCCCATGGCTAGATCACTCCGCTTCGGGTCTTGAGCATGCTACTAAAACGCCCTATTCGGACTCGCTTTCGCTACGGCTCCCCCACACGGGTTAACCTCGCAACACACCGCAAACTCGCAGGCTCATTCTTCAAAAGGCACGCAGTCACGACATACCAAACAAAAGCTTGATATGCGACGCTCCCACGGCTTGTAGGCACACGGTTTCAGGTACTATTTCACTCCGCTCCCGCGGTACTTTTCACCATTCCCTCACGGTACTATCCGCTATCGGTCACCAGGGAATATTTAGGCTTAACGGGTGGTCCCGCCAGATTCACACGGGATTTCTCGGGCCCCGTGCTACTTGGGTGTCTCTCAAACGAGCCGCAATCATTTCAGCTACGGGGGTCTTACCCTCTACGCCGGACCTTTCGCATGTCCTTCGCCTATGACTACGGTTTCTGACTCGTCTCACGGCCGGCAGACCGTAAAAGAGAGATCCCACAACCCCGCATACGCAACCCCTGCCGGGTATCACACATATACGGTTTGGCCTCATCCAGTTTCGCTCGCCACTACTCCCGGAATCACGGTTGTTTTCTCTTCCTGAGGGTACTGAGATGTTTCACTTCCCCTCGTTCCCTCCACATGCCCTATGTGTTCAGGCATGGGTGACAGCCCATGACGACTGCCGGGTTTCCCCATTCGGAAACCCCCGGATCAAAGCCTGGTTGACGACTCCCCGGGGACTATCGTGGCCTCCCACGTCCTTCATCGGTTCCTGGTGCCAAGGCATCCACCGTGCGCCCTTAAAAACTTGGCCACAGATGCTCGCGTCCACTGTGCAGTTCTCAAACAACGACCAGCCACCCATCACCCCACCCAAACCTGAGCGAGTACACCGGGACCGGCAGAAGGAACACAAGCAAAAATCGCCCATGCCCTCAGACACCCAACAGCGCGCCCAACAAACCCACCCACCAGCCACCACTTTCCACACCACTCAATAAATCAAGCAGTAGTACTCGTGATGAACCAGCAAGCAAGCTCACTGAATAGTCAACGTTCCACCCATGAGCAACCAGCATCGAACATTCGCCGATGTACTGGCCTCTGAACCAACCCCGAAAGACTGGTTAAGAAGTGCTCCTTAGAAAGGAGGTGATCCAGCCGCACCTTCCGGTACGGCTACCTTGTTACGACTTCGTCCCAATCGCCAGTCCCACCTTCGACAGCTCCCTCCCACAAGGGGTTGGGCCACCGGCTTCGGGTGTTACCGACTTTCGTGACGTGACGGGCGGTGTGTACAAGGCCCGGGAACGTATTCACCGCAGCAATGCTGATCTGCGATTACTAGCAACTCCGACTTCATGGGGTCGAGTTGCAGACCCCAATCCGAACTGAGACCGGCTTTTTGAGATTCGCTCAACCTCACGGTATCGCAGCTCATTGTACCGGCCATTGTAGCACGTGTGCAGCCCAAGACATAAGGGGCATGATGACTTGACGTCGTCCCCACCTTCCTCCGAGTTGACCCCGGCAGTCTCCTGTGAGTCCCCATCACCCCGAAAGGCATGCTGGCAACACAGAACAAGGGTTGCGCTCGTTGCGGGACTTAACCCAACATCTCACGACACGAGCTGACGACAGCCATGCACCACCTGTATACCGACCACAAGGGGGGCACCATCTCTGATGCTTTCCGGCATATGTCAAGCCTTGGTAAGGTTCTTCGCGTTGCGTCGAATTAAGCCACATGCTCCGCTGCTTGTGCGGGCCCCCGTCAATTCCTTTGAGTTTTAGCCTTGCGGCCGTACTCCCCAGGCGGGGAACTTAATGCGTTAGCTGCGGCACCGACGACGTGGAATGTCGCCAACACCTAGTTCCCAACGTTTACGGCGTGGACTACCAGGGTATCTAATCCTGTTCGCTCCCCACGCTTTCGCTCCTCAGCGTCAGTAATGGCCCAGAGATCCGCCTTCGCCACCGGTGTTCCTCCTGATATCTGCGCATTTCACCGCTACACCAGGAATTCCGATCTCCCCTACCACACTCTAGCCTGCCCGTATCGAATGCAGACCCGGAGTTAAGCTCCGGGCTTTCACATCCGACGCGACAAGCCGCCTACGAGCTCTTTACGCCCAATAATTCCGGACAACGCTTGCGCCCTACGTATTACCGCGGCTGCTGGCACGTAGTTAGCCGGCGCTTCTTCTGCAGGTACCGTCACTTTCGCTTCTTCCCTGCTGAAAGAGGTTTACAACCCGAAGGCCGTCATCCCTCACGCGGCGTCGCTGCATCAGGCTTTCGCCCATTGTGCAATATTCCCCACTGCTGCCTCCCGTAGGAGTCTGGGCCGTGTCTCAGTCCCAGTGTGGCCGGTCGCCCTCTCAGGCCGGCTACCCGTCGTCGCCTTGGTAGGCCATCACCCCACCAACAAGCTGATAGGCCGCGGGCTCATCCTGCACCGCCGGAGCTTTCAACCCGAAGAGATGCCCCTTCAGGTGGTATCCGGTATTAGACCCCGTTTCCAGGGCTTGTCCCAGAGTGCAGGGCAGATTGCCCACGTGTTACTCACCCGTTCGCCACTAATCCACCCCGAAAGGCTTCATCGTTCGACTTGCATGTGTTAAGCACGCCGCCAGCGTTCGTCCTGAGCCAGGATCAAACTCTCCGTGAATGTCTACCCGAAACCGGGTCAAACACCACACAAGAGCGGAACCATCCGAAGGAATATTCGGATGGTTCACAGCGTCCTCGCTGTAGTGCGCCCCACACCAAACCAATGGCATGAGGACTTTTTCAAAGGAACCACATCTCCTAAGAGACGGGGTATCAACATATCTGGCGTTGACTTTTGGCACGCTGTTGAGTTCTCAAGGAACGGACGCTTCCTTCAAGTCCCTCTCAGGACTCTCCGGGCTTTTCCCTCCGGTCTTGCGTTTCCAACCCTACCAGACCTTTTTCTCACTCCGTTTCCGGACTTCGAATTCGATCCAGCACCCGATTGGAAGGGCTTTTCGCCTTTCGGCTGAGCCGACTTTATCATTCCCTTTACGACTTGCTGACCAATGCTTTACAGGCATGCAAAGCAGCCAGTACAAGTAGATCTGGGATTGATTGAGCCGCTGCCAGCCCTCGACGCAAGGTCGACTCGGGCCCAGGCAGGAGTCCGACAGTACCGGGCACAGAGAGGCCGAGGCAAATCGCCACCACAGCGCGTTCGCCCCGAAGGCATCGGCTCCTCGCCTGGAAGGTTCCGGGCGGAAATAGGACTTCGCATGACATACGCTGCTGAACAGTGCGCCGCGGCATACACATAGTGACGGCGCGAGATCGATTCCTCGCCTCTGGGAGGCTCCATGACCACAGTGACGTCCCCGATCGCCGGACGCGCCATCGGCCTCTCGGCAGTGCCGGACCCCGTGTTCTCCGGGGCCATGGTCGGACCGGGTACCGCGGTCGACCCGCTCCGGGAACCCTCCGTGGCCGTCGCTCCGGTCGACGGCGTCGTCGTCTCCCTCCATCCACACGCCTATGTCGTCGTGGACAGTGAGGGGCACGGCGTGCTGACCCACCTCGGGATCGACACGGTCCAGCTGAACGGAGAGGGGTTCGAGCTGCTCGTCAACAAGGGTGACAGCGTCGTCCGGGGGCAGGAGATGGTCCGCTGGAACCCGGTCGCCGTCGAAGAGGCGGGCAAGTCCCCCATCTGTCCGATCGTGGCATTGGAAGCCACGGCCGACTCCCTCTCCAACATCGTGGAGGACGGCGACGGCGACACCGGCACCGTGAACGTAGGGGACACGCTTTTCGACTGGCAGTGACGGCGGGCAGCATCCAGGCGCGGCGGCACGGCCGTCGCTCGATCGAAGACGGGTGACATGGAGACAACTCTGCGAGGCGTCGGGGTGAGCCACGGCGTGGCGATCGGCGAGGTCCGGCACATGGGTACGGCGGTCCTGGAACCGCCCGCGAAGCAGAACCCGGCACAGGACACCGAGCGCGAGCAGGGGCGTGCCCACCAGGCGGTCAAAGCCGTGTCCGCCGATCTGATCGCGCGGGGGAACCTCGCCGGTGGCGAGGCACAGGCCGTGCTCGAAGCGCAGGCGATGATGGCGCAGGACCCCGAGTTGATGGCGGACGTGGAACGTCGCATCGCGGTGGGCAGCACCGCCGAGCGTGCGGTGTACGACGCCTTCGCCTCGTACCGGGCGCTGCTGGCCGGTGCCGGGGAGTACCTGGCCGGGCGGGTCGCCGACCTGGATGACGTAAGGAACCGCATCGTGGCCCGACTGCTGGGGGTGCCGATGCCCGGTGTGCCCGACAGTGACGAGCCCTATGTACTCATCGCCAGGGACCTCGCGCCCGCGGACACGGCACTGCTCGACCCCACGCTCGTGCTCGGCTTCGTGACCGAGGAGGGTGGGCCGACGAGCCACAGCGCGATCCTGGCCAGGGCACTCGGAGTTCCCGCGGTGGTGGCGCTGCCGGGCGCGGGCGAGTTGGCCGAGGGAACACTCATCGCCGTCGACGGCAGTTCCGGTGAGGTCTTCGTGGAGCCGAGCGATGAGAAGCGTGCCGTTCTTGAGCGGGCGGCGGCCGAGCGGAAGGCCGCGTTGACCGCGTCCAGCGGGCCCGGGACCACCTCGGACGGACACAAGGTGCCGCTCCTGGCCAACATCGGCGGCCCCGGAGACGTATCGGCAGCGCTTGCTGCCGGCGCGGAGGGCGTGGGCCTCTTCCGCACCGAGTTCCTCTTCCTCGACGACAGCGAGCAGGCTCCGTCGGAGGAGAAGCAGATCGAGGCGTACCGACAGGTGCTGAACGCCTTCCCCGAGGGGCGGGTGGTCGTACGGGTACTGGACGCCGGGGCCGACAAGCCGTTGCAGTTCCTCACCCCGGCGGACGAACCCAACCCCGCGCTGGGTGTGCGGGGGCTGCGCAGCCTCCTCGACCATCCGGAGGTGTTGCAGACCCAGCTGACGGCGCTGGCCCGGGCGGCCGAAGGGCTGCCCGTACATCTGGAGGTCATGGCGCCGATGGTGGCGGACCGCATCGACGCGCGGGCGTTCGCCGAGGCGTGCCGGGCGGCCGGGCTACGGGCGAAGTACGGGGCGATGGTCGAGATTCCGTCGGCCGCGTTGAGGGCTCGGTCGATCCTGCGCGAGGTCGAGTTCCTCTCGCTCGGCACCAACGATCTGGCGCAGTACACGTTCGCGGCCGACCGCCAGGTCGGAGCGGTCTCCCGGCTCCAGGATCCGTGGCAGCCAGCGCTGCTCGATCTGGTGGCACTCGCGGCCGAGGCTGCGAAGGCCGAGGGGAAGGGCTGTGGCGTCTGTGGTGAGGCGGCGTCCGATCCTCTGCTCGCCTGTGTTCTGACGGGCCTGGGGGTGACGTCGCTGTCGATGGGGGCGGCGGCGATTCCTTATGTCAGGGCCGCGCTGGCGACCTACACGCTGGCCCAGTGCGAACGGGCGGCGGCAGCCGCGCGTGCCACGGACACGGCCGACGAGGCCCGCACCGCTGCGCAGGGTGTTCTTTCCGGCGAGTAGGTGCATGGAGCGGAGGGGGTCCTGCCTGCTTTTGGGCGGGACCCCCTCCGACGTGTTTCTCAGTGGTGGGTCTCCGGATCGTCGCCCGGGATGTGGAATCCCGCGCGGTAGTCGACGCCCGGCTCGGGCGGCATCGGTTCACCGGTCTCGATGTCCGTGCAGTAGGCGCTGAAGACCTGGGCCTCGGTGAGGGGGATCAGTCGGCCGCGATGGAGCCGCCAGCCGTGGAGGCGGTCCGGTGCGGCCGGGGTCTTGGTGCGCAGGACGAGCCCCCCGGTGGTGTCGAGGGCGATTCCCGTCGCGAGGACGGTCGCGAACTCGGTGACCTCGGCCGTATCGGGCTCCATGGGTGGCGGAGCTGTGGCGGCCGGGCCCTCGGCGTGGAGCGTGGCGAAGATCTGCCCGCTGGGTGTGGGGACGCTGCAGACCAGGTGGTGGCTGCCTGGGCCGGCGGCGTCGAGGAGGCGTCGCAGTGCCCGGGATGCCTTGTCGAAGGCCGCCCTGCCGATGTGGCGTCCGCAGTCGGCGCACTCCCCCGCATCGGCGAGCAGGCCGGACGCGCAGTGCCGGGTGGCACGGCGCACGGACCGGTCGATCAGTTCGGGCAGCAGGCTGTCGAGTGGTTCGCCACCGTAGGCCAGGGTGCCGAACAGGTCGGCGGCGTGTGCTGTGTATCGACTGCGGCTGAGCGGGGTGTCGGGGTCCAGGTCCTGCTCGGCGCAGAAGGCGGCGAAGTCCTCCGGGTCGAAGACGACGACGCTCGTGTGCCGCTCCCCGGCCGTTTGGGAACGCAGCAGGGCCTGGAGGTGTCGGAGGTACTCACGGTGGTCGTCGAAGGCGAAGGTGGGATAGCGGCGCATGGCCCGGAAGTCGACGTCGTCGGCGATGACCCCGACGGTGGTGACGGCCTCCTGCCGCAGGGCCCGTCGTGGCGAGGTCCGGTTCCTGGGTCGGTCCGTGGCCCTGGGGCCGCCACGGGGGCCGCGCGTCTTGCGGCCCGCTCGTGGCGTGTCCCTGTTGGTGGTGTCGTCGTGTGCCATGATTCCCCGTTTCCCCCTGCGTTGCGTCACTTCTCATGACTCACCGTAGAGGGCGGCACTGACATCGCCGGCTGGGGCGGGCGCTCAGCCGTTTCTGGCGCGGCCCAGTTCGGCGTAGAAGGCAAGCAGTTCGGGATCGTCGACGGAGCCAGGGTTCACCGCCTTGGCGAGCGGAGTGCCTTGGAGGAGGCGCTTGACCGGGACTTCGAGACGCTTGCCGGTGAGGGTGTGCGGTACCGCGGGGATCTGGATGATCTCGTCGGGCACATGGCGCGGTGAGAGCTGTTCTCGGATGGTCCGCTTGATGCGGTCACGAAGGGAGTCATCGAGTTCGGCTCCGTCGCAGAGTTGGACGAATAGCGGCATCCAGTAGCCGCCGTTGGCCTCTTCCAAGCCGATGACCAGCGATTCCCTGATTTCAGGAAGGCGCTCGACGGCTTCGTAGATATCGGCCGAGCCCATGCGTACACCCTGACGGTTCAGGGTCGAATCGGAGCGGCCGTGGATGATGACCGAACCGCGGTCGGTGAGGGTGATCCAGTCTCCGTGTCGCCAGACGCCGGGGAACATGTCGAAGTAGCTGTCGTGGTAGCGGCTGCCGTCGGGATCGTTCCAGAACCGCAGGGGCATCGACGGCATGGGTTGGGTGACGACGAGCTCGCCGACCTCGTCGATCTGGGGCTTGCCGTGCGGGTCCCAGGACTGGAGGTCCGTGCCAAGGCAAGGGGCCTGGATCTCGCCCACGTACACGGGAAGGGTCGGCACCGCGCCGGCGAAGCAGCTGCACACGTCGGTTCCACCGCTGACGGAGGCGATCCAGATGTCGTGGCTGAACTCGTCCCGGATCCAGCGGAAGCCGTCGGGGGGCAGGGGTGAGCCGGTGGTGGCGATGCAGGAGACGCGGGAGAGGTCGTGGTCGCGCGCCGGGTGGACGTCGGCCTTGCTACAGGCCATGACATAGGCGGCCGAGGTCCCGAAGAAGGTGGCTCCGGTGCGTTCCGCGATGCCCCACTGGGCGCCGATCTCCGGGTAGCCGGGGCTGCCGTCGTAGAGAACGATCGTGGTGCCCGTCAGCAGGCCGGAGACGAGGAAGTTCCACATCATCCAGCCGGTGGAGGTGTACCAGAAGAACCGGTCATCGGGTCCGAGGTCGCAGTGCAGCGCGAGTTGCTTGAGGTGTTCGAGCAGGATGCCGCCCTGGGACTGGACGATGGCCTTGGGCAGCCCGGTGGTGCCGGAGGAGTAGAGGACCCACAGCGGATGATCGAAGGGCAACTGCTCGAAGTGGGGTTCCACCGCGGCAGCAGTGACATCGCTCCAGGTGAGGGCGCCGTCGGGGGCTGGTGTGCCCAGCAGTGGGATATGGATGACCGCGCGCAGGGTGGGGAGTTCCCTGCGGAGTTCGGCGACGGTGTCCGTGCGTCGGTGTTCCTTCCCCCCGTACCGGTAGCCGTCGACGGTGAACAGGACGACGGGTTCCACTTGCTGGAAGCGGTCGAGGACGCTGCGGGCGCCGAAATCGGGGGCGCAGGACGTCCAGACACCGCCGACGGCCGCGGAGGCGAGGAGTGCGACGACGGCCTCGGGGATGTTGGGCAGATAGCCGCTGATCCGGTCCCCCGGTCGCACGCCGAGGGCACGGAGTTCGGCGGCGAGCGCGCCCACCTGGCGGCGGAGTTCGGCCCAGCTGACGGCCTTCTGTTCGGTCGTCTCGTCCACACACAGGAGCGCGGGTGCGTCGGGGCGTTCGTCGGCGGCGCGCAGTGCGTGTTCGGCGTAGTTGAGGCTGCCGCCGGGGAACCAGGTAGCGCCGGGCATCGCGGAATCGGCGAGCACCGTCTCGTACGGAGTCGAGAAGCGGACTCCCGACCACTCGGCGAGGGCGCGCCAGAAGGTCTCCAGCTCGCGGACTGACCACTGGTGGAGTGCGGCGTAGCCGCCGTCGGCCGGGGCTCCGTGGTGTTCAGCGGCCCATGCCTGGAAGCGGGTGATCCGCGCGGTGGCGATCCGTTGCGGGTCGGGTTGCCACAGGGGCTCGGGGTGCGCTGTCGAGGTCATGGGGCTGCTCTCCCGGGTGGCTGTGCGCGGTGTGTGTTGTTCGGCGTCGGTCGTGCGGGTGCACGCCGGCTGGGCGTGACTCGGTTGACAGGACGATGCCATGTGATCGTCTTTCACACCAGGGCACCATCTATCGGACACGGAATGACATCGGGGCGGTTCTCGTCCGCGTGCTGGGGGCGGAAGGGGGCGTCGTCCATCACCCTCCCGGAGTGGGTGAACGGGTGCTCAACATCCCGGCGCATATGCCGCGCCGGTGGCAGGGTGAGGTGCATGAAGGGTCGTGGACTGGTGCGCGCAGGGGTGGGTTTCGCGAGGCCCGGGGGATGGCGTGCGCTGCTGTCGGGGTGGCGGCACCGTCGGTTGGACGCCAGGGATCTGCCGGCCCACGGGGCGGTGCGGGCCAGGGTGCCGGGGATGGTGGTGGACGCGGAGCCGCGACCGGGCGGCGGGGTCATCAGGTTTGCGCGCTCCGAGTTGCGTATCCGGGTGGTGACGGGCGGGGCGGTGTTCTGGGGGTGGGACGGGGCGGGTCCCGAGCCGTCGTACGCACTGTCAGGGGTGGTACCCGAACCGGATCCGCGGGCAACGCTCGAACCCGACAAGGACGGTGGTTGGCGTGTGGTGTCCGAGCGGCTGACGGTGCAGGTCTCGCGGGACGGGGCCGTCGAGGTGCGTACTCCCGGCGGGGTGGTGTTGCGCAGGGACCTGCCGCCGCGTTGGTGGGAAGGGGCGGATGGGGGGCCGGCCCGGTGGACGGTGCGGTCCGAGGTGTCCGCGGACGCACGGTTCTTCGGCTTGGGCGGTCGTTCCTCGGGGCCGCGGCTGCGGGCGGGAACGTACCGGCTGTGGAACACGGATCCGGGGAGAACGTTCGGCCCGCGCGACGACCCGCTGTACATCACCATGCCGGTGCAGTTGGTGGTGGCGGACGCGGGGACGCATCTGGCGTTCTACGACGATCCTTGGGACGGGCGGGTGGTGCTGCGCGAGGGCGTCGAGGGGGCTGGTTCGGGCCATGACAGACCGGCCACGAGCGCGGTGCACATGGACGGCGGTCCGCTGCGTTGTTGGGTGGTGGTGGGGACACCGGCGCGGGTGTTGTCACGGTGGACCCGTCTGACGGGAGCGCCCGCGGCGCCACCCTCCTGGGCTCTGGGACCACAGCACGCCCGGTGGGGTTTCGGCAGTGAGCGGGAGGTCCGACGGGTGGTGGCCGGCTATCGGGAGCGTGGACTTCCGTTGTCTGCGCTGCACCTGGACATCGATCACTACGACGGGCACCGTGTCTTCACCGTCGACCGGCGTCGTTTTCCCGGCCTTCCGGGGTTGGCGGAGGAGTTGGCCACCGACGGAGTGCGCTTGGTCTCGATCGTCGATCCCGCGGTGAAGGCTGAGGCGGGCGGCACCGTGTATGACAGTGGGGTCGCGGCCGGGGCGTTCGTCCGCGATGTGAACGGGCGCGAGGTGCGCGGAGTTGCCTGGCCCGGTGTCTGCGTCTATCCGGACTTCACCGATCCGCAGGTGCGGAGCTGGTGGGGGCAGTGGTACGAGGAACGGTTGGCGCAGGGTTTCGCCGGGATGTGGCACGACCTCAACGAGCCCGTGTCGTTCTCCGTGTTCGGTGCGAACACCCTTCCGCGCTCTGCCCGACACTCGTTCGAAGGGCGCGGCGGGGATCATCGCGAGGCCCACAACGTGTACGCGCTCGCCATGGCGCGGGCCGGGTACGAGAGCCTGCGCCGGCTGCGTCCCCATGAGCGTCCGTTCCTCTTCTCCCGCTCGGGGTGGGCGGGGATGCAGAGGTACGGCGGCACCTGGTCGGGCGATGTGTCCAGCGGTTGGCCGGGGTTGCGTGCCTCGCTGTCCCTGGTGCTGGGCCTGGGACTGTGCGGTGTGCCGTACTCGGGATGCGACGTGGGGGGCTTTGACGGCTCGCCGGCTCCCGAGCTCTACCTGCGGTGGTTCCAGTTGGGGGCGTACCTGCCGCTGTTCCGGACGCATTCGGCGATCGGGGCGGGGCGGCGGGAGCCGTGGGAGTTCGGTCCGGATGTCCTGGAACACGCCCGGGCCGCGCTCCTGGAACGGGAGCGGCTGCGCCCGTACTTCGTCACCTTGGCGCAGCTGGCCCGGTTGACGGGGGCGCCCTACATCCGTCCGCTGTGGTGGGGCTTCCCGAAGGACCGGGCGCTACGGGACTGTGAGGACGCGTTCCTCCTGGGGGACGCGCTGTTGGTGGCCCCGATCCTGGAGCCTGGTGTGCGGAGCCGGACGGTGCGGCTGCCCCGGGGCCGTTGGTACGACACGGCGACGGGCCGTGTGTACGAGGGGCCCGGGCAGGTGGTGGTCGATGCGCCGCTGTCCCGGATTCCGGTGTTGGCCCGCGGTGGGTCGGTGTTGGCGGTGCGGGGCTCGGACGGGGCGACGGAGTTGGAGGTGTGGGCTCCTGCCGCCGGGCGCAAGGGAGGTGGTGTGGTGGTGTCGGGCAGTGGTGACGGTTGGGGACGGGCCGAGGTGGAGCGGTACACAACCCGACTGGTCGACGGTGAGGTGCGGGTGAAACTGATCCGTGGTGATGGCGCTGGGCCACCGAAACGGCCGGTACGGGTGCGCGGCCTGGATTCCGTTCGGTAGGCGGCGCCCCGGACCGTGGGCTGCTCACTCGTAGCGGCCCATGAACCATCTGCGCACGGCGGCCGTGTGGAGTGGGAAGGCCAATTCGGTGGGCGTGCGCAGCAGATGACGGTCCGATGTCTCCTGAGTGGGGACCATCGGTGGGAGTTGTTCCATCCGCAGGCCCGGGAGCACTCCGAACAGCAGCAGATGCCCGGCGGGTGCGCTCATCGCGTCCGCGAGTCGGACGTCCTTGGCCGCCGTCTCGATGCCGGTCTCCTCGTGGAGTTCGCGGACGACCGCCTCCTGCCATGTTTCGCCGTGGTCGATGAAACCGCCGGGGAGGGCGATCAGTCCCTTGCGCGGCTCGATGGCACGGGTGATGACGACCAGTCCCGTACCGTTCTCGTCTCGTACGGGTTGCAGGGCGACGGCCACCGGGAGGGGATTGCGGTACGCGGTGGTCCCACAGGAGGTGCAGGTGCGGGGCCAGTCGGTGCGGGAGCCGTAGGGGGCTCCGCAATGGCCGCAGAAGAGGTCGTTGGGCACGGGCGGACTGTAACCGATGACCTGGTGTGCCGGGGTGGGAACGGGATGGGTGGTCTGTCCTGTTGCGGGGTCGTGTGGCCGTTCTTGGCCCGTTCATCGGCCAATCGGGTTGGCTGGGAATCACCGCGGGAACGGGGGCCGTCGAGTTGTGGGCCCCTGTGCTATCGGATCTGACACTCCGGTCGACCCGATGGGCCTGTGGGTCGCGTGTGGGCGTGTGACGCCGACGGGCCGCGATCCGCGGCGCATTGCCGTGCCGGGGCGGTCTCCGCAGGTGCCTTGCTCGCCCGACCTCGGCATCGGGGGGCGACCGGCCCCGGATCGGACCGCAGTTCTGCGGTACCGCCGGGGTCGACCGCCCACGTCATGTGGTCGTCGCGTGCGGTCGCTGCCCTTCCACGCGTGCCATGGCGTGTTCGACCACCGAGACCAGCACCATCTTGGCCGACTCCCGCTCACGGGCGTCGCACTGGAGCAGCGGGACCTCCGAGTCCAGGTCGAGTGCCGCGCGGACGCTGTCCGCGGGGAATCGGTCCGCTCCCTCGAAGCAGTTCACCGCGACCGTGAACGGAATGCCGCGGCGCTCGAAGTAGTCGACCGCGGCGAAGGAATCCTCCAGCCTGCGGGTGTCCGCCAGCACCACGGCACCGAGCGCGCCTTGCGCCAGTTCGTCCCAGAGGAACCAGAAGCGGTCCTGGCCCGGTGTGCCGAAGAGGTAGAGCACCAGGTCCTCGCGGAGGGTGATCCGTCCGAAGTCCATGGCGACGGTGGTCGTCGTCTTGTTCTCGACCCCGGTCGTGTTGTCGACCGGGCGGCCGACTTCGCTGAGGGTCTCTTCCGTACGCAAGGGCTTGATCTCACTGACCGCGCCCACCAAGGTCGTCTTGCCAACACCGAAACCGCCCGCGACCAGGATCTTGAGGGTCACGGGTTCGACGGGCCGTCGGCTGCTAGAGCGCCCGAAGACCATCAATCACCTCGCGGAGAATACTCACATCCGGCAGCTCGGCCGGCGGAACGGGACGGGATACATGGACCAGTTCGTCCTCGACGAGATCGCCGACCAGGACCCGGACCACCCCGACGGGGAGATCCAGACCGGCCGCGAGTTCGGCGATCGACTGCGGCGCCTCGCCGCAGCGCTCGACGATTTCGACGTGCTCCGGTGAGAGTGACTGATCCCGGCCGGGATGATCGGCAGCAGGCTCCGTGACGACCAGGGCGATCAGGTCCATCCGGTGCTGGTTCACACTGCTCGTACGGCCACGGGTCATCGCGTACGGACGAACGACCGGGCCGGCCTCGGCATCGAAGAAGTGGTGCGGGTGCTGGGCGTGATGAGTCGATTCACTCATGCCAGGACCTTCACCCGCTGGGGGCGTGACCGGTCCGCGGCGAGGTGGCGAGGTGGACTCCGACCCGCTTGACCATCAACGTCATTTCGTACGCGACCTGTCCCACGTCCGAATCGGCGTCGGCGAGCACGGCGAGGCAACTGCCGTCGCCCGCCGCCGTGACGAAGAGGAACGCCTCGTCGAGTTCGACGACGGTCTGCCGGACCTGGCCGGCGTCGAAGTGTCGTCCGACGCCCTTGGCCAGGCTGTGGAATCCGGACGCCACGGCAGCGAGGTGCTCGCTGTCCTCCCTGGTGAGCTCACGGGAGGTGCCGGTCGCCAGCCCGTCGCTGGAGAGGACGAGGGCCTTGTGGATGCTGCCGACGCGGTCCACCAACTCGTCGAGCAGCCAGTTCAGTTCGCCCGACCCTCTGTTCGGCGGGCGGGCGCCTGCGGTATTCGCTGCGGTGTGCGGTGCGGTCATGGACCGTCCCCCTCTGATGTCGTTCGTGGTGCTGTCTGACCGGGGCCGGTGCCTGTGGTCTGTGCGGCGCCCTCGGCCCCGTATGCGTTCTTGAGGCGGCCCCGCTGCCACCCTCGCTGCATGGAGGCCATCCTGTTGCGCACTTCGTCCGCGTCGCGTTCGATCTCCCTACCCCTTTCACCGGCTCCCCTGCCCACGTTCCGCTCGGCGGCGGCGGCGCCCTCCCGGAGTTGGGGGGCGAGGCTCGCCTGACGCACCCGCCGGGGCAGACCGTCGATTCGTGCGGGTGACGTCCCTTCGGCGCCGCGCATGGGTGCCTCGGGGCGGTAGGCGCGCTGGGGTTGCTCAGCGCGTACGGGCTCGGCGGTCGGGTGGGTCCGGCCTTGGTCATCCACTCTACGTCCGTGATCGCTGACGAGGGTGGGGGGTTGACGACGAGGTAGCGGCACGGTGCCCGACGTCCGTTCTGGTGTCGGGTCGTTCGCCTGTTGGTGTTCGCCGGAGGTCGGCCTCCAGGAACCCCGGGCGAGGGGCCGGAGCAGTGCGTTGTCGCCGCCTGGGGCGTCGCCGCGGTCGGGGGCGCCGGGGAAGCCCTCGAAGGGATCCCCGGAGGGGGCGGCGTCGAGTTGGCCGCGTCCGACACCGGCGGGGCCGGCGCCCAGGGCGCCCAACCCGTTTGTGGAACCGCCCAGTTCCACGGGTTCTCCGAAGAACACGGGCGGGTCCTGACCTGGTCCGGTCAATGCGGACAGGGCGGTCCGCTTGTTCTCTCCACCCCGGCGAGCGGACTGGCTCTCACTCTTGCGGTCGAGCCGGAATCCGGCACCTCGGGTCTCCGGGGCATCGGTCAGCAGCGCCGCGGGGATGAAGACGATCGCGGTGGTCCCCCCGTACGGTGACGGCTGGAGGGAGACCCTGACGTTCTGGCGCTGGGCGAGCCGGCTGACCACGAAGAGGCCGAGGCGGTCCGTGTCGGAGAGCTCGAACTCGGGTGTCTCCGCGAGACGGAGATTGGCGTCGAGCAGGAGATCGGCCGCCATGCCGAGGCCACGGTCGTGGATCTCCAACGTGAAGCCGTTGGCGACCCGCTCACCGTGCACCTGGACGGCGGTGTGCGGCGGCGAGAACACCGTGGCGTTCTCCAGCAGCTCGGCTATCAGATGAGTGAGGTCGGCGACGGCGGGACCGCCGACGCCGATCCGAGGAAGCCTGCGCACCTCGATGCGTTCGTAGTCCTCGACCTCGGCGACGGCGGCCCGTACGACGTCCATCAGCTGGATCGGCTTGCGCCACTGCCTGGACGGCGCGGCGCCCGAGAGGATCACGAGGCCCTCGGCGTGGCGACGCATCCTGGTGGTGAGGTGGTCGAGGCGGAAGAGGTCGGCGAGTTCGTCGGTGTCCTCGGTGCGGCGCTCCATCGCGTCGAGGAGGGTGAGCTGTCGGTGGAGGAGCACCTGGTTGCGACGGGCGAGGTTGACGAACACCTCCGAGACTCCGCGCCGCATCTCGGCCTGGCGGACCGCTGCTTCGACTGCGGCGCGCTGGAGGGTGTTGAGGGCCTGACCGGCCTGGCCGATCTCGTCCTTCTCGTACTCCAGCCGGGGCGCTTCGGTCTCCACGTCCACCGGCTCGCCGGCGGCGAGCCGCCGCATCACGCTGGGCAGACGCACACCGGAGACCTCGTGGGCCTCCTTGCGCAGCCGGGTGAGGTCACGGATCAGATCACGGCCGATACGGACGGAGACGATGATCGACACCAGCAGGGCGAGGAAGCCCACGACACCGGCGAGACCGGCGAGGATGAACACGTCGTACGCGGCCGGACCGACCCGGTCCTGGTACCGCTCGTTGGACGCCTTGGCCGAATCGCGCAGCTCGTCGAGGACGGGGTTGGCCGCTGACTGCCACTCCTTGGCCTCGGCCTCGCTGACGTCCTTGAGTGAACCCTCCTCGATGAGGCGTTCCTCGGCGTCGCGCAATGGCTGAGTCTGGGGGCTGCGCCACAGCCGGAGGTAGACCTCCCGCTCCTTGGCGGGCATCGACTCCAGGTTGACCTCGTAGTAGAGCTTGCGGTTGGCGACGAAGTCGGAGAGCTGGCGGACCTCCCTGTCGCTGACCTTGCCGGTGGCCAGCGCGGACGCGATCAGGGCGTCCTCGCGGGAGAGCATTTCCATCGCGCGTGCCAGGCCGATGAGACCGCGGCCCTGACGTTCCATATCCTCGTCGTGGAGGGTCTGGAGGGTGGCGAGGAAGCTGAAGCCGGGGTCGACGATCCGGTTGTAGAACTCCAGCGCTTCGCCGCGTGACACGGCGGCCGACTCGACGGAGCGGCGCAGGGCTATGAGGCCGTCGAGCCCCTCCTTGAAGGAGGTCAGCCTGCGTGCGGTGTCCGAGCGCAGGTCGTCGCGCACCTCGGGTTTGGCGGCGTTCCTCGTGATCCGGGCCGCGGCCCGATCGGTGGCCACCCGCGATTCCCGTAGCGCTGGGAGCGCTCCGGCCGCGCGGCGGTCGGCGAGGTAGACCAGGGTCGCCCGCCGTTCTTCCTGGATGTCGTGGAGCGCATCGGCAACCGGTTCGCCGATCTCCTCGGCCACCGAACTGGCCTTGAGGAGGTGGTTGGCCTCCTGACCGGTCAGCACTGTGGCAAATCCCCACAGAGCGGTCAGGGAGACAAGCGGCACCAGCATCAACGCCACGATCTTCCGGCGGATGGACTTCCCGCGAAAGCGCATGGCCTCCCCCTGCTCAACCTCGCCCGTTCTGGGCGGAGTTCCGTCAACAAACGGCGTGAGCCTACTACTGACACAGAGACAACTCGAAGACGCGTCCGGACGGTTTTCGGCCTACGCCGGGCGTGTTGATCATGATTTGCTCCGTTTTTCAGGGAGTTGGCATTCCTGGCGTGTCGGCCAACGCCCAACGGGCATCACCTTCGAGACAAGGCTAGATGGCTGGATTTATTCGGTCTGGGCGAGAGTTGGGGAATCATCCGGGCTCGTCGTTCGTCATGACATACGGGGAATCTTGGAAACCGCAGTGCGGTCCGGACCGTGGGCTCCGAGGCCCCCGAGCGAACTCCTGCTCAATCCGGGCGGGTTGGGTTTCCCCCTCCCCTCGGGACCGTCTCACTCCGTTTCATCGCGGAGGTGTGGGGGCAGACGCGGAGTAGGAGTAAAGACGAGTAAAGGCATGGAATTCGGGCAGCCACCCTGAGGCCGGGCAGACGGGGGGCGTGGGGAGTGAGTACAACCATGGATACGGATGAGCGTCGTGTCGGGACCTGGGCGACGGGCCCGAATCCGATTCCACGACAGCTCTGGGTCGAGGAGCCGTCCACACGCAGACGGATGGCCGACCCGGTACGCACGGCGGCGGTGAGGGCGGTGTTGATCGTCTCGCTGACCCTGATCCAGGCGATGATCGCGTTCCTCGCCACGCTGGCGGGGTCGTGGCTGGCCTTTCCGATGGTGATCAGCAGTGTCGCCAGCACGGTGGTCGCGACCTGGGGGGTGCTCGATGTGTGGGTGACCCGACAGGTGTGGAACCAGCGCAACGGCGTGGTGTCGGAGCCCAGCAGCAGCGCCCGGCAGTTGCGGCGCGAGCGCCGCAGGGCACGGAGGGTGGCCAGGGCGGACGCGCGTCGGGGCGCACGCATACGCCGCCGGGGACCCGGGCGGCTTTCACGCGCCTGACCAGGGCATCCGGGCCTGTGGTCCACCACCTGCGGGTGAGTCGAAGAAGTGTAGAGGCGGGAAACCCTAGCGAGCCCTAGACGTAAGGTGCGCCCCACTGACGCGCGGGCGCCTGAGGGCGCCAGCAGCACCCACTGCCCGGTCGAATCGACCGGGCAGTTCGCCGTTCGGGGCAGCGCCGGGCGGTTACCGAGGGGGGCTCGACTGCGCGGCGGACCGCTCCGCAACCTGGTCAACGGTCACCGTGCTCCGACGGAACATTCGGGTCGCGGTGATCTCCCCGTGCACCGCCTCCCCCGAAGGGTCCTCCTGCGGCAGCCCGGGGCGCAGATGCTCCTCGACACTGATGTACTTCAGTCCCGCCCGAAGATCGGCGTCGTTGCGCAATCGGATCACCAGCGGGAACTCGGCCAGGGCCGTGGTGTCGAAGAGACCGGTCGTGTACAGCAGCTGAACGCCCAGGGCGTCCGAGACGGCCCGCTGAAGCTCCAGCAGATAGGTGGCGTTGGCCCGTCCGATGGGGTTGTCGAGGAAGAGCGTGCCCGCATGGCGATGACGGTCACGGCCCCGGTCGTTGCTGCGCAGGGCAGCCATGGTGCAGTACAGCGCGATCGCAGCGGTGAGCAACTGACCGCCGGAGAAGACATCGCCCATCTGACCGACGGGGACGCGCTCGGCACGGAGCACCGCATCGGGCTTGAGGATCTCGACCGCGATGCCCTTCGGTTCCAGAGCGGCTTGGACCCCGCGCAGCAATAGCGACATGCCGTCCCTGCGACCCTCGCCATACGCGGCCGTGGAGTTCTTCCGCACCGCCCCACGGGTGGCCTCGTCGATCACTTCACCGAGGCGCTCGGCCAAGGTCGCCTGGTCGGGCTCCTCGAAACGGATGCGGAGGAACTCCTGCCCCGACCACTCCCCCAGCCCCTCCGGCAGCCGCGACAGCCGTTGCGCGGAGCGAAGAGTGGCCAGCGCGGACTCAACGAGTCCGCGCAGTCGGTCGACGATGGTGTCGCGGTTGCGCTCCAGCTGCTGGAGCTCATCGGTGAGGACACGGAGCCTGGGTGCGAACGCCTCCGCCCACTTCGCGGCGTGGTCGGGCAGGGCTGCGGCCGGCAGTTCACGGATCTGCTGCCGGGCCGGGGTGCGCACCTGCTCGTAGCGGGTGGAGTTGGCGTGCCGGACGAGGACGTCGCTCGCTTCTCTCACTGCTGCTTCGGCGGCGGAGAGGTCGGCCGCGCAGCCCCGTAGGGAACGTCGGGCCTCGGCAGCCGACTGACGGGCCTCGGCGAGGCTGCCCGGGTAGGGGTCCGGAGCCTCTGCCGCCGCATCGTCGTCGCGCTGGTCCCGTAGGAGATCGCGCAGCATCGCGGCGGTCTCGTCAAAGCCGCCCGCAGCGTCCTCGGTGTGGCGATGGGCCTGGAGAAGTCCGGCGTGGGTGTCCTTGGCCGCGGTCAGGGCATCGGTGCGCACGGCTAGTTCGGTGGTGGCGGTGCGCAGCAGGGTCTGTGCGTGTTCGGCGTCGGAGGGCACGAGGTGCTCGGGAAGCTCGGTGTGGAACTCGCCGTCGGCCGGGGCCAATCGCTCGGACTCGCCGCGGAGCCGTCCCAGCTTCTCGCTGGCTTCCGACGCCCGCGTCTCAAGCATCTGGACGAGCGACTCCGCTCGGGAGGCGGCTGCCTGGCGGGACGGGCCGTCCGCACCGTCGGTTCCCTCCAGGAGTTGGGCAGCCCTGGTGCGGACCTTGTTGGTCAGCCGGTCCAACTCCGTGAGTGCAGCGCTCTCATCGCTCTCGGCACGTGCCTGTTCCGCACGGAGATCGGCACCGACACCCACCTTCTCGTAGAGCTGTGAGGCGGTGCGGTACGCCTCACGCAGGGCGGGCAGCGCGGCGCGAGGTGCGTCCGGGTCGACCGGGGGAAGGCTTTCGGGCGCGCCGGCGATCTCCGCTCGCTCGGCGCGCAGTGCCCGGGCCGTGCGACGGGCGTCGTCGCCCGCCCGCTGGGCGGCCCGGCGGTCCTCGTCCGCTGCCTTCGCACGCTCCAGACAGACAGCGGCCCGGGCTTCGGCTTCGGCCGCCTCATCGGCGAGTTCACGCAGCTTGACCTGCCAGCCGGCACGCTCCCTGAGCCGGAAGGCGAGCCCGGCGAGGGCGTCTGCCACCCGGCGGGCGCGCTGCGCCGCTTCCTGACGCTCCTCGCGCACCCGGGCGGCATCCGCGGCGGCTTCTTCGGTCTCCGCGCGTACCGTGCGCGCTTCGGCCAGTTCCGCCTGGGTCTCTTCGGCGACTTCGCGGGCGGATCGGGCTCGGTCCGCGAGTTCGGCGAGCATGCCGGGCGGGCAGTCGGTTCGCCAGGAAGTGAGGCGTGCCGCGATGGACCGGTCGCCCGCGAGACGGGCAGCGAGGGTTCTGATCTCCTCGTCGCGGGCCGTGGCCCGAGCCCGAAGGGCGTGCCGCTCCTCGTCTGCGGCGTGTTCGTCGTGCATGGCGGGGTTCGGCGGGACGAGGAAGACGCTGTCCGAGTCCGGTGCCGTGTCGTCGTCGGCACCGGGGGCGGGTACGGGTGCGAGGAGGGCGGCAGCGGTGCCGACGGCCACGGTCGAGCGGGGCAGCAGCGCTGCACCGGTGAGGGCCTCGCGGGCCCGTCGGTGTGATGCGGGGTCGGTGATGACGACGCCGTCGACCAGTTCGGGGCGGGCGGCCAGGACGGCGGCGTGGTCGGCGGGGTCGACCGCCTGGGCGAGGTAGCGCCAGCCGGGGAGGGCGGGGATGCCGTGCTCTCCGAGGTACTCGACCGTGGCGAGGACGTCCGGGCCGGGGGGCAACAGGCCGCCGTCGCCGAGTGCGGCGAGGATGCGGGTGTCATCGGCAGCGGCGGTGCGCAGATCGAAGAGCTGCCGCTCGGCGGAGGAGACGTGCTGGTCGAGGAGGTCGCGCAGTTCTTCCGCGTAGCGATCCAGCTCCTCGGCGGACAGAGGTCCTTCGGCGGGTCGCGGAGCGGGGCGAGCAATGGCTGCGGAACCGCCCCGTGCCGTCCCGGGGCGGGGGTGGTCGCCGGAGGTGGATGAATGGACGGAGTGCTGTTGCCCGCCGGTGAACGGCTCGGGTTCAGCCGCTGCGTCCTCGGCGGGACAGGCTTCGCCGTCGGCATCGTCGGACGATGCCGCCCGGTCGTCCGGGAAGTGCTCGGGGTGCTCGCGATACTCGGGGTGCTCGCGATACTCGGGGGATGCGGTTGGCTCGTCGCCCGTGGCCGACGGCGAAGAGTGCTGCGCCACATCGGATCCGTCCGCCGTCTCGGTGGCGGAGGGATGAATGGCGCTCGGGCTCTCGTCGGTGATGGCCGGGGCGTCGTCGCTGAGGCCCGCCTCTGAGGTCGGCGAGGTCGGCGAATCCTGTGACGGTGGACCGTCGGGTTCCGTGGAGTCGTCAGGTTCCGTGGAGTCGTCGACCCGGGCATGGACGGCGCCCGGTTTGCGGGCCTCCGCCGCAACACTCCCCCTGCGGGGGGAGGGCACCGGTGCGGCAGCGGCAGCGGGGAGACCGAGCAGCGCGGCCAGTCGGCCGTCTTCGGCGATGGACGTCGCGGCGCGGTGCTCCGCTTGATAGGCGTTCTCCGCAGCACGGGACGCATCGGCCGCCCTCGCAGCGGCCAACTCCGCCCGTCCCTCACCGGCTACGGCCTCCCGCGCTCGCTCGGCCGTCGTCCGACCGGCATCGCGTGCGGCGTCCCACGCGGCGACGGCGGACTTCTCCGCATCGCTCGCGGCGAGGGCTGCCCGTGCCGGATCGGCGTCCGGCGCGGTGTCGTCGAGCCACCCCGCTCGTACCGCATCCGTGGTCTCCTGCTCGACCTCGCTCAGCCGCTGGCGCAGATGGCCGATCTCGCTGCGGGCCCGCTGGGTCTCGGTGGCGGCGGCCGTCGCGTCCCGGTGCGCCGCCTCACCCAACTCCTGGAGCCCGGTGGCACGCTCCTCCTGTTCAGCGGCGACCTCCTCGCCGGCCTCAGCAGCGGAGTGCAGCGCGCGGACGAGATCAGCCGCCGCCCTGGCACGGGCCGCGAGGGCGGGGGCCGCATCGCGCTCGGCTTCCTGGATGGCTACGGCGACCCTGGCGGCACGGTCCGCTGCGGCACGGTGGCGCAGCACGGACTCGGCGGCCTGCCAGGCGGCGGACAGGGTTCTGGCGTCGCTCAGCTCACGGCGCTGCGCCGCGGCACCCTTCTCCGCGACGGTCAGGGCCAACGATGCATGGCGATAGGCCAGTTCTGCTGCGATGAGCGCACTTCGGCCGCGCGCCTGCTCGGCGTCGGTGACCGTGTGTGCGGCTGCCGTGACCTGGTCGGCGAGGTCGGCGGTACGGGCGCGTTCCTCTGCTGCCCGCGCGGAGAGCCGACGCGCAAGGGTGCGTGTACGTCGCTCGGAGCCCGTATGGATGTCGCGGGCCCGGCGACGCGTCTCGGCGGACTCCACGATCCGGCCGAGGAGATCGACGGACCCTGCGGTGAAGTCCCGCTCGGCGGTGAGTTCGGCACGGCGGCCGAGTTTGTTGCCGAAGCCGCTGACGAGGTCGGCGAGCCCGTCGGTGTCCCGGGTGTCGGTGACGGCCCGCAGCAGGAGGTCGGTGAAGTCGGAGTCCTTCTTGACGGCGAAGAGACCTGCCGCCTCGCCCTCGTCCGCGTTCATCTCGCGCTGGTAGCGGAAGAGCTCGGGGTCGAGACCGAGGTCTCCCAGGTGCTCGTTCCAGCGGTCGTGGATCTCCTCCCAGGAAACGTCCAGATGGGGATATGCCTTGCCCGCCTCGGTGATGGCGTCGCGGAAGCCCTTCATCGTGCGACGGCGGCCACGGGCGGTGGATGCCCCGTCGGATGGCGGACGCATCGCGGTGGACTCGGCGACCGGGAGCGAGTCCAGGCTCAGCCCAGGACCGGGGCGGAAGGAGTACCACGCCTCGGCGAACTTCCGCGGATCGTTGGAGACCTGGCGCCCCCGCCACTCGCTGACCTTGCCCACGACGATCAGTTCGCCGGTGAGGGTGTGCTGCCACTCCAGGGCGACGTGCCCGCAGTCGTCGGCAAGCAGGAACTTGCGCAGCACGCCGGAACTGGCGCCGCCGAGGGTGTTGCGATGTCCCGGCAGCATCACCGAGAAGATCAGTTTGAGCAGGACGGACTTGCCCCCGCCGTTCTCCAGGAAGAGGACGCCCGCCGGGGCCGGGCGCCGGGGCGGACCGACCGGTTCCTTCTCGAAGAACTCCGCCTGGGTGGGTGCGGGGTGCGGCACTGGTGCGCCCACTCCCCGCAGGTCCAGCACGGTGTCGGCGTAGCGCGCACCGGCGGGCCCGATGGAGTAGAGGCGAACGCGGGACAGCTCGTACATGGCGGCGGACTCTCGTGGTTGGCAGGCCGGGTGGGGGGACGGTGTCGACAGGTCAGTTGTGGAAGGGGAGGCCGGCGTCGGCGACGAGCTCCAGATCGTCGGCGTCGGACGGCGGGAGCAGGGTGGCGCTGCCGTCGCTGACGGGGACCACGCCGAGTTCCAACAGTTCGGACATGGCGGCGCTGCCCGCCATGTCGCGAACCTGGAGCTGGTAGCGGGCGGTGGTGCGGTAGGTGCCTCCGGCGTCGTCCCCGGTGCGCTGGAGGAAGCCGGACTCTGTGAGGAAGGCCACGGCCTTGCCGATGATTCCGGTGGTCGAGCCGGCCAGTCGGCGAGCGTCCTTGGTGGCTCCGGTGGCACTGCGGCGGGTGTAGATCCGCCAGGCGGATTCCAGGCCGGGGGCTTCGGTGACGGGGTCGGTGTTCTCACCCTGTTGCTCGGCGCGCTCTTCGAGACGGCGGCACGCCTGGCGCACGAAGGCTTCCACGCCGTACACGGTGATGCGTCCGATGTACCCGTCGTCGGCGAGATCCTCGGGACGGGGAAACGCCAGGGCTGCGACCGCGAGATGGGCCAGACCGTGGAGGAACCGGTCCGCGGACTCCGCGGAGGCGCGTCGGGCGTACTCGCCCATGCGGACGGCGAAGACGGAGTCCTCGGCGGCTGCCAGGGCCATGCCCGCCCGGGGGGAGACTTCGAGCACGATCAGACCGAGTCCGGTCGCCACCGCGTCGGCGAGGCGGGCGAAGGGCGCGTCCTCTCGGTAGCGCCTGAGCAGTTCTGTGTACTCGGCGTCGCGTGCGGGAAGCAGCTTGGGCTGGAGTCCGCAGGACACGAGCCGGGCGGCGTCGGCGGCATCGGCGGGGGTGATTCTCGCCGCGCCGTCGTTCACGGTGTTGGCGGTGGTTGCAGTGTTGGCGGTGTTGGCGGTGGTTGCGCTGTTGAAGGGAGCGTCACCGCTGTCCGGCGCACGCCAGGGATCGCGCTCGGCGTGGTGGTCGGTCACTGCGGGTGCTCCTCATGGCAGAGGGGTGAGTGGGGTACGGGGGGTGGCGAGGCCCGAAGACGACGTTGTGGGAGTGGGCGTCGCCTGCCGGGTATCGAGTCCGGGCGTCGTGCCTGGTCGGGGGCGGCGTCGCTCGTCAGGGATGGCGGTGGAGCTGACTGCTGTGTGTCCGTCGGGCGTTGCCGTCTCGCCGCAGCCCAGGACACGTCCGGGTGCAGGGCTTTCGTCGGCCGGCTGGTCATGCGGCCTCCGTGCGGCCTGCCGCCATGCCGACCGTGTCCAGGAGGGCGGTGCCGACGATCAGGTCTGCGCCGCCGAACTCCGGATCGTCGAGTTCGGTTCCGTCGTCGACGGCGAACAGCAGTCGCTCCTCGCCTTGCCGATAGGCCGTGCCGACGGGCGGGCTCGCCGCATGCACGGCCAGGAGGGCGACCAGATAAGGCAGTTCGGGGTCGATGGCCCGGGCTTCGGCGAGGAGGCCCGAGAGCCGGCGCGGGGCGTCGTGTTCGAGGTCGAGCAGTTGCAGGGCGTTGGCCAGTTGGTCTTCGCTGAACCGGCTGTCGTCGGGAGTGGCGATGAGATCGGGTTCGGGCATCTCCGCGCCGAGGTGCTCACGCTCCACCGGAGGTGTGAGCAGCAGGTCGATCAGGTCCCCCATGCGCGCAGACGAGGGAGTGCTCAGTCCTGCGCCGCTGGCGAAGAAGGCGTCCGTGACCCGGATCGCGGAGTGCAGGGGGAGCGGCAACAGGGGTGCCATCAGCTGACCGTAGAGATCGAGACCGGTGTGGGAGGTGGGGCGCGCGAACGCCTGTCGGTCCTGCTCGGCACGGAACAGGGGGCCGGCCTCCAGCAGCCTGGACTGGAGCTGAGTGTGTCGGCGGATGCAGTCCTTGACGATGTCGACCAACTCAGCGGCGCGGCGTTTGTGCTCGGGCTCCTCGGCCTCGTCGCGCGCCTTGCGGATATTGGTCAGGATCGCGTTCTCGTGGCGGTAGCGGTCGGCGATGTGGTCGAGCGCCTCGGCGATCATGTCGGGTACGGCATTCAGCCAGTCGACGGCGCGCACGTTCCGGCGAGTTGCTTCCAGGGTGCGGCGAAGACTCTCGGCGTACTGGACCGTGCGGTAACGCGCCTGCTCGGCGGCGAGCTGGGCATCGGCGAGCTTGCCCCGGCTGATGAGGACCTCCAGCTTGACCTCGGCCGCGATCTGCGCGCTGGTGACGTCGGTGTCGAGGGCACCGACGAGGACGTTGACCGCTTCGTCGGTGGTGCGCAGATACACGCCGCCACCGGTGCCGGGGACCTCCTCGATCAGCTTGAAGTCGTAGTCCCGACGGATGTAGGCGCCATCAGCCGCGAAGGTGCCGTACACAGCGCGGAATCCGCGATCGACGCTTCCCACGTTGATCAGGTTCTCCAGGACCCAACGGGCGACGCGCTCGTGCTCGACAAGGGGTCGCTCGGGTGCCTGTGCGGCCACTCTGGGCAAGAGTCTGGCCACTATCTGGTCGTGGTCCGCGCCGGTGTCGAAGTCCATGTGGAGGGTGACGAGGTCGATGGCGGCGAGGGCCACCTCCGCCATCGAGTAGATCGTGTACTCCCCCGCGAGATTGGCCTTGCGGGTGTCGAGGTCGTGCAGTGGGGCGGTGCAGGCGAGCGCGCGCAGCCGCCGCGCGAGCCCTTCGTCGGCGGCCGGGCCCTGTGCGGGCCGCGGCCCCGCGCTGAGCTGGGGCGGAACAAGATCCGTCGGGGCTGGCGAAGTCACGCTGCACAGACTAGGTCCTCGGACTGACAACGGTCGAAACGGCGCAGAGCGACCGCTGTCGGCGTGTACGGACCGACCGGGCCGATGGAATCCACCCATCGCCACATAGGCCCATCAGCCCGTCGGACTATCGTCTGCGCCGCAGCGACGTCCGGGGCCTGCGCGGCTAGCGCTCTTCGCCTTCGGGCACCAGTTGTCCGTAGGTCTCGACCATGCGAGCGCGTGAATCGTGCAGATAGGCGGCGAGCAGCCGCTCAGCTGAGGTCCGGTCGCCGGCTCTGAGGGCTTCCAGTATGGCGCGGTTGCGGACGAGGAAGGGTTGGTGGAGTTCGCGTGGATTGTCGACCGCGTGGAAGGCGAGTCGCAGTTCGGCCAGCACGCTCCGCATGAGTTCGTCGGTGCGGGCGCTACCCGCGAGGGCCACCAACTCGCGGTGGAAGTGGATGTTGGCGGTGGACACGCCGGTCCAGTCGTGCTCGCGCTCTGCCTGCTCGCCGCCGCTGACGGCTTCGTCCAGCCCGTCGAGGACGTAGGGCGGCTCCCCCAGCCCGTGGACCACGGCGCATTCGACGAGCTGACGGGTGCGGTAGATGTCGACGACGTCCTGGACGGCGAGCATCCGGACGAAGACGCCACGGTTGAGTTCATGCACCAGGAGTCGTTCGTGGGTGAGCAGCCGGAACGCTTCCCGCAAGGTGTTGCGGGAGACGCCGAGGGCCTTGCCGATGGCGTCTTCCGAGAGCCGCTCGCCGGGTGGGAAGTACCCCTCGGCGATACGGGTCCGCAGGATGTCCGCGACGCGTTCGGCCGTGCTCGTGCGGCCCAACAGGGCACGGTCGTCCGCCAGCCCTCCCGTGCCGCCCGGGAAGTCGGCGTGCACCGCTGTGCCGCTGGGGCCGAGCGGATCGGCCTTCTTGGTGCCGGGATCCTTGACGCCCACGGCGCCCCTCTCTGTCGCGTCGACCACCGGGCCGACCTGTGGGCTCCCATCGTAGAACGAGGAACGGGACGACAAAACTCTTGTCGGATCGTTCAACGATCCTCTACCTTGGGGAGAGTTGGTTCGATCAGTGGCACCATCTCCCCTTCTGCGAGGTGTGGATGAGCAAGACTCAGGCAGGGCCGCACCAGGACGATTTATCCGAGCCCGTCGGCGCTTTCGCCTGGCTGAAGGCACTTGGCCCCCGTGGGCGCCGGGCCTTCGGCGGCGCGTTCGGCGGCTACGCCCTCGATTCCTACGACTACTTCACCCTGCCCCTGGGCATGGTCGCGATCTCCGCGTACTTCCAGCTCGACCACGGACAGACCGGTCTCCTCACCACCGTGACGCTGGTGGTCTCCGCTGTCGGCGGCGCCCTCGCCGGAATCCTTGCCGACCGGATCGGCAGGGTGCGGGCTTTGATGATCACGGTGACCACCTATGCGGTGTTCACCGTGGCCTGCGGTTTCGCTCCCAACTACGAGACCCTGGTGGTCTTCCGTGCGCTGCAAGGGCTCGGCTTCGGTGGCGAGTGGGCCGTGGGCGCGATCCTCGTCGCCGAGTACGCCACCGCGAAGCACCGCGGGCGAACCCTCGGGGCGGTCCAGAGTGCTTGGGCGGCCGGTTGGGCACTCGCCGTGATCGTCTACACCCTGGTCTTCGCCTTCCTCGACGAGGACATCGCCTGGCGCGTGCTCTTCTGGACCGGCGCGCTTCCCGCTCTACTGGTGATCTACGTCCGCCGCCATGTGCGCGACGCCCCCGCAGCAGCGGCGCAGCGGGCGGCCAGCGAAGGACGCGGTTCGTTCTCCGCGATATTCGGCAAGGACCTGCTGCGCACCACCGTGTTCGCCACACTCCTGTCCACCGGCGTTCAGGGTGGCTACTACACGCTGGCCACTTGGGTGCCGACCTATCTGAAGACCGAGCGGGGACTGACCGTGATCGGTACGGGGGGCTATCTGGCGTTCCTGATCTCCGGCGCATTCCTCGGCTATCTCACGGGCGGGTACCTCACCGATCGAATCGGCCGAAAGCGGAACATCGTGCTCTTCGCCGTGCTTAGTTCGATCAGCATCCTCGCCTACACGCAGCTTCCGGCCGGTCAGAACGGACTGCTCCTGGTGCTGGGATTCCCCCTCGGCTTCTGCATGTCGGCGATATTCAGCGGGTTCGGCTCGTTCCTGAGCGAGCTGTACCCGACCGCCGTGCGAGGTACCGGTCAGGGATTCACCTACAACAGCGGTCGCGCGGTGGGTGCGTTCCTGCCGACCCTGGTGGGTTTCCTCTCCGACAGTTGGGGCGTGGGTGGTGCTCTCGCCCTGGGTGCCATTGGCTACGGTCTCGCCGTGGTGGCGCTCGTCGGACTGCCCGAGACGCGGGGCCGGGAGTTGTGGTGAGCCAGGACCGGATTCCCCGGCTACGGGCACCGCGCCGGGAACATGTCCACCGAGGACGCGGCCCGGCGGGGCACCCGAGCCCGTCACTCGGCGGGGTGGCACCAGCAGCGACCACCGGACCTGAGCACGGGCCGACCGGGGAACGGAGCACCGCAAGGGTTTCGCACCCGTCGGTGGAGCGAGTACCACGTGGCCCGAAGCCACGGGAGCAGAGGAGGGGCACATGACCTGGGCGTCCATCGATCTCAACGCTGACCTGGGGGAAGGCTTCGGCCCATGGCGACTGACCGACGACGAGGGCCTGCTGTCCGTCGTCACCAGCGCCAATGTGGCCTGTGGCTTCCACGCCGGTGACGCGTCGACCATGCGGCGGGTCTGCCGGCTCGCGGCGGAGCGGTCCGTGCGCATCGGGGCGCAGGTCTCCTACCGTGACCTGGCGGGGTTCGGTCGCCGCGCCATGGACGTTCCGCCGGATGAACTGGCCGCGGAGGTCGCCTATCAGATCGGGGCGCTGGAGGTGTTCGCCCGCGCTGCCGGTGCGCGGGTCTCCTACGTCAAGCCCCACGGCGCCCTCTACAACCGAGTCGTCCACGACGAGGAGCAGGCCGCCGCCGTCGTGGAGGGCGTGCGGCTGACGGGCGAGCGGCTTCCCCTGTTGGGGCTGCCGGGTTCCAAGCTCCACACCATGGCGGAGAAGGCGGGGCTACCCGCGATCACCGAGGCATTCGCGGACCGGGCGTACACGGCAGAGGGCACCCTGGTGCCGCGCGGTGAGGAAGGGGCGGTCATCAGCGGGGAATCGGAGGTCGTCGAACGCTCGGTGAGCATGGCCAGGTTCGGTGTGGTCACCTCGCGGTGCGGCCGGTCCATCCCGGTGCGGGCCCGTTCGCTCTGTGTGCACGGTGACACCCCCGGTGCCGTCACGCTGGCGCGTCAGGTCCGCAGCCAACTGGAGAGCGTGGGCGTGCGCGTGGAGTCCTTCGTATGAGGGTCCTTCCGGTCGGTGATCGAGCCCTGCTCATCGAGGTCATGGACAGCGAGGAGGCAGGGGCGCTCCATGCGGAGTTGCTCAGACGCCGGGCGGCGGGGGCACTGCCCGCCGTGGACGAGATCGTGCCCGCGGCACGGACCGTGCTGATCGACGGTCTGGCCGATCCAGGGCAGTTGGCCCGCGAATTGCTCCTCTGGGAGATCCCGCGGCTTCGGATATCCACGACGGAGGTGCTGGAAGTGCCCGTTCGCTACGACGGCCCGGATCTGGTCGAGGTGGCGGCCCGGTGGAAGGTCACACCGGACGAGGTCGCCGCGATGCACTCGGCGGTCGAGTTCCGCGTCGCCTTCTGTGGATTCGCCCCGGGGTTCGGCTATCTGACCGGGCTACCGGAGGAGTTGTCGGTCCCGCGAAGGGCCACCCCGCGCACGAGGGTGCCCGCTGGATCCGTCGCCCTGGCGGGCCCGTACACCGGGGTCTACCCTCGCGCCTCCCCGGGCGGCTGGCAGTTGATCGGCCGGACGGACGTAGAGCTCTGGGACCCGGTGCGGCAGCCCGCCGCCCTGCTCGCTCCGGGGGCGAGGGTGCGATTCACCGTGGAGCAACGATGACGGATCGAGCCCTGGCCGTGGTGCGCGCGGGTGCGCTCACCACCGTGCAGGACCTGGGTCGGCCCGGTCATGCACACCTCGGAGTCCCCCGCTCCGGAGCACTGGACCTGGACGCCGCTCGGCTCGTCAATCGGCTGGTGGGCAATGCGGAGAGCGCGGCGGTCCTGGAGACCACACTGACGGGGTGTGCCGTGAGACCGCGACGATCGGTGGTCGTCGCCGTCGGCGGGGCGCCGTGTTCCGTCACCGTCGAGGGGCGTCCGGCGGCATGGGGAGCGCCGGTGCACGTGCCGGCGGGCGCCCTGATCGAGACCGGGTGGGCCAGGGCCGGGGTGCGCACCTACCTGGCCTTCGGGGGCGGTATCGCGGTGGAGCAGACGCTCGGTAGTCGCGCCACCGATCTCCTGTCCGGGCTCGGCCCACCACCCCTGGGTGACGGCGGTGTCCTGCCCCTCGGCGTCCCGATGGGATGCCCCGCCCGTGTCGATGGTGTTGTGCCGTGGCCGGCACCGCCCCGCGAGTTGGTGCTGAGGCTCCGGCTGGGGCCGCGGGACGACTGGTTCACCGCCGATGCGCTCCGCACTCTGGCGCGCGCCGGCTACCGGGTGTCTGCGGCGAGCAATCGCATCGGCCTGCGCACCGAGGGGCCGGCTCTCCGTCGGGCGTTCGACTCGGAACTCCCCAGTGAGGGCGTGGTCCTCGGGGCGGTACAGGTGCCACCCGACGGCCGCCCGGTCGTCTTCCTCGCTGATCATCCGACCACGGGCGGCTACCCGGTGGTGGCGGTGGTCGACCCCCGGGATCTGGCCGGGGCGGCTCAAGCTGCGCCCGGCACTTCCGTACGGTTCGTGCTGCTGGCGTGAGCAACACCCCGAGAACCGGAGCCGAACCACCGCCACCCACCTCGCCTCGCCTCACCTCAGCACCAGCACCAGCACCAGCACCAGCACCACAGTCTGCGGATGGCTCAGGTCTTCGACGCCAGGATCGACGAGGTCAGGCTCTCCAGACGGGCTGCGCTCTCGGGCGCGAATGCCTTCGTGGTCAGTGGCAGCCTCCTGGCCCGGAGAAAGGCCGAGAAGGGGGCGGCGGGAGGTTCGTCGAGTCGTTCCACCATGGGCAGGATCGCCCGGTCGACGGAGGTCGCGAACCATCGGGCGAGGGTCTTGCTCAGCGTCCGCATGGGCTCGGGGAAGGACTCCGGCTGCGAAGTTCGGACGAATCCCGGGTTGTGGAGCACATAGCGGGTGCGAGCGGCCGGATGGCGTACGGGAAAGTCCGCGCCGAGGAGATCGTTGCAACGCGCGGATTGCAGGGCGGCGCGCATCCCCTTGTAGCGTCGGTTCAACTGGAGATCGTCCCAGTGGACGGTGCCGGAAGGCCCGCCCGGGCTGGAGATGTTCATGATCACGGGCGTGGCCGCGGCCCGCTCCAACGCCGCCAGCAGCCCTCGGGCCAGGACGAACCGGCTGAGATAGGCCAGGGCGAAGGTGAACTCCAGGCCGTCGACGGTCTCCACCCGATGGGGCTGGAATCGCTGCGCACCCAGGACCAGTCCGTCGACGACCGTACTGATCGTCACGGTCGCCTCGATCGCACGGTTCATTCCCGCAAGGGTGCTCAGATCCGCCTGGAGGAAGAAGGCCCTGTCCGCGGCGTCGATCCGGGCCGCATCCGTGAGGAACGCGGCTCCCTTGGCCGCCCCGCTCGCTATCGCGATCACTCGCTCTCCACGGCCCAGCAGGTGCAGACCGAGCCCTCTACCAATGCCATCGCTTCCACCAGTGATCACATACGTCCGCATACGAACGTCCCCCAACTCGTAAGTCATCGCTTGATGACCAGAGGCTAGGCGCCCGGAAATCATCAAGTCAACAATCGATGACTTACGATGACTTCATGTCAGAAGCGACCGCTCAACCCGGCCCGGTCCCACCGCCTCGCGCTCTTAAGCGGCGAGACAAGGCCGCCACCCGCGCAGCTCTCCTCGACGCCGCCCGCCGTCGCTTCGGCACCCAGGGATACGACGGCACCGGTGTCCGTGACATCGCGGGCGAGGTGGGGGTGGACCCAGCACTCGTCTTCCGCTACTTCGGGTCCAAGGAGAAGCTCTACGCCGAGGCCGTGCACTTCAACGCGCCCAAGACGGTGACCGGTGGTCCACACCGTCCGATCACCCACATCACGGACGATCTACTCCGCAGCGTGCTGTCCTGCGATCAGCAACAGGTCGGGGACGAACACCCGCTGCTGGTGATGCTGCGCTCCGCCGGTCGCGCCGAGGTCCGCGAGCAACTGCGCACCCAGGTCTGCTCGGGCTACGTGCAGGACCTCACCCAGCGCCTGGAGGGTGAGGACGCCGCGCTGCGCGCGGAGTTGATGGGAGCCCTGTTGCTCGGGATCGGGGTGATGCGTTCGATCGTGGAGTCCCCGGTCCTCGGCAAGGCGTCCTTCGAGGAGACACGCGTGCTGGTGGCACGGTTGATCGCGCACCTCGCGGCCGACCAGCCGGTACGCAAGACCCCCTGATTCCTCACTGCGCTGCCAGCTGCCAGAGTGCGCTTCCGCGGGTGGGCGCGGACGACGGCTGCCCGATGGCGCCCACGCAGCAGAAGACCCGAGCGCACCCGGGCGGCACCAGTACGCGTCGCTCTCCGGGCACATCCCCGCCCGTCCCCGCCCGTCCCCGTCCGCCAGCAGCCCGACGGCCGCCTGTCATCCGCCCGGCGGCACTGCTCACGGCGTCCCCGCAGCACATCCGGTCGAGCCTGCCGTGGAACAGCGCGCGCCCAGCCGCCACCGGGCTCGGGCATCGCCCCTACCGCTCCCCGTATCCCCCGCCGCCGGGGGTCTCGATGACCAGGACGTCCTCGGGCCCCATCTCGACCGAGTCGATCCCCTCCAGCCGGACCGTCGAACCGTCCGCCCGCCGCACCCGGTTCGCCCCCAGCGCTCCCGGCCCCCCGCCTGCCATTCCGTACGGCGGCACCCTCCGGTGCCCGCTGAGCAGCGTCACCGTCATGGGTTCAAGGAATCGAATGCTCCGGACCACTCCCCGACCACCGCGCCAGCGGCCGGTGCCGCCGCTGTCCTCGCGTACGGAGAAGGAATCGACGCGCACGGGGTATCGCCACTCCAGGACTTCGGGGTCGGTGAGCCGTGAGTTGGTCATATGGGTCTGCACCGCATCCGCCCCGTCGAAGCCGTCCCCCGCTCCTGAACCGCTGGCGACGGTCTCGTAGTACTGCACCCGGTCGTTGCCGAAGGTCAGGTTGTTCATGGTGCCCGATCCTTCGGCCTGGACGCCGAGGGCCGCGTACAGCGCTCCGGTGACCGCCTGCGAGGTCTCGACATTGCCGGCCACGGTCGCCGCGGGATAGGACGGGGCAAGCATCGACCCTGGCGGCACCCTCACCTCCACGGGCACCAGACAGCCGCTGTTGAGGGGGATGTCCTCCCCGACGAGGGTCCGGAGCACATAGAGGACGGCCGCCATGACCACCGACGTGGGGGCATTGGCATTGCCGGGCCGCTGGGGCGAGGTGCCGGTGAAGTCGATGACGGCCGAGCGCTCCTCGCGGTCGACGCGCACGGCGACCTGGATGACGGAGCCGTCGTCGGTCTCGTACCGGTACTCGCCCCCGTGCAGTTCAGCGATGATCCGGCGCACGGACTCCTCGGCGTTGTCCCGTACGTGCCGCATGTAGGCGTGCACGACGTCGAGGCCGAACTCGTCCACTGCGCGCCCCAGTTCCTCGATGCCCTTCTCATTGGCGGCGATCTGGGCTCGGAAGTCGGCGATGTTGACGTCCGGTGCACGGGAGGGGTGAGGAGCTTCCCTCAGCAGGCTGCGGGTCTCCTGCTCGCGCAGTCGGCCGTCCCGCACGAGCAGCCAGTTGTCGAAGAGGACGCCTTCGTCGTCGATGGTCCGGCTGAAAGCGGGCATGGAGCCCGGGGTGATGCCGCCGATCTCGGCGTGGTGACCGCGCGAGGCAACCAGGAAGCGCAATCGGCCGTCGGTGAAGACCGGCGTCACCACCGTCACATCGGGCAGATGGGTGCCGCCGTGGTAGGGGTCGTTGATCGCGTAGACGTCCCCGGGTCGCATCGTCCCCTCGTTTCGGCGCAGCACCTCCTTGATGGACTCCCCCATCGATCCCAGGTGTACGGGAATGTGGGGGGCGTTGGCGATGAGATTGCCTTCGGGGTCGAACAGGGCGCAGGAGAAGTCGAGCCGTTCCTTGATGTTGACGGAGTGCGCCGTGTTCTCCAGGCGTACGCCCATCTGCTCGGCGATGGCCATGAAGAGGTTGTTGAACACCTCCAGGAGGACCGGGTCGGCGTCGGTGCCGACCGCGGTCCTCGGTGGCCGGGGCCGCACGCGGGTCAGGATCAGTTCGCCCGTGTCGCGGGCCTCGGCCTGCCAGTCGGGGTCGACCACGGTGGTGGCGTCGGGCTCGGCGACGATCGCGGGTCCCGCCACGATGCCCCCCGGGCCGAGCGAGGTGCGGTGGTGGAGGGGTACCAGGTGCACGGCGCCCGTCGCGTACATCTCGACCCGTGTCTCGGGCTCGGACGCGGTACGTGTGGCCTGTACGACCGGTTCGCCGTGCTCACCGGCGGCGCCGACCGCCTCCACCGAGACCGCCTCCACCACCAGGGAGGTGTCCATGGTGAACCCGTAGCGGGCGCGGTGGGCGGCGGTGAAGGAGTCGGCCATGGCGGTGGCGGACTCCAGCGGTACGGGCAGGGCGGTGTCCGTACCGGCGTATCGGAGCAGTACGCGAGTACGGGTGGTGATGGCCGTGTCCGCGAAGTGGTCGGCGGTCAGGTCCTCGTGCGTCTGCTGGGCGAGTTCGGCGCTCAGGGTGTGTACGCGGGCGGACGTGTCGTCGTCGAGTTCCGCTTCCACGGACCGTTCGCGCATGGCGGTGGCGTCGGCGAGGCCGATGCCGTAGGCGGAGAGCACCCCGGCGAGCGGTGGCACGATCACGGTGGTGATACCGAGCGCGTCGGCGACCGCGCAGGCGTGCTGACCGCCCGCGCCGCCGAAGGAGTTCAGGGCGTAGCGGGTGATGTCATGGCCGCGTTGGACGGAGATCTTCTTGACCGCGTGGGCCATGTTGAGTACGGCGATCTCCACGAAGCCCTCGGCGACCTCTTCGGGGGTACGGGCGCTGCCGCTCTCCTCGCCCACCCGCCGGGCGAGTTCGGCGAAGCGCTCCCTCACGGTGTCCGCGTCCAGGGGTTGGTCGCCGTCCGGTCCGAACACGGCCGGAAAGTGCTCGGGTTGGATGCGCCCGAGCATCACCTGGGCGTCGGTGACGGTGAGCGGGCCTCCCCCGCGGTAGCAGGCGGGCCCGGGGGATGCCCCAGCGGAGTCGGGGCCGACGCGGTAGCGGCGGCCGTCGAAGTGGAGGACGGAACCTCCGCCGGCGGCGACGGTGTGGATGCTCATTATGGGTGCGCGCATCCGTACGCCGGCGACCTGGGTGCCCAGTTCCCGTTCGAACTCGCCCGCGTAGTGGGAGACGTCGGTGGACGTTCCCCCCATGTCGAAGCCGATGACGCGGGGGAAGCCGGCGCGTGCTGCGGTGCGGGCCATCCCGACGACGCCTCCGGCCGGGCCTGAGAGCACGGCGTCCTTGCCTCGGAAGTGGGCCGCCTCGCGCAGACCTCCGTTGGACTGGAGGAACATCAGCCGGATGCCGCGGAGTTCGGCTGCCACCTCGTCCACGTAGCGGCGCAGGATCGGCGAGAGATAGGCGTCCACGACGGTGGTGTCGCCGCGGGGGATCAGTTTGATCAGCGGGCTGACCTCGTGGGAGCAACTGACCTGGGTGAATCCGGCAGCCCGGGCGGCGGCGGCGATGCGGGCTTCGTGTTCCGGGTGCCGATAGCCGTGCATCAGGACGATCGCGACGCTGTCGAACCCGTCGGCGCGGGCCGCACGAAGCCGTTCGACAACGGTGGGAAGATCGAGGGGGCGTACGACCGTGCCGTGTGCGTCGACCCGTTCCGGCACCTCGATGACACGCTCGTACACCGCTTCCGGCAGGACGATCCTTCGGTCGAAGATCCGCGGACGGTTCTGGTAGGCGATGCGCAGGGCGTCCTCGAAGCCCTCCGTGATGATCAGCACGGTGGGTTCGCCGTGCCGTTCCAGCAGGGCGTTGGTGGCGACGGTCGTCCCCATCTTGACGACGGAGACGCGGTCGGTGGGGATCGGCTCCCCGGGGGCGAGGTCGAGAAGTGCCCGGATGCCGGCGACTGCTGCGTCCGGATAGCGCTCGGGGTCGTGCGAGAGGAGCTTTCGGCTGACGAGCCGTCCGTCGGGCCGTTTGCCCACGACGTCGGTGAAGGTGCCGCCACGGTCGATCCAGAACTCCCAGCGCCCGGTCATCCTGCCATTCTGGCAAGAGGGAGCGTGGTGGACTCGGTGGCGCCGTGTGCGTTCCGCCAGGTGGTGGGCGTGCGATGTGCTCGGGTGCCGTGTCGAGGGCCCGCGCCTGCGCGTCCGCCGTCTCTCACGACCATGGAGCCGTGGGACGGCGGACGCGCCGGGGCGCAGGGTCAGCCGACGGGTGCGTCCGGGCCGATCCGGCTGCGTACCGCCGTTTGGACCTCGGCCTCCTCGGCCGGGTCGGCGGCGAGTCGGCGCAGTCGCTCGGCGACCCGCACATCGCCGGTCTCCGCGTGCAGCGCTGCGACCTCTCGGGTGGTCTCCTCGCAGTCCCAGAGACACTCGACCGCGAACCCGGTGGGGAAGGAACCGTCGGTCGCCGCCAGTGCCCGGGCCGCTCGCCCGCGCAGTTGGGACGAGGCGGTCTCTCGGTAGATATGGCGCAGTACGGGGGCGGCGCAGGTGATGCCCAGCCGTCCGGTGCCGTCGACGAGGGTCCACAGCATCGGTGCGTCGGGGCCGTCGGTCCGTACGGTCTCGCGCAGGGCGCCGAGGACGAGTGCGTCGTCACCGGCGACGCCGCGGCAGGCGATGACTCCTGCGGCGGACTTCCCGAGCGCATCCGGGCGGTGAACCCAGGTCCGCGCCCGACTCACCACCTCTGGACCGCACATGCGCTCGAATGCCGCCGTCGCCGCCTCGGCGACGGTACGGGAGCCGTGGGAGACCGCCGCATCGATGAGGTCGAGCACCGCGGGATCGGATGATTCCGCGAGGTAGTGCAGGGCGGCGCAGCGGGCGCCGTCCGGGCCGCTGCGGGCAGCGGTGAGGATGGCGGCGCGGTCGTCCGCGCCGGCGACCGCGGACAGGCAGCGCGCGGCCGGCACGTGCAGCATGGCACCGCGCTCCAGACCTTGTTCGACCCAGTCGAACACGGCTTGTACGCTCCACCCGGGCCGGGGCCCGCTGGGTCGCATCTGACGTTGCCATCGATCGAAGGACCCGGCCTCCTGTGCGGCGCGGATCCGCGGGCCGATGTCGGCCCGGGGGTCATCGGCCCACAGGCGCCAGGGTCGTGGCTCGAACGCGTCACGGACCGTGGCGGCCAGTTCGGCGTCGCCCTCCGGGGTGCTCGGGAACCTGGCGAGGACGGGGGCGGCGAGTGAGCGCAGTCCCGCGTCGTCGTCGCGCAGGGCGAGTTCATCGAGCGCCCAGGCCCAGTTGGCACCGCTGCGGGCGTAGTGACGCAGCAGTTGCAGGGCGTCCGCCCTGCCGTACGACGCGAGGTGGCCGAGCACGGCGAGGGCGAGGCCGGTCCTGGCCTCGTCGGTGTCGCAGTGGTCGTCGACGTCACAGAGGTGGCGCTCGATCTCCTCAAGATCACCGTGGAGATCCAGGTAGAGGCGTGCGTAGTAGAGGGAGCGATTCTCGACCTGCCAGTCGTGGCGCGGGTCGTGGAGCACGCAGTGGTTGAGGGCGGCGAGCGCCTCGGCGCGGGGGGCCGCGAGCGCGTGCAGCGTGCCGTCGCCGCGGCCTCTCTGCAGCAGACCGAGCAGCGTACCGCTCGGCGCTATGACTGGATCAAACATGGGGAAGGCCTCACATCAAGCTCTCGACGCAACCGGGGACTGGGGTGCCTAGGCCGCGCAGCAACATGTAGGGCCGCCCGTGGTCTGCTGCTTGGTGTAGAGCATCTTCCTGCCTCTCGTCGGTGGCCCCAGGGGGAATTCCCGGTGATGTCCGGGACAGGGCCCGACGTCATGATGACCCACCCATTTCGCCACCGCGACCACATTTACGACGCCCCTTGCGGGACCCGTCCGCCGGGGCCGGTCGGCGGGCTCATCGGTTGCCGAACAGCTCCAGAAGCTCTGTCTTCCCAAACATGCGCGCGGTATCCACGGCGGAGGGGGTTCCTGCGGACGGATCGGCTCCGGCGGCCAGGAGCACTCGGATCACTTCGTCCTCCCCCTTGAAGACGGCTCCTGCCAGTGGCGTCTGCCCCCGGTCGTTGGGGCGGTCGGGCTCGGCGCCGCGTTCGATGAGGGCACGGACGGCGGAAGCATGGCCGTGGTAGGCGGCCAGCATGACCAGGGTGTCACCGCGGTCATTGGTGAGGTTGGCGGGGACGCCGGCGTCGATGTACGCGGAGAGGGCCTCGATCTCACCGCGCCGGGCGAGGTCGAAGACCTTGGTGGCGAGTTCGATCACCTCAGGGTCGGGAACCTCACTCATCGGTTGGACCGCCTCTCTCGTTCCGGTGACCACAGGGGGTGGTCGACGACCGGTGGCTGACTGCTGACTGTTACCCGCCTCCAGGAACCTCCTGGTGGCGGGCCGGGGTCCCAAGACCGGGGCATCCGAGCACAGGGGAACAGTCGTACGGACGACATGTCAGAGTACTGCCCGCACCGAACGCGGAGTGAGCCCCTCCGCGTTCCGCGAGCGGCCGTCGTGGACCGTCGCCCGGGGCACTGTGCCCGCTGACGGCGGAGTGTGCCCCTCGGGAGGCCGCGCCCTCTCCGCCAGTGCAGTGAAATTCAGGGATTTTCACCCATTTACACCTTTTATCGCATAGATACTTCCTGTGAGGTTGGAAGAACTCGTGGTGACTGTCCCCTTCGACCAGGAGAACCTCATGATCCTTTCCATGTCAGGTGTGGTGCTGCTCGCGATCATCGTCTTCCTCTTCTTCCGCAAGGACGGCCTCAAGGCGTCCCACGCCGTCGTCTGCGCGCTCTTCGGCTTCTTCCTCGCGGGCACCGCCATCGCCCCCAGCATCGAAGCCGGCAGCCAGAGCCTCGCCAGCCTCCTCGGCGGGATCAAGTTCTGACCCCTGCCGCCCGGCCCCGGCGCCCCCACCACCCAAACCGAGCAGCTCCCACCCACCCGAACTGTGTAGCTCCCACCCACCCGAACTGTGTAGCTCCCACCCACCCGACCCAGCAATCCCCCGTCCCAGCAATCCCCCGTCCCAGCACCCCCAGGAGAACGATGTGGCCCGGCGACCGTTCCCCCGCATCCTCAGCAGCGGATCCGCGCGGATCACCCGCGGCCGGGAGATCGCCCGCACGGCTGCCGACAGCGCCACCGACGTCCTCCATCCGTTGATCATCGTCTCGCGCGGCCTGGGCAAGCTCGCGGGACTGGCCCGACGGAAGTGGGCCGCAACCCCCAAGGAGAAGCGCGGTCCCACGCTCCTGGTGGTCGCGGGGTGCGGACTGGCGGTGGCTCTCGTCCCGTACGGGCCGGCCATGGCCCTCGCCTCGGTCATGGCCGCGGCGGCCTGGCAGGGGCGAGGGCGCAGCACCGCGAAGTCCGGCCCCGACGAGGCCGAGGCCGGCCGGCTCACCGCGCTGTACGAAGCGCTCGTGCCGTACTTCTCGACGCCCGACGATCCGGCGCCGCTCTACGCCCACGGCGGTTCCTGGACCGATGCCTTCCACGACTACGCCTTCGACGGCAACGGCCGACTGACCGGGCTGCGCATCAGCTACCCGGCGTACTTCACCGACGGCGAGGACGAGTCCCGCGCCCGCGTCGAACAGGTGGTGCACGCCAAATCGGGCCGCGGCAGGGAGTACCGCTTCATCTGGGACGAAGAGGGCAACGAACTGGTGATGAGCGTCCTGCCCGCGCTCTCCACCGCCATCGCGGCCCAGCGGTTCATCACCGTCCCCGGTGAGACCGTGCTGGGCTTCACCGACCCGGGTGCGGTCCAGCGCACCGTGCCCGTGGTGGACGGCGACGAGACCCGCGACGCGCCACCCGTGATCTGGCGCACCGGCCCCAGATCCACCGAACCGCACCTGCTGGCGATCGGCGGACCGGGCAGCGGGACCACCAATCTGCTGCGTTCCATCGCCCTCCAGGCACTGCCGTACGGCGATGTCCTGATCGTGGAGGGTGCGGGGGCCGGCGAGTACTCCTGTCTGCGTGGACGGCCCGGTGTCCTCGCCGTCGAATGCGGTCTGAGCGGGGCGCTCGACACCCTCCAGTGGGCCGTGCAGGAGACGGAACGGCGGCTCGTCGCCGCGAACCACGCCCGGCAGGCCGACCGTCCGCTGCCGGAGGACGTCCGCCGACCGCTGTGGATCCTGGTTGACCGGCCCAGCGTCCTCGGACACCTGGCCGCGGCCGACGGACGTTCCGACCCCCAGGAACTCCTGGCGGTTCCCCTCCGGCACGGGCGGGCCGCCTCCGTCACGGTCGTGGTGGCCGAGCAGTTCGACAGCCTGGAGACCCTCACCGAGACCGTGTGCTCCCACACCCGCGCCCGGGTCGTCCTCGGGCCGGCCGGATTCGACGAGATCGAGGCCGTACTCGGCGCGGTCCCGCACACCACCCCCACCCCCGACGTCCCCCCGGGGCGTGGCTATGCGCGCCTCGGCATCGGGTCGGTACTGCGCGTACAGGTGCCGGCGACGCCCGACCCCTTCGACGGCGCGACGAGCGACACCCACCGACAGGCAGTGCTCGGCCTCCTACCGGAACACCACCAGCGGGCGGAACCGGTCCCGGCGCAGGCCGAGGGTGTCTGAGGGGTCTCCGCAGGTGGCGAGTCCGCCGACTCGGCCGTGAGCCGGCGGGGTAGCACCGAACTCCGAACGGAATGGACCGATCAGGCGACGAAGGTGCGCGGCGCTTCCGTCCCCGTGGTGACACCCGTCTCCACCAGCCGGGCCGCCGCCGCAAGTCGCGCCGCTGCCTCGTCCGCGACCGCGCCGCTGACCGTGAACGGCAGCCGCACGAAGCCCTCGAACGCCCCGTCCACCCCGAACCGCGGCCCCGACGGCACCCGTACGCCCACGCGCTCGCCCACCTCGGCGAGCCGGGACCCGGAGAGCCCACCGGTGCGCACCCAGAGCGTGAGCCCGCCCCGCGGTACGGCGAACTCCCACGAGGGCAGCTCCCTGCGCACCGCACCCACCAGGGCGTCGCGATTCTCCCTGGCCTGCGTGCGGCGGGCCGACACCGCCTCGTCCCAGTTGCCCGTCCGCATCAGCCACTGCACCGCCAACTGCTCCAGGACGGGGGTCCCGAGGTCGGCGTAAGCGCGTGCGGCGACCAATGAGCGGATCACATCGGGCGCCGCACGGACCCAACCGATCCGCATGCCCGCCCAGAACGCCTTGCTCGCCGACCCGACCGTGATCACCGTGCCCCCGGCAGGATCGAAGGCGCAGGCGGGGCGGGGCATCTCCAGATCGTCTTCGAGACGGAGTTCGGACATGGTCTCGTCCACGATGAGCACGGTGCCGGCGGCCCGGGCGGCGTCCACGAGTCGGCGCCGCTGGTCCTCGTCGGCGAGCGCGCCCGTCGGGTTGTGGAAGTCGGCGACAACATAGGCGAGCCGGGGCGCCGCATCCCTGAGCACCTGCTTCCAGCGGGACAGGTCCCAGCCTCCGAGCCCCTCCTCCATCGCCACCGGCACCAGTCGGGCACCTGCCTCGCGCATCAACTGGAGGATGTTGGCGTACGACGGCGACTCCACCGCGATGCGTTCGCCGCGGCCGGCGAACAGATGGCAGATGGCGTCCATCGCGCCCATGGCGCCGGTGGTGACCATGATCTGCTCGGGCATGGTGGGAATGCCGCGCTGGCTGTAGCGCTCGGCGAGCATCTCGCGCAGGGCGGGGAGGCCGGCCGGGTAGTCGCCGTGGGTGTGCGCGTAGGGAGGGAGCTCTTCCAGGGCGCCTTGGACGCTGCGGGTGAGCCAGGGTTCGGGAGCGGGGAGTGCCGCGCAACCGAGGTCGATCATGGAACCGAGCGACTCCGGGGGCAGCGGTTCCAGACCACGCGCCGGCAGCGGATTACCGGCCGGCACCGCCGTCCAGCTGCCCGCGCCCCGTCGGGACTCCAGGAAGCCCTCGGTCCGCAGGGCTTCGTACGCGGCGGCGACCGTGGTGCGGCTCACGGAGAGCGCCAGTGCCAGTTCGCGTTCCGCGGGGAGCCGGGAAGCAACCGGAACCCGCCCCTCCAGGACCAGCAGTCGAATGCCGTCCGCGAGCGCACGATAGGCGGGGGGCTTCCTCGTGCCGGGGCCGGCCGGGCGGGGCTGCTGCACGGCCAATTGCCGGGCAAGCTGCGTTGCACCCACTGCCGAAGTCCACTGAGCCACGAAAATCAGTCCACCTTCCTGGAATTGGCCATGGTTGCCAAGAGTTCCCCCGCCACAGAGTGTCATGAGGCAGTCCACTTCTTCCAGAGGGGCCATCGTGTCCATAGATTCAGTCGGTCCCATAGATCCCGTCGGGGCCGGCCCCACGACCGGGGAAGGCGAGCCCGCACGGCCTGGCACGGACGGCGTGGGCCCGGCGCCCGAGACCCCGAAGGAGCTCCGAGGCTCCGAAGGCGGGAAGGGTGCCGGCCGGCGGCCCGCCTCGATCCCCCGCAGGCTGGTGCAGCTCTACCTCGGACTGGTCCTGTACGGGGCCAGCTCGGCCCTGCTCGTGCGCGCGGGACTCGGGCTCGAACCGTGGAACGTCCTGCACCAGGGCGTCTCGGAGCGGACCGGGCTGACCATCGGCACGGTGGCGATCATCGTCGGGGCCGTGGTGCTACTGCTGTGGATACCGATCCGGCAACGCCCCGGCCTCGGCACCGTCTCCAATGTCGTGGTCATCGGACTCGCGATGGATGCCGCACTGGCTGTCGTGCCGGACATCGACGCCCTACCGGCTCAGATCGCGCTGATGGTCACCGGCATCGTGCTCAACGGCATGGCGACCGGCCTCTACATCGCGGCCAGCTTCGGACCCGGCCCGCGGGACGGACTGATGACCGGACTGCACCGGCTCACCGGGCGCTCGATCCGAATGGTGCGCACGGGAATCGAGGTGGCCGTGGTCGGCACCGGCTTCCTACTGGGCGGTTCGGTGGGCATCGGCACCGCCGCCTACGCCCTGTCGATCGGCCCCCTCGCACAATTCTTCCTCCGACTGTTCGCCGTCCCCGAACAGGGCACCGGCACCGTGGTCGTCGCCTCGCGTTCACCTCGGCGGGCGATACTGCGACGGTGACCGGAGCACCCCACCCCTACCTTGAGCACCCCTCGGTCCTGGCCTTCGCCCACCGCGGCGGCGCGGCCGACGGGATCGAGAACACGGCCGCCGCCTTCCGCCGTGCGGCAGCGCTCGGCTACCGCTACTTCGAGACGGACGTCCACACCACCGCCGACGGGCGGCTCGTCGCCTTCCACGACGCGACCTTGGACCGCGTCACCGATGCCACCGGGCGGATCGCCCGGCTGCCGTGGAGCGCGGTACGGCACGCCCGGGTGGACGGACGGGAGCCGGTGCCGCTCTTCGAGGACCTGCTGGAGGAGTTCCCGCGGGCCCGCTGGAACGTGGACGTCAAGACCGAGACCGCGGTCCGCCCGCTCGTGGACCTCATCCGTCGCACGGGCACCTGGGACAGGGTCTGCGTCGGTTCCTTCTCGGAGCGCCGGATCCGTCGGGCGGTGGATCTGGGCGGCCCCCGGCTGGCCACGTCCTACGGCGCCCGCGGAGTGCTGGGACTGCGGCTGGCCTCCCTCGGCCTGCCCGTCGCCGTTCGCGCGGGCGGGGTGTGCGTCCAGGTTCCCGAGGCGCAGAAGGGGGTACCCGTGGTGGACCGCCGCTTCGTCACCGCCGCGCACGCCAGGGGGCTCCAGGTGCACGTCTGGACCGTGAACGACCCGGATCGGATGAGAACCCTCCTCGACCTGGGTGTGGATGGCATCATGACCGATCATCTGGAGACGTTGCGCACAGTGCTGGACGACCGGGGGGCCTGGGCCTGATTCCGTGCGTCCCGCATCAGGGAGCTGAGTGAGGGGGCACGGATGACGACCGGGAGCACCGACGACACCGAGACGTCGACCGGCTCGGACGACCCCCTCGACCCCGGCGCTCGCCGGCGCGAGCAGCGCGGCTGGTACTTCTACGACTTCGCCTGCTCCGTCTACTCGACGAGCGTGGTGACCGTGTTCCTCGGCCCCTATCTGACCTCCGTTGCCAAACGGGCCGCGGACGGGGACGGATTTGTGCACCCGCTGGGCATCCCCGTCCGGGCGGGCTCCCTGTTCGCGTACTCCGTCTCCCTGTCCGTGATCGTCGCCGTGGTGCTGATGCCGATCGCCGGCGCTTGGGCGGACCGGACCGGCCGGAAGAAGCCGCTGCTCGCGGTCGCCGCCTACGTGGGCGCAGCGGCCACGACGGGCATGTTCTTCCTCTCCGGTGAGCGCTATCTCCTGGGCGCGTTCCTGCTGATCGTCGCCAATGCGTCGCTCTCGGTCTCGATGGTGCTCTACAACGCCTATCTGCCCCAGATCGCCGAGCCGGCGGAACGTGATGCGGTCTCCTCGCGCGGATGGGCGTTCGGCTACACCTCGGGCGCGCTGGTCCTGATGCTCGATCTGGCCCTCTATCTGGGCCATGAGGGGCTCGGGCTGTCCGAGTCGGAGGCGGTTCGCATCTGTCTGGCGTCGGCGGGGCTGTGGTGGGGTGCCTTCACCCTGATTCCGCTTCGCCGACTGCGTGATCGCCACATCCCGCCCAGCGGGGACGGCGCCGTCGGTTCGGGTTGGCGGCAGCTCGTGGCGACCGTCAAGGACATGCGCAGACATCCCCTCACGCTGTCCTTCCTGCTGGCCTACCTCGTCTACAACGACGGCGTCCAGACCGTGATCTCCCAGGCGTCCATCTACGGCTCCGAGGAACTGCATCTCGACCAGTCGACCCTGATCACCGCCGTGCTGCTGGTCCAGATCCTGGCGATCGCGGGTGCACTGGGCATGGAGCGGCTCGCCAGGACGCACGGGGCGAAGCGCACGATCCTGGGCTCCCTCGCGATCTGGACGCTCATCCTGGTCGCGGCCTACTTCCTGCCCGCCCGCTCACCGGGGTGGTTCTTCGCGCTGGCGGCGGGAATCGGCCTGGTGCTCGGTGGCAGCCAGGCTCTGTCCCGCTCGCTCTTCTCCCATCTGGTGCCCCGTGGAAAGGAGGCGGAGTACTTCTCGGCCTACGAGATGAGCGACCGGGGGCTCAGCTGGCTCGGACCGCTGGTGTTCGGGCTCGCGTACCAACTGACCGGCAGTTTTCGCGATGCCATCATCTCGTTGGTGATCTTCTTCGCCTTGGGATTCTTCCTGCTGGCGCGGGTACCCGTACGACGTGCGGTCGCGGCAGCGGGCAATCCCGTACCGGAACGGATTTAGACGTTGAAGTCAAAGGGCGGTAGTGTACGCGTTTGGCCTGCCAGGCGGACCGTTACTGCGCAGAAGGGGAAGTGAAATCCGCGGGTGACACTTTCTGTCAGATGTGACAAACCGGTCACTGGTGGGTACCCCAACGTAGGGGAAAGCAGCGGCACGACGGGCGACGCATGACCCGGAACGGGAATCTTTACGGCCGACCGGACGTTGACCGGATGACGACGACAGCGACACCTGTCCTGTGGGCGACAAGCCCGGGAGGCACGATTCATGAGTGAGCGAGCTCTCCGCGGCACGCGCCTCGTGGTTACCAGCTACGAGACGGACCGCGGCATCGATCTGGCCCCGCGCCAGGCGGTGGAGTACGCATGCCAGAACGGACATCGGTTTGAGATGCCGTTCTCGGTCGAGGCAGAGATTCCGCCGGAGTGGGAGTGCAAGGCGTGCGGCGCCCAAGCACTCTTGGTGGACGGGGACGGCCCCGAAGAGAAGAAGGGGAAGCCCGCGCGGACGCACTGGGACATGCTCATGGAGCGGCGCACCCGCGAGGAGCTGGAGGAGGTGCTGGCCGAGAGGCTGGCGGTCCTGCGCTCCGGCGCCATGAACATCGCCGTGCATCCTCGGGACAGCCGTAAGTCTGCCTGACCGGCACTGCATCGCGTACCACCGCAGCACCGAGTTAACTACATCAAGTACAAGCGAGCCGCGGGCTGTACTCCACGCAGAGTGGAGTACAGCCCGCGGCTCTGTGCGTTGCCGTGCGCCCGGGTTCCACGGATTCCGGCCTGGCGCAGCGCCAGGCCGACTCCTCCAACGCACGCTGACCGTTGTCCGGGACCGACCTGTTTCGAGCCGCCTCAGGGTCCGGACGACGACAGGACCCGTACGGCCGGTCCCACTCCGCCTTTCCGTACGCCGATACGTAAATCGGGCTGGTTCGTACGGAGAGAACTGGTTCGTGTGGAAAGAACGGCCAGAAGGGAGCCCGGGCCGCTCTGGTCACTCGACACCGACCAGCGCGCAGAGGGGGAATTCCACCCCTCAGCGTCAGCGACAGGCGTTCATGAGGTCAGCGGTGGCTGGGGCCGGGCTTGCCCGTATCGCCGGGTCCCCGGCGTTCGCGGCCGGTCTCCTGCTGGCCCGCGTCCTCACGGATGACCTCTCCGGGCACGACCTTGCCGTCGGGCCGGTGGATCCTCGCCTGCTGGTAGGCATCGCCGATGGTGCCCGGCGATGCGGCCCGCACGCGTCGCTCCAGCGACCTCTCGACCGAGCGGCGGAGGACCGAGCGGACGGGCGGGACGAGCAGCACCAACCCGAGCACGTCGGAGATCAGTCCGGGCAGCATGATCAGCAACCCGCCGAGCATCAGGAGCCCGTTGCCGTCGCTCTTGGCACCGGGATCGCTCGGGGGGCCCGACTGCGCAGGCCCGCCCTGTTGGCGCTGGATCGTCTCGGAGAGATTGCGGAACGCCCGTCGACCCGCTCGCTTGATGACGGCGGCCCCCAGGAGGCCGCCCGCGATGAGCAGGGCCAGTACGGTCAGACCGCCCGCCGCGGCGGCGACGAGGGTCAGCAGCCAGATTTCCAGCACCAGCCAGGCGACCAGGGCGAGCGGAATGAAACTGCGGGCGCGGGAGCGCTTGGGGGCTGTCGGGGGCGTGGCGCCGATCGTCATGTCACCAGTGTGCCTGGACGTCCGCCGAAGCGGCGTAAGGGGGTGATCAAGAGGATCACCACCGCGGGCCGGAAGGGGTTCGGGATCGCATCGGCACCGGGCTGCGGGGACCGCTTTGGACGGTCAGAGCGTCTTACGACCGCGCAGCCGGTTCGCCCGGTCGTTGAAGCCCCAACCCGCGACGCGCCAGAGGGCTTCCACGGCGATGTTCCGGTTCATCTTGGAGTCGCCGAGCTCGCGCTCGACGAAGGTGATGGGGACCTCCACCACGTGATAGCCGGCGGCCACGGCCCGGCGGGCGAGGTCGACCTGGAAGCAGTAGCCCTGGGAGGCGACCTCGTCGAGTCCGAGGCCCTTCAGCGTCTCCGTGCGGAAGGCGCGGAAACCGCCCGTGACATCGCGGATCGAGATTCCGAGGAGCAGTCGGGAGTAGGTGCTGCCGCCCCGGGAGATGAACTCGCGGTACTTGGGCCAGTTGACCACCCGGCCGCCGGGCACCCAGCGTGATCCGAGAACCAGGTCGGCGCCCTTGAGCGCGGTCAGCAGCCGGGGAAGCTCCTCGGGCTGGTGGGAGCCGTCGGCGTCCATCTCGATGAGCACGCCGTAGCCGTTCTCCATGCCCCAGGCGAAGCCTGCGAGGTAGGCGGCACCGAGCCCTTCCTTCCCCTTGCGGTGCAGCACCTGCACCTGGGGCTCTTCGGCGGCGACCTCATCGGCGATCTTGCCGGTGCCGTCGGGGCTGTTGTCATCGGCGACGAGGACGTCCGCATCGGGTACTGCGGCGCGCACCCGGGAGACGATCTTCTTGATGTTCTCGGCCTCGTTGTAGGTCGGAATGATCACCAAGGATCTGCCGAGCGGCCCGTACCGCTTCCCCTGGGCTTCGCTGTCCCTAGCGCCGTCGTTCACTACTGCCCCTTTTAATGTCCGTGCACAGAACCCCACCATAGCGAGCGGGCCGCGCCGGCTCACGACAGCACGGACCTGGGGTGTCGTGCCCGAGGTCCGTGCTGGTGCGTGGTGCGGGTCGGCCCGGTGGCGGCAGGTGTCACCGGTGGTCCCAGGGACGGTATCGCGAATGGTGCGGATCGGGGCCCGGCGTCCTTCGGGCCGGCCTGGGACCCGCTGGCTGCGGGTCGACCGAGAGCCGTTGTCTACTGAACGCCGGACCCCATCCGGGTCGCACCAGCCGGCCGGCTGAAACCTTCCCTCGCCCCCGAGGCGCGGGTGCTGGACCTGGCTCCCAGTGGCAGTGCCCCGGTGCGGCGCACTGCCCCCTGGCCCAGCGGCGTTCAGCGACTGCGTGGAGATCCCACCGGCCGGACGTCCTGTGGTGGACTCGGCCGAACCTACCCGCCCGTGGGCGCTCCATGTCAACAGTCGTGCGATCTGCGTGGTTTGCCCATTTCAGCCGGATCGATACCGAAGATCCGCAGGTCGTGGCCGAACGTCACAGACAGTAGCGCTCCGTACGAAATGTCCGTACGTCACTCGTTCGGCCGGTCAAACACGGTCCGTCCGGAGACCACCGTGCGCAGGCAGCGCGGCAGTTCACGGCCGGGCGTGAGATCGGGCAGACCGGGGGTGCCGGAGCGCGGGTCGGTGGACCAGCGCGCCACCCGGTCGTCGGGGGCCTGGACCACCAGTTCCTCGGTGCGCCACACGGCGTAGTCGGCCGGGGCTCCGGGCACCAGCACACCGGCGTCGTCCCGGCCGGCGGCCCGCCAGCCGCCGCGGGTGTGAGCGGTGAAGGCGGCCCGCACCGAGATCCGGTGCTCGGGGGTGCGGTGAAAGGCCGCGGCCCGGACGGTGCCCCACGGATCGAGCGGGGTGACGGGACTGTCGGAGCCCAGCGCCAGGGGCACTCCGGCTCTGAGCAGCGCGGCGAACGGGTTGAGCGTACGGGCCCGTTCGACGCCGAGGCGCTCCGCATACATGCCCTCGTCGCCGCCCCACGCGGCGTCGAAGGCGGGCTGGACGGAAGCCGTGAGACCGAACTCTGCGAAGGCCGCGATGGTTTCGGGCGTGAGCATCTCCGCGTGTTCGATGCGGTGTCGAGCGGCCCGGACCCGGTGCAGACCGACCAGTTCGGCCGCGGCGCGCACACCCTCCGTGACCGTGGTGAGCGCGGCGTCGCCGATGGCGTGGAACCCGGCCTGGAGGCCGGCCTCGGTGCACGCGGCGACGTGTGCCGCGACGGCGGCCACATCAAGGTGCGCCGACCCGGTGTGGGCATCGGCGTCGGCGTAGGGGGTGTGGAGGCAGGCGGTGTGGGAACCGAGGGAGCCATCGACGAACAGGTCTCCCGCAGCGCCGACGGCGCCGAGCTCCTTGATCCGTTGAGCACCGTTCGCATCCGCGATGCGCTCGGCCCAGTATCCGACCACCCGAGGCCCCGCACCTTCCACGGCCAGGGCCAGCAGGGCGGTGAAGTCCTCCTCGTCGGAGATATCGGGCCCGCCGCACTCATGAAGGGTGCCGATGCCGAGGGAGGCCGCGCGGTCCAGCGCGGCCCGCTGGGCTGCGGCCCGCTGCGCGGGACTGACGGCCTCATGGGCAGCGGCTCGCACGGCGTGGTGGGCCGCAGCGGTGAGCGGTTCGTCGGGGCGGTAGCCGGGCAGCCCGGTGACCTCGGGTACGAGGTCGAGCAGGGCGGTGGTGACGACGGCGGAGTGCACGTCGATCCGCGTCAGGTAGAGGGGCCGACCGCCGGTCGCGGCGTCGAGTTCGGCGCGGCTGGGGTGACGCCGCTCGGGCCAGCGGGCGGCGTCCCAACCATGGCCGAGAAGGACCTTGTCCGCGGGGTGTGCGGTGCTGTGGTCCCGTACCAGCCGCAGGGCGTCGGCCAGGGTGCTGGCGTCGGACAGATCCAGTCCGGTGAGGGCGAGCCCCGTGGCGGTGGTGTGCACGTGTGCGTCGGTGAATGCCGGGGTGACCAAGGCGCCTTCGAGGTCGACGACCTCGTCGACGCCGTCGGCGAAGGCATCGGCGGCCCCTTCGGAGCCCACCCATGCGACATGGCCCCGCTCGATGACCATCGCGGTGGCGAAGGGGTCGGCCGGGCTGTGGACTTCCCCGCCGCGCAGCAGGGTGGTGCGCTGTGCGCCGGGGACGGTGGTGCTCTCGCTCATGGGGTCAGCCTAGGCACTGGCCTAGATGCGCAGCGGGCGGGCCTCATAGGGAGTCGAGAGGACGACCGTGGTGCGCGTGGAGACGCCGGCGAGGGAACGGATGCGGGTGAGGAGGTTCTCCAGTTCCAGGGGCGTGGAGACCCGCACCTTGAGGATGTAGTTCTCGTCCCCGGCGACGCTGTGGCACGCCTCGATCTCCGGCACGTCGGCCAGCCGTTCGGAGATGTCGTCGGGGGCGCTCGGGTCGAAGGGCTTGACGGAGATGAACGCGGTCAACGGCAGCCCGACCGCCTCGGAATCGACGACCGCGACATAGCCCCGGATGACTCCACGCTGCTCCAATCGGCGGACTCTTTGATGCACCGCGGAAGTGGACAGGCCGGTGGCCTTGCCCAGGTCTGTGTAGCTCATGCGCCCGTCTTTGACGAGCAATTCAACGATCTGACGATCCAGCTCCTCCATGCGGATCAACCTAATTCCCCAGGTCGGCTACGGCACAGTCATATGCGATGCCGGAGGGCACTGATGGCCGCCATGTGACGAACGCCACACGATTGGCGCGCCCTTGCCCGTGACCGGATGGTTATGCGCCCGCGCGGATGGGAAGTGCTTGCTGTGGTCGAGGCCACATGTGCCTGATTGGCCCACCCGAGGGGGAGATCCCATGCAGAACGTCAGGAACATCAACCGTCATCAACCGGAGCCCCTCGATGTGGCTGAACCCGGTGAGGCGGATGAGCTCGATACCTACGACACCTTCGAGATGTACCGCGTGATCTGCCCGGACTGCGTCCAGCCGATCGCCCTGCTCGCGGGCGAGGACCTGCTGCCGGAGCACGCGCTGTGCCCGACCCCGTGGAATCCGTTCGGACTGACCGTGTGCAGCGGCACCGGTCGAACGGCAGCACAGGCGCGGCCCGCCGATGAGAACCTCGTGGCCCAGGAACAGGAGATGGGACTTCTGCTGACCCTGCCCCAGGGACTCGACTGGCGGATGCAGCCCTTCTCCCACGTCGGCGGCCCGGAAACCCGACCGGTTCGGGTGCCCCCGATGCGCAGCCGCCGCGCGGCCTAGAGCCCCCGCTGCTCGCTTCTCCGCAGTTCCCTTGCCCCACACGTGCCTTCACCATGGCAGCCGACTGGCGTGGTGCAGGATCCGTTGACACGGGCTCTCGGGCCCGGTCGCGAACGAACACCGGCTCCACCCCGACTCACCTCTCTCCACCCGCGGGCCGTGGCCCTGCTGCTCGGCGTGAACGCCTCGCCCCGTCGAGCCTGCCCGCGTCTGCGCACCCCATGCCCCGTACACCCGGATGAGTGCCGGGCCGTGCTCACTCGGCCCTGTGCCGACTCGCTCCCGGATCGCCAGAGACCGTGCCACTGAACGGGCACGCCTCGGCCCCGACAGGATCTGCCGGGGCCGAGGGTCGTGCGGGACGATCAGCGGGACTCGGGGCCGATCAGGTGACGGGCGATCACCATGCGCTGGATCTGGTTGGTGCCCTCCACGATCTGGAGCACCTTCGCCTCGCGCATGTAGCGCTCCACCGGGAAGTCCAGTGTGTAGCCGTAGCCTCCGAGCACCTGTACGGCGTCGGTGGTGACGCTCATCGCCGCGTCCGTGCAGAACAGCTTGGCCATGGCCGCCTGGCGGGAGAAGGGCCGCTGCTGATCGTGCAGTCGGGCGGCGGCGAGGTAGAGCGCACGGCCCGCCTCTATCCGGGTGGCCATGTCGGCGAGGAGGAAACGCATCCCCTGGAAGTCGGCGATCGGGCGGCCGAACTGGTGGCGGCCGGAGGCGTAGTCGACCGCCTGGTCCAGCGCCGCCTGGGCGACGCCGATCGCGCAGGCCGCGATGCCGAGCCGCCCCGCGTCGAGCGCGGACAGGGCGATCGCGAAGCCCTGGCCCTCGGCGCCGATCCGGCGGGTGTCGGGCACCCTGACACCGTCGAAGTGGACCTGGGCCGTGGGCGAGCCCTTCATGCCCATTTTCTTCTCGGGGACCGCGGCGCTGAGTCCTTCGGCGTCACCGGGTACCAGGAACGCGGTGATGCCCCGGGGGCCCTCCGCACCGGTGCGGGCCAGGACCGTGTAGAAGTCGGCGATCCCGCCATGGGTGATCCAGGACTTCGTACCCGTGATCACCCAGTCGTCACCGTCGCGCACCGCCTTCGTGCGCAGCGACGCCGCATCCGACCCGGAGGAGGGTTCGGAGAGGCTGTAGGCGCCGAGGAGACCTCCGCCGAGCATCGCGGGGAGGTGGGCGGTCCGCTCCTCCTTGGTGCCGTAGCCCGCCAGGGCATGGCAGGCCAGGGAGTGGACGCTGACCCCGAGACCCACGGTCAGCCTCGCGGCGGCGAGCTCTTCGAGGACCTGGAGGTAGACCTCGTAGGGCTGGTCCCCGCCGCCGTACTCACCGTCGTACGGAAGGCCGAGCAGACCTGACGACGACAGGAGGGTGAAGAGTTCGCGGGGGAAGTGCCCCGCCTCCTCCTCATCGGCTGCGCGGGGGGCGATCTCCCGCTGGACGATGTCTCGCACCAGGGTGATGAGGTCCCTGGACTCCTCGGTGGGCAACTGACGTTCCACCGGCTGCGGGGCGCGGTCGGACATTACGGCGCTCTCCTCCCTGTACGGGCGCTGCGGCGGCGCGCGAAGGGTGAAGCGCGCCTCGCCGATCTTGCTTTCCAAGGCCGTTAGTACCCCTCCGGATCGCGGAAAAGCCCTGCTGACGGCCGTGGCGCGTTGAGTATGCCCGATCAGAGCCCTTCCGTCACGGGTGCAATGGAGCGCTTGCCGTCGCCCCGGGCCGGGAGGCAACGGGCTCCCAACGGGAAGCCGCGCAACGCGTGTGACACAGGAGGCTGACGCGACGGGACCTGGGGCACCGATACGGTGAACCATGATCTCCTCGGTCCGGACACCCCTGTTGTTCCTCGATGTCGACGGGCCGCTCATCCCCTTCGGCGGAACCCGGCAGCAGCGTCCGGACGGCTATCCCCTCTACGGGTCGGCCTCGATGCGTGCCACCCACTCGAACCCCCTACTGGCGCGGATCGATCCGGCCCACGGGCCCCGGTTGGCCGCCCTCCCCTGCGAGCTGGTGTGGGCCACCAGTTGGATGGAGGAGGCCAATGAGTGCGTGGCGCCATGGATCGGTCTGCCCGCCCTGCCCGTGGTCCACGGACACCCGCACTCATCGGCTCGGGAAACGGACACCTGGGGCGACCGGCACGGCAAGGCTCCGGCCATCGTCGAGTACGCCGCCGGACGGGCGTTCATCTGGGTCGACGACGAGATCACCGAAGGGGATCGGACCTGGGTTGCAGCCCACCACAGGGGGCGGGCCCTACTCCATCGGGTCGAGGCGCACCGAGGGCTGGTCGAAGCGGACTACGCCGCGCTGCGGGCGTGGTTGCGCACCACGGGGGACAGCACGCCCACGGACCTCTTCTAGGCACATTGCCCAGCGGTTTTTCGGACAGATTGGTGATGCTCGCCGTTGGGCACTCCTCGTCAGCGTCCCAGCGAGCCGCTACTGTCCTCGCTCGTGTCCGAACTCTCCTCGCACCTCAGCGCAACGGCGGATGCCTACGACGCGATCGCCGTTGTGTACGCCGATTTCGTCCGTAACGCGCTTGATGACTTTCCGCTCGATCGCGCGGTGCTCACCGCGTTCGCCGAACTCGCGCGGGAGGCCCCCATCGGGCTCGTCGCCGAGTTGGGGTGCGGGCCCGGATGGATGACGGCGCACCTGCGGGACCTGGGTCTGGACGCCTTCGGCATCGACCTGTCGCCGGTGATGATCGATCTCGCCCGGGAGGCGTACCCGGACCTGCGGTTCGAGATCGGCTCGATGGACGCCCTGGACCTGCCCGATGGCGAACTGGGCGCCATTGTGTCGTGGTACTCGATCATCCACACCCCGCCGCAGATCGTGCCTTCGATCTTCGCGGAGTTCCGTCGGGTGCTCGCACCCGGGGGCCATCTCCTGCTCGGGTTCTTCGAGTCGGAGGGCAAGCCGGTCACGGAGTTCGACCACAAGGTCACTGCCGCCTATCGGTGGCCGATCGACGACCTCGCGGAGTTGGCGGGCGCCGCGGGATTCGTCGAGGTCGGCCGCATGCTGCGCGAGCCGCACGAGGACGAACGGTTTCGCCGAGGTCATCTGCTGATGCGTTGAGGCGAGCAGTTCGTCCGGCTCGCCCGAATGCCGCTGGCTCCGAGGAGCGCTCGGGTGTCGACCGGCGGTGCGAGACCACCCGCCGGTGGTCGAGCGGGCACGTCGGCCAGTGGGGCCGTCTCAGGAGCGGCACGGGGCTTGGCGGTCGCCCGACGGCTCCCAGGCGTCGCAGTACTCCAAGCGCATCTCGCGCGCACGGCCGGGCGCGGCACCTTCGGGGCGGAGCGCCGTGCGGAAGTGGCGCCGATCAGCCAGGCCAGTCCGGTCAGTCCGGTCAGTCCGGTCAGTCCGGTCAGCCGCATGCTCGGGACCTCGGTGCGCCACATCCAGGAAGTGATGGGCGCTCTCCCTGAAGGTCTTGGCGTTCCCGCTCATCAGGAGCGTCTCGGCGTGGAGATGTTGGTGAAAGTAGTCGATGCTCTCCCGCGAGCGCCGGGCCCTCCGGCCCATCGCGAGTGAGGTGGCGGCGCCCGACGACGCGAGGGTGACCGTCTGGACCCGTCCGGGGTCGAGCCGTCCGCGCACCTCCTGCCAGTGCGAGGGCGCGAACGGAAGCGAGCGGTGATGCAGGACGAGGTCCAACTGACGTGTGCCGGGTCCGTCCAGTTCCCGGGTCGGATTGGGGTTGCCGCGAAGCGGAAAGTGGATGAGGGACCGGGGTGAGGTCGCCGCGAGGGTCCACAACCCTCCGATGTGCTCCGCGGCTTCTTCGTCCAGATAGGCGCCCAGATGTAGATCGTGATCGATGAGTACGGCACGGAGCAGTCGCGGGGCGGGCCGGATGACGATGAACTCCTGCGACCCGAGGCGCGCTTGGTGGACGGTGATGCGAAGCTTCATGGGTTCTCCGGGGACACGGTGAATCACGAGTTGGCCCGAGGACAGCCCGGCGGCCGGGGCTGAACCCGCGGAGTCTGGTCAGAGCGGTGGGGCGGGACTGGCGAACGTCGACGGGGTCCGGCGGCGGAATCGGTGGGGCGTACGGGGCACGACTGTCGCCCTCCTTCCCAACTGTTCAACATAGCGGTGGCGTTGGGCGAGCTGACACGCGGCCGGCAGGCGGGTGACCCAGGTGGTTCGGATCGGGGGTTCGGTTCGGATCGGGCGCGCGGATCAGGGGTTCGGTTCCGGGGTTCGGTTCCGGGGTTCGGTTCCGGGGTTCAGTTCGAGGCAGCTCGGCCAGGAGCCGGGTTCGGGGCGAGCGCATGGCCGGTACCCGGCACCCGGTCCGCAGGGCGTTCGTAGGCCGGTGAGCACCTTGCGGCGTCCTCCCCACTCTTCCGCGGGAGGGGCGGCGGCTCAGCCGCGGTGACAGCGTCGGGTGATTGGTCCAAACCATTGACCCAATGGTCTAGTCCTCCTAACGTTTGCGGCAGCGTACAACCGCGTTCCCGCTCATGCGTCAGACGGCCGACGGCCCGCCCCGCCCGGCACTCCCTCCCCCACGAGGAGACGTGATGCCCGCCCCCCTCTGTCCGTACGCCCGCTCCCGAACGTCGACCACCGGAGCCGGCACCGCAGCCCTGCGGAAAGAGCAGCTCGCCGCCCTTGCCGTGGCAGCCGCCCGCAGGACTGGGCCACGGGAGCGAACCACCCCCAGGAAAGGAACAACTCCGCTCTGCCCCTCCGCCGCGTCGAGCAGCGTTCCGGTCGATCGGAGCGCCGTCCGAACAACCGTGTACGGTCGCAACCACTTCGTCGGGCATATGGCGTCCCCCGGTGACACTGCCCGGACTGCTCCACCCGACCAGTCGCGCTCAATGGGGCCATCCGGATCGGCAGACGAGTCAACCGGTTGTAAGCCCGGCCGGGACACCGTGGACCGGCCGTGTCCACGAGGCAATTCCCCTCGTAAACCAAGCGGCGCCGCCACACAGGGTGGGCCGATCCGCGCGATGTGTTGAGTGTCGCGCCGATGGGGAACCCACACCGCTCCCCCGCTCGCCGCCGTACCTCCGTGCCGGCCGGGCGCCCGCCGTCGGCACCGGGCGGAGGGACCTGCCCCGGAACCTCCCCCGTGCCAGGAGCCGGCGCGAACCTCCCTAGCCCCTTCCGGGCACCGGTTCGAACTCCGCCTGCGTACCGCTCTGCTGCACCATGCCGATCCCCACGGATCGCAGCGCCGAACGCCCGGTGTCGAACTCCTCCGGTTCGGGTTGCGGACAACTCGGTTCCAACTGCTCGATCGTGGCCAGGGTGGCCCGCAGCAGCCGTGTCAGCAGTTCACCGACGGCCTCTCGATCGGGCACCGGATCGCCGAGCCACGCCAAGGTGATCTGTTCCACACCGCTGAGCCAGCCGAGCAGGGCGAGCCCGGCCAGCGGAGGGACCTCCCGGCTGCCGTACGCGCCCTCCGCGATGGTGGCGACCAACTCCGCGCGCACGGCTTCCCTGATCGACTGGACCTCGCTGTCGCATCCGACACCGCCGGTGACGATGGTCCGGAAGGCCGCCTCGTTGCGCTGGGCGTAGCGCAGATATCCGTCCACCGTACGTCGCACCCGCTCGGCCTTGGGCAGTTCGGGGCGGCCTGTGGCGCGTGCCAGCAGATCGGCGACGGAATCCTCGATGACCGCGAGGTAGTAGCCGCGCTTGCTGCCGAAGTAGTAGTAGATGAGCCCCTTGGCGACGCCTGCGCTCCGCGCGATGTCGTCCATCGACAGCGCGTCGTAGGAGGTACGGGCGAACAACGTCCTCCCGATCGACAGGAGTTCGGTACGACGCGTCCGCGATCGCCTGGTGCTGCCACGTCCTTCACCGATATTCATTTCTGTCCTTGCCCCGAGCTGACAGAGGATCTCGGCAGTATCGCAGACCGTCCCGCGGCGGCTTCCCGGGCTCCTCCCAGGGGATCACGAGCGCATGGAGAGCCGTATTCGCCCCCACGCACGGGAGACAAGCCTTGTCGTTCCGCATCACTCCACTCATCGATCCCAGCCCGCCGGCCGCCAGCCGCCGACTGGTCTTCCTGGCCTTGGACGCCTCCGGTTTCCCCGTCGGATCCGCGGCGCTCAGGTTGTTCACCTCCGCAGGTCAAAAGCATCTGGCCGAGCTCGATATACACGTCCACCCCGTCGATCGACGGCTGGGAATCGGAAGCCAACTGCTGGAGGCGACCGTGGCCCGGGCCAAGGAGGAGCACCGCAGGAGCGTCGTGGCGCAGGCCGACGCCGGTTCGCCCGGCGATGCCTTCCTGGCGGCGCGGGGCTTTCGCAGGGTGCTCACGCTGACCTTCGCCCGTCTGCCGCTGCCGCACGTGGACTGCGATGCGCTCGCCGGGCAGTTGGAGGAACCGCGCCCCGGCTACCGGCTGCTGTCCTGGCTGGGAAGCGTGCCGGACGAGTTGGCCGAGGACTTCGCCGCTTCGCGCAGCGCCATGGACGACATGCCGATGGACGGCACCGACTACGGCACGGTGGCGTGGGACGCGGACCGGGTGCGGGCCGCGGCCGGGGTGATCGGGGAACGGGGGGATCTGTTGCGGACCGTCGCCGTCGTGGACGAGGTCAGCAACAGGATCGTGGGATTCACCGAACTCGTGGTTCCCGGGGACGGCCGGGGCGACGCCCAGCACTACGGGACGGGTGTCCTACCGGAGCACCGGGGGCGCGGGCTCGGTCGGTGGATGAAGGCCGAGTCGATCCGCCAGGCCCGGGCGGACCATCCGGGGCTGGGCGGGCTACTGACGGACACGGCCGAATCGAACACGCCGATGCGTCGGATCAACGACGCGCTGGGCTATGCGCCGACCCATCGCGCGTTCGAGTACCAGCTGGACCTCTGAGGGGCGGCATCGGGCAGCGCGGCCCCGGACAGAGTCGTCCGGGGCCCGCACGGGAGGGCTGCGTTTCCCAGCCCGGGTCACTCCGTGCGCAGCGCCGTGGCCGTACGGACCCGGGCCGCCCAGCCGGCCGGGAGGAGCGCGCCGAGCACGGCGATCGCGACTCCGCCCGACCCCAGTAGAACGAGTTCCGCTACGTCGAACACCTCAAGGACCGACGGCGGTAGCGCGGTACCCACCGCACGCCCCATCACGGGCAGCACGAAGCCGTGCAGGGCGAACCCCACCGGGACGCCGATCAGTCCGCCGAGCGCGCCGAGTCCAGCCACCGAAGCGAGCACAAGGCTCACGGTCTGTCGCGGCGACATCCCGAGCGCCTTGCAGACGCCCAGGTCGTGGACGCGTTCACGGGTGTCCAGGACGACGGAGTTGAGCACGCCGAGACCCGCGACGAACACGAGCATCAGAGTGAGCAGGGCCGCCATTGCCTTCAGGATCAGGATCGTGTTCTCGCCCTGTGACGATGAGTTGACCACGACATCACCGCCCAACGGCTGCACCACCGCGCCGAGCGCATCGGCGTAGCCGGCGGCAGCGACGCCCGGTTTCAGATCGATGAGGAAGACGCCGGGCTCGACCAGGGGGAAATCGGCCAGGTCAGCATGGATCTCCAGTCGTTCACCGGAGGTGTCGAACGACTCCCCGACGATCCGTAGGGGGACCGTGTGCTCCGCCACGGTCACCCGCAGCGTGTCACCGATCTCGGAGTCGGACTTCTCCAGGAGGCGCGAGGGCACCACGACCTGCCCGGGACCTGTGATCCAGTGGCCGGCGATCATTGCGTAGCTGGCGGCGCGTGCATCTCCCTGGTAGAGGCTCACCCGCACCCGGCCGGAGACCCCGGCCACCGTGGTGTCCGCCTGGGTCTTGCCGTAGTAGGAGGCCGTACCGAACTGTGCCTCGATCGCGGTGCGCACCTGGGCCGGGTCGACGGACGAGGGCTCGGTGCCGTTGCTCTGGGGGCGCGGACCGGAGCCGAGGGACGGGGGTTCGGTGCCGTTGCCGTCGGGGTGCGGTGGACCGGAGTCGGCGACCGGTCCGCCGATAATCGCGGTGACAGCGGCGCGGTCCTCGGGATCCCGTGCCTCGCCGACCTCGTTCAAGGAGTCGGTCAGCCCCCACGCGAACGTCGCCGCGACCGTGCCGAAGGCCACCGCGAGCACCATCGCGAGCGCACGGACCGGCCGGGCGAAGGGACTGGCGAGGCCATAGGTCACCGGTCGCGGCAGCGGCAGCCGTCCCAGCGCCCGATGCGCCCACTGGCCGCGCCCGGTGCGCGGTGCCCGACCGACCGCGATGGCCTCGACCGTACACAGTCTCCCGGCTCGTAGGGCCGGAACCAGCGCCGCGACAGCGACGACGAGCAGTGCGACGGCAGGCACCACGAGGTCGACCCACCAGGCGACCGAGAGCGAGGCGGTGCCGTACACCGACTCCGCACTCGACAGCAGTGGCATCGCCAGCAGGTTGCCCAGGACGACCCCGAGCGCGATGCCCGCTCCGGCGGGGATGAGCGCTTGGGCGACATGGGCCCGGACGATCTCGCGTGGAGTGAAGCCGATGGCCTTGAGGATGCCGATGCGGCGAAGGCCGGTACCGACCGCGCCGCTGACCACGCTGGCGACGATGATCACCGACATCACGATGCCGAGCGCACCGTACGCAATGAGGAACGGAATGGTCGGCGCCGCGCCCTCGTCTGCGGCGCGCTTGGTGTCCAACCAGGACTCGGTGCCCGAGAGCGCCCCGGCGGGCACGGCGGCGGCGAGCTTCTCCTTGCCGGCGAAGAGTTGCTCCTTCGTCCCGGCGGGGTCGAAGCGGTAGAGCATCTGGCTGGTGAGGGGACTCGCCTTCGAGGCCAACGCGCTGGCCTGCGCGGGGGTGGTCCATGCTTCGGCGGTACTGCTGGCCGAGACGGCGAAGCCGACGACCGTCAGGGGCTGGCCGTCAGCCGCGTCCGACGACTTCACCGTGGTGCCGAGCTTGATGAAGGGGCCGCTGAACGACGCCGAGAGCACGACCTCGCCCGAAGTCGATGGCCAGCGGCCGGACTTCAGATCCAATGCGTCCACATCGGCTTGCGGCGTGGACCGTCCGACGAGGATCACTGCCGGCAGGTGCCCTCCGTTGGAGTCCACCGGCTTGATGGTCGTGGCGGGGAACGGACCCGCGCTCGCCGTCACTCCTGCCAACCGTCCGGTGTCCTTGAGCTGCGAAGGGCTCACCTTGGCGGGATCGTATTGCGCGGTGATATGCGCTCCGCGCTGCTGGGCGAAGGCACGGTCGAACGGTGCGTCCGCGGCGACCATGAGCGATCCGGCGACGACCGCCGAGGCCACGGCCATCATGGTGGCGAGGGCGATGACCAGGGTCTGCACCCGCCGTCTCTTCACGCCCGAGCGGACGACCCGACCGAGCGCACCACTGCCCCGACGGCTCATCGAACGGCCTCCGCCGCGGTGTCGAGGGCGAGATGACCGTCGACCAGATGGATCGTGCGGCTCGCGCACGCTTGCGCCAGGGCCGGATCGTGTGTGACCAGCACGATCGTCTGTCCGCTGCGGTGCAGTTCCATCAGGAGGTCTCGTACGTCGTGGCCCGAGGCGGTGTCGAGTGCGCCGGTCGGCTCGTCGGCGAGCAGCAGCGCGGGCCGGTTGACCAATGCGCGGGCCACCGCGACCCGCTGGCGCTCACCGCCGGACAAGCGGCCCGGGTAGGCGCGGGCGAGTCTGCCGATGCCCAGCAGCTCCATCAGTTCGCCGGCACGGGCCGCCGCCTGTCGCCGCGGGGTCCCGGTCAGTTGGGCGGGCAACTGGATGTTGTCGACGACGGTGAGGTCGTCGAGCAGGTTGAAGAACTGGAAGACCATGCCGATCCGTTCGCGACGAAAGCGCGCCAGCGCGTGCTCGCTCAGCCGGTCGATCCGGCGCCCGGCCACGGTCACCGTGCCTTCGGTGGGTCTATCCAGTCCGGCGACGAGGTTCAGCAGGGTCGACTTGCCGCTGCCGGAAGGTCCCGTCACGGCCAGGGCCTCACCCTGTTCGACGGTGAGCGTGAGCGATCCGAGCGCGGGCGTGCCACCGCTGTCGTACCGCTTGGCCACGCCCTCCAGTTCGATCACCTGAGTCATGGGGGATGCCGTCCTCTTCGTTCGAAGGAGCCCTGCCGGTTCCGGTGAACGTAGGTGCGGTGGAGCGGCCGGCGAGTCGGCCATGGCACCGACATCAGGCCCTTCTCGGGGAGGACTTGGCCGTCCGTCATCCCTGCGATGTACTCCTCGCGGTCGGCTCCCTGGTCGCCGAGGCTGATGCGGCCGAGAAGGCGGCACCGCACAATGAGCCGGTGGGCACGGAGGACGGGCACGGATGGTGCCAACAGTTGCGCGGGGCGTTGCGGCCGGAGGCGGGTGCTGCCACGCCGACGCACGCGGCAGTGCGCGCCGATGTGGTGCTGGCCGTCGTCCTGACCGTCGTCGCCCTGGTCGTGGCGGCGCGCTACCCCGACGCCGGACCCCATATCGAGCAGGGCGTTCCCCCCCACCCGGTGCCGCCGATCCCGCCACCGGGTCTCGCCGAGCCTCAGGGCGGGTCGTCTGCGACTCTCTGGCTGCTCATCGTGCTGTCGGCCCTGCCGCTGGCCGCCCGGCGTCGATATCCGCTGGCCGCATTCGCGTTGGTCATGGGCGCGACCCTGGCCATGGACGACGAAGCAACCTGGATGGGCGTGGTGACCTGCGTCATCGGCGCCTACGGCGCTGTCGTCCACAGCCGCTACCGGCTGGGGTCGATCATCGGGCTCGGCATCGCGGCGGTGCTCGCCGGGATCGCGTTCCAGGACGCCGAACCCCTTCTTCCGGGCTGGTCAAGCCCCGCCGTCGTGCTGCTGATCGCCGGGGTGTCGGCGAGCCTGATCCGGCTCTGGCGGCGACAGTTGGCGGCGAGCCGGGACCGGTACGCGCAGTTGCAGCAGGCACAGGACGAGGCCATGCGCCGGGCGGTCGACGAGGAGCGCTCGCGGATCGCCGCCGAACTCCATGATGTGGTGACCCACAATGTGAGCGTGATGGTGATCCAGGCGGGTGCGGCCCGCAAGGTGATGGACACAACGCCGGAACGGTCGAAGGAAGCGCTGCTCGTGGTGGAGGCGGGAGGACGGGCGGCCATGGCCGAACTGCGCCAGGTGATGGGCCTGTTGGCCGCCCCGGACCACGAGCGTCCCGACGGCATGGAGCCCCAACCCGGACTTGAGCGGCTCGACGTCCTGGTGGAGCGGGTACGGGCCGCGGGGACTCCGGTGCGGGTCACGCTGTCGCTGCCTGCGGATCCGCTGCCGCCCGGCGTGGACCTCGCGGCGTACCGCGTCGTCCAGGAGGCGTTGACCAACACCATCAAGCACGCGCCCGGCGCCACCGCCGACGTGACGATCAGCCACACCGAGACCTGTCTGGAGATCGAGGTCACGGACACCGGCGGAGTGAAGGACTCGGGATCGCCGGACGGCAATGGGCGCGGTCTCATCGGACTGCGGGAGCGGCTGGCGGTCTACCGGGGCGAGCTGACGGCCGGGCCGACCCTCGCAGGTGGCTACCGGATCACGGCGCGATTCCCTCGGCGGACCGGGTGAGCCGGCCGCCCCTGCGGGCCGTCATCGCCGACGATCAGGCCCTGGTGCGCACGGGCTTCGGGATGATCCTCGCCGCCGACGGCATCGAGGTGACGGCCGAGGCCGCCGACGGCATCGAAGCGATCGCCGCGGTCCGGCGCACCCGGCCCGACGTCGTCCTCATGGACATCCGGATGCCGCGGATGGACGGCATCGAAGCGACCAGGCGCATCCTCACCGACGGGGATCGCAACGGAACGCGCATCATCATCTTGACCACGTACGACCTCGACCACTACGTCTACGCCGCGATCACCGCAGGGGCCAGCGGCTTTCTGCTCAAGGACGTCAGCCCGGAGCAACTGGTGGCCGCCGTGCGCATGGTGCAGTCCGGTGATGCGCTGCTCGCACCGACGATCACCCGTCGGTTGATCGAGCGGTTCGCCGACCGCAAGGAGGCGAAGGCCGCCGACGCGCATCCGGATCTGTCCGGTCTGACACCGCGCGAGCTGGAGGTGCTCCGCCTGCTCGCGACGGGCCTGAGCAATGCCGAGCTCGCCGAGCGCCTGTTCCTCAGCCCGACGACGGTGAAGACGCACATCGGCCGCATCCTCTCCAAGCTGGAGCTGCGCGACCGCGTCCAGGCCGTGATCCTGGCGTACGAGACGGGGCTGATCGCCCCGGGGGACACCGCACGGCCGCGCTCGACCGAGGACGACTTCCCTGGCGTGACCGGCCCGAAGAAGCACTGACGGCGCACCCTGGGACGTATCGCACGGACGATCCAGTGGCCGGCAGACCGGCCCGTGATCCGGAGTGCCCTGGAGGAAGGGCGCTGGCTAGAGCAGTCCGAGTTGGGTGACGAGCATCGCCAGGACGACGACCAGTGTCCATCCGACGATGTGTTCCAGCACCCGGGAGCCGTCGTCGGGCCCACCGGTGCGGGTACGGGCGCGGGTCTCGCTGGCGTAGATGTTCATGGGCGTCTCGCTCTGTCGGCGGGGTGCGGGTCGGCTACGACGGGCACGGTGACCCGACCAATGTGCCAGCGGCTTCTCCCGATGGGTAGAGACGCAGATCACCCCGCCGGGAGCGCTCTCGGTCGGACGGCGGCCCGGGGCCGACGACTCCGTACCCCGCAAGGGTGGCCCGCCCCCGGAGAGCGGATCGGCGGCCGACCTCTGTGCCGTAAGACACGTTCCTGGGCACCGTCCGGCGATGCGCAGCGCCATCGATCGGCACCGTGCGCAGTCGTCCCCCGGTCGGCCGGCGTGCCGAGGACCAGGACGGGCTGGCTCCCCGGTAGCGCACCTTCCCGGGTCGGTCAGCGCACTCCGAGCGAGGTCAGGACCCGCCGCTGTGCCCCATTGATGCGGTCGGGCCAGTAGAGGTAGCACACACCGCCCGTTCCAGAGGTCACCTTCCCCTTGGCGTCGTACCGCTTGGTCCGCAGCCACACGTCCTCGAACTCGCGGCGACGGTAGACCCTGCGGACGGCCTCGTTGTCGGGGGCGGCCGGGTCATGGGCGATCACTTCACCGTCGGGGGTGAAGCCGATCACCGCCATCAGATGGCCTGCGGTCCCGTAGCCCGCGCCGGTGAGTTCGCCCGCGAGGAACGACTGCGAGGTGATGACCGGGATGCCGACCCGGATGAGGCGCTCCAGGTCCGTGAGGGAGGAGAGCCGGGTGACGACGGCGTTCATCTCGCGGTAGGTCGCCGCATAGGCGGCGTTGAACGCCCAGTTGCCGCACCCCTCGTACTGGTGGTCGAAGGTGAACCGGGCGGCATGGCAGACCTGGGGGTCGTCGAGGTCGGGCTGGACCCAGGCCAGTTGTTGCGCGGTGGGACGGCGCCCCCAGAACTCGATGACCATCTGCGATGAGGTGGGGCTGCACCACGCCTCACCGCCGTTGTCGTACTGCGGGTACCGACCGCGGTGGGTGTTCTGCGAGTAGCGCGGCACCGCCAGTTCGCGGGCGTGCCGCGGTGGTGCGGCGGGCACGGTGAACCGGTCGGGGACCGCAGATGCCATCGCGCCCAGCCGCCGCACGGTGGGTGTCGCCCGGGTGCCGGGTCGACGGTAGAGGGTCAGCCGCAGGCGATACCCCTCGATCCACAGCCCGCTCGCCGGATCGTCGATGGCCAGGGTGTCCGTCCAGACCGATGCCCTGCCGTCCCTCTGACCGTCGACGGAGGCACGTCGTACATCCTCGTCACCGGCCGCCCAGCGGCCCATCACCAGCCAGGGGGACTCGGTGGAGTCGGAGTAGGCGGCGCGCAGTTCCACCTGGAGCCAGGTGCCGGGTGGGGTGTCCGCGTTCCAGGAGGGGATCAGTTCGGTCGCGGGGACCCGGCAGCGGTGGACGGGCGATTCCCAGGTGGCGTACTCCCAGGTCTCGGTCCTTCCGGTGTGTGGATCGGTGTGGTCCACGGTCCCCACCGGTCGGGCGATGGCGACCGCGGGCCGTCGGCCGGGGACGGTCCGCACCCCCGCCGCCGTTCCTCGGTGCCAGTCGAGGAAGGAGGTCCAGAGTCGCAGGTCCACCTGGTGGTCCCGCCCCCGATCCAGGGCCCCGGCTCCCGACGGCTGCGGCAACGCGGGCGTGGCGGCGGACAGGGTCCCCGCCCCGGCCGCCACCGCGACGGCGGCACTCAGGACGGTTCTGCGCGAGGTCGCTCTGGCCATCGGGCCCCCAAGTCAGGTGCGTGGCATGTGCATGGGATACGCCGGGGTCACTATCGCCGCTCATGGGCCGGGATTTCCAGCACTCCGCCCTCGCGTCCCGCCACCAATGTGAACCGTTTCCGGCCGCGAGGGGTCCGGCGGCCCGAGCCTTGGGCCGTGTCGGGTACGTCGTCGGGTACGTCCTAGGCTGGCCCGATGGACGATCTCCAGTGGCTGGCCACCGGGCTGCGCGCCCTGGCTCCCTCCTGCGGGCCGGTGCGACTGGTGTCGGTGGACGGTCATGCCGGTTCGGGCAAGAGCACGTTCGCGGCCCGCTTGGCGGCGGCGCTCGGGACGGAGTCCGATCCGGCTCCCGTACTCCATCTGGACGACCTCGCCAGCCACGCCGAGCCCTTCGCCTGGACGGATCGGATGCTCGCCGAGGTGATCGCGCCCCTGTCCGAGGGACGAGCGGCGCACTACGCCCCGTACGACTGGGATGCACACCGCTTCACCGCCCCGCGGTCCCTGCCGCTCGCACCCGTGATCCTGATCGAGGGCGTCGGGGCCGGTAGACGAGCGCTCCGCCCCCGGTTGGCCGGTCAGTTCTGGATGGACCGGGACGCGTCGTCCTCCTGGCAGCGGGGCAGAGAGCGGGACGGGGAGGCGCTCACCGCGTTCTGGGACGGTTGGACGACCGCGGAGACACAGCACTTCTCGGCCGACCCTTCCCGCCCGTACGCCCAGGCGCTGGTGCAGGAGCGACCCGAGGGGTATGCGGTACTTCCCGGACTCGATATCCGTTCAGAACTGAATCGTTTCATCACACTGAGTAATCGGACCTAATGGCCATACCACCCGGTCGGAAATCTGCCGGAAGACTGTCTGAACTCTGCTTGACCGACCGGGCCAACAGGTCTTACGTTCTCAATGTGCGGCTTTTCAGTCGCCCAGGACTCGAAGCCCCCGGTTGTTCCCCCGTGACCGGGGGCTTCGTTCTGCCCGCCGCGCGCACCGCTACGACCGGCGACTTTCACCCTGGGTCACCACGATCCGGATCACTTCAGGACACCCTTAAGCTGGGCCGCCTCCCGCGGGTACGATGCTCTGCGGTGGGGGTCAATTCCCGTCCGCGGCAAGGCGGTTCAGTACGTTTCCCGCGTCGCCCACCCGGCGGGGGATCACCAGCATCGCAGGTGCTCTTTGTGGGGGACTGATGGACATCGGCACACAGGGCGCACCAGTCCCGGCCGACCTTGCCTGGGTGCGTGGCGTCGACGCGTACACCATGGGGGCCTACCCCCAGGCGGAGGAGGAGTTCCGCACCGCCGTGCGGCTCGACCCCCAGATGGCCGACGGCTGGCTAGGACTCCATGCGCTGCGCGTGGACACCACCACCGCCCTCCTGCGGATGTACCGCGCCCGTGACCGCTTCGGCGAACAGCGCTCCCGACACAGTCGCACCCTTAACTCCTGGTACTGGTTGGGCTGGTGGGTCCAACCGGTCCTGGAGAGCCCCCGGGACCTGCTGCTCGCCCATGCCTCGCACTGGCTCGACGGCCGTCACGTACCCGAGTTGGACCGGGCACTCGCCGGGCTGCCCCCCGTCGACACCGATGCTCAGGTGCGCTTTCTCCACGCCTGCCGTTCCTACCTGGTCAAGGACTGGGAACAACTGGTGCGCCACACCGAACCCCTGGTCAACGATCAGCTCCTGGGCATCGAAAGTGGGCTGTTCGGCGGCATGGCCCGGGTGCGCCTGGAGATGTACCGGCAGGCCGAACCGCTGCTCGCCACCGCGTTGATGCGATGTCGCAGCGAACAGCCTCAGCGCAAGGAGTTGCGGTACTGGCTGGCGCGGGCGCGTGAGGGCTCCGGGCGCAGCGCCGCCGCACTCCCCCTGTACCGGGCGGTCCACCGCGTCGACCCGGCCTTCATGGACACCTCAGCCCGGCTCGCGGCCATCTCCGAACTCGACGGGCTCGGGAGCCTCGACGGATTCGACGGGGTCCACGACCCCGAGGAGCCTGCCGGACTCGCGGTCTCCTTCGCCGGGTTCGGGCAGGACGTCATCGAGGCCGCGGAGGGCGAGCCGGGTGCGACCGACGGCGCGATCGTCATCGACCCGCAGACCCAACTGCCCGGTGCCGTGCCATCGGCGCCCGTGTCGGATGCGATCCGTCAGCGGGCCGTGGTGCCGCCGCAGCCGACCCCGCCGCAGTTTCCCGCGGGCCCCACCGATCCGGCGCTGCTCGCCCAGGCTCTCTCGGAGCTGGAGCGGATGGTGGGCCTGGATCCGGTGAAACGGCAGGTCAAAGCACTGTCTGCACAGTTGGAAATGGCGCGGCTCAGAGCGGGGCAGGGGCTCCCGGTACGGCCTCCCAAGCGTCATTTCATCTTCTCCGGCCCCTCCGGCACGGGTAAGACCACGGTCGCCCGCATCCTGGGCCGGGTGTTCTACGCGCTCGGTCTGCTCGGCGGCGACCATCTGGTCGAGGCGCAGCGCTCCGATCTGGTGGGCGAGTTCCTCGGTCAGACGTCGGTCAAGGCCAATGAGTTGATCGATTCCGCGCTCGGCGGTGTGCTCTTCGTCGACGAGGCGTACAGCCTCTCCAACACGGCGTACTCCAAAGGGGACGCGTACGGCGACGAGGCGTTGCAGGTCCTGCTGAAGCGCGCCGAGGACAACCGCGACCATCTCGTGGTGATCCTGGCGGGCTATCCCGAGGGGATGGACCGGCTCCTGGCCACCAACCCGGGGCTGTCCTCCCGTTTCACCACCCGGGTCGACTTCCCGTCGTACCGACCGCTGGAACTGACGGCGATCGGGGAGGTCCTCGCCGCGGAGAACGGGGACATGTGGGACGAGGAGGCCGTGGACGAGCTGCGTTCGATCAGCGGCCATGTGGTGGACCAGAGCTGGATCGACGAGTTGGGCAACGGCCGCTTCCTGCGCACGCTGTACGAGAAGAGTTGCGCCTATCGGGACCTGCGACTGTCCGGCTATCCCGGCACTCCCACCAGGGAGGACCTCGCCACTTTGCGACTGCCCGATCTGATGCAGGCGTACGGGGAAGTGCTCTCGGGCCGCGGTCCCCTACGGCGCGGGCCGCAGGACCCTCCGCTGGGCTGACCCGCCCGGCGCGGGCCGGGCGGGTGCGTCAGCGCGGTTCGGATCCGCCCGCACGGGCGTCCGCGAGGGCACGCAGTGCACGGGCGTCGGTGATCGCGTGCTGGCGGGCGATCCCCGGCTGAATGCCGAGGACCGGCAGGCTGGTGCCGTCACTGAGGTCGAGGAAGACCCAGGGGTCACCCGGTCGAAGGTTCACCCGGAGGATCTCCGCCCACTCCAGGCGCCTGACCCGGGTGATGTTGACGACGGTGACCCCGCTCTCCTCGGCGACGACCTTGGGACGGCTCAGCAGCCAGAGCACCCCGAGGAAGAGCAGTGCGGTGAACACGAAGCTGATGCGCTCCCCCGTGCTCAGCCGCTCCAGCGTCACGGCGACCGCCGTGATCACGAGGAACATCACCGCACCCACGGTCAGCAGGACGATGCGAGTGTGGGTGGGCCGGAAGGTGACCGGGAGGGCGGGGGGCTGCTGCGCAGTGGGGGTGGACATGGTGTCGGTGTTCTCTCAGAGCCGGCAGGCGTGGATGGCGGTGGTGAGGATGGCTCGGGCGCCCAGTTCATAGAGGTCGTCCATGATCCGCTGGGCTTCCTTGGCCGCCACCATCGAGCGTACGGCGACCCATCCCTCGTGGTGCAGGGGGGAGATGGTGGGGGATTCCAGGCCGGGGGTGAGAGCCACCGCCCGCTCCAGGTGCTCCACCCGGCAGTCGTAGTCCATCATCACGTAGCTGCGGGCCACCAGGACGCCCTGGAGGCGCCGGAGGAACTGTTGGACCTTGGTGTCCTCGGCGTCCGCGCCGGTACGCCGGATCACCACGGCCTCGGAGGTCATGATCGGATCGCCGATCACCTCCAGTCCGGCGTTGCGCAGCGAGGTGCCCGTCTCGACCACATCGGCGATGATCTGGGCGACACCGAGTTCGATCGCGGTCTCTACCGCGCCGTCGAGGTGGACGACGGAGGCGTCGACGCCGCTGTCCGCGAGGTGCTTGGCGACGATCCCCTCGTACGACGTGGCGATGGTCATCCCGCCGAAGTCGCCCACACCGCTCGCTGTGCCGGGCTTGGTGGCGTAGCGGAAGGTGGAGCGGGCGAAGCCGAGTTGGAGGATCTCCTCGGCATTGGCGTCCGAGTCGAGCAGGAGATCACGGCCGGTGATCCCGATGTCGAGCTTCCCGGAGCTGACGTAGATCGCGATGTCCCGCGGACGCAGGTAGAAGAACTCCACCCGGTTCTCGGGGTCCACGAGCACCAGCTCCTTGGACTCCTTGCGCTGCTGGTAGCCGGCCTCATGGAGCATCGCCATCGCAGGTCCGGACAGTGAACCCTTGTTGGGGACGGCGATGCGCAGCATGAGGTCGGCTTCCTTACGTGAGGTACGGGGTGTGGGCTGGTGCGGGGAAGGTCTGGGACTCAGAGGTGGGCGTAGACGTCGTCGAGGGTGATCCCGCGCGCCACCATCATCACCTGGACGTGGTAGAGCAGCTGGGAGATCTCCTCGGCGGCGGCTTCCTTGCCCTCGTACTCGGCGGCCATCCAGACTTCGGCGGCCTCCTCGACGACCTTCTTGCCGATGGCATGGACGCCCTTGTCCAGGAGCTCGGCGGTACGTGAGGTGGCGGGATCGCCGTTCTCCGCCTTGAGCTGGAGCTCGACGAAGAGTTCTTCGAAGGTTTTGTTCGCCATGATGGTCTCAGGGTACGGGGTCCGGGGCGACTGCTCAGCGCCAGGGTTCGCTGACCGTGCGCAATGTGGCGGCCGTCGCGACGGCCGCGGTCACGGCCTCGTGACCCTTGTCCTCGGTGGATCCCTCGATGCCCGCGCGGTCCAGTGCCTGCTGTTCGGTGTCGCAGGTCAGCACGCCGAATCCGATGGGTACTCCGGTATCGACGGCGACCTGGGTGAGCCCCTGGGTGACCCCCTGGCAGACGTACTCGAAGTGCGGTGTGCCACCGCGGATGACCACGCCGAGGGCGACGATGGCGTCGTAGCCGCGGCCGGCGAGGACCTTGGCCACGACGGGGAGTTCGAAGCTGCCGGGGACCCTCAGCAGGGTCGGCTCGTCGATGCCCAGTTCACCGAGGGCGCGCAACGCCCCGTCGACCAGACCGTCCATGATCTTCTCGTGCCACTGGGCCGCGATGACGGCGACCCGGAGGTCTTGGCAGTTGCGTACGGACAGTTCGGGTGCGCCGTGGCCGCTCACACTTCTCCTTGAGGACTGCTGGGTTGATGGACTGGGGGATGGTCACTGATTGCCGCAGGCGGGTGCGACGGGCGCGTCCAACCAGGGCAGATCGTGCCCCATCCGGTCGCGCTTGGTGCGCAGATAGCGAAGGTTGTGCTCACCGGCGTGGACCGGCATGGCCTCCCGGCCGTGGACGGTCAGTCCGTGGTCGACCAGGGCGGTGATCTTGTCGGGGTTGTTGGTCATCAGCCGGAGGCTGCGTACGCCGAGGTCCACGAGGATCTGGGCGCCTGCGGCGTAGTCACGGGCATCGGCGGGCAGTCCCAGTTCCAGATTGGCGTCGAGGGTGTCCCGGCCGCGTTCCTGGAGCTCGTAGGCGCGGAGTTTCGACATCAGGCCGATCCCGCGGCCCTCGTGTCCACGGAGGTAGACGACGACTCCCCGGCCGGCGCGGGCGATGTGTTCCATGGACGCCTGGAGTTGCGGACCGCAGTCGCAGCGCAGGGAGTGGAAGACATCGCCGGTCAGGCACTCGGAGTGCACCCGCACCAGCAGGTCTTCGCCGTCCCCGATCTCACCGTGGACGAGCGCCACGTGTTCGACGCCGTCCGTGCGGGAGCGGTAGCCGTGGGCGGTGAAGCGGCCGAAGGCGGTGGGGAGGTCGACCTCCGCCTCCCGGGTGACCGAGGGTTCGGCGGCGCGACGATAGGCGATCAGGTCCTCGATGGAGATGATCGTCAGACCGTGCTTGCGGGCGAAGGGAACCAGCTCGGGCAGGCGCAGCATGGCGCCGTCCTCGCCGGCGATCTCGACGATCGCTCCGGCGGGCCGCAGTCCCGCGAGGCGAGCGAGATCGACGGCGGCTTCGGTGTGGCCGTTGCGGGTGAGAACACCACCGGGTCGTGCGCGCAGCGGAAAGACGTGTCCGGGGCGGACGAAGTCGTCCGGCTCGGCGCTGCCGCTGGCCAGCAGGCGCAGGGTGGTCGCCCGGTCGGCGGCGGAGATACCGGTGCTGATGCCGTAGGTGGGGGCGGCGTCGACGGAGACGGTGAAAGCGGTCTGGAGGGACTCGGTGTTCCGCTCGACCATCTGGGGCAGTTCGAGCCGGTCGAGTTCGTCGCTCTCCATGGGTGCGCAGATCAGCCCGCGGCACTCGCTCATCATGAAGGCGATGATCTCGGAGGTGGCCTTCTCCGCGGCGATGACGAGATCGCCCTCGTTCTCGCGGTCCTCGTCGTCGACGACCACGATGGGGCGCCCGGCGGCGATGTCGCGGATGGCCTGCTCCACGGGGTCGAGCCTGAGCTCGCTGTCCTGGTCATCGGAGTACCAGGTGGGGGGCGTGGGCTGCGGGGCGACGGCGGCCGGGGGCACTGGTGCGTCTCGGGACGCGGTGGACGGCGCGGGGGCGGGCAGCGGATGGGAGGTCATGCCGGGGCTCCTTCCAGAACCGGGGTACGGGAGCGCAGCCACCAGTCGCGCAGTCCCCACAGGACCAGCGCGAAGTAGACCACGTAGACCAGGCCGGAGAAGGCGAGGCCGCTACTGAAGGCCAGGGGGACGCCGACGAGATCGACGAGGAGCCAGGCGAACCAGAACTCGACCAGCCCGCGTGCCTGCGCGACCATCGCGACCAGGGTGCCGACGAAGATGTACGCGTCGGCCCAGGGGCTCCAGGACAGCGAGGGGTACAGGGTGAAGAGGCCGCCCACGGCGAGCGTCCCGAGGACCGCCCCGGCAGCGAGGAGCCCGCGTTCCTTCGCGGTGGCGAACCGAATCGCAATGGAGCCGTCCTGGGCCTGCTGCCGTCCCCTGGTCCACTGGTGCCAGCCCCACAGCGCGACGAGGATCACCAGGAACTGTTTGCCGACTCCCCCGGTGAGCTGGGCGGAGGCGTAGGCGGCGATCAGGATGACACCGGACAGGAGTTGCGCGGGCCAGGTCCAGATCGATCGCCGCCACCCGAGGGCGAGGGCGATCAGCCCGATGGTGTTCCCGACCATGTCGGACCATTTGATGGTCTGCCCGAAGGCGCCGAAGGCTTCGGAGTTCAGCCAGGACAGGGTGCTCATCGGGTGGTCTCTCCCGTGCGGGCGCCGAGCAGCCGCTCGACGTACTTGGCGATGATGTCGACTTCGAGGTTGACCGGGTCCCCGGGCTGCTTCACGCCGAGCGTCGTCAGGGCGAGCGTGGTCGGGATCAGGCTGACGGTGAAGAAGTCCGCGCCGGCTTCGACGACGGTGAGGCTGACGCCGTCGACGGTGATCGAGCCCTTCTCCACGACGTAGCGGGCGAGGCCATCGGGAACGGAGACCTTGACGATCTCCCAGTTCTCCGAGGGGATGCGCTCGACGACCGTGCCCACGGCGTCGACGTGACCCTGCACGATGTGCCCGCCGAGGCGACCGCCGACGGCCGTGGGACGCTCCAGATTGACCCGGGCTCCCTCGGACAGTGCCCCCAGGCTGGAGCGCTTCAGCGTCTCGGCCATCACATCGGCCGTGAACTCGCCGTCGCCGGTTTCGACCACGGTCAGACAGACGCCGTTGACGGCGATCGAGTCACCGTGCCGTGCCCCTTCGGTGACCAGGGGGCCGCGCAGTCGGAAGCGGGAGGAGTCGCCGAGGTTCTCGACGGCTGTGACCTCACCCAGTTCTTCGACGATTCCGGTGAACACTTCAGCGCTCCTTGGGGGCGGTGGCGGGGACGGCGGTGATGCGCAGATCGGGCCCGATGCGCCGGGTCTCGGTCATGTCGAGCCGCAACGCCTGGGCGATCGTGGTGATTCCTGCGTCGGCGAGGGCGTTCGGGCCCGCGCCGAGGAGTACGGGGGCGAGATAGCCGATGACCTTGTCGATGGCACCGGCGGCGGCGAAGGCTCCGGCGAGGGTGGGGCCACCTTCGAGGAGGACGGAGCGGACACCGCGCTGGTGCAGGGCGTCCAGGAGTGCCGGCACGGACAGGCCCCGGTCGGCCCTGGGCAGTCTGAGTACGTCGGTGAGATCGGTGAGGTCGGTGACGACGTCATCGGCGATCGCGATCAGCGTGGGCGCCGCATCGTCGAGGACCCGGGCACCGGGCCGTACTGCGGTGCCTTCGGTGTCGACGACGACCCGCAGCGGCTGTACGGCACCGGGAACGCCCCGGACGGCGAGGTGGGGATCATCGACGCGGGCGGTGCCCGAGCCGACGACGACGACGTCGGATTCGGCACGCAGCCGATGGACGTCAGCGCGGGATTCGGGCGAGGTGATCCATCGGCTGCTGCGGTCCTGGGCGGCGATCCGGCCGTCGAGGGAGGCCGCGTACTTCCAGCTGACGTGGGGGCGGCCGATGCGCACCGAGGTGAGCCAGGCGGTGTTCTCCGCTTCGGCCTCGGCGGCCAGCAGGCCGGACTCCACCAGCACTCCAGCGGCACGCAGGGTGTCGGCACCGCCCGTGGCCTGACGGTCCGGGTCGGCGACCGCATAGACGACGCGGCTGATCCCCGCGTCGACCAGTGCGGTCGCACAGGGGCCGGTGCGCCCGGTGTGGTTGCAGGGTTCCAGGGTGACGTAGGCGGTGGCGCCTCGGGTGCGGCCTGCGGCTTCGCGCAGGGCGTGGATCTCGGCGTGCGGACCGCCGGCACGCTGGTGATGGCCTTCGCCGACGGTCTGGCCCGAGGCATCGGTGATCACGCACCCGACGATCGGGTTCGGGCTGGTGAAGCCGAGTCCGCGGGCGGCGAGTGCGATCGCGCGCTGCATGGCGGTGGTGTCGGCTGCGGTGGCCACCGGGTCCTCCTGCCTTTCGGGCATGGACTCCGGGGCTGTCGATGACGACAGAGAGCGGGGCGCCGATCTGGTACGCGCCGAACCGCCGAATGCACCGATCGCCGGTGAGACGATCAGCCCGATGACGGCCGGCGGACCACAAGGGACCACCCGCCGCGCACTGCCTCCCATCCGGACTTTAACCGTCGGTCCAGGAATTCCACCTGGTCAGCCGGCCACTGGAAGTGGACGGGTCGCGGACTATAACCGCCGGTTCGGAATTTCACCGACCCCGGAGTGCGCTTGCTGCTGATAACAAGGCCAGTGTGCCATGAGGCCCCGTGGACCAGACAGATGGCGAGTTGTGCGGTGACTCACAGCAAGTACTCAAAAAGTGCACTAGCGGTAGCTTCACCTCCGCTTAGTGCGACTCATCGCGGCTCGGGCCCGACCTATTGACCCCTATGGTCTAGTCCATTTAATGTCTGCGGCATCTCCGCGCGCGCGGGGTAGTGGGCGCCCGGCGGCGGAGTCCCGGCCCTTGCCGCCGTCGGGCTTCCACAATCCCGGGCCTCCCGGGCCGATACGCGGGACCGCCCAGCGGCTCACGTCCGGGGTGCACGAGCCCCAGGCGGCGGGCGACGATGCCAGCACACGCGCGTTCGCGCCCCCTCTGCCAGGCTGGAGCCATGGCCACCATTTTGGTGACGGGCGGAACCGGCACCCTGGGCAAAGAGGTCTGCGCGCGGCTGCGCAGCAGCGGGCAGGACGTCCGTGTGCTCAGCCGCCGCTCCCCCGAACACCCCGTCGACCTGCGGGAAGGCACCGGCCTCGACCGTGCGGTCGACGGCGTGGACGCGATCGTCCACTGCGCCTCGACCCCGCGCGGCGGCGATGACCAGGCGGCGGCGCACCTCCTGAGAGCCGCGGGGGAACGCGGCGTACCCCATCTGGTGTACATCTCCATCGTCGGTGTCGACCGAGTACCCCTGGGCTATTACCGCGTGAAGCGCCGCGTCGAGCAGATGATCGAGGAAGCGGGGCGCACCCATCCCGGGCTGGGATGGACCGTGCTGCGGACCACCCAGTTCCATGACCTGGTGCTGCGACTGCTAGCGGGGGCGGCGCGGCTCCCGGTGCTGGCGGTGCCGGCGGGCGTCAGCGTGCAGCCCATCGATGTGCGGGAGGTGGCGCAGCGGTTGGCGGACCTCGCCGTGGGGCCCCCGGCAGGTCGGGTGGCGGACATGGGGGGACCCGAGGTCCGCTTCTTCGACGATCTGGCCAAGCTCTATCTGTCGACCACGCACCGCCGACGCGCGGTCCTGCCGGTGCGGCTGGCCGGGCGGGCCTACGCCGGGTTCAGGGCCGGGGGCCATCTGGCGCCGGAGCAGTCGGTGGGCAAGGTGACCTTCACCGAGTTCCTGCACCGTGGCGCGGGATAGCGCAGCCGCCGCGGCCTGCCGACCCCGCCCCGAACGGAGTCAGCCGCCCGGACCGAAGAGTTCGTCCTGCGCCACGTCACGGGCGGTGATCAGAGCACCGCGCAGGACCGCCGTCCCGCCCAGTTCTCCTGGGCGCACCTGAGTGGGCAGCGGGGTGAGTCGAGCCAACTGGGCTTCGACCCGGGAGGCCAGTTCCACGCCTCCGGCCAATCCCATCTCCCCGCCGAGTACGAGGAACCCCGGGTCGAGGATGGAGACCACGGACGCCGCGCCGAGGGCGAGCCGATGGGCGAGGGCGTCGAGGAATCCGTCCCGTCCGGCCGCGAGGGCCTCGGTGACCAGGGCGGCAGCCGCCGAACCTCGCGGCTCGAACACCTTGGCCCCCAAGATGGCGGCGGTGTCGATGCCCTGCTCCTCCGCGAGGGCGACCACGGCGGTCGAGCCCCCCAGCGAGTGGAATCCCCCGCCGCAGTCCGTGGCGGAGGGGAGCCCGCCGGTACCGGGGACGGGGAGGAAACCGATCTCGCCCGCGCCGCCCGATACGCCTCGGCGCAGTCGGCCGTCGAGGAAGAGGGCCGCACCGACTCCGTCGCCGAGCCAGAGGAAGACGAAGGTGTCGTGGTCACGGCCCGCGCCGGCGCGCTGCTCGGCGACTCCCGCAAGATTGGTCTCGTTCTCCAGGACGATCCTGGCCGGCAGTCTCTCGTGCAGGACGGACACCAGCTGTCGGTGCCAGCGGGGCAGCCCGGTGGTGTTGCGCAACTCGCCCGTGGTCGGATCGATCAGTCCGGGCATGCCGACGCAGACGCTGTGCAGCCGGTCGGCCCCCGCTTCGCTGACGGCGCGCTCCAGCAGGGCGGCGGCGCGCTCCACCGCAGGTTCGGTGCCGATGCCGCCGTCCATGGGCATGGACGCCTCGGCGAGCGTGGTGCCGAGGAGGTCGGCCACGACCACGGCGACGCTCTGCGTACGGATGTCGAGGGCCGCGAGATGCGCGCGGTCGGCGACGAGCCCGTACAGCCGGGCGTTGGGACCGCGGCGATCGGCTCCGGACTCCCCCACGACCTGGATCAGACCGGAGCGCTGGAGGCGCTCGACGAGGTCGGCGACGGACGGACGGGAAAGTCCGGTCCCGGCCTTCAACTGACCTGCCGTCAACGGGCCCTCGCGCTGGAGCATGTGTAGCGCCACCCGGTCGTTGATGGCCCGGGCGGTGCTCGGAGATGCGGGCATGGACCCAATCTTTTCAGATTGACGAAGAGACTATTTAACAGGCAGGCTTCCTGATAATTTACGGAACACCTTCAACGGGGAGGGACCACGTCATGACCACCTACGCGGCAGCCCGAGCGCGCCAGCGGTTGAAACGAGCGCGGTACGCCATCGCGGTGACGTTCTGCGCCCACGGCGCCGTGACCGGCAGTTTCGCCACTCGCATCCCATGGATCCAGGACCACGCGGCGATCAGCGCGGGCCAACTCGGTCTCGCCCTGGCGTTCCCCGCGCTCGGCGCATCGCTCACGATGCCGCTGGCGGGACGGATCATGCATCGCTTCGGCGCCCGTCAGGCCCTGAGCGGTCTTCTCGCCCTGTGGACGCTCGCCCTGATCCTGCCCTCGCTCGCGTCGAACATGCTGACGCTCTGCGGAGCGCTCTTCCTCATGGGCAACGCGGCCGGCATGTCCGACGTGGCGATGAACGCGATCGGCGTGGAAACCGAGAAGGAGGTGGGCCGCTCGATCATGTCCAGCCTGCACGGCATGTGGAGCGCGGGCGCGCTGATCGGTTCGGCCGGAGGAACCCTCGCCGCACATCTGGACATCGACGCGCCGGTCCACCACCTGACCGCGGCACTGATCCTCACCGTCATCGGGGTGACCGCCGCCGAGCGCGTGCTCGACATCCGCAGGACGCCCGACGAGGAGCCGCCGCCGCGATTCGCCCTGCCGCCGAAATCCGCACTTGTCTACGGCCTGGTGGGATTCTGCGCGGTGTTCGCCGAAGGCGCCAGCCTCGACTGGTCCGCGGTCTATCTGGAGGATGAGCTCAAGACATCGGCAGGGCTCGCCGCCGCATCCACCACGGCCTTCGCGCTGACGATGACGGTCGCCCGACTCGCCGGGGACCGGGTCGTCGACCGCTTCGGGCCGGTGCGCACGGTCCGGTGGGGCGGAATCCTCGCCGTGCTCGGCGGGTTGATGGTGGTCGTGGCGCCCGACCCGTTCACCGCGATGGCGGGGTTCGCGTGCATCGGTCTGGGCATTGCCGTGGTCGTCCCCCTCGCCTTCGCGGCGGCGGGCCGCGGCGGCCCCAACCCCAGTCAGGCCATTGCGGGCGTCGCCACCATCACCTACACCTCGGGGCTGATCGCACCCTCCGCCATCGGGGCGGTCGCCGACGCGACCAGCCTGGTGTTCTCCTTCGGGCTGGTGACGGCGTTGGCCATGGGGCTGGTACTGGGCGCGGGCGTGCTCGGACCGCGGGCAGGTGCGCGTTCGCCAGCTGCGCATTCCCCAGCAGAGCAGGACGCAGCGGGGCAGACGGACACCCGACCGTAGACGGATCGGGCGCGCCCCTTCGGCCGAGGGAAACGCATGGTGGAGGGGGTCGGGGATGCCCCGACCCCCTCCACCATGCGACGGCACCCCTCCACCATGCGAAGGCGGCGAGACCCGAAGCGCACCAGCACCGGACGCCCCGGCACATAGGAAGAGGCGGGAACCCCTGCTCGACTCGGGCACCTCCACGTACGACGCCGACGCCGACGCCAGCTCCAGCGCCGGCTCGGAGACCGGGCCCGACAAGCGGTAGCGTCCCGTCCCCCGTTCCGGGGAAGTCCCGGCCGGCGGGCTCTCGTGCCACCCGGCGGCTGGGACCCTGCTGCCATGGCGCACAGGGAACAACTCGCGGCAGCACCGGTCATGCCCGGCCACCCGGGGCCAGCGACCCCGCCCGTATCGGATACATCGGGCACAGTCCCCCCGGAAGCCGCGAACCACTCCGCGCTGGAGGACGTGATCCACCGAATGCGGACCCTGGATTCCCACTGGCCCGCCCGCGACGGTGTGGCCGTCTTCAACCGGATCTACCTCCTCGTCACGGAAGAGATCGCACGGCGGATCGCAGCGGGCGAATTCCCGGACCGCAGGTCGGCCACCACCCTTGACGTGATCTTCGCCCGGCGCTATCTGACGGCCGTGGACCTGGCCGGTGCCGGTGGTCGACCACCCGCCTGTTGGCGCCCGCTGTTCCAGTACCGACGGCATCCCGGCATTCGCCCGACGCAGTTCGCACTGGCCGGGATCAATGCCCACATCGGCTACGACCTGGCGTTCGCCGTTCTGGACACCTGCCGCGTTCTGGGGTGCGGACCATCCGACATCGAGCCCGACTTCGATCGGGTCGGCGACGTCCTCACCCTGATGGAGGAACGCATCCGGGACGACCTCATGCCCGGCCCTGACCTGCTGGAGATCGCCGATCCGCTGACCCATCTGGTGGGGGCGTGGAGCCTGGACCGCGCCAGAGAAGGAGCGTGGTCGGCCGCCCGACTCCTGTGGGGCGTACGGAATCTCCCGGAGCTGTCGCGGGAATTCGACGAGCGGATGGATGCCGGCGTGGGGCTCGTCGGACGCTGTCTGCTCACCCCGTGGCGGTAGCCACGTCCCCACGCCCGCCGCCCGCCGCGGGCCGCTGATGGTCTCCCAGCCCAGCGGCGCCGCGCGCTACCCGCCCGTCAGTCCTCCGGCAGTTCCACCGGGGCGATCTCCTCGTACACATCGCCCGGCCCCGGATTTGTCGGGTCGCTCTCGCCGCCGAAGTGGTGCATCACGCCCCACACGGCGTTCAGCGCGGTCTGTACCGCGCCCTCCGCCCAGCCCGCGGTCCAGGAGATGTCGTCGCCGGCCAGGAAGATTCCCCGCTGGTCCTCGGGAAGCGAGTCCTGCATGAAGTGGGTGAACAGCCGGCGCTGGTAGCGGTAGTGACCGGGCAGGTTCGCCTTGAACGCCCCCATGAAGTACGGCTCGTTCTCCCAGGAGACCGTCACCGGGTTGCCGATGATGTGACGGCGAATGTCGACCTTGGGGTAGATCTCGCCGAGCGACTTGAGCATGACCTCCATCCGCTCGTTCGCCGAGAGCGGCAGCCATTTGAGGCTGTCGTCGCACCAGGTGTACGAGAGGCAGATGACCGCCGGCTTGTCCGGTCCGTTGTCCAGCAGATAGGTGCCGCGCGTCATCCGGTCGGTCAGCGTCATCGACATGGTGTCGCGACCGGTGGTCTCGTCCTTGTCCAGCCAGAACGGCCGGTCGACCGGGACGAACAGCTTCGACGACTCCATGTAGTGGGTGCGCTCGATCGCGGTCCAGTGGTCGATGGGGAAGAGCGCGTCATCGCAGGTGATCTTGGAAAGGAGCATCCAGGACTGCGCGGTGAAGACCGCGGCCCGGTAGGTACGGATGTCGCCCGAGGCGTCCGTGACGGTGATCCGGTGACCCGCCGTGCGATGCAGCCGGGTGACGGCCGGCCTCGGAGATCCCTCGTGCAGGGAGGAGAGCGAGGTGCCCGGCGCCCAATGGGTGATCTTCACCGGTTCGCGTTCCCACAGCCGCAGCGGAAGTTGCTGACTGCCTTCGACGATCCCGCGGTGGTGGTCGTCGGCCTCCGAGTAGACGACGCGGAGGATCTCCAGGATCGAGTTGGGGAAGTCGGTGTCCCAACCGCCCGTACCGAATCCGACCTGCCCGAAGATCTCCCGGTGGCGGAAGGAGGCGAAGGACTCGGAAGCGCAGAGGAATCCATAGAAGGTCTGGTTGTCGAGCTGCTCCACGAGCCGTGCCCAGATCTCGCGAATGCGCGGGACATCGCGCTCGCGCATGGCACGGTTCATGTCGGTGAAGTCGGCGCCCTCCTCCAGACAGGCGTTCCAGGCGTCCATCACATCGCGGTAGACCTGCGGCAGGTCGTCGATCGTCTCGGCGTAGTGGGAAGCGCCCTTGAGGTCGACGACGGTCGACGGTGTGCTCGGGGCCAGTGGGTTGGGGAAGGGCCTGGTCGTCAGCCCGACCAGATCGATGTAGTGCTGGAGCGCGGTGGACGACGGCGGGAAGCGCATCGCGCCCATCTCGGCGCTCAGCTCCGGGTCGCAGCCGTCGAACCCGACCGTGCGCAGCCGGCCGCCGATCTGGTCCGCCTCGTAGACGACCGGGCGCAGCCCCATCTTCATCAGTTCGTACGCGGCGACGAGCCCGGAGAGTCCGCCACCGATCACGGCGACCTCGGTGCCGTGCTCGGTGGCCGGGATCTGTCCGAGCCCGGCGGGGTGGGCCAGGAAGTCGTCGTACGCGTACGGGAAGTCCGGACCGAACATGGTGATCGGCGGCTGCGCGTCGGTGTGCTGGACGGCGGTGGGCACCGTGGACGTCATGGGGTGCGGACTCCTTGCGAAATGCGGTACGGGGTGGGCCCGCCCCCGCGGGGTGCGGGGTGGGTCCGGTCGGGGCTGTGGTGTCCCGGGGATCGCGGCCCCGCGGAGCTCGCGGTGATCCGTCCGTCCCGGGCAGATCTCCTGCTCTTGGCGCTACGGCCCTTCACACCGCGGGCCGACCCGGTGCCCGGGGATTCGCGGTGGGGACACGGCTGACCTCGGGTGGAGTACGGGGGTGGCGCTGACCGGCGCCGGGGCGAGAAGGAACGATTACGACGGTACGGTCCGCACTTGTGCCGGGACAAGGCGCGTCCGTTGCGCGCTGATGGGCGATCCATTGCGCATTGCGGGCGGGATCCGGCGATTCGTTGCGCGCCTGGATGCCCGGGGCGTTCAGAGGGGCATCGCTGATCAGCGGATAGTCCGGGGCAGGCGCTACCGCCTCAGCGGTGATCGGTCAGCGATCGGCTTCAGAGCCGGGTTCAGCGGTCGGGTTCAGAGTCGGGTTCAGCGGTCAGGGCGCTCCGCCGTGGTCTCTGGTCTCGCCTGTCTCCGGGCTCGGGCTCTCGTCTCCGAACGGGTCCGCTCAGCCGGGAGTGCCCGAGGAGAATCGCCGCAGGAGCGGTGAGAGCACCAGCACCGACTTGGTGCGCTCCACGAAGGGCTCGCCCGCGATCCGCTCCAGAACCCGTTCGAAGTGCCGCATGTCGGAGGCGAAGACCTGGACGATCGCATCCGCCTCCCCGGTCACCGTCGATGCCGACGCCACCTCGGGGTAGCGCTTGAGACCCCGTTCGATGGCCTCGGGCGAGGTGTTGCTGCGGCAGTAGAGCTCGATGTACCCCTCGGTCTCCCAGCCGAGCGCCGCTGGGTCGACCCGTACGGTGAAGCCGGTGATCGCCCCGACCGCACGCAGCCGGTCCACGCGTCGCTTCACCGCGGGGGCGGACAACCCCACCATCGAACCGATGTCGGCATAGGAGCGACGGGCGTCCTCCGCGAGAGCGTGGACGATGCGTTCGTCGAGGTCGTTGAGTCGCACTGCGGGCGGATCACTTCTCTACTGGGCCGGCCGGGCGGCGGTTGCCGTCATCGCAGTAGAACACGCCACCGGGCCCGCTCGGACATCCCGGTCCCGGTGTCCAACGATCATCAACCCCCTCCCCGACAACGGCCCCGCAGGGCAACCGCGTCTGGAGACCGCTCTGCCCGGCGTCCTGCCCGGTGGCGGGGGTAGGCGGTGGGGAAAGCCACCCACCGCAGGCCGGTGTGGCTCATGATCGAAACTGACCGCCGTTCGCCCGCCACCACCCCGCTCGCCCCTGGGAGGCGCCCCATGACCTGGCTCGATCCCCAGCCCTTCCTCCGTGGGGTGGCCTGGCTCGACCAGGGGCGCCCGGTGCGCGCCGACCCCGCCGATCTGGGCCGGCTGCCCTGGCACACGGCTGTGCGGGCAGAGCTGCCGATCGGGGTGCGACTGGAGTTCGCCACCGACGGCGCCCGTGCGGTCGAGATCCACTACCGCAGTTCGCCCGACGCCGAAGGTTCGACCACTCGGCTGCCCGACTGCTTCGCCCTCTGGCAGCGGACCGGGCCGGTGAGCGAGACGCTCGTGGACCCCACGGAGGAAGGGATTGTCACGCTGCCGCTGCCGAAGGACCTGTCGAAGGGGTCGGACCGGTGGATCGTGCATCCGCCCGAGACCCGCTCCCCGCTGGTACTGGGCGTGCGTGCCATCGGTGGTTCCCTCGCTCCCCCGCCGGAGCAGCCGCGCTGGCTGGTCCACGGGGACTCGATCACCGAGGGTTGGTGGTCCACCCGCCCGGCCCACTCGTGGCCCGCACGAGCGGGTCGGCTGCTGGGGCTGGACACGGTCAATCTGGGATACGCGGGCTCGGCGCACGGCGAACCCGCGATCGCGGAGCAGTTGTCGACACTGTCCGCGGATGCCGTCACCCTCGCCTTCGGCACCAACTGCTGGTCGGAAGTGCCGTACTCACCGGCGCAGCTGTACGAGACCGTGCGGACGTTCCTCGCCGTCGTACGACAGGGGCATCCGCGCACACCCCTGCTCGTGGTCTCCCCCGTGCTTCGACCTGCCGCTGAGAATGCCCGGAATCGACTCGGTGCCACGTTCGCCCAACTGCGCACGGCCCTGGAGCAGGCGGTACGGGATCGGATCGACGGCACATCGGGACGGGCGGGGGGTGACGGGGGTGCGGCCGGACCCCGGAGCCTCGAAGGTCTCCCGGGTGCCGAGCAGGGAGATCGTCATCTCGCTCTGCTTCCCGGGCGCGAGGTGCTGGGCCCGCAGCAGTTGACCGATGGAGTGCATCCCGATGACGAGGGACATGCGGCTCTGGCGTCGGCAGTCGCCGATGCCCTGCGGTCCTTGCATCCGCAGGGCATCCAGGCACGTGACCACTAGGTGATTCGTTCTCGATCCCGCCGAGGCCCGAAGCGGGCCTCGGCAGGCGAGCGTCACTCGACCACGAGCAGCCCCTCACGGAGCTTCGTGGTGATCCGGTTCAGCAACCGGGACACATGCATCTGGGAGACGCCGAGCTCGGCGCCGATCTCCGACTGGGTCATCTCGTCACCGAAGCGCATCTGGAGGATCCGGCGGTCCCGCTCGTCCAACTCCTCGATGAGGGGCTTGAGCGCCTGGACGTTCTCGGCGATCTCCAGATCAGCGTCCGGGGCGCCGAGCCGATCGGACAGGGGCGTCGCCGCACTGTCCGACGAGTCGTCCATGGGGATGTCGATGGAGCCGGCGGTGTAGCCGTTGCTCGCGACGACTCCCTCGATGACTTCCTGCTCGTCGATCCCGAGGTACTCGGCGAGCTCCGCCATGGTCGGGGAGCGGTCCAGACGCTGCGACAGGTCGTCGGTGGCCTTCGCCAGGTCGATGCGGAGCTCCTGGAGCCTGCGCGGTACGTGGACCGCCCAGCTCGTGTCGCGGAAGAACCGCTTGATCTCCCCCACGATGTAGGGGACCGCGAAGGTGGCGAACTCCACCTCACGGCTCAGCTCGAAACGGTCGATCGCCTTGATCAGACCGATGGTGCCGACCTGGATGATGTCTTCCATCTGCTCGGCCCGGTTGCGGAAGCGACCGGCCGAGTACTTGACGAGCGCGAGGTTCAGCTCGATCAGCGTGTTGCGGACGTACTGGTGGTCCCGAGTGCCCTCTTCGAGCGAGGCGAGGCGCACGAAGAAGATCCTGGAGATCTCACGCGCGTCCTTCGGGGCGACCTCCCCGGGGTTGGTCACCTCCGGAAGGCTCAGCTCAGTGCTCGGGCACCATGTGCCGGGCTGTGTGAGTTCGGTCGCGACCGTGCTCGCCATGGACACTTAGTCCTCCCCTGCTCCGTGGTCAGTGCAGGGCGCGTATACCCCGGTCTAATCACCCCATGCCAAGAAAGTTCAAGGAAGTTCGAAGAGGTCCGCGCGGTCATGACTGTGGCCCCGGGAAGCCCGGGGCCACAGTCATATCGAAGTGCTTACTGCGAGGTCAGGTCCAGCTGGCGTGGAGCGGCTTGCCCTCCGCGTATCCCGCGGCGCTCTGAACACCGACGATGGCCTTCTGGGCGAACTCCTCCAACGAGCCCGCACCCGCGTAGGTGCACGAGGAGCGGACGCCGGCGATGATCGAGTCGACGAGGTCCTCCACCCCCGGACGGGTCGGGTCCAGGAACATCCGCGAGGTGGAGATGCCCTCCTCGAAGAGCGCCTTGCGGGCCCGGTCGTACGAGGACTCCTCGCTCGTGCGGTTGCGCACGGCGCGGGCGGACGCCATACCGAAGGACTCCTTGTAGTACCGCCCGTCGGCGGACTGCTGGAGGTCTCCCGGGGACTCGTAGGTGCCGGCGAACCAGGAACCCACCATCACATTGGAGGCTCCTGCGGCCAGTGCCATGGCCACGTCACGGGGATGCCGGATCCCGCCGTCGGCCCATACGTGCTTGCCGTACTTCTTCGCCTCGGCCGCGCACTCCAGGACGGCCGAGAACTGCGGCCGGCCCACTCCGGTCATCATGCGCGTGGTGCACATGGCGCCGGGGCCCACACCGACCTTGATGATGTCGGCGCCCGCCTCGATCAGATCGCGGACCCCCTCGGCCGCGACGATGTTCCCCGCGACGATGGGAACCTGTGGGTCGAGTCCGCGGACCGCCTTGATCGCGGCGATCATGGATTCCTGATGGCCGTGCGCGGTGTCGACGACCAGGGTGTCCACACCCGCGTCGAGCAGTTGCTTGGCCTTGCCCGCCACATCGCCGTTGATGCCGACGGCGGCGGCGATGCGCAACCTGCCCTGGGCGTCGACGGCCGGGGTGTAGAGGGTGGCGCGGAGCGCGCCCTTGCGGGTGAGGATGCCGGCGAGGCGACCGTCCGCATCCACGGCGGGGGCGTAGCGGCGGTTGGCGTGGTCCAGTTTGTTGAAGGCGTCGCGCGGGTCGATGTTCGCGTCCAGGAGTAGAAGGTCCTTGGACATGACCTCGCTGAGCTGGGTGAAGCGGTCGACTCCGGTGAGGTCCGCATCGGTGACCACACCGATCGGACGCTGGTTCTCGTCGACGACCACTCCGGCGTCGTGGGCCCGCTTGGGCAGCAGGGCCAGCGCGTCCGCGACGGTCTGGTGGGGCGCGAGCACGATCGGGGTGTCGAGGACGTGGTGCCGGGTCTTGACCCAGGAGATGACGTCGGTGACGACCTCGATCGGAATGTCCTGCGGGATGACGACGAGCCCACCGCGGCGGGCCAGGGTCTCCGCCATCCGGCGGCCGGCGATCGCGGTCATGTTGGCGACCACCAGGGGGATGGTCGTACCGGTGCCGTCGGGGGACGAGAGGTCCACCGCCTGACGGGAACCGACGGCCGATCGACTCGGCACCATGAAGACGTCGTCGTAGGTCAGGTCGTACGGAGGCTTGAGATCATTGAGGAAACGCACGTGCTGGACATCCCAGTCGATTGGAGTTGACCCCCGGGCACATCAGCCGGGGAAACGCACGTACTTCATTGTCCCACGGGCGGTGGATTTCCCGCTCTGGGAGAAAGCTCCAGCTCATGGGGGTCGCCGCAAGCGCATCCTCCAAAGGGGCGGGCCCTACGGGTGGTACGGCGAGCATCGGGCGAAGTCGGGACGTGACCGTCCGTGCAACGCGGAAGCTTGCACCGCGGCGGGCGGACTTCCGGCCCGATCGGGGCCGGAAGCGCCCGGCGCGGTCAGTTGTCGGGGTCGACGCGGTCCAGGGCGGGGCGGGGACCGGCCTGGCTCGCCAGCAGATGATCCGCCGCAGCGGTGTCGGTCACCAGGCTGGTGACCAGGCCCGAGCGGAGGACGGCGGCGATCGCATCGGCCTTGCGCGCGCCACCGGCGATCGCCACGACCTCGGGGATCCGGCGCAGCCGGTCCGCCTCCACCGTGATGCACCGCTCCCCCAGATCGCGCCCCACCCTGCGACCGTCGCGGTCGAAGAGGTGTGCCGACATCTCGGCGGCCACACCGTACGAGGCATACCGGGCGCGCTCCTCGTCGCTGAGCATGTCGTGGACGGTGGAGATGCCCCGCTCCCAGGAACCGATGGAGACGGCGGCCACGGTCACCTTGTCGAAGTACTCGAAGGCGCGGGCGATCCCCGTCTGGTTGCGCAGCGCCGCGGCCGTGGCCGCGTCGGGGAGCAGCATGGGCGCGTAGATCGGATGGGCGTCGCCGCCCGATACCTGTGCCGCGCGTCTGACGGCCTCCACCGAACCGCGCTCGGCCGTTCCCGCGTCGTAGACACCCGTGAGCTGGACGACCGTACAGGGGGGCAGTCGGTGGAGGGCGGCGGCCATGTGGATGGTGGACCGGCCCCAGGCCAGGCCCAGCACATCGCCCTCGGCCACCAGTTCGCCCAGCAGGTCCGCGGCCACTTCGCCGAGGTTCTCGGGGTCCGGCGACTCTTCGGCCTCGGCGGGTGACTCGACGACGACCGCGTGCCGCAATCCGAAGTGGGCGCGGAGCGCGTCCGAGCGCTCGGCGTCCAGCTCTGCCGGAACGCGGATCTCGATGCGTACGAGATCGCGCTCCAACGCGGTCTCCAGTACACGTGCCACCTTGAAGCGGCTGACGCCGAACTCCTCGGCGATCTGGATCTTGGACTTGCCCTCCAGGTAGAAGCGGCGGGCCATGGCCGCCGCCTGTACCAGCTCCGCGGGTCCCATCCGCAGGGCAGACCGTCCCGCCGACCTAGCAGACACCGCGATCTCCTCACTGCTGTTCACACTTCGGACCTGTAATCCTGTCAGATCCGACGGTTGTTGATCAGCCCTGATGGGCTGAGTTCATTTGCTTCTGGCTCAATGGCCGTAACTGCACGGTTTCGGTTGCGCGACCGGTCCGATTTCCTTCCGGCTTCATTCCGGCGCGCGCACCGGCTCAGTGGTGGCAGGCCCAGCCTGCGGTGGCGATGGCGCCTTCGGCCTTGGCGCGCAGCGCGCGCACCGCTTCGGCGGGGTCATCCGCACCGTAGACCGCCGACCCGGCGACGAACACATCGGCACCCGCCTCGGCGCACTGCTCAATCGTGGCGTCCGACACCCCGCCGTCCACCTGGAGCCACAGCTCAAGGCCGTGTTTGCCGATCAGCTCCCGGGTGCGACGGATCTTCGGCAGCATGATGTCGAGGAACGCCTGTCCGCCGAAACCGGGCTCCACCGTCATGATCAACAGCATGTCGAGCTCCGGCAGGAGGTCCTCGTAGGGCTCGATGGGGGTGGCCGGCTTGAGCGCCATCGAAGCCCGTGCGCCCTTGGCCCGGATCTCACGGGCCAGCCGCACCGGAGCAGCCGCCGCCTCCACATGGAAGGTGACGGAACCGGCCCCCGCTTCGACGTACTGCGGTGCCCAGCGATCGGGGTCGGCGATCATCAGATGGCAGTCCAGCGGGGTGTCCGTCGCCCGGCTGAGGGATTCCACGATCGGGACGCCCAGCGTCAGATTGGGCACGAAGTGGTTGTCCATGACGTCGACGTGGAGCCAGTCGGCGCCTTCGACGGCCTTGGCCTCATCCGCAAGGCGGGCGAAGTCTGCGGAGAGAATGCTCGGATTGATCTGTGCGGCCATGGCCCAAGCCTGCCATGCTCGAAGGCGCTTGCCCGCCCTCGCGGGAGTTCCGGTACAGACCAATGCAGTCCAAAATTAGTGCAGTACGCGCATTCCACCACTTTTCCCCCGGGCGGCGCGGGCGTACCGCGGCGATGTGCCCACCCATCACGCAATGACCCGGGGGTGGTCGCACGCGTTCCGTTCGCCCTCGGACCCACGGTTGCGGACCAAGCCCCGCAACCGTGGTCGTCAGCCGGGGAACACTTCCACCGGCCCGACGCCGAATCAGCACCCTCACCCGGGGGTCACGGCCCGGGCGCACTCGCCGCCGAGTACAGCACCTCTGGCGCCACCGCGTCGAGGTGCGACGGACGCCCCCGGCCCGGTCTGGTCTGGTCTGGTTAGGCAGTGCGTCTGAGCAGGGCCAGATACATGGCGTCGGTACCGTGGAGATGCGGCCAGAGCTGTACGTCGGGCCCTTCCCCGAGTGCCGGTACGCCGGGCATCAGCGGCCGGGCGTCCACCCACTCCGCCTCGACCGGCGCACCCCCACGGCCCCGCAGTACATCGGCGACGACGACTCGGGTCTCGGCGAGGTGCGGAGAACACGTGGCGTACCCGACGATCCCCCCGACACGGACCGCGCTCAGCGCCTCCCGCAGCAGCGAGCGCTGGAGCGGAGCAAAGCCGTCCAGGTCCTCGGGCCGCCGTCGCCAGCGCGCTTCGGGTCGACGGCGCAGCGCTCCGAGACCGGAGCACGGAACATCCACGAGCACCCGGTCGAAGGTGCCGGGCGACCAGGGCGGACGGGTCCCATCCGCGGCAATGACCTGGTACGGGCCCGGGTTCCCCGCCAGCGCCTGCGCGACCAGGCAGGCCCGGTGGGGCTGCTTCTCGGACGCGAGCAGCGATGCACCGCGCTGGGCGGCCAGCGCCGCCAGCAGGGCGGCCTTGCCTCCGGGGCCGGCGCAGCCGTCCAGCCAGCGGGAGTCCGAGCCCTCCAACGGCGCGTTGGCCAGGGCGATGGCGACGAGTTGGCTGCCCTCGTCCTGGACACCGGCCCGCCCTTCGCGCACCGCGTCGATGATGCCCGGCTCACCGCCCTCGGCCATGCGTACCGCAAAGGGCGACCAACGGCCCGGCAGGCCCGATTCCTCGCCCAGCACGTTCAGCAGTTCATCGGAGGTGGCACGACCGGGCCGGGCCACGAGGGTGACCTCGGGCCGCTCGTTGTCGGCCTCCAACAGGTCCTCGATCCCCGCGCGACCGCCGCCCAGCGCATCCCAAAGGGCGGACACGACCCACCGCGGATGCGAGTGCACCACGGCGAGGTGCTCCTCGGCATCGTCGTCATAGGGCGGAGCGACCTGTTCCAACCAGGTGTCCAGATCGGACCGGGAGATCTTGCGCAGCACCGCGTTCACGAACTTGGCCCGGCCGTCACCCAGCACCACCCTGGCCAGCTCCACGCTGGCGGAGACGGCGGCGTGGGTGGGGATGCGGGTTCCGAGCAGTTGGTGTGCGCCCAGGGACAGGACGTCGAGCACGGGTGGGTCCACCTCGCGCAGCGGGCGGTCGATGCACGCCGCGATGACGGCGTCGTACGTGCCCTGGCGGCGCAGCGTGCCGTAGACCAGCTCCGTGGCGAGCGCCGCGTCCCGGGTGTCGAAGTCCCCCTTTTCGCGGGCCTTGCGCAACAGGGGTGGGAGAACGAGGTTGGCGTAGGCGTCGCGCTCGTCCACGGCACGCAGGGCCTCGAAGGCGAGGATCCGCACGGGATCCCGCTGGGGACGGCGGTAGGGCTTGTGGGGGCGGCCGGGCCCCTTGGGGCGTGCCTGCTGGTTCAAAGGTGCTCCGCTGTCGAAATGGGTCTCAGCCCTCAAGCGTAGTCCTTGGTTCGAACAGGGCACGGCGGGGCGAACCCCATGCCCCGCGCAGCCACGGGCCCACCGCTGCGTCCGCCCGGCGCTCCCGTGCCGCGACCGCTCGATCGGGGATAGGTCAGGGCTTCGCGCTGTCCGCCTCGGCCACGCCCACACGCTCCCCCGCCGCGATCCGCACCCCGCGCGCCCAGTCCGCTGCCCGCATCGGCTTCTTGCCCTGTGGCTGGACCCACCCCAACTCCACGGCGTGCGAGCCGGTGCCGACGTGCACATGGTTCTTGCCGACGGACAGTTCACCGGGGCTCAGATCGGTACGGTCGACGAGGAGCCCCACGGAGATCAGCTTCAGCCGCTCGCCGCGGAACTCGGTCCAGGCACCCGGGGCGGGCGTACAACCGCGTACGACCCGGTCGACGCGCAGGGCCGGAGCACTCCAGTCCACCCGGGCGTCCTCCACACCGAGCTTCGGCGCGAGGGACACCCCTTCGGCGGGCTGCGGCACGGCGTGCAGGGTGCCGTCCTCGATGCCGTCCATGGTCGCCGCCAGCAGACCGGCCCCCGCGAACGCGAGACGGGTGAGCAGATCACCGCTGGTGTCGGTGGGCCTGATCGCCTCGGTGATCACCCCGTAGACGGGCCCGGAATCCAGGCCCTCCTCGATCTGGAAGGTGGCGGCGCCCGTCATCTGGTCCCCCGCGAGCACCGCGTGCTGGACGGGTGCGGCGCCGCGCCAGGCGGGCAACAGCGAGAAGTGGAGATTGACCCAGCCCCGCGCTGGCACGTCGAGGGCGACCCGGGGCAGCAGGGCGCCGTAGGCCACCACCGGGCAGCAGTCCGGTGCGATCTCCCGCAGCCGGGCCAGAAAGTCCTCGTCGCGCGGTTTAACGGGCTTGAGCACCTCGATGCCGGCTTCCTCCGCCCGCTGGGCAACAGGGCTGGCCACCAGGTGCCGACCGCGTCCGGCCGGGGCGTCCGGCCGGGTGATGACCGCCGCCACCTCATGCCGGTCGGAGGCGATCAGGGCGTCCAGGGCGGGCACGGCTACCTCTGGGGTACCTGCGAAGACGAGCTTCATCGGTGCTGACTGCCTCTCAAGCTGATGCCTACGGTGAGCTGATCACGAGCGGCGCACCAGTCTATGGGGGATGCCGACAGGGGGCGTACGGGAGCTCGTGCGCCCTCGGCGTATGCGGATACGCCCCCGCAGCGTGACCACATCGGCGGGTGGAGCGTTGGTCAAGAGAGATTGACCGAAGCGGGCCGCCGGGACGCGGCCCGGCCCCTTTCAACGCCGGTTCGAGAGGCTTCCCAATGGCCGACCACGCAACCCACGACGCCCAGGCCCGGGCGAGTTTGCACCTCTTGGTACGGGACATCGAGCGGGTCCGCAGGCAGGTGGACGCACTGCGCACGCTGACCGCGCAGCTGGGCAACGTCTACCGCCCGCGGCGCTCGGGTCCCTCCACCGGCTTCGTCGTCTACGGCAGAGCCCCCGCACCGACGGTCCGACTGGCGCAGGAACTGCGCGACAGCGTCGAGACGCTGGTGACGGCCGCCGTGGACTTCGACCGTTCACTGGGATTCTCTTGGGACGCGGTCGGATCGGCACTCGGAGTGACCAAGCAGGCGGTCCACCGACGCTACGGCGCCCGCCGAGCCGCACAGCAGCCCGGCGTGAGCGATGAGCTGCCGGTGGAACCGACCGCCACGCGTACGCTGCCGAGTCCTGCCCTGCCCGCCGTACCCGCCGCGCGCACGATGCCACCGCAGCCGACGGTCAGCAGCCAGTCCTTCCGGGAGGAAATCCGCCCCAACGCCTTCCCCGGCCCCCGCAACGGTTGACCCGGTCCACTCGCTGCCCCGTCCCGACTGCCCGGGGCGGGGCAGCGGTGTGCTGCGCGGGACGGCCCCTGTTGGCCAGCTCCCTGTCCGCTAGCCGATGTCCAGGGGATCGACCCTGATCCGCACCTGGTCCGTGCCCCCGCGGGCCAACCTCCTTGCCTGGGCCGACTTCACCGCCGCCGCAAGCGCGGCGCCACTGCCGGGCGGCACCCGCAACAGCGCCCGCACCCAGGACTCCCCGATCGGCGGCTCCCCCGGCCTGCGGGGCCTCCCCGGCGGAGGCGAAGGCAACGAAACCGGACCGAGCACCTCGGCATCGGACGGCAGCTCGACGGTCGTGAGGAAGTCCTCGACCGTCTCCGCACGGCCCGCGACCGCCGCCATCCGCGACACCGGGGGGAATCCCAACTCCGCGCGCTCCGCCAACTCCCGCTGGGCATGGCCCACCGGATCCCAGCGCACCAGCGCCTGCACGGGTCGTAGGGAAGGCTCGCCCATGACGACGACCGTGCCTCCCTCGCTCTGACTCCGCACCAGGGAAGCCGCATCGATCCACCGCCGCAGGGCGTCCTCACCGGCGCGGAGGTCGGGTCTCGACAGCATCGCCCAGCCGTCGAGCAGGAGCGCCGCCGCATAGCCCCCCTCGGCGACGGGCTCCGCACCCGGTGTGCTCACCACCAGCGCGGGCCGGCCCGAAACGGCGTCCAACACATGATCTCGCCCGGACGTGCGCACCGGAACGGCCGGGAAGGCCCGGCCCAGCTCCTCGGCCGTCCGTCGCGCACCGACGACCCGTGCCCGCAGTCGTGTCCCACCGCACTCGGGGCAGTGCCAGGCCCCGGCGTCGCGCCCGCACCAACGGCATGACACATCCCGGTCGTCAAGGGCCTCCAGCGGGCCCGCGCAGTGTGCGCAACGCGCGGTGACCCGACACCGCTCACAGGCCAACGCCGGCACATAGCCCCGTCTCGGCACCTGCACCAGCACCGGCCCGATCGTCAATCCGTCCCGCACGGCCCGCCAGGCGAGGCTCGGCAGCCGGGCCGAACGGGCGGCTTCGTCGCGCGCCAACTCCGCATCGCCGACCGTACGGACCAGGGGCGCCGCCAGACGCACCTGGTCCCGGGTGGCGCTCAGGGGAAGGGCCCAGCCGCTCTCGACCAGCTGCGCGGCCTCCACCGTGCAACTGGTGCCGCCCAGCAGGAAGGCGCACGACTCCTGGCCGGCTCGCAGCTCCAGCACCTCCCGGACATGGGGGAACGGCGCGTGCTCATCGCTCAGGCTGGCGTCGCCGTCATCCCACACGGCGACCAGACCGAGACGCTGGACAGGAGCGAACATCGCCGCCCTGGTCCCCACCACGGCCCGCACCGAGCCGCGGCGGACGGCCAGCCACTGCCGATAGCGCTTCTCGGGCCCGGACTCGGCGGTGAGCAGCGCGTGATGGCCTTCGCCGAGCAGCGCCGTGAGCGCCGCATCGAGCCGTGCGGCCCGGCGTCCGTCGGGCACCACCACGAGCGCCCCCCGGCCGGACGCCAGTGTGGCGGCGACGGCGCGCGCCAACTCATCGGGCCAGTGCGGGCCGGGCAGCGCGGTCCATACGGCGCGCGGGGCGCCGCCGTCCGCCAATGCGGCGAGGAAGGCCGGCCCCCGGGCGTAGCGCTCCCAGGTGCCGATGCCCGGGGACTCGGGAACGGGCAGCGGCTCGGGGGACGGCTTCGACTCGGCGCGCCCGTTCCTCGGGGGGATCGCGAGCTGGAGCACATCGGCGAGGGAGCCCGCGTACCGGTCGGCGACCGCCCGCGCGAGGGCCAGCATGCCCGGGCTGAGCACGGGCTCCGGTGACACGACATAGGCGAGGGCCGCGAGCGCCCCTCCGTAGTCGGTGTCGGCCCGGCGCTCGACGATGAAGCCGTCGATCATGCCTCCGCCCTCGCGGCGGCCGTCCCGCACCCGATGCCCTCCGGCCCCGAACCGCACCCGCACCCGCACGCCGGGAAGGGCTTCGGCGTCGAGTTCCTCCGGCACCGCGTAGTCGAAGAACTGGTCGAGGTGGAGCACACCCTTGTTCACCAGCACCCGCGCCACCGGCAGCTCCTTGGCGAGCGCGGCGCCGCGCCAGGTCCGCGGCTTGGCCTTGGGGACCTGCGCCTTGCGAACGGTCTCCCTGATCAGCGCAAGCTGCTCCGGCCCGCCGGCGGCGGGCTCCTCGGGCTGCTCATGATCGCTGCTCACAACCAAATTCCTACCAGACCCCACTGACACCGCGACCACTGCGCGATTGCGTCCCCCACCACGACCTCTGGGCACTCCAGGGCCCCGCACACGGCCGAAGTCCCGGCCACCCCGAGAGGGGCGACCGGGACTTCGGATCGTGCAGTGGAGCGAGAAGCCGGCTAGAGCACGCCCTAGAGACCGGCAGCCGTGCGCAGGGCGTCCACGCGGTCGGTGCGCTCCCAGGTGAAGTCGGGCAGCTCACGACCGAAGTGGCCGTAGGCGGCGGTCTGGGCGTAGATCGGACGGAGCAGGTCCAGATCGCGGATGATCGCAGCGGGCCTCAGGTCGAAGACCTCGCTGATGGCCCGCTCGATCTTGTCGACCTCCACCGTGGCCGTGCCGAAGGTCTCCACGAACAGACCGACCGGCTCGGCCTTGCCGATGGCGTACGCCACCTGGACCTCGCAGCGCGCGGCGAGACCGGCGGCGACGACGTTCTTGGCGACCCACCGGGTGGCGTAGGCAGCCGAGCGGTCCACCTTGGAGGGGTCCTTGCCCGAGAAGGCCCCACCGCCGTGGCGGGCCATGCCGCCGTAGGTGTCGATGATGATTTTGCGGCCGGTCAGACCGGCGTCGCCCATCGGGCCGCCGATCTCGAAGCGACCGGTCGGGTTGACCAACAGGCGGTAGCCGTCGGTGTCCAGCTTGATGCCGTCCTCGACGAGCTGCTTGAGCACGTGCTCCACCACGAACTCGCGGATGTCAGGTGCGAGCAGGGAGTCCAGGTCGATGTCCGAGGCGTGCTGGGAGGACACGACCACCGTGTCGAGACGGACCGCCTTGTCACCGTCGTACTCGATGGTGACCTGGGTCTTGCCGTCCGGACGCAGGTAGGGGATGGTGCCGTTCTTGCGGACCTCAGACAGCCGGCGCGAAAGCCGGTGCGCGAGGTGGATCGGCAGCGGCATCAACTCGGGCGTCTCGTCGCAGGCGTACCCGAACATCAGGCCCTGGTCGCCCGCGCCCTGCTTGTCGAGGTCGTCCCCGGCATCCGTCGAGGCACCCTGGACGCGCTTCTCATAGGCGGTGTCGACACCCTGGGCGATGTCGGGCGACTGCGCGCCGATGGAGACCGAAACGCCGCAGGAAGCGCCGTCGAACCCCTTCTTGGACGAGTCGTAGCCGATGTCCAGGATCTTGTTGCGCACGAGCGTGGGAATGTCGGCGTACGCCTTGGTGGTCACCTCGCCGGCGACGTGCACCAGGCCGGTGGTGATCAGAGTCTCGACGGCGACGCGAGAAGCCGGGTCCTCCGTCAGCAGGGCGTCGAGAATGGTGTCGCTGATCTGATCGGCGATCTTATCGGGGTGACCTTCGGTCACAGACTCCGAAGTGAAGAGACGGCGGGACACATCGCTCCCTGGGGTTGCAGCGGCTGCTGGCTGATCATTGGCGGACCGGCAGGGGGCTGCGCCCCGCGACGTTCCATGACCAGTTTATCCGTGACCCTCCGCCAGCGGACCACCCGTCTCGCTCCGTGGGAGTCTGGCGGGAAGTCGCTCACCTGCGGCTGGAAGGTTTCGGGCAGGACAATAGGCCGAAATCGATCGACGGTATGCCGCCCTTCGTGTGATTTCCTCCACTAGTTCGGACAAGCGGGGTTCATCACCGAATCCGCGGCGCCACCAGATCCCAGACGATGTCCGCGAGGGCTTCCTTGGGTCCGTGCGGCACGGGCGTCTCACCGCCGTCGGCCGCCAGCACCACGGCCTCGTTCTCCTCCGAGCCGAATGTCTTGCGTTCGCCGACCTCATTGACGACCAGCAGGTCACAACCCTTGCGGCGGAGCTTCTCACGGCCGTTGGCCAGGACGTCGTCGGTCTCTGCGGCGAAGCCCACGATCACCTGATCGGCCCGGAGCCGTTCGGCGGAGATCTCGGCGAGCACATCGGGGTTGCGTACCAGCGCCACGGGCTCCGGGTCGGCCCCGTCCTTCTTCTTGATCTTGCCGGAGGCGTACTCGGCAGGGCGGAAGTCGGCCACGGCTGCGGCCATCACCACGGCGTCCGCGTCCGCCGCGGCCTTGATCACGGCCTCCCGCAACTGCACGGCGGTGCCCACTCGGACCACATCCGCACCCGCGGGATCCGCCATCGAGGTGTTGGCGGCGATGAGTGTCACCCGCGCACCCCGGGCCACCGCGGTACGGGCGAGGGCGTAGCCCTGCTTCCCGGAGGAACGATTCCCCAGGAAACGGACCGGGTCCAGGGGCTCGCGGGTGCCACCGGCGCTGATCACCACATGACGGCCGGCCAGATCCCGTTTGCCCACGCCCCGGGCCAGAACCCGACGACAGACTTCGAAGATCTCTCCCGGGTCCGGCAGCCGCCCCTTCCCGGTGTCCACACCGGTCAGTCGGCCGACCGCGGGCTCAATGACCACGGCTCCGCGCCTGCGCAGGGTGGCGACGTTCTCCTGGGTTGCCGGGTGCTCCCACATCTCCGTGTGCATGGCCGGCGCGAAGACGACGGGACAGCGCGCGGTCAGCAAGGTGTTGGTGAGGAGGTCCCCGGCCAGTCCATGGGCCGCCTTGGCGAGGAGATCGGCCGTGGCCGGTGCGACCACGACGAGGTCGGCGCCCTGCCCGATCCGCACATGGGCGACCTCGTGCACATCGGACCACACCTCCGTCGAGACGGGGTGCCCCGAAAGGGCGGACCAGGTGGGGGCGCCCACGAACTCCAGGGCCGCGGCGGTCGGCACGACCCTGACGTCATGACCCGACTCCGTCAGCCTCCGCAGCAGCTCGCACGCCTTGTAGGCGGCGATGCCTCCACTGACCCCCAGAACGATCTTCGGCTTCTCCACTGCGTCTCCCCGCACGTCGCCCGTACTCCCCTGCACGCCCTATGACACACCACAGGCCCGACGGACGCGCCGCCGGGCCTGTGGTGAACGTGCTCTGACGATGTTCCGATACAGCCCTACTGGGCCGGGCCGTCGATGGCCTCGGAGGTCAGCAGACCCGCGTTGATCTCACGCAGGGCGATCGAGAGCGGCTTCTCGTGGACGTGAGTGTCGACGAGCGGACCGACGTACTCCAGCAGGCCCTCTCCCAGCTGGGAGTAGTAGGCGTTGATCTGACGGGCACGCTTGGCCGCGTAGATCACGAGGCTGTACTTCGAGTCCGTGGCCTCAAGCAGCTCGTCGATCGGCGGGTTGATGATGCCCTCGGGCGCAGTAATGGAAGAGGACACGCTCTACCTTCCGAAAGATGGGAAAAAACCGGGTGGTGCAGTCGGGGGATCACTCCCCGTGGCCGAAGACGACTCCATGACTCAGGAAGAGCCAGATGGAGTCATGAAGAGTCGGATAAGGACTCCACAGCCAAAGATCACTCTCCAGCGGACACCTTGAGCAAGGCTAGCAGCTCACGCGCCACGTCCTCGACGGAGGTGTTGACCAGGGTGGTGTCGAACTCGGACTCGGCAGCCAGTTCGATACGAGCCGCATCCAGTCGGCGCGCGATGACCTCAGGGGATTCGGTGCCCCGGCCCGTCAACCGCCGCACGAGCTCGTCCCAGCTGGGCGGGGCAAGGAAGACCAGTTGCGAATCCGTCATGGATTCCTTGACCTGACGGGCCCCCTGGAGATCGATCTCCAGCAGCACGGGCTCGCCGGACTCCAATCGCTGGAGTACCGCCTGACGCGGTGTGCCGTAGCGGTTGCCGGCGAATTCGGCCCACTCCAGCAGCTCGCCATTGGCGATCAACTTGTCGAACTCGTCGTCGTTGACGAAGAAATACTGCACGCCGTGACGCTCGCCAGGGCGCGGCTTTCTGGTGGTGGCCGACACCGAGAGCCAGACCTCGGGGTGGACCTTGCGCATATGCGCGACGACCGTGCTCTTGCCGACCCCTGAAGGGCCGGAGAGCACGGTCAACCGCGGACGTACCTCTGCTGCCATGCAGCGATTATCCAGCTTCCCAGGAGTGCCCGGGAACGTCAGGCGGGCTTGCCGCCGAACTCGCGCTCCAGGGACGCGATCTGATTGGACCCGAGACCGCGAACCCGGCGGCTCTCGGAGATGCCCAGTCGCTCCATGATCTGCTTGGCGCGGACCTTGCCCACGCCGGGCAGGGACTCAAGGAGGGCGGAGACCTTCATCTTGCCGATGACGTCGTTCTCCTGACCCTGCTTGATGACCTCTTGGAGCGAGGCACCGGAGTGCTTGAGTCGATTCTTGACCTCGGCCCGCTCCCGGCGAGCCGCGGCGGCCTTTTCGAGCGCGGCTGCGCGCTGTTCAGGGGTAAGGGGCGGAAGAGCCACGCCTACGTCACCTCGGATGTCGAACTGTCGGATACGGACCGGTGAGGAACCTCATAGCCCCACACCAGGCGAGCGACGAGCAACGGAGTTGCACGTTCGCTCTTCGACGGAGACTAGCGGCCAACACCGCTCTCGTCAGCGAGAACAAGCGAAAAGTCCTGGTCAGCATCAACCGACCAGGACTTTTGCGACATAACGAGCAGTATTTACGCCAAGATTCCGTCAAGGCGACGCCACGCGGTTCCCCCGACCGTCCGGGCGGGCGACTGACCCCGATGCGCGATAGTGCACGAAGGGGACATCACGCCCCGATCGCCACCCGTGTCTCGTCGACGAAGCGCTCCGCGGCGGACCGCAGCGCCGCGATGTCCGGTCCGTACCGAAGTACGCCTCGGCTGACGCTCGGCAGGACGTTGCCCACGGCGTCCCCGAAGACCCGGGGCAGGTCGGCGGGGGTTGCACCCTGCGCTCCGATGCCGGGGGCGAGCAGCGGCCCGTTGATCGCCAGGTCCACACCGGCGTCGGCCAGGGTCGCACCGACGACGGCGCCGACCGAGCCCAGCGGCCGGGCGTCGGCGTTCTCCGCGGCCATCCGGTCCAGCATCAACTGAGCGAGGGAACGGCCGTCGGCGGCGGTGGCGCGCTGGACCTCCGCGCCCTCCGGGTTGGAGGTCAGCGCGAGTACGAAGACACCCGCGCCGGAGGCGGCGGCAGCGTCCAGCGCTGGCCGGAGCGAGCCGAAGCCCAGGTACGGGGACACGGTGAGCGCATCCGAGAACAGCGGGGAGTCCGGAGTGAGGAACGTCTGTGCGTAGGCGTTCATGGTGGACCCGATGTCACCGCGCTTGGCGTCCATCAGCACCAGGGCGCCCGCGGACCGCGCCTCCTCGACCGCCTTCTCCAGCACGGCGATGCCGCGGGAGCCGAACCGCTCGAAGAAGGCCGACTGGGGCTTGAGGACGGCGACCCGGTCGGCCAGCGCCTCCACGGCCGTGCGGGTGAAGCGCTCCAGGCCCGCGACATCGTCGTCGAGACCCCAGTCCTTGAGGAGCGAGGTGTGGGGGTCGATGCCGACGCACAGGGGGCCACGGGTGTCCATGGCCGTACGAAGACGCGTACCGAAGGGGGTCATGCGGCGGCCTGCTTCCGGGCGGCGCGGTCACGGGTGTCGGCGCCGACGGCTTCGGCGAGGCTGGCGTGGGGACTGGCGGCCAGGCGGGCGGCCAGTCCCTTGTGGATGGAGCGGCTCCAGAAGGGGCCCTCGTAGATGAACGCGCTGTAGCCCTGGACGAGGGTGGCGCCGGCGAGGATGCGCTGCCAAGCGTCCTCGGCGTTCTCGATGCCTCCCACGCCAACCAGGGTGACCCGGTCGCCGACCCGCTCGTACAGCCGGCGCAGGACCTCAAGGGAGCGCTCCTTGAGAGGGGCTCCGGAGAGTCCGCCGGTCTCGGCGGTCAGTTCGGCGGCGGAGCGCAGCCCGTCGCGCGAGATGGTGGTGTTGGTGGCGATGATCCCGTCGAGGCCGAGTTCGACCGCGAGGTCGGCGACGGCGTCCACGTCCTCGTCGGCGAGGTCCGGGGCGATCTTCACCAGCAGTGGAACCCGACGGTCGGTGACCGTGCGGTCGGCGGCCTCGCGCACCGCGCTGAGCAACGGGCGCAGCGCCTCGGTCGCCTGGAGGTTGCGCAGCCCCGGCGTGTTGGGCGAGGAGACGTTCACCACGAGGTAGTCGGCGTGACGGGCCAGCCGCTCGGCCGATGTGACGTAGTCGTCGACCGCTTCGGACTCGGGGACGACCTTGGTCTTGCCGATGTTGACGCCGACGACGGGCTTGAAGACGGGACGTCGCTCGGCGAGTCGCTGGGCGACCGCGGCCGAGCCCTCGTTGTTGAAGCCCATGCGGTTGATCAGCGCCCGGTCGGACAACAGCCGGAAGAGGCGCTTCTTGGGGTTGCCGGGCTGGGCCAGTCCGGTGACCGTGCCGATCTCGATGTGGTCGAAGCCGAGCATGGCCATGCCGTCGATGGCCACGGCGTTCTTGTCGAAGCCCGCCGCGAGGCCGAAGGGGCCGTGCATCCGCAGCCCGAGGGCCTCGGTGCGCAGCTCCTTGTAGCGGGGGGCGAGGACGGCCGTGAGGTAGGTGCGCAGGACCGGTGTGGCCGCGGCGAGCCTGATCCAGCGGAAGGCCAGGTGATGGGCCTTCTCCGGGTCCATCCACCGAAAGACGAGGTTGAAGAGCAGCTTGTACATGGGGGTCCTCATGGAGAGGGGGACACCGTGTTGATCGGTGTCCCCCTGTTCCGCGACTAGGCTCGGGCGGCGGTCAGATGCTCTGCGTGTTCCTGGAGGGAACGGACGCCCACGTCCCCGCGGCCCAGCGCGTCGATGCCCTGGACGGCGGCGGCGAGCGCCTGCACCGTGGTGAGGCAGGGCACCGAACGCGCCACCGCGGCCGTGCGGATGTCGTAGCCGTCGAGTCGGCCACCGGTTCCGTACGGGGTGTTGACGATGAGGTCCACTTCGCCGTCGTGGATCAGTTGGACGATGGTCCGCTCGCCGTTCGGGCCTTCGCCCTCGCTCTGCTTGCGGACGACGGTCGCGTTGATGCCGTTGCGCTTGAGGACCTCGGCGGTGCCGGATGTGGCCAGCAGCTCGAACCCGTGGGCGACGAGTTCACGCGCCGGGAAGATCATCGAGCGCTTGTCGCGGTTGGCGACGGAGATGAAGGCGCGGCCCTTGGTGGGCAGCGGTCCGTAGGCGCCGGCCTGGGACTTGGCATAGGCGGTGCCGAAGACGGTGTCGATGCCCATGACCTCGCCGGTGGAGCGCATCTCCGGGCCGAGGATGGTGTCGACGCCCCGACCGTGGATGTCGCGGAAGCGCGACCACGGCATCACCGCCTCCTTGACGGAGATGGGTGCGTCCATCGGCAGGGTGCCGCCGTCGCCCTCGGCGGGCAGCAGTCCCTCGGCGCGCAGTTCGGCGATGGTGGTGCCGAGCGAGATGCGGGCGGCGGCCTTGGCCAGCGGTACGGCGGTCGCCTTGGAGGTGAAGGGCACGGTCCGGGAGGCACGGGGGTTGGCTTCGAGGACGTAGAGGATGTCCCCGGCCAGGGCGAACTGGATGTTGATCAGTCCGCGGACTCCGACGCCGTGGGCGATGGCCTCGGTGGAGGCGCGCAGCCGCTTGATGTCGAAGCCGCCGAGGGTGATCGGGGGCAGGGCGCAGGCCGAGTCGCCGGAGTGGATGCCGGCCTCCTCGATGTGCTCCATGACTCCGCCGAGGTACAGCTCGTCACCGTCGTAGAGGGCGTCGACGTCGATTTCGATGGCGTCGTCGAGGAAGCGGTCGACCAGGACCGGCCGGGTGGGGCTGATCTCGGTGGACTCGGCGATATAGGACTCCAGCCGGGCCTGCTCGTAGACGATCTCCATGCCGCGTCCGCCGAGGACGTAGGAGGGGCGTACGAGGACGGGGTAGCCGATCTCGTCGGCGATGGCCTTGGCCTCGGCGAAGGTGGTGGCGGTGCCGTGCTTGGGAGCGGGGAGGCCCGCCTCCTGGAGGACGCGGCCGAAGGCGCCGCGGTCCTCTGCGGCGTGGATCGCCTCGGGCGGGGTGCCGACGACCTTGACGCCGTTGTCCTTGAGGGCCTGGGCGAGACCCAGCGGGGTCTGGCCGCCGAGCTGGACGATGACACCCGCGATGGGTCCGGCGAGGGACTCGGCGTGCACGATCTCCAGCACGTCCTCCAGCGTGAGCGGCTCGAAGTAGAGCCGGTCGGAGGTGTCGTAGTCGGTGGAGACGGTCTCGGGGTTGCAGTTGACCATCACGGTCTCGTAGCCGGCGTCGCTGAGGGCGAAGGAGGCGTGGACACAGGAGTAGTCGAACTCAATGCCCTGGCCGATGCGGTTGGGGCCCGAGCCGAGGATGATCACGGCGGGCTTCTCGCGCGGGGCGACTTCGTTCTCCTCGTCGTAGGAGGAGTAGAAGTAGGGGGTCTTCGCGGCGAACTCGGCGGCGCAGGTGTCCACGGTCTTGTAGACCGGGCGGATGCCCAGCGCGTGTCGGACCTCGCGGACGACGTCCTCGCGCAGTCCGCGGATGTCCGCGATCTGGACGTCCGAGAAACCGTGGCGCTTGGCATCGGCGAGCAGCTGGGGCTCCAGCTTCTCGACGGCGGCGAGCTCGTCGGCGTACTCCTTGATCAGGAACAGCTGGTCGACGAACCAAGGGTCGATCTTGGTGGCGTCGAAGACCTCTTCCGGGGTGGCGCCGGCACGGATGGCCTGCATGACGGTGTTGATACGGCCGTCAGTGGGGCGCGCCGCCTCGCGCAGCAGTTCGTCCTTGTCGCCGGGGTCGCCGACGAAGGCGAACTGGCTGCCCTTCTTCTCCAGCGAGCGCAGGGCCTTCTGGAGCGCTTCGGTGAAGTTCCGTCCGATCGCCATGGCCTCGCCCACCGACTTCATGGTGGTGGTGAGGGTGGAGTCCGCGGAGGGGAACTTCTCGAAGGCGAAGCGCGGTGCCTTGACGACGACGTAGTCGAGGGTGGGCTCGAAGGACGCCGGGGTCTTCTCGGTGATGTCGTTGGGGATCTCGTCCAGCGTGTAGCCGACGGCGAGCCTGGCGGCGATCTTTGCGATGGGGAAGCCGGTGGCCTTGGAGGCGAGCGCGGAGGAGCGGGAGACCCGGGGGTTCATCTCGATGACGATGATGCGACCGTCGTTGGGGTCGATGGCGAACTGGATGTTGCAACCGCCGGTGTCCACGCCGACCTCGCGGATGATCGCGATGCCGATGTCGCGCAACCGCTGGTACTCGCGGTCGGTGAGGGTCATCGCGGGTGCCACGGTGATGGAGTCGCCGGTGTGGACGCCCATGGGGTCGAAGTTCTCGATGGAGCAGACCACGACGACGTTGTCGTGCTTGTCGCGCATCAGCTCCAGTTCGTACTCCTTCCAACCGAGGATGGACTCCTCCAGGAGGACCTCGGTGGTCGGGGAGAGCGTCAGCCCCTGGCCGGCGATCCGGCGCAGTTCTTCCTCATTGTGAGCGAAGCCGGAGCCGGCGCCGCCCATGGTGAAAGAGGGGCGCACGACGACGGGGTAGCCGCCGAGGGTGTCGACGCCCTTGATGACGTCGTCCATGGAGTGGCAGATGACGGACCGGGCGGACTCGCCGTGGCCGATCTTCTGCCGCACCGCGTCGACGACGCCCTTGAAGAGGTCGCGGTCCTCGCCCTTGTGGATGGCCTCGACATTGGCGCCGATCAGTTCGACGCCGTACTTCTCCAGAACGCCCTGCTCGTGCATGGAGATCGCGGTGTTGAGCGCGGTCTGACCACCGAGGGTGGGCAGGAGCGCGTCGGGGCGCTCCTTGGCGATGATCTTCTCGACGAACTCGGGGGTGATCGGCTCCACATAGGTGGCGTCGGCGATCTCCGGGTCGGTCATGATCGTGGCCGGGTTGGAGTTGACGAGGATGACCCGCAGGCCCTCGGACTTGAGGACGCGACAGGCTTGGGTGCCGGAGTAGTCGAACTCGGCGGCCTGTCCGATGACGATCGGGCCAGAGCCGATGACCAGGACGGACTGGATGTCGGTGCGCTTAGGCACGCTGGCCCTCCATCAGGGATACGAAGCGGTCGAACAGGTACGCGGCGTCGTGCGGGCCCGCGGCTGCTTCGGGGTGGTACTGGACGCTGAAGGCGGGCTGGTCGAGCAGCCGGAGACCTTCCACCACGTTGTCATTGAGACATACGTGGGAGACCTCGGCACGGCCGTAGGGGGTGTCGGAGACCTTGTCGAGCGGGGCGTCGACGGCGAATCCGTGGTTGTGGGCGGTGACCTCGACCTTGCCGGTGGAACGGTCCTGCACCGGCTGGTTGATGCCGCGGTGGCCGTACTTCAGCTTGTAGGTGCCGAAGCCGAGTGCACGGCCCAGGAGCTGGTTTCCGAAGCAGATGCCGAACAGCGGGGTCTTGCGCGCGAGGACGGCCTTGATGACGGTGAGGTCCGCGGTGGCGGGGTCGCCGGGGCCGTTGGAGAGGAACACACCGTCGGGCTGGAGGGCGTACACCTCCTCGGCGGTGGCGGTGGCGGGCAGGACGTGCACCTCGATGCCGCGTTCGGCCATCCGGTGCGGGGTCATGCCCTTGATGCCGAGGTCGAGCGCGGCGACGGTGAAGCGCTTGGTGCCGATCGCCGGGACCACATAGCTCTCGGCGGTGGCGACCTCCGCGGAGAGGTTCGCGCCGGTCATCTGGGGCGATTCCTGTACCCGGGAGAGGAGGGTGGCGTCATCGGCGATCGCACCGCCGGAGAAGATGCCGACCCGCATGGCACCGCGCTCGCGCAGATGGCGGGTGAGGGCGCGGGTGTCGATGCCGCTGATGCCGACGACACCCTGGGTGGTGAGCTCCTCGTCAAGGGTGCGCCGGGAGCGCCAGTTCGACGGGACGCGGGCGGGGTCGCGCACGACATAGCCGGCGACCCAGATCCGCTTCGACTCGTCGTCCTCGTCGTTGACACCGGTGTTGCCGATGTGCGGCGCGGTCATGACGACGACCTGACGGTGGTACGAGGGGTCCGTCAGGGTCTCCTGGTAGCCGGTCATCCCGGTGTTGAAGACCGCCTCGCCGAAGGTCTCCCCCACGGCCCCGTAGGCACGGCCGCGGAAGGTGCGGCCGTCCTCCAGGACGAGTACGGCGGGAGCTTGGGCGGCTCCCCTGGTGGAGGTGGTCATCGTGCGCCTTCCGTCGTTTTGATCAGGTGGTTCAGGGTGGTGACCCACTCGTTGTGTTCGGCCGCCCGCTCGGAGCGGAAACCGGAGTCGATCAGGGTGTCGCCGTGCATCCAGGTGATGACGAGCAGCCCGCCCTCGGTGAGGACCTTGCCCGCGATGCCCTTGTCCAGACGGGCCTCGCGCAGCGCTTCGCGGGGGACGAAGAAGTCGCTGGCCCCCGGTCGGAGCACGGTCAGCCCCGCATCGGTCAGGGTGAGCTCGCCCCGGCTGCGAACACCGAGGCCGTGGGCGACGATCCGGTCCAGCCACTGGCCTGCGGTGGTGGAGCCGTGGTAGCGACCGGTGAGCTCTAGCTGGGCGGGGCCCTGCTGCGCCGGCGCGGTGTGCAGCGGCGGCAGCCCCGACTGGAGACTCCCGCGCCACTTCCAGCCCTGGCGCATCAGCCAGTAGACGAGGGCGATGAAGACCAGCAGTCCCACGACCCAGCCGATGCGGGCCGCCCAGTCGGTCACCTCCGCGGACTTCTTCTCCGCGGCGATGCCGATACCGGCTGCGATGGTGGTGATTGATGTCACGCGAGTTTCCCGTCGACGACCGTTGCCCGGCCCCGCAGGAAGGTGTGGGTGACGCGTCCCGGCAGCTCACGGCCCTGGTAGGGGGTGTTGCGGCTGCGGGAGGCGAAGCCCGCGGGGTCCACCGTCCCACGGTATGCCGGATCGACGAGGGTGAGGTTCGCGGGCTCGCCAGCCGAGATGGGACGGCCGTGGCCCTGAAGGCGTCCGATCACCGCGGGGCGGAAGGACATCCGGTCGGCGACCGCCGCCCAGTCCAGCAGTCCCGTCTCGACCATCGTCTCCTGGACGACGGACAGTGCGGTCTCCAGGCCGACCATGCCCATGGCCGCCGCGCCCCACTCGCAGTCCTTGTCCTCGTGCGGGTGCGGGGCGTGGTCGGTGGCGACGCAGTCGATGGTGCCGTCGGCCAGCGCCTCGCGCAGCGCCAGTACGTCGGCCTGGGTGCGCAGCGGCGGGTTCACCTTGTAGACGGGGTCGTAGGTGCGCACCAGCTCATCGGTGAGGAGCAGGTGGTGCGGGGTGACCTCGGCGGTGACGTCCCAGCCCTTGGACTTGGCCCAGCGGACGATGTCGACGGAGCCTGCCGTCGACAGATGGCAGATGTGGACGCGCGAGCCGACATGGGCGGCGAGGAGGACGTCGCGGGCGATGATCGACTCCTCGGCGACGGCGGGCCAGCCGCCGAGTCCGAGTTCGGCGGAGACGACGCCCTCGTTCATCTGGGCGCCCTCGGTGAGTCGGGGCTCCTGGGCGTGCTGGGCGATGACTCCGTCGAACGCCTTCACGTACTCCAGGGCGCGCCGCATGATCACGGCGTCGTCGACGCACTTGCCGTCGTCGGAGAAGACCTTCACCCCGGCTGCGGAGTCGTGCATGGCCCCGAGCTCGGCGAGCTGCTTGCCCTCCAGGCCCACGGTGACCGCGCCGACGGGCTGTACGTCGCAGTAGCCGGACTCCTTGCCGAGCCGGTAGACCTGCTCGACCACGCCTGCGGTGTCGGCGACGGGGAACGTGTTGGCCATGGCGTGGACGGCGGTGAAGCCGCCGATGGCCGCCGCGCGGGTGCCGGTGAGAACCGTCTCGGAGTCCTCGCGGCCGGGCTCCCGCAGATGGGTGTGGAGGTCCACGAGGCCGGGGAGCAGGACGCGGCCTTCCGCTTCGATGACGGTCGCATCGCCGGCTTCGATCGAGTCGGCGACCTCGGCGATGGTCTCGCCGTCGATCAGCACGTCCTGCGACTCGCCGCCGAGCACCTTCGCACCGCGAATAAGGATCTTGCTCATCTTTACTTGGTCTCCTCGATACGCGAGTGGGTGACGGCGGGCTCGACGCCGCCGAGCAGCAGATAAAGGACGGCCATCCGGATGGACACGCCGTTGGCGACCTGTTCGACCGCGGTGCAGCGATCGGAGTCGGCGACCTCCGCGGTGATCTCCATGCCGCGGTTCATCGGGCCGGGGTGCATCACGATGGAGTGTTCGGGCATGCGGGCCATGCGCTCGCCGTTGAGGCCGTAGCGGCGCGCGTACTCGCGCTCGGTGGGGAAGAAGGCTGCGTTCATCCGCTCCCGCTGCACCCTCAGCATCATCACGGCGTCGGACTTGGGGAGCACCCGGTCGAGGTCGTAGCTGATCTCGCAGGGCCAGCTCTCGACGCCGACGGGCACCAGGGTCGGCGGGGCGACCAGGGTGACTTCCGCGCCCAGGGTGTTCAGCAGCAGCACGTTGGAGCGGGCGACCCGGCTGTGCAGGACGTCGCCCACGATCGTGATGCGGCGGCCGGAGAGGTCCTGACCGAGTCCGATGTCCCGACCGACCAGCCGTCGGCGCATGGTGAACGCGTCCAGCAGGGCCTGGGTCGGGTGCTCGTGGGTGCCGTCGCCCGCGTTGACGACTGCGCCGTCGATCCAGCCGGAGTTCGCCAACCGGTAAGGGGCGCCGGAGGCGTGGTGGCGGATGACCACGGCGTCCGCGCCCATCGCCTCCAGGGTCAGTGCGGTGTCCTTCAGGGATTCGCCCTTGGAGACCGACGAGCCCTTGGCGGAGAAGTTGATCACGTCGGCGGAGAGTCGCTTCGCGGCGGCTTCGAAGGAGATGCGGGTCCGGGTCGAGTCCTCGAAGAAGAGGTTGACGACGGTACGGCCGCGCAGGGTGGGCAGCTTCTTGATCGGCCGATCGGCGACCCGGGCCATCTCCTCGGCGGTGTCGAGGAGGAGGACGGCGTCATCGCGGGTGAGGTCGGCGGCCGAGATGAGGTGATGCTTCATCTGTGCTCCGGTGTGTCGGCGGTGGGTGCGGGTGCTCGCGGGGGTCACCCGCGGTGCCTGGACCCCGCAGGCCCTCGGCGCTGCTGGACGTGCGGGTGTGCGACCCCACCGGTCGGTGTCGGTGGGGTGCGGAGCTCGACGGGGTTCGTGGACGTGGGACTACGGTCCGGCGAGGGGGGCGGTCTCCCGCAGTCCGAGCAGCACGGTGTCGCGACCGTCCTCTTCGGCCAGCTGGACCTTGACGGTCTCGCGCAGCGACGTGGGGAGGTTCTTGCCCACGTAGTCGGCGCGGATCGGGAGCTCTCGGTGGCCGCGGTCGACGAGGACGGCGAGCTGGACGGCGCGTGGCCGGCCGATGTCCCCGAGGGCGTCGAGTGCGGCGCGAATGGTGCGACCGGAGAACAGCACGTCGTCGACGAGCACGACGAGCCGGCCGTCGATGCCGTCGGCGGGGATGTCGGTGCGGGCGAGCGCGCGGGCGGGCCGCAGCCGCAGATCGTCCCGGTACATGGTGATGTCGAGGGAGCCGACGGGGATCGTACGACCGGTGATCTCTTCGAGCTTCTCGGCCAGCCGGCGGGCGAGGAAGACACCGCGGGTGGGGATGCCGAGCAGGACGACGTCGTCGGCGCCCTTGGCGCGTTCGACGATCTCGTGGGCGATACGGGTCAGTACCCGCGCGATGTCGGGGGCCTCAAGAACGGGCCGCGCGGCATCGGTGCCGTGCTTGCTGGATGTGTCGCGTGCGTCGTGCGTGTCTTGCGTGTCCATACGAAACGGACCTCCTTCTCCGCCTCACGGGACGGACCTTAAAGGACGTCGAAATTGCGCTACCCACGGTATCAGGGCCCTGCGGGTACCCGGTCAGCGGGCTGCCAACCCCCGGAAGGCAGCCCCGGAGGCGCGGGGCGAGCCGGTATAGGGGACCCTGGGACCAGGTCGGTCCCGATCATGACAACAGACCGGTCCGGACCCATTCGGCTTGACGCATCCAAGTAACGCTGCGTAACCTCACAGTGAGTTACCAGACTTCGTCCGGGGAGCTATATGTCCAGCGAATACGCAAAGCAGCTCGGGGCCAAGCTCCGTGCCATCCGCACCCAGCAGGGCCTGTCCCTCCACGGCGTGGAAGAGAAGTCCCAGGGCCGCTGGAAGGCCGTGGTCGTCGGTTCGTACGAGCGTGGCGACCGCGCCGTGACCGTGCAGCGCCTGGCCGAGCTGGCTGACTTCTACGGCGTCCCGGTGCAGGAGCTGCTTCCCGGGACCACGCCCGGCGGTGCCGCCGAGCCGCCGCCGAAGCTGGTGCTGGACCTGGAGCGGCTCGCCCACGTGCCGCAGGAGAAGGCCGGTCCGCTCCAGCGCTACGCCGCCACGATCCAGTCCCAGCGCGGCGACTACAACGGCAAGGTCCTCTCCATCCGACAGGACGACCTGCGCACCCTGGCCGTCATCTACGACCAGTCCCCGTCGGTCCTCACCGAGCAGCTGATCAGCTGGGGCGTGTTGGACGCGGACGCACGCCGCGCGGTCAGTCACGAGGACAGCTGAGCCGGCTGCCGGGCTTCCCAGGCTCCCGAGGGGGCCGCAGCCTCCGAGGAGAAACGTCACATCTCAGGGTGCATCCGTAGACCGCGGATGCACCCTGAGACGTTTTCCGGCCACCCTCGGCCCATGCGTCGGGCCCGGGACGGAAGGCTTTGCAGCTATCCGTCCCGGGCCCGGGACAACCGGTGTCCGGCCGCGGTCAGTCGCGGCGCAGATTCGGCTTGAGCTCCTTGAACCGACCCAGCAGGCCGTTCACGAACGACGGGGACTCATCCGTGGAGAACTCCTTGGCGAGCTCCACCGCCTCGTCGATGACCACCGCATCGGGTGTCCCGTCCACCCACACCAGTTCATAGGCGCCGAGACGAATGATGTTCCGGTCGACGACCGGCATCCGATCCAGTTCCCAGTCCACGGAGTAGGTGGCGATGAGCTCGTCGATCCGGTCCGCGTACTCCGCGTACCCCTCGACCAGTTCCATCGTGTACTCGGTGACCGGTGGCTGCCGGGTGTCGGTCCGCGCGTGCCGAATCCAGTCGGCGAGGACCGTTTGCACGGACGCCCCGCGCTGGTCGGCCTCGAAAAGGATCTGGAAGGCGCGCTTGCGGGCCTTGTTGCGGGCGGCCACGGTTAGCTGTTCACCCGGCTGAGGTAGTCGCCGGAGCGGGTGTCGACCTTGATCTTCTCACCGGTGGTGATGAACAGCGGGACCTGGACGGTGTAGCCGGTCACCAACGTGGCCGGCTTGGTGCCGCCCGTGGAACGGTCGCCCTGGACACCGGGCTCGGTCTCCTGGATGACCAGCTCGACGGCGGCCGGCAGCTCCACGTAGAGCACCTCGCCCTCGTGCGTGGCGACGGTGGCCTCAAAGCCCTCGATCAGGAAGTTCGCAGCGTCACCGACGGCGGCGCGCGCGACGTGCAGCTGGTCGTAGGTCTGCATGTCCATGAAGACGAAGTAGTCGCCATCCATGTACGAGAACTGCATATCGCGGCGGTCGACGGTGGCCGTCTCGACCTTCACGCCGGCGTTGAACGTCTTGTCGACGATCTTGCCGGACAGCACGTTCTTGAGCTTGGTGCGCACAAAGGCCGGGCCCTTGCCGGGCTTGACGTGCTGGAACTCGACGACGGACCAGAGCTGGCCGTTGTCGAGCTTGAGCACCATGCCGTTCTTGAGGTCGTTCGTGGAAGCCACGGTTGCGGAATCTCCTGGACTGACGCTGGTGGACGACCGCGAGGCGCGCGCTAGAGCGCGAGCAGCTCCTTGGTCGTGATGGTGAGTAGCTCGGGTCCGCCGTCCGCCTCCTGGCGTACGACGAGCGTGTCATCGATCCGGACGCCGCCCCGGCCCGGGAGGTGGACCCCCGGTTCGACGGTGACCGGCACGCAAGCGTCCAGTTTACCCATGGCATCAGGAGTCAACTGCGGGTCCTCGTCGATTTCGAGCCCCACACCGTGCCCGGTCAGGGGTGCGAGGCCCTCTCCATGGCCTGCGGCGGCCAGGATCTGCCGTGCGGCCCGATCCACGTCGCGGCACGCCGCACCGGGCGTCAGGGCCTCTCTGGCCCCCCTCTGAGCGGCGAAGACCAGGTCATACAGTTCGATCTGCCAGTCCGCGGGAGAGGTGCCGATGACAAACGTACGACCGATCTCACAGCGATAGCCACGGTAGTCGGCACCGACGCAGACGGAGAGGAAATCACCCTCCTCGACCCGTCGGTCCGTGGGGCGGTGCCCACGGCGCCCGGAGTTCGGTCCGGTGGCGACGGACGTGGGGAACGCCGCACCGTCAGCGCCGTGGTCGATGAGACGGCGCTCCAGCTCCAGGGCGAGATGGCGTTCGGTACGACCCACCAGGATGGACTCCAACAGTTCGCCCAACGCCTGGTCGGTGATCTCGGCGGCGATGCGCAAGGAGGCGATCTCCTCCTCGTCCTTCACCATCCGCTGCTGCTCGACGGCCATCCCCAGGTCGGCCAGGTGCAGCCGAGGTGCCGCTGCACCGATGGCCCGGTGCCGGGCGACGGTGAGGTGGTGTTCCTCGACGGCGAGGGTCTCGATCCGGGCGCCGCGGGCCAGCTCGGCGGCTGCCACCGTGAGATCCCCTCCGGACGCAGGCAGGACGGTGAGTCTGAGCTGTTCGTCGACCCTGTTGTCCCCTGCGTCAGCGGGGGTGCGGGGGCACAGGAGGACGTCTTCGGTGGGTCCGACGAGGAGCACGGCACCGGGGGGCGTGGCACCCGCGAGGTAGCGCACATTGGTGGGTCGGGAGATGAGGGCGCCGCTGTTGCCGCTGGCCCCACAGCGCTCGCGCAGCCGGTTACGCCGGACCTCGTGCATCCCAGACGCCTCTGCCATGTTCCGAGCGTACGACCGGGCCGCCGAGACGGCCCGGCCAGTGCGTCCGACCGGGGTCCGGGCACCGCGGGGGGGGCGACCCGCCGCCGGATCCTCCCAGGCGTCCGGGCCCTTCGACCGCACGGTGAGTACGGCCGACGACTACCAGTTGGGCGGGCTGGCTATGGCCCTGGCGAGTACCTCGTCCAGCACGCGGGCCGTGGTCTCCACGTCGTAGGTGGAGTTGTCGATGATCGGCAGGCCCGAGCCGTACCACCCCGCCATCCGGCCGTGGATGCTCGCCACCTCCTCGTCCGACAACCGACGGTTGCCCCTGCGCTCGGCGTTCCGCTCCAGGACGATCTCCAGGCCGGGCAGGAGGACCACCGGCAGCAGTCCCGGACCCACATGGCGCTTCCAGCCGCCCAGTCCCACCACCGGGCGGTCCGGGAAGACGGCGTCGTCGAGGATGCAGGAGATGCCGTTGGCCAGGAAGTTCCGGGCGGCGAAGCCGCAGGTGCGACGGGCCAGTCGGTACTGCGCCTCGGAGTGGTCGTTCCACCCGGACTGGGGGTCGGCGAAGCCGGAACAGACCCACTCCCGCACATCGTCCAGGCTGATGTGCGCGGTGGGCACCCGCCGTCGGGTGGCCCAGTGGCGCGCGACGGTCGTCTTGCCCGCGCCGGCGGGCCCGATCAGCAGGACGGCGAGCGTCGCCGCTCCCGTTCCCGTCTCGGCGGTGGGTGGGACGGGCAGGTCGACCGGGCCGCCTGGTGGCAGGGAGACGTGACCCGTGACCTCGGGCTGTGCAGTCCTCGGTGGCGGTGGCGCAGCCCAGCCGGGCGCGGGCCGGCCCTGGCCCGGGTGCTGGGCACCGGGCACGGGGTGCCCAGGGGCGGTCGGTGGTGGCGGTGGGCCGTGCGGAGGTGGTGGCCCCACGGGCGGTGGCGGGCCCGGTGGAGGCACAGGTGCCCCGGGATAGGCGCCTGGATAAGGGCCTGGCGCGGGAGCAGCGGGCGGCTGCCCGCCCGAAGCGCTCGGTGCCTGCGGTCCACGCCCCGGAGGGGGCGGCGGCAGCGGACCTCCCACTGCGTAGTGCATCCGGTGCCACTCCGTCTCGTCTGACTGACGCTGGTCGGACAGCGCCCATGCTGCCGTGCCAACGAACGGTACCCCGGCCGTCTCGGGAACAACGGCCGGGGACTCCGTGAAGTGCCCTGATCAGGCGGAGAGTTCCTCGGCGAGGGCGCGAAGTGCCAGCCGGTAGGAGCCGATCCCGAAGCCTGCGATCGTCCCACTGGCCACCGCCGCGACCACCGAGGTGTGACGAAACACCTCACGGGCGTGCGGGTTGGAGATGTGCACCTCGATCAGCGGCGCGGTGCGCTGCGCCGCCGCATCGCGCATCCCGTACGAGTAGTGCGTGAAGGCCCCGGGGTTCAACACCACCGGAAGGGATTCGTCCGCCGCTTCGTGGAGCCAGCGGATCATCTCCCCCTCGTCGTTGGTCTCCCGTACGTCGACGTCGAAGCCCAACTCCTTGCCGAACGCCCCACAGGTCTCCACCAGGCCGGCGTAGGAGGTGGCGCCGTACACATCGGGCTCCCGGGAGCCGAGGCGCCCGAGATTGGGACCGTTGAGGACCAGCACGCGACGACTCACCCGGAGACCTCCCCGTAGGCGGCGAGCAGTACGGCCGGGTCCGGGCCCTCCAGGACGGTGGGCTTGGCCAGGCCGTCGAGCACGATGAACCGGAGCAGGCTGCCGCGGGACTTCTTGTCCACCTTCATGGTCTCAAGGAGCCGTGGCCACTGGTCCGCGCGGTAGGTCAGGGGCAGTCCGACGGACTCCAGCACGGCCCGGTGGCGATCGGCTGTGGCGTCGTCGAGACGGCCGGCGAGGCGCCCCAGTTCGGCGGCGAAGACCATGCCGACCGAGACGGCCGCCCCGTGCCGCCACTGGTACCGCTCGTTCTTCTCGATGGCGTGGGCGAGGGTGTGCCCGTAGTTGAGGATCTCGCGGCGACCGGACTCCTTGAGATCGCCGGAGACGACGTCCGCCTTGACCCGGATGGAGCGCTCGATCAGCTCGGCCGTGTGCTTCCCGGTGGGCGTACGGGCCGCCTGCGGGTCGGCTTCGATCAGGTCCAGGATCCCGGGGTCGGCGATGAACCCGGCCTTGATGACCTCGGCCAGCCCGCTGACGTAGTCGTGCACGGGCAGCGAGTCCAGCGCGGCCAGATCGCAGAGCACACCGGCCGGCGGGTGGAAGGCGCCCACGAGGTTCTTGCCCTCGGCGGTGTTGATCCCGGTCTTGCCGCCGACCGCCGCGTCCACCATGCCGAGGACCGTGGTCGGCAGCGCGATCCACCGCACGCCGCGCAGCCAACTCGCCGCGACGAAACCAGCGAGGTCCGTGGTCGCGCCGCCGCCGACGCCGACGATGACGTCGCTGCGGGTGAACCCGGACTGGCCGAGGGCCTTCCAGCAGTACGCGGCGACCTCGACGGTCTTCGCTTCCTCAGCGTTGGGCACCTGGATGGCGATCGCCTCGTAGCCCTGGGCGGCCAGGTCCTCTCGGATGGCCTCCCCCGTGTCGGCGAGCGCCTCCGGGTGCAGCACGGCCACCCGTCGCGTCCCCGCGGCTCCACCGGCCGGTCCGATCAGTCCGGGCAGCTCGTCGAGCAGCTGGCGGCCCACCAACACCTCGTAGGGATCGGAGCCCGCCGAACCGCCGACCTGGATACGGGTCACTGACTGATCGGTCATGCGTCCTTCAGCTCCAAAGCGTCGAGGACCGCCTGGGCGACCTCTTCGGGGGTGCGTTCGTCGGTGGCCACGACCACGCGGGCCACCTCGGTGTACAGATGGCGACGAGCGTCCATCAGCTCCCGCCACTGCCGGCGCGGATTGACGGCGAGCAGCGGCCTGGCCTGGTTGAGGCCGACGCGGCGCACCGCCTCCTCCACGTCGAGGGAGAGATAGACGACGGGCAGTTCGGCGAGCAGTTCCCGGGTGCCGTCGTCGAGGACTGCACCACCGCCGAGTGCGAGCACTCCGGTGTGCGTGGCAACCGCCTCGCGTACGGCGGCGCGTTCGAGTTCGCGGAAGTACGGCTCGCCGGCGTCGACGAAGATGTCGGCGACCTCCCGGCCCTCGACGTCGACGATGTCGCCGTCGGTGTCCCTGTAGGCCACCTGGAGCCGCTGCGCGAGCAGCTCGCCGACCGTGGACTTGCCCGAGCCCATGGGCCCGACCAGGACGATCAGCGGGCCGCCCGCCGTGGGTGCGCTGCTCAACGGATGCTCATGCTGTCGAGGTAGCCGCGGACGTTGCGGCGGGTCTCCGCCACACTGTCGCCGCCGAACTTCTCCGCGACCGCGTCGGCGAGGACCAGCGCGACCATCGCTTCGGCCACGATGCCCGCGGCGGGCACGGCGGCCACGTCGGAGCGCTGGTGGTGGGCGGCGGCGGCTTCGCCCGTCGCGATGTCGACGGTGGCCAGTGCCCTGGGCACGGTCGCGATGGGCTTCATCGCGGCGCGCACCCGCAGCAGCTCACCGGTGGACATGCCGCCCTCGGTGCCGCCCGAGTGGCCCGACGTGCGACGCAGGCCCTCGTCGGTCTTGACGATCTCGTCGTGCGCCTGGGAGCCGGGCACCCGGGCCAGTTCGAAGCCGTCGCCGAGTTCCACGCCCTTGATCGCCTGGATGCCCATCAGAGCACTGGCGAGGCGGGCGTCGAGGCGTCGGTCCCAGTGGACGTGCGAGCCGAGGCCGACGGGTACGTCGTAGGCCAGCACCTCGACGATTCCACCGAGGGTGTCGCCGTCCTTGTGGGCCTGGTCGACCTCGGCCACCATCGCCTTGCTGGCGTCCGCGTCCAGGCAGCGGACCGGGTCCGCGTCGAGGCGCTCCACATCGCCGGGCACCGGGTAGACGCCGAGCGGCGCCTTGGCCTTACCGAACTCCACCACGTGGGAGACGATCTCGATCCCGGCGACCTCCTTGAGGTAGGAGCGGGCCACCGCGCCGAGCGCGACCCGGGCGGCAGTCTCCCGGGCGCTGGCGCGCTCCAGGATCGGCCGTGCGTCTTCGAGTCCGTACTTCTGCATGCCCGCAAGGTCGGCGTGGCCGGGTCGGGGGCGGGTGAGGGGGGCGTTGCGGGCGAGGGAGGCCAACTCGTCCGGGTCGACCGGATCGGCCGCCATGACCTTCTCCCACTTGGGCCACTCGCTGTTGCCCACCAGGATCGCCACCGGGGACCCCATGGTCAGACCGTGGCGTACGCCGCCGATGAAGGTCACCGCGTCCTGCTCGAACTTCATCCGCGCGCCGCGGCCATAGCCGAGCCGCCGCCTGGCGAGGTGGTCGGCCACCAACTCGGTCGTGACCGGCACACCGGCGGGAAGACCCTCCAGCGTCGCCACCAGTGCGGGTCCGTGGGACTCGCCGGCCGTCAGCCAACGCAACCTGCTCAACGGTGCTCCTCTTGCTCGCGCCTGGAACTGCGAAGGGCGCGGCCGGGTGCGCGGCCCTGGCCCGCCACCTCCGATCCTCCCACGTTCACGGAGGTGGCCCCGCGACGGTCCAGCAATCGGACGCATGAGCGAGCGATCGGCCGGTCCGGATGTCGTACCGGCCGATCGGTCTAGGCGCCTGGCCCATCCTCTGCGGCGCTCGTCAGCGCCGCTCGGAACGGCCGTCCTGCTGAGGTGCGTACGCGCCGAGGAAGTCGGCGCCGCTGGGTTCGGCCCGGGCGGGCTGCGGGGTCTGCTGCGGCGCGTACGCGCCGAGGAAGTCCGCGCCGGAGGAGCCGGGTTGCGGCTGCTGCGGCGCGTAGGCGCCGAGGTGGTCGGCGCCGCTGCCCTGGGAGCCCGGCGCGCTGAGAACGGGGGGTCCGCCGCGGGCGGCACGTCGTTGTTCGATCTTCTTCTTGGCCCAGAGGACCCACCGGACGACGAAGAACAGCAGGACCAGACAGAGGAGGGGGATCTCCAGCCAGTCCGGCAGGAACGCCACGACCCCGTCGAAGATCTTGCCGGCGATCCCCGCCTGCGGCTGCCCCAGTTCATCCGTATGCATCAAACGTCCCCCACACCCCGAGATCTACAGAATGTGGAGGATCTTAGCGATTTTCGAGCGCCTGTTCGCCCGCATTCCGCATGGCCTGCAAGGGGCCCTTGCGGCCGGTCATCTGCTCCACCTGGAGGACGGCTTGATGGACGAGGAGGTCCAGCCCGCCGACGACGGCCCCGCCACGCGCCGACCAGGCCGCCGCGAGTTCGGTGGGCCACGGCTCGTACAGCACGTCGAAGAGCGTGGCCGGCTGTTCGGGCACGGCAGCCGCGAGTGCGTCGGTGGTCCCGGCCGGGGTGGTGGCGATGACCAGCGGCGCCCGTAGGGCCTGTGCGGCCTGCTCCCAGCCGGCGGTGCGTATGTCGACGCCGAGGCGTGCGCCCCACTCCCGCATCTCGGCGGCCCTGCCCTCGCTACGGACGTAGGCGGTGACCGGACCGGTGCAGATCCTCGCCAGTGCGGCGAGCGCCGATGACGCCGTCGCACCGGCCCCGAGGACCGCCGCCGACTCCACGGTGTCCACCCCCCGCTCGCGCAGGGCGGCGATCATGCCGGGGACATCGGTGTTGTCCCCGACCTTGCGCCCGTCGTCGGTGAAGACGACCGTGTTGACGGCCTCCACCGAGGCCGCGGTCTCACTGATCTCGTCGAGGAGCGGAAGGATCGCCCGCTTCAACGGCATGGTCAGCGACAGCCCGGCCCAGGAGCTCCCGAGCCCGGCCAGGAAGCCCGGCAGCGCGGCCTCGTCGACCTCGAACCTGTCGTACGACCAGTGGTCGAGGCCCAGTTCCGCATAGGCCGCCCGGTGCAGCACCGGGGAGAGGGAGTGGGCGATGGGCGATCCGAGGACCGCCGCCCGCCTGTTGGTACTGCTCACTGGTCCGACTTCTTCTGCTGCTCCAGGTACTTCTGCCGATTGCGCTCGTGCTCCCGGTTCGTCTCCGCGAAGAGGGTCTCCTCCTCGGTGATGGAGACGAAGTAGTACCAGGGGCCTGGGGTCGGTTTGAGCGCTGACGCCAGGGCGTCCTGCCCCGGGTTCCCGATGGGGCCGGGCGGCAGACCCTTGATGTAGTAGGTGTTGTACGGATCCTTCAACTCGCGCAGTTTGTCGACGGAGCCGATGTCGAGCCTGCTCTGACTCTTGATGTAGTTGACCGTCGAGTCGAACTCCAGCCGGCCCACCGTCTCGACGTTGCTCTCCTTCAGGCGGTTGTAGACCACCCGGGACACCTTGTCGAAGTCGTGCTTGTACTTGCCCTCGGCCTGCACCAGGCTCGCCACGGTGATCAGTTCGAGCGGCGACTTCAGACCCAGCCTGGACGCCTCGGCCGCGAGGTCGGTCCTGCCGTACTCCTTGTTCGCCTCGGCGACCATCTTCTTGAGGACGGACTCCGGCTTCGTCCCCTTGGCGATCGGATAGGTCGCCGGGAAGAGGAAGCCTTCCAGCGGGTCCTGGAGGCCCTTGGCCTCGGTGACCCAGGAGGGCAGGTTCAGCGACTTCAGCTGCGTCTTGGCAGCCGCGGCCGTTGTGCCCTCCTTGAGCTCCAGACGCTTGTCGATCTCCGCATATACCCAGACGTTCCGCTTGCCGGGGGGGACGATCAGGTTGTTGCGGCTCTTCGGGTCGAGCATCGCCTCGACCGCGTTCGCGCCCGACATCTCCTTGGGCAGGGTGTAGACGCCCGCCTCGACGCTCTTGCCCTGCGCTGCGGAGACGAACGCACCGGAACTCTTGACGACCCCGGCCTTCTTCAGGATGTTGCCGATCTCCGCGAGTCCGGCTCCCGGCGGCACCTCGATCTGGGTGCTGCCGCTGCCCGCGCCGGCGAAGTCCGCCGGGGCGCCGAACTTGCCCTGCCAGAACTGGTAGCCGAAGTAGCTGACACCGCCGAGGCCGCCGAACAGAACGAGGGAGACGACGAGACAGGCACAGCCGTTGCGGCCCTTCTTCTTGCCCTTGCCGCGGCGCTCACCACCGTCGTCGCCCCCGCCACCACGTCTGCGGCGCGAGCCGGGCTCGTCGTCGTACCCGTCGGTGTCGTCGCTCTCCTCACCGGTGAAGAACGGGTGCTTCTCCTCCTCGGGGGCCTCTGCATCCCACTGCCCCGCGCCGGCAGTGGGCTCGGGGTCGGGGTCGCGGCGGTGGGAGGGAGGCTGCGGCGGGGGGTACGCATCGGCCGTGGCGTACTGATCGGCATGCTGCTGACCGTCGTAGCCGGAGGGCGTACCGCCGTAGCCGTCGGCCGGACTGCCGCCGTAGGGCATCGCGGTCTGCTGGCTGGTGTCCCAACCGCCGCCGTACTGCTGTGCAGCGCCCTGGCCGTCGAACTGCTGCCCGTCATAGGGCTGTTGGCCTTCGTAGCCCTGCTCGCCGTACTGCTGCTGGTACTGGGCCTGCGCACCGTAGTCCTGGTGCTGTGGCTGCTGCGCGTACTGCTGCGGCGGCTGACCGCTGGAAAAATCCTGGCCGGTTCCGGCCTGGCCTTCCCATCCCTGATCACCGTACAAAGGGTCATCGGGATGCCACGGTTCGGAGCCGGGGCCCCGGCCATAATCAGTCATCGATCCCCTAGGGCCGCGAGGTGGCCGGTTCGCCGCGCCGCCTCTTTTCTGTGCGGCAGCTGTTCGAACACCGCCGCATCGCGCGGAACGTTACCGTATCGCGATCAGACAACCACTTCGACGCCCTCACCGGGTGGGGCCCCTGACGCCCGTTCGGACTCCAGAGCGTTCTGAAGGATCACCACAGCGGCAGCTTGATCAATGACAGAGCGGCCCTTTTTGGACTTCACGCCCGAAGCACGAAGACCTTGAGCCGCCGTTACTGTGGTCATCCTCTCGTCGACCAATCGCACCGGTACGGGCGCAATGCCCTGAGCCAGCACCTGGACGAAGGCCCGGATCTTGACCGCCGCGGGGCCCTCCCCGCCGCTGAGCGAGCGGGGCAGGCCGACGATGACCTCGATCGGTTCGTACTCCTCGACGAGTTGTTTCAGCCGTCGGTGCGCGGCGGGGACATCGCGCCCCGGCACGGTTTCGACCGGAGTGGCGAGCACCCCGTCGGGGTCGCACGAAGCGACCCCGATCCGGGCTTCTCCCACATCCAGCGCAAGACGTCGTCCTCTGCGCATCAGGAGGTCTCGATGACCAGACGCTCCACGGCGGCCACGGCATCGACGATCGCGTCCGGGTTCTGTCCACCGCCCTGGGCGACGTCGGGCTTGCCGCCACCGCCGCCACCGAGCGTCTTCGCCGCCGTACGCACCAGGTCACCGGCCTTCAGGCCGCGCTCGCGCGCAGCCTCATTGGTGGCGATCACCGTCAGCGGGCGTCCGGCCACCACGGTGAACAGGGCCACCACAGCAGGACGATCGCCCTGGATCCGGCCGCGGACGTCGAGGACCAGCTTGCGCAGGTCATCGGCGGAGGTGCCGTCCGGCACCGATCCGGTCACCAGGGCCACCCCACGGATGTCCCGGGCGCTGTCGACCAGTCCGGCAGCCGCCTGGAGCACCTTCTCCGCGCGGAACCGCTCGATCTCCTTCTCGGCGTCCTTCAACTTGGACAACATGCCCGAGATCTTCTCCGGCAGTTCCTCCGGCCGGCCCTTGACCAGCTCCTGGAGCTGGGCGACCACCGTGTGCTCCTTGGCGAGGAAGTGATACGCGTCCACACCCACGAGGGCCTCGATGCGCCGGACGCCGGAACCGATCGACGACTCGCCGAGCAGCTTCACCAGCCCCAGTTGGGCGGTGTTGTGGACGTGCGTACCGCCGCACAGCTCCTTGGAGAAGTCCCCGATGGTCACCACACGCACCCGCTCGCCGTACTTCTCGCCGAACTCGGCGATGGCACCGGCCTTCTTGGCGTCTTCGAGGCTCATCACCTCGGCCTGGACGTCGAGCTCTCGGGAGAGGACCTCGTTGATCCGCTGCTCGACGTCGACGAGGACCGTGCCGGGCACGGCCGCCGGCGAACCGAAGTCGAAGCGGAAGCGACCCGGCGAGTTCTCCGAGCCGGCCTGGGCGGCCGTGGGGCCGAGCGCGTCGCGCAGCGCCTGGTGGGTGAGGTGGGTGGCGCTGTGGGCGCGGGCGATGGCGCGCCGACGCTTGATGTCGATGGCCGCATAGGCGGAGGAGCCCACGGTGACCTCGCCGACCTGGACCGACCCCTTGTGGACGGAGACTCCGGGCACCGGCTGCTGGACATCGCGGATCTGGATGACGGCGCCCGAGTCCAGCCTGATGCGGCCCTGGTCGGCGAGCTGACCGCCACCCTCGGCGTAGAAGGGGGTGCGGTCGAGGACGACCTCGATCTCGTCCCCCTCGGAGGCGACGGGTGAGGGCACACCGTCGACGAGGAGGCCCACGATGGTCGACTCGCCCTCGGTGGTGAGGTAGCCCGTGAACTCGGTGGAGCCGGCACTGTCGGCAACCGATCGGTAGGCGGAGAGGTCGGCGTGGCCGGTCTTCTTCGCACGGGCGTCGGCCTTGGCCTTGTCCCGCTGCTCCTTCATCAGCCGACGGAAACCGTCCTCGTCGACGCTCAGCCCCTGTTCGGCGGCCATCTCCAGGGTGAGGTCGATCGGGAAGCCCCAGGTGTCGTGGAGCAGGAACGCCTTGTCCCCGGCGAGGACCTTGGCGCCACCGGTCTTGGCCTCAGTGATGGCCGTGTCCAGGATGTTGGTGCCGGCCCTGAGGGTCTTCAGGAAGGCGGCCTCTTCGGCGAGGGCCACGGTCTCGATCCGCTTGCGGTCGGTGACCAGCTCCGCGTACTGCTCGCCCATGGTCTTGATGACCACGTCGACGAGTTCGGCGACGACCGGACCGGTGGCGCCGAGGAGGCGCATATTGCGGATGGCGCGGCGCATGATGCGGCGCAGCACATAGCCGCGGCCCTCGTTGCCCGGGGTCACGCCGTCACCGATGAGCATCACGGAGGTACGGATGTGGTCGGCGACCACGCGCAGGGAGACGTCCGAGCCGTGGTCGACGCCGTAGCGCACACCAGTCAGCTCGGTGGCCTTGTCCATGACGACGCGCAGGGTGTCCGTCTCGTACATGTTGTGCACGCCCTGCAGGATCATCGCGAGGCGTTCGAGGCCGAGGCCGGTGTCGATGTTCTTCGACGGCAGCTCCCCGAGGATGGGGAAGTCCTCCTTGCCCTCGCCAGCACCGCGCTCGTACTGCATGAAGACCAGGTTCCAGATCTCCACGTAGCGCTCGTCGTTGACGGCCGGGCCGCCCTCCTCGCCGAACTCGGGGCCGCGGTCGTAGTTGATCTCGGAACAGGGACCACAGGGGCCGGGTACGCCCATCGACCAGAAGTTCGGCCCCATGCCCAGGCGCTGGATGCGCTCGGAGGGAACGCCCACCACGTCGCGCCAGATGCGCTCCGCCTCGTCGTCCTCCTTGTAGACCGTGATCCACAGGCGCTCGGGGTCAAGGCCGTAGCCACCGTCGGCGACGGAGCTGGTGAGTAGCTCCCAGGCTAGCTTGATGGCCCCTTCCTTGAAGTAGTCGCCGAAGGAGAAGTTGCCGCACATCTGGAAGAAGGTGCCGTGCCGGGTGGTCTTGCCGACCTCTTCGATGTCCGGCGTACGCACGCACTTCTGCACGCTGGTCACGCGCGGGGCGGGCGGCTTGGCCTCACCGAGGAAGTACGGCTTGAAGGGGACCATGCCTGCGGGGACCAGCAGCAGAGTCGGGTCGTCCGCGATGAGCGACGCCGAAGGCACGGGGGCGTGGCCGCGCTCCTCGAAGAAGCTCAGCCAGCGGCGGCGGATTTCAGCCGACTCCATCAGTGGTCCTCATTCCGGTTGTACGAGTGGTCGGGGTGCTGGGTGTAAGGGGGACGGCCCAGGGCGGCACGGTGGGCCCGTGCGGGCAGTTCAACGGGGTCGGTCGGCGCGTGCATGCCGAGCACCTCGCCCAACTCCTCCTCGCGCTGGGCCATTCCGGCCTTTACGTCGAGCGCGAAGTCCTTGAGCTTGTGACCCGCGCCGATGGCCTTGTTCGCGGCCTGCGCCGCGAGGCTCTCGGGGGTCAGTTGCTGGATCTTGCGATGGACCTTGTTGGTGGCCCAGACGCCGGCTGCGGCACCGGCGCTAAACCAGAAGGCTCGGCGGAACATCGTTCGTCAACCCTTTCTGCCCCACCGGCCGCGTCCCTCACGGGCGCCCGGGATGGTGCGACCGACGACGGTCCGCCTGGAGCGGTCCTGTGGGCGTCGCTCATCGGGCGTTCGGCTCATCGCCCGACGGACGCCGTAGCCGAAGGCCGCGACCTTGACGAGCGGGCCACCGAAGGTGGAGGCGACGGTCGTGGAGAGCGCGGAGGCGTTGGACGTGACCTCTTGGACGTCCGTGGCGATCGCGTCGACCCGGTCGAGTTGGGTCTGTGCGGAGCGGACGGTGGCCGATGCATCGGTGAGGAGCGGTACGGCCTGCTCGGTCACTTCTGCCACCAGTCGGGTGGTCGCCCTGAGCGTCTGTGCCAACCTCACCAGCACCACCGCGAGGAAGGAGACCAGGATCGCCCAGAAGACGGCCACCAGAATCCCGGCAACCTCTCCACCGGTCACGCTGCACCGCTCTCTGCCTATCGCCGGACACGTCTGAAAACCTCTGCCGAGCCTATCGCGCCTGCGGTCTTGCCCCCTACCGCATTCCCGACGGCCCGGGCGGTCGCGCACGATGATTGTACGGAGTGGAATCACGCGGGTACGCTGCGTGTCCCATGCGCCGCTCCCACCGCAACTGCCCGTTTCCCGACGGTCATCCGCACGGCCGTACGTCCGCACAGGACCCCTCGTTCACCGACGCCCAGGGCTTCGTCGGCCGGGTCGACGAACTCGCCCAACTGGCCCGGTTGCTCGACAGCTCCCGACTCGTCACCGTCGCCGGGGTGGGCGGGGTGGGCAAGTCACGGCTCGCCACCCGGTGCGCCACCGCCGTGCAGAATCGGTACGCCGACGGTGTGCACCGGGTCGAACTCGCAGCGGTGCGTGACCCCGGACTCATCGGGCACACCCTCGCGGAGGCCCTCGATCTGACCCATCGCGGCAGCCGACCGCCGCAGGAGGTGCTGCTCGACCACCTCGCGGACCGGCAGCTGCTGTTCGTCGTCGACGGCTTCGAGCATCTGGCCGTGGAGTGCGCCCGGTTGGTGACCGAACTCATGGCGGCGGCCCCGGGGCTGCGGATCCTCGCCACGGGTCGTCGCCCCCTGGGCCCGGTGGCCGAAGCGGTCCTCCCGCTCGCCCCGCTGGCCGAGGCGGACGCGGTGCAACTGTTCACCGAACGAGCCGCCCTCGCACTCCCCCGCTTTCGGCTGACCGGCGACAACCAGGCAGCCGTCCAGGAGATCTGCCGTCGGCTCGACGGCATCCCGCTGGCCATCGAACTGGCAGCCGGCCGACTGTCCGCGCTGAGCCTCGACCACGTGCTGAAACGATTGGACGACCGCTTTCGGCTACTGACCGGGGGCGGTCGCGGTCTGCCACCGCGCCACCAGACGCTCCGCACGACGATCGGCTGGAGCCATGAGCTGTGCACTCCACCCGAGCGGCTGCTGTGGGCCCGGCTCACCGTGTTCGCGGGCGAGTTCGACCTGGAGGCGGTGGAGTACGTGTGCAGTGGGCCGGACCTGCCCGCGGACAGCGTGCGCGAGGTGTTGGCCGGACTGCTCGCCCAGTCGGTCATCACGCGCGTCCACACCCCCGCGGGTATGCGCTACCGCATGCTCGACACCCTGCGGTACTACGGCGGAGAGTGGCTGAAGGCGCTCGGCGACGACGTACGACTGCGCAAGAGACATCGCGACTGGTACATGGGGCTGGCGACCTGGTGCGAACTGGACTGGTTCAGTCCGCGCCAACTGGAGGTGGCGGCCCACACCGAGAGCGCCCTTCCCGATCTGCGCGCCGCCCTCGAACTCTGTCTGGAGAGCGACGAGGACACCCATCTGGGTCAGCATCTGGCGGGCACCCTCTGGTTCTTCTGGGTCGGCTGCGGGCGCCTGGCCGAAGGCAGACACTGGCTGGAACGGGTGCTCGCCCAACCGAACGGCCGCATCGCGTCCCGGCTCAAGGCCCAGTGGGTGCTGGGGCAGGTGGCGCTGCTCCAGGGTGACGGCGCAGCGGCGGCCGAAGTGCTGCACGACTGCCGTGAGCGGGGCATCCGGGGCGACCATCCGGTGGCGGTCGCATACGCGGTGCACCGGTTGGGTGCCCTGGCCCTGCTCTCGGACTCACCGGCCCGCGCCGAGGACCTGCTGAGAGGAGCATTGGCCTCGTACCGCGAATTGGGCGAGCTCAACGGGAACGTGCTCCTGGCCCAGACCTCACTTGCGATGTCGTTGGTCTTCCAGGAGCGGCGGGAGGAGGCTCGGGAGCTGTCCGACGAGGTGCTGTCGATCTGCCAAGCCAACGGAGAGTTGTGGGCACGGTCGTACGCCCTGTACGCCCAGGGCTACACCGCCTGGCTGGACGGCGCTTCGGTGGTGGCACGCGAACAGCTCTGCGAGGCGGTCGCCATCGCCCATCGGTTCAGCGACCCGGTGGGCGCCGCCCTCTGCCTGGAACTGCTGGCCCTGATGACGGCGAGGGGCGACGGTCAGACGGAGGCCGCCGTCCTGCTGGGAGCTGCGGCGGCGGTGTGGGACACCCTCGGCGTTCCCCATTCCAGTACCGGACGCTTCGGCGCACCCCGTGAGCTGTGCCGGCGTCTGGTGCTGGAGTCACTGGGCCCCGAGCGCTGCCGGGCGTTGCTGGACGAGGGGGGCGAGCTGTCGCTCGATGTGGCGATACAGCGTGCGCTGACTCCCTTGGCCCGCTGTCTGTCGGTCCCGCCCGGGCGCACGAGCGAGCCGCAGCCGGTCGCGGAACGCCCGGAAACGCGAGAGCCCACCGGCTCCCCGACCGCACAGGCGGGGGAGACGGCGGGCTGAGACGCGGGATACCCCGCCCGGATCAGCGGGCGTAGTACTCGACGACGAGCTGCTCGTCGCAGATCACGGGGACTTCCTTGCGCTGCGGGTCGCGGTCCAGGCGGAAGGCCAGGGCCTTCAGGTTCACCTGGAGGTAGCGCGGGGTCTCACCGTCGGCGGCGAAGCCACCCTCGCGGGAGACCTGGAAGAGGGTCTTCTCGCGGGAGCGCTCGCGGACCATCACGACGTCGTCGGGACGGACGCGGAAGGACGGCTTGTCGACCTTGCCACCGTTGACCTCGATGTGGCCGTGGACGACCATCTGACGGGCCTGGTAGATGGTGCGGGCGATGCCCGAACGCAGGACCAGGGCGTCGAGACGGCGCTCAAGCTCGATGACGAGCGCCTCGCCCGTCTTGCCCTCGGCCTTGCGGGCGCGGTCGTAGGCGCGGACCATCTGGCGCTCGCTGATGTCGTACTGGGCACGCAGCCGCTGCTTCTCCAGCAGACGGACCTTGTAGTCCGAGTTCTGCTTGCGGCCACGGCCGTGCTCACCCGGGGGGTACGGGCGGGCCTCGAAGTACTTGACGGCCTTCGGCGTCAGCGCAATGCCGAGCGCACGAGACTTCTTGACCTTGGGACGCGACTGGTTAGGCACGTTCTCCAGACCTCCGATATAGGTTAGGTTAGGCTCACCTTACTCAAGGAGATCGCATGTCTCGCCCGGGGAACACCAAACGCATCACGGACAGCACAAAGAACGTCGACGCTACTCAAAGGAGCGTCGAAGCGACGGAGGTCCGATCAGCTCATGGTCAGCCGCGTCCCAGCGGGCTTGAAATCACTCGGATGCCGTCAGCAGCCGAGCGCACACGAACTCTCGTACAGAGTACATGCTCAGCGGTACTGCTCATTGCCGGCGTGGACGCACCCCGCCCGGAGCTGCTGAGCCCGCACGCCCGGGTCGTGGGACCGGACGGCGAGGTCTTCCTCCTCTTCCCCGCGGACTCCCTCGCCGTGCGCGCCGCCACCCATGCGCAGGACGACGAGCTCAGTGCCGTGCTGGAGATCACCGATGTCGCCCCCGTGTCGGTGCCCCACCGCATCCGCGGTCGTGCCTGGGTGTCCGGGTGGCTCACCTCGGTACCGGGGCTCGCGGAGCCCGGCTTCATGATGCTCCGTCTCGAAGTCGGCGAACTCAGCGTGGACGACCTGTGGGGCGCCGGGAGCGTCGAGCCCGAGGACTTCACCCAGGCACGCGTCGACCCGCTCGTAGCGCACGAGACCGAACTGCTCCAGCACCTCCACTCCGCCCACGGGGAGCAGATGCAGGAACTGTCCGCGCTGCTCGGCGAGCGCTCCGACGGCATGGGTACGGAGAACGGACGCATCCGCCGTGCGGTGCCGCTCGCGCTCGACCGGTTCGGACTGCGGGTGCGCTTCGTCGCGGAGCAGTGCTTCGACGCCCGCTTCGACTTTCCCGAGCCGGTCAACGACATCACCGAACTGCGCCGGGCGATGCACACCCTGTTCGAGGCGGCGACTCATTGACCGCAGGCCCGGCAGGCGCCCGCGGCCCCGGCACTCCCCTCGGCTAGTCGCCGCGCAATCGCTCGCGCACCCTCTCCACCACGTCCGCATAGCGGGCCTCGGCGCCGTAGCGCGTCGGCTCGTAGTAGCGCTTGCCCTGCACGGCGTCCGGCGCGTACTGCTGGGCCGCGATGGCGCCGGGAACGTCGTGCGGATAGACGTATCCCTGGGCGTGTCCCAGTTTGGCCGCACCCTTGTAGTGGCCGTCGCGGAGGTGCGAGGGCACCGGCCCGGCCAGCCCCGCACGGACATCGGCGAGCGCGGCGCCGATCGCCGTCGTGGCGGTGTTGGACTTCGGGGCGAGCGCGAGGGCGATCGTCGCGTGGCTGAGGGTCAGGGCCGCTTCGGGAAAGCCGATCATCGCCACCGCCTGAGCGGCAGCGACGGCCGTGGGCAGGGCTGTCGGATCCGCCAGCCCGATGTCCTCACTCGCCGAGATCATGAGTCTGCGGGCGATGAAGCGAGGGTCTTCGCCCGCATCGATCATGCGGGCGAGATAGTGCAGTGCGGCATCCACATCGGAACCGCGGATGGACTTGATCAGAGCACTTGCCACGTCGTAGTGCTGGTCGCCGTCCCGGTCGTACGCCACCGCCGCGCGGTCGACCGTCTCCTCCACGGTCCGGAGCGAGATCTCCGACTCGCCCTTGTCGAGCGCGGCACCCGCGGCTGCCTCCAACGCCGTCAGTACGCGCCGGGCGTCCCCACCCGCGATGCGCAGCAGATGAGCCTCGGCATCCGTGGGGAGGGACAGTGTCCCGCGCAGACCCCGCTCATCGGCCAGGGCCCGTGCCAGCAGTCCCTTGAGGTCGTCGTCGGTGAGTGATTCCAAGGTCAACAGCAGCGAACGGGACAGCAGCGGGGAGATCACCGAGAAATAGGGGTTCTCCGTGGTGGCGGCGATCAGGGTCACCCAGCGGTTCTCGACCGCGGGCAGCAGGGAGTCCTGCTGGGCCTTGGAGAAGCGGTGGATCTCGTCGAGGAAGAGGACCGTCTCCCGACCGAAGCCGCCCGCGGCCCGGCGCGCGCCCTCGATGACCGCCCGTACTTCCTTGACGCCGGCAGTGATGGCCGACAGTTCGACGAAGCGCTTTTCGGTGGCCTTGGAGACCACGTACGCCAGAGTCGTCTTGCCCGTGCCCGGCGGACCCCAGAGGATCACCGACGACGGGCCGGCCGGTCCGGGGCCGCCACCGGGACCGGCTCCCACCAATCGGCGCAACGGCGAACCCGGTTTCAACAGATGCCGCTGGCCGACGACCTCGTCGAGGGTGCGCGGACGCATCCGAACGGCCAGGGGGCTGCTGGAAGGATCCTTCTCCTGGCGTTCTTCGGCTGCGGCGGTAAACAAGTCGGGCTCCACACTTCGCAGCCTATGCCAGGGCAGTGACAACGCCCCTGGCCGGGAGCGGGCAGGGGCGCTGGAGCGTCAAGCGGGGCTCAGGCGGTCCAGAAGTCCCACCAGCGGGTCAGGATGAGCATCCCAATGATCCCGATCCACAACACCGGCGGCATCCAGTGGAACTCAAGCAGCGCGCTGCGCAAGCCCTCGGGCACCTTGACGATCCGATGGCGGACGTTGTGCACGGTGACGTAGCAGAACATCACGATGGTGGCGACCCAGGCCAGTGAGCACCACAGGCAGAGGGAGTTGATGTTGTACAGGGACTGGTACATCAGCCAGGTGCAGAACCCGACGCCGAAGAGGCAGCCGGCGTTCAGCCCGAGCCAGTACCAGCGCCGGTAGCGGGCCCCTCCCAGAAGGGCGACGCCGATGGCGATCACCATCGAATACGTCACCAGGCCGAGCATCGGGTTCGGGAAGCCGAACACGGACGCCTGGTCGCTCTTCATGATGTTCCCGCAGGAGACCACGGGATTGAGGCTGCACCCCGGTGTGAACGAGGGGTCTTCCAACAGCTTGAACTTGTCGATCGTGATGACCCAGGACGCCAGCAGTCCCGCTGCGCCCGTGATCACCAACAGCCAGGCGAGGGAGCGACTACCGCCGATCGTGCCTCTGGCGCCGTCCTCCCGCTCGCCCGAGGACACATCGTCTACCGCCGCTGTCGTCATATCGCCGTTTCCCTTGCTCAGTCGCCTGACGGGCACGGACATTGTGCCGCACCCCCCTGTGAAACCCCCGTTCGATGGGGGCAAGGGCATCCGGACATTCCGGCCGCCCGGAAGGTGGGGTGCGTGCGGCGCGTGCACCTCTGGTCCCGGCGTCGAGCCCCGAGAAGTGGTGATCACACCCCATGGGGGCAGAGCGGGCCACGTTCCTCATCAGAGATGTGCATCACGGCGGTGCGGCCCAGCCGGGCAGTATGGCCGGAAAGCCACTACTCAGCGGCCGAAAGACAGGTCGCCCCGGGGGTGACGTCGACGACCGGACGGTTGACGGACGTACGAACCGACATGCCGGAGCCGGCCCTCCTTCACGGAAGGGCCGGCTCCGAATCATCGCTCGCTCAGGCCAGACGCGTGCGCAGGACGTCCGTGATCTCCGCCAGCGGCACCGGTGTCTGCTCGCCGGTCTCCATGTCCTTCAGCTGAACGTGCCCCTCGGCCAGATCGCGCTCACCAGCCACGATGGTGTAGCGGGCGCCGCTGCGATGGGCCACCTTCATGGCTCCCTTGAGGCCCCGCCCGCCGTACGCGAAGTCAGCGGCCACGCCCGCCCGTCGCAGTTGCGTGACCACGGCGAACAGCGCCTTTCGGGCCTCCTCGCCCAGCGGGACCGCAAAGACGCTGGTCGCCGACGGAATGGCCAGCTCGATTCCCTCCGCCTCCAGGGCGAGCACCGTGCGGTCGACCCCGAGGGCCCAGCCGACCGAGGGCAGTTCCGGACCGCCGAGCATCTCCGACAACCCGTCGTAGCGACCGCCGCCACCCACCGCGGACTGGGAGCCGAGACCGTCGTGGACAAACTCGAAGGTGGTCCGTGTGTAGTAGTCGAGCCCGCGCACCAACTTCTCGTCGTCCTCGAAGGCGACGCCCTCTTCGGTGAGCAGCTCACGCACCTGACCGTGGTACGCACGGCAGGCGTCGCAGAGGTAGTCGGCGAGCCGCGGTGCGTCCGTCAACTGCTTCTGGACCTCGGAGCGCTTGTCGTCGAGGACCCGCAGGGGGTTGATCTCGATCCTCCGCCGGGTCTCCTCGTCGAGGTCCAGCTCGCGCAGGAACTCCTGGAGCGCCTCGCGGTAGACGGGACGGCACTCCTTGTCGCCCAGCGAGTTCAGCAGGAGGCGGTAGTTGCGCAGACCGAGCGAGCGGTACGCCTGGTCCGCCAGGATGATCAGCTCGGCATCGAGCGCGGGGTCCTCCACCCCGATCGCCTCGGCGCCCACCTGCGAGAAGTGGCGGTAGCGACCCTTCTGCGGTCGCTCGTAGCGGTAGTACGAGCCCGAGTACCAGAGCTTGACGGGCAGGATGCCCTGCTTGTGGAGGTTCGCCTCCAGCGCGGCGCGCAGGACGGACGCGGTGCCCTCGGGGCGCAGGGCGAGCCGGTCGCCGCCCTTGGTCTCGAAGGCGTACATCTCCTTGCTCACGATGTCGGTGGACTCACCGACTCCGCGAGCGAACAGTTCGACGTTCTCAAATCCGGGGGTCTCGACGTAGCCGTAGCCGGAACTGCGCAGCGGGGCGGCGATGGCCTCGCGCACCGCCAGATACGTCGCCGAGACGGGAGGCAGCAGGTCATAGGTGCCTTTGGGGGCCTGAAAAGTGCTCACGGAGATCTCTCGTCACATTCCTCGTCGGGGAGCGTCCGTGCTCCCGAGGCCGGCGGCCACTTCCCTGAGATAGGGATTGGCGGCGCGCTCATGGCCGATGGTCGTCTGGGGACCGTGTCCCGACAGCACCACGGTGGAGTCGTCCAGCGGCAGGCACACGCGGGCCAGCGACTGGAGCATCTCACCGTGGTCGCCACCGGGGAGGTCGGTGCGTCCGATGGAGCCGGCGAAGAGCAGATCGCCCGAGAAGAACACCGGGGGCACATCCCCGGTCTCGGGCATCTGGAAGGTCACCGACCCCTTGGTATGACCGGGCGCATGCGACACGGTCAGCTCCATGCCGGCGAGCGCCAGCCGGGCACCGTCGGTGAGCTCATGGACGTCGGACGGCTCCCCGACGGTCAGCTCCCCCATGAGCTGGGTGCCCAACGAACGACCGAGGGCCTTCTCCGGGTCGCTCATCATGTACCGGTCGGCGGGATGGATCCAGGCGGGCACGTCATGGGCACCGCACACGGGGACGACCGAGGCCACATGATCGATGTGGCCGTGAGTGAGGATGACGGCGACCGGCTTGAGGCGGTGCTTCCTGACCGCTTCGGCGACGCCCTCGGCGGCCTGGTGGCCCGGGTCGATGATGACGCACTCCTCACCCGCGGCCGGGGCGACCAGATAGCAGTTGGTCCCCCAGGCTCCGGCTGGGAACCCGGCAATAAGCACGATCGTCCTCAAGGTGGTTGCGGAGGTGCGGTGCGGCACGGCGGTGACGGAGATGTCATGGCAAAGAGGGAACGCTCCGCATCCGAAATGGTGGATCGCGGCAGTTCAGAGCCTACCGGCGGTGCTGCGTCCACAGCCAACCCGTATACGGTACGGGCACACTCAACCGGTCGGTGGCACCTGCGGTGCACAGGAATGAGGGAGAAGACCCGGTGGTCAGCAGCGATCAGCGGCGGCGCCAGCTCGCCAGGGAGAAGTTCGAGCGCCAGCAGCAGCGCAAGGCGCAGGTACGCAGAAGACGGCAGCGCAACACGGTCATCGCAGCCGCAGCCGCCGTGGTGATCGCGGCGGGCGGAGCGGCTTACCTCTCGATCGGCCTGTCCGACGGGGACACCAAGTCGGACGCCCAGACCCCGGGCGACAAGGCGAGCGGATCGGCCGATCCGACGCCTTCCGAGGTCAAGAGTCCCGAGCCTGCCCTGTCCGTGGACAAGAAGGCCACGTACTCGATGCGGCTCACCACGGACCGGGGCACCGTCAAGATCGCCATGGACGCGTCGAAGACCCCTCGTACCGTGAACTCCTTCAAGGCGCTCGCGGACAAGGGCTACTTCAACGCGACCAAGTGTCACCGGCTGACCACCGAGGGCATCTTCGTGCTCCAGTGCGGCGACCCCAAGGGCGACGGCACCGGTGGACCCGGTTACAACATTCCCGACGAGAACCTGGCGGCGCTCGGCAAGCCGGAGGCGGACGGCAAGGTTCCGTACCCGGCGGGCACCGTGGCCATGGCCAACACCAATCAGCCCAACACCGGTGGGAGCCAGTTCTTCCTCGTCTACAAGGACAGTCGACTGCCCCCCAGCTACACCCAGTTCGGCACGATGGACGCCGCCGGACTCAAGGTGGTGCAGGACGTGGCGAAGGCCGGTGTCAGCGGTGGCGGCAGCGACGGGGCGCCGACCACGTCCGTCACCGTCCAGCGGGCGGACGTCACCAAGGAGTGATCCGCGGGGTCGGGCGGCCCCGAGCGGGTCCGGGAATTCGGACGCGCTGAGTGCGGACAGCCGGGCGGCCGGTCGCCTAGATTGGCGTTGTGCAGGGTGGGCGCTGCCCGCCCCGAGGAAACTGTGGACGATGCCCGGGGGGCTCCCCCCTGGTGGGCATCAGGTGGAGGAGGCGCTGTGAGCAGCGACCCGTGGGGCCGTGTCGACGAGACGGGCACCGTGTACGTGCGTACAGCCGACGGCGAGAAGGTCGTCGGATCGTGGCAGGCGGGCACTCCCGAGGAGGCCCTGGCCTATTTCGAGCGCAAGTACGAGGGCCTGTCGGTCGAGATCGGTCTCCTCGAACGGCGGGTGAAGACCACCGACCTGTCGGCCAAGGACGCTCAGACCGCCATCGACCATCTGCGCCAGCAGGTGGACGAGCACCACGCCGTGGGCGACCTCGACGCCCTGGCCAAGCGGCTCGACGCGATCACCGAAGCGGTCAACAAGCGCCGTGAAGAGCGCAAGGTCCAGCGGGCGAAGCAGCACGACGAAGCACGTGTGGCCAAGGAGGCCCTGGTCGGCGAGGCCGAGGAGCTGGCCCAGAGCGACCAGTGGCGATCGGCCGGTGAGCGGCTGCGGGCACTGGTGGACACCTGGAAGGGCCTGCCCCGGCTCGACCGGAAGTCGGACGACGAGCTGTGGCACCGCTTCTCGCATGCGCGCTCGGCGTTCTCCAAGCGCCGCAAGGCCCACTTCGCCTCGCTGGACGCCCAGCGCGAGGACGCCCGCAAGGCCAAGGAGAAGCTGGTCGCCGAGGCGGAGTCGCTCTCCAACTCCACGGACTGGGGCAACACGGCCGCTCGCTACCGGGATCTGATGACGGAGTGGAAGGCCGCCGGACGGGCCCAGCGCGATGCGGAGGACGAGCTGTGGAACCGCTTCCGCGGTGCGCAGGACGTCTTCTTCGCCGCCCGTAGCGGGGTGTTCGCCGAGCGGGACGCCGAGCAGTCGGAGAACCTGAAGCTGAAGGAAGAGCTCGCCACCGAGGCGGAGAAGCTGGTTCCGGTGACGGACCTCAAGGCTGCTCGCGCTGCGTTCCGCTCCATCAACGAGCGCTGGGAGGCGATCGGGCACGTGCCGCGCGACGCCCGACCGCGGGTCGAGGGGCGGATGCACGCGGTCGAGCGGGCGATGCAGGACTCCGAGGAGAACGAGTGGCGCCGCACCAACCCCGAGGCTCGGGCGCGCGCCGCGGGGCTGACGGGCCAACTCCAAGCAGCGGTGGACAAGCTGCGCGGTCAGATCGACACCGCCCGCGCGGCCGGCAACAACGCCAAGGCCGACAAGCTCGCCAAGGAGCTTGAGGGCCGACAGGCACTGCTCGACCAGGCGCTGAAGGGCCTGGAGGAGTTCGGGGGCCGCTAGTCCGCTCCGCACGAACAGCAAGAACCATACGAAGAGGGGCTCTCGTACCACCAGGTACGAGAGCCCCTCTTCGTGCGGCGACTGACGGGCTGACCAGCGGGGTTTACGGTCGGCGCGCCGAGGTGACCCGGTAGACGTCGTAGACGCCCTCCACTCCCCGTACCGCCTTCAGCACATGGCCGAGGTGCTTGGGGTCTCCCATTTCGAAGGTGAAGCGCGAGGTGGCCACCCGGTCGCGGGAGGTCTGGACGGCCGCCGACAGGATGTTCACATGCTGGTCGGACAGGACCCGCGTGACGTCGGAGAGCAGTCGGGACCGATCCAGCGCCTCCACCTGGATGGCGACCAGGAAGACCGACGACTGGGTGGGCGCCCACTCGACGTCCAGGATCCGTTCGGGCTGCTGGGACAGCGAGTCGACGTTGACACAGTCGGCCCGGTGCACCGAGACGCCGCTGCCGCGGGTGACGAAGCCGATGATCGGATCGCCGGGGACCGGTGTACAGCATCGGGCGAGCTTGACCCAGACGTCCTCGACGCCCTTGACGACCACACCGGGGTCGTTGCTGGAACGGCGCTTCTTGCGGCTGCGCGAGGGCGGTACCGACTCGGCGATGTCCTCGTTGGCGGCTTCTTCGCCGCCGAGCGCCTGGACGAGTTTCTGGACGACGCCCTGGGCCGCGACATGACCCTCGCCGATCGCCGCGTACAGGGACGAGATGTCCGGGTAGCGCATCTCGTGCGCCAGGGTGACCAGGGAGTCGCCGGTGAGGATGCGTTGGATGGGCAGGTTCTGCTTGCGCATCGCCCGCACGATGGCGTCCTTGCCCTGCTCGATCGCTTCCTCGCGGCGCTCCTTGGAGAACCAGGCTCGGATCTTGTTGCGGGCGCGGGGCGACTTGACGAACCCCAGCCAGTCGCGGGACGGGCCCGCGCCTTCGGCCTTGGAGGTGAACACCTCGACCAGATCGCCGTTGTCGAGGGTGGACTCCAACGGCACGAGCCGCCCGTTGACCCGTGCCCCTATGGTCCGATCGCCCACCTCCGTGTGCACGGCGTACGCGAAGTCGACCGGTGTGGCGCCCGCCGGGAGCGCTATCACGTCGCCCTTCGGTGTGAAGACGAAGACCTCGTTGCGTGAGAGGTCGAAGCGCAGCGATTCGAGGAACTCGGACGGGTCCTCGGTCTCCTTCTGCCAGTCGAGCAACTGGCGCAGCCACGCCATGTCGTTGACGTGGTCGTCCTTGCCCGACCTCTTGGGCACGTCGGTACGGACCTTGGACGCCCCGGCGACGGCCTCCTGCTTGTACTTCCAATGGGCCGCGATGCCGTACTCGGCCCGACGGTGCATGTCGAAGGTGCGGATCTGGAGTTCGACCGGCTTGCCGTTGGGACCGATGACCGTCGTGTGCAGCGACTGGTACATGTTGAACTTCGGCATCGCGATGTAGTCCTTGAACCGGCCGGGGACCGGATTCCATCGCGCGTGGACCGTACCGAGCGCCGCGTAGCAGTCGCGCACGGACTCCACCAGCACACGGATGCCCACCAGGTCGTAGATCTCCGCGAAGTCCCGGCCGCGGACGATCATCTTCTGGTAGACGCTGTAGTAGTGCTTGGGGCGACCGGTGACGGTGGCCTTGATCCGGGCGGCCCGAAGGTCGGACTGCACCTCGTCGGTCACTATGGCGAGGTACTCGTCGCGCTTGGGCGCCCGCTCGGCGACCAGTCGCACGATCTCGTCGTACATCTTCGGGTAGAGGATCGCGAAGGCGAGGTCCTCCAGCTCCCACTTGATGGTGTTCATGCCCAGGCGATGGGCGAGGGGAGCGTAGATCTCCAGCGTCTCGCGGGCCTTCTTCTCCTGCTTCTCCCGCTTGAGGTAGCGCATGGTGCGCATGTTGTGCAGTCGGTCGGCGAGCTTGATGACCAGGACCCGGGGGTCCTTGGCCATGGCGACGACCATCTTGCGCACGGTCTCGGCCTGGGCTGCCTCGCCGAACTTGACCTTGTCCAGCTTGGTCACACCGTCGACGAGTAGGGCGACCTGGTCGCCGAAGTCACGACGCAGCGTGTCGAGCCCGTACTCCGTGTCCTCGACGGTGTCGTGCAGCAACCCGGCCATCAGCGTCGCGGGGTCCATGCCCAACTCGGCGAGGATGGTGGTGACGGCGAGTGGATGGGTGATGTACGGATCGCCACTCTTGCGCTTCTGTCCCCGGTGCCACCGCTCGGCGACCTGGTAGGACTTCTCGATCTGCCGGAGCGTGGCCGTCTCGATCTTGGGGTCATTGCTGCGCACGATCCGCAGCAGTGGCTCCAGGACGGGGTTGTACGGCGAAGACCGCTGCACGCCGAGCCGCGCGAGGCGAGCCCGTACGCGGTTGGAGGAGCCGGCGGCGGAGCGCTGGGTGCTCCCGGGTGCCGGCCGGGAGCCCGGAGCGGGTGCGGGACGGGACTTGGCCGCCGGCGAGGGCGTGGCCGGTTTCAGCGCCGAGGACGCCGTGGAGCCGGTCGCACCGCTGGGGCGCTCGGGAGCTGCCGACCCTGGCTTTTCAGCCGGATTCTTCTCGGGCACGACAGGGGCTGCCGCGGCCTTGTCGGCCTTCTGGACGGGCTGCGCGGCGGTGGCGGGACGGGCCTCGTCTGGCAAGAGCGCTCCTCGTGCGGTTCCGGGTCCCCCAGTCAGGTCCGGAGAGGCCATGGTATCGACCTCGGCGTACTACTGCCCCAGAGGCTGAAACAGGCCCCTGGGGTCCCGGCATTCCCGGGGCTCTCAGGAGCCTGTCTACAACTGGTCGGACCCTCCGGTCACAGAGTGAGCAGCGACTCCAGCGGAGCGCCGCGCAGCGCGGGCTCCAGTCGACTCCGGCCGGAGAGAAAACCGAGCTCCATGAGAACGGCTATGCCCGCGACCTCGGCGCCACCACGACGGATCAGCTGCATCGCCGCCTCGGCGGTACCGCCTGTCGCGAGGACGTCGTCGATGACCATCACACGGTCACCGTCGTTGAGGTCCTCGGCGTGGATCTCGATCTCCGCGGTGCCGTACTCCAGGTCGTACGTCTGCGCCAAGGTGGCTCCGGGCAGCTTGCCCGCCTTGCGGACCGGGATGAAACCCAGTCCGGCACGGACCGCGACCGGCGCTCCCAGGATGAAGCCGCGCGCTTCGAGCCCGACGACCTTGGTCGCCCCGTGCCGCACGCAGATCTCGGTGAGCGCATCGGTGAGGACCGAGAACGCCTTCGGGTCCGCGAGCAGCGGGGTGATGTCCTTGAAGACCACTCCCGGCTGGGGATAGTCGTGGACGTCGCGGATACGGCTGAGGAGCAGCTCCTGGGAAGCGGTGGTCATCGCCGCCTGCCCGATGAGCGGCCCCGACCCCGCCCACGCTGCCCCACTACGGGACTGCTGGGGCTGCTGGGGCCACCCGCGACCACCGGAGCGGCGTCGAGCGGGCCGTCGTGATTGTGGGGGGTTTGGGGGTCGTCCCCGTGGGAGGGGTCATCGTCCTCGTCGACCGACTCGCCCTTGGAGAGGGCCGCAGCGCGCTTGGCCAGGACCCGCTTGCGCAGGGCCTTCATCTGCGGTTCGCGTTCCTTGAGGTCGGCGACCAGCGGAGTGGCGATGAAGATCGAGGAGTACGCACCGGCCGCGAGGCCGACGAACAGCGACAGCGAGATGTCGTTGAGCATGCCCGCGCCGAGGAACCCGCCACCGATGAACAGCAGGCCGGCGACCGGCAGCAGCGCGACGATCGTGGTGTTGATGGAACGCACCAGCGTGCCGTTCAGACTGCGGTTGGCGATCTCGCTGTAGGTGTTGCGCGACTGTTTGGTGACCCCGACCGCACCCTCCTTGAGACCGTCGAAGACGACGACGGTGTCGTAGAGGGAGTAGCCAAGGATGGTCAAGAGACCGATCACCGTACCCGGCGTGACCTCGAAGCCGACCAGGGCATAGACGCCGACCGTGATCGTGAGGTCATGGATCAGCGCGATGAGGGCCGCGATCGCCATGCGCCATTCGAAGGCGATCGCCAGATAGATCACCACCAAGATCATGAAGACCCCGAGACCGGTCCATGCCTTGTTGGCGATCTGCTCGCCCCAGCTGGGTCCGACGAGTTCGGCGTCGATCTTGTCCACGGGGATGTTGAGATCCGTGGAGAGCTGCTTTTGGACCTTGGTGGCCTGAGCGGTGTCCAGCTCGCTGACCTGGATGCGCAGGCTGCCGTTGCCCAGCTCCTGGACGATGGCGTGGTGGCCGGACGACTCCTGCGCGGACTCCTGCGCCACCGAGACCGAGGCGTTCGACTTCGCGGGCGTGCTGAAGACGGCGCCGCCCTTGAACTCGATGCCCATGTTCAGACCCCGCACCGCCAGGCCGACGATGGCCGTGATGGTGATCAGGATCGAGACTGCGTACCAGAACTTCCGCTTGGCGACGAAGTCATAGCCGATCTCGCCGCGATAGAGCCTGACGCCAATGGAGCCGAGACGTGACATCTCACGCCTCCTTCGGTTCGGTGGGGGCGGAGGTGCGGCGCGAGCGGCGCAGCGGGGGCTTGGCGCCGAGACGCTTCGGGTCGAGGCCGGACCAGGGGTGACCGCCGCCGAAGAACTTGGTTTGCGCCATCAGCGTCATCAGGGGCTTGGTGAAGAAGAACACCACGACCACGTCCAGCAGGGTGGTCAGACCCAGCGTGAAGGCGAAGCCCTGGACCTTGCCGACGGTGACCACGAAGAGGACCGCGGCGGCGAGGAACGAGACGAAGTCGGAGACCAGGATGGTGCGTCGGGCACGCGGCCAGGCACGCTCTACGGCCGGGCGGAGCGTACGGCCTTCGCGGATCTCGTCCCGGACGCGTTCGAAGTAGACGATGAACGAGTCCGCGGTGATACCGATGGCGACGATCGCGCCACACACGGCCGGCAGGTTCAGTGCGAACCCGATGGCCGGGCCGAGCAGCGCCATCAGCGAGTAGGTCAGACCCGCCGAGACGAAGAGGCTGAGGATGGCGATCGCGGACAGGCCGCGGTAGTAAGCCACCAGATAGATGATGACCAGCGCGAGGCCAATGGCACCCGCGATCAGACCGGCCTTCAACTGCTCGCCACCGAGGGCAGCGCTCACCGTGGTGACGCTCTGTTCCTCGAAGCTCAGCGGCAGGGCACCGTAGGACAGGATGTTTCCGAGGTCCTGGGCTTCCTGCTGCTTGAAGCTGCCGGAGATCTCGGCGCTGGCGCTCAGCACCGTGTTGACCTGCGGGGCGGAGACGACCTCGCCGTCGAGGACGATCGCGAACTGGTTCTGCGGGGACTGCTGCGCCGACAGCTTGGTGGTGATCTTCTGGAACTTCTTGGCGCCGCCCTTGGTGAAGTCCATCGTGACGATCCAGATGCCACGCTGCTGGTCCATCTGACCCTTGGCGTCGTCGACGTCCTTGCCGTCGAGCTCCGCCGGGCCGAGCAGGTACTTCTCCCAGGTCTTGCCGCCGTCGTTGGAACCACAGGCGACCATGGGGTTCTCGGGCTTCGCGTCCTTGCCTGCATTGGCGCGGGACTTCTCGTCCATGCAGTTCAGCGCCGCGAACTCCTTGTCCAGCCCGCTCGTCTCCGGGGTCTGGCCCGGAGTCGTGGCGGGGGCAGGGGGCTGCGAGGGGTCGGCAGCCTTGCCGGACGCGGTGGGGGACGGAGACGTCGTGGCGGGGGCCTTCAGGCCCTCGGTGACGGCCCGACCCTGAGCAGTGGCGCTGGGTGCCACCGACGCGGCGGGGGAAGCCGGGTCCTTCTTCCCGTCCGTGGCCTTGTCCTTGCTGGACGCGGAGCTGGATGCGGAGGGCGTCGGGGCGGGCTGCTGCGGTGTGACTCCGCCTGCGGCGGCCGTCAGCACCGGGCGGAAGTAGAGCTGCGCGGTGGTACCGACCTGCTTGCGGGCCTGCTCGGAGTCCGTCCCCTTGGGGATGTTGACGATGATGTTCTCGCGGCCCTGGGTCTGGACCTCGGCCTCCGAGACACCGAGACCATTGACGCGGCGCTCGATGATGCCGACCGCCGTGTTCATGTTGGTCTCGTTGACCGCGCTCTCCTTGCCGGGCTCCGCCTCGGCCTTGAGCGTGATCGTCGTACCGCCCGCGAGGTCGATGCCCAGTCGGGGCGTGGTGTGCCCGGACACGAACATCCCGCCGGTCAGCGCGACCATGGCGATCAGGATCATTACCAGGGTGCGCACTGGCTTACCCTGGGCCCCCGCGGGCCTTCGGCCCCTGTTCGGTGCTGCCACCTTCTCGTTTCTCCCTGTCCAACCGCCCCGCGCGGGGTATGCGCTCGGGCGGCCACGAAGTGTTGTGGGGACCTGCCCCCGAAGAAGTCAACACGACCAGAGGACCGCTTGGCATCGGCCGTGCCCGCGGTCCCCGAACATGGCTACTTGTCGCCGTCGGCCTTGTTGTCTTTGGTCACCTCGGTGTCAGCGTCGGCGGCTGCGGGCTCGTCCGACTTGGGCTTCTTGCCCAGCTCGATCTTGGTGACATCGGTGTCAGCCGCGTTCGTCGTGTCCGACTCGGTGCCCTCGGTGAGCGAGGAGGCGTCATCGGGCACGATCGTGGTCTGCTCGGCGGGGTCGTCGCCGTGGACGATGCGGTTGTACTCCTCGTCGTCGAGGACGGCACCGATGGAGTTCTTCGCGTAGACGGCGTGGACGCCGGGGGCGACCTCAAGGAGCACGGTGTCCTCGTGAAGCTCCTTGACAGTGGCGTACATGCCTCCGATCGTGCGGACTCCTGTGCCTGGCTGCATCGAGTCGCGCATCTGCGCGGCCTGCTGCTGCTTCTTCTTGGCGGAGCGGGTCATCAGGAACATGGCCCCGATGAGCACGATGAAGGGGAGGAAGGTCAGGAGATTCACGGGAAGAAACTTCCTTCAAACGACCGCGTCGGTGAGGCGGCCTATCTACGGGGGTGGGTACGCCGACCTGGAAGGGGCGGCATCGGCGGAGTCTAAGCGAGTCCGCATCATTGGAACAACGCCCAGCATCGCACTGTGGTTCCTCCCGCGAAGAGTCTCCGCGCCGTCACGCCCCGAACAACCCTTGTTGTCCGCTTGCGCCCGGGGGCTGCTGGGGCGGCACCATCCCGAGATGGGCCCAAGCCGCCGGAGTCGCGACCCGACCACGAGGCGTACGCGCCAGTAGCCCCTCCCTGACGAGGAAGGGCTCGGCGACCTCCTCGACGGTCTCCCGCTCCTCCCCCACCGCCACCGCCAGGGTGGAAAGACCCACGGGTCCGCCGCCGAAAAGCTTGAGGAGGGCCGTGAGCACCGCGCGGTCGAGACGGTCGAGACCGCGGTCGTCGACCTCGTACACCCGAAGGGCGGCGGCGGCGATCTCCTGGGTGACGGCGCCGTCCCTCTTGACCTGTGCGTAGTCGCGCACGCGGCGCAGCAGGCGGTTGGCGATGCGCGGCGTGCCGCGGGAGCGGCCGGCGATCTCCGCGGCACCCTCGTCGTCGATCTCCACGTCGAGCAGGCGCGCGGAGCGGTGGAGCACGCGCTCCAACTCTGCGGGGGCGTAGAACTCCATGTGGGCGGTGAAGCCGAAGCGGTCGCGCAGCGGTGGTGGCAGCAGCCCGGCCCTGGTCGTGGCCCCCACCAGGGTGAAGGGCGGCAGGTCGAGCGGGATGGCCGTGGCGCCCGGGCCCTTGCCGACGATGACGTCGACCCGGAAGTCCTCCATCGCCATGTACAGCATCTCTTCGGCGGGCCGCGACATCCGGTGGATCTCGTCGAGGAAGAGGACCTCGCCCTCCTGGAGGGAGGAGAGGATCGCAGCGAGATCTCCGGCGTGCTGGATGGCCGGGCCCGAAGTGATGCGGATCGGGGCCTTCATCTCAGCCGCGATGATCATGGAGAGGGTGGTCTTGCCGAGGCCGGGAGCGCCGGAGAGCAGGACGTGGTCAGCGGTGGCACCCCGGGCGAGGGCCGCCTTCAGCACCAGGTCAAGCTGCTCGCGCACCCGCTCCTGGCCGACGAACTCGCCCAGCGACTTGGGCCGCAGAGCGGCTTCCACGGCCTGGTCCTCGCCATCGGCCGATGCTCCGACGAGCCGCCCGTCGGCAGGGATGGCGACGTCGTCGGCCGGGGCAGGGGTGCTGTCGTCCCAGTTCACTGCGGAAGTGCCTCATCGGGTTGGCGCGGCCGGGGCCGCGGGCGGACGGTCCTGAACGGTCGGGGCGGGGCGGCTGGGGTGTCGCCCCCGCTCGGGGTGGATCAGGGGTGGGCGAATCAACGAGGGCGGTGCGAAAGTCTCAACTCACCGACGCCGCTGGGGAACGCGTGGAGTCGCCCCGACTGCCCGGCTCGACCCACTCGTACGAGGGACACCCGTGCGGGGGATGCGGCGGTGCCAGGGAGCTCCTGCCGTCCCGTCGCGCGGAACCATGGGGTGACGGAGGCGGGGGATGAGCAGACCTTCGCCCACGGCAGGGAAGGTCTTCGTCGGCTGCCGAGGTCGAGGCGGCACCCCCCGCACACGAGTCCTCGCTCCGGGTCGCGCCCGGGTCGAACCGCCCGCCCACACCTCATCGCGTGCGGTTCAGCGTCTGGAGCGCGGCCCGCAGCAGCGCCCCGATCTGGGGTTCGCCGCTCGACGCCTCCGCCTGAGGGGCGACCGCGGTCACCGCCTCATCGGCCTCGCGCGTGGCGTATCCCAGGCCGATCAGGGCGGCGTGCAGTTGATCGCGCCACGATGCGGTGACCGCGCTGCCTACGCCACGGCTGGCGCCGTGGGCTCCGAGTGGCTCCCCCAGCCGGTCCTTCAACTCCAGGAGCAGTTTCTGTGCGCCTCTCTTGCCGATGCCGGGCACGGCGGTCAGCGTCTTCTCATCACCTGACGCCACCGCGATCCGCAGCACATCGGGGGTGTGCACCGCCAGCATCGCCTGTGCGAGGCGCGGCCCGACGCCGCTGGCGGTCTGGAGGAGCTCGAACACCTGCCGCTCATCGTCATCGGTGAAGCCGTAGAGCGTCAGGGAGTCCTCCCGGACCACCAGGGAGGTCGCGAGCTTGGCCTGCTCGCCGATGCGGAGCGTCGCGAGGGTGCGGGGAGCGCACTGCACTGCCATCCCGATCCCCCCGACTTCGATCACCGCGGTCGTCGGGGCGAGTGCGGCGACCGGGCCGCTCACAAAGGCGATCATGCGGTACGGCCTTTCGCTGTGTGCTGGGCGACCGCCTGCTGGAGGCGGTTCTGGGCGGGGGCACGCCAGATGTGGCAGATGGCCAGGGCGAGGGCATCGGCGGCATCGGCCGGTTTGGGTGGCGCTGCGAGCCGGAGCAGTCGGGTCACCATCGCGCCCACCTGCGCCTTGTCCGCGCGACCGCTGCCGGTCACGGCAGCCTTGACCTCGCTCGGTGTGTGGAGGACGACGGGCAGACCTCGGCGTGCGGCACAGAGCATCGCGACGGCACTGGCCTGGGCGGTGCCCATCACCGTCCGTACGTTGTGCTGGCTGAAGACCCGCTCCACGGCGACGCAGTCGGGTCGGTGGTCGTCGAGCCACTGCTCGATGCCCTGCTCGATGGCGACCAGCCGAACGCCGAGCGCGGCATCGCTGGGCGTGCGGACGACGCCGACGCCGATCATCGTCAACGGACGGCCTGCCACGCCTTCGACGACTCCGACACCGCACCGGGTCAGGCCGGGGTCGACCCCGAGCACGCGCACGTAGCCCCTCCTTCGGTCACCTGTTTGTGCAGGCTATCCGCTGCCACTGACAATCCGCTGCCACGGGCGGGACACGGAAAACGGGCCGACGGTGGGTGCCGTCGGCCCGTACTCCACAGGTGTGTGCGTCGATCAGGCGTCGACCTTCTCCATGACCTCGTCCGAGACGTCGAAGTTGGCGAAGACGTTCTGGACGTCGTCGCTGTCCTCCAGCGCGTCGATGAGCTTGAAGATCTTGCGCGCGCCCTCTTCGTCCAACTCGATCTGCATGGTCGGGACGAAGTTGGCCTCGGCCGAGTCATAGTCGATGCCCTCGGTCTGAAGCGCCGTGCGCACCGCGACGAGGTCGGTCGCCTCGCTGAGGACCTCGAACGACTCTCCGAGGTCGTTGACCTCTTCCGCGCCCGCGTCCAGGACGGCTCCGAGGACGTCGTCCTCGGTCAGCTCGCCCTTGGGGACGATCACGACGCCCTTGCGGTGGAAGAGGTAGGAGACGGAACCGGGGTCGGCCATCGAACCGCCGTTGCGGGTCATGGCGACCCGGACGTCGGACGCCGCGCGGTTGCGGTTGTCGGTGAGGCACTCGATGAGGACGGCGACCCCGTTGGGACCGTACCCCTCGTACATGATCGTCTCGTAGTCGGCGCCGCCCGCTTCGAGGCCGGCGCCGCGCTTGAGCGCGGAGTCGATGTTCTTGTTGGGCACCGACTGCTTCTTCGCCTTCTGAATGGCGTCGAAGAGGGTCGGGTTGCCCTCGATGTCAGCACCGCCGGTCCGGGCCGCGACCTCGATGTTCTTGATCAGCTTCGCGAAGAGCTTGCCGCGCTTGGCATCGATCACGGCCTTCTTGTGCTTCGTCGTAGCCCATTTAGAGTGGCCGGACATCTGCCTGTCTCCTTCGCGTTACCCATTGCGCTTGCGTTCGGCAGAGATCCTACCGGGACGGGCTCACCTGACCGCGCGCACCATGTCCGCGAAGAGACCGTGCATCCGGTGGTCCCCGGTGAGTTCAGGGTGGAAGGACGTGGCGAGGACCCGGCCCTGCCGGACCGCGACGATGTGACCGTCGTACTCGGCCAGGACTTCGACGGCGGCGCCGACCGACTCCACCCACGGTGCGCGGATGAACACGCCTTCCACCGGGCCGCCCTCGACGCCCGCGACCTCGACAGCCGCCTCGAAGGACTCGTTCTGCCGACCGAAGGCGTTGCGGCGCACGATCATCTCGATGCCGCCGATCGTCTCCTGACCGGATCGCGGGTCGAGGATCTTGTCGGCGAGGAGGATCAGCCCGGCGCAGGTCCCGTAGACCGGCATCCCGGAGCGCACCCGCTCGCGCAGCGGCTCCATCATGCCGAAGAGATGGGCCAGTTTGGAGATGGTGGTGGACTCCCCACCGGGTATGACCAGCCCGGCGACCTCCTCCAACTCCTCGGGACGTCTGACCGACCTGGCCACGGCGCCCGCCGCGACCAGGGCCGCCAGATGCTCCCGTACATCGCCCTGGAGTGCGAGGACTCCGATGACCGGATGGGCGGGAGCGGTCATCACCAGCCCCGGTTGGCGTAGCGCTCGGCCTCGGGCAGGGTGTCGCAGTTGATGCCGACCATGGCCTCGCCGAGGTTCCGGGAGGCATCCGCGATGATCTTGGGGTCGTCGTAGAACGTGGTCGCCTTGACGATCGCGGCGGCGCGCTTGGCCGGGTCGCCCGACTTGAAGATGCCCGAGCCGACGAAGACGCCCTCGGCACCGAGCTGACGCATCAGGGCGGCGTCCGCGGGGGTGGCCACACCGCCGGCGGAGAAGAGGACCACCGGGAGCTTGCCCAGCTCGGCGACCTCCTTGACCAGCTCGTAGGGGGCGCGCAGATCCTTGGCAGCGGCGTACAGCTCGTTGTTGTCGAAGCCGCGGAGCCTGGCGATCTCGTTCTTGATCTGGCGCAGGTGGCGAACGGCCTCGACGACGTTGCCGGTGCCCGCCTCGCCCTTGGAGCGGATCATGGCGGCGCCCTCGGCGATGCGGCGCAGCGCCTCACCGAGGTTGGTGGCACCACAGACGAACGGCGTGGTGAACGCCCACTTGTCGGAGTGGTTGACCTCGTCGGCCGGGGTGAGGACCTCGGACTCGTCGATGTAGTCGACACCGAGCGACTGGAGGACCTGGGCCTCAACGAAGTGCCCGATGCGGGACTTGGCCATCACCGGGATGGAGACGGCCTCGATGATCTCTTCGATCATGTTGGGGTCCGACATCCGCGCGACTCCGCCGTCCTTGCGGATGTCGGCGGGGACCCGCTCCAGGGCCATGACGGCCACGGCGCCCGCGTCCTCGGCGATCTTCGCCTGTTCGGCGTTGACCACGTCCATGATGACGCCGCCCTTGAGCTGCTCGGCCATGCCGCGCTTGACGCGTGCGGTGCCCGTCGCCGGGGAGTCGGCGGACTGAGAAGTGGTGGAGAGCGTGCTGGACACGGAAGGGACCTCACTCGAAGACGATGGTGATGACCGCCTCTGACGGCCGCTTGCGAGCGGCGCCGCGGTGCGTCATTGATGGAACCGCCACGGATCAGTCCACTGCAAGGGCCAATGAACAGCCGGTGGATCGTTTTTGCAGGTGGTGGGAGTGCCCGCCGGTACCTGCGTGGCCTCCCCAGGCGCCCGACGCATGGCCGCTGACCTGCCCGGACGGGGTCCTCGGCGACATGATCACCGAGGAGGGTCCACCGTGTGGACAGGGGCACCTGGCGAAACGATTCACCACCGCGTCGGCGAGGCTGTGCCGACCGACAGGGCGGCGACTTCGTCCCCAGCCCCGGGAAGTCGGCCCCGAGCGCCTCGGCACGCCCCCGGTTCAGCTGCCCGGACGGTCGGCGAGGGCGGTCGGCGGTTCGTCGTCCATCTCGAAGGCCAGCGGGAACGGCGCATGCCCGGCCAAGCGGAACCAGCGCACCTTGCGATGGCGGCGCAGTGCCCGTGCCGCGCGCACCGCATCGTTGTGGAACCGCCGTGCCATCGGGACGCGGCGTACGGCCTGGGCCAGCTCCGAGGTGGCGTCCTCACCACCGGGGACCTCGCGCACCGCTTCGACCTGCGCCGGCTCCTCGAAGACCGCCCGCAGGGCGGCACTCAGCTCGCTCTCGGCGACCTCGCGCTGCTCCTCGTCCGCTTGCCTGGCCGTGCGTGCGGCCTCGTACAGCACGATGGACGCGGCCGGGTCGAGCACGCCGGCCGTGGCCAACTCCTGCGTCACCGAGGCCCGGCGCAGCAGCTGCGCGTCCAGGGCGGCGCGCGCCTTGTCGATCCGGGTGTGCAGCCGGTCGAGCCGCCCTGCGGTCCAGCTCAGATAGAGGCCGATGGCAAGCAGGGCGACGAAGATCCAGATGAGCGTTGCGGTCACGGGGCGTAAGGCTACCGGGGTGCCGGAGCAGCACCGCGGGAGCTCGGCCGCGGCACGGCCCGGTCAGGGCCGTCGAACGCGAGCGGCCGGGAGCGGCTCGCCGTGGACGGCCGCCGGATCAGTTCCTGGCGAGACCGAAGCGGGAGCGCAGTCCGGGGCGTTCGTCTGCGGCCACCGCGGCGGCGCCCTCGGTCACCGTCTCGTAGACCGAGAGGATGTCCGCTCCGACGGTGGACCAGTCGAAGCGGCGTACGTGCGCGCTGCCCCGCTCGGACAGTTCCTGCCGTCGGACCGGGTCGCCCAGGAGACGCACGGCCGCAGCGGCGAGGGCGTCGGCGTCCTCGTTGGCGAAGAGTTGGCCCGCGGCCCCCTGGTCCAGGACCTGGGCGAACGCGTCCAAATCGCTGGCGAGGACGGGAGCTCCCGCCGACATCGCCTCCACCAGGATGATGCCGAAGCTCTCCCCACCGGTGTTGGGGGCGACGTAGACGTCGACGCTGCGCAGCAGTCGGGCCTTGTCCTTGTCGCTGACCATGCCGAGGAACTCGACGCGGGAGCGCATCTCCCGGGGCAGTTGGGCCACCGCCTCCTCCTCGTCCCCACGTCCGGCAACCAGGAGTCTGGTCTCCGGACGCTCGGCGAGGATCGCGGGCAGGGCCTTCATCAGTACCGGCAGCCCCTTGCGGGGTTCGTCGATACGGCCGATGAATCCGATCGTGCCGCCCTGCCACTCGGGCTTGGGTTCGGCCTTCTCGAAGAAACCGACGTCGACGCCGTTCGGAATGACGACGGCGTCACCGCCGAGGTGCTCGACGAGGGTGCGGCGGGCGTACTCGCTGACCGCGATCCGGGCGCTGATCTTCTCCAACGCGGGCTGGAGGATGGGATAGGCGGCGATCATGGCCCGGGAGCGCGGGTTCGAGGTGTGGAAGGTGGCGACGATCGGTCCCTGCGCCGCCCAGCAGGTCAGCAGACCGAGCGACGGCGACGTGGGCTCATGGATGTGGATCACGTCGAAGGTGCCGTCGTGGAGCCATCGACGTACGCGGGCGGCCGAGAGGAAGCCGAAGTTCAACCGGGCCACGGACCCGTTGTACGGGACGGGCACGGCGCGGCCCGCCGACACCACGAAGGGTGGCAGCGGGGTGTCGTCGTCGGCGGGGGCCAGTACGGAGACCTCGTGGCCCAGCCTGATCAGATGGTCGGCCAGGTCCCTGATGTGGAACTGCACCCCTCCGGGGACGTCCCAGGAGTAGGGGCAGACGATGCCGATCTTCATGAAGTGGCCCCTCGGGGGTGGCGGGGGTCGAGATCCGAGAGCCACAGCCGCTGGAGCATGTGCCAGTCCTCCGGGTGCTCGGCGATCCCCGTGGCGTAGGCGTCGGCCAGGAGTTGTGTCATGGAGGACGTCTTTTCGGCGCGGGTACCTGTCTGCGGCACGTCCACGGGCGGATGGACCCTGCCGTACATCTTCGGCGAGGGTCCGTACCAGAGGGTGACGGGCAGGAGCAGGGCGCCGGTCTGTTGGGCCAGCATGGCCGGTCCGGCGGGCATCCGCGCCGTCTCACCGAAGTACTTCACCTCGACGCCGGAGGCCGACAGATCGCGGTCGGCGACCAGACAGACCAGTCCACCGGCGCGCAGCCGCCGCGCCAGGGTTCCGAACGCGGCGCCCCCGGAGTGCGGCAGCACCTCCATGCCGAGGCTTTCGCGATAGGCCACGAACCGGTCGTACAACGACTCGGGTTTGAGTCGTTCGGCGACCGTGGTGAAGGGGATGTCCAGGGTGCGCGTCAGCCAGGCGCCGGCGAGGTCCCAGTTGGCCAGGTGCGGCAGCGCCAGGATCACCCCCCGCCCGGCGGCCATGCCCTCGGTCACCTGGTGGAAGTCGTTGATCTGCACGCTGTCGCGGACCCGCTCCGCGCTCCAGGTCGGCAGCCGGAAGGATTCCATCCAGTACCGCATGTAGGAGCGCATTCCGGCGCGGGAGAGTTCGGCGAGGCGGGTGGGGTCCGCGTCGGGCACCACCCGGGCGAGATTGGCCTCCAGCCTGCGCACTCCCTGGCCCCGCCGCTTCCACGCCGTGTCGGCGATCGTCCGGCCCAGCGCTTCGGCGGCCGGTTCGGGCAGCTTCTTGACCGCGGACCAGCCCAGCCCGTACAGCCCGTCGGCGACCCGGTCGCGGGTACTCACGTGGCCTCGGCCTCGCTCCCCTGCGCCTGCTGGGTCGCCGCATCGGCCTCGGCGGACTCCCGGCGCACGGTGACGACCCGCTGCCCCAGGGTGACCGCACTGCCGACGGCGACGATCCACAGGGCGATCGGCAGCAGCACGTCGATGCCAGGGACCCCGAAGGCGTGCAGTCCGGCCAGACCGGCCGCGACCAGCGAGATCACGAGCCGTTCGGCCCGCTCGATCAGGCCGTTGACCGCGACGGGAAGGCCGATGGCCTCGCCGCGCGCCTTGGTGTACGAGACGACCTGACCGCTCGCGAGGCAGAAGATGGACACCGCGCACAGGACGTTGTTGTCGCCCTGCCCCGCGTACCAGAGGGCGAACCCGCCGAAGATCGCCCCGTCGGCGACCCGGTCGAGGGTCGAGTCGAGGAACGCGCCCCAGCGGCTGGAGATGCCGGCCTGGCGGGCCATGTTCCCGTCGATGAGGTCGGAGAAGACGAAGAGCGTGATGACGATCGTGCCCCAGAAGAACTCTCCCCTGGGGAAGAAGACCAGCGCACCCGCCATCACTCCGGCCGTGCCAATCAGAGTGACCGCGTCGGGGCTCACTCCGCGACGGAGCAGAAATGCGGCGAACGGCGTGAGGACACGCGTGAAGAATGCACGCGCGTACTTGTTCAGCATGGCCTTCCCGGGGTTGGGGTGAGCCGTGTGACCCCTTGGCCACCGGCTGGCCCATCGTAGCCAGGACCGGCGCGGTCCACCGCCGGGACCCGACGCGGGTGCCGCTCGACGCGTATCCGCCGCTCCCCCTGCGTACGACGTATGGACGTGCCGTGGGCGGAGTGGAAAGCTCGAAGGACGACTGCGGGCGCCATCGGAGCTGCCCGTCGGACGCCGACGCCTCGGCCCTTCGCCGGGCGGGGTCCGGCGGCCCGCCCCGCCTTCCCCCGGCGTCCGCGGCCCTGCTTGGTCAGCGTTTCCATGGCGTTTCTCGCTTTTCTTGGCTTTTCTCACCGTGTTTCAGCGTTCCTCACCGTGCAATCGACACGATCGACCGGGAGGCACCATCCATGGGCGACAAGGCGCACACCCACCCCGGAGCCGCCGGCAGGGCGACGACGGCCGACCGGCCCTCTTCCGTACGGAACGTGGTGCTGGTCGGCCACAGCGGCTCCGGAAAGACCACCCTCACCGAGGCCCTGGCGCTCACCGCGGGCGCCTTGAACCGGGCCGGACGGGTCGAGGACGGGGCCACCGTCTCCGACTACGACGAGATCGAGCACCGCCAGCAGCGTTCCGTGCAGCTCTCACTCGTCCCCGTCGAGTGGGAGGGGTACAAGATCAATCTTCTGGACACCCCGGGATACGCCGATTTCGTCGGAGAGCTCAGGGCGGGGCTCCGAGCTGCGGATGCGGCCCTCTTCGTCGTCTCGGCCGGGCAGGCTCCCGAAGCGGTCGCCGGCGCGACCCGCGCCGTATGGGAGGAGTGCGCGGCCGTCGGCATGCCGCGTGCGATCGTCGTCACCCATCTGGAGACCGCGCGCACCGGCTTCGACGAGCTGACGGAAGTCTGCGCCTCGATCTTCGGCGGCGACGACCCCGACGCCGTCCTCCCCCTCTACCTGCCCCAGTACGGATCGCCGGGGCCCGACGGCCATGTCCCGGTGACAGGGTTGGTGGGGCTCCTGACTCAAGGGATCTTCGACTACTCCTCGGGCGAACGCCGGGCGCTCGCTCCCGATCCCGAGCAGTCGGCCCTGATCGAACGGGCCCGCAACCGGCTGATCGAAGGGATCATCGCCGAGAGCGAGGACGAGTCCTTGATGGACCGCTACCTCGGCGGCGAGACCATCGACCTGGCCAGTCTCATCGGCGATCTGGAAACGGCCGTCGCCCGGGGCACCTTCCACCCGGTGCTCGCCGCCGCGCCCGCGGCGCACGGCGCCAAGCAGGGGCTGGGCACCGTGGAACTCCTGGAGTTGATCACCCGTGGATTCCCCACCCCCCTGGAGCCCGCGCCGCCCGTCGTCACCAGTCCGCAGGGGGCCAAGCGGCCCCCGATCCGCTGCGACCCCGACGGTCCGCTGGTCGCCGAAGTGGTCAAGACCGCCTCGGACCCCTATGTCGGACGCATCTCCCTCGTCCGCGTGTTCTCCGGGACCCTGCGGGCCGACCAGACCGTCCACGTGTCGGGCCACGGTCTGGCGGACCGCGGCCACGAGGACCATGACGTGGTGGAACGGGTCGGTGCGCTCACCGCTCCCTTCGGTCGCCATCAGCGTCCGATCGGGCAGGTCTTCGCCGGCGACCTGGCCTGTGTCGCCAAACTGGCGCGCGCCGAGACCGGGGACACCCTCTCCACCAAGGACGACCCGCTGCTGATGGAGCCCTGGCCGATGCCGGACCCCCTGCTGCCGTTGGCCATCTCGGCACACAGCAAGGCGGACGAGGACCGGCTCTCCAGCGGGCTGGCCCGGCTGGTCGCCGAAGACCCCACCATGCGCCTCGAACAGAACCGGGCCACCCGCCAGGTCGTTCTGTGGTGTCTGGGCGAGGCCCATGCGGACGTCGCCCTAGAGCGGCTGCGCAAGCGGTACGGCGTCAAGGTGGACGTCGTACCCCACCGGGTGTCCCTCCGGGAGACGTTCGGCGCCCGATCGACGGGCCGGGGCCGCCATGTGAAGCAGTCCGGTGGGCACGGCCAGTACGCGATCTGTGCGATCGAGGTGGAACCGCTGCCGACGGGTTCGGGGATCGAGTTCGTCGACAAGGTCGTCGGCGGCGCCGTGCCCCGCCAGTTCGTCCCCTCCGTCGAGAAGGGCATACGCGCCCAGGCGGCCCGGGGCGTGGTCGCCGGGCATCCGCTCGTCGATGTCCGGATCACCCTCATCGACGGCAAGGCCCACTCGGTCGACTCCTCAGACGCCGCGTTCCAGACGGCGGGTGCCCTGGCTCTGCGGGAGGCCGCGGCCGACAGCCCCATCCGCTTGCTGGAGCCGGTGGCCGAAGTCCGCATACTGGTTTCGGACGAATACGTCGGCCCGGTGATGAGCGACCTGTCCGGTCGGCGCGGCCGGGTCGTGGGAACGGAACAGTCATCGGGCGCACGCACATGGGTCCGGGCCGAGGTCCCCGAGATCGAGATCGACCGGTACGCGGTCGATCTGCGCTCCCTCTCCCATGGGACCGGCCAGTTCAGCCGCTGCTACTCCCGCCATGAGCCGATGCCGCAGCACATCGCCGACCGGATCGGGGAACGTCACGGCGATCGCGCATAACTCCTGTGCACGGGGCCGGTATCGGGATGCTGTCCGCCGACGTGCGACACCGGACGGCATTTCTTTGTCCCGTGACGAATCAGTCGCGCCCCGGATACGCTGAGGTGCCCAGCTCAGCATGTGTGCAGGGCGCGTTGGCCGGGAAAAGGCCGCAGAGCAGCAGCCGAGCGGCGTTGGGGGCGATAAGTCACGATGGACGGTTTCGATTTCAGTCCCGGAGCACAGGTCCCGATCATGGGCTCCGCAGGACAGACCGCGGCGACGCACGCGCTGGCCTCCGCGGCGTACCGGGACAGCCCGGCGGCGGACATCCTCAAGGCCAACAACGACTGGCACAAGTCGGCCGTCAGCGCGGGCAAGTTCTCGCTCTTCGAACCGAATTTCGGCGAGGCGTTCTCCCGTGCTCTGCAACTGCGGATGCTGGGCGGCGGGCGGGGTGCGCTGATCCAGTCGTTCGGGATGGAGCCGCAGACGGTCGTCGAGCACGCACTGGCGGCCAGCCGCATCCGCAAGGAGCGCGACACCAAGCTGACCGTGATCACCGCGGTCTGCGGACTCCTCTTCCTGCCGGGCCTGCTGCTGTGGATGGGCGTCTTCCAACTCCGCCGCACGATCGCGGGCGCACAGAACAAGCGCGCCGGCACCCTGGGCACGATCTTGCTGTTCGCGATCGGCGCACTGGCACTGCTCTTTCTGATCCGGCTGCCGTTCGGCGGTTTCTGGGCCTACTACCTGCGCGGAATGATCGTCGCCCCGGTCATCGGGTGGTTCCTCGCCCTGCGGATCTGCGAAGCGACGGCCAAGGACCTGCGGGCCCGCTGGGACGGTCTGCTCTCGGGCGGTGGCGTGGCGGCCAAGGTGCCCGACGCGGTCCCCGGCAACCCCGGTGACAAGGCGCGCGAGGAACTGCGCCAGGGCTTGCACAAGCTCACCGCCGAGCAGCACGCCAACTCCGTCTTCTACGCGGGGCCCAAGGGCATACTGGGCATGGGCACCCGCTGGGGCAGCTGGCAACTGGCCGAAGAGCTGGTGTCCAAGGACCCCACCAAGGAGATCAACCAGTTCCGCAGCTGGGACGTCATCAGGGCGATGCACGACAAGCTGAAGCTGCTGGAGCGCGGCCCGCTGAACTCGGGCGGCTTCCCCACCCCTTCGGTCAAGCACTGGGTCGTCTCCCCCGTCGGGGAGAACGCCGGATCGGTCTCCCGCCCGGACGGTCAGGACGTGGAAGCGTTCCAGATCAAGGGCCACGAGATGCAGCGGATCTGTAACCACCAGCAGTTCGGCAGTGGAAACCGCCACTACCTGGGCGTCCAGTTCACCCTCTGGGACGGCCAGTTGATCATCACCATGATGATCAATGTCACGGTTCTCCACGAGACGCTGCGCATCGAGGTCACCGGCCATGCGCTGGGACCGGTGAACGGCCTGTTCACCACCAAGTCCTCACCGAAGACCGTGACCACCAGCAAGGCGATCCGCTTCTGGGAGACCAAGAGCCGGACCCTGCCGCTGGTGGACGCCCCCGAGGTGGTGCGCCTCGCGGTGCGCGCACCGCTGACCTGGTACCCCCCGCTGCTCGACTTCCTCGGCGGGAAGCTGAGCCTCCCGGAGCCGTTCGGGCTGCGCCACGCCTGGGCCGAGCAGCCCTGGCGACACCGCTTCATGGCGGACGACGCCCTGCGGGCGGCAACCCCCGTCCTGCGCGTGGCACATGCCGCGGCGCTGAAGGTCCTCAACGAGAACGGGGTGGACACCGACCGCTTCAACAGCCGGTCGATGGCCGTCAGCGGCGCGGTCCAGGACCTCGCCCCCAAGAAGGCGGATCTGTACGACGCCTGAGCGGGCGATCACGACGGACGACGAAACCCCCGTACCCAGGGCCGGGTACGGGGGTTTCGCTTGCGTGCGTGCCCTTCAGACGGGCCAGACGTTCGCCAGCATCACCCGGGTGTCCGCAAGGAGTTGCGGCAGCACCTTGGTGTGGCCGACGACGGGCATGAAGTTGGTGTCGCCGCCCCAGCGCGGTACGACGTGCTGGTGCAGATGGGCGGCGATCCCCGCACCGGCCGCCATCCCCTGGTTCATCCCGATGTTGAAGCCGTGCGCACCGGATGCCGCCCGCAGGGCCACCATGGCGCGCTGGGTGAAGCGGGCCAGCTCCGCGGTCTCCTGCTCGTTCAGCTCGGTGTAGTCGGCGACGTGCCTGAACGGCACCACCATGAGATGGCCGCCGTTGTACGGATAGAGGTTCAGCACGGCGTAGACGTGGGAGCCGCGTGCGATCACCAGACCGTCCTCGTCCGATTTCGACGGAATGGCACAGAAGGGGCAGCCATCGCCGGCCTCGGGCCCGGTGGGCTTGTTCTCACCCTGGATGTACGCCATTCGGTGCGGAGTCCACAAGCGCTGGAACGCGTCGGGCGTTCCCACTCCGATCTGCTGCTCCGGCTCACTCGTCATGCTGTGAAGCATATGGCTTCGCCCGTCCGCGGCGTGTCGCCGGGGGCGGGCCCGGTGGGGTGAGGATGATCCTTGGGCGATGAGAGACGAGTCGAGGTTGACGCGCTGGCGTGAGCGCATGGAGATCCCGCTGTTCGTGGCATCGGTCCTCTTCCTCGGCTGCTACGCGGTGCGGGTGCTCGCCGTCGACCTTCCCGAGGCGTGGCAGGACACGGTCCTCGCCTTCGTCTACGCCCTGTGGGCCCTGTTCGTCGTGGACTACGCGGTCAGCTGGCGCCTCAGTGGCGAGGGGCCCGGCTATGTCCGTCGGCACGGACTCGACGGCATCGTGGTGCTGCTGCCGCTCCTTCGACCGCTGCGGATGGTGCGGATCTACGAATCGGTGCAGCGCCGGCACGCCGATGCCCGGCCGCGCCTCGCCCTCTACGCCCGGGTGATCGCGTACTCGGGGATGTCGGCCGTGCTGCTGGGGTTCGCCGGAGCGCTCAGCGTCTATGCGATGGAGCGCGGCGCTCCGGGCGCGACGATCAAGACGTTCGGGGATTCGGTCTGGTGGACCTGCGAGACGCTCACGACCGTCGGGTACGGCGATGTGGCTCCGGTGACCTTCGCGGGGCGGGTGATCGCGGTGGCGATGATGGTGGGCGGCCTGGCGCTCCTCGGCGCGGTGACGGGGTCGTTCTCATCCTGGTTGATCCAGACCTTCACCCTGGAGGCCGACACGAAGCCCCCGGAGAGCGGATCTCCGGGGGCTTCGTGAATCCTGCGCCGTCTACAGCGGACGGGGTCAGACCTGGGTGCGGTCCTCGACGACCTTGACCAGCTTGGCGAGGGCGTCCGCGCGGGGAACCCCGTTCTCCTGGGAGCCGTCGCGGTAGCGGAAGGAGACCGTGCCGGCGTTCATGTCCTCGTCCCCGACGATGATCATGAAGGGGACCTTGAGCTTCTGCTGGGTCCTGATCTTCTTCTGCATCCGGTCCGACGAGGAGTCGACCTCGACCCGCAGCCCCTTCTTCTTCGCCTCGGCAGCGAACTCCTGGAGGTACTCGACGTGGGCGTCCCCGATCGGGATGCCGACCGCCTGCACCGGTGCCAGCCAGGGCGGCATGGCGCCCGCGTAGTGCTCCAGCAGGACCGCGAAGAACCGCTCGATCGAGCCGAAGAGCGCCCGGTGGATCATCACCGGCTGCTGACGTGAACCGTCCGGGGACGTGTACTCCAGGTTGAACCGCTCCGGCAGGTTGAAGTCGAGCTGGACGGTGGACATCTGCCAGGTCCGACCGATGGCGTCACGCGCCTGCACCGAGATCTTCGGCCCGTAGAAGGCCGCACCACCGGGGTCGGGGGTGAGCGGAAGCCCCTGCTTCTCCGCCACCTGCCGCAGGACCTCGGTCGCCTCTTCCCAGGTCTCGTCCGAGCCGACGTACTTCTCCGGGTCCTTGGTGGACAGCTCAAGGTAGAAGTCGGTCAGACCGTAGTCGCGGAGCAGGTTGAGCACGAAGGTGAGCGTGCGGTCGAGTTCGTCCGCCATCTGCTCACGGGTGCAGTAGATGTGCGCGTCGTCCTGGGTGAAACCCCGGGCACGGGTCAGCCCGTGGACCACACCCGACTTCTCGTGCCGGTAGACCGTGCCGAACTCGAACAGCCGCAAGGGCAGTTCGCGGTAGGAACGACCCCGGGCGTCGAAGATCAGATTGTGCATGGGGCAGTTCATGGGCTTGAGGTAGTAGTCCGTACCACCGTCGAGCTGCATGGGGGGGTACATTCCGTCCGCGTACCAGTCCAGGTGGCCGCTCTTCTCGAACAGGGCGCCCTTGGTGGCGTGGGGGGTGTAGACGAACTCGTACCCCTCCTCCTCGTGGCGCTTGCGCGAGTAGTCCTCCATGACCCGGCGGATGATGCCCCCGCGCGGGTGGAACACGGCCAGGCCGGAGCCGATCTCGTCCGGGACGGAGAACAGGTCCAGCTCGCTGCCGAGCTTGCGGTGGTCGCGCTTCTCCGCCTCGACGAGGAAGTCCAGATGGGCCTTCAGCTCCTCCTTGGAGGGCCAGGCGGTGCCGTAGATCCGCTGGAGCATCGGGTTCTTCTCGCTGCCCCGCCAGTACGCGGCGGCGTTGCGCATCAGCTTGAACGCCGGGATGTTGCGCGTGGTCGGCAGGTGCGGACCGCGGCACAGGTCCTTCCAGCACAGATCGCCGGTCTTCGGGTCCAGGTTGTCGTAGATGGTCAGCTCGCCGGCGCCCACCTCGACGTTCGCCCCGTCGTCGCTGGACGCCGAGCCCTTGAGCCCGATGAGCTCCAGCTTGTACGGCTCGTCCGAGAGCTCGGTGCGGGCGTCCTCGTCGGTCACCACACGACGGGAGAAGCGCTGGCCCCGCTTCTGGATCTCCTGCATCTTCTTCTCGATGGCCTTGAGGTCCTCCGGCGTGAAGGGCCGCGCGACATCGAAGTCGTAGTAGAAACCGTCCTTGACCGGCGGACCGATGCCAAGCTTGGCCTCCGGGAACAGCTCCTGCACGGCCTGCGCCATCACGTGTGCGGTCGAGTGGCGCAGGATGTCCAGGCCGTCCGGCGACGAGATCTCGACGGGCTCGACCTCCTCGCCGTCCCCGATCTCGTACGCCAGGTCCTTCAGCTCACCGGCGATGCGGGCGGCGATCACGGTGCGCTCGCCGGCGAACAGATCGGCCGCCGTCGTGCCCGTAGTCACCACGCGCTCTTCCCGCTCGGAATCGCGTTGGATGATCACACGGACGTCTGACACCGGTCTCTCCTCGTTCAGGGGGTGCGCCTGTGGAAACGGCGCCCCTGAATCGTACCGAGCGAAGGGGGCCGCCCGCGAAACGGTCGCCCCCCGGGGCACTCAGTCGTCCGGGTCGCCGCCGTCGCCGGGGAAGTCCTGGTCGTCCCGGCTCGCCTTGAGCGCCTTCATCAACCGGTCCCGCTCGGCGTCATCCACGGGGACGGTGACCACATCGCAAGCGTCGGTGAGCCGACGGAATCCGCCACGGCTCTCCAGCCGCCCGACGACCCTGATCGGCTGCCCGGTCAGATGGGCCTGCCCCGCCGTACGGTACGAGTCCTCTTCGAGGGCCACCCGGACGTGCGGCACGTCCGCGCCCGTCAGCACCCGCAGTCTGACCGTTCCCGCGCCGCGGGGGCCGGGGCGGCGCATCCGGACGACGGTGCCCGTGAGCCGGACGGGCATGGGCGGCTCGTCGTGGAGATAGCGGGCGCCCGCGGCCCGCAGGGCGGGCAGGTCACCCGGCGAGAACTCGACCGGGTCACGCCCCGGTCCGCATCCGTCGGGCACCCCGGCAGCCGGCGACCAGGCGAGCGCGATCCTGGCCCCCTCGGAGCCCCGGACCAGTGCGATGACCGCCTCCGTCAACTCCCGGCTCACCCCGAGCCGCACCGCGGCGTCGAACGCCTCCAGCCGCCCGGTGGCGCGCTGGTAGTCGGTGGCCTCCCGAGCCGCAAGGAGCGCCTGGTGGAGCAGTACGGTCACGGCCCGCCCCTGCGCCACCGGCACGAAGGCGGTGAGCGTCCGCCCGCCCGGCGCCGGACCGACCAGGACTCCGGCGAGGGAGGCCCGCGCGCCGCGACGGTGTCGTGCCCCGTGGTAACCGGCCCGACCCCGAGCGGCGAGCGCACCGGCCATCATCATCTGCCGGGCGGCGGAGCGCAGTTGCTCCTGCGCTATCCAGGACGCAGCACCGGACGGCCCCTCGTGCACATCCCGCCACCAGCGGATCTCATCGCTCGGCACGGTGAGCCCCACCAGGACGTCCTGGGCGGACGGAGCGGCGCTTCGCGCGAGGGCCGTCAACGCCTCGCCCAGCAGGTCCTCGCAGTCCGGGAAGGAGCGGTTCTCCGGTACGAGCAGGCTGGTGGAGCCCGTGGGTGCGCCGGGCGGGGTCCAGCGCGCGTACCTCCCCGGGGCTCCGCCGCGCCGCTCCCAGCCGTGGCGGGCGAGCAGCGCACCGAGGACGACCGGGTCGACCTGGGCCGGGTTGGGGCCGTGGGCGGTGTGCCAGTCGTCGCGCAACTCATGCAAGGGGTGTGGTCGGACGGTCTCGTCATGGGGCCGGTTCATCAGGGTCTCCCTCCCGCCCCCACCCTCGTCATGATCTCGCAGAGTGCCCGGTCGTCGAAGATCCGTGAGGTCGGGATGCGCACGGTGGTCTTGTGCCTACCCGTCACCGGGTGGCCGGCCAGATTGGTCCAGTAGCAGCAGTGCCGCAGATCGAGTCGGTCGTGGTCGGCGCGCAGCCAGTCGTCCTGGGTCCGGGGGACGAGCATCACGACGAGGATCTTGTGCACGGACACGGGGGTCCGGGCGAGTTTGACCAGGTGGTCGTTGTTGAGCGTGAAGGGGAAGTCAGGGCGCTGCGCGAACCCGGGGTGCGGGGCGAGTTGGTAGGTCGACTTCAACTGGACCTTGATGGTCACCTCGTCGTCGACCGAGTGGTCCGGGGAGCCGTGGCTGACGTGCCAGTCGATGCCGTTGTCGGGGAAGGGCTGGGAGAGCGAGCAGCCGGCCGCGGCGGCGACCGCGTGGAGGTAGGCGACCTGCAGGGTTTCCATGCATGCGGTGGTGGCCAGCCCGCCGCGCACCGGCGCCGGCGGCTGGGGCAGCAGCCCTTGGGTGTGGGCGCGGGAGGTTCCCCCGTACTCGGGCTGCGGGAGCGCCATGGCTCTGGGTGCCTTCCGGGATGTGCCGTCCGATCTCCGCCTGCGGGGGCCGTACGTGGGGGCGCACGGATGTCGGTTGCGTACGGCGTGGATGTTCGCGGGGGTGCGGATGAGGCGTCGGTCGGCTTCTGCTTCCCGGTGTCCATTCCCCGTCAAGTGTGTTGTCACCGCCCTGCGTACGGCGCAAACAGCCCGGGTATCACGGATTCGGCAGGGGGATTCCCTCATCTGCCAGTCATGTGCGAGGAGTTCGGGGATGACGCTCTGGTTCGACGGCCCGATGGCCGCATTTGACACGGAGACCACGGGGATCGATGTCGAGCAGGACCGCATCGTGTCGGCCGCTCTGGTGGTGCAGGACGCGGCGGGTGCCCGGCCGTGGACCACCCGCTGGTTGATCAATCCCGGCATTCCGGTGCCGCGCTCGGCGATCGACGTGCACGGGTTGACCGATGACCATCTCCAGCGCAACGGCCGCTGGCCGGCTCCGGTGATGGAGGAGATCGCCCGGGCGCTGGCGGAGCAGTGCGCCGCTGCCAGGCCCCTGGTGGTGATGAACGCGCCGTTCGATCTCACGATGCTCGACCGGGAGCTGAGGCGTCACCGGGCGGCTCCGCTGACGCGCTACCTGGAGAACGTTCCGCTGTGCGTGCTCGATCCCCGGGTGCTGGACAAGCACCTCGACCGATATCGCAAGGGGCGGCGGACGCTCACGGATCTATGTGCGCACTACGAGGTGGAGTTGGAGGGGGCGCATGACGCGGGTGCGGACGCCGTGGCCGCGCTGGAGGTGACCCGGGCGATCGGGCGCAGGTTCTGTGCGCGGATGGAGCGGTTGTCGCCACCGGAGCTCCACACGCTCCAGGCGGTGTGGCACGCGGCGCAGGCGCGCGGGCTCCAGGCGTGGTTCGCGCGCAGCGGTACGCCGGAGCCGGTGGACCCGGCGTGGCCGCTGCGGCCCCAACTGACCGCTGCCGCCTGAACCGCACCTGACTGCGCACAGGGCCGTCGGGGAACGCAAGAGCCGGTCCGTCAATGACGGACCGGCTCTTCCCGGGTGGGCGATACTGGGTTCGAACCAGTGACCTCTTCGGTGTGAACGAAGCGCTCTCCCACTGAGCTAATCGCCCGGGAACGCACTGAACCATACAGGTCCCTGCGGCCGAGCTTCAAATCCCGCGCGACGGGACATCAGCGGGTGCCCAGGTGGGCGGCGAGACCCCGACGGCCCGCTCTCATCATGGCGGTGTGGTTGGCTCGGAACAGGGGGCGCGCCAGCGGCGCCAGCCAGCGCATCAGGGGTCGGCGCACCTCCACCTCCTGGTCGTAGACGGCCCGGGTGCGCGCGGCTGCGGCCCCATGGGCGGTGATCGTCCAGCGGGCCCATCCCTCCAGGTCGCCGTGGAGGGCGACTTCCAGTACGCCCGCGGACGGGTCCTCCCGCCGGGTGGCCGCGGTGATCTTCAGTTCATAGGGGAGGAACGAACGGATGCGGGCAGTGCCGGTGCCGTCGTCCGAAGGGATCGCGGCACGGATCTGGGGCCACCACTTCGGATAGTCCTCCCCCCTGGAGAGCACGGCGTAGACGTCGTCGGGCGGCGCGTCGATCTCCCAGACACTGTGGAAGCGGTACCGGAACCAGTTCACGGGACGCATGCACTCCGATGCGGTCGAACAGGGGCGTACTCATGTGCGATCTGAGTATCCGTCCCCATGTCCAACGATGTGGCGGGCGACACACTGCGGAGCATGAAGAATGCTCCGCCGACTCTGCCACCAGCCGAAGAGATCGCCGTCATCGATCGCGAACTCGTGCAACTGGACCACCGCAGGTCCCAGTTGTTGGCCCGCAGGGCGTATCTGGTGTCGGTGCTCCATCGACCCGCGCCCCAGGCCCGGGCCGGAGCCAGGGCTGCGACCCCGCGTCCCGTCACCCCGCGGCCGGAGACCTCGCCTCCCGGCGTGCAGAACGTGCTGCTGACGCTGGGCGGCATCCTGTTGGCGATCGCCGCCATCGCCTTCACGGTGGTCAGCTGGGGTGACATGGGCATCGGCGGACGATCGGCGGTGCTCGCCGTGGTGACCGCGGCGGCCCTGCTGACGCCGGCGATCCTGCTGCGCCGTGGACTGGGCTCCACCGCTGAGGCGTTGGCGGTGCTCGCTCTGGTGCTGCTGGTGCTGGACGCCTACGCCGTGTTCGCGGTGGCCCTGTCGGGGGTGTCGGGACTCACCTACTCGGCGTGGGCCACGACCCTCCTCGCAGCGCTCTGGGCGGCGTACGGAGCAGCGCTACCGAAGCTGCGCAGCCCCCTGCCGGCGGCGGTGGTCGCCGCCCAACTGCCCCTGCTCCTCTGGTCGGTGAACGGAGCCGCGGCGGACGCCGCGCCCGCCCCGTCGCTGGCCTGGGCACTGCTCGGCACCGCAGCGCTCGATGTCGCGCTCGTGATCCGGGTGACCCGGCCGGCGGTGCGGGTGACGGCGACAGTGGGCGCGGTGTTCAACGGCGCGCTGGTCCTGATGCTCGCCGGATTCGAGTCGCTGACGGCCGCGTCCGCCCTCGACGCGGTGGAGCCCGCGGTCCTGCTGACGCTGGCCGGTGCGGTGGCGCTCCTCCCGGCGTGGCGCTTCCGGGTGGTCGCGCTGCCGTGTGCCGTGGTGGCCGGGCTCGCCCTTATAGCCGCCTTCGGCGGGGTGATCGCCGCGGCGGCGCCGAGCGGCTGGGCGATGCCCGGATACCTGGTGTGTGCGGTCGCCCTGCTCCTCGTGGTGCAGGTGCCGGCACTCGCGGCGCGTCCACCCGCCGACGTGCTGCGTGGACTGGGTGCGGCGTCCGCGGCGCTGATGGCCCTGGCACTGGTGTCGACGCTGCCCCTCGTGGTGCTCCAGTACGCGGGCCCGCTCACGGTGCTCCCGGACGCCTGGGCCGGTGCTCCGACGGATGCGCGCGCAGCGCTGGGCGAGGACCTGACCGACGGCAATTGGGTCGCGACGGCGCTGGTGCTCTCCCTGCTAGCGGGCGTCATGCTCGCGGTGTCCCGACGGCTGCCCGACCAGATCGGCACTCGCGCTCAGCAGGAGGGCGAAGACCCCAGCGCAGGCCCGGAAGGCGCCGGCCCCGCCCGAACGCTCCCCCCGGTCGATCTGCGCGCCTGGGCGGGCGTGGCCGCCGCCATACTGGCCTGGGCCGCACTGACCATGGCGCCCTTCGTCCTCGACACCGGCTATCCGCAGCTGGTCGGCTGGCAGTCGGCGCTCGGCGTCGCCCTGCTCGCACTCGCCCTCAACCGTGTGCGGTACGCCCGCGGACTGCGGTTCGCCGCAGAGATCGGCATGGCCTGCGCACTGGTGACGGCCGCGAGTACCACGGCGCTCGCCCTGGCGACCAAGGTGGCGACCTTCACGGTGCTGGGCACCTTCCTGACGGCGTTCATCGCCGTCGCCGCCCTCTCCCGGGCGGGCCGGATCGTACGGGCGGTCGCCGGCTGTGCCGCCGTCGTCTGGGGCAGCGGGCTGGTGGTGGCGCTGGCCGAGGCATGGGAGCTGGCGCCCCACCGGACCGCGGTGGCCCTGATGGCCGTGCCCGCTCTGGTCGCCCTGCTCGCGGCCCGGTTGCGCACCCATCCCATCGCCGCTCCGCTGGAGTGCACCGCGGCCCTCGTCGGGGTCGTTGCGCTGGCCCTGGCCACGGACCACGCGCCGACCGTCGCCCTGGTGCTCGCACTCGGTGGGGTGATCGCAGCCGGTACGGCGATACGGACGGAGCGCCGAACGGCAGCCGGCTGGAGCGCCGCGGCCCTCTTCCTGCTGGCCACCTGGGTACGGCTGGCCGCATCGGAGGTGACGGTGCCGGAGGCGTACACCCTGCCGGTGACGGTGCCCGCGCTCGTCGTGGGCGTGCTGCGGCGCCGAAGCGCTCCCGCCACCTCGTCCTGGACGGCGTACGGAGCGGGCCTCTCGGTGACGATGGTGCCGAGCCTGCTCGCGGTCTGGGGCGAAGGGGGCTGGCTGCGGCCCCTGCTGTTGGGCACCGCGGCCCTGGCGGTGACCCTGGCGGGCGCGCGACAGCGGCTCCAGGCGCCGCTGGTGCTCGGCGGAGCGGTCCTGGCCCTGGTGACGCTGCACGAACTCGCGCCCTACGTGGTGCAGGCCGTCGACGCGCTGCCCCGCTGGCTGCCCCCGGCCCTCGCGGGCCTGCTGCTCCTGGTGGTCGGCGCCACCTACGAGCAGCGTCTACGGGAGGCACGCAGGCTGCGCGAGACTCTCGGCCGCATGCGCTGACGGGTCATGGGAGCGGAACGCGCGAAGGGCCCGGAGACTCTGCTGAGTCTCCGGGCCCTTCGATCCGGGTGGGCGATACTGGGTTCGAACCAGTGACCTCTTCGGTGTGAACGAAGCGCTCTCCCACTGAGCTAATCGCCCCGGCGCACCGCAAACATTACCCCATGTCAGCGGGCGCTCCCGACCGGATTTCCGGTCACTGCTCGATCTTCCAGGGCATGATCAGCCCGAACTTCCAGAGGTAGACGCCGGCCGCCACGGCACAGATGACCACACCGATCGACGTCAAGATGAGGTTCCGGCGCCGCACCCGTGGGTCGAGGGCGCGCTGGGCCGCCTCGCTGACCTTGCGCTTGGTCCAGCGCAGGACGAGTTGCGCCCAGACGAACTCGGTCGCCCAGATCGCCATACCGCCGAAGATCACCAGCCAGCCGGGCCCCGGCAGCACGAGCATCGCCGCACCGGCGCCCACCACGGCGAGCCCCACGACGAAGACGCCGACCTGCCAGCTCAGGTGCAGGCTCTTGCGCGCCTTGATGAAATCGGGCGCACGTGAGCCGAGGACGGACTCGGTCGTGTCCTCCTCGGCCTTGCCCCCGACATCGGCGGTGCCGGCCGGGTCGACCGGCTCTGCACCGTCATCGGGCTTTCCCTCTTCAGTCGCCACTGCGACCTCCGTACCGTTACTCCCCGTGTTCATGGCAGCAAACTTACCGGACGCTGCGGAGTCACCGGAATGGTCCCAGGGAACGAAGAATCACTCCGCCATACGGGGTACCTAAAGGTACCCAAATCCCTCAGAGGGGTTTACAACGGCACCGTAGGTGGCATGTCGATTTCGCCGACGTGCGAATCCCCGAGCGCACACTGAGCGAAAGGCCCTGGCGCTTATGAACACCACGGTCAGCTGCGAGCTGCACCTGCGCCTCGTTGTATCGAGCGAGTCTTCACTGCCTGTACCCGCGGGCCTGCGGTATGACACGGCCGATCCCTATGCCGTGCACGCCACCTTCCACACCGGAGCCGAAGAGACGGTCGAATGGGTGTTCGCCCGCGACCTCCTCGCCGAGGGGCTACACCGGCCCACCGGCACGGGCGACGTCAGAGTCTGGCCATCCCGCAGTCACGGCCAGGGCGTCGTCTGTATCGCACTGAGCTCCCCGGAGGGCGAAGCACTGCTCGAAGCCCCGGCGCGGGCCCTGGAGTCGTTCCTGAAGCGAACGGACGCAGCGGTGCCGCCCGGCACCGAGCATCGTCACTTCGACCTCGACACGGAGCTCTCCCACATCCTGGCGGAGAGCTGAGCCAGGCCGAGAGCTGCACGGCGCCGTCCTACTCGGGGAGACGGCGCCGCGCGGACCATCCCCCCACGGCACAGCAGATCGGCGCCGTCACCGTGCATGCCAGCACGGTGACGGCGCCGATCTGCTGTGCCGATCTGCTGTGATGTGAACCGCTAGAGTTCAGCGCAATTCGGCGGGACCGGCCCGCAGCAGGCCAGGGAGCGAATCTTGCTGATCCCCCACGACACCAGGATTGCCCTCGACATCGTCGTCGATCTGGTGAACACAGCGCCGGAGGGCGGCCAGGGCGACGGGCTCGCCGACGTCGCCGCGCTGGAAGAGTTCGTCCGGGGCCACGACATCAGCGGTGTGAGCGTCCTGAACGCACGCGACCTCAAAGCGGTCCAGGGCGTACGGACCAGGTTCGCCGAGATCTTCGCCGCCTCCGACAGTCAGTCGGCGTCCGAACTGATCAATGACCTGGTGGCGGCTGCGGGGACCACGCCCCAGCTGACCAATCACGACAGCTACGACTGGCACGTCCACTACTTCGCCCCGGGTGCCTCAGTCGCCGACCACCTCGCGGCCGACGGCGGAATGGCACTGGCCTTCATCGTCGTCGCGGGCGAGCAGGAGCGGTTGCGACACTGCGAGGCCCCGGATTGCGGGCGCGCCTTCGTCGATCTCTCACGCAACCGGTCGCGTCGCTACTGCGACAGCCGCACCTGCGGAAACCGGCTCCATGTGGCTGCGTACCGAGCCCGACGGCGGGAAGCGGCCAGCTGAAGCGGGGCGCGCGTCACAGCAGGAACAGATCGTGCACCGACGCCATCAGCAGCAGCACACCGATCACCGTGAGGAAGATCATCAAAGGCGGCTGGGAGAGCGCGAAGAGGCAGCCTCGCGGCTGCTCTTCCGATGCGGGGACTTCCCCCCGTGAGGTATCGACCATCTCGGGGTGATCATGGCGCAGCCCGTCTCCGCATGATCACCCAACACGCATGCACATGGCGGGAGTTCACCCCACGGCCGACCGCCGACGACAACACCCCGACCCCTGCGGGAAGCACCCGCACAGCTCCCTTGAGCGGGGGTTTCGCCGGTGGTGGCGCAATGCGCCGATGGCTCGGTACGGCGGATCGCTCAGATGCCGTGCTTCTTCAAGATCGCCTCGATATCGCTGAAATCATCGGTCGTAGCGCTTCCCTTGGGCTTCGCTGCGGGTCGCGCGGTCGGGCGGGCGCCCGCTCCCAAGGACGGGGCGGAAGCCGCCGGGGCGACCGCTTCGCGCTGTGCTGCCTTCGCGGCCTTGCGCTCCTTGCGCGTCGTACCCGAGCGACGCTCGACCGCCCGGGTGGCCAACAGCAGCAGCCAGGCACCGCCCAGCAGCCCGAAGCCGATCCAGGCGGTGAAGCTGAACGCGGTGTCGACGGCCCACTCAACGGCGCCGGTGAGCACCAGGCCGAGGGGCACCAGGGAGTACGCGGCGATTCGGGTCGCCGCGAGGAAACGCTTGCGGTACGCCGTGATCGCGGCGATGCCCAGGCCCGCCGCGGACACCGCGGAGCATATGGTCTCGGCAATCATCCGGTCCTCCTGCTAGGGCGGGCATCTGCGGTTACGTCCCTTCCATCCTGCACCGACGGACGGGTCGCAGGCCATGGCCGGAAGCCACTTGGTCAAGATCTCCGGGTGATCTCCGGGGCAGGATCATCCCCAGGTCGGGGCCGGGACCCCTTTTTGGATCTTGGCGGATATGCGGGATGCGACCTGTCCGAGGCCATTGCCCGGGCCTCCCGAGGTCTGTGGTCCGCTGCGCCCGGCCCCGGTTTCCCGCTGCAACTTCGAGGTGCCCCCCGCCCCCATCGGGCAGTGCCCGGGGTCGGCTGGGTGTGCCCCGCGGGAACTGGGAGACTGATCCCATGAGCGAGCCCACACCCCACCCCGTCGTCCTCGATGTCTGGTGCGATCTCCAGTGTCCCGACTGCCGGACCGCCCTGGATGACGTCCGAGCCCTGCGGGAGCGCTTCGGCGACCGGTTGGACGTGCGGCTGCGGCACTTCCCCCTGGAGAAGCACCGCCATGCGTACGCCGCAGCCCAGGCCGCCGAAGAGGCGGTCGACCAGGGCAAGGGCCGCGAGTTCTACGAAGCGGTGCTGGCCCGGGTCGAGGATCTCGACAAGGGCGGTGAGGAGTTCCTGCTGCGGACCGCCCGCGAACTGGGGCTGGATGCGGATGAGTTCGACACCGCACTCATCGACGGTCGGCATCTGCTGATCGTCGACGCCGACCAGGCCGAGGGCAAGGCGATCGGCGTGACGGGCACCCCGACCTATGTGATCGACGGCGAGCGACTCGACGGCGGCAAGAGCCAAGAAGGGCTGCGGACGCGCATCGCGGAGATCGCCACCCGGTTGATCGCCGCCGAGCCGTCCGCGTAGCGCGGATCCGGCGGTACGCGGGGGCGCTCCTTCCGGTACCGGGGCCGCGCCGCTGACACATGGGCGGGCGCGGTCACCGGGCGACGATCGATCAGGCCCAGCGCCTCCCGGCAACCCCGTTCAGGGGAGTTCGTCCAGCCCCGGCATCCCGACTAGAGCAGCGGTTTTGCGAAGTTCACCGTGTCCGTTCGATAGCCGAGCGACTCATAGAGGGCGAGTGCCGGAGTGTTGCCCGCAAAGACGTGGAGCCCGATGATGCGGGTTCCGTCCTCCCAGGCCCCCCGTTCGGCGAGCAGCATCAGGGCCCGTCCGTAGCCCCTCCCCCGCCATCGGCTCCCGACCTCGACGTCATAGACGAAGGCACCGTGCTCACCGGGTCTCACCTCGCGCTGTCCCAGGTGCAGAAGTCCGACGGTCTCGCCGTCGCCGATGAGGACCTGCAACCGGGCATCGGCGGTGGCAAGGCCGTCCGGTAGGGCCGTGGCCAGGTCGGCTTCGGCCTTCGCACGGGCCTCCTCGGGGGAGAACCCCCGATCCGCCCAGTTGCGCGCGTACTCCTGGAGCCCCGTTCGCGACCACAGCGCGTACTCGTCGTCGGTCATGGGACGGGCGCTCACTGACTGCGGCAGGGTGGGCGGCTCCTCGGCCAGGACCTTGGACAGGTTGCGACTGCGTTCGACATAGCCGAGTGCTGTCGTCAGTCGGGTGGCCTCGACGGCTTGGGGAGGGACCGAGACCTGGATCTGGTTGCACCGCCAACTCCGCAGCACCTCCTCGGCGGCGAGCGCGGCGACCGTGCCCCGGCCGCGTCCGCGGTCGGGACCGTCGATGTGCAGGGAGCGGATCGTGCCGGCCGCGGGGCCGAGCGAGACCGAGGTGGCGATCTCGATGGTCCCGACGGCACGGCTGTTGACGCAGACCTCGTAGGCGCGTGACCGCGTACCGTCCGCCTCGTGCTGAAGCGGCCCGGTCGGCCGCAGGGTGGTGGTCATCAGGGGTGTTGTACCTGCCGCGCGGCCGTTCGTCACGGGGTTTGACCGGTCAACCTCAAGTCACCGGCCGATGCGCGGATCGGGGTCGGCTCCCGCGCGCTCCTCGAAGACCCGTATCGCCTTGGCGGTCACCGGTCCCGGAGCGTCGTCGAGGCGTCGCCCGTCCACCCGGTGGACCGCCTGGACATCACGCAGGCTGGAGGTCAGGAAGACCTCGTCCGCCCGCTCCAGTACGTCGAACGGGAGATCGGTCTCATGGGCGCCGGTCCACTCCACGGCCAGGGCTCGGGTGATGCCCGCGAGGCAGCCGGAGGAGATCGGCGGGGTGTGCAGTTCGCCGTCGACGACGACGAAGACATTGGAGCCCGTGCCCTCGCAGAGCTGTCCTACGGTGTTGGCCAGGAGTGCCTCGGATGCGCCGTGCTCGGCGGCCTTGGCGAGGGCGACCACGTTCTCCGCATAGGAGGTGGTCTTCAATCCGGCGACCGCTCCCCGTTCGTTGCGGGTCCACGGGACGGTGATCACCGCGGTCGTCACCGACGGGGCCTTACTCTCGCCCAGGGCGACCACCAGGGTCGGTGCCGCGGTGCCGCGGTCCGAGCCGAGGGGCGACAGTCCACCGGTGTAGGTGATCCGCAACCGGCCCCGGTCCTGGGGGTTGGCGGCGAGCACGGCCGCGCAGGCGTGGCGCACCTCGTCGTGGTCGGGCTCCGGCAGTCCCAGGCCGGCGGCCGAGCGGCTGAGGCGTTCCAGATGGAGGGTGAGCGCGAAGGGTTGGCCGTGAATCGTCTTCAGGGTTTCGAATACGCCGTCTCCCACGGTCAGGCCGTGGTCGAGCACCGACACCCGGGCCTCATCGGCGTCCCGCAATCCACCGTTGACCCAAAGCTTCATCTCGCTGGTCCTTCCGCTGGTCTCATTCGTCCCGCTCGTCCGGGCTCGACGCTATCGCGAGCAGCCGGGCAGCTTTGAGTTCGGTCTCCGCCCACTCCCGCTCGGGGTCCGAGCCCCAGGTGATGCCCGCCCCCGTACCGAAGCGCAGGACAGCGCCCGTGCGGGAGTCGCGAGAGCCGTCAGAGTGGTCGGAGTCGTGGGGGGTTCGGTCGATCCAGAACGTGCGTATGCCGACCGCCAGCTCGCCCGTGCCCCGATCGGCGTCCACCCAGCCGATGCCACCGCAGTACGGCCCGCGGGGCGCGGTCTCCAGGGCGTCGATGATGGTCAACGCGCTCGATTTGGGTGCGCCGGTCACCGAACCGGGCGGAAAGGTGGCATGGAGCAGATCCCGCCACCCCTCCTTGGGGCCGAGTTCGCCGCGCACGGTCGACACCAGGTGGACCAGGCCCGGATGGGACTCGACGGCGCACAGTTGCGGAACGGTCACCGTACCGGTGGCGCATACCCGTCCCAGGTCGTTGCGGACCAGATCAACGATCATCACATTCTCGGCGTGGTCCTTCTCCAGAAGGTCGTCGACCGTTCGCCCGGTGCCCTTGATCGGACCGGATTCCACCGTGTCCCCCTGGCGACGGAGATAGAGCTCGGGGGATGCCGTTGCGATCTCCACCCCGTGCTCGGGCAGGCGAATCGTTCCGGCATAGGGGGCAGGGTTGCCCATGGCCAGCAGCGAGGTCAGGGCATCGACATCGGCGGCGGCCGGATCGGGCAGCGGAGCGGAGAGGACCCTGCAGAGATTGGCCTGATACACCTCACCCGCGGCGATGTGCTCACGGATGCGACGTACGCCCGCGATGTACTCTGCTCGGTTCAGCGAGGACGTCCAGTGGTGTGCCGCTGGCCCGCGCCAGCGGCCGGCCGTCGGGGGTGGCACCGGCTCGGTTCGCACATCGCCGAAGCGTGCACAGGTCAGACCGCCCTCGAAGTCGGCGGCGACGGCCCAGAAGCCGGCGGAGTCCAAAGCCGCGGGGTCACTGGTGACGTCCCTGAGGTCGGTGGCGATGAGTCGGCCGAAGCGGGCCAGCGGAGCGAGGTGGTGCACGTCTGCGAGTGTATGACCGGTGCCGGCCGAGCCCCTGACCGGCACTCTTGCCGCGAACACCAGTGATGGCCGACCACTGCGGGGTGAATACAAGTCAGCACGCTGCGGAAACGCGTTTTTGTGCTGGCTCAGGAATCCGCTAGAGTTCAACACGTCGCCGACCGCATCATCGGGTTGGAAATGACAAGCGGACGTGGCTCAGTTGGTAGAGCATCACCTTGCCAAGGTGAGGGTCGCGAGTTCGAATCTCGTCGTCCGCTCGACGTGGGGGATCTTCCCGACCCCCGCAACACTCCGGGTGGAGTGGCCGAGAGGCGAGGCAACGGCCTGCAAAGCCGTCTACACGGGTTCAAATCCCGTCTCCACCTCCAAGGACGATTAGCTCAGCGGGAGAGCGCTTCCCTGACACGGAAGAGGTCACTGGTTCAATCCCAGTATCGTCCACTGGATCCTTCTGGATTCTCCGCGCGATTAGCTCAGCGGGAGAGCGCTTCCCTGACACGGAAGAGGTCACTGGTTCAATCCCAGTATCGCGCACGCAAGTGCATCACACGCAGTCTCATCTGCGCGATTAGCTCAGCGGGAGAGCGCTTCCCTGACACGGAAGAGGTCACTGGTTCAATCCCAGTATCGCGCACCAGTCAGAACCCCCGGCCGCATCAGTTGGCCGGGGGTTCTTTCGTCGTCGGGTCGGTCTCGGGGCTGGCCCGGCGCCGCTCGACCCACGAGGGCGCCGGCGCCAGGAGACGCTCAGACCGTCCGGGACCTCAGGAGGAGAAGAGCATCCGGCCGAAGCCGCGCTGACGGTGGTGACCGCCGTGGTGGCCGCCGTGGTGCTGCTGCGGAGCACCCCAGGCCGGGGCGTGCGGCGCACCGTGCGCCGGAGGCGGCGGAGGAGGAGCCGGCTGGGTCCACTGCGACTCCAGGCGCGTCAGCGCCTCAAGCTCACCGTAGTCGAGGAATATCCCCCGGCAGCCGCTGCACTGCTCGATCTGGATGCCGTTGCGGTTGTAGGTGTGCATCGCTGCATGGCACTTGGGACACTGCATCGTGAGGCTCAGCTCCTTGCCTTTCGTTCCTACCGCCGGCATGATCCCGGCGACGACAGCAGCCTACGCCGGACGCGCGGACTCCAACTGCGCTGGGAGCGAAGCAATTCGGGCACATGCGTCGACCATCGCCTCATCCACCTCATCCGGAGCTCGGCGCTCCGCCGTCGCCTTGACCAGGGAGAGGGCCGCGGTCTGTACGGTCAACGCCCGAGCCGGGATATCCAGCACGGGCCAGGGATCTGTGACCACCGCGCCATCCGGCCCAACGAGAGCGGTTCCCCGCGCGTCCGCATAGGCGCCCAGGAACCGCTGCCAGATCTCCGGGGACAGCAGCCCCGCGGCGAACCAGGCGGCGGGGCGGGCCAGATCCCAGGCGGGATCGCCCAGACCGAGGTCATCGACGTCGATCAGCAGCCAAGGGCCGGTCGAGGCAGGGTGACGCACCAGCTGCCCCAGATGAAGATCACCGTGACAGACCGTGGTGCTCGGGGGGGCGGGGGCCTCACCTCGGGCCCAGGCGGGCAGACCCTTCCACGCCCGTTGCACCACAGCGGCGAAGCGCGGGTGTTCCGAGGTTGCCGCACCACGCATCCGTAGCATCGCGCGGGCCACTTTGGCGGGGCCCCGCATGGGCGGAAGAACGTCGGGCAGGGCGGCGGACTCCACTGCGTGGAGCCGCGCCAGGAGAACGGCAGCCTCCTCCCAGGGCGCGGTCTGTGGATCAACCGGGTCGACGGGCGTCCCGTAGGGCCAGACGGTGATCGGACGCCCTGGACTCCTTGGCTTCGGCAACGACACCGGCAGTGGGGGCAGCAGAATCCCTTGGAGCAGGGGGTGGGCCGCGACAGCGACCCTGGACCGATGACCGGGCAGATCGGTGGCGGGCGCATGGGCCTTCGCGACGGCTGGGCCGTGGCGTACGACGGTCCCGTCGTCGCGGTCGGCGAGGACGTCCGGCGGATGGGTGCAGCCGGGGCAGTCGGCGGGGGCTCCGGCTGGGTGGGCCGCGGCCCGGGCGGCCTCGACGAGCTCGCCGATGACGGTCGTGGTCATGTCTCTCCCCCGCAGCTCCGTGCCCCGGTGGGGAGCTTACGCGGCTGTCGGGACCGGATCGGGGGCTGTCGCACCGGGGGCAATGGCGGATCAAGGCCCCCGGGCGGCGGTTCAGGTCGTCGGCCATCCGCCGGTGGGCAGGCTCAGGCAGGGGCCTCGTAGGAGCCCTCATGGGGGCGCGAGACAACGGAGCTGGTCAACACAGGGCCAGTCGATACAGGGCTGGTCGATACAGGGCCGAGAAAAGTATCGGGCAGCGCGATGGCCGGTCAGCTCCCCAGCTAACCGGCCGATCGCTGCCGTCCGCCGCACCCCCGTCCCCACGGGGTTTTGGCCGGATGTCCCCGACCCGGACCGCTCTTCCGGGTCCGGGGCGCCTTTCAGCGCCCCAGCATCACGCCCACGGACGACGCCTGTGTGACCACTGCTTCCCAGCCGCCGAAGGCGACCACCAGCAGTGCTGCGAGGGGAAGGACCATGGCCGTCGCCACCAGGGGGTGGCGATGTCCGGACGGCCGGCCGCCGAACGCGCTGAAAGCCCTGCGTCCCTGCGTGCGGATCATGGTCCGCGATGCCGTGTCCGCCATGTCCCTCTCCTATTCGTCATTGACAGCGGCGGGTGTCTGACCTCGGGGGACGAGTGCTGCACCCGCCGCTTGACTTCAACACTAGGCATTCGAGAAGCCCAGGACGTCATGCCCGCGTACCCATTGGCTGGCCTCCCGGAGGATGAGCCGAGCGCCTAGGACGTACTCCCCTGGGTGGAGACAGGGCGCAGGCCCTTGGGGTCTTCCCGGAGGGGACGCTCCGAGGCGTCCTCCCTGGGCACGGGCTGCTCCACCAGAGCGAGCACGCGGGCGGCCATGAATCGGGCCGTCCTCACCACCGAGCCGTTTCGGGTGACTTCGCTCACTTCCACCACCCCTCGACGCACGGCCGTCTCCACACGACGACCTGCCCGGCTTGCTACGACTTCGTACGTACGTGTGGTGTCCCCGGCGTCCACCACTATCTCCACACGGTCGCCCTTCATCGATCCAATCCCCCTTCTGCGATGGTCCGTTGAGATCTCGCATCGGACAGGGGCTTCGGATCATCTATCCCCTGACCTCTTTTCAAGTCTCCCATCCAGCACTGACAATCCATCACCCGACGAGGGCGCGGCCTATGAGCGCACCGGGGCGGCGGTACGTAAGCTGTGCCACGGCAAAAACTGGACGGTCAGGCAACAGGGTGGGGCTCCCCGCCCGTTGGTACAGGGCGGGGTTCGGCTCCGCCGCTCGGCAGGGGTGGGCGCCGCCCGCCACGAGGCATCGGGTGGACCGCCCGCACGAGGCGATCGAGGTGGGTCACCCACCGCGAGGCAATCGAGTGGGCTGCTGCACACCGCGAGGTAGGAGTGGGGTCTCCCCACTCCTAGGTAGGGGACGGACATGGCGATGATGCGGCTCCGGCGCGAGGACCCGCGTGTCGTCGGCTCGTTCCGACTGCACCGACGGCTGGGCGCAGGCGGCATGGGCGTGGTCTATCTGGGCTCGGACCGGCGCGGTCAGCGGGTCGCGCTCAAGGTGATCAGGCCGGACCTCGCCGAGGACCAGGAGTTCCGCTCGCGCTTCGCACGCGAGGTCTCGGCCGCCCGACGGATCCGCGGCGGCTGCACCGCCCGGTTGGTGGCCGCCGACCTGGAAGCCGAGCGGCCGTGGTTCGCCACCCAGTACGTGCCCGGTCCCTCCCTGCACGACAAGGTGGCAGAGGAGGGGGTGCTCCAGGCCGCCGAGGTCGCCGCGATCGGCTCGGCGCTCGCCGAGGGCCTGGTCGCCGTGCACGAGGCAGGGGTGGTGCACCGGGACCTCAAGCCGTCGAACATCCTGCTCTCGCCCAAGGGCCCGCGGATCATCGACTTCGGCATCGCCTGGGCGACCGGCGCGAGCACGCTCACCCATGTGGGCACCGCCGTGGGCTCGCCCGGATTCCTCGCCCCGGAGCAGGTGCGCGGGGTCGCGGTCACCCCGGCGACGGACGTCTTCGCGCTGGGGGCGACCCTCGCGTACGCGGCGACCGCGGACTCCCCGTTCGGGCACGGCGGCTCGGAGGTCATGCTCTACCGGGTGGTGCACGAGGAGCCGCACCTTGAAGGCGTACCGGATGCGCTCGCACCCCTGCTGCGGGCGTGTCTGGCGAAGGATCCCGAAGAGCGGCCGAGCACGCTCCAGCTGTCGATGCGGCTCAAGGAGATCGCGGCCCGTGAGGCGCAGGGGCTGCCGGAGGCCCGGCCCGTACCGCAGCGCGAGCGGATCGACGCCGACCGGCCCACCTCCCGCTATCCCGGGCGGGTGGATCGGACCGAGCGGATGGAACGCCCCGAGCGGCGTACCGCCGGCGGGAGCGGGCCACGCTCGCAGCCCTCACGCACGGGTGGCACTCGGCCGCAGCCCCAGCGGGGGGCATCTCGTACGAACGGACAGGGCGGCGGCCCGCGTTCGGGGGTGCGCACGACGTCGACCGGACGGCGGCCGGCCAATCCCCGGCTGCTGCGTCAGCGGATCGTCGTCTTCTGCGTGGTGACGCTGATCGTCGCGCTGGGCATCGCGGCGGCCCAGCAGTTGTAGGCGCTCCACCCTCGGACGGCATCCCGCCTTGTCACGAGGTGCCGCCCTGTCACGAGGTGCCGGTGGCCACCGCGTAGAACGCCACGGCAGCGGCAGCGCCCACGTTGAGGGAGTCGACGCCGTGAGCCATGGGGATGCGAACGCGCTCGTCCGCGGCGGCCAGTGCCCGTCGGGACAGCCCCTCCCCTTCCGCGCCGAGCATCAGGGCGACGCGTTCCTCCCGGTGCGGTGCGGCCTCGTCGATGGCGGTGGCGCTGTCGTCCGGAGTGAGGGCGAGGAGTCGGAAGCCGGCTTGGCGTACGGCCTCCAGCCCCGCGGGCCAGACGTCGAGCCGGGCATAGGGGACGGCGAAGACCGCGCCCATGGACACCTTGACGGAACGTCGGTAGAGCGGGTCGGCGCAGTCCGGTGACAGGAGCACCGCGTCCATGCCGAGAGCGGCTGCACTACGGAAGATGGCCCCGATGTTGGTGTGGTCGTTGACCGATTCCATCACCACGACGCGCCGGGCTCCGGTGAGCACTTCAGCGGGGGTGGGAAGCGGTTCGCGCTGCATGGAGGCGAGCGCACCGCGGTGCACGTGGTAGCCGGTGACGCGTTCGGCGAGATCGGGGCTGACCACGTAGACGGGGGCGGGGATCTCGTCGATGACATCCCGCATGGGTTCCACCCACTTCGCGGAGAGCAGCATCGACCGCATCGTGTAGCCGGCTTCCCGGGCCCGTCTGATGACCTTCTCGCCTTCGGCGATGAACAGTCCTTCGGCGGGTTCGCGCCTGCGGCGCAGTTCCACGTCGGTGAGATCGGTGTAGTCGCTCAGCCGGGGGTCATCGGCGTCGTCGACGGTGATCAGGTCTGCCACGGAGGTGTACTGCCTTCTTGGAAAGGGGGCCACCGGTTCGGCGGCGGGGCGGGTCAGGCAGGCGGGGTGCCGATGGCGACGACCTCGCCGATGACGATCACCGCGGGGGGCCGTACCGATTCGGCGATGACGGTCTGCGCCACCGTCGCGAGGGTGGCATCCACTCGGCGCTGGGCGGCGGTGGTGCCCTCCTGGACCAGCGCCACGGGGGTGCGGGGGTCACGGCCACCCGCGATGAGGGTCTGCGCGATCGCACCGATCTTGTCGACGCCCATCAGGACGACGAGGGTTCCACGGAGCCTGGCCAGGGCGGTCCAGTCGGCCAGGGAGCGCTCGTCGTCCGGCGCGACGTGGCCGCTGACGACGGTGAACTCATGGGCGACTCCCCGATGGGTGACCGGGATACCGGCCGCGCCGGGAACGCTGATCGAGCTGGAGATCCCAGGGACGACCGTGCAGGGGATGCCTTCGGCGGCCAATGCCTCGGCCTCTTCCATGCCCCGACCGAAGACGAAGGGGTCACCGCCCTTGAGGCGCACCACGGCCTTGCCTGCCTTGGCGTGCTCGATCAGGGCGTTGTTGATGGCCTCCTGGGCCATGAAACGGCCGTACGGGATCTTGGCGGCGTCGATGACCTCCACGTGCGGGGGGAGTTCGTCGAGGAGGTCGCGCGGACCCAACCGGTCGGCGATGACCACGTCGGCCTCGGCGAGGAGACGACGGCCGCGGACGGTGATGAGGTCGGGGTCGCCGGGGCCGCCGCCCACGAGCGCGACCCCGGGGGTCTTCGTACGGTGGTGGCGTGCGGCGAGGGTCCCGTCCCGCAGTCCCTCGACGATGGCGTCCCGCACGGCCGCGGAACGACGCGGGTCACGGCCGGTGAGAACCGCGACGGTGAGCCCGTCGGAGCGGCCCGTGGCGGGAGTCCAGGCGGTGGCCGCGGTGGCGTCGTCGGAGCGGACGCACCAGATCCGTCGGCGCTCGGCCTCCGCGGACACCTGGTCGTTGGCGGTGGCGTCGGCGGTGGCGACGAGCACGTACCACGCTTCGGCGAGGTCCCCGTCGGCGTACCGGCGCTGTTCCCAGCGGATCTCACCGGAGGCCGCCATGGCCTCGACGGAGGCCGTGGCAGAAGGGGATACGAGGACGATGTCCGCGCCTGCCGCGATCAGGGCGGGGAGCCGACGCTGAGCCACCTGTCCGCCACCGACGACGATGACGCGACGCCCGGCGAGACGCAGACCGACGGGGTAAGCGGGGTGTTCAGGCGCGTGGGCTTGCTCGGACATGGCGGTGGAAGCTCCTCGGGCGGTACGGGTGCGGGTGCCGGCCCGCTGCGTCGGTGAAGCGGCTGGTGGGAAGGGGTACTGCGTTGCGGACACCTTACGGTGCCGCGCGATGTGCGCATCGGGGCGGGCCGCCCATGGCGACGGGTTGGCGAGCAACGGGTCCGGAAGGCCGGGCCGGGCGGTCGGGGACGGCAGCCATCGGGCCTCACCAGAGGGGCACGGAAGGCGACCGCCGCGCTCCGGCCGGGGCGCTGACGGCGGTGGCTGACCCCCGCACTCGTGCGATGCTGGTGCACATGACCCTGGAGGACCTGGTACGGCTGCGGCGCGCCCGGGACGTGATGGACCGCGACTACGCGCAACCGTTGAACGTTCCTGCGCTGGCCGCGGTCGCCCTCATGTCGCCCGGACACTTCTCCCGCAGCTTCCGGGCCGCCTACGGCGAGACGCCCTACAGCTATCTGATGACCCGCCGTGTGGAGCGGGCGAAGGCGCTGCTGCGGCGCGGGGACCTGAGCGTGACGGAAGTCTGCTTCGCGGTCGGATGTACCTCGCTGGGATCGTTCAGCTCGCGCTTCACCGAGTTGGTCGGCGAGAGCCCGAGTGCTTACCGGGCCCGCCGCCACGAGGCGGGCGCCGCGATCCCGGCGTGCGTGGCGAAGGTCCTCACCCGGCCGGTCAGGAACGGTGAACCGGTCAGGATCGAAGAAGCGGATTCGGCCGCCGCGTCGTAGCGTCGACGACATGGACATCAAGCTCTCGCAGTGCTTCATCGCAGTCGACGATCATGACAAGGCGCTCGCTTTCTACCGTGACGCCCTCGGCCTGGAAATACGCAACGACGTCGGGTTCGAGGGGATGCGGTGGGTCACCGTCGGTGCGCCCTCGCAGCCGGATGTGGAGATCGTCCTCGAACCGCCGCTCGCCGACCCCAACGCCTCGCCTGCCGATCGGCAGGCGATGGCAGAACTGCTGGCCAAGGGCATGCTGCGCGGCGTGATCTTCTCCACGGACGACTGTGATGCCACCTTCGAACAGATCAGGGCCGCCGGCGGCGAGGTGTTGCAGGAGCCGATCGACCAGCCGTACGGCGTCCGCGACTGCGCCTTCCGCGACCCGGCGGGCAACATGCTGCGTTTCACCGAGCGCCGCAAGAAGTGAGGGGAGCCCTCGGGCGGGCATCGGCCGCAGGCGGCGGCGTGCTGCGCTCCGGGGGCGACTCGGGCGGGCGGTTATGCCGGGGACTCCGCTGATCACGGGCGCTCGTTGCCGGCTGCCGGAGGCGGTGTACCCCGTCTATCGCGGTGGCCGGCACGAAGGAGTTCGGTAGGGGTGGGGCGGGCGGCGCGATCGGTTCCCTGCGCCGCCCGCCGCCCTGCCATGGGTCGGGACGCACGGAATTCCTGGTGGGCAGGTCGGGATGCCGTGGTCCTCGTACCGCTTCTGGCCGGCGAGCTGCCGGCCAGGGGGTCGCCCCGACCGGCACCGCACGATCAAGCGGGCGGGGATCCTCCGACCAGGGCCGGGCTGATAATGCCGGTAGTGCCGATGGCGCCGACACCACTGCAGACCCACTGCAGAACCAGATGTAAGACTCGAAGCCGATCAGATCGAGCCAGGCGACGTCGACGGAGACCGCGAAGACGGCTCCGCCTCACAGATGGAGAGACGATGAGTAAGGCCAAGAGGACGGATACGCAGTCGCCTGCGCAACACGTCGCCGACAACCACGATCTGATCCGCGTGCACGGCGCGCGAGTGAACAACCTCAAGGACGTCAGCATTGAGATCCCCAAGCGCCGACTGACGGTGTTCACCGGAGTCTCCGGCTCGGGCAAGAGCTCGCTGGTGTTCGGCACGATCGCCGCGGAGTCACAGCGGCTGATCAACGAGACGTACAGCACCTTCGTACAGGGCTTCATGCCGACCACGGCACGGCCCGAGGTCGACGTGCTCGACGGGCTGACGACCGCGATCATCGTCGACCAGCAGCGGATGGGCTCGGACCCCCGCTCCACGGTCGGCACCGCGACCGACGCCAACGCCATGCTCCGCATCCTCTTCAGCCGGCTCGGCAAACCCCACATCGGCTCGCCCAGCGCCTACGCCTTCAATGTCGCCTCGGTGCGGGCGAGCGGTGCGATCACGGTCGAACGGGGTGCCAAGAAGACGGTGAAGGCGACCTTCAACCGCACCGGCGGCATGTGTCCGCGCTGCGAGGGGCGGGGCTCGGTCTCCGACATCGACCTCACCCAGCTCTACGACGACTCCAAGTCGATCGCCGAAGGCGCGTTCACCATCCCCGGCTGGAAGTCGGACAATGTGTGGACCGTCGGGGTCTACGCGCAGTCGGGGTTCCTCGACCCGGACAAGCCGATCCGCCGGTTCACTAAGAAGGAGATGCAGGACTTCCTCTACCGCGAACCGACGAAGGTGAAGGTCAACGGGGTCAACCTCACCTACGAGGGGCTGATCCCCAAGATCCAGAAGTCTTTCCTCTCCAAGGACCGGGAGGCGATGCAGCCTCACATCAGGGAGTTCGTGGACCGGGCGGTCACCTTCACCACCTGCCCCGAGTGCGACGGCACCCGGCTCAGCGAGGCCGCCCGATCGTCAAAGATCAAGAGGGTCAGCATCGCGGACGCCTGTGCGATGGAGATCAGGGACCTGGCCGAATGGATCCGCGGCCTCGACGAACCCTCGGTGGCACCGCTGCTCGCCGCGCTTCAGCAGACCCTCGACTCGTTCGTGGAGATCGGTCTGGGCTATCTCGCGCTCGACCGGGCATCGGGCACGCTGTCCGGCGGTGAGGCACAGCGCGTCAAGATGATCCGTCACCTCGGCTCGTCGCTCACGGATGTCACCTATGTCTTCGACGAGCCCACCATCGGTCTGCATCCGCACGACATCCAGCGGATGAACGATCTGCTGCTGCGACTGCGGGACAAGGGCAACACGGTCCTCGTCGTGGAGCACAAGCCGGAGACGATCGCGATCGCCGACCACGTCGTCGACCTCGGCCCCGGCGCGGGCACGGCGGGCGGCACCGTCTGCTTCGAGGGCAGCGTCGACGGGCTGCGGGCCGGTGGCACCATCACCGGGCGCCACTTCGACGACCGGGCCTCGCTCAAGGAGACCGTGCGCAAGGCCACCGGGGCCCTGGAGATCCGGGGTGCGACGACGCACAACCTCCGCAACGTCGATGTCGATATCCCGCTCGGAGTGCTCACCGTCATCACCGGGGTCGCAGGCTCCGGCAAGAGCTCGCTCGTGCACGGGTCACTGCCCCAGCAGGCGGGAGTGACCGGCGAGAGCGTGATCTCGGTCGACCAGAGCCCGATCCGCGGCTCAAGACGCAGCAATCCGGCGACGTACACCGGGCTGCTCGACCCGATCCGCAAGGCGTTCGCGAAGGTCAACGGGGTGAAGCCGGCGCTCTTCAGCGCCAATTCCGAGGGCGCCTGCCCCAACTGCAACGGTGCCGGCGTCATCTACACCGATCTGGCGATGATGGCCGGCGTCGCCACCGTCTGCGAGGAGTGCGAGGGGAAGAGGTTTCAGGCATCGGTCCTGGAGTACCACCTCGGCGGGCGCGACATCAGCGAGGTCCTGGCGATGTCGGTGGCCGAGGCCGAGGAGTTCTTCGGTGCGGGCGAGGCGAGCACCCCGGCCGCGCACAAGATCCTCGACCGGCTCGTCGATGTCGGGCTCGGCTATCTGAGCCTCGGCCAGCCGCTCACGACCCTGTCCGGCGGGGAGCGGCAACGGCTCAAGCTGGCCACGCAGCTGGGGAACAAGGCGGGCGACCAGCTCGTCTACGTGCTCGACGAGCCGACCACCGGCCTGCACCTCGCCGATGTCGAGCAGTTGCTCGGGCTGTTGGACCGGCTCGTCGACTCGGGCAAGTCGGTCATCGTCGTCGAGCACCACCAGGCGGTCATGGCGCACGCGGACTGGATCATCGACCTTGGCCCCGGCGCCGGTCACGACGGCGGCCGGGTCGTCTTCGAGGGCACGCCGACCGACCTCGTCGCCGACCGCTCCACCCTCACCGCCGAGCACCTGGCGGCGTACGTCGGCGCCTGATCCGGCCACTGCTCCTGCCCGCTCGCCCGTCTCCTGGCGCCACATCGCTCAGGGCCGGCCACCGGATGGTTTCCGGTGGCCGGCCCTGAGCGATGCCCGGCTGTCCGAGTCGGCGGGGTCATCCCCTCGTCAGCGCTTCGGAGTTACTTCTCCGTCACCCCGGCCGTGTCAAAGGTGGCGACCTCGTGCATGGCCCGGGCCGCACTCTGCACCACCGGTAGGGCCAGGAGCGCCCCGGTGCCTTCGCCCAGTCGGAGATCGAGATCGATCAGGGGGCGCAGACCCAGCTTGTTGAGCGCGGCCACATGGCCCGGCTCGGCGCTGCGGTGACCCGCGATGCAGGCGGCCAGCGCCTCGGGGGCGATCGCCCGGGCGAGCAGGGCCGCCGCTCCCGCGGACACTCCGTCCAGTAGGACCGGGGTGCGCAGGGACGCACCACCGAGGATCAGTCCGACGAGGGCCGCGTGCTCCAGTCCGCCGACGGCCGCGAGCACACCGATCGGATCGGCCGGGTCCGGGGTGTGGAGTTCCAGCGCGCGCCGGACGACATCGACCTTGCGGGCGTGCATCTCATCGTTGATGCCGGTGCCACGGCCGGTGACCTCCGCCGGGTCGAGACCCGTGTACACACAGATCAGCGCCGCCGAGACCGTGGTGTTGGCGATGCCCATCTCGCCGGTGAGCAGTGCCTTGTTGCCGGCCGCGACGAGGTCGCGCGCCGTTTCGATGCCGACCTCGATGGCGGCGAGCACCTCGTCACGGGTCATCGCGGGACCGGCGGTGAAGTCGGCGGTGCCCGCGCGGACCTTGCGGGGCAGCAGCCCGGGGGTGGTGGGCAGTTCGGAGACGACTCCGACATCGATGACGCAGACCTCTGCGCCGACCTGATTGGCGAAGGCGTTGCAGACCGCGCCGCCGCCGAGGAAGTTGGCCACCATTTGGGCGGTGACCTCCTGCGGCCAGGCCGTGACGCCCTGCGCGTGCACCCCGTGGTCACCGGCGAAGATGGCGACGGCAGCGGGCTCGGGGATGGGCGGCGGGCACATTCGGGAGAGTCCGCTCAACTGGGCGGAGATGATCTCCAACATGCCGAGGGCGCCCGCGGGCTTGGTCATCCGCTTCTGGCGCTCCCACGCCTCGCCGAGCGCCTTGGCGTCCAGGGGGCGGATGTTGGTGACGGTCTCCTGGAGGAGGCCGTGCGGCTCCTCGCCGGGCAGGGCGCGACGTCCGTACGTCTCCTCGTGGACGACCCAGGACAGCGGTCGGCGCTGGGACCAACCCGACTGCATCAGCTCGGGCTCCTCGGGGAACTCGTCGACGTATCCGACGCACAGGTAGGCCACGACCTCCAGATGCTCGGGCAGTCCGAGGGTGCGCACCATCTCGCGCTCGTCGAAGAAGCTGACCCAGCCCACGCCGAGGCCCTCGGCCCGGGCGGCGAGCCAGAGGTTCTCCACGGCGAGCGCGGAGGAGTACGGGGCCATCTGGGGTTGGCTGTGACGGCCCAGGGTGTGCCGACCGCCCCGGGTCGGGTCCGCCGTGACGACGATGTTGACGGGGGTTTCGAGGATCGCCTCGATCTTCAGTTCCTTGAACTGCTTGGCCCGTCCCTTGGGCAGCGACTTGGCGTAGGTGTCGCGCTGGCGCTCCGCGAGTTCATGCATGGTGCCGCGGGTCTCGGCCGAGCGGATCACGACGAAGTCCCACGGCTGCGAGTGACCGACGCTGGGCGCGGTGTGGGCGGCCTCAAGGACCCGGATGAGGACCTCGTGCGGGATGGGGTCGCTGCGGAAGCCGTTGCGGATGTCGCGGCGGTCGCGCATCACGCGTAGAACGGCCTCTCGCTCAGCGTCGTCGTACGCCGGTGCCGGAGGGTTCTTGGGCTCCTCGGCCGTCGGCGCGTCGACGGTCTCGGGCTGCGCTGCTTCTGCTGGCTCCACTGTGTTCGCTGGTTCTGCTGCCTCTGCGGTGGGTTGTACGTCGGCGGCAGCCGTCTCGGGCGCCGCGAGGTCCTGTGCCTCCGGGCTCGGCTCGGCCTCAGCGGCCGGCTGCACTTCGAGGGGCTCCTCCACCGCGGCTTCGACCTCGGCGGGCTCCGCCCCTGCCGCTTCGGGCTCCCCGGCGAGCAGCTCTTCCTGCGGTACGGGGGTGGCTTCGGCGCTGGCCTCCGAGTCGGCCGCGGCGGGCTCTGCGGATGTCGACTGCGGTGCGGCTTCGGCCTCGGGCACGGTGCCGGATGCGGTCTCGGGCGCATGGGCCGGTGCCTCGGCTGGGGCCGGTGTTTCAACTACGGCCTGCGTCTCGGCTGTGGCCTGCGTCTCGGCCTCGGCAGATTGGGCCGGGGCGGGCGGCGTTTCCGGAGCCTCGGTGGGAGCGGCTTCCGGGGCGGTGCCGGCCTCTTCGGCGGTGGCCGCGGGGGGCTCGACCTCAGCCGACAGTACGGGCGCTGTCTCGGCTTCGGGCTCTGCATCGGCTGCCGGCTGGGCGGGGGGCTCGGAGTCCGTTGCGACTGCCACCGAAGCTGCGGAATCCGGTGCTTCCGCGGGCTCGGCCGCGGCCACCGGGGCGGGAGCCGCAGCAGCGGTGGTGTCCGTACCCGCCGTGGGTTCCTGTGCCATGGAGCTCTCGACCGGCTGCGGAGCCGGGACGGACTGCTCGTCCGGCTCGGGCTGCTCGACCTGCGCGGGTTCCTCGACGGGTGCCGTCTGCTCGACCGGCTCGGTGGGCGCGGCGGACTCGGGCTGGGGCATGCCGGCTTCGGCGGCAGCACCTTCGGCCCCGGGCTGCGCGGAAGGCGCGGACTGCTCAGCCTCGGGCTCGGCCTCAAGCTCGGGTTGCCCAGCCTCGGGTTGCCCAGTTTCAGGTTGCCCGGCTTCGATCGGGGTGACTTCGGCCTGCGAGCCGTCAGCTTGCTCGACGGCCTCGGTCTCCTGCACCTCGTCAGTCACGGGTTGTGCCTCGTCCGCCGCCGCCCCGGAGAGGGCATCGGCGGGGGCAGCGTCGGCGGGGGCTTCCTGAACCGGGGGGACGACCGTTTCTGCTGCCACGGCCGCAACCGGCTGGGGCTGCGGGGGCTGAGGGTCCCACGGCACCCCTGCCTGCGGCGGAATCTCCCCGAACTGCGGACCGGCAAGGCCCGGTCCATCCAGGTACTCGGGACCGGCGGTGGGCACCGGGACGGTGAGGTTTTGCACGGTCAGCGGGTGCGGAGGCGTCTCGGCCGGCCCGCGGTCGGCGAGCGAGCGAACCACCCCGGCCGAGGAGTCCGCGGCCAGCGGAGGTCCCATGTGCAACGGGCGCGGCGCGGTCGGCGGGGTGAGACCGGACGCCATCGGCGCCTGCTGAACCGGAGCGCTCGCTTCGGCGGCCTCGGGGGATTGCGCGAAGCCGCCTGGTGCCGCTCCGGCCGCGGGCAGCGCGCCTTCCGACTGCGCACCCTGCTCCGCGGCGTGCTGTATGCCCGGTAGCGGAGCAACCGAGTCCGGAGCGCCGAGGTCCATCGGACCGCTCGGGGCCTGCACGGCTTGTTCCGGCTGTGCCGGACCTTCGGCGGCGGGCGCGGCGGTTGGTGCCGGTGTTGGTTCGGGGGCGCCCAGATCCGTCGGCGCGGCGAACTCCGGTCCTGTCTGCGAAGCGCCGTCCGGCTGGTCGCCGGCCACGGGCTCGGCCTGCCCGGGGGCATGGCCCACCCCCCGAACCTGGACCTGAAGTTGCGGCGGGATCGGCGGCGCCGGCGTGTACTGCTCGGGAACCTGCGGTGCGGGGGCCTGCTGGGCCAGTGCGACGGCAGGCCCGGCCGGGGCCGTCTGCAGGGCGTGCGCCGGCTGCTGAAGGGTTTGGGACGGGTCACTCCACGCGCCCTGGGCACCTGGCATCAGCAGCAGATCGTCTTCCTCGGGAGCGTGCTCGGAGGGGTCCAGGAAGGTGTACGCACCAGGACCGGGGCTACCCGGCTGCTGCTCCACCACGCCTGCGTTCTCCGGCAGTCCCTCACCTGGGATCTGGCCGGTGTCAGTCATGCGTACCCCTCGCCCATCGATTGTGATCCTTCGCCCGTAGCCCGGACGCCCGATCTCGGCACACGTGACGCCCGCCAACAAGAACGAGCGCGTGCGTCACGCGGCACGATCGCTACCGGACTCCCAGTATTCTCGCGGCCGTTCGCCACCACGGCACTCACATCCCGCCACGGTCGGCTGTGGGTTGCGCCACGTTGCGCCTCCCCGGTCCACGACGTACCACATACCGGAGTCAAAGCGGCACTGCTTTTCCGGTGTTCCTGGACATTGTCGATGAAGCGATGAAACGCCCGGGCGCGGTACAACGGTCGGTCAGCCTACCTGGCGACCTCTCCGACCGGGGTCACGGGGCGCGGTCGGGCGCCCTGCCCGAGAGCAGGAAGACGACGGTCCGCTCGCGCTCCTCCCAGTCGCCCGGGTCGAGTCGGACGGATTGCAGCAGGGCGCACTCGACGGTGTACCCACCGGCGCCGAGCGCGGCGCCGATGGCCTCCGCCTCGTCGCGGGTGAAGGCGTGGGCGACGATGCGTTCGGGGCGGCGGTCGGCGCAGGCAGAGACCACGGCCGCTCCCCCGCCCCCCACTCGTACGACATCCGGTTCGGGCAGCCGCTCCAGCACGTGCGGGGCCCGGCCGTGCACCACCTGGAGTTGGACGGCGGCACGCCGGCCGGCGGCGTCGGTGCGGGCGCAGGCATCCGCATCGACGTCGACGGCGATCACCGCGGCCCCAAGGCGAGCAGCGTCGACGGCGAAGGCCCCGGACCCGGATCCGACATCCCAGACGAGGTCGCCGACCCGGGGGCCGATGCGGGCCAGTTGAAGGGCGCGCACCTCCTCGGACTCCCCTTCGGCCCGTGACAGCGCGTCTTCGAGGGCGCCCGCTCCCCTGCCCCCGTCGGCGGCGCGCGGCGGCAGCTCTCCTCCGTAGGAGTCGGTGGGCAGCGCCCAGCCGCGCACCCCGACCGGGTGTCCGGCCTCCCGACCGGCGATCCAGGCGGCCGTCGGCGCGGGACGGACTCCGGAACCGCCGATGACGATCACGACATTGGGGTCCCGCCACACATGGTCGGCGGCCTTGTCGGAGGTGAGCACGCTGACCTGCTCGCGGTCGGTGCCCAGTTCCTCGCAGATGACGAAGGTGCGGTGGACGCCTTCGAGGAGCAGTGCCAACTCGCTGGGGCCTGCCCCCGGAGATGTCAACACGGCGACCTTGGGGTGCGCTCGGCAGACATTGACCGCGCGGCGGAGGGTACGGGGGTGGGCGACGACGATCTGGGCGTCGTCCCAGGGCATTCCGGCCCGGGCGAAGGCCGTGGCGACGGAGGACACCGCGGGGACGACCTCGACCTCCAGGCCGTGCTCGGGTGCGCGCAGGGTGCGGACGACTCCGAAGAAGCCCGGGTCCCCGTCGGCGAGCACCACGGCGGTGCCGCGGTGGCCCGCGATCCGGCGGGCGGCGAGGTCGATGCTGCCCAGGCGGATGCGTTCGGCCCCGGGCGGCACTTCGGGCAGCGCGAGATGGTGTGCGGCACCGGCGACCAGGGTGGCGGCAGTCAGCGCGGAGGTGGCCGTGGCGGTGAGGGGCGAACCGTCCCAACCGATCACCGTGACACGGTCGGCCATCTCATGAGCTCCTGGTGTCGTCGCAGGTGGTGGTCGCCCCTGAGCTGCGCGGGTGCGCGGGGGCAGAGTGACAGTACCTGGCTCGGGCACGGGCGGGACCGGCTCAACTGCCGGCGCCCTGGAGCACGGCCGATGCATGGCCGGGTTCTGCTCTTGTGCGGGCTCGGCAACCATGTCCTCGATCCCCGACCACCCTGGCGTGAGGCTGTGGAGGAGCGGACGGATCAGCGCTCGCCCTGCTCGGCGCGGAGGCTTTCGGAGCACCCGCCGCACGGTGTCCCGGTCAGTCAGAGCTGGACTGGGCTGGACCGGGCTGGGCTGGGCTGGGCTGGGCTGGGCTGGGCGGCTAATTCAACTCGTTGAAGGACGCATAGCCGAATTGCGCCATCTGGTCCGTGCCACCTTCGAGGTCCTCGGGCAGCAGGCTCCAGACGATGAGGTCGGTGCGCATGTCCATCCAGTCGCCGTCGTCCCGCTGGGCCCGGGCTATCCAGGCGTTGCGCAGCACTCCTTCGCTGATGCCGCCGACCTTCTGGGCGACCTGTTGGGAGGCGGTGTTGTCGGCCGGGGTGCGCAGTTCCATCCGTTCGAACTTCTGGTCCCGGAAGAGCCATTTGGCGACGGCCAGCACGGACTCGGTGGCGTACCCCTCGCCGCGGGCCCAGGGGGCCGTGACGTAGGAGATCTCGGTGGCGAGGGTGTGCCAGTTGGTGTTGCGGAGGCGGATCGTGCCGACCAGCCGCTGGGTGAGGAACTCGGTGACCGCGAGCGCGATGCCATCGCCGCGCGTGCGCTGTGCAGGAGCGATCCTGCGGACCCAGTCGCGGGCGTCGTCACCGGTGTACGGGAGGGGTGCCGATGTCCAGGCAGCCACGAGTTCGTCGTTCATCATCTCGGTGTACGCGGGGATGTCGGCCTCCTCGAAGGGGCGCAGCACCAGTCGCTCCGTGCTGATGGACACGTCCGGAAAGGTGGTAGTCATGCGCCGCTCCGTAGCCAGGGGCCTGCTGGGTCCGGGTACCAGAACCAGGGGTCTGCCGAAGTGCCAAGGATGCAGCATGGACACGCCCGGCCGCACCACAGGGTGCCGCTCGCGGCCGTGAGTCCGGCCGTGGAGCCGCATACCCCCAAGTGAGGGACGCTGTCGGTCCGTTCGAGGTGGGCTCACCTCGGCCCGCGGATTTTCCCGGGCGCTGGGCGCGGGCGCGGGGTCATGAGTCGAGGCCGTGGCGTACGGAGCCGCCATCGGTCTGACCGAGCGCTACCGGAGCGGGTTCGGTACGAGCTTCTGCCACTGACCCGTCCAGTTGGAAAGGCCCGCGGCCCCCGTGCGTACGTCGTGAACGTACGGACGGGGGCCGCGGGGTGACGTGGAGGCGACGGGCCGTGCCGCTTAGAACGCGGGTATGACCGAGCCGTCGTACTCGTCCTGGATGAACTTCTTCACCTCGGGCGAGTTCAGCAGCTTGACGAGCTTGACCACCTGCGGGTCCTTCTCGTTGCCTTCCTTGACGGCGAGGAAGTTGCCGTAGGGGTTGCCCTCCGCGGCTTCGAGGACGAGCGAGTCGTCCTTGGGGCTGAGCTTCGCCTCGACCGCGTAGTTCCCGTTGATCACGGCGGCGTCGACGTCGTCGAGCGAGCGCGGCACCTGGGCCGCCTCCAACTCCTTGAACTGGATCTTCTTCGGGTTCTCGGCGATGTCCTTGGGCGTTGCGTCGTTGCCGGCGCCCGCCTTCAGCTTGATCAGGCCGTTCTGATCGAGGAGCTTGAGCGCGCGGGCCTCGTTGGTGGTGTCGTTGGGCAGTGCCACGGTCGCGCCGTCCTTGAGGTCCGTGAGCTTCTCGACCTTGTTGGAGTAGAGGCCGAGCGGCTCCAGGTGGACCGTGACGACGGGCGCGATGGTGGTCTTGTTCTTCTTGTTGAAGTCGTCGAGGTAGGGCTTGTGCTGGAAGAAGTTGGCACCCACCTCACCGCTTTGGGTCGCCGTGTTGGGCGTCACGTAGTCGGTGAACTCCTTGACCTCCAGCTTGAGGTCCGCGTCGGCGGCCAGGTTGTCCTTGACGAAGTCGAGGATCTGGGCGTGCGGGACGGCGCTGGCGGCGACGACGAGCGTGCCGCCCGGCGACGCGGACTTGGAGTCGGAGTCGGAGTCGGAGCCGCAGGCGGAGAGTCCGAGGGTGAGGGCTCCGACAGCGAGGACAGCGGTGGTGATCTTGGCGGTGTTACGCACGAAAAGTGCCTTTCTCCATGGGTGGTGCGGTGGTACGACCCCGAGGGGGTCATTCGGGGGGTCTAGAGGGTCTTGTCGGGCCGGGGTGCGACCTTGGTGACGACGAACGGGGTGATCTGACCGACGGGGGCGGTGGCGTCGTGACGCAGGAGCCGTAGCCGGGGTGCGGAGGAACTGCGTCCGCGTCGGTGCAGACCACGGGCCGCGTAGTCGCCTGCGAACTGGATGAGGGAGATGACCACGGCGAGGATCGCCACCGTGATCCACATCAGTTCCGTCTCGAAGCGCTGGTAGCCGTAGCGGACGGCGATGTCTCCGAGTCCGCCCGCACCGACCGTGCCCGCCATGGCGGAATAGCCGATGAGGGCGACGACCGTGGTGGTCGCGCTGGAGATCAGCGACGGCAGCGACTCGGGGACGAGGACCTTGCGGACGACGGTCCAGGTGCTGCCGCCCATCGACTGGACGGCCTCCACGAGTCCGTGGTCCACCTCGCGGACGGACGTTTCCACCAGTCGGGCGAAGAACGGGATGGCGCCGATGGCCAGAGGGACGATCGCGCCCTCACGGCCGATGGTGGTTCCGGTGATCGCCTTGGTGAAGGGCATCAACGCGACCATGAGCACGATGAAGGGCATCGAGCGGGTGACGTTGGCGATCTGGCCGATGACCTTGTTGGCGAACGCGTTGCCGAGGAGTCCGCCGCGGTCGGTGAGGACCAGGACGATACCGAGCGGCAACCCGACGACGACCGCGATCACGGTGGACCAGCCGACCATGTAGAGGGTGTCCCAACAGGCGTCCACCAGCAGGGGCTGCATCTCGGACCAGGTCACTTGGCACCTTCCTTGAGCGCGTCGAGGCGGTCGGAGCCTCGGGCGGGCTCGGCGATCTCGACCTGGAGCCCCTGCTCCCGCAGGAATCCGATCGGGACGACGTTCTCCTCGAACCGGCCGGGCAGCTCGATGCGCATCCGGCCGACCTGTCGGCCGCCGACGGTGTCCATCGCCGCGCCGAGGATCGAGATGTCGATGTTGTAGGTGCGCGAGAGCTGCGAGATCACCGGGCGGGTGGCCGCGTCACCGTGGAAGGTGACGTCGACGACGGTGCGATCGGGTCCGGATGCGTCTCCCGCGACGGGGAAGAGCGCGGCGGCGAGCTGCGAGCCGGGCGTCGCAAGAAGTCCGCTGACCGTGCCGGACTCCACGATGCGTCCGTTCTCCATCAGCGCGGCCGAGTCGCAGACCGTCTTGACGACGTCCATCTCGTGCGTGATGAGGAGGACGGTCAGCCCCAGGCGGCGGTTGAGGTCGCGCAGGAGATGGAGGATGGAACGGGTCGTCTCGGGGTCGAGTGCGCTGGTGGCCTCGTCCGAGAGCAGTACCTCGGGGTCGCCGGCGAGGGCCCGGGCGATGCCGACGCGCTGCTTCTGCCCACCGGAGAGCTGGCTCGGGTAGGACTTGGCCTTGTCCGCGAGGCCCACCAGATCGAGGAGTTCGAGCGCCTTGCTGGCGCGCTCTCGCCGGGAGAGTCCGAGGATCTCCAACGGCAGTTCGACGTTGTCGCGGACCGACCGGGACGAGACCAGGTTGAAGTGCTGGAAGACCATGCCGATGCGGCTGCGGGCGGTGCGCAGTTCCTTGCCCGCCCGCGGTCCGCGGCCGGCGAGTGCGGTGAGGTCCCGTCCGTTCACGGTCACGGTGCCGGCCGTGGGGCGCTCCAGCAGATTGACGCAACGGATGAGGGAGGACTTTCCGGCGCCGCTCTGGCCGATGACGCCGTACACCTCGCCTTCCTCAACGTGCAGGTCGACGCCGTCCAGGGCGGTGACCTCGCGTCCTCGCGAGCGGTAGACCTTGGTGAGGCCCGTGGTGGTGATCACTGGGATGTCCATCACTGTCGAGTGCACGGCACACAGGCGCACCGGCACGGGGCGTTCGTCTTCGGGTGGGATGTCTTCGGAACGCGGCACGGTCTTCTTCCGGGGCGCGCTCGGCGGCTCCGGGGCGTGAAGGGGTCAGTGCATGCGCGGTGGCAGCGGCGATCCGATCAGGCGAACGGACGGCTGCGCGATCTCACTTCGGGGCGCGAGGCAAAGCGGGGGCCCTCAGAAGGCGCACATTCGACACAGACAACGAGCACCGGGCGTCGGGTGCGCCTCGGTCGCAAGGGTGCGGCTGCTCGTCGTGGTCATGTCGGCCAGTAAACCAGATGGTTCCAGCAAGCAAAGAGCGCCGTCCGAATAGCGGACGGCTGCGATATGGGGGCACCTACGACCCCACCCCTGGGAAAGTGCCCATCGAAACCGACCTGACCTGCGAAAATTAAGCCCTTCGGCGGATACCTGGGGCATCACCCTCGACCCCGCACTGTGGTCAAGGCCACGGTGAAGCCGCTGGCCCCGCTCCGCCGACGTGAGGGGCCCGACCTCGCACGGGGTCGCGCGCAAGGGGTCCTCGAACCCGTAATACGCTCGTGGGCATGCTTGACGCCCTGACGGTCGTGGTCGCCGTGACCGCGCTCGCCCTCGCCGCCTGGTGCGGATACGCGGCCTACCGCGATCAGCCCACCAAGGACTGGCACTTCATCGGCATGGCCGTGGTGACCGCCCTGGCCCTGATCCAACTGATCGTGGGCGTGGTGCAGCTGGCCCGGGGCGAGGACGCACGAGACGGCACGGTGACGTTCGTCGCCTATCTGATCGGTGCGTTCACGGCGGTCCCGGCCGCCGGTTTCCTCTCGCTCACGGAACGGACCCGCTGGGGCTCCGCCACCGTCGCAGCGGGTGCAGTGGTGCTCGCCGTGCTGCAAGTGCGGCTCTACGACATCTGGGGAGGCTGACCGTGTCCGAGCCCGTGGCGGCAAAGCCGCAGACGGAGCATTCCACGACGGACCAGCAGCAGCCCGGGGCCCGGACCAGGCTGGTCGCCGGCCCCGGAGTGCTTCTGGTGTGGCTGTACGGCGTGATGTCGGTGGGCGCGGTGTCGCGTTCCATCTACGAGATCCTCGTCCGCTTCGACACGGCACCGCTGGCCCATACGCTCTCAGCCGTGGCCGCCGTGGTGTACGCGTTCATCACGTACACGCTCGTACGGGGCGGTGAGCGGGCCCGCAGGGCGGCGCTCGTGTGCTGCGCCGCCGAACTGGCCGGCGTACTGATCGTGGGCACATGGACCGTGGTGGAGCCCTCGGCCTTCCCGGACTCCACCGTCTGGTCCACGTACGGCATGGGCTACGTCTTCATCCCGGTCCTGTTGCCAGTGACCGGAATGCTGTGGCTGCGCCGCGCACGAGGACAGCGCCCGGCGACTAAAGCCTGAGCGTCCCGAGCCTGAGCGTCCCGAGCCTGAGCGTCCCGAGCCTGAGCGTCCCGAGCCTGAGCGTCCCGCGGGCCGGGCTGGCGTCCGATCAGGCGCTGGTCACATAGCCCAGCGCGGACGCGCCCTTCTCCAGGGTGACCAGGGTCAGACTGGGGCCCACCTGCTCCCGGGCGACCGGGACATAGCCGCGGCTGCGATACAGCCGGAGGTTGCCCTCACTGCGATGCCCGGTGAATAGCTGGAAGCGTTGGGCGGCGGGTTCGGTGGCGAAGTGGTCCTCGATGGCGTCCAGGAGTCGTCCGCCCAGACCGTGGCGCTGCATCCGGGGGTGGACGATCAGCTTGGCGATCCTGGCGGTGCCGTCGTCGTCGACTCGGCCTCGTACGGATGCGACGACCTCGTCCCCGAGGCGTGCCACGAGAGCGTGTCCCTCGGCCAACTCGGCCCGCAGACCGTCCAGGGACTGGGTGAGGGGCTCGATCGCGTAGTCGCCGTACAGCTCTGCCTCGCTTTGGTAGCAGAGGTACTGGAGCTTGAGGATGTGCTCCGCGTCCTGGGCTCTCGCCGCTGAGATCGTCACGCTCATGCCCATGTGCACATGCCTCCCGCTCACCCGTCCAGGGCAGTTGTCAGCCGATTGCCGACCGTTGTCTACCGCTCCTTTCCCCCACGGGCAGGAGCTCCAACCTCGACAGCGAGCATTCTGCGCAGACATCCCAGGCAACGGGAACGCATCGGTCCTAGACTTCCCTGTGAGATACCCAACTCTCCTGCGATTTCGCGGTAAGTAGGGTCATTCGCCGACAACATCGCAGCCAATAGCCGGGGGCAGTCCCCCGGGGTCCGTGCCAGCGCTGCCCAGACGGCCCGGCGCCGTTCGGCGCTGAGCAGGGCACCTTCGGGCTCGTGTCCGAGGTCGCCCGCCGGTTCCGGGACCCGCCCGCCGATGGGGCGCTCCCTCCGTGCGGTACGACGGGACCGGCGCGCCTGGGCACGCACCACCTTCCTCACCCAGCGGGCCGGTTCCGCCGGTGGCCCGCTCTCCCCCAGAGTCTCGAACAGCCTGAGCCACACCGCCTGTTCGAGGTCGGCCGCGTCCATGCCCGCTGCGGGTGCCTCCGCCGTGGCCTCGGCGTGCACCAGGGGGCGCAAGGCGGCCACGGCGGAGGCGAGTTCCTTAGGGGGCGTCATGTGGTGCGGGACACCGATGCGCACGGCGACGGTTTCCGGGAACCGTCGCTGTCACTCGTACGGGGAGGGTCAGCGCGCCCCGCCCGGTCGGCGACCGTCGCGGTAAGCATCGGCGGCCAGGAGGCCCGTGTCCGGGTGATCGGTGAAGATGCCGTCGATGCCGGTGGCGAAGTAGCGCCGATAGGCGCCGAAGACATCGCCGTATCCATCGGCCGCCCCTCCGGGCGCCCCGGCGTCGTCACGTTGGAAGTCGGCGGGCAGGAAGACGTTCTCGTTCCGCAGGGTGTACGGGTGGACCACCAGCCCCCGGCGGTGCGCGTCCCGCACCAGCACGGTCGGCTCCCCCAGCTCGCCGTTCGCGCCCTTGGGGATGACCAGGTCGAGCGTCGGGCCGATGCCCTGGGCGAAGGAGGCCAACCACGCCAGCCCCTCGGGCTTGACCAGGTCGGCGACGGTGCGCGGGTCGCCCCCGACGACGAAGTCCCAGGGTCTGCTGGTCGGCCCGGACAGCAGCACCACCCGTGGCGCCGAGACGAGCCGGGCCATCCGTCGCATGCTGTCGGGCTCGAAGGACTGGAGGAACACGGGAGCGTTGCGCCCGTCGCGGCCATGGCGGCGCAGCAGCCGGGCGAGCCGCTCTTCGAGGCCGAGGCCCAGTTGGCGGAAGTAGGTGGGGTGCTTGGTCTCGATGTGCAGCCACACCGGGCCACCTCGGCGACGCCCCTCGTCGTTCGCCCAGCGCAGCACTTCGTCGAGGGTGGGGATCGGCCAGCGTCCGTCGTAGAGCGTGTTGTCGGGGCGGTTGCGGGGGATGCGCTCCTTGGCCCGCAGGGTCTTGAGTTCGGCGAGCGTGAAGTCCTCGGTGAACCAGCCGGTGAGCCGGGTGCCGTCGATGCTCTTGGTCGTCCTGCGGTCGGCGAACTCGGCGTGCTCCGCCACATCCGTGGTGCCGATGATGTCGTTCTCGTGCCGACAGACGAGATGGCCGTCCCTGGTGGGCACCACGTCCTGCTCGATGATGTGTGCGCCCATGTCCAGGGCGAGTCGGTAGGCGCCGATGGTGTGTTCGGGGCGGTAGCCGCTCGCACCGCGGTGGGCGATCACGGTGGGATGCGGCAGGGCGCGGTACGAGCCTCCCCCGTGGTACTGCCGGCCGTCGCGGGCGGCAGCCGCCGCGGGGGTGGCAGCGGCACTCGGCACGGCAGCCACGGTTGCCGTGCCGAGTGCCGCCGTGGAGAGCACGGCAGCTCCCAGCACCGTGCGCCGCCCCGGCTTGCTGTCCGGGCCTTCTACTGGCTTGGTCATCGGATTCCTCCCTGGATGCGCACGCTTTCCCTAAAGGTCGTGCGTGCGGGTTTCGGCGCTGTCGACGCTAGGAAGTCATCACTTCTCGCAGGAGGACCACGGGCGAACGGAGCGCTAACACACATCAACAGTGAGTATCTGATCCGTGAACCCGATGTGCGATCGGGCGTTTGCCGCGAGTATCGTCCTCACCTGCGCAGACCACGGCGGATCGGGAGAGGTCCGACAGGGTCTCGCCCAGGCCGCCCACCGCTGCCGTCCCTTCATGACACCGGAGGACCCGTTGTCCCGCTTGACCCTCATCAAGGCCGTACTAGGACCCATCCTGCGCCTGATGTTCCGTCCCCGCGTGGAGGGAGTGGAGAGCATTCCCGGGTCCGGCCCCGTCATTTTGGCGGGCAACCACCTGACGTTCATCGACTCGATGATCCTGCCTCTGGTGTGCTCCCGCCCCGTCTACTTCATCGGCAAGGACGAGTACGTCACCGGGAAGGGCCTCAAGGGCCGGGTGATGGCGTGGTTCTTCATCGGCGTCGGCATGATCCCGGTGGACCGGGACGGGGCTAACGGCGGGGTGGCCGCCCTGATGACGGGGCACAGGGTGTTGGAGGAGGGGAGGGTCTTCGGGATCTACCCCGAGGGCACGCGCTCTCCCGACGGGCGGCTGTACCGGGGGCGCACCGGAATCGCCCGGCTCACCCTGATGACCGGGGCACCCGTGGTGCCGTTCGCGGTCATCGGCACGGACAAGCTCCAGCCGGGAGGCGCGGGGCTGCCCAGGCCGGGTCGGGTGACCATCCGGTTCGGCAAGGCCATGGAGTTCTCCCGGTACGAGGGCATGGATCGCGACCGCTATGTGCTGCGGGCGGTCACGGACTCGGTGATGACCGAGGTCATGCGGCTCTCCGGCCAGGAGTACGTCGACATGTATGCGACGAAGGCGAAGGCCGCCTGACCGGCACCCATACGGCGAGGGCCGGCCCCGTCCGAAGTCGGACGGGGTCGGCCCTCGCGGTATGAGCGGGGCGGGACTAGGGGTGTTCCACCCCGTCCTCCAGTCGCTGCCCCTTCAGCAGGAACCAGGCCGCGACCGCGGTGAGCAACAGGACCACCGAACCGACCGCTCCGGCGACATGGAAGCCGTCCGCGAAGGCGTTCTGGGCCGAGGCGAGCAGGGCCGCGCTCTGGTCCTCGGGCAGCGTCTCGACGGCCTGCGCCGCGCCGCCGAGCGAGTCCCGAGCGGCGGCGGTCACCTCGGACGGCACCCCTTCCGGGACCGGGAAGCCGCGGTAGACGCCGGTCACGATCGAGCCGAGCAGGGCGATGCCGAGGGCCGCGCCGAGTTCGTACGCCGTCTCGGAGACCGCGGACGCGGCACCCGCCTGTTCCTTGGGGACGCTGGAGAGGATCACGTCGGCGGTCACGGTGAAGGCGAGGCCCGCACCGAGACCACCGAGGAACAGCGCGAGACCCATGGAGAGCGGCCCGGTCTCCGCGGTCAGCAGGGTGCAGGACGCGAGTGCCAGACCGACCGCCGTCAGCCCGCCCGAGACGGCACTGCGCACGGACGCCCTGCGGGCGAGGTAGCCGGCGAGCAGACCGGCCATCACCGCACCGATCGCCGCGGGCAGTTCGATCAGCCCCGCCTCCAGCGGCGAGCGCCCCTGGACCAGTTGCAGGAACTGGGAGAGGAAGAAGACCAGACCGGACAGACCGAGGATGGTCAGCAGGTCGGCGAGGACGGCACCGGAGAAGCCTCGATTGTGGAAGAGCCGTACGTTCAGCAGGGGCGAGGCCAGGGTCAACTGCCTGCGGACGAACCAGTACAGCGAACCGATGCCGATGACCGCGGCGGCGGCCGAGAGCACACCGATGCCGTGGACGGCCATCTCCTTGATCGCATAGACGATCGCGACCATGCCCACCAGCGAGAGGACGACGCTCAGCAGGTCCCAGGGGCCCGGGTTCGGATTGCGCGATTCGGGCAGCAGCTTGATCCCGACGACCACCAGGACCGCCATGACGGGCAGGTTGATCAGGAAGACCGAGCCCCACCAGAAGTGCTCCAGCAGGAATCCGCCAACGACGGGCCCCACCGCGGCGCCCGCTGAGGCGGCGGCGCCCCAGATGCCCACGGCGATGCTGCGTTCCTTCGGGTCGTGGAAGAGGTTGCGGATCAGCGCGAGCGTGGACGGCATCAGGGTGGCACCGGCGACACCGAGCAGCGCCCGCGCTATGATCATCATCTCGGGGCTGGTGGCGTACGCGTTGAGTACAGAGACCGCGCCGAACGCCACGGCGCCCGTGAGCAGCAACTTCTTGCGACCGATGCGGTCACCGAGGCTGCCCATCGAGATCAGCAGTCCCGCGATGATGAACGAGTAGACGTCGCCGATCCACAGCAGTTCGGTACCGGACGGCTTGAGGTCCTCACTCAGGAACGGCGTGGCGAGCCCCAGCACCGTGGCGTCGACCGCGACCAGCAGCACGGCCAGCACCAGTACGGCCAGGGCGAGCCACCGGCCCGGAGCCTTCACGGTCTCCTTCGTCAACTGGATGGTGCCGTTCACTTCTCCACGCTCCGTCGGGTGACACCACCGAGCAGCAGCTCGGCGATCATGAATTGGTAGTCCTTGCCGGCGACCCGGCCCGACTGGACGGCCCAGGCTCCGGAGCCGACCAGTCCGTACAGCGCCTCGGTCAGCCAGGCGGCGGTCAGATCGATGCGGAAGTCGCCCTCTTCCTGTCCGCGCTGGAAGAGGGCCGACACCCGGGCGTCCAGCCGGTTCCAGCCTTCGTTGACCGACTCCTCGAAGAGCTGGTTCTCCGTGAAGAGGAAGCCGAGCAGGGCGGCGTTGGACTCCGTCTCGGCGATGAGCCGGCGCAGGGCGTCGCACGCCCTTCCGTCGTCGAGGCGCGCGGCGTCCAGAGCCGTCTCGAACTCGCGGATGCCGAAGTCCTCCAGGGCGCGCACCAGGGAATCCCGGCCGGCGAAGTGCCGGTGGAGGGTGGCGCGACCGATCCCGGCGGCTTTGGCGACCTCGTCCATGGTCGCGGTGGCCTTGCGGGAGAGGAGGGCGGCTGCGGTCCGCAGGACCTGCTCACGGTCAACTGTCATGAGACAACCATAACCCACGTGAGACATGAATGTCTCAATAGATATTGCGTCGACTCATAGGCGCCCAGAAGGAAGGCTGTACGGATGAAGCCGCTGCTGCTGATCGACATCGACGGGCCGCTCAACCCCTACGGCGGAAAGCCGGAGCGTCGCCCCCACGGCTACACGACCCACCGCATGCATCCGAACGGCTGGACCCAGCCCCGCCCGCTGCGCGTCTGGCTCCACCCCGGCCACGGCCAGGAACTGCTGGCACTCACCGACCGCTTCGACCTGGTGTGGGCGACGACTTGGAAGGACGAGGCGAACGTCTGGGTCGCTCCCGTGCTGGGCCTGCCGGAACTGCCCTTCATCGACTGGCCGGTGATGCACGGCGCGGCACCGCGCGGCACCTTCTGGAAGACCCAGTACGTGCTTGAGTACGCGGCGGGACGCCCGTTCGCCTGGTTCGACGACGAGATAACCGAATTGGACCGGGAGTACGTGGAGCAAACGCATCTGGCCGCCGCCCTGCTGCTGCACGTCGACCATCGGATCGGGCTGACCCGACCGGACTTCGACGCGCTCGCACAGTGGGCGGCGGCGCTGTAGTGAACCGATTTCCCCCGGTTAGCGAACGGCGTTCGCCCAGGCGTGCTGCGCGGCCAGATCGGCCTTGACCTCGGTCAGTTGGACCGCGACCGCCGAGGGTGCCGTACCGCCACGTCCACTGCGGGAGGCGAGCGCGCCCGACACGGTGAGGACCGAGCGGACCTCGGGGGTCAGATGGGGAGAGATCTTGGCGAACTGCTCGTCGGTGAGCTCGTCGAGCTCGATCCCGAGGCCCTCGCACTCCTTGACGCACTCCCCCGCGACCTCGTGCGCAACACGGAACGGCACACCCTGCTTCACCAACCACTCGGCGATGTCCGTGGCCAGCGAGAAACCGGCCGGCGCGAGCTCGGCCATCCGCTCCCGGTTGACCGTCAGGGTCGCCATCATGCCGGTGAAGGCCGGCAGCAGCACCTCCAGTTGGTCGCACGAGTCGAAGACGGGCTCCTTGTCCTCCTGGAGGTCGCGGTTGTACGCGAGCGGGAGCGCCTTCAAGGTGGCCATCAGGCCGGTGAGGTTGCCGATCAGCCGGCCCGACTTGCCGCGGGCGAGTTCGGCGATGTCCGGGTTCTTCTTCTGCGGCATGATCGACGAACCGGTGGAGAAGGCATCGTGGAGGGTGACGAAGGAGAACTCCTTCGTGTTCCAGATGATGACCTCCTCGGCGATCCGGGAGAGGTTCACCCCGATCATCGCGGTGATGAAGGCGAACTCGGCGACGAAGTCGCGGGATGCGGTGCCGTCGATGGAGTTGCCGACGGAACCGCCCTCGAAGCCCAGGTCCGCGGCGACAGCCTCGGGGTCCAGACCCAGCGAGGAGCCCGCCAGCGCACCCGATCCGTACGGGGACACGGCCGTCCGCACGTCCCACTGCCGCAGCCGTTCGGCGTCCCGCGACAGCGACTGGGCGTGCGCGAGCACATGGTGGGCGAAGAGGATGGGTTGGGCGTGCTGGAGGTGGGTGCGCCCGGGCATCGCCACATCGGGGTGGGCTTCGGCGAGGCCCACGAGTGCGTCCTGGAGTTCGGCGATGAGTGCGCCGATGATCCTGGCGTGGTCCCGCAGGTACATCCTAAAGAGCGTGGCGATCTGGTCGTTGCGGGAGCGCCCGGCGCGCAGTTTGCCGCCGAGGTCGGGCCCGAGACGCTCCAGCAGACCCCGCTCCAGCGCGGTGTGGACGTCCTCGTCCGCGATGGTGCCGGTGAAGGAGCCGTCCGCCACATCGGCTTCGAGCTGGTCGAGGCCCGCCAGCATCCGGGTCAGCTCGTCCTCGGTGAGCAGCCCCGCGGTGTGCAGCACACGGGCGTGGGCCCGCGATCCGGCGATGTCGTAGGGCGCCAACCGCCAGTCGAAGTGGACCGACGCCGACAGCTTGGCCAGTGCCTCGGCGGGACCGTCGGCGAACCGAGCGCCCCAGAGCCGGACGTCACCGTTGTTGCTGCTCACAGCTTCAAGCTCCTCGAAGAAAGAGATGTGCGACCGCCTCCCCGCGAAAGGTTACGGGGAGGCGGCTTCTTCACATGGTGCGGGCGTCGTGTCGACGTGGTCCCTGTCGGATCTGTCGACTCTGCCGGCTGGGCCAGCTGGTGCCGGTTCTGCCGACAGGGACGGTTCCGGCAGGTTCGACGGAACCGAGGGGTCAGGCCAGGTCCCGCTTGGCAGCGATCTTGGAGGAGAGTCCGAAGATCTCGATGAAGCCCTGGGCCTTCGACTGGTCGAAGGTGTCGCCGGAGTCGTAGGTGGCGAGGTTGAAGTCGTACAGCGACTCGTCCGACTTCCGACCGGTGACGACGGCCCGGCCGCCGTGCAGGGTCATCCGGATGTCGCCCGTGACGTGCTGGTTGGCCTCGTTGATGAAGCCGTCCAGGGCCCGCTTGAGCGGGGAGAACCACAGACCGTCGTAGACCATCTCGCCCCAGCGCTGCTCGACCTGCCGCTTGTAGCGGGCCAGCTCGCGCTCGACCGTGACGCTCTCCAGCTCCTGGTGTGCGGTGATCAGCGCGATCGCGCCGGGCGCCTCGTACACCTCACGGGACTTGATGCCGACCAACCGGTCCTCGACCATGTCGATCCGGCCGATGCCGTGCTCGCCGGCCCGCTCGTTGAGCTGCTGGATCGCCTGGAGGACGGTGACGGGCTTGCCGTCGATAGCGACGGGGACGCCCTCCTTGAAGGAGATGACGACCTCATCGGCCTCGCGCGGGAGAGCCGGGTTGGAGGTGTACTCGTAGATGTCCTCGATCGGAGCGTTCCAGATGTCCTCCAGGAAGCCCGTCTCCACGGCCCGCCCGAAGACGTTCTGGTCGATCGAGTACGGCGACTTCTTGGTGGTCGCGATGGGCAGCTGCTTGGCCTCGCAGAAGGCGATCGCCTTGTCCCGGGTCATCGCGTAGTCACGGACCGGGGCGATGCACTTGAGGTCAGGGCCGAGCGCGGAGATGCCGGCCTCGAAGCGGACCTGGTCGTTGCCCTTGCCGGTGCAGCCGTGGGCGACGATGCCTGCGTTGTGCTTGCGGGCGGCGGCGACGAGGTGCTTGACGATCGTGGGCCGGGAGAGCGCGGAGACCAGGGGGTACCGGTCCATGTACAACGCATTGGCCTTGATCGCCGGGAGGCAGTACTCATCGGCAAACTCGTCCTTGGCGTCGGCCACCTCGGCCTCCACGGCACCGCAGGCGAGCGCGCGCTTGCGGATGACGTCCAGGTCCTCGCCGCCCTGGCCGACGTCCACGGCGACGGCGATGACCTCGGCGCCCGTCTCCTCGGCGATCCAGCCGATGGCGACGGAGGTGTCCAGACCGCCCGAGTAGGCGAGTACGACGCGCTCGGTCACGGGATTCTCCTTACGGTGCATTCGACGATGGAATAAGTATGCACTCCCTTGCATGATTCGTCAATATTGGATGTCGCAGGCGCCCCACGCGGCGGATAATCCAGCCCATGGGACAGCGATACGCACGCATAGAGGGCCGCATCAGGACGTTCATCGAGCAGCAGCCCGTGTTCTTCACCGCCACCGCGCCCCTGGACGGCGAGGGGCACATCAACCTCTCCCCCAAGGGCCGCAGCGGCAGCCTCGTCGTCCTCGACGAGCACACCCTGGCCTATCTGGACTTCGGCGGCAGCGGCGCCGAGACGATCGCGCATCTGCGCGAGGAGGGGAACGGGCGGATCACCCTGATGTGGTGCGCGTTCACCGGGCCGCCCAAGGTGCTGCGGGTCCACGGCAGCGGAGAAGCGGTCTTCCGGGATGATCCGCGCTGGTCGGAGCTCATCGGGCAGTTCTCGGCGGCGGACGGTCCGGGGGCTCGGGCCATCGTCGTCGTCCATGCGCGCCGCATCAGCGACGCCTGCGGTTTCGCCGTGCCGTTCATGGACTACCGGGAGGAGCGCACCCAGCACGCCGAGCACTTCGGTCGGAAGTCGGACGAGGAGTTCGCGGCCTACTGCGCCAAGAAGGAGCATGTCGGGGTGAGCTTGGACGGGCTGCCGGCACTACCGCTCCCGCTGCCCCAGCGCTCCGCCTAGCGATCCCGCTCCGCAGGGCGCCGTACCCCGCACGGGGAGGCGGGCCACCGGGTGACCCGCCCTCGCCGCTACCGGTCGTTCTGGGCCAGCCTCAGCAGGTGGTCCGCCAGGGCCTGACCGCCCAGCGGATCCCTGCTGATCAGCATCAGGGTGTCGTCGCCCGCGATGGTGCCGAGGATGTCGTGCAGTTCGGCCTGGTCGATGGCCGAGGCGAGGAACTGTGCCGCGCCCGGAGGAGTGCGCAGGACCACCAGGTTGGCGGATGCCTCGGCGGAGATCAGGAGCTCCCCCGACAGTCTGCGCATCCGCTCCTCCTTGGCCGACCCGCCGAGCGGAGCCTGGGGCGTGCGGAAGCCGCCCTCGCTGGGCACGGCGTAGATCAGCTCACCACCGGTGTTGCGGATCTTCACCGCGCCCAACTCGTCCAGATCCCGGGAGAGGGTCGCCTGGGTGACGCTCAGCCCGCTGTCGGCGAGCAGTTTGGCCAACTGGCTCTGGGAGCGGACCGGCTGCCGGTTGAGGATGTCCACGATCTGGCGGTGGCGGGCCATGCGGGTCTGCGGAACCGCGGGCCCGCCCTGCTCGGTGTCCTGCGCCTCGGTCATCTGCGTCTCATTCTCCGGATCGTCCTTCCCCGTACTTCTCGTTGGCCGTATCGAGCACACCGGGCCATGCCTGGAGGAACGCGTCCACATCGGCCTCGTCGATGATCAGTGGCGGCATGAGCCGTACGACATCGGGAGCCGGGGCATTCACCAGAAAACCGGCACTCTGAGCCGCGAGCTGCACCTGGGGCGCGAGGGGCTCGTTGAGCACGATACCCAGCAGCAGTCCCGCACCGCGGACATGGGAGACCAGAGGATGTGCGTCACGGCCGTCCGGCCGCTCGATCCCGTCCCGGATCTTCTCCCCCAGCCGCTTGACCCGATCGAGGATTCCATCGCCGGCGAGCGTGTCGAGAACGGCGAGCCCAGCGGCGCAGGCGACCGGGTTGCCACCGAAGGTGGTGCCGTGCTGTCCGGGCCGCAACAGGTCGGCCGCAGGGCCGAAGGCCACGGTCGCCCCCAGCGGAAGACCTCCGCCGAGCCCCTTGGCCAGGGTCACCACGTCCGGCTCCACGCCCTGGTGCGCCTGGTGCTCGAACCAGGAACCGGTCCGGCCGATACCCGTCTGCACCTCGTCGAGGGCCAGCAGCGCACCGGCGGCACGGGTGATCTCACGAGCGGCTTCGAGATAGCCCGGGGGCGGAACGACCACGCCGTTCTCGCCCTGGATCGGCTCGATCAGCACCAGGGCGGTCTCCGCGGTGACGGCTGCCCTCAGCGCCTCCACGTCCCCGTACGGAACATGGGTCACCTCACCCGGCAGCGGCAGGAAGGGGTCCCGCTTGGCGGACTGGCCGGTGAGGGCGAGTGCTCCCATGGTCCGGCCGTGGAAGCCGCCCGTCGTGGCGACCATGTGGGGACGGCCCGTCAGGCGTCCGATCTTAAAGACGGCCTCGTTGGCCTCCGCGCCCGAGTTGCAGAAGTACACGCGCCCGGGCCGGGCGAAGAGTTCGATGAGCCGCTCGGCGAGCAGGACGGGCGGCTCGGCGACATAGAGGTTGGACACGTGCCCCAGCGCGGCGATCTGGCGGGAGACGGCCTCGACCACAGCGGGGTGGCCGTGCCCGAGTGCGTTCACCGCGATGCCACCGACGAAGTCGGTGTACTCGGTGCCGTCCGCGTCCCAGACCTTCGCGCCCTGGCCGCGGAGCAAGGACAGGGCGGGCGTGCCGTAGTTGTCGCTCATCACGCCCTGCCAGCGCCGGGCGTACTCCTGGTTGCTCATGCTTCCCCCTGTTCCTGCGCCACGAGCGGGTGCCCGTCGGGGACGACCATGGTGCCGATCCCCTCGTCGGTGAAGATCTCCAACAGGATGGAGTGCGGGACCCGGCCGTCGATCACCCGCGCGGTGTTGACTCCATTGCGCACGGCGAACAGACAGCCCTCCATCTTGGGAACCATGCCGCTGGACAGGTCCGGCAGCAGCTTCTCCAACTGGGTGGCCGTCAGTCGGCTGATCACCTCGTCGCTGTTGGGCCAGTCCACGTACAGTCCCTCGACGTCCGTGAGGACCATCAGGGTCTCCGCGCCCAGCGCAGCAGCGAGTGCCGCAGCCGCCGTATCAGCATTGACGTTGTAGACATGTCCGTCGTCCTCCGCGCGCGCGATGGAGGAGATGACCGGGATGCGGCCGTCCTCCAACAACGCTTCGATCGCACCGCTGTCGATCCGGGTGATCTCGCCGACCCGGCCGATGTCGACCAACTCGCCGTCGATCAGCGGCTGGTGCTTGATCGCCGTAATCGTGTGTGCGTCCTCGCCGGTGAGGCCGACGGCGAGCGGCCCGTGCTGGTTGAGGAGTCCGACCAGTTCCCGCTGGACCTGGCCCGCCAACACCATGCGTACGACGTCCATCGCCTCGGGCGTGGTGACCCGCAGACCGGCCTTGAACTCGCTGACCAGGCCGTGTCGATCCAACTGCGCACTGATCTGCGGCCCTCCGCCGTGCACGACGACGGGACGCAGGCCCGCCTGTCGCAGAAAGACCACGTCCTGGGCGAAAGCAGCTTTGAGGTCCTCGTCGACCATGGCGTTGCCACCGAACTTGACGACGACGACCCTGCCGTTGTGCCTGGTCAGCCAGGGCAGGGCCTCGATGAGGATCTGCGCCTTGGGCAGGGCGGTGTGCTTGCGGGTGCTCATGGAGTGAAGGTCCCCGAATCCTCAGGAGGAGTAGGCGCTGTTCTCATGGACGTAGTCGGCGGTCAGATCGTTCGCCCAGATGACGGCGGACTGGGAGCCCGCGGAAAGATCTGCGGTGATCTTGACCTCGCGGTAGCGCATGTCGACCAGATCGCGGTCCTCCCCCACACCGCCGTTCCGGCAGACCCAGACGCCGTTGATGGCCACGTTGAGTTGATCCGGTTCGAAGGCGGCATCGGTGGTGCCGATGGCGGAGAGCACCCGCCCCCAGTTGGGGTCCTCGCCGTGGATGGCGCACTTCAGCAGGTTGTTGCGGGCGATGGAACGCCCCACCTCGACGGCGTCGTCCTCCGTGGCCGCGCCGATCACCTCGATGCGGATGTCCTTGGACGCCCCCTCGGCGTCACCGATCAGCTGGCGGGCCAGATCGTCGCAGACCTCTCGAACGGCCGTGGCGAACGCCTCGTACTCCGGGACCACACCGGACGCACCGGAAGCGAGGAGCAGCACCGTGTCGTTGGTGGACATGCACCCGTCGGAGTCGATCCGGTCGAAGGTCAACCGGGTCGCGTCGCGCAGTGCCTTGTCGAGGACGGCGGCCTCCAGATCGGCGTCCGTGGTGAGCACGACCAGCATGGTGGCGAGCCCGGGAGCGAGCATGCCGGCGCCCTTGGCCATCCCACCGACCGTCCAGCCCTCGCCCTCGCGGACCGCGGTCTTGTGGACGGTGTCGGTGGTCTTGATGGCGATGGCGGCCTTCTCGCCGCCGTGCTCCGACAGTTGCCCGGCGGCGGTCTCGACTCCGGGCAGCAGCTTGTCCATGGGCAGGAGCAGGCCGATCAGCCCCGTGGAGGCGACGGCGATCTCACCGGCGCTGTGTCCTTCGAGTACCTCGGCCGCCTTCTCCGCGGTGGCATGGGTGTCCTGGAAGCCCTGCGGGCCGGTGCAGGCGTTGGCGCCGCCGGAGTTCAGCACGACCGCCGTGACCGCACCCCCCTTGAGCACCTGCTCCGACCAGAGGACAGGCGCGGCCTTGACCCGGTTGGAGGTGAAGACTCCGGCGGCGGCCCGGCGCGGCCCGTTGTTGACGACCAGTGCCAGGTCGGGGTTGCCGCTCTCCTTGATTCCGGCGGCGATGCCCGCCGCGGTGAACCCCTTCGCTGCGGTGACGCTCACTGTGTCTCCCTCTCGGCTTCTTCGTGTTCTTCGCGTTCCTCGCGCGCCCGGCGCGCCCCTATGACCTTCGTCCCGATCAGTGGCCCGGTGGTGATCTCTCCCCCGGTGTTGTGCACCGCAGTCAGCGCGGGTGCACCGCGCCCTGGGCACAGTGCTGGGCACTTCGCACCGAAGCCGTCACGGCGCGAGCCCGACCAGGGGCAGCCCCGTGTCCTCGGGAAGACCGAGGGCGATGTTCATGCTCTGGATCGCTCCACCGGCCGTGCCCTTGGTGAGGTTGTCGATGGCGCTGATCGCGATGATGCGGTGCGCGCTCTCGTCGAAGGCGACCTGGAGGTGCACCGCGTTCGCACCCATGACATGGGCGGTCGCCGGCCACTGGCCCTCGGGGAGGAGTCGGACGAAGGGCTCGTCCGCGTACGCCTTCTCGTAGGCGGCCCGGACGTCCTGCGCGGTGGTCCCCGGCTTGGCCTTGGTGGAGCAGGTGGCGAGGATGCCACGGGCCATCGGTGCCAGGGTCGGTGTGAACGAGACGGTGACCCGCTCACCCGCCACCGCACTGAGGTTCTGGATCATCTCCGGAGTGTGGCGGTGACCGCCGCCGACTCCGTAAGGGCTCATCGATCCCATCACCTCGGAGCCGAGGAGATGCGTCTTGGGCGCCTTGCCCGCGCCGGAGGTGCCGGAGGCGGCGGTGATGACGGCTTCCGGTTCGGCCAGGTTCGCCGCGTACGCAGGGAAGAGGGCCAGCGAGACGGCCGTGGGGTAGCAGCCGGGGACCGCGATGCGCTTGGACCCCTCCAGCGCGGCCCGGGCGCCCGGCAGTTCGGGGAGCCCGTACGGCCAGGTTCCGGCGTGGGGCGAACCGTAGAATCGCTCCCAGTCGCCGGCGTCCGTGAGCCGGAAGTCGGCACCCATATCGACGACGAGGACATCGTCACCCAACTCTTCTGCCACGGCGGCGGACTGCCCGTGCGGCAGGGCCAAGAAGACCACGTCATGACCGGCCAGCACCTCGGCGGTGGTGGCCTCAAGGACGCGGTCGGCCAGCGGCAGCAGTTGGGGCTGAAGGCTTCCGATGGTCTGACCTGCGTTGGAGTTGCCGGTCAGTGCGCCGATCTCCACCCCCGGGTGTGTGGTCAGCAGTCGGAGCACCTCTCCGCCCGCATAACCGCTCGCACCGGCCACTGCTGCTCGAACCACCATCGAACCCTCCTCATCGATGGCATGACTATACGCAGCTCGGAAGTTTTATGCAATGAGTCCTCGGGGTCACCAGAGGGAGGCCGGGGCTGACGCCCTTCCACCTGTGGAGGGGCGCGGCGTCCGGCGGTCGCGCCCTTCGTTTGGTCGGGGTGCGGCTTCGCCGTACCTGCCGGCCGGGCCGCCGCTGGTCATACGGGCGTGGTGATCTTCCAGTGGTAGCCGTCGGGGTCGGTGAAGTGTCCGGCGTACTCACCCCCGTCGATCCGTGCCGTGCTGGCGACGGCCCGCCCCCAAGCGGAGTCAGCGGCGGCGAGGAGTGCGTCAACCTCGGCGCGGGAAGCGGCCGTGTGCGTGAGCACGAGCGCGGAGAAGCCGTCGCCGCGCGGATCGACGCCTGCGTCCTTCGCAAGGCCCTGTCGGGGCAGCAGACCCAGGCGGCACACCCCCTCGGTGACGGTGAAGTCGATGAACTTGTCGCCGTAGTCATGGTCCACGCCCATACCCAGCCTCTCGTAGAAGACCTTGGAAGCCTTCGGCTTGGCGACACCGAGGTAGATCGCGGTCTCGGTCGGTTTCGGCGGGTCGGTGCGCGGGCCGGTGTCCTTCTTTGCCGCCGCCGCCAGCTTCCACACCGCGCCGTCGGGTGCCCGGTAGACGGCGGTGAACTCGCCGAAGAACTGCTTCTTCGCCGGCTTGACGACCGTCGCACCGTTGTTGGCGGCGGCTTCGAGGAGCGCCTTGACCTCACTCGGCTGGCTGACGATCGACGACAGGACGTAGCCGCGGAAGCCCTCGGTCACCGGATCCGCTCCGACTTCGGTGGCGAGGTCGTCGAACTGGCGGACGGCCAGGTGGCCGGTGCCGTGCAGGTCCAGTTCGGCGGTGTCGTTCTCCACGCCGGGGAGGGGTGAGAGCGCAGCCGTGTAGAAGGCGTGCGCGGCCTTCACCTGCGGTACTCCGAGGGTGATGGTGTCGAGCGTGAGTGCCATGCGAGGGGACTCCCTTTCGGAACCGACGTCATTCAGGACCTCCGCACCGCGGGCCCGGTGGTACGCCCGGAACGGCTTCGAGGCCGCTGCACGGGGGATGGAGGGAGGCGCGGCAGCCCGTGAAGTCCATGTCCGTCACGCTACGCACGACCGTCGGGCGCGCGCTTCTCGATTCCTGACCGGTCCGGTCGCTCCTGACCGGTCTGGTCGCCTCTTCGACGGAAGCACGGTGTCCCCGGGAACACACCACCCGCATCGGTCAGGAATCGAGAAGCCCGGACCGCTCGGCACCACTACCGTCGAAGCACCTCGTACGGAGCACGACCAGGAGGATGAGGCGATGAGCACGAAGCACACGGGAGGCTTCTCCGAGCACGAGCGTGCCGCCATGCAGGAGCGCGCCGCCGAGTTGAAGAAGGAGGCTAACCGTGGTCGCGGCAACAAGAAGGCGGCCGAGGAACTGGACGTCCTGTCGAAGATCGCGGAGATGGCCGACTCGGACCGAGCAGTGGCCGAACGCATCCACGCCATCGTGACCACCACCGCCCCCGAACTGTCGCCGAAGCTGTGGTACGGACAGCCGGCCTACGCAAGGAAAGGAAAGGTCGTGTGCTTCTTCCGCAGTGGCCAGGTCGACAAGGAGCGGTACTCGACCTTCGGATTCACCACCGAGGCGGGCCTCGACGACGAAGGGGGTCTGTGGCCCACGTCGTACGCGGTGACGGAGTTGAGTGACGAGGCGGAAGAGACGATCACCGCACTCGTCAAGAAGGCCGCCTGCTGACACGGCGTCGCGTCCCACCGCCCCGGCCTCGGTCACGATCCAGCCGGGGCGAGTGCAGGCCGCGTCAGGTCTGCGGGTGATCCGGGACCGACACCATCCGTCGGTACTCGCCCGGCGGCACACCGTAGGCCGCGCGGAACGCACGGCTGAAGTCAGCGGGGTCTCGAAACCCCCACCGCACACCGACCTCGCCGACGGTCCTGCGCCGAAGCTGCGGATCGGCCAGGTCGGCCCGGGTTCGTTCGAGTCGCCGCCGTCGAATCGTGGCGCCGACCGTCTCCGGCTGCTGCCGGAACAACTGGTGCAGCAGCCGCACCGAGATGTGGTGGCGCGCCGCGATGGACACCGGCCCCAGTTCGGGATCGGCCAGGTGGCGGTCGATGTGCGCCAGGACACGGGTCAACAGGATCCGGTGCCGTGCCTCGGTCGACAGGGTGGACACCCCGTCGAACCGGGTGGCCAGGAATCCCGCAACGAGATCGAATCCCACCGCGCCGAGACGGAGCAGTTCCGCCTCGTCACAGTGCGCCGCGTTCGCCCGCAGACCGGCCAGGAAGGACACGAGCAGTGCGCCGGTCCCGGCCTGGGTGGGCAGCCGGGTGCTCAAGAGTCCGTTGGTCCGTTCGTACGGCAGGGGCATCGTGGCGCGGGGCAGCCGGACCAGGGTGAGCCTGCACTGTCGTCCCTGGTCCGGGAACTCGCAGGCGAGCGGATGCCAGGTGTCGAACAGGGCCATGTCGCCGGCCTGGAGGAGGGTGGTGTTGCGCCCCTGCTCCAGCCCGATCGGACTGCCGTGGACCAGCACGAGGAAGTACGACTCGGGGTCCGCCCGTCGGATGTGGGTCTGGGTGCGTCGGGCCGACATCGGTGAGAACGAGAACGACGACACCTCGGTGTGGGGCAGTTGCAGCGAAGTGGCCCGGCCCTTGAAGCGGTGGGCGTGATCGCTGCTGATCGCGACCGGCATGACCGCCTCGGCCACCATCGAGGCCCACCAGCCGAGCCGGTCCTGCGGGCTGACGCCGTCCGCCTGGACACGGGTCACCCTCGCTGCCGGCATCGCACCCCCGAATCCTTCGAACGCTCGGGCTCCATGCTCGGCGGCGCTGTCATCCGGGTAAAGCACGCCTCCGGCCAGTTCCCGTGCGCTCCCGGCCAACCTCCCGTGCGCTCTCTGCCAGAGCCAGCGGGGGTGCGCCGCGCAGATACTCGTTGCCGCACCCCTTCGCACACCTCTCCATGACGTAGGAGGCACGTTGAACAGCAGGCGCAATCTCGTGGGCAGGACCGTTCGCGGCGCTGCCGCGCTCCTCGCCGCAGCCGGTCTCGTACTGGTGTCGGCAAGCACCTCCGCAGCGGGCACGGCAACGCCTTCCACCCCGCCCGCACCACCTGCCGCCGCTTCGGACGGCCCTGCCACCGGCCGGTTAGGCGCAGCACTCACGACGAAGGCCGTGGGCACGGCCGCCGTCTACACGGTTCGGCTGCGCAATGTCGCCACCGGACTGTGCGTCGACGACAGCAACATCGGGCTACGACACTTCGGCTGCCAAAGCCAAAGCGGCCCCTACGCCAACTACCAGAAGTTCGACTTCGTCACGGTCGCTCCCTACACCTACGTCCTGCGCAACCACGCCACCGGGCTGTGCGTCGACGACAGCAACATCGGACTGCGGCACTTCGGCTGCCAGAACCAAAGCGGCCCCTACGCCAACTACCAGCGGTTCGTTCTGAGCGCGGCTCCCGGTGGCACGAACGTGCTGCGCAACGTCGCCACCGGACTGTGCATCGACGACAGCAACATCGGGCTACGACACTTCGGCTGCCAGAACCAAAGCGGCCCCTACGCCAACTACCAGCGGTTCCGCCTCGACACGTACTGATCCCTGGGCGGCAGGCCATGACGGCGGGGTGCGCCGACTTCCCGCAGTCGGCGCACCCGGTTCCGGAGCCGGTACCGCGATCCGCAGCGGAGGGGGTGGGCGTCCAACCGCGAACGCTGGAGATCTGGGACCGCATGGGACTCGTGCGGCCCGTCCTGGACGCGGCGGTTGCCATGCGGGGACCGTTGGCGTACGTCAACGGTGTCGAGCAGACCAGGATCGACCTCGCCCTGCCGCCCGAGGTGCCGTACGGCTTCGCCGCGCTCCCCCCGTACGAGACCGAACGCATCCTCGAACAGTTCCGTGCGGGCCTCGGAACCCGGATCGAGCGGGGTCGTGAGCTGGCCGACGGTGTTGGTGGTGCGTCCCGACGGCCATCTGGGGGCTCGTCTCAGCCCGCCGAGCACCTCGGAACTGACCACGTACCCCAAGGGTGTGTTCCAGCTCTGAGGGCCCGCCATCCGGACCGGGAGGAAGCGCCGACAAGCCGACCCGCGGCGTCCCTCGGGGCAGGTCCCGGAAGGGCAGTGTCGTCGGCGTCGTGCAATCGCGCGGTGCCGTCCGCGTTAGGAGTCGGAGCCCGACTTCGTCTCGCGTGCCTCGTTCTTCTCCTTGATCCGCACGGCTTCCTTGCGGACATCGGCCTGGGTGGCGCGCTCCTGTCGGAGCCACGAGGGGTTCTCGTCCTTCAGGGCGTCGATCTGCTCGGTGGTGAGCGCCTCGGTGACCCCGCCACGGGCGAGGCCCGCGATGGAGACGCCCAGCTTCGCCGCGACCACCGGCCGGGGGTGCGGGCCGGTGCGCCGCAGGTCTTGCAGCCACTGGGGCGGGTCGGTCTGCAACGCGTTCAGTTCGTTGCGCGAGACGACACCCTCCTGGAACTCGGCAGGGGTGGCCTGGAGGTACACACCCAGCTTCTTCGCCGCGGTGGCGGGCTTCATCGTTTGGGTGGTCTGGTGCGACGTCATGGGGTCAAGGGTATCGAGCGTGTGCGATGCCTTCGACCACGACCGGCTAACCTGGCCTGGTGACAGGCTCGGAAGCACCCCCCTCATTTCGACTCGCGTACGTTCCGGGCGTGACGCCGACCAAGTGGGTCCGGATCTGGCACGAGCGGCTCCCGGCGGTCCCCCTGACGCTCGTCCCGGTGTCCGCCGCCGAAGCCGCGGACGTGTTGCGCGCCCGAAGTGTCGACGCCGGATTCGTCCGTCTGCCGATCGACCGGACGGACCTCAGCGCCATTCCCCTGTATGCGGAGGCGACGGTCGTCGTGGTCCCCAAGGACCATGTGGTGGCGGCGGTCGATGAGGTGTCCCCGGGCGACCTCGCGGACGAGATCGTGTTGCATCCCCTCGATGACACCCTGGAGTGGGAGGAGCGACCGGGGCTGGCCGCCAAGGAGCGCCCCGCCACCACGGCGGACGCCATCGAGTTGGTGGCTGCGGGAGTGGGAGTCCTCGTCGTACCGCAGTCGCTCGCGCGGTTGCACCACCGCAAGGACCTCACCTACCGAACGGTCATGGACGCTCCCGAGTCCCGAGTGGCGCTGTCCTGGCCCGAGGACGAGACCACCGACCTGGTGGAACAGTTCATCGGAATCGTTCGGGGGCGGACCGTCAACAGCTCCCGCGGTCCTCAGGCCCCGGCTCAGCCCCAGGCGAAGCGCCCCGATGCGGGAGGCGCCCGTAAGAAGCCCGCGGCGGGCAAGTCAGCGGGACGGGGCGGTCGCGCCGGTTCCGGTACGGCCAAGGCGAAGGGACGCGGCAAGCCGCGACGTCGCTCCTAGCGTCGGGCCCCGCGGGCGGACGGCCCTCCCGACGGCCCCGGACCAGGGCTGATCATGACCGTGGACGTACGGCGCTCCACTGGCATATCTTCCGGCAACGCCCGTTCTCGTATGGGCCGTTCCGCTTTCTGTGCCCGTGGGGGGTCAACCGTCATGCTCACCTCCAACAAACTACCTTCGCTCCCACCGCTCCCGTCCCAGTTGCGAAGAACGCCGCGAGTCCTCCTGGTGACGGTCGGGGGCTTGTTGACAGCGGTCGCCATGACCGATCTGTACAAGGTCTACCGGGGGTGGCAGACCTACTCGCTGACACCGACGAACGAAGGCTTCTCCTTCGTCGCCCAGGAGGAGTTGGACAGCGCCCACCTGGCGTACAACCTCGCCAACTCGATCGGTTTCACCGCGTTCCTCCTCTGCGGGATCGCCTTCGTCGTCTGGTTCCACCGGATGCGCCGCAACGCCGGGACGTTCGAACCCGCAGCCTTCCGACTAGGTTCCGGCTGGGCCATCGGTTCCTGGTTCTTCCCGTTCGTGAACCTGGCGCTGCCCTATCTCATCGCACGCTCGATCTGGAGCGTGGGCGCCCGCCCGGCAGCCGAGGGCAAGGTCACCACCTGGCCACTGCACCTGTGGTGGGGCCTGTTCATCGGCAGCACGCTGCTCGGCGCTGTCAGCAACTACTTCTACAACGCGGCCGAGTCCTTCGAGGAGCAGCGGGACGCCTTGGTCCTGGCGATGACGGCAGACGCCTCGTGGATCGTGGCCGCCGCGGCGGCGGTCTACTTCGTCATCCGGCTGACGGACGCGTTGGACTCGAAGGTGGCCGCGGCGCAGCCCGTGTGAAGGATGCGCACATCTCGACCATGGCGCCCGTCCGCTCGGTGCGCGGTCAGACCAGCTTCTTCGCCTCATTCAGGGACGGCACCGAGCCGATGGTGAACTCATGGAGGTCTCCGAAGACCTCGATCCGCACGGACTGGTCGATTCCGCCCACCTTCAGGGGGTCGAAGCCGGCGGCGCGGATCAGATCGGCCACTTCGCGGCCCGCGGCTTCGTCGTCCGTCGCGTAGAAGCCGACTCCCCGGTCCGGGGAGCGGCGGGCCGCCGAGGTGAGGGAGTCCGCCGAGAGGGTGCCGAACGCCTTCACCGGTCGGGCGCCCGTGGGAAGCAGTGCGGCGATGGTCGCGCCCGCAGACTCGTCCTCCGGGATGGTCTTGGAGAATTCCCCCTGGTCGTTCTGGGCGATCGGGTTGGACGGATCCACGACGATCTTCCCGTCGAGCCGGTCCCCGTACTGCCCCACCAGTTCCTTGATGGTGTCGAACCAGACCGCGAGGACCAGGGTGTCTGCCGCGTCGACGGCTTCGTCCACGGTCACGGCGGCGGCCCGTTCGCCGAGCCGGGTGGCAAGCGCGCGGGCGTCGTCGAGGTCACGGCTGGCGACCAGGACCGTCTCGCCGCCCGCGACCAGGTTGGCGGCCAGGCGGGAACCGATGTTGCCCGTGCCCACAATCGCCGTTGTCATGGGGTCTCCGTCCTCGTGGGGTTGGTTGGGGTTGGTACTGGGGACGTACCGACCCAGTAGAACCCTGGCGGGCCGCGTCGGCACGGTGGGCGGGCGTCCAGGTGACCCCTGCCGGGCGTACGAAAACGGGACCCGTGCCTGCGGCACGGGTCCCGTCGTCAGCGGTGTCAGGCGAGTGTCGCCAGTGCCTGGTTGAAGGTCTCCGAAGGACGCATCACCGCGGTCGCCTTGGTCACGTCGGGCTGGTAGTAGCCACCGATGTCGACGGGCGAGCCCTGGACGGCGATGAGCTCGTCGACGATGGTCTGCTCCTGCTCCGACAGCGTCTTGGCGAGCGCGCTGAACGCCTCGGCGAGCTGGACGTCGTCGGTCTGCTGTGCCAGCTCCTGGGCCCAGTAGAGCGCGAGGTAGAAGTGGCTGCCCCGGTTGTCGATGCCACCGAGACGGCGGCTGGGCGACTTGTCCTCGTTGAGGAAGGTGCCCGTGGCCCGGTCCAGGGTGTCTGCGAGCACCTGGGCGCGCGCATTGTCCGTGGTCTGGGCGAGGTGCTCGAAGCTCACCGCGAGGGCGAGGAACTCACCCAGGCTGTCCCAGCGGAGGTAGTTCTCCTTGACGAGCTGCTGGACGTGCTTGGGCGCCGAGCCACCGGCACCGGTCTCGAACAGGCCGCCGCCGTTCATCAGGGGAACGACGGAGAGCATCTTGGCGCTGGTGCCGAGCTCCAGGATCGGGAACAGGTCGGTCAGGTAGTCGCGCAGCACATTGCCGGTGACCGAGATCGTGTCCTCGCCGCGGCGGATGCGCTCCAGCGAGAACGCGATCGCCTCGACCGGCGGCAGGATGCGGATGTCGAGGCCCTCGGTGTCGTGCTCGGGGAGGTACGCCTCGACCTTGGCGATCAGGCTGGCGTCGTGGGCGCGGCTCTCGTCCAGCCAGAACACGGCCGGGGTGCCGCTGGCGCGGGAGCGGGTGACGGCGAGCTTGACCCAGTCCTTGATCGGAAGGTCCTTGGTCTGACACATGCGCCAGATGTCGCCGGCGCTGACCACGTGCTCCAGGACCACGGCACCGGAGCCGTCGACCACCCGGATCGTGCCCGTGGTGGGGATCTCGAAGGTCTTGTCGTGGCTGCCGTACTCCTCGGCCTTCTGGGCCATCAGACCGACGTTGGGCACCGAGCCCATCGTGGCGGGGTCGTACGCGCCGTTGGCCCGGCAGTCGTCGAGGACGACCTGGTAGATGCCGGCGTAGCTGCTGTCGGGGATGACCGCGAGGGTGTCGGCCTCCTGGCCGTCAGGCCCCCACATGTGGCCGGAGGTGCGGATCATCGCCGGCATGGAGGCGTCGACGATGACATCGCTCGGCACGTGCAGATTGGTGATGCCGCGGTCGGAGTCGACCATCGCCAGCGCGGGTCCTTCGGCGAGCTCGGCCTCGAAGGACGCCTTGATCGCGGCGCCGTCGGCGAGCGAGTCCAGTCCCTTGAGGATGCCGCCCAGACCGTCGTTGGGGCTCAGGCCCGCAGCGGCGAACGTCTCGCCGTGCTCGGCGAACGTCTTCGGGAAGAACGCGCGCACCACATGGCCGAAGATGATCGGGTCCGAGACCTTCATCATCGTCGCCTTGAGGTGGACCGAGAAGAGCACGCCCTCGGCCTTGGCACGGGCCACCTGTGCGGTGAGGAACTCGCGCAGAACCGCGACGCGCAGGACGGAGGCGTCCACGACCTCGCCGGCGAGGACGGGTACCGAGTCGCGCAGCACCGTGGTGGTGCCGTCATCCCCGGTCAGCTCGATCCGCAGCGTGCCCGCCTCGGCGATGACGGCGGACTTCTCGGTGGAGCGGAAGTCGTCGGCGCTCATGTGCGCGACGTTGGTCTTGGAGTCGGCCGACCAGGCGCCCATGCGGTGCGGGTGGGCCTTGGCGTAGTTCTTGACCGAGGCGGGGGCACGGCGGTCGGAGTTGCCCTCGCGGAGCACCGGGTTGACGGCGCTGCCCTTGACCTTGTCGTACCGGGCGCGGACGTCGCGGTCCTCGTCGGTCTTGGGGTCGTCGGGGTAGTTCGGCAGGTCGTAGCCCTGCTCCTGAAGCTCGGCGATCGCCACCTTCAGCTGCGGGATCGACGCCGAGATGTTCGGCAGCTTGATGATGTTGGCACCGGGGGTCTTGGCCAGTTCACCCAGCTCGGCGAGTGCGTCGTCGATGCGCTGGCTCTCATCGAGCCGCTCGGGGAAGCTGGAGATGATCCGCCCCGCGAGGGAGATGTCACGGCTCTCGACCCTGACTCCGGCCGTCGAGGCATAAGCCTCGACCACCGGCAGGAACGAATGCGTGGCCAGGGCTGGGGCCTCGTCGGTGTGCGTATAGATGATGGTCGAGTCAGTCACCGGGTGCTCCGCTCCACGTCTGCAACATTGCTCGACATCAAGATATCTCGTGTTCGACCCGGTCTCGAAAGGGCCCCGCCCCAGTGTGGTCGCAATCTCGTCACCTGGGACGACGCGGGCAGTTCCGGGCACGGGGTGTGACTGCGCGACGACCGTCAGGACTCAGGGCTGCGGAACCGGAGCCGTCCCGGGTGGCGGGCGGTCGTCGGTGCGGCGCACAGCGCGGCGATGAGCTGGACGGCCGCCGCCGCCAGCAGTGCGGCGGTGAGGGAGCCGAGCGAGATCACCAGCCCGGCCAGGGCGGCGCCCACCGCGAAGCCGGTCAGTTTGAGGCTCGCCCCGGTGGTGAAGATCTGTGCGCGCAACCGTTCGGGGGCCTCGCGGTGGCGGATCGTGAACAGTGCGGTCAGTTGGGGGCCTTCGCCCGCGCCGGCCAGTACGACGGCGACGACGAGCAGGACGGGTTGGCCGGTCGCCATCAATGCGTACGCCAGGGCGAGCGCGAGGGGGCTCCAGTTGAGGATGCGGTCGGGCCCGCGTCGCGGGGGCCGGCGGGCGAGGAGGGCATTGGCGGCAACAGCGGCGACGGCGATCCCGGAGAGCAGGATCACGCCCCGGTCCGGATCCCCGAGCAGTTGACCGCCGAGCAGCGGTACGCAGACGACAAAGGCCCCCTCCCCCGCGCAGGAAATCACGGTGACGGTGGTCGCCCGGGCCAACGGTCGGTTCCGGACGGTCGCCCGGTAGCCGGAGCGGAGTTCTGTGCGGAGCCGCCGATCGGCAAGGAGGAGGACGGGCAGATCGCCGGACCGCGGGTTGCGGGCTGCCCTCCGGGAGGGGTCGGGCGGGACGCTCAGGGCCGCGGGAAGGGAGAGGGCGATCAGCACGGCTGCGACGACGACCCCCGTACCTGCTCCCAGGAGTCCGGCCGCCGTGCCGGCGAGCGCCGGTCCGACCAGTGCGGCGACATGGAAGGTCATGGCGTCGAGGGCGGTGGCCCGGGGCAGTGCGGCGGGTCCGGCGAGCCGGGGCAGTTGGGAGGTCCAGCCGGCGGAGAGGACGGGCCCGAGCAGTCCCGCACCCAGTGCGATCAGAAGCGTCATGACGAGCGGCAGTTCGCCATGGGCGTGGAGCGTCCAGAGGACGGCCAGGAGTGCCAGGCAGTGACCAGCGAGAGCCGCGGCCAAGAGGGCGCCGGGCCGGGTGGATCGGTCCAGGAGCAGGCCGAGGAGCGGCCCGCCGACGGCTGCGGCAAAGGTCATGCCGGCGAGGAGGACCGAGGCGGTGGCGGTCGAGCCGGTGAGGGCCAGCGCGGTCAGGAGGAGGGCGGGGCCGGACATCTCGTCTCCGGTGCGGGCGACGGCTGCACCGGTCAGATGCACCCTCAGTGCGTAACGGTTTTTCATCCACTTGACGTTACTGAAGTAACCTAAATGTGCGCTAGATGCGTTACATTGCATCGATGGAGCCCTTGAGGAGTGCCGGGTCCGCACGCCATTCGGTGGATGCGATGGCCAGGCGGACGGCCGCCCTGATCAATGTGCTGACCGGGACGGAGGGCCCGGAGCATCTGGAGCCGACCGCCGATCCGGAGGCGGTCGGTGCGGTGCTCCGGGCGTACGGCGAGGCGGCATCGGACGACGAACACGGGGCAGCCGAGCGGACCGGACGCGCGACGGGTGCACTCGACCCCCTGTCACTCAGCGCCGATGACCTCGTCGAGATGCGCGAGGCGGCCCTCCGGCTGCGTACGGTCTTCGCCGCCGAGGGGGTGGACGAGGCGGCTGCCCGGCTCAACGAGCTGCTCGCCCTGACCGAGGGCCGGCTCAGGCTCTCCGCCCACCGGGGCGCCTCGCCCTGGCACCCTCATCTGGACGGCGATGACGACGGACCCTGGGGCGAATGGCTCCTGGCTTCGTCGGCGCTGGCGCTGACCGTGCTGATCTGGGACCGCCAGCGCCCACCCGGCGGAATCTGCGCCTCCACCACCTGCCGCAATGTCTTCCTGACCCAGGGCAGCGGTCCGGTGCGCCGCTACTGTTCGCGGCGGTGCGCGACCCGTGAGCGGGTGGCGGCACACCGTCGGGCGCAGCGGACCGACCGTTGAGCGCGGCAAGCTCCACCCGGCGCCGAGCCGTCGGAAGTCAGCAGACGCTCTGGAGGCGGAGTTGCCAGCACCCGGCACGGCCGGTGAGGACCAGGGTGGACAGCGGACGGACGTCCACGTTCCAGTACGAGGTCGGCGGTGCGTTCAGTACGTAGACGAGCGCCGCGCGGATCACCGAGGGTTCCGCCACGGCCACCACGGAACCGCCGTCCTGCGTTGGGCGGGTGTCCAGCCAGGTCCCTATCCGTCCGATGAAGGCCAGCAGCGATTCGCCGCCGTGCGGCGCCGACCGCGGATCGGCGAGCCAGGTGTCCACCGCCTGCGGCTCCACGGCCGTCACTTCGCCCAGCGTCAGTCCGCGCCAGCGCCCCATGTCGCATCCCCGCAGGGCGGGTTGGGCCATGGGCGCGAAGCCGAGGGCCTGTGCGGTGGCCCGACTACAGAGCGTCGGGGAGCAGTACCGCAGTTCCGCGGCGTTGAGCGGTACGAGGGAGGGCGCGGCCAGTTGCACCTCGTACCAGCCGGTCTGATCGGGTGACCGGTCATCGTCGAAACGCTCGGAGAGCATGGAGGTGCTGCGCGCTGCGGCGACGAGCGTGATCCGGACACTCATGGCGTGATGGTGGGCGGGCGGAGGCGAACCGGTCAAGTGACCGGAGTCACTCATTCCGCTGACCAGGCAGAGTGCGTCCTTCATTGATCATGGGCATGTCATAAACGGGCCATTTCCAGCTGCCGAGTCGGACGCCCGAGCGTTCACCTGACCATCAGCCCCCTGGCCGCGAGCGGTCGCACCGGGACGGGAATCCCTACCGCGGAACGAACGGTTCGGAGGGTCAGGACACCCCAGACTCGTCCCAGGCGGCCCTGAGTCGACGCACTCCTTCGGCGATCTCCGCGCTGTCCGCCACCCCCGCGAAACTGAGGCGCAGATGGGCCGCGGGAGGCTCAGCGCTGAAGTAGGGACGCCCAGGGGCGAGGGCCACACCCCGACGCAGGGCCGCCGCCAACAGCGCCGACTCGCTGCCACCGTCCGGCAGTCGAAGCCAGAAGTGGTAGCCCCCGACGGGGATGGCGGGCAGCGACAACTGCGGCAATCCGAGCTTCAACGCGGCGGCCATGGCCTCCCGGCGCCCCTTCAACTCCACCCCCACGGTCCGCAGATGCCCCTTCCATGCGGGCGCCCCGACGAGTTCCAACGCGGCCTCTTGCAGGGGGCGGGGGACGAAGAAGCTGTCCACCACCTGGATCGCGCGCAATCGGTCCAGTACGGGCCCTCGGGCCGCGAGCACCCCCACCCGCAGACTGGGCGACGTCACCTTGGTCAGCGAGCCGACATGGACGACGACCCCGTCGGAGTCGAGCGCGGCGAGCGGCTCCGGGAGCGGCCCCGCATCGGCGTGGACCAGTCGTCGGGCGAAGTCGTCCTCGACCACGAACGCCCCGGCCTCGCGGGCGATCCTCAGCACCTCGGGCCGGCGCGCCGGGGACAGCACGCTCCCGGTGGGGTTCTGGAAGAGCGGCTGGCAGACGAAGACCCGTGCGCCCGTCGCATGGAAAGCAGCGGCCAGCAGTTCGGGGCGGACTCCTGCCGCGTCCACCGGCACCGGTACGGGACGCAACCCGGCCGCCCGGGCGATGGCGAGCATGCCCGGATAGGTGGGCGATTCGACGAGAACGGGCGCGCCGGGCGGGGCCAGTGCGCGCAGGGCCGTGGTGAGGGCCGCCTGTCCGCCCGAAGTGATCAGTACGTCGGCGGCTCCCGTCCGCCCTCCGATGCCCCGGGCGAACCACTCGCGCAGTTCGGGGAGCCCTTCCACCGGCGGCCGTGACCAGGCTCCGGGACGGCGGGCGGCCCGGGCGAGGGCTGCGGCCATGGCCCGCTCGGGCTGGAGCGAAGGGTGCAGATAGCCGCCGTTGAACTCGATCACGCCCGGTGGGGGTGCGGCCAGTGTGGCGAGCACTCCGGAGGCATCCACCGACCGGGGCACATGGTCCGACGCCGGTTCCGCGCTGAGGGCGACCTCCTGCCAGGAGGTGTCGCCGGGCGGGACGCTCTGCGCCCGGGGCCGGGCCCGGAATGCGCCGGCGCCGGGGCGGGTGACGACGAGCCCCTCGGCAGCGAGTTGTGCCAGCGCCCGGGAGACGGTGACCGGCGAGACCCGAAAGCGCTCCACCAGTGCACGACTGGAGGGCAGCTTTCCTTCAGGAGAGTAGCGGTCCAGCTCCCTTTTTAGCTGAAACACCAACTCATCCACACTGCTACGCTGATTCATGAAAGTACAGGATAGCGCTACTAGTACTGCTTCGATAGCGGTGAACACCCCGTCGGCCAGGGACGAAAGCCCGGTGACGGGCGTGGACGACTCCCCATCGGCGACCTCCGGAACCCTGCTCGCCGCACTGGGTGTGATCGCCTTCTCGCTCACCTTTCCGTCCACCGCATGGGGACTGACGTCCTTCGGCCCCTGGTCCCTGGTCTCGCTGCGATCCGTTCTGGCGGCGGTCATCGCCGGCGGCTTCCTGTTGCTGTTGCGGGTGCCGGTGCCCGACCGGCGGCACTGGGCGTCCCTCGCGGTCGTCGCCGGCGGTGTGGTGGTGGGCTTCCCCCTGCTGACGACCCTCGCCCTCCAGACGTCGACGACCTCGCACGCGGCGGTCGTCGTCGGACTGCTCCCGCTGACCACCGCCGTGTTCGCCGCGGTGCGCACCGGGCGCCGCCCCTCACGGGCGTTCTGGCTGGCCGCCGGAGCGGGCGCGGCTGTGGTCATCGCCTTCACCGTGTCGCAGAGCGGCGGCTCCCTCCAAGGCGGCGACCTCTACCTCTTCGCCGCGCTCCTGGTCTGCGCGGCGGGCTACACCGAAGGCGGACGGCTCGCCCGGGAGATGCCCGGTTGGCAGGTGATCGGCTGGGCCCTGATCCTGTGCCTGCCGCTGGCGCTCACGGGCTCCGCGGTGTCCCTCGCCGTCGAACCCGTACGGCTGACGGCCCAGGGACTGATCGGGCTGACGTGGGTGGCGATCGTCTCCACGTTCTGCGGACTCTACGTCTGGTACCGGGGCATGGCCGCGATCGGCATCGCCCGGGCCAGCCAACTCCAACTCGCCCAACCGCTGCTCACCCTGGTCTGGTCGGTCGCCCTGCTGGCCGAGGAACTCGCCCCGGCCGCTCCGTTGGCCGCCGTCGCAGTACTGGTCTGCATCGCCGTCACCCAGCGGGTCCGCAGTTGACCTCCACCCCGGACGGGATTGCGCACCTGCGCGCGGCACCCGGACGATCGACCGGGAGTGCGGCTTCCGATGCCGGTCGTAGACTCGAAGACACGAGGACTGCCTGCGAGGAGGTCACTGCCGATGCACGCGAATGTGGGCGACAAATTGGTGGTGCACGGCCGGATCGTGGGCCAGCACGACCAGAACGCCGAGGTCGTCGAGGTGCTCGGCCCCGAGGGCGGGCCACCGTACCGGGTCCGGTTCGACGACGGACACGAGACGCTGCTGTCCCCCGGTCCCGACACCGTCATCCAGCCGCACGAAGCAGCCTGACGGCAACGCCGGGACGGGCGGCGGTCAGGATCAACGATAGGGCCTCCCGGTTGTGGACCGAGGGGCCCTTCGCCCAGCAGGAACCAGCGACGGCGCTATCGCTGTGCCGACGCTCCCCCGTAGTGGTCGGCCACCACCCGGGCCATCGCACCGCCCCGGTCCGCCCTGACCTCTCGGGCAGAGAAGAAGCAGTGCCCGTCGACCCGGTCGTACCCGCTGGCCAGGGTCAGGTGCCGGGAGAGTTCCGCGGGGTCCTGCCAGGGAGCCGGCTGGGCGGAGTCTCCCGCCTTGTAGAGCGCTTCGCCGATGTAGAGGGAGACGTCCGTGCCCTGGACCAGGTCGTTCCACCACGGCAGCAGAACGGCGTAGTCGGCGGCCTTGAAGCCGATGTGCCAGTAGATCTGGGGCACGACGTGGTCGATCCACCCCCGGTGGATCCAGGTGCGGGTGTCGGCATGGAGGTCGTCGTACGTCTGGACTCCTGCCGTGGTCTTCGACCCCCGCGGATCGGTGGCGGCGTTGCGCCAGACCGCGAAGGGGCTGACGCCGAACCGGACCCCGGCCCGGGTCTCCTCGATCCGAGCGGACATCTCCTGGATCAGGAGATCGATGTTGGCGCGCCGCCAAGCGGCCCGATCGGCGAAGCCCGCGCCATGACGGGCGAAGGCAAGGTCGTCGTCAAAGCTCTGACCGGCCACCGGGTAGGGGTAGAAGTAGTCGTCGAAGTGGACCGCGTCGACGTCGTAGCGGCGAACCGCGTCGATCATCGCCTCCTGCACGAAGGCCCGCACCTCCGGCAGCCCGGGGTTGTAGTAGAGCTTGCCTCCGTAGGGCACCACCCAGTCCGGGCGCAGCCGTGCGGGATGGTCCGCCGCCAGTCGGGTCGGGTCGGCGTGGACCGCCGCCCGGTAGGGATTGAACCAGGCGTGCAGTTCCAGCCCGCGACGGTGGGCCTCGTCCACGGCGGTCCCCAGCGGATCCCAGCCCGGGTCCCCGCCCTGCGTTCCCGTCAGCCACTGCGACCACGGTTCGTACGGGGACGGCCACAGGGCGTCGGCCGCCGGTCTGACCTGGAAGACGACCGCCCGCAGACCGCGCTCGACGGCCGTGTCCAGATGGGCCAACAGTTCAGCGCGCTGTCGGTCCGCGCTCAGCCCGGGGGCGGACGGCCAGTCGCGGTTGCTGACCGTGGCCAGCCACATCCCGCGGAAGTCCCGTGTCCGTCTGCTGCCCGCCGCGATCTCCTGCGCCCCTCGGGGTCTCGCCACCGCGTCCCCTGCCACCGTCACCCCCGCCAGGACCCCCGCGGCCATACCGATGAGGGCCCTTCTGCCGATACTCCCCACACCCTGCCCGATCTGCCCCATGTGCAACCCGTACCTTTCACTCCACCGCGGTCAGCGGCCACCCTGCCCCTGGCATTCCCGCCCCTGGTCGTCGCGGACAGCGGTATCCGCAGTAACGTCGGAGCGTCGAGGCCGGCACCGGAAAACCATACGGAGGCCGCGCCACCCCAGGATCAGCGAAAGGCACGAGGTGACGGACACAATGGCCGACATTGCACGCGTCGGAGTGGTGGGCTGTGGCCAAATGGGCGCGGGCATCGCAGAGGTGTGCGCACGCAGCGGCCTGGAGGTCAAGGTGGCCGAGACCACGGGCGAAGCCCTGGAGATCGGTCGCACCCGGCTGACCAATTCGCTCGCGAAGGCAGCCGAACGCGGCAAGATCAGCGAGGTCGAGCGCGATGAGGCGTTGGCGCGCCTCAGTTTCACCACCGACCTCGGGGAGTTCGCGGACCGCGATCTCGTCATCGAGGCCGTCGTGGAGAACGAGCAGGTCAAGACCGAGATCTTTCAGGTGCTCGACCAGGTAGTGACCCGGCCGGACGCCATCCTCGCATCCAACACCTCCTCCATTCCCGTGGTGAAGCTGGCCGTCGCGACCTCGCGGCCCGACCAGGTCATCGGCATCCACTTCTTCAATCCGGCCCCCGTCCAGCAGCTCGTCGAGCTGATCCCCGCGCTGACCACGTCCGAGGAGACGATCAAGCGCTCGGAGGCCGTCGTCCAGCAGGTGCTGGCCAAGCACGCCATCAGGGCCCAGGACCGCTCGGGCTTCGTGGTGAACGCGCTCCTCATCCCCTATCTGCTCTCGGCGATCCGGATGTTCGAATCTGGCATCGCCAGCCGCGAGGACATCGACAACGGCATGGAGCTCGGCTGCGCCCATCCGATGGGACCGCTCAAGCTCGCCGATCTGATCGGCCTGGACACGGTGGCCTCGGTCGCCGACTCCATGTACGACGAGTACAAGGAACCGCTGTACGCCGCACCCCCGCTGCTCCAGCGGATGGTCGACGCGGGGCGCCTTGGCCGCAAGACGGGCTCGGGCTTCCACCAGTACGGCTGACTGCACGTCCGCGGGCCCAGCGCGCACGTCGCCGGGCCCGCCAGGGCACATCACCCGAGGTCAGGGCCGTGTGCGGCCCCGGAGAGCCTCGTCTGCTACTACCGACCCGACGCCGCGCCGGAGCGACGGCGCGGATGCGCGGGCCCGAAGCCCTGGGCCTTTCAGCGTTGTCCCAGCCTTCCTGCTCACCGCGTCGGTCGTCACCATGACCGCGCTGTTCGCCTACGAGCAGCTGACAGCTCGTTCTCCGGTCGAACAGGTCTACGCGCTCTATTTACTCTCCTACATTTCCTTCCTGGGGTTCTCCGTGGTCGACTTCCTGATGCAGGCCGTACGCCAGTCGAAGGCGACTCGGCGCGACAGCATCCGGGTCGGGTTGCGGGTGGCGGCGGCAGGCTGCGTGTTCGCTCTCGTCTACGTCGTCTACAAGCTGACGCGCATCGTCGGCCTCGGTTTGGGCCTGGGCGACGAAACGCACGAGCAATGCTCATCGCTCGTGACCTCGACGTGCGCCTTCAGCGTCACCTCCCCGGCAATCGCCGTCCTGCTGATCTGCCTCGGCCTCACGTGGCCTGCTGTCCTCTACCCGATCAGCCAAGCCCGCCGTCGTCGCTGGGAAACCCGGTCCTTCGAGTCGCTCCGCCCCCTCTGGCAGGATCTGGCAGCCGAGATGCCGCAGATCGTCCTGTCGTCGGCCGAGGACGTCGAAGGCAGCTCCGCCGACTCCGACTTCCGGCTGCAGCGGCGCGTCATCGAGATCAGCGACGGCATCCTCGCCCTCCGGCCGTACCGGTCGCGCAGGGTGCGGGAGAGCGCGGCGTCGAACTTCCACACCACTACCGAGCAGAGCGCCGCCGCCGTGGAGGCGGCTGTCGTGCGAGCTGCACTGGCAGACTCGAAGGCCGGCCGGTACGCAGACGAAGTCGCACCTCCGTCGGTAGACGCCGCCGCCCGCGAGGATCTTCGGGCCGACACCCAGTGGCTCCTCTTGGTGGCCGACGCCTACGCCCACGTCGGGCGTGTCGGCGACGACGGCCGGCCGAGAACGATTGGAACCTGAAGACATGACCGACCCGACTCAGGACCCCCGCTTCCTCCAGGACCCCTACCCCACTTACGCGGCCCTGCGCTCGGCTTGCCCCGTACAGGCCGTACCCAGCGCATCCGGCGGGCGCCTCAGCTACCTGGTCACCGGATACGCCGAAGCCAGGGAAGCGCTCGCCGACGCCCGGCTCTCGAAGGACACCGCCGCGTTCTTCGCGGGCAAGGAATCAAAGCGGCGCCTCCACCCCGCAGTGGCACACAACATGCTCTCGAGCGACCCGCCCGAGCACACCCGGCTGCGCAAGCTGGTCACCAAAGCGTTCACGACCGGGGCGGTCGCGGAACTGCGCCCGTTCATCGCCAGGGTCACCGACGACCTGCTGGACCAGTGGCCTGTCGGTGAGCCCCTCGACTTCATGACCGGCTTGGCCGTCCCGCTACCCGTCATCGTGATCTGCGAACTGCTCGGAGTACCGGAGGAAGACCGGCCCGACATCCGGCGCTGGTCCGGCGAACTGTTCGCGGCGGGACAGCCTGGCGTCATCGACGCGGCCTCGCACTCCCTGGCCGACTACATGACAGAGCTCGTCGCCGCCAAGCGCCGACACCCCGGCAACTCGCTCCTCGACCGCCTCATCTCGGCTCGCGACGGCCACGACCGGCTCAGTGAGGAGGAACTGGTCTCCCTCGCGGTGCTCCTACTCGTGGCCGGTCACGAGACCACCACCAACTTCCTCGGCAACGCGACCCTCTCCCTGCTCCAGCACCCGGCCGAACTCGACCGCCTCCGCCAGAACCCAAACGACATCCCTGCGGTGCTGGACGAACTACTTCGATTCGACTCCCCCGTCAGCACGGCCACCTTCCGGTACACCACGGAGGCCATCACGCTCGGCGGCACCGACATCCCGGCAGGCGCACCGGTGCTGGTCGCCCTCGGAGCCGCCAACCGCGACCCGGAACGGTTCCCGTCACCGGACCAGCTCGATGCGAACCGGGACGCTGCCGGCCACCTCGCCTTCGGGCACGGTATCCACCGCTGCGTCGGCGCTCCCCTGGCCAAGGCCGAGGCCGAAATCGCGCTGCGCGCGGTACTGACACGGTTCCCGGGCCTCCGGCTCGCCGTACCGCCCGACCAGCTTCAGTGGCGGCACGCCCGTCTTGTACGCGGTCTGACCTCGCTTCCCGTCCTGAACTAGCCCGCGGCTCGCTTAGTGAGTGAGGCGCTCTGGGGGGAGTAGGCAGGCCCCGGAGCTGCTGTTCGCTAGGAGTGAGAACGGGGGCTTTCCGAAAATCGGGCACGAGTCGGGGATGAGGTGATTCCGTCCCATCGTGCAGAAGGCTGTGCGGTCCCACGCCTATGAACCGCTCCGCCGAGCTGATCGAGGAAGCTCGCGGCTCGCGTCAGATCCTCAGGGGTGTCTATCGCTACACCGTCGTCCAGGACAGGGACCATCTGTACGGCGTGGCCGTGTTCGACGAAACGCAGCATCTCTACTCCTTCGGCACGCTCCAGGGGCCCTTGCTGGAGCTGACGGAAGTGTTGGAGAGCCTCGCCTGTGAAGCCGTAGAGGCCCAGTTGGCGCAGGTACTTCGGCCGGTCGCCCCTAGGGTAGGGGATGGGCTGGCGCGAGAACATGAGGGCCTCGCTGCGGGCCGTAACGACTACCTTGACGACGTTGTGGTCCAGGACGGCGCCGACGTCGACCAGCTCGGTGTAGGCGTTCACGGCGAAGGTGCCGGGCGGAGTGAATTCCAGGGCCTCGGAGACGTCGTTGATGGCGGTCGGCGAGATGAACGGCTCGTCGCCCTGGACGTTGATGTATCCGTCGGCTGGCAGGCGTTCGGCGACCTCCGCGACGCGGTCGGTGCCGGTGAGGTGCTCCCCGGTGCGGATGCTGTCGATGCCGAGTTCGCGGCACGCTGCTTCGATGCGTTCGTCGTCCGTCGCGACGATGGCTCCGTCGAGGCGTTTGGCCTCCAGGCAGCGCTGGTGGACGTGCCAGAGCAGCGGCATGCCGCCGAGGAGGGCCAGTGGTTTGCCGGGGAAGCGGGAGGCACCCCAGCGGCAGGGTATGACGGCGATGTGCCGGCGCCGTTCGGCGTCGGTCGGTCGGGCTGTGGTGGCGGCCACGGCGTCCTCCTGGTGATCGGGTTCGGGGGCTTCAGGTGAGTTGGGCGAGCTTGACGCGGACGGTGGGTGAGGCGGTGGTCGCGAACGGCCGCCAGTGGTAGCCATCGACCTCTTCCTCCTACAGCGTCACCGCGTGATCGGCCCCGAGGTGGAAGGCCCAGCGGAAGTCCACGTGGTGGTGGGCCGGCTCGTTCTTCGACGGGTTCGCGTCGATCGCGTGCACGTCGATGTCGAGGGGGATGTCCTCGTGGTCGGCGAGGGGGACGACGGCGCTGGGCGGGATGCCGGCCTCCTCGTGCAGTTCGCGTAGAGCGGCGTCGCGCAGGAGCTGGTCGGACGGTTCGTTGTGCCCGCCGGGCGCCAGAAGCTTCCCGGACGCCTTGTGCAGGATGTGGAGCACGTGTCGTTCACCGTTGATGAGGATGGCGCTGCAGGTCACGTGGGCGGGGAAGGTCTTGCGGCTGGTGGGATCGTCCGCGCCGACGAGGGCTGCGAACAGCATCGTCAGGGAGCCGCGCTCGTCCGGGTGGCGGGCGATGTACGCCTCGGTGACGGCGCGGATGTGGTTCGTGGAGGGAGGCAACGAGGTCACCTTTCGAAGTGGCGGAGCCAGATTCTGGCGATGGCGTCGCGGTCGGCCGCCGGCATCTCGTGCAGTCCGGGCTGGAATTGCGCGTGGCTGAGTGCGGCGGTGGCGGCGAGTATCTCGGCCTGGACGAGGTGGATGTAGGTGCCGACGGCGGCGCCGTGCACGAAGTTGACGGCACCGCCGTCGGCGAGAATGTAGAAGTAGTGGCCGGTGACCTCGTACCGGGTCAACTGGGGTCCGACGGAATGGCGTTCGTAGAGGTCGTCGAGGCTGCCGAGTTCGAGTTCGTCCTCGGAGGAGGTCACCGATCCGAGGTACGCGCCGTTGCGCAGGGCGGCGAAATCCTCGTGCCGGAGGGCTAGGTTGCCGGTGGCGCACAGCACGAGTTCCGCGTCGTGGATGGCCTCGGTGGTGGACGCGCTGGTGCGGAAGCCAAGGGCGTGCGCCTGTACCCGCTTGACAGCGTCGTTGTCGTACACGGTGACGCGCAGGTCCTGGGCGCGCAGGGTCTGCGCAATTGAGCGACCGATCTTGCCGAAGCCGATGACGCAGGCGCTGCGGCTCGTGAGGATGTCCCCGCGGGCGCGGACGAGGGCGTCGGTGGAGAACACGATGGACCGACCGACGAGGTGGTCCTCGCAGTCCTTGAGCGGTGAGCGGGCCACGGACACGACCGGGCACGGCAGCGAGCCGAGAGCCGCGTACCGCTGGTGTCCGTTCTCGGTGTCCTCGACCACGCCGAGGATGCGGCCGGAGAACTTGTTCACGAGGGTGTCGAGGCTGGCCGCGAAGTACCCGCCGATGTCGGCCAGGACGACGTCCTGGCCGCCGGCCGTGTCCTCCAGGTAGTGCAGGGCCTGGGTCTCGTCGGTGAACCGCTCCCGGCTCAGGTCGTGGACCGGCAGGGTGCGGCGGACGGTGTCGAGGGTTGGCTGGTGGATCGACCGGGGCTTGGGGAGGACGGCGCCGATCGTGGACACCGCGGCCATGGCGCGCAAGAACGCGGGGCGTTCCGGGAGCAGGTGGGTGATGACCAGCGTTGTGATCGGCCGCCCGGCGGGGAACTGCGCGGTGATCCTCCGGAAGAAGGCGTCCAGCCGTGCTCGCTCGGGGGTTTCCATGGGCACTCCTCTCGGGTTCCGAGGCGTAGGGCTACGCAGCCCGGCTGTAGTCCGGCACCGGGGCGGCCAGAGTCTGCATGTGGGCACGCAGCCCGCTGTGGAGGTCGACGCGCGGCTGCCAGCCGAGGACCTCTCCCGCACGGCTGGGATTGGCACGCGTGACGAGAACGTCCCCGTTGCGCACGTGGTCCTGGTGGAGTTGGATCTCGCGGCCGGTGAGGCTGTTGGCGATGTTGACCACGTCCAGCAGCGATGCGTTCGAGCCGCCGCCGACGTTGATGGGGCCGTGAGCGTTCGGGACGACGCCGGCTGCGATCGTAGCGGCGACCGCGTCGTCGATGTAGGTGAAGTCGCGGCGTTGGTGGCCGTCTCCGTACAGGCGCAGGGGCTGTCCGGTCAGGGCGGCGTACAGGGCGCGGTGGGTGAACATGTCGGCGCGCTGCCGGGGGCCGTAGACGGTGAAGTACCGCAGGGCGACCACGCTGGGGCCGACGGGACGCTCGGCGTAGGCGAGACAGAGCTGCTCCTCGGCCAGCTTGGTCACGGCGTACGGGGAGGCGGGGTTGGGGCGGTCGGTCTCGCGACTCGCGTCGCCGTCGGTAGGGCCGTAGACGCTGGAGGAGGAGGCGACGACCAGCCGGGATACGCCGATCCGGGTGGAGGCTTCGAGGACGCGGTGGGTGGCCAGCACGTTGGACGCGAGGTAGTCCCCGAACTGCGGTCCCCAGGAGGGCCGTACGCCGGGGATGCCGGCGAGGTGGAAGACGGTGTCGGCGTCGATCAGGAGCGGGTCGATGGCGCAGTGAAGGAGGTCGGCCGTGACGTGGTGGTATCCCTGGCGTCCTCGCAGCGCGGCGAGGTTGGCGGCGGCCGTCGGGTCGGTGGACGGGTCTCGGCGGTCCACGCCGATCACGGTGGTGCCGGCCTGGACGAGGGAGTGGGCGAGGTGGGAGCCGATGAATCCGGCGGAGCCGGTCACCACGGCCCGTCGGAGGGAAGCGTTGGTCGGGGGCTGCTCGTGCTGTGGCACGGGGATCTCCAGAGGGGTGTCGTCGAAGGGGTAGGTCAGGTGATCCGGGACAGGACGGTTCTGCCGTGCGCGCTGAGGGCGGCGTCGTTCTCTTGGTGGCCCTTGACCAGGGCTGTGGCCGCCTCGATGGCGCCGAAGGACTCCAGGAGGCGTCGTTCGGTGTCGTTGGGCGAACGCCCGTAGCCGTCGAAGAAGGCGGTGCGGAGGTGGGGTGCGGCCTGCCAGCGTCGGAATTCGAGGCGGGCGAAGTCGCGGACCCGGGCGTCGCGTCGCATGTGCTCGAAGTCGTAGATACCGAAGGTGTCGCCGAGCAGCCAGTTGCGCGGCTGGTAGTCGAGGTGGCAGATCGCGCTGTCCAAGTGGCTGGCGCCCAGGATCACCGCGTGGTGCTTCAGCAGGTTCTCCTCGGCCGCGTCGAGCAGGTCGGCGTGGACGGCCCGGTCGATCCACCCTTGGAACCGCTCGGCGAGCGAGGCGCCGACGGCACCGTCCTGGGGCATGGCCGTGGCCCGGTGCAGCTTGCCCAGCACGTGCCCGGCCTCGTGGTGGGCAAGCTCCTCCTCGGGCGAGCCCGGAGCGAAAGTGTCCGCGCGGTCGCCTGCGAGTGCGGTGAGCAGCAGGGTGCGGGTGGCGTCATCCCGGCCGACCAACTCCGGTGCATGGCCGGTCAGATGGGTGACCCACGCCCCGTAGGCGTGGAGTTCACCGGCGTACCGGTCTCGCTCCGCGTGCTGCTTCGCGATGAACTGACGCCCGTCGCCGGCCACCAGGCGTACGACGCGGGGCGGGAGCGCGGGGTCCGCTGCGATGTCGACTGCGCCGAGGAGGAGGTGCGCCACTTGTATCCGGGGGTCGCGCGAGGTCGCGATCACGGGGTCGGCTCCGGCGTGAGGAGACTGAGGTGCTCGGTGTCGTTGTGCCGGTCGAGCATCCAGCGGGTCTGGCCCAGGCGGTTGCGGTGGTGCTGCCAGCGGGTGATGGAGGCGTGGTTGTGCGTGAATCCGGCGGGCGAGCCGATCGGGATGCCGAGCAGCAGGGTGTGTGCGGTGATCACCGTCTCCCCGTGGGCGGCGAAGACGACGCGCTTGCCGCAGTTCTCCTTGATGAGCTGGCTCAGGTTCCTGCTGGCGCGCTCCAGGAACCCGTTCCAGGTGTCGGAGCCGTTGGCCCAGGGCGTGTCGGGGTGGGCGTGCGGGCCGCCGTCGGCGGCCGTCTTCACCGCGTCCCAGGGCCGGCCGTCGGCGTCGCCGTGGACCGGTCCGTCGAGTCGGTCGTCATGGTGCACGGGGATCTGGAGCGTCTGGGCGATGATCTCGCCGGTCTGGACGAGGCGGATGCGCGGGCCGGTGTAGATGACGTCGAAGGGCTGCTTCAGGTGGTCGGTGGCCAGGCGGCGTGCGGCCTGTTCGGCTTGGGCGTACCCGAGGTTGGTCAGGCCGGTGCAGGTACGCGGGCCCCCGACGAGGCCGTCGGCGTTGCACTGGGCCTGGCCGTGCCGGACGAAGACGAGTTCGGTGATGATCATGAGGCTCCTCGGTGGGTGAAACGGAGGGGCAGGCTGTAGTGGTAGCCGTTGCGGCCGACGTACGGGGCGGTGAGCACGGCGTGCAGGGCCAGGGAGTTGTCGAGCTGGTTTCGATCCGTCGTGCCCAGCCGGGCGTCGTGTCGGAGGGCTGCCGCGTTGTACGCGAGCAGGGCATTGGTGACGGCTCGGTCGGTGAGCGGTCCGTAGGTCAGGTGAAGCGTCGCGATGAGCTTGGCGAGGTCGTAGCCCATCGGGGCGAGGGACAGGTCGTCGGTGTCGACGGCGACGATGTCCTGCGTGCTGGTGATGATGAAGTTCCGCGGATTGCTGTCCTTGTAGAAGGCGCACGGGCCCTCGGCGGTCGCCTGCAACAGGCCGAGCATCGCGTCCAGGGCCGTCTTGTTCGGCAGGTAGCCCTGCTCGTGGCGTCGCCGTAGAGAGACCGTCCGGGGACCGAGGTAGTCGTCGAACTGCGTGCCGTCCTCGAAGTGGTGCGGGGTGTCCAGCGACGCGGAGTGCAGGTCGCTGGCCCAGGCGGCACCGTGGGCGTGGCCGAGCAGTTCCGCCACGCGCGGGAGGTCCTCGGGACGTACGGGGCGGCCCTCGATCCGTTCGAACGTCAGGGACTGCGGTCCGGAGGTGTGGAGGGCCGGCTGCCGCAGCGGCCTGGCGTGCGCGGTGAGCCACCGGTAGTGGCGCACTGCCCCCGCCGCGCGCTCCGGTTCCGCGTAGTGCTTGGTGAACGGGGCGGGGCTCATGTCGGATCTCCTCCTTCCTTCGGCTGGGCGACGACGAAGGTGATCCGGGACCGGGTGGTCAGCGGCTGGTCGGGAAGGAACTCGTGCAGGGTCGCCGCCAGGGCACCGGGGTTGCCGTACAGGCCGGGCGCCAGGTCGTACTTGGGGTTGGTGGCCAGGTACTGCGCCGTGTGGTCGTGGCCGTCGAAGGTGAAGACGTGTTCCTCGTCCAGGACGGCGATCACGTCGAGCGAGGAGGCGGCCACGTCGGCGAGGTTGCCGCTGTGGGCTGCGGTGTAGAGGCTTTCGTGCTGGGCGGCCCGCGGATCGAGGCCAGCGGAGGCGACCAACTGGTCCATCTCCTGGTAGCTGTCGAGGCCCTTGGTGACGAGCACGGCCACACCACCGGGGGCGAGGACCCTGGCGATCTGCCCGACGACGTCCTCGGGGTGCAGCGAGTGGTAGAGGCAGAACGCCGCGACGACGACATCGCTCGACCCGTCGGGCAGAGGGAGGTCGTGGAAGTCGCCTTCGACGAACTCCACCGTGCTGTCGGGCAGGTTCTTGGCGCGCTCGCGGGCCTGGGCGAGTAGGGAGGGGGCGGCGTCCAGGCCCACGACGCGCTTGGGCCGGAGCTGCTCGGCGATGACGAGGCTGCTCGTGCCGCGACCGCAGCCGATGTCGAGCACCACGCCGAGCCGGTCCGGCCGGGCGTGGTGGGTCTGTACCAGGCTGACGATCGTCTCGGGCACCGGGTGTCCGGCGGTCTTGGCGCGCATCAGGGCACTGGTCCGCCCGGCCAGCCGCGAGGCGTGTCCGTACAGCTCCGACTGCCGGGCGGGGTCCAGGAACGGGTTGGGCTCGTTCATGCCGCACCCCCTGACCGGGGGCACGGACCGGTCAGGACTGCTCGGCGGCCACCTTCCGCAGCCAGCGGCGCGTCTGGCGCCGGTTGGCCAGCAGCACCACATCGGCGCCGGAGCCGAACTCCTCGATCTTCGCCATCACGCGGGGTCGCATCTTGCGCCGGTACGTGGCGACGTACTTGATCACGCCCCAGTGGATGCGGTTGTGGACCCCGTTGCCCTTGTGCCCGGCCCCGTGCCGGATCTGCCGGGAGAAGATCCCGTACAGCGCCGCCACGGTCGACACGTCCATCAGGACCACCGTGTCGCAGGCTTCGAGCCGTACCTGCAGCGTCGAGTTGTAGTTGCCGTCGATCACCCACCGCGGCTGCGCGACCAGCTCGCGCTGGACGTCGGTGAACTTGTCCATGGGCAGCGCGTTCCACTCGTCGTCGTAGAACGCGGCGTCCAGGTGCGTCACCGGGGCGTCGAGGATCCTGCCCAGTTCGCGGGCCACGTGGGATTTGCCGCTGCCTCCGCAGCCGACGATGGCGGCCTTCTTCATGGTGCTCCAGCGTAGAGAGGTTCGGGTGTCCGGCGGACCCATCCTCCGGGACGCGCCCGGAGGATTCGCGCGCCGTGGTCGATCGAGCGGTCTGCATCAGGCAGCTCCCCGCTCGGTCGCGGTGGTCTGGAGGAGGCCGTGCAGGACGGACTCCAGGGTGTTGACCTGCTTGCACAGGCCGAACAGGCGCAGGCGGTCCACACATGCGGCGATCAGGGTGGCGTGCTGCTCGGTGCCGGCGATCTCCCGCAGGTAGGAGAGGCGTTCGAGCACGTCGCTGCCGGAGCGCACGACCAGTTCCTTCGGGACGAACCGGTCGGCGAAGCGGATGTCCGCCGGGGCCAGCGGCAGGCAGCCGGCGAGCACGGCCTCGAAGATGCGCTGGGTCATCTGCCCGACGGCGGCGTACCGCTCGGGGAGCATGAGCACCGTGGCCAGGGACCGGCCGTAGACGCCGGCGGCGGCCTCGAAGGGGATCCGGCCCGCGAAGCGAACGTGCGGCCAGCGGCCGGTCTTCGTCCACTTCCCGGCGACCAGGTGCTCGACGTGGGCGGCGGCCGGGGCGAAGAAGCGGTCGAAGGGCTCGTCGCGGTCGTACTGGTTGCCTACGTAGCCGAGCGCGAGATCCCGGGGCCGCGCCACAAGGGTGAGGGGATCGGCCTGGGCGAGGAGGTCCTCGGCGACGGGGAAGAGCAGCGAGTGTGCGCCGAGGGTCGGTGCGAGCGCGGCCTCGCAGACGCGGGTGTGGGCCGTGCGGCGCCACACGCTCTCGGCGCGCAGGGTGCGGTCCTTGTCCCAGATGACGGTGGGCGTCTGGGACCGGGCCGTGTAGTGGTTGATGAGCTGGGCCTGCCGGTGGAGGTCGCAGGTGTGCCCCTCGCTGCCGCACACGGTGGTGTTGCGGCCGGGGATGGCCCAGCGCCACTCCAGGAACAGGGCGTCGATGCCGGGCAGGCCGTCGTCGAAGGTGTACGCGCCGCCGAGGTCGTCACCGGCTTCGAGGCGGTCGCGGTCGGACTGGAGGAAGACGATCTCGTGACCGCGGGCAAGGAGGGCGTCGATGACGGGGCGGCGGTGGCTGCGGCCTCCGTCGGGGGTGTCGGTGACGCCGTTGCCGAGGAAGCCCCAGAAGCTGTATCCGATCTTCATTTGGTGATCCACCGCCCTTCGAGGAGCAGGGCGTCGAGGCCGGAGTTGGCCAGGCAGTCCAGGGCCATCTCGGGTGTGCCGCAGATTGGCTTGCCCTTGACGTTGAGGGAGGTGTTGATCAGCACGGGTACGCCGGTCCGGCGGCCGAAGGCGGTCAGCACCGCGTGCATGAACGGGTTCTGCGACCGGGTGACGGTCTGCAGGCGGGCGGTGCCGTTGGCGTGCACGATGGCCGGGACCCGCTCGCGCGTCAGGTCTGTCACCCCGGAGGCCATGGACATGTACGGCGCCGTCTGGCCGAGGGTGAAGAACTCGGCGGCGCGCTCGGCCGGGACCATGGGGGCGAAGGGCCGGAACGGCTCGCGGAACTTCACGGTGGCGTTGAGCCGCTCGACGACGCCGGGCTCCAGCGGGGAGGCGAGGATCGAGCGGTTACCCAGGGCGCGCGGCCCGGCTTCGACCCCTCCCTGGAAGAGTCCAGCGATCACGCCGTGGGCGAGTTGGTCGGCGAGGAACTCGGCGGTCTCGATGCCGAGGGTCTCCTGGTGGAGGCCGGTCCAGGGGGTCAGGTCAAGGGGCTGGTCCTCGTAGGAGGGGCCGAGGTAACAGTGGCGAGCGATGCCCGTGACCGGGCGAGGCGTACGCGTATCGACGTGCACGGCGAGGGCGGCCCCGATCGCGGTTCCGGCGTCCCCCGGTGCCGGCGGGACGAACACCTCGTCGAAGATTCCGGCCTCGATGATCTTCCCGATGCTCACGCAGTTCGTGGCGACGCCGCCACCCACGCACAGGCGCCGGGAGCCGGTGAGCACACGGGCGCGGCGGGCGAGGTGGACCATCACCTGCTCGGTCCGCTCCTGGAGGGCAGCCGCCAGGTCTCGGTGGACATCGGTGAGCGGTTCGTTCGGGTGCCGCTCGGGGCAGGTCTCGGCGACGAACCGCCTGGATGTCCTCGGGTATCCCGAGGTGAGGGTGCGCATCGGGAAGTAGCCGGGGTGGATGCGGAAGCCCGTGGCCGCCGTGCGGACGGCCGTGGTGAACAGGTGGCGGAACCGGGCGGGGTCACCGAGGGCGGCCAGCGCCATGACGGTGCCCTCCTCGTCGCCCCGGCGCCAGCCCAGGTGCTCGGTGACGGCGCCGTACACGTAGCCGAGGGAGGCCGGGTCGTTGATCGCTTCCAGGGTCTGGACGCGGGGGCGCTGAACGCCGTGACCGTGGGCGATGGTGGTGGTCTGCCGCTCGCCGAGGCTGTCGACCACGAGGACGGCGGCTTCCTCCCAGCCGGAGGCGGCGTAGGCCGTGAGCTGGTGGGCGCGGTGGTGCAGGACCGGTGTGACGCGGGCCGAGGGGAACTGGCTGCCGAGGACGCGCAGCCGTCGCCGGGTCCGCAGGGCGACCTTGGCGAACCCGTGGGCGCGGGCCAGGCTCCGGTCGCGTGTCGTTGGCGAGAGCGCCATGCGCAGGGCGGCGGGCGACTCGGCGAGGTAGCGGGCGGGCTGGAAGTTGTAGGCGACGGCGTCCACGTCGGTGGCGTTCAGCTTGGCCTGGTCGAGGAGCCAGCCCACGGCGCGAGCCGGGTAGAGCTTGGTGTGCTTCTGCTCGGAGAGGCGTTCCTCCTCGACGAAGCCGACAAGTTCGCCGTCCACGAGAAGGGCGGCCGAGGAGTCGTGGGTGTACGAGCACAGACCGAGGATCACGGAAGGGGTGCGCTTCATGGCGGCGGTCACCTTGCCCCGGCCGTCACGGCGCGCTTGGCCGAGCGACGCTCCAGCTCTCCGTACCAGGCGGTGAGGGCTTGGCCGAGGGGCCCGTCGATCGCGTCGGCCGCCCGCCACGCCTGCTCGCGCTTGCCGTCCTTCCAAAGCCGATAGCTGCGCAGCGTCTCGGCCATCGCGTCCCAGCCGGGATGGCCGGTCACGTCGCGGGCCTCGACCTGGTCGAGCAGGCCGGAGAATCCCGTCCAGGACGTTCGCAGGTCGGGCATGATCTCGCTCGCCGACAGCGAGGTCAGCGCGTCGGCCTGCTCGATGTGCTCGTCGTAGATGTGCAGCGAGCCGATGTGCAGGTGGAACTCGCCGAGTTCCACGTCGAGCCATCCGGCGACCAGCTCGTGCAGCACGGTGTAGAAGAACACGTCGTACGGCATGCCGATCCACACGTCCTGGCCGCGCATCATGGTCGCCATGTGCAGTCGGCCGGCGCGTAGGTGGAACCGGAACCCGAGGGTGCAGGGCACGTCCCTGTGCCCTGCGGCGTCCTGGGCCGGGTCGTAGAGCTGGATCAGGGCTCGCCGGGAGTCGGGGTCGGCCTGGAGGATCTCGACGACGCGGGTCAGTTGGTCGACCTTGCCGGCCCAGTTCCGCATCCTGGGTCCGTACGCCCCCAGGAGGACGCCGTCGTCGGCGAACTGCCGCAGCCGGTTGTTGTAGTCGAAGATCCACGGGGCGTCGGATCCGGACAGGTGCCAGACCGTCTCGGCGACGGCGAAGGCCGGATTCACGATGCGGGCGGGCGGGGCGTAGAGCAAGCGGGCGCGCGGCTGGGTGAGCAGCAGGTGCACGTCGCGGACTTCGTGGGTGGCCATGCCCCGGGGGCTGATCTTCTCGCCGGTTTTAGCCAGCGTGACGGCGCCGGAGAACAACTCGGCGATGCTGTCGGCCATGAGGGATGTCATCGGACGGATGCTCCTTCGTCCTGGGGCGACGCAGCGGCGCCCGGGTGATGGTGGGTGTAGTCGTCGGCCCTCGGGCCGGAGGTGGAGCGGTTGGTGATGAGCCGGGCGATCCGAGCGGCGCTGTCGCCGCGCCACCGGCAGACCTCGTCGAGAGCCGCCCGCGGGATCGGCGTAGGGCCCCCGCGCACGCCGGAGAGCGCTTCGGCGACGTCACCGGTGGCCTCGCACCGGGTCGCCAGTCCGTGACCGGTCAGGCCAAGAGTGCGTTCGCCGGGCGGGCCGATTTCGAGGACCGGGATGCCGAGCAGCGCGGCTTCGATCCCGCACGTCGAGTACGCGCTCGCTACGGCGTCAGCGCCGGCGAGGCAGCCTCGTGCTCCGACCCGGGGATCGGACACTGCGACGGGCGTCCCGACGTCCCGCTTCACCAGAGCATTGAAGGCATCGGCTCCCTGTGCCGGGTGGGGAGCGATGACGAGCCCCCAGTCCCCGTCCGCCTCGGCGAGCCCGTCCAGAAGGAGGTCCGCGTGGGACTTGAGGTGATCGGGGTTGAAGGGCTGGCAGGCCCACACCGCGATCCGGGTCGGCGCACGTCGGCCCCCCGGAGCGAGCAGCTTCTCCAGATACCGCCGTTGCGCCTGGCGGCTCAGGCCGGTGAGGACGTCGAAGCGGGGCTGCCCAAGTACGTGCACCTCGGCCTTGGGATGGCGCGCCCACCCTCGGCCCAGAGCGAGGTCCCGCTCGCCCATGACGACGATGTCGCGGCTGTGCAGGGCCGGCCAGGCGACCGACCCCGCCGTCCACGCCCCGTGCTGGACGTGCACCGAGTTCGCCCCGTGCCGCTCGGCGGCGTGCGCGGCCAGCACGCCCAGGGGGCTGGTGTCGTTGCTCAGCAGGACGGTGTGCGGCCGGGTGGTCGACAGCATGTCGTCGAGCCAGCTCTCCGCCCGCACCACCGTCCGCCACGACGGCTGGGTGCAGCCCCCGCTAGTCTCCAAGAGCACGGACAAGAGCCTTACGAGCCGGGCGAGTTGGACGCCGTGGCCTGCCACCTGGGCTACGTGCTCGTCGTCGGGACGGTGCAGGCCCTCGGCGGTGCCGGAGAGGGTGACGAGGTCGCTCGGAGCCGAACGCAGGCCGATGCCCGTGGCCGTCGGCGCCGGGCACCGTTCCGCCGGGTCGGTGGCGAGGTCGAGCAGGAGGCTCGTCCGTCCGTCGCGCTCCAGCTCGGCGAGCACCGGCATCAGGGTGTCAGAGTGGCGGGAAGTCCAGGACAGCGCCACGACGTCTCGCTGCGGCAGATCCGACGGGAGAGGGCTCGGGTCCGTGTTCGCCGTGCTGACACGGACCCGGTTACATAACTGGGCGGAGCGGGTCGGGTTGTACGGAGCCTCTGCCCCGAGCAGGTACGCAATGCCGGACCAGGTGACGGTGTACGCGAGGTACTCCCGCGAGCTGCTCGAACGCAGTCCGACGCACCCTTCATACGGGGCAGGAGCCAGAGGCGCCGGATTCGATGCGAACGGCTTCCAGGCATTCAGGGCCAGCAGCTTGCGCAAGACCTCAGTCACGAAGCGCCGAACGGGAACGTGCTGGACGTGGAGCCAGCTAGCGCCGCCCGGTGTTGAGGCGAGCGAGGCGCCGTAGTGTTCCAAGGCGCCCATGACGTTGCCGACGAGAACGCACAACTCCTGCCGGTGGACGGGCATGGCCTCCAGTTCCCCGGTCCGGATGTGGTCGGTCGCGACGTGGTCCAGGGCGCCGCTGCCGACGAGAGCCCACCGGGGCTGGCTGGCGACGTCGGACCGGACCAAGCTCAAAGCGCCGGTCGCGCGGGTGCTCACACCAGGCTCCCCTCGATGAACGGCTCGTCGGAAAGCAGGAGTTGCAGCAGTCCCTGGGGTGCGTCGGCGATCTCGGGTACGGGCGAGGTGGGCTGCCCGTATCCCCACCCCGCATGGACGTAGGCGACACCGGCGCGGGCCGCCGCTTCCTGGTCGACCGCCATGTCCCCCACGTACACAGCTGCGGCGGGGTCGACTCTGAGGTCGACCAGGGCCAGGAGGATCGGGTCCGGTGCCGGCTTCGTGCGACCGATGCTGCTCGGCGTGCGAACGGTGGCGAAAGGACAGCCGAGTTTGGCAAGGAGCGGCGCAGCGCGGTCCAGGGGCTTGGACGTCACGACTCCCAACCGCCAGTCCGCAGCAGCGAAGGTGTGGAGCACCTCCGCGATACCGGCGAACTGCCGGGCGAGGTGGGACGCGGCCTGGGACGCCGCCTTGTACGTCTCATGGACGAGCTGGACGTCCCTCACTCCGAGGCGGCGCATGATGTCGTTGAACTCGCGCCCCAAGTGGCGCTGGTACAAGGCGAACGGCACGTCGAGGCCATGAGTCGCCCGGACCTCACGCCACGCCCTCTCCATGACCGGTCGCGTGTCGAGTAGGACACCGTCGAGGTCGAGGAGAAGGGCACGTGGCGGAGTATCGGAGGGGGGTCGCTTCGTCGGTACAGAACTGGCCAAAGGTGGGGGAATCGGGCGGTTCGTCACGGCGAGATCTCCTCGAAGGAAGGGACGGGGTGGCGGGCGGCTGGGCGAACGTTCCGTGTCGCAATGCCCGACGACGCTCGCGGACAGGAACAGAGCGGTGTGTCGGCCGAGCCAGCAGCGCTCCTGCTCGGCCCACCCGTTCTGGAGGGCCTGTACCTGTCCCTCGGTGAAGCCGCGTTGCCATGGCTTCTTGTCCGGCTCGACTCCACGCTCGGACCAGACGCGGACGAGGACGTACAGCTGCCCACCAGGCCGCAGCCAACGTCGTGCGTCGACCATGAAGCGCTGGTGGTCGATGAACGGCAGGACGTTGCGGCAGGCAATGAGATCGAGCGACGCAGGCTGCAGCCTGGGCGGGATGGCATGAGCATCGAAGTCGTGAACCCCGCAGTGCAGCCGTCTTCCGACGCCTTGTCTTTGCGCGGTCTGGATCGCGGCCGACGAGAAGTCCAAGCCCAGCACGTCGTAGCCCAGCGGGAAAGCTGCCTGCTGAAGCTGCCGATGCCACACCCGACGTCGAGCACGGAGGCCCCGGCGGACGGGGCGATGTGCCGAAGGAAACGGTTGGCCTCGGCGTCGGTTACGAGGCGGTCTATAGCCCGGCCCTCGCGGTACCAGGCATCCCACTTAGTGGGGCTGAGGCGGTCTTTGATCGCGCTCATGCCGCGCCCTGCGGGTCACCTGCAGGCACGGCGCAAGGGTCGGGTCCGGCCTCGCGGGGCGGCAGGAGATGTAGTGCCTGGTTGATGTGTCCCTCGAACGTCAAAACGATCCTCCGATCAGGCGGATTGGTAGACGGTGACGAGCACTGCGAACACGGTGACGACGAGGAGGATCTGAGTGCCGACCTGTCTCCAGCCCCAGCCCTTGGCATCCATCGACCGCCACAGTCGCCTTCAAGTCGCACCGGACGGCTCCTCGGGGATCACGAGGTGAATGAACGCTTGACACCGCTCACCCAGCCCCTCGATCAGGGTGCGATACTCGTCGTCATCGGAGCTGATGTTGTGCCGGTCCAGGACGATCACGCGATCCGCGAAGCCGCCTTGGATCAGTCGCTCGGCCTCCCCCCAGCAAGGGCGCTTCCAGGGCGGCGTGTAGACGCCACAGCCGGCACCCGAGCCGGGGAGGTACGTCGTGGTAACGGGAACGGCTACGTCGTAAAACCTCGTTCCCATTGCGTAGCCATGCTGCTCGGCCTCGGTTTGGAAGGTGTTCCAGTCCTCGTCCGGGCTGGCACCCCCGCTCATCTCCAAGCTGTCCGCCAGCACCCGAAGACAGCGATCACCAGAGCGGCGGTCGCGCCTTTCGGTCGCCTCGCGGTGGAACTGCCGACGGAGCCGGCTGAGCTGGCCGCTGCGCGACAGACGCTCCAGCGGGGTGGAGTTGCGGTGCCACTCCTGAGGTCGAGCGGTCTCGGTGTCCGTCCCGTCCCGGGATCCCATCAGGCTGATCCGGGGACTGGAGACGGCGATCATGTCGTCCAGGCTTCTACTTGTCTTCATGGTCGCCTTCCCCTAGATCGCGCTCAGCCCTCGCAGGGCCCACCGACGGCTGCGCGATGTGTTCAGCCCGACTGGCCACTACGTCGTACTGACGTGAATCAGGTCCGTGCCAGGTGGCGTTCGGATACCGTGTGATCAGCTCGTACGGACGATGAAAGCGGTACGCAAGCCCGGTGGGCAGGCCCTTGATGGAGCCCCGCACACTGGCTCCACGGGCCCATGGAGAACCGCCCGTGTCGCTGGCATCGACCGCGGGCGAACGAAAGTCCACGGTGGAGGAGGAAGCGTGGGGCAGCAGCCGAACGAGCTGACCCCGGACGCCGGCCCGTGGCACCGCTGGGGTTACGAGTTACGCCAGTTCCGCGAGGCCCGGCTGCTATCGCAGCAGGCTCTGGCTCGCAGGGCGTTGATGGACCGTTCACATCTCGGGCGCTTCGAGCGCGCTGAGCGCCCCGTCCCGAAGCATGCAGCCATCGCCCTCGACGGTGTCCTTGATGCCGCCGGCGCATTGGTTCGTGGCTGGGACAGCGCGGAGCGAGAGGCCCCCCAGAATTGCTCTGTCCCGGTGTCCAGAGCCGGGACAGAGACTCATGGGGCCAGCACACGGGGCCATGGGGCCAGCGGCCCGGAGACCCTGGCCATGAGCGCGGTCGTGCGGGCAAGCTCTCTTGTAGACGACACGGACACGGTGGTTGTCCCCGCCCGCATCCACGGAAGGATCCTCTTCGTGCCCGTGCCCCGCCGTGTTGTCCTCTCCTCAGGGATCGCCGGCCTGGCTGTGACAGCCATGCCGGTCGCGCCGCCGGCGACTGCCACCGAACTCGCAGACATGGGGTCTCCCTTCGAGCACTTCGCGCAGCTCCGCCGGGTGATGATCCAGACCGACAACCTCATCGGCCCCCGGCACGTGTTGCCTGCCCTGCAACAACACCTCGTCTCCCTCGCCACGAGACGCCGAGCCGCTCGTGGCACCGACGCCATCGAGTTTCTCGCCCTGGAGACGCGATACGAAGAGCTGGCAGGCTGGTTCGCCCAGGACATCGGCGACGAGCGCAGCGCCCACGGCCACACCGCGAAAGCCCTGGACGCTTCCCACATCACTGGCGACACCGATCTCACCGCGTACATCCTCGGCCGTAAGGCCCAGCTCGCTGTCGACACCGGTCATCCTGCCGACGCTCTTGGCCTCGCCGCAGCCGCCCGACGCACCGCCCGGCCCGGGAGCCGCCTCGAAGTCATCGCCATTCTGCACAAGGCCCACGCGCATGCCGTACTGGGTGAAGGCGGTGAAGCCCAAAGGGCGTACGACACCGCGCTTGCTCTTCTCGGTCGCGCGGGCTCCGATGGCGTCTGGGGTTCCTGGCTCGATGCGGCGTACATCAGCACCGCCCGAGCCCGCTCCCTCGCCGCACTCGGCGAGTATGAGCAGGCCGCGGCAGGCTTTGACAGCGCCCTCGCAGTGCTCCCGTCCGCATATCGCCGGGATCGCGGTGTTTACCTAGCTCGCGCTGCACGTGCCCATGCGGGCACAGGCAACGTGACCCTCGCTGCCCGAATCGGTGGGCAGGCCGTCGGGATCGCCGCCGAGACCGGATCTGCCCGCATCTTCGGACAGCTCGACCGGCTCGATCAGGCACTGGCCCCCGCAACCGGCGAGGACGGCGTCGCCGAGTTCCGCGCCTCACTCGACCGCATCGTTCTGCATCCGGCCTGACTGACCCGCGCACACTGCCTGGAGATACCGTGCCCCGCCCATACGTTCTGCTGTCCGCAGCTGTATCGATCGACGGCCACCTCGACACCCGCCCGGGCGAGGACCGGCTCCTGCTCTCCAACAAGGAGGACTTCGAGCGCGTCGACTCCGTACGAGCCAGTGTCGACGCGATCCTTGTCGGCGCCGGCACACTCCGCGCCGACAACCCCCGCCTCCTCGTCAACTCGACGGAACGCAGAGCGTCCCGGGTCGCCGCGGGTGAGCCGGAGTACCCGCTGAAGGTCACCATCACCGGAACGGGCAACCTCGACCCCGGCTGGAAGTTCTGGCACCACGGCGGAGACAAGCTCGTCCTCGCCGTGGGCCACGAGGCCACCGCCAAAGCTCGCGCCAACCTCGGTGACCTGGCTACCGTTCAGAGAGTCCCCGACGAGGCCGTATGGCCGGCCGCGCTCGATATCCTCGGGGACGAGTACGCCGTCAAGCGGCTCATGGTCGAAGGGGGTGGCACCGTTCACACACAGCTCCTCGAAGCCGCTCTTGCCGACGAACTCCAACTCGTCATCGCCCCGCTCCTGGTCGGCCAGTTCGATGCGGTAAGGATGCTCGGCCCCGCGAGCTACCCTGGCGGCCCCGCCGCCCGCCTCCGGCTCCTGGAGACCCGCCAGATCGGTGACGTGGTACTCCTGAGGTACGCCCCCAAGGACACCTCGACGGAGCCCCGATGAGCACCACCTCTTCAGCCAGCGCCCCCGGCACCGGCCGCGAGCCCAACACCGCAGACCGGAACTGGCTCATCCTCGCCTGTGAGCTGGCCGCGCTCTGCCCGCCTTCGGAAACCGCCTTCAGCGTGGGGGCGGTCATCGTCGCGGCCGACGGGACCGAACTCGCCCGCGGCTACTCCCGCGAGAACGACCCCCACGACCACGCCGAGGAAGGTGCCCTCGCCAAGCTCCCCGCCAAAGATGCCCGGCTCGCCAGCGCCACGATCTACAGCTCCTTGGAGCCCTGCGCCAGGCGAGCGTCCCGACCTCGCCCTTGCGCCCAGCTCATCCGGGACACCGGCCTCCGCCGCGTCGTCACCGCTTGGAGCGAACCCGATACGTTCGTCGTCGGCGCCGATGGCACCGAGACCCTCGAAGACGCCGACGTCGTAGTTCTTGCACTGCCTGAGTACGCAAACGCTGCACAGGCGCCGAACCGGCACCTCCTCTGAACCTCGGATTCAGGGAACTTAGAGGGTGGGGGCTCGATCCGCTTTGACGGACATTCGAGATCAGGGGTTAAGCCCTCATCGTCACCCGCGAGGGTGACCGCCACTGCAAGCTCCCGCCGCACCAACGCGCGCTCGTCGCTCTGGTGTCTGCGAAAGCGCGACACCCTAGCTCAGATAGCCGCCGGCTTCGGGATCTCGGTCGGTTCGCCCACGCCCACACCACCGCGGTGATCGACCTCCTGGCCGCCCAGGCCCCCGGCCTGCTCAAGACCCTGCGCGAGCATGAACCGGAGTACGTGCTGCTCGACGGGACCCTCGCCGAGTGCGACCGCGTGGGTGACGGCCGGGCCGACTACTCGCACAAGCACCGCCGCCACGGCGTGAACGTGCAGGTCGTGACCGACCCGGTCGGGCAGGTGTTGTGGAGCTAGCCCACTCTGCCGAGCCGGTGCCAAGACCTGACCGCGGCCTGCACCCAGCGGATCATCCGAATCTGCGACCGCCAAGGCGTCACCGTACTGGCTGACTACGCTCACTTCATGCCAGGCGCAGGCAAGCGCGGACTGGCCGCGATGGATACGTGGCTCGTGTGATGCAGGATCGAAAGTCCCCGAGAAGTCCCTGCGCTGAAAAAGCCGCCACGCAACCGACGAAACAGCAGGTCACAGGGCTAAAGGCAGCGCCGACCAGTTGTACGACGAGTACAAGGAACCGCTGTACGCCGCACCCCCGCTGCTCCAGCGGATGGTCGACGCGGGGCGCCTTGGCCGCAAGTCGGGCTCGGGCTTCCACCAGTACGGCTGACCCCGCCCACCCCGACGCCCCGATCCCTGAGGTGGCTCAGCCCAGCCGTAGTTGGTGCAGCATCAGCAGCCCGGCCGCCATGTTGGCGGCCGGGACCTCGCCCCGGGCGATCATGTCCGGCACCCATTTCAAGGGCACCCATTCCCGGCGCGACGACTCGAAGTCGTCCTGGGGATGACCGATGTAGGTGGCGCTGTCGGCCCAGTAGAGGTGGTGTCGGGAGTCGGTGAGGCCGTTGGACGGCTCCACGGTCATCAGTGGGCGCAGCGGACCGGGACGCCAACCCGTCTCTTCCTCCATCTCCCTGGCCGCTGCGCTCTCGATGTCCTCTCCGTCCTCGACGACGCCCGCGGCCAACTCCCACCCCCAACTGTCCGTGATGAACCGGTGGCGCCAGAGCATCAACACCTCGTTCGCGGTGTTGACGGCCGTCGCGATGGCGACGGGACGCATCCTGATGAGGAAGTGGTCCAGGTGTCGGCCGTCAGGAAGCTCGACATCTGCGAGGTTCACGGTGAACCAGCGATTTTGATACACAGTTTGTTCGTTTAAGTTCATCCACTGCACGTCTTGTGCCGCCCTTCGACCAGTCGATGGCAACATCGCAGCAGGCGCAGGGCTCCCAAGGGGCATCACAGCGAAGAGTGGGCCGGATAGGAACGTGCGCTTCCGGACATCGAGGCGTGCGGTCGGACGCCAAAATGCCCTCAGGGGCCGATATGCCCGGACCATGGAACGCCCGCCGTGACGCATCGAGCCCCCAAGGGGGACACGATCGTCGCCCTCTCGCCCTACAGGGGCACGCGCAACGCACTGTCGATGCGCTCGGCTGCTTCGTCGGCCCGTGCCGACCGGCTGGCCACCAACTGCTCCCGCACCAGCCTCAGTCGACCGCGCAACCGCCGGGACTCCATTCCCCGCGCCCGCTCCGCCATCTCCGTGGCCGTCTGTGCCGCCCGATCGGCCTCGCCACGACAGAGTTCGATCTGACAGAGCATCGCCAGCCGGTGGACCCGTCCCCGGTCATGTGCCGGAGCGCCCACGGCAGCCGCCGCATGGTCATGGGCCGCCGACAGATCGCCGAGGCTGAGCAACGCCTCGGCGGTCTGCACATTGATCAGACCCGGCTGGACATAACCGGTCTCCTCCGGCTCACCGGCCGGGTGGATGCGTGCCGCCTCGCGCTCCGCACGCCGGATGCACCGCAGCGCACCCGCACGGTCCCCGAGCCGGGCGTACGCCTTGGCCTGCGTGGCATAGAGGTCGGAGGCGAGGGCGGGCGTGATCTGGGCGCCCGCCGTCCTCAGCGCGGCCTCGGCGAAGGCCACCGCCTGCCGGTACTCCCCCAGCAGCAGGGACTGGTTGACCAGCAGTGCGATCACATAGGCGCCGAGCCCTCGATCACCACTGGCCTTGGCCAATCGCAACGCTTGGTGGAAGTAGCGCTGGGCGAGCCCATGGGCATCGGAGTCATAGGCGCAGATGCCGGCGACGGCGACCAGTCCACCGGTGGCCCGGTGCAGTTGCCTGCCGAGTTCATTGCCGTAGGAGCCGCGCAGCAACGGGGCCGTCGCGGTGGTGAGGAACCCGACGATGCGTGCCCGGGTCGCCATTCCGCCGGCCCTGCGGTACATCAACTCGTAGTGCGTACGGGCTGCCCGCAGGGTCACGATGTCGGCGGGAGAGACGCTCATCGGCCCGGCCCGCGAGACATCGGCGTCCTCCGGGGGGTTCTCCCACTCCCAGACGGGCATCACCGCCGATGTGCCCGTGACGGCGGGCGCCTCGATGACGTGTCGGCGCTGCTGTTCGTCCGAACGCCACAGTGCGGTGGCCCGCTCGACGAAACTGCACAGCGGTGAACCCGTCTCCCCCACTCCTTGGCCGCTCACCCCGAGCCCGATGTCCCCGAGGGTCAGGGCACGGTTCAGTCGCTCGGCGAGGACCTCGCAGATCAGATCGGGCACCTGTCCCCGGGGGCGCTGCCCCTTGAGCCAGCGGGCCACGGCAGTGTGCTCGTACCGCAGTGACAACCCCTTGGCCCCACCGGCCCGGTTCACCCGGGCGGCGAGGCCCGCGTGGGAGAAACCAGCCTCGTCAAGCAAGGCATCGAGCAAGGTGTTGGGCTGCATGGGGCCCTCCGGAGGCTCAGTGGGCCCAGCGTAGTGGACGACCCATTCACACGGGGTGTGAACACAACGCCCCGACCGGTGGTGCGTGCGCTCTGCCGCACCACCCCGGGCGGTTGTTGACTGAGTGGCCTCTCATAGAGGCGGCCGGATCACCGCGCTCCCCCTCGTACAGCGCGGTGATCCTCCATCGCGTCGTCCGCTTCGCCTTCTGCCCGACACTCCGCGGCGGAGCGGACGACGCCGGCCGCATCGGCCATCAGCGGGCCAGGCCCAAGGGATCCAGGGCGTCCTGCTGGTGGGCGGGCCCCCCGCGGGGGCGGTGCACTGCTTCCCCACCGGGCGCCGCCCGCGGGCGGTCGTTGCGCAGCGCCAACAGAGCCGTGTCATCGCCGATCCGCCCCCGGGTGTGCCGTAACAGCTGCGCATGGACATCGGCGATCAGGGCGGCCGGTGACGGCGGACCGCCACGGACCGCCTGCCGCAGGTACGCCTCCAAGTCGAAGAAGGCGCCCGTGGCGTTCCGGGCGTCGGTCGCCCCGTCGGTGTGGAGGAAGAGGACCTCGCCCGGTAACAGCGGTGCACCGTGCCACACCGGTGGGAGCGCGGGCAGGGGGAAGGTGCCGAGCGGCGGCAGCGGCTCTCCCCAGCACAGCGGTCGTACCTCGGGCCCGAGCCGATAGGGCCAGGGGTGACCGCAGTTGAGCACCGTCAGGGTGCCGTCCCCGGCGATCTCCACCAGCAGCACGGTGACGAACTCCTCCGCCGACGGCCCGTCCGACTCACCGGTGCCCGGTGCATCCCGCGCCTGCTCGCGCAGATGCCGCTGGAGGGACCGTTCCAGCCGGCGCAGGACGCCGAGGAGTTCGGGCTCGTCGTGCACGGCCTCCCGGAAGCTGCCGAGGACGGCCGCGACGGCACCGATCGCCGGCAGCCCGTGGCCGCGGACGTCGCCGATGATCATCCGTACGCCGTAGGGCGTGTCGACCGCCTCGTACAGATCGCCGCCGATGGTCGCCTCGCGGGTGGCCGAGCGCTGGGCGGCGGCGATCGTGAGCCCGTCGAGTTCCGCGGGAACGGGCCGCAGCAGTACGCGCTGGGTGGCCTGCGCGACGGCCCGGACCCGTTTGAGCTCATGACCGAGATGACGACGGACGCCCACCACCAGACCCGCGCCGACGGTCAGGAGGACGGCACCTTCGACGATCCGCTCGCCGAGCCCTTCGGGATGGCTGGGCGGCATGAGGCGCCACAGCAGCGCCACGACACCGCAGATGACGGCGAGCGTGAGGGGGGTGTTGAAGCGTCGGGCCGTCGCGCGTGCTGCATCGAAAGCACCCGATGAGTCCGACGGACCAAACGAAACAGACGAACCAAACAAGACACATGAGCCCGATGAAATCGACGAGCCCGATGCACCAGACGAAGGACGTCCGTCGTCGCCGTGACGGTCGGGCTCTCGCCGAAGGCCCATCCCCAACGCGCCCTCGTGCAGCGGCCCGGCCGAGCGGCCTTGACCATCGGTGGTTCCACGCAGACCCGATAACCGGCGCACACCGGTCCTTCGGACCGTCGTATCCGTCTCGGCCGTGCCGGACGAGAGCGCCCGCTCGTCGTGGGACGAGCGAGCGGTCCCGTTGGAATCGGCCGCCCACCACCGCGGTCGCAGACAGGCGGCCATCAACTGGAGGGTTCTCGACCGGAGCACGGTCGGAACGAGAGGTGAAGACCTGATGCGGATCATGCCGATGGTCCCCTCAGAAGGCCCGGTCCGGCGCACCGGCCGCCCGATCGGCCGGGACGATCCCACCGACGGCAGCGCCTGCCGGTCGGTGATTCCGTCGATCGTGGCGGAACGGCGGAAGGGACGAGAACTTCGCCCTCCCTTCTCACCCGAACGAGTGAGACTGGGGGTTTCACCTCGACAGAGGCAAGGGGCGCACCCAGATGACCGGATGCGCCCCCGAGGAGCGGACTGGAGCGATCAGGCTCCGCGGAGCACGGCTCCCGTGTGCTCGGTCGCACTCGCCACCGCGGTGTCCCGCGCGGCGGACGCCTCCTCGACCGTCAGGGTGCGGTCGGGCGCCCGGAAGCGCAGCGCGTACGCCAGGGACTTCTTGCCCGTTTCGATCTGGTCGCCGGTGTAGACGTCGAACAGCCGGATGGATTCGAGCAGTTCGCCCGCGCCGAGCGTGAGGAAGTGCTCCACGGCCGCTGCCGGCACCGCCTGATCGACGACGAGCGCCACGTCCTGGGTGGCCACCGGGAACGTGGAGATCCGGGGTGCGGGGAGCACCCCTTCCCCAGCGAGCTCGACCAGGTCCAGATCGAGTTCCATGGCACAGGTGCGGGCGGGCAGCCCCAGCGCCTTGACGACCCGGGGGTGCAGCTCGCCGGCGTACCCGACGGGCGTCTTCACGCCGTCGATGGCCACGAACAGTCCAGCGCACCTGCCGGGGTGCCACGGTCCGTACTGCGCCTGCTCGACGACGAGTTCGACACCCGCCTCCGCGGCGAGCAGCCGAGCGGCCTGTACGGCGTCGGCCCAGATGGCCGGTCGGCCCTGGCCCCACCAGCCGGCCTGTTCGCGGGCGCCCGCCAGCACCACGGCGGCGTGCCGCGGCTGTACGGGCAGAGCGGCGTCGAGTGCGGCGATCTCCGCATCGGTCGGCCGGCGGTCGACGGGGAGCGGTGCGGTCGTCCGCGGCCCGGCGGCCGGGTGGAAGACCACACCGGTCTCGAACAGTGCCAGGTCATGACTGCCGCGACCGTCGTTGCGGCGCAGTGCCCCGAGCAGTCCGGGCAGCAGCGTGGTGCGCAGCGCGGGCTCTTCGTCGGAGAGCGGGTTGACCAGCTTCACCAGTTTCCGGGCCGGGTCGTCGGCCGGAAGGTCGAGCTGGTCGAGGACCTGGGCACCGATGAAGGGGTAGTTCAGTGCTTCCACGTACCCCGCTCCGGCCAGCGCCCGGCCGATGCGGCGGGTGAGCCGCTGCCGGTCGGTGAGGCCGCTGCCGGACGTGGGCCGCGGAAGGGTGGAGGGGAGGTTCTCGTACCCCTGGAGGCGGATGACCTCTTCGGCAAGGTCGTTCGGTGCGGTGAGGTCGGGACGCCAGGACGGGATGGTGACGACGAGTTCGTCCTGCCCGTACACATCGCAGCCGACTTCTTGGAGACGGCGTACGACGATCTCCCTGCCGTACTCCATCCCCGCCACCCGGTCGGGGTGGTCGGCGCGCATGGAGACCGTGCGCGGCGCGGACGGGGAGATCACCTGGGTGACCCCGGCCTCGGCGGTGCCGGCGCCGAGGAGGACCAGCAGGTCGACGGTGCGCTGCGCGGCGGCGGCGCCGGCCAGCGGGTCCACTCCGCGTTCGAAGCGCCGCGACGCCTCGGAGGAGAGCTTGTGGCGGCGTGCGGTGCGCGCGATGGCGACCGGGTCGAAGTGTGCGGCTTCGATCACGATCTCGGTGGTGCGGCGCGACACCGTGTCGTCGGCGGCTTCGACGTGGTCGGCGATCTCGGTGTTGGCTCCGCCCATGACGCCCGCGAGGCCGATGGGCCCACGGTCGTCGATGATCACCAGGTCATCGGCGTCCAGGACGCGATGGACGCCGTCGAGCGTGGTGAGCTTCTCGCCCGCCTCGGCACGACGGACCCCGATGGCGCCCTCGATCAGCGTGCGGTCGTAGGCGTGCAGCGGCTGGCCCAGCTCCAGCATCACGTAGTTCGTGATGTCGACGGCGAGCGAGATCGGGCGCATGCCCGCCTTCTGGAGGCGGCGCGTCAGCCAGATCGGGGACCGGGCGTCGGGGTTGAGACCGGTGACGGTGCGCGCGGTGAACCGGTCGCAGCCGACCGGGTCGGCGACGTGCACCGGGTAGCCGTGGGCGTTCGGTCCCGGGACGTCGAGCAGCGCCGGGTCGCGCAGCGGCAGACCGTAGGCGATGGCCGCCTCACGGGCGACGCCCCGCAGGGAGAGGCAGTAGCCCCGGTCCGGGGTGACGGCGATGTCGAGGACCTCGTCATAGAGCTCCAGGAGCGCGGCGGCGTCGATGCCGGGCTCGTACTCGGGCGGCAGGACGATGATCCCGTGGGTGCCGTCGTCACCCATGCCGAGTTCGTCCGCGGAGCAGATCATGCCGCGGGACATCCGGCCGTACGTCTTGCGCTCGGCGATCCGGAAGTCGCCGGGCAGTACGGCGCCGGGGAGTGCGACGACCACCTTGTCGCCGACCGCGAAGTTCCGGGCGCCACAGATGATCTCTTGGAGCTCGCCGGTGCCGTTGGACTGGCCGACGTCCACCAGACAGTGGCGGATGGGCTTCTTGAACTCGGTCAGTTCCTCGATGGCGTGGACCCGACCGACGACCAGCGGGCCGGTGAGGCCGGCGCCGAGCTGCTCGACGCTCTCGACCTCAAGGCCGGCGGCGACCAGCTTCGCCTGTACGTCCCGGCCAGTGGTGCTCGCCGGCAGGTCGACGTACTCCCGCAACCAGGAAAGCGGGACCCGCATCAGATCTCCATCCCGAACGGCCGAGTGAACCGGACGTCACCCTCGACCATGTCTCGCATGTCTTCGACGTTGTGGCGGAACATCAGCATCCGTTCGATGCCGAACCCGAAGGCGAATCCGCTGTACTTCTCCGGGTCCACCCCGCAGGCGACGAGCACCTTCGGATTGACCATCCCGCAGCCGCCGAGCTCGATCCAGCCCTCGCTGGAACAGGTGCGGCAAGGGCGGTCCGGGTTGCCGACGGACTCGCCGCGGCAGACGTAGCAGACCATGTCCATCTCGGCCGAAGGCTCCGTGAACGGGAAGAAGTTCGGCCGCAGCCGGGTCTTCATGCCCTCGCCGCCGAAGAGCGCCTGGACCATGTGGTCCAGCGTGCCCTTGAGGTCGGCCATGGTCAGGCCCTCGTCGACAGCGAGCAGTTCGACCTGGTGGAAGACGGGCGTGTGGGTCGCATCGAGCTCGTCGGTGCGGTACACGCGCCCCGGGCAGACCACATAGACCGGGGGTTCGCGATAGAGCAGCGAGCGGATCTGCACGGGAGAGGTGTGGGTGCGCAGCACCACACCGGTGCCCGTGCCCGCGTCGGACTCGGGCCCTTCGACGAAGAAGGTGTCGGCCTCACCGCGGGCGGGGTGGTCGGGACCGATGTTGAGCGCGTCGAAGTTGAACCACTCGGCCTCGGCCTGCGGGCCTTCGGCGACCTCGTAGCCCATGGCCACGAAGACGTCCTCGATGCGCTCGGAGAGCGTGGTCAGCGGGTGGCGCGCACCGGCGGGAACTCGGTCGTGGGGCAGGGTGACATCGACTGCCTCCTCCACCAGGACCCGGGTGTCTCGCTCGGCCTCCAGCTCGACCTGGCGGACGGCGAGTGCCTTGTTCACGGCACCGCGGGCCTGGCCCACGCGCTTTCCGGCCGCGGCCTTCGCCTGTGGCGGCAGGGCTCCGATCTCACGGTTGGCGAGCGCGAGCGGCGAGGTACCGCCGGTGTGCGCGACCTTCGCGTGGGCGAGTGCGTCGAGATCGCCGGCGGCGGCGAAGGCGGCGAGCGCCTCGTCCCGCATGCGCTCGATGACTTCCGGTTTCAGTGCCTCGACCTCGACTGGGTCATACGACTTGTTGGGTGCCGACATCTCTTCCCGTGTTTCCGATTGGCTGGTGGCCGCGGCCCCCACTCGACGACTGGGACGTAAACGTGCCAAGGGTCGAGTCTAAAGGTCGCGGACGGTTGCTGTTCCGGGGGACGGCCCGTGGGCCGGATGACCGGCGGGGCCGACTCGCTCTGCGATGGGCCCGCAGGGGCCCTCAGGCCAGATAGGCCGGGGCGCCGACGGGCAAGATAAATCGGAACTCGGCGCCGCCACCGGGCCCCCGGCCAACGGTGATGGTGCCGCCGTGCGCCTCGACGATGCCTTTGACGATGTAGAGGCCAAGGCCGGTGCCACCGCGTTTGCTCCCCCGCCAGAAACGGGTGAAGACACGGCCCATCGACTCCTCGGGGATGCCGGGGCCTTCGTCGCTCACGGTGACTGCCGTGCCCTTCTCGTCGTCCGTCGCCGATGCCGGCGCCACCTCGATGGTGACGGTTCCGGCGCCGTGGCGCACCGCGTTTTCCAGCAGGTTGCCGAGCACCTGGTCGATCTTGTCGGGATCGGCCCAGAGATCGGGGAGTTCCCGGGCGATCCGGACGAAGAACCGATCCGGGCTCTGGCCGCTGGCTATGTGGGCCTGGACGTGGCGGCCCACGGCGGTCGCCACATCGACGGGCTGACGGCGCACTTCGAGCCGGCCGGAGTCGATGCGGGAGATGTCGAGGAGTTCGGCGATCAGGCGGGTGACCCGGTTGGCGTCCGCGTCGACGGTCTCCAGCATCAGCCGCTTCTGGTCGTCGGTGAACCGCTCCCACTTGGCCAGCAGGGTGGCCGTGAACCCCTTGACCGAGGTCAGGGGGGAGCGCAGCTCATGGGCGACGGTGGCGATCAGTTCCGCGTGGCTGCGCTCGGTGCGACGACGCGCCTCGGTGCCACGCAGACTGATCACCAGTCGGTGCACCGGGCCGGTGGGGAAGTCGCGTACGTAGCGGGCGGAGACGAGGACCTCGCGTCCGCCGGGGAGCAGCAGATTGCGCTCCGGCTGTCCCACCCGGGTGGCCAGGCCGCCGTAGGGGTCGGTCAGGGTCCACCAGCGGCGCCCCTTGAGGTCCTCCAGGGGCAGGGCGGTCTCCAGGGGCCGGCCGATGGCTTCGGCCCGTGCGACGGCGGTGATACGGACGGCGGCCTTGTTGAAGCAGATCACCCGGCCGGTCTCATCGGCCACGACGAGGCCGTCGGGCAGATCGTCGGGGTCGATGCCGAAGACCTCGGGATCGGCCGAAGGGCGCACCGATCGTCCATGTGTCTTCGCGGGCCCGCTCGTCCCGACAACCATCCCCGTACCCCACCTCTCCGCCAACACAGTGGGCCCCCGAGCCCGTCACCCTACTAGCTGGACGAGACCGTGCGGAGCCCCTGCGCGGTACTCCCACGGAGGTGAGCACCGCATGTCATCGTGCGCCCCCGGTGCGCTGGGCGCGCGCAGAGGCATAGAGGCATACGGCTGCGGCGGTCGCCAGGTTCAGACTTTCTGCCTTTCCGTGGATCGGAACCCTGACCACGGCGTCCGCGAGGGCTCGGGTCTCCTCGGGAAGTCCCCATGCCTCGTTGCCGAAGACCCAGGCCGTGGGGCCTCCCATCGTTCCCGCGTCCAGCGCGTCGTCGAGGTCGTCCTCGCCCGCGCCGTCTGCGGCCACCACTCTCACCCCCGCTTCCTTGAGCTGCTCGATGGCGGTCTCGACAGGCACGCCGACCGCGACGGGCAGATGGAAGTGCGAGCCGACGGAGGCACGGACCGCCTTCGGGTTGTAGAGGTCGACGGAGGCGTCCGTGAAGACGACGGCATCGGCTCCGGCAGCGTCCGCGCAGCGCAGGACGGTGCCGGCGTTGCCGGGGTCCCGGACGTGGGCGAGCACGGCGACCAGCCGGGGGCGGCTGCGCACGATCTCCTCGAAGGGCGAGTCGACGAAGCGGCAGACGCCCACCAGTCCCTGGGGCGTGACGGTCGTCGAGATGTCGGCGATGACGTCCTCGCTGGCGAGGTGGATCCGAGCGCCCGCCTCCTGGGCGGCGTCAAGGATGTCCGCGTATCGCTCCGCCGCCTCGGGCGTGGTGAACAGCTCGCTGAGGGTCGCGACGCCGTCGCTGCGGTGCCCGGCCGCTTCCCGCACAGCCTGCGGTCCCTCGGCCAGGAAGAGCCGATCCTTGCCGCGGAAGTTCCGCTTCGCGAGCCGCCGCGCGGCGGCGACCCGGGTGGAGCGGGGTGAGATCAGCTCGGGGGCGGACATGGACTCGCTTTCGTCTGCGGAGTTCGGCTACGGGGTGCGGTGCGGGCCGGTGGGGCCGCAGCGGGCGGGGGCGCGGAGCGTCGCAGGGCGCCCTGACGCACTCGGACCCGTAGACCACGAGGGCCTACGGGTCCGATACATCAACCGGGGCGCAGCGCTTAGGCGGCGGCCTTCGGCGCGTTGACGTCGGCCGGAAGGGCCTTCTGCGCCACCTCGACGAGCGCGGCGAACGCGTTGGCGTCGTTCACGGCGAGCTCGGCCAGGATCTTGCGGTCCACCTCGATGTTGGCGGCCTTCAGACCCTGGATGAGGCGGTTGTACGTCATGCCGTTCTGGCGGGCAGCGGCGTTGATCCGCTGGATCCACAGCTGACGGAAGTCACCCTTGCGCTTCTTGCGGTCGTTGTAGTTGTAGACCAGGGAGTGGGTGACCTGCTCCTTGGCCTTGCGGTACAGGCGCGAACGCTGACCGCGGTAACCCTTGGCCGCCTCGAGGATTGCCCGGCGCTTCTTGTGGGCGTTGACTGCCCGCTTGACGCGTGCCACTTGTTAACTCCTTGTAGCGGGGTCGTGGTTACTCATCACACGACCCGAATTCGATTGGGTCCCGGTCCTGACGTCCCTCGGCCTCCGTCACCGGAGGCGGGACGTCACTTGCCGAGAAGCTTCTTGATCTTCTTGGCGTCGCCCGGAGCCATCTCCGCGTTGCCCGAGAGGCGACGCGTCAGCGTGGACGGCTTGTGCTCAAGCAGGTGGCGCTTGCCGGCGCGCTCACGGAGCACCTTGCCAGTGCCGGTGATCTTGAAGCGCTTCTTGGAACCGCTGTGCGTCTTGTTCTTCGGCATAGCGCCGTTATCTCCTCGTCAGTGGCGCTCCCCCGGTGCCCGGGGGCACCGGCACTCAGGAGCGTCAGATCTTGGTTTCTGGTTCCGGGCGGGACCCGGGGCGCCGGCGAGCGGCTGCCCCTTCGGTCACGACTCGGAGGGCGTCTCGACAGGCTCGTCGGCAGGCTCGTCTTCAGCCTGGACCTTCGTACCGGTGCGGTCTGCCTTGCGTGCGGCCTGGGCCTCACGTGCCTCGGCCATGGCCTCGGTCTTCTTCTTGTGCGGGCCAAGAACCATGATCATGTTCCGGCCGTCCTGCTTCGGGTTCGACTCGATGAATCCGAGGTCCTCGACATCGGAAGCGAGACGCTGAAGCAGGCGGAAGCCAAGCTCGGGGCGGGACTGCTCACGACCACGGAACATGATCGTGATCTTGACCTTGTCGCCCTGCTTGAGGAACCGAACGACGTGACCCTTTTTGGTGTCGTAGTCGTGCGGGTCGATCTTCGGCCGGAGTTTCATCTCCTTGATGACCGTGTGCGCCTGGTTCTTGCGCGCCTCACGGGCCTTCATGGCCGACTCGTACTTGAACTTCCCGTAGTCCATGAGCTTGCACACGGGCGGCCGGGCGTTCGCCGCGACCTCGACCAGGTCGAGGTCGTACTCCTGAGCGAGCTCAAGGGCCTTGGCGAGCGGGACGATGCCCACCTGCTCACCACTCGGACCGACAAGCCGTACTTCGGGAACGCGAATCCGGTCGTTAATGCGGGGCTCGGCGCTGATGGATCCTCCTCGGTAGCACCACGCGACCGACTGGAGGCCAGCCGCGTAACGTCTGTTGTGAGACCAACCGAGCCAGAACACGAAAAATGCCCCGGACGGGACACAGGCAGTAGCTCCGCGAATACCGGAACACCGCCGCGATCAACCGCGGGGCGCACATCGGGCGACTTCCATCGTCCGTACGGAACGATGGGCGCCGCCTGACCGGTGACCCGCCGCCCAGAGAGCGGCCAGGTGGGAGATCGGAGCCTCCACTTGTGGGCTGGGCACACGCGTGTCCAGCCGGTCGTCACACAAGGTTAGCAGCTCTAGGAGGGAGGGGGTAACCGACGGCCCGGATCGGCGCCGGCGTGGCGGGGCATATCGTGTGGGGCATGAACGATGCGACACCGCACCCCGAGCAGTCCGAGCACACGGCTGCTGCCCAGACCCCCGACTTCGACGCCCTGGCCCGCGACATCGCCGAGGTCCCGGCCGTCGAGGTGATCGTCACGGTCGCGGTGAACCTGATGAGCGCAGCCGCCGTCAAGCTCGGCCTGGCCGCCGACGAGGCCGGCACCGAACACAAGGATCTGGACGAGGCGCGCAAGCTGGTGCACGCGCTGGCGGGCCTGTTGGACGCCAGCACCACGGAGATCAGCTCGTTCCACGCTGCTCCGCTGCGGGACGGGTTGAAATCCCTCCAGCTGGCCTTCCGCGAGGAGTCCCTGGTTCCGGACGAGCCGGGCAAGGGCCCGGGCGAGAAGTACACCGGACCCGTCTACGGCTGACCCGCGGGAGCGGATCTCGCCCGCGGACGACCTCCGGGCGACCTTCAGACCGCACAGTCGGGCTCAGCCGAGCTTCAGACGACCCTGATGAACAAGGGCTCGCCCACGGGCGCCGCACCGACCGGCAGCAACGCCAGGTCGAGGCCGCGTACCAGGCGGGCCCTCAGCACATCATGGCCGGCCAGTGCCTCGGCCACCCCGCGCACGGCATCGGCCTGCGCCGCGCCTTCGGCCAGCACCAGGGCGAGGGTTCCGTCCGCGCCCTGGCCACCGCGCACCAGTTGGGCCCGGAGCACGGCCGGCTCGGCGCTGACCGTCTGCCGCAGCACGTCGAGCACCGCGGGGTCATCCAGCGGATCGGCGCTGGTGCGCCCCTCAGCGAGTGCCCGCAGCGCCGCACCGCTCAGTTGGAACGGCACCGGCCCCGCCAGATCAAGGACCAGGGTGTCGGCCTTCTCATGGGCGGCGGCCTGGAGCGCCTGGTGCAGGGGCACGGCGACGGGACGGGCCTGGGCGTCCCAGCGCGCGAGGGAATCCAGCGAGGTGAAGGCGGGCAGGGCCCGACGATCACCCGCGGTGAGCGTCGGCACGGCCATGTCGCTGGTCTTCTCCCGGCGCAGCCCCGCCTCGTCCACCTCGACCTCGCCGAGGACGGCGACGACGGGAACCAGCAGTCGCGCCCCCTGGAGTGCCTCAAGGACCTGCCGCTCCGCGGTGCGGTCCTTCGCCCAGACGGCGAGCGCCGCGGCCAGTCGGGGGTCGGCGGTGCCGTCGTCGTCGGAGAAACCGGGGTCCGGGATGTTCTTGAGCGCCACGGGCCGAGCCTAGTTCCTCGCCGGGGCGCGCTGCGCCCCAGGGTCGTGTCCCGAAGGCCGGATCCAGCGCCTGCTCGTGCTGCCAGCCACAGGGGTACGTCCAAGGCGTCGCAGTCGGGACGGGATCTAGGCTCCCCAGGGTGACCGTCCGCATCTCAGTGGCCTTGCCTGGCCGCTCCTACGGCGATGAGCACGACTATCCCTGCGCCAGTCTGGTGAAGGTCGCCATCCTGGCGGCCCTGCTCCAGCGGCGCGATGGACTCGGTGCGCGGGAGGAGGAGTGGGCCCGGGCCATGATCGTACGCAGTGACAACGAAGCCGCGACCGCGTTGTGGCACGTCCTGGGAGGTGCCCCGGGTCTGTCGGCTGCCACTGCCGGACTCGGGTTGCGGCAGACCCAGGCACAGCCGGCATGGGGGTTGACCCGGACCACGGCACCGGATCAGCTCCGGCTGTTGGAGACCGTGTTCGACGGCGGGTATCCGCTGCTCACCACGTTGATGGGGCAGGTGGTCGAGGGGCAGCGGTGGGGTGTGTCCGCTGCGGGTGGACCCTGCGCCCTGAAGAACGGCTGGCTGCCGGTGCGGCCCAGCGGGTTGTGGGCGGTGCATTCGATGGGCCGGGTCGGCGGACGGTTGATCGCGGTCCTCTCGGACGGGCACCCCACGTTGGCGGCGGGTGTCTCCCGGGTGGAGGCTGCGGTACGGGAAGCGGTACGAGCGCCCTGAGCGCCAGGCGCACCCGTGGAGCGGTGGGTGTGCGCGACGGTGGCTGCCCTCGCCCGTTGGCCAGCGGGCTCGCCGGCCCCTCAGACCGGGCAGCCCCGGCCATGGCCGGGCACACTCGCCGGCGCGGCCGGGACAAGCCGTCAGCCCAGGTCGTCGCGGTCGGCCCGCCAGAGGACCACCGCGCCCACCAGGACCAGCGCGCCGACGCCTCCGGCGAGGGGGGCGAGCCAGCCGACCGGTGCATGGTCGGGTTGGTCGAGTTGCGGGCCGGGGCCGAAGTACTTCTTGGCGTAGCCGGCGGTGGACTGTCTGGGGTCCCTGGGGCGCAGCCCCTTGGCCCGGTCGATCGCCGCCGCCGGGTCCACCATGCCGTTGCCCCGAGCGTCGTCCCGGCCGCCCTGGGGGCGGTCACGGGCCGTGTCCGCGATGAGCTTCTTGACCTGTGCGGGCTTCAGGTCGGGGTGGGCCGCGCGAACGAGGGCGACGGCTCCCGAGACGAAGGCCGCCGCAGCGCTGGTGCCCCACCCCTCGTAGTACTTGCGGTCGGGGTCGGGGATCACGATGTCCACGCCGGGTGCGCTGACCGTGGCGTACCACCGTTGGGTGGAGAACGCGGCATGGCTGCCGAAGCGGTCGACCGCCGTCACGGCGATCACGCCGGGATAGGCGGCCGGATAGGAGATGCGGTCGCCCTTCTCCCCGCCGTTGCCCGCGGAGGCCACCACCACCGAGCCCTTGGCCAGGGCGTATTGGACGGCGGCGTCCTCGCTGGCCTCGGCGTGCGCCGACTCGCTGTCATCGCCGAGTGAGAGGTTGATGACGTCGGCGCCCTGGTCGGCCGCCCAGCGGATGCCCTGGGCCAGGGCGGTCCCCCGTGAGCTGCGCGCCTTCCCTCGGGCGGGGTCGGTGCCTTCGAGTATCACGCGCACCGGGAGGATCTTGGCTTTCGGGGCGATGCCCATGACTCCGTCCCGGTCCTCGGGTCCCCGGCCGTGGGCGGCGATGATGCCGGCCATGGCCGTGCCGTGGCGGGCCCAGGAGCGGTCGCCGGGGCCGGCGCCGAAGCCGATGAAGTCCTTGCCCGGCAGGACGTTGCCGTCTAGGTCGGGGTGCTGGTCGTCCACGCCCGTGTCCAGCACGGCGACCGTGACGCCTTCGCCCTTCGTGGTGCGCCAGGCGTGGTCCGTGTTCAGCGCGTCCAGGCCCCACTGCTGGGGCCTTATGCCGTCCGCATGGGCGGGTGCGGTGGACAGGAACACCAGGGCCGTGGCCGCCACGACACAGGCGAGACGCCGACGGCGGCGAGACGCCCGAAGGCCGCGGGACGCCCGAAGGCCGCGGGAAAGACGGGAAGAGCTGCGCGCAGAGGAAACACGAGCAGCGGGGAGCACCTGGGCGGCGCGAGCAGCGCGAAGAACACCAAGCGGACTCGACGAGATCATTCCGGCGGCTCCGCTGCGGTGCTGAGGGCTCGTACGAGGGCTTTCTCGATGCCGTCCGCCAGCCCGCCCGCCTCGTGCCCGAGGCCGGCCTGCGCCGCCGTGGTCGTACCGCGGTCGACCCGGGCGACCGACGCGGGCTCGGGGGCGTTGACCGGACGCCCGTCGGCGAATCCGGAGACCGCGTAGACGATCACGGGCACCTGGGTGAGGACGGTGACGGTCCAACTGGCGCGCTGCCGGTCGCCGAAGCCCGCCGCGACCGTGCCCGGCGCGGGGAAGGCACGAGGCATCAGATCGGACCTCTTGGCAAGGTCCTCATTGCCGAATCGGGCCTTGAGGGTCTTCATGGTCGTCTTGTCGCCCTCGGTGAAGACGAGCCCGACGGTGGTGACGTAGCTGGAGGTGGCGTCGGTGTACGTCGCCCGCAGGGCACGGGCGCAGCCGACGGGTTGGAGGGTGCTCACCAGCAGGGGGTCGAGCGCGGCGGTGCAGTTGCCGTCGGGGGCGACGGCCACGCGCGACCAGGTCCGATCGGCCTTGCCAGGACCCGCGCCCTTGCCTTCCACCTTGACGGGGAAGAGCGTGTCCACGGGAACGCTGTGCCACAGCGTCCGGGCTTCGGAGAAGCCGGTGTCGGTGGCGGTGTCGGCGCTGGAGTCCTCGGTGAGCCAACTCCCGGTGACGGCCCCGCCGATCAGCCCGAGTCCCAACACCACGCAGGCGAGGGCCCCGATCGTGCGCAGGGGACGACGGACCCGAAGGGGTTGCAGTCCGCCCGTGCGCTCGCTGGGGGTCTCGGGCGGGGGCCAAGGAGAGCCGGGATACGAGACGTGCCGGGGGGCGGGTGTGCCCCACGGGTGGGACTCCGGGGACTCACGGATGGCGCGCAGCCTGGCCGTGGGCTCGTCCGACACCGGTGCACTGCGGGCGGGCACCAGCGGGCGGGCATCGGACTCCCGGGCACTTCGTCCGCCGCTGCTGCTGCCGGTTCGGTCCGTGGCAGCGGGAAGGGGGTCAGGTGTCCCGGTGGGCGGAGGGACCGTCGGGGTCGACCGCTCGGGGGGCAGCGGTGCCCGGGGGTCCGTGGCGCCGGGGACTGCGGACGGGCGGGGTGGCGCGCTGGGCGGCACCGGTATGGCCGGGGGTGCGGACGGTCGTCCTCCGGGGGTGCTCCTGGGGTCCGCGGACGGGAGCGGCGGCACATCGGCAGTGGTCCCCGGCTGACTGCCGGAGCGGTCCTGTCGGGCTTCGCGCGGGGGCCGGGTCGGGGCTGGCGGGGCGTCACGGCGCAACTGTCGGGTGTCGACGTCGGGATCCTGGGCTTCGGCGCCCGGGGAACGGGGAGTCATGGCGGGCCGGGCCACAGGGCGGTCGTCCGGGGCATCGCCGACAGCTGCGGACAGGGCGGGACGGGACGGAGCGGGGGGTACCGACTCCGGTCGGCGCGGTGCCGGCTCCGGGGTGCCGGCGCAGAAGCAACCCGGTTCACCCGCGGGGCAGTACGGAGTGGGGGGCGCAGCTGCGGGCCCGTTCAACGAACAGGTGCAACCCCGTACACCGCACGGCGGCAGGTCGGTGGCGTAGGGACCTGCTGCCGCGTCGCAGTCGGGGCAAGTGCAGACAGTGGGCGGTGCGTCCGATGTGCCCGATGTGTCGCCTGGTGCGCCGCCGGTATCGCAGCCGGGGCACGAGCACGCGCCGGCGCGTGGTTCCGCGCCGCCCTCGGACTCCTCCCGGCGCAGCCGTCGGGTGTCGACGTCGGACTGTCCGGGGAGCAGGGGGATACGGAAGGGGCGGGACGAGCCAGGCCCGGAGGCCCGGAGGGATCGTGTCGGATCGCCTTCCGGCCGTTCTGAGGTGTCCGTCGCGGGCTGCCCTTCGGACGGCAGCAGATCGGTGATCCCGGAGGCGCGCAGCGTCTGGGGTGCCTGCTCCTGGGGGACCAACGCGTCGGTGATGCGGGAGGTGACCGGAGCAGCCGAGGAGTCTTCGGGTACGGACGGGGGCTGCGCCTCCGTACTCATCGAGCCCCCCGTTTCTCCTCCACGTACCACCGATGGGCAGGCTGCAGGAGGCCGGCGCGTCGGTCATGGCTTGTGCGTCACTCTACGGGTTGGAACCCGCCTCACGGGACCGTCGCAGCGGCTCCGGGGGGATCTGCCCAGAACATCCCCTCTACTGATCGGTAGCCACTTCTGGCAGGCTCTGGCAGGCTCGGCCCATGATGCCCCGCGCTACCGACCGGGCCCGTCTCGACGGGGCCACCGCCTCCCTCGACGCTCCACTCGCCGTGGTGGATCTCGATGCCTTCGACGCCAATGCCGACGATCTGGTGCGGCGGGCCGGGGGCACGCCAATTCGGGTCGCGAGCAAGTCCGTGCGATGTCGCGCTCTGCTGGAACGGGTGCTCGCCAAGGAGGGGTTCACCGGCGTGATGGCATTCACGCTGGCCGAATCGCTGTGGTTGGCGCGGGCCGGGTTCGACGATGTGCTCCTCGCCTACCCCTCCGCCGACCGGTCCGCATTCGCCGCATTGGCGGCTGACCCCAAACTGGCCGCCGCGGTGACCGTGATGGTCGATGACACGGCGCAGTTGGAGTTGATCGACGCGGCGCGCGCCAGCGGTCGTGAGGAGATCCGTGTCTGTCTGGAACTGGACACGGCGTTGCGGCTGTTGGGCGGACGGGTGCGGATCGGTGCCCGGCGCTCCCCGCTGAGCGAGCCGGCCGAGTTGGCGGAATTGGCGCGTTCGGTGGTGCGCCGCCCGGGATTTCGGCTGGTGGGACTGATGGCGTACGAAGGGCATATCGCCGGAGTCGGTGATGCGTACGAGGGCCGGCCCGTGCTCTCACGCGCCGTCTCGCTGATGCAGCGGATCTCCCGCGCCGAACTCGCGGTGCGCCGGGCGGAGACTGTACGCGCGGTACGGGCGGTGGCCCCGGATCTGGAGTTCGTCAACGGTGGTGGCACGGGCAGCGTCCAGCACACGGCCGCGGAGGAGGCGGTGACGGAGGTCGCGGCAGGTTCGGGGCTGTACCAACCACGGTTGTTCGACGACTACTCGTCCTTCGCGGGGCGGCCCGCCGCCCTCTTCGCCCTCCCGGTGGTGCGGCGGCCGGGGGTGGGGGTGGTGACGGTGCTGGGTGGTGGCTATCCGGCGTCCGGGGCGGCCGGCCCGGATCGGCTGCCCACGCCGTATTTCCCCACGGGGTTGCGCTTCGACGGCCGCGAAGGTGCGGGCGAGGTGCAGACCCCCCTCCTCGGTCCGGCGGCCGACGATCTGCTGATCGGCGACAAGGTGTGGTTCCGCCATGCGAAGGCCGGTGAACTGTGCGAGCGCTTCGCCCAGTTGCACCTGATCGAGGGCGATCGGGTCATCGACACGGTGCCGACCTATCGGGGCGAGGGGCGGACCTTCCTGTGAGGGCCCGCCCCCTGCCGTGCCGACCGGTCGGGCGGTCCCGACTCAGAGCGGGGTGACGTACGCGCCCGAGATGCCGCCGTCGACGAGGAAGTCCGTCGCATTGACGAAGGAGGAGTCGTCGCTCGCGAGGAAGGCGACCGCGGCGGCGATCTCATGGGCCTCGGCGAATCGTCCGAGTGGGATGTGGACGAGTCGTCGTGCGGCTCGCTCGGGGTCCTTGGCGAAGAGCTCCCGAAGGAGCGGGGTGTTGACGGGGCCGGGACACAACGCGTTGACCCGGATGCCTTCCCGGGCGAACTGGACGCCGAGTTCCCGGGTCATGGCTAGGACCCCGCCCTTGGAGGCGGTGTAGGAGATCTGGGAGGTCGCGGCCCCCATGACCGCGACGAAAGAGGCGGTGTTGATGATGGAGCCACGGCCCTGGCGCTGCATGTAGGGGATGGCCGCCTTGCAGCAGAGGTAGACGGAGGTCAGATTGACGTCCTGGACCCGCCGCCATGCCTCGATCCCGGTGGTGAGGATGGAGTCGTCATCGGGCGGGGAGATGCCCGCGTTGTTGAAGGCGATGTCGACGGATCCGTAGGTGGCGTGGGCCGTGCTGAACAACGCCTCGACCTGTTCGGGGTCGGTGACGTCGACCTTGACGAAGGTGCCGTCGACCTCTTCGGCCGCGGCCTTGCCTGTCGTCTCGTCGATGTCGCCGCAGACGATGTGCGCGCCCTCGGAGGCGAGCCGCCGCGCGGTGGCGAGGCCGATGCCGCTGCCCGCTCCGGTGATGACGGCGGTACGGCCGACGAGACGACGGCACACGGGGGTTTCGGTCATGGGTGGTCAGACCTCCGTACTGCTGAAGAAGACGTTCTTGGTCTCGGTGAAGGCTGCGAGTGCGTCCGGGCCCAGTTCGCGGCCGAGGCCGGACTGTTTGTAGCCGCCGAACGGGGTCCAGTAGCGGACGCTGCTGTGGGAGTTGACGGACAGATTGCCCGCGGCCACGGCCCGACTGACGCGGATGGCCCGGCCGATGTCCCGGGTCCAAAGGGAACCGGAGAGCCCGTAGGGGGTGGCGTTGGCGAGGCGGATGGCGTCGGCCTCGTCGTCGAAGGGCAGGACGACCGCGACCGGCCCGAAGACCTCCTCACAGGCGACCGGCGCTCCGGCGTCGACCTCGGTGAGGACGGTCGGGGGGAACCAGAAGCCGGCGCCGGTGGGGGCGGTGCCACGGATGCCCGGCAGTGCGTCGGGTACGTAGGCGCGGACCCGATCGAGTTGGGCCCGTGAGATCAGCGGACCCATCTGGGTCTTCTCGTCGGCCGGATCGCCCACGGTGATCGCGGCGATGGCGGGTGCGAGACGTTCGAGGAAGCGGTCGTGGACGGAGCGCTGGACCAGGATGCGGGTTCGCGCGCAGCAGTCCTGCCCGCTGTTGTCCAGGAAGGACATGGGCGTTGCTGCCACAGCGGCTTCGAGGTCGCAGTCGGCGAAGACGATGTTGGGGCTCTTGCCGCCGAGTTCGAGGGTGACCCGCTTCACCTGCTCGGCACAGCGGGCCATGATGGCCTTGCCGACGCGGGTGGAGCCCGTGAAGACGATCTTCGCGACTCCGGGGTGTTCGACGAGTGCGTTGCCGACGATGTCACCGGCGCCGGGGAGCACCTGGAACAGGTGCTGCGGAAGTCCGGCCTCCAGGGCGAGTTCCGCCAGCCTCAGCGCCGTCAGCGGGGTGGTCTCGGCGGGTTTGAGGAGGACGGCGTTGCCGGCCGCGAGGGCGGGGGCGGTCCCCCAGGCGGCGATCGGCATCGGGAAGTTCCAGGGCGCGATGACCCCGATGACACCGAGCGGTTCGAGGATCGTGATGTTCAGCCCGCCGGGGACCGGGATCTGCCGACCGTTCAGCCGCTCGACCCCGCCGGCGGCGAAGTCAAGGAGGTCTCGGACGTTGCCGGCCTCCCAACGGGCGTTGCCGATGGTGTGACCCGCTTCCAGCACCTCCAGCTGCGCAAGTTCTTCGAGGTGCGCATCGACGGCGAGGGCGAAGCGGCGGAGCAGCCGGGCCCGGTCGGCGGGTGCCAGTCGCGTCCAGCGTTCCTGCGCTCTCGCTGCGAGGGCGACGGCGGCGTCGACCTCGTCGAGGGTGGTCGCCGGGACGCTGCGAAGGAGTCGGCCGGTGGTGGGATTGAGCACTTCGTGGTGCGACGCGTACGGCAAGACATTCCTCACGTGGGGTCAAAGAACGGTGTCGGCGGGACATGGGCGGCCGGGTCGCGGTCCGTCACGGGTGGCCGGGCGGACCGAACGGGAGAGCGTCGACCACCCGAGCGGCTCGGCCGCCGAAGGGTCGGTTCCCGCCGTACGGAGACGGTCTCCCGCACCCGACACACGGGGGCCGGTGCGCATCCGTGGCTTTTCATCGGCGATCCGGTGGTGTCTCAGTGGCGCCAGTGGCGTCTCAGTGGCGTTCGAAGGAGCGGCGGAGTTCCCAGTCGGTGACGGCCGCATCGAAAGCGGCCAGTTCCACCCCGGCCATGGTGCGGTAGTGGGCGAGGACCTCATCGCCGAATGCCTCCTTGGCGATGGGACTGGTCTCCCAGAGCTCGGCCGCCTCCCGCAGGGTGGTGGGCACCCGGGCGTAGTCGGCGGCGTACGCGTTCCCTGTGCAGGGGGCCGGGAGTTCGAGGCGCTGTTCGATGCCGTGGATGCCGGCGGCAATCAGCCCGGCGACCGCGAGGTACGGATTCGCATCACCGCCGGGCAGCCGGTTCTCGAAGCGCATCGAGCGACCGTGTCCCACCACGCGCAGGGCACACGTGCGGTTGTCGAATCCCCAGGCGACGGCCGTGGGGGCGAAGCTGCCTGGCTGGAACCTCTTGTAGGAGTTCACCGTGGGCGCGTACAGCAGGGAGAAGTCCCGCAGGGCGGCGAGTTGTCCGGCGAGGAAGTGTCGCATCACGGGTGACATTCCCCCCGGCCCGTCCCCCGCCATCACATTGCGGCCGTCCTCATCCGCGAGGGAGAGATGGATGTGGCAGGAGTTGCCTTCACGCTCGTCGTACTTGGCCATGAAGGTGAGCGCGTACCCCTCCTGTGCGGCGATCTCCTTGGCCCCCGTCTTGTAGAGGGCGTGTTGGTCACAGGTGACCAGGGCGTCGTCGTAGCGGAAGGCGATCTCGTGCTGGCCCGGATTGCACTCGCCCTTGGCCGACTCGACCGTCAGCCCCGCCGCGGCCATATCCCTGCGGATGCGGCGCAACAGGGGCTCGACGCGGCCGGTGCCCAGGATCGAGTAGTCGACGTTGTACTGGTTGACGGGTGTGAGCCCGCGGTAGTCGCGGTCCCACGCCTCTTCGTAGGTGTCCCTGAAGACGATGAACTCCAACTCGGTCCCGACCTTGGCGGTGAAGCCGTGTTCGGCGAGCCGGGCCAACTGGTGACGGAGGATCTGCCGGGGGGCGGCGACGACGGGGGAGCCGTCGTGCCAGGCGAGGTCGGCGAAGAGCAGGACCGTACCGTCGTACCAGGGCACGCATCGCAAGGTGGCGGGGTCGGGGCGCATCACGAAGTCGCCGTAGCCCTGGTCCCAGGAGGACATCTCGTACCCGTCGACGGTGTTCATCTCGATGTCGACGGCGAGGAGGTAGTTGCAGCCTTCGGTGCCGTGGGCAAGGACCTCGTCGAGGAAGAACGGCGCGGCGAACCGCTTGCCCTGGAGCCGACCCTGCATGTCGGGGAAGGCGAGCACCACGGTGTCGATCTCGCCGCTCGCCACACGTGCGCGAAGCTCGTCGACCCCGAGGGGAGGTGTGCGATCTGCCACAGGGATGACGCCTCCTTGGATGAGCCAGCAGCCCTAAGGTATGGCTGTGGACCATTGATTGGGAAGAGGAAACGACGACGTGGCGAAGAATGATGTGGTGACCGACCGGCTCACGGCCGTCCTGCGCCCGGTGCGCGCGGGCAACGGGTTCGAAGAGGCGCTGGAGCAGATCCTGCGTCTGCTGCGCCTCGGCCTGATCCCCGCCGGCGAACGACTGCCGGCGGAACGGGCACTGGCGGAGCGGTTGGGGATCAGCCGGGTCACCCTGCGCGACGTGCTCAAGGTCCTCACCGACCAGGGCCTGGTGGAGAGCAGACGGGGGCGGTACGGCGGAACGTTCGTCCTGAGCCGGCCCGAGGCCCGCGGCGAAGCGGAGTTGCGCCGCCGGGTGGGCACCGTGGACGTGACGGACACCCTGCACTTCCGCGAGGTGCTGGACGTGGGGGCGGCTGGGCTGTGCGCGTCGAACGGGCTGACCGACGACGGGGCGATACGGCTGCGCAGCGCCCTACTGGCCACGAACGAAGCCCCTTTGGGCGAGTACCGCCGCCGTGACACCCTCCTGCACCTCACGCTCACAGAACTGTCCGGCTCTCCCACGCTGGCCGTGCACTATGCCGCCGTCCGAGCGGATCTGAACGACCTCCTCGACTGCATCCCGCTGCTCGTGCGGAACCTGGAGCACTCGCAGCACCAGCACACCGCCCTCATCGAGGCGGTGCTCGACAAGGACGCCGACGGGGCGCGGGATGTGATGCGCGAGCACTGCGAGGGCACGGCGGCGCTCCTGCGGGGCTTTCTGTCCTGAGCCGGACTCTCGTACTGGCCTCCGGGCCCAACTCTCGTACTGGACTGTGCGCCGGCCCCTGGCTGCTTCCGGGCCTTCGGGTGGGCACAGCTCTCTGCGCCGCCACGGCCTGCGGCATCCGACGCACGGGGCTTGCGCGGACCCACGCCTTCAGCAAAGGTACTCAGGCACACCTTTGAAGGGCAGGGCTGCTCCCATGGCCGCAGACACTGGCCGTTCCCCCTCCTCAGACGCCCCGCATACGCAGGTTGCGGCGGCGCGCCGATGCGACGGTGGCCAGTTACACCTGAGCTGACCTGCGACGGGTGGTCCATCGACCGCCTCTCTGGGCGCCCCCCATGACAAGCCGCCTTCGCTTCAGGCCCTCGCCCGGCAATCACCGTCGCGCCCCGACATCTTGGGCGGCGTCGCGATCGATGTACGCCGACCGGCGGGGCAGGCGAAGCAACAGCCGGGTGCTCCGCCTCCGACCGCAGCCGTACTCCCCGGCCGAGGCGACAGAAGCGAAAGAAGCGACGGACATGATGGAAGTGACGGACATGCCCCGACCCCTCATCGGCATCACCACCTACCTCGACACGGCCGCCTGGGGAGTGTGGCGACGGCAGGCGGCCCTCCTCCCGGCCGACTATCCGGCCCTCGTCCAGCGGGCGGGAGGGGTGGCGGTCATGCTGCCGCCCGACCCGGACCCCGCTGCCGCCCACACAGCCATGGCCCGGCTCGACGGTCTGATCCTCGCCGGCGGTGCCGACGTCGACCCCGAGCACTACGGCGCCACACCGGACCCCCGCGCCGGTCCCCCGGCCCCCGAACGGGACCACTGGGAGTTGGCCCTGATCGACGCGGCTCGCGCGGTGGGCACTCCGATCCTGGGGATCTGTCGGGGCATGCAACTGCTCAACGTGGCCCTGGGCGGCACCCTGCTCCAACATCTGGACGGCCACATGGAGGCGGAAGGAATCTTCGGCACCCATCCGGTGCGGCCGGTGCCGGGCACCCTGTACGCATCGATCGTGCCGGAGACCACGCAGGTACCCACCTATCACCACCAGGCCGTCGCCCAACTGGCACCCCGTCTCAGGGCGAGCGCCCATGCCGAGGACGGCACGGTGGAGGCGGTGGAGCCGGCGTTCCCAGGCGAAGGCTGGCTGCTGGGAGTGCAGTGGCACCCTGAGGTCGGGCGGGACCTTCGGATCGTGCGCGCGCTCGTCGCCGTGGCGTCCGGAGCCGAACCCTCCGTCAGCTCTTGGTCAGTCCCAACAGATCCCGCGCCGGCCCTGTCGGACGCTGGGCACGTCGCCAGACGGCCCGCAGCGCCCGCCGGAGCTCCACTCCCTCCACCCGTACCCTGATCAGTCGTCGTGCGGCGAACTCGTCGAGCACGGCGAGTTCGCTGAGCACCACCGGTCCGGCACCACTGACCGCAGCCGCCTTGACCGCTGTCGTCGAGCCCAGCTCCAGCAGCGGTTCAGCCGGCCCACCGCACGCGGCCAGTGCGGAGTCCAGCACCTGTCGCGTACCCGATCCCCGTTCCCGCAGGATCAGCGGGGCGACGGCCAGTTCGGCGGCGGTCAGGGGCGCCCGCCGACGTGCCCACTCGTGCAGCGGGGAGACCGCCACCACCAATCGGTCGTGGCCGATGACGGCCCCGTCCAAACCGTCGGGCACGGACAGGCCCTCCACGAACCCCAGCTCCGCATCGCCCGCGAGCAGTCGTTCCGCGACCGTCGCGGAGTTCCCCGCCAGGAGGGAGACCACGGTGTCCGGGCGCTGGGTGCGCAGGGCGATGAGCCAGCCCGGCAGCAAGTACTCGGCGATGGTCATCGAGGCCGCGACCCTCAGCCGCGAGTCCCGGCGCCCCCGCAGGGCCTGGGCTCCGGCGTCGAAGACCTCCGCCGCCTCCACGACCCGCCGCGCCCAGTCCGTCACCAGCGCCCCCGCCTCGGTGAGCCGGGAGCCCCGTGGCGAGCGGTCCACCAGGACCAGTCCCAGTTGACGCTCCATCGAACGGATGCGGCTGCTCGCCGCCGGTTGGGTGATCCCCATCTCGCGGGCCGCTCGGCCCAGACTGCCGTGCCGGGCGACGGCGAGCAGCAGCTCCAGGGCTCCGAGGTCGGGCACCCGGTGGGCCAGTGGGCCCCGCTCCACACGGTCATCGCTCATCAGTCCAGCTTATGAGGTCATAACGCGAAGATCCCTGGTGGGACGGGAGGAATCGGCCCACAGTGACGGCATGGCCCTGGCACCACCCGTACCCGCACCCGTCTCTGTCCCGCTGCCGCTTCTGCGGCACTTCACCCCCAACTGGTACGCCACCGTCATGGGCACCGCCATCGTGGCCAATGCGGGCGCGGCACTCGACGTTCCCGGCACCCGGCCGCTGCTGACCGCCGTGTGGGCGCTGTCAGCGGTGTTGCTGATCGCGGTGGTCACCGCCCGCCTCCTGCACTGGCGCCACCACCGCGACCGGGCCAGGGCTCATCTGCTGGATCCGACGATCGCGCCGTTCTACGGATGCGCCGCGATGGCGACACTCGCCGTGGGGGCCGGCACACTGCCCCTGGGCGCGCCCCTGATGGGGGCCGCGACAGCGGTACCGGTCGCCGTGCTGCTCCTGGTCCTGGGAACCGTCGCCGCCGTGGGTACGGCCACGGTGATCCCCTGGCTGATGGTGGTCAACCGGCGGATCGAGCCGGGCGCGGCGTCCCCTGTGTGGCTGCTGCCCGTGGTCCCCCCGATGGTGGCCGCCGCCTCCTGGCCCCCGCTCATCCCCGAGCTGCCCGCCGGTCAGTGGCACACCGCGGTGCTGCTGGCCAGCGCCGCGATGTTCGGTGTCAGCCTGCTGGGGACGCTCGTCGTCCTGCCGCTGGTCATCGCCCGACTGCTGCGCCGCGGCCCGCTCCCCCTCGCTCTCACTCCGGCCCTGTTCCTGGTCCTCGGGCCCCTGGGGCAGTCGACGACGGCCGCCGACGCAATGGCGTACGCGTCCCGAAGTGTGTTCCCGGCGCTCCAGCCGAGCACCGTTTCGGCGTTCGCCGTGGGCTATGGAGTGGTGGCCATGGGCTTTGCGCTGCTGTGGCTGCCCCTGGCCGGGATCGCGACGGTACGGGCGATGCGCCGGGGGCTGCCCTTCACCCTCGGGTGGTGGGCGTTCACCTTCCCGGTCGGCACCTGTGTCACGGGGGCGGCGGCGCTCGGCGAGAGGACGGAGCTCACCGCACCGACCCTGCTGGCGGGCGGGCTGTACGTCCTCCTCGTCACGGCGTGGGCGGTGGCCGGGGGTCGTACGGTGCGCGGGCTGTTCAGCGCAGAGCTGCTCGCAGCGCCGCACCCAGCACCGCGGGCGCCGTCACCAGGGACGGCCCGTACCAGGTGAGATGGCGACCGCTGACCAGGGCGGCGGGGAGGCGGGGAAAGGACTCGGGTCCGTCGTCGGTGGTGAAGCGGTACGGCTCGTCGGGGAGGACGACCAGATCGGCGCCGCTGCGGTGGAGTTCATCGATGGGTATCCGGGGGTAGCGGTCCGGGTGCCGTGCGTACACGTTGTCGACCCCGAGTCGGTGCAGCAGGTCCCCGGCGAAGGTGTCCCGCCCCAGCACCATCCACGGTCGCCGCCAGATGGGCACGACGGCGGCGACGGTGGGCACCGCGCCCGGCAGATCACCCGACCAGGCATCAGCGGCCCGATCCAGCCAGGCCGGCCGGTCCAGCCCGCAGCCGTCGACGAGGACGCGTTCCAATTCGCGCAGTGCCTGCTCCAGATCACGTACCTCGGTCAAGAGCACCGGGATGCCGGCGGCGCGCAGGGCGTCCAGGTCCGGTTGCCGGTTCTCCTCCTCATTGGCGATCACCAGATCGGGCGCCAGTCGGATCACGGCTGCCACATCGGGGTTCTTGGTGCCCCCGATGCGCGGTACGTCGAGGTCGGCGGGATGGGTGCACCAGTCGGTGGCCGCGATCAGCGCACCGGGCGCACTGACGGCCACGGCCTCGGTGAGGGAGGGGACCAGGGAGACGACCCGCGGCATCGCAGGTGTCCTGGCCACGGTCTAGCGCTCCGGGGGGCCGAGGTGATCGGCGACGGTGACCACGACGATCCGGGTCTCCGGGAGGGCGGCCCGCCAGCGGTGGCGTACGCCTCCGGACAGGAAGAGGGCGTCACCGCTGCCCAGTCGGTAGGCACGGCCCTCGGCCTCGACCTCGACCACCCCGTCGGCGACGTACATGATCTCGTCGTTGCGGTGCTCGAACTCGCCGTCGGTGTCGTGTTCGCCCGTGAACTCCAGCGCTTCCAGTTGGTGACGGCCGTGCACCAGCCGCCGGGTGGTGCCACCGCGAACGGCACGATCCGTATCGTCCAGCGCGGGTGGGGTGTCCGCCCGCACGACGGCGACGGTCCGCGCGGCATCGGACGCCGCGATCAATCGGCCCACCGTGGTTTCCAGGGCGCCGGCGACCCGCTCCAGGGAACGGTTACTGGGCCGGGCCCGCTCGTTCTCGATCTGGCTGAGGAAGGGCACCGACAGACCGCTGCGCTCGGCGACCACGGCCAGGGTGAGCTCAAGGGTACGGCGGCGCCGACGCACGGCCGCGCCCACCCGAAGGGGTTCGGTCTCCTTCGGGTCCTTGCCGTCCTTCGTGTCCATCCGCCCAGCTCCCCTTCCTGGTCCTGTCTCACCATACGCAGCTTCCGGGCTCGGTCGCTCGCATACGGTGCACGGGCCAGGCATCGAGGGGTACGCAGCGCCGGGGTGGCCCCCGCGACCAGCGGAGACCACCCCGTCACCACGCGTTACCAGCCGATGCTGCGGCGGTTGCGACTACTGCGCTGTCATCGCCTTCTCCACCTGCGGATTCTTAGTGAGCCAGGCGCGGACCGCATCCTGTTCCGCGCCCTTCCCCGCCTGCTGGATCTCCGCCTCCAGATCCGTCAGCTGCTTCTCGGTCAGCTGGAAGTCCTTCAGCCAGCGGGCGATCTCGGGCTCGTCGTCGGAGAAGCCCTTGCGGGCGACCGTGTGGACGCCGTCGCCCTCGCCCCAGGCGCCCTTGGGGTCCTTGAGCTTCTTCAGGTCGTGGGTGCTGTAGGCCCAGTGCGGGGACCAGAGCGTGGTGAGGACGGGTTCCTTCTTCTGGTAGGCGCGCTTCAACTCGGCGAGCATCCCGGGGGTGGACCCGTCGACAACGGTGTACTCACCCTCCAATCCGTACTGCGGGAGGACCTCGTCCTTGAGGAGCCCCATCATCCCGGCGCTCGGCTCGATGCCGATGATGCGGCCCTTGAAGGTGTCGGCCCGGCCCTTGAGATCGTCGAGGGAGTCGATGCCCTTGACGTAGGCGGGGACGGCGAGTTCCAGCGAGGTGGGGCCGTACCAGGAACCGAGGTCCTCCAGGTCCTTCCCGTACTTCTTCCAGTACGTGGCATGGGTGGTCGGCAGCCAGGCGTCGGTCTGGAAGTCGATCTGACCGCCAGCGAGCCCCGTGTAGAGCGCGCCGGCCTCCAGTTGCTGCGTCTCGACGGTGAAGTCGCGGCGCTCCAGGACCTCCTTCCACAAGAAGGTGGAGGCGATGCCCTCGTCCCAGGGGATGTAGCCGATGGTCACCTCTCGGCCCTTGCCAATCCCGGAGGTGTTCTTGCCGTCCCGGGTGTCATCGCCACTGGCGATGCCCATGCCTCCGGCGACCAGCGCAAGGATGACGGCGCCGACGAGGGCCACGACGGGTTGGGGGCGGTGGTTCCACAGCGAGGGACCGCCGGCCGCCTCCTTCGCCCGGGCGATCGCGCGCCGACCGAGCGGCGAGACCTGACGGCCGAGTTCGCCGGTGATCCGGTCCAGGTACATGGCGAGGACGACGATGGAGACGCCCGCCTCGAACCCGAGGCCGATGTCGACGTTGCCGATGGCTCGGTAGACCGCTCCGCCCAGACCGCCACCGCCGACCATGCCCGCGATGACCACCATGGACAGGCCGAGCATGATGACCTGGTTCACCCCGGCCATGATGGTGGGCAGGGCCAGGGGGAGCTGTACGCGCACGAGGGTGTTGCGCGGTGTGGTACCGAACGCGTCGGCGGCTTCAACGAGTTCCCCGTCCACCTGGCGGATGCCGTGCTCGGTCATGCGCACCCCGGGCGGCAGCGAGAACACGATGGTGGCGATGATGCCGGGAACCACACCGACGCCGAAGAAGATGATGCCGGGGATCAGATAGACCATGGCCGGCATGGTCTGCATAAAGTCCAGCACCGGCCGGATGACCGTGCTGACGGTCGTGGAGCGCGCGGCCCAGATACCGAGCGGTACGGCGATCGCCAGGGTCACGACGGTGGCGACGAGCACCAGCGACAGGGTCGACATCGCCTCGTCCCACAACTCGATGGAATCGATCAGCGCGAAGCCCACGAAGGCGAGACCACCGGCCACCAGCCCGCGCAACCACCAGGCGAGCACGGCGAGGATGCCCGCGAACAGGAGCGGCTCCGGTGCGGAAAGGGCCGCGTCGATGCCCTCGTACATCCCGGTGACCAGGGAACTGATCGCTTCGAAGAGCCAGGACAGGTGGAACTGGAGCCAGTCGACGCCGCGGTCGACCCAGTCGCCGAGGGGGATCCTAGGCACGGGCCACCGCCCGGGCGTCTGCGTCTGCGTCTGCGTCTGCGTCTGCGTCTGCAACAGGGTGCGTGCAGCTCGTGGTCGCCGAGTCGTCCGCACGGCCTGCGGAACGGCTCGGCTGGTCTTCCCGCACCACGGGCTCCCCGAGGACAGCCAGCAGCCGCGAGCGCGGAACGACTCCGGTGAGCTCACCTCGGTCGTCGACGACGGCGACGGGCGCGTCGGTGGTGGAGCAGGGCGTGAAGAGTTCGGCGATGGGCGCATCGACCGATACCGAGGCGGGCGCGGCAGCCAGGACGTCCCGAGCGTTCATCAGCTTTCGGCCGCGGTCGGTCACCATGCCGTACGCACTCTCCACGTCGGCCATGATCGCGCCGGCGGTGAGCACCCGGGAGCGGTCGACGTCCTGGATGAAGCTGGCGACGTAGTCGTCGGCGGGGGTGACGAGGATGTCCTCGGCGGTGCCCAGTTGCACGATCGTGCCGTCCCGCATGACCGCGATCCGATCGCCCAGCCGCATGGCCTCGTTGAGGTCGTGGGTGATGAAGACGATCGTCTTCTTCAGCGTCTTCTGGAGCCGGAGCAGTTGGTCCTGCATATCGCGGCGGATCAGCGGGTCGAGCGCGCTGAAGGACTCGTCCATCAGCAGCAGATCGGCGTCCGTGGCCAGCGCCCGGGCGAGACCGACGCGTTGTTGCATGCCACCGGAGAGCTCATCGGGCCAGGAGTCCTCCCAACCCGTCAGGCCGACGAGTGCCAGCGCCTCCTTCGCGCGGCGGACGCGTTCGGCGGCGGGGACGCCCTGGACCTGGAGTCCGTACGCGGCGTTGTCGAGGACGCTGCGGTGGGGGAAGAGGGCGAAGTGCTGGAAGACCATGCTGATCCTGCTGGATCGCACGGCGCGCAGTTCGCGCGGGCTCAGGGCGGTCAGGTCCTGCCCGTCGAACAGCACGGTGCCTGCGGTCGGGGCGAGCAGCCCGTTGAGCATCCGCAGCAGAGTGGACTTGCCCGACCCGGACAGGCCCATGACCACGAACGTCTGTCCAGGCTCGACCGTGAACGAGGCGTCGATCACGGCAGCGGTCGTGCCGTCGGCGCGAAGCTCGGCGCGGTCGACGCCCGCTTCGAGCCTGCGTACCGCATCGTCGGGTCGTCTGCCGAACACCTTGTACAGATGCTCTGCCTGAAGCCTGGACACATACACCTCGCGCGTTGAACGGAAACGATCCGCCGTCCCCCGCACGGCAGATCGCATCGGAGCCCGGTGGGTTCCGCCCACACGCCCCCGGTTGTCGCGCGATCGCTTGATCACGCACATCGCGTACTCGACAACACATCGCGTACGCAACAACAAGGGGAGCTGCTCCGGGGGCGGAGCCTGCCCCTGGCCTGCAATGACAAACAAAAAGGTGACCCAGATCACGAATAGCCCGTTTGCGGCTCTTGGGTGCATACCGGAGCCGGGGCTCACAGAGGGCCGAGGGGAAGCGATCGAGCGCCGCACCCGTCCCCTATGACACGGCGGCTCGGGGCGGAGCCCTCCCCCCTCCCCGGACGGCCCGCCCGTCGCTGCCCTGCGGTGTCAGTGGGCTACGGCATCATCAGGGGCGTGACGCGACGCCTGATGCTCCTCGACACCGCCTCCCTGTACTTCCGTGCCTACTTCGGCGTTCCGGACTCCGTCCGCGCCCCGGACGGCTCCCCCGTGAACGCCGTGCGGGGCCTGCTCGAATTCATCACCCGGCTGGTCCAGGACCACCAGCCCGACGATCTGGTCGCCTGCTGGGACAACGACTGGCGACCGCAGTGGCGGGTCGATCTGATCCCGTCGTACAAGGCGCACCGGGTCGCCGTCGAGACCGAGACCGGTCCGGACGAGGAGGAGACCCCGGACACGCTGGCCCCCCAGGTGCCGGTGATCGCCGATGTGCTGGACGCGCTGGGCATCGCCCGCATCGGAGCCGACGGGTACGAGGCGGACGATGTGATCGGCACCCTCACGGCCCGCGCCACCGGACCGGTCGACATCGTCACCGGCGACCGGGACCTCTTCCAGTTGGTCGACGACGCCCGGGAACGAAGGGTGCTCTATCCCCTCAAGGGTGTTGGCACGCTCCAGGTGACGGACGAGAGTTGGCTGCACGAGAAATACGGGGTCGACGGACCGGGCTACGCACAGATGGCGGTGCTGCGGGGAGATCCCAGCGACGGACTGCCCGGGGTGCCGGGGATTGGCGAGAAGACGGCGGTCAAACTGCTGGACTCCTTCGGCGACCTGGCCGGGGTGTTGGCCGCGGTCGACGATCCGACCGCGAAGCTCACCCCCTCGCAGCGCAAGCGGCTCGACGAGGCCCGGGCGTACCTCGCCGTCGCCCCGACCGTCGTCGCCGTGGCCTCCGATGTGGCCCTGCCGGCCTTCGACGCCGCACTTCCCTCCGTGCCGCGCGATCCGGCGGCGTTGGAGGCACTCTCGCTGCGCTGGGGACTCGGCAATGCGCTGGGACGCCTGCTCACTACACTCGGCAAGTGATGCGTCCCGCGCGCAACCTGTACTTTCCTGAGCAAGGTGTTAACTTAGGTAAGCCTAAGCAATGCCAGAATTCAGGGAGACCACCGTGGCGGAACGACCTGCCCGCACTGCACCGAGGGACATTTACGAAGCTCGTGTGCTCCGTACCGAACGGCTCACGCCGCACATGGTGCGCGTGGTCTTCGGCGGGGAGGGCCTGGCCGGTTTCGCCATGGACGGTCACACCGACAGCTATGTGAAGCTGATCTTCCTGACCGAGGGCGTCAGCTATCCCGAGCCCTTCGACCTGGTCCGCATCCGGCAGGATTTCCCACGTGACCAGTGGCCCCTGAACCGCACCTACACGGTCCGCAGCTGGGATGACGCCCAGGGCGAGTTGACCATCGACTTCGTGGTGCACGGCGATGAGGGCCTCGCCGGCCCCTGGGCTGCCAACGCCAAGCCCGGCGATCTGCTGCACGTACTCGGTCCGCACGGCGACTACGCCCCCGACCCCTCGGCCGACTGGCACCTCGTGGTGGGCGACGAGAGCGCGATCCCCGCGATCGCCGCGGCGTTGGAGCAGATGCCGGCCGGCGCGATCGTCCATGCGTTCGTCGAGGTCGACAGCGCCGAGGAGGAGCAGAAGCTCATCACTCCGGATGGCGTCGAGGTCCGGTGGTTCCACCGCGGACAGAGTCCGGTCGGCCAGGCCCTGGTGAAGGCGGTCACCGAACTCGACTTCCCGGAGGGCAAGCTCTGCGCCTTCGTGCACGGCGAGGCTGCTTTCGTGAAGGAGCTCCGGCGCCATCTGCGGCTGGAGCGCCAGGTGCCGCGCGAACAGCTGTCGATCTCGGGGTACTGGCGCCTCGGCAAGAACGACGAAGCGTGGCGCGCGGTGAAGCGCGAATGGAACGAGCAGGTGGAGCGGGAGCAGGAGCAGTCGGCCTGACCACACCACGAAGCTGCCACATCTCTCACACCCCCGGCCGACCTGACGGCCGGGGGTTCGTCGTGCGGTGCTCCACGACGATCAGCGGTACGACGGCCGGGTATCGCGGTACGACGGCGGGGTATGCGGAAGCAGCCTGACGGCCGGGCGACGGCACCGCCGCCCAACCGGCCACACCGGACCGGCCGACCCCGATCGCCCTGCTCACTTCGAGGGGTGCCCCGCCGCCGACCCGTACATCCGCGACGAGCGGTCCACATGGGCGAGGTGCCGAAGCGCCGCGAGCATCGCCTCGCCGAGCACGGTGCCCACTATCACCCGCTCGACCACACCGTCCAAGGACGCCTTGGTCGCCACGAAGTCCAGGTCGGCACGGGCCACGCCCTCCGCGGCGTCCGCATAGGCGTCCAACACCTCCGAGAAGTCACCGTGTCCGATGCGATGCAGGGTGGCCAGGGCTCCGGCCAGTGCCTCCATCGCGGGACAGTCGTCCACGTCTTGCCACTCCCGTCGGGCGACCAGGTCCGCCACCTGCTCCCGGGCGGTCTCCAGCGCCTCGTCCGGTTCGACTTCGGGATAGCGCTGGACCAAGAGGTCCGAGGCGACGCCCAGCACCTTGTGCACCGATTTGCTGGGATCGTCCACAGCGGCGAGGACATCGCCGATGGCGGCGACCTTGAGCCCCCCGACGTCGAGCAGAGCTCGGATCAGTCGTAGTCGACGCTCGTGGGCGTCGCCGTAGGACGCCTGATTGGGGCTGGTCAACTCCCCTGCCGGCAGCAGCCCTTCCCGTACGTAGTACTTGATCGTCGGGACGGGAACCCCGGTTCTGCGACTCAACTCACCGATACGCACAGCCCGTCCACCTCTCCGCCCTTGCTCTTGCCGTTCCTCATCATAGATAGTGACGCTCACGGATAGTGGACAGTGCCGCTATCTATACTTTGACGGGGGTCCTCCATGTCTTCCTGGCGTTCCTGGCATCGCCCACTCATGCTCTTCGCCGCTTCGATGGCCGTGCTGGCGGCCGTATCGGCGATCGGCATGCTGGTGGACGACCGAATACTCGTGGGCTCGCGCATCTGGTTCAAGCCGCTCAAGTTCTCCGTGTCCCTACTGGTGTACGCGGTGTCCCTCGCCTGGATGCTCTCGCTGGTCACCCGCGCCCCACGGGCCAGTTGGTGGGCCGGCACCACCATCGCCGCGACCGGCGTCGTCGAAATGGTGATCATCACCGGACAGGTCATCCGCGGCAAGCGCAGCCACTTCAACAACGAGACCGACTTCGACATCCTGCTCTACAACATCATGGCGTTCTCGATCATGGCCTTGTGGACGGCCGCCCTGGTCATCGCCATACTCCTGTTCCGCTCCCGCATCAAGGACCGCGCCTCCACCTGGGCCCTGCGGCTCGGCTCGGCGATCGCCCTGGTCGGCGCCGGTCTGGGAGTCCTGATGACCCTGCCCACCTCCGAGCAACAGTCGGCCAGTGACAACGGCACGACCACGGTGATCGGGGCGCACAGCGTCGGAGTGGCCGACGGAGGCGCGTCCATGCCGCTCACCGGCTGGTCGACGACCGGCGGGGACCTGCGGATCCCGCACTTCGTCGGCATGCACGCCCTCCAGATACTGCCGCTGCTGCTGCTCGCCCTGCTCCTCCTCGCCGCACGCTTTCCCCGTCTGGGGGACGAACGCGTCCAGGTGCGCCTGGTGCTGACGGCATCGGCGGTCTACTCCGCCGTACTCGCCCTGGTCACCTGGCAGGCTCTGCGCGGTCAGTCACTGATCGACCCCGATGCAGCGACGCTCGCCGCAGTCGCCGTCATCGCCGCGGGCGGCGCGCTGGGCGTCCTGCTCTCCCTGCGCGGCAAAACGCCGTCCCCCCAGGACCAGGACGGCAGCGGCCAGGACGCCAGCGGTCAGGAATCCACCGAAGCGAGGCTGCCCGTATGACCGAAACCCTCTTCGACCTCTCCTTCCTCCTGGCGGTCCCCGTCTGGCTGCTGATGATCTTCGCGCCGACCTGGCGGGTGACCTCCCGCATCGCCCGTTCACCGCTGACGGTGGTGCCGATCCTGGTCGTGTACCTGGCGCTCGTGCTGCCCGTCCTGCCCGAGTTGTGGACGCTGGTCTCCGAGCCGACGCTGACCAAGCTCCAGGACCTGGTGGAGATCGCGGACGGCGCCGGAGCGGTCTGGGCTCAGATCATCGCGTGGGACCTGCTGGTCGGACAGTGGATGTTCCTGGAGGCCCGACGGCTCGGCATCCACCCGCTGGTGATGGGCCCGCTGCTCGTGTTCACGATCCTGCTCTCCCCGTTCGCCCTGCTCGTCTTCCTGGTGCTGCGGGCGGTGCAGAGCGTACGGATCGCCCGACGCGATCCACAGCAGTTCGAACCCCGGGAGAGCTGACCCAAATCGACGACGACAGTACGGAGTGCACTTACGGAAGGCACCAGGGGGCGCCGCAGCTGCGGCGTCCCCTTCCGTACGCCTCCCCACACCAGGCGACTTCACCCGATCGAGTGAAGTCAGCCGACAGTGTCCGCCGTACCCCGACCCGGTCCGATGCGATACCCCTGCAAACAACCGCCCACCCGGACCAATCCATCGGCGCCGCAGCCTCGAATACCTGGTGAAGACTGTCGGACGACAGACCGCTCACTGGAGGAAAGACCGCGTGAAAGAACCTGTATTCGTCGGCGGTCCGGCCCCGGCACAACCGGACCTACAGGAGTTGCTCGGCCTGGTCGCCCGCGGTGATCAGGACGCCTTCTCGCGGGTCTACGACGTGGTGTCCGGTCCGGTGCTCGGCCTGGTGCGAGCCGTGCTGCGCGATCCCGCCCAGTCGGAAGAGGTCACCCAGGAGGTGCTGATCGAGGTGTGGCGCACCGCCGCCCGCTACCAGCCCTCCCGAGGCTCCGCGATGACCTGGATACTCACGCTCGCCCACCGGCGCGCGGTGGATCGGGTCCGCTCGGCCCAGGCCGCGTCCGATCGTGAACAGCGGGCGGCGCTCCTGGACCGGACGCCCGAGTACGACGAGGTCATCGAACAGGTGGAGGCCAGCCTCGAACGGGAGCAGGTCCGCCGATGTCTGAGCGGACTCACCGAACTGCAACGGCAGTCGGTGACCCTCGCCTACTACCGAGGGCTGGCCTATCGCGAGGTCGCCGAACTGCTCGCGGTGCCCTTGGGCACGGTCAAAACACGACTGCGCGACGGACTGATCCGGCTGCGCGACTGCCTGGGGGTGAATGCATGACCGCCGCCGACCTCCACACGTTGACCGGCGCCTATGTGCTGCACGCACTGGGACCGCAGGAACGAGCCGAATTCGAGCGCCATCTCACCGACTGTTCCTCCTGCGAGCAGGAGGTGCGCGAGTTGGCCGCCACCGCGGGGAGACTGAGCATGGCCGTGGCGATGGTGCCTCCGCCCGAGCTCAAGCAGCAGGTGATGCGCCGGATATCGAACGAGCGTCAGGTGCCCCCGGGGCCGGGCCGCTCCCGTCCGGTACGCGGCGGCCGTGGCCGCGCGCTGTCCCGCTTCGCCCTCGCGGCCTGCGTGGCCGCCGCGGTGGGTCTCGGCGGCACCACCGTCTGGCAACACCAGCAGGCCGAGGACGCCAGGCAGGCGGCGCAGCGTGCGGAGCAGCGATCTGCCGATCTCGCCGCGGTCCTCGCGGCCCCGGACGCCAAGGTCAGCACCGGTGCACTGCCCGGCGGGGGCAGCGGCACGGTCGTGGTCGCCAGATCCCTCAACCAGGCGGCCTTCTTCACCACCAACATGCCAGAACCGCCGGCCGGCAAGGTGTACCAACTGTGGTTCAACGACGACGGGACCATGCGTTCGGCCGGTCTGATGGACTCGGCTGCGTCCGACAACGCCGTGCTGATGAAGGGTCCTGTGGACGGCGCCTCGGGCATGGGGCTGACCGTGGAACCCTCGGGCGGCTCCGCTGAGCCGACGTCCGCGCCACTCGCGGTGATGGACTTCCCGGCCTGACCGCTCCGGTCGGTAGCCGTGCACCAGCCCGGGCAACCGACACCGTACGAGAAGTGCCGGGTGGGGTACCGACCCCACCCGGCACTTCCTTCCGTCCCACCCGTTCGTCCCTTCTCGCCGAGGAGCTCGCCCTGACCGATCCCACGCCCCCCGCACCAGCATGTACGCCACCGCCGCCGCACCCCGGGAGGGTCGGCGCATGAGTGTGTCCGTGATGCTGTTCACCTCCGACCTGCGGGTGCACGACCAGCCCGCCCTGAGTGCCGCGGTCCGTACCGCCGACTCGGTCGTCCCCCTGTTCGTCGTGGACCGGGGGGTGAGCCTGGCCGGCTTCGACGTCCCGAATCGACGGGCCTTCCTCGCCGACTGCCTGGCCTCCCTCGACACCCACCTACGGGAGCGTGGCGGCCGGCTGGTGGTCCGTACCGGCGATGTCACCGAGCAGGTCTGCCGGGTGGTGACCGAGACCGGAGCCAGCGCGGTGCACATCGCCGCGGGTGTCAGCAGCTACGCCCGCCAACGCGAGGACCGGATCCGACGGGCGCTCCAAGAGTTGCGCTGCACCCTCGAAGTCCACGACGGTGTGATCACCGCGCTGCCGCCGGGTCAGGTCGCTCCCACGGGCAAGGACCACTTCGCGGTCTTCACGCCCTACTTTCGCCGCTGGGAAGCGATCGGATTGCGCCGGGCGCTGGGCGCGCCGCGCCGGATCGACGTCCCCGAGTTGCCCGGCCATCCGCTGCCTCGGCGTTCGGCGGTCCCGGGGCTCTCCCCTGGGCTGGCCCGTGGTGGCGAACGGGAGGGCAGGCTCCGGCTGACCGCCTGGCTGGCCGATCCGACCGCCGGTGCGGACGCCTACGAGGAACGCCACGACGACCTCCACGGCGACGCCACTTCCCGGTTGTCGCCGCATCTCCACTTCGGCACGCTGTCGGCGACCGAACTCGTGCAACGGGCCCGCAAGCGCAGCGGCCCGGGCGCCGAGGCTTTCGTACGTCAGTTGGCCTGGCGGGACTTCCACCATCAGGTACTGGCCGCCCGTCCTGCTGCCGCCCACACCGACTACCGCTCCCGACACGACCACTGGCGTCACGACGACAAGGAACTCACCGCCTGGCAGGAGGGGCGCACCGGCTGTCCGATCGTGGACGCGGGGATGCGGCAGCTGCTGCACGAGGGGTGGATGCACAACAGGGCCCGGCTGCTGACCGCCAGCTATCTGGCCAAGACGCTCTATCTGGACTGGCGGGCGGGTGCGCAGCACTTCCTGAGCCTGCTGGTCGACGGAGACCTGGCCAACAACCAGATGAATTGGCAGTGGGTGGCGGGAACGGGGACGGACACCCGACCCAATCGCGTGCTCAGCCCACTGGCGCAGGCGAAGCGGTTCGACCCCAAGGGCGACTACGTACGGCGGTGGGTGCCCGAGTTGGCCGAGCTCGCCGGGGCGAAGATCCATCGACCAGAGGAGCTCGGGGACCTGGAGCGGGCCCGGCTCGACTATCCGGAACCCTTGGTCGACCCGGCGGAGGGCAGGGCGCGGTTCGAGCACGCACGCGGCCTCCACTGAGATCGGTTGGGGTGTGGGCACATGGCGTCGCCGTGTTGTCACGCCCGCGACGTGCCGTCGGATCACCTCGTGCACCAGTGATTCGGGACTGATGGCCGCCCGGATCGGCGGCAAGGGAGCTGGATCGGGGCTGCGTTGGGTCGTTGGGCGCCCACCGCACCCCGGGCCGGACTGACATGTGCCGCCTGGGCCTAGGCTGGGGCGATGCAACACAGGGACCGGCTGGACCGGGTGGTGGGTGCCGTTGTGGGATCGGCGGTCGGGGACGCGTTGGGGGCGCCCTTCGAATTCCGTGAACGGGGAGTGTTTGCACGGGAGTTCCCGAGCGGCGTCGGCGTGATGTGCGGTGGCGGCGGCTGGGATCCGGGTGAGGCCACCGACGACACCCAGATGGCGGTCCTGGTGGGGCACTCGCTCCTGTTGCACCGCGGCCTCGACCCGGTGGACGTCTTCGGGCGGTTCCAACAGTGGGTGACAGGTGAGCCCAAGGACATAGGACTGCAGACGGAGGACGTCCTCACCAGCGGACTCCCCTGGGATCGGGCGGCAGCCCACCACTTCCGGATCACCGGCCACTCGGCGGGGAACGGCTCCTTGATGCGTGCCTCCACCGCTGCCGTGTACTTCGCCGCCGCCGGACGTGAGGTGACGATGTCGGCTGGCCGCCGGATCGCGGCACTCACCCATGGGGACCGGGCGGCTTGGGAAGGCACGGCGATCCTGCATGAGTTGGTCCGCGTGGCACTGGCGGGCGAGGACCCCGGTGCGGCGGTCGACTCCGTCCTGGAACAGGTGGACGCGGCGCATCGGGACCGTTGGGCCACCGTGTTGGCACCGGACTGGCAACCCCAGGACGCAACCGAGTTCAACGGCGCGGTATGGCCGTGCCTCGGGTCCGCGGTGTGGGCGCTTCGGACGACCGGTTCCTACGAGGAGTCCCTGGCCGCGGCGATCGACCTGGGTGGCGACACGGACACGGTGGCCGCGGTGACGGGAATGCTGACGGGGGCGGTGTACGGGGGTTCGGCGATCCCCGACCGCTGGTTGGAGCCCTTGCACGTACCGTTGCCCGGATTCGGCTCAGTGTTGCGCACACCGGACTTGGTGTCGCTGGCCATGGCACTCACCCACTAACGCCTGATGCTCTGGCGCACTGCCGACCAGCCTGGCCGTCGTCGATGCGCCGTTCAGTGGTGATGGCCTGGTCGGCCGGTCGGCGAGAGGTGTGCAGCTCACCGGTCGGGCTGGGGGCGAGGTGCCGTGCGGCACCTCGCCCCCAGCCCGACCAGGCCGGCGTCACCCCACCGAGCTGTACGCCACCACACCGCGCAGCAACGCGTCCACGGCCTTGCGGGCGTTCTTCGCCACCGTGCTGTCGCCTTCGGTCGGCGCCGCGGCGGCGATCTGGCCCAGGACGTCGATCACCTGCTTGCACCAGCGGACGAAGTCGCCGGCGGGCATCTCCGCTTCCCTCAACACCTCGTCGAGGGTCTTGTCCGACGCCCACTGGTGGACGGCCCAGGCGAAGCCGAGGTCGGGCTCCCGCTGGCCCACCCCCTCCGCCTGGTTGATCTTGAAGTCTTCCTCCAGGGCGTCCAGTCGACCCCAGATGCGGACCATCTCACCGAGCGCGGCCTGTGCCCCGCCAGCGGGAACCTTGGGTGCGACCGCATCATCCGACTGACGTGCCTCGTAGACCAGGGCCGAGACGCACGCGGCGAGCTCCGCCGGACTGAGTCCCTCCCACACACGGTCCCGAAGGCATTCACTCGCGAGGAGATCCAACTCTCCGTAGAGCCGGGCCAGTCGTTTGCCGTGCGCCGTGACCTCGTCACCGCGCAGATAGTCCATCTCGGTCAGCAGGGCGACGATGCGGTCGAAGGTGCGGGCGATCGTGTTGGTCCGCCCCTCGATGCGTCGCTCCAACTGTCGGGTGTCCCTCTGGAGTCGGTGGTACCGCTCGGCCCAGCGGGCATGGTCCTCCCGCTCGGCACAGCCATGACACGGATGGGCGCGCAGTTCGGTCCGCAGCCGGGCGATCTCACGGTCGTCGGCCGCGGCGGAGCGCTCCTTGCGGTGCCGCTCGGGCACGATGTGTCCGGCCTTCGTCCGCAACGCCGACGCCAGGTCGCGCCGGGACTGAGGTGAGCGCGCATTGAAGGACTTGGGGATGCGCATTCGGTCCAGTGCCTCCACGGGCACCGGAAAGTCGATCGAGGCCAGCCGCTTGACCTGCCGCTCGGCCGTCAGGACGACCGGACGAGGACCGTCGTGGTGTTCGAACCCGCGGTGTCCATTGGTCCTCCCGGCCGGCAGGCCCGGATCGAGGACGAGCGCCAGCCCGGCGAACTTGCCCGTGGGCACATGAATGACATCGCCCGGCTTGAGCCGCTCCAAGGAGACGGCCGCGGCGACCCGACGCTGCGCGCTGCCCTGCTTGGCCAACTCCGTTTCCCGGTCCTTGAGGTCGCGGCGCAGCCGTGCGTACTCCTCGAAGTCGCCTAGGTGACAGGTCATGCCCTCGCGGTAGCCGTCGAGCCCCGCTTCGTTCTTCTGTACTTGCCGTGAGATGCCGACGACTGACCGGTCCGCCTGAAACTGGGCGAACGAGGTCTCCAACAGCTCCCGCGAGCGGTGCCGACCGAACTGCTGCACCAGATTGACCGCCATGTTGTACGACGGCTTGAAGCTGGACCGCAGGGGATAGGTACGGGTGCCGGCGAGGCCCGCAAGTGCGGCCGGGTCCATCGCCCGCTGCCACAACACCACCGCGTGGCCCTCGACATCGATGCCGCGCCGCCCGGCCCGGCCGGTGAGCTGCGTGTACTCACCGGGGGTGATGTCGGCGTGCTGCTCGCCGTTCCACTTGACGAGCTTCTCCAGGACGACCGAACGCGCGGGCATGTTGATGCCGAGCGCAAGGGTCTCGGTGGCGAACACGGCCTTCACCAGCCCGCGGACGAACAGTTCCTCCACGACCTCCTTGAAGGTGGGGAGCATTCCGGCATGGTGCGCGGCGATGCCCCGCTCCAGGCCCTCCAACCATTCGTAGTAGCCGAGGACATGGAGGTCTTCGTTGGGAATGCTGGCCGTCCGCTCCTCCACGATCTCGCGGACCCGCAGCCGCCCACTGTCGTCGTTGAGCCGCAGCCCGGCGTACAGACACTGCTGGACGGCGGCTTCACAGCCGGCCCTGCTGAAGATGAAGGTGATCGCGGGCAACAGCCCCTCGGCGTCGAGGCGCTCGATGACCTCGGGCCGCCCCGGCGTCCAGATCCGGCTGCGCTGACGCCGCTCGCGCTCACGATCGGCCTCACGGACCATCTTGCCGCGACGTCGGTCACGAGGGTTGTACGAGCGCTGGTTCTCCATCCGGGCGAGCCGGACGAGATCGGGATTGACCTCGCGGCGGCCGACACCGCGACCTCCGTGGTCGGTCTCCTCCTCGAAGAGGTCGTACATCCGGCGACCTGCCATGACGTGCTGCCACAGGGGCACCGGGCGGTGCTCCGAGACGATCACCTCGGTGTCGCCACGGACCGTGTCGAGCCAGTCACCGAACTCCTCGGCGTTCGACACGGTCGCCGAGAGCGACACCAGCGTCACCGACTCGGGCAGGTGGATGATCACTTCTTCCCAGACCGCGCCCCGGAAGCGATCGGACAGATAGTGGACCTCGTCCATCACGACATAGCCGAGGCCGCGGAGCGCCTGGGACCCGGCGTACAGCATGTTCCGCAGGACCTCGGTGGTCATCACGACCACCGGGGCGTCGGCGTTCACGCTGTTGTCGCCGGTGAGCAGGCCCACCCGGTCCGCCCCGTACCGTTTGGCGAGGTCGGTGTACTTCTGGTTGGACAGGGCCTTGATGGGCGTGGTGTAGAAGCACTTGCGGCCCTGTTGTAGGGCGAGATGGACGGCGAATTCGCCGACGATGGTCTTCCCTGAGCCGGTGGGCGCGGCGACGAGCACGCCCCTGCCCGCTTCCAGGGCCTGACAGGCTTCGATCTGGAAGGGGTCCAGATCGAACTCGTACATCTCGCGGAAGGGGGCCAGCGCAGTGGCTTCCTCAACGGCGCGGATGCGGGCGGCGGCGTAGCGCTCTGCGGGAGAGAGATCCTCGGTCATCTTGTTCACGAGCCTACCCGCCGGGTACGACAGTCAGCGCGGCCTTAATCGACGGATTGTCGCCCCCGGGTGCGCATCGCCGCCCTGGTCGGGTGTTGGACCGGCGAACGTGGGGCGTCGAGCCATGGTGCCCGCCCTGCCCGAGTTCGGGCTCTCGGATGTCGAGGGGCAACCCGAGCGGTCGGGGACGCGGGGTCCAGCGGGGAAGTTCCTTGGATCGACCGCCGCGGGAGGGTGTCACCCGTGACCGTGGGTGAGCACCTGCACCGCTCCGGTTACGCAGGTGGCGGTCAGCGGCAACGGACCCAATGACTCCCCGTCCGCGTAGCCGGTGATCCCCTCCGCTTCCAGGGTGATCGAGCGGACCCGGTGGACGGTGACCTTCGGATGGTCGAGATGGGTCCCGCGGTAGACACGGGGAAAGACCCTCAGCAGGGTGGTGCGGGTGCACGGTCCAACCACGGTCACATCGAAGAGGCCGTCGTCCATTTCGGCGTCCGCGCAGATCCGCATCCCACCGCCGTAGGAAGGCCCGTTGCCGATGGCGATGAGGGTGGCTTCCAGGGTGCGCGGAGGTCCGTCGTCGAGGCTCATGCGGTACGGGACGGGACGCAGGGCCATGAGTTCGGCGAGCATCGCAACGTCATAGCTGAAGCGACCGCGCGGCCAGCTCATCCGATTGGCGCGGTCGTTCACGCGGGAGTCGAAGCCGCTGGCCAGGACCGTACCGAACCAGGTCCGCCCCACCCGCCCCAGGTCGGTCGCACGGGTCGTGCCGTCGCGCAGCGCCCGTGCCGTCGCCCTCCCGGCGCCCGCCGGATCTCCTATGGGCAGTTCCAGCGCTCGGGCGAAGTCGTTGCCGGTGCCCACGGCGATCACCCCGAGCGGGGTGGTGGTTCCGGCGACGGCCTGGAGGGCGAGGGACACGATTCCATCACCGCCGACGGCTATCAGCGCCCCGGTGCCGCCGACGACGGCGGCACGTGCCCGATGTAGCGCGTCCGGGGCGTCCTCGCCCACGAGGGTGCGTACCGAGAAACCGGCTTCCCGCAGGGCACGCGCGGCGGGCTGGGCGGCGCCCGCACCGCGACCGCGCCCTGCGGTGGGATTGACGACAAGGGTGATCTCGCTGGTCACCCGCGAGACGTTACGGCACGTCGCAGCCGTGCCCGCTGGCTCGGCGGAGTCGGACGGTGGCAGGTTCCGCCCCTCGGTAGCGGGCAGGTCTCAGGTGATGTCGTCGTATCCGTTGAGCTGATGGGCCCGTCTGCCGTCGCCGCTCGCCTGCTCCGGGAGGGAGCGCGAGGCTCCCACCGGCTCGATGCCACCGACGTCCTCGGGGGTGAGGTCAAGGTCGGATGCTTCGTCCGCAGCGGGTCCCTTGGCATCGCGGATCGCCCGCCGTCGGTCGTTGAGCAGGGAGAATGCGGTGGCGAAGAAGTACAGGACGACGATCGGCACGGCCAGGAGGACCATCGTCAGCGGGTCGGTGCTCGGGGTCGCGAGGGCGGAGAAGACCGTGATCCCCATGATCATTCCGCGCCACCAACCGAGCATCTTGCGTCCGGTCATGACCGAGCCGAGGTTGAGCAGGACGAGGAGCAGCGGCAGTTCGAAGGCGAGACCGAAGACGATCACCATGCGCGTGACCAGATCGAGCAGGTTGTCCAGCGGCAACAAGTTGTCCACGCCGAACGGGGTGAACTCGATCAGGACCTTCGCGGTGGTGGGCAGCACCTGGTAGGCGAACCAGCCGCCACCGAGGAAGAGGGGGAACCCGGCGCCGACGAACGCCAGCGCGTACTTCTTCTCGCTCTTGTGGAGACCGGGCGCGAGGAACGCCCAGAGCTGGTAGAGCCAGACCGGCGAGGCGAGCACCACACCCGCCATCAAGGAGACCTTGAGGGCCAGGGTGAAGGGCGTCAGGAGACCGTTGATGGTGATCTCCGCGCAGGTGGTGCCCTCCGGCTGCTTCCTCAGCTCGGAGAAGGAGTCGGGGCATCCGACCGACTCCAGGACCGGCTTGGTGAAGACGTTGATGATGTCGTTGTAGAAGAAGGCCGCGACGACCGTGACGACGACAATGGCCAGCAGCCCCTTGGCGAGGCGGTTCCGGAGCTCACGCAGGTGCTCCACGAGGGGCATCCGGCCCTCGGGGTCCTTCTCCTGCTTGCGGGCAGACTTGAGCAACCCACGTCCTCATCTCGTGCGACAGGCCCGCAACCGTGACCGGGCCTGTGGGCGGCCCTGTCTCAGCGCTGGGTGGAGTCCGTCGGCTCGGCCACGGGACGCGAACTGCTCACGTCCCCGGGCGCTGCCTTGATCGTGCGCGGTGCGGGGGCGTTGTCCTCCGGGGCGCCGGGCTGCGGCGGAGCGGCCGGGGCGGTCTGCTGATGACCGTCCGACTTCATCGCCTTGGCCTCGCTCTTGAGGATTCGGGCGGACTTGCCGAGAGAACGGGCCATGTCCGGAAGCTTCTTGGCACCGAACAGCAGGATGATGACGACGAGGATCAGGATGATCTCCGGAGCGCCGATCCGTCCGAACATAAGCGTGTACCTTCTCACCGAGGCGGCATGGGGCTGAGCTGCGGTAGCGGTGGTCGAGCCGCGACCGGCTGCGATCGTAACTCTCACGGGTGAACACAAGGCAATCCCCTTGCGTACTCCCGTTTGCGGCCGGCGCCTCATTACCCGTGACCGCCGTCCCTCAGCGTACCGTCCTGCCGAGGCATACAGCAGGGGCGAGATCGGGGGCGATCTCCCGAAGTGTGCCCCCCTGAGGTGATTGGACATCGCCCGATCCCCTTCGGAAGCTTTCGTTCCGGGTGTTCGGTGTCCCACTCCGTGATACGCATCCGGCCCCGGGGGCCCAGCAGGCTCGGGGCCCAACCCCTGTGGTCAACGCTCGTGATCAGTACACCTAGCGCAGGGTCTCGCCGGTACGGGCGAGGTCGGACGCCGCCCGCTCCAGGTCCTCCACGGCACGGCCGATGCGATCGGTGGTCCGGGCGACCTCGCGCCCCAGCCGCTGTGTCTCGATGAACACCCGGACGCCGAGAACACCGAGGACGGCGATCCCGAGGAAGCCGAGGGCGATGGCGATCATGGGCCAGAACATGCGGCCGAGCCTAGACGGTTCCCGTCGGGCGAGTGAGCCGCAGGGTGCGGACCCCGCCGACGGTGAGCATCTCGACGATGCGCTCCCCGGCCGGCTTGCGCACCGACGTACCGCACTCGGGACAGGTGAAGGAGTAGAAGGTCGTACGGTGACTGGCCCCGATCGCCAGTCGCAGCGCCTCGGCTGACAACTCGAAGCGGGCGCGGCAGTCGGGACAGGCGGCGGTGAACAACACCGGCCCCTGTGCGGAGGTGACTGACGACATCAGAGACATGCGGTGCGGCTCTCCTTGTCCTGACCGGCGGGATGACTTCCCCATCTGATCGCCGAGGTCGATCCGGACCGTCCGGAACCCCGACGTCGGGGGCGACTAGAGCTGGCCGGACAACCGCTCCGGCACCGGGACTCCCGTACCCTCTCCGGTCTCCGGGTCCACCCCGTAGGCGGCGAGTGCCCGCCGTGCGGCCAGCTTGGCGCTCTGCGCCAACTCGACCGGGGCCGTGATCCGCCCGTCGCGACCCAATCTAAGCGCCAACCTGCGCAGCGACGCCGGAACCGGGGTGCGCACCGTGATCCGCAGACCGCCGTCGGGGAGCTCCTCGGCCCCTTCGTGCGGGTAGTACTCCGCCACCCACCGACCGGCGGGACCCACCTCGACCACGACCTCCGGGTCATCTGCCGAGGGCTGCACCAGAGCCTCGGACAGGTCCCGCAGCTCAAGCTCGGGCGGCGCGGAGGGAGCGTCGAGCAGCTTGATCTCGGCAACGCGATCGAGACGGAAGGTGCGGCGGGCCTCCGAGAGCCGGCACCATCCCTCCAGATAGGTGTGCCCCACCGCGAACAGGCGGATGGGATCGACCTCTCGCTCGGTCAGCTCATCCCGCGCAGGCGAGTAGTAGCGCAGCCAGAGCCGCCGCCGCTCGGAGATCGCACGATCCACATCGGCGAAGACCCCGCCCTCGGACTCGAAGGTCACCGAGAGCCGGGAGCTGGCGCCCGCGGCCTCCCCCGCCGCCGCTTCCAACTTGGCGGTGGCGCGGAGCAGGGCGTCCCGGTCCCCCTCGCGGAGCCCGGGCAGCGTCGCCACCGCACGCGCCGCGACCAGGAGAGCGGTCGCCTCGTCCGCGGCGAGCCGCAGCGGTTCGGCGACATCGTCGGGGTTGTGCCACCAGATGTGGTCCCCGTCGGTGTCGATGTCGAGGAGATCGCCGCCGCGGAAGCTGGTTCCGCACATCGGCAGCACGTCGAGGTCGGCGATCAGCTCGTCCTCGGTGATCCCGAAGGCACGGGCGACGTCCCCGACACGTGCGCCGGGGCGCTCCCTCAGATAGGTCACCAGCGACAGCATCCGCCGGGTCTGGTCAATGGCATTGGCGGCCATAGTCGTACGAGTCCCCCTCAGCCCTGTGCCACGGCGAGCAGCCGGTCCACCACTTCGGCCCGCAGATCAGCGGGCTCCACCACCACGACGTCCGGGCCGAACTCGACGAGCCACGCGTCCAGCCCGTGTCCGTAAGGAATCTCCAGCTCGTCCCAGTCGGCGTCGATCTTCCGTACGGACGTCGCCCGTGCTCGCAGCGGATAGCCGCAGTCGGTGCGCAGCCTGATCCGGGCGGTACGGGTCGCGGTCTCCCCCGCCCAGCTCTCGACGGTCTCCCGCACGGTGACCACATCGGGCACCGGGGCGGTGAACGCACCGGCACGCGAACGGACCTTGCCGGTGATGCGTGAGAGCCGGAACACCCGCTCGGCGCCCCGGTCGCGGTCCCAACCCGCCAGATACCAATGCCCGCGCCAGCACTCCAGGGTCCAGGGTTCGACCTGACGCTGCTCCGGGCGGGCGGCGGTGGCCTTGCGGTATTCGAAGATCACCGGGCGCCGGTCACGGCAGGCCAGCATCAACGGCTCGAACGCGGCCTCCCGGACCGGGATGCGCGGCTCCAGCGCCGTGAGCTGACTGTCGAAGGCGTCCTCGGCCTCGGGCATCCCGGCCGCGCGCAGCTTCTGGAGCGCACCGCTGGCGGCACCGGCCAGCCGCGCCTGCTGCCAGACCCCTGCGGCGACGCCCAGGGCGGCGGCCTCTTCGGCGTCCAGGGTGATCGGTGGCAGGCGGTTGCTGTCCCTGCGGGCGAGGTAGCCCATCTCGCCGTCGAGGTTCTCCACGGTCTCGATGACGAGTCCGAGTTCCCTCAAGTCATCCTTGTCGCGCTCGAACATCCGGTTGAAGGACTCGTCCGAGCTGCCCGCGCCGTCCCCCGGACCGAATGTCTCCACGTACGCCTCGATGGAGCCGCGGAGTTCGCGCTTGGACAGCGGACGCCTCGTCCCGAGAAGGCACAGCGCCAGGTTCATCAGCCGCTCGGCCTTGGCAATCGCCATCGACGCCCTGCACCTCTATCTGATCGAGTCGCTTCCGCCCTGCTGACCGTACCGCCCCGGGGTGTCCGGACAAAAGCCGAAGGCCCATGCTCCTAGGAGCATGGGCCCTTACCGGCCGTTTGGAGGCCGAACGGCGAATACCGGTCAGACGGCGATCAGGTCACAGACGAAGATCAGCGTCTCGCCGGGCTTGATCGCACTGCCCGCGCCGCGGTCCCCGTAGGCCAGCTTGGCGGGGATGATCAGCTGACGACGGCCGCCGACCTTCATGCCCTGCACGCCCTGGTCCCAACCCGCGATGACCTGGCCGACGCCGAGCTTGAACTGAAGCGGATTGCCGCGGTTCCAGGAGGCGTCGAACTCCTCACCGGTGGAAAAGGCCACGCCCACGTAGTGGACGGAGACGACGTCGCCCGCCTTGGCCTCGGGGCCGTCGCCCTCCCAGATGTCCTTGATCTCCAGGGTGGCCGGCGGCTCGCCGCCCGGGAAGTCGATCTCGGGCTTCTCGATGCTCACTACTACTGCTCCTCTGAATCGTGAACGCGGCAACCCGAACAGTCTTGCACTTCAAACGGGGTGACGCCGCCCGGGGCCGGTGCCGGTCCGCGGTCGGCTACGGCTTGGTCAGCAGATCGACCGTGAACACCAACGTGGCGTCCTTGGGGATGCCCTGCTGCTCCTGGTCGGGGAAGCCCTGGCCGGGCGGGATGACCAGCAGGATCCGGCTGCCGAGCTTCTTGCCGATCACGCCGTCCTTGATGCCCTTCACCGGCAGCTGACCCAGCTGCCAGGTGATGGTGGCGTCCGACTGGTAGGTGCCTCCGAGCGGCTTCGCGCCCTGCCAGACGAACGCGTCGTACTTCACGACGACGCCGTCCTTTGCGGTCAGCTCGGGACCGGTGCCCTCCAGGACGTACGAGGAGACGAGGTCCTTCGGCGGGGCCGAGGCGGGGATGGTGACCTTGGGGGCCTTGCCGTCGGTGTTGGTGGCGACCTTCGGCAGGTCCTTGTTGTCCTGCGCGACCTCTGAGCCCTTCGCGGAGACCGGCACGGCCTTCGCACCCACGATGTCCATCACGAAGACCAGCGTGGCGTTGCCCTTGATGTCGCCCTGCCCCTGCGCGCCGTAGCCGAGGTCCGGCGGGATCGACACCTCAAGACGGCTGCCGACCTTCTGGTTGGCGAGCGCCTTCTGCCAGCCCTCGATGACGCCGGGCGCACCGATCGTCACGTCGAACGGCTTGCCGCGGTCGAAGCTGTTGTCGAAGGGCTTGTCCTCGTCCCACTCCTGGCCGAGGTAGTTCACCTGGGTCAGGTCGCCCTTCTTGAGGACCTCGCCCTTGCCCGCGCTGATGACCTCGATCTTGAGCTGCTTGGGCGGATCGCCTTCGCCCTTGGCCAGCGTCGGCTTCTCGCCGAACTTCGCACCGGCGGTGATGGCGGGCAGCCCGCCCTTGGACGAGACGGAGTCAGAGCCCTTGTCTTCGCTGCCGCAAGCAACTGTCGACAACAGCAGCAAGGGGACGACAACAAGGCCGGCTAGTCGGCGCACGTGTTCCTCAGATCTCAGACGTCACTACGGTCCCGGACACTCTAGGGCGTGCCAAGGGCCCCGCACGAAGAACGCACGGGGCCCGGGTGGCGTTCCAGACGTGTGTACGTGTCCGGCACCGCTCTCGTCGCTACATGCCCGCGATGAGCTTCTCCACCCTGTCGTCGACGGAACGGAACGGGTCCTTGCAGAGCACGGTCCGCTGCGCCTGGTCATTGAGCTTGAGGTGGACCCAGTCGACGGTGAAGTCCCTGCGCTGCTCCTGCGCACGACGGATGAAGTCGCCGCGCAGCCGGGCCCTGGTGGTCTGCGGGGGCACCGATTTGCCCTCGAAGATCTTGACGTCGTTGCAGATGCGGGCGGCCTGACCTTTGCGCTCCAGGAGGTAGTACAGGCCGCGCCGACGGTGGATGTCGTGGTAGGCGAGGTCTATCTGAGCGACCCGCGGATGCGACATGGTCATGTTGTGCTTGGCCCGGTACCGCTCGATGAGCTGGTACTTCATGACCCAGTCGATCTCGGTGCCGATCCGGTCGAGGTCCTGGGCGTCGATCGCGTCGAGCGTGCGGCCCCAGAGCTCCAGCACCTGCTCGACGGTGCCGGTGCGGATGCCGCGCCGGTCGACGAAGTCCACCGCCTTCTCGTAGTACTCGCGCTGGACCTCCAGTGCGGAGGCTTCGCGCCCGCTGGCCAGTCGGACCTTGCGCTGGCCGGTGATGTCATGGCTGACCTCGCGGATCGCCCGGATCGGGTTCTCCAGGGTGAGATCGCGTATCACGGTGCCCGCCTCGATCATGCGGAGCACCAGATCGGTGGCGCCGACCTTGAGCAGCATGGTCGTCTCGGACATGTTGGAGTCGCCCACGATGACGTGGAGGCGCCGGTAGCGCTCGGCGTCGGCGTGCGGCTCGTCCCGGGTGTTGATGATGGGACGCGAGCGGGTGGTGGCGGAGCTGACGCCCTCCCAGATGTGCTCGGCGCGCTGGCTGACGCAGTACACCGCGCCGCGCGGAGTCTGGAGGACCTTGCCCGCGCCGCAGAGCAGCTGGCGCGTGACCAGGAAGGGGATCAGGATGTCCGCGAGTCGGGAGAACTCCCCGTGCCGTGCGACCAGGTAGTTCTCATGGCAGCCGTAGGAGTTTCCGGCCGAGTCGGTGTTGTTCTTGAACAGGTAGACGTCGCCTGCGATCCCCTCCTCGTGCAGACGCCTTTCGGCATCGACAAGTAGACCTTCGAGAATGCGCTCGCCTGCTTTGTCGTGGGTGACCAGCTCGGTCACGTTGTCGCATTCGGGTGTGGCGTATTCCGGATGCGAACCCACATCGAGATAGAGGCGGGCGCCGTTCCGCAGAAAGACATTGCTGCTGCGGCCCCAGGAGACAACTCGGCGGAAGAGGTAGCGCGCCACTTCGTCAGGTGACAGTCGGCGCTGTCCCCTGAACGTGCACGTGACGCCGTACTCGTTCTCCAGCCCGAAAATGCGGCGGTCCATGTCTGAACATTACGCCTCAAGCCCTGAGCTGAAACCGGGTTCGGCGGCCCCATTCCGATCATTTTCCGTTGCGGGCTCCCCCTGTCCGGAAAGGCTGCCTCCGAAACCCACGATGTCGTTGGTGCGTTCGGGAGCCGCCAGGACCCGCTGGGTGGCCACCAGCACCACGAGTGCGGCGATGCCTCCCACACCCGCGACGGCGAAGCTCCAGTCGGTGCCGCCCCACTCGGCGGCGGGGCCCGCGACCGCGGTTCCGGCCGCGGCTCCCACGCCGAACGTCGTGACCAACCAGGAGAACGCCTCGGTCACCGTGCCCCTGGGGGCATGGCGGTCCACCACGATGAACGCACAGGCGATCGCGGGGGCGAGGAACACACCGGCGACGGCCGATAGAACGGTCATCAGGACCACCCCCGGGGTGAGCACGAGGGGTAGATAGCCGAGCGCCAGCAGGGCGATGAGGACCATCAGGCGTCGCTCGGGGGCGCCGGCCCACTGCCGTGCGCCGTAGAAGGTGCCACCGATGAGGGCACCGAGGCCGAGGGCGGCCATCAAGATCCCGTAGACCGAATCCCGGCCGTGGTCGTCCGCGTAGGCCACCCCCGCGACCGTGATGGACCCGAGGGCGAGGCCGACGAAGAAGAACGAACCCAGCAGCGCCAGCAGTCCCGACGAGCGCAGAGCGCCCAGCCAGTGGGCGTCCCGCGGGGCTGAGCGCCAGGTGCGGGAGGGCTCGGACAGGACCACGGAGAGCGCCCCGAGGACCCCGATCACATTGATCACCAACAGGGCGGCTGCGGCCGACCAGATGGAGACGATCACGGTGACCAGGAGCGGGCCGAGGGTGAACATGATCTCCTGGGCCACCGCGTCCATCGCATATGCGCGGTGCACCCGGTCCTGACGCCCGAGCACGCTGGGCCACAGGGCGCGCAATCCGCCTTCGAGGGGTGGGGTGAACAGTCCGGCCACCGCCACGGCGAGGTACGCCAGCGGCAGCGAGCCGATGCCGACCGCGGCCAGCAACACCATGCCGAGCGCCGATACGACCGCTGCGGGAAGTTGCACCTTCGGCTGGCCATGGAGGTCGATCGCGCGCCCCAGGAGGGGCTGACCTATCGCCGTGGCGATGCCGTAGGCGGCTGCGAGACCGCCGGCGAGGGTGTAGCTGCCGCCTTCCGCCCGGGTGAACAGGACGATGGCGATGTGGGCCGTGGCGTTGGGGAGACGTCCGAAGAGGGTGCCCGCGAGCAGGCGCGCCGCGTGCGGCGCCTTCAGGATGTCTGCATATCCGGTGGCTCCGGTGGCCTTGGCACCCATGGCTCGTCCCTCTCCCCGACACACCGGAGTGTTACGTATAACTTCCGCCGTTATACGTACCATGTCGACAGTCCGGGGGTCTACTGTGCCGCCACCCCGGATGCGTGGGGAACGGGGCGGCTCCAACGAGTCCGAGGACGGCAACGATGGCGAACGGCTCTTCGCAGGGCCCCGCCCGACGGCGGGGCGACGGCGCCTCGGGCGGGACACCGGGAGCCCGTCCGACCAGCCGTGACGTCGCCCGGGTCGCCGGCGTCTCACAGGCGACCGTCTCCCTCGTGCTCGGGGACAAGTGGCGCGGCCGGGTCTCAGTGCGCACCGCGGAGTCCGTGCGGGATGCGGCGAGCACCCTCGGCTACCGCCCCAACCTCGCGGCCCGGAACCTCAGGCTCGGCTGCACGAGGACCGCACTGCTCGTCGTCCCGGCGATCACCAATGAGTTCTTCGCCCGTGTGTACACGGGCGCCGCGGCCCTCGCCGCCGACCATGGATTCGGTGTGGTCGTCTACCCGTCACCCGACGGCATCGGACCGGCGAAGAACCCCTTCGCCTCCGCACGTGCCGCCCTCGACGGGGTCATCGCCTCGTCCATGGCCGCGAAGGCACTGTCCGACCTGCGGGACGCGGACCTCCCGCTGGTGATGCTCGACAGCGACCCCTCCGATCGGGAGGCGGCGGCCTGCGTCAACCTGGACATCGGCGACGGCATCCACCAGGTCGCCGATCACCTCCTGGAACTCGGCCACCGGCGCTTCGTCCATCTGGCGTCGGCGATCCCGTCGTGGACCTTCGACGTACGGGCCCGGGCACTGGCCCAGGCCCTCGCGGGCGTTGCCGGGACATCGCTGCGGACGGTTCGCGCGCCCTTCGATGTGAACGCCGCCCGCGACGTGATCCAGCACGCCCTGACCGAACCGGGCGCGCGGGCGACAGCGGTCGTCTGCGACAGCGACATCCTCGCCGCCGGGGCCTGCAAGGCCGTTCGTCGGCTGGGGTTGAGCGTCCCGGGTGATGTGTCGGTGACCGGGTTCGACGACCTCGCCCTGTCCGTCGCCGTGGAACCGGAGCTCACCACCGTGAGCCTGCCCGCTGAACGGGTGGGAGAGCGCGGCATGTCGGCGCTCCTGGCCCTCCTGGCGGGCGAAACGGTCTCGGAAGGCGATCTACCGGTCTCCCTGGTCGTCCGGGGTTCCACCGCGGCGCCCTCCCCCACTTCGGGCTGAGGCCGGCCCAGGGGCCGTGACACCACCCACCGCGCCCGCGGCATCGGCGGCCCGTGCGGCGGCGGAGATCACGAGCGTGCCCCGGCCCCCACCGCATGGGAGGGAGACCGGGGCACCGTCAGGTCGTCGAGCGTGCTACTCCTCGCCGCCCTCGCTCTCCTCGGTGTCCGAGGGCGCGTCCGTCGGTGCCGAAGCCGCGCCGTCAGCCTCCAGCAACCGGACCAGCTGCCGGCCCACGATCCGCTTGAACTTGCGCTGCTGCGGGCGGGTACGGTCCAGGACCGCGACCTCCAGCCGATCCGCAGGAATCTCCCGATCCGCTCCGTTGGGCTGGTTGGACAGCGCCTGGACGGCCAGCTTGAGCGCCTCCGCCAGCGTCATCCCCTCACGGTGCTGCTGATCGAGGAAGGTGCTGATCTGCTCGGCGCTGCCGCCGACCGCCACCGAGCCGTGCTCGTCGACGATCGACCCGTCGTGCGGGAGCCGATAGATCTGGTCGCCGTCCGCGGTGGCTCCGACCTCGGCGACGACCAACTCCACCTCGTACGGCTTCTCGGCCGCGCTGGAGAAGATCGTGCCGAGGGTCTGGGCGTAGACGTTGGCCAGACCGCGCGCCGTCACGTCGTCGCGGTCGTAGGTATATCCGCGCAGATCGGCGTAGCGCACACCGCCGATGCGCAGGTTCTCGTACTCGTTGTACTTTCCGGCGGCGGCGAAGCCGATGCGGTCGTAGATCTCGCTGAACTTGTGCAGGGCGCGGGAGGGGTTCTCGCCGACGAAGACGATGCCGTCGGCGTATTGCAGCACAACGAGGCTGCGTCCACGGGCGATGCCCTTCCGGGCGTACTCCGCCCGGTCCTGCATGGCCTGTGCTGGGGAGACATAGAACGGTGTCGTCACCGGCTATCCATCCCTTTCTGTCAGTGGCATGGGCGCAACGCCCGGCGGCGGGCAGGGAAACATCAGAGCAGCGCGGCGCGCGGGCCGTCGGGCTGTTCGAGGCGGCGCTCCAGGATCGCGCGGGCGATCTCGGCGGACTCCTCGGCATTGAGCTTGCGAACGCCCTCCTCCGTGATCACGGCGACGATCGGGTAGATCCGCCGGGCCACATCGGGCCCACCGGTCGCCGAGTCGTCGTCGGCCGCGTCGTAGAGCGCCTGGACGACCAGTGTGGTCGCCTGCTCCTCGGTGAGGTCGTCGCGGTAGAGCTTCTTCATGGCGCCCCGGGCGAAGATCGAACCCGAGCCCGTCGCGGCGTATCCGTGCTCCTCGGACCGGCCGCCGGTCACGTCGTAGGAGAAGATCCGGCCCCTCTCCCGATCGACGTCGTAGCCCGCGAAGAGCGGTACGACGGCGAGGCCCTGCATGGCCATGCCGAGATTGCTGCGGATCATCGTGGAGAGCCGGTTCGCCTTGCCCTCCAGGGAGAGCTGGGTCCCCTCGACCTTCTCGAAGTGCTCCAGTTCCAGTTGGAAGAGCTTGACCATCTCCACGGCGAGACCGGCGGTGCCCGCGATGCCCACCGCGGAGTACTCGTCGGCGGGGAAGACCTTCTCGATGTCGCGCTGCGCGATCATGTTGCCCATCGTGGCCCGCCGGTCACCGGCGAGCACCACACCGCCGGGGAACGTGGTGGCGACGATGGTCGTGCCGTGCGGCGCCTCGACCGCCCCCTGGAGCGGAGGCAGGACGCGCTTGCCCGGCAACATGTCCGGGGAGTGCGCCCCCAGGAAGTCCATGAATGAGGACGAGCCAGGCGTCAGGAAGGCAGCTGGTAGACGCCCGGTGCTACGAGTGTTGGCTTCCACGCGTTTCCCTCCAAGTAAGCGGCAGCGCGACGGACGGTGCGGGGCTCATCGCCCAACTCGCCGATGGCCGAATTGCAGTTGAAGCACGATACGCCACGGACACTACCCGTCTTGTGACGGTGATCCACATGTGTGGCGGAGGCAGATACATCGGAATCCTCGCCGGCCGGCGATCAGCCTGCCCCGCCCGGCCGCGCCCACGCCGTACGGAAGCCGGTGCGACCCGGTCCCCGACTGCTCCGCTCCCGGGCGAAACCCGGGAGTGAACAGCGTGAATACCGGATTCGGGCCGTGCCGGACGACAGGCCGGCGACCACTGCTGGGCATCGATCCTCCGATGCGCCGGAGACCTCGCTCCCGGATCCGCTCAGTCGGGCGGATGCAAAAGAGCTGAATACTGTCGACCATATGCCTGATATTCATCGCGGGAAGCCTCAATTTTCGGCAAAGGCTTCCCGCGACAGCGCGGGTCGACAGCGAGTGAGACGCTTCACTCCGGCATTCTCAGCCGCCCCGGCAATATCCGACGGACTACTGTCCGCCCTTCTGGACGAAGGACCTCACGAAGTCCTCCGCATTCTCCTCCAGGACGTCATCGATTTCGTCGAGGACGGAATCAACATCGTCGCTGAGCTTCTCCTGGCGCTCCTTGAGGTCCTCCGAAGCCTGCGCGTCCTGCGCCTGCTCCTCGACTTCCTCCGTGGAACGCGTGGCCTTCTGCTGCCCGCCGCCGGTGTCCTTCGCCATGTCCCTCACCCCGCTCGGTTCGCCCTGATGTGAGTCGGTTCGGTCAAGATCAGACCCTACAAGCCGGGTCCGACATCGGCCCGGCACTTTTCCCAACGTCCGGGGGCCACCTCCATGATTCCCGGAGATGATTCCCGGCCGGGAACCTTTTAGCCGCCGGAGAGGACCCGAACCAGATCTTCCGCCGTCCGACAGCGGTCCAGTAGTTCCTTGACGTGGTTGCGGGTGCCCCGCAGCGGCTCCAGGGTCGGCACCCGTTGCAATGAGTCACGGCCGGGAAGGTCGAAGATGACCGAGTCCCAGGAGGCCGCGGCGACGTCGTCGGCGTACTGCTCCAGACAGCGACCGCGGAAGTAGGCCCGGGTGTCCTCGGGCGGCTTCTTGCCGGCCCTCAGGACGTCCTGCTCGTCCAGCAGGCGCTTCATCTTGCCGCGGGCCACCAATCGGTTGTAGAGGCCCTTGTCCGGCCTCACATCGGCGTACTGGAGGTCCACCAGGTGGAGCCGTGCGGCGTCCCAGTCCAGGTCGTCCCGCCGCCGGTAGCCCTCCATCAGCTCTTTCTTCGCGATCCAGTCCAGTTCCCCGGACAGGCTCATCGGGTCGTTCTCCAACCGGTTGAGCGTGTCCTCCCAACGGATCAGGACGTCCTTGGTCTGCTCGTCCGCATCGTCGCCGAAGCGCTCCTCGACGTACTTCCTGGCGAGCTCGTAGTACTCCATCTGGAGCTGGACCGCGGTGAGTGTCCGGCCGCTGCGCAGTGTGATCACCCGCGTCAGACCGGGGTCGTGCGAGATCTGGTGCAGTGTGCGGACCGGCTGGTCGACGGCGAGGTCCACCGCGATAAAGCCGTCCTCGATCATGGACAGCACCAGGGCGGTGGTGCCCAGCTTCAGATAGGTCGAAATCTCGGAGAGATTGGCGTCGCCGATGATGACGTGGAGCCTGCGGTACTTCTCGGCGTCAGAGTGCGGTTCGTCGCGGGTGTTGATGATGGGACGCTTCAAGGTGGTCTCCAGCCCCACCTCGACCTCGAAGTAGTCCGCCCGCTGGCTGATCTGGAAGCCGTGCTCGTGGCCGTCCTGGCCGATCCCGACCCGGCCGGCCCCGGTGACGACCTGCCGCGAGACGAAGAACGGCGTCAGATGGCGCACGATGTCCGAGAAGGGCGTTTCCCGCTTCATCAGATAGTTCTCGTGCGTCCCGTAGGAGGCGCCCTTGTTGTCGGTGTTGTTCTTGTAAAGGTGGATCGGTTGGGCGCCGGGGAGCTGGGCGGCCCGCTCGGCGGCCTCGGCCATGATGCGCTCGCCGGCCTTGTCCCACAGCACGGCGTCGCGCGGATTGGTCACCTCGGGTGAGCTGTACTCCGGGTGGGCGTGGTCGACGTAGAGCCGGGCCCCGTTGGTGAGGATCACATTGGCCAGGCCGATGTCCTCGTCCGTGAGCTGGCTGGAGTCGGCGGCCTCGCGGGCGAGGTCAAAGCCACGGGCGTCCCGCAGCGGGTTCTCCTCCTCGAAGTCCCAGCGGGCGCGGCGCGCCCTGTGCATCGCCGCCGCGTAGGCGTTGACGATCTGGGACGAGGTGAGCATGGCATTGGCGTTCGGGTGGCCCGGAACGGAAATGCCGTACTCCGTCTCGATGCCCATTACTCGCCGTACGGTCATGCGGCCCTCCTTGCCCTGCGACGCTCCCCTTCCGGGAGCGGCGCTCAAGTACCGCTGGTGCTCCGATGCGCGCTGCGGTGCCCGACCCCGCGGCGCGCGACTCGGCGGTACGGATGAGCCTAGAACGCTGTCGCGCCGGTGGGGAGATCAATTGCGTCATTGCCGGGGTGTGGCCGGACCTGTGGGGAAAGCAACCGGCTGCGGATGCCCGGCCGAGGGCATCCGCAGCCGGTGTGCCTCCTACAGGTACTGACCGGTGTTGGCCACCGTGTCAATGGAGCGACCGGTGTCGGCGCCCTGCTTTCCGGTGACGAGGGTACGGATGAAGACGATCCGCTCGCCCTTCTTGCCGGAGATACGAGCCCAGTCGTCCGGGTTCGTGGTGTTGGGCAGGTCCTCGTTCTCCTTGAACTCGTCCACGCACGCCTGGAGGAGGTGGGAGACGCGGATGCCCTTCTGGTTGTGGTCGAGGAAAGCCTTGATGGCCATCTTCTTGGCCCGGTCGACGATGTTCTGGATCATCGCGCCCGAGTTGAAGTCCTTGAAGTAGAGGACTTCCTTGTCACCGTTGGCGTACGTGACCTCCAGGAAGCGGTTCTCCTCGGATTCCGCGTACATCTGCTCGACGACCGACTGGATCATGGCGTGGGCGGCGGCGGGCTTGGAGCCGTTGTGCTCGGACAGGTCGTCCGAGTGCAGCGGCAGGGTGGACGTCAGGTACTTGGCGAAGATGTCCTTCGCGGCCTCCGCGTCCGGACGCTCGATCTTGATCTTCACATCGAGCCGGCCGGGGCGCAGGATCGCGGGGTCGATCATGTCCTCGCGGTTGGAGGCGCCGATCACGATGACGTTCTCCAGGCCCTCCACACCGTCGATCTCGGCGAGGAGCTGCGGGACGATGGTGTTCTCCACGTCCGAGCTGACACCGGATCCACGGGTACGGAAGAGGGACTCCATCTCGTCGAAGAAGACGATGACGGGGGTGCCCTCGCTGGCCTTTTCCCTGGCCCGCTGGAAGACCAGGCGAATGTGCCGCTCGGTCTCACCGACGTACTTGTTGAGGAGTTCGGGGCCCTTGATGTTGAGGAAGTAGCTCTTCCCCGCGGGCTGACCGGTGACCTCGGCAACCTTCTTCGCCAGCGAGTTGGCGACGGCCTTGGCAATCAGTGTCTTGCCGCAGCCGGGCGGACCGTAGAGCAGGATGCCCTTCGGCGGACGCAGCTCGTGCTCTTTGAAGAGGTCGGGGTAGAGGTACGGCAGCTCGACCGCATCGCGGATCAGCTCGATCTGGTTGCCCAGCCCGCCGATCTTCGTGTAGTCGACATCCGGAACTTCTTCGAGGACGAGCTCTTCGACCTCGCTCTTGGGGACCACTTCGTAGACATAGCCGGAACGAGGTTCGAGCAGCAGGGCGTCACCGGGACGGATGGTGATGTCCAGCAGTGGTTCGGCGAGCCGCACCACCCGCTCCTCGTCGGTGTGACCGACGACCAGGGCCCGCTCGCCGTCCTCAAGGATCTCCTTGAGTGTGACGATGTCCCCGGCACGCTCGAACTCCATGGCCTCGACCACGTTGAGCGCTTCGTTGAGCATGACTTCCTGGCCGCGTCGGAGTTCCTCAAGCTCGACGCTGGGGCTGACGTTCACCCGGAGCTTGCGACCCCCGGTGAAGATGTCGCAGGTGCCGTCCTCGTTGGTGTGCAGGAAGACACCGAAGCCTGCCGGCGGCTGTGCGAGCCGGTCGACCTCTTCCTTGAGGGCCACGATCTGGTCGCGGGCCTCACGGAGCGTGTTGGCAAGTCGCTCGTTCTGTGCGGACACGCCGGCCAGATTCGTCTGCAACTCGACGATCCGCTCTTCGAGAATCCTCGTGTGCCGCGGAGAGTCGGCGAGCTTGCGGCGCAGGACGGCGATTTCCTGCTCTAGGTAGGCGACCTGGCCGGCTGGGTCTTCAGACCCCCGCCCCGGCCGGATGCCGCGGTTGATGTCGTCGTCGTGGGCTGCCACGGTCCTCACCTCCTCCAAGGGGAGCTGGACGCTTCCTGACCCTACCTGCGTGGGTGGTGATTGAAACCCCTAGATCACAAAGAGGATGGGGGTGTGTCCGATCTTCACCCTTGCGCTCTCCCTCACGCCAGGTGAATACCCACCCATCAACATCGGAAAGCGGCCGGTTGTATCGTCGAAGCGTTCAACACCCGTCAGACCCCGCGCGACTTGCCTCACTTTCGGTCACATCGCCGAGGGTCGCGCCACTCGGCGATGGAAACGGCAGGAGACATGAGCGTGCAGCACGAGGCCCCATCCGAAGCCACCGCGGAGGCGCTGGAGGTCTGGATCGACCAGGACCTCTGCACCGGGGACGGAATCTGCGCCCAGTACGCACCGGACGTCTTTGAGCTGGACATTGACGGCCTCGCGTACGTCAAGAGCGGGGAGGACGAGTTGCTCCAGGACACCGGAGCGACAACGCCCGTGCCCTTGCCGCTCCTCCAGGACGTGGTGGACTCGGCCCGGGAGTGCCCGGGGGATTGCATCCATGTACGGCGCGTTTCGGACAGCGTAGAAATCTACGGCCCCAACGCTGAGTAACAATTTAGATACACAGCGTTCTCGCATGAGAGATGCACCCTCTATACGGGTTTCGACCTACAGAGCCTGATCTGATGGGTTCTGTACCGTACGGAGGAACTTACCGCCCTCCCACCGCCATTCCACGTTCTCGCTCTCGTCCGGACAGCAGCTGGGCACCTCGGGCGAGGAGTAGCCGAGCAGGGTCGCGGTGATCGTCCCGTCCTTGAGGGCGAGGTTGCTCACACTGCGCTGGGCGCCCGGTTCCACGAGGGTCGCCACCACGCGCGGAGCCTGGTCGCCGGCGGCGGTCAGGACGAAGACTCCGGCGGGCGGAGTCCCGGACCCCGCATCACACCGTGCCGCCACCACCGTCTCGGGCCTGCCGTCACCGTCGAGGTCACCGCTGGCACGCTGGGTTATCAGGCTCGGCACACCGGGGCACTCCAGCGGCAACTGCACTCCGGTCGGGTCCGGGGCCGGTGCCTGCGCGGGCGCTGCGGCGATCGCACTGCCGGACTTCGATCCGGCCGCTCCCGCCGTCGCCCTGTCGGGCTGGAGCCATCCGGCGAGTGCCACCACCGCAGCCATCACGGTCGCGGTGGCGAGCCAGTGCACCGGGCGGGTCCGCGTGTGCGCGAGGTCCGGGACGGCGGAGGTCTGCACGCGTGAAGTCTCCTGAGCATACGGAGCCGGCGGAGGCGTCGGCGGCGGGCGGGAGGTTTGCATCGTGCCACACGTCACAGCCACGGGGAACACCGGGGTGGACACCGGCCCATGGGGATCTGACGCCCCTTTCCGGCTGCCGCGACGCACAACGCCACAACGCCGCCGTCGAGTTCCCCGATGCGAAGTGCAGCGGTTGCGGAACTCGACGGCGGCGTCGGGTTTCTGTCGTGGCGTCAGCCCTTGTTGGGGCCGTCGTAGTCATCGCCGTAGGCACCCTTGGCGGGGCGGCGGCGACGCATCGGGGGCTCCACGCCGTCCGCGAGGCGACGCGCGGTCACCAGGAAGCCGGTGTGTCCGATCATGCGGTGATCCGGGCGGACCGCCAGGCCCTCGACGTGCCAGTTGCGGATCATGGATTCCCAGGGCTGCGGCTCGGCGAAGCAGCCGATCTCGCGGATGGATTCCACGGTCCGGGCGAGCTGGGTGGTGGTCGCGACGTAGCAGCAGAGGATGCCTCCGGGGACCAGCGCCTTGGACACCGCGTCGAGGCACTCCCAGGGGGCGAGCATGTCCAGGATGACCCGGTCGACATCGGCGTCGTCGAGGTGGTCTTGGAGGTCACCGACGGTGAGCTGCCAGGCCGGGTGCGGACCGCCGAAGTAGCGTTCGACGTTCTGCTGGGCGATCTCGGCGAAGTCGGGGCGGCGCTCGTAGGAGTGCAGCATGCCGTGGTCACCGATGGCGCGGAGCAGGAAGGCGCTGAGCGAGCCCGAGCCCACTCCCGCCTCGACGACCCGCGCACCGGCGAAGATGTCGGCGAAGGCGAGGATCTGCCCCGCGTCCTTGGGGTAGACCACGGCGGCGCCGCGGGGCATGGACAGGACGTAGTCGGGGAGCAGGGGGCGCAGCGCGAGGTAGGCGACGTTTCCCGTGGTTCGGACAACACTGCCCTCAGGAGCGCCGATCAGCTCGTCGTGCGGGAACGACCCTTTGTGGGTGTGGAAGTTCTTTCCCGCTTCGAGCGTGAACGTGTAGTGGCGTCCCTTGGGATCGGTGAGCTGGACCTGGTCCCCGACTTTGAAGGGCCCGCGACGGCGGGCGGCACCGGTCGGTTCGGACATGTGACCAGCCTACCGGCCACTTGGAGGCCCGGGGACCAGGGCTGCCGCCGAGCGGTGGGGTGGGCCGACCGCAGCGCCCTCAGAGCGAAAGCGCCGGACGCCCCGGGGCTCAGCTGCCGGGGCGGGCCATGGCGGCGACGAAGGCCCGCTCGACGTCCGCCGTCGACAGCACGCCGTAGATCTCCCCGGACTCCTCCACCACCAGGTACTCCGTGGCGGGGGTGGTGCGCAGTCGGTCCAGGAGCGCTTCGCCCGCCAGCTCGGCGGGCAGCCTCATGTCATCGGTCAGGTCCTGGGCGAGCCCACCGACGGCGACCCAGGGCCGGCGGTGCTGCGGCACACCGACGATGGCGCTCTCCCGCACGAGTGCCATCGGTTCGCCCTGTCCGTCGACGACGACGAGGGCGCGGGCACCGGACTCGTTGGCTCGGCGCAGGGCCTCCGAGAGGGGGGTGTCGGACTCGACGGGAACGGCGCGGCGGGTGAGGGTGCGCGCTTCGAGTTCCGGGAGGTGCTCGCGGAGCCGGGCCACCCGCAGGCTGTTGCCCGCCCCGGTCCAGATGATCGCGGCGAGAATGGCGGCCAGGAGGGCGTCGGTGACGGTCTCCATGCCGCCCATGTCCTGGGCGGGACTGCCGAGCACTCCGGTGTGGGTGAGCAGCGGCAGCCCGATCAGTACGGCGACGGCCAGCGCCCGGCCGACCCACGCGGCGGCGATGGTGCCGCTCATGGGCTTGCCCGTGATCTTCCAGACGATGGCGCGCAGCATCCGACCGCCGTCCAGCGGCAGGCCGGGCAGCAGGTTGAACGCGGCGACGATCAGGTTGGAGATCATCAGGCCGGCGAGCAGGACCCCGGGGACCGTACCGGGCTCGACGGCCTGCATGCCCAGGTAGAAGACGCCGGCGAGGACCAGGGACAGGAGTGGTCCGACGAAGGCGAGGATGAACTCCCGGCCGGGGGTCTCGGACTCCTTCTCGATCTCGGAGACGCCGCCGAAGAACTGGAGCTGGATGCGGCGCACCGGCAGTTTGAAGCGCAGTGCGGCGATGGTGTGCGCCAGTTCGTGGACGAGTACGGAGGCGTAGAAGGCGACGGCGAAGAAGAGGGAGACGAGGTACCGCAGACCGCCGAGATCGGGCAGGATGCGGTCGAGCTGACCGCCGAAGACCCAGGTGATGAGGGCGGCGACGAGGAACCAGCTGGGGGCGACGTACACGGGCACGCCGAAGGGGCGGCCCATGAGGAGACCGCCTCCCGGTCCTTGGCGACCCTCGGGGCGCCGCGGCTTGCCGTCCGGAGGGGTGCCCTGGGGGGCTGGTCCCTCCGTTCCGGTCTCTGCTCGCTCGCGCTCGCCTCGCCTGTCGTCCTCGTTCACGGGTTCCCTTCGTCTTGTGCGCTGTCGGTGCGCCGACCCGGCACCTCGATCATGCAGTGCGGGGCCTCTGACGTCGATGGTATTGCGCTCGCTGTCAGTGGCGGGCCGTAGGGTCTGCGTCATGAGTACGAGCCAGCAGCCCTCGCCGGGTGGACCGCCCACGTCGCTTTCGCCTTCGCGGGCGAGCGATTTTATGCAGTGTCCCCTGCTGTACCGGTTCAGGGTGATCGACCGGCTTCCCGAGAAGCCGAGCGAGGCGGCGACCCGGGGCACGTTGGTCCATGCCGTGCTGGAGCGCTTGTTCGACGTTCCAGCGGGCGAGCGTACGCCGCCGCGGGCGAAATCACTGGTTCCGGCACAGTGGGACCGGCTGCTTGAGTCCCGGCCGGAGCTGGGCGGCCTGTTCGAGGGGGATGCCGACGGCGAGCGTCTCGGGCGCTGGTTGGGTGAGGCGGAGGCGCTGGTGGAGCGCTGGTTCGCCCTGGAGGATCCGACCCGGCTTGAGCCCGCCGAGCGGGAGATGTTCGTGGAGACGGAGTTGGAGTCGGGTCTGCGGCTGCGCGGGGTGATCGACCGGGTGGATGTGGCGCCGACGGGCGAGGTGCGGATCGTCGATTACAAGACGGGCAAGGCGCCGCGGCCCGAGTACAGCGAGGGCGCGCTGTTCCAGATGAAGTTCTACGCCCTGGTGGTGTGGCGGCTGCGCAAGGTGGTGCCCCGACGGCTCCAGCTGGTGTATCTGGGCAGTGGGGACGTTCTGACGTACGACCCGGTGCCGGCGGACCTGGAGCGGGTCGAGCGCAAGCTGCTGGCGTTGTGGGATGCGATCAGAGAGGCGACGGAGTCGGGGGACTGGCGTCCGCGCCCGACGAAGCTGTGCGGCTGGTGTGACCATCGGGCGGTCTGTCCTGAGTTTGGCGGTACTCCCCCGGTTTATCCATTGAGCATTTCCCCGGCCGGTCCGTCGCAGGATGGTCAGGGCAGAATGGGTCTTGACCAATTGTGAGGAGTTGCCCGTGGCCATCCGCGTTCTACTGGTCGATGACCAACCTCTGCTGCGCACCGGTTTCCGGATGATTTTGGAGGCCGAGCAGGACATCGCGGTCGTCGGCGAGGCCGGGGACGGTCTCCAGGCCCTCGACCAGGTGCGGGCGCTCCAGCCCGATGTAGTGCTCATGGACATCCGGATGCCCCGGATGGACGGGGTGGAAGCGACCCGGCAGATCGCCGGTCCGGGTCGGGACGGTCAGGCGAAGGTGTTGGTGTTGACCACCTTCGACCTCGATGAGTACGTGGTGGAGGCGTTGCGGGCGGGAGCCAGTGGGTTCCTGCTCAAGGACGCGCCCGCCAATGAGTTGGTGCAGGCGATCCGGGTGGTTGCCGCGGGTGAGGCGATGTTGGCACCGAGCATCACCCGCCGACTGCTCGACAAGTACGCCGGGCATCTGCCTTCGGGGGAGGATCCGGTCCCCGACACCCTCCATACGCTGACGGAGCGCGAGGTGGAGGTGTTGAAGCTGGTGTCGCGGGGGATGTCGAACGCCGAGATCGCCGCGGACCTGTTCGTCAGTGAGACGACGGTCAAGACGCACGTGGGCCATGTACTGACCAAGCTGGGGCTGCGGGACCGGGTACAGGCCGCCGTCTATGCGTACGAGAGCGGTTTGGTGCGTCCGGGGGCGCAGTGAGGGACCCTCTGGGCGGTGTGGGTGTGTCAGTGGCGGCCGGGGCGATTGCCCGGCCGCCACTGGCGTTCATGGGCGGGCTCAGCTGTCGCCGCGGCCGAGCTCCCACAGTTGAAGGTCGGAGCTGCCGTTGAGGAGTCGTTCCACACCGGTGACGCCGGCCCGGGCGGCGACGTACTGCTTGTCCTGCCGCAGCGGCAGCACCGGGACGTCGTTGGCGACGATCTCCTGCAACCGGGCGAAGGCCGGCTCGGCGGCGGTGCGGTCGGCCTGTCGACGGGACTGCGGGATGAGCTTGCGCGCCTCGGTGCTCACGTAGGGCGAGTTGAGGAAGTTGTCCTTCTCCAGGAACGGGGCGATGTAGTTCTCGGGGTCCGGGTAGTCGGGGACCCAGCCGAGACCGAACACCGGATAGTCACCGCGCTTGTGGGCGGTGCGGAAGGTGGCCCAGTCGGAGCCCTCGACGGTGACGTCGAACAGCTTGGAGGCGTTCAGCTGGGTCTTGAGGAGACCGAACTCCTTGGCCGTGGCCCCGCTGTAACGGTCCTCGGAGTAATGCAGCGAAAGCTTCACGGGAGTTTTGATGCCGGCCTTGCGGAGGATCTGCTTGGCCTGGGCGCGGCTGGGCTCGCCGTACCGGTTGTAGAAGGCGTTCTTGTGTGCGCTGACGCTGGCGGGAATGAGGGAATAGAGCGGTTCCGCGGTGGCGGAATACACCTGGCCGGCGATCTGGCCGCGGTCCACGAGTGCCGCCATCGCCTGTCGCACCGCCTTGTCCTTCACCGCCGGGTGGTCGGTGTTGAAGGCGAGGTAGAAGATGGACAAGCCCTGGAGTTCGGTAAGGGTGATGTTCTCCTTGGGCTTTTCCTTCATCTGTGCGACCTGTTCGGGCCCGAGTTCACGAGTGGCAATGTCGATCTCGCCCTTGTCGAGGGCCTTGGCCATGGCCTCCGGGTCCTCGTAGACGCGCAGTTCGACCTTGCTGTTGTGCAGTTTGACGTCTCCCTTGTAGGAGCCGTTCTTCTTGAAGGTGACCTTGGTGACCGCGTCATCCTTGACCTGGGTGGTCATGGTGTACGGCCCGGAGCCGTCCACGCCGAAGCCCGCACGGAGCTTGTCGCCCTCGTACTTCTTCTTGCTGACGATGCCGGCGATCGGGGTGGAGAGCTTGTACGGGAAGGTCGCGTCCGGTGTTGCGAGGTGGAAGACCACCTCGTGGTCGCCCTTGACGTCGATGGTTTCGATGTTGGCCAGCAAGGCGGCGGCACCGTTGTCATCGTTGATCTTCAGAACGCGCTCGATGGAGAACTTGACGTCCTCGGCGGTGATGGGACTGCCGTCGGTGAAGCTGAGGTCGGTGCGCAGTTCGCAGCGGTAGCTCTCGCTCGCCTTGTCCGTGAACGCGCAGGTCTTCGCGGCGTCCGGGACGGGTTGGCCGCCACCGCGAGGGGCGTGCATCAGCGTCTGGAGCGTCTGGCGCAGCACGTTCCACGAGCCGGTGTCGTAGGCGTGGGCCGGGTCCAGGGGTGCGGGGGCATCCTTGTCGGCGATGAGTTCGTCCGTGGTGCCCACGACAATGGAGTCACCGCCACCACCGACGCCCTCTGCCCCGCCGCACGCGACGAGCACGGGCGCGAGCAGGCCGACGACGGCCGGCAGCACCAGAGTCTTACGGTTCATCCTGGACGTTCTCCTCATCCGACACTGGGATACAGCGGGTACGGAGGACTTCGTCGCGACCGCGTGTGGGACGGGTCCCACCGTTCGAATGAACAGGACGACTCCCCCGTGTTCGCGGCAGTGTTGGCAGCCGCCGGGGTGCGTCGGTGGTGCGACGAAGGCTCGCGATGAGATTAGTCGGCGCTCACGGTGCTGCCGGACAACGCGAAGCTGCGGTGTATTCGCTGAGTGATCCCTCATGGCTGTGTGTAGATGGCATCGCCATGGAATTTTTCGTAGAGCAACGTGATCAATATGGACACAAGGGCACGTGCGGTATCGCCCAGTAGGGGCGTGGAACGCCTAGAACGACACGCCCTAGAAGGCTTACAGTGATGAACGTCACGCGAAAATACATACGAGAAGGGCCTTGCATAAATGACGTTCCGGCCAGGGGAAAAGCGAATTCCCGGCCAGGGGATACGGCCCGAGTTTAATTTGACTTTCAAGAAACTCGGACCGTATGCCCATCAGTTCATCGAGGTGATGAGCCCACGGAGAAAGCCGAGGTCCACTTCTTCGAGCGATCCGACGACCGCCCGCCCCACGGCGGGTGCGATCGGCGCCACCGACGGGACCGCGACGACCCGGCACCCAGCGGCCTCGGCGGAGGCGACCCCGGTCGCCGTGTCCTCGATGACGGCACATCGAGCGGGCTCGGCACCCAGGCCCCGGGCGGCCAACAGATAGGGGTCGGGGTGCGGCTTGGTGCGCGGCACCTCATCGCCCGCGATCGACAGCCGGAAGTTCTGCGGCCCCAGGGAGTCCAACACCCTGTCGATGATCCTTCGGTGGGAGGCGGACACCAGGGCGGTGGGCACCTGGTGCTCGGCCAGCTCGGCCAAGAGCCGCTCGGCACCCGGCATCAGGGGCACCCCGCTGGCGATGCGCTTCTCGAAGCGGTCGTTCAGCAGCACGGTCAGTTCCGGGAGGGCGATGTCGGCGCCCGTGACCTCGATGAGGTACCCGGCACTGCGGGTCATCGGCCCCCCGACGACGACATCGCGCCAGGCTTCGTCCAGCTCATGACCGAGGTCGGCGAAGACGTCACGCTCGGCTTCCCACCAGAAGCCCTCGGTGTCCACGAGGGTGCCGTCCATGTCGAGGAAGACCGCCTGTAGGGCAGAGCTCTCCGCCGACCGGGTCAGGGACGCAGGGACCGTGCTGGTCATCGGCACACCTCCATGAGGGACGAGAAGGCCGGCCGCCTCTCCCCATGGCTTTCCCGCGGAGACAGTCGACCGGCCTGTACTGGACCGACCAGTGTACGGCTCGTCAGATGGATGTGCTCGGCCAATGCGCTACCCCGGGGCCATACGGCGGCACGCACCCCACGGCGGCACGAGAGCCGCAGGGCAGTGCAGGGGCGGTAGGGCGGCGGCGACTCGACGCGCGGCGTTCACCGAGCGTTGAAGTACTTCGCCTCCGGGTGATGGATGACGATCGCATCGGTGGACTGCTCCGGGTGCAGCTGGAACTCTTCGGAGAGCTCCACCCCGATCCGCTCGGGCTGCAGCAGTTCGGCGATCTTCGCCCGGTCCTCCAGGTCGGGGCACGCCCCGTAGCCGAGGGAGAACCGCGCCCCCCGGTACTTCAGGGCGAACATGTCCTCGACCTCCGCCGGGTCCTCCCCGGTGAAACCGAGCTCTGCACGGACCCGGGCGTGCCAGTACTCGGCGAGCGCCTCGGCAAGCTGCACCGACAGCCCGTGCAGCTCCAGATAGTCGCGGTAGGAGTCCGAGGCGAAGAGCTCGGCGGTCGCCTCACCGATCTTGGATCCGACGGTGACGACCTGGAGTCCCACGACATCGGTCTCGCCGGACTCCTCGGGCTTGAAGAAGTCCGCCAGACAGAGCCTTCGGCCCCGGCGCTGGCGCGGGAAGGAGAAGCGGGTGCGCTCGGAGCCGTCCTCGTTGAGGAGGATCAGATCGTCCCCCTTGGAGACGCACGGGAAGTAGCCGTAGACGACGGCCGCCTCCAACATCCCCTGGGTGTGCAGTTGGTCGAGCCAGCCGCGCAGCCGCGGTCGCCCCTCGCTCTCCACCAACTCCTCGTACGTCGGTCCGTCGCCGGCCCGGTTCTGCTTGAGTCCCCATTGCCCCTTGAAGAGTGCGCCTTCGTCGAGCCAGGAGGCGTATTCCTTGAGTTGGATGCCCTTGATGACGCGGGTGCCCCAGAACGGTGGGGTGGGGACGGGGTTGGTGACGGAGACGTCGGAGCGTACGGCACCTTCCTCCGGACGTTCTTTCACGACGGTGTTCGCACTGGCCCGCACCCGGCGCTGTTTGAGTTCGGGGAGGGTGGCGCCGGGGACTCCGCGTTTGACGGCGATCAGGGCGTCCATGAGCCGCAGGCCCTCGAAAGCGTCGCGGGCGTAGCGGACTTCGCCTTCGTAGATCTCGTGGAGGTCTTGTTCGACGTAGGCGCGGGTGAGGGCGGCGCCGCCGAGGATGACGGGGTAGTCGGCGGCGAGTTGGCGTTGGTTGAGCTCCTGGAGGTTCTCCTTCATGATCACCGTCGATTTGACCAGCAGGCCGGACATGCCGATCACATCGGCGCGGTGTTCCTCGGCGGCTTCCAGGATGGCGGAGACGGGCTGCTTGATGCCGAGGTTGACGACGTTGTAGCCGTTGTTGGAGAGGATGATGTCGACGAGGTTCTTGCCGATGTCGTGGACGTCACCGCGGACGGTGGCGAGCACGATGGTGCCCTTGCCCTCGGCGTCCGACTTCTCCATGTGCGGTTCCAGATGGGCCACGGCGATCTTCATCACCTCGGCGGACTGGAGGACGAAGGGCAACTGCATCTGGCCCGAGCCGAAGAGTTCACCGACGACCTTCATGCCCTCCAGGAGGGTGTCGTTGACGATGTCGAGCGCCGGGCGCTCCTGGAGGGCCTCGTCGAGGTCGGTCCCCAGGCCGTTCTTCTCGCCCTCGATGATCCGGCGCCGCAGCCGCTCCTCCAACGGCAGGGCGAGGAGTTCCTCGGCCTTGCTCGCCTTCATCGACTTGGTGTTGACACCCTCGAACAGCGCCATCAGCTTCTGCAGGGGGTCGTACCCCTCGGCGCGGCGGTCGTAGATGAGGTCGAGTGCGGTGGTGACCTGCTCGTCGTCGAAGCGTGCGATGGGCAGGATCTTGGAGGCGTGGACGATGGCGGAGTCGAGTCCGGCTTTGACGCACTCGTCGAGGAAGACGGAGTTGAGCAGGATGCGGGCGGCGGGGTTGAGGCCGAAGGAGATGTTCGACAGGCCCAGGGTGGTCTGGACGTCGGGGCGGCGGCGCTTGAGTTCCCGGATGGCCTCGATGGTGTGGATGCCGTCCTTGCGGGACTCCTCCTGACCGGTACAGATGGTGAAGGTCAGGGTGTCGATGAGGATGTCCGACTCGTGGATGCCCCAGTTGCCCGTGAGGTCGTCGATCAACCGCTCGGCGATGGCCACCTTGTGCTCGACCGTGCGGGCCTGGCCCTCTTCGTCGATGGTGAGGGCGATCAGTGCGGCGCCGTGTTCCTGGGCCAACTGCGTGACCTTGGCGAAACGGGACTCCGGGCCGTCGCCGTCCTCGTAGTTCACCGAGTTGATCACCGCACGACCGCCGAGCTTCTCCAGCCCGGCTCGAAGCACGGGTACCTCGGTGGAGTCCAACACGATCGGCAGGGTGGACGCGGTGGCGAAGAGACCGGCCAGCTTCTCCATGTCGGCGACGCCGTCGCGACCCACATAGTCGATGCAGAGGTCGAGCATGTGCGCGCCCTCACGGATCTGGTCGCGCGCCATCTCCACACAGTCGTCCCAACGGGCCTCCAACATGGCATCGCGGAACTTCTTCGACCCGTTGGCGTTGGTGCGCTCCCCGATCGCCATGTACGCGGTGTCCTGACGGAAGGGAACCGTCTGGTAGAGGGAGGCTGCCCCCGGCTCGGGACGCGGCTCGCGCACCGCCGGTGTAAGGGTACGGACCCGCTCCACCACCTGGCGCAGATGCTCCGGGGTCGTACCGCAGCAGCCTCCCACCAAGGACAGCCCGTACTCGCGTACGAAGGTCTCCTGCGCATCCGCCAGCTCGGGCGCGGTCAACGGATAGTGGGCACCGTTCTTACCGAGGACGGGAAGGCCGGCGTTGGGCATGCAGGCGAGCGGGATGCGGGAATGGCGGGCGAGGTAGCGCAGATGCTCGCTCATCTCAGCCGGGCCGGTCGCACAGTTCAGGCCGATCATGTCGATCCCGAGCGGCTCCAGCGCGGTCAGGGCCGCACCGATCTCGGAGCCGAGCAGCATCGTCCCCGTCGTCTCCACCGTCACCGAACAGATCAACGGCAGGTCAAGACCGCTGATCTCCAGGGCCCGGCGCGCACCGATGATGGCGGCCTTGGTCTGGAGGAGGTCCTGCGTCGTCTCGACGAGCAGCGCATCCGCACCGCCCGCGATCATGCCCTCGGCATTGCTCTGATAGGCGTCGCGCAACAGGGTGTAGGGGGCGTGTCCCAGAGTGGGAAGCTTCGTCCCCGGGCCCATCGAGCCCAACACCCAACGCTGCTGACCGGTGCGCTCAGTGAACTCGTCAGCCACCTCACGAGCGATGCGAGCACCCGACTCGGACAGCTCATGGACCCGCTCGGGAATGTCGTACTCGGCAAGGGCCGCATGGTTGGCACCGAAGGTGTTCGTCTCCACGCAGTCGACACCGACCGCGAAATACTCCTCATGCACCGACCGCACAATGTCCGGGCGGGTGACATTCAGGATCTCGTTGCAGCCTTCGAGGTCCTGGAAGTCCTCCAGAGTCGGATCCTGAGCCTGAAGCATGGTGCCCATGGCACCGTCGGCAACGACGACCCGCGTGGCGAGCGCCTCACGGAGTGCCGCGATGCGGGTCCGGCTGTCGGCGGAGGGTACGGAAGGGGAAGGCGACGAGGCCATGGACGGGCTCCCTGGGATGCGACGGCTGTCGGCTTTGCGTCCTCGGCGGAGGGCGCACGGAGCCAGAGTAGCCGGGTGGCGGCGTCGAGGGGCGGGCTGTCCCACGAGACGGACTGCGCGGCCTGCCGACAGGACACCCATCCCCGCCTCGTAGCGGCTCGGGTCGAAGGCCACGGACGGAGCCGCTCGGGCGGGCGCGGGTGCACGGGAAACCGACGCGGGTGCACAGCAACCGCTGGGCCGCGTCCTGTCCATGGGCTGGCGCCTTGGTTCCCGTGAATCGGATGCCCGCGAGATACTCACTCAGAGCACCAGGTCGACATCGACCAATACCGTTCGGCATTGTCGAATAGCAGCCAGAAAGGCCGATCCGATGGCGAAGAACATCCAGTCGCTGGAACGGGCGGCGGCCATGCTGCGGCTGCTGGCGGGCGGGGAGCGCCGGCTCGGCCTGTCGGACATCGCCACCTCGCTGGACCTGGCCAAGGGAACGGCCCACGGCATCCTGCGCACCCTCCAGGCGGAGGGCTTCGTGGAGCAGGACCCCGCGTCCGGGCGCTACCAGCTCGGCGCGGAGCTGCTGCGCCTGGGCAACAGCTACCTCGACGTCCACGAACTGCGCGCCCGCGCCCTGGTGTGGACGGACGATCTCGCCCGCTCCAGCGGTGAAAGCGTCCATTTGGGCGTACTGCACCAGCACGGCGTACTCATCGTCCACCATGTGTTCCGGCCGGACGACAGCCGCCAGGTGCTCGAAGTGGGCGCAATGCAGCCCCTGCACTCCACCGCCCTGGGCAAGGTCCTGGCGGCCTACGACCCGGTGGCGCACAGCGAGGCGGTCGAGGCCGTCCGGGAGCAGTTCACCCCGCGGACGGTGACGGAGCTGGCCGCCTTCGAATCGCTCCTCGACCAGGCCAGGGCCCGGGGCTGGGCGTCGGACGTGGAGGAGACCTGGGAGGGCGTGGCGGCGGTCGCCGCCCCCATCCACGACCGCCGCCGGATGCCCGTGGGGGCGGTCGCCATCACGGGAGCGGTGGAGCGGGTCTGTTCGGATCAGGAACTGAGATCCGAGCTGGTCGCAGCGGTGCGGCAGTGCGCCAGGGCGGTTTCGCGGGATCTCGGCGCCGGGCGGTTTTGACCGCTCTGGCGCATCATCGTTATCGATCTGCCCTCTTCGTGGATTCCGCGGATTTTTGGGCAGGTGACGAGACAAAGCGTCTTGACGGCGTGTTGACCAGGGATAAAACTGCCGTCTAGCGGTCGGCATTGTCGAACACCTACCGGCATTGCAGGTTAGAGTGTGGCAGCGCCAAAGGCCGAACGCCCTCACCTGAGGGCACGGACCACCGGCGCGCCCGGGGTTCGCCTTCCCCTGGACGAAGGACGAAGGAGTCGCGGTGTCCAACTCCGACATCTTTATCGGCGAGACGATCGGAACCGCGGTTCTGATCCTCCTCGGCGGTGGCGTGGTCGCCGCCGTCACCCTCAAGAATTCCAAGGCACGCGGAGCGGGCTGGCTGGCCATCACGTTCGGATGGGGCTTCGCCGTCCTCACGGCCGTCTATATGACGGGCGCTCTCTCCGGCGCGCACATCAACCCCGCCGTCACGCTCGGCATCGCCATCAAGGACGGGACCTGGTCGACCGTCCCCGTCTACTTCGCCGGCCAGATGCTGGGCGCGATGATCGGCGCCGCGCTGTTCGTGGTCGCCTACTACGGCCAGTTCATGACGCATCTGACCGACCGGGCGATCATCGGCGACCCCGCCGACAAGCCCATCGAAGGCAGCCACAGCGGCGGCGGCAAGGCCGGCCCCATCCTCGGCATCTTCTCCACCGGCCCGGAGATCCGGGTGGTCTGGCAGAACCTGGCGACCGAGATCATCGGCACCACGGTCCTGGTGCTCGCCGTGCTCACCCAGGGCCTCAACGCCGATGGCGACGGGCTGGGCACGCTGGGCGCCCTCATCACCGCCCTCGTCGTCGTCGGCATCGGCCTCTCGCTCGGCGGACCCACCGGGTACGCCATCAACCCGGCCCGTGACCTCGGCCCCCGTATCGTCCACGCCCTGCTGCCGCTGCCCAACAAGGGCGGCTCCGACTGGGGCTACGCCTGGATCCCCGTCGTCGGCCCGATGGCCGGCGGAGCACTCGCCGCGGGAATCTACAACCTCGCGTTCGCGTGACCGTGCGCCCGTACGCCGTACGGGTGGAGCCACAGCCGTCTCCCATCGACCACCAGCAGGAGCACCCCGTGACTGACGCACACACCACCGGCGCCGCCTCACATGGGCACGGCCCGTTCATCGCGGCCATCGACCAGGGCACCACATCCAGCCGTTGCATCGTCTTCGACAAGGACGGCCGGATCGTCTCCGTCGACCAGAAGGAACACGAGCAGATCTTCCCCAAGCCCGGCTGGGTGGAGCACAACGCCATCGAGATCTGGACCAATGTGCAAGAGGTCGTCGCGGGCGCCGTCGAGAAGGCGGGCATCACCTCCGCCGACGTCAAGGCGATCGGGATCACCAACCAGCGCGAGACGACCCTGCTGTGGGACAAGAACACCGGCGAACCCGTCCACAACGCCATCGTCTGGCAGGACACCCGCACCGACGCCCTCTGTCGCGAACTGGGCCGCAACGTCGGCCAGGACCGGTTCCGCCGTGAGACCGGTCTGCCCCTCGCGAGCTACTTCGCCGGCCCCAAGGCCCGCTGGCTCCTCGACAACGTCGAAGGTCTGCGGGAGCGCGCCGAGCGGGGCGAGATCCTCTTCGGCACGATGGACTCGTGGGTCATCTGGAACCTGACCGGCGGGGTCGACGGCGGGGTGCACGTCACCGATGTCACCAACGCCTCGCGCACGCTGCTGATGAACCTCCACACCATGGCCTGGGACCCCAAGATCCTCAGCTCCATGCACGTACCGGCCGAGATCCTGCCCGAGATCCGCTCCTCCGCCGAGGTGTACGGCACCGCCAAGGGCGGGGTCCTCGACGGCATCCCGGTCGCCTCCGCGCTCGGTGACCAGCAGGCCGCGCTCTTCGGGCAGACGTGTTTCGCCGAGGGCGAGGCCAAGTCGACCTACGGCACCGGCACCTTCATGCTGATGAACACCGGCCACACACCGGTGAACTCCTACAACGGACTGCTGACGACCGTCGGCTACCGCATCGGCGACGAGCAGGCGGTCTACGCCCTCGAAGGCTCGATCGCCGTCACCGGCTCGCTGGTGCAGTGGATGCGGGACCAGATGGGTCTCATCTCCTCCGCACCGGAGATCGAGACGCTGGCCCTGACCGTGGAGGACAACGGCGGCGCGTACGTCGTGCCCGCGTTCTCCGGGCTGTTCGCCCCCTACTGGCGCCCCGACGCCCGCGGTGTGATCGCGGGTCTCACCCGCTACGTCACCAAGGCCCACATCGCCCGTGCCGTGCTGGAGGCCACCGCCTGGCAGACCCGTGAGATCAGCGACGCCATGACCAAGGACTCCGGCGTCGAGTTGACCACGCTCAAGGTCGACGGCGGGATGACCTCCAACAACCTGCTGATGCAGACCCTCTCGGACTTCCTGGACGCACCGGTGGTGCGCCCCATGGTGGCCGAGACCACCTGCCTCGGCGCGGCCTACGCCGCGGGTCTGGCCGTCGGTTTCTGGCCGGACACGGACGCGCTGCGCGCCAACTGGCGCCGGGCCGCCGAATGGACCCCGCGCATGGACGCCGACAAGCGCGAGCGCGAGTACAAGAGCTGGCTCAAGGCCGTACAGCGGACCATGGGCTGGCTCGAAGAGGAAGACTGACAGGAGCAATGGACATGACCACCCTGCAGAGCGTTCCGACACTTGGGACGCACCCGGCATCCGGCTTTCTCCCGAGCCGCGCCGAGACCCGGGAGCAGCTCTCCAAAGCCTCGTACGACCTCCTGGTGATCGGCGGCGGCATCCTGGGCATCTCCACCGCCTGGCACGCCGCGCAGTCCGGACTGCGGGTGGCCCTGGTGGACGCCGGCGACTTCGCCGGCGCCACCTCGTCCGCCTCCTCCAAGCTGCTGCACGGCGGACTGCGCTACCTCCAGACCGGTGCGGTGAAACTGGTCGCGGAGAACCACTTCGAGCGCCGCGCCCTCTCCCGGGAGGTGGCCCCGCACCTCGCCAATCCGCTCACGTTCTACCTGCCCGTCTACAAGGGCGGACCGCACGGCGCGGCCAAGCTCGGGGCCGGGGTCTTCGCCTATTCGGCGCTCTCGGCGTTCGGAGACGGCGTCGGCCACGTCATCAGCCCGGCCAAGGCCCAGCGGGACGTGCCCGAGTTGCGTACGGAGAACCTCAAGGCCGTCGCCGTCTACGGGGACGACCAGATGAACGACGCCCGGATGGCGTTGATGACGGTCCGCGCGGCCGTCGACGCGGGGACGACCGTGCTCAACCACGCCGAGGTCACCGGATTGCGCTTCACCCGGGGCCGGGTGACGGGTGCAGAGCTCAAGGACCGTACGGACGGCACGGAGTTCGGGGTGAACGCGCGGCTGGTGCTCAACGCCACCGGCCCATGGGTGGACCATCTGCGCCGGATGGAGGACACGGGCGCCGCACCCTCGATCCGACTCTCCAAGGGCGCGCACCTGGTGCTCAAGCGCACCTCGCCGTGGAAGGCGGCCCTGGCGACGCCGATCGACAAGTACCGGATCACCTTCGCCCTCCCCTGGGAGGACATGCTGCTGCTCGGCACCACCGACGAGGCGTACGAGGGGGACCCGGGCGAGGTCTCGGTGACCGAGCAGGACACCGCCCAGATCCTGGACGAGGCGGCGTTCTCCATCCGGGACCAGCAGTTGTCCCGCGATCTGATCACCTATGCGTTCGCCGGTCTGCGGGTGCTCCCCGGGGGCCCGGGCGACACCTCCCAGGCCAAACGGGAGACGGTGGTGACCGAAGGCCGTGGCGGGATGCTGTCGGTCGCAGGCGGTAAATGGACGACTTTCCGCCATATCGGTCGGACAGTGATGAACAAACTGGCGGCGCTGCCGGGACAGCCGCTGGCCGAGGACATGGAACCCATCGACCGGTTGCCCAGGAAGCTGCCTCTGCCGGGGATCGCCAATCCGAACGCGGTCGCCCACCGGTTGATGGCCGACGGACCGGCGCCCGGCCCCCGGATGTCCGCGGACACCGCACGCCATCTCGCCACCCACTACGGCTCGCTCTCGTTCGACATCGCGCGGCTGGCCAACGACGATCCGGCGCTGGCCGAGCGCATCCACCCCGACGCCCCGGAGATCTGGGCCCAGGTCGTGTACGCCCGGGACCACGAGTGGGCCGAGACCGCGGACGACGTGCTGAGGCGGCGCACCACGCTCACGGTGCGGGGACTGGCCACCGATGGGATACGGGACCGGGTGGAGGGGCTGCTCCGGCACCGACGCTGAACCACTGCGCGGGACGCGGGCGGTGCTCGCCCGGGGCCCGGTCGCCGCAGGCCCCTTGACGATCACGCCGCGATCGCTCCCCCGGGACGGCCGGGCGTGATCGTCAAGGGGCGTACGCCGTCTCGGGCGATGGAGCGCGTCGTGGGTGCGGCATGGCTGCGTCGCTGGTGGGAGGCAGCGGGCGGCAGTGCGCACGCACGAGCTCTTTCCAGCCGCTGTGCATGTCATCGAAGTTCACCCGCCCGTGCACGAGGGCTGCGGCGGGGCACCCCGTAACCCGTAAGGTTGGTGCGTACGCGAGGGAACTTCGGAAGGAGGCACTGGGTGATCGAGCTCGAGGGGGTACCCGAGCTGATCGACCCGGTCATGGTGGCCGCGTTCGAAGGCTGGAACGACGCCGGCGACGCCGCCTCCACCGCGGTCGCACACCTGGACCGGGAGTGGAAGGGGGAGGTGTTCGCGGCCCTTGACGCCGAGGACTACTACGACTTCCAAGTCAACCGGCCCACGGTGTGGCTGGACGGCGGAGTACGGAAGATCACCTGGCCGACGACCCGACTGTCCGTGGTCCGTGTCGGGGGTGAGAAACCGCGCGATCTGGTGTTGGTGCGGGGCATCGAACCGTCCATGCGCTGGCGCTCGTTCTGCAATGAGATCCTCGGATTCGCCCATGAGTTGGGGGTGGAGATGGTGGTGATCCTCGGTGCGCTGCTCGGAGACACGCCCCACACCCGGCCGGTGCCGGTCAGCGGCATCACGTCCGATCCCGACCTGGCCAGGACCATGGACCTGGAGGAGACGCGCTACGAAGGCCCCACCGGAATCGTGGGCATCCTCCAGGAGGCGTGCACCCATGCGGGCGTGCCCGCGGTGAGTCTGTGGGCAGCGGTGCCGCACTACGTGTCCCAACCGCCCAATCCCAAGGCCACACTTGCGCTGCTGAACCGGTTGGAGGATCTGATCGGGCTGCGCATCCCGCTGGGCGAACTGCCCGAGGACGCGCGGGCGTGGCAACTGGGCGTGGACCAACTGGCCGCCGAGGACAGCGAGGTGGCGGAGTACGTCCAGACGTTGGAGGAGGCCAGGGACACCGCGGAGTTGCCCGAGGCGTCGGGCGAGGCCATCGCCCGCGAATTCGAGCGCTATCTGCGTCGGCGGGACGGGGGGCCGGGCAGCGGCCCGGGGTTGGCGACCGACGGCGGTGACAGCGGCACCTACCTCCGCGATCCGTCGGGCGGGTTGAACCGGCCGTCGAAGGCAGCCCGTACCGAACCGGACACAGCGCCGGGCACCGAGCAGGAGCCGGACACGGAATCGGACGCGGAACCTGGTCCGGGTGCTGAGCCGGCTCCGGGTGCGGACGGTGAGTCCCCACCGGGTGCCGCGCACGATCCGGATGCGGACAGTGCGGCGGAGACAGCAGAACCGGACTCCTCGGCGGCTGCCGACGATTCGGGCACGGGGTCTGGCGCGGACTCGGACACGGACTCGGGCTCTGACACGGACACGGACTCGGACGCGAGCTCCGCTGACCCGGATTCGGGTCCCAGCGAGAGCCGGGCGGACCGGTCGGACGAGCCGGAAGAATCGGACGCCGGCAACACCGACGACGCCGCCGGGGAGGACCCTCCCGGGCGGTGAGCGGCTCTGGGGCGACCTGTACGCCCCGGACGTGAGTGAGGGGCGGCGCATCGAATGCGCCGCCCCTCATGGCGTTGCTGTGGCTCAGGAACGGCGACGGGCGTGGCGCCACGGGACACGGATGGGGTGCCGTGGCCGGGGGCGTCGGTGGTCCGACGCCCCCGGCCGTACCGTCGACGACCCCGACCGGGCGTACCCGGCTCAGCCCGACCTACAGCGCCACTCCCAGCAGCGCGTCGACCGTACGGGAGACCAGTCCGGGCGCCCCTTCGTCCGTGCCGCCCTCGGTGCGCTGGCGTTCGGCCCAGCGGTCGACGGCGAGCAGCGCGCTCGGGGCGTCCAGATCGTCGGACAGGGCCGCGCGGACCTCCTCTACAAGGGCGTCGGCGGAGGGTCCGTCGGGTCGGGAGACAGCCGCACGCCAACACTCCAGTCGCGTCACCGCGTCCTGGAGCACCTGGTCGGTCCACTCCCAGTCGGCCCGGTAGTGGTGGGAGAGCAGCGCGAGGCGGATCGCGGCGGGGTCGACGCCCTCCCGGCGCAGGGTGGAGACGAAGACCAGGTTGCCCTTGGACTTCGACATCTTCTGCCCGTTCAGGGCGACCATTCCCGCGTGTACGTACGCCCGTGCGAAGGGATGCTCTCCGGTGAGGGCGTGGGCGTGTGACGCACCCATCTCGTGGTGGGGGAAGACGAGGTCCGACCCGCCGCCCTGGACGTCGAAGCCCATGCCGAGGTGGTCGAGGGCGATGGCGACGCACTCGATGTGCCAGCCGGGCCGGCCACGGCCGAGGCTGCCCCCGTCCCAACTGGGTTCGCCCTCTCGGGCGGCCATCCAGAGCATGGGGTCGACCGGGTTCTTCTTGCCGGGGCGGTCGGGGTCACCGCCGCGTTCGGCGGACAGCAGCCGCATCGCCTCGGCGTCGAGATGGGACACCTCGCCGAAGTGTGGGTCGGCCTCGACGGAGAAGTAGACGTCCCCTTCGAGTTCATAGGCGGCGCCGGCGTCGCGGAGCCGCTCCACCAGGGGAACGATGCCGGGTATCGACTCGACGGCTCCGATGTAGTGCTGCGGCGGGAGCATGCGGAGCGCGGTCATGTCCTCGCGGAAGAGCGCGGTCTCCCGCTCGGCGAGCCCGGTCCAATCCTCCCCGTCACGGATGGCGCGCTCCAGGAGCGGATCGTCGATGTCGGTCACGTTCTGGACGTAGTGGACCTGGCGCTTGGTGTCGAGCCACACGCGCTGGACGAGGTCGAACGCGTTGTAGGTCGCCGCGTGTCCCATGTGGGTGGCGTCATAGGGCGTGATGCCACAGACGTAGATACGGGCGACGGGGCCGGGGTCCAGGGTGAGTGGACCGCCGGTTGCGGTGTCGTGAATCCGAAGGTCGCGGCCCGTGCCAGGCAGGGCGGGGACCTCAGAAGCGGGCCAGGCATACATGATCTGAGCCTAACCGGACGGGTGATCCGGATACGAACCGGATCACGCCGGTTGGCCGGTTGTGCGCTCTTGTGAATTCTTCGCGCCCTGTGCATAGCCAGCCAGGAAAGCCCGAAGAATCGATAAATCGACATCGATTGGCGCCCAGTCCACACGCGCCACACGAGATCGGGCAACCAGACGGCACGCTGCCAGAACGCCATCAGCACCCGGTCGGCTCGCGAAGGAGGTCGATCGAGATCGGATGACCGGCCATGGGCGCGTCGCGCATGGAGCGACCGGCCCATCACCCGACCGTTCTCGGTCAGCCGTCCGGCGCCACCCTCACACCGGTGGCCAGGGAATCGCCGGCCACTCACCGGAAGGCACCGGATGTCGGCCCGTGGCCCGAAGTGCCGAAACCCTGCTGCGGACAGCCGCCACCTCGGCCGGGGTCAGCAACCGCTCCAGCCGTGCGCCGAGGGGCCCACCAGCCGCCAGGGCCGACGAAAGCCCCTCCAGAGCCTCCAGGGCCTCATCGGGCAACGGCTCCCCCGCCCACCCCCAGAGCAGGGTGCGGAGCTTGTCGTCCACATGGAAGCTGACGCCGTGGTCGATGGCGTACAGCGCACCTCCCGCAGCGGGCAGCAGATGGCCGCCCTTGCGGTCACCGTTGTTGATCACTGCGTCGAGCACGGCCAGCCTGCGCAACCGCGGGTCGTCGGCATGGACCAGTAGGGCGGTGCGCCCCTCGCCCACCTCGGCGAAGCCGACCGCCTTCCAGCCGTCGCCCGGCTCCTCACCCTCCACGAGTGCCAGGAGCGGTGCCGCGGCTTCGGCCTCGATCCAGAGCTGGACCATGCCCTCTCCGTGCGGGCCGTCCCGTAGCACCGTCGGGGGCACGAGCCCCCAGCCCAGTGCTTCGGAGACCTCATAGGCGGCGACCTCGCGCTGGGCCAGCGTGCCGTCGGGGAAGTCCCAGAGCGGGCGCTCGCCGGCGACCGGTTTGTAGACGCAGGCCGTCTCCTCGCCGTCGAGGACGATCGAGCAGAACAGGACCGCGTTAGACGCCTCACGGACCTGGCCGCGCACCCGGAGCTCCCCCTTCGCCAGGAGGTCGAGGGCGGTCACACTCCCCTGCGGTATCCGTTCTGGCGCGGGCACACATGTCCTTCCGGATCGAGCGGCAGGCTGCACAGCGGGCACGGCGGACGACCGGCGTTGACCACGTCCAGCGCGCGTTTGGCGAAGGCCCGGGCCTGTGCCCCGCTCAGTCGCACCCTCAGCATGGGCGGGCCGTTCTCCTCGTCCCGCAACAGCCGCTCCTCGGCGTCGGCGAGGTCCTCGTCGGACTCCGCCTCCAGCTCGACCAGGGCCTGCGCCTCGACGATCATGCGCTGTTCCTCGCCGTCCCAGGCCAGGGCCATGGTGCCCACCCGGAACTCCTCGTCCACGGGCGAGTCCAGCGGGGCGGTGTCCGCGACGTCGGTCGGCGCCACCGCGGGCACGGGCGCATTGCCCCCGGTGCGGCGGACCACCTCGTCGAGGAGCTCGTCGATGCGTTCGGCGAGCGCGGACACCTGGGTCTTCTCCAGGGCCACACTGGTGACGCGCCCTCCGGCCGACGCCTGGAGGAAGAACGTACGGCGTCCAGGCAGCCCGACCGTACCGGCCACGAACCGGTCCGGCGGGTCGTAGAGGAACACCTGACGGGACACGCTCTTAACTCCCTCAAAACTCGGGGACGACCTGGCATTGACCTGCAACGAGCTGTACGAACGGGCCGAGGGGCGCTTGGGTGGTGCGGGCGCACTCAGCCCGTCCACCCTACTGCCAGGCGATCACGCGGTGCCCGTGCCGCCACCGACGACGGCCTCGCCGTCATCACCGGCGGCACCGGTGCTCCCGGCCTCTCGGTGGTCCCTGTCGCGCGGCGCCAGCGAGCCCAGTTCACCCGTGTCCCCCAGGCGCAGAAGAAATGGCCGCGTACGGGTGTAACGGATCGCTGTCACGGAACAAGGTTCCACATGGACCCTCTGGAAGAGATCGAGATGCATGCCGAGTGCGTCCGCGACGATCGACTTGATGATGTCCCCGTGCGAGCAGATCGCATAGACCGCATCCTCACCGTGCTCGGCGTCGATGCGCTCGTTCCAGTCGCGTACGGCGTCGACCGCCCGCGCCTGCATCGCGCGCATGGACTCGCCACCAGGGAACACCGCCGCAGAAGGATGCTGCTGCACCACCTGCATCAGCGGTTCGTCGGCCAGTTCACGAAGTTTGCGCCCCGACCAGTCCCCGTAGTGGCATTCACCGACCCGTTCGTCGGTCTGGATCCGCAGTTCGGGACGGGCATTCAGCAGGGGTTGCACGGTCTGGAGGCAGCGTTCGAGGGGGCTGCTGACCACGGTGGCGAGCGGCAGCGCGGCAAGGCGCTCGGGCAGGGCGGCGGCCTGGGCGGCGCCGTGTTCATCGAGATGGACACCCGGGGTCCAGCCCGCGAGTACCGCTGCGGTGTTCGCGGTGGAGCGTCCGTGGCGTACCAGGATCAACGTGGCCATGTCCGCAAGCCTAGGTCGTGTCGGCGCCGACACGACCCTTCGGGTCACGGCTGGCGAAGGCCGACGCCGGGGTGCGCAGGGGCGGACCGCGCGGAAGAATACGCGCCGTGATCGTCGACTGCGCCATCTATCGCGAAGGGCGCCGCACCGAGGGCCCGGCCGATCTCTCCGATGCGCTCGCCGAGGCCAGGTCGAGCGGCGACGCCTTCTTGTGGATCGGTATGCACGAACCGACCGACAAGGAGTTCGACCTGGTCAAGCAGGAGTTCGGGCTGCATCCCCTGGCTGTGGAGGACGCCTTGCGGGCCCATCAGCGGCCCAAGTTGGAGGTCTACGACGACTCCCTGTTCATGGTGCTCAAGCCGGTGGCGTACGAGCCGGAATCGGACACCGTCACCGCCGACGAGCTGATGGTCTTCGTCGGCGACTCCTTCGTGGTCACGGTCCGTCACGGGGAGAGCTCACCGCTGGCCGCCGTACGCCAACGGCTTGAGGCGGAGCCCGAGGTCCTGGCGCACGGCCCCACCGCCGTGCTGTACGCGGTCAGTGACGCGGTGGTCGACAAGTACATCGAGGTGGCGGCGGAGTTGCAGGTGGACCTGGAGGAGATGGAGGCCGAGGTCTTCGCCCCGGCTCGGAAGGAGGTCCATCACTCCCGGCGAGCACGGAAGGCACAGAAGGCACAGCAGGCCGCAGGGACCCAGCCAGGCGACGACAGAACGGCCGGCCCGCCCACGGCGGCCAGGATCTATGTGTTCAAGCGCCAGGTGCTGGAGTTCCGTCGCGCCACCGGTCCGCTGGCCGCCCCGATGGCCCGGTTGTCGGGCGCGGGGGTGCCGTTCGTCCATGAGCGCTCGCAGCCGTTCTTCCGGGACGTCAGCGACCATCTGACCCGGGCCAATGAACAGGTGGAGGGTCTGGACCGACTACTCTCCGACATCCTCGCCGCGCACCTCGCCCAACAGGGGGTCCGGCAGAACGACGACATGCGCAAGATCTCGGCCTGGGCCGCCATGGCGGCCGTACCGACGATGGTCGCGGGGATCTACGGGATGAACTTCGCACATATGCCGGAACTGGGATGGGTGTGGTCCTATCCCGCGGTGCTGGTCCTGATGGGCGGGACGGTCTACAGCCTCTTCCGACTGTTCAAACGCCGGGGCTGGCTGTAGGCCGGAGCCAGAGGGCTGGGGGTATGCGGGCTCCGACCGGCTCGGGGCCGGTCGGAGCGTCCACCAGGGACAACCGGCTAGGTCAGAATGCCGGGGCGACGGTGGGCGGTCCGTTGAGGGCCCCCCGCCGCTCCGGCATCCGCAGGCTGATCATTCGATGCCAGCCGCCGAACCGCTCGTAGCCGTACATGGCCTGGATGCCGGCGGTGAGTGCCGCCGACTTGGCCCGCGGCCAGCGCAGGACCCGCCCCATCTCGGCCATCACGGCGAGGCTGACGTCACGGTAGACCTTGATCTCGGTCAGGGCGCTCTCGCGCAGCACGCCCTGGATGGTGCGTCCGTGTCCGGCAGCCGCGAGGCGGAGCAGTTCCTCATGGCAGTACGCGAGGTGGTTGTCCTCGTCGTTGCAGATCATCCGGATGGCCTTGCCCAACTCCGGATGGTTGCCGAAGTGCTTGACCAGCATGTCCATCTGGTCGGCCGCACGCTGTTCGGTGACCCGGCTGTGGGCCAGATAGACCACGATGTCCTTCTCGGTCAGGGGCTCCTCACGACGGAGCTTGTCATGGGGGAGCCCAATGCCGTGGCGCTCCAGGAGCATCGTGTAGTCGGTCTCCGGGGGCACAGGCACGGGTTCGAGCCCGCGCTTGTGCAGGAGCGCGTCGAAGATCCGGCCGTGCTTGTCCTCGTCGGCGCCGTGTCGGGCGATCTTGGGCGCGAGATCGGCCATCCCGTCGGGCACCAGGGCTGCGATGCGGCCATTCTCCCAACCCCCCTGGGACTCGCCGCTGGCGGCGATGGAGCAGAACAGTTGGAAGGAGTCGTCGTGGTCGATGATCTCCTGGAAAAGGCTTCGAGCCGAAAGCATCACTGCCACCTCCTGAAGGCGTCCGCAAGGGTCCGCAAAGAAGGAGTCAAGTGCGGTACCGGGTGCGGGGCAACATCTGCGTCGGCCAACTGCGCCAAACGGACGACATCGGGGGTCGTGGAGGGTCATCGGAGGCGACTTGGGGCCATCAGTGCTATCGGTACCCGTCGGTGCGGTCAGGGGGCCAGTGCCAGCGGTGTCGTACGTCTCGTCAGTGCCGTCAGTGCCGTCGGGGGTCTGTCGGCCCGAGGCCGTTCGCGGGAGCACCGGGCGTACGGTGCCCCCGCGAGGTCCCCGGGACCGGGTGGCGGTTTCAGGCGAGGCCCGAGCGCTCCAGGGCTGCAGTGCCCGCGCGCAGCGCGGCGAGGCGCTCATCGAGGGTGAAACCGGCCGGGGCCAGGGTCAGGGTGGTCACTCCTGCCGCCGCGTACTGCTGCATGCGGTCCGCGATCCGCTCGACGGAACCCAGCAGGGTGGTGGAGTCGATCAACTCCCTCGGGACGGCCGCGGCGGCACCGTCCTTGTCGCCGGCGAGGTAGCGGTCCTGGATCTCGGCCGCGGCTTTTTCGTACCCCATGCGCCGAGCCAGTTGGTTGTAGAAGTTCTGTTGCCGGCTGCCCATGCCGCCGACGTACAGGGCGGTGTAGGGGCGGAACACATCGGCGAGCGCGTCAAGGTCGTCGCCGAGGGCGAGCGGCAGGGTGGGGCAGACGTCGAAACCGTCCATCGTCTTGCCCGCCTTGGCCCGTCCGGCGCGGAGGTGGCGGATCGCCGTCTCCTCCAGATGGTCTGCCGACGGGAAGATCAACAGCGCGCCGTCGGCGATCTCACCGGTCTGTTCCAGATTCTTGGGGCCGATCGCGGCGATGTAGAGGGGGATGTGTTCGCGCTCGGGGTGGACGGTGAGCTTGAGCGGCTTGCCGGGGCCGTCGGGCAGGGGCAGCGTCCAGTGCGCACCCTCGTAGGAGAGCCGCTCGCGGGCCATGGCCTTGCGGACGATCTCCACGTACTCCCGGGTACGGGCGAGGGGCTTGTCGAACTTCACGCCGTACCAGCCCTCGGAGACCTGGGGACCGGAGACGCCGAGGCCGAGGCGGAACCGGCCGCGTGAGAGCGAGTCGAGGGTGGCGGCGGTCATGGCCGTCATCGCGGGCTGGCGGGCCGGGATCTGGAGGATGGCGGAGCCGACGTCGATGCGCTCGGTGTGTGCCGCGACCCAGGCGAGGACGGTCGGGGCGTCGGATCCATAGGCTTCCGCCGCCCAACAGACGTCGTAGCCGAGCCGGTCGGCCTCCTGGGCGACCGCCAGATTGTCGCCGTCCATCCCCGCGCCCCAGTAGCCGAGGTTGATGCCGAGTCGCATAACTCTCCCTCTTACCGATCAGTAACTTCTCTGTTCCGGGGACTCTAGCGCCCGGACCGGCGATCCGTCAGGGGGCGATGGGGCTGGTCGGCGAGGGGTGGGTTATCCACAGGGTCTCTCGATGTCGCCGCCCGGCCAGTAATCTCAGCGCTCATGGAGCAGAGGCATCTCGGCCGCACCGGCCTGCGCGTGTCCCGGATCGGTCTCGGCACCCTGACCTGGGGCCGGGACACCGATGAACACGACGCCGCCGACCAGTTGAAGGCGTTCTGGGAGGCGGGCGGGACGCTGGTCGACACCGCCGATGTGTACGGGGGCGGGGATGCGGAGTATCTGCTCGGGCAGTTGATAGAGCGGCTCGTGCCCCGACGCGATCTGGTGATAGCCACCAAGGCGGGCAGCGTGCTCGACCCCGATCGCCGCTTCAACACCTCGCGCGGGCATCTACTGGCCTCGCTGGACGATTCCCTCGCCCGACTGGGGACGGACTACGTCGACCTCTGGCAGGTCCACGCGTTCGATCCGCTGACCCCGTTGGACGAGACCTTGCAAGCGCTCGACATCGCGGTGAGCAGCGGCCGGGCCCGCTACGCCGGCGTGTCCAACTTCTGTGGTTGGCAGTTGGCGAAGGCGGCGACCTGGCAGCTCGCATCGCCGGGGCCGCGCACCCGACTCGCCAGCACCCAGATGGAGTACTCGCTGCTCCAGCGCGGAGTGGAGCGGGAGGTGCTGCCCGCGGCGCTCGATCTCGGCGTCGGTCTGCTGCCGTCGTCACCGCTTGGTCGGGGAGTGCTGACCGGGAAGTACCGCCACGGCACACCGTCGGACTCACGCGGGGCATCAGAGGTCCTCGGTCCCTTCGTCGAGCCGTATCTCGACGAGACCGCGGACGGCATCGTGGAGGCCGTGCTGACCGCGGCGGACGGGCTGGCGACGACGGCGTTGCAGGTGGCACTCGCCTGGGTGCGGGACCGGCCGGGAGTCGTGGCCCCGATCGTCGGCGCGCGCAACGCGCAGCAACTCGTCGCCGCACTGTCAGTGGAGGCGCTTACGCTTCCTGACGAGATCCGGCGGGCCCTCGACGATGTGTCGGCGCCCGTGCACCGCTATCCCGACCAGGACTGGAGCATGTTGTGACCGCGTCATCCCAGGGGCAGGGCCCCGGTCCCCATGCTGAGCCCGCCTCCACCGACGGACCCGCGGCGGTGTCCGAGGCCGCGCCGACCGCCACCACCACCGAGAAGGCCGCCGAAGCCGGCACCGAGACCGGCGCCGAAGCGGGCGATCCGGAGACCGGGCCAAAGGCGGCGGACCCCGGTGCGGACGAGTCAGCGCCGAGCGAACCGACCGACACTCCCGACTCGACGGAGACCGATACGACGGAGACGGGCACAGCGGAGACCGATACGACGGAGACCGGGGCAGCGGAGACCGATACCCCTGAGACCGGGGCAGCGGAGACCGATACCCCTGAGACCGGCACGGTGAGCGCTGAGACCTCCGAGGCAGCGGCCGAATTGCTCGCCCAGCAGGAGCTGCGGGAGCGCATCGAGCAGCGCAAGGCCGAGAAGGAGGGGCCCATCGCGAGCGGGACCAAGCTCCGCGGACAGGCGGCCGACCTGCTGGCCGCCGTGCGGGCGGTCGAGAGCGGGGAGTCCGTCGGGCGCGCCTTCCTCCCCTCCCCCGCCCAGGCCAGGACACCCGCGGACGATCCGTCCCGCGCCCCGTCCGGCCGGGCGCCCGGATCGCTGTCGCCGTCGACACCGCCCGCCGCGGGGCGGCCGAGTACACCCGAGACCGTCGCAGCCGTCCGGGCCGTGCTCGGAGATGGTGCACCCGACGGCCTCGCCGTCCAGGTCGCGGATGTGCTCGGGGACACCGCCGCCGCACGGCTCAGGGACGATCCCTGGCAGTTGCTGGCCGTGCCCGGTGTGCTGCCCCAGCAGGCCGACGGATTCGCCCGGGCACTGCTCGGCGACGCGTGCGGCCCGGGAGACGAGCGTCGGACCGCTGCCCTGGTGGTCTGGCAGTTGGAGCGCTCCGCCCTGCGGGGACACACCGCCCTGGAGTCCTCGGCCCTGTGTGCTGCGTTGGCCGAGCACGCGGTGCCCGAGCCGGAGGAGGCCCTGCGGAGCGCGGCGGCCGACGGGGTGGTGCTGCTCTTCGACGACTCCGGAGACGACTTCTCCGAAGGAGGCGCACCGGAGGACGACGAGACCGCCGACGAGGCCGTTGCGGCAACCCCGGTGCTGTGGGGGCTCGACCGCTACGCGATGGCGGAGGAGAGCCTCGCGGACGGCCTGGCCCGACTGGCCCGTGCGGAGGAGGACGACCGCTGGGAGGCGGCGCCGGGCGAGCTGGCTCGGGCACTCGCGGCGAGCGGTCTGGTGGTTCACACCGGCGCGGAGGCGGCACGGGCCGAGCCGCTCGCATTGGCCACCGCCGCGACCGGATTGGGGCTGCGCTGCGTCGTCGCGTTCCACAGCGGACACGGCCGGGATGCCGAGGAGGGAGACACGGTCACCGTCGCCGGGCTACTCTCCGGCGCCGAAGGCCCTGGCCGGGACGGGGACGGTGCGCTGGTGCTCGACCTCCTGGTGGTGCTGGACGCTCCCCTGCTCGATGTGGAGACGGCGGCGATGCTGGTGGAGTCGTTGCCGGACGGGAGCAGGCTGCTGCTCAGCGGCGACCCGGGCCAGTTGGGCTCGGCCGGCGCCGGGCGGGTCTTCGCCGACCTGCTGGCCGCTCGGGTGTGCCCCACCGTGGCTTCGCGGACACCCGATCCCGGCCCACTCGGTGAGCTGGTCTCCGGGATCGGTGCCGGGGAGCTCTGCGCCGTGGCGGCACCCGACAAGGAGGTCGTCATCGTGCCGGTGCGGGACGCGGGCGAGGCCGTGCACCGCACGGTGCAGTTGGTCGCCGACTCCGTACCGCGGGCGATCGGGGTGCCGACCGAGCAGACCCAGGTCATCACGGTCGGCCATGGTGGCGCAGCCGGCACCAGGGTGTTGAACGCGGCACTGAAGCAACGGCTGAATCCGGGCCCCGGTCAGTTCGGGGGCTTCGATCCGGGCGATCGGATCGCCTACGCCCCGGCCGTCGGCCAGACCCTGCCGGGCACGGTCATCTCGGCGGACGCCGAAGGTCTGCGGCTGGAGTGCGGGAAAGCACGAGTGACGGTGCCGAGGGAGCGGGTCGACGCCGTCGTGCGCCACGGCTGGGCCATGACGGCCCACCAGGCGGCCGGCATGCGGTGGCCTGCTGCCGTGGTGGTCCTGCCCAAGGACGCCGCCCCGGGATTGAGCAGGCCCTGGGTGTACACGGCCTTCGGTCGGGCCTCGCGCCATCTCTCCGTGGTGCACGGGGTGGACCAGGCGCTGCCGCACGCGGTTGCCCAGGTCCCCGCCCAGGAGCGCACCACACGGCTACGGACCCTGCTCGAAGGGCTGCTCCAGCCGGAGCGGGTGGACGAGACCGCGGGCGCATAGCCCCAGAGCATGCGCTGAGGGTCCGATCCCGCGAACGCACGCGGATCGGACCCTCAGCGAACGGCGCGGCGGCCGGGCGGCGGGGCGAGCCTGTCAGAGGCCGGCTTCGTCGAGGTCGTCGAGGTCCTCGCCCAGATCGTCCTCGTCGAAGACGGCGCTGACGTCGAAGCGGATCACCACCCGCTGCGGGTCCGCCTGCTCAAAGGGGTTGGTCAACCACTCCCCCGCCTCCGGGAGCTCGTCCAGAGCGGACACCCACAGGGTCGAGTCGCCCTCTTCGAGACCGAACTCCTTGTGCTGCGAGACGATCTCGTCCGGCTCGTACTCACCGAAGAGCACGCCGAGTGCCGCATGGACACTGCCGGCCGCGGACCGACCGTCCCGCGTCACGCCCTCGTCGGGGTCGGCCGCGGTGATCCGCTGCGCCTGTGCAAGCAGCCGCTGAGGCTCCACCACCGCGTAGTCGCGGCGGATCAGCACACTGAGGGCGTTGGGTTCGTCCGGGCCCGTATACGGCGGCAGTGACTCGTCGGCCCCGGGGATCTCGAAGGGTGTCACCTCGTCGTAGCGGTCATAGAGGCGCTCGTCGTACGTCTCCGCCGCCACGGCCAGAGCGTTGAACGCGTCGTAGACGGCCGGATCGTCGTCTCCCGTGCGGTTCTCGACCGCCGCGAGGTGACGGTCCAGTGCGGCTTTGACGGCCTCGGCGGCGGCACGTACCTCGGCAGCGGTGGGCTGCGCAGCATCAGACATAGTGCAGACGCTATCCGTACCGGGCCCATGCCCGCACAATAGATGCGATGCCGGAATACGAATTTGTCGATGTGTATGTCCCGCGCGGGGTCTCCCGCCAGGAGGCGACCCGCCTGCTGACCGACCATGCCGAGTACGCACACTGGGAGTTGGACCGACTCACCCTGCACCGCGACGGCAGCCGCAGGGTGCGGTTGCGCCGCCGTATCATCCGCCAGGTGCGCGCCACCTGGTAGGCACCGCATCAGTACGGAGCAGGCCCCGGCACCCCGGAACCCGCTCCGCTCCTTCTCCCTCGTCTGCCCGGAGGTTCCCTACGGCTGCGCGCAACGACGGGGATGAGTGTCGTACGCGCCGACGGCCGTGGTGGGCACCGCCCTCCGCCGGAAAGGCGCTACTCGGGCATCCTCAATGCTGTCCCGTTCTTAGGCGGCGCGGTTGCGCCGGTACAGCACCGCTCCTGCCAGCAGCATCGCCGCACCGGCCGGAACAGCCACTCCCAGGGTGTTCACACCGGTCGCCGCCAGCGTGCCCGAGTCGTCGTTGTCCGCGACGGAGTGTGTCGCGGACTTGACGGTCCGCTCCTGGGGCGCCTCGGGCTTGGTCTGGGTACCGGTGTTCGGGGGCACGTGCCGCGGCTTGCTGGGTTCGACGGGGTTGCCCGGGCGCGGCTCGACGGGCCGCGGCTTCGCCGGTGTCACGGGCGTCACCGGCTGCTGCGGGTTGCCCGGCCGGCTCACGGACGAGGCGTTGGTGCAGTCGTTGCCGAACGTCGGGTTGAGGGCGCTCACCACGTTCACGGAGTTGCCGCAGACGTTGACCGGCACATCGACCGGGGCCTGGACGTTGTTGCCGGAGAGCACCCCCGGAGAGTTGCTGGTGACGCCGCTGGCCACCGCGCCACCGCCGGTGGTCTGGCCACCGCCCGTCTGCACACCGCCTCCCGGGGAGGTGTCGCCGGGCGCGGGTCGGCCCTGGGACGAGGAGTCGTTGCGGCATGTGTTGCCGAAGGTCGGGTTGAGGATGCCGACCGCGTTGACGGAGTTCCCACATGCATTGACGGGAACGTTCACCGGCACCTGGACCGAGTTCCCGGAGGCGACGCCCGGGGAGTTGGACGCTCCCCCGAAAGCTCCGGAGTCCGCGTGTGCGTATCCGCCGAGCGCCATGGCGCTGCCTGCGGCGGCCATGGTGATCAGGCCCTTGCGCGTGACCTGTCGCATAGGTTGTTTCCTTGCCTTCTTGTGGTCTGCCTCCGGGCCCGTCGCCCGAAAGCGGAAAGCCCGGGTGGTCGCGGGGTGCATGGCGAGCACTCCGGGACCGCCCGGGTTCAAACCCAGACCCTGAGGGTCGATTCAGAACGTCACGAGTTGATGCAGGTGTTGCCGAAGGCGGGGTTGAGCAGCCCGACCACGGAGATCGTGTTGCCGCACACATTGACCGGCACGTGGACGGGAACCTGAATGACGTTGCCCGAGATCACACCGGGGGAACCGACCGCAGCGCCCTGGGCGCCGGCGTCGGCCATCGCCACGCCCGCACCCGCGAGAACCAGGCCACCCGTGGCAGCCGCAGCGGCGACGATCTTCTTGATCATTATTCCTCCTCGTTGGCAATGCGGTCCCAGCCGCGGACCGCATCACCTGTAACGAGGAGGGACGGGTGGGGCAACCAGCCGTCGGGGCCTTTCACTCTTCTCAGTCAGTCACGCACACATTGACGATTATGGGAGTGTCGTTTCAGCACACCGCCCCCGGCCGGGTCGCCGCCCGGCGCGGATGCGGTTCCCCGACCTCACAGGGCCGTACGCCTAACTCGCGTCGATGAAGCGGTCGAGCACCCGTACCCCGAAGGTCAGGCCGTCGACCGGGACCCTCTCGTCCACCCCGTGGAACATCCCCGCGAAGTCGAGCTCCGGGGGGAGCTTGAGGGGCGCGAAGCCGAAGCAGCGGATGCCGAGGTCGTCGAAGGACTTGGCGTCCGTGCCGCCGGACAGCATGTACGGGACCGCCCGGGCGATCGGGTCCTCGGCCCTGAGCGCCGACTGGATCGCATCCACGAGGTCGCCGTCGAAGCTGGTCTCCAGCGCCTTGTCACCGTGGACGTCCTCCCGCTTGACGCGCGGGCCGAGCAGCCGGTCGAGGTCGGTGAGGAACTCCTCCTCGTACCCCGGCAAGAACCTGCCGTCGACATGGGCGGTCGCCTGCCCGGGGATGACGTTCACCTTGTAGCCGGCGCCGAGCATGGTGGGCGCGGCGGAGTTGCGCAGGGTCGCGCCCACCATCTTGGCGATGCCGCCGAGTTTGGCGAGGGTGGCGTCCATGTCCTCGGGATCGAGCGGAGTGCCGAGGGCGTCGGACAGTTCGTCGAGGAAGGACCGTACGGTCTTGGTCATCCTCACCGGCCACTTGTGGCGGCCCACGCGGCCCACGGCCTCGCAGAGTTCGGTGATGGCGTTGTCGTTGTTGGTCATGGAACCGTGACCCGCGGTGCCGTCGACGGTCAGCCGCATCCAGTGCATGCCCTTCTGGGCGGTCTCCACCAGATAGAGGCGCAGCTGTTCGTTGACGGTGAAGGAGAAGCCGCCGACCTCGCCGATCGCCTCGGTGACGCCTTCGAAGAGGTCGGGGTGCTTGTCGACGAGGTAGCGCGCCCCGTAGGCGCCGCCGGCCTCCTCGTCGGCGAGGAAGGCCAGCACGATGTCGCGCGGGGGCTTGCGCCCTGTACGCAACCGATCGCGCACCACGGCGAGCGTCATCGCGTCCATGTCCTTCATGTCGACGGCGCCTCGCCCCCAGACGCAGCCGTCCGCGATCTCACCGGAGAAGGGGTGGTGGGTCCAGTCGTCGGCGTTCGCCGGTACGACGTCGGTGTGGCCGTGGATGAGCAGCGCGGGCCTGGAAGGGTCCTCGCCCTCGATCCGGGCGACGGTGGAGGCACGGCCCGGATGGGATTCGAAGATCTTCGGTTCGAGCCCCACCTCGGCGAGCTTCTCCGCGATGTACTCGGCGGCGGCTCGCTCGCCGGGACCCGAGTGGTCCCCGTAGTTGCTGGTGTCGATCCGGATCAGCTCACGGCAGAGGTCGACGACCTCGTCCTGGCCCGAGACGGCACGGGCCGTCGACTCGCTCACGGACTCGCTCACGCTGATTCCTCCCGCTCTCGCTGCTGGTGGTTCCGACCCATCCTCCCGCGACGGATCGGGGTCCCCAAGGGTCGCACCCCCCGCGATGGGGTGGTGCCGGGCGACCGGGGCCAACCGCGTCGCACGGGACGCCCGTACGGGCCCTCGCTGCGGACGGACGGGCGTGATCGAGCACTCCGAATGTTTGCTATGGTTTTCCACGTCGCAGCGGCCAGAGGCCAGGCGGCAGACACCTTGTCCGGGTGGCGGAATGGCAGACGCGCTAGCTTGAGGTGCTAGTGCCCTTTATCGGGCGTGGGGGTTCAAGTCCCCCCTCGGACACCACCAGCAGGAACCCCAGTTGATCTGGGGTTCTTCTGTTTTTAGCGGCCTGTGTTTTTTGCGGACTGACTCCGACCGTGGCGTTCGACAGAACCGCGCGATGCATGGTCGACGCCGGGGCTCGGGGCAGTCGGCTTGGTCCCGGCCGGGCGGGCGGGGGCCCATCGGGCGGACGCATAGGGTCACGGGGTGAGACGGAGAAAAGCACCCCCGCCCGCCCCGCTCCCCCAGCGGGAGGGCATCGACCCCGTGCGGGTCCGGTTGCCCGCGGATCCGGAGGGCGCGTGGGCGACCGTGCTGGACCACTTCGTGGCGCGGTACGCGCGGGCGATCGGGCCGGAGCGGGTGCGGGCGCTCTTCGACGAGGGACGCGTCGTCGACGCCGACGGACCGGTGGCAGCGGACGAGACGTACGCCCCCGGTCGGTACCTCTGGTTCCACCGGGACTTCGCCGGGGAGGAGCGGGTGCCGTTCGAGGTGACGGTGGTCCATCGGGACGAGCGGTTGCTGATCGTCGACAAACCGCACTTCCTCGCCACCACCCCGCGGGGAGGGCACATCACGGAGACGGCGGTGGCGCGGCTGCGCCGGGATCTGGGGCTGCCCCTGCTCCAACCGGCGCACCGACTGGACCGGTTGACCGCGGGTCTTGTGCTGTTCGTCGTACGCCCCGAGGACCGCGGCGCGTACCAGACGATGTTCCGCGATCGACGGGTGCACAAGGAGTACGAGGCAGTGGCTCCGTACGATCCGCGAGTGGTGCTGCCCACGACCGTACGCAGTCGGATCGTCAAGGAGCCGGGGGTGCTCGCCGCCTACGAGGAGGACGGCGAGCCGAACAGCGAGACGCGGATCGCGTTGGTGGCCCACAGCGGACAGCTCGGCGGATACCGGCTGTTGCCGACGACCGGGCGCACCCATCAACTGCGGGTCCACATGAGCCGCATCGGATTGCCCCTGCTGAACGATCCGCTCTATCCCACGGTGCGCGAGCAGCGCCCCGGCGATCCCGAGCACCACGACCGCCCCCTCCAGCTCCTGGCGAGGGTGCTGGAGTTCACCGATCCGGTGACGGGTGGGGCGCGTCGTTTCGAGAGCCGACTGCGACTGGCTCAGTGGCCCCGGTGAATCCACTCTGCGAGGTGCGGTGACTCGTCCGCGACGGTGGTGGAGTCCCCGTGCCCGGTGCGCACGACGGTCCCTTCGGGCAGCGAGAACAGCCGCTCCCGGATGGAGTCGATGATCGTCGGGAAGTGGGAGAAGGACCGCCCGGTGGCTCCCGGTCCGCCGTGGAAGAGGGTGTCGCCGGTGAAAACGGTCTCCAGGGCCGGGGCGTAGAGGCAGACGGCGCCGGGGGCGTGGCCCGGGGTGTGCAGCACGGTCAGCTCGACACCGGCCACGGTCAGGACCTGACCGTCCGACAGTTCACCGTCGAGGGCTCGGTCGGGGTGGGTCATCTTCCACAGCGGCAGGTCATCGGGGTGGAGCAGGATCGGTGCCCCGGTGGCCGCGGCGAGCGCGGGGGCGGCATCGATGTGGTCGTTGTGCGCATGGGTGCACACGATCGCGCGGAGCGTACGGCCGTTCAGCGCGGCCTCGATCGCCGCTGCGTCGTGTGCGGCGTCGATGACGACGGCCTCGGTGTCATCCCCGACGATCCAGACGTTGTTCTCGACGTCCCAGGTGCCCCCGTCGAGGGAGAAGGTGCCGGCCGTGACCAGATGGTCGATGCGTGCGGGTCCCTGTGCCATCAGAACACCACCACCGAACGCAGCACGTCACCGTGGTGCATACGGTCGAACGCGGCTTCCACATCGCCGAGTCCGATGGTCTCGCTGACGAAGGCGCCGAGGTCGATCCTGCCCTGCTGGTGGAGGTCGATCAGCATCGGGAAGTCCCGGGAGGGCAGGCAGTCGCCGTACCAGGACGACTTCAGCGAGCCGCCGCGGCCGAAGACATCGATCAGCGGCAGTTCCAGCTTCATGTCGGGCGTGGGAACGCCGACGAGGACGACCGTGCCCGCCAGATCACGGGCGTAGAACGCCTGCTGATAGGTCTCGGGGCGGCCGACGGCCTCGATGACGACGTCGGCGCCGTTGCCACCGGTCAGCTCGCGGATCGCCTCGACGGGGTCGGTGCCGCGGGAGTTGACGGTGTGGGTGGCGCCCATGGTCCGGGCGGTCTCCAGCTTGCGGTCGTCGATGTCGACGGCGATGATCCGTGCCGCACCCGCGAGCCGCGCGCCCACGATCGCCGCGTCGCCCACTCCGCCGCAACCGATGACGGCGACCGAGTCGCCGCGGCCGACCTCGCCGGTGTTGATCGCGGCGCCGATGCCGGCCATGACACCGCAGCCGAGGAGACCCGCCACGGACGGGGAGACCTCCGGGTCGACCTTGGTGCACTGCCCCGCGGCGACGAGGGTCTTCTCGGCGAACGCACCGATACCGAGCGCCGGCGAGAGTTCCGTGCCGTCGAGGAGGGTCATCTTCTGACGGGCGTTGTGGGTGTCGAAGCAGTACCAGGGGCGGCCCCGCAGACAGGAACGACAGCGCCCGCAGACCGCGCGCCAGTTGAGGACGACAAAGTCCCCGGGGGCGACATCGGTGACGTCGGGGCCCACCGACTCGACCACGCCGGCGGCCTCATGGCCCAACAGGAACGGGAAGTCGTCGTTGATCCCGCCCTGCTTGTAGTGGAGGTCGGTGTGGCAGACGCCGCACGCCTGCACCTTCACCACGGCCTCGCCCGGGCCCGGGTCGGGGACGACGATCGTCTCCACCCGCACCGGCTCGTTCTTGCCCGGTGCAATCACGCCCAACACCTGCTGCGACATCAAAGCCCTGCCTTTCTTCACGCTCGACCGGCCACCACTATGGCCCGTCACGGCGGCGCGCCGCGATGGCTCGTATGCACGTTACACACTGGGCCATACGGGTGTTATATCGGCCAGATTGTCCGGAACGGGCAACTCCACCAGACCAGGACAAGTCTTGGAGTGCGAACCGACCACACAGCAGCCGTTCACACGACACACGGGACTACGGGGGAACGTATGACCGAAGTGACCGAGACCGTACAGCAGGCCGCGTCAGGACCAGGCGCATCGGCCGAACAGTATCCAGCAGCACCGGGCGGACCGGGTGCCGCCGAGTGGGCGGGCATCCCCGCCCACGCCATCACCGAGAGCATCATCGAGCAGGCCACGGCCGGGGGCAGCCGTGAACTGACGTCCTACCTGGACGCGATGCCGGTACCCCCGGTACTGCGGCCCGACGAGCCGGACGTCCGCCGGGAAGTCGAGATCGCGCTGCGCCCGACCTGGGTGCGGATGCACTCCCAACTGCCGCCGACCCTGATGTGGGGCTACGAGGGAAGCGTGCCCGGCCCGACCATCGAGGTGCGGCGCGGGCAGCGCATCCGGATCGCCTGGACCAACCGCATCCCCCTCGGCAGCGAGTTCCCGGTGACCGCCGTGGAGGTGGGGCCCGCCCGTCCGGGGCAGCCGCTCCCCCACAACCGGCCGGGACGCGAGGGGGTGGAGCCCAGCAAGGACGTCGCGGCCCTGCCCGCATGGTCGGTGACGCATCTGCACGGCGCACAGACCGGCGGCGGCAACGACGGTTGGGCCGACAACGCCGTCGGGTTCGGTGACGCCCAACTGTCGGAGTACCCGAACGACCACGCCGCCACACAGTGGTGGTACCACGACCACGCGATGAACATCACCCGTTGGAACGTCTATGCGGGTCTCGTCGGCACCTATCTGATCAGGGACGACGAGGAGGAGGCGCTGGGGTTGCCGTCCGGGGAGCGGGAAATGCCCCTGATCCTCGCCGACCGCAACATCGACACCGACTCCGACGGTCGGCTCAACGGACGGCTGCTCCACAAGACCTCGATCCTGGTGGCCAAGCACCCGGAGACGGGAAAGCCGGTGACGCTGCCGTTCGTGGGTCCGTACTCCACGGTGAACGGGGTGATCTGGCCGCATCTGGACGTCGATGCCGACTGGTACCGGTTCCGGCTCGTGAATGCTTCGAACGCCCGCGTCTACAACCTGGTCCTGGTCGACGAGGACGGCGACCCGGTGCCCGGGGTGGTGCACCAGATCGGTAGCGACGGCGGCTTGCTGCCCCGAGCGGTGACTCACGACTTCATCGGCGGTGCGCCCCTGATCGCGGCGCCCGCCGAGCGGTTCGACCTGCTGATCGACTTTCGCAAGCTGGCCGGGCGCAAGGTGCGGCTGGTCAACAAGGGGCGCAATCAGCCGCCCGGGGTGCCTGACCTCGCGGACAGCATTCCCCATCCGCAGGTGATGGAGTTCCGGGTGGACAAGTGCGAGCGGCCGAGCCGGTTCTCGCTGCCTTCGATGATCTCGGGCTCCTTCCGCCGCTTCGACCATGACCACGTCGACCACGGTCATCGGCTGATCGTGCTGACCCCACCGGCCACGGTCGGCGGCGGCGGGCATCCCGAGATCTGGGAGATGGCGGAGCTCAAGGACGTGGAGGCCGCCGCGATCACGGTGCCGACGGAGGGCATCGTCCAGGTCAAGGGCTCCGACGGAAAGCTGAGGACCTATCGACGTACGTCACGCACCTTCAACGACGGGCTCGGGTTCACCATCGGCGAGGGCAGCTACGAGCAGTGGTCCTTCCTCAATCTGAGCGTCATCATGCATCCCATGCACATCCACCTGGCGGACTTCCAGGTGCTGGCCCGGGAGGCGTACGACGTGACGGGCTTCGATCCGGTGCTCGGCGGGACCCGTAGTCCCATCACCTTCGATCCGGGCCGGCCGCTTGCGGTGCCGCCCAACGAGCAGGGGTGGAAGGACGTCTTCCGGGTGACCGCCGCGGAGTCGGTGAAGGTGATGGGGCACTTTGACGGGGCGTACGGGCGCTTCATGTACCACTGCCACCTGCTGGAGCACGAGGACATGGGGATGATGCGGCCCTTCGTGGTGATGCCCCCCGAGGCGTTGAAGTTCGACCACGGCACCGGACACGGCGGCCATCACGCCTGAGTGGTCGATCGAGTGGGCGTAGGGCTCCGCGGGTCACCCCGTGGGGCCCTTCCGCCTGGGAGGGGCGGGTGCGGGCTCCATCCGGCCGGGACCGACGTCACCCGGACGGGTCGGGTGCCAGTACGTCCAGCTCGGCCAGCGCCCCCACGGCGATCTCGCGGGTGATCCGCTCGGCCCGCTCGGCGTCACCCGCGCGGACCGCCTCGGCGACCTGGACGTGCAGGGTCACCGCCGCCGGATCCGGGTCGTCGAACATCACCTGGTGATGCGTGCGCCCGGTCAGGACCTCGGCCACCACATCGCCGAGCCGCGCAAACATCTCGTTGCCGGAGGCGTTGAGGACCACCCGGTGGAAGGCGACGTCGTGCTTGAGGTAACCGTCGAGTTGGTGCCCGCGCGAGGTCGCGACCATGCCCAGCGCGCAGGCGGTCAGTTCGGCGCACTGGTCGGGGGTGGCGTGGCGTGCGGCGAGGCCGGCGGCCACCGGCTCGATGGCCGAGCGCAGCACGGTGAGCGAACGCAGTTGCCGCGGGCGGTCGACGCCGGCCAGCCGCCAGCGGATGACGCGCGGGTCGTAGACGTTCCACTCCTCGATGGCGCGAACGGTGACCCCGACCCGACGCCGGGACTCCACCAGGCTCATCGACTCCAGGACGCGGATCACCTCGCGGACGACCGTGCGCGAGACGTCGAAACGCTGGGCGATCTCGTCGGTGCGCAACACGCTGGCCTGCGGATACTCGCCGGCCGTGATGGCGAGGCCCAGGGTGTCGAGTACATGCGTGTGCAGGCCCTGGCCCGCCGAGGCCGTCTGGCCCGCTGTGGTCATGGGGCAAGAGTACGTGGCATCCCTCACGCAGAAAAAGTATGACGTTTAGATCTCGACCTCTTGAATATGTCGTACGTAATAGGTTTCAGTAGCGCGACGGACAGATGTCGACACCGGCGTCGACTCAAGACAGCGAGGCATGAGATGACCACCCCCCACGTCGTCGTGGTGATGGGCGTCGCAGGAACCGGCAAGACCACCATCGGTCCCCTGCTCGCCGATGCGCTGGGCGTTCCCTACGCCGAAGGCGACGACTTCCACCCCGAGGCGAACATAGCCAAGATGTCGGCCGGCGTTCCGTTGGACGACGCCGACCGCTGGCCCTGGCTGGACGCGATCGGAAGCTGGGCCCATGACCGGGCCGGATCGGGTGGGGTGGTCTCCAGCTCGGCTCTCAAGCGCGCCTACCGGGACCGGCTGCGCGCGGCTGCCCCGAACGCGGTCTTCCTCCATCTGACCGGCGACCGGGCGCTCATCGAGCAGCGGATGGCCGAGCGCAAGGGCCACTTCATGCCGACGAGACTCCTCGACTCCCAGTTCGCCACCCTCCAGCAGCTGGAGGAGGACGAGCGGGGTGTCGCCGTCGATGTGTCCGGCACCCCCGAGGACATCACCGGCAGGGCGGTCGTCGAACTCCGCCGGCTGGACGCCTGACCGACCCGCTCCGCCCTCCCCACCCGTGCACCCGTCCCCCTTCTGTGAGGAACCACCGTGACCAGTCTCAGTGTCGAGATGCTGGCAGCGGACGCCACAGCGCCGATCACCTCGGCGGGCAACGCCCAGCTCGGCATAGCCGTCCTGACGGGCATCGCCGTCATCGTCCTGCTCATCACCAAGTTCAAGCTCCATGCCTTCTTGGCCCTGACCATCGGGTCGTTGACGCTCGGCGCCCTCGCCGGGGCGCCCCTCGGCAAGGCCATCGAGTCCTTCTCCAAGGGGCTCGGCGCCACGGTCGCCGGTGTGGGCGTGCTGATCGCGCTGGGCGCGATCCTCGGGAAGCTGCTCGCCGACTCCGGCGGCGGTGACCAGATCGTCGACACGATCCTCGCCAAGGCCAACGGGCGCACCATGCCCTGGGCCATGGTGCTGATCGCGTCCGTGATCGGACTGCCCCTCTTCTTCGAGGTCGGCATCGTCCTGCTGATCCCGGTCGTCCTGATGGTCGCCAAGCGCGGCAACTACTCCCTGATGCGGATCGGCATCCCCGCCCTGGCCGGTCTGTCGGTGATGCACGGACTGATTCCGCCGCACCCCGGTCCGCTGGTCGCCATCGATGCGCTCGACGCCAATCTCGGTGTGACCCTGGCGCTCGGTGTGCTCGTCTCCATCCCGACCGTGATCATCGCCGGTCCGATCTTCTCCAAGTACGCGGCCCGCTGGGTGGACATCCCGGCGCCCGAGAAGATGATCCCGGCACGCCCCTCCGAGGACCTGGACAAGCGTCCCGGATTCGGTGCGACCGTGTTCACGGTGTTGCTGCCCGTCGTGCTGATGCTGGCCAACGCACTGGTCGAGATCGTCGTGGACGACCCGGAGAACCCGGTCCAGAAGGTCACCGAGGTCATCGGTTCGCCGCTGATCGCGCTGCTCGCCGCCGTGCTCGTGGGTCTGTTCACCCTGGGCCGGGCCGCCGGGTTCACCAAGGACCGGATGGCGTCGACGGTCGAGAAGTCGCTCGCCCCGATCGCGGGCGTCCTGATGATCGTCGGTGCGGGCGGCGGCTTCAAGCAGACCCTGATCGACGTCGGTGTGGGCCAGATGATCCTGGACTTCTCCGAGAACTGGTCGATACCCACCCTGCTGCTGGCCTGGCTGATCGCGGTGGCGATCCGACTGGCGACCGGTTCGGCGACGGTGGCGACGATCTCGGCCGCCGGTCTGGTGGCGCCGCTGGCGGCCGGCATGACCACGACCGAGTCGGCGCTGTTGGTGCTGGCGATCGGCTGTGGCTCCCTCTTCTTCAGCCATGTGAACGACGCCGGGTTCTGGCTGGTGAAGGAGTACTTCGGCATGACCGTCGGACAGACGATCAAGACCTGGTCGGTGATGGAGACCATCATCTCGGTGGTCGGCATCGTCTTCGTCCTATTGCTCTCGCTGGTGCTGTAGCGCCGGTTCGATCCATGGTGCGGGCCCCTCTCGACGAGAGGGGCCCGTCCGCGTTCACCCGCGTTCCCGGCCGGCCGCAACACGCCCATCCCGGCCGGCCCAGTCCCCTTGTCCCCTTGTCCCTTGTCCCCTAGTCCGCTTGTCCTCGCCGGTCTCAGTCCACCGACCGCGCGGCGGCCCGTCCCGCCGCTCGCCCCGACAGGATGCAGCCGCCGAGGAAGGTGCCCTCCAGCGAGCGGTAGCCGTGCATCCCGCCGCCTCCGAACCCGGCCGCCTCACCGGCCGCGTACAGCCCGGCGAGCACGTTCCCCCGCCCGTCGAGCACCCGCGACGACAGGTCCGTCTCCAGTCCGCCGAGGGACTTGCGGGTGAGGATGCTCAGTCGTACGGCGATGAGCGGGCCGGAGCGGGCATCAAGGATGCGGTGGGGGGCGGCCGTGCGGATGAGTTTGTCGCCCAGATAGCGGCGCGCGCCCCGAATGGCCATGACCTGGAGGTCTTTGGTGAAGGGGTTGGTGATCTCCCGGTCGCGGGCGGTGATCTCCCGGCGCAGTTCCTCCTCGTCGATCAGCGGTTCATCGGTGAGGGCGTTCATCCCCCGCACCAGCGCCGAAAGGTCGTCCTCGACGACGAAGTCGACGCCGTTGTCCATGAACGCCTGTACCGGGGCGGGTACGGCGACCCTCGCCCGGTTCAGCACTCCGCGGACCGACCTGCCCGTCAGATCGGGATTCTGTTCCGAGCCGGAGAGTGCGAACTCCTTGCCGATGGTCTTCCGGTCGAGGACGAACCAGGTGTGATCGTGTCCGGAACGCATGATGTGTTCCAGGGTGCCGAGGGTGTCGAAGCCCGGGAAGAGGGGCACAGGCAGCCGACGGCCCCGGGCGTCGAGCCAGAGCGAGGACGGGCCGGGGAGGATCCGGATGCCGTGCCGGGCCCAGATCGGGTCCCAGTTCTCGATGCCCTCGGTGTAGTGCCACATCCGGTCGCCGTTGATGTGGTGGGCGCCGGCCCGTTCGGCCACCCCGAGCATCAGTCCATCGACATGGGCGGGGACTCCGGACAGCATCCTCGCCGGTGGTGTGCCCAGCCGGCCGGGCCACTGGGCACGGACCAGATCGTGGTTGCCGCCGATGCCGCCGCTGGTGATGATCACCGCCTGCGCGCGGAGCTCGAAGGCCCCGACGGCCTCCCGACCGGAGGCGGTGCCGCGCGGTGCGTCGGACGGTTCCAGCACCTCGCCGCTGACGGTGTCGAGAGTGCCACCACTGCCGCTCAGAGCGGTGACGCGATGGCGGAACAGCACCTGGACCAGGCCGCGGTCGACTCCTTCACGCAGCCGGCGCTCGAAGGGGGCGAGGAGGCCGGGACCGGTCCCCCAGGTGATGTGGAAGCGGGGTACCGAGTTGCCGTGGCCGCGGGCGTCGTAGCCGCCGCGCTCCGCCCAGCCGACGACGGGGAAGAACCGGACTCCCCTGGCGTGGAGCCAGGCGCGCTTCTCCCCGGAGGCGAAATCGATGTACGCCTCGGCCCAGCGGCGCGGCCAGTGGTCCTCCGGGCGGTCGAAGCCCGCGGTGCCCAGCCAGTCCTGGAGTGCGAGGTCCCGGCTGTCCTTGACCCGCATCCGGCGCTGCTCGGGCGAGTCGACCAGGAAGAGTCCGCCGAACGACCAGTGGGCCTGGCCGCCGATCGACTGCTCGGGCTCCTGGTCCAGCAGGATGACCTTGCGTCCGGCGGCGACGAGTTCGGCGGTAGCGACCAGCCCCGCGAGCCCCGCCCCGATCACGATCACATCAGCGTCGTACGCCATGGGTTCCGTCCTTCGTGGGCAGGGGGCGGCGGTTGGACTCCCGATCTTCGGTACGGGCCGGTAACCGCGTCAACAGCCACGGCCGACCGGGGCCGCACAGGGGTACGACGGGTACCCCACCCGGGACGGTGGTTGTATGGCGCACATGAATCCTGCTGAAGAGGTGCTGGACATCGTCGACGAGCGGGACCGGGTCATCGGCCGGGCCACGCGCGGCGAGGTGTACGCCCGCGGGCTGCGCCACCGCTGTGTCTTCGTCCTGGCCACCGACGCCCGGGGCAGGATCTTCGTGCACCGCCGGACGGCGACCAAGCTGGTCTTCCCCTCGCTCCACGACATGTTCGTGGGCGGAGTGGTGGGCGCCGGCGAGGAGTACGACGACGCCGCCCTGCGGGAGGCGCGCGAGGAGTTGGGCACGGCCGATCTCCCCCGGCCCGAGCCCCTGTTCCGCTTCCTCTACGAGAACGACGGCCAGAGCTGGTGGTCGGCCGTCTACCAGGTGCGCTGCGAGGGCCCGGTGAACCCGCAGGCCGAGGAGGTGGCCTGGCACTCCTTCCTCACGGAGGACGAGTTGGAACAGCGGCTCGACCAGTGGGATTGGGTACCCGACGGCTCGTTTGCGTATGAACAGCTGAAGGCCCACCGAGGACGAGCGCGATGAGGCCCGGTCCGATGAGAGGTGCGGTGGAGTGAGCGGCTTTCTGCGGAGCCTGCGGCTGTGGTTCGCCCCCCAGCGGGTCAGGGAGGAGGGCGACACCCCCGACTACCGCTTCTCGCTCGCCAACGAGCGCACCTTCCTGGCCTGGCTGCGTACGGCGCTCGCGCTGATCGGCGGCGGCTTCGCGGTGGATCAGTTCCTGCCCGACCTGCGCTGGGGCGTACGGGCCGGGTTGGCCTTCGGGCTGCTGGGGGCGGGAGTGCTGTGCGCGCTGCGCGCGGTGAACCACTGGGTGCGTTGCGAGCGGGCGATGCGGCGCGGCGAGGACCTTCCGGTGTCACGCTTCCCCGCGCTGGTGAGCCTGGTGATCGCCGTGGTCGCGGTGGCGATGATCGTGGTGGTCTTCCTGGGGTGGGAGCAGGGCCGGTGAAGGCGTCGTCCGGTGCGGATGCGGGTGCGGCCCCGGCTCCGCCTCCCGGCTCGGGGCCTCCGGAGCAGAGCCTTCCGTGGGGCGGGGACCGTGACCCGGGTCTGCAACCGGAGCGCACCCGGCTCGCTTGGCGCAGGACGACACTGGCGTTCGCCGTGGCGGCCGTGCTCGCCGGGCGGCAGGTGGCCAGTAGCGAGCACGGCGGGCTGGACGCCGCGGGAACGGTCGTCGTGGCGCTAAGCGTACTGATCTCGCTGGTCTTCCTGCGGGCGGCCCACAGGCGGATAAGGGTGCTGGGAGGCCACGCCCATCCCCCGCCGCTGTCGACCGGGGCGGCCCTGTTGGCCGCCGGGTGCACGGTGGCCCTGGCCGCCTTCGCCAGCACGATGGTCCTCTGACGACGAGCAGCGCCCAACAGCTGCACAGCCGAGCGATTGAACCGCCGAACGGGATGAACCGCCGAATGGCTGCTCATCGGGCGCAGCGCGCTCCGGGAACTAATCTGGAAGTGATCAGAACGGCACAAACATCGTGAAACCTAGACAAGGGTGAGGGTCATGGCCGTACTCCACCAACAACATCCCGCGCACGAGCACGCCCATGGCCCGGCCTGCGGCCACACGGGAATCCTGCACGGCGATCACATCGACTACGCCCACGACGGTCATCTCCACCGCGAGCACTCGGGCCACTGGGACGAGTGCGAACCGGGCGAGCACATCTCGCACAGCGGACACGCCCATGAACACGGCTCCAGCTGTGGACACCCCGCCGTGGAGCACGGCGATCACATCGACTACCTCCACGACGGACATCGGCACGCGGCCCACGAGGGGCACTGGGACGACCATTGAGGTGCTCGGACGATCGGGAGCGCTGCTTCTCGGTCGTCGCAGACCAGAGGGGATGCGTCAGCCGCGGCTTAGGGACGCAGGGCCCGCATCAGCAGATCGGCCAGGTGGTCGGCGACCTCTCGGGGGCTCAGGGCCCCATCGGCGCGATACCAGGTGGACAGGTGGTGCACCGAGCCGAAGTGATAGTCGACGACGAGGTTGGCGGGGGTCGCCGTGGAGAACCTTCCGCTCCGCTGCCCCTCTTCCACGAGCGCCCGGAACCGTTCGTGATAGCGCCGGCGTTCCGCCCGTACCTGCTGACGCTTCTGGGGGCCGAGGTGGTGCATCGAACGGAAGAAGATCTCGGCGTCGTCGAGGTTCGCGATCGTCGTCACCACCACGTCCGCCGCCGCTTCCCGCAGTCGGTCCTCCACCGGCCCGCCCGCGTCCGCATAGCCGTCCAGCCGCTGCTGTTGTAGGCGCAGGACCCGGGCGTACACCTCGTGGAGCAGGTCTTCCTTGGAGTCGAAGTAGTGGTAGAAGGCCCCCTTGGTGACCCCCGCGGACTCGACGACCTCCTGGACCGAGGTGCGGTCGTAGCCGCGTTGGGCGAAGAGCCGGGTGGCGGTGGCCAACAGTCTCTGCGGTACGGGTCCGTGGTCCCCGTCCGTCGTCCTGGCCATCGTGTGCCACCGGCCCTTCGTCCGTTTCCTGCGTCCGTCCGCAGCGTTCGCCTGCTGCATTTATCTGCCGATTTGGCTGCTGCATTTGTCTGGCAGTAGAACAGCCGATCTGTCCGGGATCTTCCCATCGGGGATCGCGGTCGCGCCTCCGCCGAAGGGGGCGCAGGGGGCGCAGGGGGCGACGGGGCCGACGCCAGGGCCGGTGGAACACCGGTAGGCCACTGGTTCCGCCCGCCCGGGTGGCGCGGCGCGACCGGGGGGCGACGCGGCTTCGACCGGGTCGTTCCCTCCTGTCACCAAGAGCGCTAGCGTGCGTGAGCATGACAGGAATCGGCTGGGAAGGAAGCACATGGCGCTGACCAGAAGGGGACTGCTGGCCGCCGGTGGAGCTGCGGGCGCCCTGGCCGCCGGGACACACGCCACCACCGCGCACGCATCGGTGCGCAGGCGGTTGCACACCGGGTTCGACCGACTCGCGGCCGACGGGTACGCCCTGCTGTCAGGGCAGCGGGTCGGCGTGGTCACCAACCCGACCGGCGTCACCTCCGCCGTGCGCCACATCGTCGATGTGATGCACGGCGACGAACGAATCGACCTGGTCGCCGTCTTCGGACCCGAGCACGGCTTCCGGGGGACGGCCCAGGCGGGCGGCTCCGAGGGGCGCTTCGACGATCCGGCAACCGGACTGCCCGTCTACGACACCTATCAGCAGAGCGGGCAGCGGCTGGCGAACGTCTTCACCGCGTCGGGTGTGGACACGATCGTCTTCGACATCCAGGACGCGGGCGCCCGCTTCTACACCTACATCTGGACCCTGTACGACTGCATGCAGGCGGCGGCGCTCGCGGGTAAACGTTTCGTCGTGCTCGACCGACCGAATCCGGTGAGCGGCAGGGCCGCCCTGGGACCGGTGTTGGAGCCGGCCTTCGCCTCGTTCGTCGGCCGCCAGCGGATCGCCCAGGCACACGGAATGACCGTGGCCGAGTTGGCCCTGCTCTTCAACGGCGAGTTCCTCAAGGACGATCCGGTCGACCTGGCCACCGTACGGATGTCGGGCTGGCGGCGTTCGGACCACTTCGGGGACACCGGACTGCCCTGGGTACCGCCGAGCCCCAATATGCCGACCCCGGACACCGCGCTGGTCTACTCGGGAACCTGCCTCTTCGAAGGCACCAGCCTGTCGGAAGGGCGCGGCACGACCCGACCGTTCGAACTGCTGGGTGCGCCTGGGGTCGATCGCCGCTGGGCGCAGGCGGCGCAGTCATTGGCCCTGCCGGGGGTGCACTTCCGCGAGGCGTACTTCACCCCCACGTTCAACAAGCACGTCGGCAAGACCTGCGGCGGTCTCCAACTCCACGTCCACGACCGGGACGCCTTCGATCCGGTGCGCACCGGCATCGGCCTCCTGGTGACCGCGCGGGCCGTCTGGCCCGGATTCCAGTGGGTCAACAACAACTGGATCGACAAGCTCACCGGATCGACCAAGGTCCGCACGCTCATCGACGCCGGAGCGGACACCGATGAGGTCGTGGGGTCCTGGCGGGATGAACTGGCCGCGTTCCGCAGGGTCCGCAGGAGGTATCTGCGGTACTGAGAGGGGGGATGGCCCCATCTCCCCCCGGGGGCGTGCCGGTTCGACCACCGCGCCGCCCCGGCGGCACAGTGGGTACATGTATCGAACAGCGATTCAACGAGGTGTGCTGGGCCTGCTCACCCTGGCCTCCGTCGCCCTGTGCCTACCGGCTGCGGCTGCCGCAGCCGGGCCCGCCATCTCGCCCCGCGTCCCGCAGCTCGCACCACCGACCGAACCCGGCCACCGACCGACCGACGACCGTATCGCCCGCGCGCTGGCCAAGACGGCCGAGCCACTCTCCGATCTGGGACCGCTGCGACGGATGATCGGTGATGCCTCGATCGTGGGCATGGGCGAAGCCACCCATGGCTCCCACGAGTTCTTCCGCACCAAGACCCAGGTGTTCAAGGAGCTAGTGCGGCGCGACGGCTTCGCCACCTTCTCCCTGGAAGCGAACTGGAGCGCCGGGGTCCGGCTCAATGACCACGTGCTGCACGGCAAGGGTGACCCGCGGCAGATCATGCGGGAGGAGTTCCAGAACGCCTACTTCCCCTGGAACACCCAGGAGTACCTGGATCTGATCCGCTGGATGCGCGGACACAACATCCGCCACCCCGAACGGCCGGTGCACTTCATGGGCAACGACTCCGCCCACGCCGGCCCGCAACTGTTCGACCTGGTGACGCGGTACGTCGGCGAACGGCATCCGAAGCTGCTGCCGGAGTTCACCCGGCTCTACCGGGCGTCACGTCCCCCGGAGTCAGCGTCCGTGGACCAGACCATGAAGGCGTACCTCTCCAAGCCGCTCGCCGAACGGCGCGAACTGGCGACCGATGTGCAGCGGGCGCTCATGCTGTTGGAGCAGCAGCGGCCCCACCGAGATCGCGACCGACATGTCTGGGCAGTGCAGCACGCCCGGGCCATCGCCCAGGTCGGAACCATGTACTCCTTCGACTACTCCACCCCTGGTGGGACAGCCCAGATGATGCGCTATCGGGACCAGATCATGGCCGAGAACACGGTGTGGTGGCAGCGCCAGACCGGGCGTCGTGTGCTGCTGTCAGCACACAACGGACATGTGGGATACGAATCCAGCAACACCGCGCAGTATCCGAAGGTGCAGGGTGCCTTCCTTCGGGACCTGGTCGGCGACGCGTACGTGAACGTGGGCTTCACCTTCGGACAGGGGTCGTTCCGCGCCCTTGATCTGACCGACCCGGCGGAACCCGTGCGCACCTTCTCGGTGGGACCGCCCGAGGCGGGCAGCGCCGAAGTGGTGCTGGAGCGGGTGTCCCGGCAGAGCTACACGATCGACCTGCGCACGGTGCCGTCCATCGCGCGCACCTGGCTCAACACCGCCCGTCCGGTCCGCAGCATCGGCGCCGGGTGGCCCGATCCGCCCCAGGCGGTACGGCTGGCTCCGTCGTACGACGTACTGATCCACCTCCCCAGGATCACCCCGGCCGATCTGCTCTGACCAGGGCGGAAGGAGTCCCGCCTGTCGATCCCACCACGTTTGCGACGGAGCGTCCCACAGCACTTCGTCGACTTCGCGCCGCCTTCGGCCCGCTCGAAGTCGACTGCCTCGGACTGTCCCGGACTGTCCCGGTCGGAGGGCTGGCCGTTCCCTCCCGTACGCAGGATGCTTCCTACACAGGCAGGCCCACCCTGGGGAGGACAGTATGGCGGGGATGAGCGTTGCGCCCTATCAGGACATCACCTTCGACAAGGACGGGGATGTCAACACCGCGCAGCGCGAACGGCTGCTGCGGATGGACGTCACGGATCTCGTGCTGTTCGCACACGGCTGGAACAACTCACCCTCGGTCGCCCAGCGGCTGTACTCATCCTTCTTCGCACCCTTCCCGGCCCTGCTGGGACCGAAAATACGGTTGGGGTACGGGGGAATCGTCTGGCCCTCCATGAGGTTCACCGATGAACCCGTCCCCGACTTCGACCCCTCGCTGTTCGCCGCCCCCGAGACGGTGGCACCCCGAATCGCGGCGACGGACCCAATCACGCTGGACGGACCCAGCCAGACCGCTTTGAACGCGGTCTTCCCCGGACACGAGCCCACCGTGGCCCGGCTCGCGGGCCTCCTCACCGAGCGCCCCGCGTCCCGGGAGGCGTTCGCCGAGTTCGGACGGCTGGCCCGGGAGTTGACCGAGGCGCCCGCGGGCGGGCTGGAGACGTGCTTCACCACCGATCTCCCCCAGGACGAGCAGGGGCCGCCCGCCCTGTACTTCGAGGACGCGTTCGAGCTGTGCCAACTATTCGCCCTCGCCCGCGACCAGAAGGACCCCGCCGACATCGCCACACTCTCCGTCGACTCCCTGGGCGAGGGGTTCCAGAAGACCTGGAAGGGCGCCAAGGAACTGCTGCGCCAGACCACGTACTACGCCATGAAGCGCCGGGCCGGTGCGGTCGGCGAACTGGGGCTCGGTCCGCTCCTCGGCCAACTCGCCCGTACCCGACCGGGCGTACGGGTCCACCTCGTGGGCCACAGCCAAGGCGCGCGACTGGTGTCCTTCGCCTTGAAGGGGCTTCCTGACGGGGTGCGCTCCGTGAAGTCGGTGACCCTGCTCCAAGGCGCCTTCTCGCACTACGCCTTCGCTCCCAGCCTCCCCCACGCCTCGCACAACGCGGGCGCGCTGCGGAGCATGGAACAGCGGATCGACGGGCCCCTGGTGGCCTGCCACTCCCGACACGACAGTGCGCTCGGCGTGATCTACCCCCTGGCCTCCCGACTCGCCGGGGACGACCGCACGGCGATCGGCCTCGATCGCCGCTGGTGGGCGGTCGGGTACGACGGCGTCCAAGCCGTGCGCTCGCCCTCGGTACGGCTGTCGCTCGCCCAGACCCTGGCGCGGGGAGTTCCCGCATCCGGCTGTGTGAGCGTGGACTGCGCGGAGGTGGTGCGGCGCGGGGGGCCGCCGTCCGGCGCGCACAGTGACATCTGCCACGAGGAGTTGGCCCGCGTGGTCGTCTCGGCGGGGCGTCTGGGCCGCTGAGCCCGGCGGGACCGCGCCGGACGGGCCGTGGAACACCGAACGGACGCGGACCATCCCGGGCTGCGGGCGCGGTCCTTCAACACTCCGGGTACCCGGTCGCGGCTTCGGCACTCCTGTGAGCCCGACGGGTACCGGGTCGGCCGCGGAAGGTCGGGGGCGCACGGCGATCGACGAGAGCCGTACGGACCTGGAGTGCGCGGCGCAATGGGAAACGTCCGACAACTCGCTCCCTTGCCCACGGGCATTCGGGGCAGTCTTCAGGGGCAGTCTTCCCACGATGGGTTCGGGGCGCGGATGGGCAGTTCGGGCTCCGAGACGGACGGGACAACAGGACATCGGCGCAGGTGCGACCCCACCCGCCATCGTAGGAACGTTTCATTAATGGGCCCCATCGGATTTTCGATGGAGCCGGATCGGGCAGTCGTACGTCCATACACCAACGCCGATGTACCAGCGACGGAGGTGGCAGTGCATGGCCGGCTTCAGGAGTCTTGCGAGACAGGTGCGCGATGCGCGGTGTGATTTGGCGCTCCGGCGCTACTCACTGCGCAAGTGCCTTGAGCGATTTGCCCCTTATGGGCATAGGGCGACATGGGATCACCTCTGCGCCCGGCACGGCATCGAGCCCGAGGACCGGGCTCCCGACCCAGCGCGGCTGGTGGCCGCACTGGAGGAGTTGGAACGGGCGCGTGCGGTCTGGCTCGCGTACGAGGAGAGCTTCGCGGACCGCCGCAAACGGGAGAAGCACGGTGGACTACGACGGCCGTCGTCCTTCGACGACTGGCACCGTCGCACCTGGGGCGGCCATGGAGTCGCGCGCTGCGACACCCCGAGCGTTCACCCCACGGCACCGCTCGACGAGGTGCTGCGCCGACTGATCGAGGCATTGGGCAGGGCACCAGGCGAGTCCTGTCCGGCCTGCGGAGCGAGGGAGATCGAGTGGCGCAACAACCTCGCACACGAGCCCTGGAGCGGACCCGTCTGCCTGGGCTGCGGAATCGTGGTGCCCCGACCCGTACTGTCGTCCGATGCGGTGGCCGCGGCCAAGGCGGTCGGGCGAGTGGCATTGGCGTCGGTCGCCTGAGCGGCGCGCAGCAGGAATCGCACGCGAACCGCCCTTCGGTACCGCGTGGACCGCCCTCCGCGCCCGTGGTGAGTGCGCGGGGGCACTCACCGGCATGCCGCCCCTGGTTCGCATCCGTACCCCACGGGTACGGTGCGGAACTCAGACCGTGTTCCCGGCGTTCCCGGCGTTCGCGGCGGTCCCGGCGTTCGCGGCGGTCCCGGCGTTCGCGGCGGTCCCGGCGTTCGCGGCGGTCCCGGCGTTCGCGGCGGTCCCGGTGTTCTCGGCGGTCCCGGCGGTCCCGGCCTCGCGGCGCACGGGCAGCAGTCGGGAGCCCGCCATCCGCTGACCGAAGGTGTCGTCCGGGTTGGACAGGACACAGGTCTCCAGCGACAGACAGCCACAGCCGATGCAGTCGGTCAGATGATCGCGCAAGCGCGCCAACTGCTTGATGCGGGTGTCCAACTCGCTGCGCCACGCCTGCGACAACCGCGCCCAGTCGTCCTGGTTCGGGGTGCGCTCTTCGGGCAGTTCGGCCAGCGCGTCCCTGATGGTCGCCAGCGGAATGCCGACTCGTTGCGCGGCACGGACGAAGGCGACCCGACGAAGGGTGTCCCTGGAGTAGCGGCGCTGGTTCCCGGTGGTACGACGGCTGTTGATGAGCCCCTTGGACTCGTAGAAGTGCAGGGCGGACACGGCCGCACCACTGCGCTGCGAGAGCTGGCCGACGCTCAGCTCCTGTGTGGTTTCGAAAAACTGGGGCACTCGGCGACCCTACTGGCCCGGGCACGCACACGGGATGGCACGGTGCACCGGGGGCCGCCCCTGACCCCCTGAACGCTGGCTGCCCCCTGTCTGCGAACGGCGATCGGACACCCTCGCGCGACCGCCCGTCGAACCGCTGGCCGGCCCGTCCGCACCGGCGGCCGAGGACATCCCCACATCGCGTCTGACCGGACCCTGCATCCACGGTTCTGTACGGTGAGACCGTGGCGGCTTCCACGGGAGCCAGTACGTGAGAGGCAGGGATCAGGACCATGGCCGAGCCGAGGACCTTCACTTCCGCAGCCGAGCTGGCCGCCGCGGTCGGCGAGCAGTTGGGGCCGGGCGACTGGCTGGAGATCGACCAGCAACGGATCGACCGCTTCGCCGAGGCGACCGGCGATCACCAGTGGATCCATGTGGATCCCGTACGGGCGGCGGACGGCCCGTTCGGGACGACCATCGCGCACGGCTATCTCACCCTCTCCCTGCTCCCTGTCCTGGTACCTCAGGTGATGCGGGTGGACGGAGCGAAGATGGGCCTCAACTACGGGACGGAGAAGGTGCGCTTCCCGGCGCCGGTTCCGGTGGGGTCGCGGCTACGGGCGACGGTGGTCGTGCAGAACGTCACGGAGGCGGGTGGCGGGGTCCAGGTCACCGCCCGGGTGACGGTCGAGCGCGAGGGCGGTGACAAGCCGGTGTGCGTGGCCGACTCGGTATCCCGCTACTACTTCTGAGCAGTTCGCAGACGCGGACCGTCCGGGCTGTGTGCCGGGCGGCCCGCAAGGAGCGTGGGGACGGGTCGCCGTCTCACCCGGCCGGGCGTCTTCACCGTCCGCTGTCCTCGGCGAGGGTGTGGGCGACGAGCGCGTTGGCATGGCCGTGGCCCAGCCCGTGTTCTGCCTTCAACCAGGCGACGAGTTCCATGTGCTTGGTCAGGGGTGACAAGCGGATGAGTTCCTTCCACTCCGCTACCGGGCGCCCGTACTTCTTCTCGATGGACGGGAAGTAGCTGGCGGGTCCGTTGGCTGCGTTCGTCATATCGCTGATTCCTCTGGGTCGGTGCAGTCGGTGCAGTCGGTGTGGGCGATGCGGTGAGCGCTGTCGGCGCGATCAGTGCAGTCGGCGCGGGGCGATGTTGCCATACGCCATCGATGCGGTCGGGGCGTGGCGGCTGCCGGGTCGGCGACCGGCAGCCGGGTCAGCCGTTGGAGGGCCGTGGACGGAGCGCAAGGCGGAGCGTGACGGCGGTGAGCCCCATCAGGCCCAGCCCCGCCCCGACGGTGAAGGCGACGACGGAGACACCGGAGCCCATGAAACCGGCGAGGACCCCCATCGGCAGCAGACGGCAGGCAAGAGCCCAGCCGCGCTCTTGCCTCGCCGCGAACCAACGGGCCAGGAAGAAGAACGCGACGCAGAGCGAGAGGAACCCCACCAGGCCACTGGCCATATGGACGGCGCCCTGCGCACTGATCGCGGCAGGCGGCCCCTGCGGAGTGCCGACGGGGAACCCCGCCCCGGCATCGGCCCGGAACACCGCATTCACCATGAACGAGGCACCGAAGACGCCCAGGAGGCGCGGTACCCAACGCGCCGCCTGACCGGCGTCCAGGGTCTGCCGCACACCGAGCGCGGCAGCGGCGATCAACAGACCGGTGAGGACGAACGAGGCCGTCTGCACCCAACCGAGATCGCCGAGGCTGAGCTGACTGAAGGCGTTCCGGCTGAAGTCGAAGCCCTCTCGGGTGAGCCCCTGGACGACCCCGAGCCCGAGGAACAGCGGGCCGGCGGACGCGCCGATGGCCAGGAGCCTGCGCGCCGCCGACGGCGACCGATCCCGATTGCCCGTAGGGGCGTTCAGAACAGGGGCGTTGATCGTGTGGGTCATGGGGTGCCTCCCTCGTACGCGGCGCCTCGCTGGGGCATGGGCATCGCGGTGGTCTTGCGGGTTTGACCGCGGAGGAAGGCAAAGGTCATCGATCGAGGGGCAGTGATGTGGGTCACAGGAGTCGCCACGGTTGGTCCCGTGACCCATGCGGCATGCACCCGCCCGTGGCCGCTTGCCCCGGAGGCACCCACGGGCGATCGAGGACGGCACGGTCGCAGGCGGGAGACAGGTCACCGGCCCGAACGGTTCACCGGTCCGCGCCGGACACCGCAGGCGTCGGGGGCGTCTGGGGCGTAGAGACCATGCGGAGTACGAGATCGGCATAGAGCTCCCCGACCTCCTCCGGGGTGCGGCGCCCCTTGGAGTTGAACCACCGGGCCACATCGATGCAGAGCGAGAGCACGGCGAGCGTGGTTCCGGGAACATCGGGCACATCGAACTCGCCGGATTCCACCCCGTCCCGCAGGATGCCGCGGATGACGGCATCACTGCGCCGCCGCAGCTCAACGATCTCCGTACGGTGCTCGGGCGAGAGCGCTTCGAGTTCGTACTGCACCACGCGGGCGGTGTCATGACGACCGGCGTGCCAGCGCACGAACGAACTGACGGCGTCCGCCAGCCGCTCCGGGGGTGTCCCCTCGCGCTCGCCCGCGGTGGCCAGTACCGCCAGGGCCCGGACGTGCCCGATCCGACTGATGCGGTGGAGCAGTTCTTCCTTCGTCTTGTAGTGGATGTAGAGCGCCGCGGGGCTCATCCCGGCCCGGCTCGCGATGTCCCGCGTCGTCGTGGCGTGGTAGCCGCGTTCGGCGAAGGCTTCCACCGCGGCGATGAGGAGCTTCCTCGCCGCCTCGGGCGAAACCTCTCCCCACGGCACGTCGTCGCAGGTCATCTCCTCGGCCGCAGTCATCGCGCGCCCCTTCCTATCCACTGGAGGAAACCATACCCGCACCCATGAGCAAGCGCTTAGAGACGGACTGGGGGCCGAGCAGACAGCGCTGCCGATCGAGTCCGCCCGCGGTGAACGGCACGCACCGGGCCGACGACACCTGAAGGCGACCTGGCGATCCCGCCCCGCGCGCCCGCCGGGGCAGCCCCTGGTCGGCGACGGCTGGGTCCGGCCCGGCAGGCCCTACGATGTGGCGCATGGCCCGACCGCACAAGCCCCTCCTGAGCCGAGAACGCATCGTCGAGACGGCGGGTTCACTCGTCGACGCGGAGGGCGTGGAGGCGGTCTCCACCCGGCGGTTGGCGGCGGAGCTGGGCGTGAGCGGCCCCTCGCTGTACCACCACTTCCGCACCAAGGACGAAATCCTGGAGGCGGTCGCGGACTCGGTCCAGGCCGAGGTCGACCTCTCGATGTTCGACGAACGGGCGACCGCGCACCCCGGCGACTGGAGCTGGGACACCGCGCTGCACGCCTGGGGGGTCGCCTACCGCGCGACCCTCACCGCCCATCCCCATATCGTCCCGGTGCTCGCCAAGGGGCCGGGCCGTCGACCCGCAGGACTCCGGGTGGCCGACGCGGTCTTCGGGGCGATGGTGCGGGCAGGCTGGCCACCGGCGCAGGCGACCTCCATCGGCGCGCTGATGCGGTACTTCATCACCGGCTCGGCCCTCGGCTCCTTCGCCTTGGGCTTCGTCGACGACCAGGCGGCGTACGACCCGGCCGACTACCCGCACCTGGGGCAGGCGCACCTGCTCGCGGAACGGCAGGAGCAGGTCGACGAGCGGGCGTTCGAGACGGGTCTGCGGGCGATCATCGACGGGCTGAGGGTTCAGTTCGAGGCCACCGCATCCCCGCGCATGTGACACCCATTTCACCTTGGTGCTCCGGTAAATACAACGTTCTTTCATTTATGGATACGGCCGCGAATCCCACCCGTCGCGGCCTCCAACCAAAACCGCACCGGACCGTCTGAACGCCTAGGCAACCGAGCACATCGGCATCGATTGACGTAGTGCGGTAAATGGCTAGAACTCCACCGGTTCCCTCTGTCGATGCCGTCCGACGAAGGGTTGTGAAATCGTCACTGCAATCACACTCGCTCCCTGACGACGAGTGGCAGCACCCTCGAAATCAAGCCGCGGCGCACGTGCACGGCCATGGAAGTTGGCCGGGCCAACAGGGCCGGCAATTCACATAAACGCAGACCGGGAACGAAAGGGTCTTGCGAAAGTCCCCGATCGGAACCGTACGACCGTCCATTCTCTGCCATGCATACCGGCCAGCACTCACCTCCGCACCGACCAGCGGTGCGATCGGAGGGACGGCAGCAACAGGGAGCCCGGCGGTGAGGGGAGCGATGGCGACATCCGCACCTTGACCAGCGGAGGAGTCTTTGAGCAACGGAAGCTCGGCGGGAGCACACCACGAGGCCCCTTCACGGGTGGGCGTGGCTCTTGGCTTGCGGTGGCGCTTGCCGCGGGGGGTCGGCGTCCCAGCGGTGCGGCCTTCCGTTCCATCGTCCCGGGCCTAAGGCGGGACACACTGCCGTGGCGCAACGCCGTGGCGAGTGGCTCCACTCGGCCGTGCAGAGGGGTGGTGCTGTCGTTCTCCAGAACGCCTTCCCACCGTTCGGGCGGATGCGCTCGGGTCGTGACTACGGGCTCTCCGGTGCCATGGGCCCCGGCCCCAGTGGGCTCAGGGGCCCATCAACCTCAGCCTTCTATGCCGAGCATTTCCGCGGGAGCGGGACAGATGCGTCTGCCGTGGTGGTCGAAGACGTAGAGGTGGGCGAGATCGACCAGCAGCGGTACCCGGGCACCGGGCTGGAGCCAGAGGTTGGGACTGGTCCTGATGACGAGCGAACTCGCGGGGGCGGGGGGACGCCCCGGGTCGTGCGGTCCGTATCCGGCAGGCGGCCCGTACGGCTGGGGTCCCGACTCCTCCAAGAGTGCGGGCGGGCCGGAGACGTAGGTGTTCATCCTCTCCTTCCACCTGGTCAGGAAGCTGCCGTTGTCCTTCGACGAGTTGCGCAGTCGGCGCGGGGACACGGCGGGGCGAGGCGATTCCAGATTGGGCACGATGGCCGAACGGGAGCCGATGTTGACGTACAACAGGGCCTCGTGCCCCTGGTACTCGGTGTACTCGACCGTGCCCGTCAGCGGCACCTCACCCGGGCGGGCCTGGCTGGGGAGGGCGATCCTGGTGGCCTCGGAGCGGAGTCCGACGATGATCTGCCGACCCTGTTGGATGCGCAGCAGTTGATGGTCCACGCTGAGCGGTTCGGGCATGGTCAGCCGCTGTCGGCCGAGGTCGAGTGACATCCCGCCGTCCAGTGGTGCGTTGACGATGGCCTGGAGCAGATTGATCCGTGGGGTGCCGATGAACGCGGCCACGAACACGTTGTCCGGTACGGCGTAGATGTCGCGCGGGCTCCCGACCTGCTGGAGGACCCCTCCGCGCATCACCCCGACCCTGTCCCCCAGCGACATGGCCTCGGCCTGGTCCTGGGTGACGTAGATGGTGGTGACGCCCATCTCCTTGGTGAGCTGGGCGATCTCCGCTCGCAGTCGGTTGCGCAGCTTGGCTTCCAGATTGGACAGGGGCTCGTCCATCAGGAAGACCGAGGGCTGCCGCGAGATGGCCCGCCCCATGGCGACCCGCTGCCGTTCGCCGCCGGAGAGTTGGTACGGATAGCGGTCGAGGACGTCCTCGATGCCGAGCATGCGGGCGGTGGCGTCGACGTGGGGACGGCGATCTCCGCGGGGGTCGCCCACCCGGAGGGGGAAGCCGATGTTGTCGCGGTTTGTCATGTTCGGGTAGAGGGCGAAGTTCTGAAACACCATGGCCATGGATCGATCGCCCGGGGGCAAATGGCCGGCGGGTTCTCCATCGAGGAGAAGCTCACCGTCGGTGATCGATTCCAGGCCGGCAATCATGCGGAGAACGGTCGTTTTCCCGCAGCCCGAGGGCCCCAGGAGGACGACGAATTCGCCCGGTTTGACGTCGAGACTGAATCGGTCGACGGCACGGGCAGCTCGTCCGTATCGCTTGCTGACACTCTGCAGGGTAATAGCGCGAGTCATATGTTCCGCCGGGGGATGTGGGGAGCGGCTGGGGGATTGAAAATAGTCGAATACTCCCGGGCGGGGAATGACATGGACGCAAATTGAAACAATGCTTTCGGTCCGGAGCGGCTCTCCGGGGCCTTGAGCGGGTGGAATCTTGAACGGCTTTGTATTCCCCGTGAGTTGGCTTCCGTACACCTGATCGACGCCATCGTCGCCGCCAGGAGCACGCCAAGCGTGACAAAAGCAGACGTCGCCACCTCGGGCATCTCACCAGGCGATACGACGAGGTGCCCCCTTGGACGGCTTCTCCTGGAGGGGACGGAGAGTAGTTCCCCGTGTACAGCGGAGCACGAATGCGTCAGGGGTGTGGGAACCGATGTGATCGAATCGGTTCCCACACCCCTGACGCTCTAGGGCTTCTTCCGGATCTTGCCGGGTTCTCGTGCCCGGGCCCCTATCCGCAGGGTGTCCTTAAGGGCCTTCAGCCGTCAGATGATCCCGATGGCGACGCCCGCCGCGAGCACCACGAGCGAGGTGAGCGCGGCCCATTTCACGGTGAAGCGGGTGTGGTCCCCGAACTCGACCTTGGCCATGCCGACGAGTACGTAGACCGCGGGAACCAGCGGGCTGGACATGTGGAGCGCCTGGCCGACGAGAGAGGCGCGGGCGATCTCCAGCGGGGAGACTCCATGGGCGGCACCGGCTTCCGCGAGCACCGGCAGCACACCGAAGTAGAAGCCGTCGTTCGACATGAAGTACGTGAGCGGGAGGCTGAGCAGTCCGGTGACGATGGCCATGTGGGGGCCCATGCCCTCGGGGATGGCGCCCACCAACCAGTCCGCCATGTGCTTGACCATGCCGGTGCCGGTGAGGACTCCGGTGAAGACCGCAGCAGCGAAGACCATGCCGGAGACGTTGAGGACGTTCTCCGCATGGGCACCGATGCGGGCACGCTGGTCGGCCATGTTCGGGTAGTTCACGGTCAGTGCAAGGGCTGCGCCGAGGAGGAAGAGCACCGGGATGGGCAGCAGTTCCATGATCATGGCCGTGAGCAGGGTGATGGTGAGCCCGGCGTTGAACCAGTAGAGGCGGGGGCGCAGGGTCTCGCGGTTGGGGTCGAGTCCCTGGAAGCCCTCGTCGGCGTCGGCATCAGCATCAGCATCAGCACCGGCACCGGCACCGGCATCAGGTGCTGCCGAACCGGAGGGGGCAGCGGGCGCGTCGGCCGAAGGGCCGGTCCCCTTCTTCTTGCGGCCCTTGGTCAGGGTGTCGGACCCGCCACCGGCGCCGACCAGCACCGTGTCCGACTCGGGGGTCAGTGCCTCGTCCAGCGAGAGGTAGCCAAGGCGCTTGCGCTCGCGCATGCCGAGTACGTAGGAGAGGGCGAAGACGAACAGCAGTCCGGCGGCGAGCGCGGGGATCATCGGTACGAAGATGTCGGCCGCGTCGAGCTTCAGCGCCGTCGCTGCGCGTGCGGTGGGGCCGCCCCAGGGCAGCGTGTTCATGACTCCGTTGGCGGTGGCTGCGACACCGGTCATGACGACCAGGCTCATCTTCAGCCGCTTGTAGAGGGGGTACATCGCCGAAACGGTGATCATGAAGGTGGTGGAGCCGTCGCCGTCGAGGGAGACGATCGCCGCGAGCAGGGCCGTACCGACCACGACCCGCATCGGGTCGGCCTTGCAGAAGCGCAGGATGGCCCGGACGATCGGGTCGAAGAGGCCGACGTCGATCATCACGCCGAAGTAGACGATCGCGAACATCAGCATCGCCGCGGTGGGGGCGAGGTTGCCGACGCCTTCGATGACGTAGTCACCAAGGTGCGCGCCCTTGCCCACGAGCACACAGAACAGGGCCGGGATCAGGACCAGTGCCGCGATGGGCGACATCTTCTTCATCATGATCAAGACCAGGAAGGTCGCGATCATGGTGAAGCCGAGGATTGTCAGCATGGGGGGAACCTCACGTTCATCCTTGAACTCCCACCGGTTCGGCGGTCCGGACGACGTTAGGTGGCACCAAAAGCTGTTAACAAGGTGTTGACATGCGAGCAATACGAGCAAAACACCAGGTCAACCCAGTGAGTACGTTGACCTCCTCTCCTACCGCCCCGATGGCCTCCAGTCCACCCCCGGTACGTTGCACGTCCGCGGGCCACACGCCCTCTCGCGGCCGACGGCTCTCGCTCCCCCGCCTGACCCGAACGGCCGACCACACCCGGTCGTTCCCCCAGGGGCGATCGAGCCGCCGAGCAGCGAGCCCCCTGGGAGCGTCCCGGGCCCTGCCGTGGGAGGCGCCCTCAGGCCGCTCGTCCCATCGGTTCATTCCGCAGACCGAGCCCGACGGTCCACGATATGGACACTTTCCTCGGAATGTCGCACCGCTGGCCACAGGCACCTCACGAGACTCGCCATGCATCCTGCGTCCGCGATGCCGTTGACGTAACACTCCCGCAATCCTACGGTTGTCCATAGGATTCTTTCGGCACCGGGAGCGGATGATGAACGGGATCGGGCAGACCCAGCACACGCAGTCCGGACGGGCAGGGGCGCAGCCCGCGAGGGCCGAGCAGGCACGCAAGATCGCCGCCGCACTGACGTACTCCACCGGCTTCGGCAATGAACACAGCTCCGAGGCCGTCCCGGGGGCCCTCCCCGAGGGCCGCAACTCCCCGCAGCGCGCCGCCCTCGGGCTGTACGCGGAACAGCTCAGCGGCTCCGCGTTCACCGAGCCGCGCGCCGGCAACCGCCGTTCCTGGCTGTACCGCATCCGCCCCTCGGCAGCCCATCCCCGCTTCAACCGCATCGACAACGGTTCGCTGCGCAGCGCCCCCTTCACCGAAACCGTGCCCGACCCCAACCGGCTGCGTTGGAGTCCCCAACCGGACCCCGCGCCGAACACCGACTGGCTCGCCGGACTGTGGACGCTCGGTGGAAACGGCGACGCCACCCAGCGCTCGGGCATGGCCGTGCACCTCTACCACGCCAACGCCCCCATGGACCGGGTCTTCAGCAACGCCGACGGCGAGCTGCTGATCGTCCCCGAAGACGGTGGATTGCTGCTCGTCACCGAACTGGGCCGACTGGCAGCGCGCCCCGGGGAGGTGGCGCTCATCCCGCGCGGAGTCCGCTTCCGGGTGGAGCTCCTGGACGCCCGTGCCCGCGGTTACGTCTGCGAGAACTACGGCCAGCCCTTCCAACTCCCCGACCTGGGCCCGATCGGCGCCAATGGACTCGCCAACGCCCGCGACTTCCTCGCCCCCACCGCGGCGTACGAGGATGACGTCGACCACCCGGTGCAGGTGGTCACCAAGTTCTGCGGCAACCTGTGGGCCGCGACCTATCCCCATTCACCGCTCGATGTCGTGGCCTGGCACGGCAATCACGTCCCGTACGTCTACGACCTGCGGCGCTTCAATGTGATCGGCACGATCTCCTACGACCATCCGGATCCCTCGATCTTCACCGTGCTGACCTCCCCGTCGGACACCCCCGGTCTCGCGGGAGTCGATTTCGTGGTCTTCGCACCGCGCTGGCTGGTCGGTGAGGACACCTTCCGGCCGCCGTACTTCCACCGCAATGTGATGAGCGAGTACATGGGCCTGATCGAAGGTGCGTACGATGCCAAGACGGCCGGCGAAGGTGGCTTCGTACCGGGCGGCGGTTCGCTCCACAACATGATGTCGGCCCACGGCCCCGACCGGGAGACCTTTGACCGGGCCAGTGCGGCCGAGCTCAAGCCCCAGAAGATCGACGACGGACTCGCCTTCATGTTCGAGACCCGCTGGCCCGTGACCGCCACCGAGCAGGCGGCCAACGCCCCCCATCTCCAGGAGGGTTACGACGAGGTGTGGCAGGGTCTTGAGCGTCATTTCAGGTCCTGATACGGAGTCTCCGTGCCCTCCTCCTTCGCTCCCGACTCGCTGGTCCTCAACCGCAAGCTGCCGTTGTGGTACCAGGTCTCGCAGTCGCTGCGCGCTTCCATATTGGGGCGCACGCCCGATGCGTCACTGCGCCTGCCCACGGAAGAACAGCTCGCCGCGCACTACGGGGTGAGCGTGCTGACCATGCGGCAGGCCCTGAAGGAGTTGGAGGAGGAGGGGCTCATCAGCCGGCATCGTCGGCGGGGCACCTTCATCGAACCGGGCGCCCGTCGAGGAGCGCCCCGCCGACTGCTGGGGTCGATCGACGCGATCGTGGCCCAGCAGTCCGGCGAGCTGACGACGATCCTCGGCCACGGCCCCGAACCGGTGCCGGGGGAACTCACCGAATACTTCCCCGATCTGACCGAAGTGGTCAGCTACCGGCGGCTGCGCTGTGACGGGGAGAGCGGTGAGCCGACCAACTGGGCGCATAACGCGCTACGACCGGATGTGGCCGCCCGGCTGGATGTGAAGGACCTGGAGCGCTGGCCGATGACCAAGGTGCTGCGGGACGTGGTGGGCATCCGGATCGGGCGCATCACGGACACGGTGGAGGCACGGCTCGCGGACCCACAGACGGCGGAACTCCTCCAAGTGCCGCTGTTGAGTCCGATCCTGCACTACACGGGCGTGACCTGTGATGTGACCGGCCGGGTGGTCGATGTGGCTCGCATCCGCTACCGGGGCGACCGCTTCTCCTTCTCGGTGACCGTCGACGCCGAGTAGGGCCCGCGCAGGCGCCCGTCGGCTCCCGGTCCATGGAGTGCGCGGGGGCACGTCGGGGAGGATGTCCGTATGCCGATGCTCGACGACCTGATGCCCTGGGGCGTACGACCCTTGCGGACGGGGCGCTCCTGGGTGCTCGCTCCGGATCCGGAGACCCTCAGGGCCCGCTGGGACAGGCTGGTGACGACACGGGGCACCGAGCGGGATGCCCTCTTCGGCTGTACCAGGGGCCGGACGCCGCGTACCGCCGTGGGTCAACTCCCGGGCCAGCGCACCGCGACCGGGCGCTTCGCCCAGGAGGACGGCCGCTGCCCCGAACCGGTGCGGATCCTGCACGGCCCCTTCGACCAGCAGTGGCTCATCCCCGACCACCGACTCATCGATTCCGCACGGCCCGAACTGTGGCGCGTGGCGGACGAACGGCAGGTCTTCGTCCTGGAACAGCCCGGACCCCAGCAGAACCGGGGACCGGCCGTACTGGTGTCCGGGCTGCTGCCGGACGGCCATGCCCCCACGGGACGCCCCGGCCGCATCCGACCGTTCTACCGTCGCCCCGGTGGCGTCGAACCGAACCTCGCCCCCGGCCTCCTGGGCGCCCTGGAACGCCAGTACGGCCAGGAGGTCGCGCCGGAAGACGCACTCGCCTGGGTGACCGCGGCGAGCGAGCACTCCCCGACGGGTTGTGCGGTGCCCCTGCCCGCCGATCCCGCGCTCTGGTCCCTGGGCATCGACATCGGCCGCCGACTGATGGAGATCCAACTCCGCGGAGTGCACGGCAGACAGAGACCGAGGTTGCCCGGGGGCCGCCGCCCCTATGTGCGTACCGCGCTTCCGCCGTGGCCCGACGCGCTCGCCTATGACCGAGCACAGGAGACGCTGGAGGTCGGCACCGGTCGGATCTCCCCTGTTCCGGTCAGTGCGTGGGAGTTCCGCCAGGGCGGTGTGCGGGTCCTGGACCTCTGGTTCGACAACCGCACATCCCCGGTCGCGCCGGGCACGCTGGACGCTCTTCGGCCGACGAGCTGGCCCCAGGAGTGGACATCCGAGCTGTTGGCACTGATCACGGTGTTGAGCCTGCTCAGCGAGGTGGGCGCGGACCGCGACGACTTTCTGCGGGAGCTGGCAGGCGGTGATCTCATCGAAGTACCGGAGGTGCTGCCCGTGCCTGCGGAAGCACGCCGCCCCGCATCCGTCCTTGACCACTGCGAGGAGGGCCCGGAGGGACAGTTCGCCCTGCTCTAGGCCGTTTCCGAAGGAACGACCCTGCCCTCCCTCTCTACGCACCAACCGCGGGGAATCCGGCACAATGGGCCCATACAGGGCGCGAGGCACACCATGCGCACATGGTCCGGGACGTACCTCACAGCGGATGACTGATGACATTTGGGTGGTACACGCGATAAGACGGGCCATGCGCACTCAACCCCTGCCGCTCGACGGCATCACGGTGGTCGCCATCGAGCAGGCCGTCTCAGCCCCTTTCGCCACGCGTCAACTCGCCGATCTAGGTGCACGTGTCATCAAGATCGAGCGGTTGGACGGCGGTGACTTCGCCCGGGACTACGACACGGCCGCACGGGGGCTCGCCTCCCACTTCGTCTGGTGCAACCGGGGCAAGGAGTCGCTGGCGGTCGATCTGAAGGACGCCCGCGGCCTCGCCATCGTGCAGCGGCTGATCGCGGGGGCGGACGTGTTCGTCCAGAATCTCGCCCAGGGCTCGGCGGCCCGGCTGGGCCTCGATGCGCCGACCCTGTGCGAGGCCCATCCCCGCCTGATCGCCGTGGACATCTCCGGCTACGGCGCCGGGGGCCCGTACGCCCACAAGCGCGCGTACGACATGCTCGTCCAGTGCGAGGCCGGACTGGTGTCGGTGACGGGTACGCACGACGAGCCGGCGAAGGCGGGCATCCCGGCAGCCGACATCTCCGCCGCGATGTACGCATTCTCCGGAGTCCTCGCGGCCCTGCTCCGCCGAAGCACCACGGGCCTCGGCGGCCCGGTGGAGATCTCCATGCTGGAGTCCCTCGCCGAATGGATGGGCCACCCACTGCACTACGGAATGCACGGCGGTGAACCGCCCGTGCGCACCGGTGTCGCGCATGCCGTCATCGCCCCGTACGACGCCTACACCACCGCCGACGGCGGACAGGTACTGCTGTCGGTGCAGAACGACCGCGAGTGGCGACGGCTGACCGAGCAGGTCCTCGATGAACCCGCCCTCGCCGACGATCCCCGATTTGCGTCGAACACGGCCCGTACCGCGAACCGGGGGCTCACGGATGAAATGGTCGCCAAAGCGCTGTCACGACTGGGGACCGAGGAGGCCGTGGAACGGCTGGACGCCGCAGGAATCGCCAGCGCCCGTCTCAACACCGTGAGGGATGTGGCCGGACATCCCCAACTGGCGGCGCGTGACCGATGGCGGGAAATCGACTCGCCGGTCGGGCCGCTGAGGGCGCTCCTGCCTCCGATCACCCTGCCGGGTGGCCCGGAGGCCCTGATGGGAGCGGTACCCGCACTGGGTGAACACACCGATGCGCTGCTGGCGTCCTTGGGAATGACAACGGAGGAGACAGCAGCGCTGCACCGGGAGGGCGTGGTCGCCTGAGCGCGGGGCCGCACAGGCGGTGACACGTGACATGTGGTGCGCGCCCCGGGGGGCGCCATGGCCGAGCGGAGGCCCAGGAGTCAGCGGCGGCTACCGAAGAGAGTGCGGCGCAGCCTTCGCAGCGGTGCGAAGAGCGAAACGCGCCCGCTCTTGCTGGCAGCACGGTCGTGCGTCACGTCGCGCGAGGTCAACTCGCGCATCAGTGAGGTGGCCTCGACCGTCTCCCGCTGTGGCAAGGCGGGACCGCCGAGCACCGAGAGATGTCGGTCGAGACGCGAGCTCGTCGCGCTACTCCCGCAGGTGATCGCAGGCACGCGCGGCCTGCTTCGCATTGCTATCTGTTCCATGTCACTCCCCACCCGTACGACGCACCCGGCCCGGGCAGGTTAACCCTATCGCCCCGCCGGGACACCCGTGTATCCCGTCCTGAGGATTCACCACTGCTGTACGTGAGTTGACGATCACTCTCCGAATCCATTCGATTCCAGGGCGAGTTGGACAGCTCGACACGGCCTGCCCGCCCGCCTCCCGCTCCCGTGCCCGTCGATCACTTCGCCCCTTCGATCCGCTTCCAGTCGGTTCCGTCATGTGACATCGAGTCCATCCCCATGCCTTCCCCTCCCCGCAGGAGCGCACTCCCGAGCACCCCGACTCATCGGCGCCCCCTCGAAGGAGTGACCACACTCACACCGGAGAACCCAGGAATCACACCTTCACCCTCGTTGTGGCCGTTCACAGCAACCTTGAAGCCACTTCACCGTCAAGAGGGCTGCAAAAGCGGGTGGTTGAGCTAACTTGGAAGGGTTTCCACCGAGATTTCCATGAGTTGCCTTGCTGTGGATGTCGTGCTGTGCCGCGCCGTAACGGATGGGGGCTCGCATGCCCGAGAACCAGCTGATCGCAGGGCGCTACCGACTGCTCGGCCCGTTGGGCGAGGGCGGGATGGGAGTGGTGTGGCGCGCTCGGGACGAAGTGCTCGCCCGCGAGGTCGCGGTCAAGGAAGTGCGATCCCCGGTCGGGCTCTCCAGCGCCGATGAGCGTCGGCTCTACCAACGCCTGGAGCGCGAGGCGTGGGCGGCGGGTCGAATCTCCCACCGTGGCGTGGTCACCGTCTACGACGTGGTCACCGATGGGGGTCGGCCCTGGATCGTGATGGAACTCGTCCGCGGTCTCGCCCTCTCCGACGTGCTGGAGTCGGACGGTCCGCTCACCCCGCAGCGCGCGGCGCAGATCGGGGCGGACGTCCTGACCGCCCTCGGCGCCGCGCACGAAGCGGGCGTCCTCCACCGTGACGTCAAACCGGGCAATGTACTCATCGCCAACGACGGCCGGGTGGTGCTCACCGACTTCGGCATTGCGGAGGTTGCTGGCACCTCCGCGTTGACGATGACCGGCGAGCTGATCGGCTCGCCCGAGTACCTCGCCCCTGAACGGGCTCAGGGCCATGCACCCGGCCCCGCATCGGACCTGTGGTCCCTCGGCGTACTCCTCTACACAGCAGTACAAGGCGTATCGCCCTTTCGCCGCGAGCAAGCGCTGAGCACCTTACGAGCGGTCGTGGACGAGGAACCGTCGATACCGCACCTCGCGGGAGAGCTCGCACCCGTCATCGAAGGGCTGTTGCGCAAGAACCCGGACGAGCGGCTGACGGCCGCCGCGGCGCACCGCCTTCTGCGCGTGGTGGCCGCGGGCGGTACGGGCCGCCCCGGCGGAGCATTGCCAGGCTCCGCGGTCGGCACATCGGATTCGAGCCACGCTTCGAGGGCGGACGGCTCGGGTGCCGGTACGGGTGCGAGTGCGCTCCCATCGACCGTCTCCGACGCACCGGCAGCAGGGCCGGGCGGGGCGGCCGATAGCGGTCAGCCCCGCCGTGCGGTCGCGGTGCTGGCCGCGGGCATCGCGCTCCTGCTGCTGGTGATCGCCGTACTGGTGTGGGCGCTCATCGACGACGCCCGCGAGCGTGCTGCCTCCGACGGCGAGCGGCCCGGCGCCACGAGCAGAACTTCGGCACCGGGGGGTGGTGTCCAGGAGTCGAGTCGTACTCCTTCGACGGCTACGACCCCTGCGACCGACACTCCCTCTCCACAACGGAGCAGGACCACCAGCGCATCGGCCTCAGCGGGATCGCCACGGCCTCAGCGCGTCGAGGTGGCCGTGTGGGCGGTCCGGGATGACTACGCCGGCTCCTGTGCGCCGCCGCCCGACGAAGCTCCCGCCTTCCGGGCCGCGGTCGCAGTCCAGCGTGCGCCGACGGTCGTGGAGTACCGCTGGATGACACGGAGCGGACGGACGTCGGCCACCGACTGGCAGTCACTGCGGTTTTCGGAGGACGGTCCGCTGGAACGGCTGCTCGACCACACCGAGGTGACCCACCGGCCTCAGGAGATGCATCGCGACCGGCTCCGGGTGGAGGTCCGGCAACCGGTGCAGGTCCGTTCGGCGTGGGTCTCGTTCTCGGTCGACTGCGCGCCCGAGACCCCGGCGGGTGGAGCCTCCTCCCCCTCCGGCACCTCGGGCGTCACGGCCGGTGCGATCGTCGGGGTCAGTCGTTGGCGTTGAGGACCGGCAGGTATCCGCCGGACTGACCGGCGGCCGTCGGGTGGTAGGAGTCGGTGAGGTTAAGCAGATTGACCGAATGCAGCCAGGACGCACCGGAGCAGATCTCGTGCCCGGTGAAGGCGGGGACCACATCACCGAAGGCATAGCCGTGGTCGGCCGCGCGCTTGGCGATGGCGGTGTTCAGATGGTCCGCCGCTCCGTTGATCGCGGCCCGCTCCCCCTCACTGAGGCCGACGACACAGCTGCCGTTGAGCTTGTAGAAGCGGGGATAGCCAAGGACGACCACCCGTGCGGACGGGGCCTTGGCGCGGATGGCGGAGTACACGCTGTTCAATCTCGCCGGCAGGGTGTTGTCGATGTAGGCGCGGGCCTGGTTCACCTTGTTCACACAGCTCGCCTCGGACTGGAGGACGCAGGTGGTCATGGTGTCCGCGAAGCCGGCGTCGTTGCCGCCGACCGAGATGGAGACGAGGTCGGTCGAAGCGTTCAGGGGAGCGAGTTGGTTGGCCGTGACGTCACTCGTAAGAGCGCCTGAGCAAGCGGTGAAGGAGAACGTCGAGGGTGAATGCGCGGCTGCCCAGAGCCGGGGGTAAGCCTTGGCGCTGCGCTTACAGGCGCCACTGGCGCTGTCGTAGCTACCCGCTCCGACTCCCGATGAGTAAGAGTCGCCCAGTGCTACGTAGTCAAGGGCAGCCGCGCTTTCGGCGGCCTGTGCGGTGCTCGCTCCGGTGAGGGCGAGCGCGGTGGTGAGGACGAGGGAGGAGGAAAGAGCCGCGATGCGTGAGAGTTTCATGACATCTCCGTTTAGCAGGTCCGCTGCCTGAACTTTCGGCGCAGACCGCATACTTCACTCGAAATGTCCATGCCAAACATGCACGGGCCAGCTTGACTGAAGTCCCCACCCTGAGCAGCATGGGGAACTGGCATTCGGGCCCTGGGAGCAAAGTCGGCCATGCAGAGCAGCAGAGACAGACCGTCAGCGGTCGGGACGGATCTGCCTCCGGTCCTCGCGGGTGTGGCCTTCGCCGTCTCAGGCGTCGGGGTCGCACTGGCCCTGACCGATGCCCAGTCGCCGCTCCGGGCGCCGTTCGTGATCTTCTTCCTGTTCACCGGACCGGCCTGTGGGCTCTACGCCGTGCTGCCCGGGCTCGACCGGGTGACGCGCGCCGCAACGGCCGCGACAGGTTCGGCCGGAATTGATCTGGCCGTGGCCGGCGCTGTGTCATCTCTCGGCATCCCCATGGCGAGTGGCGGCATCGCCATGGTCGCGGCGATCACCGCACTACTCTTTCTTTGGTCGATCGGACGCCGGACCGGCGGACTCCGGTTACCCTCCGGGGTAGCCGTCTCCTCCTTCGGGAGGAACCCCCGAGGAAACGGTTCGCAAGGCACTGGAAGATCATCCGGAACCGAACGCTCCAAGTGATCGATTCCGGGAAAAGATCAAGGTGAAGCGGTCAGTACGATCCCCGACCTGGCCGTTGAATAGATACCAAGAATGTAAAAAGCACAACCACGATCCGGGACTTGCCATACAGTCCTAAACATCAATACCGTCGTACAACCCGCAACGGTTCATCAGCTAAGCGGCTCAAGGGGAGGGCTCAAGCGTCGCGATGATCCCGCTGCGGGGCGCGGTAGGGGGGTGCCGTGCTCGGTTTTCGTGCTCATACCGAGCCGTAACACCGTGCGGCCAGTTCAGTAGCTCACCCAAGCCAGGTCGGAGGGTAGCTCCGCCATGGCCAGGTGATGAAGTAACCCCCCTTTCAAACCGGACACTCATCCGGATCGCCCGGGGGCGGGCGGTCCACCGGTGGAGAGGGAAAACAAACCCATGAGTTCTGTCCTGCACCCGGCCGCTCCGGGGCAAGATCCGTCGATCGCTTCGGTGGAATCCAGTCGAATAGAAGGTGCCTACCGACCCATCTCCTCCCATCTGGCCATCACTCCGCCCGTGAGCGTTGTGATTCCTGCCATGAATGAGGCGGAGAATCTTCCCTATGTGTTCAAGACGCTGCCCGACTGGATTCACGAAGTCGTGCTGGTCGACGGGAACTCCACTGACAACACCGTCGAGGTCGCGCGGGAGCTGTGGCCCGACGTCAAGGTCGTCAAGCAGTCCGGCAAGGGCAAGGGCGACGCTCTGATCAGCGGCTTCGCCGCCTGCACGGGCGACATCATCGTGATGGTCGACGCCGATGGCTCCGCCCACGGCGATGAGATTGTGTCCTATGTCTCAGCACTCGTTTCCGGCGCCGACTTCGCCAAGGGCTCCCGCTTCGCCAACGGCGGTGGCACCGACGACATGACGTTCATCCGCAAGCTCGGCAACTGGGCCCTGTGCTCCGTGGTCAACGCCAAGTTCGGCGCGCGCTACACCGACCTCTGCTACGGATACAACGCGTTCTGGAAGCACTGCCTCGACGACATCACCCTGGACTGCACCGGCTTCGAGATCGAGACCCTGATGAACATCCGGGTCGTCAAGGCCGGACTGCGGGTGCAAGAGGTTCCCAGCCACGAGTACAACCGCATCCACGGCGTGTCCAACCTCAGCGCCGTGCGCGACGGGATCAGAGTGCTCAAGGTGATCCTCAAGGAGAAGGGCGTACGCCGCGGCGGTGCCCGACGCGGTGGAGCAGGTGTGGACGTGCGCATCGCCCGGGGAGAGACGTCTTGAGCGACCGCCGTTTCTCGGTGGTGATCTGCGCCTATACCGAAGACCGCTGGGACGACATCCTCGCGGCCGTCGCATCGGTGCGGAATCAGTCACATCCGGCCCTGGAAACGCTTCTGGTGGTCGATCACAACCCCGTTCTCCTCGACCGGCTGGCCGAGGAGTACCGGGAGTACGGGGCCGACGGCTCCGATGTGGCACGCGGTGAGGAGGTGCGGGTGCTCGCCAACGCGGGCCCCCGCGGCCTCTCAGCCGGCCGCAACACCGGTATCGCTGCATCCCGCGGCGACTTCGTCGCCTTCCTCGACGACGACGCGGTGGCCGAGCCCGACTGGCTGCGCTACTTCTCCGAGGGCTTCGACGACGAGAAGGTCGTCGCGGTCGGTGGCCGTACCGCGCCCGCCTGGGCGTCGGGGCGGCGCCCGGCCTGGTTCCCCGAGGAGTTCGACTGGGTGGTGGGCGCCTCCTACCGCGGGATGGCACCCGGCAAGGTGCAGGTGCGCAACGTCCTCGGGGGCAACGCCTCCTTCCGCCGCACCGCGTTCGACGCGTCGGGAGGATTCGCCACCGGCATCGGCCGGGACGGGGACAAGCGCCCCCTCGGCTGCGAGGAGACGGAGCTCTGCATCCGCATGGGCAACGCGCTCCCGGACGCCGTGCTCCTCATCGACGACCGCGCGGTGATCCACCACAAGGTTCCGGCCGCCCGTGAGCGGTTCGCCTACTTCCGCACCCGTTGCTACGCGGAGGGCCTCTCCAAGGCCCTCGTCTCACAGAGCGTGGGAGCGGGCGACGGGCTGTCCTCCGAGCGGAGCTACACCACCCGGGTACTGCCGGCCGGTGTGGCACGCGGGATGGGCGACGCCCTGCGCGGTCGCAAGGGCGGGGCGGGGCGCGCGGGTGCCATCGTCGTGGGGCTCGTGACCACCGCGGGCGGCTATGTGGTGGGCACGGCCCGGGCCCGCAAGGGATCGGTGACCTTCTCGTCCGAGCCGATCACTCCGCTGGCAGCGACCGGTTCGGCGCCCGCCGCGACCGCTCCGGCCGGTGGTGAGAGCCGATGAGCGGCCCCGTTCCCATCCTGATGTACCACGCGGTGGCCCATCAGCCGGCGAAGGCGACCCTGGGACTGTCCGTGACCCCGGAGGCGTTCGCCGAGCAGATGGCGGCGCTCGACGAGCACGGCTTCACCCCGATCACCACGGCGGAGTTGGGTGAGTGCTGGCGGTCCGGTGGTGCCCGGGCGCTGCCCGCACGGCCGGTGTTGATCACCTTCGACGACGGTTACGAGGGTGTGCACCGGTACTCGCTACCCGTCCTGGCCAAGCACGGTTTCGCCTCGACCCTGTTCGTGTCGACCGGTTGGCTGCGCGGTGCCCATGACGAGGGGGGCGCGATCGACACCATGCTCGACTGGGACCAGGTGCGGGAACTGGCCGCAGCGGGCATGGAGATCGGTGGCCACACCCACAGCCATCCCCAGATGGATCAGCTCGGGGACGAAGCGCTGCGGTACGAGACCGTCCGCTGCCGCGACATCATCGCCGATGAGCTGGGAGCCGCGCCGGCCTCGTTCGCGTACCCCTTCGGGTACTCCAGCCGTCGGGTGCGCGAGATGGTGAAGACGGCGGGGTTCGCGCAGTCCTTCGCCGTCGGGAATGCGCTCGCCCGGCCGGTGCAGGGGCCGTACGCCATCGAACGGGTCACCGTTCGGCGCTCGACGGACATCGAGGAGTTCGAGCGGCTCATCGAGGGCCGCGCGATCGGCCGCAACTTCGCCAAGGACCGTGTCCTCACCAAGGCGTACGCCATGGTGCGTCGTACCCGGAGGGCGGCGACCCTGCTGCGGGGCGGCGGACGCTGACGCGAAGTCCGGTGGCTCGGCGCCCAGGTCGGGAGCCGCGCCACCGGACAAAACTCCGTGCGGGATCGGGATCCGTGCCGGATCATGGGGCGCATGTCAGCCGTACGACCTCAGATGGAGCGCATGTCAGCCGTACCTCCCCACGACGCATTGCCGATCCGGCTCAACATCGACGACAGCGACTCCGCAACGGATGTCATCGACGCACTCTTCCTCGGCCGCTTCGCCAACGGCGAGCAGCCCTACTGCCACAGCCATCAGATCGACCGGGTCAAGCCCGGGTTCAACATGCTGCCGCCCGGTGCACGGGTGCTCCGCTCCTCGCGTGATGACGACCGAAGTGCCGTACTCGCCGAGGGCGACGGCTACACCCTGCTCATCTCCCACTGGAACCGCGGCGCCGACGTCACCGTGACGGCCGTCGACGCGGAGCTCGCCGAGAAGATCGTCAAGGACGCCGTGCAGGATGCGGCGGACGAACCCGAGCCACAGCCGGAGGATGTGACGATGGGGTTCTGGTACGTGTCCCCGCGGCGCGGCCCCTACCGCACGACACGACAGATCTCGGCCGGTACCTGGGACGAGGTGCGGCCCAACTACACCGCCCCCGTCGCGGATGCCATGGACCGGCTGATGAAGGTCACCCCCGAGGACATCTCGGGTCGGCTGCTCCTCCTCCACGGCCCGCCCGGCACAGGCAAGACATCCGTACTGCGGACGCTCGCCCGCTCCTGGCGGGACTGGTGCCAGGTGGACTGCGTACTCGATCCGGAGCGGCTGTTCACGGACGTCGGCTATCTGATGGACATTGCGATCGGCGAGGACGAGGGCACGGCCAAGAGCCGTTGGCGGCTGCTGCTGCTTGAGGACTGCGACGAGTTGATCCGCGGCGAGGCCAAGCACACCGCAGGTCAGGCGCTCTCGCGACTGCTCAATCTCACCGACGGGCTGTTGGGACAGGGGCGCAACGTCCTGGTGGGCGTGACCACCAACGAGGATCTGGAGCGACTGCATCCCGCCGTGGTCCGGCCTGGCCGGTGTATGGCCCGCATCGAGATCGGTGCGTTGACGCGCAACGAGTCGGTGGAGTGGCTCGGCACCGAAGACGGGGTGGGGCGGGACGGTTCCACCCTGGCCGAGTTGTTCGCCCTGCGCAGGGGAAGCGGACCGGCGTCGATCCCAGAGCAGCCCGGCTCAGACGCGGGTCTCTATCTGTGATCGTCTTCTCCCGGGTATCAGCGCCCGGGGGAAGGCGCTCCCCTGTGTTGCCGGAGTTGTCGGTGCTATCGGTGCTATCGGGTGGCGGTGAACCGCCCGGAAAGGGCGTACCCGTCTGCGAGCAAGATCAGCCATATCGCATAAAATCCGCCAATGAGTACATCTCGCACAACGGTTGACGCCGCTGTCGCAGCCGTGGACGCAGCGATCGCGCATCGGGATCTCCCGAAACTACAGACCGCCTACGGCGCGCTGGCCTCCGCGCCGAAGGAGGCACTGGCCGACCGTTCCGCCGAGATAGGCCCCCGGTTGGCCCGGCAGCTGCCCGAGATGCCGGCCTGGCACGCGGCCGTGTACGCGGTCCTGGTGGGCGCCCTGGTCGAGTGGGACGCCGATGCCGGTGCCTGTGCCCCTCCCCTGCTGGAGGGACTGCGCAAGAGCCTGGAGCAGGGAATCGAGTTCGCCCGGTTGTGGCGCGAGACCCATGGCGAGGACGAGGAACCGCCGGACCCGACCGGACTGCCCAGCCCTGCCCAGCAGAAGGCATTCGGCGACGACTACGCGGACATCTGGCATGCGCCCTACTTCGGTTGGCTCACCGTGGCGAAGTGGGAGAGCGCCGCCGTCGCCGTGCTCGCCGACCCCGCGGTGCGCCGCTCGCTGGGCAACCGTGACGAGTTGGTGGCGCTCACCGAACAGTTGGAGCCGGAGATCGGCGATCTCCAGTGTGTGCAGAAGGCCCTGCTCCTCCTCGACGAGGAACCGCTGCTGGTCCTCGACCGCGCCTCAGGGCAGGGCTTTCGGTTGCGCATGAGCGGCATCGCCGACAACTACCAGTTGCAGACGTTGTTGGCCGCGGTGCTCATCGGCGGCGGGCATCTACCGGGTGACGCCCCCGGTGCGGAGGCCGTCGCCCTGAGCACCGATGCGCCCTTCGACCCAGGTCGGCAGCAGCCGCCCCATCGGCTCGAATCATTCAACTTCGCCGAACCGTCCGGCCGCTGGATCTGGAGCGCGACCACACCGAGCCGGATACCCGTCGTCGACGGAGTGCGGCAACTGGTCCTGGACGCGCCGGTCTTCCGCCATGACTACGCGACCGTACGTTTCCTCCCCCGGGTGTCGGCCCGGCTGGCACTCGAAGCGGTGCTGACCCCGGCGGAAGCGGCCCCGTACTTCTCGGGGGTGCGGGAGTTGATGTCATGGCAGGAGGCGAGCCGGCTCGCGGCTGACGGCTACTGAGCCGCCCGGGACGGGGGCGTCGAGCGGGAGGAATCGAGCGGAGGACGAGCGACCCGACGATCTGAGCACCCGTGCACCGCCGGGTACGCAGCGACGGCGGGGCTCAGTCGCCGTAGACGGCCCGGAGGGCGTCCTCGGCCGCCGACCGTGCCGCATCGCGGGTGACGCCGAGCCGTCGGGCCCGGTCGGCGAACCCTTGCGCGGCCGTCGCCAGTTCACGGGCCGCCGCATCCGCCGCCGACGCGATGAACGTGCCGTTGCGGCCCCGGGTCTCGATCACCCCGTCCGCCTCCAACGCGCGGTACGCCTTGGCGACGGTGTTCGCGGCCAGGCCGAGTTCTTCGGCGAACCCCCGCACGGTCGGCAGTCGGTAGCCCACCGGAAGCGCTCCGGTGCGCGCCTGCTCGGCGATGCGGGAGCGGAGTTGTTCGAAGGGGGCGATGCCCGAACCGGTATCGATGTCGATCTTCAAGGTCACCGGGTGATTCTCTCCCACCCGGTAGGTCCGCACGGAAGAAATGGAGAGGCGACACGGAACGCGCGCCCGTAGCGTAACGGCACATGACAGTGATCATCAGTGCGTTCCGAAGCGGCGAGGCCCGCGCCGGGAGTCCAACGGACGAGCCGAGCGACGTGGGCTGTCCGTTCGGCGATTTCACCGGCCCGCTCGGCCACGAGGCCCGTGCGAAGGAGGTTCGTCGTGCCCGCACCCTCGGGTGAGCAGACCGTTGCCGTACGGCTGGTGAAGGCGGGGACCGACAAGATCCGGTATCCGGCGGTGCTACTCGCCGACGACGGTGTCCATCTGGTGGTCCGGGCGCCGTGGGCGTACGAAGGCGTCCGCGACTTCGGGTTCGTACGCTTTGAGCCAGGCGATGTGTTCACCGAGCACTACTGGCGGGATCGCTGGTACTCGGTGAAGGAGGTCCGGACGGGTGAGGGGCGGCTCAAGGGCTGGTACTGCGACATCACCAGGCCGGCCCTGTTCGACGGCGACGAGCTGCTGGTGGAGGACCTGGAGCTCGACCTCTGGGTGTCGGCGGACAGTTCCGCGGTGCTGAGGCTGGACGAGGACGAGTTCGCCGCCAGTGGCCTGACACAACGCGACCCCGAGGCTGCCGAGGCAGCCGTCGGGGCGCTGAATGCGTTGGAACGTACGGCGCTCGTCGGGGCGCTGGGTGGATTGCTGACCTACGAGGGGAGCCGCTTGCGGTAGTGCAGGCGATCGTAGGGCCCATCCACCCGGCGCCCTTCCAGCTCGTATCCGTAGCGCGGATAGAGCGCCTGGTTCTCGGTCATCAGGGCGTTCGTGTAGAGCCGGATCTCCGGGAGCCCCAACTCCCGGGCCCTGCTCTCGGCGAAGCCCAGCAGAGCGCGCCCCAGACCCTTCCCATGGGCCTTGGGGTGCACCGCGACCGATTCCAGGAGGAGGTGATCGTCCTGGGGGAGCAGGACGATCACTCCCTGTACCGGGTTTCCCACGACGAACACTCGCCCCGCCGCCACATCGGCCGCGTGGTCCGCCTCCATGGGGGCGGGAACGACTCCGATGCGTTCGATGTAGGGGTGGTAGGCCGCGTCGGTCACGGCCTTCACCACGGTCACATCGGCGGCGATGGCGGGGCGAATGCTCTCGATCATGCAGATACGTTACGTCGAGCCTGGTACTGCTTCTTGATCAAGGGCCAGGCCAGCAGGATCGCGATGATGATGTAGACGACCACCGAGAACGGCGTGTTGACCAGGCCGGAGACACTGCCGTCGCTCAGCTGGAGCGCGCGGCGCAACTGTTGCTCGGCGGCCGGGCCGAGGATCACACCGATGACGGCCGGCAGGACCGGCAGCCCGTAGCGGCGCATGCCGAAACCGATCAGACCGATGATCAGCAGGATGACCAGGTCGATCGCCTCGCCACCGACGGCGTACGCACCGACTCCGGCGAAGAAGAGGATGCCGGCGTACAGGTACGGACGCGGGATCCGCAGCAGCTTGGCCCAGACAGGAGCGAGCGGCAGGTTGAGCGCGAGCAGCAGCACCATGCCGACGAAGAGCGAGGCGATGAGGCCCCACACCAGGTCGGGCTCGCGCTCGAACAGGAGCGGTCCGGGCTGGATGCCGTACTGCTGGAAGGCGGCGAGCATGACGGCCGCGACCGCCGTGGTCGGCAGACCGAGGGTCAGCATGGAGACGAGCGTTCCCGCGGCGGAGGCCGAGGCAGCCGACTCGGGACCGGCGACGCCCTCGATGGCGCCCCTGCCGAACTCGTCCTTGTTCTTGGAGAGCCGCTTCTCGGTGACGTAGGACAGGAAGGTGGGGATCTCCGCACCGCCCGCCGGGATCGCGCCGAAGGGGAATCCGATGAACGGGCCGCGCAGCCAGGGCTTCCAGGTGCGCTTGACGTCGGACTTGTCGAGCCAGGGGCGACCGACCGGGATCGGCTGCGCGGCACCGCGGCGCAGGTGCGCTGCGACCCACAGGGCCTCGCCGATGGCAAAGAGTCCGACGGCGACGATGACGACGTCCACACCGTCGGCGAGTTGGAGCGAGCCGAAGGTCAGACGCTGCTGACCGGTCATCTGGTCCAGACCGATGAGTCCGATGGTCAGACCGATCAGCAGCGAGGCCAGACCGCGGATGCGGGAGGAGCCGAGCACCGAGGTGACCGCGATGAAGGCGAGCACCATGATGGCGAAGTAGTCCGGAGCACCGATGTCCACGGCCATGTCGGCAATGGTCGGGGCGAGGGCGACCAGCAGGATGGTGCCGATCAGACCACCAGCGAAGTGACCGACGGCGGCGGCGGCGAGCGCCTGGGAGCCGCGGCCCGATTTCGCCATCGGATTGCCTTCGATGGCCGCGACCACCGCCGCGCTCTCACCCGGGGTGTTCAACAGGATCGAGGTGGTGGAGCCACCGAACATCGCGCCGTAGTAGATACCGGCGAACATGATGAACGCCCCGGTGGGCTCAAGGCCGTAGGTCACCGGGAGGAGCAGTGCCACCGCCATGGCGGGGCCGATGCCGGGCAGCACGCCGATCGCCGTGCCCAGGAGGACGCCGATCACCGCCCACATCAGGTTGATCGGCGTCAGCGCTGTGCCGAAGCCGTCGATCAGTGAATTGAGAGAGTCCATCGACTAGAGCACCCCCATCAGCGGGCCACCGGGGAGCGGAACGCCGAGCAGATTGTTGAAGAGGTAGTACGTGACCACGGAGAGGACCGCGGCGATCAGGGGGTCTCGCTGGAAGTGCCTGCTGCCGAGGGCGTAGGCGGCCCCCCAGAACAGGAGCGTGCCGGAGATGGGGAAGCCGATCGGGTTGATCAGGATGGCGAAGCCGAGGAAGACACCGGCGAGGAGGAGGACCGTACGCCAGTCGCTCGGCTCGCTCAGGTCGATGTCCTCGCCGCCTTCGGCTTCACCGCGGCCACCGCGCATGACGTCGAACGCCAGCAGTGCGGCGATCACCATCAGGCCGATGCCGACCACGATCGGCACCGTGGTGGGACCGATGGGGCCGCGCTGGGCGATGTCGACGTCCATGGTGAGGGCGTCGGTAAGGACGAGCACTCCCAGGGCGAACAGCATGACGCTGACGCCGAGCTCGGAGTGGTCGCGAAGCCAGGAGCGGTTGTCAGAGGGTCGCGGGACATGTGTGTGGGTGTCGCGTGTGTTCACAGTCCCAGCTCCTTCAGCACGGTGTCCACGCGCTCGTTCTGCTCCTTGAGGAAGTCGCTGAAGTCGTCGCCGACCATGAAGCCGTCGGTCCAACCGTTCTTCTTCAGCGATGCCTGCCATTCCTTGGACTCGTGCAGTTCTTCGACCAGGGTGACGAGCTTCTCGCGCTCACGGTCGGAGATGCCGGGTGGGGCGACGATGCCGCGCCAGTTGGTGAAGTCCGCGTCAAGGTTGGCTTCGCGCAGGGTGGGGGCGTCGAGGCCGGGAACCCGCTCGGTTCCGGTCACGGCCAGCAGTCGCAGCTCGCCCGACTTGATCTGGTCCAGGTACTCACTGACACCCGAGACGCCGAATCCGACCTTGTTGCCGAGGATGGAGGCGAGGAGTTCGCCACCGCCGTCGAAGGGGATGTAGTTGACGTCCTTCGGGGGGATCTTGGCCGCCCGCGCCATCAGCATGGGCGCGAGGTGGTCGGGACCGCCGGGCGAGGAGCCGCCGCCGACGGTGACCTTGCCCGGGTCCTTCTTCCACGCGGCGATCAACTCGTCGATCGTCTCGTACGGGGAGGTCTTCGAGACGACGACGATGTCCTGCTCTTCGGTGAGCCGGGCGATCGGGGTGGTGTCGGCGAGCGTCTTCTCGGACTTGTTCGAGTGGACCGCGCCGACCACGCCGAGGCCCATCGACATGGCGAGCTTGCCGTTGCCGTGCTCGCCGACGAGACGGGTCAGACCGACCGTGCCGCCGGCGCCGGGGAGGTTGAAGACCTCGATGTTGTGAGTAAGTCCGGCGTCTTCGGCATTCTTTGCCATCGTGCGGGCAGTGATGTCATAACCGCCGCCGGGAGTATTGGGGACCATGAAGCGCAAACCGGGGATCTGCGTGCCGGTCTCGGAACCGTCACCCGCACTGAGCAGGGGCGGCCCCACGAACACCAGCAGCGCTGCCCCGAGCAGGGCGAGGGGAGTGCGCAATCGCACGTGAGCCGCCTCTCGGTAGGGATGTGTGAAGTGGCCCACATGTTGCCTGTGCGTTAAGAAAGTGTCTCTCTTCCGGAATCAACGGACGTTGTGGTCATTGTGGTCGCGCCATAGCGTGTGTCCGTGATGAATGTGCTGGTAGTGGACGACGACTTCATGGTCGCCAAGCTGCACAGCCGCTATGTGGCCGCGACCGATGGTTTTAGAGTCGTCGGAGTGGCACACAGCGGTTCCGAGGCTCTGCGTGCAGCTGAGCGACTTCGACCCGACTTGGTCCTCCTTGATATATATCTGCCCGATATGGATGGCTTGTCGGTATTGCGGGAACTGCGGGCCGCCGAGGAGCGGGATGCGACACGGGCCAGCGTGGACGCCTTGTTCATCACCGCCGCCCGGGACGCCGGGGTGGTACGAGCCGCTCTGCGGGCGGGTGCGCTGCACTACCTGATCAAGCCCTTCAACCAGGCGGCGCTCCAGGAGCAGCTGCGGCACGTGGCGTCGCTCCGGTCGCGCTTCGACCGTCTCGGTGAGGCCCGCCAGGAGGACGTGGACCAGATCTTCGGCACCCGGCCGCCGGGCTCCCGAGAGCTGCCGAAGGGGCTCGCCGCCCATACGGCCGAGCTCGTCGAACGGGTCCTGCGGGAGCATCCGGGCGATCTGTCCGCAACCGAGTGCGCGGAGCTCGGTTCCCTGTCCCGGGTGAGCGCCCGCAGGTATCTGGAGTACTTCGTGGAGACCGGTCGGGTAGAAGTCACTCTGCGTTATGGCGGTACGGGACGTCCCGAGCGCCGCTATCGGCTGGTGTGAGGCAGATCCCCCAGCGCCGATTCGTCGTGCGGGCCGACATGGGTGCCTCGACGACCGGTTCGGCGAGCGAGGGCGCCCGGAGCCGTCGAAGTGCCGGGTACCGGGTGCGGGCGACCTGACCTCCGGGCCCACAGCAGGTCCAAGTCGAACGACGAAACAGCCACAGAATGCACCTGACCAGGAGTTTTGTCTCTGCACAAACGTCTCGACGGAAGTTTCGATACAGCGAAAAGACATGAGACCGCCCCTGGCCGAAGAATCGACCAGGGGCGAAGTAGTGATGGCTGAAGGCGTCTCAGACCGCGCCCATGTCCGCGCTGAGCCAGTGCTCGGGACGCATGTGCAACACCACTTGGTCGCCGAGTTCCTTGAGGGCGAAGTCGACATAGCCATCGACTTTTTCCTCGGGAAGGTAACGCGCTGCAATCTCCACCAGTTGCTCATGGGTGGCCGGGGTGGTGTCCACCACCGGACCTTCCACCGAGACATAGCGCACCGTCGGCTCCACCCGGTCGACCATCAGGGAGAACCGCCCAGCATGGGTGATCAGTCGGTGTTTTCGGGAGTCCCGACCGGTCATCACCCAAATGTCGCCGAGCTCGCTGCCGGGTGCGTACTGGTACCAGATCGGCACCGTGAGCGGTGCTCTCCGCTCGTCTCTCTCGGCGACCGCCAGGGCCGCGATGTGCGGTTCGGCCAGGAACTTCTCTCGCTCTTCGCGGGTCAGGGCCACAACAGCTCCTTCGCTCAGGACGGACGGGTGCCCGATGGCCGAAGGGGGCAACACCCTTCCTCAGCCACCGCTTAGCGCCTCCTTAAAACAAGGATAAGGATCTCGGACATTCCGCCGTCCGCACCTTCTTCGGGTTTGCGAGGGGCTAACTTGCGTACCGCCGAGGTCGATTCGAACAGCCGCTCCACCGGCGCTCGGGATGGCCACTCCCGTACGGGTCGATCCGGTATCCCCCCATAACCCTCGATGAGGAGAACGACACGATGACCGCTCGCCGCAAGGTCGCCATGGTTGCCGCACTCGGTATCGCACCGATCGCCCTGACCGCGCTGGCCGCCGCGCCCGCTGTCGGCCACGGCTCCATGAAGGACCCGGTCAGCCGGATCGCGGCCTGCTTCGCCGAGGGCCCGGAGAACCCGGACACCGATGCTTGTAAGGCACTCGTCGCCGCCGGTGGCACCCAGCCGCTGTACGACTGGAACGAGGTCAACATCGGTGACGTGGCAGGCGCACACAAGACGCGGATCCCGGACGGCAAGCTGTGCAGCGTCGGCCGTGACAAGTACAAGGGTCTCGACGCGCCGCGCGCCGACTGGCCGTCGACCGCGATGACGTCCGGCAACAACACCTTCCGCTGGCGTGCCACCGCCCCCCACCGGGGCACGCTGGAGCTGTACATCACCAAGGACAGCTACAACCCCACCCAGCCCCTGAAGTGGTCGGACCTGGAGGCCCAGCCGTTCGCTTCGGTGACCAACCCGCCGCTGGAGAACGGTTCGTACGTCTTCAACGGAACCGTCCCGAACAAGTCGGGCCGTCACCTGGTCTACTCCATCCTTCAGCGCTCTGACTCGCCCGAGGCGTTCTACACCTGCTCCGACGTGGTCTTCGGAGGTGGCGGCGGCAACGCGTCCAACCCGGAGCCCGCCAAGGCTCCGTCGGACGCGGCCATCGAGCAGGGCGCCGCCAAGTCCGACGTCGACCACAACGGCAAGGGCGGGGACACCCCGACCGAGGTCAAGAAGAACGCCGCCTACACCGGCAGCGACAGCGGCTCGCAGCCCGCCGCCGAGGCGCCCGCCGCAAAGGAAGAGGCCCCGGTCAACGCCCCCGAGGTCCAGGGTGCGACCGAGAACCTCGCCGAGACCGGTGGCGACAGCAACACCACCTACGTCGCGATCGGTGGAGCCGCGGCACTCGCGCTCGGCGCCGCTGCGATGTTCGGCACGACCCGCCGTCGCGCGGCGCGTAACGGCCGCTGATGACCGTCTGACGACGCACTGACCGGTGATGCGCCTGCACGTCCGCCCTGGTGGTGGGCGTGTGGGCGGTGCGTCGTCAGCGGCTCGCCGGGCACGGGGGGCCCGGCGAGCATCAACCCCACCCTCCCCCGACCTGTTGGGCGACCGAGGGGCCCGACACCCGGACGGGCGCAATTCCGCGACCATTCGGACCCGTCCGGACTGCGCCTTCGCCGCCCCGCCCCGAACGTGGGGCCATGACGCGCACACCCGACCACCCTCCCCCGGTCCAGCGAGGACCGGGATTTCTCGCCGAGGCCAAGGACGCGGTGACGCTGCGTGCCGCTGTGCTGGTGTTCGGGGTGCTCGCCCTGCAACTGGCCTTCATCACTTCGTACATCGGCGCCTTCCACGAACCGACGCCGCACGAGGTCCCGCTGGCCGTCGTCGCCCCGACGCAGCCGGTGGCCCGGGAGGCCGCCGGGCGACTCGCGGACCTGCCGGGAGACCCACTGGATACGCGCGTGGTGACCGACGAAGCGACCGCACGCAAGCAGATCGAGAACCGTGAGATCGACGGCGCCCTCGTCGTGAGGCCCCGGAGCACCAGTGACACCCTCCTGGTGGCCAGTGCGTCCGGCGCGTCCCTCTCCCAGGCGATCGAAGAGACCGTGGCCGACGCCCAACGGGCCGAGCGGCGGTCCCTGACGGTCGTCGACGTCGTTCCCGACTCCCCCGGTGACGCCCGGGGCCTGTCGTCCTTCTACCTGGTCATCGGTTGGTGCGTGGGCGGATACCTCTGCGCCGCGGTCCTGGCGATCAGTGCGGGGGCACGGCCGGCCAACACCCATCGGGCGCTCATCCGCCTCGGTGTCCTGCTCGTGTACTCCATCGTCGCCGGACTGCTCGGTACGGTGATCGCCGGCCCGATCCTGGGCGCTCTGACGGGCAGTGTTCCCGCGCTGTGGGGGCTCGGCTCGCTGCTGGTCTTCACCGTGGGCGCGATCACGCTCGCGCTCCAGGGCCTCGCCGGGATCGTCGGCATCGGCCTGGCGATCCTGCTCGTGGTCGTCCTCGGCAACCCGAGCGCCGGCGGCGCCTACCCCTACCCGCTGCTGCCGCCGTTCTGGAAGGCGATCGGGCCCGCGCTGCCGCCGGGGGCGGGAACCTTCGCGGCGCGCTCGATCACCTACTTCCGGGGCCAGGCCATGACCGGTCCGATGCTGGTGCTCTCCGCCTGGGCGGTGGGCGGCGCCCTTCTGACCCTGCTCTGCGCACGGCTGCGCCGGGAACCGGCACCCGGGTCGGCCGAACGGTCCGGTCCGCCGTCGGCGGACCGGACCGGGGCCTGAGCCGGTGCCGGGTCAGCCGATCCGTGCGCCGTACGCCTGGAGCGCTTCGGTCACGGGCTGGAAGAACGTCACGCCGCCCGCCGAACAGTTCCCGCTACCACCGGACGTGAGTCCTATGGCGGTGGAACCGGCGAACAGCGAACCGCCGCTGTCACCGGGCTCCGCACACACATCGGTACGGATCAGACCGTTGACGATGTCCCCGTTCCCGTAGTTCACGGTGGCGTCGAGCGCGGTGACCCGCCCGCCGTGGACCTGAGTGGTGGACCCGCTGCGCTGCACCTGCATGCCGACGGTGGCCTCACCCGCCGAACTGATCGACTGCGCGCTGCCGTCGTACAGGTTGACCTCGCTGGGCTGTTGGGCGCTGCCGTTGTACTTCACCAACGCGTAGTCGTCGCCGGGGAAGCGCGAGTCGGCCATGGTGCCCAGCGCCGATCCGCCGGCCGAAGCGGACCAGGAACTGCCCGCAGCCCCGCAGTGCCCGGCGGTGAGGAAGTGGGGGGCACCGTCCTTGACCACGTTGAAGCCGAGCGAGCAGCGTCCCCCGCCCGAGTGGATGGCGTCGCCACCGGCGATCAGGGGCGTGAACTCCCCCGCCGTACGGTGGAGTTCGACGCGCTCGCCGAGGTCGGCCACGACCGCGCCGAGCCGCTTCCAGTCGGCTCCCGTGACGGTGCGGTCAGCGGTGACCTGGACCTTGTTGGTCACGGGGTCCACCGCCCAGGAAGTGCCGGGCAGGGATGCCTTGTCGGTGAGGACCGCGCGGGCCGCCGCCAGTTGGTCCAGGCTGTGGGCCACCACCTCGGCCCGGGCGCCGGCCGAGCGGACGGACCGGGCGGCCTTCTCGTCGACGACGTTCACCACCAGGGCTCGGGCATCGGTGTCGTAGTAGCTTCCGGCTGAGGCGCTCGGGCCCAGTTTCGCGGTGAGCGTCTCCCCGAGGCTGCCGGCCGTCGTGGCCGACAGCTTCTTCACGACGGGTTGTACCGTGGGCTCGCTCGCCCCCGCGCTCTGGATGGTGAGGGTCGCGCCGGTCAGTGCGATGACAGCTCCGCACACGGCTGCCATTCTCGTCCGGGATATGCGTCGGTGCTTCAACGTCGACCTCCTGTGGGGCCGTGTCCGGGCGAAGAGGGTCCCGGGACACGGAGGATGGGGCGCCCACTATGGCGAGACCGATGTAAGGCACACAAGACTGGCTACCGGACGGTCACACGACCATGCGCGGGCGTTCACCGCGCCTTCACGTCGTCCGCCCCGGCGGTTGTCACATCGTGGGGAATGTCGTGACTAAATGTCGACAAAGGTTCCCGCCGTCCAGGCTTCTGATGGGTAATCATCATGAGGTGGGGAATGCCACAGACGCATGGAAGGCCACACAGGACACGTGGGGATCACATGGATCGGAGGGGGCGGGGGTGCGACGTCGGGTGCGCGCGGCGGACGGGCGGCATCTGATGGTGGAGCGACTCGGCGATCCGCGGGGCAGGCCCGTCTTCCTTCTGCACGGCACTCCGGGTAGCCGACTCGGCCCGGCCCCGCGCGGCATGGTCCTCTACCAGAGCCGTACGCAACTGATCGCCTACGACCGCCCCGGGTACGGCGGTTCGGACCGGCTCGCCGGGCGCAGCGTGTGCGATGTCGCCGAGGACGTCCGCGCCATCGCCGATGAACTCGGGCTCGAACGCTTCGCCGTGGTCGGCCGTTCCGGTGGCGCGCCCCACGCCCTGGCGTGCGCGGCCCTGATGCCGGACCGGGTCACCCGTACCGCAGCACTGGTCACCCTCGCTCCGCGGGATGCCGACGGCCTCGACTGGTTCGAGGGAATGGCGGCGTCCAACGTCCTGGAGTACACCTCGGCCGTCACCGACCCGGCCGGACTGACAGAGCGGTTCATCCTGCGGTCCGCCGAGATCCGGAAGGACCCGATACGGCTCCTCAACGACCTTCGGCGGGAGTTGACCGACTCCGATCGGATGGTGGTCAAGGACGCCGGCGTGCGGTCGATGCTGCTTCGCAACTACCACGAGGCGCTGCGGACTTCCGCCTACGGATGGATCGACGACGCGCTCGCCTTCAGCAGCCCCTGGGGCTTCGATCCTGCGGACATCAGCGGGCAGGTGATGCTCTGGCACGGGGAGCAGGACGTCTTCTCACCCGTGGGGCACTCGCGCTGGCTGGCCGAGCGGATTCCCGGCGCCACGGCGGTCCTTGAGCCCACCGCGGCCCATTTCGACGCCCTGCACGCGCTGCCCGGCATCCTCACCTGGCTGTTGGACGACTGAGGGCGTCGCAGGCCCCCGCAGGTCGCGCACGTCCGCGAGGACACAGAGACACGGAGGCACAGGGACGCAGAGGTGCGGGGACGAGGTGCGGGGGCGCTGTCCCTCCCCCGCACCTCGGCGGCGGCGATCACACGGCGAGCGGCTCCAGGTCCCGGTGCACCCGTCGCTCATCACGGGCGATCCGGGTCAGTGCATGGTCCTCCCCCACCTGTCGCTGGAGTTCCTCCACGGTTTCCAGGCGCAGGGCCGTGGCCTCGTCCTTGCGCCCGAGCATCCCCAGCGTCACCGCGAGATTCGAAGCGATGCCCAGCACTTCGGGGTGGTAGGGGCCGAGGACCTCGCGCAGCCGGGTGACGGTTCGCTGCTCGATCTGGAGGGCGTGCTGAAGTCCGCCCAGGTCCGCCTGTGCGTTGGCGAGGTTGATGGTGCTGTAGAGGGTGTGGGGATGTGCCTCTCCCAGTACCTCGGTCATCGTCTTGACCACCTTCTGCAACAGCTGCTCCGCGGTCTCCGGATCGCCGCAGCCCCAGTGGAAGATGCCCAGGTTGTTGATGGCTGCCAGGGTGTACGGATGGCGCTCACCCGGCACCAACATGTACTCGTCCACCACCTCCTGTGCCAGATCGCGGGCGGCGACCGGCTCATTGGCCGCGAAGAGGTCCGCCGCCAGATTGAGGTCACAGGCGAGCAGATCCGGATTGGCCGAGGTGTAGCGGGCGCGGTAGCGGTTGCGGGTCGCGGTGGTCAGTCGGCGGGCGTCCTCCAGCCGACCGGCACGGCGCAAGGAGACCGCGAGGCTCTTCGCCGCGGCAAGGGTGCCGGGGAAGGTACGGCCCAACTGTTCCTTGTGGAGTTCGTAGGTCCGGCTCAGCAAGGAGACGGAGTCCTCGTACCGGCCCACTTCCCGCAGGTCCCTGGCGAGGTTCATGGCGGAGGAGAGGGTGTACGGGTGCTCCGGTCCCAGCACCTCGGTCCGACGGTCGAAGACCTCCTGGTCGATCTCCAGCGCACGGGAGTACAGACCGGTCATCCGGAGGTTCAGCGCCAGGTTGTTGGCGGCGGCCAGGGTCCGCGGGTGGGACTCGTGGAAGATCTGGCTGAAGCCCTCATGGGCCTCGGTCGCCAACTCCATGGCCTCGGCGTACCGGCCGAGCGTGCCGAAGTCCATGGCCAGACCGCTGGTGGTCATGTACGTGTGCGGATGGGTGGGACCGAGCACCTCCCGCTGACGCTCCAAGGTCACCTCGTCGAACTCCTTGGCCTCCACATACCGGCCCTGCGAACGGTAGATGTTGGAGATGTGGAAGCGCAGGTACAGGTACTGGAGGTCCTTGTTGCCCAGCTTGGCCCGCCAGACCGTGCGGACCTCGTTGGCGAGCGTGGAGGCGCTGGACCAGTCGCCGCGCTTCCACAGATATCGCACCCGGTCGATGATCAGTCGGCGGGTCTCGGGCTCCTTGCAGTCCCACGCCTCCGACGTGCCCAGATGCGGCCAGATGATGGCGAACCGCGGCCAGGTCTCGGGGTTGTCGATGGGCTCGTCGTCGTCGGGGCGCGCTCCCGCGAGCACACGGTGCACGGCGTGCCGCGCGTCCCGCTGCTCCTCCTCGGTCAACTGCGCCCGGATCACGGCCTGCACCAGCCGATGGACCTGGATGCTGTTGTTGACCTGGTCCACCTTGGCCAGCGCGAAACGGCCGATCTCCCGGATGACCCGCCCGAGGACCAACTTCTCCTGGAGGGAGGCGTCATAGGGCTTCAGGGCCTCGATCATCTCCTTGCTGTAGAGGAGGTTGGCCGAGATGGGCTCGGGGGCGAAGAACGCACAGAGTTGCAGCAGCCGCACCGCGGCGGGTGATCGCTCCTTGAGCCGTTCGATGGAGACGTTCCAGGTGGCGGCGACCGGCTGGGGGTAGCCGGCCGGCTGGTTCAGCGCGAGGACGCTAGTGGCCTGGACGCGCAGTTCTTCGAGGTAGTCGGCGACCGGGGTCGCCGTTTCGGCGATCCAGGCAGCGGCCTGTTCCACGGCCAGCGGAAGGTCACCGACCGCGGTGGCCACCTGGTCGGCGTCGGCCAGCGTCAGTCCGCGGGCCCTGCGCTGAAGGTGTTCGATCGACTCCTCGCGGGTGAAGACGTCGATGGGGAGGGCGTCCCCGTACTGGGACCAGGTCTGGTTGCGGGAGGTGACCAAGATGTGGCCGGGCCCCTGCGGAGGGAAGAACCGTTTCAGGGCCTCCGGGTCGTCGGCGTTGTCGAAGACCAGCAGCCAACGGGAGGAGGGCACACCGCGCCGCAGCAGATCGATGGCCTCACGCGACGCCGACGCCATGTCCTCACCGCCCTGGGCCCCTAGGCGCACGGCGAGTTCGGCGAGCCCTGCGATCACGTCGTCCGGCTGTTCCGCCGGGATCCACCACACCAGGTCGTAGTCCGCCATGAACCGGTGGACGTACTCGATGGCGACCTGCGTCTTGCCCACGCCACCGAGCCCGTAGAGGGTCTGCGGCTGGGGCAGCACGGCGGCCACGGTCATTCCGCCGCCGAGCCGGTCACGCATCCGTTCCAGCGCCACCGACCGCCCGGTGAACCCGGGGTTGCGGGGCGGGGCGTTCCAGATCTTGGGCACCGTGCCGGGGAAGCGGGGGCCCGGCGAGGCGGTATCCGGCAGTTGCGCTGGCCGGTCCAGCGCCCGCAGCAGAGCGGCGGACGCCTGCACCTCGTCGAGCCGGAAGAGGTCCACGGGATTGCGGTCGAGATAGGGCGAGGTCAGTCGTACGTCCCCGACCCGGATGGGCAACAGATGGTGGCGACCGCCGGTCGGGTCCTCCGCCGCCGCCCGCTGCCACAACTCCGTGGCCCGGGTCGACTTGAGGTAGGAGCCGGACAGCAGGATCACCGTTCGCGACGCCGAGTCGGCCGTCGCCTCGTCGTCGGGGTGCGGTTCGGCGGTGACATCGCGCGGAATGACGCGGAAGCCGGCCCGGGAGAGGACAGACTCGATCCAATCCGCCCACATGCGGTTCTCCGCCGCATAGCTGAGGAAGAGATCGGCGGGGAGTGCGGGTCGACGCCGGGTGAAGGCGTCGCGGATGCGCAGTCGGATCTCGTCGCTGACCGCGGGCATGGAGGTGATCTCCCGCTCTGTGATCACCGTCGCCAGCCGTTCGAAGGCGGAGAGCAGAGAATTGGTGAGTCCCGTCTCGTCGCCGAAGGTGGCGAGGGTCTCCTCGTAGGCGTAGTACGGCCGGTAGGGGATTTCCACCGCGCCCCAGTACGAGGTGAGTTCCTCACCCGCGAGACCGCTGGGGAAGCCGTCGAACTTCACCCGGGCGAGAGCCCGCCCCGCGTCGGCCTTCTCCTTCTCCCCCTCGTCGATCCGCATGGGCACGGGATAGATCTTGATGCCCCTGCCGCCGTACCGTTCGTCGATCTGCCGGGCCACGGAAGCCGCGCCGTCGATGGACTGGTCGCTCAGGGTGAAGCAGTCGACGAGGATGTCGGGGAGGTGCACCGTACAGATGTCGGCGATGTCGCTGAGCCCGGTGCGGCTGTCGATGAGGACGTAGTCGTAGTTCGCCTTCATGTCATCGCGCAGCGCGTCGAAGAAGAGGCCGCCGCCGAGTCGATCGTAGAAGTTGTCCCAGTCGAAGGTGGACACCGTCGCGGAGTACTCGCGGTTCTGCCGACCCGCTGAGACGAAGTCGAGGGTGCCGCCGTCCGGGAACTCCCAGCCGAGGTTCTCCGGGGTGAGGGAGACGGCGTGCGGTTGGATGCGGGCGTAGTCCAGGTGCCAGTCGTCACGGCGCGCCGTCTCCGGAGTAATGGCGGCCCATGCGTACTCGGTGATCAGATCGATGACACCCGTGGTGGCACCGAGGGTGGAGGGATCGAGGAAAGGGTGGAAGAACCGGTGCAGGCCGGGTGCTTCCAGGTCCCAGTCCACGGCCAGGACGCGCTTGCCGTTGGCCGCGAGGATCCACGCCGTGTTGGCCAGGGCCATCGTGCGCCCCGTGCCTCCTTTGTACGAGTAGAAGGTGACGATGCGTCCGTCACGATTGGCTGTCATCCGTGTCCTCCGCATCGGGGGCTGTTCCACGCGTCGGTGGGGCGAAGTGGGTGGTGCCGTACTCGGCCATCGGGCCGCGGAGTCTGGGGCGCTCGGGCCGCGAGGAGCCGGCGGGCGGGGTCGGCGGATAGACCGCGGCGTGCCGGAGGTATTCCTGGGCCGCCGCCTCCACGACCTGTGGCAGCATCTGCCCGAACGCCTCCATGCTGAGCACACCCTTGGCCGCGGCCCGACAGGCGGCCCGGCCCTGTCTCATCTGGTGCGGCATGGTCCGCTCCAACTTCTCGACGAGTTGTGCCTCGGAGGTCCGGCTCTGGGGGTCATCGCGGTTCCAGGGGACGACGACGCTCACCCAGGGCCGGGGTTCCGCGTCGAAGGCGGCCAGCCGGGCGCAGCGATCGTCGTCCTCCAGCGCCCAGCGGTCGACGAGGAGTATCTCGGGACGGGTGGGCGGCTGATGGAGATCGGGTGGCACCTCGTGGTCGAACGAGGAGATCGTGGCCTGGTAGTTGAGGGAGCGGACCAGGTCCTGCGCCACATACGCGAGGGGGCGCGCGGACTCGGGGTGGTAGGGGTTCCAGTCCTGCGACTGCTTGCCGTAGTAGGCGGGAGAGCGACCGTCGGGCAGATCGTGCCGGGTGGGAGCGGCGATCATCAGATGCATGGGACGGGGGCCGCCGGTGGCCTTGCCGAAGGCACTGGGCGCATGGCGGTAGTCGACGGGACTGCCGGAGGCTATGCGGGTGGTGTCGGCGACGCTGACGATGCGCTTGGCCAGTTCATAGACCGCGGCTTCGTACTCCTCGGCGAATATCCGCAGTTTGATCAGGCCGTAGAGGCCGTCGGTGACATAGCGGTCGCCGAAGGCGCCGTGGTTGAACTGGAGTCGTTCAGCGGGGCCGGGTAAGTGCTCGGGCGGTATGGGGACCCAGAGGGCCGGGACGATCGCCTCGGCGGACCGGTTGCTCTTGGCCTGGTGGTAGATGGCGCGTTGGGCGAAGGCGTACCACTCCTTGCCGCACATCTCGCTGGCGAAGTAGCGGGGGGAGAAGAGCGGGACGAAGACCCGGCAGTTGGCCAGGACCTCGCCGAGGCGTTCCGACCAGCCTTCTCCCGAACGGATCTCACGGTCGATGAATCCGGCCTGAGCCCCGGCCGGGAGATCGGTCATGGCCATCACATGGCCGCAGAGATCGCGGAACAGCCGTTCCACCCACATGTCGGGGTCGGGGCCGCCCGCCCCGTAGCGGGGGGTGTGCGCGTAGCTCAGGAAGAAGTATGGGCGATGGTCCGCCGTACGCTGCGCTGAATCCGACACACGACCCCCGTCCTGTGTGAACGCCCACTTCCCCAGCCGGCCTGGTCATGGGCCGCGGGCGAATTCATCATTGCGGAGCACGGCACGCTCCACCCCCCTGCCGTTCAGTCAATCAGCGCCGCTTTTCGGTCATCCACTCAACGGCGTGATCAACGGCGGCCCTGACCGAGAACAATCTTGCGGGCCTTCCTCCCAGTTGTCCCTTCTGCTCCACTCCCCAGCCGAAGGCGGCACCGATCGCGCCGAAATCGCTCTCGTCGAGTTGGACGTCCTCGTACTCCGTCCATTCCTTCCCGCCGTCAGGAAGGCCAACTACACAACGATACGACCGCAGCGGGGCTTTCGTCCGGTATTCGGCAAGATGAAATGCGGTGCATACGTCGAAATCCACATCGATCATGAGCACATGGGCGGCCACCCGATACAGAGCGCCGAGCGGGGAGTTCTCACCGAGGTGGGAGGTGAGGATGTGACGGTCGAGGAGTTCTTCGGCGCGAGGTCCGATGGCCGCGAACGAGGTCTGCGGATGGGCGCTGCGCACGGCGCCCGGAGCGGTGCGGATCGACTCGGCCAACCGGCCCATGCCCTGACTCGGCGTACACGCCGGGTCGAAGGCCGGCATGTCCGCTCGGAAGGTCGCCGCCTGCTCGGGTGTCATTCCGCGTACCCGGGCGCGGTGGAGATCGGAGGTGTCCGAGTTCCCCGCGGTGAAGGCGGGCACCACCAAGGTCCCGTCCGGGCCGACCGCCTCCAGCAGGGCGTCCCGCAGGGTGTCGCTGTGGAGTCCCGTGGACCGCAGGGAGGCGTGGATGAGCAGGGTCATCCCCGGGCGGACGCCGACGGCTCGCAGGGACGGCACCAGTCGTGCAGGTGCCGGTGTCCCTGACTCAGCCATGGCAGCAGCTCTGGTCTTTCCTGCCCTGCTCCTGTTGGCCGCAGCACTCCAGGTCGAGATGGCCAGCGGCACCGACAAGGGGCAACGGCGATCGTCCGGCCGTGCGGGGCCCGGTCGGATCCGAGGCGTTCCGCGGCGGGGGCGCGAGATATGTCGAGTGACCAGAACCTGGACGATCAGGGTCTGCGCGGTCCAGGCGCCCGTGAGCAGAGACCCCGTGTTCAGGGCCGGCAAGACCAGAACCCGCAAGACCAGAGTCCGCAAGATCAGGCCCTGAGCGCCCAGGGTCGAAATGATCAAGGCCGGAATGATGCGCCAACTCCCGGCGCAGTTGGGCCAGCAGACGACGGCCGCCCACGGTCAGCTCCGCGGCCCCCTCCAGTGTGTCGAGGGCACGACCGGCCTGCTTCGCCCCCTCGGGGTCGAAGGCGGCCAGTGCCGCCCGCTCGCTGATTCCCGCCAGCAGTTCGGACACCGGTACCTCCTCGTCCTGCCACGGCGCCGGGTGACGCCACCAGCCGTCCTGTGCATAGAGATCGGTGATGTCGAGCAGGGCGTTGAGCTTCGCCCGCCGCGCACCCCGCAGCAAGTCGATCGCGAGCTGTTCGGGACGGGGTGCGGGTGCAAGGCCCAGCGCTCCATAACCGTGCCCGCGCAGGGCCTGCTCACGCGTGGACGACCGGCCAAAAACCGCTGGTACGGAAGGGGTGTCGGAGGTGAGGGGGGTGAGGGTGCCGAGGCAGTGGGCCACCTCCGCCGACTGCTCGGGTGCGACAGCACGGATGATCTTCCAGGCGTCGGTGAACGCTTTGTCCCAGTCGCGGACCTCTGCGGCGCTCAGTCGGGGCAGGGCTGCCGATCCGAAGCAGTCCCGGTAGCGGTCGAGGTCGTCGAGGCGCAGCAGGGGCGCACCCGCAGTGCCACCGACCGTGCGCACGGGGTGCCAGTGGTCGTCGGCGACTGCCAGCCGCACCCGGCGCGAGGTCCCGCCGACCGTGGCCGTGAACCCGTCCGCGGTGGGTTCCACCTCGGCCGTGCCCCGCTCGTGGATCCCGCTCTCGTGGTCGTCTCCGATGCGCAGCACACCCAGACCGGGCAGGTGCAGCAGACCGTGTTCGTACGGCACGGGGACCGGGGTGGGAACGCCGGCGGCCACCAGCGCCGAGGCCAGGTAGCACGGCAGCCGCAGGGCTCTGGCCACGGCGTCGGGCCGTCCCATGAGCAGCGCTTGCAGGGCGTCCCCGAGCCAGGTGCGGGTGTAGGGGTGGCTCCAGACGGAGTCGAGGACGTCGCCGTCCGCGTCCAGATCGAGCGTCAACTGCCAGGCCCGGTCCCAAGCCGGCCCCCCGCGACCGTCGAGTTCGCCGTGGAGACGGGCGAGGAGGGTACGGGTCAACTCCCGGTGCTCGGCCAGCAGTGCGCCGGGATCGGTGAGCGCGGCGGGTACCAGGGCGTCGGCGGTCCGGCATTCGATGCCGCGGATGAGCCCTTCGAGGTCCGAGCAGTAGACGGAGGGACTGTCGAAGCCCCCGCGTTCGCTGTAGCGGTGGGTGTAGAGCCCGCCGCCGCAGGAGCGTACGACGGGGCACCGACGGCAGGTTCCGCTCACTCCGGCGAGTTCCTGTTGACGGGCTTTGACCCCCGGGTGCGCGGCGACCTCGTCGAAGGTGTGGTGGAAGACGTCGAAGCCGGTGGCGGCGGCTCCTTCGTAGGCGCTCTTGAGGGAGTCGACCTGTTCCAACGTGCCGTCGGTCTCCACGACGACGAGATCGGTGGGTGCGAGGCCCAGCGATTCGGTGAGGCTCGGACCGCCGGCGAGGGTGGAGAGCACCGACTCGAAGAGGCGTACCGGTACGCGTCTGCCCAGGGCGTCCCAGTGGTCGAAAGCGGTCAGCAGCCAGTCGGCATAGGCCGTGGGCGAGCCGTTCGGGCGGGCCGGGGGCGCGTCCCAGGTGGCGTGCGGCAGCAGGAAGTCGATGCGGGGCGGGTCCAGGGCGGCCAGGGCGTCGTAGACGGCGACGGGGTCGTTGGCCACGTCCACGGTGCACAGGAGGCCGAGGTACAGATGGCGGTAGCGATCCTCGCGCAGGAGATCGACGGCGCGTAGGACCAGTGGATGGCTGGTGCGGCCGTCGGCGAAACGTCGGTGGCGGTCATTCGCGGTGCGGTCGCCGTCGAGTGAAATGCCGACCTTGACGTGGAATTCGTCGAACAGATCGAGATATCGCGGGCTAAGTTGTAAGCCGTTGGTGTGGATGCGCAGATCGAGTTCCGCGAGGGAATCGAGGGCGCGGGTGAGCTCCTCACACACACGTCGCAATCGAGCGGGCCCGGCCAGTAGAGGCTCCCCTCCGTGCAGGATCACTGACACGGAGGGCAGGGCATGGCTCTTAGCATGCTCAGCCAGTCGCAGAGCTGTCCAAGAAATCGCTTCGTCAGAGATTGCCTTGGGGCGGGTAAGCCAGCTCTGATCAGCGTGTTCATAGATGTAGCAGTGGTCACATGCGAGATCGCACCTGCTGTGTACCTTCAGAACGATCTCGCGGAATGGGACCAGTGGTCCTGTCATTCGGCCAGTCTAGAGCGCCGAGTTGAAGGTCGACGCCCGAAGGACGCGGTCGGCGGTGACGGGGATGATCCGCGCAAGCTTCTTGGCCGCCTCGCCGCCCCGGGCGTCGATCTGCGCCAGAGGGACGCGGGAGATCTTCGCAGATGCGAAGGCTGCGGAGGTGTGAATTGCCATGGGGGGCCGTCCTTGATCGTGTGTCGAACGCGAATCACCACGCACCATTGCGGTGGTGGCGGCACGACTTTACTCTCATGGCCACTCGCAGCAACTCAGGTCGACGTGACAGCACAAAAGAGTTGCGTCACATTCCCTGGAGCGAGGGCGGATCAAGTCATTCCGCCTAAAGGGTGAAGGTCATAACCGCAGACAGGGGGCACATGACCGGGATTCCCGGGCCAACGGGCAGCATCGTGTTCCGTAACAGGGATCTACCGGCTCTCTTCCATCACACCGACGCCATGGCCATCTCCCACCAGCGGCAGGCGGTCGGCTCCATGAAGCACCAACTCCTCCTTCTCGTCCTGGGTGCCGCCGCCTCCACACTGCCCGCCTCGGCGAAAGTGGGAGAGTCCATCCAACTCTCGGGCGTTTTAGCGGTATTGGCGTATGCCGGGGTACTTCTCATCGGCTACCGGGCCAGTAGGCACAGCGCAAAGTCGCATTGGCAACTCAATCGTTCAGCCGCCGAGTTCATCAAGTCGTTGTGCTGGCGCTACGCGGTGCACGGGGCACCCTTCACCACAGCGGCCACCCAATCGGACGAACTGTTCGCCGACCGCTTGGAAGAAGGACTTCGGGAGCTGGCGAAAGTCGGCTGGGAAGACCCTCGCACCGGTGGGAACCCGATGGCGAGCAAGGAAATGATCACGAAGGCGATGCGTCGGCTGCGATCCCAACCATTCAGCATTCGCAAAGAGACGTATGTCAGGGACCGATTGATTGAACAGCGCAACTGGTACCACCGCAGCACCGCGAACTCCCGACGAGCCACCCGATTATGGTCGTTGTCGATCGGTCTGCTGACTCTGGCAGCACTGTTCCTTTCGCTTTTGCACACCTTTTCGCTGACTGGCTCTCTTCATATCGCAGGAGCGCTGTCCGCGGCGGCGGCCGGCTCTCTGGCGTGGAGTGAGGTGCGTCGGCACCAACCGTTGATCGCCGCGCATTCACTCGTGGAGGAGGACTTGGCAGCCATGCACACGGCGATGGAGTCCTCTGTCACCGAGGCGCAGTGGCCTTCGGCGGTGTACGAAACCGAGCGCATCGTCTCACCGCAGCACACGGACTGGCTGGCACGGCACCGCAGTTGATCGCGATGAGCCCGTGCCGCACCGGCGACGGTCGGCACACCACCTCGGCCCTCGGCCGCCTCCTCGGAGGCGGCCGGGGGCACGCCACCTCAATCCCGTACGAGCCCCTCGCGCCAGATGACGGTCACCGGGCGACCCAGCCGCCGGGCGTAGTGGACGATGTCCGCCGTCCCACCCGGACCACGGGCCGGACAGCCGTCCCACACCGCGAGAAGGTGGTCACAGTTGTCAGCGATGAACGCCCCCGCCGCGTAGTACGCCTCATCGGTGGCGTGGGCGAACTCCAGTCGGACTTCCCGGGTGGCCCGCCGTCTCAGGGCCTCGTAGCCCGCCCGCTCCCCCGGCGCGGCGAATCCGTCCGCGTAGTCACCGCTCGGCACCACCACCGTCAACTCGGCGCCGCAGGCGAGCGCGAGGTCGGCGAAGATCTGGTCGGCGCCGACGGCAAGACTGGACAGGGCCTCCAACGCGCCGCCGTGCTCGTGGAGGACGGCGAGGATCTCCGTTTGAACGTGCCCCACGGCCTCGACGGGGATGTTCCGATGACCGGTCACTCCGATGCGCTTCACTCCTGGGTCGCCCCCTCGTCCGCAGCACCTGATGCCCCGTCCATCGTCCCAGAAGCAGGCGCGGCGTCGAGCCCCCGGTGACCTGCGGCGGACGAGGGCACAACGCCTCTGCGATGCGGCGCAGGTTCAGTCGGCCAGGAGATTCCGCTCCCCTGCGGCGACCGGCACCGACAAGGTGTTCCCCGGCGGTGGGAAGGGACAGATGAAGTGCTCGGCGAAGGCGCACGGGGGCAGTTGGGCCCGGTTGAAGTCGACGAGCACAGACCCGTCCGCGGTCGGAGCCGCCGGCCGCAGGAAGCGGAAGCGATAGCTACTGCTCCCACTGGTGGCATCCGCGAAGACCGCCCAGAGGGAACCGTTGTCCTCCACGGCCACGTGCAGGGTGTGGGCCTGTCCGTCCAGCGTGAAGGAGATCTCGCCGTCGAGGCCGAGACCACGCTGCTGTCCATCGGCGTTCTCCACGCGGATGCTCTGCGTCCGCTCATAGCGGTGAAAGCGCCCGGGCAGCGCCCAGCGGGGATCGTAGGCGGTCGTGTCGATGCCGCGGAAGGAGCGGCGCGCGGGTGCGTCCGGGTCGAAGTCGCGTACGGCCCACAGCCCTTCACGGCGCAGCACGACCAGTCGTCGCGCGCCCTGGGCGACCCGGGAGCCGTCGATCGGCCCCTGGTCGGCGGTGAGCCGGACACTGCCGGCGAAGGGCTTGTCGTCGACGGTGAGACCGTCCGTCGCGGTGGCGGTGAGCACCAGTTGGTCACCGTCGTCGCTCCAGAGCCCCGCAACACCCGGGAGGTGACCGCCCGGATGGTCGTCGAGCCAGTGCGTGCCGGTGAGCGAGAGCGGTCCATGGGGTGCGGAGATCGTAGCGATGCGCCGCTCGTGCCAGTGCTGCCACTCGTTCGGCGCACGGAGATCGACGTCCGTCGCTTCCCCGGGCCGACCGGACTGCTGCTCGCCCGCCCCTGCGGAGCCGCTCGCCCCGCCGAGGCTGACCCGGGCACCCGGTGTGCCGGGGCCGCCCCCAGCGGCGGAACGCTCGTGCGCCCCACCCGATCCGCCCCGCCCGTCCCCGTCGCCCGCTCGCTCATCGGCTCTCATGCCGTCAACCCTTCCACACCGGTTCGGTCAGCCCGAGATGCGAGCGGAGCGTCGTACCGGAGTACCGCGTACGGAAGACACCGCGCTCCTGGAGCAGGGGCACCACCTCGTCCACGAACTCGTCCAGCCCACCGGGGGTGCGATGGGGGACGAGCAGGAACCCGTCGGCCGTGCCCGAGCCGACGTACCCGGCCATCTCGGCGGCCACGCGCCCGGCCGTACCGACGAAGGACTGCCCCGAGGTCGCCTCGATCACGGTCTGCCGGATCGACAGTCCCTTTCGCCGGGACAGCTCCCGCCAGCGCGTCGCCGTTCGACAGGGGTCGCCGGCCCCCGCCCCTGCCTGCGCCAGGACGGCTTCGGGGTCCGGATCGATCTCGGGCAACGGGCCGTCGGGGTCGTACGAGGACAGGTCCCGGCCCCAGACCTGCTCCAGAACGAGGATGGCGCGCTGGGGGGAGACCTGTTCGCGGCGGACGGCGGTGGCCCGCTCCTGTGCCTCCTCGTCACTGTCGCCGAGGACGAAGGTCACTCCGGGCATGATCTTGAGGTCGTCCGGCTCCCTGCCGTAGGCGGCGAGCCGCGCCTTCACATCCCGGTAGAAGGCGCGGCCGGCCTTCGGGTCGCCGTGGCGGGTGAAGGCGACGTCCGCGAAGGCCGCGGCGAACTCCCGCCCCTCGTCCGAGTCCCCGGTCTGGATGACGACGGGGTGCCCCTGGGGAGAGCGGGGCACCGTGAACTCACCCTCGACCGCGAAGTGCCGACCCGCTCGGGCGACGGGCCTGGCCCGACCGTCCGGCGTCCAGGAGTCCCACAGCTCCCGCGCGGTCGCCACGAACTCGGCGGCACGGGTGTAGCGGTCCACCCGATCGGGACAGCTCCCGTGGCGGAAGTTCTCGCCGGTGAAGGCATCGGCCGCCGTCACCACGTTCCAGCCGGCCCGCCCGCCGCTGAGGTGGTCGAGCGAGGAGAGCCTGCGGGCGAGTTCGTACGGCTCGTTGAAACTGACGTTGACGGTCGCCGCAAGACCGAGCCGGTCGGTGACGGCTGCCAGAGCGTTGAGCAGCGTGATCGACTCGGGGCGCCCGGTGACGTCCAAGTCGTGGATCAGTCCCTTGTGCTCCCGTAAGCGCAGTCCCTCGGCGAGGAAGAAGAAGTCGAACAGGCCGCGCTCAGCGGTTCTGGCCAGGTGCTCGAAGGTGCCGAAGTCAATGTGGCTGCCGGAGGTGGAGCTGTTCTGGGCGGTGGTGCTGCTCACCCCGGGAAAGTGCGCGGCGAGGTGGAGGGTGGGTCGGCCTTCGTCGGTCATGAGCTCCCCTTGCTGAGTGCGTAGCGATTGGCCGGCCGGGCGAGCCCGAGGTGTTCGCGGAGGGTTCCGCCGGGGTGGAAGGTGCGGAACACACTGCGGTGCTGGAGGAGCGCGACGGTTCCGTTGACGATGCGTTCGAGATCGCGGTGGGGTGCGATGGGGGCCAGGTGGAAGCCGTCCACGGCGTCCGCGGCGTACCAGCGGGCGATCAACTCGGCGAGTTCCACCGGGCCGCCGCTGTAGTGGGAGCCCGGGGTGGTGAGCCGGGGTCCGCAGGAGTAGCCGCCCAGCCCCGGTTCCGGCCTCGGCTCGCTCTCGCCGAGGTCGACCGCGAGCGAGAGCAGGACCCGCAGGGACGACGGGTCACGCCCATGCGTTTCGGCGTCCTGGTGGAGTGCCGTCCGCAGAGCCGCTGCCTGCTCCGGCGATGAGGCCCTGATGAGGACCACGTCGGCGTGCCGGGCGGCCGTACGACGGCCTTCGTCGCCCGCTCCGGTGATGTCGATGGCGGTGACCGGTCGGCCCTGGGGCGGCCGGGGCACGGTGGAAGGGCCGCGGACGCTGAACCGAGTGCCTTCGAAGTCGACGTGGTGCAGTTTCGATCTGTCGACGTATCGACCGGTCTCCTTGTCGTGGATCTCGGCGCCGTCCTCCCAGCTGTCCCAGAGCCGGGCCACGGCGTCGGCGACCTCACCCGCCTCCCGCCACAGTTCGTCGGTGGGGGCGGCGGGGCGGCGGCCGAAGAGACGGGCCTCCGCCTGGGTCGGTGAGACCCCCACCCCCCACCCCGCCCGGCCGCGACTGACCCAGTCCAACGTGGCCACGGCCGTGGAGACGTGGAAGGGCTCGGTGTGCGTGGTCGTGACCGTGGGCACCAGGCCGATGCGCCGGGTGGCGGGGGCGACACGGGCGAGTACGGCCAGGGCGTCGAGGCCCGGGCGGGCGAACGAGTCACCGAGGGTGACGAAGTCCAGGGTGCCGCGCTCGGCGAGGGTGACAAGGTCGGTGTAGTGATCGGCGTCGTACCGAGCCGGGCCGTCGAGCGCGACGGCCAGGTGCAGCGAACGGGTGCGTGACATGGGGATGCCTTTCCGGATGGTCGTTCCAGGACGGGCGTGGAAGCGAAGGTCGTGCTGCCGCGATCGGGCCGAGGGCTCGTCCCGGGGTGTACGGGGTCGCCGGTCCGTCGTTCAGCCCCGTGGGTGCGGGGCAGAACGACGGGTGTACGCGAACAGGGGGTGACTCGACTCCCGCGCCTGGTCGGGGCGTGGAGACGTTCTGCATGGCTGAGTTGCCCTGAGTTGCCGTGAACTGCTCTGAACTGCTCTGCGTGGCTTGAGGTGACACGGAGAGCTTTGGGGGACTCCGGGTGGCTCAACAAGACGCGGGCCGGGGAGAGCCCGAGGCACGGCGGGTGGTGCGGTTCGCCTCAGGAGGTGGGCCGAGAGCGACGGCCCCTCAGCCGTGGCGGCGCTACACGACCGGGTGCCGGCGTCATATCACCGGGTGGGAGGGGCTCCCCCGTCGCATGGGTCGACGGCGGCGTTCCCGACGCCCGGGCCGGGGTGCGCCCTGCGGCGGGGACGCCGGGGTGGCGCCGGGATGGTGAGCACCGGCGTGGATGCGGTCGTTCGGCCGGGCGGTGTGCCGTCCAGGTCTCCGAACACGCGGCGAGAGGCGCTCGCCCGGCGGTTCTGATCGGACGCCGAATGTCGACCGCACGCCCCTCGGTCATCGGTTGGCCACCGGACGCACCGGCAGGCACGAGCCGACGGGCCGATGAGGGTGGGCGCATCGGAGTCTGTTGCTCAGCAGAACTGCTGGAAGGAGGGCGGGGAACACGGCCATGGCAAAGGCTCCGTCGATACGGGACCGATCTCGGAGTTCGTCTTCACCCAACACACGGGCAGCGTGGAGCCTGCGCACCGGGTGGAACCGGTGCCGTGGAACGACGCGCGATGGGCCGCGCCCCTCAGCACGACCTGGTCCGAGGCTGAGGGTGGCGACGGTCCGCTGTCAAGGCTGTCCATACTGTGAGCGCTTTGTCTCACGGCAGTTGACGCACCGTGGGATGCCTGTTCCACTTGGGCCATGTATCGACAGCGGTTGCTGGTCAGGCGCTCCCACATCGACTTCGGTCATGTGTGGTCCGCGTCCTGTTGACCCCACCGTGTTGTCTCATTGGGCGCCGCTATGGCTGCCTTGTCCCCTGTGTCGTCCAGCGTCCGTGATCGATGCCGTTCATGCTCTTCGACGGTGACGGTTCGGCGCCCCTTCCCTCTGGACCGGCCCCGGGATGCTCGTACTTCACCCACCGCACGACGCGCACCCTCCCTCCCCTCAGCTCGTCCTTGCTCGATCGGCAACCGCCCGCCGCGGATCCATCACGCGGTAGGCGGCTTTCGCCTGTCCGCGTGGCTCGGCTGCCGCTGATCCGTCAGTCTCAGGAGCAGCAGCAGCCGTCGCAGTTGCAGTCCGGGCAGTCGGCGTCCCGGCAGCACCCCTGGCGCTTCTTGCGCGACCAGGGCCCCTCGTACTCCTTGGCGCAGCACATCTGGCAGGTGCAGAAGAGGTACGTGAACATGCCGCAGCCGGGCAGGAACGAGCGTGGGCGCGGGCGCGGTGGCTCTCCACCGAAGTACGGGGACGAGCCACCGCCCGGACCGCCTGGACCGCCCGGAGCTCCGCCGCCGTGTGCACCGCCAGCGGGCCCGCCCGCGAACGGGTTTCCCCCGTACGGACCGGCGCCGTAGCCGTCCTGAGGGCGCCCCGGGCCGGGCACGGCCGACTGGCCCTGGTGGGAGCAGGAGACCGTGCCGAACGCACGGTCCACGGCGGCGGCCAACTCATGGGCGAGCAGCACATGGACCAGTCGGTCGTCCGTGAACCGGGCATCCCGTAGGGCCAGGCGGACCCCGTGGACGGCGTCGTCGGCGAGCCTGCGCGCTTCCGTCAGGGGGGTGCGGGTCGCGGTGAGCGGATTCCACGCTCCTGACGCGGCATCGGCCTGCTGGTCCTCCACCGCGTCCAGCAGATGGGCGAGGCGGCCGAAGAGCCGCCCCGCCTCGGCCAGCGGTGCTTCGTTGTGGGGCTGCCCGGCGAGTACGGCGGTGTGGGCGAAGGCGGCGGCGGTGGCGGTCTCCGTGGGCTCGGTGACGGTGAGCAGGGAGGTGCCGGGGCCGGCGAGCGCCTCGATCTCCGGTTGTCGGTCGACGGCGTCGAGGAGGACGGCCGTGTCGAAGCCGAGGTCCGCACCGGCTTTGGCGCCTGCGCGGTCCCACCCGCGGGCGACCTTGCGCGCGGCGGCGGCGATGGGTCGGCGGGCCAGCAGCCCGTCCCGGTCGGCGACGTGGTCGCGCACCTTGGCCGAGGCCAGTACGAGGGAGACGGCGGCGGCGAGCCGCGCCCCCTCGCCACGGGCGACGGGGGTGGTCCGCATGGCGCGCAGGGGACAGGGTCCCGCCGTACGGCGCGCGTCCGGGGTGCGCTCGGACTGAGCTTCCGTCAGAACCGAGACGATCAGACCGTCGTAGTTGGTGACCACCCGGGCGAACTGACCGTGGTCCGCGCGCAGTGCCAGGCAGAGCCCGCACAGATGCGCCATCCACTCCGTCTTGAGACGTTCCGTCAGACGGTGGCTACAGGGCCTGACTATGCCAAACATGGCGATCCCCCGTGAATCGTTTCAGCAGTGCGAACGCATCGTAACCAGCGGGCCGAACGGTCGGTTCACCCATCCGTCCCCCACATCACCCATCTGGCCCGAGATTTATATTTTGAGCTGATGACCGCCCTTGTACAGGAAGAACTCTGACGAATCACCACATCTTCTGCACCAGTACCGTCACGAAACCTCTGCGCGGCGACTATCCACTTGGCGCTCCATCCGCATGATGGACGAGCATGGGGACAGGAAAGACAAGAGACCGCTAGTGAGCGGACCGCAGTGGAAGGAGGCGTCGATGGGATCTGTGCGCAAGGCCAGCGCCTGGCTGGGACTCGTCGAAGACAACGACGAGCGTTACTACGGCGATGACTACGCCGAGTACGCCGAGGGCGCCGATACGGGTGATGCCTGGGTAACCGACCCCCGGGTGCGGGTGGCCGCCTCCGACTCCGTCCAGGAGGAACAGAGCCGCAGGATCGCCACGGTCTCGCCCTCCTGCTTCCGGGACGCCCGCGGTATCGGGGAGTTGTTCCGGGACGGCGTGCCGGTCATCGTCAACCTCACCGCGCTGGACTCCCCCGACGCCAAGCGCGTGGTGGACTTCTGCGCGGGGCTGACGTTCGGCCTGAAGGGTTCCATCGAGCGGGTGGCCGCCCGGGTCTTCCTGTTGAGCCCGGCGCACACCGATGTCGTCAACGCCGAGCCCGCGGGACGCGCACAGGACGGCTTCTACAACCAGAGCTGAGCAGGGCGGTCGCCGACCGGTCCCCGAGCCGCCGCGGTCGCACACCGATCGGCCCCCGACAGGCGCTTCGCGCGCCGCTGGGAGCCGGCCGGTCCCAGCGGCGTGGCGCACGGGCTCACCGGAAGGCGTCGAGCCCGGTGAGCGCCTTGCCGAGGACGAGTTGGTGCATTTCCACCGTGCCCTCGTAGGTGAGAACCGACTCCAGATTGGTCGCGTGGCGCATCACGGGGTACTCCAGGGAGATCCCGTTGGCCCCCAGGATCGTGCGGGCGGTACGGCAGATCTCGATCGCCTCCCGCACATTGTTGAGCTTGCCGAAGCTGATCTGCTCCGGACGGAGCCGACCGGCGTCCATCCGCGCGCCCAGGTGGTGGGCGAGCAGGATGCCCTTGTGGAGTTCCAGCGCCATGTCGGCGAGCTTGGCCTGCGTCAGTTGGAAGCCGCCGATGGGCTTGCCGAACTGCTCCCGCGTACGGGAGTAGTCGAGAGCGCACTCGAAGCTCGCGCGGGCCGCGCCCATGGCGCCCCAGACGATGCCGTAGCGGGCATGGCTGAGACAGCTCAGCGGGCCCTTGAGGCCGGTGACTGCGGGGAGTACGGCATCCGCGGGCAGCCGGACCTCGTCCATGACCAACTCGCTGGTGACGCTGGCGCGCAGCGACCACTTGTGCTTGATCTCTGGGGCGGAGAATCCGGGAGCGTCCGTGGGGACCACGAAGCCCCGGATGCCGTCGTCGGTCTGGGCCCAGACGACCGCCACGCCGGCCACTGATCCATTGGTGATCCACATCTTGCGTCCGGTCAGCACCCAGTCCGTGCCGTCCCGCTTCGCGTGGGTGCGCATGGCCGCGGGGTCGGAGCCGTGGTCGGGTTCGGTGAGCCCGAAGCAGCCGATCGTCTCGCCCGCTGCCATCGAAGGCAGCCAGTGCTGCTTCTGCTCCTCGGACCCGAAGCGGTGGATCGCGTACATGGCCAAGGAGCCCTGGACGGAGACCAGGGACCGAATGCCCGAATCAGCGGCCTCCAACTCCAGACAGGCCAGTCCGTACTGGACGGCGCTGGCACCGGCGCAGCCGTAGCCCTCCAGGGACATCCCCAGCGCGCCCAGCGCGCCCAGTTCCCTGGCCAGCTCATGGATGTCGGGCAGTTCCCCGCGCTCGTACCAGTCGGCGACGGACGGCAGTACGCGATCCGCGGCCCAGGTGCGGACGGTGTCGCGGATCGCTAGGTCTTCGGGGCTCAGGAGCTCGTCGAGACCGAGCGGATCGCGGGGATCGAAGGGGGCGGGCTTGGACGGTGCGGACATGGGACGGCCTCCGGCAGCACTCACAGGGACTCGGAAACAGCGGAACGAAGAAAAACTAGCAGTGCTAGTCTCCGGGCCGACGGTACGGGTCAGCGCGTCGTCCGTCCAGACCAGGTCACCTCGAAGGGCTCGTGCTCCGATGCACCGCTGACCTCTGTTTCCTCGGCGCATCCGGTGCACTCTGTGTGGTCGGCTTGCTCTGTGTACTTGGCGTGCTTGGCCTGCTTGGCCTGCTCGGTGTACTCAGCGGGCGCGGCGCCCTTGGCATCCCTGATGTGCTGGGCACCCCTGGCGTCCCTAGCGCCCTTGCCCGCGGCGGCGGCGTCGACCTCGGGGGCGCATCCGGGGCGCGGAGCCCGTGCCGACTCCGCGCCGGGCCAGGGCACACCGACGTCATCGGGTGCGTTGCGGCGGGCGGGCACCTGCGCGCCGGCCGATCGCCGATCGAGAGCATCGGATCGCCGGGGCGGTGGACAGTGCTGCTGGGCCTGGGTGCAGTCCATCAACCGGGGCAGCTTCAGCGCGGCCAGCGCACCGAGGAGCAGGAGCCCCGCACTCACGAGCAGGGTGACGTGGAGACCGTGGACGAAGGACTCCCTGGCCGTGGTGCGCAGCACCTCGCCGGCCGTGCCTCCGAGCTGGTCCGCCATCCGATACGCACCGCCCAGGGAATGGGACGCGGCTTCGCTCGCCGGCTTCGGGACCCCGTTCAGCGACTCAAAGGCCGGGGCATAGGCGGCGTTCATGACGCTGCCGAGGAGGGCGATGCCCATCCCCGCACCCAGTTGGTAGGAGGTCTCGCCGATGGCCGCTGCGCCGCCCGCATGCTCGGGCGGAGCCTCGCTGAGCATCGACTCGTACGCCGCGAACAGGGTGGTCTGGAGTCCGAAGCCGAGCAGGATGAAGCCCGTGGTGAGCAGGAGGGGACGATCCTGCTGTCCCATCATCATCAGGAGCAGCACGGCCAGGGCGGTGAGCACGAATCCCCACCCGGCCATCTGGCGCGGCCCCACCCGCCGCAAGGTGTACGAACCGGTGGCCCCGGCGGCCATGGCGGCGAAGGTCAGGGGCAGCAGTCGCAGCCCGGTCTCCATCGGGCCGAGCCCCAGGATGAGCTGGAGGTACTGGACCGCGATCAACTCCAGTCCCACCAGCGCAAGCATGGCGAGGACGATGCAGCCCACGGAGGTGGAGAAGGTGGCCGTGGCGAACATCCGCACGTCGATCAGGGGCTGGGCGCGGCGGCGTTGGCGGCGGACGAACAGCGCGAGCAGCACGGCGCCCACCAGGAGGGGCGCCGCCGTTGCGATGTCGAACGGGCCCTGCCCCACGCCGAGGCGTTTGACGCCGAGGACCACTCCGAGGACTCCGACTGCGGCCATCAAAGCGCCGAGTACGTCCCAGGGGCCGTCGAAGCCGCCCCGGGACTCCGGCAGCAGCCAACGGGCCAGCGGCAGTATCACCAGCATCAACGGGATGTTGATCAGGAAGACCGAGCCCCACCAGAAGTTCTCGACCAGGAAGCCGCCCAGAACCGGACCGGTGGCGGCGCCGACCGCGGCCACCGCGGTCCAGATCCCGATCGCGGTCGCCCGCTCACGCCGGTCGGGGAAGACCGTCCGGAGTATCGACAGGGTCGCCGGCATGATCATTGCGCCGCCGACGCCGAGCAGTGCGCGCGCCCCGATGAGTATCTCGGGGGTTTCGGCCATCGCCGCCAGGGCGGACGCCAGACCGAAGATCCCGTAGCCGATCAGCAGGACCAGCCGGCGGCCGATCCGGTCGCCGAGGGTGCCGAAGAGGATGAGCAGGGCTGCGCAGACCAAGGGGTAGGCATCCACGATCCACAGCAGTTCGACTCCGCTAGGGCGCAGATCTTCGGTGACGGCAGGAACGGCGACGTGGAGCACGGTCGCATCCACCGCGACCAGGAGCAGACTCACGCACAGGACGAGCAGGACGACCCAGCGGCTCCCACCGCCGCCGATGGCACGCAGACGCGCCACGGCCGTCGTCGTCCCGGACATGCACTACCTCCCGTGGTTCCCTCGCGCTCGGCGGGCCAGCCGGGGACGGGGACATCCCTCAGGCGGTCCAGGCATCGACGGGCGAGTGATCCGTCAGCGTACGCCAGTTCCAGCCGAAGACATGTGGCTCGCTCCCGAACCGTCCGGGGCGCGGTATGTGGCCTCCACCACGCGGGTGCCCAAGCCGTCGGTCGTCACACGGCCGGGGCGGGCGACAGCGCCGCCGCGGGACGGCGCCGAGAGCGCCCGAGAAGAGCATCACCCAAGATGAGAAAGAATTCATACGACTACCCAGGGGCGCTGATTTACACCGCAGAAAGGACATTCGACAGAAGGGTCAGTGCAAATGAGACGTGACCCTTGGGGGATTTTCCCGATGGCCTTGAATATCCCTCATGAGTGAGACCCACTCCACATCACATCGTCATCACAAAGACGCTGGATCGGGCTAGCCAACAGCTCACTCGCTGTAACGTCGATTAGGTGCGTACCGACATCTTCGCCCGCTTGGACCGGGAGCCGGAACCGCCGAAGATAGAGATCCCGCGGATGAGCCGCACCCGTCTCGCCCTCTTCGGCGGGACGTCTGCGTTCTACCTCGCCATCGTCGTGGCCGTGCTGGCTTCGACCTGGCTGGTGATCATCGACTGGAAGGTGATGTTGTTCCGGCCGTATCAGCAGTGGCCGGAGCTGCATGCGTTTCTCGACTACTTCGTGGTACTCGGCCAGCGCGGGCCCACGGCCGTGATGGTCGCCGCATGGCTGGGCTGGCGCTCCTGGCGTCAGCACACCTTGCGGCCCCTGCTGGTGCTCGGCGTGTCGCTGTTGCTGCTCAACACGACCGTCGGCGCGGTCAAGATCGGCCTCGGCCGACTCGGACCCCACTACGCGACCCAGATCGGATCGCCCGAACTCTTCGCCGGCGGCGATATATTTCCCTCCGGGCACACCGCGAATGCGGTGGTGACCTGGGGAATCCTGGCATATCTGGCCACCACTCCGAAGACCAGGCGATATCTGTCGGCGCTCTCCGCCACGGTATCCCTCGGTGTCGGTCTCACCACCGTCTATCTCGGCACCCACTGGCTGAGCGATGTTCTGCTCGGTTGGGCCGCCGGCTTGTTGATCTTGCTAGCGTTGCCCTGGTGCGAGCCACTGATCGGACGGACCGAAGCCTGGATCTTCGGGCAGCGCGAGCAGTGGCGTGCGCGTCGGCGACTCGCTCCCTCGTTGCCGGTCGCATCGGGCGGCCCGCGTGGCGCCCTGGTGCCCCGGAGGCCGGCTCCCGGCTCAGCGGGCGTCCCGGAGACCCCGGTGCGCTCGCCCGTCGCGGCGGGCGGCATGGTGGTTCCCTCGCCGCCCAGCGGCCGGTCCGCCACGCAGTTCAGCCAGCCCAGACAGCACGCGGGGCGGGCCGAGCGCGGCGCGGTCTCACCGTCGGGCGGGCGTCGTCCGCCGGCCTCACGTGCCACGCGCGGCGGCTGAAACGGCACACCGCGCGGGTAACAGCAAGGGGTGAGGGCCCCGACCACATATGGTCGGGGCCCTCACCCCTTGCCGCTGACGCCCGGAGGTCCGCGGAACGAATCAGCCGGCCCAGCAGCGCTTGACCTGGCCGTCAGCGACCTCGAAGTTCAGCCGGCCCGCCACGTACTCCAGCGTGATCACCGTCCCGGGCGGCAGTGATCTGACGCTGGTCCAGCCTCGCTGCCGGGCTCGCTCCTGCGCATTCTCGGCCAGGAGGCCCACATAGGAGTCGGGCGCGTCGTCAGGGCGCGGGGCGGAAGACGGTATGGATGCCATGAGATCCACCGTAGGCGGCAGCGGACGGTGACGGAAGCGGAGCAGTGGAACCGCTCGGTCCGCCCCAGGTCCCCCGGTGGTCACGCTTCTGTCACAGGACGCCGACATGCGGCCGTACCGCGCACACTCACTCGAACATGTGAGCAAACACCATTCACGCCGTAATGCAGACCTATTTGCGTGGCGGGCGGAATTACCGCGCGGAATTCGACCGGGGAGACCTCGGGGCATCTCCGCGGAGACACAGAGAATTCACGCCATCCGCACAGCTTCCCCTCTCTATATCGGGCCAGGCACAGCTCACGGTCACGTCCCGCTCCCGTCCCCCGTGGCCACCGCTCGATCGGCCTCCGCGTCGATGGAGGGCCCATCACCCAGCGCACGGGAGAACCGGTCGCGTGCCTGTCTGACGTACTCCGTCAACTCGGCCGGCTCGATCACCTCGAAGTCCACGCCCATCAGCAGTACGTGGATCACCAGCACCTCCAGGCTCGCCGCCCCGGTCCGCAGCAGACAACTCCGGTCGTCGATGGGCTCAAGGACACCGTCGGACGGACCGACCACCTGTGCCGCCTCGGCCATCGGCAGCTTCAACCGAACGGTGGCCTGCGCCGCGTACGTGCGGGTGGAGACCCCGGCGGAGACATAGGCGGCGAGGTCCTCGGCCGGGGCCGGCCGGGGCGAGAACCGCGGGCCGTGCGGCGGTCGGGGAGTGATGCGGTCCGCCCGGAAGGTACGCCAATCCGCCCGGTCGACGTCCCAGGCGACGAGGTACCAGCGGTGTTCCGTGCAGACGAGACGGTGCGGCTCGACCGTACGCCGGGTGGTCGCCCCCGCGTGGTCGCGGTACTCGAACCGCAGCCGTTCACTGTCCCGACAGGCGTGCGCCAACTCGACGAGGACGGAGGCGTCCACCGGGGAGCGGGGGGATCGCATCATCGGCACGGTGAAGGCGTTGAGGGCGCCCACCTGACGGCGCAGCCGGTACGGGAGAACCTGCTCCAGTTTGGCCAGGGCGCGGACAGAGGTCTCGCCGATGCCTTCGACCCCCTGCCCGGCGGCAGCCCGCAGCCCCACGGCGACAGCTACTGCTTCTTCGTCGTCGAGCAGCAACGGAGGCAGTTGGGCGCCGACACCCAACTGATAGCCGCCGCCCGTGCCGGGGCTCGCGTTCACCGGGTAGCCGAGTTCGCGCAGTCGGTCCACATCACGTCGGACGGTTCGGGGCGTGACGCCGAGTCGATCCGCGAGATCGGCCCCGGACCATTCGCGGTGGGCTTGAAGGAGTGAGAGCAGACGCAGCAGCCGTGCGGAGGTCTCCAGCATGGAGCAGAGTCTGCCAGCCCTTGCGGACAGCTTCAGTCCGCAAGGGCCACGGCCAGGACATCTGCGGGCTCGTCGTGGCTGCCCCCTCGTACGAGGGACCCGCCATGAAAACCGGACGTGCGCCAGACGTGCGCTGTGGCCCGCCGAATCGCAGGGGGCGACGGGTCACGACGGTCGGGAGCGGTCGTTCATCGACCCAAGCGGTCAGGCGGTCTTGGCCGACTTCCTGGCCCCTTTGACCCGGCGCAGCACGTCCCCCGCGAAGTGCCGCAGGGTATAAGCGGCGCTGTAGAGCACACCGCGACCGCGGTGCACGGCGTCCTTCAGGGCGCTGCGTGATCCGTTGTCGCGGGCTTCGGCCATGAGCCGGGTGAAGAGTTCCTCGTGGCGGGCGGCGATCCGTGCGGGGTCGAAGCGTTCGGACGCGGCGAGCGCGGCGGCTCCCGTACGTCTGCGCAGGTCCTCATCGCGCATCAACTCCAGGAGGGCGTTCGCGACGGCCTCCACATCACCGACCGGGACCAGTCGGCCGTCCACCCCGTCCGAGATGATCTCGCGCGGGCCGTGCGGACAGTCGGTGGAGACCACGGGCAATCCACAGCGCATGGCCTCGACGATCGTCATGCCGAAGGATTCCCGGGCTGAGGTCACGGCGGCGATCGATCCCTTGACCCACTCCTTCTCCAAGGGGTTGGCGTTGCCCATCAGGAAGACGTGGTCGCCCAGTTGATGGCGTTCGATCAGTGCGGTGAGCGCGTCACGCTCATTGCCGGTCGCGTCGCCGCTGCCGTAGATGCGCAGCTTCCAGTCCGGCTGCTCCACGACGACGCGGGCGAATGCCTCCACCAGGACGTCGTACCGCTTGACGCGGGTAAGCCTGCCGGCCGCGACCACGCACTGGGCGGTGGAGTCGGCCGGCCGCACGGCGGGGGCGGGAACGCCGTTGGGCACCGCTTCGATCCGCACCCCTGGCAGTCGCAGCGCCCGGTAGGCCCGGGCGTCCGACTCGGTGACGGTGGTGACGGCGTCCAGGAGGGGATAGCGGTAGCCGATCTCCCGGCGCAGCCGATAGCTGTGGCTGTCCAGGGTCAGATGCTCCTGGGCGATCCGGATCGGGCCACGGGGGGCTTCCCTGGCGATGTGGACGTTGAGCCCCGGGCGGGTCCCGATGACGACATCGGCCTGAAGGCCGCGCAGATGCTCCCCGATGCGGGTGTCGGTGAGGACGCTGTACTGCTTGTGGCGTCCGTCCCCCCGCGGGAAGAGCCGTGCCGGCCGCGCGTAGTCGGCGTGGTCACCGTCGTAGTCGGGGCTCTTCTTCCTGAGGTCGACGAGGTGTTTCATCGTGACGCCCTCGGGCGGCCCCATCAGCGGGTCCTCACGATGGCGAAAGACGGATACGACCTCGACGTCATGACGTTCGGCAAGGACCTCAGCAAGATTGAAAGTTGTACGGATCGTGCCGCCGATCCCATAGGCGTTGTGAAGCAGAAAAGAGATGCGCATACGCCGTAGCGTCCGTTCCCCCAGATATCAAATGCGGTCAGGAATGGACTTTACTGGTGCGTGACCTTTGCCGGAGTCTCCGGGGGGATCGGTGAGTTGTTGCGCACCGCACCGTCCGCGGCTGCCCACTCGCCGTCAACACCCCTTCTATCAGGGCGTTTTACGAAGATGGAGGCGCCGGAGCCGAGCCCTGCCGTCACACAGGACTCGTACCGCAACCTCCCGGTCGACCGGCTCGTCGATCAGCGGAAGAACTCCGGCGCGCCACCACTGCTTGAACAGTCACCGTCTCCAACCGGCGAGGATCGGACGGAAGACGGTGACGACACGTCAGAACATGAGGCGCTGTCCCGGCAGGATGAAGTCGGGATCTGCTCCGATCACCGCCCGGTTGCCGGCGTACAGGGCCCGCCAGGACAGCCCATGGGCGTCGGCAATGGCCCCCAGGGTGTCTCCGGGGCGGACGGTGTAGTCACCGCTGCGTGCACCGTCGCGCCCGCTGCGGTCGACCGCGCGGTTCACCGCTCGCACATCGGACACCGGCCGCGGCTTGAACTCGGACTTCTTCACGGCCCCGCTCGTGGACTTGGTCTTGGCCGGCTGCCACTTCTGTTGCTTCTGCTTCTGCGGCGCTCCGGCCGAGGGAGGGCTGCCCTGGGCACCGGCCCGGACCGAGCAGGTGGGCCAGGCGCCCCAGCCCTGCACCCGCTGGACCTTCGTGGCGATCGCGATCTGCTGGGCCTTGCTGGCGCGGTCCGCAGTGGGTGCGTACGCGGCCCCACCGAAGCCCCGCCAGGTGGAAGGCGAGAACTGAAGGCCGCCGTAGTAGCCGTTGCCGGTGTTGATGTGCCAGTTTCCGCCACTCTCACAGCGGGCGATGCGGTCCCACACGCCGCTGTCCGCGGCGTTGGCCTGTCCGGCTGTGGCACTGAGCAGTGCCAGGGGCGCCGCCACCGCGGTGGCGACCAGTGCCGCCACCCGCCGGGGAGTGCGCGGGGAAACGGGCGTCGAACGGGAACTCGTGAACATCGAATCCCTCTCAAAAGCGCCGGGGTGCCTCACGACGGCGCGGCCCCACGACGCGTCCGGCGTCGGGAACCGCCCCGCCCAGCCCGCCGAAGGCGGTGGTCGCCGAGGGGGCCGAAGCTCCGTTCGACTCTCCGGTGTTGCAGCGATGGGCCGCACTGGCAATGCGGTCGAGGCGGGCTGTCCCGGGCGGTGCGCTCTGCACAGGGCGGAATCTAGAGAGCACGACGGGCGGGCGGCAATGAATCGACGGTCAGGGCAGGCCAGCTGCCGATTACCTCAGGTAACAGCCCTTTCAGGACACCCACTTCGGCGTTGGATCTGCCGAAATACCGCCCCGTTCACGCGCACCCCTGTGAGTTGGTTCACGGACCAAAACTCTCTGCGTTTACCCATGGTTGACGCAGCGTAGGCAATTTCGTCGATATTTCTGATCGTTGACGGAGTCGATTGGGACGGGTTCCCTCCGATCTCCCACTGATGTCCACATCGAGCGTGACTCCGACCACACCTCACCGTTGAACTCTTTATAAGCCGGGAACCGCCCGGCACACCCGATCGAGTCCTAGGAGCCACCCGTGATGCTCGACGTCAGCGAGGACGTACGCGCCGAGATCGGAGACCAAGAAGCCGATCGGCTGCTCGCCGGCGAGAACGCCCCGGGCAGCTACGACTGCACCTCCTGCCGCACCCCGGGCGACACCGGCCGCGAGCGCACCAGCACGGTGCTCTTCGTCGGCGAGGAGACCGCCGTCCTCGCCTTCGCCCATGCCACCTGCATCCCCTCCCAGGTGGTCCAGGTCGCAGAATCCGAGCTCCAGGGCGCCGTCCGATCGATCACCGGCGAGGAGACGGGTTCCTTGGCGTCCCCGTCGACCGATGCCGCCCCGGGGCAGGCCGTGCTCGGCGTCACCAGCGGTCTGATCCTGATCGACGACAACCTCCATCCCGCCCTGGTCGTCGAACCGACCGGGCCCATCGCCCGCCCCGGCACCCTCGGCACGAACGGCGATGAGTTCCTGCCGCTGCTGATCGAACAGGGCTTCCAGCCGGTGCACGACGTCAACCGGCTGCCCGGCCAGCTCCAGGGCTGGTCGGTCCTGCTGGCCATGGGTCAACTGCACGCCGTGCTCCAGCCCGGCACCACCGGGAGCAGCCCGGCCGCCTGGTGGCAGGCTCACCAGCCGCTCCAGGTCACCGAGGGCTGGCGCACCGCCGCCAACAAGTCGCACACCGTGCTGGTGTTCGCCGCCCCGGTCGGCGCGATCGGTCAGCAGCCGCGGGAGGACCTGCTGCGGGATGCGCTGGAGAAGGCGGCGGCGGGAGGTCGACTGGTGGCCGCGACGATGCCGCTCGCGGGCACCTGACCACCCCTGGGGGGCGCGGGCAGTGACGGGGAGCGCTATGAGTCGTTTGCGTAACGTGCACTCATACGACCCCTCTCGTCAGCCGTACCAGAGCCATATCCCCGGGATGCGTCCCGCGCGTGAGGCTTACACGGGCCACTCCCCCACGCCCATCTATGACGCGCTGTACGCCGAGTACCGCCGGTCGTTCCGGGCTCTGCCCGGCGACCGGACCGGCGAGGAGCACCTCGGGTTCGAGTCCTTCGGAACCGGGTTGACCAGTACGCGCGCCCTCCCCAGTGGCGGTCAGCACTATCCCGGCACCGGATGGCAGCCCTATCCGTTCCCTCGCCCCGCCCACGTCGGGCACTATCCGGCCGCCCTGCCGCCCGGGCCACGCCGGGGGGTCTGAGGCACCGACACCCACCCGGCCGGCACGAGCACTGCCCCGGACCCCTGAGCAGGGGGCCGGGGCAGTGCTCTGTCATGCCGTCGGGGCGGCGACGGTCACTTCTTGCGACCGCGCTTCTCCCGGACCCGGACCGAGATGTGGATCGGCGTGCCCTCGAATCCGAACTCCTCGCGCAGCCGGCGCTCGATGAAGCGTCGGTAGCCGTGCTCCAGGAAGCCGGAGGCAAAGAGGACGAACCGCGGCGGCGCGATGCCCGCCTGGGTGCCGAAGAGGATGCGGGGCTGCTTGCCACCACGGACCGGGTGCGGATTCGAGGCGACGATCTCACCGAGGAAGGCGTTCAACCGTCCCGTGGGGATCCGGGTCTCCCAACCGCCCAGCGCCGTCTGGATCGCCGGTACCAGCTTCTCCATATGGCGGCCAGTGCGGGCCGAGACGTTGACCCGAGGTGCCCAGGCGATCTGGGCCAGCTCGGTGTCGATCTCGCGCTCCAGGTAGTAGCGCCGCTCCTCGTCGAGGGTGTCCCACTTGTTGAAGGCGATGACCATGGCACGGCCCGCCTCCACGGCCATCGTGATGATCCGCTGGTCCTGGACGCTGATCGACTCGCTGGCGTCGATCAGTACGACGGCGACCTCGGCCTTCTCCACGGCGGCAGCGGTGCGCAGGGACGCGTAGTAGTCCGCCCCCTCCTGGAGGTGCACTCGGCGGCGGATGCCTGCGGTGTCGATGAACTTCCAGGTGACGCCACCGAGCTCGATAAGCTCGTCGACCGGGTCACGCGTGGTGCCCGCCTGCTCGTTGACGACGACCCGCTCCTCGTTCGCCACCTTGTTCAGGAGGGACGACTTGCCGACGTTCGGACGGCCGATGAGGGCGATCCTGCGCGGGCCGCCGACGGCGACGCCGAAGGTCTGGGCGGGCGCGTCGGGCAGCACCTCCAGGACGGCGTCGAGCATGTCGCCCGTACCACGTCCGTGCAGTGAGGAGACGGGGTGCGGCTCGCCGAGACCGAGCGACCACAGTGCGGTGGCGTCCGCCTCGCCGCTCTGTCCGTCGACCTTGTTGGCGCACAGCACGACGGGTTTCCCGGCGCGGCGCAGCAGCTTGACGACGGCCTCGTCCGTGTCGGTGGCCCCGACCGTGGAGTCCACGACGAACACCACGGCGTCGGCCGCCTCGATGGCGTACTCGGCCTGGGCGGCGACGGACGCGTCGATCCCGAGGACGTCCTGCTCCCAGCCGCCGGTGTCGACGACCTTGAATCGGCGCCCCGCCCATTCCGCCTCATAGGTGACGCGGTCGCGGGTGACTCCGGGACGGTCCTCGACGACGGCCTCACGGCGACCGATGATGCGGTTCACCAGAGTCGACTTGCCGACGTTGGGACGGCCGACGACTGCGAGTACGGGCAGCGGTCCATGACCGGCCTCGTCGATCGCGCCTTCGACCTCCTCGGCGTCGAAGCCCTCTTCCGCGGCGAGCTCCATGAACTCCGTGTACTCGGCATCGCCGAGCGCTCCGTGGTCGTGCTGGTCGTTCATGAAGTCCGTTCCTCACGAGATCATCGTGCGGCTACCGCCGCGTGGCGGACCGCGGTCGTGCGGTCCCTGCTCAAGTCTTAACCGGTGCGCCCGGTGGCGCGCCTGGCGTTTTCCAGATGGGTGGCGAGCCGCTCCTGGATGCGTACGGTGGCCTCGTCCAGCGCCTTGCGGGTGCGCCTGCCGCTTCCGTCACCCGCTTCGAAAGCGTCTCCGAAGACCACGTCGACCCTGCCCCGCAACGGGGGGAGTGCCTTGACGAGCCGCCCGGCGCGCCCCGCGCTGCCGAGGACGGCGACCGGGACGATCGGCGCCCCGGTGCGCACCGCGAAGTACGCGAGTCCGGCGCGCAGCGACGCGAAGTCGCCTTCGCCCCGAGTGCCCTCGGGAAATATGCCGAGGACGCCACCGGCCTCCAGTGCGCCGAGCGCACCGGTGATGGCCGTGCGATCAGTGCTCGAACGGTCCACCTTCAGTTGGCCGATCCCCAGGAGGAAGGGGTCGAGCGGACCGACGAAAGCCTCTTTCTTGATCAGAAAGTGCACCGGTCGGGGGGCGGTCCCCATCAGCATGGGTCCGTCGAGGATATGCGAGTGGTTCACGGCGAAAATCACCGGACCGGCCGCCGGAACCCGCCAGGCGCCGAGCACCCGCGGCTTCCAGAACCCATACATCAGTCCAATGCCGATGCGGCGCCCGACGGCCGCGCCCTTGGCGGACGGCACGCTCACCGGGCGGCCCGCTTCGTTTCCACCAGGGCGATCACACGGTCGATGACCTGCTGCAGGGTCAGCTCCGTCGTGTCCACCTCGATGGCGTCATCCGCCTTGGCCAGCGGGGACGTCTTCCGGCTGGAGTCGGCCGCGTCCCGCTTGATCAGGGCTTCCTTGGTGGCGGCCACATCGGCGCCTTTGAGCTCACCGCTGCGCCGGGCCGCGCGTGCCTCGGGCGAGGCGGTGAGGAAGATCTTCAGATCCGCGTCGGGAAGGACGGTGGTGCCGATGTCCCTGCCCTCAACGACGATTCCCATGACCGCGGAGGCCGCGATGGTGCGCTGGAGGTCGGTGATCGCGGTCCGCACCTCGGGCACGGCGCTGACCGCGCTGACCTTGGCGCTGACCTCCGGGGTGCGGATGGGACCCGCCGCGTCCACACCGTCGACCGTGATCGTCGGGTCGCCCGGGTCGGTGCCGGAGACGATGGCGGGCTTGTCCGCGGCCGTGGCGATGGCAGAGGGGTCCGCGACGTCGACGCCGTTGGTGATCATCCACCAGGTGATCGCGCGGTACTGAGCGCCGGTGTCCAGGTAGCTGAGCCCCAGTGCGGCGGCCACGGCCTTGGACGTGCTCGACTTGCCCGTGCCGGCAGGGCCGTCGATGGCGACGATCACGGATTCCACGGTGGCGGACACCTTCCTGAGGTAATGGATCGGGCCTGGCGAGAATGCCGACGTGCCCCGGACAAGGTTACCGATTGCCCGGACCCGTCAAGGACACGCCGATGTCCGCTGCCCGAGACCGTGGACAGCGGCTGTGCGGGGAGCCTCTTCGGCGGTGTCCTGGCCGGCTCGTCCACGGCACGACCGGCTTCCTCGACCGAGCCATAGACGATCCACATCTGAGGCCCCTCGGGCGATCCGAGGGAGGCGATCTACTGGCGGATGGACCAGCCCCGCTCCCGCAGGGCTGCGGTCAGGATCGTCGCCGCCGCCGGTTCCACCATCAGTTGCACCAGACCGGCCTGCTGCCCGGTGGCGTGTTCGATGCGGACGTCTTCGATGTTGACCCCGGCCCGGCCCGCGTCGGCGAAGATCCGCGCCAGCTCGCCCGGCTGGTCGCCGATGAGCACCGCGACGACCTCGTACGAGGCGGGGGCGGCACCGTGCTTGCCGGGTACGCGTGCCCGACCGTCGTTCCCCCGGCGCAGCACGTCCTCGATGCCCTCAATGCCGTCCTTGCGTCGCGACTCGTCGGCGGACTCCAGCGCCCGTAGCGCCTTCACCGTCTCGTCGAGGTCGGCCGCGACCCCGGACAGCACGTCGGCCACCGGGCCCGGGTTGGCGGAGAGGATGTCGACCCACATCCGCGGGTCGGACGCGGCGATGCGGGTCACATCGCGGATCCCCTGGCCGCACAGGCGAACGGCGGTCTCGTCGGCCTCGCGCAGCCGGGCGGCGACCATGGAGGAGATCAGTTGGGGTGTGTGCGAGACGAGGGCCACGGCGCGGTCGTGGGCGTCTGCGTCCATGACCACGGGGACGGCCCGGCAGAGCGCCACGAGTTCGAGGGCGAGGTTGAGGACCTCGGTGTCCGTCCTCGGGGTGGGCGTGAGCACCCAGGGGCGCCCCTCGAACAGATCGGCCGTCGCCGCGAGGGGGCCGGATCGCTCCTTGCCGGACATGGGGTGCGTACCGATGTAGCCGGAGAGGTCGAGGCCGAGGGCTTCCAGCTCGCGGCGCGGCCCGCCCTTGACGCTGGCCACATCCAGGTAGCCGCGGGCGGTGTCGGTCCGTATGGCGGCGGCCAGCGTGGTGGCGGTGTGTGCCGGTGGTACGGCGACGATCGCGAGGTCGACCGTCGCCTCGGGCGGTTCGTCGGTGCCCGCGCCGAGAGCGGCTGCGGTCCGGGCTCGTTCTTCGTCGTGGTCGGTGAGGTGGACGATCACCCCGCGGCTGGCCAGGGCCAGCGCCACGGAGGTGCCGATCAGTCCGGTGCCGATCACCAGGGCGGTTCTCACTGGGCGATGTCCTTGCGCAGGGAGGAGGTGGCGCCGAGGTACACATGGTTGACCTCGGCGCGGTCCAGGTCCGACTCGATGTGCGCCAGCACCCGTACGACTCGGGGCATCGCACCGTCGACGTCGATCTCCTGGGCACAGATCAGGGGTACGTCCACGATGCCCAGGCCGCGGGCCGCGGCGGCCGGAAAGTCGCTGTGGAGATCGGGGGTGGCGGTGAACCAGACGCTGATCAGATCGTCGGCCACCAACGCATTCCGCTCCAGTATGGCGGTGAGCAGCTCACTGACCTGCTCGTTCATGTGTCCGGCGTCGTCCCGCTCCAGCTGGACGGCTCCACGGACCGCTCGTACCGCCACATCATCTCCCTTGGCTCCACCGCCGGTGCGGCAGCTCCCTCCAGGGTAGTCAGCCGGCCGGTGGGACGCCGCGGCGACCGTCTCGCGAGACGGCGTCGACAGCCGGCAGGGGGCTGGGCGTCGCATGGGGATGACGCATGGGGGTGGAGTGGTGGCCGGTGTGATCGGTATGTCGATAAGTGCGGTGGTGTGCCCCGGACCCGGGGTGAAGGTGGGCTGGTGACTTGTCGGCAAGGGCATGGGCCGATGAAACGAGAAGTCTCCTCGGCCGTGCGCGGTCGCCGCTGGAGCACCCACGCCGTCAACCGCGCCTCCTGCGCATCACCCCGTCGAGTGCCGGCGCGGCTGTGCGGCGCGCTTCTCCCGGGACCGTCCGGGCGCGAAGATGCAGGAGGGCGCTGGTTGACGGCCGAGGAGGCACACGATGACGACAAGGCGACATGTGGTGCTGGCAGCCGGCGCGACGGCACTGACCACGGGCTGCGGGGGCGATGATTCCCCCGCCCCTTCCGGCACCGCTCAGCGCAGCTCCACCTCTCAGCCGTCCCACGAGCCGACCGGGACGTCGACGCGGACCGGTGACGGGCAGGAGTTGGCCGGGACGTCTCAGATCCCGGTGGGCGGCGGCAAGGTCTTCCCCGGCCCCAAGGTGGTCGTGACACAGCCGACGGCGGGCGAGTTCAAAGCGTTCTCCGCCGTCTGCACCCATCAAGGGTGCCTTGTCGACAAAGTTGCCGACGGCACAATCGACTGCCCCTGCCACGGCAGTCGGTTCCGGGTGGCCGACGGATCGGTGGCCCGGGGCCCGGCGACCCGTCCGCTACCACCCGAGCAGATCACGGTCACCCAGGACACGATCCTGCTGGCCCGGTGAGCCGGAGCGAGCCCCGACCCGCTAAGACCTCCTTCAGGACCCGGCGCTTCGGACGATAGCTGCGCACAGGGGCCGCACCACTTCGGTGACCTGCATGAAGGGGCCCGTAACCTTGGGGCCATGACCCCTGAGGACCTGGTGCGCAACCACACCATCTACTCCTGTGTGATGGGGTCGCGGGCCTTCGGTCTGGCCACCGAGGACAGTGACACCGACCGCCGCGGCATCTTCCTCGCACCCACCCCGCTCTACTGGCGGCTGGTCAAGCCGCCCACCCATGTGGAGGGTCCCGCGGACGAGCAGTTCTCCTGGGAGTTGGAGCGGTTCTGTGAATTGGCCCTGCGCGCCAATCCCAACATCCTGGAGTGCCTCCACTCCCCCCTCGTCGAGCACATCGACGACACGGGCCGGGAGTTGCTCTCGCTGCGGGGCGCGTTCCTGTCCCGGGAGGTCCAGCGCACCTTCGTGCGCTACGCCCAGGGACAGTACGGAAAGCTGGCCGCCGGTGTGCGTCTGAGCGGCGCCCCGCGCTGGAAGCCCGCAATGCATCTGGTGCGGTTGCTGATGTGCTGTCGGCAGTTGCTGCGCACGGGGGAACTCGTCCTCGACGTCGGCGACGAGCGGGGCTGGCTCCTCGCCGTCCGTCGCGGTGAGGTGTCCTGGTCCGAACTGGAAGCCAGGATGGCCCGGATCAGCGAGGAAGTGGCCGCCGCCGGGACGGCCACTGCACTCCCTGCGGGGCCGGACCTGGCCCGGGTCGAGGACTTCCTGATCCGCGTCCGCCGCAGGTCAGCGCTCCAGTCTGACCCGTACGACCAGCTCTGAGAGGGCGCGGCGGGCCAGCGGTTCACCGGGCAGCGCTGAATCCCGCTGGGCCTGCTCCAGAACGTCGTGCAACTTCTCCACGTCGTCGTGGACCGCGGCCACGTCCAGTCCGATCGCCGGAGCGTGCTCCGCAGCCGCCTTGGCCGCTATCAACTCCGGCAGGTACGACGGTGCGTCGATCGCCTCGATCAGGGTGGGCAGATGGGCCTGCACGGTCCCGCTGCGCATCAGATGGATGCCGGTCAGCAGGGCGCGGAAGGTGTAGAGCAGCGGTTTCAGTTCGCCGCTCTTGTCGAACAACCGCCACTGCGTACCGGCGAAGCCCTGGTAGTGGTGTGCGTGGTGGAAGGTGAGGACGTCCGGTGCGAGCGCGATCATCTCCGCATGGACATCGGTGGTGTGGACGACGAGCGGGGACAGCAACTGCTCCAGCACATAGCCGTTGCGCCGAAGCATTAGGCGGACGAACTTCCGTAGGTCGTGCGAGACCAGGTCGAGTTCGACGCCGTCTTGGTCCCACATCCTGGACCGGGTCTCCGTCGGTTCGTCGAGACCGAGCAGTTCGGCCGCCGGCAGCAGATGGGCACCGCGCAGATCCACGTCCGAGTCCCGGGACGGGAATCCGTACAGATGCGCCCCGGAGACGGTGGCGAAGAGCAGACGGTCGGGTTGCTCGGCTACGACGGTCGTGAGATCCACCGCCAAGGGTTCGTTCATGGATCAAGCATCCCAGAGCGCCCCCAGCGAGAGCAGTTCGTTGCGGTACTCGATCCGGTCCGACCACGCACCGGGCCACGCGCCCGCACCCAGGTGCGCCCCCGCCAGGGCCCCGGCCAATGCGGCGATGGAGTCCGAGTCACCGCGCGTACAAGCCGCCCGTCGCAGCGCCAGCACGGGTTCGTCGGGAAAGAGCAGGAAGCACTGGAGTGCGGTGGCCAGGGCCTCTTCGGCGATCCAACCGTCTCCCGTGGTCAGACAGGGATCGGTCTCGGGGCTCGGCTCGCGCAGTGCCGCGGTGACCCGGTCGAGCGCCTGGAGGCAGTCGTCCCAGCCGCGGGCGATGAACTCCTCGGGTGTGGCGTCCCCCGCACGCGTCCACAGCCGACCGAGCCACTGCTCGTGGTAACTGGTCCGGTTCTGGTACGCGTAGGACCGCAGGGTGCCGACCAGTCCCATCGGTTCCGCGCCGCGCGCCAGCAGGAAGACGGCACGGGCCGTCAGATCGCTCGCAGCAAGCGCGGTGGGGTGCCCATGGGTGAGCGCCGCCTGCAACTGGGCCGCTCCCGCGCGCTGCGTTTCGCTGAGCCCGGGGACGAGACCGACCGGCGCGACCCGCATGTTGGCGCCGCAGCCCTTGGACTCGATACGGCTCGCCTCGGTCCAGTGGATGCGCTCGCTATCGAGAAGTCGACAGGCGCTCAGACATGTGTTGCCCGGGGCCCGGTTGTTGTCGGGCGAGTGGTACCAGACGAGGAACTCCTCGCGCAGCGGCTGGGTGAGCCGAAAGGCGTCGAGCGGCCCGCGGTCCGTCGCGGTGCGGACGGCACGCCCCACGGCCAGGGTCATCTGGGTGTCATCGCTGACGACGGCGGGGGTGATCAGCTCCATCTCCCGCCAGGGCCCGCACTTCGCGAGTATCTGCGGCACATCGTTGAACTCGGTGGGGAACCCCAGGGCGTCCCCGAGCGCGAGACCGAGCAGTGCGCCGGTGGCGGCCTGCTTGGTGACGGTCCTGGAGGTCGTGTCGAGCGTGGTCATGGCTAGGGTCCTTCCGGTCGCATCAAGGGAGGGTGCAGGACGGTTGCCGTACCCGCCCGGTAGAGCGCGGCGGGCTTCCCCCGGCCGCCGGTGCGTCGCGGCGGACCGTCGACGGCTTCCACGAAGCCCGGAGTGGCGAGGACCTTGCGCCGGAAGTTGGGACGGTCGAGTTCGACGCCCCAGACGGTCTCGTACACCTGCTGGAGCTCGCCGAGCGTGAAGTACTCGGGACAGAAGCTGGTGGCGAGACAGGTGTACTCCAGCTTGGCGCCGACCCTCTCGTAGGCGTCGGCGAGGATCCGGCCGTGGTCGAAGGCGAGGGGACGCCTCACTTCGTACGGGGTCCACCGGGCGGCGACGGCGTCACCGCCACCGCGGGGTTCGGGCAGATCGGGCAACAGCGCGGTGTACGCGACGGAGACGACGCGCATCCGCGGATCGCGGTCCGGTTCGCTGTAGGTGCGCAGTTGTTCCAGATGGAGGTGGTCGACGGCGGGGGCGGACAGCCCGGTCTCCTCGGCGAGTTCACGGCGGGCCGCGGTCCCGGCCGATTCGTCGGGGTGCACGAACCCCCCGGGGAGCGCCCAGCCCCCGCGGTACGGGTCCTCGCCGCGTTGGACGAGCAGTACGTGTAACTGCTGGTCCCGGACCGTGAAGACCGCCAGATCGACGGTGACGGCGAAGGGCGGAAAGGCGTGCGGATCGTACGCGGACGGGGTGGGGGCGGGCCCCGAACCGCTCCCCCACGCTGACCCCCCGTTGCTCCCGCCCTGCCGGTCCGCCATCAGCCGCGCTCCGTGAGCGGGGAGGCGGTCGTCGTCCCGGTGCGGTCCGGGAGCGGGTCGGCGAAGTTCCACCCCTCGTCGAGGAGTGCGTCGACGGCGGCCACCGCGGTCGCCAGACGTCGGGGGTGCGGCCCGGTCAGACGCACCGTTCGCCGTCCGGTGCGTCTCAGTTCGGCGTCGAACCGATCGGTCATCCAGGGCCGCAGTTCCTCACCGTCCCTGAGTCCGTCGTCCTCGAAGGGGACCCCTTCGTGGTCGGTGAGGAACCACAGGTGCTGGCGGCCGGCGGCGGCGATCCGCGCCACCTCCTCATGAGTGCCGCCGAGGTAGCGCTCGTGCCAGATGGTGGTGGCGAAGGCGTCGGTGTCGCAGAACACCACGGGCGATCCCGCGCGGGCGGCCTGCTCCTCCTGCTCCTGCTGCCGTCGGGCGATGAGGGGGAAGTCATCGCTGGTGAAGGACACTTCGCTCCAGTGGGCACCGGGGCGTCGTTCGCGCAGCCTGGCCAGCTTGGCTTCGCTGAACGCCCTGCCGTACTCCGGAACGTAACGGGTCCGGGCCCAGATCCCACCGCGCTCGCGGTAGTGGTCGGCCAGTGCCCTGGCCAGGGTCGTGGTGCCGGTGGACTCGGCGCCCAGCACCACCACGCGCCGGGCGAGGGCCGCACGGACGGGTGCCCGTAGGAAGTCCCAGTGGGCGATGGGGTCCTGGCGGACGGCCGTGCCGGAGACGGGGAACAGGGAGCGTTCGGCGTCGACGCACACGGACTCGGCGCCGAAGCGCCGGCCCAGTTCCGTTCCATACGCCTCCGAGGTGAAGACCGCATCGACCGGTTCGGGGACGGCCGCGCGGAAGATCTCCATGTGCGCGTCCCAGATCGCCGGGTCATCGAGGTCCATGGGGACGTCGTCGACGGCGCCCACGACGCGTACTCCCGGGGAGTTGTGGACCTCACGCATCCACGCCACCCGGTCGGCGAGGGGGATCGACTCGACCGATGCGGCGCACACGAGGACCGTGAGTCGCTCACAGCGGTCGGCGGCGGTCGTGACCAGGTGGTGGTGTCCGGCGTGCGGTGGATAGAACTTGCCGAGGACGAGTCCGTGCCGATGACTCTTCATGAGCTCACCGCTGCGGGGCGCGAGTTGGCGGGTGCGAGCCCCCGCGACCAGTTGCGCAGTCCGATGACGCAGAGCGTCAGGAATCCGGCGTACAGCAGGGAGGTCAAGTACAACCCCTTGTGGGCGTAGAGCGGAATGTAGATGACGTCGGCCGCGATCCACAGCCACCACGACTCCAGTCGCTTGCGGCACTGGCCGTAGGTCGCCATCAGGGAGAGCGCGGTGGTGCTCGCGTCCCAGAAGGGGACGGTGGAGTCCGTGGCGCGGTCGAGGAGGACGGTGATCGCGACGGTCCCGATCGCCCCCGCCGCGCCGAGCCAGATCCACTCGGTACGGCTGGTGCGCCGCACCGGAAGGCGGTCGGTGCCTGGTCCACCCCCGTGGGTCCAGGTCCACCAGCCGTACGCGGCGAGGGTGATGAAGACGATCTGCAAACCGGCGTCGGCGTACAGGCCGGCCTGGGTGAACAGCAGGATGAAGAAGACGTTGTTGGCGATGCCGATGGGCCAGTTGGCGATGTGCTGACGGGCGACGAGCCAGACGCAGAGCGCTCCACTGCCGAATCCGAGGACCTCGGTCCAGCTCACGGCGGTGTCGAGCAGCGTGAACAGCGGCTGCTGCAAGGGGTCCAGTATCTCCGCGAGACTCACGGCCACTCCTTAATAGTCACTCTGACCATAAATGAGGGCGGGGCTCTGCACAAGGTATTTGCGGTGCTGCGGTCCGCCGCCCGGGGCGATGGACCGCAGGTACGCACGGTGCCGGGCCGCCCGGGAGCATGCGAAGAGCCCGCAGTCTCCATGACTGCGGGCTCTTCGACGACTGCGGGCTCTGGCGCCTGGGCTCCCGGCCCGGATGCCAACGGGCCCTGCTCGGCCGGCGGTCAGACACGGCCGAATCCCGGGCACGGCTCGATTTCGCGAGGCCGCATCTCAAGAGAGACCGAATCCGAGGAGGGCCGAATCCGAGGAGGGCCGAGTCTGAGGGGGGCTGACTACAGCCCGACCTCCTTCATCAACATGCCCACCTCGGTGTTGGTCAGACGCCGCAGCCAACCCGACTTCTGGTCGCCGAGCCCGATCGGCCCGAACGACGTCCGCACCAACTTGTCGACGGGGAAGCCGGCCTCGGAGAGCATCCGACGCACGATGTGCTTGCGCCCCTCGTGCAGGGTGACCTCGACCAGGTAGTTCTTGCCGGTGTTCTCCACGACCCGGAAGTGGTCGGCCTTCGCGTAGCCGTCCTCCAGCGGGATGCCGTCCTTGAGCCGCTTGCCGAGGTCGCGCGGCAGGGGGCCCTGGATGGCGGCGAGGTAGGTCTTCTTCACCCCGTACTTGGGGTGGGTCAAGCGGTGCGAGAGCTCGCCGTGGTTGGTGAGCAGGATGATGCCCTCGGTCTCCGTGTCGAGCCGACCCACGTGGAAGAGGCGCGTCTCACGGTTGGTGACGTAGTCGCCGAGGCACTGGCGGCCGTCGGGGTCCTCCATGGTGGAGACGACGCCCGCGGGCTTGTTCAGCGCGAAGAACAGGTGCGACTGCGTGGCGACGGTCAGCCCGTCGACCTTGATCTCGTCCTTGTGGGGATCGACGCGCAGCCCCTGCTCGGTGACGATCCGCCCGTTGACCTCGACCCTGGCCTGGTCGATGAGCTCCTCGCAGGCGCGGCGCGAGCCCATGCCGGCACGGGCGAGGATCTTCTGCAGGCGCTCACCCTCCTGCTCGGCGCCCGGGTGGGTCTTGGGCGTCTTGATCTCGGGCTTGCCGGCGTACCGCTCGCGGTTGCGCTCCTCGGTACGGGCGTCGTACTCACGGGAGCGCGCCGGGACGGAACGCCCGCGTCCGCGCTGCGGAGCTCCGGACGGGGGCTGCTTGGGACCGCCCTTGGCACCCCCTCGCGCCGCGGCACCCCGGCCCTTCTTCGGAGCGTCGGAGGAGGAGCCGCCGACGTCGTAGCGGCGCTCCTCGGGTCGGGGCGTACCCGAGCGCTTCTGCTTGTCGTCGCGGTTGTTTCCCGCACTGCGGGGGTTACCCCGCCCGCTGCTGTTCCTGCCGCTGCTTCGCATCAAAGTTCCGTCGTCTTGTCGTCTTCTGTGTCCGGGGCGTCCGGAGCGTCCGGATGGTTCGAAGGCTCCGGAATGTCCGGGGCATCCGGGTCGAACGACGGAACACCTTCTTGGGTGTCGGCCTCGATCGCTTCGGCCTCCGGAAGGAAGGGCGCAAGCTCCGGCAGCTCGTCCAGGCCGCGCAGGCCCATCCGCTCCAGAAAGTAGTTCGTCGTCCTGTACAGGATCGCACCTGTTTCGGGTTCCGCGCCCGCCTCATCGACCAGACCCCGCTGGAGGAGGGTGCGCATCACCCCGTCACAGTTCACTCCGCGCACGGCGGAGACCCGGGAGCGGCTGACCGGCTGGCGATAGGCGACGACCGCGAGGGTCTCCAGGGCGGCCTGGGTGAGGCGGGCCTGCTGACCGTCGAGGACGAACCGTTCGACCGCTGCCGCGTGCTCGGCGCGCGAGTAGAACCGCCAGCCGCCTGCCACCAGTCTCAGCTCGAAGCCGCGCCCCTGTGCGGTGTACTCGTCGGCCAGCTCCCGCAGGGCCTCCGCGACGGCCCGGGGCGGGCTTTCCAGCACCTTGGCGAGGTGTTCCTCGGTGGCCGGTTCGTCGACCACCATCAGTACCGCTTCGAGGGCGGGCTTGAGATCGCTCACGCCGTGTCCTTGGGGAGGTCGGGCACCCGGTCGAACTCATCGGTGACGGTGGCGACGGTATCGCCGCCACTCCAGCCGACCACGAGTTCGCCGAGCGCTTCTGGCTGGTCGAGGAAGACCGCCTTGTCGCGGTAGAGCTCCAGCAGCGCCAGGAAGCGGGCCACCACGGTCAGGGTGTCGCCGGTGTCCTCGGTGAGCTCCCGGAAGGTGGCACGACCGCGCTCGCGCAGCAGGGCCACCATGATCTCGGCCTGCTCGCGGACGCTGACGAGCGGCGCGTGGATGTGGTCGACGTACACCTGCGGCTTGGGTTTCGGCTGCATGGCCTTGACCGCCAGCCGGGCGAACCCCTCCGCGCCGATGCTGATCACGACCTCGGGCAGCAGCTCCGCGAGCCGGGGTTCCAGCCCGACGGTACGGGGGTAGCGGCGGCCCTCGACATCGAAGCGGTCCTGGAGGATTTCGGCGATCTGCTTGTACGCGCGGTACTGGAGGAGCCGGGCGAACAGCAGGTCCCGCGCTTCGAGGAGGGCCAGGTCGGCCTCGTCCTCGACTTCGGCGGCGGGCAGCAGCCTGGCCGCCTTGAGATCGAGCAGGGTGGCCGCGACCACCAGGAACTCGGTGGTCTGGTCGAGGTCCCAGTCGTCGCCCATGGCCCGGATATGGGTCATGAACTCATCGGTGACCCGGGAGAGGGCGACCTCGGTCACATCGAGCTTGTGCTTGGAGATGAGCTGGAGGAGGAGGTCGAACGGGCCTTCGAAGTTCGCCAGACGGACGGTGAACCGTCCGTCGCCGAGCGGTTCCGACCCGTCGGATGGCTGCTGCGCAGACGCTTCCTGTGCGGCTGGTTCCGGGGTGATCCGTACGGCTGGTTCCTGAGCGGCTGGTTCCTGGGCGGACCGTCCGTCCTCCACCGTCGGCGCCGCAGTCACCGTCGGCGCCGCTGCAACAGTGGGCGCCGCTGCCACCGTCGGCGCCGGGCCCTGACCCAGCGCTCGGCGGGACGGACGGGACGGGTCGGTCGGGGGCATCGCGGTCCAGGGGCAGGGCATGGAAAGGCATCGGGAGGGGGGCTGACGGGCGGCCCCACCTCCGCGAGGAGGTACAGGGGCCAGCGCGCAGGCTACCCTCAGCGACTCCGTAGCCGTCGTACGAGGATGCTCGCGTCGCCGCGCTGCTCAAGATCGGCCAGCACGACGGCGACCGCCTCGCGCACGATGCGGCCCCGGTCGACGGCGAGCCCGTGTTCCCCGCGGAGCACCAGCCGTGCGTGCTCCAGGTCCATCAGCTCCTCGGCCGACACATAGACCGTGATCTTCTCGTCGTGACGCTCCCGGCCGCTGGGGCGACGATTGCCGCCCCGTCCGCGCCCCCTGCGCGCAGGGGCCACAGACGCCTCCTGTGCAGGCTGGGGGCGACGCCCCTTGCCGGCTGCCGCCTGGGCCGCCGCGGCGGCTTCCTCGCCCCTGCTACGGCCTTCCGCGGGGGCTTCCGCATCCGCGGTGGAGTGCTCTGCGGAGCCTTCAGCCGCATCGTTCTCCCCGGACTGCGCCGGTACGCGCGGCTCCCCGTTCGCCTGCCTGCGCGGGGAGGACGGCTGGAGCGCCATCCCCCCGGTCGTGCGGAACAGCTCGTCGGCACCGGGCAGACTCACTCGGCGTGACACCGGGCGAGCACCTCCCTGGCGAGCTGGCGGTAAGCGGCTGCGCCGACCGAGTTGGATGCGTAGGTGGTGATCGGCTCGCCGGCCACGGTGGTCTCGGGGAAGCGTACGGTCCGTCCGATGACCGTGTGGTAGACGTGATCGTCGAACGCCTCCACCACCCGTGCGAGCACCTCGCGGCTGTGCACGGTCCGGGAGTCGTACATGGTGGCCAGGATGCCGTCCAACTCCAGTTCCGGGTTGAGCCGCTCCTGGACCTTCTCGATCGTCTCGGTCAGCAGGGCCACTCCGCGCAGGGCGAAGAACTCGCACTCCAGCGGCACGATGACCTTATGAGCCGCAGTCAGGGCGTTCACCGTGAGCAGTCCGAGCGAGGGCTGACAGTCGATCACGATGTAGTCGTAGTCGGACATCAGCGGCTTCAGCGCGCGTTGCAGAGTGGACTCGCGGGCGACCTCGCTGACCAACTGCACTTCCGCGGCCGAGAGGTCGATATTGCTCGGCAGCAGGTCCATGTTGGGCACGGCCGTCTTCAGCAGCACCTCGTCCGCCGACATGCCCCGCTCCATGAGCAGGTTGTAGACCGTGAGGTCCAACTCCATCGGGTTCACGCCGAGGCCGACCGACAGGGCTCCCTGCGGATCGAAGTCGACGAGGAGGACGCGCCGCCCGTACTCCGCGAGTGCGGCACCCAGATTGATGGTCGACGTCGTCTTGCCGACGCCGCCCTTCTGGTTGCACATCGCGATGATCTTCGCGGGGCCGTGGTCGGTCAACGGGCCCGGGATCGGGAAGTAGGGCAGGGGCCGCCCGGTGGGGCCGATCCGCTCGCGGCGCTGACGCGCGGCGTCGGGTGCGAGAGTTGCCGCGTACTCGGGATCGGGCTCGTACTCGGCGTCTGGGTCGTAGAAGTGCCCCTCGGGGACTTCCTCGTAGGCGGCGAAGTGGGTGGACTCTCGGCCACTCTCGTTGCCGGCCATGGCGTTCACGTGTAGGCCGTCCGTCATCTTCATCGTGTGGGCTGTCGTCATGTGCGTGGCGTCCCGGCGTGTCGCGAAGGTTCGTCCCCCGGCAGGACTGACGGAACCGAATACCTCCGGCCCGGACGACGAGCTCGGGATCCGCAACGGCGTTACCGTGTGACCACCCCCGGGAGTAAATGTCGACTCATTCACAAGTCGTCTTACCTCCTTGGATGTGACCAGGACTTTATCGATAGGTCAGCGTGGCACCATGCCGACGGTTGGCGACTCTATGGCGTGTCACCGCTCCACAGCAACACAATCCGCCGTACCGAACCCGATGTGTCGGCGCTTCGGCGACACCGGAACACGTCTCTGTCAAGGGCGCACGACGGTTTCAGCACGAAAATGCATCGGTGTTTCAGGGGCGGGCGAAACGGTTAAAGAGTTACGTTCAAGGCGAGTTGAGCGGTTGTGGCCCAACACCGGACACACGTCCGGCCGGACCTTGCACTGCAAGATCCGGCCGGTGGCGCCATGTTGACGGTGTCCGTTGACCGTCGGCCCGCTGTCAGCCGATAAGAGCACCCAGATCGACCCTGGGCAGCCCGTGCGCTTCCGCGACCGGACCGTAAACGACCTGGCCATCGTGGGTGTTCAGACCCAGGGCGAGCGCCGGGTCGCGGCGCAGGGCGTCGACCCAACCGCGATTGGCGAGCTCGACGATGTAGGGCAGCGTGGCGTTGGTGAGGGCGTACGTGGAGGTGTGGGGCACCGCACCGGGCATGTTGGCCACGCAGTAGAAGACCGAGTTGTGAACCATGAAGGTCGGGTCGGCGTGCGTGGTGGGGTGCGAGTCCTCGAAGCAGCCACCTTGGTCGATCGCAATGTCGACAAGGACACTTCCGGGCTTCATCTTGGCGACCAACTCGTTGGTGACCAGCTTGGGCGCCTTGGCTCCGGGGATCAGAACGGCACCGATGACGAGGTCGGCCTCGACGACGGCCTTCTCTAGTTCGTAGGAGTTGGAGACGACCGTCTGCACCTGGGTGCCGAAGATCTTGTCCGCCTCGCGGAGCTTGTTGATGTCACGGTCGAGCAGGGTGACGTGGAAGCCCATGCCCACCGCTATCTGCGTGGCGTTCCAGCCGGAGACGCCACCGCCGATGACGACGGCCTTGCCGGCGTGGGTGCCGGGCACACCACCGGGCAGCACACCGCGGCCACCGGCCGAACGCATCAGGTGGTACGCGCCGACCTGCGGAGCGAGTCGACCCGCGACCTCGGACATCGGGGCGAGCAGCGGGAGCTGCCGGTTCAGGGTCTCGACCGTCTCGTAGGCGATGGCGGTGGTGCCCGACTCCAGGAGGGCGTCCGTGCACTCGCGCGAGGCGGCCAGGTGGAGGTAGGTGAAGAGGGTCTGGCCCTTGCGGAGGCGGTGGTACTCCTCGGCGATCGGCTCCTTGACCTTCAGCAGCAGGTCGGCGGCGGCCCACACCTCGTCGGCGGTGGGGAGGATCTGCGCACCGGCTGCGATGAACTCTTCGTCCGTGATCGAGGATCCGAGGCCGGCGTGCTGCTCGATGACGACCTGATGGCCGTGGCGCACCAGCTCGTGCACACCGGCGGGGGTGATCGCCACCCGGAACTCGTTGTTCTTGACCTCGCGGGGGATACCGACCTTCACGTCGATCACGGTCCTTGGCTCAGGGGATTTCAGGGGCACTGCCATACATACCCGGACGCATTGGCGCGCACAGGAATCACCGCGACAGGACGCGATGGAGCCAGTTTAATGAAGGATTTCTTGCTGTCTAGCCTTACAAAGCATTAATCCTTGGCCGCACGACTACGGATTTCGTAGGTTCCTTCCCCCTGTGGCCGTTGACTGCCCCGCGCTTCGCTCCGCTCGCGGCCCGACTCCCGCTGCTGGCCCCGCCCTCCACCTGCACGTCGTGCCCCGCCCGCGGAATCGGCATCGGAGCCACGGCGGTCGACACCACCCGCCACTGTGGTCTCGCTCACACGGCCCCCTCCCCGCTCCCGGGCCCCGTCCGTCACTGCGCCCCCGAGGTCGGCCTCCGCTCCTCGTTGGTGATCGGGACGCGGCGGGGACGGAGACTCGCTCTCCCCGCCGGCGCGCGATCGCCCGTCCGACTCCCCGGCCGCCACGTCCTCGTCACCCTCCCCGCGCAGTTCCTCGTACTCGTCCTCGTGCTCCTCCCCGTACTCCTCCGCGGGCCGCTGGAGCAGCCGCTCCGCGGTGAGGCGGTGCAGCCGGGCGGCAGCCGGGTCACCGAGTCGTTCCAGCGTGTCCGCCAAGCGCAGCTGGAGCGCGGCCTGGAGCCGGTCGTCGCCGGCCCGACGCGCCCACTCGACCGCCTCCTGGCAGGTCTGCAACGACTCCTGCGGCCGTCCCGCGTACTCCTGCACCCGGGCCACCTCGCTCAGTGCCCTGGCATGCGCGGGCAGATCGCCCGTCTTGCGATGGCCGGCGACGGCAGCGCGCCAGCTGCGCAACGCCTCCCCGTACCGCCCGGCGTAGGTGTGCACGGTGCCCAACCGACCGTAGATCCGAGCCTCGTCGGCGCGCTCGCCCCGGGCCTGTCGTTGGATCAGGGCCCTTCCGTACCAGTCGGCGGCGCGGTGCCAGTCCCCCAGCTCTTGGTAGGCGCCGCCCACCGACTCCATCGCACGGCCGGTGGCATAGGGGTCACCGGCGGCTCGTCCCGCGTCGAGTGCCTCCCGGTAGCGGGTGAGTGCCTCCCGGGTGCGGCCGGTGCGCGCATCGAGATCGGCCAGGTTGAGCAGGGCGGCGGCCTCCTCGCGGTGCAGGCCCCGCCGCTCGGCGACATCGAGCACCAGTCGGTGCAACTGATAGAGCTCGGGGGCCGCGACCTCGGTGCCGTGGTGCACGGCGAGCGCCCGCACCAGCGCGGCGACCAGTCGTCGGGCCAGCGTGTCGAGCTCACCGTCGGCGACCGCGACCCGGGCGGCGGCCATCAGGACCGGCTGCCGCTGCCGCAGCCATCGGCCCGCGGTGGGGACGTCCGGGAAGCGAAGCGCCCGGGGCAGGGAGGCGAGGGCCTGCCTCGGTGGCGACCCTTCCGGTTCTGCCGCGCCCCGGCAGGACTGGAGCAGTCGCACCGTGCGCTCCAACATCCTGGCCCGGGCCAACTGCACCTCGGCGGGGTTGTCCGCACTCTCCGTCAGGGCAAGCAGCAGGGGGTGCAGCGCGGCCGGGACGCGGTAGTGGACGCCTTCGGGGTGCAGCAGACCGAGTGCGGTGAAACCGTCCAGGGCGGACTGGGCCTCGGGAACCGAGCAGCCCCCGAGCGCCGATGCGGTGTGGGCGTCCGCAAGGCCGGCGGGGGCGAGGGCGAGCAGCCGCAGGGTTCGTGCCGCACCGCTGGGCAGTGATGTGTAAACGAGGCGAAAGGCCCTGTTCAGAGGGCGTCGATGGGTCGGGGATGCACCACCCGACTCGATCTCGGGAAGGGCTCGCAGTTGGCGGAGCGCATCCGCGACGGAGGTCTTGGGGCGCGCCGCCAGCCAGCCGCCCACGAGCACCAGCGCCGCGGGCAGCCCCCCGCACTCCTCGGCGATGGACTCGGCGGCCTGCGGGTCGACGGTGATGCGTACGGAGCCGGTGAAGGTGGCGAGCAGTTCGATCGCCGCTTTGGGATCCATGCCGCCGAGGGTGCAGGGGCGCACCCCGGGAATGCCGGTCAAGGGGCCACCGGAGACGGCGACGACCAGACATTCCGGGTCGTCCGGCAGGAGGGGGTCGACCTGCTCGGCGTCGACCGCGTTGTCGAGGAGCAGGACGGCGCGCCGTCCGGTGAGGGCGGCGCGCACCATCTCGCTGAGTTCGTCCTCGTCCGCGCCGGGCGGGGTGGCCACGCCGAGGTAGTCGAGCAGGTCTCGGGAGGTCTCGTCGGTGGGTACGGGACGCCCGTCGGATTCGGTGAGCCGGGCGCGCAGCACCCCACCGGGGTAGTCGTCCGTGATCCCGGCGATGAACTGTTCGGCCAGGGCCGTACGACCGGAACCCGACTGTCCGGCGACCAGGAGGACCCGGGCCCTGGCCGCCTTGCGGCCGGCGATGGTGTCCAATCCGGCTCGTTCGACGTCGGACTGAAGGGTCTTCAATTCCCTTTGCCTACCGAAGAACCGTCCCGGAGACGCGCCGGCCCGGCCAGCCGAGTCCACCGCCTGATCCGTCACGGGCCACGCTCCCGTCCCAGTCCGCGAACGGGTCCCCGTTCGCGCACGAGTCAAGCCCGTAGGGTCATCCGTACGGACCTTCCGAGCGTAGTTCACTCTCTGCGACGAACCGTGGCGCACATGTCCGACAGATCACCTGATCGGATTAAAGATCTCACCGCACTATCCGATCATCGGACGTCTGCTCCCGTACGGGTACGAGAGCGGACACGCCGCGAAGGGCCCAGGTCGGGTCAGGCGTCGAAGGGGCGCGCGGGCCAAGGGGCGTCCGCCGGGCGGAGCGTGTCCAGTCCCGCCGACAGCGCTGCGGCGACCGCCAGCACCCCCACCACCAGGCAGTTGTTGTGCAACCGGCCGGCGAGCGCACCGTGCACCAGCTCCGGGAGCGGCACCCGGGCGAGCTCCATGTCCGCCTCTTCTTCACTGACCTCGAAGCGCTGGCCCTCGGCTTCCGACAGATCACGGGCGAGGAAGATCCGGACGGCTTCGTCACAACCGCCGGGGGTCGTGTACACGTCGGTCAGCACCCACCACTGCTCGGCCTTGATGTGCGCCTCTTCGTAGAGCTCGCGCTGTGCGGCGTGCAGCGGGTTCTCCCCTGGCACGTCGAGCAGTCCGGCCGGGATCTCCCACAGCCGTTGCCGCACGGGGTGCCGGTACTGGCGCAGCACGACGACCCGGTCCTCGGCGTCGAGGGCGAGGACGGCGACCGACCCGGGATGCACCTGGTAGTCCCGGCGGACGACCGAGCCGTCGGGCATGACCACCTCGTCGGTGCGGACGCTGGTCTTCTTGCCCTGGAACGGGACCTCGGTCGCGGTCACCTGCCATTCCTCGGCGATGTCCTCGATGCTCCTGGCGCTGTCGGCGCTGTGCATGTGTCTTTGCCCTCCCGCAAACGGAAACCGGGGTGGAGATCTCATAGGGATCTCCACCCCGGTCAACGGTAATGCCTGTGCTCTATTCGCCCGACTGACGCTCCACGGCGGCCTTCACCAGACCGGCGAAGAGCGGGTGCGGACGGGTCGGCCGGGACCGCAGCTCCGGATGGGCCTGGGTGGCGACCAGATAGGGGTGCGTCTCGCGCGGGTACTCGACGTACTCGACCAGCTTGTTGTCCGGGCTGGTCCCGGAGAAGACGATGCCCGCCTTCTTCTCCAGTTCGGCGCGGTAGGCGTTGTTCACCTCGTAGCGGTGGCGGTGGCGCTCCTCGACGTAGGGCTGGTCGTCGTAGACCTCCCGGACGATCGAGCCTTCGGCGAGCTTGGCCGGGTAGAGGCCGAGCCGCATGGTGCCGCCGAGGTCGCCCGCGCCCTCCACATAGGCCAACTGCTCCTCCATGGTGGAGATCACCGGGTGGGCGGTCGTCGGTTCGAACTCGGTGGAGTTGGCGTCGGGAATCTCCGCGAGGTTGCGGGCGGCCTCGATGACGATGCACTGGAGACCCAGACAGAGCCCGAGCAGCGGGATCTTGTTCTCACGGGCGTACTGGATGGCGCCGACCTTGCCGCTGACGCCGCGGTCGCCGAAACCACCGGGGATGCAGATCCCGTCCACGTCGGACAGTTGGCCCTTGGCTCCGGCCGGGGTCTTGCACTCGTCGGAGGGGACCCACTTGACCTTGACGCGGGCCTTGTTGGCGAAGCCTCCGGCGCGCAGCGCCTCGGTCACCGAGAGATAGGCGTCGGGCAGGTCGATGTACTTGCCGACCAGGGCGATCTTGACCTCGTGGTCGGGGTTGTGCACCCGGTCCAGCAGATCGGCCCAGGTCGTCCAGTCCACGTCGCGGAAGGGCAGGTCGAGCTTGCGGACCACATAGGCGTCGAGGCCCTCGGTGTGGATGACCTTGGGGATGTCGTAGATGGAGGGAGCGTCGGGGCAGGCGATGACCGCCGCCTCGTCCACGTCGCACATCAGCGAGATCTTGCGCTTGATGGCGATCGGCACCTCACGGTCCGCGCGCAGCACGATCGCATCTGGCTGGATACCGATGTTGCGCAGCGCGGCGACGGAGTGCTGCGTGGGCTTGGTCTTCAGCTCACCGGACGGGCCGATGTACGGCAGCAGGGAGATGTGGACGACGAAGACGTTGTCCCGGCCGACCTCGTGGCGGACCTGACGGACGGTCTCCAGGAACGGCAGTGACTCGATATCGCCCACCGTGCCACCGACCTCGGTGATCACGACGTCGACGTCGTCGGTCGCCATCCGACGGATGCGGTGCTTGATCTCGTTGGTGATGTGCGGGATGACCTGGACGGTGTCGCCGAGGTACTCGCCGCGCCGCTCCTTGGCGATCACCTGGGAGTAGACCTGGCCGGTGGTGACGTTGGCCGACCCGTCGAGATCGACGTCGAGGAAGCGCTCGTAGTGGCCGATGTCGAGGTCGGTCTCGGCGCCGTCGTTGGTGACGAACACCTCGCCGTGCTGGAACGGGTTCATCGTTCCGGGGTCGACGTTCAGATAGGGGTCGAGCTTCTGCATGGTGACCCGCAGTCCCCGCGCCTTCAGCAGCGCACCCAGGCTGGAGGCCGTGAGGCCCTTGCCGAGGGAGGAGGCGACACCCCCGGTGACGAAGATGTGCTTGGTCGTCACGGATGACAAGGATCGTGTCGGCATCGCCAAGAGGGGGCTCCCGTGGTCGCGAGGTGAAGTGTGCGTACCGGCGTCCCAGCTGTTCGGGGAGTGCCGTCGCTGCGGTTGCGGGGCTCCTGATGTTGCACAGGCCGGCCACCGGTCCACGGGGTACCAGGGTATCAGCGACCGCGGGAGACTGCTTCCGGCCACGCGCACCCACTTGCGCACCTCCCTCAACAGAGGATCACCCATGGCTCACCCGTTCGGCGTAGTCGCGTTGTCGAGATCGCCACGCGGACGTCTTCGGTGCGTCGTATCCTGCTCGGACACTCGCTCTGCCGAGCGATGCAAAAGGGCGCGCTAAGCGCATCGAGCAGGGCGGCAGTGGGCGACGTGGGACAGGCCACAAGCGACATCCCGCACGTCAACCCGTAAGCCTTCTGCTCGTCAACCACCCTTGACCGCAGCAGCAAGCGCCCCACGGGGCGGACGTGGCCGTTCGACTGGAGATGCACGTGGCCGGGCGCATCGAGGATTACGCACTCATCGGGGACATGCAGACAGCTGCGCTGGTCTGCCGGGACGGCACTGCCGACTGGCTGTGCCTGCCCCGTTTCGACTCGCACGCTGTTTTTGCCGGACTCCTCGGGACCGAGGAACACGGCTTTTGGAGACTGGGCCCGGCCCACTCCAAGAACGAGGAACCACCGGCCGCCGACCGGCGCCGCTATCGCGGTGACTCCCTGATCCTGGAATCGGAGTGGGACACCCCGCGCGGCACGGTCCGCGTGATCGACTTCATGCCGCCTCGCGACGGCGCGCCCCAGCTGATCAGGATCGTGGAGGGCGTCAGCGGACGGGTCAAGATGCGTTCGGCCCTGCGGATGCGCTTCAGCTACGGCCGGATCACCCCCTGGGTGCACAAGGTCGACGGACGCACCGTTGCGGTCGCCGGACCGGACTCGGTCTGGTTGGACACCGACATGGAGACCTACGGAGAGGATCTGACGACCTACTCCGACTTCACCGTCGGACCGGGCGAGCGGGTGGCCTTCACCATCAGCTGGCAGCCCTCGCACCGCACCCCGCCCGCGCTCCCTGAGCCCGAGGCGTCGCTGACGGCGACCGCGGACTTCTGGCGCGAATGGGTGGAGCACTGTACGTACCACGGCCCCTACCGCGAGGCCGTCGTCCGCTCGCTGATCACGCTCAAGGCGCTGACCTACGCACCCACCGGCGGGATCGTCGCCGCCCCGACCACCTCCCTGCCCGAGGAGATCGGCGGCGTACGGAACTGGGACTACCGGTACACCTGGCTCCGGGACGCGGCGATCACGCTGTCCTCGCTGCTGCGCACCGGATACCGGGAGGAGGCGAGGGCGTGGCGGGAATGGCTGCTGCGCGCGGTCGCGGGCGACCCGGAGAACCTCCAGATCATGTACGGCATCGCCGGCGAGCGCGAGCTCGGTGAAGCCGAGCTTGACTGGCTGCCCGGGTACGAGAACTCCACCCCGGTACGCGTCGGCAACGGAGCCGCCCATCAGCTCCAGCTCGACGTCTATGGAGAGGTCACCGAGGCGCTGCACCTGGCCCATATGACGGGTCTGGCACGCAACGACTACGCCTCGCTGCTCCAGCTCAAGCTGATCCAGTACCTGGAGGACCACTGGACGGAGCCGGACGAGGGCATCTGGGAGGTCCGCGGACCGCGGCGCCACTTCGTGCACTCCAAGGTGATGGCGTGGGTCGCCGTCGACCGGACGATCAAGCTGATCGAGTCGGGCGACGCGGACGGGCCGGTGGAGCGGTGGAGGCAACTGCGCGAGGACATCCACCGCGATGTCTGCGACAAGGGGTACGACCCCGAACGCAACACGTTCACGCAGTCCTACGGTTCCAAGGAACTGGACGCCTCGCTGCTCCTCATCCCGCAGATGGGCTTCCTACCGCCCGATGACAAGCGGGTCATCGGCACCATCGAGGCCATCCAGCGCGAGCTGTCCACGGAGGACGGCTTCGTGCTGCGCTACCCGACCGCGGGCGCTGACGCCGGCGTCGACGGTCTCGCGGGTGACGAGGGCGCATTCCTCGCCTGCTCCTTCTGGCTCGCGGACGACCTCGCGATGATCGGAAGGGTCGACGAGGCGCGCAAGCTCTTCGAGAAGCTCCTCTCCCTCCGCAACGACCTCGGCCTCCTCGCCGAGGAATGGGACTCCAAGCACCAGCGGCAGGTCGGGAACTTCCCGCAGGCGTTCAGCCATGTCCCGCTGATCGACACGGCACTGCGGCTGACAGCCTCCGGGGCGTACGGGGGCTGACACCCCCCTGAATCCCCCGGCGGTCTGCTGGCAGTCCGCTGGCAGGGACCGCGCACCGCCGACCGACCCCGGGCGGGGACCGTTCAACCGATCGGTCCCCGCCCTTCGGGCTTACGATGGGAAGGTCTCGTAGCGCCCTCGGAAGGGGGCACACCATGGCGCCCCAAGGCGTGGCGGAGACCTCGCTCAGAAGTCTTCGCCAGCAACTGACAGGCGAGGCCATCGTCCCCGGCGACGCCGGGTACGACGAGGCCCGCACCGTCTTCAACGGAATGATCGATCGGCATCCCGCCGTCATCGTCCAGTGCCACGATCCGACCGACGTCTCCCACGCCGTCCGGTTCGGTCGCAATCACGATCTGGCCATCGCGGTGCGCGGCGGCGGCCACAGCGTCGCCGGAATGGCCGTCAACGACGGCGGACTGGTCATCGACCTACGACACCTCCACGAGGTCAGCGTCGACCCCAAGGCACTCACCGCCCGAATCGGCGGCGGCGCCACCATGAGCCAGCTGGACCGCGCCACCCAGCCCCACCGACTCGCGACCACCGGCGGCCGGGCGTCCACGACCGGTGTCGGGGGCTTCACCCTCGGTGGCGGATCGGGCTGGTTGGAGCGGAAGTTCGGGCTCGCCTGCGACAACCTGCTCGCCGCCGAAGTGGTGACGGCCGACGGCCGCACCGTCCACACCAGCGCCGACGAACACCCCGAACTCTTCTGGGCCCTCCACGGCGGGGGCGGGAACTTCGGCGTGGCCACCTCGCTCACCCTCGCCCTGCATCCCCTGCCCGCGTTCTCCATGGCCCTCCTCCTCTTCCTCCCCGAGGACGGACCCGAGGCCGTTCGCGCCTTCCGCGACTTCGTGGACACCGCGCCCGATTCCATCGGCGGCGCCGTGATCTACCTGAGCGGACCGCCCGAGCCGTTCGTGCCCGAGGACCTAGTGGGTCGTCTGGTCTGCGGGGTCCTCGTCACGCACACGGGCACGGAGGCCGAGATCCGCGAGCTCGCGGCACCCCTGATCGCACTTCCGCACGAGAGCGAGGTCATCTCCGACATCCCCTACGCCGATCTCCAGTGCATGCTGGACGACCCCCCGGGGATGCGGAACTACTGGTCGGCCGAGTACCTGGGCGGCTTCCCCGACGACGCCGTCACCACCTTCTGCGAGCTGGCCGGCGCCATGCCCGTACCGACGGGGTCGCAGCACATCATGTTCCCGATGGGCGGCGCGGTCGCCCGCGGCCCGGACACCTCCGACGAGGTAGGCGACTACCCGGTGCCCTGGCGCACCTCGCCCTGGGCGGTGCACCCGTTCGGCGTCTGGGAGGACGCGTCCGACGACGACCGCACCCGCCGATGGGTCCGCGGGGTCCGCGGCGAGATGGAACCCTGGTCGGCCGGATCGGTCTATCTGAACTTCATCGGGTACGAGGGTCAGGAACGGGTCGTGGCGTCCTTCGGCGAGGAGAACTACCGGCGACTGGTCGCGGTCAAGGCCGCCTACGACCCGGACAACGTCTTCCGGCTCAATCACAACATCAAGCCGACGGCGTCACCCTCCGCTGTCGCTGCCTGAGCCCCTCCACCCTCACCACCGCCTGTCCCTGACCGGGCGGTGGGGCCCGGGTTGTACGGGAATGCCCCCGCCCGGGTAGCGTCCGAAGCCGATGGGGAAGACCCGTACGGACCGAGGAAGCAACGAGGCGGCACATCTGTGGAGACCCAAGGCGAGCCCCAGGGCGGCATCACCGTGCGACGGGCGCTTGAACTGCCCGGGCTGCGGTCCGGGCTGCCGGAGATCGTCGCTGGAGCGGAACGGCTCCAGCGCACCGTGCGCTGGGTACACACGGGCGAGGTCCCCAACATCGCCTCGCTCCTCAAGGGCGGTGAACTCCTGCTCACCACCGGCATCGGCATCGGCACCCGCCCCGCCGAACAGCGGGCCTTCGTGCGTCAACTGGCCGAACGCAGGATCGCCGCGCTCGTGGTGGAACTCGGCCCCCGCTTCAGCAGACTCCCCTCGGCGATCGTCGACACCGCACGCGCAGCCGGACTGCCCCTGGTCCAACTGCACCGGGAAGTCCCGTTCGTCACCGTCACCGAGGAGATCCACACCGAGATCGTCAACGGGCACTACGCCCTGCTGCGCCGCGCCGAAGAGGTGCACCGGCGCTGTACCGAAGTCCTCCTCGGCGGCGGCGGGGTCCCCCAGGTCCTGCGGATCCTCGCCGACTTCACCGCCAACCCCATCTTCCTGGAGACCCCGGACGGGCAGTTGCTCTACGCGGCCGGCCCCGGCACGGGGCCGAGCGGCGCGGACCCGCTCCAGGTCTGGGAAGGGGTGCGCGGTCAGCGGGCCGCCCGCGAGTCGCCGCCCGCCGGAACCGTCGTGGTGGACGTACCGGGCGGTGGGCAGGGCGCCGCTGCCGTACGCGCCCGACTGGTCCTGCCCGCCGTCGGGTCACCCCTGCTGACCGTGCACCGCATGGCCGCCGAACGGGCGGCCGGACTGCTTGCCGTCGTCCTGATGCAGGCCAAACAGGAGGAGGAGTTGGCCGCCCGCGGACGCGGCGACTTCCTCACCGACCTTGCGGAAGGGCGGATCTCCGCCGACGCGGCCCCGGCCCAGGCGAGGGTCCTCGGCTTCAAGCCCGGCGACAGCGCCCTGATGCCCGTCGTCATGCGCATGGCCTCGGACCTCGCACCGTCCGGCAACTGGGCACTGCTCGCCCGGGCGGTGCTGGAGGAACTGTCGGCGGTCGGGGTCCCCGTACTGCTCGGCGTACGCCCCATCGAAGGACGGGTCCCGCTGCTCGTGGCGCTGAGGACGCCGTCCGAACGGTCCCTCGTCGCCGACCGGGTGGCAACCGCCCTGCGAGCCGGTGTGGAACGGGCCGGTCTGGAGCGTGCGGGGGCACATCCGCCCGTCGTGGTCGTGGGCGTCGCCGGCGGCTGGGCCGCCGCCTCCGCCGGACTGCGCCACGCCGCCGAGACCGCGACCGCCGCACAGGGCCTCACCGACCGTCCCTGGTACGACGCCCGCCGCCTCGACACGGACCTGCTTCTGTGGCGACTGCGGGACCACCCCGACCTCGCTGCCTTCGTGGAACGCACCATCGGCCCCTTGCGGGACCATGACGCGACCTCGCGTCCGCCGCTGCTCCCCACCCTGGAGAGCTATCTGGCCCATGCGGGGCGCAAGGCCGAGACGGCGCGCGAACTGCATCTGAACCGTCAGACGCTCTACAACCGTCTGGCCCGCATCTCGGAGCTCCTGGGTACGGACCTGGACGACCCACAGACGGTCCTGGCGCTGGGGCTCGCCCTGCGGGCCCGTCGTCACGCGGGGTGACACGGCAGGATGGCCCCTGGCGCTGCCGCCCCCACCTTGCCGATGCCCGGCTCCATCGGCTCACCGGCGGGCAGCAGCTCCGGGCTCAGGAGAGCAACTCGTCGTACACGCTCAGCACCTGCGCCACCGTTTCGTCCTCCGTCTGCCAGGTCGACGCCTGCACCCGGCCCGCCCTGGCCAGTTCCCCGCGGCGCGTCGCATCCATCAACAGTCGGGTCACCGCGTCCGAAAGCGCCGGCGCATCGCCGTAGGGGATGAGTTCGGCGGCGGCACCCACGAGTTCGGGCACCCCACCGACCGCCGTGGCCACCAGGGGCACTCCCAGTCGCAGTGCCTCCTGGGCGAGGACGGAGCGAGCCTCCCATCGGCTGGGCAGCACGGCGATGTCCGCCGCTGCGAGGAGGTCGCTGATGTCGTCCCTGCGGCCCACCAGCCGAACGGGCAGGGCCTCCGCCTCGATGCGCTGCTGAAGGGGCTCCCGCTGCGGCCCCTCCCCCGCGATCACGACCAGGGGCACCGGGTCCAGGTCCTGCCAGAGACGGGCCGCGTCCAACAGCGTCTCGTATCCGCGATGGGGATCCAGACTGCCCACCGCCATGATCAACGGTCGGTCGGCGACCCCCAGCTCCGCCCTGGCACGTCCCTCGGCCGCACAGGAGCAGCCGCGCGGTGCGGGCAGCGAGGCGGGCGCGAGCCGGGCGTCGCGGGCGCCGTGGTGACGGGCCCGGTCCACGAGTTCGGAGCAGGTGCCCAGGACGACGGCCGCCGCCCGGGCCGCCTTGCGTTCCATCAGCCGCAGCACGTGTCCGCGGGCGCCACCGTGCTGGCCACGGGTGTGCCAGGTGACGACGAGCGGCACGGGTCGCCCGTGCAGGGCCAGGGCCGCGCGGGTGGCCGCGTGCAGCCCGTGGGCATGCACCAGATCGGCTTCGGCGAAGATCTCGCGGAGCGTGCCGACGGTCGTCGGAGCGGCGCGCCGGGGCAGCGACGCGAAGTGGACCCCGGTGCCGGGGAAGTCGTAGAGGTGGTTCAGTTCGGCCGGGGCGCACACGGTCACCTGCACACCCCGAGCCACCAGCCCCGCGGCCAGTGATCGGACGTGCGCGCTGCTGCCCGCGCTGCCGCCGCCCAACACCTGGACCGTACGCAGCTGTGTCACTTGCCCAAGAATGCCAGCCCGTACGCACGTTCCGGCACCGTCTCTGTACGCGGAGTGCGGCTTCGTGGGTACGGGATCACTCACATGGGTGAATGGAGCGGCCTATGACTCACCGCGCGCCGCCGCCAACAGTTCCTCGGCGTGGGCCCGGGCGGTCTGTGAGTCCTCCTGGCCCGCCAGCATCCGGGAGAGTTCACGGACCCGGTCCTCCCCTTCGAGGACCGTCACGCCGCTTCGGGTGACGGAACCGTCGTGGGTCTTCTCCACCAGCAGTTGACGGTCCGCGAACGCCGCGACCTGTGGCAGGTGGGTGACGACGACGACCTGCGCCGTCTTCGCGAGTTTGGCCAGCCGCCGGCCGATCTCGACCGCCGCCTTACCGCCCACACCGGCGTCGACCTCGTCGAAGAGATAGGTCGGAACGGGGTCGGTGCCGGCGAAGACGACTTCGACGGCGAGCATGACGCGCGACAGTTCACCACCGGACGCCCCCTTGGCGATGGGCCTCGGCGGCGCGCCCGGGTGCGGCGCGAGCAGCAGTTCCACCTCATCCGCGCCGTGCGGGCCGTACGTCACCGTACGACCGCTCACCTCGATGCCGCCCTCGGTCTCGCTCTGCCGGATCGCGAAGGACACCCTGGCGTGGGGCATGGCCAGCGACGCCAGTTCGGCCGTGACGGCGTCGGCGAAGGTGGCGGCGGCCTTGGTGCGGGCGTCGGTCAACGCCTGGGCGAGCCCGGAGAGTTCGGCGCGCACCAGATCGCGCTCGACGGTGAGTTCGCCGATCCGGTCGTCGTCACCGTCGAGTTCCGTCAGCCGGGTCGCCCCCTCCTCGGCCCAGGTCAGTACGAGGTCGATGTTCTCGCCGTACTTGCGGGTGAGCGCGGTCAGTGTCGCCCTCCGCTCCTCGACTGCGGCCAGCCTTCGGGGATCGGCGTCCAGCCGGTCGGCGTACCCGGCGAGTTCGCCCGCGACATCGCTGAGCAGGATCGAGATCTCGCCGATCCGGTCGGCGAGGCCGGCGAGCGCCGGATCGTGGGAGCGCACGGTGTCCAGGGCTCGCCCGGCGCCGGCGACGAGGGTGGTGGCGTCGACACCCTCGGGGTCTTCGGGGTTGCCCACGAGTGCGGTGTGCGCGACGGTGGCCGCCGAGGCGAGCGCTTCGGCGTGCCCCAGCCGTTCGGCCTCGGTGGCGAGCTCGCGGTCCTCGCCGGCACGGGGCTCGACCGAGGCGATCTCGTCCAACCCGAAGCGCAGCAGATCCGCTTCCTGGGCCCGTTCACGAGCACGGGTGGTCAGTTCGTCGAGCTCGGTGGAGAGGGCGCGCAGTCGACGGTAGGCGGTGGAGTACTGGGCGAGGGGCTCGCTGACCGCGGCGCCCGCGTAGCGGTCGAGCGCCTCGCGCTGCCGGGACGGACGAAGGAGTCCCTGTTGATCGGTCTGGCCGTGGACGGCGACGAGTTCGTCGGCGAGTTCGGCCAGAACTCCGACGGGCACGGAACGGCCGCCGATGTGGGCGCGGGAGCGCCCCTCGGCCGACACGGTCCTGCTGATGAGGAGGGTGCCCTCGTCGAGTTCGGCGCCGGCTTCCTCCGCACGCAGCGCCGCGGCCCCACCGGGGCGCACCCCGATGCGTCCCTCCACGACCGCGGACTTGGCACCGAGCCGCACCAGTGCGGGGTCTGCCCGTCCGCCGAGCAGCAGCCCGAGACTGGTGACGACCATGGTCTTGCCCGCGCCTGTCTCACCGGTCACCGCGGTGAAGCCGGGCGACAGCTCGACGACAGCGTCGTCGATGACCCCGAGCGACCGTATCCTCATCTCCTCCAACACGGACACGACCATACGAGGTTTCGCCCCGGGGGCGCGACGCGGACCCACCCGACATCGCCCACCACGACCATGTACGAGGGACGCCCAACCTCTAGCACGTCCCCATATGCCCCGATTGCGCCCCGATCCACGTCGAGCACGCCCTCAGACGAACGGGTCATGGCCGCGGGAGCATGGTTGGGGAACCGCGGATCGCTCCCGTCCTCGGACCCGTACGCGGCAGAGGGCGTTCAGCCGCTCGAACTCATCGCGGTCGACGACGCACCGTTCCAGCACATCCGTTCGATGGTGTCCGTCCGGGCGCCGTCGGACCACGAGCTTGACCACCCGGGGCACGGTGGAGATGACGTACGACCCGGAGAACCCGGCATTGGCTGCCCACCCCGGGATCGTGAGCCATGCGCGGTGAACAGCGGCGCTGACGGTCTTCGGCGCCGTGCCCACGGTGTTCTCCGCGGTCGTCGTCGTTGTGCTCCGCATCGAGTGAATCGAGTGAGGAGAGCAGGTCAGTGGGCGGGGGGTGCGCCCCGCCAGCCTGAGGTGGGGAGGGCGAACTTGGCCACCAGACGGTCCGTGAACGACGCGTGGTGAAGGCGCGCCAGTCGAACGGGCACCGCCCCGCGGCGCACCTCGACCCTGGCCCCCGGCGGCAGATCCACGGTTCGGCGCCCGTCGCACCAGAGCACACCGTGCGGGGTGTGGGGCTGCACCTCGACCGCGAGGACCGAGTCGGGTGAGGTGACGAGCGGTTTGGCGAAGAGTGCATGGGCACTGATGGGAACCATCAGCAGCGCTTCCACCTCGGGCCAGACCACCGGGCCGCCGGCGGAGAAGGCGTACGCGGTGGAACCGGTCGGGGTCGCGCACACGATGCCGTCGCAACCGAAAGCGGTCACCGGTCTGCCGTCGATCTCCAGCACGACTTCGAGGATCCGGTCCGGGGACACCTTCTGCACGGCGGCTTCGTTGAGCGCCCAGTCCCGGTGCACTATGTCGCCGTTGCGGTGCACCACGACGTCGACGGTCATCCTCTCCTCGACCTCGTACGCCCTGCTGACGACGCGGTCGACGACCTGGTCGAGGTCGTCGCGTTCGGCTTCGGCGAGGAAGCCGACCCGGCCCAGGTTGACGCCGAGCATGGGGACCCCGGAGGCGCGGGCGAACTCGGCACCGCGCAGCAGGGTGCCGTCGCCGCCCAGGACGATGAGCAGTTCACAACCGTCCAGGGCGTCAGGGGTCGCGGTGGGGAACGTCTCGACGGCGGAGGGCAGGGGTAGGTCGGCGGCCTCCACTGCGAGCACGCGCACGCTCAGGCCGTTGCGCAGCAGCCCTTGGACGACGAGTTCGGCACTGCGGATGGCGGCGGGGCGCCCCGTGTGTGCGAGCAGGAAAACGGTGCGTTGGGTGGTTGCTGCTGTTGTGGTCAACGAGGTCCTTCCGCCACGGCACGATCGACATCGGCCGGATCGACGCTGGGCGCGCCGGCCCGGAGCCAGAGAAAGTATTCGACGTTTCCGGAGGGTCCGGGCAGTGGACTGGCGGTGACTCCGAGCACACCGAGACCCAGTTCGGCGGCCCGGCCGGCGACGGCGAGCACGGTTTCCTTGCGCAGTTCGGGGCTGCGGACGACTCCGCCGGTGCCGAGCCGGTCCTTGCCCACCTCGAATTGGGGCTTGACCATGAGGACGAGATCGGCGCCGGGGGCGGTGCAGCGAACCAGTGCGGGCAGGACGAGCCCGAGCGGGATGAACGACAGATCGCCGACGACCAGGTCCACCGGGGTGTCGTCGATCGCCTCCAGGGTCAGTTCGCGCACATTCGTCCGGTCCTTGACCGTGACGCGTTCATCGCTCTGGAGCGACCAGGCGAGTTGCCCGTACCCGACGTCGACGGCCACCACATGGTCCGCACCCGTACGCAGCAGTACATCCGTGAATCCTCCGGTCGAGGCTCCGGCGTCCAACGCGCGGCGCCCCTCCACCGTCAGCCCTTGGGGCATGAAGGCCGCGAGGGCGCCCGCCAGTTTGTGGCCGCCCCGCGAGACGTAGTCGGGGTCGCTGTCGTCGTCGGTCACCACGACGGCGGCACTGGTCTCGACCTGAGTGGCGGGTTTGGTCGCGGTGTTTCCGCCGACGGTGACCCGCCCTGCGGCGATCAACTGGCTGGCGTGCTCGCGTGAGCGCGCGAGTTTGCGGCGTACCAGTTCGGCGTCGAGACGGCGGCGGGCGACTCCTGCCACGTGCGGTTCAGCTCCTGTGGTCGTACGGGGGTGACTGCGGTCCGGGTGCGAAGGACCCCGGTTGTGGTGTGTCGAGTGCGGTCAGTGTGTCCCGTAGACCGCGGTGTACATCCTCGTACACCGCGAGGTGTCCCTCCGCCGGCAGGTGGTCGGCGTCGGCCAATCGCTCCAGGACCGCGTCCACGGCGGTGTTGCCGGTGGGCGTCCGGGGGACGCCGATCGGAGCGGGCACGGCCGGATCGCCGATCCCAGTACCGGTACCAGTCACGGCCTCGGTCTCGGTCTCGGTCTCGGCGGGAACGGTCGGCGACTCACTCTGCGGGCTCCCATTGGGTGCCGCGAGCGGTTCATGGCTGCCCGGCCCCACGCCTGCTCCTGCCGCGGTGCGCACCCGCGGCGGGCGGTCGGTGGGGTCCGGGATCAAGTCGCTCATGCCCAGACGCTACCGCGAAGCGCTGCGGTACCGTCGCTCCTGATGGCGACGACGGAAGAGTGCCGCAGCGCGCTCAAAAAACTCAGTGACAATCTCGCGCAGGCGGATGACGACAGCAGCGCCCGGGGCGCGGCTGCGCTCAACCGCTCCCTCAGCTGCCACATCCGGGACTTGGACACCACGTTCGTCGGCCGTCTCCAGGACGGCCGGATCGAGGTCACGGACACACTGGCCGGCCCACCGCGCGACAAGGCCCAGATCCGGTTGGCGATGACGGGTGACGATCTCGTGGCCCTGGTTGAGGGACGGCTCAACTTCGCGAAGGCGTGGGCTTCCGGCCGGGTTTCCCTGGAAGCCGGGTTCCGCGATCTGCTGCGGCTGAGGACCCTGCTCTAGGCGCGTCAGTCGGTGAAGCAACTCCCGGTCAGCGGCCCGGGGCGGCTTCAGAGGGTCTTCGCAGGCGCACGCCTGCGGGCGACGGGCACCACCAGCGGAGTGCCGGACTCAGGGTCTTCGATGACCTGACTCCTGACCTGGAAGACGGTCTCCACCAACTCGGCGGTCACGACATCCGACGGGGCGCCTTCGGCAACGACCTTGCCGTTGTGCAGCGCAATGAGGTGAGTGGCGTAGCGGGCCGCCTGGTTGAGGTCGTGGAGTACCGCGACGAGGGTGCGCCCCTGGTTCTCGTGGAGTTCGGCGCACAGGTCGAGCACTTCGAGTTGGTGCTGGATGTCGAGGAAGGTCGTCGGCTCGTCCAGGAGCAGCAGCGGGGTCTGCTGGGCGAGCGCCATGGCGATCCAGACGCGCTGGCGCTGACCACCGGAGAGTTCGTCGACGTACCGCTCGGCCAGTTCACCGACGCCGGTGGCCTCCATCGACTCCTGCACGATGCGTTCGTCCTCGGGCGACCACTGGCGCAGGAGTCCCTGGTGGGGGTAGCGGCCACGGGCGACAAGATCGGCGACGGTGATCCCGTCGGGGGCGATCGAGGACTGGGGGAGCAACCCCAGCGTCTTGGCCACCTTCTTCGCCGGCATGGAGTGGATGACCTGGCCGTCCAGCAGCACCCGGCCCTGGCTGGGCTTGAGCATCCGGGAGAGCGCGCGGAGCAGGGTGGACTTGCCGCAGGCGTTGGGCCCGACGATCACGGTGAAGGAGTTGTCCGGTATGTCGACCGACAGGTTCTCGGCGATGATCCGCTGGTCATAGCCGAGGGTGACGGATTCCGCAGTGAGACGCTGCATGGTGGTACTCCTGGATCGATGATGCGTTGTACGGGCGGGCCTGCCGGGGTCTGCGGGACTCATACGCGTCCCGCCCGCCGCTCGGCGACCAGCAGCCACAACAGATAGCAGCCGCCCAGAACCGCCGTCACCACACCCACGGGAAGTTGCCGGTCACCGAAGGCCGAGGTGGCGACCAGATCGGCGGTCAGCAGCAGTGCGGCACCCATCGCCGCAGCGGCGGCCAGGTTGGGCCCCGGGGAGCGGGTCAGCCTCCGGGCGAGTTGGGGGGCGCTGAGCGCCACGAAGGCGATGGGGCCCGCTGCGGAAGTGGCGAAGGCCATCAGCAGGACACCCGCCCCCATGAGGACGAGGCGGGCGCGTTCCACCGGAACGCCGAGGGCGTAGGCGGCGTCGTCGCCCATCTCCAGCATCCGCAGGGGACGCGCATACGCGGCCACCAGCGGCACCAGGATGAGCGTCGACACCAACAGCGGCCAGACCTGCTCCCAATCGCGCCCATCGAGCGAGCCGGTGATCCACAACACGGCGCGGGCCGCGTCCACCAGGCTCGCCTTGGTGAGGAGGTAGTGGTTGACGGCGGTCAGTACGGCGGCGGCGCCGATGCCGACGAGAACCAACCGGTATCCGTGGATCCCGCGCTTCCACGCCAGGAGGTAGATCACGACTCCGGTGGTGAGACCACCGATGATGGCTCCGCCGGCCACGGCGACGGCGCTGCCCTGGAAGAGCACGATCACGACGAGCGCGCCGACGGCGGCGCCCTGACCGAACCCGATGACGTCGGGGCTGCCCAACGGGTTGCGCGAGAGGGACTGGAAGATCGTGCCGCTGAGGCCAAGGCAGGCCCCGACGAGGAGCCCGACGATGACCCGCGGCAGCCGCAGGTCCATGATGATGAACTCGTGGGCGGCCGAGCCGTTGCCCAGCAGAGTGGCGATCACATCGGCCGCCGAGATCGGGAAGTCCCCGCTGCCGATCAGGACCACACCCGCCCCGAAGGCGGCGACGAGCAGCAGCACGACGACCAGGATCGCCCGGGCGTCGGCACGTACGGAGAGGCCGCCCGCGGTGCGCACGGCCTTCACCGAACCCGTGGTCCGGTGGGGGTCGCCCGTTGTTGTCGCGGTGGGCACCGCTGTCACCTTGCTCATAGCTGGGCCAGCTTCTTGCGACGGACGAGTTGAATGAAGACGGGTCCGCCGATCACCGCGGTGACGATCCCGACCTGGAGCTCTCCGGGGCGGGTGACGACCCGCCCGATCACATCGGCACCCAACAGGAGCACGGGGGCGAGTACGGCCGCGTACGGGAGGACCCACCGCATGTCCGGCCCGGTGATGGCGCGGACCAGGTGCGGGATCATCAGCCCGACGAAGATGATGGGCCCGCACGCCGCGGTCGCCGCTCCGCACAGCAGGGTGACGCTCAGCATGGCGATGGCGCGGGTGCGCCCGAGGTGAGCTCCGAGCGAGCGGGCGGTGTCATCGCCGAGTTCCATCGCGTTGAGCGAGCGGGCCAGCCCGAGGGCGAGCAGCGCACCGAGGCCGATGAACGGCAGCACCTTGCCGATGATCGACATATCGGCGGAGGCCAGCGAACCGACCGTCCAGAACCGGAGTCGATCGAGCGCGGCCGAGTCCAGGAGTTGTACGGCGTTGACGTACCCGTAGAGGGCCGCCGTGGCGGCCGTTCCAGCGAGGGCGAGCCGTACGGGTGTAGCGCTGCGACTTCCGCCGAGGATGTAGACGATCACCGAGACCACGGCCGCCCCGACGAAGGCGAACCAGACATAGCCGGTAAAGGAGGTCACACCGAGGAAGCTGATCGCGGAGACGACGGCAGCGGACGCCCCCGCATTGACACCGAGGAGTCCGGGTTCGGCCAGGGGGTTGCGGGTGAGGGCCTGCATCACGGCTCCGGCGAGCCCGAGCGCCACCCCCACGATCAACCCCAAGAGGGTCCGAGGTACGCGCACTTCGCGGATGAGCACCCCGTGCTCACCGCCCGTACTGTCGAAGAGACCGTCCCACACAGCGGCGATCGGAATCGGCTTCGCGCCGACGGCGACGCTCGCAAGACAGACCAACACCAGTACGCCCAGGGATGCGAGCAGCCCTACGGCACGCATGGCATGGCGATTTCGTGGTTCGGGCGCGGCTATCTTCTTCGCGCCGCCAGGGGGACTGTCGACCAACACAAGGTTAGGTTAGCCTACCCTCTCAATCAATTCGCTCGCTTGCTGACATCCCCATCGAAAGACAACGCATGTCTAACTCGCCCATGTCTCGTCGCCGTCTCCTCGCCTCCGCCGGCGCGCTGGGCATCGGAGCCCTCCTCACCGCCTGCGGAGAGGACGACAAGTCCTCCTCGACCAAGGGCGGCGGCTCCTGGAGCTTCAAGGACGACCGCGGCAAGGTCGTCAAAACCGCACAGAAGCCGCAGACCCTCGTCGCCTACATCAGCACCGCCGCCGCGCTCTACGACTACGGAGTTGAGTGCAAGGGCGTCTTCGGCCCGAGCAAGCCGGTGAACGGCAAGCCCAACCCCCAGGCCGGAAACCTCGATGTCTCCAAGACGACGAGCCTCGGCGAGGCATGGGGCGAGTTCAGCATCGAGAAGTACACGGCGCTCCAGCCCGATCTGCTGATCAGCAACATGTTCCCGCCGCCCGCCCTCTGGTTCGTACCCGAGGAGAGCGTGAAGAAGATCGAATCGGTGGCACCTTCGATCGGTATCGCGGGCGCCCACAAGTCCCTCCTCGAACCACTGCGCCGGTACGAGGAGTTGGCCGAGGCCCTCGGCGGCGACCTTAAGTCCGCGCAGGTCACCCAGGCCAAGGCGCGCTTCAAGGCCGCAGAGGCAGCCGTGCGCAAGGCGGCAGCCGCCAACCCCGGACTCAAGGTCCTCGCCATGAGCGGCGACAGCGAGCAGTTGTACGCGGCCGTACCCGACTCCTACTGCGACCTGAACTACTTCAAGGACCTCGGCGTGGAGATAATCGAGGGCAAGAAGAGCGATGAGTGGGGCTTCTGGGAGTTCCTCAGCTGGGAGAACGCCGACAAGTACCACGCCGATCTCATCATGATCGACAACCGCTCCAGCGCCCTGCCTGCCGCGGACCTGCTGAAGAAGCCGACCTGGGCCGGACTCCCCGCCATCAAGGCTGGCCAGACCGTGCCCTGGTCCATGGAGGAGCGCTACAGCTACGCCGGTTTCGCGCCCGTTCTGGAGCAACTCGCCGCCGCCATCACCCGGTCGAAAAAGCTGACTCCGTAGCCGAAGCACCCTTCAGCTCACTCTGTTCGTCCCCTTCATCATTGCCATGTCCTCCCCCGGCCACGACCCCGGTTCGCCCGTGGCCGGGCCGGGGAGAGGGCATGGCACGAATGACGACCGCCCAACACGTCAGATTTCCGGGTCCCAACTCGGGCCGGAGCACAACCCGCGGCTCCGACTCCGACTCCGACCCGCAGCATCCGGCTCCGACTTCGGCTCCGGCAAACGCAACGGACGACGACGCCCCTACAGCCCCAGCCGGGCCAGCGCCTTCGCCGTCCCCCCATCGAACACACCGTCACCCGCCCGGCTCCAGGCCGCCGCGCACAACGCTCGCAGGCCGTCCAGGACATCGCCGTCACCGTCCAGCACGAGTTCACCGTCCCGCACGGCCGCGGTCCACTCCGAGCAGGCGAACGCCTCCCCGACCGGCGACACTTCGGGCTGGCCGATGAGCAGCCCGCGCAGATCGGCGTCGACATACGTCGGCCGGTGCTCGGGCCTCGCCACCAGCAACTGTGCGGCGTCAGTCACCCCGGTGAGCACCAGGAGCGAGTCCACCGCACCGTTGAAGGCGCCTTCGATGTCGGTGTCCAGCCGGTCGCCCACCACCAGGGGCTTCCGCGCCCCCGTCCGCAGAATCGTCTCCCGGTGCATGGGCGGCAACGGCTTGCCCGCCACCTGCGGCTCCGCACCGGTGGCGATCCGCACCACCTCGACCGCAGCCCCGTTGCCCGGGGCGATCCCCCGCCCACTGGGAATCGTGAGATCCGTGTTGGACGCGAACCACGGCACACCGCGCGCAATCGCGTAGCACGCCTCCGCGAACCGACCCCAGGGCAGCTCGGGCCCCCCGTACCCCTGCACCACCGCGGCAGGGTCGTCATCGGCCGAATCCACCGGCTCCAGACCCCGTTCGCGCAGCGCGACCCGCAGTCCCTCGCCGCCGATGACCAGCACACGAGAGCCGGCGGGCACCTGCTCGGAGATCAGCCGGGCAACCGCCTGCGCCGAATTGATCACGTCATCGGCCACAGCGGACAGCCCCAACTCCCGAAGGTGCGCCGCGACCACATCGGGCGGCCGGAGCGCATTGTTCGTCACGTACGCCAACCGCATCCCGCCCCGCTGCGCCACCAGAAGCGAGTCAACCGCGTGGTCGATCGCCTCGCCACCGGCGTACACCACACCGTCCAGGTCCAACAGAGCGGTGTCGTACGCCTCGCTCAGCGCCGTCACACTGCCACTCGGGCCGGTCCTGCTCCGCTGACTCATTCGACTCTGCCCCTCGATCGGCGTCACTCCCCCGATCATCGCTCATCACACTCCACGCATACGATGCACGAATGAACAGCGAAGGTCCCGCGACCAACGACGGTCTGCGTCTGCTCCCCTTCCGCGGACTGCGGTACGCCGCCGAGCGGGTCGGCTCCCTCGCGGCGGTGACCTCGCCCCCGTACGACGTCGTCGTCAGGCCGGACGGGCTGCACCACCTGGAATCCGCGGACCCGTACAACATCGTCCGGCTGATCCTGCCGCAGGCCACGACCCCCGCGGCACGCCACCGCCAAGCAGCCGACACCCTCGCCCGTTGGGAAGCCGAAGGCGTCCTCGCCCAGGACCCGGAGCCCGCCCTCTACGTGTACGAACAGCGCCGGGGTGACGTCCTCCAGCGCGGCGTCATCGGTGCGCTCGCGCTCTCCGAACCGTCGGAAGGCACCGTCCTCCCCCACGAGGACGTGATGCCCGACATCGTTGCTGACCGTGCCGCCCTGATGCGGGCCACGGGAGCCAACCTGGAACCCTTGCTCCTCACCTACCGCGGCACAGGGGCCGCGACCGGCGCGACGGCCATCATCGAGCAGACCGTGCAGCGCCCCCCTCTGCTGGCCACCACCACGGAAGACGGCTTCAGCCACCGGCTCTGGTCAGTGACCGACCCTGCCGACCTGGCCGCCGTCCACGCCGATCTCACCGAGCGACAGGCCCTGATCGCGGACGGACATCACCGCTGGGCGACCTACCTCAAACTACGCGCCGAACATCCCGACCCCGGGCCCTGGGGCTACGGCCTGGTCCTCTTGATCGACATGGCCCGCTACCCCCTCCAGGTGCGCGCGATTCACCGGCTGCTGCACCGCTTCCCGGTCGCCCGGGCCCTGGCCGCGCTCGACGGCGCGTTCCGCGTCCAACGCCTTTCAGTACCGCTCCCTGAGGCGCTGGAGACCCTGGCCATGGCTGCGGCGGACGGAAATGCGTTCCTGCTCGCCGGCGACGGAGCCTTCCACCTCGTCGACCGTCCGGAACCGGAACTGCTCGCGCGCACGGTCCCCCACGACCGTCCCACCGCCTGGCGGGAGCTGGACGCGACCGTCGTCCACTCCACGCTCCTCGATCACCTCTGGAGCATCCCGGACACACCGGAACACATCTCCTACATCCATGAGACCGCCACGGCGGTCGAGCAGGCGGAGCGCACCCTAAGCACTGCGGTCGTGATGCACCCGGTGGCAGAGGAAGTCGTACGCGAGCTGGCACGCGAGGGCGTGATGATGCCCCGCAAGTCGACGTCGTTCGGGCCCAAGCCCGCGACGGGGTTGGTGCTCAGACGCCTCACCGAGAACTGACAAAGGGGCGGCACCTCAAGGTGCCGCCCCTTTGCTTTCTCCGTCAGTGGCTACGGACGCTCGTCACCCTCGTCGGCGACATCCACGTCGTCCACTACCTCATCCGCCAGGTCCGGCGCGGGCACGTCGTCACTCTCACCGCCGTCACCGTCCTCGCCGTCTTCCTCATCGCCTTCGTCCTCGTCGTCCTCTTCGGTCGACGTCTCGTCGGCCTCGGAAGAACTCTCGGCGTCATGGGCGTCGGTGTGGTCGCTGTCGTCACCGTCAACATCGATGGCGTCGACGAACTCCACACCATCCATCTCGGCCAACCGGTCCGACGCATCGGTGACACCGTCCTTGTCGGCCTCCAGCGCCTTGGCGAACCACTCGCGCGCCTCACCCTCACGTCCGGCAGCCAACAGTGCATCGGCGTACGCGTAACGCAGCCGCGCGGTCCAGGGCTGTACGGAGTGGGAGGCCAGCTCGGGGCTCTGCAAGGTCACGATCGCGGCCTCAAGCTGGTCCATGTCACGACGAGCACCGGCCGCGACGAGACGCATCTCCACCTGACCCGCCTTGTCGAGCTTCTGGACCTCGGCCTCACCGGCCATCGCCAAAGCTCGCTCGGGACGGCCCAGACCGCGCTCGCAGTCAGCCATCACCGGCCACAGCTCCACCCCACCGGTCATCCGTCGCGCCGCACGGAACTCCGCGAGCGCTTCGGTGTACCTCTGGGTGGCGTACGCGGCGAATCCAGCGGCCTCACGGACCGCGGCCACCCTGGACGCCAGACGCAGGGCGATCTTCGAGTACCCGTAGGCGAGCTCGGGGTCCTCATCGATCAGCTTGGCCACCATGACGAGGTTCTTGGAGACCTCTTCGGCCAGCCCCTTGGGCAGGCTCATCAGCTCCTGGCGTACGTCCTGGTCGATCTCATCGCCAGTGACGTCCTCGGGGATGGGCAGGCGCTTGATCGGCTCCCGATCGGGGCGATCACGGTCATCGCGACGGCCATAGCCACCGCCATCATCGCGACGCCCTGAGCCACCACGGTCGTCACGTCGCCCGTAGCCGCCTCCACCGGAACGCCCACCCCGGTCGTCACGCCGGTCATCGCGGCGGAAACCGCCACCGCTGCTACCACCGCTGCTACCACCACTGCGGTCATCACGGCGCGGACCACGGTCATCGTCCCGACGGAACGCCGGACGATCATCACGCCGCTCATCCCGACGGAACCCACCACCAGCGCCCGACGAACCACTACCCCGGTCATCGCGACGGGGACCGCGATCATCATCACGACGGAAACCACCACTGGTAGGCCGGCCACCACGGTCACCCGAAGGACCGCGATACCCACCACCACTACCACCACTACCGCTACCACCGCGGTCATCGCGGCGAGGGCCGCGATCATCATCACGACGGAACGCCGGACGATCATCACGCCGCTCATCCCGACGGAACCCACCACCGCTGCTACCGCTACCACCGCGGTCATCACGACGAGGGCCACGGTCATCGTCACGACGGAAACCACCACTGGGACGGTCATCGCGACGGAACCCACCGCCACCGCCACTACCACTGCGGTCATCGCGACGGGGGGCGCGGTCGTCATCGCGACGGAAACCACCACTGGCAGGTCGGCCACCACGGTCACCCGAAGGACCGCGATACCCACCACCGCTGCTACCACCACTGCGGTCATCACGGCGCGGACCACGGTCATCATCACGACGGAACGCCGGACGATCATCACGCCGCTCATCCCGACGGAACCCACCACCGCTGCTACCGCTACCACCGCGGTCATCACGACGGGGACCACGGTCATCGTCACGACGGAAACCACCACTGGTAGGCCGGCCACCACGGTCACCCGAAGGACCGCGATACCCACCACCACTACCGCCACTACCGCTACCACTGCGGTCATCACGACGGGGACCACGGTCATCGTCACGACGGAAACCACCACTGGTAGGCCGGCCACCACGGTCACCCGAAGGACCGCGATACCCACCACCACTACCGCCACTACCGCTACCACTGCGGTCATCGCGGCGAGGGCCGCGGTCGTCATCACGACGGAACGCCGGACGGTCATCACGCCGCTCATCCCGACGGAAGCCACCACCGCTGCTACCACCACTGCGGTCATCGCGACGAGGGCCACGGTCATCGTCACGACGGAAACCACCGCTGGCAGGTCGGCCACCACGGTCACCCGAAGGACCGCGATACCCACCACCGCTGCTACCACCACTGCGGTCATCACGGCGAGGGCCGCGGTCGTCATCACGACGGAAACCACCACTGGTAGGCCGGCCACCACGGTCACCCGAAGGACCGCGATACCCACCACCACTACCGCCACTACCGCTACCACCGCGGTCATCGCGACGGGGACCGCGATCATCATCACGACGGAAACCACCGCTGGTACCGCGATCGTCTCGGCGGAACCCACCACTGGCGCCCGCGGGACGGTCATCGCGTCGATCGTCTCGGCGCGGTCCTCGGTCATCGCGCGGGCCGCGGTACCCGCCGCGGTCATCATCACGTCGGGGGGCACGATCGCGGTCGTCACGACGGAACCCGCCCCGGTCGCCACCGTCCCTACGACGTGGCTCGCGCTCTGATCGGTCGTCGGGAGAGTTGGGGGACATCGACGTGACTCCTGTCTGCAGGTACTGCAATCATTCTCGCGCAACCGGCGACCGGCCGCGCTTCGGTAAAGACAAAACAAAAAGGACCCTCGATCCAGCGTGAACGCTGGACCAAGGGTCCTGAAATATTGTTCGGCGGTGTCCTACTCTCCCACAGGGTCCCCCCTGCAGTACCATCGGCGCTGAAAGGCTTAGCTTCCGGGTTCGAAATGTAACCGGGCGTTTCCCTCACGCTATGACCACCGAAACCCTATCGGTTTCGAGCGAACAAGCACACTTTGTAATTATGGCGTTCTGCTCAAAACAGCAACAGTCGTTGCCTCAGAACCAACACAGTGGACGCGAGCCTCTATGGACAAGCCCTCGGCTTATTAGTACCAGTCACCTCCAGCGGTTACCCGCCTTCCAGATCTGGCCTATCAACCCAGTAGTCTCCTGGGAGCCTTAACCCCTCAAAGGGGGTGGGAGTCCTCATCTCGAAGCAGGCTTCCCGCTTAGATGCTTTCAGCGGTTATCCTTTCCGAACGTAGCCAACCAGCCATGCCCTTGGCAGGACAACTGGCACACCAGAGGTTCGTCCGTCCCGGTCCTCTCGTACTAGGGACAGCCCTTCTCAAGACTCCTACGCGCACAGCGGATAGGGACCGAACTGTCTCACGACGTTCTAAACCCAGCTCGCGTACCGCTTTAATGGGCGAACAGCCCAACCCTTGGGACCGACTCCAGCCCCAGGATGCGACGAGCCGACATCGAGGTGCCAAACCATCCCGTCGATATGGACTCTTGGGGAAGATCAGCCTGTTATCCCCGGGGTACCTTTTATCCGTTGAGCGACGGCGCTTCCACAAGCCACCGCCGGATCACTAGTCCCGACTTTCGTCCCTGCTCGACCCGTCGGTCTCACAGTCAAGCTCCCTTGTGCACTTACACTCAACACCTGATTACCAACCAGGCTGAGGGAACCTTTGGGCGCCTCCGTTACTCTTTAGGAGGCAACCGCCCCAGTTAAACTACCCATCAGACACTGTCCCTGATCCGGATCACGGACCCAGGTTAGACATCCAGCACGACCAGAGTGGTATTTCAACAGCGACTCCCAACACACTGGCGTGTGCTGTTCACAGTCTCCCACCTATCCTACACAAGCCGAACCGAACACCAATATCAAACTATAGTAAAGGTCCCGGGGTCTTTCCGTCCTGCTGCGCGAAACGAGCATCTTTACTCGTAGTGCAATTTCACCGGGCCTATGGTTGAGACAGTCGAGAAGTCGTTACGCCATTCGTGCAGGTCGGAACTTACCCGACAAGGAATTTCGCTACCTTAGGATGGTTATAGTTACCACCGCCGTTTACTGGCGCTTAAGTTCTCAGCTTCGCCCCACCGAAATGGAGCTAACCGGTCCCCTTAACGTTCCAGCACCGGGCAGGCGTCAGTCCGTATACATCGCCTTACGGCTTCGCACGGACCTGTGTTTTTAGTAAACAGTCGCTTCTCGCTGGTCTCTGCGGCCACCCCCAGCTCACCGAGTAAATCGGATCACCAAGAATGGCCCCCCTTCTCCCGAAGTTACGGGGGCATTTTGCCGAGTTCCTTAACCATAGTTCACCCGAACGCCTCGGTATTCTCTACCTGACCACCTGAGTCGGTTTAGGGTACGGGCCGCCATGAAACTCGCTAGAGGCTTTTCTCGACAGCATAGGATCATCCACTTCACCACAATCGGCTCGGCATCAGGTCTCAGCCTTAATGTGTGACGGATTTACCTACCACACGGCCTACACCCTTACCCCGGGACAACCACCGCCCGGGCTGGACTACCTTCCTGCGTCACCCCATCACTTACCTACTACCACCTTGGATCAGCGGCTCCACCACTCCCCCTCACTCCGAAGAGATCAAGGGCGGTTTCACGGCCTTAGCATTAATGGGCTCGATATTGGGCGTTTCAAAGCGGGTACCGGAATATCAACCGGTTGTCCATCGACTACGCCTGTCGGCCTCGCCTTAGGTCCCGACTTACCCTGGGCAGATCAGCTTGACCCAGGAACCCTTAGTCAATCGGCGCACACGTTTCCCACGTGTGTATCGCTACTCATGCCTGCATTCTCACTCGTGAACCGTCCACCACTCGCTTACGCGGCGGCTTCACCCGGCACACGACGCTCCCCTACCCATCACAACAGGCGTTAGCCCTATATGCTGCAATGACACGACTTCGGCGGTACGCTTGAGCCCCGCTACATTGTCGGCGCGGAATCACTTGACCAGTGAGCTATTACGCACTCTTTCAAGGGTGGCTGCTTCTAAGCCAACCTCCTGGTTGTCTCTGCGACTCCACATCCTTTCCCACTTAGCGTACGCTTAGGGGCCTTAGTCGATGCTCTGGGCTGTTTCCCTCTCGACCATGGAGCTTATCCCCCACAGTCTCACTGCCGTGCTCTCACTTACCGGCATTCGGAGTTTGGCTAAGGTCAGTAACCCGGTAGGGCCCATCGCCTATCCAGTGCTCTACCTCCGGCAAGAAACACACGACGCTGCACCTAAATGCATTTCGGGGAGAACCAGCTATCACGGAGTTTGATTGGCCTTTCACCCCTAACCACAGGTCATCCCCCAGGTTTTCAACCCTGGTGGGTTCGGTCCTCCACGACCTCTTACAGCCGCTTCAACCTGCCCATGGCTAGATCACTCCGCTTCGGGTCTTGAGCATGCTACTAAAACGCCCTATTCGGACTCGCTTTCGCTACGGCTCCCCCACACGGGTTAACCTCGCAACACACCGCAAACTCGCAGGCTCATTCTTCAAAAGGCACGCAGTCACGACATACCAAACAAAAGCTTGATATGCGACGCTCCCACGGCTTGTAGGCACACGGTTTCAGGTACTATTTCACTCCGCTCCCGCGGTACTTTTCACCATTCCCTCACGGTACTATCCGCTATCGGTCACCAGGGAATATTTAGGCTTAACGGGTGGTCCCGCCAGATTCACACGGGATTTCTCGGGCCCCGTGCTACTTGGGTGTCTCTCAAACGAGCCGCAATCATTTCAGCTACGGGGGTCTTACCCTCTACGCCGGACCTTTCGCATGTCCTTCGCCTATGACTACGGTTTCTGACTCGTCTCACGGCCGGCAGACCGTAAAAGAGAGATCCCACAACCCCGCATACGCAACCCCTGCCGGGTATCACACATATACGGTTTGGCCTCATCCAGTTTCGCTCGCCACTACTCCCGGAATCACGGTTGTTTTCTCTTCCTGAGGGTACTGAGATGTTTCACTTCCCCTCGTTCCCTCCACATGCCCTATGTGTTCAGGCATGGGTGACAGCCCATGACGACTGCCGGGTTTCCCCATTCGGAAACCCCCGGATCAAAGCCTGGTTGACGACTCCCCGGGGACTATCGTGGCCTCCCACGTCCTTCATCGGTTCCTGGTGCCAAGGCATCCACCGTGCGCCCTTAAAAACTTGGCCACAGATGCTCGCGTCCACTGTGCAGTTCTCAAACAACGACCAGCCACCCATCACCCCACCCAAACCTGAGCGAGTACACCGGGACCGGCAGAAGGAACACAAGCAAAAATCGCCCATGCCCTCAGACACCCAACAGCGCGCCCAACAAACCCACCCACCAGCCACCACTTTCCACACCACTCAATAAATCAAGCAGTAGTACTCGTGATGAACCAGCAAGCAAGCTCACTGAATAGTCAACGTTCCACCCATGAGCAACCAGCATCGAACATTCGCCGATGTACTGGCCTCTGAACCAACCCCGAAAGACTGGTTAAGAAGTGCTCCTTAGAAAGGAGGTGATCCAGCCGCACCTTCCGGTACGGCTACCTTGTTACGACTTCGTCCCAATCGCCAGTCCCACCTTCGACAGCTCCCTCCCACAAGGGGTTGGGCCACCGGCTTCGGGTGTTACCGACTTTCGTGACGTGACGGGCGGTGTGTACAAGGCCCGGGAACGTATTCACCGCAGCAATGCTGATCTGCGATTACTAGCAACTCCGACTTCATGGGGTCGAGTTGCAGACCCCAATCCGAACTGAGACCGGCTTTTTGAGATTCGCTCAACCTCACGGTATCGCAGCTCATTGTACCGGCCATTGTAGCACGTGTGCAGCCCAAGACATAAGGGGCATGATGACTTGACGTCGTCCCCACCTTCCTCCGAGTTGACCCCGGCAGTCTCCTGTGAGTCCCCATCACCCCGAAAGGCATGCTGGCAACACAGAACAAGGGTTGCGCTCGTTGCGGGACTTAACCCAACATCTCACGACACGAGCTGACGACAGCCATGCACCACCTGTATACCGACCACAAGGGGGGCACCATCTCTGATGCTTTCCGGCATATGTCAAGCCTTGGTAAGGTTCTTCGCGTTGCGTCGAATTAAGCCACATGCTCCGCTGCTTGTGCGGGCCCCCGTCAATTCCTTTGAGTTTTAGCCTTGCGGCCGTACTCCCCAGGCGGGGAACTTAATGCGTTAGCTGCGGCACCGACGACGTGGAATGTCGCCAACACCTAGTTCCCAACGTTTACGGCGTGGACTACCAGGGTATCTAATCCTGTTCGCTCCCCACGCTTTCGCTCCTCAGCGTCAGTAATGGCCCAGAGATCCGCCTTCGCCACCGGTGTTCCTCCTGATATCTGCGCATTTCACCGCTACACCAGGAATTCCGATCTCCCCTACCACACTCTAGCCTGCCCGTATCGAATGCAGACCCGGAGTTAAGCTCCGGGCTTTCACATCCGACGCGACAAGCCGCCTACGAGCTCTTTACGCCCAATAATTCCGGACAACGCTTGCGCCCTACGTATTACCGCGGCTGCTGGCACGTAGTTAGCCGGCGCTTCTTCTGCAGGTACCGTCACTTTCGCTTCTTCCCTGCTGAAAGAGGTTTACAACCCGAAGGCCGTCATCCCTCACGCGGCGTCGCTGCATCAGGCTTTCGCCCATTGTGCAATATTCCCCACTGCTGCCTCCCGTAGGAGTCTGGGCCGTGTCTCAGTCCCAGTGTGGCCGGTCGCCCTCTCAGGCCGGCTACCCGTCGTCGCCTTGGTAGGCCATCACCCCACCAACAAGCTGATAGGCCGCGGGCTCATCCTGCACCGCCGGAGCTTTCAACCCGAAGAGATGCCCCTTCAGGTGGTATCCGGTATTAGACCCCGTTTCCAGGGCTTGTCCCAGAGTGCAGGGCAGATTGCCCACGTGTTACTCACCCGTTCGCCACTAATCCACCCCGAAAGGCTTCATCGTTCGACTTGCATGTGTTAAGCACGCCGCCAGCGTTCGTCCTGAGCCAGGATCAAACTCTCCGTGAATGTCTACCCGAAACCGGGTCAAACACCACACAAGAGCGGAACCATCCGAAGGAATATTCGGAACGGTTCACAGCGTCCTCGCTGTAGTGCGCCCCACACCAAACCAATGGCATGAGGACTTTTTTCAAAGGAACCACATCTCCTAAGAGACGGGGTATCAACATATCTGGCGTTGACTTTTGGCACGCTGTTGAGTTCTCAAGGAACGGACGCTTCCTTCAAGTCCCTCTCAGGACTCTCCGGGCTTTTCCCTCCGGTCTTGCGTTTCCAACCCTACCAGACCTTTTTCTCACTCCGTTTCCGGACTTCGAATTCGATCCAGCACCCGATTGGAAGGGCTTTTCGCCTTTCGGCGTGTCCACTACGTTAGCTGATGCCCTGTGCAACTCATAATCGAGTTCATCGGGATGAATTCCGGCATGCCGAAATAGAACCCGATTGGGTTTTGCAAGATGTAGTGGATGGTCGCTTCCGGGGTGCTGAACAGCAGGCCCGGCTCAAGCGGCTCGGGCTACGTTAGGCGGCTCCTGGTGCCGAGTCAAGTTGACCTTCGGCGCGGGGCGTGCGGCCGGTAGGGGCTGACCGTCGAGTCCCCGTCGATCCAGTAGCGCCAGGGCTGATGGGCTCCTCCGCCGCCCACTCCCGTGCGTGGACCGTTGCGCACCAGCTCAGCACGGGGAGCGGGGCCGGGGAGCAGTACGAGGGGGGCCGCCTCGTCAGCACAGAGGTCCGTGCCGTTCAAGGCCCGGTCGACATCGAGCGCGGTTGCGAGTCGGGCCGGCCCTTTGGCCAGTTCTCGGTCATGACGGGCCGAGAACCGACGTTTGCGGGCAAGATCTGCGCCTACCTGGATCTCACCTGCCCGGAGAAGGACCCCACTGGCGCGACCCTCCGGACCGCACACGGCGTTGAGGCAGTGCCACATGCCGTAAGTGAAGTAGACATAGGCATGGCCCGGTGGTCCGAACATGACCTCGTTGCGCGCGGTACGACCTCGGTAGGCGTGCGAGCCCGGGTCGACTTCACCGGCGTATGCCTCCACCTCGGTGATCCGTAGCTCGATGGTGCCTTCCGCCGAGCGGCGTACCAAGGTGCAGCCGAGGAGCTGGGGAGCGACCTCCAGAACGGGGCGGTCGAAGAACTCGCGCGGCAAAGGCGTACGGTCGGAGGTCTCGATCATGCCGTCCGAGGGTAGCGGGGAACCGGTGGCCCTTGAGGTGCGTAAGTAGGGGTCAAGGCCGAGCAAGAGGAAGAAGGAGTAGACATGGGTTTCAAGAAGCTGCTGGCGAGTCTGGGAGCCGGAGGGGCCTCGGTGGAGACGGTGCTCACCGAGGAGAACGTCGTACCCGGCGGTGTGGTGCAGGGTGAGGTGCGCATCGAGGGCGGTTCCGTCGACCAGAAGATCGAGGGCCTGTCCATCGGCCTTCAGGCGCGGGTCGAGGTGGAGAGCGGCGACGGCGAGTTCAAGCAGGACCTTGAATTCGTCAAGCAGCGACTCGGCGGCGCCTTCGAGGTGAAGGCCGGGGCGGTCCATGTGGTGCCCTTCGGTCTGGAGATCCCCTGGGAGACCCCGGTCACCAGCATCGCCGGACAGCAGCTGCGCGGAATGCACATCGGTGTCACCACGGAGCTGGAGATCGCCCGCGCGGTGGACTCCAGCGATCTGGACCCGATCAATGTGCACCCGCTCCCGTCCCAGCAGGCCATCCTCGACGCCTTCCTCCAGCTGGGGTTCCGCTTCAAGAGCGCGGACATGGAGCGCGGGCACATCCGTGGGACGCGGCAGCAGCTGCCGTTCTACCAGGAGATCGAGTTCCTGCCGCCGAGCCAGTACCGGGGTCTGCACCAGGTGGAGTTGACCTTCGTCGCGGATTCCCGCGAGATGGACGTGATCCTGGAGATGGACAAGAAGCCGGGACTGTTCAGCGAGGGAAGCGACTCGTACAAGGCGTTCAAGGTGGGTCACCACGACTTCCAGTCGACCGACTGGAGTGCGTACGTCAACCAGTGGCTCGCCGATGTCGGTGGTCGTAGGAACTGGCTCTAGGCTCCGAAGCGGTAGGGAAGCAGCAGCAACAGCCGAGCCGGAGGTACAGCCGTGACCGAGTCGAAGAAGGCGCCCCTTCCTCATGACTTCCATCCCCGGGTGCCGTCGTTCACGGTCGTGAGCGACGACGTCAGCCCGGGATCGGCCCTGAAGGACGCGCAGGTCCACGCCGAGGGCAACACCTCGCCCCACTTGCGGTGGGAGGGGTTCCCCTCGGAGACCAAGAGCTTCGCCGTCACCTGTTTCGATCCGGATGCCCCTACGGGCAGCGGCTTTTGGCACTGGGTGCTCTTCGACATCCCCGCGTCCGTGACCGAACTGGCCCCCGGGGCCGGGAGCGGGTCCTTCAAGGGTCTGCCCGACGGCGCGGTTCATGCTCGCAACGACTACGGGACGAAGGACTTCGGCGGAGCCGCTCCCCCCGCGGGTGAGAACCACCGCTACGTCTTCACCGTGTACGCGGTGGACAGCGCGGAACTCGGACCCGACGAAGATGCGTCACCTGCGGTCGTGGGCTTCAACTTGCGGTTCCACACGCTCGCGCGTGCCTCGTTGATCGGGGAGTACGAAGGTCCGTCGGCCGACTGATCATTCGTCTGTTGTTTGCCCTGCTCTGGTCTTGGAGAGATCAGAGCAGGGCACTTTTCTTTTCTGGGCCCGGGGGAAGCCCCGGGAGGGGGCGCGGATATTGCGTTGTCCATCTCGTCGCGCCCAGCCAGAGTTGATCCGAGCCCAGAGCCCGATCACGGGTGGGGCCGGGATACGGAGGTGGGCGTGATGCGCGACACGCTGGTACTGAATGCGAGCTTCGAGCCGCTGTCGACGGTGTCTTTGAACCGTGCGGTCGTGCTGGTCCTCCAGGACAAGGCCGTCGTCGAGCAGGCCCACCCAGGACTTCGGGTCCGTGCCGCCACCGTGGAGCTTCCGGTGCCACGGGTGATCAGGCTGTGCAGATACGTACGGGTTCCCTTTCGAAGACAGGCACCCTGGTCGAGGCGGGGAGTGCTGGTCCGGGACCAGTACCGGTGCGCGTACTGCGGCAGGCGCGCCACCACCGTCGACCATGTCGTGCCGCGTTCCCACGGTGGTGCGGACAGCTGGCTGAACACGGTGGCTTCCTGCGCGGAGGACAACCACCGCAAGGCGGACCGTACGCCGGAGCAAGCGGCGATGCCGCTGCTGCGGGAGCCCTTCGTACCGTCGCCCGCCGATGCCATGCTGCTGGGGTTGCGGGCGGGCGAGCGTTCCGAGCTGCCTGATTGGTTGGTCGCGCGGCCTGCCGCGTAGCGCAGAGTGTGTTCGGGCCCGTCTTCGACTTGGATCGGGGGCGGGCCTCGTCGTGTCAGCCGTAGCGTCGCAGCAGCAGTTGGGCGATGGCGACCGTACCCACCGCGACGATGAAGGCGCGCAGCACTGTCGGCGAGAGCTTGCGGCCGTACTTGGCACCCACTTGGCCGCCGATGGCGGATCCGATCGCGATCAGGATCACGGCGGTCCAGTCGGGGTCGGCGACGATGATGAAGAAGAGTGCGGCGATGGAGTTGACGACTGCGGCGAGGACGTTCTTGACGGCGTTGATGCGTTGCAGGCTCTCGTTGAGGAGCATGCCCATCAGGGCGACGTAGAGGATGCCCTGGGCCGCCGTGAAGTAGCCGCCGTAGATGCTGGCGGCGAGCAGTCCGACGATGAGGAGCGGTCCGCCGTCGGGGTGGGCGTCCGTGGTGCCTTTGGCTGCGCGGCGGCGTTGAACGGCCCGGGAGATGCGCGGCTGGAGGACGACCAGGACGAGCGCGAGCGCGACGAGGATCGGGACGATGGTCTCGAAGGCGGTGGGCGGCAGGGTGAGCAGTAGTACGGCGCCGCTGATGCCGCCGACCGCTGCGACGATGCTGAGTCGGATGGTCCGGTCGCGCTGGCCGACGAGTTCGGCCCGGTAGCCGATGGCGCCGCTGATGGCGCCGGAGACGAGGCCGAGTGCGTTGGAGACGGTCGCGGTGACGGGTGACAGGCCGGTGGCGAGGAGCACCGGGAAGGTGATCAGCGTTCCCGAACCGACGACGCTGTTGATGGCGCCGGCGCTGATGCCCGCGACGAAGACGGCGAGCATCTCCCAGATGGTCACACTGTGCCCCTCGATGATCGGTGCCGAATGCACCGATCATGCCTGACCGGGTGGGACGTCAGGTGACGGGGGGCTCTTCCCGACGCTCGACCGGACCGCCGCCGTGTCCCCCTCCGTGCCCGCCGCTGTTGCCCCCATCGTTGCCGCCGCTGTTGCCGCCGGTGTTGAAGCCGGGGACACCGCCGCCGAGGTTGCCGAAGGCGCCGGAGAGGCCCTTGAGGGCGTCACCGATCTCGCTGGGCACAATCCAGAGCTTGTTGGCATCGCCCTCGGCGATCTTCGGCAGCATCTGGAGGTACTGGTAGGAGAGCAGCTTCTGGTCCGGGTCGCCCGCGTGGATGGACTCGAAGACCGTGCGGATGGCCTGGGCTTCACCTTCGGCGCGCAGGGCGGCGGCCTTCGACTCGCCCTCGGCGCGCAGGATGGCGGACTGCTTCTCGCCTTCGGCGGTGAGGATCTGGGACTGGCGGATGCCTTCGGCGGTGAGGATGGCGGCCCGCTTGTCACGGTCGGCGCGCATCTGCTTCTCCATCGAGTCCTGGATGGAGGTGGGCGGCTCGATGGCCTTGAGCTCGACGCGGTTGACGCGGATTCCCCACTTGCCCGTGGCCTCGTCGAGGACACCGCGCAGGGCGGCGTTGATCTCCTCGCGGGAGGTGAGGGTTCGCTCCAGGTCCATGCCGCCGATGATGTTGCGCAGGGTGGTCACGGTGAGCTGTTCGATCGCCTGGATGTAGCTGGCGACCTCGTAGGTCGCTGCCCTGGCGTCGGTGACCTGGTAGTAGATCACGGTGTCGATGTTGACGACCAGGTTGTCCTGGGTGATCACCGGTTGGGGCGGGAAGGGGACGACCTGTTCGCGGAGGTCGATGCGGTTGCGGATGGAGTCGATGAACGGCACGACGATGTTCAGTCCGGCGTTCAGGGTGCGGGTGTAGCGCCCGAACCTCTCGACGATGGCGGCGCTGGCTTGTGGGATGACCTGGATCGTCTTGATCAGGGCGATGAAGACCAACACCACCAGAATGATCAGGACGATGATGATCGGTTGCATCGAGTTCCCCGTGTCCTTCGCTGCCGAGTGATTCTGATGATCGAGTTTCCCAGACCATGGGCTTGTATGGGGAGCGTTCTGGTCTGTTGTCTCACTTCAGTGGGTTCTGTGAGTCGTTGTGGCGTCGATCCACCGGTCACATCACGACCGCGGTGGCTCCTTCGATCTCCACGACGTCGACCTGCTGGCCGACTTCGAAGGCCATGTCAGCGTCGAGTGCCCGTGCGGACCAGATCTCCCCAGCGAGTTTGATGCGTCCCCCGCTGCCGTCGACCCGTTCGAGCACAACGGCTTGACGCCCCTTCAGGGCGTCGACTCCGCTGGCGAACTGGGGCCGTCCGGCGCGATGTCGGCTGGCGATCGGCCGGACGACCGCGATGAGCGCGACGGACACCACGACGAACACAAGCACTTGGGCGACCACTCCCCCGCCCAGTGCCGCGACGATGGCGCCGCCGACCGCGCCTGCGGAGAACATGCCGAACTCCGGCATCGCCGTGAGGACGAGCGGAATCCCCAGTCCGACCGCGACGATCAACCACCACACCCACGCGTCGATTTCCACGCCTCCATGGTAGTTCTGCCGGTCGGGGTCACGACAGGGGGCGAGGAGGGCTCAACACGTACGAGACACGGCCACCGGCTCCGACTGTGGGGCGGGTGTGGCTGGTGATTGCTCCTGGGGGTATCCGGGGCCAACCGGATGTTCTGAGAGGTGCATGGCGGTATGAAGTTGTTCGCGTCCGTACGTACGTTGCGTACGGGGCGGGTCAGCGGAGCGGGAGGCCCTGTGCCGTCCAGCGGGCTCCGTTGCGTTCGACGACCAGGGGCAGACCGAAGCAGAGCGAGAGGTTGCGGGAGGTCAGTTCGGTCTCGACGGGACCGGCGGCGAGCACCCTGCCCTGTCTGATCATCAGCACATGGGTGAAGCCCGGAGGGATCTCCTCGACATGGTGGGTCACCATGATCATCGAGGGGGCGATCGGGTCACGGGCGAGCCGGCCGAGTCGACGGACCAGGTCCTCGCGGCCACCGAGGTCGAGTCCTGCCGCGGGCTCGTCGAGGAGCAGCAGTTCCGGGTCGGTCATCATGGCTCGCGCGATCAGCGTGCGCTTGCGCTCTCCTTCGGAGAGGGTGCCGAACCGACGGTGCAGGTACTCCGTCATCCCGAGGCGGTCGAGGAAGGCACGGGCGCGGTCCTCGTCGACCTGGTCGTAGTTCTCGTGCCAAGTGGCGGTCATGCCGTAGGCGGCCGTGAGGACCGTCTGGAGGACGGTCTGGCGCTTGGGCAGCTTCTCCGCCATGGCGATGCCGGCCATGCCGATGCGGGGGCGGAGGTCGAAGACGTCGATCCGGCCGAGGCGCTCACCGAGGATCGTGACCTCGCCGCCGCTGGGGAAGAGGTAGCTGGACGCGAGGTTGAGGAGCGTGGTCTTGCCGGCGCCGTTCGGGCCGAGGATGATCCAGCGCTCTCCCTCCTTGACCGACCAGGAGACGTCGTCCACTAGAGCGCGTCCGTCGCGGACCACGGATACGTCCACCAGCTCCAGTACATCGCTCATGAGCGCGTTGTCTCCCCATGCAATCGTCTTGAGGTTGTGTGGAGGCGCTGTGTGCCTGTGGGCACAGCCCCATGGGAAAACCTACGCCACCGACCGAGCAACCCCGTCCCCCGGTCCGATCCTTAGGCTGGAGCCATGCTTGTGGAACCGCGTTCAGGACGTCTGGCCTCATGGGGGAACTCACTCCTGGGTCATTTGGTGTCACCCGACGAGGCGGTGGTGGCCATCGTCGGTGACGACGCCGTGCATCGGGTCGAGGGGCTGCCGGGTGAGGCGGGGCCGGTGGGGCTCACGCTCGCGCTGGGCCGGCTGCGGGTGCTGGGGGTGACCGGCTGGCGGCTCGCGTTGCCGGTGCCGGGGCATCCGCTCGGTCTCAGCGGCCCGCCCGACTTCAACGCCCGCGCCTTGGAGGCGCAGGAGGCCGTGGTCGGGTACGGGGCGCCGTACGGGCTGGTGCCGGAGATCAGCGAAGCGGGTCACCCGGGTGATCCGGCCGATGTGCACACGGAGGTGGTCTGGCACTGTCTGCCGGTGCGCGAGGCACCGCCGGCCGACGTGCCGTCGCTGGGAGAGGCCGAGCGCGAGCTTGCGGAGGCGCTCAGAGCGGCGACGGAGGCCCTGACCCGACTCGACGTGGCCGCGTCGGGTCCGGTGGCGGAGGCTGCGCTGGACGCCTACCGGGCAAGGGCCGAGCGGGGGCGGGAGGCGCTGGCTCCGGGCTATCCGCCGCGGGCGGTGCGGGTGTTGGAGCTCGCCCAACGGGTGGCGCTGCTGGTCTCGGTGGCCCTGGACGGCGGCGGGACCCGTCTCGGCGGTGCGGTGAGCGCGTCGCAGATCGGTGCGCGCGGGGAGGCGCTGCGGCCGGTGGAGCGGGTGGCGCGGAGGGCGCAGGTGGCGGCGTACAACGCCTTTGTGGAGGAGCGGGAGCGGGGCGCGTCCTGACGGTGGCGACTCGGCGCCGTCGGTAGGGTCCCGGGCTGTCTTACCGTCCCGGGTCTCGTCCCGGTCGTGCCGCGGCGGCCCGGGACCGTTGGTGACGGGCGGTGGCGGTACGAGGACGCCCGGGCATCCGAGCCAGCTCTTGGGGAGGAGGCTTCGGATGCCCGGGCAGGTGGGCCAGCGTCAGCCGTTGATGCCCAGGTTGCCGAACGCGGGGTTCAGAAGGCCGATCACGTTCACCGTGTTACCGACGACGTTGACCGGAACGTGGACCGGTGCCTGGACGAGGTTGCCCGAGCCGACGCCCGGGGAGCCCACGGCGTGACCGCCTGCGTGCGCGCCCGTGGTGGCGGAGGCCATGCCCGCACCCGCGGCGATCAAGCTGCCGGTGATCATGGTGAGGGCTGCGGCCTTCTTCAGGTTCTTCACTTTTGAACTCCTCCTGGCGTTCGCCGCGGCCAATCGCCGCGGCTCGCCCTGGAGAACGCCCGGACGGCGCACAGGATGCGCCGTCCGGGTGACATACACCCGACAGTATGAATCTCAGACTGGAACGGAACCGTCTGCAGGTCTGCCCGTCGGTGAGTCGGTCAGTACCGGTCAGCCGGTAGTTCTTCGTGCCGCTCAGTCGGTGAGGCCGTTTCTGACCGCCCAGAGCGCCGCCTGGGTGCGGTCCGCCAGATCGAGCTTCATCAGGATGTTCGACACATGTGTCTTGACGGTCTTCTCGGAGAGGACGAGGGCCCTGGCGATCTCCCGGTTGGAGCGCCCGTCGGCAATGAGGCCGAGGACCTCGCGCTCCCGCTCCGTCAGGGAGGTACCGCGTCCCGAGCCACTGCCGGGCTCGTCCTGGGACAGCAGCGCGCCGGCCACCTCCGCTTGGAGCAGGACATGGCCGGCGTGGACCGAACGGATCGCGCCGGCCAGCGCCTCGGGGTCCACGTCCTTGTACACGTACCCGGAAGCGCCGGCGCGCAGGGCCGGCACCACGGTGCGCTGCTCGGTGAAACTCGTGACGATCAGCACCTTGGCGGGGTTGGACAGCTCCCGTAGTTTGCGCAGCGCCTCGATGCCGTCCGTACCGGGCATCTTCACGTCCATCAGGATGACATCGGGCATGAGTTCCTGGGCACGGGCGACTCCCTCGTCGCCGTCGCCCGCCTCCCCCACCACTTCGATGTCGCCCTGGATCTCCAGGAAGGTCCGCAGACCCCGGCGTACGACCTGGTGGTCGTCGACCAGTAGGACCCGAACCGTCTTGTCACCCACCGGGGACCTCCATCTCGATCGTCGTGCCCTTGCCGGGTGCTGACACCACGCGTAGCCGACCGCCGACCCCGCTCGCGCGGTCGCGCATCGAGACGAGTCCCAGATGGCGACCCGCCCGGCGGATCTCGCGGGGCTCGAAACCCTTGCCGCTGTCGGTGATGCTGAGGACCGCGCCTTGTCCGCGGCGGGCGAGGACGACATCGACCTTCTTCGCGCCCGAGTGGCGCAGCGCATTGTGCAGGGCCTCCTGCGCCACCCTGAGCAGGGCTTCCTCCTGGGCCGCGGGAAGTGCCTTCATCCCACAGGTGTCAAAGGTGACGGTGGCGCTGTGCGCTCGGTCCAGTACGTGGATCTGGGTCCGCAGGGTGTTGATGAGTCCGTCCTCGTCCAGTGCGGCGGGCCGCAGTTCGACGACGGCGGCGCGCAGTTCCTCAGTGGCCTCGGCGGCGAGCGCGGCAACCTGCTGGAGCTCGCCCTTGGCGCGGGCCGGGTCACGGTCGACGAGGGCCGCCGCTGCCTGGGCCGTCAGACGCAGCGAGAACAGCTTCTGGCTGACGGCGTCGTGCAGTTCGTGGGCGAGGCGGGACCGCTCCTCGGCAATGGTGAGCTCGCGGCTGCGCTCGTAGAGTCGGGCGTTGGTGAGGGCGATGGCTGCGTGCTGGGCGAGGATCGACAGCAGTTCCTCGTCCTCTTCCGTGAAGCCGCAGTCGCCCTGTGGTTTGGGGCAGGACTTGTTGGCGAGGAAGAGGGCGCCGATGACCTCGTCGCCGTCCTTGATGGGGAGGCCGAGGAAGTCGGACATCTCGGGGTGTTCGGCCGGCCAGCCCTCGAAGCGGGGGTCCTTGCGGACGTCGGCCAGTCGCTCGGGCTTGGCGTCGTGCAGCATGGCGGCGAGGATGCCGTGCTGGCGGGGCAGCGGTCCGATGGCCTTCCACTGGGCGTCGCTGATCCCGTCGACCACGAACTGGGCGAAGCCGCCGTGGTCGTCGGGGACGCCCAGCGCCGCGTACTGCGCATCGAGCAGTTCTCGGGCCGAGGCGACGATCGTCTTCAGCACATCGCGCACCTCAAGATGCCTGCTCATGGCGAGTAGGGCGGTGCTCACGGCTGCGAGACCGGTGCTGGGTTGCTGACTCATGAACTCACGGTACCGGCGGTCGTGACGCCGCGTATCGGGCCGGGGACGGCCGTCGCTTAGGGCTGGGGGACTAGGTCGAAGTGCCTTCAGGGTGGGGTCCCGCGGACGAGGCGGCCCGTCGGGTGCCGTTCCTACGGTGGGTGCATCGGCGCGAACGGTCAGTGGCGCCGGGTGGCGAGCGTACCGAAGGGGATGGATGCGATGCCGGTTGCAGTGATCACGGGGGCTTCGAAGGGCCTCGGCCGTGCGCTCGCGGAGGCGCTGGCCCAGCGTGGATGGGATCTGGTGCTCGGGGCCAGGACCGCCGAGGTGCTGGAGCGGACGGCGGAGGTCGTGCGGTCCCACGGGACACGGGTGACAGCGGTCTCGGGGGACGTCAATGACGCGGTGCACCGGGGTGAGCTGGTGGTTGCGGCGCGTGAGCTGGGCGGGCTCGACCTGCTGGTGAGCAATGCCAGTGCATTGGGTGCCGAGCCGCTGGTGCGGCTGGACGTGTTGCCGTTGGACGGACTGCGTGCGGCGCTGGAGACGAATGTGGTGGCAGCGCTGGGGCTGGTGCAGGAGGCGCTGCCGCTGCTGCGCGCCAGCGGGTCGGGCACCGTGATCGCGTTGAGTTCGGATGCGGCGGCTGAGGCGTACGAGACCTGGGGCGGGTACGGGGCTGCGAAGGCGGCGCTGGACCAGTTGGCGGCCGTCCTCGCGGTGGAGGAGCCCGGACTGCGGGTGTGGGCGGTGGACCCGGGCGACATGGACACCGATCTCTATGCGGCTGCCGTGCCCGTGGACGACGAGCACAGGCCCGCACCCCAGACTGTGGTGCCCGGGTTCCTGCGGCTGCTCGACGAGCGGCCCCTGAGTGGCCGGTACGGGGCCCAGGCGCTGCTGGGCGGCCTCTAGGGCCTGTCCGACGCGTCCTGTCCGGGCTGCGGACCCCCTGTGTCGGACATGACCTGAGCCGGATGCGGATGGCGTCGGCCAGAGCGTGACTGCGCGGAATGCCTGCTCGCTGCCGTACCTGGACGGGCAGCGGGTGGGTGCCAGGGAACCGGTGGGGCGGCCGGGCGGCCAAACGCAGACGGGGCGCTGGAGCCGGCGCAGGACACCGCCCGGGCCCGCGATGGGCGTATCTATCGGAGGGATGGAGGCGTACGTGATGGCACAGGACCATCAGGAGCATGAGGACACCGGACGGGGCACGGGTGGGGCGGCAGCCTCCCTGGAGGGGCTCAGGGTGCCTTCGGAGCTCTCCGCCCGGCTGCCCGCCGAGGTACGGGGGCGCGGCCGGGACGATGTGCGGCTGATGGTGTCGAGGGGATCGAGGGTCTCCCACCACCGCTTCAAGGAGCTTCCGGGTCGGCTGCGGGCCGGTGACGTCCTGGTGGTGAACACCTCGCCCACCCTGGCGGCTGCGGTGAACGGTCGGGTCGGCGGCGAGACCGTGGTGGTGCACTTCTCGACCTGCGGTGATGACGGCCGATGGGCGGTGGAGCTGCGCCGCCCGGACGGCGCGGGCAGTACCGAACCCCGTCCCGGCGGTCCTCGGGGCGCAGTGGTGCGGCTTCCCGGTGGCACCCGGCTGGTTCTGGAGGCCCCGTTGGCCGTGGGTGCGGACCGGCTGTGGTGGGCATCGGTGTCCAGTGGTGTGCCGGAGCTGCTGCGGCGCTACGGGCGGCCCATTCGCTATGCGTACACGGCCCACGACCAGCCGCTCGCCGCGTACCAGACGGTCTTTGCGCTCCCCTCCCCCGACGGCACGGGTTCGGCGGAGATGCCGAGCGCGGCTCGGCCCTTCACCGAGGCGATGGTGGCGGAGCTGGTGAGCAGGGGGGTGCAGTTCGCGCCGGTGGTGCTGCACACGGGGGTGGCGTCGGCGGAGGCCCATGAGCCTCCGTACCCGGAGCGCTTCACGGTGCCGGCGGCGACCGCCTGGCTGGTGAACGCGGCCCGGGCCGGCGGGGGCCGGATCATCGCGGTGGGCACGACGGCCGTCCGCGCGGTGGAGTCGGCGGCGGACGGGAGCGGGGTGGTGCGCCCGGTGACGGGGTGGACCGACCTGGTCGTGACGCCGGAGCGCGGGGTGCGGGTCGTGGACGGGCTGCTGACCGGGCTCCACGAGCCCGAGGCGTCGCATCTGCTGATGCTGGAGGCGATCGCCGGCCGGGAGTCCCTGGGCCGTGCCTACGCCGCGGCACTAAGCCGCCTCTACCTGTGGCACGAGTTCGGGGACGTCCATCTCCTCCTGCCGGACGAGATACCCACGCATTGCATTGCTGGCGCAACAATCAGTGAAATCGCACCGCACCCGATGTGAGCCCGCACATAGGACCCAGATCACTTACGAACCTCAGTAGTGGTTTACGCAAGGGCATGTGAACGGCTGATAAGTAAAGGGAAAGGCGTTTCCGGGGGATGGTTATCAACTAATCCGGGTCGTACGTCACACCTTTGCCAGGACATTTTGCTGCCGCTAAGAATTGCCGAGTCGCCCGCCGTAGGAGCGCAGCGCCGCCTCCACGGCCTGATGCGACATCCGCTATTCGAAGAGGTAAGACTGTATGTCCGCGTCCAGCACCCGACTGACCAAGGTCCACCGGGCCTCGCTCGCCGGTATCGCCGCCGCCGGTGTCGCAGCCATCACCCTCTCCCTCGTTCCCGGCGCCGGCTCCACCGAGGCCGAAGCCGCCACCATGGCCCCTGCCGTTCCCGTCGCCTGGCAGTCCGATTCCGCCAGTGTGAAGACCGTGCCGGTCCACGCTCACATCACCAAGCAGCACTCGGCGATCGCGACCCAGGTCGAGGCCGCCGCGAAGGCCGCCACGAAGGCCAAGGCCGACGTCAAGGCCGCTGCGGCCCAGAAGGCGAAGCTCGCCGCCGCCGCGAAGCAGGCTGCTGTCGAGGCCGCCGCCAAGAAGCGCGCTGCCGAGCAGTCCGCGGCCAGCCGTGCCGCGGAGGTCACCCGCAAGCCGATCTACACCAACAACCTCGACGGCTGGATCCGCCAGTCCCTCGACATCATGAAGAAGCACGACATCCCGGGCTCGTACGACGGTCTGCACCGCAACATCATGCGGGAGTCCAGCGGTAACCCGCAGGCCATCAACAACTGGGACATCAACGCGATCAACGGCGTGCCGTCGAAGGGCCTGCTCCAGGTCATCCAGCCGACGTTCAACGCGTACCACGTGGCCGGCACCCCGCACGATCTGTACCACCCGGTCGCCAACATCGTGGCTGCGGCCAACTACGCCGCCGACCGCTACGGCACCATCGACAACGTCAATGGCGCCTACTGAGCCGTAACGGGCTGGTCAGCGCTGCATACGCCGAAGGGCGGCACCCCGCAGTGGGGTGCCGCCCTTCGGCGTGCCGTGGCCGGTGGTCGCTACTTGCGCATGACCTCGGGCTCGTGGCGGCGCAGCAGTCGGGCCACGAGGAAGCCGCAGAGGACGCCGATCGCGAGCAGGACGGTGATGTTGATGCCCCACTGGGTGACCGTGTTCTCCCACAGGGGGTCCAGGTCGTCGGGGTTCTTGTGGTCCCACGGGGGCATCAGCCGGCCGAGGTCCAGGGTGGAGCCGGCGCCGGCGATGGCCCAGCGGGAGGGCATCAGCCAGGCGAACTGCTCCAGACCGGGTGATCCGTACACCTTGAAGAGGATGCCGGTGAACACGACCTGGACGATCGCGAACATCACCAGCAGCGGCATGGTCTTCTCGGCGGTCTTCACCAGCGAAGAGATGACCAGGCCGAACATCATCGAGGTGAAGCCCAGTGCGGTGATCACCAGACAGAGTTCGACCGCGGGCGGCATGAGCAGGCCCTCTTCGGGCAGCCGCCGGGGGGCGAAGCCGATGCCGCAGATGATCACAGCCTGGAGGGCGGTGATCATGCCGAGGACGATCACCTTGGACATCAGGTACGCAGAGCGGGAGAGGCCGGTGGCCCGTTCCCGTTCGTAGATCACCCGTTCCTTGATCAGTTCTCGTACGGAGTTGGCGGCACCGGAGAAGGTGATGCCCACCGCGAGGATCAGCATGATCGTGCCGGCGTCGCCGTTGAACTTGGATCTGCCGTCATTGGGTGCGGCCAGTCCGAAGTCGGCCGGGATGACCACACTGACCAGGCCGAGGACGGCGGGCAGGATCACCATCAGACCCATGAAGCCCTTGTCGGACGCGATGACGGAGACGTACCGGCGCATCAGGGTCCACAGCTGGGAGCCCCAGCTCTGCGGCTTCGGCGGGCGCAGTTGTTGTGGTGAGGGCATGTTCACCGACTGCGCGGCGACGGCGTCGATGTCCGCCGCGTACATCTGGTAGTGCTGTGAGCCGCGCCAGCGACCCGCCCAGTCGTAGTCCCGGTAGTTCTCGAACGCCGAGAACACATCCGCCCAGGTGGTGTATCCGAAGAAGTTGAGCGCCTCTTCCGGCGGGCCGAAGTAGGCGACCGAACCGCCAGGCGCCATGACCAGCAGTTTGTCGCAGAGCTGGAGTTCTGCGACGGAGTGCGTGACGACGAGCACGGTACGGCCGTCGTCGGCGAGTCCGCGGAGCAGCTGCATCACATCGCGGTCCATGCCGGGGTCGAGTCCCGACGTGGGCTCGTCGAGGAAGATCAACGAGGGCTTGGTGAGCAGTTCCAGCGCCACGGACACGCGCTTGCGCTGGCCGCCGGAGAGCGAGGTGATCTTCTTGTTCTTGTGGATGTCGAGCTTGAGCTCGCCCAGCACCTCGTCGATCCGCGCCTCGCGCTCGCTCTCGGCGGTGTCGCCGGGGAAGCGGAGTTTGGCGGCGTACTTCAGGGCCTTCCGTACGGTCAGTTCCTTGTGCAGGATGTCGTCCTGCGGGACCAGCCCGATGCGCTGGCGCAGCTCGGCGAACTGCCGGTAGAGGCTGCGGTTGTCGTAGAGCACATCGCCCTGGTTGGCCGGCCGATAGCCGGTGAGGGCCTTGAGCAGGGTGGACTTGCCCGAACCTGAGGGGCCGATGACCCCGATGAGGGACTTCTCCGGCACGCCGAAGGACACGTCCCGCAGGATCTGCTTGCCACCGTCGACCGTGACGGTGAGGTGGCGTGCGGAGAAGGAGACCTCTCCGGTGTCGACGAACTCTTCGAGTCGATCGCCGACGATGCGGAAGGTGGAGTGGCCGACGCCCACGATGTCGTTGGGGCCGATGTTGACGGTGCCCGAGTTGGTGATCGGCTGACCGTTGACGTACGTGCCGTTGTGGGATCCGAGGTCGCGGATCTGGAAGCGGCCGTCGGGGGTGGCGGTGAACTCGGCGTGGTAGCGGGAGACTTGCAGGTCGGAGACGACCAGCTCGTTCTCCAGGGCGCGACCGATGCGCATCACCCGGCCGAGGGACAGTTGGTAGAAGGTCGTCGGGCTGCGGTCCCCGTGCACGGGAGGGTTCGTCCCGGGGCGCTGTCCGCCCTGTTCGGGAATGCCCGGCCCGTTCTGCGGCTGCCAGCCCCCGTGCTCGGGCTCCGGCCAGTTGTGCCGCGCCTCGGGCGGTGGCTCCGGCGCGTGGTGTTGGGGTGGACGCCCGACATCCTGCCCCCCGACGCCCTGCCCGGCGACTCCATCGTGCCCGGGGACTCCGCCCTGGACATCAGCCGTCGCGGTGGACAGCACGAGTCGTGGGCCGTCGGTGGAGTTGCCCAGATGGACGGCCGAGCCCGGGCCTATTTCAGTCCGTTGGATGCGCTGGCCCTGTACGTAGGTGCCGTTCGTGCTGCCGTGATCCTCGATCACCCAGGTGTGGCCGCCCCAGCTGACGCTGGCGTGCCGCCAGGAGACCCTGGCGTCCTCCACCACCATGTCCCCCTGTGGATCCCGCCCCAGGGTGTACGACCTGGACGGATCAAGGGTCCAGGTCCTTCCGTTCAATTCCAGTACGAGTTCCCGCACTCCATGCCCCACTACTTGTCCCCCGAATTACCCCCGTCGCAGGGAGTCTAGGGATGGCGAACATCGTGGGGAACTATTTCAGGCTTGGTCCGACCTGGGGAAGTCGGGCCTCGTGAAGACCCTGGGAGCGACTGTCGCAGACGGTGAAGCAAAGATCTTTAATCACATGAAGTGCATACATAGCCTGATAGATCAGGTGTAATGCGATGCAATCACCTCATAGCGCTCGCGGAGGGGATCGGAAGGGCGGCCGGGCGCGAGCACAGTAGAAGGAATGCCCTGCTCCCTTTGCCCTCCTGCTGAACAGGGCCGTTCTGCCCTCGGGACGAACATCGGGGCCGGGTCTCCTCCGGGGAGTGCGCCCGGATCAGTAGGGCGTCACGCCCCGGGCTCGACGACGGGCGCCCGGCATGTTCCTGGGCCCCTCCCCGTCGGGGTCGCCGGGGAGCAGCACCCCGACCGCCGTCGATATCGAGCCACCGGGGCAGTCGCACCGCAGCGGCAGGAGCTAGGCACCGGCCGGTGCGGGTGCCGGTGTGCTCGCCCGAGGGCGGGGCCGGGCGAACCGCACCACCTCGGCGTACGGTGACGAGTGCGGCCGAATGTCCGCCTATCGGGACGGTGCGTCTCGGCACGGGCCCGCCGGATACGGTGGAGGAACCATGAGCGCTTCGCAGACCTCCGACGTACGTACCCTTCTCGTCAAGATCTTCGGGAAGGACCGCCCCGGGATCACCGCCGGACTCTTTGACACTCTTGCCACCTACTCCGTCGACGTCATCGACATCGAACAGGTCGTCTCCCGGGGCAGGCTCGTTCTGTGCGCCCTGGTCACCGCGCCCACCTCGGCCGGGGCCGACGAAGGCGACCTCCGAGCCACCATCCACAGCTGGGCCGAGGGCCTGAAGCTCCAGGCCGAGATCATCTCGGGCACCGGCGACAACCGGCCGCGCGGCAGTGGCCGCTCCCACGTCACCGTTTTGGGGCACCCGCTGACCGCGGAGGCGACGGCGGCCATAACGGCCCGTATCACCTCGGTCGGCGGCAACATCGACCGCATCTTCCGGCTGGCCAAGTATCCGGTGACCGCGGTGGAGTTCGCGGTTTCCGGCGCTGAGACCGAGGAGCTGCGGACGGCTCTGGCCACCCAGTCGTCGGCGATCGGCGTCGATGTGGCCGTGGTGTCCGCGGGACTGCACCGGCGGGCCCAACGGCTGGTGGTGATGGACGTGGACTCCACGCTCATCCAGGACGAGGTCATCGAACTGTTCGCCGCCCACGCCGGGTGCGAGGACAAGGTCGCCGAAGTGACAGCGGCGGCGATGCGCGGCGAGTTGGATTTCGAGCAGTCCCTCCATGCACGGGTGGCCCTGCTCGCGGGGCTGGACGCATCGGTGGTGGACAAGGTGCGCGCGGAGGTACGGCTGACTCCCGGCGCCCGGACCCTCATCCGGACGCTGAAGCGCCTCGGGTTCCAAGTGGGCGTGGTCTCGGGCGGGTTCACCCAGGTCACGGATGATCTGGTGGAACGGCTCGGACTGGACTTCGCCTCGGCGAACACCCTGGAGATCGTGGACGGAAAGCTCACTGGTCGGGTGACGGGTGAGATCGTGGACCGCGCGGGCAAGGCGCGACTGCTGCGCCGGTTCGCCGCGGAGGCGGGCGTACCGCTCGCGCAGACAGTGGCGATCGGCGACGGCGCGAACGATCTGGACATGCTCAACGCGGCCGGTCTCGGGGTGGCGTTCAACGCCAAGCCCGTGGTGCGCGAGGCAGCGCACACCGCCGTGAACGTGCCCTTCCTGGACACCGTGCTCTATCTGCTCGGGATCACCCGGGAAGAGGTCGAGGCCGCGGACGGCGCGGACGACGGACCCGCCGACTACTGATCGCCGTCAACCCCGCGGGCGACGGTCGAAGGCCCCGACACCGAGCGCTCGGCGTCGTGCCGAGGTGCCCCTTGCCGATGGGGACGCGGTCGTACCGATGAAGATGCATGAGGCCCCGGCGCGAGCGCGCCGGGGCCTGTTCGACCTCTGGGGCCGGGTGCCGATCGTGGGGACGGTTCCGGTCGACGGCGCCGTGCGGAGCGAGCGCCACCAGCGATGCTCAAGCTCAGGAGTGCGGCGTCCAGAAGTCGCGCAGGGTGCCCACTCCGTGTTCCAGTGACTTCCAGGATCCATTGAAGGCGATGACCGCGTAGGCCGAGGTCGGGAAGCCGCTGCGGTTCATCCGGGGCAGGAGATCGCCCTCGGTCTCACCCGCGAGGGCGTCGGCGAGGGCGTGCATTCCGGGGTTGTGGCCGATGACCAGGACGTTGTTCACCTCGTCGGAGGTCTCGCTCAGCAGGGCGATGAGCTCGCCGAGGGACGCATCGTAGAGTCGCTCCTCGTAGCTCGTCCGGGGGCGGTGCGGCAGCTCATGGACGGCCAGCTTCCATGTCTCGCGGGTCCGGGTGGCGGTCGAGCAGATGGCGAGGTCGATCGGAATGCCAGTCCCAGCGAGCTGGCGGCCGACCACCGGTGCGTCCTTGCGGCCCCGCTCGGCGAGCGGGCGCTCGTGGTCGGACTCGTCCGACCATTCGGCCTTGGCGTGGCGAAGAAGAACGATCGTGCGGGCTGCGGACGATGCGGGCGATCCGGGGGCTGTCCCTCCGGAAGACGTGGCGACGCTCATGCACCCCAGCTTCGCATGAAATGTGCCAGCGGGCGCGGGGTGTTGACGGGCTCACCCTCCGCGGCCGAGTCCATGACGACGCCCTGGCGGGGACGGCCCAAAGCGCGGCGAAGTCCCTGAGGACATGGCTGCGACGGCGGTGGACGGGGAGGCCAAGCGGGAAGGGGAACGTGGGTCCGGTGGGTCCGGCGGAGGGGAACCCGGGGCGACCTATGGACCGACATCGGCGATCACACAGGCACACGGCAGTTGGCGGACCAGATCGAGCAGAAGGGCGGCAGGCGGCAGGCGGCAGGCGGCAGGCGGCAGGCGGCAGGCAATGGTGTCACTGCCGGGTCCGCTCACATCAACGGCGCTACGGGAACCAGCAGTGCTGCGGAAACCAGGCGAAAACCAGAGAGAGAAGCGCTGCGGCGGTTCAGGGGAACAGCAGTTGCCTCAGATAGGCGACGAGGTCACCGATCCCGCTCTCCTCACCCGCGGGCTGCGCCTGGGCGGGATCCGCGATCAGCACCAGCAGGAACACGAAGGCGAGCATCGGCAGGGCCAACGCCCACCAGTGGAGCCGGACACCGCTGGCACCAGCGGCGGGGGAAGGGGTGGGCGAGTGCGCCGACATGGCCGTCTCCTCAGGGTCGTCCGCTGGTCTGCTCCGCTACGCAAAACCTACGGATCGTGAGCTGACGGGCCCATCCGGTGACCCACCCACTTGTCCCTGAACCTGGCCCCCTAGGGGATGGTGGTGCTAACCCCACCCTCCCCCGGGATGCCGTCAAGACGGCCGACGGGCCGATCAGGGAGAGGCGATGGTCGCGATGATGCCCATCACGACGAAGAGGGCGATCATCGTGCCGAAGATCAGGAGAAGCTTCTTCTGGCCGTTCTGGGGATTCGGATCGAGGACTGGCTTCATCTCCTCAGTCTCGCATCCCCGTCTCGTCCTCGATCGTCCGGTCCCTCCCTGCGAGGACCCCCAACACGATCTGCGGTACGAGCAGTCCCGCCATCAGACTGATCGGCAATCCCCAGCCCCCGCTGTGCTGGTAGAGCACCCCGACCAACAGCGGCACCGGAACGGCGATCAGATAGCCCACGGACTGGGTGAAGGCGGAGAGCCGCACGACGCCGGTAGCGGTCCTCGACCGCATCCCGATCATGGTCAGCGCGAGCGGGAAGGCGCAGTTGGCGACCCCTATCAGCAGGGCCCAGGCCCACGCGCCGGCCGCCGGGGCGAAGTACAGGCCCGTGTATCCGCCCAGTCCGCACAGCCCGAGCACGGCGACGATGGGTCCCTGGTTGCGCAGGCGGGCGGCGAGCCGTGGGATGGCGAAGGCGAGGGGCACGCCCAGGGCCATGATCACGGCCAGCAGAAGACCGGCGGTCCGGGCCGAGACTCCGGCGTCTCGGAAGATCTGGGGGATCCAGCCCATGACGGTGTAGCCACCGGCCCCCTGGAGCCCGAAGTACCCGGTCAACGCCCATGCGGTGGGGCTGCGCAGCAGACTCGTGGCCTTGCGGGCGCGAGCGGGGGCGGCATCGGCAGGGGTGACGGCCAGGGCGGTGCTCCCTGCCCAGCTCCGCGCCGCAGACGGCGGCCCGGGCTCCGCCGTCTGCGGCCCCCGTTCAGCGGCCCTGAGCGGTCGGAGCACCACCAACCAGGGCAGCACCGCGACGGCCGCGAGCGTCGCCCAGAGACCGAGGCCGAGGCGCCAACTGCCACCGAGCGCATCGGTCAGGGGGACGGTCGCCGCCGCGGCCAGACCGGTCCCCAGCGAGAGCGCCATGGAGTAGAGCCCGGTCATGGAGCCCACCCGGTCCGGGAAGTACCGCTTGACGAGCACCGGCATGAGCACGTTGGTGACGGCGATCCCCATCAGGGCGAGCGCACTGGCGGCCAGGAAGCCGGCCGTGCCGTCGGAGAAGGGCCGCAGCAGCAGCCCTCCGGCGACGGCCACCATGCCCGCACAGACCACGGTCGCGGGGCCGAAGCGGCGCGAGAACCACGGCACCGCAGGGCTGAAGAGCGCGAAGCACAGGGGCGGTACGGCCGTGAGGACGCCCGCGATGGATCCGCTCATGCCCAGTCCGGTCCGCACCTCCTCGAACAGGGCGCCGAGGCTGGTGATGGCCGGTCGCAGATTGAGCGCGGCGAGCACGATCCCCAGGATCATCAGACGCACGGTCCAGGTGCCCCAGGGCGCGGCCGGCCGGGCCGGCGCCTCGGTGACGAGCAGGGGGGCGACTGTCACGGGCTTCTGGGTGGTCCTGTCTGATGGCATCGCCCCATCATAGAATCATTGGATGTATTCCCTTCGGGCGGTTCGAACTGATTCGATTCAGTTCGATCCGTCCCTCATCGCGCGAGGAGCGCCATGCCGCTGACCTCTCCCCGCCGTTCGGGGCTCACCGACCAGGTGATCGCCCAACTGCGCCACCAGATCACGTCCGGTGAATGGCCTGTGGGTACGCGCATTCCGACCGAGCCGGAGTTGGTCGAGCTGCTCGGCGTAGCGCGCAACACCGTCCGGGAGGCCGTCCGTGCGCTGGCGCACAACGGTCTGCTGGACATCCGACAGGGATCGGGGACGTACGTCCTCGCCACCAGCGAGCTGGCCGGGGTGATGCACCGGCGGTTCGCCGGGGCGCTGCCCCGGGACATCGCCGAGGTGCGCTCCACCCTGGAGTCCTCAGCGGCCGACCGGGCGGCGCAGCGGCGCACGGAAGCCGATCTACGGCTGTTGGACGCGCTGCTGGCCCGGCGGGAGGAGGCGTGGGCCACGGGCGATGCGGAGCGTTTCGTCGCCGCCGATGTGGCGTTCCATCTGGCGGTGGTGAGCGCTTCGCACAATGAGGTGCTCATCGAGTTGTACGCGGACCTCGGTCATCTGCTGCGTGACTGGCTCCGTACGGACGTGGGCCGGGAACTCGATCCGGAACGGCATGTGGACCACGGGCGGCTGGTCGAAGCGATCCGTGCCCAGGACGGGGAGCGTGCGTCAGCGGAGGCCGCTGCGTATCCCTTCCTCTGCTCTGTGGACGAGCACAGGCACGAGCACAGCGACGACCACGGGCATGAGCAGCGGGGCCGGTAGCGCGGGGCCGGCGCGGACAGGGCCGGTGACGCCCGGCCCGGGATCCGCTCCTGACCCTCGGCAGGGGGGCACGACGCAAAAGGAACGCAGCACCCAGTCGGTCGTTGTCGGCTGTCGTCGGTCGTCGTTGTCGGTCGTTGTCGGTCGTCAGGGATAGGCGACGGGCTGGTGGCTGATCCAGACCGCGCCGATCTCCTTCCAGCAGCGGCCCGTCAACTCCACATAGCCGGCCGGTGCCACCAGGACCGGTGCGCTGTCGACGTCCAGGTCCCACCAGCGCTCGCACTCGATGTGCAACCGGACCCGATCGCTGCCGGGGTAGGGATTGTTGCAATGGGCGGTGGCGCTGGAGCCGTCGACGACCGTTCGGCAGTACGCCTCGTACCGCTGGGGTTCGGGTCGATCGCGCTGGGGCTCGCCGAGGGCCCCGGGGGCGGCACAGAACACTGCTGAGAGCGCCACCAGTACGGACGCTGAGCACCGGATCACATGCACGGGCTGGACCTCCTCGGCCGTACTGCGGCAGGTGGCCGCGGCTGCACCACAAGGGGGGATCGCCTCCCAGCCTGGCCGCCCGGCGCCCCGACCGCGAGCCTTGAGGGCCGAACGAGTTACCCGACGCCGCGCACGACGACGCCCCCGCTCCTCCTCGGTGGGGAGCGGGGGCGTCGTCCAAGCCGCACGAGGGCGGTTCGGTGCAGGTCAGGCACCCATCATATGGACGCCGCCGTCGACGTGGACGATCTCACCGGTCGTACGCGGGAAGAAGTCCGACAGCAGTCCGACGACACCGCGACCCGCCGGGTCCGGGTCGGCCAGGTCCCAGCCGATGGGCGCACGGTGGTTCCACACATCCGCCAGGTCCTCGAAGCCGGGGATCGACTTGGCGGCCATCGACTTGATGGGGCCCGCGGAGATCAGGTTGCAGCGGATGTTCTTCGGACCGAGGTCACGGGCGAGGTAGCGGTTGGTGGATTCCAGGGCGGCCTTCGCCACACCCATCCAGTCGTACTTCGGCCAGGCGACCTGTGCGTCGAAGGTCAGGCCGACGACGGAGCCGCCGCGCTCCATCAGCGGCAGGCAGGCCATCGTCAGCGACTTGTAGGAGTACGCCGAGACCTGGACGGCGGTCGAGACGTCCTCCCAACCCGCCTCCAGGAAGTTGAACGCTCCCTGGGGGCCGAAGGCGATCGAGTGCACGACGCCGTCGAGGCCGCTCTCGTCGCTGGAGTGCTCGCGGATCTTGTCGGCGAGCGAGTCCAGGTGCTCCTGGTTGGTGACGTCCAGTTCGATGACGGGTGCCGTCTTGGGCAGCCGCTTGGCGATGCGCTCCACGAGGCTGAGCCGACCGAAGCCGGTGAGGATGACTTCCGCGCCTTCCTCCTGGGCGACCTTGGCCGCGTGGAAGGCGATGGATGCGTCGGTGAGGACGCCTGTGACGAGAATGCGCTTGCCGGCGAGAATTCCACTCATGGCGATCAGTGACCCATGCCCAATCCGCCGTCAACGGGAATGACGGCTCCAGTGATGTACGAGGCGTCGTCGGAGGCGAGGAAGCGCACGGTGGCGGCGACCTCCTCCGGCTGCGCATAGCGGCCGAGCGGCACCTGTTCCACGATGCCGGCGCGCTGTTCCTCGGTGAGCGCCTTGGTCATGTCGGTGTCGACGAAACCGGGGGCCACGACGTTGAAGGTGATGTTCCGCGAGCCGAGCTCACGGGCGAGCGAGCGGGCGAAGCCGACCAGGGCGGCCTTGGACGCTGCGTAGTTGGCCTGTCCGGCCGAGCCGAGCAGGCCCACGACGGACGAGATCAGCACGACGCGGCCCTTCTTGGCCCGCAGCATCGCGCGGTTGGCGCGCTTGACGACCCGGAAGGTGCCGGTGAGGTTGGTGTCGAGGACGGAGACGAAGTCATCCTCGGACATCCGCATCAGCAGCTGGTCCTTGGTGATGCCGGCGTTGGCGATGAGCACCTCCACCGGGCCGTGCTTCTCCTCGATCTCCTTGTACGCCTGCTCCACCTGCTCGGTGTCGGTGATGTCGCAGCGAACGGCGAGGCAGCCGGCCTGGGTGAGGGCCTCGGGCGGCTCGCCGGAGCGGTACGTGATCGCGACCTTGTCGCCTGCATCGGCGAAGGCTCGGGCGATGGCGAGGCCGATGCCCCGGTTTCCTCCGGTGACGAGAACCGAGCGGCTCAACGGATCACCCTTTCGATAGCGGTCTGGTACCTCCGAAACTATCGGTCCCGCCCGCCTCCCGGAGAATCGGGCACCGACAGCGCCCACCTCGCGTCGCTGTGGGGTCCCTACAGAACGCCACCGGGCAATGGCGACGAAACAGGGTGGGCAACGGGTGCTCGGGCGCGACATGATCAGGGCGACCGGGGTCGGCTCATCGGGGCGACCGGTCACCGAGGACAGGAGACATCCGTGGCCCATTCCATCGACGCGTCGTTCACGGCGCTGCCGCTGCGGGCGCTCGCCGACGCAGCGCTCGCCCGAGCACGCGCGCTGGGCGCCCACCACGCCGACTTCCGCTTCGAGCGGGTGCGCAGCGCCGCCTGGCGACTGCGGGACGCCAAGCCGTCGGGGTCGTCGGACACCACGGATCTCGGCTATGCGGTGCGGGTGGTCCACGGCGGGGCGTGGGGGTTCGCCTCCGGTGTCGACATGACGATGGATGCGGCTGCGCGTGTCGCGGGGCAGGCAGTGGCGATGGCCAAGCTGTCGGCCCAGGTGATCGCGGCGGCCGGTTCGGACGAGCGGGTCGAGTTGGCGCACGAGCCCGTCCACGCGGACAAGACCTGGATCTCCTCGTACCGGATCAATCCGTTCGAGGTCGCCGACGAGGAGAAGACGGCGCTCCTCGCGGAGTGGAGCGCGCGGCTGTTGGCGGCCAGTGGTGTCGCACATGTGGATGCCTCGCTGCTGACCGTGCAGGAGAACAAGTTCTATGCGGACACCGCGGGCACCGTCACAACCCAGCAGCGGGTGCGGCTGCATCCGCAGGTCAGCGCGGTCGCGGTGGACGAGACGACCGGCGAGTTCGACTCGATGCGGACGATCGCCCCGCCCGCGGGCCGGGGCTGGGAGTATCTGACCGGCACCGGCTGGGACTGGGAAGGCGAGCTGGAGCGGATCCCGGAGCTGCTGGCCGAGAAGATGCGGGCCCCGAGCGTCGAGGCGGGCCGCTACGACCTGGTGGTCGACCCGTCGAACCTGTGGCTCACCATCCATGAGTCGATCGGCCACGCCACCGAGTTGGACCGGGCGCTCGGCTACGAGGCGGCCTATGCGGGCACCTCGTTCGCCACGTTCGACCAGCTGGGCAAGTTGGAGTACGGCGCGTCGATGATGAATGTGACCGGTGACCGGACCGCGGAGCACGGGCTCGCCACCGTCGGATACGACGACGAGGGCGTCAAGGCCCAGTCCTGGGACCTGATCAAGGGCGGAACACTGGTCGGCTATCAGACGGACCGTCGGATCGCGAAGTTGACGGGCCTCGGACGGTCCAACGGCTGCGCCTACGCCGACTCCCCCGGCCATGTGCCCGTGCAGCGGATGGCGAACGTCTCGCTCCAGCCGGTGGCGGGCGGCCTGTCCACCGAGGACCTCATCGGTGGGGTCGAGCGCGGGATCTATGTGGTCGGCGACCGTTCGTGGTCGATCGACATGCAGCGCTACAACTTCCAGTTCACCGGGCAGCGGTTCTTCCGGATCGAGAACGGGCGGCTCGCCGGGCAGTTGCGGGACGTCGCGTACCAGGCGACGACGACGGACTTCTGGGGGTCCATGGAGCAGGTGGGCGGCCCGCAGACCTATGTGCTGGGCGGGGCGTTCAACTGCGGGAAGGCGCAGCCCGGACAGGTGGCGGCGGTCTCCCACGGCTGCCCCACCGCGCTGTTTCGCGGTGTGGACATCCTCAACACTAACCAGGAGGCGGGTCGATGACCTCGCTCCTGTGCAACGTCACCGGGGCGGGGCGCCGTGCGTCGCGCCCGGGGTCCTTCCGCTTCGCCACCCAGGAGAGCGTTCGATGAGCCGTAGCAGCAAGCCGTACGAGATCGTCGAACGGGCGCTGGAGCTGTCCTCGACCGACGGTTGCATGGTGATCGCCGACGAGCAGTCCTCCGCCAATCTGCGCTGGGCGGGGAATGCGCTGACGACCAATGGGGTCACGCGGGGTCGGACCCTCACGGTCATCGCGACGGTCGACGGAGCGCAGGGCACCGCCTCCGGTGTGGTGTCCCGGTCCGCGGTGACCGCCGATGAGCTGGAGCCGCTGGTACGGGCCGCGGAGTCCGCCGCCCGCAAGTCCGATCCCGCCGAGGACGCCCAGCCCCTGGTCGGGGACGCGGAGCCCACGGTCGGTTTCCGGGACGCGCCGGCGGAGACCTCTTCGGCCGTGTTCGCGCGGTTCGCTCCGGCTCTCGGGGAGGCGTTCGCCAGGGCCCGGGCAGGTGGGCGCGAGCTGTACGGCTTCGCCAACCATGAGATGACCTCGACCTATCTGGGGACGTCCACGGGGCTGCGGCTGCGGCACGACCAGCCGAACGGCACGCTGGAGCTGAATGCCAAGTCCCCCGACCGCTCCCGATCCGCCTGGGCGGGGGTGGCCACCCGTGACTTCCAGGATGTGGACCTCGCCGATCTCGATGCGGAACTGGCGCAGCGGCTCGGCTGGGCCGAACGTCGGATCGAACTGCCGGCCGGGCGGTACGAGACGCTGTTGCCGCCGACGGCGGTCGCCGACCTGTTGATCTACCAGCTGTGGTCGGCGGCGGCGCGGGATGCCGCCGAGGGCCGTACGGTCTTCTCCAAGCCGGGGGGCGGCACCCGGGTGGGCGAGACGCTGTCGCCGCTGCCGCTGAGGCTTCGCAGCGACCCGCACGAGCCCGGTCTGGAGTCGGCGCCGTTTGTGATCGCCCATTCCTCGGGCGATGACGCCTCCGTCTTCGACAACGGTCTGCCGCTGTCGGCGACGGATTGGGTGCGTGGCGGGCGGCTGGAGCATCTGGTGACCACGCGGCACAGCGCCGGGCTGACGGGGCTGCCGGTGGCACCGGGGGCCGGGAACCTCATTCTGGACGGGGGCAACGGGCGCTCGTTGGAGGAGATGGTGGCGGCGACGACCGGTCGCGCGCTCCTGTTGACCTGCCTCTGGTATATCCGTGAGGTCGATCCGGCGACCCTGCTGCTGACCGGGCTGACCAGGGACGGCGTCTATCTGGTGGAGGGCGGCGAGGTGGTCGGTGCGGTGAACAACTTCCGGTTCAACGAGTCACCGGTCGATCTGCTCTCCCGGGCGACCGAGGCCGGCCGTACGCAGAAGACGCTGCCGCGGGAGTGGGGCGACTGGTTCACCCGGGCGGCCATGCCGGCGTTGCGGGTACCCGACTTCAATATGAGCTCGGTCAGCCGGGGCGTATAACCTCGAAGGGGCCCACCATCGGGCCGTGTGATGACTCTGAAGGAGATGCGAGAGAAGTGACGGACATCGTCGACGAACTGCAGTGGCGCGGGCTGATCGCCCTGTCCACTGACGAGGACGCATTGCGGAAGGCGTTCGCGGACGGTCCCGTCACGTTCTATTGCGGCTTCGACCCGACCGCTCCCAGTCTGCACCTGGGCAATCTGGTGCAGATCCTGACCATGCGGCGCATCCAGCTGGCGGGGAACCTTCCGCTGGGGCTGGTCGGCGGGGCCACCGGGCTGATCGGTGACCCCAAGCCCAACTCCGAGCGGACGTTGAACGACCCGGAGACGGTCGCCGCCTGGGTCGGGCGGCTGCGGGCGCAGATCGAGCGGTTCCTCGACTTCGAGGGCCCGTACGCGGCGACCATGGTCAACAACCTGGACTGGACGTCGGGTCTGTCGGCGATCGACTTCCTCCGTGACGTCGGGAAGTACTTCCGGGTCAACAAGATGATCGCGAAGGAGGCGGTCGCCCGTCGGCTGAACTCCGACGCGGGGATCAGCTACACCGAGTTCAGTTACCAGATCCTCCAGGGGATGGACTACCTGGAGCTGTACCGCCGACACGGCTGCACACTCCAGACCGGTGGCAGCGACCAGTGGGGCAACCTCACCGCCGGTACGGATCTGATCCATCGGGTCGAGCCGGACGCCGGGGTGCACGCCCTGGCGACACCGCTGATCACGAAGGCCGACGGCACCAAGTTCGGCAAGACGGAGTCCGGCACGATCTGGCTGGATCCGGAGCGGACCACTCCGTACGCCTTCTACCAGTTCTGGCTGAACGCGGACGACCGGGACGTCTCCAAGTTCCTGCGGATCTTCAGCTTCGCGTCGCGCGAGGAGATCGAGGAGCTGGAGCGGTCGACCGAGGAGCGACCTCAGGCGCGGGCCGCCCAGCGGGCGCTGGCCCAGGAGCTGACGACGCTGGTGCACGGCGCGGAGCAGTGCGCCGCCGTGGTGCACGCGTCGAAGGCGCTGTTCGGGCAGGGCGAGCTGGCCGAGTTGGACGAGCCGACGCTGCGGGCCGCGCTCTCGGAGCTGCCGCATGCCAAGGTCGCCGAGTTGGCGCCGGTCGTCGATCTGTTCACCGAGGTGGGACTGGCCACGAGCAAGTCGGCGGCCCGGCGCACGGTGAAGGAGGGCGGGGCCTACGTGAACAACGTCAAGGTCACGGCCGAGGACGCGGTACCGGATGCCGGAGAGTTGCTGCACGGCCGCTGGCTGGTGCTGCGGCGGGGCAAGAAGAACCTGGCCGCCGTCGAACTGGGCTGACCCGGTCCGGCAACTGATAGGACAGGAAGGCGACCACCCGGGACGAGCCCCGGTGGTCGCCTTCCCGTCGTCGGTGCGCGACCCCGCTCGATCGGGGGCCGGGCCCGCTCAGGCTCTCTGCTTGTTGCCCTTCATCGCGATCCACGCCCGGTCTCCCAGGAAGACCAGGGCGACGGCGAAGACGAGTTGGAGTGCATGGCGTCCCCAGTCGAAGCCGGGGGTCTCCTGGATGCCCATCCCGCCTGCGGCCCAGTTGCCGAGCACCGCACCGCCGATGCCGCAGATGGTGGCCAGCCACAAGGGAAGGTGCTGCTTTCCGGGCAGGATCGCCTTGGCGATCAGTGCCAGCACGAATCCCACGATGATCGCCCACAACCAGCCCATTGCTGCCTCCTCGTACGGCTCTGCGTGAGCAGTTATGCCGCAAGTGTCAGCCCGTAGTCCGTACGGCGCATGTCGGGCAGCTCCATACGTGGTGTGACCCAGTGCCGGCACGCATCGGATCCGCCCCGCTCTCGTGGCCGTCACGGCGGCGGGCTACGGTGGGACGGTCAGGGCCAGGGAGTGTCCGACAGTGGACTCGGGTGGTGGAATGTGATGCGGAAGCAGGCACACGCGGAGGTCTTCCGGATCACGGGAGCGCGACAGGGGCTCGCCGACGATGTACGGGCCCGTCAGCGTCGCTATGTGATCTCGATGTCCGTACGAACGGTTTCGGTGGTTCTGGGTGCCGTGCTGTGGAACGTGGAGCGCCATGTGGCGATCGTGGCCCTGGCTCTCGGCATCCTGCTCCCGTACATCGCCGTGGTGATCGCCAACGCCGGCCGGGAGAACGCGCCTTCGCTGCCGTCTGCCTACCTCTCCACACCGATCCGTCCCATGATCGCGCCCATGGAGGGGGCATCCGACCCGGAATCCCCATCGGAACCGGCTGCCTCCGGGACCGATGCACATCGTCCGCGGGACGCTTGACCTCACGGGGTGCGATCGACGCCCGTACCGCCGGTACGGAGTGCTCTCGAACCTCAGGAAAAGCTCAGATCAATCATGAAGTTCCAGTGCCTCCCACCCCATGGTGCGTGACATACTGCCTACGCGCTCCGCATCCCCCGTCGGAGCGACGGACCGACGCCGGGCAGCTCCCCCCGTGGCTGCTCGGCGTCGTTTGTTGTGGACAATGTACTGGTGAGCGAAGAGACCCCGATCTGTTCCGCCAAGGGCTGCCGTGCGCCAGCCGTTTGGGTGCTGGCCTGGAACAACCCGAAGCTGCACACTCCCGAGCGCCGCAAGACCTGGGTCGCGTGCGAGGAACACCGGGAACACCTCTCCCAGTTCCTCAGCCTCCGCGGATTCCTCAAGGACTGTGTGCCGCTGGCGGAATGGGAGGCTTCGGGCGCGGGGGATGCCGGCCGCTAGCTCTCGTCACACTCTTCGCAGGGATCGGGACGGCGTTGACACCGATCACTGCCCCGGGACGCTCCGGACGCTCCGGACGCAGAACGATCCCTCAGCCGCCGATCGCCGACATGGGCCGGTCCGGCTGGAGGAAGGATGGGTCGTCGAGGCCCGAACCCGCCTTCTTCCCCCACATCGCCTGTCGCCACAACGCGGCTATGTCCTCATCAGGTGCGTCCGACCGCAGGGCGGCCCGTAGATCGGTCTCCTCGCGGGCGAACAGGCAGTTGCGCACCTGACCGTCGGCGGTGAGCCGGGTGCGGTCGCAGGCGTGGCAGAACGGGCGGGTGACGGATGCGATCACTCCGACTTGGTGGGGGCCGCCGTCGACGATCCAGCGCTCGGCGGGGGCGGAGCCGCGCCGGTCGTCCCCCTCGGGGGTGAGCGTGAAGCGGGTGCGCAGCGAGGTGAGGATGTCACCCGCGGTGATCATGCCGTCGCGCTTCCAGCCGTGTTGGGCGTCGAGGGGCATCTGCTCGATGAAGCGCAGTTCGTAGGCGTTCTCGATGGCCCATGCGAGCAGTTCCGGGGCCTCGTCGTCGTTGAGGCCGGGCATCAGAACCGTATTGATCTTCACGGGGGTGAGGCCGGCTTCTCGGGCGGCCTCCAGTCCCGCGATCACATCGTGGTGACGGTCGCGTCGGGTGAGTGTTTTGAAGACGTCCGGGCGCAGGGTGTCGAGGGAGACGTTGACCCGGTTCAGCCCGGCGGCGCCCAGGGCGACCGCGGTGCGCTTGAGACCTATGCCGTTGGTGGTGAGGGAGAGCCGTGGGCGGGGCGCGAGAGCCGCACAGCGCTCCACGATGCCGACCAGTCCTGGCCGCAGCAGCGGCTCGCCGCCGGTGAAGCGCACTTCGGTGACTCCCAGCAGGGAGACGGCGATATCGACCAGCCGGACGATCTCGTCATCGCTGAGCAGATCCGGTTTGGCCAGCCATTGGAGGCCCTCTTCCGGCATGCAGTAGGTGCACCGCAGATTGCAGCGGTCGGTCAGCGAAACACGAAGGTCGGTGGCGACCCGGCCATAGGTATCGACGAGCACCGCGGGCCCCCTTTCCCGGCGAATCCCAGCGAATTCCCAGCGGAACAGACGTATGTACGTCTTTGTCTGGGCAAGGCGCGATGGGCGTGGATCGCCGTCGTTGCTCCCTGCCTCTGTCGAGCCTACGTCAGGGGTCCGACGATCGACGGTGCCGGTGGGCGGGCAGGGTTCGCGGGACGGAGTCCTTGAGCGGAGGTCGTGCAACGAGGCCGACGATGAGGGGGCCAGGGCGGCGGCTTCTTGCGCCCTGGCCCCGTACCGTGCCCGTGCGGCTCAGTGGGCGCCGGTACCGGTGAGGGACTTGACCTCCAGTTCCGCGTACTTGCCCCGGTCCGGCTCCTCCTTGCTCAGCAGCGAGCCGAGGAAGCCGAGGAGGAAGCCGAGCGGAATGGAGACGATGCCGGGGTTCTCCAGGGGGAACCAGTAGAAGTCCAGGTCCTTGAACATGGAGGTGGGCTTGCCGGAGACGACCGGCGAGAAGAGGACCAGCACCACGGAGCTGATCAGTCCGCCGTAGATGGACCACAGGGCGCCCTGGGTGGTGAACCTCTTCCAGAACAGGCTGTAGAGGATGGTCGGCAGGTTCGCCGATGCGGCGACCGCGAAGGCGAGGGCGACCAGTCCCGCCACATTGAGGTCGCGGGCGAGCGCTCCGAGCCCGATGGAGACGACTCCGATGGCAACCGTCGCCCAGCGGGCAGCGCGGACCTCTTCCTTCTCGGTCGCCTGGCCCCTGCGGATCACATTGGCGTAGATGTCGTGCGCGAAGGACGAGGACGAGGCGAGGGTGAGCCCGGCGACGACCGCGAGGATCGTGGCGAACGCGACCGCCGAGATGACCGCGAGCAGGATCGCCCCGCCGGCGGAGTCCGTACCGCCGATGTGGAGGGCGAGCAGGGGTGCCGCGGTGTTGCCGGCCTTGTTGGACTCGGAGATCTCCGTTTGCCCGACGATGGCCGCGGCACCGAATCCGAGGGCGATCGTCATCAGATAGAACCCGCCGATGATCCCGATCGCCCAGTTGACCGACTTCCGGGCGGCTTGGGAGGTGGGGACCGTGTAGAAGCGGATGAGGATGTGCGGCAGTCCTGCGGTGCCGAGGACGAGCGCGATGCCCAGGGAGATGAAGTCCAACTTGGAGGTGCTGGTCGCCCCGTACTTGAGTCCGGGCTCCAGGAAGGCCGCTCCGTGACCGCTCTTCTCGGCGGCGGTGCCGAGGAGTTCGGAGATGTTGAAGTTGAACTTGAGCAGCACTAGGAAGGTGATGAGCAGGGTGCCCGCGATCAGTAGGACGGCCTTGACCATCTGCACCCAGGTGGTGCCCTTCATCCCGCCGATGGTGACGTAGAGGATCATCAACAGGCCGACCAGGGCGACGATGAGGACCTTGCCGCCGTCGTTGGTGATGCCGAGGAGGAGCGAGACCAGCACGCCCGCGCCGGCCATCTGCGCGAGCAGGTAGAAGATCGAGACGACGATGGTCGAGGTGCCGGCAGCGGTACGCACCGGGCGTTGGCGCATCCGGTACGCGAGGACGTCGCCCATGGTGAAGCGGCCCGAGTTGCGCAGGGGTTCGGCGACCAGGAGCAGGGCGACCAGCCAGGCGACGAGGAAGCCGATGGAGTAGAGGAAGCCGTCGTAGCCGAAGAGCGCGATGGCGCCGGCGATGCCGAGGAACGAGGCGGCGGACATGTAGTCGCCCGAGATCGCCAAGCCGTTCTGGAAGCCGGTGAATTGGCGTCCGCCCGCGTAGAAGTCGGCGGCGCTGCGGGTTTGGCGGCCGGCCCACACCGTGATGAACAGGGTGGCCACGACGAACGCGGCGAACAGGGTGATGATCAGGGGCCGGTGTTCGGTGGTGGCGTTCTCGGCCGCCAGTGCGGTGGCGGCCAAGTGCAGGGTGTCGCTCATCCGCCTGCCTCCGTACGGGATTCCATGCGGGACTTGATCGCCTCGGCCTTGGGGTCAAGCTTCGCCGCGGCGTGCCGGGAGTACAGCCAGGCGATGAGGAAGGTGGTGGCGAACTGGGCGAGGCCGAAGACCAGGGCCACGTTGATATTGCCGTAGACCTTGGTGCCCATGAAGCCGCCCGCGTAGTTCGACAGCAGGACGTACAGCAGGTACCAGATGATGAACGCGACGGTCAGGGGAAAGGCGAACGAGCGGTAGGTGTGGCGCAGTTCGCCGAACTCCGCGCTCTCCTGCACCGCGATGAACTGCTCGGTGGTGGGCTGGGCGGGGGTGGTGCCGGTCTCGCCCTGGGGCGGCGGCGCTGCGTCGGATGCCACGGCTTCTCCTGGTGACGCGGGAGGGGTGGGGACAGGCATGGTGGTCAAAGTGGAATTACCTTCGCTATTCAGGAGGCACTGGAGGGTTGTGATGGTGCTCCACCTCCTGACAACGGCACGGTGAGCGCGCCGGACCGGTTCAACATCGGCCTTTTTTGGTGACGGTTTCCGCTCGGACATTGATGGCGATCAAGATCGGCGATAGCTTCGCTGGTCATGTACGCGTCCAAGCGCACCCCGTGTTTGGACGGTTGTCACGGATGATGTGGAGAACCCATGGCTCATCTGCGGTCCAAGCGGCGTCGGGCGATTGCGCTGCCTGCGGGTCTGGCGCTCACGGCCTCGCTCGGCTTCCTGCCCGCGGGAGCTGCATCGGCTGCCACCCCGGCCGAAGTACCCGCCGCAGTAGTGGCGGACGGCCCGAAGTTGTCGTACGTGGTGAACGTCACGAGCGGATCCCACACGGCTGCCTCGGTGAAGAAGGCGATAGCGAGAGCGGGCGGAACGGTGGTGATCGCCTATGACCAGATAGGTGTCATCGTCGTCCACTCACAGAACCCGGACTTCGGCCCGGAGATCCGGAAGGTCAAGGGCGTGGTGTCGGCCGGCTCCACCAGGACCGCGCCGCTCACGACCGCGACGGACACCTCGATCGACTCGGCGCGGCCCCTGACCGCCCAGGAGGCGAAGTCCGCCGCGGCCACCGCACAGGACGACCAGGATCCGCTCGAACCCCTCCAGTGGAGCCTGCCGGCCATCAAGGCCGACCAGGCGCACAAGAAGTCGCAGGGCAGTAAGAGGGTCACGGTCGCCGTGATCGACACCGGTGTGGACGACACCCACCCCGACCTCGCGCCCAACTTCGACCAGGCCGCATCCGCGAACTGCGTCACCGGCAAGCCGGACACCACCGCCGGCTCCTGGCGGCCCGCCGCCGGCGAGAGCGACCACGGCACGCACGTCGCCGGCACCATAGCCGCGGCCAAGAACGGCGTCGGCGTCACCGGTGTCGCGCCGGGCGTCAAGGTCTCCGGCATCAAGGTGTCGACGCCCGACGGCTTCTTCTACACCGAGGCCGTCGTCTGCGGCTTCATCTGGGCGGCCGAGCGCGGCGTCGAGGTGACCAACAACAGCTACTACGTGGACCCGTGGCTGTTCAACTGCAAGAACGACCCGGACCAGAAGGCCCTCGTCGAGGCCGTCACCCGGGCCACCCGGTACGCCGAGCGCAAGGGCGCCGTGAATGTGGCGGCGGCGGGCAACAGCCGTACAGACCTGGCGTCCGACCAGGTGAACGACGGCAGCAGCCCCAATGACAGCACCCCGGTCGACCGCGTGGTCGACCCGAGCGTGTGCCTCGACATCCCGACGCAGCTGCCGGGCGTCGTCACCACGTCCTCGCTGGGTGCGAAGGGGCTGAAGTCGTCGTTCTCGAACTACGGCGACGGCGTGGTCGACGTCTCCGCCCCCGGCGGTGACAGCACGGCCCTCCAGAAGCCGGACGCACCGGCGACCGACGGCCGCATCCTGTCCACGCTGCCGAACAACAAGTACGGCTACAAGGCCGGTACGTCGATGGCCTCGCCGCACGTCGCGGGCGTGGTGGCGCTCATCAAGTCGAAGCACCCGCAGGCGTCCCCGGCCGCGGTGAAGGCCCTGCTGTACGCGCAGGCCGACAACCGGGCCTGCACCAACCCGTACGACCTCAACGGCGACGGTGTCGTCGACGCGGTGTGCGAGGGCGGCAAGGGCAAGAACGGCTTCTACGGTGAGGGTGTCGCCGACGCCCTCGACGCCGTACGCCGGTAACGCCGAAGCGCCACGCACAGAGCCGCAGCAACCGGCCGGCAGCGACCCCGTGAAGGGCGTTGACCGGGTCCGGACGCGGTAGGGCGCACAGGAAACAGGGGCCGGACGCCGAGCACAGGCGTCCGGCCCCTGTTGGGTGTCTCCGGGCGGTGTGATTCCAGAGTTCTGGGGCTGTGGAGTCTCTGGGGGCCGTGGGGCTTCTTGGCTGAGACTTCCCGCTTCAGCCCGCCCTCAGCGGCGCGGCTGCCGGGAGAGCACCCCGAGGGTCAGCAGCAGTTGCCCCACCGCGTACAGGAGCATGATCCAGAAGTCGGACGCCGGCGGTTGGGGCCAGTCGGCGACCCCGGTGGCGATGATCAGGTCCGAGATCAGGAACAGCGCCCCGCCGACGCCGGCCGCGAAACCCAGCGCGGTCGATCGCCAGGCCATGGCGGTGAGCAGGAGCGAGTAGCCGGCGACGGGCACGCGCAGTTCGGCGGGCAGGCCGGGCCACAGCGCTGCGACCGCGCCGACCAGTGCCACCCCGTAGACGAGGACGGAGCCCCGGGGGGTCCGGGCCCGGCCGAACAGCGTCAGGTAGCACAGATGGCCCAGTGCGAAGGACCCCATGCCCGCGAGGAACGCCAGGTCGGAGTCGCCGAGCAGGAACACATCACCTCCCCAGCCGCAGATGAGTGCAGCGACCAGCAGCCGGGGGCCTCGGTGGACGATCACCAGGGCGGCGAGCAGGGGCATCAGCAACGGTTTGGCGATGCGGTGGCCGAGTTCGGCGTCGGCGAGCAGGGAGACGAGGTCACCGACCAGCGCCGCTGCGAAGGCGACCAGCAGGACCCGACCTGCCGTGCCCGCAGGAACGAGCGGTCCGTACCGTCGCGCGCCCCCCAGGGCGTCCGGTGTCGAACCGGCCTCGTACCGCGCGCTCATGAGGTGGCCACCCGCGGCGGGTTGTAGATGGTGATGTTCGCGGTGAGCCCGACGACCGAACGCTCCTGCTCCCGTGCGAACGAGCCGAAGAGGCGGTCCCACGCGAAGGGGGGCTTCCACGGGAAGTCGGTGAGCAGCACGAACGCGGGCAGGGACCACGACACGACATCGGGTGGATTCGGCATGGTGGCACGGTAAGGGCGGTTCGGCGGGCAGGACTAGACGGTGTTACCGACAAGTATGCGAGACATGATGTCAGCAACTTTTGGTGACTTCTGCCAAGCGTGCATCCTGCACGACGCACGGCATCGGGGCCCCGCCTGCCGGAATCACCCGGGTGCGGTCAGACTCCGGCAGCCCCCAGCAGGGAGCCGGCCGCGTAGGTGACGCCCATCGCCAGCGCTCCCCCACCCACGTTGCGCAGCACCGCGCGCGGCACCAGCGCCGCGCCCAGTCGCGCGCTCCACCAGCCCGTCATCGCCAGCGCGGCCAGCACGGACAGGACCGTGACCCACAGCCGCACCGAAGCCGGCGGCAGCACGATCGCCAGGAGCGGGAGCAGCGCACCGATCGTGAAGGCGAGGAAGCTGGCGACCGCGGCGTGCCACGGATTGGCCAGGGCGTCCGGGTTGATGCCCAATTCCACCTGCGCATGGGCGCGCAGGGCATCGCGCTCGGTGAGTTGGACCGCGGCTTCCCGGGCGACCCGCGCGGAGAGCCCCCGTTCCGCCAGGAGATCGGTGAGCTCGTCGAGTTCGGCTTCCGGCTGCTCCCGCAACTCCCTGCGCTCGACGGCGAGCGCGGCCCGTTCGGAGTCGCGCTGCGTCGAGACGGACACATACTCGCCGGCTGCCATGGACATCGAGCCGGCGAGCAGCCCGGCGAGTCCGGCTGTCAGGAGCGTGCCACTGTCCCCGGTTGCTCCGGCGACGCCCACCACGAGCCCCGCGGTGGAGACCACCCCGTCGTTGGCCCCGAGGACGGCGGCCCGCAGCCAGTTCAGCCGGGTTCCCAGCACGTGACCGTGGGGCTCGTGACCGGGGGGCGCAGTGGACGGGTCGTCAGGTGCTCCGCCCGGATATGAGCCGCCTCCGGGGGCTGTGGGCAACGGATCGTGCGGTTCGTCAGCGCTCACCTCGGGAGAGTCTCATCGAGTCGGAGCGAAGGCGCGGATCGACCCGCCCATGAGCGACGTCGGGCAGACTCCCCGGCTGGATGGTCACCAAGGGGCCCGGACCCGGTCCTACCACGAGCGAACGGAGCGTCTCTTGGCCCTGCCGCGGACATAGTTGACCCCCCGCCAGGTCGGGCGCAGGCTCCGCGCACCCGGACCGGGGGCGCGTAGGGGGCGCAAAGGGCCACAAGGAGCGTACCGGGCAGGGGGATCGGACGCTGTCTCAGGTGGCCCGTATTCTCTGTGACCATGCTCGACGACAGCGCGACAGCAGCAACGACATGGCCGACCGCATATCCCGAGGGGTATGCGGTCGTCGATGTGGAGACCACCGGACTCGCTCGGGACGACCGGATAGTCTCTGCTGCCGTCTACCGCCTCGACACCCGGGGTGACGTCCAGGACCACTGGTACACGCTGGTGAACCCGGAGCGCGATCCGGGGCCGGTGTGGATCCACGGCCTCACCAGTGACGTACTCGAAGGCGCCCCCCTCTTCGGGGACATCGTCGACGCTTTCTCCGAGCGGCTGGACGGGCGGGTGCTCGTCGCCCACAACGCCCTCTTCGACTGGTCGATGATCGCCCGGGAGTACGCACGGGCCGGCCGCACCGCACCGGTCAGACAGCGCCTGTGCACAATCGCGCTCGCCAAGGAACTGCGGCTGCCGCTGAGCAACCACAAGCTCGAATCCCTCGCCGCGCACTTCGGCGTGGTCCAGCAGCGCGCGCACCACGCGCTGGACGACGCACGGGTGTTGGCCGAGGCATTCCGGCCCAGTCTGCGGGCGGCGGCCAAGGACGGTCTGCGGCTCCCGCTCCTGGAGTGCCGCCCCCTGACCGAGTGGGTCGACACCTCGACCTCGACGCCCCGCGTCGGCCAGCAGCCCTCGTACGGCCGATCGGCGTCGTACGGGAGGTACGGTGCCGGCAGCTGGCGCCCCGCGCGCAAGCGGCCGGCCTGTCCCTACCCCAACCCCGGACGCTACGAGGTGGGCTCCACCCTGCAGCAGGGGATGCGGGTGGCCTTCTCGGGAGACACCTCCGTCGACCGGGAGCTGTTGGAGGACCGGGCGATCGAGGCCGGGCTGCACATCGCCACCAGCGTGTCACGACTGACGAGCCTGCTGGTGACCAACGATCCGGACGCCGCCACGTCGAAGTCGCTGAAGGCCAAGCAGTACGGCACACCGATCGTCGACGAGGCCGCCTTCACCCAGCTACTCAGGGACGTGAGCCCGGCAGACGGGTGACGACCGGGCGTGCCGCCTCCGAAGACCGACGGGCAGGGCCGCACCCTGTGGCCCATGGCACGTTGTGAGGTCTGTGGAAACGAGTACGGCATGTCGTTCGAGGTGCACGCGCAGGGCGCGGTGCACGTCTTCGACTGCTTCTCCTGCGCCATCCACCGCATGGCGCCCATCTGCGAGCACTGTCGGGTCCAGATCATCGGCCAGGGCGTCGAGGTCGATGGCCACTGGTACTGCGGGGCGCACTGCGCCCGCGCGGAGGGCACGGTGGGGATCGTCGACCGGGTGTGACGGGCCGCGCCCTACCTCCCGACGGCGTCGAGCGGTTTCGGCGGGGACCCGGCTCCGGCACGACACGGCCCAGCAGGTACGGTCGAAGCCGTGTACCGCTTCCTGTTGTCCCGGCAGTGGGTGATCCTCACCCTCATCGGCCTCGTTCTCATCCCCACGATGATCGAGCTGGGCTTCTGGCAATTCCACCGCCATGAGCGCCGGGTCGTGCAGAACGAGCTGATCGCGAAGAACCTGGCGGCGGAACCGGTTCCCGTGACCGAGCTCACCTCCGAGGGCCACACCGTGCCCCGCTCCGACTTCTGGCGGCGCGCGACGGCCACCGGCACCTTCGCCACGGACAAGGAGGTCGTCGTCCGGTTGCGCACCAACTCCGACGACCGGGTCGGCTTCCACGTACTGACCCCGCTGGTGATGGCCGACGGACGCGCGGTGCTCGTCAACCGCGGCTGGGTCCCCAACGACCGGGGCGACCAGCACGCCTTCCCCGACGTGCCGCCCGCGCCCCGGGGCACGGTGACGGTCACCGGCCGGTTGAAGGCCGACGAGACCTCACGGGGCAGCGGTATCAAGGAGCGCTCCCAGCTACCGCCCCGCCAGGTGATGCTGATCAACAGCTCGCAACAGTCGAAGGCACTCGGGATGCCCGTCATCGGCGGCTATCTGGAGCTGACCGACCCCAGGCCCCCCGGCGACCTGCCCGAGCGAATCGGCCAGCCCGACCACGACTCGATCGGGGCGCACATGGCGTACGCGATCCAATGGTGGCTGTTCACGACCGGGGTGCCCATCGGCTGGGTGGTCCTCGTACGCCGTGAAGTGCGCGACCGACGGGCCGCAACGGACCGGGTGGACACCCCCGGCACACCCGCCACACCCGTCAGCGCCTGACGCAGATCCGGATCCCCCGGCGTCCTGTCGACCGGGCGAATCCGGCATTCACACCCGCTTGGTCGTCCGGTTGCTTAGCCGGCGCGGCCGACGGGAACAGGCCAAGGCGTGACCCTACGCATCGAGGACTACGCCCTCATCGGCGATCTCCAGACCGCGGCACTGGTCGGCACGGACGGTTCCATCGACTGGCTGTGCCTCCCGCGGTTCGACTCGGCGGCCTGCTTCGCCGCGATCCTCGGCAGCAAGGACAACGGCCACTGGCGGCTCGCGCCCAAGGGCGCGGACCTGTGCAGCAGCCGCCGCTACCTGGACGACTCGCTGGTGCTGGAGACGGTGTGGTCGACCCGGACGGGCAGCGTCAAGGTCATCGACTTCATGCCGCAGCGCGACGAGGCCCCCGACGTGACGCGGATCGTGGAGGGCATCAGCGGCTCGGTCGAGATGGAGGGGGTCCTGCGGCTCCGCTTCGACTACGGCTCGGTCGTGCCCTGGATGCGCCGTGCGGACGGCCACCGGGTGGCGATCGCCGGCCCCGACTCGGTGTGGCTGCGCAGCGAGCCCCAGGTCAAGACCTGGGGCCAGCAGTTCAGCACCGTGTCGTCGTTCACGGTCGCGGCCGGCGAGAAGGTGGCGTTCGTCCTCACCTGGCACCCCTCCCACCGTCAGCGGCCGGAGTGCGTGGACCCGTACGAGGCCCTGGAGACCAGCCTGCGGGACTGGCGGGAGTGGGCCGCGCGCTGTCGGACCGCTCCCGGCAGTCCCTACCGGGAGCCGGTCGTCCGCTCCCTGATCACCCTGAAGGCACTGACCTACGGACCCACGGGCGGGATCGTCGCGGCCCCCACCACCTCGCTCCCCGAGGAACTGGGCGGCGTACGGAACTGGGACTACCGCTTCTGCTGGCTACGGGACTCCACCCTCACCCTGGACGCCCTGCTGGACGCGGGCTACCAGGAGGAGGCATCGGCCTGGCGCGACTGGCTCCTGCGGGCGGTCGCCGGCGATCCGGCCGACCTCCAGATCATGTACGGACTGGCCGGGGAACGACGGCTGCCCGAGACCGTCCTGCCCTGGCTGCGCGGATACGCCGGCTCCGCTCCCGTACGCACCGGGAACGCCGCCGTGGAACAGCTCCAACTCGATGTGTACGGCGAGGTCATGGACTCCCTGTTCCTGGCCAAGGAAGCGGGGCTCCCCGCCCAGCAGCACGCCTGGTACCTCCAGCTGAGCCTGCTCGGATTCCTGGAGTCGAAGTGGCGGGAACCCGACGAAGGGCTCTGGGAGGTGCGTGGACCGCGCCGCCACTTCGTCCACTCCAAGGTGATGGCCTGGGTGGCGGCGGACCGTGCGGTGCGCACCCTGGAGTCGGACACCTCGCTGCGGGGCGACGCCGGCCGCTGGCGCGCCATGCGCGACGAGGTGCATCGGGAGGTCTGCGAGAAGGGCTTCGACCCGAAGCGGAACACTTTCACCCAGTACTACGGCTCGGAGGAGCTCGACGCGGCGACCCTGCTGATCCCCCGGGTCGGCTTCCTCCCACCGGACGACCCGCGGGTGATCGGCACCGTGGACGCGGTCCGGAACGGGCTCGGCACCCCGGGCGGTCTGGTGCGCCGGTACAGCACCGAGGGCGCGGCGGTGGACGGACTGCCCGGCCAGGAAGGGGCCTTCCTGGCCTGCTCGTTCTGGCTCGCGGACGCACTGCGGATGACCGGCCGGGTGAAGGAGGGCAGGGAACTGTTCGAGCGGTTGTTGACCCTGCGCAATGACGTCGGGCTGCTGGCGGAGGAGTACGACCCGGTGGCAGGGCGTCAGCTCGGGAACTTCCCCCAGGCGTTCAGCCATATCGCGCTCGTGACCACGGCTCTCGCGCTGGGTCGCGAGGAAGAGGCAGGATAGGTCCATGGATCTTGGACTCAAGGACCGCGTCTACGTGGTGACAGGTGCCTCACGAGGCTTGGGGAACGCCGTGGCGCGCGCCCTGGTCGCGGAGGGCGCGAAGACCGTGATCAGCGGACGCGACGAAAAGACGGTGACGGACGCCGCCGCCGAGTTGGGCGCCTCGGCGGTCGGAGCTGCCGTGGACAACGCCGACCCCGAGGCGGCCGAGCGGCTGATCGCGATGGCCCGGGCACACTTCGGACGGTTCGACGGGGTGCTGATCAGCGTGGGCGGCCCGGCACCGGGGTTCGCCGCCGACAACACCGACGAGCAGTGGCGGACGGCGTTCGAGTCGGTGTTCCTGGGTGCCGTACGGATGGCGCGCACAGCCGCGGCTGCCCTCCAGGAGGGCGGGGTGATCGGGTTCGTGCTCTCCGGGTCGGTCTACGAGCCGATCCCGGGGCTGACGATCTCCAACGGACTGCGACCGGGGCTCGCCGGGTTCGCCAAATCCCTCTCGATCGAGCTCGGTCCGCAGGGCATCCGGGTGGTGGGACTGCTGCCGGGGCGGATGGACACGGACCGGATCCGGGAGTTGGACGCGCTCTCGGGGGATGCGGACGCCGCACGGGCAGGATCCGAATCCCGTATCCCCCTGCGCAGGTACGGGACCCCCGAGGAGTTCGGGACCGTGGCGGCCTTCGCGCTGTCGCCGGCCGCCTCCTATCTGACGGGAGTGATGCTCCCGGTGGACGGCGGCGCACGGCACGCGTTCTGAGCCCTGGTCGCTCGGCATCACGGAGCGAGCGCCGGCCGGGGCACACGGGCGGCAGCGCCCATGGGCCCGGGAGTGTCTTCGTGCCAGGCCCCGCCAGCCAGCCGGGACCACGAACGCACAACCTAGGTGACCTTGCTCGCCTCGTGCTTCGCGGCGGCGAGACGGGCTTCGGTCGGCAGGGAGGTCAGCCCCGCCGAGTCCCTGGCGTGGGCGACCGCCTGCGACGTGAGGCGATGGAGCGTCGCCGCGGGCGAGGCGTAGGGCTCAAGCAGCAGTCGGACCCGGGCGGTCGGCTCACCCCGACGACCCGTCAGTCTGATCCGGGCCCGGGACACCCCGTCGAGCGACTGGGCCTCCGCTTCGACGGCATCCTCCAACGCCCGGCCGCGCACCCGGGCGCCGTCTCCGTCGCCGCTGTCGACGAGCACCTCCGTCAGCCGGGAGCGGCGCAGTTGGGCGCAGAGCAGCCACAGGGCGAGCAGGACCAGTACGGCCAGTACGGCGATGACCACCGGCCACCACCAGCTCTCGTCCCGCCAGCGTTGACGGTCCGCCGTGCTCAGCAGTACGTCGCTCTGCCCCTTCCAGGGCCACCAGGACGGCACATCGAGCCCGGCTCCCGCCGCGAGCACCCCACCGCCCACACAGACCAGCACCAACCCGGCGAGGCCGAGCAGCACCCGATTGACGGTCCGTAGCATCGCGGTTCATCCCTTCTTCGCCGAGGGGCGTGCGACCTGCACGCTCAACGCCGGTGGCTTGGCCAGACCCAGTTCGCTGACGGCGGCGCCGAGGGCGGTGTCCAGGTCCGTGTGCACGTCGTCGAGTTCCCTGAAGTGGGAACGGGCCTGCACGGCCGCCTTCTTGCGGCGCAACCGCACCCGCACGGACTGGACCCCGGGCACCTCCATCGCCCGGTCCCTCAGCACGAGTGCGGCGGCGCGGCGATCGAGCCCCGCGCGGACGTTCGGATGCTCGCGACGCATCGGCAGCAGGGCGCGCAGGCCGGGGGTGAGGGCGAGCACCAACAGGAGCAGGCCGAGCAGGACCACGAGGGCGGCCACGACGAGCACCCAGGTGTCGTCCACGCGCCAGCGCGCAAGATGGTCGGCGGTGGTGCGGCGCCACTGCATGGCCGGTCGGTCCGCGCGTACGGCGGCGACGTCGTAGAGCAGGAGCCCCGCGCCGCCGAGCACCACCAGGGCGAGGAGTGCGGCCGGCACCCTGCGGGCCGACCAGAACCGGCCCGCCTTGACTCCCGCGCCCGGCGGCGCTGGTGCCTGGTTTTCAGGTGCCTCGGTCTCCCCGGACGGGGCGGGCTCGGTCATGACGCCCCTTCCTGTGCTCGGCCGCGCGCCGGTGTGGCGGGCGCCGGTCGGAGCCGTTCGACGAGGACCGCCACCTCGGGCACGTCCATACCGGCCAGCGCCCGGACCCGTTCGGACACCCGACGGCGCACCGCACCGCACTGCTGGCCGATGTCGGAGGGGTAGTCGAGCTCCAGACTGATGCGGACCCGGGCGATGTCATGGCGCACGGCGACTGTGGCATGGGGTGCGCCGCCGTCCTTGGGACGGGAAGGTCCACGGAGGGCTTCCCGTGCGGCCTGCGCCGCGATCTTGGCCACGACACGGTCGGCGATGACGGTCGCACCGCGTTCGGACGGTTCGACCCCGGCTCCGTCGGTGCTCTGCGTACTCTTCGTCTTCGTACTCTGCGTACTGTGCTCCGCTGCCACCCGGTGTCACCGCCGCCGATCGCCGCGCTCGCGGCCACGGAAGAAGTCTCCGGGTTCCAGGTCGCCGTCCAGGAAGCGGCCCACCACGAATCCGACCGCCCCCAATGCGGCGACCAGAAGGAATGCGCCGAATCCACCGAAATATCCGGCGAAACCGAGCGCCATGCCGGCCACGAGGCCGACCACAGCCATGCCCATCGCGTACTCCTCTGCGGTCTTCGGGCGGGAGGTTCGGTGCACTACTGGATACGGGGCTCCGGCTCGTCGTCCTCCTCGTCGGGAAGCTTCACATCGCTGACCGCGATGTTGACCTCGACGACCTCAAGTCCGGTCATCCGTTCCACCGCGGAGACGACGTTCTCCCGCACCGCGCGGGCGACGTCGGCGATGGAGACGCCGTAGTCGACGACGATCTCCAGGTCGAGGGCGGTCTGGACCTCGCCGACCTCGGCCTTCACTCCTCGGGTGGCATTGGACTTGCTGCCGCCCGGTACTCGGTCGCGTACTGCCCCGAAGGTGCGGGACAGTCCGCTGCCCATGGCGTGCACACCCAGCACATCGCGGGCGGCAAGTCCGGCGATCTTCTCCACCACGCCGTCGGCGATGGTGGTTCGACCGCGGGAGGCCGGATCACCGCGCTTGCCGGACGGTGTCTTCCTCAGGTCATCGCTCGCACCGGAGGGCTCATGGCCCGCATCGGTCCGGTTCCTCGGGGCTGACTCGCTCATCTTCCTGCTTCCTTTCCGAGCGGTAGCACCCCCCTGGCGACTGCCTCGTCGGCCCTGCTCGACTGCTGCGGGACCTCAAGACACCCCTGAGCCCACACTAAGTCGGGTTGCCCACTCTCGCGCCGGGGATGGGGCACGCTGGAGCAATGACCACAGGCGACGCGGTACGCAATCGGCTCGGACTCGGGAGGCTGCTTCCGCTGGGAGCGGCTTCGGATGGAGCGTGGCTGACGGAAGAGGCAGCCGTCGTGGTGCTACGGGCTGCTGTGGCCCCGCTGCCCGCGGTGGCGCTGGGGCGGGTGAGGCTGTCCCTGGCCGATCCGGAGCAGGCGACCGCTCCCCCGGTGCCGGCTCCACCGAGCGCGCTACCGCCGGGAGGGCTGAGGATCGAGGCCGACTTCACCGCCCCCGCCCATCGGCCGCTGCCGTCGGTCGCATCGGAGCTCCGCGAAGTGCTCTGGAGTACGGCGACACACCGGCTCGACCTGGTCGTCGAGGAGACGGACCTCAGCGTGAGCGGTCTGTCGGACGCTCTCACGGAGCCGGCCGCGCAGGCTCGGGAAGAAGGAAAGGGGAGCGCTCGTCCACCCGGGGGACACCCCACCCATCCGGCGGGTCCCGCGGCCCTGGCCGCGTCCGTCGTCCCCGGGGTGGCACATCTGACCTCGACGCTCGGTGACTCCGTACATCTGGCGCCGGACCACATCCGGGTCGAGGTGGCGACGGCTGTGGGGCATCGACCGCTGGCGGTGGTGGGAGCGGTGCGACAGGCGGTGCTCGCCGCGCTGGGGGACGACGGCCGGCCGGTGGTGGTGCTCGTGACGGCCGTGGGCCTGGAGGGGCAGCAGACATCGACCGCGGACTGACCACCGTCGAGCCCGACCCGGCCAAGCCCGGCTAGGTTCTGCTCATGGCACCAGGAAGGTGGCCGCGGGTGCCGGCGGACAAGGGGCGGCCGAGAGCACCTGGAACGCACGACGGCTCCTTCGAGCCGCCACCACGCACTGATACGACCCCGCACCATGAGGCCGAGGTCGTCGATCGATGCCACCGCCACGGATGCGGACTCGCGCCCCCCGTGCACAACCGTTCGCGCCGATGGTCGGACGAGCGTCAGTCCCCGATGCCCGCGAGATCGCGCAGCCGCCGTGCCTGTGCCGCGCGCTCCGCGCCCCGCTGCTCCTCGTAGGAACGCGCTGACGCACCCCGGAGCAGAGCTTTGGTCTCGATGACCGCGTCCCTCGGGGCGGCGAGCAGTGCGGACGTCAGATCGTTCACCGCGTCGTCGAGCTCATCCCGCGGCACGACCAGATTCGCCAGACCCGTGCGCTCGGCTTCTTCGGCATGCACGAAGCGACCGGTGGCACAGATCTCCAGTGCACGTGCGTATCCCACGAGCGACACCAAGGGATGGGTCCCCGTGAGATCGGGGACGAGCCCCAAGCTGGTCTCGCGCATGGCGAACTGGACATCGCGCGCCACAACCCGCAGATCACAGGCCAGAGCGAGCTGGAAGCCCGCACCGATCGCATGTCCCTGGACAGCAGCGATCGTGACGATGTCGCTCCGTCGCCACCAGGTGAAAGCCTCCTGGTACTCGGCGATGGCAGCGTCAAGCTCCGCATCGGACCTGCGCGCAAGATCGAAGAACGACGGCTCGCCGTCGAAGCCCTCCGGCGTGAATGCCTGCCGGTCGAGCCCAGCGGAGAATGACTTGCCCTCACCGCGGAGCACCACGATCCGCACCGAACCCGGTAGCGACCGACCCGCTTGCGTCAACGCCCGCCACAGAGCGGGAGTTTGGGCGTTGAGCTTGCCCGGGTTGGTCAGGGTCACAGTGGCGACCGCGTCCTCGACGGTGAGTCGTACGCCGTCCTTGTCCAGCACGAAGTCACGAGCAGAGTCGAGCGAAGTCATGGGGCACCTCCGGTCCGGATGGCATCGGTGCAGCCTAAGCTACTGCACGGTAACCATCCGGGTGCAACCACCCGGTCGACCGCGAGATCGACCGGGTGGCCACCTCGCAGACCGATGGCGAACCACGACCCCCGGCCGTCAGGCCGATGTGGCCTTCTTGCCTCGCGTCGCTCCGCCACGTCCCCGCAGCGTCACTCCGGACTCGCTGAGCATCCGGTGAACGAACCCATAGGACCGGCCGGTCTCTTCGGCCAGCGCCCGGATACTCGCACCGGAGTCGTACTTCTTCTTCAGGTCTGCCGCGAGCTTGTCGCGCGCGGCGCCGGTTACCCGGCTGCCCTTCTTCAGAGTCTCGGCCACCCGTGCCTCCTCATGGGAAGTGCGCTCTGGACTTCTCATGATCACCCCTTACGCGCTTCCTGGCCACCCATTCGACAAGGTCGGTGCACGCGGCTTTGGCGCGTGCAGTACGACCAACACACTCCGAATGATCGATTCCACTTTGCAGTGTGTGCACGCTGGAATCACTCGCTCCAGGAACTGGCTGGTCAGCACTGGTAAGGAAAAGGGCGCCCTCTGGGCGCACGCCGGTGCATGGGAGGCGCACACTCGGCAGGTGCCGCGCCACGGGATGAGACGCACTCACTCAGATGATGGATCACCTGTGAGCCGAATGATCCATACGAAGTGGATCAGCCACGGCGCCGGTCCCGGCAGCGCGGGTCTGGCCGTCGCGGCACGAGCTCTATCCCGGGTACCCCTTCCCGGCGGGCGGATGCACCAGCCGGGAGAGGTGAACCGGAAAGGCCGACTCAGGCGAGTGGCCCATCAAACGCCGGTCACCCCGTACGGCCGCCGCTGTGTCCCCGTACCTGCGGAGGCATCGCTACCGCCCGGCACGCTCCGACTCAGGCGAGGGCAACCAGGTCCGCGTAGTCCGCGCCCCACAGATCCTCGACACCGTCGGGCAACAGGATGATCCGCTCCGGCTCCAGCGCGTGAACGGCTCCCTCGTCATGGGTGACCAGGATGACCGCGCCCTTGTACGTGCGCAGCGCACCCAGGATCTCCGCCCGGCTGGCCGGGTCGAGGTTGTTGGTCGGCTCGTCGAGAAGGAGCACATTGGCGGACGAGACGACCAGGGTGGCCAGGGCCAATCGGGTCTTCTCCCCGCCCGAGAGCACCCCGGCCGGCTTGTCCACGTCATCGCCGGAGAACAGGAACGAGCCCAGTGTCTTGCGGACCTCCACCAGATCCAGGTCGGGCGCGGAGGACCGCATGTTCTCCAGGACCGTGCGCTCCGGGTCCAGGGTCTCGTGCTCCTGCGCGTAGTAGCCGAGCTTCAGTCCGTGACCCGGAGTGACCTTGCCGGTGTCCGCCTTCTCCACACCGGCGAGCAGTCGCAGCAAGGTCGTCTTGCCGGCGCCGTTCAGTCCGAGAATGACAACGCGCGAACCCTTGTCGATGGCGAGGTCCACGTCGGTGAAGATTTCGAGCGACCCGTACGACTTGGACAGCCCCTCCGCGGTCAGGGGCGTCTTGCCGCAGGGCGCGGGCTCGGGGAAGCGCAGCTTGGCGACCTTGTCGGCCGCACGGACGCCTTCCAGACCCGCGAGCAGGCGCTCCGCACGCCTGGCCATGTTCTGCGCGGCGACGGTCTTGGTGGCCTTGGCCCGCATCTTGTCGGCCTGCGAGTTCAGGGCCGCCGCCTTCTTCTCGGCGTTCTGGCGCTCCCGCTTGCGACGCTTCTCATCGGCCTCGCGCTGCTGCTGGTAGAGCTTCCAGCCCATGTTGTAGATGTCGATCTGGGACCGGTTGGCGTCGAGGTAGAAGACCTTGTTCACCACCGTCTCGACGAGATCGACATCGTGGGAGATCACGATGAAGCCGCCGCGGTAGGTCTTGAGGTAGTCGCGCAGCCAGACGATGGAGTCCGCGTCGAGGTGGTTGGTGGGCTCGTCGAGCAGCAGGGTGTCGGCGTCCGAGAACAGGATGCGGGCCAACTCGACCCGTCGGCGCTGACCACCGGAGAGCGTGTGCAGGGGCTGACCGAGTACCCGGTCCGGCAGGCCGAGCGCGGCGGCGATGGTGGCGGCCTCGGCCTCGGCGGCGTACCCGCCCTTGGTGAGGAACTCCGTCTCCAGGCGCTCGTACTTCTTCATCGCCTTCTCGCGGGTGGCGCCCTGGCCGTTCGCCATCCGGTCCTCGTTCTCCCGCATCTTCTTGAGCACGGTGTCGAGGTTGCGGGCGGACAGGATGCGGTCGCGGGCCAGGATGTCGAGGTCACCGGTGCGCGGGTCCTGCGGGAGGTAGCCGACCTCACCGGAGCGGATGATCGTGCCCCCGGCGGGGACGCCCTCGCCCGCTAGGCACTTGGTGAGGGTGGTTTTGCCCGCTCCGTTGCGGCCGACCAGGCCGATCCGGTCGCCCCTGGCGATGCGGAAGGAAGCGGACTCGATGAGGATGCGCGCACCGGCGCGCAACTCGATGCCGGAAGCGGTGATCACGGACGGACTCCAAGGCGGTATGAACGGCGGAAGGGTGGGGCGTGGAAGCTTCGACGCCGTCTAATGCACAAGGAGAGTGGCCATGGAGGCCAGTCTAACGGGGGTGCGCAAGTGGTTTATCCGATGCGTCCCGACAGATGGGGCATCCAACTCGCCGGCGCCGCTCGCCACCACGATGAGCAAAAGGGGCGGTACTCCACGGTCCGCACCGTCGTGTCCAGCGGGCGGGTGAACACGGCCTGCGGGGCGGTGCTCGGCGTGCGGTCTGCCGGGGTCGACCATCGGGTGGCCGGCCCGGCCGAGGGGCGTTGTCAGCGGGGAGTGCCAGACTGAGACGCAGCTCACATTTTCCATCCGCAGACGGAAGGGGTTCCCGGCCGTGGCACCGAAGCCGACAGCAACACCGACACCGAGCATTTGTCCGAGCATTCTCTACCAGGATGCGAAGGGCGCCATCAGACAGCTGACGGAGGCGTTCGGCTTCATCGAGCACGCGGTGTACGAGGACGGCGAGGGTCGTGTCGTGCACGCCGAGCTCAGCCACGGCAACGGCATGGTGATGCTGGGCAGTCGAGGCACGGGCGGGAAGTTCGACGAACTGATGGCCGTGGGCGGCCCGACGGGCGTCTTCGTCCATGTGGACGACGTCGATGCCCACTATGCGCAGGCGGTGGAGCACCGCGCCGATGTGATGTCGTCCCCCACCGACCGGGAGTACGGGGCACGGGACTATCTGGTGCGGGACAGGGAGGGAAATGTGTGGAGCTTCGGGTCCTACCGACCGGGGGTGACGGAGCCGGCGGCTGACTAGAGCTTCCGTGGTGCGTGCTGCGCGGCCGGGGGCCTTGGGGGAAGCCCCCGACGCGCGAGGTCATGCACCGCCGGTGTGCACCTGGAACGCGGCCCGTCGCACGGCTTTCGCCAGGGCGGGATCGGGATGGGCGGCGGCCAGGGCGACGAGGACCTGGACGGTGCGGGGGTGGCGACCGGAGCGGACCGCTTCGAGCAGCGCGGGGACCGTCCCCTGCACCGCCGAGTCGAGGTGGCGCAGCAGCAGTTGGGGCTCTCCGTGGTCCGCCACCGCGGCAGCGGTGTCCACCCAGAGCCAAGTCGATTCCTCACGGGTGAGGACGTCTTGGGCGTCCTCGGGGTCCGCTCCTTCGTACTCGGCGATCCACAACAGTGCGTAGGGCCGCAGGGTGAGTTCTTCCGCAGCCGTACGGACCTCCGCCTCGGCGGGCGCGCCGACGACGCGGAGCGCCTCGAAGGCCAGCCCGCGCAGCAGTGCATCGTCACCGCGGGCGACGTCGAGGAGTTCGGCGACCGCGCTGGAGACCGTACGGGCGGCGAGCCAGGCCCGGTACTCGGCGCGGGCGGGCCCCGGGGTGAGGCGGGCACAGCCCCGCAGCATGTCCTCGGCGGGCTGTTCGATGTTTCCGGCCGGGCTCTGGGCGGCGACGCAGATCTGCTCCAGCTTGACCCAGACCGCCCAGTTGCCGAGGGGGGTCAAGGTGGCCGACCGGCCGTGGTCGAGGGTGAGCGCTCCGGCCGAGGCGAGCCCGGCGAGGGCCCAGTTGAGGAGCGGGGCAAGGGCGTCGACCCGACCGTTCATCGCCGGCTCCGCAAGGGGGCGCCGGCCGGTGGGGACGGAGATCGGAGCGACTGTGATGTCGCCCGCTGCGGCCTCATCGGCTTCGCCGCCCACGGCTGGGAGATCCGTCCCGTCCAGGGCGTTCGCCGCGGTTGCTCCGTCGGCGGAGTGCGACGACGAAGAGGCGGCGGACAGTGTGGGCTGCGGACCGTAGGGAACTTCGCAGCGTTCTTCGCGCAACTCCGCGACGCGCTGCTCCAGGAGGTCGAGCAGTGCGGGCAGCAGCACCGGACCTGCGGAGAGCTGGAGGAGGGAGAGGAGTTGGGGCACGGCTTCGACGACCTCGGCCACCGCAGTGGGCGCGATGTCTGAGGGCGCCGGGTGCGCCAGCGACCAGGCGTCGAAGAGGGCGACCCAGCCGCGGAGCACGGCCATGTCGTCGCGGTCCCAGGCCCGTAGTCGCCAGCCGGGGCGGGCGGTCTCGCCGTGGATCTCCACCAGGCCGGCGAGTCTGGCCCGGTCCCAGGCGGACCGCACCTGTAGCGGGGTCAGTTCCAGTGCGACCGCAGCCCTTTCCCGGGCCTTTTCGGCGAGTGGTTGGGCGTGGGGGTCGCGCTCCACGGCCGCCCAACGGGCGACGCGTACGGCATCGGCGAGGACTGCGCGCGCCTGACGCGCGAGCTCCGCGGGCGGAGGTGTGCCCTCGGGCGGCCTCGGTGCTGGACGGGTGCGCCGGGTCGTCACGGCCCGCCGGGCGGTCGCCAGTGGTCGCGGGCGGACAAGACGAAGTCTGGAGTTGCGCGCCAATTGCTCATCAGGCTTTCGGGACGTCACAGGGTCCAGTCTTCCCGCTGACAGCCCGAAAGCCCAAACGGAACCCGATGAACCGCGGGTTCGGTCGAGTCCTGGGGGAAGCCGGCCCCTGTCGTCAACCGGCTGACGGGGGTTACATCAAAGGGGTGAGGAACCGACGGAGGGCCTCTTCGTAGCGTGCCGGGTCCGCGTTCCACATCGCCGCATGGGGGGCGTTGCGGACGGTGTGGAGCTGGATCAGCTCGGGTCGGCGGGCAGCGAGGTCACGTGAGGACCGCCAGGGCGCGACGGTGTCATCGGGTCCGTGGATGATCAAGGTCGGCACCTCGGGGAGCTGCGTGTCTCCCGCGGGGAAGGGCTGGTCGCCAAGGAGACCCGCCTTGCTCTGGGCGGCCTTGACGGCCAGGGGCAGCAGTGGGGCGGGAAGGTGGTGGGTCGCGGCCAAGGCCCGCAGGGTGGCCCCCCGGTCGAGCACCGGAGAGTCCAGTACGAGGCCGTTGATCCTCCCGCGCAGGGCCGAGTTGGCGGCAGCGTGCAGGGCCATGGTCGCTCCGGTGGACCAGCCGAGGAGAACGACCTGGTTCGCCCCGTTGCGGACGGCGAAACGGAGGGCGGCATCCAGGTCACGCCACTCGGTGTACCCGAGATGTCCGGTCCCGTCCGGTGACCGGGGCGCGTCGGGGTCGCCGCGATAGCCGAGGCCGAGGACCGGCATCCGCAGCCCATGGAGGAACGGCAGCAGGTTCAAGGGGTGTTCGCGGGTGGCTCCGAGACCGTGGACGGCGATCACCCAGGTCTCGCGCGGACCGGGGACGTACCAGGCGGGCAGTGGGCCGAGCTCGCCGGGAACGCTGACGTCCAGGTGCTCGATGCCGAGGGCGCTCGTCGGGTCGCCGGTGTGCAGCTGTGGGGTGAGTCGGACCTTGGTCCCGGGTTCCAGGGTGCCGTGGTCGATGCTCTCCAGCCGGCGCACCACGGTGTCGGCGGGATGCTGCACGCCGTCCAGCGCCGGGCCGACCACGGCGTGGACGTCCGGGCCCTCAAGCCCGTAGGTGCCGGGCCGCCGGGAGGCGAGGCTGCGGGTGAGGGTGATCTGACCGGCTGCCGTGGCGTGCACGGTGAGCCGGGGATCGCCGGGGAGCGGTCGGCCGGTGGTGGTCCTGAGGGCGGCGTCGCCGGCGTACCGTCCGGCCGCGATGGCAGCCGCACCGATGCCGATGAGCGTGGTGACGGCCGCTGCCGTCGCAGTAACGGGGCGCACCATCCCAGTGTCGGCACGGCGGGGCGGCCCTGCCAGTGGACGACCGGCCTTCTTCGCTGCCGGGCTTGCTGCGGTCCACCGCGTTCCGGTGCGCTGCCAGGGCCGGTCGCCCCGGTACGACCGGTGCCGGGAGAGCGGGCAGGGCGCCGACCGTCGGGGGCGCGACCACCCGTGGGACGGCCGGGCCGACGCCCCCCCGACGTTCGTCATGCCCTGTCGTGGCTCACTGGGGCCGGGGCTCGCCCGCCAGCCGGGCCGCCCGGGGAGGCGGCTCCCCTGGCAACTCGCCCGTCGGGATCGTGTGCACCGGGCCGCACCCCGGTGCACACGTGCCCCGCAGGACCACAGGACCGTATCCCGGGCCCGTCGGGCCGGTCCGGGGATATCCGGGGCGTCCGGTTGAGCCGTCCGAGCTCTTCGCCGAGCGGTGTTCGGGCGGCGGCTCGGTGCGTACGGCTCATGAGCTCCCGCGAGATGCGCCGTCAGCTCTCGCGAGATGCATTGTCGAAATCCGGCCAGTGGGCCCCGAGGTCGTCCTGACGGCCTCGGGGCGCGGCACGGTGTGGTCGTGGCAGCGTCCCTGGCTCGTTCCCGTCCGCGGGAAGCCGCCCCGGACGGCCCGTGGGCCGGTGGTGCGGCGGATGCCGCTCCACGGTGGACCGATACGTCCGTACCGGTCGCGACCCCGGTGCGGAATGGCCGGGTCCGCCCTCCTGGACGGCTCCGTGGCCGCTACACCCGGCCCTCGTCCGCAAAGCGGCGCCGAAGGCCCGGTCAACAGGGCTCCCGGAGCCTAAGCGGAACGCGATGTCAGGAGCGTTGGCCGTACCCGCGCAGCTGGGCGGCCACCTCGTCGAGTTCGACGGAGGAGAGCAGGGAGGGCCGCAGGCCGGGCACCGACGAGGCCGCGAGCCAGACCTGGCACATCCACTCCAGTTGGGCGGTGCGGTCGTAGGCGCGGTCCAGCGAATCCGCATGCGCGATCGTGCCGTGGTTGCGCAGCAGACAGGCGCTGCGGCCATCCAGTGCCCGACCCATGTTCCGGGCCAGCTCCGGCGTGCCATAGAGGGCGTACGGGGCCACACGGACGGGTCCGCCGAGCTCGGCCGTCATGTAGTGGACGGCCGGCAGTTCGTCGACGAGCGTGGAGACGGCGGTGGCGTGGACGGCATGCGTGTGGACGACGGCCCCGGCCTTGGATGTACGGTAAACCTCCAGGTGGAGGGGGAGTTCACTGGTCGGCTTGAGGTCGCCGGCGACCTGTCGGCCCGCCAGGTCGACGACCACGGGCTCCTTCGTCGACAGACGTTCGTAGGGCACTCCGCTGGGGGTCACTACGACGAGGTCGCCGACCCGCGCCGACACATTGCCGGACGTGCCCACCACCAAGCCCTCGGCAGCCGTTCTCCGGGCGGTGGTCACAACATCCCGCCACGCCTGTTCGATGGACTCTTTGGACATGTGTTCGGCCATGGATCGATCCTGTCAGGCATGGCCGGAAGGCAACAGACCGTCCCGTGATGCAGATCACCTTAAAGGGCGTAAATGCCATCTTGCGGACACCGGTGCCATGGTGGGCCCGGGAGCACGACCACGCAGACGGCCCGAAGAGATCACTCAGGGCACAAGCGGAATCGCGAACCTCACTTGGGGACATCACGAATCTCGCCTCAGTTCACCTTCCGTTCACCCAGGTTATCTACGTTCGCGATGTCACTGACGTCCATAGATTGCCTGGGTAAATGGAACACATCACGCTGCTGCTCGCGATTGTGATCGTGACGGCTCTCGTGTTCGATTTCACGAACGGTTTCCACGACACGGCCAATGCGATGGCGACGACCATCTCGACCGGCGCGATGAAGCCCAAGGCCGCGGTCGCCATGTCCGCGGTGCTCAACCTCGTCGGCGCGTTTCTTTCGGTGGAGGTCGCCAAAACGATCTCCAGCGGCATCGTCAACGAGTCAGGCATCACCCCCGAAGTGATCTTCGCGGCGCTCGTCGGCGCCATCCTCTGGAATCTGTTGACCTGGCTCATCGGTCTGCCGTCCAGCTCCTCGCACGCCCTCATGGGCGGTCTGATCGGTGCGACCATCGCGTCGGTCGGTGTCAGCGGAGTCAACGGCGGCACCGTGGTCACCAAGGTGCTCATCCCTGCGATCGCAGCCCCGCTGGTCGCCGGTTTCGCCGCCTACCTCGCGTCCCGGCTGACGTACCGCCTCGGCCGGAACACCGACCCGAAGTCCACCGCCAAGGGCTACCGCGCCGGCCAGATAGCCTCGGCCGGCCTCGTGTCCCTGGCCCACGGCACCAATGACGCCCAGAAGACCATGGGTGTCATCACCCTCGCGCTCGTCGCCGGTGGAGTGCTCGTCCCCGGCTCCAACCCCCCCATGTGGGTCATCGCCTCCGCGGGCATCGCCATCGCCCTCGGCACCTACCTCGGTGGCTGGCGCATCATCCGCACCATGGGCAAGGGCCTGACCGACCTCCAGCCGCAGCAGGGCTTCGCCGCCCAGACCAGTGCGGCCAGCGTCATCCTCGCCTCGTCGAACCTCGGCTTCTCCCTCTCCACCACCCACTCGTGCTCCGGCGCGGTGATGGGTGCCGGTCTGGGCCGCAAGGGCGGGGTGGTCCGCTGGTCGACCGCCACCCGGATGTTCGTGGCCTGGGGTCTGACCCTGCCGGCCGCCGGTCTGGTGGCCGCCGGTTCCGAGTACGTGACCAAGCAGGGCGACTGGGGCGTGGCGGTGGTCGCCACCTTCCTGGTCGCCTCGTCCGCCGCCATCTGGTTCATCTCCCGCCGCCAGGTCGTCGACCACACCAACGTCAACGACACGTCCGAGGAAGGCGAGCCCGCGGGCGTGGTCACCACGGCCATCGCGGCCGTCACCCCGCCGCCTGCCGGCACGGCGATGAACAACTCCCTGGACGACCTCAAGACGACCATCCCGGCCCGCAATGCCGCGACCCCCGAAGCCGGCCCCGCCAGCCCGGCCGCGGTGTAAGGACTGAAGACCATGAAAATCGACTGGGTAGCCCTCGGCTCCGTCTTCGGCGTGAGTCTCGTCGCCACCATTGCGCTGGTGGGCCTGTTCACCCTGGGCATCATCGGTCTGAGCAAGCAGGGGGCTGCGACCGCCTCCGGCACCGGCTCGGTTGCCCTTCCCCGGATAGGCGCCTACACCTGCTTCGCCCTCTGCACCGCGGCCATCAGCTACGGGATCTATCTGATCGTCACCTGAGGCCGCACCTCACCGCACAGCAGTCGTTTCACAGCCGGGCCGTCGATCTCTCGGGATCTGCGGTCCGGCTTCTGCGTGCCCTGAGGGTCCCTCGGGAAGCAGGGGCGATGTGTGGCTCGGCACACTGCACCGTCGCAGGTCAACGGCAGGTTGACGGCTGTTCTCGGGGCGTGGTGGACTGCCGGGGCCAACAACGACAGCAGCAGAGGAAGCCGGTGCGAATCCGGCGCGGTCCCGCCACTGTGACCGGGGAGATCCTCCCCGGGAGCCAGGAACTCTCGCGTCGATCACGTCGAACCAGGGCGCGGACACCCTGAGTGAGGACATATCGCCATGCCCGGCTACGGTCCAGCCCCTGCCCTGATCGACGGCACCCACTTGCTGCGCGGTGCACCCCCGGCGACCGCGGCCCGGCAGGGAGCACGGATGTCCCATGGGCCGGCACCAAGGGCCCTCCGAGGCGGAACACCGGTCTGAACCCATGCGTACCGATCGTGTCTTCGCGTACGGGGCGGCTGCCGGACTCCTGGCTGATCTACTGCTCGGCGACCCGCGCCGAGGGCATCCCGTCGCCCTCTTCGGACGGGCCGCCGGCGCCGTCGAGAAGGCCCTGTGGCGTGACCACCGCGGCTGGGGAGCCCTGTACACGACGCTCTGCGTCGGTGGGGCCACCGCGACCGCCGCCCTGGCGTCCCATGCCACCCGTCGCAGTCCGCTGCTCCGCATCGCACTGACCGCGACCGCCACCTGGACCGTGGTCGGAGGGACATCACTGGGCCGGGAAGCGCGTGCCGTCGGTGCCGCGCTCGCGGCCGGTGACATCGAGCGGGCCCGGGCCCGGCTGCCACATCTGTGCGGACGTGACCCCCAGTACCTGGACGAGCAGCAGATCGCCCGGGCGGTCGTCGAGTCCGTCGCCGAGAACACCTCGGACGCGGTCGTGGGGGCCCTGGTGTGGGGCGCGGTCGCGGGCGTGCCCGGACTGGTCGCGTTCCGCGCGGTGAACACCCTGGACGCGATGGTGGGGCACCGGTCGCCCCGGCACCGACGGTTCGGCTGGGCCTCGGCCCGGCTCGACGATGTCGCCGGCTGGCCCGGAGCACGGCTGACGGCCGCTCTCGCCGCTGTCACGGGCGAGAGCGCCCCCCGGGCGCTCGCGGCCTGGCGGGCCGACGCCCATCGGCACCCCAGCCCCAACGCGGGACCCGTAGAAGCCGCGTTCGCCGGTGCGCTGGGAGTACAACTCGGCGGAACGCTCTCCTACGCCGGACGGATCGAGCACCGACCGGTCCTGCACTCGGCGGGCCGGCAGGTGGAGTTGGCCGACATCGAGCGTGCGGTACGGCTGTCACGACGGGTCGGAGTGTTGGCGCTCGGTGTGGGCGTGATGGCGCACTCGCTGTTCCAACGGGCGGCGACACCGCGGCGCGGGCGACGAGAAGACGGGGAGACCTGATGACGAGCCGAGGGCGCGGCGGTGGCCTGCTGATCGCCGGCACCACGTCGGACGCGGGCAAGAGTGTGGTCACGGCGGGCATCTGCCGCTGGCTGGTGCGGCAGGGGGTGAAGGTCGCTCCGTTCAAGGGCCAGAACATGTCCCTGAACTCCTTCGTCACCCGACAGGGCGCGGAGATCGGCCGGGCCCAAGCGATGCAGGCGCAGGCCGCCCGCGTCGAGCCCAGCGCACTGATGAACCCGGTGCTCCTCAAACCCGGCAGCGACCGGTCCAGCCAGGTCGTGCTGATGGGCAGACCGGTCGGTGAGATGAGCGCCCGCGGCTACCACGGCGGCCGACAGCAGACCCTGCTGGCCACCGTCGTGGAGTGCCTGGAGGAGTTGCGGGCCACCCATGACGCCGTGATCTGCGAGGGGGCGGGAAGCCCCGCGGAGATCAACCTACGGCGGACCGACATCGTCAATATGGGTGTCGCCCGGGCGGCTGGGCTGCCGGTGCTGGTCGTGGGCGACATCGACCGCGGCGGGGTGTTCGCCTCCTTCTTCGGGACGACGGCGCTGCTCGCGGCCGAGGACCAACGGTTGGTGGCGGGCTACCTCATCAACAAGTTCCGCGGTGACGTCTCCCTGCTGGAGCCGGGCCTCGACATGCTCCATGACCTGACCGGACGGCGGACGTTCGGGGTCCTCCCGTACGCCCACGGGCTCGGGATCGACGAGGAGGACGGTCTGCGGGTGTCCCTGCGCGGTGCCGTGCGCGAGTCGGTCACGGCGCCCCCGGTCGGCGAGGACGTGCTGCGGGTCGCGGTGTGCGCGCTGCCGTTGATGTCCAACTTCACGGACGTGGACGCGCTGGCGGCGGAGCCGGGGGTCCTCGTGCGCTTCGTGGACCGGCCCGAGGAGTTGGCGGATGCCGATCTGGTGATCGTCCCCGGCACCCGGGGCACGGTACGGGCCCTGCGCTGGCTCCAGGAACGCGGTCTGGCCGCGGAGTTGGCCAGGCGAGCGGCGGCGGGCCGACCCGTGCTGGGCATCTGCGGGGGCTTTCAACTCCTCGGCGAGCACATCCACGACGAGGTGGAGTCCAAGGCCGGGTCGGTCACCGGGCTGGGACTGCTCCCGGTCCGGGTCCGCTTCGCCGTGGAGAAGACGCTCGCCCGACCCGTCGGAAGTGCGCTCGGAGAGCAGGTGGAGGGGTACGAGATCCACCATGGGGTGGCCGAAGTCCTCGGTGGAGAGCCCTTCTTGGCGGGATGCCGCCTCGGGCAGGTGTGGGGCACCCACTGGCACGGTTCATTGGAGAGCGACGGCTTTCGCCGACAGTTCCTGCGCGAGGTCGCCCGGGCCGCGGGCCGTCGGTTCGTGCCGGCCCCTGACACCTCGTTCGCGGCGCTGCGCGAGGAGCAGTTGGACCGGCTCGGCGATCTCATCGAGGAGCATGCGGACACCGATGCGCTGCTGCGGCTCATCGAAGGGGGTTCGCCCGCGGGGCTTCCCTTCCTGCCGCCGGGAGCACCGCCACTGCCCGGAGAGGCGACGGCGGGCGGCGGGCCGCACCGACCGAAGGACGCGGCTGCCACCGAAGGAGTCGGGCCCGACCCGAAGCCCGAAGCCGGCACGGGAACCGCAACGGACATCAGGCCGAAAGACCGGACGGACACCCGGACGGACACCCGGACGGAAAGCCGAACGGAAAACGGGGCGGAAACCGAACCCGCGTCGACGCAACAGTTGCCGGGGCCATCTCCGCTCCCGCACACCCATTCGCACATCTCACAGGAGGCCGGATGAGCACGCCGTACCCGTTCACCGCCATTGTCGGGCAGGACGACCTTCGGCTCGCCCTGCTGCTGAACGCCGTATCACCGCAGGTGGGCGGTGTGCTCGTCCGCGGTGAGAAGGGCACGGCCAAGAGCACAGCGGTCCGGGCGCTGGCAGTTCTGATACCGGAGGTGTCGATCGTTCCCGGCTGCCGGTTCTCCTGCGATCCGGGCGCACCCGATCCGGCGTGCCCGGACGGGCCGCACGAGCCCGGTCTCTCCGCCGCCCGCCCCGCTCGCATGGTGGAGTTGCCGGTGGGCGCGTCCGAGGACCGGTTGGTCGGCGCCCTGGACATCGAGCGGGCGCTGGCGGACGGCGTCAAGGCGTTCGAGCCGGGACTGCTCGCTGCCGCGCACCGCGGAATCCTGTACGTCGACGAAGTGAATCTGCTCCACGACCACCTGGTGGACGTGCTGTTGGACGCCGCCGCCATGGGGGCGTCCTATGTGGAGCGGGAGGGTGTGTCCGTACGGCACGCGGCGCGGTTCCTGCTGGTGGGAACGATGAATCCGGAGGAGGGTGAGCTACGGCCGCAACTCCTCGACCGGTTCGGTCTGACGGTGGAGGTGGCTGCGTCCCGCGAGCCCGACCAGCGGGTCGAGGTGGTGCGACGGCGACTGGCGTACGACGACGACCCCGCCGCGTTCGCTCTGCGGTGGACCGCCGATGAGGACGCCCTACGGGCGAAGATCGTTGCGGCGCGGGCGCTGCTGCCGACGGTGTCGCTCGGCGATGACGCCCTGCGGCAGATCGCGGCCACCTGCGCGGCGTTCGAGGTGGACGGGATGCGCGCCGACATCGTGATGGCGCGCACCGCGACGGCACTGGCCGCCTGGGCGGGGCGTACGGACGTACTCGCCGAGGACGTCCGACAGGCCGCCCTGTTGGCGCTCCCCCACCGCCGTCGACGCAACCCCTTCGATGCGCCCGGGCTCGACGAGGACAAGCTGGACGAGACGCTGGAGGAGTTCGGCGGATCCGACACCGATCCCGACCCGGACCGCGACCCCGACTCAGACCCGGACCCGGATTCGGACCCCGGCGGTGGGCCGGGCGGCGGATCGCCCTCCCCCGACTCCCCTGACGCTCCCCACGCGCCCGATGCGCCCGCGCCACAGGACTCCCCACACACTCCGGACACCCCAGCCGCTGAAGACCCCTCCCCCCGGCAGGACTCCCCCGGTACGGGTGGAGCCGGTGAGCAGCGTGCCGTCCAGGCCACGGAGCCCTTCCGTACGAAAGCGCTGAGCGTGCCGGGCATCGGCGAGGGGGCGGCCGGCCGGCGCTCACGGGCGCGGGCCGAGCACGGCAGGACCACGGGTTCACGCCGGCCCCGGGGCGCCCTGACCCGGCTGCACCTGGCGGCGACCGTGCAGGCTGCCGCCCCCCATCAGCGGGCCAGGGGGCGCAGCGGTCCCGGGCTGGTGATCCGCAGGGACGACCTGCGGCAGGCGTCGCGTGAAGGGCGCGAGAGCAATCTGGTGCTGTTCGTGGTGGACGCGTCCGGTTCGATGGCGGCCAGGCAGCGCATGGGTGCGGTCAAGGGCGCGGTGCTCTCGCTGCTGCTCGATGCCTATCAGCGCCGGGACAAGGTGGGGCTGATCACCTTCCGCGGCCAGGACGCCGAGGTGGCCCTGCCGCCGACGTCATCGGTGGACACGGCAGCCGCCCGACTCGCCCTGTTGCCGACGGGCGGGCGCACTCCGCTGGCGGCCGGACTCCTCAAGGCCCATGACGTGCTGCGGGTGGAGCGGATGCGGGATCCCTCGCGTCGGCCCCTGCTGGTCGTGGTGACGGACGGCCGGGCGACCGGCAAGGGACCCGACCCGGTGGGCCTGGCGACCCGCGCCGCACGGCTGCACGCCAGTGAGGGCACGGCTGCGATCGTCGTGGACTGCGAGTCGGGGCCGGTCAGGCTGGGGCTCGCCGTTTCGCTGGCGACCGACCTCGCGGGTACGGCGGTGACGCTGGACGAACTGCGCGCGGACGCCATCGCCGGCCTGGTGAAGGACGCCCGGCAGCCGGGCGAGCAGACCGCCCGGCGCACGGGTGGACCGATCTCGATGGGGAGGGCCGCATAGATGCCGCAAGGACAGCCGTCCGTCGTTCCTGACGACGGACTCACCACCCGCCAGCGCCGCAACCGGCCGTTGGTCTTCGTCCACACGGGCACCGGCAAGGGCAAGTCGACGGCCGCGTTCGGGCTGGCTCTGCGGGCCTGGAACCAGGGGTGGCCGATCGGAGTGTTCCAGTTCGTCAAGTCGGCGAAGTGGAAGGTCGGCGAGGAGAACGCCCTGAAGGTGCTGGGCGCATCCGGCGAAGGCGGCCGGGTGGACTGGCACAAGATGGGCGAGGGCTGGTCCTGGGTGCAGCGCGATGCGCAGGCCACCAACGAGGAGGCGGCCCGGGAGGGCTGGGAGCAGGTCAAACGGGATCTGGCCGCGGAAACGTACCGGCTGTACGTCCTCGACGAGTTCGCCTACCCCCTGCACTGGGGGTGGGTGGACACAGCCGAGGTGATCTCGGTGCTACGGGATCGGCCCGGTAACCAGCATGTGGTGATCACCGGCCGCAACGCACCGACCGAACTGCTGGAGTTCGCCGATCTGGTGACGGAGATGACCAAGGTGAAGCACCCGATGGACGCAGGCCAGAAGGGGCAGCGGGGCATCGAGTGGTAGCACGTCTCGTCATCGCAGCCCCAGCGTCGAACAGCGGCAAGACCACCGTGGCGACGGGCCTGATGGCGGCGTTCGCCGCCACGGGCCTGGCCGTGTCCCCGCACAAGGTGGGCCCCGACTACATCGACCCCGGCTATCACGCCCTGGCCACCGGCCGCCCCGGCCGCAACCTCGACGCCTACCTCTGCGGTACGGAGTTGATGGCGCCGTTGTTCGCCCATGGCTCGGCCGGGTGCGATCTGGCGGTGGTCGAGGGGGTGATGGGGCTGTACGACGGGGCGTCGGGGGCTGGGGAACTGGCGTCCACGGCCCAGTTGGCGAAACTGCTGCGGGCGCCGGTGGTTCTGGTGGTCGACGCCTCGTCGCAGTCGCGTTCGGTGGCGGCCCTGGTGCACGGCTTCGTCTCCTTCGATCCGGAGGTGCGGATCGGGGGGATCATCCTCAACAAGGTGGGCACCGACCGGCACGAGGCCCTGTTGCGGGACGCGCTGGAGGAGTCCGGGGTGCCCGTACTGGGGGTGCTGAGGCGAGGTGAGGCGGTGGCGACTCCGTCCCGGCACCTGGGGTTGGTGCCGGTCGCCGAGCGACGGACGGAGGCCCTGACTGCGGTTGCCGCCATGGCCGAGCTGGTGCGACAGGGGTGCGATATGGACGGGTTGTTGGCCCTTGCGCGCAGTGCGCCGCCGCTGGGGGCCACGGCCTGGGCGCCGCCCGTGCTCGATCCGGCGACGGCCATCGGGCCATCGCCGGTGGTCGCGGTCGCCGGTGGCCCGGCCTTCACCTTCTCGTACGCTGAGCATGTCGAACTGCTGACGGCGGCCGGGGCACAGGTCGTCCCCTTCGATCCGCTGCGGGACGAGCGGCTGCCGGAGGGGACCGCGGGCGTGGTCATCGGGGGCGGCTTCCCCGAGGTGTTCGGTGCCGAATTGTCTGCCAACGAGACGCTGCGCAAGGACATGGCGGACTTCGCCGGCTCCGGTGGGCCGGTGGCCGCGGAGTGCGCCGGGTTGTTGTACCTGGCGCGGTCGCTCGACGGGCGGCCGATGTGCGGGGTGCTCGACGCGGATGCGCGGATGGGTGAGCGGCTGACCCTCGGGTACCGCGAGGCGGTCGCGGTGACCGACAGTTGTCTGGCGGTGGTGGGGACGCGGCTGCGGGGGCACGAGTTCCATCGGACCGTGATCGAACCGTCGGCGGGCCCGACCCCCGCGTGGGGGATGCGACTGCCCCGGCCGCGAATGGAGGGATTCGTCCAGGGCGGGGTCCACGCGAGCTATCTGCACACCCACTGGACGGCCGAGCCGGGGGTGGCCGCGCGATTCGTCGCCCGGTGCACGAGATGACGAGCCGATGGCCCGGTCCGTCGGCTTCGGCGAGGGCGAGCGGCGGTTCGAGGGGCTCACTCGGCGATTCCGGTCACCAGCCAGATGAAGCCCACCCCGGCCGTTGTGCACAGGAGCGTCGGTCCGGCCGGGTGGGTGTGGTGCGCCTCCGGCAGGATCTCGGCGGCGGCGAGGTAGAGCAGGGCACCGCCGAAGAAGCCGAGATAGCTGCCGAGGAGTTCCAAGGGCAGGGTGAACAGCAGGGTGGACGCCGCTCCGACGACCGGTGCCAGCGCATCGGCGAAGAGCATCACCATCGCCTTGGCCCGGGTGTTCCCGTACAGACTGGCGATCGTGTACGTGTTGAAGCCGTCCGCGAAGTCATGGGTGATGACGGCCAGTGCCACGGTGATCCCCATGGCGTCGCCCACCTGGAAGGCGGCGCCGATCGCGATGCCGTCCATCAGGCTGTGGCTGACCATGGCGCCGGCCGCCGTGAGCCCCACCTGTGGGACGCGTTCCTCCGCTGCGCCGTGGGCGATCTGCCGGGCGGCCAGCAGCCGTTCCACCATGTGCGCCACGAGGAAGCCCCCGACGAACAGCAGCAGCGCCTGGGGCACCCCGAAGACTTCCTCACCCGCGGCTTCCAGCGCTTCGGGCAGCAGATCGAGCCCCACCACACCGAGCATCAGTCCACCGGCCAGGCCCAGCACCAAGTGGCGCCGGTCGGTGACGCGTTGCGCCGTCCAACCGCCGAACAGCGTCATCACAAACGCGCCGAGCGCAACGAACACCGCCATGGACCTTTGCTAGCGGATCGATCGGGCGCTGTGGGGTTTCTGCTGCGGGACCCGCCGCAATCACCCGTTTGCCGCGGAGGGAGTCCGCTCATGGCCCAGATCGCCGACGCCCACGAGATCTCTTGGACCGCTCGGCCCTGTCGGGTGCGGTGGTGTCCATGACCGGACGCGCGGGCCCGGATACGCGGTCGTTGGTCGTGGGGGTGGGTGCGTCGCGCGGTGTGCCCGAGGCAGAGGTGATCGAGCTCATCGCGACGACGCTGCGGACGGCGGGACTGACGCCGGAGGACGTCGTCGAGGTGGCCACCGTCGCGGCCAAGGCCGATGAGCCGGGCGTCCTCGCCGTGGCCCGGTGGCTGGGAGTACCGCTGGTGCCGCATCCCGCGGACCGGCTGGCCCTCGTTTCCGTACCGCATCCTTCCGCGGCGGTGCTGGGGGCCGTCGGCACCGCATCGGTTGCGGAGGCGGCTGCCCTGGCTGGTGGAGGTGTGCTGCTGGTGCCCAAGAGGGTGTCCCGCCCGAAGGGACGGGCCGCCGCGGCGACCTGTGCGGTGGTACGCAGAGTGTCGACCGCCGAGATCGCCGTGGGAGGTGCACACACCTCAGGGTGCAAATCCGGCCTCGACTCGCTGGTGGCCAGGACTTCCATGGAGCCATTCGGTGAGCCGGATGGCCGCCCGGGCGGCTCCCGGTAGAGGATCGCCGACCATGCCTTGGCCCCAGGGCAGGAAACAGCGGCTTCGCCGATTCATCCTGGGTAACAATATTGCTGTTCAGCGCCTTCTTCTTGGGTTTTTCAGCACCTGGGCGGACCCTCGTTGAAGTCCGGGACACCAACGCGCCGTTCCGACGCCGAGCCACCGCACACCGAGGCGGACCCGGTCGGGATCACCCTGCCCGGGGAGGTCTCCCCATTCATCCATCACCCCAAGAGACCGAAAAGAACAGGCCATGTCGGCACACTGCACGGAGTGGATGCCGCGATGGTGGACAGGATGACGATCGTGACGGTCGGCAACACAGCCACCCGCTCATCGTGGATCGAGCGGCGACCCCGCACGACAGACGATGGCCTCCCCCGGACCGCGACGGCGCCGTGCACCAGACACCGGCGAACCGCCCGCGGCGCCCGTGGTGTGCCCGACCACGCCACCGACGACCGCCGTGTGGCCACCCGAGCCGGTCGGTGCAACCGGTTCGCTGTGTCGACACCCCACCGCCCTCCCCCGCATCCCGCACTCCGGCGACCGACGTCGCCCGCCCCGGCCGGCGCGCACAAGCTTCACTCAGGCGCAGCCGGCCCGCCCCCGGGGGTGCGGTGGCCCTCCCCACCACCGCACCCCCGCAGCCCGGGGCATGCCGCACCCGTTCATGGCGCGGTCGCCCCTGCCGTGCGCTCCCTCCTGCCGTACGTCCCTCACCCCAAGGAGGACGTGTGACGTCCCCGCTCCCCATCCCCCGCACCCACGAAAGTCCAGACAGCAGCCATGTACACGCACACTGACCCCCACGACCTGCGCCACCACGGCGACGCCGAAGTACGGGACAACGCTCCGCACATGATCGATCTCGCGGTCAACGTGCGCACCGACACCCCTCCCGAATGGTTGCGGGAACGCATCGCCGCCTCACTCGTAACGCTCGCCAGCTATCCGGACGGTCGCTCGGCGCGCGCCGCGGTCGCGGCACGCCATGGGCTGCCGGTGGAGCGGGTGTTGCTGACCTCTGGTGCGGCGGAGGCGTTCGTACTGCTCGCCAGGGCTCTGCGGGTGCGGCATCCGCTGGTCGTCCATCCTCAGTTCACCGAGCCGGAAGCGGCCCTGCGCGACGCAGGCCACACGGTGCACCGGTTGGAGCTCCGTGAGGAGAACGGCTTCCGGCTCGATCCCGGGGCCGTGCCCGACGCTGCCGACCTGGTGATGATCGGGAATCCGACCAATCCCACCTCGGTGCTCCACCCCGCCGCGGATCTCGTCGCGATCGCCCGGCCGGGGCGAATGCTGGTGGTGGACGAGGCGTTCATGGACGCGGTGCCGGACGAACGCGAGACTCTGGCGGATCGTACGGACGTACCGGGCCTTGTGGTGCTGCGCAGTCTCACCAAGACCTGGGGGCTCGCCGGTCTGCGCGTCGGATACGTACTGGCGCCACCGGAGGTGATCACCGAGTTGGAGCGCGTCCAGCCGCTGTGGCCGGTGTCGACGCCCGCCCTGGTCGCCGCCGAGGTGTGCATGAGCCCGGCAGCACTGAAGGAGGCGGAGCACGCGGCCGGACTGATCGCCCTGGAGCGGGCCCATCTCCTGGCCGGTCTGGCGGAGTTCGACGAGGTGCGGGTGGTGGACGAGGCGGAGGCGTCGTTCGTCCTCGCCCGGGTCCGACGGGGTGCGGAGGTGCGCGAACGGCTGCGCTCCCTGGGGTTCGCGGTGCGCCGCGGTGACACCTTCCCCGGTCTCGATCCCAACTGGTTGCGGATCGCGGTACGGGACCGGGTGACGACGAACCGCTTCCTCCAGGCGCTGGACCAGGCATTGACGATGGTGGGCGACTGACGTTCCGTACCGCCGACAGCACCCGCCCGACGAAAGGGGGTGGGGCCCGCCTACTGCGGACCCCACCCCCTTCGCCTTGCCCTTACCGGGGCCTCAGCACCGTCAGCCGCGGGCCCGGGCCCGCTTGCGGACCATCAGCAGCGCACCCCCGCCGAGGCCGAGCAGCGCCACCGAGCCGGCGGCCAGGTACATCGTGGTCGAGCTGCCGCCCGTTTCGGCGAGGTTCTCGGTCGGCTCCCCACCGGAGAGCGCCTTGGTCCCCTCGGTGGGCGCCGGCTCCTGCGGGGATGTGGGCTCCTGCTCACCCGGCTCCTGCGGTGTCGCGGTCTCCTGCTCCCGGTGCGGGGCCTTCGGCGCCGCGCACTTCGCCTCCACCAGCGTCACGGTTCCGTTGACCTCGGCGACGTTCAGGTTGAGGGGGTTCACCGCGACCTTGAGGGCGAGGGCAGTGGCCGCGGCGGTACGGGAGGTGGTGTGGGTCCGGGACAGATCGAGCGTGACCGTGCCGACGCCCGGCACGGCCACCGCCGTCTGCCCGCCCGCGCTGAGCGTGACCTTCTTGCCGAGCACCTTGACGTGACCGAGCACGTTCGAGGTGGCGGTGGGGCGGGCGCCGACCCGGCAGGTGGCTCGCGAGGTGACCTGCTCGACCTCGATCAGGGAGAGCAGCGGAAGCCCGGGCACGTGCACGCGGGCGCCCACGAGACGGGCGTATCCCTCGGCCTGCTTCTTGTCGACGGTCCCCCGGGAGGTGGCCACGTCCGCGCGCAGCACGGAGAACGGCCTGCCCTGGTCCACTCCGTCGAGCCGGACGGAGAGTGCCGTCTTGTCGGCGCTCGCCGGCGCCTTGACCTCGTTGAGCGTGGCGTTGAGGGGGACCTGCACGGTCTTGTTGTGCAGCGAGACGTCGAGCCCGGCGCGGAGCACGACAGCGCTCGCCCTTCCCTCGCTACCGCCGCCGGTGGCGTGTGCAGGGCCGGCGAGCGCCACCGGTGCCGCGGCCATGGCGACAGAGGCGGTGACGGCGGCGCAGCGGCGTGCGGACGTGCGGAAGGCATTGCTGTTCACGGTGGTGGAACCCCCACGAGAGTTACGGCATCGCCGCACGGCCCGCAGGGACATGCGGGCCGTGGCGACGGGGACACCGGAATCTTTACGCACTCAGAGTGAACCGACAGACACCTGGGGTTAGTTCACCCCAAAGGGGGGTTTCCGCGCCCATATTCGATTAGTGACGTACGCATGTTCCTGAACAGTGGGCGTGTCCCGGGTGCTCCGGTCGTGCGCCGGTGCACAACCGGACACAGGCCGAAAAATGCCTAACGAGCGGCGACCAGCCGGAGACACGCTCAGTCAAGGTGCTGCCATAGGGGATGCCGACGTCGATCCGACGGCAGGGAACGACCTCAGCCGATCACCTGGCCGTTGAGGATCACCCGCTGCGGCGCCGCCAGCACCCTGACGTCCTTGCGTGGATCGGATGCGTACACCACCAGGTCCGCCGGGGCACCCTCGTCCAACGCGGGCCGCCCGAGCCACTGTCTGGCACCCCAGGCAGTGGCCGACAGTGCCTCCAGCGGCGGAATCCCCGCCTTCACCAACTCGGCGACCTCGGCCGCGACCAGTCCATGGGCGAGTGATCCTCCCGCGTCGGTGCCGACGAAGATCGGCACCCCCGCGTCATAGGCGGCGCGCACCGTGTCGTAGCGACGCTCGTGGAGCCTGCGCATATGGGCCGACCAGCGGGGGAACTTAGACTCCCCGCCGTCCGCGAGTGCCGGAAAGGTGGCGATGTTGACGAGGGTCGGGACGATCGCGACCCCGCGCTCCGCGAAGAGCGGGATCGTCTCCTCCGTGAGTCCAGTCGCATGCTCGATGCAGTCGATGCCCGCTTCCACCAGGTCGCGCAGCGAATCCTCGGCGAAGCAGTGGGCGGTGACGCGCGCCCCGAGCCGATGCGCTTCGGCGATCGCCGCCTCCACCTCGGCGCGCGGCCAACAGGCGGTGAGGTCCCCCGCGTCCCGGTCGATCCAGTCGCCGACGAGCTTCACCCAGCCGTCGCCTCGCCGGGCCTCGCGCGCCACATATGCGACCAGGTCGTCCGGCTCGATCTCATGGGCGTAGTTCCGGATGTAGCGGCGGGTGCGCGCGATGTGCCGGCCCGCTCTGATGATCTTCGGAAGGTCCTCGCGCTCGTCTATCCAGCGGGTGTCGGAGGGTGAACCGGCGTCCCGGATCAGGAGGGCGCCGGCATCGCGGTCCGCGATCGCCTGCTTCTCGCTGGTGGCGTCGTCCACCGGGCCGTGCCGGTCGAGCCCGACATGGCAGTGGGCGTCGACCAGCCCGGGCAGCACCCAACCGGAAACGGTCCGTACATCATGGGCTGCGAGGGGGCGCTGATGGGTGATGCGCCCCCCGACGACCCACAGTTCATCCCGTACGTCCTCGGGGCCGACCAGCACCCGCCCCTTCACATGCAGCACCGTGTGATCGCTCATGCCAGCACTGTACGAGCCCGGCTCACGGGGGTGGGTACTCTCGTCTGTGATGCTGAAAGCCGCTGATCACACGCATGACCAAAGCGGCTGGAGCAGAAGACGAACCCGATGCGCGACCTAGCTGCGCGGACCCGAAGAGGCACCACCGTGACACATCCGCTCCTGGACCTGCCCCCGCTGACCGCCGCACACTTCGCGAACATCGAGCGTCGCGTCGCCGCACTGCTCGACACCGAGCACGATGTGGTGATCACCCAGGGTGAGGCCCTGCTGCCGCTTGAGGGATGCATCCGCAGTGGCGCGCGAGCCGGCTCGACCGCGCTGAACGTGGTGACGGGACCGTACGGGCAGACGTTCGGCAACTGGCTGCGGGACTGCGGTGCCACGGTCGTCGACCTGGAGGTCCCCTTCCACACCGCGGTCACCGCGGAGCAGGTGGAGCAGGCCCTGGCCGCCCATCCGGAGATCGACTTCGTCTCGCTGGTGCACGCGGAGGCGGCGACGGGCAACACCAATCCGGTTGCGGAGATCGGCGAGGTCGTACGGCGTCACGGGGCCCTCTTCATGCTGGACGCGGTGGCTTCGGTGGCCGCGGAACCGCTGCTGCCGGACGTCTGGGGAGTCGACCTGTGTGTGATCGGCGCGCAGAAGGCCATGGGGGGACCGGCCGGTGTGTCAGCGGTGTCGGTGAGCGCACGGGCCTGGGAGCGGTTTGCGGCCAACCCGGCAGCGCCCCGGCGTTCCTATCTGTCGCTGCTGGACTGGAAAGAGCGTTGGATCGACGGCGGGCGGCGGGCACTGCTGCACGCTCCGGCGCAGTTGGAGATGCTCGCCCTGGAAGCCTGTGTGGAGCGCATCGAGTCGGAGGGCCTGGAGGCCGTGATGGCCCGCCATGCGTCGGCCGCCACTGCGACCCGCGCGGGTGCCACGGCGCTCGGTGGCGGTCTGGAGCCGTACGTGTACGAGGCGCGGGACGCCGCTCCGGTGGCGACGACCCTGCGTGTGCCGGCGGGCGTGGACGCGTCCGAGCTGGTGGCGCGGGCCCTGGCCGCCGATCCCTCGCTGCCGTTGATCGCGGGTGGCGGGGCGTTGGCCAAGGAGATGGTCCGCGTCAACCACTACGGCGTGGACGCCACTCGGGGTGCGGTGCGTTCCTCGCTCACCGCGCTGGGGTCGGCGCTCGCCCAGTCCGGTGCGGTGGTGGATCTGGAGGCCGCGGGACGCGCGGTGAGTGAGGTGTGGGCCTGACCGCACGGTAGGCAGCGGGCCCGAGCACACCATCGGCCCCGAGGTGGCGTCGACGCCGTCTCGGGGCCGATGTGCTGTTCCACCGCGGTGGGAGGCACGGCCGTCAGGCGGTCCGGGCCGGGGATGGACATCTGGACGATTCGGGGGCACCGGGGATCCCCATCCGCAGGGTGAGCCCGCCTCCGGGGTTGGCGCTCGCCGTGAGGGTGCCGTGGTGGGCTGAGGTGATCGAGCGGACGATGGCCAGGCCCAGGCCGTGGCCCGAACGGTCGCTGGAGACACGTGAACGGGCCCGGTAGAAGGGCTCGAAGAGACGGTCCACCACGGCCCTGTCCAACTGGGGTCCGGTGTTCTCGATCTCCAGCACCACGGCCCCGCCGTCGTCGCGGAACACGGCGAGTTGGACGGAGCCCCCGTCGGGGAGGTTGTGGGTGAGGGCGTTGTCGAGGAGGTTGAGGACCAACTGACGCAGCAGGGTGGCGTTGCCGGTGACCTCGCAGTCGAGGTCGGTGTCCACATCGAGTCGGACGCCCCGCGCGGCGGCCTGTTGCGAGCGTTCGACGACTGCCTGCTCCACGAGTTCGGCGAGGTCCACCGGGTTTGGGTCGAAGCGGGTGTGGTCCGCGCCCGCCAGGTCGAGCAGGGCGTGTACGACGCTGATGTTGCGCTCGTTGGACGCCTGGAGGATGGGGGCGAGTTCGGCGAAGTCCTCGCCGGTGGGGTCGGCCGCGGCGACTTGGAGGACGGCCCGGGTGGTGGCCAGCGGGGTGAGCAGTTCGTGCGAGGCGTTGGCGGCGAACCGCTGGTGTGCGGCGAAGGACTCCTCAAGTCGGGCCAGCATCGTATCGAAGGTGTCGGCCAGGTGCTTGAGCTCGTCCTCGGGCCCTTCGGCGGCGATGCGGTCCGTCAGATTGCCATCGGCCGCCTTCGCCGCGGCCTCGCTGATGGTGTGCAGGGGCGCGAGCAGCCGCTTGGACAGCAGCCAACCGGCGCCGAGGCCGATGGCCATCACCAGGAGCACGCTGCCGGATGACACCAGGAGGACCGTGTTCCAGACGTCCTCCTTGGTGGAGATGCTGCCCGACCGCTCGGCCCGGTGAATCCGCGGCAGCTCCGCCCCGAGGCTCGGGACGGAGCCCGGCCCGGTGGTCGGAACGGATTCCGTGGTCGGGACGGATTCCGTGGTCGTGACCGGCCCGGTGGTCGGGACCGGTTTCGTGGTGGGCTCCGGGGACCGGTGGGCGGCATCGTCCGGTAGCAGCAGCGTCGTGCTGAAGTCGTACATCGGCAGGAAGCGCATCCCGATGTAGGTGATCGCGACCATCAGCGTTGCGCAGAGTGCGAGTGCGGACCCGAAGCCGAGGAAAAGCCGGCCGTGGATGCTCAGCGTCCGACGCCGGGGAGGGCGCGGGGCACCCCGCCGGGACGGGCGCCTCACTCGGTCCCCAGGTAGTAGCCGGCGCTGATGGCGGTCTGCACCAGCCGTGGTTCGCCGAGCTTCTTGCGCAGGGTGTGCACCACGAGGCGTACGGCGTTGGTGAACGGATCGGCATGGACGTCCCATGCCTTGTCCAGGAGGTACTCGGCGCTCAGCACACCGCCGTCGGCACGCATCAGAAGCTCCAGTACGGCGAGTTCCTTGGCGGTCAGCCGCACCTCGGTGCCGGCGCGGGTGACCCGGCGGCGGTGGGTGTCATAGGTGATGTCGGCGAAGGCGAGGACCGGGGCGTGGGCCATGGGGCTGCGGCGGTACAGGGCCCGCAGCCGGGCGACCAGTTCGGGGAAGTCGAAGGGCTTGGCGAGGTAGTCGTCGGCGCCCAGGCCGAGCCCTTCGACCTTGTCGCCCAGCCGCCCGGCGGCGGTGAGCATGAGGACGCGACAGCCGATGTCCATGGCGACGATCCGACGGCACACCTCGTCGCCGTGCACCTCGGGCAGGTCCCGGTCCAGGACCACCGTGTCGTAGTCGTAGACCGTGATCCGCTCCAGGGCGGTGGCTCCGTCGTGCACCACGTCGACCGCGATGGCCTCCCGCCGCAGCCCGATCTCCAGGACCCGGGCCATGTACTGCTCGTCCTCGACCACCAGCACGCGCACCCGTCGACAACCTTTTCTTTTCATTAATTCACGGAGGGGTTACTGACCGGTGAGAATTCCGGCCTCAACCGTCTTATCAAACGGCCTGTTTGATCGGTGTATGAGACCTGCTGTGCCGCCCTCGCCGGCAAACACCCTTCAAAACCCCTCCTACTTAGCGTGCTGTCCATGAATCTGTTCAAACGGGCCTGGTGGCGGCTGGCTGGCCATCCGGGCAAGACGACCATGCTGATCGGACTGTTCTTCGTCATCTGCACCCTGGTCCTGTCGGGCTTTCTGATCCAGTCCGCGGCGGCGCGGGCCGCGGCCTCGGCCAAGGAGAGCGTGGGCGTGGTGGTGACGATGCAGCTGGATGTGAACGCCCTGATCAACTCGGGTGGCGCCGGCGAGCCGACCGGTCCCCAGGGCGGCACCATCGGACCCGAGGGTGATCTGCGCACCGGTCTGGTGGACAAGATCTGCACATCGTCTGTCGTCGCACAGTGCAACTACATATCGGAGTCAGCCGCCGCCCCCACCGACCGGATCGGGCTGCACCAACCGGTGGCACCGCCGAGCGGTCAGGACACCACGATCACGGACCTTTTCAAGGCGGACGGAATCCGCGACCTCAACTCGGTCGCCAATTTCCGCAATGGCGATTCGAAGCTCATCTCCGGTTCCGGTATCAAGCCGGACAGCAAGGCGGACATGATCGTCGTCGAGGAACGGATGGCGAAGCGCAACCGACTCAAAGTCGGCGACAAGATCACGCTCAGGGCGGGCACGATCGACCAGAAGACGGCCGCGATGAGCACCGAGAAGGTCGAATTCACCGTCCGCGGAATCTACAAGAACAACACGGCGGACACCGGCTCGTACGTCCCGGCGATCGCAGCCCCCGCGAACCACGTCTACGTCACTCCGGCAGGCGCGACCCGGCTCGCCGCCAAGGACCCGACCGCGGGCGGAGCCGTGGTCTGGTCGGCGACCTTCACCCTGCGCGACCCCGGCGACCTGGGCCGACTGAAGTCGGACGCGAAGGCGGCGGGGGCGGACCTGAAGATCTTCCCGTTCAGCGTCAACGACAAGCAGTACCGGACCCTGGTCGGCCCGATCAACAAGACGGCGGACTTCGCCGCGGTCACGGTCTGGCTGGTCGCGGTCGCGGGGACCGTCATCCTGGCCCTGGTCATCGCGTCCAACATCCGCGAGCGCCGCAAGGAGATGGGCATCCTGCTCTCCCTCGGCGAGAAGAAGCCCAAGCTGCTCGGTCAGCAACTGGTGGAGGTGACCGTCTGCGCACTCCTCGCGATCGGCCTCGCCGCGGCGGGCAGCCAGTTCATCGCCGAGGGCATCGGCGGCCGACTCCTGGCGGGCCAGGTCTCCTCGGCCAAGGACTCAGCCGACGACGAGGGCCCGGGGCAGGACCTGTCCGACCCGACCGGCGGCGCCAACAAGCGCGATCAGGGCCCGGACGTCAAGCCCATCGACACGATGAACATCCGGCTCGGTGCGGGCGACATCGGCAATGTGGGGGCCATGGGCCTCGGCATCGCCGCGCTGGCCACGATCGTCCCCGGCATCCGGGTCCTGCGACTCAACCCCCGCGACATCCTCACGAAGGGCGACTGACGTGACCCCGACGACCGACCGAGGCCCCGTGCCCACCTCCACCTTCACCCCGATCCTTCAGCTCACCGGTCTGAGCCGCGCCTACCAGTCGGGCAACACCCGCCGCACCGTCCTCAAGGACGTCAACTACTCGTTCGAGCAGGGCCGGATGTACTCCGTGATCGGCCCCTCCGGCAGCGGCAAGACCACCCTCCTCTCGCTCGCAAGCGGACTCGACTCACCCACCACGGGCAGCGTCCGCTTCCGGGGCGACGACATCGCAGGGATCGGCCTCGGCCGGTACCGCAACCGGCACGTGGCCACGGTCTTCCAGTCGCTGAACCTCCTCACGTACATGACGGCCGTCCAGAACATCACCTCCGCGATGGAGATCACCGGCGTGAAGGGCGTCCCCAGGAAGCAGCGCGCCGCCGAGCTCCTGGGTCTGCTCGGCGTGGAGGAGGCTGACCGGCACCGCAAGACGCTGGAGCTCTCCGGCGGACAGCAGCAGCGGGTGGCCATCGCCCGCGCCCTGGCGTGCGAGGTCGACATCCTCTTCGCCGACGAACCCACCGGCAGCCTCGACCAGGACACCGCGGCCGGGATCATCGAGGTGTTCAGGAAGCTGGCGCACGACACCGGGAAGTGCGTGATCCTCGTGACCCACTCCCGGGAGGTCGCGGACGCGTCCGACGAGGTGATCCGGCTGAAGCGGGGCAAACTCTCGACGATCTGAGCCGGCGCGGCCCGCACGGTCGTGACGCCCCCGGGGCAGTGCCCCGGGGGCGTCGAAGAAGGACGTGAGCACCTCGTCGCGAGGCCAGCTGGCACCGCAACACTGAGCGGGCCGGGGGCGGTCGTTCGTGAGTCGCGCACCCTCTCGACTTGTAGTCCGAAAACCGAAAACGGAAAACCGGGCAGCTTCAAGCGACAGGGACACATCAAGAATACGATCGATGCATTCGATAAACCCACTCGACATTACGGGCATCGATTCACAACAGGGTTTATTGATGGCAGGTTTCCCTATCTCGTCTGCCCCCATAGCTTCACCCTAAACGCATGAGTTTCATCAATATTCACAAGGCCGATATCGAGATGTGACCGACCCCACAGGGCGCCCCAAAAATCCCTTTGGCACCCCACAAAATGGGCGATAGCTCCACCGTTCATGATCGGTTCTCGCGCCCACGCGATAACACATATCCCGATCTCACCCAACCCCTCTCCTCCATGCATTTTTAGAATTTGCTCGGTAAATTACTGGGGCATGACCGCCGCACAGGAAGACCTTGTACGAGCCACCCCGTCGAGCGAATTCATAACCGTTGAGCCCCCGCGAGTGGAGGATGGAGCCGCGCTTTGGCGCATTGCCCGCGACTCCGAGGTGCTCGACCTCAACTCCTCGTACAGCTATCTGCTGTGGTGCCGTGACTTCTCCGCCACCTCACTTGTGGCGCGAGCTCCCGACGGAGAGCCGATCGCCTTCGTCACCGGGTACGCCCGACCCGATCGTCCGACGACCCTCGTCGTCTGGCAGATCGCCGTGGACGACGCCTTCCGTGGCCGAGGGCTCGCCGGAGTGCTGCTCGACGCGCTGACCGCCAAGGTCACGGGCGACCGGGGGATCAGCGAGGTCGAGACCACGATCACCCCCGACAACACCGCGTCCGACCGACTCTTCACCGCCTACGCCCAGCGCCACGGCGCCCGGGTGGAACGCGAAGTCCTCTTCGACGACACGCTGTTTCCCGACGAGCCGCAGCCCCAGTCCCCGCAGGGGCAAGCGGGGCAGGCACCGGGGCAGCCCACAGGGGCACACCAGCCGGAAGTCCTCTACCGGATCGGCCCGCTCGGCCACTGACCGCGGCCCGGCCCTCCGCTCCCTCACGACCTTCGCACCCCGTCCCCGCAGGTGCGCGTCCCGCACCGGCAGTTCGCCGGCTCCCCGGCGGGATGCCCGCACCCACTCGGCCAACTCGCGAACTCGACCAACAGGACCCCCTGGAGACCACTGTGACCATCACCCCGCCCGCCCTGAGCGTCTTCGAAACCCTCGAATCGGAGGTGCGCAGCTACTGCCGCGGCTGGCCCGCCGTGTTCGACCGGGCCCAGGGCAGCCAGTTGCACGACGAGGACGGCCACACCTACCTCGACTTCTTCGCCGGCGCAGGCTCGCTCAACTACGGCCACAACAACCCGGTACTCAAACGCGCCCTCATCGACTACATCGAGCGCGACGGCATCACCCACGGCCTAGACATGGCCACCACCGCGAAACGGGCGTTCCTGGAGTCGTTCCAGAACATCGTCCTGCGCCCGCGCGACCTGCCGTACAAGGTGATGTTCCCCGGCCCGACCGGCACCAACGCCGTGGAGGCGGCGCTGAAGCTGGCCCGCAAGGTGAAGGGCCGTGAATCGGTCGTCTCCTTCACCAACGCCTTCCACGGCATGTCCCTGGGCTCGCTCGCCGTGACCGGCAACGCCTTCAAGCGGGCCGGTGCCGGAATCCCCCTCGTCCACGGCACTCCGATGCCGTTCGACAACTACTTCGACGGTCAGATCCCGGACTTCATCTGGTTCGAGCGACTGCTGGAGGACCAGGGCTCGGGGCTCAACAAGCCCGCCGCGGTGATCGTGGAGACCGTCCAGGGCGAGGGCGGCATCAACGTCGCCCGGGGTGAGTGGCTGCGCGCGCTCCAGGCACTGTGCGAACGCCAGGACATGCTGTTGATCGTCGACGACATCCAGATGGGCTGCGGCCGTACCGGTGGCTTCTTCTCCTTCGAGGAGGCGGGCATCACGCCGGACATCGTCACCCTGTCCAAGTCCATCAGCGGCTACGGAATGCCCATGTCGCTCTGCCTCTTCAAGCCGGAGTTGGACATCTGGGAGCCGGGCGAGCACAACGGCACGTTCCGCGGCAACAACCCCGCCTTCGTCACCGCGGCGGCAGCGCTCGACACCTATTGGGCGGACGGGCAGATGGAGAAGCAGACCCTCGCCCGCGGCGAACAGGTGGAGCAGGCCCTGCTGGGCATCGCGGCCGAGAACGCCGACGCCGGCGTCTCCTTCCGGGGCCGTGGACTGGTGTGGGGCCTGGAGTTCGAGGACACCTCACGCGCCTCGGCGATCTGCGCCCGCGCCTTCGAGTTGGGGATGCTGCTGGAGACCTCAGGTCCCCAGAGCGAGGTGGTCAAGCTGCTGCCCGCGCTGACCATCTCCCCCGAGGAATTGGACCAGGGCCTGCGCATCCTCGCCCGCAGCGTCCGCGAGACCGGCTGAACACCCCACCCCGAGGGCGGCTCTCCCCCGTCGACGCAGGGGGAGGCGTCCGCCCCACCATCGAGGAAAGGCAGCGAAGCACTGTGATCGTCCGCTCGTTCAAGGACATCGAGAACACCGAGCGCCATGTGAGATCGGCCTCCGGGACCTGGGAGAGCAAGCGCATCGTGCTCGCCAAGGAGAAGGTGGGCTTCTCGCTCCACGAGACCGTCCTGTACGCGGGCACCGAGACGTCGATGTGGTACGCGAACCACATCGAGGCGGTGCTCTGTGTGGAGGGCGAGGCTGAGCTCACCGATGACGAGACCGGCGAGACCCACTGGATCGAGCCCGGCACGATGTATCTGCTCGACGGCCACGAGCGCCACACCCTGCGTCCCAAGACCGACTTCCGCTGCGTCTGCGTCTTCAACCCGCCCGTGACCGGGCGCGAGGACCACGACGAGAACGGCGTCTATCCACTGCTCACCGAGGAGGGCTGAATCATGACGACCGCACCCGTACGCACCGATCTCTACCCGACCCGAGGCGTGGGGGAGGTGATGACCCCGCGCCAGGACCCGGTGGTCTGGTCCGCGCCCGGCGCGCCCGGGCCCATCGTCCCGGGCGATCTGCGGGGCTACGAACGCGACGGATTCCTCACCGTCGAGGACATGATCTCCGACGACGAGGTCGCGATCTACCACTCCGAGATGGAACGGCTGATCGCCGACCCGACCGTCCGCGCCGACGAGCGCTCGATCATCGAGCCCAAGTCGCAGGACGTGCGGTCAGTCTTCGAGGTGCACAAGCTCAGTGCGATCTTCGCCGCCCTCGTCCGCGATGAGCGCGTGGTCGGCCGGGCCCGCCAGATCCTCGGCTCGGACGTCTACGTCCACCAGTCACGCATCAATGTGAAGCCCGGCTTCGGCGCGTCCGGCTTCTACTGGCACTCGGACTTCGAGACCTGGCACGCCGAGGACGGGCTGCCGAACATGCGGACCGTGTCGGTGTCCATCGCCCTGACCGAGAACCGGGACACCAACGGCGGGCTGATGATCATGCCCGGGTCGCACCGGACCTTCCTGGGGTGCGCGGGCGAGACCCCGAGCGACAACTACAAGAAGTCGCTCCAGATGCAGGACGCCGGCACCCCTTCGAACGAGGCGCTGACCCGGTACGCCCAGGAGCACGGCATCCGGCTGTTCACCGGGCGGGCCGGCTCGGCGACCTGGTTCGACTGCAACTGCATGCACGGCTCGGGCGACAACATCACGCCCTACGCCCGCAGCAATGTGTTCATCGTCTTCAACAGCGTGGAGAACGCGGCGGTCGAGCCGTTCGCGGCTCCCGTGCCGCGTCCGGACTTCATCGGCGCCCGGGACTTCACGCCCATTCGATGAACGCGACGGTCGTGGTACGGGCCTGATGAACGCCGCGGCGGGGCCGGTCCGGGTGGCGTCCGGACCGGCCCCGCCTGCTGTCCATCAGACGGTGCTCAGCACCGGATAGTCGATGAAGCCCTCGTCGCCACCGCCGAAGAAGGCGGTCGGGACGGGGGCGTTGTACGGACCCTCGCTCTGCAACCGGACCGGAAGGTCGGGGTTGGCGAGGAAGAGGGAGCCGAAGGCGATGATGTCGGCGACACCCTCCGCGATGAGGGGCAGGGCGGCGTGGTCGGTCGGACCCTCCGTGGCCGGGTTCAGCACCACGGTTCCGCGGTACTGACGACGCAGTTCCAACGTGATCTCGCGGGCCTTCTCGTTCGCCTCGGAGATGTGCACATAGGCCAGGCCCAGCGGGTCAAGCTCGCGGATCAGAGCCGGGTAGACCTCGTGGGCGTCGGTCTCGGCGATGTCGTTGTACTCATTGCGCGGCGACAGTCGGATACCGGTGCGGTCCGCACCGATCGCGGCAACCACGGACCGGGTGACCTCGGTGGCGAAACGAATGCGGTTCTCCACCGAACCGCCCCACTCGTCGGTGCGCTGGTTGGTGTTCGACGCCAGGAACTGCTGGATCAAGTAGCCGTTGGCACCGTGCAGTTCGACGCCGTCGAATCCCGCCTCGACCGCGTTGCGCGCACTGTGGGTGAACTCCTCGACGACCTCCGGGATCTCGGCGGTGTCGAGCGCACGGGGCGGCAGGAAGTCCTTGGGCCCCTCGTGGGTGAAGAGCTGTCCGGCAGCGGCGACCGCGGAGGGGGCGACGCTGGAGCGGCCGTCGGGGAAGAGCGAGGGATGGCCGATGCGTCCGGAGTGCATCAACTGGGCGAAGATCTTTCCACCCTTGGCGTGCACCGCGTCCGTGACCCGGCGCCAGGCGGCGACCTGCTCATCGCTGTGCAGTCCCGGGGTGTCGGGGTAGCCCTGTCCGGTGATCGAGGGCTGGATGCCCTCGGTGATGATCAGGCCGGCGCCGGCTCGTTGCGCGTAGTACTCGACGACCGAGTCGGTCGGCGTCAGGCCGGGGCCGAAGGCACGACTGCGGGTCATGGGGGCCATGGCGATGCGGTTCGCCAGCTTCTTGCCCGAAAGGTCGATCGGGTCGAACGCGGTGGTCATCAGGACTCCAGAAAGGATATATGTGGTCGGCCAAGTATTCCGCCGGGAGTCACTGTAGCGCATTTACTTGGTCGGCCAAGGTAAAGTTTTCCTTGGAGGCGCTGCCCGACGTTCGGGGACACTGTTCGCACGGCAGCCCACCAGCGAGGAGTCCCGATGAAACCCGAGGCAGTCGCCGACCCCGTCTGTTCCGAGCCGCTGTCCGCCTGCGCGCTGGGCGGGCCGGTGAGCCGTTCCCTGTCCCGTACCGCCCGACTGCACCGCATGGCAGCGGCCAAACTACTCAAGGGGTTGGAGCTCTACCCGGGGCAGGAGTCCTTGATGATCCAGCTGTGGAACGCCGGGCCGCTGCGCCAGGCCGACCTAATCAAGACGCTGGAGCTCGATCCGTCGACCGTCACCAAGATGCTGCAACGACTCGAACAGGCCGGACACGTCCGCCGTCGACCTGACCCGGCCGACCGCAGGGCCGCACTGGTGGAGGCGACCACCGAGAGCTGTGAGCTCAACGCGGCGGTACAAGAGGCCATGACCGAGCTGGAAGGGCGCACCCTGGCCGGACTGGACGAGGATGAGCGCGAGGAGCTGGTGCGGCTGCTCGGCAAGGTGGAGTCCAATCTCTGCACCCAGACCATGGACTGCCGCGACGACAGGTAGCCCCTTCTTGGCCGCGGAACTTCGGACGGGCCTCACCGAGCGGAGCGCGGGCCACCTCCAGAGCGCGGGCCGCCTTCAGAGCGCGGGCCGCCTTCAGAGCGCGGGCCGCCTTCAGAGCGCGGGCCGCCTTCAGAGCAGGAGCGGCGCCTCGGCGCGCGGCGGCCTCGCGACTGGAACGTCAATCCGGATGGCCGGGACTCGCACCTTTTCGAACGGCCTGTCGGGGTGCTGAACCGGGGCTGCCAGGGGGCGGAATCCCCTCTCGCACAAGACAAGAGATCTATGCGCGTAGATGGCTCTATTGCGGCCTCGACGCCGGCGATGCGGCATTGCAATCTGACCACGGTTCCGCATTGGACATGTCCTCAAGCCCCGGGAGGAGTCATACTCACGGCAATGAACAAGTCAGCCGAATCCCGGCGCCATCTGCCGACGAGTCCCTTCAACCGCGCACAAGCGGGTCCTCCCATCGAGGAGTATGCGGTGGGGGACCGGGTCTCGCACGATCAATACGGTCTGGGCCGAGTCATCGCGGTGGAGAGCGGCAATGCCGCTGTCCATGTCGACTTCGCCGGTCGCAAGGGGAGAATCCCCAGTCCCTACACCAAGCTCGCGAAACTCTGAGGGTCGCTTCCTCCGAAACGCGCTACCGGAACCCGCCGTGCGATCCGCGGCGGGCCCGGCGGCCCGGTCACAGTGCCTGTGCGGCCGGTTTCACCATGCCCCGAACGGTCCGCGACTTCACGAAGTCGCCCATGGCGGTCATCTCCCACTCACCGGAGAACTGCTTGATCAGCTTCGCCATCATCACCCCGGTCTGAGGCTCCGCGCTCGTCAGATCGAACCGCACCAGCTCCTCGCCGGTGGCCGCGTCCATCAGCCGGCAGTACGCCTTGGCGACCTCGGTGAACTTCTGTCCCGAGAACGAGTTCACCGTGAAGACCAGGCCGGTGACGTCAGCCGGGAGCCGACCGAGGTCAACGGTGATCACTTCGTCGTCCCCTGCGCCCTCACCGGTCAGGTTGTCGCCCGAGTGCCTGATGGAGCCCTGGAGGATCGTGAGCTTGCCGAAGTAGCAGCTGTCCAGATGGTTGCGCGTGGGGCCGTAGGCGATCACGGAGGCATCGAGGTCGATGTCCTTGGACCGGTAGGCGGGCTCCCAGCCCAGGCCCATCTTGACCTGCGAGAGCAGCGGACGGCCGCCCTTGACCAGGGAAACCGTCTGGTTCTTCTGAAGGTTGACGCGCCCCTTGTCGAGATTGATCTTGCCTGAACCCGGTGCTGCCACGGGCGCGGCGGGGGGCGCGGGCGGCGCCGCGGGAGCAACGGGGGCGGGGGCCGGGGCGACGGGGGCGGGCGCGGGCGCGGCGGCCACCGGAGCGGCCGGCGGTTCCTCCTCGACGGAGACCCCGAAGTCCTTGGCGATGCCCGCGAGTCCATTGGCGTACCCCTGGCCGACCGCGCGCACCTTCCAGGCGCCGTTGCGCAGATAGACCTCGACGACCACGAGCGCAGTCTCACCGCCGAGCTGCGGCGGGGTGAAGGTGGCGAGGGCGCTGCCGTCGTCGGCGTTGCGCACGGTGGCGGTCGGCTCGACGCCCTGGAACGTCTGTCCGGCCGCATCCGGGCTGGCCGTGACGACGATCTTCTCGATGCCGGGCGGCACCGCGGAGGTGTCCACCACGATGGCGTCAGGAGCCGAGCCCCCGCCGGAGCGATAGGTCACCCCGGGGCCCACAGGCTGGTTGTAGAAGATGAAGTCGTCGTCGGAGCGCACCTTGCCGTCGGCGGTGAGCAGCAGGCCCGATACGTCGAGCCGCACCGGAGCGGCGACGTCCACCGCGATTCGAGCGGCGGGCAGGGGGATGTTCGAGCCGGGGGTCATAGCTGTCATGTCTGGGGTAACGAGCGAGACGGCTTTGCCGTTCCCTTACCTTTTCGGCCGACGACCGAGTGAGTGAAGGCCGCCACCAGCGCTTCCGCACCGGTGACCGGCTCCGGGCGTGCGTAGGGGACGCCAGGCTGCGACGGGCCGATCGCGGGGCTCGGACGGCCGTCACCCAGCGGCACCGGAGGGACTCTTGCCCTCGCCTGTAGCGCAACCAGGCAGTACGGGCCCGTTCCCTGACCTTGACGGCGCTGGCGGACCCTGTCTAGCGTCATCCAGCCACATCCCATGGAGGAGATCGACGCGGAAGGCGCCCCATGACCGTCGCCCCCGTCCCCTCCCGCACCCAGTACGTCCTCGAAGAGATCAGACATGCCGTCCTCACCGGCCGGCTCCGGCCCGGGCAGCCGCTGGTCGAGACGGAGCTGGCCGTTCGGTTCGGGGTGTCCAAGACTCCCGTGCGCGAGGCGCTCAAGACCCTGGCGGGCAGTGGGCTCGTGGTGATGAGTCAGTACAAGGGGGTCACCGTCAGAGCCGTGGACGCCGCGATGGCCCGCGAGGTCTACGACGTCCGGCTACTGCTCGAACCGGAGGCACTGCGTCGGGCCGTGGAGTCGTCGCTCGATCTGGAGGCGGACCTGAGTGGGGCCGTGACAGCCCTCGCCAGGGCCGCGCTGGCGACCGATCCGGCCGAGCGCTCCCTCGCGGCCGGTGACTTCCACCGGGCGCTCTGTCTGCCCTGTGGCAACCCGCTGCTGGCCCGCATGCTCGATGACCTCAGGGATCAGGCAGCCCTCGTCTCCGCCGTCGTCTGGACGGCCGACCCCACGGGGGCGCGCGAGGACGCCGAGCACCGGGAGATCCTCCGGCTGGCGCTCCAGGGGGACGCCCAGGGCGCCGCCGCGGCACTGCGCCGGCACATCGCAGGCTTCGTCGACCGTGCCTTCCCCGACGGCCGCACCAGCTGCTGATCTCACTTCAGTGCCGCCGCCATCATCTTCTGGGCGACGGGAGCGGCCAGCCCGTTGCCGCTGACCTCGGAGCGGGGTCCGCCCGCGTCTTCGATGAGCACCGCGACCGCCACCTCCTTGCCGTTGGCACTGTCCTTGGCGTACGAGGTGAACCAGGCGTACGGCGTCTTGCTGTTGTTCTCACCGCGCTGGGCGGTGCCCGTCTTGCCACCGACCTCGGCGCCGTCGACCCGGGCGTTCGATCCGGTGCCGTCCTCCACCACCGTCACCATGGCACTGCGCAGTTCCTTGGCGGTCTCGGCGGACATGATCCTGGACGAGGAACCTCCACCACCGGACTGGAGGGTGTTCCCGTCGCCGTCCACCACCTCGGAGACCAGGTGTGGAGCCTGCATCACACCGTCGTGGGCGATCGCCGCCGAGACCATGGCCATCTGGAGGGGTGTTGCCGTCACATCGAACTGGCCGATGCCCGTCAACGCCGTCTGTGCCTTGTCCAGACCGGTCGGGTAGACGCTGGCGTACGCCCGTACCGGCACATCGAGTTCGTCATCGTTGAAGCCGAACTTCTCCGCCATGGCCCGCACCTCGTCCTGTCCGAGGTCCGCCGCGAGCTTCCCGAAGACGTTGTTGCACGAGTACCGCAGGGCGGTGCGCAGCGAGGCGTTCTCACAGGGGGCGGAGGGGATGTCGTTCACGAGGACGCGGGTGGTTCCCGGAAGCGTGTACGGGAGGGGGCTGTCGGTCCGCTCGTCCACGGAGTCGTAGATCCCCTGCTCCAGGGCTGCCGCCGCGACGACCAGCTTGAAGGTGGAGCCGGGTGCCAGGGGCTGCCGAAGGGCCCGGTTGACCAGTGGTTTGTCCTCGTCCGCGAGGAGCTTGCGCCACTGCTCCCCGTCGTTGATCCCGGCGATGGTCGACGGGTCGTAGGAGGGGGTGCTGACCATGCCGAGGATCTTCCCCGTCTTCGGGTCGATGGCGACCGCTGCTCCCTTGATGTCGCCGAGCGCCTCGTATCCGGCCCGCTGCACCTCGGGGTCGATCGTGGTGAGCACGTCCCCCGGCTCCAACTGCTTGTCCAGGAGGGCGTCCACCGGGTCCTTCAACCGGTCGTCGGTGCCGTCCAGGACTTTGCTGTGGATACCCTCCAACTGGGTGGCGCCATATGCCTGCGAGCTGTACCCGGTCACTGCGGCGTAGAGGGGGCCGTCGGTGTAGGTGCGTTGGTACGCCAGATCGCTGCCGGTCGTGGACTTGGAACCGGTGACGGGCGCGCCGGCGACCACGATGTCCCCGAGGGGCTGGGCGTACTGGTCAATGGTGTTGCGTCGGTTCTTTTCCTGGTCCGCGAGAGCCTCGGCGTCATAGGTCTGGAGCCAGGTGGCGCGCACCAGGAGTGCGAGCACCAGCAGCAGACTGAAGACGGCGGCATGCCTGATTGTCCTATTCATCCCACTGCAAGACGAAGGGGATCGCCACAGGAGTTCCCCCACGTCCCGTTTCTCACATTTTCTTCATGTGGGCCGAGGAAAGGTCCGGAGCCGGGGACCGACCGCGGCAAGGGGCCCAACGCCGTACCGCGAAGGCGGTCTCACAGTCGACGCGTCGCCAGGGTCAGCCGGTCGCGCGCATCGAACAGGGCCTCCTTGATGAGGTGTTCGTGCCCGGCCGTAAGCCGGGCCACCGGCACCGAGCAGCTCACCGCGTCCCGGGCGGGCGTCCGGTACGAAATCGCCACCGCGAAACACCGCAGACCCAAGGTGGACTCCTCGCGATCCACCGCGAAGCCGCGCTCACGGATCGTGCACAGTTCCCCGATCAGCCGCTCCCGGTCGGTGACGGTGTGCTCGGTCTGCGCCGACAGCACCTCGGGGAGCATCGCCCGCACCTGTTCGTCGGTGTGCGTGGCGAGCAGGGCCTTGCCCAGGGCGGTGGAGTGCGCGGGGAGCCTGCGACCGACCCGGGTGAAGGGGCGCAGGTAGTGGTGGGACTGCCGGGTGGCGAGGTACACCACGTTCACCCCGTCGAGACGGGCCAGATGGATGCTCTCGCCGGTGTCGTCGGAGAGCCGGTCCAGCGTGGGGCGGGCCGCCGCCACCACTTCGTCCCCGTCCAGATAGGAGGTGCCGACCAGCAGGGCACGCACCCCGATGCCGTACCGCGTGTCGGTGGCGTCCGTCTCCACCCAGCCCAAGTCGACCAGGGTGCGCAGCAGCATGTACAGACTGGACTTGGGGTAGCCGACGGCCTCCTGGACCTCGGTGAGCGAGTGCATTCCGGGTTGCCCCGCGAAGAACTCCAACAACTCCACCGTCCGCACCGCGGACTTGACCTGTGCACCACCCGAATCCACCGCCGGCATGATCGCGAGCCCCCTTTCGACCCAGGACGACTTCATCGGACGGAGCCGTGCCGCCGATCGAAGCCGTTCATCATCTGGAATGACGTTCACGCTACCGAACCGAGGGCGGGTCGGTGCCGAGGAACGGGACTCTCGGCGTCATCGCACGGCTCCGCAGGGGGCGGCGCGACGGTGTGACGGGTGGACGACCCGGCCCCCTCTGACGCACACTGCCCCGATGATCGACCCCTGTGAGCTGCCCGAGCTCCCCTTCCCGTTGCGTGCGTACGGCCCACAGGCCAACTGGTCCCATGAGAACGGGGTGCTGACCGGCTGGGCGGGCGCCAGGGCAGACCGCTTCGTACCACCGGCGGGCAGCTCGTTGGAGCCCGCGTCCGACGCACCTCGACTGCTGGGTGCACCCGAGGGTGACTTCCAGCTCATCGCCCGGGTCACCGTCGGTTTCCGGGCCTCCTTCGACGCGGGTGCCCTCTATCTGCACGTGGGCGAGCACGAATGGGCCAAGCTCTGCCTGGAGCTCTCCCCGGACAAGCCCACGATCTGCACGGTCGTCACGCGGGGCCACTCCGACGACGCCAATTCCTTCGAGGTCGAGGGCGACAGTGTGTGGCTGCGCATCAGTCGCACCGGACGGGCGTTCGCCTTCCACGCCTCCACCGACGGCCAGCACTGGATCTTCGTCCGCATCTTCGCGCTGGGGACCGAGGAGACCGCGGGCGCCGCGCTGGTGGGGTTCCTCGCCCAGTCGCCGGTGGGAGAGGGGTGTGTGGTGAGCTTCGATCGCATCGACTTCCGGGAAGGGTGGCCCAGCGGGCTGCGCGACGGAACCTGAGGAGCGTTTCGGCGCTCCACGCTGCCGCTGATCGTCCGGGGTGCCAACACCCTCGGGCCAAGGTTCCGGGCCGTGTACCGCAGACCGAAATCCGGCCACTGGCCGACTCCAGGCCGGCCGATGCCCAGAACCAGCCAGGCATCAGCCCGTCCTGCCGGCTGGCAAGGCTGGAAATGACTGGAAACGGACGCCCGGGCATTGCCGGCCTCAACGGTCGGGAGCGTACGTACGACCGGGCAGGAATCCAACGGAACCATCGTGTGTTGCGCACAGTGGGACACACGGCCACATCCATCACGAACCACACTGGAGACACCCCGCATGATCGTCGAGATATGGAGCGACATCGCCTGCCCCTGGTGCTACATCGGGAAGGCACGCTTCGAAAAGGGACTCGCCGGATTCGCCCACCGCGAGCAGGTCGAGGTCATCCACCGATCCTTTGAACTCGACCCCCAGCGGGCCAAGGGCGACACCGCATCCGTCGTCGACATGCTCGCCAGCAAGTACGGGCGCACCCTGGAGCAGGCGCGCGCCATGGAGGAGCACGTGGCGTCCAACGCCCGCTCCGAGGGACTCGTGTACCGCACCGAGGGCCGCGACCACGGAAGCACCTTCGACATCCATCGGCTGCTCCACCTCGCGAAGGAGCGCGGGCTCCAGAACGAGCTGTTGAGCCGCGCCTACGAGGTCAACTTCGCCGACGAGCGATCCGTGTACGACCCGGAGGTGCAGGTCGCCGTCGCCGTGGCGGCCGGACTCGACGAAGCCGAGGTCAGGGCGGTGCTCGCCGACGGGTCGCGGTACGCCGACGAGGTGCGCGCCGATGAGCGCGAGGCATCGGAGCTCGGGGCGAACGGAGTGCCGTTCTTCGTCTTCGACCGCCGGTACGGGGTCTCCGGCGGCCAGCCCGTCGAACTCTTCACCCAGGCGTTGGAACAGGCGTGGCAGGGGCGTGAGGCGGATGCCGCCACCGCCGCCGCACCAGCCTGTGAGCCGGACGGGGCCTGTGCAGTGCCGAACGGCTGATCCACATCGCCGAGTCGCTCCATGCACCCTGTCCGAAAGAAGGCAATCACTCGGTGATGCCCGATTGACCCCCGCTCGGGGGCGGCACAAGGTGAGTGCATGGAGACCTTGGTCGGTGCCGAGTTCGCGCCGGAGACGACGTATCTGAACACCTCCACCTGCGGGCTGTTGCCCGCCCGAGCCGTCACGGCGATGACGGGGCTCATGGACGAGTTGGCCGCCGGACGGATGGACGGCGCCGGGGACTACGCGGCGGTGATCGCCGTCCGACGTTCCTTCGCCGAGATCGCCGAGGTGGGTGAGGACCGGGTCGCCGTGGGCGGCTCGGTCGCCGTCCACACGGCACTGATCGCGGGTTCGCTGCCGCCCGGGGCCGAGGTTGTGCTCCCCGAGGGCGAGTTCGCCTCGGTGGTGACGCCCTTCGCGGTCCGCGGGGACCTCAAGCTGCGGTTCGTCCCGCTGAACGGGCTGGCGGACGCGGTGCGCCCAGGGACGGCGCTGGTGGCCTTCTCCGCGGTGCAGTCCGCGGACGGGCGGATCGCCGATCTTCCCGCGGTGAGGGAGGCGGCGGCCACTCATGGCGCCCGCACGCTCCTGGATGCCAGCCAATCGGCGGGGTGGCTGCCGCTGCGGGCCGGGGACTGGGACTACACGGTGACGGGAGCCTTCAAGTTCCTCCTGTGCCCACGGGGGGTCTCATTCCTCACCCTCACCGAAGAGGCACAGACCTCGGTGGCACCGCTCCACGCGGGGCCCTACGCCGCAGAGGAGCTGTGGGGGCCGCCGTACGGGCCGGTGGAACGGTTCGCGGACTCGGCCCGACGCTACGACGAGCCTCCTGCCTTCCTCGCGTACCAGGGAGCCCAGCGGTCGCTGGAGCTGGTGGTGGAGGTCGGTGTGCCCGCCCTTCACCGGCACGCCACCGAACTGGCGCGCCAGTTCCGCGAAGGGCTTGGAGCGCTCGGCCACTCCCCCGTGCCCTCGGACTCGGCGATCGTGGCGGTACCCGGACTCGGTGGGCGGGCGGCCGACCTGGCCGCTGCGGGGATCGTGGTCGCGGAGCGGGCGGGGTACTTGCGGGCGGCCTTCCACCTGTACAACTCGACGGCTGATGTGGAGCGGGCGTTGGGGGTGCTGGCAGGCGGGTGAAGCCCACAGGGCGCAGGAGCGACGGTGGCCACAGGGGCGACCAGGCCGGATCGTACGGCGTCCCGTGCGATCCGGCCGGGTCACCCCGGCTGGGGCGGACCCTCGAACGGCACGCTCGGTCGGCTCGACCTGCGTCCGGTCGAGCCCCGAGCCCCCGAGCGAACCACGCCCGAGCGGAAGGCAGCCCGAGGACGGCCCCCACCATGGGCCCGGTGAAGCCCCGGGCCCATGGTGGGGGCCTCAGCGGGAGCGGGCCTTGAACGCCGCCTTCCGCGCTTCCTTCGCAACACGCTTGTTCGGGTGCATGCGGCCCATCGCTTCCAGCACATCCGCCGTCGCCGGGTGGTCCACCCGCCACGCGGCATCAAAGAATCCGCTGTGCTGGCCCGTCAGTCCCTCCACCAGACCGCGCAGTTCGTCCGGTTCGCCGTCGGCGTCGAGTTGTGCGGCGATCGTGTCGATGGAGAGCCAGAAGACCATCGACTCCGGCGGCGCTGGCACGTCCGCAGCGCCACGCTCGGCGAGCCAGACCCGCGCGAGACCGCCGAGTTCGGCGTCGTCGAGGACCGCGCGCACCTCCGGCTCGGCCTGGGCCCCGACATGGACCAGCGCCTGCTGGCAGCGGAGTCGACGCAAGGGGCCGCCGGCGTCCGAACCACGGGCTGCGGCCAGGAGTTCATGCGCAGCCGCCGCGGGCTCGCGCCGGGCCAACCACTGTTCGGTCTCGGCGCCCGCCGCCGCCTCGGGGTAGCGGGCGAGCCCGTCGAGGAGTACGTCCGCGCCCTTGTCAGCGAGTTCGCCCACGACCGGCGCCGCCACGCCGGCCTCCAGCAGTCGGACCCGCACTCCGTGGAGACCGAGCGGGGTCAGCTTCACCAGCCCGTACCGCGAGAGGTCTTCGTCCTCCGGCGAGGCAGGGCCCTCGCCCGGCTCATCAACCATGAGCGTCTCGTCCACCGGCTGGTACTCGACCAGACCGATCGGCTCCAGCAGCCGGAACTGGTCGTCCAGTCGCATCATGGCGACGGAGACCTGTTCCAGGATGTCGTCCGTGGGCTCGCCCATGTCGTCGGGCACGATCATCGAGGCGGCGAGGGCGGGCAGGGGCACCGGTTCGCCACCCGTGGCCCCGTCGGTGACGGTCAGCAGATAGAGGTTGCCGAGCACCCCGTCGAGGAATTCGGCCTCGCCGTCCGGGTCCCAGTCGAGGGCCGCGTAGTCGATCTCGCCGTCCGGTCCGATCGCCTCGGACAACTCGTCCAGCAGGGGTGCGATGGCATCGGCGTACACCGCCTCCAGTGCCTCCTGCCAGACGGCCAGGACATCCCGGGGCGCGCCGGCGATCAGTTCCAGGCCCTCCCCCGCGGTGACCGTCCCGTATGCCTCAGCGTCAGCGTCAGCCGGATCGTGCACCTCAAGGAGGCCCGCGTCGACGGCCGTGCGCCATGCCTCACTGGCGTACGCAGGTCCTTCGCTGTCGTCACCGAGCCCCAACACCTCCGCCGCGGCCGGCAGTTGTTCCTCGACCAGCTCGCCGCCGGCTCCCACCCGAGTCTCCGGCCCTGCCCAGCGGGCCAGTCGCACGGCCCTGGCCAGCAGGGGGGCGGCCAGGGCGGCACGCGCCAGCTCCGCGTCCGGACGCAGCCGCACCGGCGGCAGGATGGGACCGTCGTGGGGCATCTGGGGCTTCTCCTGAAGGGTCTGGGGAGCCCGGACGTGGCGCCGGGGGTTCTCCAGCGTAGACGCATATCGCCGGGTTTCGCCGCCCGGGCTGCGGGCATCGGCCAACCATTGACGCACCGGTGACCACCCCGCGGCCTTCCGCCGCACTCGCGGCCGAACCCGACACTCCCGCCCACTCTTGACAAGTACCCGTCGCAGCACAGAGATTGACGCGCGTAGAGCGCCAGGGCCCACCACCGTGGGCCCGCACCCGGGCAATCCCGTAGACGAGCACCGCCGGCACGCAACGACGCCACAAGCACCGTGCCGCCCCGACCACCCTCGATTCCGGAGTCTTCATGCCTCTCCCCGCCGTTCCGAGAACCGCCGCAGTCGCCGCCCTCGTCGCCTCCGCGCTGGCCGCGGGACTGCTCACCGGCTCCGCCACAGCCGCGACATCGCACGCGGCGACATCGGTGGACAGCACGACCAGTGTTCACATCCATGACATCCAGGGCACCACCCGGATCTCCCCGCTCGTGGGTCAACAGGTCGCGGACGTCCCCGGCATCGTCACCGGCGTACGGGGCTACGGATCGTCCCGGGGCTTCTGGTTCCAGGACCCGCACGCCGACGCCAACCCGGCGACCAGCGAGGGCGTCTTCGTCTTCACGGGCGCCGGCTCGACCCCCTCGGTCACGGTGGGTGACGAGGTGCGGGTGTCGGGCACGGTCAGCGAGTTCGTCCCCGGGGGCACGGCCTCGGGCAACCAGTCCCTGACCCAGCTCTCGCGCCCCTCGGTGACCGTGGTGTCATCGGGGAACCCGCTGCCCGCGCCCATCACCATCTCCGCCTGGACGGTGCCGTCCGCCTACGCCCCGGTCGGCGACCCCGCGGCAGGCGGCAGCGTCAACACCCTCACGCTGAAGCCCCGCTCCTTCGCCCTCGACTACTACGAGTCCCTAGAGGGGAGCAACGTCAGCATCGGCACCTCTCCCGTGGTCGGAGCCACCGCCTTCTCCGAACTGTGGGTGACGGTCAAGCCGTGGGAGGTCCGGACAGCCCGCGGCGGAGCGCTGTACGGCTCGTACGCCTCCCAGAACGGCGGTCGGCTCAAGGTCCAGTCCCTGGTCCCCGTCGCACAGCAGCCCTTCCCCGATGCGAACGTCGGCGATGTGCTGACCGGCCGGTCCGAGGGACCGCTCGACTTCAACCAGTACGGCGGCTACACCCTCACCGCCCGCACCCTGGGCACGGTCGTCGACCGCGGCCTGGAACGGGAGCGGACTCGCCCGCAGCGTTCGGGAGAACTCGCGGTCGCCACGTACAACGTCGAGAACCTCGACCCGTCGGACCCGCAGGAGACCTTCGACGCCCTCGGCCGGGCCGTCGTGACCAATCTGGCCTCGCCGGACATCCTGGCTCTGGAGGAGATCCAGGACAACAGCGGGGCGAAGAACGACGGCACGGTCTCGGCCGAGCAGACGGTCGAGAAGTTCATCTCGGCGATCGCCGCCGCGGGCGGCCCGTCCTACCAGTGGCGAAGCGTCGACCCCAAGAACAACGAGGACGGCGGCGAACCCGGGGGCAACATCCGCCAGGTCTTCCTCTTCAACCCCGACCGGGTCTCCTTCACCGACCGCCCCGGCGGCGACGCCACCACCCCGACCGGTGTCGTACGCGAGCGGGGTCGAGCGGCGCTGACCCTGTCGCCCGGTCGGATCGACCCCGCGAACAGCGCCTGGGAGGCGAGCCGCAAACCCCTGGCGGGTGAGTTCTCCTTCCGCGGGCGACCCGTCTTCGTGATCGCCAACCACTTCGGCTCGAAGGGCGGCGACGAGGCGCTCACCTCCCACCGACAGCCGCCGAATCGAATCTCTGAGGTCAAGCGCCTCCAGCAGGCGCAGTCGGTGAACGCCTTCGTCAAGGACATCCTGAAGGCGGACCGCCGAGCGGACGTCCTGGTCGTGGGGGACATCAACGACTTCGAGTTCTCCGCAACGACCAAGGCGCTCACGGCGGACGGCGCCCTGCGCGCCGCCATCACATCGCTGCCCCGCTCGGAGCGGTACTCGTACGTCTACCAGGGCAACAGCCAGGTGCTCGACCAGATCCTGACCAGCCCGTCGATCGACGACTTCAGCTATGACAGCGTCCACATCAACGCCGAGTTCACGGACCAGAACAGCGACCACGATCCACAGGTGCTGCGCTTCCGTCCATGAAGCCCGGGAAGCACGTGAGCACATGAGCACATGAGTTCACGTGAGCCCGTGAAAGCCCGTGAGCCCGTGAAGCCACGCACTCATCCGCTCTTGAACGCGTCCGCCCGCCGAGTCCCCTGACCTTGTCAGCCTCGTACGCCTCGTGTTGCACGGAGGGTGGATCGAGTGCGCCGCGGCAGCCGCCGAGGAAGGCAGTGCGCCCCTCGGCGGTGGCGCGCGCCGATGACTACACGCCCGGGCCGAGCGTCAGCCCGGGCGTGTAGCGGCGCACCGAACCTCCGCTCACCCCGGGGAACGCGTGCACCCGGGCCCACTCCTTCGAGGACGTCCCGATCCCGTTGCCCGGCGCGTCCAGCGCGCTCTGATGCGCTTCGGCGCTCTCCCACTCGGCGTAGTTGAGCACCCGGGTGCCGTCCTGTCCCAGATGGAAGTGTCCGGAGATGCCCGCACCCTGGAGGGCGGCGGACTCGGGGGTAGTGCGGGCCGGGTCCTCGACCGCGGTCGCGTCCGCCTGGAGTGCGGTGAACACGGTGTCCACCCAGGCCCGTTGCCGCTCGACGTCAGGGCCGTCGAACTCGGCCTCGACGATCACCACCGCCCCGGGCACCCTGGTGTCGCCCGGAGTCGCCGCGCTGCGGTAGAGCTCGTACCCATGGAGACCCAGCCGCCGGATCCCGGGGACCGCGGCATCCACCTCGGCGTTCCAGCCCTCCTTGAAGTCGGTGGCGGTACGCAGGAACTCCTGGAAGTCCTCCTCACTGGTCCACTGCGTGTAGTGCAGCAGGGTGCGGCCGTCCTCGCCAAAGTGCACGGTGTAGGAGAGCAGCCCGCCCCCCGGCCAGCCGCGGCGGCGCCATGCCAGTTCCAGCGCGGCTACGGTGGCGCGCTGGCGCTCGGGGGTGCCGACGTCCCAGGTGGAGACCTTGACGACATGGGAGTCGGGCCGGTCGAGCACCGGGCGGGCATAGGAGTTCTGCTGGGTGATCAAAGACAGGATCATCGTGGTGGCCTCTCGAATCGGCGCACCCCCCATGGGTGCGCCGTCGATCACCAGGGTCGAACATCAAGTTCGGTTGAGGTCAACAGCCGGCCGGAGTGCGGGCGATCTGTCCGGCCCGCAACACCGAGAGGCCCTGCCCCGCGAGGCGCGCGAAATCGGCCAGGGTCATCGCCATGCGGCCCCGGACACAACCGCCGCAGGCCGCCTCCATCGCATGCCAACCGGGCCTTCCCCAACCGGCGTCGGCGAGCAGGGTTGTGCGCCCGAGGCAGGGGCAACAGCCGACGGTCATGGTGCGCACGCGCTGACGGGCGTAGCGGAAGCCGAGTTCGTAGCGCAGGTAGACGCCCAGGACCGCCACTTCCAGGAGGACGGCCGTACGGTGCTCGGCGGTACAGGTGAGGCCCAGTGCACCCGAGCGTGAGATGAGGGCGTGGAAGCCACAGTCACAGCGTCGGGAGGGCACCCGGTGCCGTCGCCCGTACACGCACTGGGCGTCGTCCAGCACGGTGTAGGGCTCCCGGCCGCCGAGGGCAACCCCGAGGAACCCGGCTCGGGTGAGATCGCGCGAGAGCACCGGATGGGCGATCTTGTAGCCGATGGGAGGGTCCGCGGGGCGTTCCTCCAGAAGCCGGGGATTCACGGAGCTACCGGAACCTCGTCGGGGTGTTTGCTGGGCTGTTCGCTCGGCGCCGGCTCTCCGGCCGGGGTAGGTTCATCGGACTCCGCCTGAACCAGCGGCTCCTCTTCCGCGTATCCCTTGGCGAGTGGCTTGCCAAGCCTCATGAAGACCTCCGTTGGGACGAAACGAGCGGCGAGCGGGCACGCGAGTGTGCGCCCGGTTGGAACGGTTCGAGCAGACGGCGCAAGGGCCGGGACGTGCTGGCCGAGCAGGCGGAGCGGCGGTGCGAGGTGCCGTGAGCGCAGGGAGCAGTGAGTAGGGAGGGGCTCGGCGTGGGTGGACAGCCGAAAGCCGGACCCCGTTGCCGTCATGGTGTCCCACCGAGCACCATCGGGCCAAGACCGCAGCCATATGTCACTGTTCAGTGCTGCTTATCGCTTGCTTAAAGCAGAACTAAGTGGACCTGAAGTGTCAGGGGCACGAAGACTGCGGCCATGACGACACCGCGCCCCTTCGGCCGTTCCCTGTGCGCAATGATCACCCCCTTCGATGCGTCAGGGGCGCTCGATGTGGCCACTGCCGCCCGCCATGCGGTGCGGCTGGTGGCCGGTGGCTGCGACGGACTGGTCCTCAACGGCACCACGGGCGAGGCCCCGACCACATCCGATGCGGAGAAGACCGCACTGGTGCGCGCGGTGCGGGAGGCCGTGGGCGGTGCGGTCGCGGTGGTGGCCGGAGTGGGCAGCGCGGACACCCGACACACGGTCGCGTTGGCCCGGGAGGCCGAACGAGCGGGCGCGGACGGGCTGTTGGTGGTGGCGCCGTACTACAGCTGTCCGCCGCAGCCCGCCATCGAGGCTCACTTCCGCCAGGTCGCGGATGCGGTGGGCATTCCGTTGATGGTCTACGACATCCCTGGCCGCACCGGTGTCAGGGTCGAAGTGGAGACGCTGCTGCGGCTGGCGGAGCACCCGCGGATCGTGGCGGTGAAAGACTGCGCACAGGATCTGCTGGGCTCCACGAAGGTGATCGCGAACACCTCGCTCGCGTACTACTCCGGCTGTGAGGAGCTCAACCTTCCGCTGTATGCGGTGGGGGGCGCGGGCCAGGTGAGCACGGTCGCCAACGCGGTGCCCGAAGTGTTCAGGGCGGTACTGGACACCTTCGACCGCGGGGAGACCGGTCGCGCGGCCCGACTGAATCGACTGGCCCTGCCCCTGGTCGAGTTGATGATGGCGTCGGGGCTTCCGGGAGCGGTGACGGCCAAGGCGGTCATCGGCGCGGGTGGTGTCAGGGCCCCGCTACAGAGCGCCGACCCACTGACGGTGGAACGGCTACGGGCGGCCCGTGACACGCTGATGTCCCACCACGACGAGTGGGGCTGAGCGGGCCCGGGGTGGCGGTGAGTGCACCGCCACCCGCGGTCCGAACCGCCTAGTTGTGGCTGTGCAGGACGTCGTTGAGGCCGCCCCACACCGCGTTGTTGGGCCGGGCTTCCACCGTGCCGGTCACCGAGTTGCGGCGGAAGAGGATGTTGCTGGCTCCGGAGAGTTCCCGGGCCTTGACGATCTCTCCGTCGGGCATGGTGATGCGGGTGCCTGCGGTGACGTACAGGCCCGCCTCGACCACGCACTCGTCGCCGAGTGCGATCCCCACACCTGCTTCGGCACCGACTAGGCAGCGCTCGCCGATGGAGATGATGACGTTGCCGCCGCCGGAGAGGGTGCCCATGGTGGACGCGCCGCCGCCGATGTCGGAACCGTCACCGACGACGACGCCGGCGGAGATGCGGCCCTCGACCATGGACGTTCCGAGCGTGCCGGCGTTGAAGTTCACGAAGCCCTCGTGCATCACGGTGGTGCCCTCGGCGAGGTGGGCACCGAGCCGCACCCGGTCGGCGTCGGCGATGCGCACGCCCTTGGGCGCGACGTAGTCCGTCATGCGCGGGAACTTGTCGATGCTGGTCACCTGGAGGTGCAGCCCCTCGGCGCGGGCATTGAGCCGTACCGTCTCGACGTCGTCGACGGCGACCGGCCCCAGCGAGGTCCAGGCCACGTTGGAGAGCAGCCCGAACACACCTTCAAGGCTCTGGCCGTGCGGCTTGACGAGCCGGTGGGAGAGCAGGTGCAGCCGCAGATAGGCGTCGTGGGCGTCGAGTGGCTTCTCGTCGAGCGAGGAGATGACCGTACGGACGGCGATGACCTCCACTCCCCTGCGGGTGTCCGGCCCCAACGCCTTGGCGGCCCCTGCGCCGAGTTGTTCGACGGCCTGTTCGGCGGTGAGCCGCTCGGTTCCCGCGGGGCCGGGCTCGGCCGCGAGGGCGGGGGCGGGGAACCAGGTGTCGAGGACGGTTCCGTCAGCAGCGAGGGTGGCGAGCCCGGCGGCTGCGGCGCCGGTGGTGCGCGAGGCGGTGGTATCGGTCATGGGGAGAACCTAACGCGCACCGCGCCCGGTGGGCGAACCGGTCTCATGCGCCGCCCCGGGGGTCACTCGGGTGTGGACGGCGAGCGCGGCAACACCCGGCCGGACGGCATCACCACCGGGCCGCCGCGGCATCTCGTTCGCGGGACCGCGAAGGCTCCGCCCGCAGTTCAGGAACGCAGTACGCGCCCGAGCATCTCCCGTGCGTACGCCTCGTCGTACGGGACGTTCGACAGGAGGACCTGAAGGAAGATTCCGTCCAGCAGCGCGACCAGCGCCCGTGCGGTGCCCCGGTCGGTGCCCTGGCTGAGGTGGTCCACGACGCCGTGGGTCCACTCGGCCGCGACCGGGCGCAGCGCGGGGCGGCGCAGCGCCGCGAGATAGAGCTCGTACTCCAGTTCAACCCGGGCGCGGTCCGCGGCCAACCACTCCCCCATGGTTTTGGCCAGGATGCCCGGGAGAGCGGCGGCGGGGCGGGGGTCGATGGCGCGGAGGGCTGCAACGAAGGACTCATTGATCTGGCGCAGCGCGGCGATCAGCAGTTCATCGAGGGAGGCGAAGTGGTACGTCGTGGAGCCGAGCGGCACATCCGCCGCTGCGGCCACCGTGCGGTGGCTGAGGGCGGTGATACCGCCCTCGCCAACGATCCGGATCGCGGCGTCGATGATGCGTTGCCGTCGCTCCGGGTCATGGCGTCGGGCCATCAGTGGGCTCCGCCGAGGTTGAGCACCATGACGCCTGCGATCACCAGGCCAATGCCAGCGAACTTGGCCAGGCTGACGGTCTCCCCCAGGAAGATCATTCCGATGCCGGCGACGGCCGCCGTGCCCACGCCCGCCCAGATCGCGTACGCGGTGCCCACGGAGAGGGTCTTCAGGGTCTGGGCCAGGAGGGAGAAGGCGAGCAGATACCCGAGGACGGTCAGGATCGAGGGCCAGAGCCGGGTGAAGCCTTCGCTGTACTTCATGGCGGTGGTGCCGGCCACCTCGGCGACGATGGCCGCGGCCAGGAGTGCGTATCCCATGTGTACGAGCGTACACAAGGATGCGTACGCCCGTACACATCATGCTCCCTTCGCGCGGATCGCAACCGGGGACGGCGATCGGTCCGTCCGAGCCTTCAACGGCGAAGCGCACCGGAAACGGCTCCGCACTCCGAGTACAGGACACGGGAGACCCAGTGGCAGACGACACCCGCGCAGAGGGACACGGGTCCGCACCCCCGCCTCGGCCACCCCACCCGGGAGTGATCCCGTGGGCGCCCCTGAGCGTCGGCGATGTCCTCGGTGGAGCGCTCACCACGATGCACCGCACGGAGCAGCTGGGACCCGCCCTCGCGGCAGCGGCATGGGCAGGGACCGATGACACCGAACGCCTTTGGCCCTAGGAGCGCATACCGCGATCGCACATATGGGCCCGGAGCGTGCACACGACAACGGCCGCACCCACCGGTCACTCCGGTCGGTACGGCCGTTCCCGCTGCACGGGATGTACGGGTGAGGTACAGGTGGCGTACGGGTCAGACGTTGAAGCCCAGTGCGCGCAGCTGCTCGCGCCCATCGTCAGTGATCTTGTCCGGGCCCCACGGCGGCATCCACACCCAGTTGATCTTCAGCTCATTCACGATGCCGTCCGTCGCCGACTTCGCCTGGTCCTCGATCACATCGGTGAGCGGACAGGCCGCCGACGTCAGCGTCATGTCGAGCGTGGCGATATTGGCGTCGTCGATGTGAATGCCATAGATCAGCCCGAGGTTGACGACGTCGATGCCCAGTTCGGGGTCGACCACGTCGTACAGCGCCTCGCGGACTTCTTCCTCGGAGGCCGGCTTGAGCGCGGCTCCTGTGTTCTCGGTCATGCCGTCTTCCTCTCAGGGCCGTCGCCCAGCGCCTGCGCGGTCGCGTCCTTCCACGCCATCCAGCTCAATAGCGCGCACTTGACCCGCGCCGGGTACTTGGAGACACCGGCGAACGCGACCGCGTCCTCCAGTACCTCTTCCATCGCTTCGTCCGGCTCGATCTTGCCCTTGGACTGCATCAGCTCCAGGAACGTGGCCTGGATCTTCTGCGCCTCGGCCAGTTCCTTGCCGACCAGCAGCTCGTTGAGGACGGACGCGCTGGCCTGGCTGATGGAACAGCCCTGGCCCTCGTAGGACACGTCCGCGACCCGGGAGCCGTCGTACTTCACCCGCAGGGTGATCTCGTCGCCGCAGGTCGGATTGACGTGGTGCACCTCGGCATCGCCATCACGCAGACCGCGCCCGTGCGGGTGCTTGTAATGGTCCAGGATGACTTCCTGGTACATCGAATCAAGCTTCACAGCAACAACCGCCCTACCCGAAGAATTGTCGGACGTGCTCCAGCCCGTCGATCAGCGCATCGACCTCTCCGGGCGTGGAGTACAGATAGAACGACGCCCGGGTGGTCGCGGGAATTCCATAGCGCAGGCACACCGGCCGCGCGCAGTGGTGCCCGACCCGGACCGCGATGCCCTGCTCGTCGAGGACCTGGCCCACGTCATGGGGGTGGATGTCCCCCAGTGTGAAGGAGATCGCCGCACCCCGCTCCTCGGCCGTGTTCGGGCCGATGATGCGCAGGTCGGGGACCTCAAGCAGCCGCTTCACCGCATACTCGGTGATCGCGTGCTCATGGGCGGCGATCTTGTCCATGCCGATCGCATTGAGGTAGTCCACGGCCGCCCCAAGGCCGACGGCTTGGGCGATCGGGGGCGTACCCGCCTCGAACTTGTGGGGCGCCGGCGCGTAGGTCGAGGAGTGCATGGAGACGGTCTCGATCATCTCGCCGCCACCGAGGAACGGCGGCAGGTCCTCCAGCAGTTCCTGCCGTCCCCACAGCACACCGATGCCGGTGGGCGCGCACATCTTGTGGCCGGTGAAGGCCACGAAGTCGGCCTGGAGCGCCTGGACGTCGAGCGGCATATGGGGCGCCGCCTGCGAGGCGTCGATCAGGACCAGTGCGCCGACCTGCTGGGCGCGGCGCACGATGGCGTCGACCGGGTTGTGGGTGCCCAGGATGTTGGAGACCAGCACAAAGGAGACGATCTTCGTCTTCTCGGTGATGATCTCCTCGATGTTGGAGAGGTCGAGATGACCGTCGTCGGTGAGCCCGAACCACTTCAGCTTGGCGCCGGTGCGCTGCGCGAGCAGCTGCCACGGCACGATGTTGGAGTGGTGCTCCATCTCGGTGATGACGATCTCGGTGTCGCTGTCCACGCGGTAGGGCTCATCGGCCCAGCCGAGCATGTTGGCGACGAGGTTCAGCGACTCCGAGGCGTTCTTGGTGAAGATGACCTCGTCGCGGCTGGGCGCGTTGATGAACGACGCCACCTTGTCACGGGCGCCCTCGTACAGTGCCGTGGCCTCTTCGGCGAGCACATGGACGCCGCGGTGCACATTGGCGTGGTGCTGCTCGTAGTAGTCGGTGATCGCATCGATCACCTGGCGCGGCTTCTGCGAGCTGGCGGCGCTGTCGAGGTAGACCAGCTTCTTGCCGTCGTGGATGACCCGATCCAGGATCGGGAAGTCCTTGCGGATCGATTCCGTGTCGAGGAGGCCGTCAAGCCCCTGCCGGACAGTGGTCACAGCCTTCCCCTTCCACTTTCATTGCCGCCCGCGAGGCGCACCCGCCCGCGGCAGATCAGCTGCGGGCCGGTGGCCTCGCGTGCGTCGCTCACTGGGATACGCCGTCCTTGGTGTAAGCCTCGTAGCCTTCGGCCTCCAGCTTGTCCGCCAGCTCGGGGCCGCCGGACTCGGCGATCCGACCGTTGGCGAACACGTGGACGTGGTCCGGCTTGATGTAGCGCAGGATGCGCGTGTAGTGGGTGATGAGCAGGGTGCCCACCTCGCCGGACTCGCGGACGCGGTTGACGCCCTCGGACACGACGCGCAGCGCGTCCACGTCGAGGCCGGAGTCCGTCTCGTCGAGGATGGCGATCTTCGGCTTGAGCAGCTCCAGCTGGAGGATCTCGTGGCGCTTCTTCTCACCGCCGGAGAAGCCCTCGTTGACGTTGCGCTCGGCGAAGGCGGGGTCCATGTGGAGGCGCTCCATGGTCTCCCGGACCTCCTTCACCCACGTACGCAGCTTGGGTGCTTCACCGCGCATCGCGGTGGCGGAGGTGCGCAGGAAGTTGGAGACCGAGACACCCGGGATCTCGACGGGGTACTGCATGGCGAGGAAGACGCCGGCACGCGCCCGCTCGTCCACGCTCATCTCCAGGACGTCTTCGCCGTCCAGGGTGACCGTGCCACTGGTGATCTGGTACTTGGGGTGGCCGGCGAGCGAGTAGGCGAGGGTGGACTTGCCGGAGCCGTTGGGGCCCATGATGGCGTGGGTCTCGCCCTGCTTCACGGTCAGGTCGACGCCTTTGAGGATCTCCCGGGAGCCGTTGTCGGCCTCGACGGAGACGTGCAGGTCGCGGATTTCAAGCGTTGCCATGGGTGACTCAGGACTCCTGGGTGATGGAGACGAGCACATCGTCCCCTTGGATCTGTACGGGGTATACGGGGACGGGGCGCGTCGCGGGCAGTCCGGACGGGTTGCCGGTACGAAGGTCAAAGGCGGAACCGTGCAGCCAACACTCGATCTGGCAGTCCTCCACCTCGCCCTCGGACAGCGAGACGTTCGCATGGGAGCAGATGTCGTTGATCGCGAAGACTTCGCCCTCGGTGCGAACGACAGAGATCGCGGTGCCATCGAGTTCCACCCGCTTGGGGGTGTCGTCCTCAAGCTCGCTCAGCCCACAGGCGCGGACGAAACTCATGCGACCGACGCCTCCAACTCCTGCTCAATCTTGGTGATCAGGCGCTCTTCGACATCCGGCAGACCAATCTGCTGGACCAGCTCGGCGAAGAAGCCACGGACCACCAGACGGCGGGCGTCCTGCTCGGGGATGCCACGGGCCATCAGATAGAAGAGCTGCTCGTCGTCAAACCGACCGGTGGCGCTGGCGTGGCCGGCACCGACGATCTCGCCGGTCTCGATCTCCAGGTTGGGCACGGAGTCGACGCGTGCACCATCGGTAAGGACGAGGTTGCGGTTCATCTCGTAGGTGTCGGTGCCCTCGGCCATCACCCGGATCAGGACATCGCCGATCCACACCGCATGGGCGTCCTGGCCCTGGAGCGCGCCCTTGTAGACCGCGTTGGACTTGTTGTGCGGGTTGTTGTGGTCGACGAGGAGGCGGTGCTCCTGGTGCTGGCCCTGGTCGGTGAAGTAGAGGCCGAACAGCTCGGCCTCCCCACCGGTGGACGCGTACGAGACGCGCGGGTGGAGGCGGACCAGGTCCCCGCCGAAGGTGACCACGACGGACTTGAACGAGGCGTCCCGGCCGATCAGCGCATTGTGCTGGGCCACGTGGACGGCCTTGTCGTCCCAGTCCTGTACGGAGACGACGGTGAGCTTGGCGCCGTCACCGATGAGGTAGTCGACGTTGGAGGCGAGAACCGCATCGCCCGTGTGGTCGATGACGACGACCGCCTCGGCGAACGCGCCGAGTTCGATCACCTGGTGGCCGAAGGCGGTGCCGCCCTCGCCGTGAACGGCGACGCGGATCGGCTCGGTGAGCACCTTCTCCTTGGGCACGGTGACGACCGACGCCTGCTCGAAGGAGGAGTACGCCTGCGCGGCGACCCGGTCCACCGGGATACCGGCCTTGCCGAGCCGCGCGTCGTCACGACCCACGGTCTCGACGATGACGCCGTCGGGCGCGTCGATGACGACCTTCACTCCGCCGCCGTTCGCAACGGCGGTGCCGTTGTGCAGCCCGCCGAGCCGGTCGAGGGGCGTGAAGCGCCACTCCTCCTCACGGCCGTGCGGGACCGGGAAGTCCGCCACGTCGTACGACGGGGGCGCACTCATACGGGTGGCGACGGTCGACTCGGCGGCCACCGCGATCGCGCCGGCGGTGGTGGACCCCGCCGGAATGTTCTGAGCCTCAGCCATGGCTGTCGTCGTGCTCTCTCTCTGCCTTCGGGTCAAGGATTCAGTCGCATGTGGGGCGGGCACGGATGCGCCCGCCCCGGCGGTGAGGGGGGTCGGGGTCAGCCGACCGATCCCTCCATCTGGAGCTCGATCAGCCGGTTGAGCTCCAACGCGTACTCCATCGGCAGTTCCTTGGCGATCGGCTCGACGAAGCCGCGCACGATCATCGCCATGGCCTCGAACTCGGTCATGCCGCGGCTCATCAGGTAGAAGAGCTGGTCCTCGGAGACCTTGGAGACGGTCGCCTCGTGTCCCATGGAGACGTCGTCCTCGCGGACGTCGACGTAGGGGTAGGTGTCCGAACGCGAGATGGTGTCGACCAGCAGGGCGTCACAGAGCACGTTGGACTTGGAGCCGGGTGCGCCCTCGCCGATCTCGATCAGACCACGGTAGGAGGTACGGCCGCCGCCTCGCGCCACCGACTTGGAGACGATGTTGGAGGAGGTGTTCGGGGCCATGTGGACCATCTTGGCGCCGGCGTCCTGGTGCTGCCCCTCGCCCGCGAAGGCGATGGACAGGGTCTCGCCCTTGGCGTGCTCGCCCATCAGGTAGACGGCCGGGTACTTCATGGTCACCTTCGAGCCGATGTTGCCGTCGACCCACTCCATGGTGGCGCCCTCGTACGCGACGGCGCGCTTGGTGACCAGGTTGTAGACGTTGTTCGACCAGTTCTGGATCGTCGTGTAGCGGCACCGGCCGCCCTTCTTGACGATGATCTCCACCACGGCGCTGTGCAGCGAGTCCGAGGAGTAGATGGGCGCGGTACAACCCTCGACGTAGTGGACGTAGGCGTCCTCGTCGACGATGATCAGCGTCCGCTCGAACTGGCCCATGTTCTCCGTGTTGATACGGAAGTACGCCTGGAGCGGGATGTCGACGTGGACACCCTTCGGCACGTAGATGAACGAGCCGCCGGACCACACCGCCGTGTTCAGCGAGGCGAACTTGTTGTCGCCGACCGGGATGATGGTGCCGAAGTACTCCTGGAAGAGCTCGGGGTGCTCCTTCAGCGCGGTGTCGGTGTCGAGGAAGATGACGCCCTGCTCCTCCAGGTCCTCACGGATCTGGTGGTAGACGACCTCGGACTCGTACTGCGCGGCGACACCGGCGACCAGGCGCTGCTTCTCCGCCTCCGGGATGCCCAGCCGGTCGTACGTGTTCTTGATGTCCTCGGGCAGGTCCTCCCAGGAGGCCGCCTGCTTCTCCGTGGAGCGCACGAAGTACTTGATGTTGTCGAAGTCGATGCCCGACAGATCCGAGCCCCAGTTCGGCATGGGCTTCTTGTCGAACAGCCGCAGCCCCTTCAGGCGCAGCTTCAGCATCCACTCCGGCTCGTTCTTCTTCGCCGAAATGTCGCGGACGACGGCCTCGGAGAGGCCACGCTTGGCCGTCGCGCCTGCCGCGTCGGAGTCGGCCCAGCCGAACTCGTACGTACCCAGCCCTTCCAGTTCGGGGTGGGCAGTCTCCGTGGGGAGAGTCATGCGGGGTTCCTCCCGGCCGTGCTTCCAGATGCTGACGGTGTGGTGGTCTGTGAGCTCCCGTGACCGGCCGGATAGGGCCGATTGCGCGGGATGAACGTCGTACAGACACCGTCGCCGTGGGCGATGGTGGCCAGACGCTGTACATGGGTGCCGAGCAGACGGGAGAAGAACTCCGTCTCTGCCTCACACAGCTGTGGGTAGCGCTCGGCTACATGAGCGACCGGGCAGTGGTGCTGGCAGAGCTGTTCGCCCTGCTGGGGGCCCGGCGCGCTGCGCGCCGTAGCAGCGTACCCGTCGACGCTGAGGGCCTTCGCAAGCGCTTCGGTGCGCCCCTCGGGGGGCGCGGCCTCGACGGCCTTGCGATAGGGCTCGGCCTGGCCCTCGATCCGATCGCGTGCGAATGCCGCGACGGCCGCTTCTCCTGCCGCTCCGCCGCCCGCGGCCTTCTCGATCCAGCGGAGGGCGTCCACGGCCAGCAAGTCGTACGACTGGTCGAAGGCGTCCCGACCGCAGGCGGTCAGGGCGAACACTTTGGCGGGCCTGCCCCGGGTGCGGGCGCCGTAGATCCGCTGTTCGCGGGGTTCGACGACGTTCTCCGCGACGAGGGTGTCGAGGTGTCGGCGGACGGCTGCCTGGGTGAGTCCCAGACGGCCGGCCAGGTCGGCGACGGTGGACGGGCCGTGGTCCAGGACGGACCGCGCGACCCGGTTGCGCGTCGGATGATCCCCACGCGTTCCGGTCGCAAGTTCCTCCCTGAGGGACTCGCCAACGTTTTTCACAACACCATTGTTGCGTAATTCCGCTGGACGTGACAACCGCCGTCCGGGCGCAGGGGCGGTGCGCTTCATCACTTAGGGTTACCTAATTAGCCCACTCGCCAACGGTTGATCAAACCTACTCTGGCCAGGCATTTTACCGGATATTCAGCCCCTGAATCGGGACGCTCGGTGACCTTGATCGTATCCAAGGGGAATTTTTCGAAAGAGGGCCGAAAGCGCAGGTCCAGCCTTCGCCGCTGCCGATTCCTCGGGAAGATCCGCCATCGGGGCGGAGGAATCCGCTCCGCGGCCGTGGACCCGGCAGAAGGGCGAGGGAACTCCAGAAGTTCATTTCGGCTGGTATTCGCCCCTCGGCATTCGCTCTCCCCGGGGGCGCGCTCCGAGGAGAGTGAGCACCCGCCTAGACTCCGCATATGCGAAGCGAGCCGGTCGTCCAGATCCGGGGCCTGACCAAGCGGTACGGATCGAAGACTGCCGTCAGCGGCCTCGACCTCGACGTCTTCCCCGCTCTGGTGACCGCTGTCCTCGGCCCGAACGGGGCTGGCAAGACCACCACCATCGAAATCTGCGAGGGCTACCGCCGTGCCGACTCCGGCACCGTGCGGGTCCTCGGCCTCGACCCGATCGCCGACGCCGCACGACTGCGCGCCAGGATCGGCGTGATGCTCCAGTCCGGCGGGGTGTACTCCGGTGCCCGCGCCGACGAGATGCTGCGCCACATGGCGAAGCTCCACGCCCATCCGCTGGACGTGGACGCCCTGATCGAGCGGCTGGGCCTCGGTAGCTGCGGTCGGACCACCTATCGCCGACTCTCCGGTGGCCAACAGCAGCGGCTCGCGCTCGCCATGGCCGTCGTCGGCCGTCCCGAACTGGTCTTCCTGGACGAACCCACCGCCGGCCTCGACCCCCAGGCCCGCCGCTCCACCTGGGACCTGGTGCGGGAACTGCGCAGCGACGGCGTCTCCACCATCCTCACCACCCACTTCATGGACGAGGCGGAACAACTGGCGGACGATGTCGCGATCATCGACGCCGGCCAAGTGATCGCCCAGGGCAGCCCTGAGCAACTCTGCCGGGGCGGCGCCGAGAACACCCTGCGCTTCACCGGCAGGCCAGGACTCGACGTCGGCTCCCTGCTCAAGGCCCTGCCCGACGGCACCGAAGCGATCGAACTGACCCCGGGCGCCTACCGGATATCGGGCGAGGTGGGACCCCAACTGCTGGCCACCGTCACCTCGTGGTGCGCACAGCACGGGGTCATGCCGGATGGCATCTCCGTGGAGCGGCACACCCTGGAGGACGTCTTCCTGGAGCTGACGGGCAAGGAGCTACGGGCATGACCCGGAACACCATCGCGGGCGGCCGACGGCCGTCCGCCCTCCGTGAGGGGTTGCGCCCATGAGCGCCGGAACCTACGCACCGCGGCCCGGTGCCGCCCCGCTCGGCCGCATGATCGCGGCGCAGACGGTGTTCGAGACGAAGATGCTGCTGCGCAACGGCGAGCAACTGCTGCTGACGGTCATCATCCCGTCCCTGCTGCTCGTGCTGTTCTCGACCGTGGACATCATCGACACGGGAAGTTCCGAAGCGGTCGACTTCCTGGCCCCCGGCGTGCTCGCCCTCGCGGTCATGTCCACCGCCTTCACCGGGCAGGCGATCGCCACCGGCTTCGAACGCCGGTACGGAGTCCTCAAGCGGCTCGGTGCCTCACCGCTCCCCCGCTGGGCCCTGATGTGCGCCAAGACGCTGTCGGTCCTGGTCACCGAACTCCTCCAGATCACCCTGCTGACGTCCATCGCCCTGGCGCTGGGCTGGTCTCCACGGGGCAACCCCATCTCCGTACTGCTGTTGCTGGCACTCGGCACCGCCGCGTTCAGCGGACTCGGGCTGCTGATGGCCGGAACCCTGAGGGCGGAAGCAACGCTGGCCGCGGCGAACCTGGTGTTCCTGCTGCTCCTGGTGGGCGGTGGCGTGATCGTGCCGCTGGACCGGTTCCCGGACGGTGTGGAGTCGGTGCTCTCCCTGCTGCCCATCTCCGCGCTCTCCGACGGGCTGCGCGACGTCCTACAACAGGGGGCCACGCTGCCCTGGGCGGACCTGGGAGTGCTGGCGCTCTGGGCGATTCTCGGCCTGGGCGCGGCGGCCCGCTACTTCCGCTGGGAGTAGCCGCAGGCCCCGCGGAGCGACGCTTCCGACGGTTTTGCGGGTGACGGTTCGATGGACGATGTTCCGACTTCCCTGTCCCGGTTGATGTCCGGCGTCTTCCGCTGGTACTGAACCCCGCGCCAGTATGTGCCTACCAAGATCAGTGCGATCTGCGCGTGGGAGGCATGAATGGAGCGGACCGCGGCACTGCGACTGGACGCGGAGTGGACACGGGTCAGATCGGGTCGGGCGGGTGTCGCATCGGCCGCACGCGAGCGGAAGCTGCGCGAGGTGATCGCCGCCCTCACCCCCCACGCGGACACGGACCCCCCGCTCGCGGCCCGACTCGGGCTCCGCTACACCGATCTGGCCCGCCACCACTTCGACGCGGGCCGACGGACAGCAGCCCTGAGTGCCGTACGGGAGGCACTGCGACGCTGCGCCGGCCCCGCCGAGCAGGACCCCGAACACGCCCGCTGGTACGCCCATGCCCTGATCAGCCACTCGCTCTACCTCGCCGAGCCACTCAGCGACGAGTTGGGGCTACCGCGCTACTCCTTCCGGCAGGGCGGCGACCGCCCGCCGGCAGCGGACCGGGCCGACGGCTGCGCCGCGCTCGCGTCCACGCGCCGTGCCATCGAGGTCTGGGAACGGCTCGATTCCCGCGATCCGCGCAACCGTCAGGGGCTGGCCCAGTCCCACGCCTTCCTCGGCGATCGGCTGGAGGAACTCGGCGACCCGGTGGAGGCGGCGGCGTGGGCGGTTCGGTCCCAGCGTGAGTTCCACGCCCTGCCACCGGACGTCGGGACGCCGACGACCGTGCGGGCCGCCGCGCTGGAACACCTGGGTGATCAGTTGGAACGCAGACTGCGGCGCTGCCCCTTCCATGGCGGGCTCACGCGGCTGCACACCGATGGCCTGCTTCCCGAACCGCTGCTTCCGCTCGCCGTGGTCGCCGCGCGTGTCGAAGGCGTCGAACCCGAGGTGATCGCGGCCGGGCTGGGCCTGGCGCTGTCCGAGGTCCAGCGGATGCTGCGGGCACGCTCATGGCGTGCGGTCTGGCGCTTCGACACCCGGGAGGAGGACGGTGCCCCCTGGACGGCGTTGGCGCACCCGTGGCGCGGTACGAACGCGGTGACCGACCTCAGTGCGGCAGCCGTGGCCGCAGATCTGGTGGACGCCTTCTTGAACGGACCCGTCCGGCCACCGGGAGCCGCACAGTGGCGGATCGCCGTGTGGTGGGAGGAGGAAGGCCATCTGGACGGCTCCCGCTTCTGTGTCACCCACACGGCGAGCACGAGCACGGCGACCCCCGATGGGGTGCGCTGAGAGCCGTAGATCTGCGCTGCTCAGAACGGCACGCCGGCCGATCCCACCCCTCGTGAAAACATGCACAAGGCACCCGCCTACGATGGTCCCGTGCAGACCCCCCTCGCTCTCATCGCCCAACGCTGGACCGCGTCTCCCCGTATCGTCCGGCGTGCCGCCCTGTCCGCCGTCGTGATGACCGTACTGATCATCGTCACCGGCGGAGCGGTCCGGCTCACCGGTTCAGGTCTCGGCTGCGACACCTGGCCCAAGTGCACGGACGACAGTCTCTTCGCCACTCCCGAGCAGGGTCTGCACGGTGCGATCGAGTTCGGCAACCGGATGCTGACCTATGTGCTGTCGGCCGCTGTGGGGTGGGCCATCATCGCCGCCCGTTCGGCAAAGCCGCGGCGGTACTCCCTGACCCGGCTGGGTTGGGCGCAGTTCTGGATCGTGCTCAGCAATGCCGTCCTCGGCGGTATCACCGTCTGGGCGGGCCTCAACCCCTGGACCGTCGCCGGTCACTTCCTCGCCGCGAACGCGCTGCTCACGGTGGCCGTCATCACCTGGCACCGGGCGGGTGAGACGGATGCGGCACCTCGTCCACGGGTGCCTCGCCCGGTCCGCCAACTGTCCTGGGCGATCGTCCTCACTTCAGTGGTGCTAATCGTTCTGGGTACCAGTGTGACCGGCTCGGGCAAGCACGCAGGCGACAGCAGCGATGTGCCGCGGATGCCATGGGACTGGGCCAACGCCGCGCACGTCCATGCCGCTTCCGCCTGGGTGGTCTGCGCACTGGCCCTCGCGATGTGGTTCGTGCTGCGGGTGGTGGACGCGCCGCTCGACATCCGGGCCCGCTCCCGAGATCTGCTGGTCATCCTGTTGCTCCAGGGCGGCGTCGGCTATCTCCAGTACTTCACCGGCGTACCCGAGATCCTGGTGGGCGCCCATATGTTCGGCTCGGCCCTGATGTGGATCGCCGTGCTGCGGTTGGCACTGAGCCTGCGGGAACGCTCGCAGGCACCTGCCTCCGTACCCGCGCAGAGCGGTGACCCCGCGCTCTCCTCGCTCTGACGGCTCGGGCGGGGCATCACGGGCGGCCGGGTACAAGGCGGCCCTGAGGTCAGCGCCGCGATCCATGCCCCCGTGGTGAACAGCAGTTCGCTCCCACGCCGACCGCCCCGCGGGCGCTGCGGGCGCGAGCAGTGGTGCTCCAACAACGGTGCTCGACCAGTGGTGACGACGGTCTCCGGTGATCCGGAGGCCGTCTCTCCGGTGTCGTCGCGCGGCCGTCAGTCCTGAGCGGGGCCGCCGACCTGGATGCCCGCCATCCGGGCCCATTCGTAGCGCCCCGTGCGGACCTTGGCCGCGAAGTCACCGTCGAAGGACTCGTGGAGCGTGAGGCCGGCCTTGCCGGCGGCGGCCACGGCGATCGCATGGGTGGGAGCGACGAGATCGCCCCAGCGCCCGTCCTCCCCGACGAGGACGATCCGGGTACCGGCCTGTCCCAGGTAGGCGAGTTGCCCTTCGGCGCCCCCGTGGACGCGGGAGAAGGAGCCGATCTCCCGGGCGAGCTTGGCCGCCTTGCGCTCCGCGCGGCGCTCCGACTGCGTGATGTCTGCCATGATCGCGATGCTACTCACGGGTACGCCCGCTGGCGACGGCGGGTGCGCGTGGTGTGTGCCACGCGGAGCGGTTCGCCCTTCGTACGGGACGCGTGCGCCGCGGCAGTGGCCGCCCGCGAAACGAGCCCCGAAACGCACGAAGCCCCGCACCAAAAGGCGCGGGGCCGGCAGGGGGGCGTCAGCTGACGAAGGGGTCCACGGCGACCGCGACGAACAGCAGCGACACATAGGTGATCGACCAGTGGAAGAGGCGCATCTCCTTGAGCTTGCCGCCCGTCGCACCCGACTTGGCGCGGGTCTGGAGGGCGTGGGCCTCCCACAGCCACCAACCACCGGTGGCCAGCGCCACCGAGGTGTAGAACCAGCCGGTGTAGCCGAGCGGGGTCAGCAGCAGTGAGACCGCGACCATCACCCAGCTGTAGAGGACGATCTGGCGGGCCACCACCTGGTTGGAGGCGACCACGGGCAGCATCGGCACCCCGACGCGTGCGTAGTCCTCCCGCACCTTCATCGACAGCGGCCAGTAGTGCGGCGGCGTCCAGAAGAAGATGACCAGGAAGAGGATGACCGCAGCCCAGGACATCGAGTTGGTGACCGCTGACCAGCCGATCAGGACCGGCATACAGCCCGCGATGCCGCCCCAGACGATGTTCTGCGAGGTGCGCCGCTTCAAGATCATCGTGTAGACGATGACGTAGAAGAGGAGGGCACCGAGCGAGAGCCAGGCGGACAGCCAGTTGACCAGGAGCCCGAACCAGAGCGTGGAGATGACCGCGAGCGCAAGGCCGAAGACCAGGCCCTCACGCGGCGACACCATGCCGGTGACGAGGGGCCGCTGCGAGGTGCGGTCCATGAGGGCATCGATATCGCGATCGATGTACATGTTCAGCGCGTTGGCGCCGCCCGCGGAGAGATAGCCACCGAAGCAGGTGGCGAGCACCAGCCAAAGATCAGGCACACCTTGCGCCGCGAGGAACATCACGGGCACGGTGGTAATGAGCAGCAGCTCGATGATCCGTGGCTTGGTGAGGGCCACGAATGCTTTGACCCTGGCCCCGAACGGCCGGGCGCCGGGGCTAGTCCCAAGCACCCCCGCTGGACGGGATTCGACGGCCGTCACGCACACCCCTGACAGAGACTCCCAGCAAGCCCCGGGCCACAGGAAAGGGTCCGGTCATGGCTTGCGCGTACGACGTCACTTTAGAGGCTGCCCGTGCGCCGCTCCGCACGGGGGTGCGCTCGTGTTGAACGCCCGGCCCTGCCTGCGGCAACGCTCCCACGGGTGGGCCGGCAGCTTCACCGACGGGCCGTCGGCCGTGTCGCGGGTAGGCTCGATGGCGCCCGGTGCTTTCGCGTCACCGGGGGACGGCACGTGGAAGCACGTGCGCAGACATGTGGAGAGGAGCCCTGACCCAGGGTGAGCACCAAGCCGACCACCACAGACCTTGAGTGGACCGATCTGGACCAGCGGGCCGTTGATACCGCCCGCGTCCTGGCCATGGATTCCGTACAGAAGGTCGGCAACGGCCACCCCGGTACGGCCATGAGCCTCGCGCCCGCCGCCTATGTGCTCTTCCAGAAGGTGATGCGCCACGACCCCGCGGACGCGGACTGGACCGGTCGGGACCGGTTCGTACTCTCCGCAGGGCACTCGTCGCTGACCCTCTACACCCAGCTGTACCTGGCCGGTTTCGGCCTGGAGTTGGATGATCTGAAGGCGTTCCGGACCTGGGGCTCCAAGACCCCCGGCCACCCGGAATACGGCCACACCACCGGTGTCGAGACGACCACGGGTCCCCTCGGCCAGGGTGTCGCCAACGCCGTGGGCATGGCGATGGCCGCCCGCTACGAGCGCGGTCTGTTCGACCCGGACGCGGCGCCCGGCACCTCGCCGTTCGACCACACCGTCTTCGCCATCGCCGGTGACGGCTGCCTCCAGGAGGGCATCGCCGCCGAGGCGTCCTCGCTCGCCGGCCACCAGAAGCTGGGCAATCTGGTCCTCCTGTGGGACGACAACCACATCTCGATCGAGGGCGACACGGAGACCGCGGTCTCCGAGGACACCCTCAAGAGGTACGAGGCGTACGGCTGGCACGTCCAGCGCGTGGAGCAGCAGGAGAACGGCGACCTCGACCCTGCGGCCCTGTACCGGGCGTTCAAGGCGGCGCAGGCGGAGACCGAGCGGCCGTCCTTCATCGCGGCCCGTTCGATCATTGCCTGGCCCGCCCCGCACGCCCAGAACACCGAGGCTGCGCACGGTTCGGCACTCGGCGAGGAGGAGGTCGCGGCCACCAAGCGCGTCCTCGGCTTCGACCCCGAGCAGCACTTCGAGGTCACGGACGAGGTCATCGCGCACACCCGCGGGGCACTGGACCGGGGTCGTGAGGCGCGCGGCGAGTGGGAGAAGACCTTCGCCGCCTGGCGTACGGCCAACCCGGAGCGCGCGGCCGAGTTCGACCGCGTCCGCGCGGGCGAGCTGCCCTCGGGCTGGGAAGAGGCGATCCCGGACTTCGAGCCCGGCAAGAGCGTCGCGACCCGAGCGGCGTCCGGCAAGATCCTCCAGGCGCTCGGTGCGCTCCTGCCCGAGCTGTGGGGCGGCTCGGCCGACCTCGCGGGCTCCAACAACACCACGATCGACAAGACGTCGTCGTTCCTGCCCGCGGACAACCCGCTGCCGGAGGCCAACCCGTACGGCCGCACGGTCCACTACGGCATCCGCGAGCACTCGATGGCGGCCGTGATGAACGGCATCGCGCTGCACGGCAACACCCGTATCTACGGCGGCACCTTCCTGGTGTTCTCCGACTACATGCGCAACGCGGTGCGGCTGTCGGCGCTGATGCACCTGCCGGTCACGTACGTGTGGACGCATGACTCGATCGGTCTGGGCGAGGACGGCCCGACCCACCAGCCGGTGGAGCACCTGGCGTCGCTGCGGGCCATCCCGGGGCTGAACATCGTCCGCCCGGCCGACGCCAATGAGACGGCGATCGCCTGGCGCGAGATCCTGAAGCGGTACACGAAGAAGTTCGGCGTGGGTGCGCCGCACGGTCTGGCGCTCACCCGCCAGGGCGTGCCGACGTACGAGCGCAACGAGGACGCTGCGCGCGGCGGCTATGTGCTGTTCGAGGCCGAGGGCGGCGACGCCCAGGTGGTGCTCATCGGCACGGGCTCCGAAGTGCAGCTGGCGGTCGAGGCGCGGGATCAGCTCCAGGCGGCCGGTGTGCCGACCCGGGTGGTCTCGATGCCGTCGGTCGAGTGGTTCGAGGAGCAGGACCAGGAGTACCGGGACGCGGTGCTGCCGCCCGCCGTCAGGGCGCGGGTGGCGGTGGAGGCCGGCATCGGGCTCACCTGGCACCGCTTCGTGGGCGATGCAGGACGGATCGTCTCGCTGGAGCACTTCGGTGCCTCGGCGGACGGGAAGGTCCTGTTCCGCGAGTTCGGATTCACCGCGGACGCGGTTGCCGCCGCCGCGCGGGAATCTCTCGCCGCCGCAGCACGCTGACGCCGTTAAACGACTGAGTATCAAGCAGGAGATGCAACCCTCATGACAGACGCACTCAAGCGCCTGACCGACGAAGGCGTCGCGATCTGGCTCGACGACCTGTCGCGCAAGCGGATCACCTCGGGGAACCTCGCCGAGCTGATCGACCAGCAGCACGTGGTCGGCGTGACCACCAACCCGTCGATCTTCCAGAAGGCGATCAGCAGCGGTGACGGCTACGAGCGGCAGCTCACGGAGCTGGCCGCGCGCAAGGTCACCGTCGAGGAAGCCATCCGCATGATCACGACGGCGGACGTGCGGGACGCCGCCGACATCCTGCGGCCGGTGTTCGACGCCACCGGCGGTCAGGACGGCCGGGTCTCCATCGAGGTCGACCCCCGACTGGCCCACAACACCCTGTCGACGGTCGCCGAGGCCAAGCAGCTGGCCTGGCTGGTGGACCGCCCCAACACCCTGATCAAGATCCCGGCGACCAAGGCCGGTCTGCCCGCGATCACCGAGACCATCGGGAACGGCATCAGCGTCAACGTCACGCTGATCTTCTCGCTGGAGCGGTACCGCGAGGTGATGGACGCCTATCTGGCGGGCCTGGAGAAGGCCAAGGAGCGCGGACTGGATCTCTCGAAGATCCATTCGGTGGCCTCCTTCTTCGTCTCCCGCGTGGACACCGAGATCGACAAGCAGCTCGACGCGCTGGGGACCGCCGAGGCCAAGGACGCCCGCGGCAAGGCGGCACTCGCCAATGCCCGCCTGGCCTACGAGGCGTACGAGGAGGTGTTCGGCTCGGACCGCTGGTCGGTGCTGGACCGTGCCCGCGCCAACAAGCAGCGTCCGCTGTGGGCGTCGACGGGTGTCAAGGACCCGGCGTACAAGGACACGCTGTACGTGGACGAGCTGGTCGCGCCGGGCACGGTGAACACCATGCCCGAGAGCACCTTGGACGCCACCGCGGACCACGGCCAGATCACCGGTGACACGGTGCGCGGCACGTACGACGAGTCCCGTGCCGCACTGGCTGCGGTCGCGGAACTGGGCATCTCGTACGACGATGTCGTCAAGCTGCTGGAAGACGAAGGCGTCGAGAAGTTCGAGGCCGCCTGGAACGATCTGCTCAAGTCGACCGAGGCAGAGCTCAAGCGCCTCGCCCCCTCGGAGGGCTGACGAACTTGTTCGGTACCGGCGAAGCAAATCCGCTTCGTGATGCCGCCGACCGACGGCTCCCGCGCATCGCGGGGCCGTCGGGCCTGGTCATCTTTGGTGTCACGGGTGACCTGTCCCGTAAGAAACTGATGCCCGCCGTCTACGACCTGGCCAATCGCGGACTGCTGCCGCCGGGTTTCTCCCTGGTCGGGTTCGCCCGTCGGGAGTGGCAGAACGAGGACTTCGCGCAGGAGGTCCACGACGCGGTCAAGGCTCATGCCCGCACTCCGTTCCGTGAGGAGGTCTGGCAGCAGCTCATCCAGGGGATGCGCTTCGTCCAGGGCGACTTCGGGGACGACGACGCGTTCGAGACGTTGAAGAAGACGATCACCGAACTGGACGAGGCACAGGGCACCGGAGGCAATTTCGCCTTCTATCTGTCGGTGCCGCCGAAGTTCTTCCCCAAGGTGGTCAAGCAGCTGAAGAAGCACGGCCTGGCCGACCAGAAGGAAGGTTCCTGGCGACGGGCCGTGATCGAGAAGCCCTTCGGCCACGACCTGGTGTCGGCCAAGGAGCTCAACCAGGTGGTGCACGAGGTCTTCCCGCCCCACGAGGTCTTCCGCATCGACCACTACCTGGGCAAGGAGACCGTCCAGAACATCCTGGCGCTGCGGTTCGCGAACACCCTGTTCGAGCCGATCTGGAACCGGTCGTACGTCGACCATGTGCAGATCACCATGGCCGAGGACATCGGCATCGGCGGCCGGGCCGGGTACTACGACGGCATCGGTGCTGCGCGGGACGTCATCCAGAACCACCTGCTGCAACTGCTGGCGCTGACCGCGATGGAGGAGCCCGCCTCCTTCGACGCCGATGCACTCGCCGCGGAGAAGACCAAGGTGTTGGGCGCGGTACGGCTGCCCAAGGACCTCGGTGCGAACACCGTACGCGGCCAGTACGCGGCCGGGTGGCAGGGCGGCGCCAAGGCCGTCGGCTACCTCCAGGAAGAGGGCATCGACCCTCGGTCGACGACCGACACCTATGCGGCCGTCAAGCTGGAGATCGACAACCGCCGCTGGGCGGGCGTGCCGTTCTACCTGCGGACGGGCAAGCGCCTCGGGCGCCGGGTCACCGAGATCGCGGTCGTCTTCCAGCGCGCGCCGCACTCCCCCTTCGACCACACCGCCACCGAGGAGCTGGGGCAGAACGCCCTGGTGATCAGGGTGCAGCCGGACGAGGGCGTGACGCTGCGGTTCGGTTCCAAGGTTCCGGGCACCTCGATGGAGGTGCGTGACGTCTCGATGGACTTCGCCTACGGCGAGTCCTTCACCGAGTCGAGCCCGGAGGCGTACGAGCGACTCCTCCTCGATGTCCTGCTCGGTGACTCGAACCTCTTCCCGAGGGTGGAGGAGGTCGAGCTGTCCTGGAAGATCCTCGATCCCATCGAGACGTTCTGGGACAACAACGGCAAGCCCGCCCAGTATCCGTCCGGGACCTGGGGCCCGATCGAGGCGGACGAAATGCTCGCACGAGACGGACGGAGCTGGCGTCGCCCATGAAGATCGACCTCACGGACACCACATCCAGCAAGATCAACAAAGCGCTGGTGCAGGGGCGCCGAGCGGTCGGCACCCCGGCCGTCGGCATGGTCCTCACCCTGGTCATCGTCACGGACGAGGAGAACGCCTACGACGCGCTGAAGGCCGCGAACGACGCGTCCCGGGAGCACCCCTCGCGGACCCTCGTGGTCATCAAGCGGGTCTCCCGCTCACCGCGGGACCGGGCGCAGACGCGGCTGGACGCCGAGGTGCGGGTGGGCGCGGACGCCGGCAACGGTGAAACGGTCGTGCTGCGGCTGTACGGCGAGGTCACCGACCACGCCCAGTCCGTGGTGCTGCCGCTGCTGCTCCCCGACGCCCCGGTGGTGGTCTGGTGGCCGATCAACGCGCCGCTGGACCCCGCCAAGGACCCGCTCGGGGCGCTCGCCCAGCGGCGAGTCACCGACAGCTATGCGGCCGAGCGGCCGATCCACGAGCTGACCGCGCGCTCCGAGGCTTACACCCCCGGGGACACGGATCTGGCCTGGACCAGGATCACCCCCTGGCGCTCCATGCTCGCCGCCGCGCTGGACCAGGTGATCTGCGACGTCACCTCGGTCGAGGTGGAGGGCGAGGAGTTCAATCCCAGTGTGGAACTGCTGGGGATGTGGCTGGCGGATCGGCTCTCGGTACCGGTGCGGCGCTCGCTCTCCTCGGGGCCCGGGCTGACCGCGGTCCGCATGGAGACGAGCTGCGGCCCGATCGTCCTCGACCGCGCCGACGGGTCCCTGGCGAACCTCGCCATCCATGGGCAGCCCGACCGGGCGGTGGCCCTCAAGCGCCGTGAGACCGCGGAACTGATCGCGGAGGAGCTGCGCAGGCTGGACCCGGACGACACCTACGAGTCGACGCTGCGCTTCGGTGTGGACCGGCTGGACGACAGCGACGGCGGCGGGGCACGCCCCGGCACATCGGACGACGCCCGTCCGGTGGCCGAGCCCGCCGCGGAGAAGAAGGCGGCCCCGGCCGCCGCTCGCAAGGCCCCCGCGCGCAAGGCGGCGGCCAAGTGAGCGCTCCGCAGCTGGTCGTCCACCGCGACAAGGAGTTGATGGCACAGGCCGCCGCGGCCCGGTTGATCACCCGGATCGTGGATGCGCAGGCAGCACGCGGCTCGGCCTCGGTGGTGCTCACCGGCGGCCGTAACGGCAATGCCCTGCTGGCGGCCCTCGCGACCTCACCCGCCAGGGATGCGGTGGACTGGCAGCACCTCGACCTGTGGTGGGGTGACGAGCGGTTCCTGCCGGACGGGGACCCCGAGCGCAATGTCACCCAGGCCCACGAGGCACTGTTGGACCGGGTTGCGGTGGACCCTGCGCGGGTGCATCCGATGGCCCCTTCGGACGGTGCGTACGGCAGTGACGTGGAGGCGGCAGCCGCCGCCTACGCACAGGCGCTGGCTGCCGCATCCGGCCCGGAGGACCACGGTCCGGTGCCCACCTTCGACGTACTGATGCTGGGCGTCGGGCCGGACACCCATGTGGCCTCGCTCTTCCCGGAGTTGCCCGCCGTGCGGGAGACCGAGCGCACGGTGGTGGGGGTGCGCGGCGCACCGAAACCGCCGCCGACCCGGATCTCCCTGACGCTTCCGGCAATCAGGGCGGCCCGTGAGGTGTGGTTGCTGGCCGCGGGCGAGGACAAGGCCAATGCCGTGGCGATGGCGCTGTCGGGGGCGGGCGAGATCCAGGCCCCGGCCGCGGGCGCCCGAGGACGCAGCAGGACGCTCTGGCTGTTGGACGCGGCAGCGGCATCCGAGCTGCCCCGGGACCTCTACCCACCGGCCTCCGCCTAGGCGTGCCCGATGCCTGACGGCTGATGTCCGGTGCCTGATGTCCGGTGCCTGATGTCTGGCATCTGGTGTCTGTCATCTGACATCTGAGCAGTTGCTTCAACTGCCCTCGTGGCCCGGTCCGTTGCTCGGACCGGGCCACCGGTATGTTCCCGGGTGGAGGGTGCTCCCAAGGCGCCCGCAGGGAGGCGCCATGTCCTGGGGAAAGTGGACCACCGCTGTCGGAGCGGCGCTGTGGATGGCCACGGCCGCGTCGCTCAGCGCGTGCGGGACCCAGGGGGCCTCCTCCGGCACCAGCGGTCCCCCGCCCTCATCCTCCAAGCCCCCCGCAGCCGGGCCGAGCCCCTATGTGGAGGAGGGCGTGGTGGACGGCGCACCGCACAACCGGGAGAACAGCGCCCACCGCAGGGCGGGCGAGATCACCCCTGCTGACGCGGCGGCGGCAAGGAAGGCGGTCGACCGGATCCGTCCCGTGGTGGAGAAGCTGCGCCGCCAGGGCCGCATCGAACCGGAAGACGTGCTCCCGGCACTGCTCGGCCTCGGTTTCGACGCTTCACGCATGGAGGTCCAGCGCCCCTGGTCGGCGTGGGACGACTCGGACCCCGACGCCTCCTGGGGCACGGCCTTCGGCATCCACATCGGTACGACCGGCTGTGTCACCGGACGGGTCGTCGAGAGCGAGACATGGGCGAGTGTCAATGGGCCCTACCCCGAGACGGGCTGCCTCTATCCGGCGACCGGCCACTGACCGCCCCTCCCCATCGCCTGGGCATCTCCTGCAATTCCTGGGCGCTTAGTCAGCCGCCGCGTCGTCCCCGGCCGGTTCCTCCCGCTCCAGGAAGGGTTCCAGCAGCCCCGGCACCGCGTCCGCGGCGAAGGCGAGGCCCTCGCCGTGCGCCGCGTCGTGGACCGTGTAGGCACCGCTGCCCGCCGCGGTGGTCGCGGTCAGGGTCACCAGACCCGCGCGCCGCTGGAACAACGACTGCTGGACCACCCAGCCGATCACCCCACCGCGTTGCAGGGCGACCGTCGCCCGACGGGCGGTCCCGGAACGGGCGACGAGGTAGTCCCCGCTGAGCGCGTGCCCCAGACTGCGGTAGGCGTCCAGCGCGAAGAACACCGCCGCGGGCAGCGCCACCACGGCGAACCCCGCGGCCAGATACGCCAGTACGGGCGTCAACCACAGCCCCAGCACGGCCAGGACCAGGGTCGGGACGGCGACGGCTAGCAGCGCCCACCGCAGACGGCGGGCGCGGGCCGCCGCGGGGTGCGGGGTCAGGGGCGCGCTGGTCGGTGTGCGCACTTCCCTCAGTACACCGCCCGCGACGGTGTCCGCGATCTCTCGGGGCGCTGGCGGCAGCAAGGACTTGAGGTCGGCGTGCTTGTCGCCGTCGTCGTGGGAGATTCCGGTGGCGACGGCGTCCAACCGGGCCGCCCCCAGGAAACGTATGGCGAAGGGTTCGACGAGTTCGACGCCCCGCAGCCGACGCTCCTCCATGGAGACCGAGCGGGCGGTGAGCAGCCCTCGGCGCACCCGGAGGGTGCCGCCCTGCTCGCGTTCCAGCCGATAGCCCCACCAGACCTCGATCCAGACGCCGAGGGCCCCCACCACACCGGCCACGAGGGCGACCAGCACAAGGACGACCACCATCACCGCGATGGATGTGTCCTCGAAGCGGTCGCCCACCCAGTCGATCACTTCGCCTTGGGCCCCGAACCACTCGCTGACCTGCATCACCGCACCGGCTGCCGCACCGCCGAGTACCGGGGCGAGCACGGACAGCGGTGCGTAGCGGATCCAGGCGGGGTCGACGGCGGCGATCACGCCCTCACCGTGGACCGTGTCGGGGCGCGTGGGACGGCCGAGCAGTTCGGTGCGCAGCCGCTCGCCCTCGGCCTTGGAGACCGGATTCAGCTCCAGCGTCGATTCGCCGCCGCTGCGCTCCCCGGTGCCGATGCGGACCTTGACCAGGTCGAGGACGCGCAGCAGGGGGTTGGCGGAGAGGTCCACGCTGCGGATGCGCTCGCGGGCCAGGGAGCGCCGGGTGACCAGGAGGATTCCGGTGTGGAGTTCGACCCGCTCGGCGCCGACGCGGTAGCGGGTGCGGCGCCAGTTGAGGTACTCGACGGCCGCCCCTGCGAGCACAAGCAGGACGGCGGCGCCGAGCAGCAGGGCCAGACCGGTGCCTCCCTCGGGTACGAAGCCGAACCATGCACCGCTGGAGAGGCCGAGCAGTACCGGCAGACAGATGCCGGCGGCGACGGACAACAGGACGGCCGTCGTGACGAGCACGGCCCGTTGGTCGAGCTGCTGCCACGGGGCACCCTCGCCGGTGTCTTCCGACGAGGGGTGCAGCTGTGCGGCGGACGCATCAGTGTCCGTGCCCGTGTCCGTGACCCCGGGGGGATGGTCCGCCGGGGGTTCGTTCCCCTTGGGCTCCGCTGTGCCGTCCGGTGTCATGTGGCGTCCCCGGGCGTGGCCTGGGTGATCCGGGTCAAACGGTCGGCCAGCTCTGCGGCCAGTTGCTGATCGAGCCCTTCGATCTTGATCTCGCCACGGGACGAGGCCGTCGTCACGGTGACCGTGGACAGTCCGAAGGCCCGCTCCAGGGGTCCTCGCATGGTGTCCACGCGCTGGATCCTCGACATGGGGGCGATATGCCACTCCTGCCAGAAGGCACCCGTACGGACGTAGACCGCTTCGTCCGTCACCTCCCAGCGGTGGACGCGGAACCGCCAGGCGGGGACGGTGAAAGCCTCCACGACCCCGAGCACGGCCAGAACCCCGGCCACCGCAAGGAGCCAGCCACGGGCGGGGGTGATGAAGGCGGCGAGGACGGCCGGCACCCCTGCGACCACCGCGGTGCCGATCAATGACTGCACCCGCCACCAGCCCACGACCCGCTCATCGAGCATGTGGTTGGGCGGTCTCAGCCGCACCACGGCACTCTCACCCCTCGCCCCCTCATCCATCCGGATCAACGCCCTCGCAGGGAGCGGTACGTCGCGACCAGCGCGGCGGTGGAGCTGTCGAGCAAATCATCACTCTGGCCGCCCTGCGAGCCGGCTGCGTCAGTCGCACCGTCGGTGCCGTCCGTACCGTCAGTGCCACCCGTGGCGGTCAGCGCCGGTTCGAGCTGCTTGGCGAGCACCTTGCCGAGCTCGACGCCCCATTGGTCGAAGGAGTCGATGTTCCAGATCGCGCCCTGGACGAACACCTTGTGCTCGTAGAGGGCGATCAGTTGGCCGAACACCGAAGGGGTGAGGGCGTCGGCGAGGATCGTCGTCGTGGGGTGGTTGCCCAGGAAGGTCTTGTGCGGGACCAGCCGCTCCGGCACTCCTTCGGCACGCACCTCGTCGGCCGTCTTGCCGAAAGCCAACGCCTGGGTCTGGGCGAAGAAGTTGGCCATCAGAAGGTCGTGTTGGGCGGCTAGCGCGGGCCCGAGGTCCGCGACCGGACGGGCGAAGCCGATGAAGTCCGCCGGGATGGTCTTGGTGCCCTGGTGGATCAACTGGTAATACGCGTGCTGCCCGTTGGTGCCGGGGGTGCCCCAGACGACCGGCCCCGTCTGCCAGTCGACACGGGCCCCCGTACGGTCCACCGACTTGCCGTTGGACTCCATGTCGAGCTGCTGGAGATAGGCGGTGAAGCGACTCAGATAGTGGGAGTACGGCAGCACTGCATGGGACTGGGCGTCGAAGAAAGCGCCGTACCACACGCCCAGCAGCCCCAACAGGAGCGGCGCATTGGCCTCGGCGGGGGCCGTACGGAAGTGCTCGTCGACCAGGTGGAAGCCGTCGAGCATCTCCCGGAAGGCGGCCGGTCCGATGGCGATCATCAGCGAGAGGCCGATGGCGGAGTCAAAGGAGTAGCGTCCGCCGACCCAGTCCCAGAACTCGAACATGTTCGCGGTGTCGATCCCGAAGTCGGCGACCTTCTCGGCGTTCGTCGACAGGGCCACGAAGTGCCGGGGAACCGCTTCCTGACCCGCATTCAGCTGGCTGAGGAGCCAGTCCCGCGCCGAGGTGGCATTGGTGATGGTCTCGACCGTGGTGAACGTCTTCGACGCCACGATGAAGAGGGTCTCGGCCGCGTCCAGATCGCGTACCGCCTCATGGAGATCGGCTCCGTCGACGTTGGACACGAAGCGGACGGTCAGATCGCGCGCCGAGAACGAGCGCAGCGCCTCGTACGCCATCGCCGGACCGAGGTCCGATCCACCGATGCCGATGTTGACGACGGCCCTGATGGGCCTGCCGGTATGACCGGTCCACTCCCCCGACCTGATCTGCTCGGAGAAGGCCGCCATGCGGTCCAGGACCGCATGGACGTCGGGGACCACATTCACCCCGTCCACCTCGATCACCGCGTCGCGGGGGGCGCGCAGCGCGGTGTGGAGCACTGCCCGGTCCTCGGTGATGTTGATCCGGTCGCCGCGGAACATGGCGTCCCGCAGCCCGGCCACGTCGGTCGCTTCGGCCAGTGCCCGCAGCAGCCCCAACGTCTCGTCGGTCACCAGGTGCTTGGAGTAGTCCAGGTGGAGATCGCCGACCCGCAGGGTGTACGCGCTGCCGCGTGCGGCGTCAGCCGCGAACAACTCCCGTAGATGTGTCTGTCCCAGCTGCTCGCGGTGCTTGCCGAGAGCGGTCCACTCGGGAATCCGGTTGAGCCTGGGGCGGCTTGGTGCGTTCACTCGGACATCAGCCCAATTCTGTCGTGCTTGCCTGCTGCGCCGTCTCCAACCTAATTGATCAGAACGGCGGGTGAGAGGAGCACGCAGCGGCGTCGCCCGGTCAGAGCGAAAACGGGGCGAAGGGCACGACGGCCGTGGTAGGCGACCGAGGGGCCGACCGGCCCTCGCGATCGCGGGAAAAGCCTCCGGCCGGGCACCCAAGGTGTCCCGGCCGGTTTCCAAGTACTAGATTTCGCCGCGCAGTTTGGCGAGCGCCTCGGCGAGAATCGCTTCCCCGTCTGCGTCACTGCGCCGCTCCCGTACATAGGCGAGATGCGTCTTGTACGGTTCCGTGCGCGGCGGGTCCGGGGGACTGTCCCGGTCCTGACCGGCCGGGAATCCACAGCGCGGGCAGTCCCAGGTGTCAGGGACCTGCGCGTCACTGGCGAAGCTCGGCTGCGTCTCGTGCCCGTTGGAGCACCAGAAGGAGATGCGCAAGCGGGGCGCGGACTCGCCGCGCTCGGCCTCGCCCATCGGCCCCGCTCCGACCCGGCTTCCCCGGATCGCGTTGCCACTTGCCACGGTCGTAACTCCCTGCGTGATGGTGCTGTACAGCGTCTCACAGCGGCTGCGCCGCGGTGCCCCAGTCTACGTAAGGCCCAACGCTCGTCCAGGGATTGGAGTTACCTACCATCCCGGGGCGGGTAACCCGCAGGTCAGCTGTCCAGCTTCATCAGCAGACCCAGCACCATGATGCAGGCGAACCACATCAGACCGACCACGACGGTGATGCGGTCGAGGTTGCGCTCGGCGACCGAGGAGCCACCGACGGAAGACTGCATGCCGCCACCGAACATGTCGGAGAGGCCGCCGCCCTTTCCCTTGTGCATCAGCACCAGCAGCATCAGCAGCAGGCTGAAGACGATCAGGGCGATCGAGAACCCCATAACCACGGCTGGACCCTACTTCCTGGCAAATCTCTCGGAACTTCTATGACGACGGGGGCCGGATGGCAAGCCACCCCGGCCCCCGCAAGGGTACGACGGATCTGCCCTACCGCATACTCACTGGTCGCGGAAGCGGACGATCTTGACGAACTCGTCCGAGTCCAGTGCCGCACCGCCCACCAGGGCGCCGTCGACGTCGGGCTGGGTCATGATCGCGGCAACGTTCCCGGACTTGACCGAGCCGCCGTACTGGATGCGGACCTTGTCGGCCAGCTCCTGCGAGTACAGCTCGGCGAGCCGCCCACGGATCGCACCGCAGACCTCCTGGGCGTCCTCGGGAGTGGCGACCTCACCGGTGCCGATGGCCCAGACGGGCTCGTAGGCGATCACGATGGTCTCGGCCTGCTCGGCCGGGACGTCCTTGAGGCCGCCGTCGAGCTGGGCGAGGGTGTACTGCACCTGCTGTCCGGCCTTGCGGATGTCCAGGCCCTCGCCGACACAGAGGATCGGGGTGATGCCGTGCTTGAACGCGGCCTTCACCTTGGCGTTGCAGATCTCGTCCGTCTCGGCGTGGTACTGACGTCGCTCAGAGTGACCGACAGCGACGTAGGAGCACTTCAGCTTGGACAGCATCAAGCCGGAAATCTCGCCGGTGTACGCGCCGGATTCATGGGCGGAGATGTCCTGAGCGCCGTACTTGATCTTCAGCTTGTCGCCGTCGATCAGGGTCTGCACCGAGCGCAGATCGGTGAAGGGCACCAGAACGGCGACCTCCACGGCGTCGTAGTCCTTGTCCGCCAGGGCGAAGGCGAGCTTCTGGACGTGGGCGATGGCCTCAAGGTGGTTGAGGTTCATCTTCCAGTTGCCCGCCATCAGGGGGGTACGGGTACTCATGGAAAGGATCAGTCCTCCAGTGCGGCAAGGCCGGGAAGGGTCTTGCCTTCGAGATATTCGAGGCTGGCGCCGCCACCGGTCGAGATGTGACCGAAGGCGTTCTCGTCGAAGCCCAGGATGCGCACCGCGGCGGCGGAGTCCCCGCCCCCGACGACGGTGAAGGCCGGGGAGTCGAGGAGCGCCTGCGCCAGTGCGCGGGTGCCCTCGGCGTAGTCAGGGTGTTCGAAGACGCCCATCGGGCCGTTCCAGAAGACGGTGGCCGCATCCGCGAGCTTCGAGGCGTACAGCTTGCGGCTCTCGGGACCGATGTCCAGACCCTCCTGACCGGCCGGAATGGCATCCGCGGGGACCGTGTCGGGGTTGGCCGGGGCCTTCGTCTTCAGATCGGGGAACCCGGAGGCGATCAGGACGTCGACGGGCACCACGAACTCGACGCCCTGCGTCTTCGCACGCTCCAGGTACTTCTGGACCGCGGGAACCTGGTCCTCTTGGAGCAGCGAGTTGCCGACGTCGTGGCCCTGGGCCTTGAGGAAGGTGTACGCCATGCCGCCGCCGATCAGGATGCGGTCGGCCTTGTCCAACAGGTGGTCGATCACGCCGAGCTTGTCGGAGACCTTCGCCCCGCCGAGAACGACGACGTACGGGCGCTGCACCTCGTCGGTGAGCTTCTTCAGGACCCCCACCTCGGTGGCGATGAGGTAGCCGGCCGCGTGCGGCAGCCGGGCCGGGAGGTCGTAGACGGAGGCGTGCTTGCGGTGCACGGCGCCGAAGCCGTCGCCGACGTAGACGTCGGCGAGGGTGGCGAGCTCATCGGCGAAGGCGGCGCGCTCGGCGTCGTCCTTGCTGGTCTCGCCGGGGTTGAAGCGGAGGTTCTCGATCACCGCGACCTGACCGTCGCCGAGCCCCGCGACCGTGGCCTTGGCCGAGTCGCCGACGGTGTCCGTCGCGAAGGCGACGTCCGCACCGAGGAGCTCGCCGAGGCGGGCAGCGGCGGGGGCCAGCGAGAAGGCCGGGTCGGGTGCGCCCTTGGGGCGGCCGAGGTGCGAGGCGACGATCACGCGCGCACCCGCGGCGGCGAGTGCGGCGACGGTCGGCTGGACGGCGCGGATGCGGCCGTCGTCGGTGATGGTGGTGCCGTCGAGCGGCACATTGAGGTCGGCGCGGACAAAGACCCGCTTGCCTGCGACTCCATCGGCCAGAAGCTGGTCGATCGTCTTCATGGACAGGACTCCTCGGAGGGCTGTCTGAGAGCTGGACTGGGCTGTGTTTCGCCGGGCCGGGCCGCGCCTTCGAAGGCGCGGCCCGGTCGGCGTGGGCTGGGACGTGCGACAGGGCTCGAACCGCGCTTCACTGCGCAGCCCGAGCCCTGTTGCTCACCTCGTGGTGCTCCCGTTGCTGATCTGAGCGAAGCCGTTCAGAGCGGTGGTGCTCAGAGCTGGTTGCCGACGAAGACCGTGAGGTCGACGAGGCGGTTCGAGTAGCCCCACTCGTTGTCGTACCAGCCGAGGATCTTCACCGAGTTGCCCTCCTGGACCATGGTCAGGGAGGAGTCGAAGATGCAGGACGCGGGGTCGCCGACGATGTCCGAAGACACGATCGGGTCCTCGGTGTAGGCCAGGACACCGGCGAGGTCGCCACCCTCGGACGCCTTGCGGAAGGCCGAGTTGACCTCGTCCTTGGTGACCTCGCGGCCCAGCTCGACCACCAGGTCGGTGGCGGAACCGGTCGGGACCGGGACGCGCATGGCGATGCCGTCCAGCTTGCCCTTGAGCTGCGGAAGGACCAGAGCGGTCGCCTTGGCGGCACCGGTCGTGGTCGGGATGATGTTCTCCGCGGCTGCGCGGGCGCGGCGCAGGTCCTTGTGCGGGAAGTCCAGGATGCGCTGGTCGTTGGTGTAGGCGTGGATCGTGGTCATCAGACCGCGGACGATGCCGAAGTTCTCGTCGAGGACCTTGGCCATCGGCGCCACACAGTTGGTGGTGCAGGACGCGTTCGAGATGATGTGGTGGTTAGCCGGCTCATACTTGTCCTGGTTGACGCCGAGGACGATGGTGATGTCCTCGTCGCTGGCCGGAGAAGAGATGAGGACCTTCTTGGCGCCGCCGTCGATGTGCTTCTGGGCGTCGGCCTTCTTGGTGAAGATGCCCGTCGACTCGATGACGATGTCGACGCCCAGCTCACCCCACGGAATGTCGGCGGGGTTGCGCTCGGACAGCACCTTGAGAGTGCGGCCGTCGACCGTGATGGTGTCGGCGGTGTGCGACACCTCGGCCTTCAGTCGTCCCAGGATGGTGTCGTACTTCAGCAGGTGGGCCGTGGTCGCGGTGTCACCCAGGTCGTTGACAGCCACGATCTCGATGTCCGCACCCTGGTCCAGCAGCGCGCGGAAGTAGTTACGACCGATGCGGCCAAAGCCGTTGATGCCTACGCGGATCGTCACGAACCGATCTCCTCGTTGGTACGCCGGGTTTCGACGCCGGCGAGTTGTATGGGATGTCCCCGACCGCTTACGACCCTACCTCTCTGGGCGGCCCGAGGTGACATCAAGGGGCCCGTACGTGGCGACGGCGATCCGTACCCCCGAGTAGGGGGCTCGGACCGCCGTCGGTTGATCTTGACCTGATCTAGCTGTGCTGTTCGCTACCGAGCGTCAACGCCGCAGTGCACTGAGCGCCTTGCCAAGGAACTGTTTGCGGTCAGGAGCCGCCACGTGCTCCAGACCGAATCCGATCAACACGGTGTCCCTGGTGGTCACCGCGCTCGCCGACGGGAAGAGGTCCTGACTGCGGACCCAGTTCCCGCGCGGCACCGGGCTGCCGGCGGGCGGTGCCCCGACCGTCCAGGCGCCCAGCGAGGTCTCAAAGCCTTCGCCCTGTGCAGCACCGCTGGTGACGAGCTTGGTGTCGTCGACGAAGACGCCGCGTCCACCGTCGCTCGGGTCGGTGATGTAGGAGACGGAGACCTCGATCTGCTTGCCCGCGTAGGCACTCAGATCGAAGGAGGCGGACCGCCAGCCGTCGGAAGCCCCAGTGAAGGAGTTCCACGTGCCGGTGGTGCCACTGGGCGTGCATCCGTCGTCGCCGACGGTGAGGTAGCGCTTCAGATGCGGGTGCTGGTTGACGTAGAACCCTGCGCCGCACTCCGCGGGCACCGTGGTGCGGGTCCCACCGTTGAGATCGGGCAGCGTCGTCCAGTCGTCCTGACCGACGGTGTGCACCTCGACCACCGCATTGTCGTAGCCGGGCTCGGTGTTGAAGCTGAGGCGCAGATCGAGCTTCGGGGCGTCGGCCGCGCTGGTGCCGGTCAGATCGACCGGACGGCTCAGCCGCATCCAGGACGCGTTGCGGTGGCTGGCCGCCGCGTAGTACTGCCCCTCGTACGGCGAGAAGGGCATCCGTACGCCCTGGTAGTCGCCGGCAGCCGCACTGCGGAACTGCGGGAACTCGTCGGGCGGCAGGGTGTCCGAGGTGATGGTGTAGGCGCCCGCGGCGTCCAGCGGGTTGCCGTCGGCGCCCGCGAGGGCAGCCGCCGCGCCCGAGAGCCGTCCCTGGCCCGCGAAGTCCGTGACGTTGCCGAGGGACGCACGACCCGACGCACCCAGGTAGTACTGGGCGAAGTCGTCGCTGATCGCCCGGCCCAGGTTGGCGTTGCCGCCCGCCCGCTCACCGGCGGTGATCAGCTTGCCGCCCTCGTTGAGGTAGGACCGGACGGACTTGGTGACCGCCCAGGAGGGTGCGGCTGCACCCGTGTACCAGACGGCCGTCGAGAAGTGGCTGAGGACACCGAGGCGGTGCGGTGCGCCCTGGGTCGCCACGTCCCAGACGACGCCGCTGCGCTTGTTGTCGGCGAGCGCCTTCGTGTAGGTGGCGGCGTGCCGGGCCGCGGTGGTGCCGCCCTCTTCGGCGATCACCAGGGTGTCCGCGCGGGCACGTTCGGCGACGGTGTAGGTGAACGGGGTGCTGGAGGTGGTCTTCCCGTCCCTGGTGCGGCCGGTGAACCAGACCTCGACCTTGTCACCGGGGCGGGCGTCCTCCACTTCGGCGCGGTACTCGTCGAAGCGGATGTTGTCCTCGCCGCCGTAGGTCTCACCGCCCTTCCACGCCTTGAGGTCCTCGTCCTGGACGCGTCCGCCGTTGATGCGGTAGTTGAGCTCCTTGTCCCGGACCGACTTCCGGGCGACGACGGAGACCTCCTGGTCGCCACCGCGGGCGTAGGAGACGGTGAAGGGGTCGGGCGTGAAGTCCGCAGCCTTCAGTCCCAGTGACGACACCGGCTGGTCGGGTGTCGGCGCGCTTTCGGCGAGCGACAGCGCGAACGGGATGTTCTTGGCGAACTCCTGCTGGATCAGCTTCTCGTCATCCGGGAAGGTGAAGACGGAGGCGCAGTCCGCAGCGTTCCAGGCGTCGTTGGGATCGATCCGCGAGACGGTGGCACAGGTCGACATCTCCGGGGTGTACATCATCATCCCGTTGACGTTGGCCGCGTGTCCGTCGGCCTCGCCGTTGGTGATGTAGAGCTCGGAGGAGACCTGGGGGCGGTAGCCGGGGATCGCCGGGTTCCCGGGGGTGCCGGCCAGCGCCTTGTAGATGACGTCGTCGGGGGTGTCGGTGGCGATGTGCCAGCCGACTCCGTAGAGGATCAGCTCGGCGGCGGAGTGGTAGTTGATGCCGTACTCGAAGCCGATGCGCTTCTGGAAGGCGTCGATGGCCTTGGTCTCGGGCTCGGAGCCGGGGCGGCTGCCGCGGAAGGTCTCGTCGAAGGGGTCGGGCGAGGAGCCTTCGTCGTCGTATCCCCACTTGTACGAGAAGTTGCGGTTGAGGTCGACGCCGTCGCCCGCCTCGATCACACCGTTGCGGTCGTTGTCGCGCAGGTTCTTGCGCCACTGCCGCTCTTCGGTGCCCTGGAACGTGTAGTCGTATCCGTCGGGGTTGGCGGAGATCACGAACCACAGCTCGCTGGAGTCCACGATCTTGGTGATCCGCGGGTCCTTGCCGTAGTTGGTGAGGTAGTGGTGCATCAGCCGCCGGGTCATCTCAGGAGTGATCCACTCCCGGGCGTGCTGGTTGGACATGTACAGGGTGGAGGGCTTGGACCCATCCCGGTAGCGGTCGGCGCCCTTGCTGACCTTCAGGGCGAGGATGTCCTGGCCCTTGACGGACTTGCCGATGCTGATGACCTTGGTGAGGGAGGGGTGGGCCTGGGCGGTGGCGAGGATCTCGTTCTTGAGACCACCGGCGCCGCCATACGGGCGGTAGACGCCGTCACCCGCTGCCGCGAGCCGTTTGCTGACGGCGGCTGAGATCTTGTGCTCGGTGACGCCGACGCCCTGTTGGCGCAGCTCACCGGCCTGTTCGTCGGTGAGGTACAACTCGACAGTGCCGGTGCCCTGGTCGGGCACCTGGGAACTGAGTTCATGCCCGTCGGCGCCCGTCGCGAGGACCAACGGAACCTGGGCCTTGGTGATTTTCGCGTGCCATACGGACAGTCCGTCGCCGCCCCCGTCCGGGGCCGGCTCGGCCTGGGCGAGTGGTGCGACGGCTAGTGCGGCGGTCAGAAGTGAAACGGCGGCAAGGATCGCACTCGCTCTGCGTCTCATAAGCCCCCCTTGCTGGTGTGTGCCAGGAAAGTGAACAGACGCCAGACTCATCAGCGTCCATGGCCATGTCAAGGAGCGCGCGCTGGTATATGAGAGCGGGACGTGGCTGAAGTGGCCTTCCGTGCAACCCGATCGGGTCGGAACGGCTCGGGCGAAGGCACCGGACGGAGTCGTTCCGGCTGGAGCCAACCTGGCCGCACCATCGGGGGCGGACACGGGACACGGCACTCCGTGGAGTGCCGTGAGCGGGTCCGTTGAGCCGTCCGGCGCGATCGGGCCGGTACGGGCGTGGTGAGTTCAGCCGACGAGGCCGTCCGCCATCTCCTCGGTGAGGTTGCACTCCGTACCGGGAATCCCCAGGTCCTGCGCCCTCTTGTCGGCCATGGCCAGCAGCCGGCGGATGCGCCCCGCGACCGCGTCCTTCGTCAATGGCGGGTCGGCGAGGGCTCCCAACTCCTCCAGGGACGCCTGCTTGTGCTCCATGCGCAGTCGGCCCGCCGCTGCGAGGTGCTCGGGAACCTCCTCGCCCAGGATCTCCAACGCCCGCTGGACCCGTGCGCCGGCCGCGACCGCGGCCCGGGCGGAGCGACGGAGGTTGGCGTCGTCGAAATTGGCCAGCCGATTGGCGGTGGCCCGCACCTCGCGCCGCATCCGGCGCTCCTCCCAGGCCAGCACCGACTCATGGGCACCCAGCCTGGTCAACAGCGCGCCGATGGCGTCACCGTCACGCACGACGACCCGGTCCACACCCCGCACCTCGCGCGCCTTGGCACCGATGGAGAGTCGACGCGCCGCGCCCACCAGGGCGAGCGCCGCCTCCGGGCCGGGGCAGGTGACCTCCAGGGACGAGGAGCGACCCGGCTCGGTCAGCGATCCATGGGCCAGGAAGGCGCCGCGCCACGCCGCCTCGGCGTCGCAGGTGGCACCGGAGACGACCTGGGGCGGCAGACCCCGGATCGGTCGGCCACGGCCGTCCACCAGACCGGTCTGGCGGGCCAGCTGATCACCGCCCGCGACCACCCGGACGACATAGCGCGAGCCTCGGCGCAGCCCGCCGGGCGCCATCACCATCAGCTCCGAGCCATGGCCGAAGATCTCCAGGATGTCCCGCTTCAACCGCCGGGCGGCGATGCCGGTGTCCAGCTCCGCCTCGATCACGATCCGTCCGCTCACCAGGTGCAACCCGCCCGCGAACCGCAGGATCGCCGAAACCTCTGCTTTTCTGCAGCAGGTCCGGGTGACGGGAAGCCGGGAGATCTCGTCTTTCACCGCTGCCGTCATCGCCATGGGCCGATCCTTCCATGCATCCGAAAAATACGGTCGTACGCGGCGGCCAACAGTTCCGGGTCGTGCCGTGGAACTCTGTCGGGCGAGGCCACAGGGGCCAGCTCGACCGCGGCGCCGAGACGCTCAGCGGCATCGGCGAGCAAGCTGCGATCGGGCACGGCGGCCTCGTCGGCCAGCACCACGTCCAGTGCGAGTTTAGGCGCGTGTCGTCCCAAAACCTCCAAATGACGCTGCGGTGAGAAGCCTTCTGTTTCACCGGGCTGGGGTGCCAGATTGAGCGAGAGGACACGCCTGGCCTTGGTCTCCACCAGGGCATCCAGCAGCTCAGGCACCAGCAGGTGCGGGATGACGGAGGAGAACCAGGAACCGGGTCCGAGAACCACCCAATCGGCGTCAAGAACGGCGGCGACGGCCTCCGGTACGGCGGGGGGATCGTGCGGGACGAGATGGACGGACTGCACGTCGCCCGGGGTCAGGGCGACCGTCGCCTGCCCGCAGACCGTGTCCACGTCGAAGGGACGCGCCGGATCGTGCCCCCGGACCAGGGCCTGGAGCTCCAGCGGTACGGCGGACATGGGGAGCACCCGCCCATGGGCGCCCAGCAGCTTGCCCACCAGGTCGAGGGCTTGGACATGGTCGCCGAGCTGCTCCCACAGGGCGACGATGAGCAGATTGCCGACCGCGTGCTCATGGAGGTCGCCGTGGGACTGGAAGCGGTGCTGGATCACCCTCGACCAGGTCTGGCCCCAGTCGTCGTCCCCGCACAGGGCGGCCAGGGCCTTGCGGAGGTCGCCGGGGGGCAGTACCCCGAGCTCCTCCCGGAGCCGCCCGCTGGAGCCTCCATCGTCGGCGACGGTGACCACGGCAGTGAGGTCCCCGGTGATTCGACGCAGGGCCGCCAGCGACGCGGACAGCCCCCGACCGCCGCCGAGGGCGACGACCTTGGGCTGGGCGCCGCGTTTGCGGCCCACGGCGGTGTGCGCGGATCTGCGCAACCGCCGCAGCCGCAGGGTGTTGATGCTCACTCGCGCCCCATGTCCCGGTGGACGACGACGGTCTCGACTCCGGCTGCGGACAGCCGCGCCGCCAGCTTCTCGGAGGTGGCAACCGAGCGGTGCTTGCCGCCCGTACAGCCGACTGCGACGGTCACGTACCGCTTGCCCTCACGACGGTAGCCGGCGGCGATCAGCTGGAGCAGCTCGGTGTACTGGTCGAGGAACTCCTTGGCGCCGGGCTGGTTGAAGACGTAGTTGGACACCTCTTCGTTGCGGCCGTTGAAGGGACGCAGCTCCGGAACCCAGTGCGGGTTGGGCAGGAACCGCATGTCGACGACGAGGTCCGCGTCGACCGGCAGTCCGTACTTGAAGCCGAAGGACATCACAGTGGCCCGGAGCTCGGGCTCCTCCTCGCCCGCGAACTGGGCGTCCATCTTGGCCCGCAGTTCGTGCACGTTCAGACTGGAGGTGTCGATGACCAGGTCGGCGTCCCCGCGCAGCTCGCGCAGGAGGTCGCGCTCGGCCGCGATGCCATCGACGATCCGGCCGTCGCCCTGGAGCGGGTGCGGCCTGCGGACCGATTCGAAGCGGCGCACCAGGGCGTCGTCCGACGATTCGAGGAAGACGATTCGCCGGGTGACCTGCTTGGCGTCGAGGTCGGCGAGGGACTCGCGGAGGTTGTCGAAGAACCGCCGGCCGCGGACGTCGACGACGACCGCGATCCGGGCCACATTGCCCTGGGAGCGCGCGCCCAGCTCCACCATGGTGGGGATCAGCGCGGGCGGCAGGTTGTCGACGACGAACCATCCGAGGTCCTCCAGGCACTTGGCGGCGGTGCTGCGCCCGGCGCCGGACATACCGGAGATGATCACCAGCTCGGGAATGGCGGCTTCCGCAGCCTCGCCCGATTCGGTGGTGGTGGCCGTACTCACTTCTGCTGCTCCGTCTCCGTCGTGCTCGCTCATGCTGTGCTGCCCCCGTCGTTCTCTTCCATGATCTCTCCTGTCGCCGTGTTCACGGCAGGGGCGGCGGGTGCCGCCGCGGCAAGGGCGGCGACCACGGATTCGGCGGTCTTGCGGCCCATGCCGGGTACTTCGCAGATCTGCTCGATTGTGGCCTGTCGCAGCCGCTTGACCGAGCCGAAATGCTTGATCAACGCTTGTTTCCGGCGCTCCCCGAGACCGTGGACGGCGTCCAGGGGGCTGGTACGGATGCGTTTGGTCCGCTTGGACCGCTGGTAGCGGATGGCGAAGTCGTGGGCGGTGTCGCGCACCCGCTGGAGGAGGTAGAGGCCCTCGCTGGAGCGCGGCAGGACGACCGGATCGCTCTCGCCGGGCAGCCAGACCTCTTCCAGCCGCTTGGCGAGTCCGCAGACGGCCACGTCGTCGATGCCCAGCTCGTCCAGCGCGCGCCGGGCCGCGGCGACCTGCGGCTGCCCACCGTCCACCACGACCAGTTGCGGGGGGTACGCGAAGCGCCGAGGCCGACCGTCGTCATCGGTGGCCGGGGCGGGCTGCTCGTCCCGACCGTCCGGTCCGGCCGGGACGCCTGGGTGGGCTGGGTGGCTTGGGTCCACGGCGGCACCGGGCATGGCGTCCTGCTCGCCCGGATCGTCCGCGCCGATCCACTCACCCGTACGGTCCTTCTCAGCCAGGTAGCGGCGGAATCTGCGGCTGATCACCTCATGCATGGACCGGACGTCGTCCTGGCCCTCGCCGTGCCACACCTGGGTGTCTCCGACCCGGCCCTTGATCTGGAACCGGCGGTACTCGCTCTTGCGGGGCAACCCGTCCTCGAAGACGACCATGGAGGCCACGACGTCCTCGCCCTGGAAGTGGGAGATGTCGAAGCACTCGATCCGCAGGGGTGCCGAGTCCAGCCCGAGGGCTTCGGCGATCTCCTCCAGCGCCCGGGAGCGGGTGGTGAGATCGCTGGCGCGTTTGGTCTTATGGAGGGCCAGTGCCTGTTGGGCGTTGCGCTGGACCGTCTCCATCAGGTCCTTCTTGTCGCCGCGCTGCGGAATGCGCAGCGACACCTGGGCGCCGCGGCGCTCGCTGAGCCACTGCCCGACCGTGTCGGCCGCCTCGGGCAGCGCCGGGACCAGGACCTCCTTAGGGACGGACTCGCCGCGCTCCTCGCCGTACAGCTGCTGGAGCGCGTGTTCGACGAGGCCGGCTGTGTCGACGGCCTCGACCTTGTCCGTGACCCAGCCGCGCTGTCCGCGCACCCGTCCGCCGCGGACGTGGAAGATCTGTACGGCGGCTTCCAGCTCGTCCTCGGCCAGTGCCATCAGATCGGCGTCCGTGGCATCGGCGAGCACCACGGCGTTCTTCTCCAGGGCGCGCCGCAGGGCGTCTATGTCGTCGCGCAACCGGGCCGCGCGCTCGTACTCCATCTCCTCGGCGGCGGCCGTCATCTGCTTCTCCAGACGGCGGATGTAGGTCCCGGTGCGGCCCGCCATGAAGTCGCAGAACTCCTCGGCCAGTTCGCGGTGCTCTTCGGCGGTGACCCGCCCCACGCACGGTGCCGAGCACTTGCCGATGTAGCCGAGGAGGCAGGGCCGGCCCTTTTGCTGGTGGTTCTTCAACACGCCGGCCGAGCAGGTCCGTACGGGAAAGACCCGCAGCATCAGGTCGACGGTCTCGCGGATGGCCCACGCCTGGCCGTACGGGCCGAAGTAGCGCACGCCCTTACGCTTGGCCCCGCGCATGACCTGGACCCGCGGGAACTCCTCGTTCAGCGTGACCGCGAGGTAGGGATAGCTCTTGTCGTCGCGGTACTTGACGTTGAACCGGGGGTCGTACTCCTTGATCCAGGAGTACTCCAACTGGAGGGCCTCGACCTCGGTGGAGACAACCGTCCATTCCACCGATGCCGCGGTGGTGACCATGGTGGCCGTGCGCGGGTGCAGATTCGCCAGGTCCTGGAAGTAGCTGGCGAGGCGCTGGCGCAGGCTCTTGGCCTTCCCGACGTAGATCACCCGCCGGTGCTCGTCGCGGAACTTGTAGACCCCCGGGGAGTCGGGGATCTCTCCCGGCTTGGGACGGTAGCTGGAGGGGTCTGCCATACCGTCCACCCTACTGGCGGGGGCTGACAGTCAGGCCACGTCAGGGCATGACCGCGAGGCCGGTGCTCAGGGGAGCACCGGCCCCGCGCCATGGGCCGGGCGGCGTTGTGCGCGGCAGGCCGCGACGGCGGTGGGGGCCGTCACAGCAGGGGGGTTCCGCAGCGGGTTCGACGCCCGATCGTGGTTCGGGCGCCCGCCACCTGCTGGGGTGGCGGGCGCCCCTGGCACTCAGCCGCGGCGGCGGAGCCTCAGCGCCGTCACCCCGCACAGGGAGACGGCGAGGACGGCGCCCGCGCCCGCCGTGACCGAGGAGACCGTGAGCGCGCCGGCATCGCGCTCATCGACGGCCTGGGAGGACCCGGCGGCGGCCCGGGGCTCCGGTGCCGACTGGTCGTAACCGCCGGCCACACCCTTCTTCGCGTAGGTGGAGCCGGGGAGCTTGTCGCCGTAGGCGGCGCGCACCCGGTTCCCGTAGGCGGCGAGGGTGGTGCCCTTGCTGCCGACCGCGCGGATCGCGTCCTCGTCGAGCGGGAGGACCTTGGTGCCCTTGCTGACGTACCAGGCGTCGATCTGCGGTTCCTTGAAGACGGTGCCGCCGGCCAACTTGGCGGCGCCCAGTTGGGCGTACCGGAGTTCGTCGTCGCCGGTGGCTATGTTCACCACCTGCCAGGCGGAACCCACCCGGGCCGCCCAGACGGACGCCTTCTGGCCGTCGGACGAAACGGCCTTGGTGGCGACGAACTCCAGTTGGGCCACGGATGCGCCGGCCCTACCCGCGACGAACGCGGGCGACAGGGTGTGGACGGGGACCGTTGCGCCCTCCGCACGGGGAGCCGCGGCCGATCTGGCGACGGCCCCGTCACGGGCGAAGAACCGGGAGAGGGTGTCGAGGGTCGCCGGAGCAGTGGCGGCCTTGCGGGCCTCGGTGAGGTCCGCCGCCGCTGCCGTGAGGCTCGGTGTGCTGTCGGCGGCGGCCGTGGAGGCGCCCGCGAGGGTGCCGGCCGTGCCCAACGCGATGCAGGCGGCGACCGCGGCGGTCAGCCGGGGTGCTCTAGACGTCGGCTTCATCGCGCTCACGCCCCGATCCGGTAGAGCGAGTGGGTCCAGGAGTGACTGCTGTTGTTGATGTACCAGGCGTGGGATGCCCAGTTGTACCGTCCGCTGGAGGGCCAGGGATCGCCCCAGTAGACCCAGCTGCTGGCGGTGTCGTAGCCGTAGATCACATGCATGTGACCACCGCCGCTGGACCACTGGATACGGGTCTCTATCGGACGGTTGGAGTTGATTTCGGTCTGGACTGTGGAGTAGTTCAGCCAGCCGGTGACGTAGGAGCCGGGGTTGATGCCCGCCCAGCGCAACCCGGTCTGCACATTGCCGAGCGTGGCCTGGTTGTTGGGGCACTCGGTGTTCTGCGACCGGTTGAAGGCGGCGTTGCAGAACTGGTTCTGCGAGTAGGTACGGCCGTAGAACGTGGCGATCGTGTTGCCGGCTGCGGCCCAGCACCAGTTGGTCTTCAACTGGGCCTGCATGGTGATGTTGAGCCGCTTGCTGGCCAGTGCGGCCTGGGCGGAGCCGCCGTCGGTCGCCGGTGTGGCGGCGACGGCCGAGGACAGGGGCAGGGTGACGAGGGCGGCGAGGACTGCCGCCATCGCGGCAAGTCGTCTCCTGGTACTGCGCATCGCGGTCCTCCCTGAGGGATGGTGAGGGGTGGAGGAGCGCGTCCGGACGCTGCTGGTTGAGCATCGATCCTTGTCGCGAGCAGGTCAACACGCTTCAATGCGGGAGACATGGAGCTGTGAACGTGACGGCCAGGATGTGAACGGATGAGTCCCGCCCCACCTGGACGGCCGTGATCGCCTGGCCACAGGGCACACCCCGGTCGTGAACATTCACTGTCCTCCGTGCAGGGAACACGCACCTGGGGAGAGGCACTCATGGGTCATACCGAAGCCGATCTGGCGCAGGTGCTGCACACCGGCCCCTTCCATCTGGCGCTCAGGGCGGCGCTGGCCGTGCGCGGGCTGCCCCTGCACCGCGTCCAGCACCACCTCGCCCACCGCGGCATCAAGGTCGGGGTGACGAGCCTCAGCTACTGGCAGCAGGGAGCCCGCCGACCGCAGCGCCCCGAGTCGCTACGAGCCGTGCGGGCCCTCGAAGACGTACTGTCGCTGCCCGGCAACTCCCTGCTGAGACTGCTCGACGGTGAGAACAGCGCCCGCTCGGACGTCGAACGCCCCGCCTCGCGCTCCTACCGCTCCCTGCTGGAGGTCTCGGACACGGTCGAGCGACTGCTCGCCGACCTGGAGGCACCCACCGACGGCGGACTGCACACCGTCGGCCACCACGAAAGGGTGCGGATCGGGGCCCGGCGGCAACTGCTGGCGCGCGCCTCACAGCACGTCGTCCGCGCCCACCGCGACGGGATCGACCGCTATCTCGCCATCCACCACGGCGAAGTCGGATGCGATCCCGAACGGATCGAGGTCACCGCACGGGAGAACTGCCGTACCGGACGGGTCCGCTCGGACCGGGACACTGGGGTGGTCGTCGCGGAGCTCCTCTTCGACGCCCGGCTGCGGGCCGGTGACACGTACCTCTTCAGCTACGGGTTCGAGGACGGAACGGGCGGTCCGAGCGGCGAATACGTGCGGGGCTTCACCTATGCGGGCGGGCAGTACGTGCTCCAGGTGGCCTTCGACGAGGGGGCGCTGCCGGTGCGCTGCCGCCGGTTCGCCCAGGCCACGACCGGTGCGCCACGCGGCGCCAGAACGGATCTGACACTCAGCGGGCAGCACCGCACGGTCCATCTCGTCGAGCAGGGGGTACGGCCCGGGATCCTCGGGATCGACTGGGACTGGGATTGATCGATGCCCACGGTCAGTGCCCGCAGGGGGCCGGGCCGAGCCCGGCATCCGACCGGTACCGGGGGCGGCCAGCCCGGCCCCGGCGCCCTTCGGCATGGGCGGTGCTCAGCTCTTGGGCGCTTCTCAGCTCTGAGGGCCGGCGATTAGTCGCCCGTTCTCGGCCTTGATCGGGACGGCGGGGAGTGGCACGGTCGCGGGCCCCTGGAGCGCCTCGCCGGTGGTCACGTCGAAGCGGCTGCCGTGGCAGGGGCAGTTGCCCTCGTTCTCCACGATCTTGTCCAGCACGCAACCCGCATGGGTGCACTGGGCGCTGAATGCCTTGTACTCGCCTGCGGCGGGGCAGCTCACCAGGAGGCGCTGCTCACGGTAGAGCTTGGACCCGCCGACCGGGACGGCGTCCGCCGCGCCCAGTTCCACCGGCGCGGTGGGAACCGGGTTCTTGGCGTGTCCGAGCTTGGATTCGGTGGAGCAGGCGGCGACCCCCAGACCGGCGGCCCCGGCGAGGGCCGCGCCTTTCAGCACGGTGCGACGGGCGGCTGGGGAGTGGCCGGACATGAGGACTCCACGCTTTCGATCATGGGGCGGGGTGTCGCCCGGACGGGCGGTGCTGGTGCCGTGGCGACAGAGCCGACAATACCGACGCCGACCGCTGGGCCGATGAGCGGGCTCCCCTCCCCGACCCAAGTCTCAGGAGTCCCATGCGTTACTTTCGGTCGGTGATCGTCGTCGCCGGAGAGTCCCTGATCGACCTGGTCCCGCATGCAGAGGGAACGGGGCTCGCACCCCTGCTTCCCCGCCTCGGCGGCGGACCGTACAACACCGCGGTGGCCCTGGGGCGGCTCGGCGCACCGGTGGCGTTCTGCTCGCGCATGTCGACCGACGGCTTCGGCGACGCCCTGCTCGCCGGGCTGCACGGCGCCGGTGTGGACACCTCGCTCGTGGTGCGCGGCCCGGAACCGACGACGCTGGCGGTCGCCACCGTGGGCGCGGACGGCTCGGCGGGATACACGTTCTACGCCGAAGGCACCGCCGACCGTCTCTTCGAGCTGCCCCCGTCACTGCCCCCTCAGGTGCGCGCGGTGGCCCTGGGCACCTGCTCGCTGGTGCTGGAGCCGGCCGCGACGGACTACGAGACCTTGCTGCGGCGGGAGGCGCGGCGCGGACTAGTGACGCTCCTCGACCCCAATGTGCGGCCGGGTCTGATCCCCGACCCGGATGCGTACCGGAAGCGGTTTTCGAGCTGGTTGCCCGATGTGTCGCTGCTGAAGCTCTCGGAGGAGGACGCCCACTGGCTGGGAGGCGTGCCGCAGGGCCCCGGTGCCGTGGTGCTGACACGGGGCGGGGCGGGCCTGACCGTTTGGACCCGCCATGGCGTGGAAGTGTCGGTTCCGGCCACTGCGGTGAAGGTCGTGGACACCATCGGGGCCGGCGACACGGTGAACGCCGCCCTGCTCCACGCTCTGGCCGTCCGGGACGCCCTCTCACCGCACGCACTGTCGGCCCTGGACGCGGACGGCTGGCGCGAGGTGCTGGAGTTCGCCGCCCGGGCGGCGGCGGTGACGTGCTCCCGATCCGGCGCCCAACCGCCGTACGCCCATGAGCTGGGTGGCAGCTAGCGAACCGGCGTGTCACGGCTGAGGCGGATGTGGGCTGCTGGCTCGTGTCCGGGCGGTACTGATGAGTCGATGCGGGCCCGGTCCCGTGCCGACTTCGGGGATCGGACCAGAAGGGGATCGGACCAGGAGGGGGAGTCCTGCGCCCTGGACGGGTGCGGTGCGGCGGGCGGGCTGTCGGACGGGCACGAGGTCGGGCGGGTCAGTGGTGCGAGACCCGGTACAGATCGCGCAGCAGGGCGATCTCCGCCCCGTGGTGCAACAACTCCTGGTTGACCCACCACACGATGTCGATGAACGGCTCCTCCGCATCGCTGCCATGCGGATAGGTGCAGTACCCCACGGTGTCCAGAGCGGTGTCGTCGACGTTCGACAGGGCCCGACGCCAGGCGGTGGCTCCCGCACCGAAGGCCGCCATCGCCCCCCTTGCGTCCGCCTCGACCGGATGGTCGTCCCGGGTGAGCACATGGCTGCCGGCCGTGTGGTCAGCCCGCAGGGCGAGCATCTCGGTGAGGTGGCTGAGGCGCCATGCGATGGTCGTGAAGGGCGGCGGCCAGGGATGCGGATACGCCGCCCCGTCGCGCCCCCACTCCCCCGCACCGGCCAACAGCGTTGCGCGCGGCCCGGGCCCGTCCGTGCGTCGCCGAACGGACCAGCAGTCCGGCGTCGGCTCCCAGCAGTACTCCCGGTCGGTCATGGGGCCGACCTCGGTGTCCGTCCCGTCGCCGCTGTCCATGACAGGCCCGGCCAGCCGGTTGGCGAGGCGTTCGTGTGCGAAGTCGAACTGCTCCAGCAAGGGGACCAGACGGGGTGGGATCACTGCGACGCTCCTATGGGCGGACCGGGTCGGCTGAGGGAGGGTCGATCCGCAGACCGCGAGCCTGCCACACCCTGCTTTCCCGCCGCGCCCCAGTTCTCTGGGCGCCTCGGCTGGGGAAACCGTGAGGGGGGCATACGGTTCGAGCCGGTGCTTCCCGCTGCCACGACCGTTGGTGTGGTGGCGAGAAGCACCGGCTCGGCGCTCAGTCCGATTCCGACCGACGAAGGTGATTCCGACGGTCGGAGTCGAGACTCATGAACTTATGCCTTGCGGGCCCGCGCGGTCTTCGTCGCGGCGGTCTTGCGCACGGCGGCTGACTTGGCAGCCGATTTAGCCGCCGTCTTCTGCGGGGCTGCGGTCTTGGTCGCCGGCGTCTTGGTCGCCGCCGTCTTGGTCGCCGCAGCCTTGGTCGCGGTCTTGGTCACCGCAGCCTTGGCCGCCGTCGACTTCGCTGCCGTGGCCTTGGTGGTCGCCTTCCTCGCGGTCGTCTTCGCAGCCGTCTTCCGAGTGCTCGACCGGGTCTGTGGCATCGCCGCGTCGCTGATCCGATCAGCATCCAGGATCTCCCGCAGGAACTTCCCGGTGTGGCTGGTGGGAACTGCGGCGACCTGCTCGGGGCTACCCTCGGCGATCACCAGACCGCCACCGCTACCGCCCTCGGGGCCCATGTCCAGGACCCAGTCGGCGGTCTTGATCACATCGAGGTTGTGCTCGATGACGATGACGGTGTTGCCCTTGTCCACCAGTCCCGAGAGAACCGTGATCAGCTTGCTGATGTCCTCGAAGTGCAGTCCGGTGGTGGGCTCGTCGAGCACATAGACCGTGCTGCCCGTGGAACGCTTTTGCAGCTCGGAGGCCAACTTGACCCGCTGGGCCTCGCCACCGGAGAGCGTCGGCGCGGACTGCCCGAGCCGGACATAGCCCAGACCCACCTCGTTCAACGTCTTCAGATGGCGGGCGATGGTCGGCACCGCCTCGAAGAAGCTCAGTGCCTCCTCGATCGGCATGTCCAGCACCTCGGCGATGGACTTGCCCTTGTAGTGGACTTCCAGCGTCTCCCGGTTGTAGCGCGCACCGTGACAGACCTCGCACGGCACATAGACGTCCGGCAGGAAGTTCATCTCGATCTTGATGGTGCCGTCGCCGGAGCAGTTCTCGCAGCGGCCCCCCTTGACGTTGAAAGAGAACCGGCCGGGGAGATATCCGCGGACCTTGGCCTCCATCGTCTCCGCGAACAGCCTGCGGACGTGGTCGAAGACACCGGTGTACGTGGCCGGGTTCGACCGGGGCGTACGTCCGATGGGCGACTGGTCGACGTGGACGACCTTGTCGACGAGATCGTCGCCCTCGACCCGGGTGTGCCGACCGGGGACCGACTTCGCACCGTTGAGCTCGCGCGCCAGATGCGTGTAGAGGATGTCGTTGACCAGGGTGGACTTGCCCGAGCCCGACACACCCGTGACAGCGGTGAGCACCCCGAGCGGGAACGCGACGTCGATGTCGCGGAGGTTGTTCTCCCGGGCGCCGTGGACCGTGAGCTGACGGGTGGGATCCACGGGTCTGCGGATCTCCGGGGTCGGGATGAACCGCTTCCCCGCGAGGTACTGCCCGGTCATGGACTCCTTGTTGGCCAGGAGCTCCTTGAGCGGTCCGGAGTGCACCACCTCGCCGCCGTGCTCACCGGCGCCGGGGCCGATGTCGACCACCCAGTCGGCCACCTTGATCGTGTCCTCGTCGTGCTCGACGACGATCAGGGTGTTGCCCATGTCACGAAGCCGGACGAGCGTCTCGATCAACCGGTGGTTGTCCCGCTGGTGCAGACCGATGGACGGCTCGTCGAGGACGTAGAGCACCCCGACGAGTCCGGAGCCGATCTGGGTCGCGAGACGGATGCGCTGCGCCTCGCCTCCGGAGAGCGTGCCGGCGGCGCGGTTCAGCGAGAGGTAGTCCAGGCCGACGTCGACGAGGAAGCGCAGCCTCTCGTTGACCTCCTTGAGCACCCGCTCGGCGATCTTCTTGTCCCGGGTGTTCAGCTTCAGCCGACCGAGGAACTCGGCACAGTCGCTGATCGACATGGCGGAGACGTCGGCGATCGACTTCTCCATCACCGTGACCGCGAGAACGATCGGCTTCAGCCGCGTGCCCTGACAGGTCGGACAGGGCACCTCGCGCATATAGCCCTCGAAGCGCTCCCTGCTGGTGTCGCTCTCGGCCTCCTGGTGCCGCCTGCGCACGAACTGGACGGCGCCTTCGAACGCCGGGGTGGTGTAGGCGCGCTCCCGACCGTACCGATTGCGGTAGCGGACCTCGACCTGGGTCTTGTGCCCGTGCAGCAGGGCCTTCTTGGCCCGCTGCGGCAGCCCGGCCCAGGGCATGTCGGTGGAGAAGCCCAGCGCTTTCGACAGCCCGCCGATCAGTCGCCCGAAGTACTCCTTGGTGTGACCGTGCGACCAGGGGTGGATCGCCCCCTCGTCCAGCGACTTGTCCTCGTCGGGGACGATCAGCTCGGGATCGACCTCCATACGGGTGCCGATGCCGGTGCAGTCGGGGCAGGCACCGAACGGAGAGTTGAACGAGAAGGACCGCGGCTCCAGCTCCTCGAACGACAGATCGTCGTACGGGCAATACAGGTGCTCCGAGTACATCCGCTCGCGCTCGGGGTCGTCCTCGGGCAGGTCCACGAAGTCCAGGACCACCATGCCGCCGGCGAGCCCGAGGGCGGTCTCGACGGAGTCGGTCAGCCGCCGCTTGGCGCCGTCCTTGACCGTGAGGCGGTCGATCACCACCTCGATGGTGTGCTTCTCCTGCTTCTTCAGCGTCGGCGGCTCGGCGAGCTGGATGGTCTGCCCGTCCACCCTGGCCCTGCTGTACCCCTTCGTCTGAAGATCAGCGAAGAGATCGACGAACTCCCCCTTGCGCTCGCGCACCAGCGGGGAGAGCACCTGAAAGCGGCTGCCCTCGGGCAGCTCCAGGACCCTGTCCACGATTGCCTGCGGCGACTGGCGCGTGATGGGGCGCCCGCACTCGGGGCAGTGAGGCTTGCCGATCCTGGCGAACAGCAGCCGGAGGTAGTCGTAGACCTCGGTGATCGTGCCGACCGTGGAGCGGGGGTTACGGGAGGTCGACTTCTGGTCGATGGAGACGGCCGGGGACAGCCCCTCGATGAAGTCGACGTCGGGCTTGTCCATCTGCCCCAGAAACTGGCGGGCGTAGGACGACAGGGATTCCACATAGCGGCGCTGGCCCTCGGCGAAGATCGTGTCGAAGGCGAGCGAGGACTTGCCGGACCCCGAGAGCCCCGTGAACACGATCAGGGAGTCACGGGGGAGGTCGAGCGAGACGTTCTTGAGGTTGTGCTCGCGAGCGCCACGGACGATGAGACGGTCGGCCACGCCGGGTCCGCACCTTTCTAGAGAGACCTGGGGAAGATCAAAGGAGGTCCTGAAGGTCATGGGCAGGACGAGGGAAGTGAGGGTGGCTGCCCCGACCCGGACTGCTCCAGCCTTCCAGCGTAAAGCGGACCGTCAAATATGTCGGAATACCGCTGCATGGACTGAAGGGATCGAGTGCCTGAGAACCAAGGATGCCTCTCCCCAGGCTATAGCACGCACATTCGATTTACGGCCGCCGGAAGCCACCTTCACCCGAATGAGTGGCCGGGCTAGGGTCGGGCCCATGATCGATCCCCAACGTGACCTGGCCTCCCTCCACGACGCGACCGAGCGGCTGCTGAGCGCCACCGCCGCCCTGGACAACGCCCGCCTCGCCGGACCGTCACGGCTGCCCGGCTGGAGCCGCGGCCATGTGCTCGCCCACCTGGCCCGAAATGCCGACGCCCTCGTCAAGGTGCTCGAAGGGCGCCCGATGTACGAGAGCGCCACGGCCCGCGATGAGGACATCGAGCGGGACGCCCCCCGCCCGCTCTCCACACAGCTCGATGACGTCCGCGACAGCGCCGCACGCTTCCGGGAGGCGGGCGCCCGCCCCGCCGACTGGGACCGCACCGTCGAGCTGCGCAACGGCGTCACCGACTCGGCGTCCCGCGTGCCCTTCCGCAGGCTCGTCGAGGTCGAGCTGCACCATGTCGACCTGGACATCGGCTACGAGCTGGAGCACCTGCCGGCCGGCTTCACCGCCCGGGAGATCACGTTCCTGACCGAGCGGTTCGCGGGCCACCCTGAGGTCCCCCCGATCCATGTGGTCGAAGTCGCCGGCACCAGTGACTGGCACACGGGAGGCACCCGGGGAGAGCCCGTCAGGGTCGCCGGACCGGCGCCGGTGCTGCTGGGGTGGCTCGCGGGCCGGCGCGCCGGGGCGGAGCTGATGGAACTGACCGTCGGCGGCACTGCTCCCGGCGCCACTCCACCCGTGTTGCCCCCGCTATAGGCTGCCCACCATGACGTACAGCGGTGTGGTGAAGGTCGGCGGACCGGCAGATGTGCACGAGCTGACCGATCTGATGATCTCCAAGGTCACGGTCGGCCCGATGGACAACAACTGCTACCTGTTGCGCTGCCGGGCGACCGGCGAGCAGTTGCTCATCGACGCGGCCAATGACCCGCAGACCCTGCTCCAGTTGATCGGGGACGACTCCATCGCCTCGGTGGTCACCACGCATCGCCACGGCGACCACTGGCAGGCGCTAGGCGAGGTGGTCGCCGCCACGGGTGCGCGCACCTATGCCGGCGCCTTGGACGCCGAAGGCATCCCGGTCCCCACCGACGTACGGGTCAATGACTTGGACACCATCCTGGTGGGCAGAGTGGAGTTGACCGCCCGGCATCTCGTGGGGCACACCCCAGGGTCCATCGCCCTGGTCTTCGACGATCCGCACGGACACCCCCACGTCTTCACCGGTGACTGCCTGTTCCCCGGCGGAGTGGGCAACACCCGCAAGGACCCCGAGGCGTTCGCCAACCTCCTCCACGACGTGGAGACCAAACTTTTCGCCCCACTGCCGGACGAGACCTGGGTCTATCCGGGGCACGGCAAGGACACCACTTTGGGCGCGGAGCGCCCGCACCTGTCCGAGTGGCGCGAACGGGGCTGGTGACCGAGATCCATCGGGGGTTCCGCAGGGGCCCACAGCGGAGCCTTGCCGGTCAGGCCGGCAAGGTCGCCGTCACCACCAACCCGCCCCCCGCCCGGGGAGTAGCGTCGACCGTTCCGCCGTGCGCACGGGCCACTGCCCGGACGATCGAGAGGCCGAGCCCTGCACCCTTGGCGCTGACCAGGCGATCGGCCCCCAGCCGACGGAACGGCTCGAAGAGCCCGGGTATGTCGTACGGCGGCACCACGGGCCCGGTGTTGGAGACCTCGACCTCCGCGGCTCCGTCGGCCCCGGTGCGACTGACGACGTACAAGGCGCCCCCGTCGCCGGCGTTGTGACGGATGCCGTTCTCCACGAGGTTGTGCACCATCCGTTCGAGCAATAGGGCGTCACCCGTGGTGAGCGCCTCCTGCGCGCACTCGTGCACGGTGATCCCGGCCCGGCGCGCCTCCGCTGCGGTCTGGGACACCACATGGGTGACGATGTCGGCCAGATCGACGGGCAGCCGATCGGCGATCTCGTTCTCCGAGTCGGCGAGCAGCAACAGCCCGCTGATCAACCGCTCATGTCTGCTGTTGATCTCCAAGAGGCTCTCACCGAGTTGTCGCACGTCTTCCGACGCCGTTCTGCGGTGCATGGCCACTTCGACGAGAGCCCGTCCCAGCGTGAGCGGAGTGCGCAGTTCATGGGAGGCGTTGGCCACGAAGCGGCGCTGGCCGTCGAAGGAGCGGTCGAGGCGCTCGACCATGGTGTCGAAGGTGTCGGCCAGGTCCTTCACCTCGTCGTCGGGGCCCTGCAACGCGATGCGTTCGTGTAGTCCCCGGCCCGCGGCGGGGGCGGCTGCGATGCGCCGGGCGGTCTCGGTGACCCGGTGCAGCGGGGCGAGCACCCGCCCGGCCACCAGCCAACCGACGACGGCAGCCGTGCCGCCCACCACCACCAGCGCGACGCCTCCCTGGGCCAGTAGGGAGGTGACGGCCGCGTCCTGGATCACTTCCCGCTGCTCCTTGAGCCAGACGCCGGGCAGATCGCTGGGAACGACCTGCCCGTGGCGGTCATAGAAGGTGGTCGGGGGAGCGCCGGGTGCGGGCGATCTCATCAGCCCGGGCGTCGAAGCCGAAGCTTGCTGGGACGGCACGGCCGTGGCACGCGGCGATGACGGGATGGCCGTGGCAGGCGGCGATGCCAGCGACGACGGTGCCGCCTGGTTCAGCGACTTCTCGATGACCTTGGGGCTGACGCGGTTGAGCTCCTGGTTGAAGAAGACGTAGACCGTTGCGAGGATCACCACCCCGGCGACCATGAACAGTCCGCCGTAGATCAGGGTGAGTCGGGTCCGCAAACGCATCCGGCGCAGTCCGTGCCGGTGCGTCCCATGCCTCCGGGCGCCGGTGGACCTCATGGGATGCGGTACCCCGCTCCTGTGATCGTTTCCACGACGGGCGGGCCGCCGAGCTTGCGGCGGAGTTTGAGGACGGCCAGGCGTACGGCCCCGGTGAACGGGTCGGCGTGCTCGTCCCACGCCTTCTCCAGCAGCATTTCGGCGGAGACCACGGCACCCTCCGCGCGCAGCAGTTCGCTGAGTACGGCGAACTCCTTGCGGGACAGGGGCACATAGCGGCCGTCCCGGAACACCTCGCGTCGGGCGGGATCGAGGCTGATGCCGGCCCTGCGCAGCACGGGTGGCACCGCGGGTCGGCAACGGCGCCCGAGCGCTTGGATACGGGCGGAGAGCTCCGCGAACGCGAACGGCTTGGTGAGGTAGTCGTCCGCACCGATCCCCAGGCCCCGTACCCGGTCCGCCACCTCGGCGGCGGCGGTGAGCATCAGTACGCGGGCCGCGGCGCCGGAGTCGACGAGCCGACGGCACACCTCGTCCCCGTGGACGACAGGCAGGTCGCGATCGAGGACGATCACGTCGTAGTCGTTCACTGTGGCCCGCTCCAGCGCGGCGGCGCCGTCGAGTGCGATGTCGACCGCGTGCGTCTCCTCGCGCAGCCACTCCGCGATGGCGTCGGCCAGTACGGGCTCGTCCTCGACCACCAGTACGCGCACGTGTGGCTCCCTTCCCCTGGTCCGCCGTATCCCGTCCCCGCGCGCCGAGTTGGTCGAACGGGTGCGGGGCCGGTGGTCTCCATGGTGACCACCGTTCTGTTTCCTCACCGTTAGGGAGGTGCGGTCGCCGGGGGAAACGACGAGGAAACGGGAGGCGGCGTTCCATCTGACGCAGGCGGCCGGAAGGTCTTCGGGCCGCCGTGGTCCGAGGAAGGGACGACCCATGCGATCACGCACCCGTACCGCGCTGGCGGTGCTGCCGTTCGCGCTGGCCTTGACGTTGACCGGATGTTCGTCCGATGACGGGGGCAAGAAGGTGGCCACGGCCGAGGGCGGCAAGGCCGGCTCGGACACACCGGGCAGTGCCCGACCCAGCCTGAGCCAGCAGGAGATGGGCGTGAAGTTCGCCCAGTGCATGCGCAAGAACGGCGTCGACATGGAGGACCCGAAGGAGGGCCGCGTCATCGTCAAGCAGAAGAAGGAGTCCGAGGCCGCCATGGAAAAGGCGATGGAGAAGTGCCGGGAGTTCCAGCCCCAGGGCCCCGGACCGGGGAAGAAGGCCGATCCTAAGGCGGTCGCGGCGATGCAGAAGTACGCGACGTGCATGCGGAAGAACGGGGTGGAGAAGTTCCCGGACCCGCGGCCGGGCGGTGGTCTGCAAATGGACAAGTCAGTCCATGACGACCCCAACTTCGCTGCGGCGGAGAAGGCGTGCAAGGAGCATCTGGAGGCCGAGCACAAGCGGGTCGAGGAGAAGAACCGGTGACCGACGAAGCCGGTTCCCCCTCCCTGCGGGAGCATCCGTACGCAACCGTCGACGGTACGACAGGGGCCGCGCCCGGCGACGTTACGACAGGGGCCGCGGAGTCGACCGACGGTGCAGCGGCATCCGTGACGACAGCAGCGGCGGGGGTGCGTACGACCGGCCCCCGACGCCGCGGCGCCCTGCTGGTCGCCCTGGTCGTGCTGACCGCGGGCGGTGCCATCACAGCGGCTGCGCTCGGACTCGGCGACGGCAACGGCGCATCCGGTGGCGAGAGCAACGGCGGACTGCCGCCGAACACGACGCAGGTGACCCGACAGACCCTGCGGGACGTGCACCGCGCGGACGGACAACTCGGCTACGGGCAGGCGACCACGGCGGCCGAACGCACCCCGGGCACCATCACCGATCTCCCGCAGACGGGCGACCGCATCAGACGTGGCAAGCCGTTGTACGAGGTGGACAACCGTCCGGTGACCCTGATGTACGGCTCGCTCCCGGCGTACCGCGCACTGGGTTCCGGTGTCGAGGGCCCGGACGTGCAGCAGTTGGAACGCAACCTCGCGGCACTCGGGCACACCGGCTTCACCGTGGACGAGGAGTTCACCGATGCGACCGCGGATGCGGTGAAGCAGTGGCAGGAGGACCTCGGCCTGGAGGAGTCGGGGCGGGTCGACCTGGGCCGGGTGGTGTTCGCACCCGGCGAGGTCCGGATCGACGGCCTGGAGGCCGAAGTGGGCGGGCAGTTGGGACAGGGCGGCAGGGTGCTGTCGTACACCGGGCTGGCGAAGGCCGTCACCGTCGAGTTGGAGGCGAGCGAACAGCGGTTGGCCGTCAAGGGTTCGACGGTCACGGTGACCCTGCCCGACGAGGTGGTGGTGCAGGGCAAGGTCACCCAGGTCTCCACCGTCATCGAGGCGGCCACCGGCCAGGAGGAGGCACAGACCAAGGTCGAGGTGGTGCTCACGGGCAAGAAGGCCCAACGGGCCGCCGACGCGTACGCCCTCGCCGCCGTGAACGTCGACTTCGTCGCGCAGACGCGCAAGGACGTGCTGACCGTGCCCGTCGCCGCGCTGCTGGCGCTGTCCGAGGGCGGCTTCGGCGTGGAGGTCGTCAAGGACGGCACCTCCTCCTATGTCCCGGTCACCACCGGGCTGTTCGCGGACGGCCGGGTGGAGGTCACCGGAACGGGCATCGAGCGGGGCACCACGGTGGGGATACCGAAGTGATCTCTCTGAGGGACGTCAGCAAGGTCTATCCGGGTCCGGTGGTGGCACTCAACGGGGTGTCGGTGGACATCTCCCGTGGTGAGCTCCTGGCCATAGTGGGGCCTTCCGGGTCGGGGAAGTCGACGATGCTGCATGTACTGGGGACGCTGGATCGTCCCAGCGCCGGGCGGGTCCACATCGAGGGCCACGAGGTCGGTTCGCTCTCCGACCGACAGTTGTCGGCGCTGCGCGCGAACCGGATCGGCTTTGTCTTCCAGCAGTTCCACCTGGCAGGGGGCACATCGGCGCTGGGCAACGTCGCCGACGGACTGCTGTACTGCGGGCTGCGTCCCGCCGAACGGCGCCGACGGGCAGCCGCCGCGCTGGAACGGGTCGGTCTCGGCCACCGGATGGACCACGAGCCCCATGAGTTGTCCGGTGGGGAGCGTCAGCGGGTCGCCATCGCACGGGCGGTGGCAGGCGACCCGGCGCTGCTGCTCGCCGACGAACCGACCGGTGCACTCGATTCCGTATCGGGGGAGGGTGTGATGCGGTTGCTGCGCGAGTTGAACACGGCCGGTACCACCGTGGTGATCATCACCCATGATCGGGAGATCGCCGGCTCGTTGCCCCGGCAGATACGGATGCTGGACGGCCGGATCGCCGAGAACTCCACGGGGGTGGCTCAATGACCTCCTCCGCGGCTTCGGCACCGGTGGACACGACGGTGGCCCGGGGTCCGAGGCCGTTCGACGCCCCCTCCCCCGGCATGCTGCGACCGGCCAGGCTGCGCCCCAGGGACGTCGTCAAGGTGGGGGCGGTGGGCTTGCGGACCAGACCGCTGAGGGCGTTCCTGTCCGCGCTCGGCATCGCCATCGGCATCGCGGCGATGATCGGGGTCGTGGGGATCTCGTCCTCGTCGCGCGCCGGGCTCGACCGCACACTCGCCACCTTGGGCACCAATCTGCTGACCGTCTCCCCCGGGTCGACGATGACCGGTGACGCCGCCCAGCTGCCCGAGGACGCCGAGGCGATGGTCGGCCGGATCGGCCCGGTGGAGTCGGTCTCCGCGGTCGGTTCGATCGAGGGGGCGAAGGTGTACCGCAGCGACAAGATCCCCGAGGTGGAGACGGGCGGTCTGGCCGCCTACGCCGTACGTGAGGATCTGCCGGCCACCGTGGCGGCCGAGGTCGCCAGCGGGGTCTGGCTGAACTCCGCCACCAGCCGCTACCCGGCGACCGTCCTCGGTGCGTCGGCGGCCGAGCGGCTCGGTCTCGGCCGCGCGGGGCCACGGACCCGGGTGCTGATCGGCGGGGAGTGGTTCACCGTGGTCGGCATCCTCAAGCCGGCCGCCCTCGCTCCCGAACTGGACACGGCGGCACTGGTGGGCTGGTCGGTCGCCCGTGCCGAGCTGGGATTCGACGGACGCCCGACGACCGTCTACGCCCGGGCCGAGAAGGGAGCGGTCGCGGACGTACGCGCGGTGCTCGGACCCAGCGCGCATCCCGTGGCGCCCAACGAGGCGGAGGTCTCACGGCCGTCGGACGCACTGGCCGCCGAGCAGGCGGCGGGGAAGGCGTTCACCGGACTGCTGCTGGGACTCGGTGGGGTGGCGCTGCTGGTCGGCGGGGTCGGAGTCGCGAACACCATGGTGATCTCGGTGCTGGAGCGCAGGGCCGAGATCGGTTTGCGCCGCTCGTTGGGGGCGACACGGGGACAGATCCGTACGCAGTTCCTGGCCGAGTCGCTCCTCCTCTCGGCCCTGGGCGGCGCGGGAGGCGCGGTGCTGGGGTCGGCGGTGACGGCCGGCTTCGCCGGCTACCAGGGGTGGCCCGTGGTGGTGCCCGTGTGGGCACTGCTCGGGGGGATGGGGGCGACCCTCGCGATCGGTGCGGTGGCCGGACTCTACCCGGCGGTACGGGCCTCCCGGCTCGCTCCCACGGAGGCCCTGGCCTCGCCGTAGTACCCGGTCATCGGAGGAGGCCGCCCGGACGACGGGGCCGGGCGGCCTCCGTTCGACGAAGGACTCCGGACGCACGAACGGGGGCGGATGGCTCCGTTGCCATCCGCCCCCGTCGTGTCCGACACATCAAGGTCAGGACTGGACGCTGTCCTTGTCGTCGTCCTTGACCGGGGTCTCGCCGGCCTCGACAGCCTCGGCCGCTTCCCGCTCGGCCTGCTTCTTGGAGGCGATCAGACTGGTGATGGTGGTCACGATCAGCACACCGCAGATGACGGTGAGCGAGAACGGAATGGAGATCTCGGGGACGTGCACCCCGTTCTCATGCAGTGCGTGGAGCACCAGTTTGACGCCGATGAAGCCGAGGATCACCGACAGGCCGTAGCTGAGGTGGACCAGCCTCTTCAGCAGACCGCCGATGAGGAAGTACAGCTGGCGCAGACCCATCAGGGCGAACGCGTTGGCCGTGAAGACGATGTACGGGTCCTGGGTCAGACCGAAGATCGCCGGGATGGAGTCCAGGGCGAAGAGGATGTCCGTGCTGCCGATGGCGAGCATGACGACCATCAGCGGGGTCAGTACACGCTTGCCGTTGACCTGGATGAAGAGCTTCGTGCCGTGGTAGCGGTCGGCGACGCCGAACTTCTTCTCGATCGACTTCAGGAGGCGGTTCTCCTCGAAGTCGTCCTCCTCATCGTCGGCACGCGCTTCCTGGATGAGCTTCCAGGCGGTGTAGATGAGGAACGCGCCGAAGATGTAGAAGACCCAGGAGAAGCTGGCGATGATGGCCGCGCCGGCCGCGATGAAGATGGCGCGCAGCACCAGGGCGATCAGCACACCGATGAGCAGCACTCGCTGCTGGAGGTGTGAGGGCACCGAGAACTTCGCCATGATCAGCACGAAGACGAAGAGGTTGTCGACACTCAACGACTTCTCGGTGATGAAGCCCGCGAAGAATTCTCCGGATGCCTGGCTGGTGCCGAAGACCATCAGGCCGATGCCGAACAGGATGGCTAGCGCGATCCAGACGACCGTCCAGATTCCGGCTTCTTTGATCGACACATCATGGGGCTTGCGCCCGATGAAGAAGTCGACCGCGATCAGGGCTGACAGACCGAGGATGGTCAGCAACCACAGGGTGAATGAAACGTCCACTGCGCCTCCGGCGTCGTACGGCTCTTTGCTCAGCGTCGTCGCTGCCGGAGGTCTCTTCCACCTGGGCGGTCCTAGCCGCTCAGGCCGACGCCCCGGGACCAATGGTGATCCGTACTGACGGGTACGTCGCAGGCCGGGAATACTCCCCTCCGCTCACAGGAGCTTACAGTAGCCCCAAGGAAAGGTAAAGAAGATGGTAAAGGGAGGTTCAAATCCCCTGCTCAGAGGGGTCCTCTTGGTCATGACCACGATGTCGCCGACCGGTGTCGCCCATCCTGAACCTTCCCGCGGTAGCGCCGCGTGATCGAACTGCGGCTGACTGTGCTCCTGTGCAGCACGCCGCCCTTCGACTGCTCGTCCGGCTTCGCACCCACCAGCCATCTCCACCCATGCGGTCCCGGTGTGTCCGGCACCGTATCCGATGGTCGGGAAGCGACGATGGACTACGCCGAAAGGGGCAGCGACCCCCCGGGGCGGCGTCCTTTCGACGCGCTCCCCGAGGTGACCCACGGGTGCCCCGGGCCAGCCCTCGCAAACGCCGACCGAGGGCAGGTCGGCCCGGCCCGGCCGGGTTCTCAGCGCCCCCAGGTACGACGGGCTGCCGTGACCTGATCCAACACCTGGCGCAGCACGGCGCTGCCCGGCGGAATCGTCGGAGGCTGATAGGTCCACGCATGACGCACCCACGGGTCGGCCAGGTGATCGTCCGGTACGGGCGTGATCCGCAGCAGCGCCCGCCACAGGGGGTCGAGCACCGGCCCATAGGCGCTGGCGTCCTCCCGGTCGGCGACCATCATCAGATGCACACCCACCGCCGGACCCTCATCGGCCAGATAGCGCAGCTGGGTGACCGCACGATCGTCGAAACCGTGGGGGAAGTCATGGACGATCAGTAGTTGCTCAGCCGTGTCGAGGTCCGGTGGGAGCGCGTCCGGGGCGCCGCCGCGCACCGCCATGGTGACCAGGTCAACCCGCTGGGTGAGCTTCGCCAGCGTCTCGCTCACTCCCTGGGCGCCGGCGGCCGGAGGGTTCGCCAGCACTCCGGACTCGACGAGTGGCGCGAGGGAGGCGGCAGCGGTCCCCGCGGGGTCGATCGCATGGACGGTGAACTCACCGGGTGGATAGACCGCGAGCAACCGGGCGGCGTGGGCCACCGCGCAGTCCATGGCCAACCGTTTCAACTGGGCCTCGTCCAGCATCAGCGCGGCTTCCGCGCCCCCACGCCCGCTGTCGATCCACAGGCCGCGCTCCAACGGGAGCCTGACCAGGAACGGAATGCGCATTTCCGGGCTCTCGGGCAGCTGGAGATCGCCCAGCCGCAACGCCATGGGAGTCTCCATGGGCACCCGATAGGCGTGCCAGACCGGGTTGTCCCAGCGCGCGTACGCGGGCGGTAGCGCCGGCTCGACGACATCCGACTCGGCGGTGAGCTGGGCGAGATCCCGGTCGAGCGCCTGCCGCGCCTGCGCGGTCAACCCTTCGCACTTGGCACGGGCAGCAGCCCTGGCCGCGTCACCCGCGCCCCCGATGCGACTGCGGGGGTCGGACAGGGCCTGGTCGAGCTCCTGGTCGAGCCGGGACTCGGCGAACTCGACGGCGCTGCGGTACGCGGCGACCGAGCGGGCGAAGTCCTCGAACATGCCCCAGATCTGGTTGTAGAGGCGCTCCTCCATGGACCAGCCGGTGGCGTCCCCCGCGACCGGATGGGCGGGCTGGCCCGGCTCGCCGGTAGGCGCCGTGGGAGGCGGCGGGGGCGGGGCGGAGCGCCTGCGGGGATGGGCGTAGTCGATGGGCCCGCCCGCGCCGGCAGAGGGGTGCTGAGTGTCCGAGACTCCGGCCCCAGAGCTAGCACTTGCGCCCGACAGGCCCTGCGGAATGGTGGGCTCACCGCCGTTGGGCGGTTGTGGCGCGGGCGGTGCCGGGGGTTGGAGCGTGTATCCGCCGTCGTGGGCACCGCTGGTCCGCAACTCCGCGGGCTCCGTTCGTGGGGCGGGGGCCACGGCTGCCGCCTGGATCTCGGCCGCCCGCTCCCTGGCCTGTGGAAGTCCCTGGTCGCCGAGCAGTTGGGCGAGACCGCCCGCGTACCCCTGACCGACGGCCCGCACCTTCCAGGCACCCTGGCGCCGGTACAGCTCGACCGCGACGAGAGCGGTCTCCGCCTCCAGGCCGGTGATGGTGAAACTCACCAGCTCGTCGCCGTCCTGTCCGATCACCGCAAGGAAGGGTGCGGCCGTGGCACCGAAGTGCGCCGGCCCCGCGGTGCCGTCGGGGAGCGCCAGAAGCAGGTGCACCTGGTGCACAGCGGCCGGCACGGCATCCAGATCGACGGAGAAACGGGGTGCGTCGGTGGTCGCACGGGACACCTCGACCCCGGGCACGGCGGGCGCTCCGGGGTGGGCGAGCTCCTCGCCCCGTACGCATCCCTGGTCATCGGAGCAGGTGACGCAGGCCAACAGCGGGTGTCCGGCCGACACCCGGATCTCCAGGCGGGATTCGGGCAGTGGATGGTTCTGCCCCCGGACCAACTCGGCGGTCATCGCCTTCGTCCCCTCGGTGCTCTGCGGTGGTGCGCGGTGGTCGGTACCGCGCCCTCAATTTCGACTATCACGCGGTGTTCGGGTCTGCGGTGCTGCGGGTACTGCGTGAGTCTCTCTTCGCATGGCGGCGATGGTGGCCACCGCCGTGCGGGGTGCAAAGCCCTCGCCCGGTCGAGCCGCGCGGGCCCGGGATCGACTCGCTCCCTCGCGAAGGCGATCGTGCCGCCGGCAAGCGCTACAGCTCCCGGCGGCCGAAGCCTCCGGGAGCTGCATGTCCATCCGTGCGCCCTGCACGGAGCCCTGCGGGCCCGGCCCTTAGAGATGCGGCAGGATCGAGGGCATCAGGTCCTGGAACGTCCGCCCGTTGGCGGGGTTGCCCAGGGCGGTCATCTGCCAGCCGTCGTCGCCCTTGCTCCGGTGCACCTTGGCCATGATCTGGGCGGTGTAGTTGCCGCCGCCGTCCAGGGTGTAGCGGGCGAGCTCCTGGCCGTTCGTTTCGTCGACGAGACGGCAGAAGGCGTTCTGCACCTCTTGGAACGTCTGGCCGCCGAACGAGTTGACCGTGAAGACGATCTGGTCGATGTGGACGGGCACCCTCTGGAGGTCCACCAGGATCGCTTCGTCGTCGCCGCCCGAACCGGCACCGCCGACGAGGTTGTCTCCCGTGTGCTTCACCGAGCCGTCATCACTGACGAGGTGGCGGAAGAAGACCACGTCCACCGGCTGCTTGTCGGCGAAGAGCACCGCCGAGGCATCGAGGTCGATCTCCTTGGTGCGCGAGCCGAACAGACCGCGGCGCGCCGCCGCCTGCCAGCCGAGCCCCATCCGCACAGCCGTGAGGGTGCCCCCGTCGCTCTTCCGCAGGCTGATGGCCTGACCCTTGGTCATGTTGACCGTCACGCGCTGTCCCCTTCTTCCTGTTCATCGATGTGCAGCCACCCATACGGGTGGCTGCCCAGCACCCTACGCAGTCACCTCAACGGCGCGGCACAATTGGCCAGTATTTGTGTCGTTCTTGCAACACAGCAGGTACGTGGCCCGTGCGACGTGCCTGGTGGGGTGTACCCACCGCTCTCCCGCACCTCAGGGAGCGCACATCTCAGACCAGCCCCGCTTCCTTCATCTGACGCAGTTCCTTCTTCAGTTCCCCGACCTCGTCCCTCAGTCGGGCGGCCACCTCGAACTGGAGGTCGGCTGCCGCTGCCCGCATCCGCTCGGTCATCTCCTCGATGATCCCCGCGAGTTCGGCGGCGGGTCGGTCGGTCAACTGGGTGTCCTTGGCGCCGCGCTTCCCCTTGCCCTTGCCCGCGAGTGCCGGAACCGGGGCCTTGGCACCCTTGCCGGGCGTCGGTTTGCGGTAGTCCGTACCGAGCAGCTCTTCGGTGTCGACTTCCTCGCGCGCGATGGTGGCGACGATGTCGTTGATCTTCTTCCGCAGCGGTTGGGGATCGATGCCCCGCTCGGTGTTGTACGCGACCTGCTTCTCGCGGCGACGGTTGGTCTCGTCGATGGCCTTCGCCATGGCCGCGGTGATCTTGTCCGCGTACATATGGACCTGACCGGAGACGTTGCGCGCCGCACGGCCGATGGTCTGGATCAGCGAGGTCCCGGACCGCAGGAAACCTTCCTTGTCCGCGTCGAGGATCGCCACGAGGGAGACTTCGGGCAGGTCGAGCCCCTCCCTCAGGAGGTTGATGCCCACCAGCACGTCGTACTCGCCGGCCCGCAGCTCGCGTAGCAACTCCACTCGGCGCAGGGTGTCCACATCGCTGTGCAGATAGCGCACCTGGATGCCCAGTTCCAGGAAGTACTCCGTGAGGTCCTCGGCCATCTTCTTGGTGAGCGTGGTGACCAGGACCCGTTCGTCCTTCTCGGTGCGCAGGCGGATCTCGTGCACCAGATCGTCGATCTGCCCTTCGGTGGGCTTGACGACGACTTCGGGGTCGATCAGCCCGGTCGGGCGGATGATCTGCTCCACGAAGCCGTCACCACGGGAGAGCTCGTAGGTACCGGGGGTGGCGGACAGATAGACGGTCTGCCCGATCCGCTCGGTGAACTCCTCCCACTTCAGCGGCCGGTTGTCGAGCGCGGACGGCAGTCGGAAACCGTGGTCGACCAGGGTGCGCTTTCGGGAGGCGTCCCCCTCGTACATCGCGCCGATCTGGGGCACGGTCACATGGGACTCGTCGATGACCAGCAGGAAGTCCTCGGGGAAGTAGTCGAGGAGGGTGTTCGGCGGGGAACCCGGGTCACGGCCGTCGAAGTGCATCGAGTAGTTCTCGATGCCGGAGCAGGAGCCGATCTGGCGCATCATCTCGATGTCGTAGGTCGTGCGCATCCGCAATCGCTGGGACTCCAGCAGCTTGCCCTGCTTGTCGAGGTCGGTCAGTCGCTGTTCGAGCTCCTGCTCGATGCCGTTGACCGCCCGCTCCAGGCGCTCCGGTCCCGCCACGTAGTGGGTAGCCGGGAAGACGTAGAGCGACTGGTCCTCGCTGATAATCTCGCCGGTGAGCGGGTGGAGGGTGGAGAGCGCCTCGATCTCGTCGCCGAACATCTCGATCCGGACCGCGAGCTCCTCGTAGACCGGGAAGATCTCGATGGTGTCGCCCCGGACTCGGAAGGTGCCGCGGGCGAACGCCACGTCATTGCGCGTGTACTGAATGTCGACGAATCGGCGCAACAGCTGGTCGCGGTCGATCTCGTCACCGACTTTGAGGGGCACCATCCGGTCGACGTACTCCTGCGGGGTCCCCAGGCCGTAGATGCAGGAGACGGAGGCGACGACCACCACGTCGCGCCGAGTCAGCAGCGAATTCGTCGCCGAGTGGCGCAGCCGCTCGACCTCCTCGTTGATCGAGGAGTCCTTCTCGATGTAGGTGTCCGACTGGGGGACGTACGCCTCTGGCTGGTAGTAGTCGTAGTACGAGACGAAGTACTCGACGGCGTTATTGGGGAGCAGCTCCCGGAACTCGTTCGCCAACTGGGCGGCCAGGGTCTTGTTCGGTGCCATCACCAGGGTGGGCCGCTGGAGCTTCTCGATCATCCATGCGGTGGTCGCCGACTTGCCGGTACCGGTGGCGCCGAGCAGGACCACGTCCCTCTCGCCCGCACGGACACGGCGCTCCAGGTCGGCGATGGCCGTGGGCTGGTCACCACTGGGCTGGAAGGGACTGACGACCTCGAAGGGCGCCACCGAACGTTCGATCTTGGAAACGGGCCGCATGGATCCACCGTACGACCCGCCACTGACATCTGGGCGTCTGACCGCTCGCCGACCGCCCTGCACCGAGGGGCACACGGGTGGTCGGCGAGGCGATCAGTGCTGGTCAGTACCGGTGCGGAGGGTTTCCATCGCCGGCGATCCAGGGTGTCTGCGGCTCCACGACCGATGCCGGCTGCTCGCCGTCACGCGCGCCCGTCCCGGGTACACCAGCGAGATACGCCGCCGCCTGCGGTGGGATCGGTTCGGCGGCCGGGGGGACAGCGGCGTGCCGGCCCTGGGAGGGGAGCGGCCAATCGTCCTCGACGCGCCTCGTGCCGAACGCGGACCAGGGCGCCGCGGCCCGCGGCTCGACGCCTCGCGGCGGCCACTCCACCGAGGGCTCAGTCGGGGAAGTCTGTGCTGGCCTGTCCACCGCTGAGACGTCCTGCGGCGACGGTCGACCCACCGTCCGGAGCCCGGTATCGCGCCAGGCGTCGGGCGCCTGTCCGAACAGGGACGGGTTCACGCGCCCCACGGAGTCGTCGGAGCGCCCTTGCCCGCTACCGCCGAGCCGATTCCGGTCGGGCTCCCCCATCACCAACTGGGGGTCGAACATCACGACCACTCCGGCCAGCAGGAGGAAGACGAGCGGGCCGAGGAGCATGGGAGCGAGGATGCTGGCCGGAGAGTCACCGGTCCCGGCGCTGCCCACCGTCCCGTGCAGATGGACGCTGACCGATGCCATTCCGGTGTAGTGCATCCCGGTGACGGCGACGCCCATCACAAGACTGGCGCCGAGGCTCGCCATGAAGCCGTGGACGGAGACCGCGGCCCACAGTGCGGCTGTCGCCGCCACGACCGCGATCACCACGGAGAGAATGACGATGGGCGTGCTGTACGCGATCGTGCCCTCCATCCGCATGCCAGCCATGCCGAGGTAGTGCATCGAGGCCACCCCGAGACCGGTGATGGTGCCTCCCGTGAGGAGCGCCATCACGGTCGCTCCCCGGTAGCCCACGATGAAGATGCCGATGCCGACCATCACGATCGCGACGACGAGACTCGCGAAGGTGATGGACCGGTTGTAACTGATCGGGGCCTCGGCGACGGAGAACCCCATCATGGCGATGAAGTGCATCGTCCAGATGCCGGAGCCTATGGAGGTTGCGCCGAGGGCCAGCCATCCTGGCTTGTACGAGCCGGTGCCATGCACCGACCGCGTGGTGCAGCGCAGCCCGAGTGCCGAGCCGAGGCAGGCCATGATGAATGCCACCACGGGCGTGACCAGCCCGTAGCTGAAGCCGTCCAATGTTCCCTGCATGTCCTGCGTCCCTTGTTCCTTGTGGTCTCGGCGAACTCCTGGCGGTGGCCCCTGACCGCTGGTGGAACGTCTCTTCAAGGGGCGACACTATGCCCAACACGCCGATGGACAAACATATGGGTACAAGATCGAAAGCTAGCAAGATGCCTGACTGGCAGCATCTGTACGTATTTGTTCATGTTTCAGTAGCGCACTGAGTGACGTGCGTTGGTCTGCCCTGGCCTGTATTGAGTCGATGAGGCGTTTGCACGCCTCCACGAACGACCGAGCATCGTCAGGAGTCAAGGTGTTTTCACGTCATGCCACAGCAACCACCCTCACCCTGCTGGGAATCGGCGCTTCCTTCACCCTCGCCCCACTGGCGCAGGCCGATCAGGCGCCCTCCCGGACAGGAGCCGTCGCAGCATCGGGGAGTGGACCGTCGGTGATCGCACACCGGGGCGCCTCCGGATACGCCCCGGAGAACACCCTCGCGGCCGTCGACCTCGCCGACGACATGGGCTTCGACTGGGTGGAGAACGACGTCCAACGCACCCGGGACGGCCAACTCGTCGTCGTCCACGACGACACCCTGGCGCGGACAACGGACGTCGAGCAGCGCTTCCCCGACCGCGCGCCCTGGCGGGTCCGCGACTTCACCGGCGCGGAGATCGCGACCCTCGACGCTGGCAGTTGGTTCGGCCAGAAGTGGACCCACGCCCGCGTGCCCACGCTGCGGCAGTACCTCGACCGCGTCGACCGCAACGGACAGAAGCTCCTGCTGGAGATCAAGCGCCCCGAGCTCTACCCGGGCATCGAGAAGGACACCCTGCGGGTGCTGCGCCAGGAGGGCTGGCTCGACCGCTCGCACATCCGCGGCAGGTTGGTGATGCAGAACTTCAGCGCGGACAGCGTGAAGACCGTCCACCGCCTACGACCCGACGTCATCACCGGATTCCTCGGCACACCGCCCGTCGCCGACCTGCCGTCGTACGCCGCCTTCACCGACCAGATCAACCCCGCCGCCTCATCGGTGACTGCCGACTACGTCGCCTCCGTACAGCGACTCAAGGGCGCGCACGGTGCCCGACTGAAGGTGAACACCTGGACCGTCAACGACGCCGCAACGGCCGTCCGGATGAGCGAGTTCGGCGTGGACGGCATCATCACGGACCGGCCGGACGTCGTACGGGACGCCGTGGACTAACGAGCACTGCCGTGGACTAGCGAGCACTGATGACGGGCCCGGCGGACGGCACCCCGTACGCCGGGCCCACCAGGCGTACACCGGATCCGCAGCGCATCCGGGCAGCACTGTCAGGGCGCTGCCCTACCCTCCGGGCATGAGCATGAACGGCGTGTACATACGCCTGACTCCTTCCGAACTCACCCGGGCACTGCACGACCCCGCTTGGGCCATGGAGTACGTGGATGGGTTGCTGGAGGCCGAGTCCGATCTCGAACAGCTGCCGTCGACCGCGCGCAGTCATCACACGTACGGGGCATGGCACGCCCTGCACTTCCTGCTGCGGCGTCGGGGCTTTCCCGTCGACATCGTCCACGGCGAGGAGGAGGTGCCCGGCATGCAGGACCGGGGAGGGCACGGCCCGCCGCGCTGTGTGGCTCCCGACCGGGTCCGCATCGCCGCCGATGCCCTCTTGGCACTCACCCCAGCCGAACTGATCGATGGCGTCACCCCGGGGCAACTCGCCGACGCGGGCGTCTACCCGATCTCGCAATGGGCCGACGAGCATTCCCTGGGCCTGGTGACCGGCGTCTACCCATCCCTTGTCGCCTTCTTCAGGACCACGGCCCTGCGGGGTCATGCCCTTCTCGTCTGGGTCGACTGACGAGGGACCGGCTCCGAGCAAGGGGGAGGGATGCCCGGAGGGTGCCACTGCACGCTCTCCGAAGGGCGTCACCGTAGCGCCCGAGCCACTACGGCCGGAAACTCGAGGCGACTGAGATGTCAGTGGTGCGCCGTACCGTGGTTCACATGAAGACCTTCGAGTGGACCGTCCTCGACACGCGCGTTGGACCGCTGCTGTTGGCCGCCACCGAGGACGGCCTGGTCAGTGTCGTGTTCCATGCCGAGCGATCAGTGCAGGACAGGGCGCTGGGCGAGTTGTCCGAGAGATTGGGCGCCCAGGCCGTGGCGGAAGGGACGAAGCTGCTCGCCGAGCCCGTGCGGCAGTTGGACGCGTACTTCGCGGGGAAGCCGATCGACTTCGCCCTACCCCTCGACTGGTCGCTGTCCAGCGGGTTCAACCGCGAAGTGCTGCGTGAACTGGCGTCCACTGTCTCCTACGGCACGGTGGTGGGATACGGAGACCTCGCTTCCCGGGTCGGCCAGCCCGGCGCGGCACAGGCCGTGGGCGCGGCCATGGGGTCCAATCCCCTGCCGGTGGTGGTGCCCTGCCACCGGGTGGTGGAGTCCGGGGGGAAGCTGGGCGGATTCAGCGGTGGTCTGGAGACCAAGCGCCAGTTGCTGGCGCTGGAGGGCGTGCTCCCGGAGCCGCTGTTCTAGGACCGGTCCCGCCACCCAGGACCGCTACCCCGACCGACCCTTGCGAAGGCAGGGCTCGACATCATGGGCACCGGTCCCCGGTCCCGTTCGCGTGCCCTGGCGGAGGACCGGGGGCGATGCCCTCCGCGGGACGGCTCTCAAGGTCGGACCGGAAGATATTCCTTTGTCATATCTCCTGGCAGACTGCGTGGGTGAGTACCAGTCCTGACCTACCCGGCATATCCGGCGCCTCCGAGCCACCCGCCTCGGCCCCCGGCATCGCGTCCACGCCCGAGCCGTCCGATCAAGCACTGATCGCGCTGCGACGCCGTACCACCACCGTCCTGGTCATCAGCCAGATCCTCGGTGGGCTCGGCGTTGCCATCGGGGTCGCCCTGGCCGCGGTACTCGCCGAGCGACTGAGCGGTACGGAAGCACTCGCGGGACTGGCTCCCACCGCCACCGTCGCCGGCACCGCGGTGCTCTCCCTGCCGCTTGCCTCATTGATGGCGTCCCGCGGCAGACGCCCGGGCCTCGTGCTCGCCTATCTGATCGGAGCAGCGGGCGGCGGCGTGGTGGTGCTGGCCGCGGCGATCGACAACTTCCCCCTCCTGCTCCTCGGCATGGCCGCCTTCGGCGCCGGTTCTCTGGCCACCCTCCAGGCCCGTTTCGCCGCCGCCGACCTCGCCCTGCCCGAACGGCGGGGTCAGGCGATCTCCAATGTGGTCTGGGCCACGACGGTCGGAGCGGTACTCGGGCCCAACATCGCTGCGCCCGCCGGTCGCAGCATCTCCGGTCTCGGCCTTCCCTCCGAAGCCGGACCGTTCGTCTGGGCCGCCGCGGTGTTCCTCCTGGCGGCGCTCTTCGTACATGTGCTGTTGCGCCCCGATCCACTGCTGACCGCCCGCGCGATGTCTCCCGGGGAATCCTCGTCGGCAGGACGCTCCCTACGGTCCGGGATCGAGGCGGTCCGGGAGTCCTCCATGGCCAAACTGGCGCTGGTGACCGTCACCGTGTCGCACACCGCCATGGTGGCGATCATGTCGATGACCCCGGTCGCGCTCAGCCACCACGGCGCGGACATCGAACTGATCGGACTGGTCATCAGCGGCCACATCGCGGGTATGTACGCCTTCTCGCCGGTGATGGGCTGGTTGGCCGACCGGTTCGGGAGGATCTCGGTGATCGGCCTCGCCGTCGGTCTGCTCTCGCTCGCGGCACTGTTCGCCGGTACGGCCGGGTCGAGCCATACCCGCATCGCCGTCGGTCTCTTCCTGCTGGGCCTCGGCTGGTCGGCCGGTGTGGTGTCCGGCTCGGCGTTGCTCACCGACTCGGTGTCACCCGCTTCCCGGGCCGCTGTGCAGGGGCTGTCCGACCTGGTGATGAGCGCTGCGGCCGGTATCGGTGGGATCTGCGCCGGGCTGATCGTCGCCCAGGCCGGATACGGCTGGTTGAACGCGGTCGGCGCCTGCCTCCTGCTCCCGATGGCCGCGTTGGCCATCCGGCGGGCGATGCGCTGACTGAGCAGCAACGGCACCGCTCCGACGGGCACCAAGCCAAGAGCCGACCGACCCATCGCCCCATCGTCCGGTGACGCCCAGCCCGACCCTCCGGGAACGGCTCACTCGGACTGGCGGAAGCCGCTCCAGGCGGGATGGCGCGGGTCGTCAGCGTGGACGACCGCGTCGGCCAGGTCCCCGGGGGCGACCTCCTCCTCGTACCGTTCGAATGCGGGCAGTGTCCAGCGTTCGGCCTCGTCCATACGCCGTCGCAGGGCTCCTGGTGAGAGCCGCAGATGCAGGGACACATCGAAGGGAAATCCCTGGCCGAGCAGCAGTGGACCGTCCAGGAGCAGCACTCCGCCCGCAGGCAGTTCTCCTCGCGCACTACGGGTCGCCCGGTCCGTGACGGGATCCCAGAGGTCGGGCAGTACGAGCCCGCTGCCTCCGCGCCCCAGCGGACCGAAGACCTCACGCCAGAGCGCCCCCGCATCGAACCAGTCGCTGTAGTACGCGTCAGGGTCGGTGCGTCCGTACTCGTACCGAAGCGATGCGGGGCGCAGAAAGCCCGCTGTGCTCACCCCGAGGGTCGCTCGGCCACGCAACCGCAGTTCCCGTCCGATCTTCGCGCCCAACTCCCCGCCCCCTGCGACAAAGGAACCGTCCAGTCCGATTCGGAGCCAGGGACTGCCGTCCGCAGATGAGATGCCCATGGTGTGGTCCGCCACGGCAGCGGCCAATCGCTCCCAGGTGATCGCTTTGAGTTGCACCGGCCCATCTTCGGCCACGGCACCGGGCCGGACCCAGTTGCCGTGGCGCGGGAGGAATGCGGGCGCCTACTCGTCGAACCAGGTCGGTGCCTCGGTGTTCACCGCGAGGGGGCTGCCGTGGGGCAGCAGATACGTCACGTACAACACCACCGGCACACTTCCCGTGTTCCGTCCGATGTGGCGGTGTTCGGGCCCCGACGGTTCTATGAACACCGAGCCTGCGGGGGTGACTTCGACCGACCGGTCCTGAAGCGTGCGGGTCAAGGTGCCCGAGGTGACGACGGTGAGGAGTTGGCCGTGATGGTAGTGCCATCCGGTGGAGCCGCCCGGGGCGATCGTGATCGTGCGCACGACCACATCGGTTCGCCCGGTGGCCCTGAGTTTCACGGTCCCCTGGGTGACTCCGTGTGCAAGGACCGTGCCCACGAGACCGCTACCGGACGAAGCACTCACCGCGGAGGGTGATGCCGCGGCGATCGTCGTGTGTCGACTGCCACCCATCACCAGCGCGCCGCTCGTCCTTCCATGACGTCCAGCGCTCGCCAGCATGTCCTCGAACCCCATGAAGCCTCCAACCTCTGCCCGGGAAGATGTGGCCGTGCGCACCCGTCCGCCCGGGTGTCTCGCCAAAACGACGTCGCGCTATTCGAGAAGGGACCGTCCGAAAGGGACGCGTGTCAGCAATGGGGGCACGGATAGGTCATCGGGCTCTGGCCAGCGCGAACAGCCGAAAAAGGAGCGGGTCCGAAGGCGTAGCCGGCCTTCGGACCCTTGGTTTCCGCCCATCTTGCACGCCGGCGCATTGAAGAACCCGAGTCAGTCATTATGTCGTCGCGTCCTGCCTTTGGACCACCGCACATCGAGCTGTGCGGACCGGACTTGAACCGGTATTTCGACGTCCGAGGGCTCGGGCCCGGTCGATCCGACGATCGGCGGAGAATGCTGAACCTAGAGGAATAATCTGAGTCTGACGGCGGCTGCCTCTACCGGACTTGGGCTACCGCGACCCGTACAACGAGTGCCGCGGGGAGGATTCGAACCTCCACTGGAACCGCACCATCACGACAAGCCTCAGTTTCAGCTTGCGCTCCTCGCGCACCCCGCCCGCTCAACGGCGGACGGGGAGTCATCACGGCTATCCGTTCAACCGAACAGGTAGCCGAAAACTGCGTCACCCACCCGCTGGTCGGTGACATCGGCGCCATTGGCCTCCTCGCGGGAGAACTTCACGGCCTGCTGCAACTTCTCCACCCGTTCCAGCAGTTCGTTCACCCGCCGCGCGGGCAGTGCGCCGGAGAACTTCACCGTGGTCCAGTAGCCGACCGGAATGTCCTCGTAGTACACCTCGACCTGCGCCGGGTGCTTCTCGGTCGCCTCCGCCTTCACATGGTTGCGCGGGACCTTCTTCGTACGCACCGTACGGACGACTTCCGTCTTCCAGGCGTCGGTCGAAGGGTCCTGCGTCCAGGACTCGGACGCGTCAAGCACGGGCAGCTTGCGCACGAAGGTGTTGACGTCCGTGAGCTGCTTCTCCAGGAAGAGCAGATAGGAGACGGGCACGTCACTCACGAGCACCCGCCCGTCCACGGAGACGTCCGCGCGGGCGGTGCAGTTGGCCCAGTCCTTGGTGGCGGTCACATCGAAGAGCCGGGACAGCGTCTTCGCCGTGTCGCGCAGTACATCCTCGGCCTTGACCTGCACCCTCGTCGACTCGGGCGGCAGCTGCTCGCCCTCCTCGTCCTTCGGCTGGTAGGTACGCGAGATACCGGCGAGCAGCGCAGGTTTCTGAAGCCCGTGATGGGCGGCGGTCAGGTCCTGATGGGTCTTGGACTTGACGCCCTTCTCCACTGCGATGATCTGGTTTAGTTTCGCCACGTCGATCAAGCTATCAAGACCATCTTGTGGGCTCGACCGATTATCGCGATCCCTGTCGGATCGTCATCTTCCGATCGCTCTCCGGATCGTCGTCCCGGGGTTGCACGACCTCTCACCCTTCAACGTCCCTTGGGGAGCAAGCACCATGGAGACAGCCGTCATCGCGGTCATCGGCACGCTGCTCGGCTCGGTGGTCACCCACTTCTTCCAGCGCCGGACGACAGAGCGCACGGCGGAACTGACCCGTGCCGAACAACTGCGCCAGGAGCGGATCTCCGCCTACAGCGCCTTCGCCGGGGCGTTGGTGGACTACCGGCGGGGACAGAACGACCGATGGCACCGCGCTCGGGAGACCCCGGGCAGTTCGGCGGCCGAAGAGGCACGGATCGACTCGTACCGCTTGCGCTCCAGCGCGCATCAGGCATGGATCAGGGTGCAGTTGGTGTGTGACGACATCAAGGCACTAGAGCTGGCGGCGGCGGCCTTTGAAGTGACCAATTGCATGCATGAGGCACCTGATGAGGACGACCGCTCGCAGCGGTCGGAGCAGGCCCGCGAGACCCTGTCGGAGTTCATCGGGGCCGCCGCTCCGAGCGTTCGCTGAACACCCGGAACCGGGCCCCGCCTTCGGCCGCGTACCCAGGGCACTGTGGGCGTAGCCCCCTGCCACGCCCTCCCGATGGCCGGTCGTACACCGCCATGGGAGGAGCGCTGACGCTTCCCTACTGCGGTGGCAGGTCCTTTCAGGCCCCCGTGCGACGGGCCCGGTGGAAGAGCACGGCCCCACCGAGCATCAGGGCTGCTCCCACGGGCACCGCATATCCGATCCCGTCGGCACCGGTCTGGGCCAGGGCGTCGTCCGTCTCGGTGTCCACTGAGACCACGGGCTTGGTGGGCTTCTCGACGGCCCGGGTGACGGGCTTCTCCACCGGCTTGGTCGGCGGGACCACCGGCTTCTCCACCACGGGCGGAGGCTTGGGGCCCGTGGGCTCGGACGGCCCGTTGACCGAGGTGTTGCCGATCGCGGGGTTGCCGATGCCGACGACGTTCACGGAGTTGCCGCTGACGTTCACCGGGAGATCGATCGGCAGCTGAATGCCGTTGCCGGAGATCACACCGGGGGAACCCTGGGCGATACCGCTGGCGACGGCGCCTCCCGGAGCTTGGCCGTTGCTCGACGTCTGGCCGCCGGGAGCGGTGCTGCCGGTCTGAGTAGCACCGCCGGAGGTGTTCGCGCAGGTATTGCCCGCGGTCGGGTTGAGCAGTCCGACCACGTTGACCGTGTTCCCGCAGACGTTGAGGGGGACGTGGATCGGAAGCTGGATCGTGTTGCCCGCGATCACACCCGGCGAGCCGATCGCCGCCCCATTGGCGGTCGAGTCGGCGTGTGCGTGTCCCGCCAACGCCAGCGCGCCGCCCGTGAGCATCACGGTGGCGAGCCCCTTTCGATGAAGCTGCCTCATCGGATCCTGCCTTCAGGAGAACTTCTCGGGCACTCGCCCGCATCCCGGACAACGATGCTCAAAGGCCGTTTGGATCCGGATCTCTGCGCCTTTCACCCCATCGAGTGTGCGCCTGTTCGAACCGGTGGCCGGGCGCCCGGACCTTGGTCGTCGACCTTTCGTCGGCGTCCCCGAGGGTGGGACTCAGCCGCCCAGCAGGGTGTTGAGCACCTCGACCGGGTCGGAGTTCGGTGTCCCGCGCGGCCACCAGTCGTCCCGGCCCGCATCGGACTCATATCCGTACCAGAGGCCGTCGCGACCGTATCTGAGCTGGAGCGTAGCGGTGGACAGATGGTTGTCGCGGGGGCGGAAATCCGGGAACCCGGCAGCTACCAGGGCCGGTCGGGCCCGGTCGAACGGACCGGCAGGCGGATCCCAAGCGGACTCCAACACGGTCAGCGCCGACGATCCGCCCTGCCGCCAGGCGGCCACCGCCCGGGCGATGGTCGTGGGAGTACGCCCTGTGGCCGCGGCCAACTCCCGGTACAGGGCGCGGGAGGAGGCGGTGAGCCCCGAGCCCGGATGGGCAGCTGCCAGCCGGACCGCGTCCTGCCATGCGGTCAAGGGCGCGATCGGATCGACGCCCGTGGTGAGCAAAGCATGAGCCCGCGCGGTGGCCTCCGTGGCGAGGAGGTCCAACGCCAGCGGATCGGGGGCGTCGGGCGCCTGAGGGTATGCGGGTGGCCGCCCGGGGGCTGCCGGGAGCGGGAAGGGCGGCGGGAGCATGGGGAGCGGACCTCGGGCGAGCACCTCGCGGATGTCGACCGTGGGGAACGTGCCGGCGTCGGATGCGCGCTGCGCGGCTGATCGGGTGACGTTGCGCTGGGAGATGGCTGCGAGGAGTTCGCGCTCCCCCATGCCCCGCATCAGGAACAGCACCAGTGGGTCTTGGTCGAGCAGTCGCCCGGTTTGGTAGCAGAGCGCGGCAGCGTGCTTGCAGGGGAAGCCATCGTCAGGGCAAGAGCAATCGGGAATCAGATCACCTGCGGCGGGGAGGAGGTCCGCAACGGATGCGAGTACGTGCGGGACGTCCTTGTCGAGAAGGGCAGCGATGTGTTCGGGGCGGGCCGCCACTGCGGCCAGGAGGTCGGCCCATTCATCGTCCCCGAGGGTGCGCAGACGGATCTCCGTCCGGTAGGGGCGGGGGCGACTGCCATGGACATAGGCGGTGACCCGCCCGGGGGTGATCGTGATCGAGTCGACGAGACCGCGACCTGCGTACGCCCGGCCGCGGGTGAGTCTGGCCTGGTCGAGCGCGGTGTCCTCCAGGGCTTCGACCCAGGCGTGCCCCCACCAGCTGGACGCGGGTTGTGTGCCGGTCAGTGGTTCCGGAGCGGGAAAGGTGCGACGCCGGTCGTCGTGCCGGGCGGCCGCCGGTGCGGTGCGCCGTCCTCGCGTGCCTCGGGGGTCCCGCCCGGGCAGTGGTTGCCCTCGGTGCTCGTCCCCTTGGCGCTCTTGCTGTTCCTGGTGGCCCTGCTGTTCCTGGTGCTCTGGTCGCTGCTGTTGTCCGGAGCCGGCTCGGGGGCGGCCGTACGGGCGGTTCACGCGGGCCTCCGCAGGGAGACAAGATCGGCCAACTCACGGTCGGACAGCTCGGTGAGCGCGGCTTCTCCGGACCCGAGAACCGCGTCCGCAAGGGCCCTCTTGTCGGCGAGCATGGCCGCGATGCGGTCCTCGACCGTGCCCTCGGCGATCAGCCGATGGACCTGTACGGGCTGTGTCTGACCGATGCGGTAGGCACGATCGGTTGCTTGTTCCTCGACGGCGGGATTCCACCAGCGGTCGAAGTGGATGACGTGTGCCGCACGGGTGAGGTTGAGGCCGGTGCCCGCGGCCTTGAGGGAGAGGAGGAACACCGGAACGTCACCGGACTGGAAGCGGTCCACCATGCGCTCTCGCTCCGCTACGGGTGTTCCCCCGTGGAGGAGTTGGGTCGAGATGCCGCGGGAGGCCAGATGCCGGTCGATCAGCCTGGCCATCGTGACGTACTGGGTGAACACCAGCACCGAATCGCCCTCGGCCAGAATCACTTCGAGCAGTTCGTCGAGAAGGGCGAGCTTCCCGGAACGCCCCGCGAGTCGGATCGCCCTTCCCTGACGGTCAGTTCCCGCGCTGGTGGAACCGTGGCCCGACCCGTCTGCTCTTTCGCGCCCATGGCGTACCCCATGGGGCGTGCCGGGGCGAGTTCCTGGAGCGTCGACACCCGTAGCGCTGTCGTCGGCAAACTCTCCACGTCCGACTTGCTTCGCGACGGAGCGCAGGGCTCGGCGCCGTACCGGGTCCATGGGCGGCTCCGACGGAACGATGTCATCCCCTGGGGAATGGACCGGATCCGAAGGACTGCCGGGCGCCCGAGGAGCGGGGGCCACGGGTGACGGGCTCTCGACGGCCGCTGCTCCCGGATCCACTTCCGCCACCGTCTCCGGCACACCGACCGATAGCGGTGGAACAGGAAGGACGGCATCCGATGCGGCGAGCAGCGCCCCTGTGATGTCTACGGTTCCTCCCGCAAGCGGCGCCCGCCCACCCGCCGACGGAAGTGCGCCCCTCCCCTTCAACCCGTCGTACTCCTTCAGGAACTGAGCGGGGTGATTGCAGATCTGTTTGAGATCGGTCAGCAGTTTCATCACCAATCCACGGCGCGCGATCCCCTCTGCGCCGCCGATCGTGGCCATCGCCTCGCGCACCACCGCCTCGTAGAGCGATGCCTGTTCCCGGGTGAGGGCCACGGGGTGGTCCGACTCGGTCTTGGGGGGAAGCTCGGGAACGATGCCCGGGTCGGACTTCTTCCGGCGCAGGAGGAAAGGCCGAACCAGGCGGGCCAGCCGCTCGGCCGCCTCGTGGTCCTCGCCGAGCTCCACCAATCTGGCGTGGCGGGAGCGGAACGCCTTGAGCGGTCCGAGGAGCCCCGGGGTGGTCCAGTCCAGCAACGCCCAGAGCTCGGAGAGGTTGTTCTCCACCGGAGTGCCGGTGAGCGCGACTCGGGCGGGAGCGGGAATGGTGCGCAGCGCCTTGGCCGTCGCTGAGAAGGGGTTCTTGACGTGCTGCGCCTCGTCGGCGACCACCATCGACCAGGCATGCGAGGCGAGTTGTTCGGCACTGGAGCGCATCGTGCCGTAGGTGGTCAGGACGAATCCGCCTGCCGCGTCGTCCAGCGTACGGCTGGCGCCGTGGAAGCGTCGGACGGGGACACCGGGGGCGAAGCGGGTGATCTCTCGCTGCCAGTTGCCGAGGAGCGAGGCCGGGCAGACGACCAGCGTCGGCTCGGGACGGTCGCGGTGGAGGTGGAGCGCGATCAGCGTCACGGTCTTGCCGAGGCCCATGTCGTCGGCGAGGCAGCCGCCGAGCCCGAGGGATGTCATCAGGTCCAACCAGGCCAGTCCGCGTTGCTGGTAGTCCCGCAGGGTCGCTGCGAGCCCTGCGGGAGGCGGCACCGGGGCGGGGCCGGTGCCGAGCCGGTCGCGCAGCACGGCCAGGGCCCCGGTGGGTACGGCCGGCACGGACTCGCCATCGACCTCGGCGGTCCCGGTCAGCGCCACCGCCAGCGCGTCGATCGGTTCGAGCAGGCCCAGCTCGCGTTTGCGGGCCTTCCTCACCAGGTCGGGATCGACCACCACCCACTGGTCCCGCAGCCGCACCATCGGGCGGTGCGACTCGGCAAGGAGGTCCATCTCGTGATCGGTGAGCGGATCGCCGTCCAGGGCGAGTTGCCAGTTGAACGCGAGGAGCTGGGCGCTGTCGAAGAAGGGGGTGCCGTCGGTCGCTGACCCCGGAGCCGACCGCACGACGGCACTGGCCGACAGCGAGCGCACCAGTTCACGGGGCCAATGCACGCTCACCCCGGCAGCGGCGAGCTTCTGAGCCCCGGGACCGAGCAGCTCGTAGAGCTCGTCCTCCTCCAGGGTCAGCACATCGGGCACATCGCGCTCCAGGAGACGGGCGAGGGGTGGCCAGACCCTCGCCGCACGGCGCACGGCGAGAACGGCGTCGATCTCTGCTCTCGGCCCGAACTGCTGGGATCCGCCACCTGCCCAGAGCCGCTCGGCGTCGATGACGAGGGTGGGATCGGCCAGGCTGTGCACCTGGACGACGGCCGCAGCGGCACCCTTCCTCGGCTCCTCCCCTTCGCCCGGTGTGTCGAACAGCTCGAAGGCCGAGAGGTCGAGCCGCAGCGACACCCGTACGCCCGCGTCCATCCCTGCGACGGCTTCCGCCGCCCAGGTACGGGTGTGGGGCAACCACTGCGGCGCTTGGGCCGCGAAAGGGGCGCCTGCGGCCCAGGCTGCTGCGGGAGTCCTTGGCAAGCTGTCGGCGACCGCGTCGAAGAAGGCTCTGACCAGCGCCTCGGGCTCGGGCAGTGCGATGCCATCGCGGGCGGACGACGACGGTGTCGCATGCGCCTCGGGGGGCATGGCGGCTGCGATCGCTCTCAGCTGGGCGATGTCATGGGCATCCAGTGGCCCCGCTCGCCACGCATCGTGATCGGCCGAGGTCAGGCCGGGGAGGAGCTTTCCCCCGGCAACGAGATGCAGCGCGTGCAGGGCTGCCGCTCCCCAGCAGGCGGCGGCCGGGTGCGCGGACGGGTGCGAACGGGCGCGCACCAGCATGGGAAGGGCCTCGACCACCGAAAGGACCACGGCAGGGACGACCTGAACGGAGAACCGGTCATCGGCGTTCTGTTCGCCGACGTCAACGGTGGATTGCGGCAGCACGACGGTGATCTCGCCGGGCTCCCCCCTCAATGGGTTCCCCTCGGGGGACCAGAAGGCGACCTTGCCCTCGCGCGGGAGCGCCGCGGGAAGGAAGATTGCCGCGCAGGAGGCGGCAAGGTCCTGGGCGTCGGACGGATAGACGAGTTCTGTCATCAGACCCTTCATGGGTCACCTCCCCTCACCGGGATTGAGTGCCTTGGCACGGCTCCCTCACTGATGACGACCATACGGGTGGGGTCTGACATCGCCTCGGTCCCACGGCATAGCAGCAGGTCGGAACGGCTGGCTGGCACGGCCCGGAGTGTTGCGTGGAGGTCGCTGGTGAACCTCGGTGGGCCCTCGTACGCGCTACTTCCGGGCCTGCACCGTCTACCGTCTCTGCACCGCCGAATGCGACGGCGCTGGGCACGCGACCGGCCCGTAGCCTGGTCTCGGGGTCGTTCGGCGCCATGGGCCAGGCCAGGGCAAGCCACAGACCAGTGGGCACAGTGGGAGCTATCAGGCAGCAGGCGGTAGGTTCCCCCTGCGCGAAGCCGTCGATGCCATCGGATGCGCCACCGAGTCCTTACGGGTCGGCGGAGTCCCGCGCGTACCGACGGGGCTCGTCGTCTGAGGGCTCGCGGCTGCGTGCGGCTGGCCCTCCGGGGAGTCATCCTCACGATCAGCGACGGATGCGGACGGATCCGTCCGCTCCCCGCTGCCTGCCGAAAGCTGCTGCGCCGACTGAGCCTGCTGCGGTTGCTGGGCCCGCTCCAGGAAGCGGAGCAGTTCCACCGGGAAGGGAAGCACCAGGGTGGAGTTCTTCTCCGCGGCCACGGCGACCACCGTCTGAAGCAGCCGCAACTGGAGGGCCGCCGGTTCCTGGGACATCACTCCCGCCGCCGCTGCCAGCTTCTTCGACGCCTGGAGCTCTGCGTCCGCGTTGATCACCCGGGCGCGGCGCTCACGGTCGGCCTCGGCCTGCCGCGCCATGGACCGCTTCATGGCCTCGGGCAGTGACACGTCCTTGATCTCGACCCGGTCGATCTGCACGCCCCAACCCATCGCAGGGCTGTCGATCATGAGTTCAAGCCCCTGGTTGAGCTTCTCCCGGTTGGACAGGAGATCATCCAGATCGCTCTTGCCGATGATCGAACGCAGTGAGGTCTGGGCCATCTGAGAGACCGCGAACCGATAGTCCTCGACCTCGACGATGGCGTTGGCCGGATCGACCACTCGAAAGTAGACGACGGCGTCAACACGAACCGTGACGTTGTCGCGGGTAATGCCCTCCTGTGCCGGCACCGGCATGGTCACCACCTGCATGTTGACCTTCCGCAGGCGGTCCAAAGCCGGGACGATCATGGTGAATCCGGGTCCTTTGATCCCGCCGCGCAGCCGCCCCAGCCGGAACACCACACCCCGCTCGTACTGCTTGACCACACGGGCTGCCGCCATCGCGTAGAGCACAAGACCGGATGCGACGGCCACCGCGGCTATCACCAGTGCCTCGATCATCAGGGCACCCCCTTCTGTCCGAGCTACGCCCAACACCGCGATATGCCCGATATGCCACATAAATCCAGGAATCTTCGCATGCTCCGAACAGCCGTGACCAGCCGGCCCCACAGGTGCAGCGAGCCCGCGGCGGTGCCAGACAAGCCAGCCATGGCCCAACCAAACCGGCCCGTCAGGAGACCGGTCGCGCCCGCACCCAGGTGTCATCGGCGGTCAGGTAGGACTCAACGGCGAGGCCCGCCTCGGCCAAGCACTCCGCGAACTCCTGCTTGGCCAACGGACGGCTCCGAAACGTCTGCGTCCAGGTCACATCCGGGAACACGTACTCCGCACGTGCGCGGTACACACCGCCTCCCACCGGTTCGGACACGATCCGCATGGTGTAGCCGGACGGATCCACCCGCTCTCGCGGAACCTGCGTGTGCCAGTCCGCGCCCTCCCGTTGGATCAACACACAGCCGTCGTCGGTCACATGATCACGACAGGTCCGCAGCATGCGCCGGCGCGCTGCCGGCTCGCTGGTGTTTATCAGGAAGGAGGCGAGGAGAACCACGTCGAACCGCTCGCCGAGTTGCAACACCTCAATGGAGCTACACAGGGTGCGGGCACCCCGGACCCTCTCCAGCATCTCGGGTGACTCATCGACGGCGGTGACCGTGAACCCGCGCTCGATGAGGGGATGGGTCAGCCGTCCGACCCCGCTACCGAGTTCAAGAATGCTCGACCGCTCGGGAACGGCGGCCTGGATGATGTCCGGCTCGTCCTGCGGACCCAGTCGGGCGTAGAGCTCGACCGAGCAGCCGTCGGGGGTGATCGCGCCCGGTCCGGTCCCCTGGTGTCCTGCGTGCCTCCTTGTGGTCATGTACCACCAACGCACGGTCCGGCCCTTGCGGTTCCCCATCCCGTCGTCGGTGGGTGCATCCTGGAGGAGGAGATGTAAAGGCCATGCGCACAGGTAGTGAACCCGTCACCGCACGCAGTGCTCTGCGACTGCGGTTCTGGCTGAGCGTGTGGGGATTCGTCTGGTCCGCCGCGGGCACGGCCGTATTCAGCCTCACGGGACACCCCGGCTGGGCAGCGGCCTTCGGAGCGCTCCTGGTGATCGTGACCATCGATCTGAGCATGATCGTCCACCATATTCACCAGGGATCGCACTACCAGCCGGGCCGGGATGTACCCCCGTACGAACCCGTGCACGGACAGAACCGCCCGAGGCCACGACCACCGGCGGGACCGCACCGCGCCTAGAGCGATCGAAGATCAGCTCGGTGCATCAAAGCGCGCGGCCTTTAGATACTCCGGTTTGGGATCGAGGGCCGCAGCCAGCCGGAAATGGCGTCTGGCCTGCTCAGGACGGCCCGAGCGCTCGAATGTACGCGCCAGGGCGAAGTGGGCGAAGGCATTGTCGGGCTCGCGTTCCAGCACCAACTCGAATTCGAGCTCAGCAGCCCGCAGTTGGGCCGCGGCGAAGAAGGCGCGAGCGCGGAGCAGCCGAGCGGCGGTGTTCTCGGGATGGGCGCCGATGACCGAGTCCAGGAGCTTCACGGCGCCACGCGGATCCCTCGCCGCGAGCAGCTGCTCGGCTGCGCGGAAGTCGATGACGTGCGTATCCGGGTTGCTATTGGGCACGGCAACATCCTTCCCATGACTGACTGGTTCCAACACCGCGGCCGTTGGCGGTATTCCGATGATCGGCAATAGGTGCGGGGCGCCCGCTCCAGGGAAAGGCGCCCTGCCCGGCGCCACCTCCGACAGCCCAGAGCGCACCGATGCGTCGATGGGCCCTGGTCAGCCGGCCATGGCAGCGATCAGGACGGCAGTGGCAAGCCCCAGACCGAGCGCCAGCAGCCCGACCCCCGCGACGATGAGTGCTCGGTCCACTGCTGTGCGCTGGTGCCCGTCGATGACGACGTCATACGGATCGGCCGGGTCGTACCAGAGCCTGACGCTGCCGCTGGTCGGGTCGAGCGCCACCGGGGAGACGGTCTCCACCACCCTGCCGTCCAAGGTCTCGTACGTCAGCAAAGGGCGTAGGGCACCCGGCGGCGGTGGCTTGACCAGCGCGAGGGCGAAGTGACACGAGCCGGTGATGCGGCGGGTGTGGCGCAGACCGTACGCCCCGGCGAGCATCGCTACGAGTCCTGCCATGGCCGTGAAGACGGCAAAGATGGGCTCCACCCCGCCGAGGCTAGGCAGTAGGGAGTCGACCGCGAAGGAGCGTTGACGCGGACCTGATGCAGAGCGCCAGAAAACTCACACCGGCCTGACGCGGCTCAGCGTCCTGCCGCTCGCTTTTTCAGCTCGGCCCACACCGTGCGCACCTGGGGCTCCAGGGCCTCCAAGGGCCCGTCGTTGTCGATCACGAGATCGGCGATGGCACGCCTCTCCTCACGGGTGGCCTGCGCAGCCATGCGCGCCCGCGCCTCGGAGTCAGCCATTCCACGTACGCGGACCAACCGCTCCAACTGGGTCTTCGTCGACGCGTCCACAACGATGACCAGGTCGTACAGCCGAGCCAGTTCGTTCTCAGTGAGGAGGGGAACGTCATGGACCACCACCGCATCGGGAGCTGCGGCCTCCTCCAATGCCTGTGAGCGCGCCCTCACCAGTGGATGCACGATCGCGTTGAGGGCGGCGAGCCGCTCGGGATCGGCGAAGACGATCGATCCGAGCTTCGGTCGGTCCAGTGAGCCATCGGCACCGAGCACGCCCGGGCCGAAGGTCTCCACAATGGCCGCGAGGCCGGGGGTGCCGGGCTCGACCACTTCACGAGCGATGCGATCGGCGTCGATCAACACCGCCCCGTAGGAGGCCAGCAGTCGGGAGACTTCACTCTTGCCGGCGCCGATTCCACCGGTCAGGCCCACGGACAGCATGATCCGCAGCCTAGCTCTTTGAGCACCGGAGCGGTACGACGGCCCGGGCTCTGCCCGCTGGGCCCCGGGAGCCGGAGCCCCGGGGCTGTCACGTGGGGCTAGCCGTCGCCTTCGCGCTCCGCGAGGAAGCGCTCGAACTCCCGCCCGATCTCGTCCGCGGACGGTAGATCAACAGGCTCAGCGACGAGGTTGCCCCGGGTCTCCGCGCCCGCCATGGCGTCGTACTGGTGCTCAAGGCCCTGCACCAGCCCGACGAGTTCCTCGTCGCCCTCACCGATCTGGCGCTCGATCTCGTTCTGGGTGCGATGGGCTTCGGTGCGCAGGGTGTGGGCGACGCCCGGCAGTACGAGCCCGGTGGCGGCGGTGATCGCTTCGAGTGCGGTCAACGCTGCATCGGGGTAGGACGAACGAGCCACGTAGTGCGGCACGTGGGCGGCAACGCCCAGCACGTCCTGGCCGGCCTCCATCAACCGGAACTCGATGAGGGACTCCGCGCTGCCCGGAACCTGCGCCTCGTCGAAGGGACTGCGGTGGCCGGGCATGAGATCCGTGCGGTTGCCGTGAGGTGTGAGACCGACCGGACGAGTGTGCGGCACGCCCATGGGGATGCCGTGGAAGTTGACCGACAGACGCACCCCGAGGCGTTCGACGATCTGCGCCACGGCGGCGGCGAACCGCTCCCACTCCACATCGGGCTCGGGCCCGGAGAGCAGAAGGAAGGGCGCGCCCGTGGCGTCCTGGACGAGGCTCACCTCGATGGTCGGAGTCTCGTACGCGGTCCACCGGTCACGCCGGAAGGTCAGCAGCGGGCGCCGGGCCCGGTAGTCCACCAGCTTGTCGTGATCGAAACGAGCCACGACCTGGTGCGGCAGTGAGTCGAGGATGTTGCCGACGATCTGGTCGCCGGTCTCCCCCGCGTCGATGTATCCGTCGAAGTGGTACAGCATGACCAGGCCCGCTGACTCCTGCGCGAGCGCCATATCGACGACCGCGAGGCCCTTGGGCTCCCATTCGTACAATCCCTGGGGATCAAGCACGATTACCGCTCCTCCTCGTCTCCATGGACAAGAACACACGGCCCGGCACGGACATTCCCCGCCACGGGCGCGAACACGCCATCGCAGGAGCGGAATTCAAGGAGGATTCGGGGCAACGCACTCGGAGCCGACATACGGCGAGGCCCGCTCCCGAAGGAGCGGGCCTCGCTGTTCAGCTATCCCTCAGCAGGTGCCGAGCGTCAGCTCTGGCCTCCGGCCAGCTTCTCACGCAGGGCTGCGAGCGCCTCGTCCGACGCCAGGGCGCCGGAGTTGTCGTCCGACTCCGAGGAGTAGGAACCGCTGGCGGGCGCGGCGGCCGGAGCGGCGGTGCCACCCTCGGCAGCAGCGGCCTCGTCGGCCTCGCGGGACTTGATGACCTGGGCCTGGTGCTGCTCGAAGCGCTGCTGCGCCTCGGCGTACTGGGTCTCCCACGCCTCGCGCTGGGTGTCGAACTCCGGCAGCCAGTCGTTGGTCTCCGGGTCGAAGCCCTCGGGGTAGATGTAGTTCCCCTGGTCGTCGTACGACGCGGCCATGCCGTACAGCGTCGGGTCGAACTCGACCGAAGCCGGGTCAGCACCGAAGGACTCGTTGGCCTGCTTCAGCGAGAGGCTGATCCGACGACGCTCAAGGTCGATGTCGATGACCTTGACGAAGATCTCGTCGTTGACCTGAACGACCTGCTCCGGGATCTCCACGTGGCGCTCGGCCAGCTCGGAGATGTGGACCAGGCCCTCGATGCCCTCGTCGACGCGCACGAACGCACCGAACGGAACCAGCTTGGTGACCTTGCCGGGAACGACCTGGCCGATCTGGTGCGTACGGGCGAACTGCTGCCACGGGTCTTCCTGCGTCGCCTTGAGCGACAGGGAGACACGCTCGCGGTCCATGTCGACGTCGAGAACCTCGACGGTGACTTCCTGGCCGACCTCGACAACCTCGGAGGGGTGGTCGATGTGCTTCCAGGAGAGCTCGGAGACGTGAACCAGACCATCGACGCCACCCAGGTCCACGAAGGCACCGAAGTTGACGATCGAGGACACGACGCCGGAGCGGACCTGCCCCTTCTGGAGGGTGGTGAGGAACGTCTGGCGAACCTCGGACTGGGTCTGCTCCAGCCAGGCACGGCGGGACAGGACCACGTTGTTGCGGTTCTTGTCCAGCTCGATGATCTTGGCCTCAAGCTCCTTGCCAACGTACGGCTGGAGGTCGCGAACACGGCGCATCTCGACCAAGGAGGCCGGGAGGAAGCCGCGGAGGCCGATGTCGAGGATGAGACCACCCTTGACGACCTCGATGACGGTACCGGTGACGATCCCGTCTTCTTCCTTGATCTTCTCGATGGTGCCCCAGGCACGCTCGTACTGGGCGCGCTTCTTCGAGAGGATCAGGCGGCCTTCCTTGTCCTCCTTCTGGAGAACAAGGGCCTCGATCTCGTCGCCGACCTTGACAACCTCATTGGGGTCAACATCGTGCTTGATCGAGAGCTCGCGGCTCGGGATCACACCTTCGGTCTTATAACCGATGTCGAGCAGGACCTCGTCCCGGTCGACCTTCACGATGACGCCGTCGACGATGTCGCCGTCGTTGAAGTACTTGATCGTCTCGTCGATCGCGGCGAGGAAGGCTTCCTCGTTACCGATGTCGTTGACCGCTACCTGCGGAGTGGCGGTGGTCTCGGTGCTGCTCGTCATGTGGGAAAGGGCTCCGGTGCGGACATTGAAGTCGTAGGTACTGCTACGCCGGAGCCCGTATCGCAGCTGCAAGAAGCCGGACAGCTTAGGAAGCACCTGCCCAGTGGGTGATCAGCGAAGTCTGGAAGACTTCGACGACTACCCGCATGGAGGCGCCTCGTGAACCGAGGGGACATACATACAGATGCGAGCGCGGCCTACTCTGTCTGAGGCACGCAGGCCCGCAGCGCAACTTGTAGCATACGGGGGCAGCCGGAGCCGGTCAATGCGCGAAGGCGCACACCCGGGGCGGATCACCGCATACCCGGCACAACTAATGTTTGCAGAGGCCACGATGGCCGTCATCAGTCGCGCTGAACGCAAACCACAACGACGGTGAAGATGATCCAGCATCCTCAAGATCCTACGGATTCCGCACGCCCCGCGGCTCTCCGTGAACCCCTACCCGCCGATGAGCTCGAACCCGAGGCGACCAGGCGTGTCGCGGATGCCACGGAGAGCAGCCGGGCCAGTCGGAGCTGGTGGGACCGGAACGCCGACGAGTACCAGAGCGAGCACGGTTCCTTCCTTGGGGACGACCGCTTCGTCTGGGGTCCGGAAGGACTCGACGAGGCCGAGGCAGGGCTGCTCGGTCCCGCAGAGGAGCTGAAGGGCCTCGACGTGCTGGAGATCGGGGCCGGCGCGGCGCAGTGCTCGCGCTGGCTGGCCGCGCGTGGAGCGCGCCCGGTGGCTCTGGACCTCTCCCACCGACAGCTCCAGCACGCGCTGCGCATCGAGGCGGAGACTGCGGCGGGCGGCGCCCCCGCGCTGGTCCAGGCGGATGCGGGTGCGCTGCCGTTCCATGACGGCTCGTTCGATCTGGCGTGTTCCGCATACGGAGCGGTGCCCTTCGTCTCCGACCCGGTGAGGGTCTTCTCGGAGGTGCGTAGGGTCCTGCGGCCGGGCGGTCGCTGGGTCTTCTCCGTGACCCATCCGATCCGCTGGGCGTTCCCGGACGAGCCGGGGCCCGAGGGGCTCAGCATCAGCGCCTCCTACTTCGACCGCACTCCCTATGTGGAGCAGGACGAGCAGGGGCGTGCGGTGTATGTGGAGCACCACCGGACCATCGGTGACCGGGTACGGGACGTGGTGGCGAGCGGCTTTCGGCTGGTGGATCTGGTGGAGCCGGAGTGGCCCGCGTGGAACGCCCAGGAGTGGGGAGGCTGGTCGCCGCTGCGGGGGAGTTTGATACCGGGGACAGCGATCTTCGTCTGCGAGAGGGACTGAGCGACGCGGGTCAGGACGGGGCGGCCTCGGGGCTCGCCCAGATCGTTCGGGCGGGCCGTGGCGACTCGACGTCGGGTCGCCACGGCCCGTCGGTCGGATCACGGGAGGCGGATCTGATCAGGTGGGGGGGGCGGGCCGGCCCGGTTGGGTCGGGTGCCTCCTGCCCGGTTGGGTGTCTGCTGGCGGGTGGGGCGGTGGCGCCCGACGGCCTGTGGCAGACGGTTGACGGTTGACGGCACGGCCAGGTCTCCCTTGCTGCCCGGCCGACGGCCCGGAACGGCCGATTCCCAGACCGAGAGCACATGAGTGGGCACCTGTTGGCGCGCTGGAGGGATCCGCTCCGGGCAACCGTGCGCACACCAGGCGAGGCATTGGTCATATCAACGGACTAGATGTTCGATCCTGTGGATGGGGCACGGCGGAGCCCGATCCGAAGTACGAGACTGGGCGCATGATCCGAACCGACGCACTCGACCGGCTGCCGGTCCGCGAGGCCGTCCCCGCACTGCTGGCAGCTCTCGACGAGCGCGGCACCGCGGTTCTGCACTCACCACCCGGCACGGGCAAGACCACCTTGGTGCCCTTGGTCCTCGCCGGTCTGGTCGGGGCTGGACCGGGCAGGCGCGTCCTGGTCGCCGAACCCCGGCGGATGGCGGTGCGAGCGGCAGCCCAGCGGATGGCCTGGCTCCTGGGGCAGGAGCCCGGGCAGTCGGTCGGCTTCACCGTGCGCGGCCAGCGCAGCGTCGGCCCCTCGACCAGGGTCGAGGTCGTCACCACCGGTGTCCTGCTCCAGCGCCTCCAGCGGGATCCCGAACTCGCGGGTGTGGATGTCGTGCTCATCGACGAGTGCCATGAACGTCATCTCGACGCCGACACCGCACTCGCCTTCCTGGCGGATGTACGAGCGACGCTGCGGCCGGAGCTCAAGCTCATCGCGGCCTCCGCCACCGGAGACTCTCCGGCCTGGGCCGATCTGCTCGGCACTCTGGATGCATCGGGGCCTGCTCCGGTCGTGTCGAGCTCGGGTACGGGATTCGAGGTCGCCGTCCACTTTGCCCCGCCGCCCGCGGGCATCCGTCCGGCGCACGGGACCTGGGTGGACGCCGGCCTCCTCCGCCATGTCGCGGGCACCGTCCGTCTGGCGCTCGATCGCCACCCGGGAGACGTCCTGTGCTTTCTACCAGGGACCGGTGAGATCGCCCGGACCGCCGGAATGTTGGACGGGGTGGAAGCGGAAGTCCTTCAGCTGCACGGGCGCGCACCCGCGGCGGTGCAGGACGCGGTGCTGAGCGGCAGCAAGGGCCGTCGGCGCGTGGTGCTCGCCACCTCGGTCGCGGAGTCGAGCCTGACCGTGCCCGGTGTGCGCGTGGTCGTCGACTCCGGGCTCGCCCGCGAGCCGCGCACTGACCATGCACGTGGTCTCGGTTCCCTGGCGACGGTCCCCGTCTCGATCGCGGCGGCGACACAGCGGCGGGGGCGAGCAGGGCGCGAAGCGGCCGGCGCCGTCTATCGCTGCTGGGCGGAGGCCGACGATCTACGGCGCCCCCGGTTTCCCTCACCCGAGATCAGGACGGCGGACCTGGCGTCCTTCGCTCTCCGTGTCTCCTGTTGGGGAGACCCTTCGGCGGCCGGTCTTGCGCTGCTCGACGCCCCTCCGGCAGGGGCCATGGCGGCGGCCCGGGAGGTGCTTGCGGCGGTGGGGGCGGTGGACACCTCCGGTCGGGCCACCGAGCGAGGCATACAGATGTCCCGCATCGGACTGCATCCGCGGCTGGCCCGAGCACTGCTGGACGGCGCCCCCGCCGTGGGCGAACGGCGGGCGGCCGAGATCGTCGCGCTCCTCAGCGAAGAGCCACCGCGTGAGTACGGTGACGATCTCGCGGCGGCGTGGCGTGCGGCCCGTCACGGCAGGGACGGCTACACCGCACGGTGGCGCGCCGAGACCAGACGGCTGGCATCGGCTCTGCCCGAGGCAACGGGTCGGGGCGAGGACTCATCCAGCCGGGGAGATCGCTCCGGTATCGGCGACGACACTGCGGCGGGGCTGGTCACGGCACTCGCGTTCCCCGAGAGAGTGGCGAGGACACGCGGAGCAGGAGCCTTCCTCATGGCCTCGGGTACGGCTGCCGAGGTTCGGGGAGGTTCCGGGCTGGGCGGTGTGTCCTGGCTGGCGGTGGCCGTGGCGGATCGGCCCATGACCGCGGCAGCAGCCCGGGTCCGACTTGCCGCCGTGGTGGAAGAGGACATCGCCCTGTCGGCCGCCGGGCATCTGTTGAGCGCCGGCGAGGAAGTCCGATGGCACGACGGTGATGTGGTGGCCAGGAGCGTGAGGCGACTGGGCGCCATCGAGTTGTCCGCGCAACCTCTGCGCAACCCTCCTGCTGATCTGGTCCGTGAAGCGCTCCTCGACGGTCTGCGGCGAGAGGGGTGGGGGCTGCTGCGCTGGACACGGGAGGCCCACGACCTGCGCCATCGGCTCGGCTTTCTGCACCGGGAGTTGGGCAGCCCCTGGGCTGATGTGTCGGATGAGGCGCTGTTGGCCCGGAGCGATGAGTGGCTGGAGCCGGAGTTGTCCCGCGCCAAACGACGGTCGGACCTGGGTCGCATCCCCGCACGGGAGGCATTGCAGCGGTTGATGCCATGGGCAAGCGGCCAAGCGGCCAGATTGGAGGAGCTCGCACCCGAACGGATCGAGGTGCCGAGCGGCTCCCGGATACGGGTGGACTACAGCGGCGCCCAACCGGTGTTGGCGGTCAAGCTCCAGGAGTTGTTCGGGTTGGGGCAGACCCCCTCGGTCGCGGGAGTACCCGTGCTGTTGCACCTTCTCTCCCCCGCGGGCAGACCAGCCGCCGTCACTGCTGATCTGGCCTCCTTCTGGAAGGAGGGATATCGATCGGTTCGGGCGGAGTTGCGTGGCCGGTATCCCAAGCACCCTTGGCCACTGGACCCATCGACCGCAGAACCGACCCGGCACACCAAGGCCCGTATGGCCAAGGGAGGATCACGAGAACCGTAGGGCGCCGAACGTAAGCGCAAGGCGTCCGCTGCCCCTCCACCACTGGAGGGCGGAGGGGCAGCGGATCGTTGGGGTGCGCCAGTCAGCCCGCGGATGCCCTGGTCGAGGGGGACGAGGACGGGGACGAAGATGCGGGCGACGACGGGGATGGGGAAGGGGCCGACTGGGTCGGAGACGGCGAGGGTGCTGGGGCCACCTCAAGCTCGATGGTGATGCTCACTCCGCCCGCCGCGGTCAGCCGCAGCAGGAAGGTACCCGCCGACTCGTCCGCGAAGACCTTGGGAAGCGTCAGCCTTCCCTCCGCGTCGGTGGTGAGGTCGGAGAGCGTACGGAGGGGCTTGCCGTCGGCGTCCTTGAAGTAGGGGCCCTTGTCGTTCTCGACGGCTGCAGCGCCGTCTACAGACTTGATCATCGTGGCGGTGATCGCCACTCCAGCGGCGTCCGCTCCCTGGTGGGCAGCCTTGACGGTGATCAGCTCGGCAAACTCCGAACCGACGGCCGTTGTCAGGGGCTTGTCGCCGACCCTGGAGAGCTTGTCGGCCACGGGTGCCGTGACCACGGCGGAGAAGGCTATCGGCTTCAGTTCCCGCCCCACGACACTGGCCCAGACGGTGAACCGTCCCGCCTTCGCTCCGGCCTTCAGCGTGGGCGCGGTGACCGTGCCATCGGCACCCGTAGCACGGACGACACTGGTCCTGCCGCCGCTGAAGCGGGCATCCGTGTTCCCGACGATCTCAAAGCGCACATCCTTCTCAGCCGCGCCACGGCCGGCTGCATCGCGCACTCGGGCAGTGATCTTCTCGGCGAAGTCGCGCCCGGCAACGGCGGTCAAGGTACCGGTACCGGCATCCTCGATCTTGGTGACCGGTGACACCGCGGGAGGTGTCGGCGGCTTCGGATTGGGCTTCGCCGGCGGGTTGGGGAGCTGAGGCGGCTTGCTGGTGGGTGGTGTCGATGGCCCCTCCTCCCCGGTGCCCGGCCCCTTGGGTGGCTTGGGCGCGGGCTTCTCGGAGCCGGGCGGTGTGAGGGGATCCGTGCCACCGAGTGAATCTCCACCGGGTAGGGAACCCTCATCGGTTTCCGGGCTGTCAGGGGTGGTGGACCCGGGCAGCACACCTTCGCCGTCGGGGACCTCGTGCGTACCGTTCTTGTAGTACTCGAACCAGGAGAGGACCGTACGGAGGTACTCCCGGGAGTGGTTGTAGCCGAGGATGGCCTGGTCGAGGTCCTGCTTGACCGTCAGGTCCCTGTTGCCCGCGCAGAGGTAGCGACCGGCGGCCAGGGCCGCGTCGTAGATGTTGTTGGGGTCTTTGAGCCCGTCGCTGTTGGCGTCCTGTCCCCAGGTCGCCCAGGTCGTGGGAATGAACTGCATGGGGCCGACGGCGCGGTCGTAGACCGTGTCACCGTCGTGTGCGCCGTTGTCCGAGTCGGGGATGTTGGCGAAGCCGACACCGTTGAGGACCGGGCCTCGGATCGGAGCGAGCGTGGTGCCTTGGGCGTCCACCCGGCCGCCCCTGGCCTGGCCGGATTCCACCTTCCCGATGGCGGCGAGGAGTTGCCAGGGCACCTTGCAGCCCGGATCCGAGCCGGCGATGGTCTGCTCAGCCTGCTTGTAGGCCGCGAGAACCGTGGCCGGGATGCCCGCTTCGGCAGGGCCGGTGGTGACAGGAAGGTCCGCGGACGTGCCAGGCTTCCCCGGAGTCGTCAGCGGTGGCAAGTCCGTGTGGTAGGGCGAGTTGCCTGTGACGGGCGTGCCGGGTGGTGGCGTTGCGTCGGACGCACTCTGGCCACTGCCGCGGGCCGAGCCGTCACCCGTCCCTGAGGGGGTGACTCCCGGCGCCTGCGAAGCGGAGAGTGCCGCGACGGCCGCGGCGGCGACTGCGGTGCTCGTCGCCCCTCTGCGCAGCCGTCGGCCGATGTGCGCTGCCATACGTCTGTTCCCTCCCGAAAGCGACGCCCCCGCGCTCCCCAATACGATTAAATGCAATACTCACGCGACCCTACGGCAACTAAAGGCTCCACAACACCGGGCCTTGACCTGCATTCACCAGTTCGCCACCTCCGCATCGCCAGGTGTCCAAACTCGGCACCTCGCACGGACCGAACGGCGTTGGTCGGGGGTTCGCCCCTCGGCGATCACCGAGGACCTCTCATGCCCTTCACGCTCAGCCATGCCGCCGCGGTTCTCCCAGGACTCAGACGGGACGGCACAGCGCGCGGACCGCTGGTCGCCTCAGCATTGGTGATGGGCTCCTTTTCGCCAGACATCACCTATTTCGCGGCCTCTGTGGTGCCGGAGGCCATGGCCTGGGGCGACTTCACCCATGGCCTCACCGGGCTGTTGACCGCCGATGTGCTGGTGACCGCTCTTTTGGTGGGCCTCTGGTGGGTGGTGCGCGATCCCCTGCTCGCTCTGCTGTCCCCTCCGTTGCATCTTCGGGTCCGTGCATGGCTCACCGGCCCGGCGATCCGCTGGGGACCCTCGTATCTGGTGAGGTTCTTCGTGTCGGCGGTCATCGGCGCCGCCACGCACATCTTCTGGGACTCCTTCACACATGACGGCCGCTGGGGCACGAGGGTGGTGCCGGTGCTGGCTGAAACAGTGGGCGGCTTCGGAGTCCATAAGTTCGCGCAGTACGGCTCGTCGGCGATCGCTCTGCTGGTGATCGGGGCGTTCGTCGTGTCCGCGCTGAGCCAACAGCCCGCATCGCCCCCGAACTCGCGCCCGCCGCACACGGCGCCGCGCTGGCGGCCCATGGATCGCCGCACTCGTCGCACTGTCTGTCTGGCGCTGTTGGCGTTCGCGCTGTGCGGCGCGCTCCACCGGTGCATCGTGCTGTATCGGAGCTGGGACGGGGACCTCTCCCCCATCGATCTGATCCCGACGGCCTGCTTCGGGGCGGGGACCGGGTGGGCCTTCGGCGTACTGCTGTACGCGATGGTGGCCCGGCTCGCTTCGACTTCGCACACCGCCATGGACCCGGCCCACGCGGAACCGGATGAATCAGAGCCATCCCCTCGTGGTGGACGGCTCTGATCAGTCTTCTCTGGGAGGCGCCCCGCCCTCGATGGATGTGCCTGCGGGTCGCAGCCCTTGGGCACATCCACATCCATCGGAGGCGAGTTCGGCGCGCGGCCCGAAAGGGGTCGCTGCCCGCGCCGACCTACTGCCTTGGCTCAGTGGGCGGCGGACTCCCAGTCCGTTCCCACACCCACCGACACATCCAACGGAGCGCTCAGCGAGGCGGCGGAGGACATTTCGCGGCGCACGATCGCCTCGACCTCCGCCCGCTCGCCGGGCGAGATCTCCAGCACGATTTCATCGTGGACCTGGAGCAACAGTCGTGAGGACAGCTCTGCTTCGCGCAGCGCCCCGTCCACCTTGAGCATGGCGATCTTGACGATATCGGCGGCGGTGCCCTGGATCGGTGCGTTCAGCGCCATGCGCTCGGCCGCCTCACGGCGCTGGCGGTTGTCGCTGTTGAGATCGGGCAGATAGCGGCGCCGGCCGAGCATGGTGGCGGTGTATCCCGTCGCCCGGGCCTCGTCCACAGCGTGGTGGAGGTAGTCACGGACCCCGCCGAAGCGCTCGAAGTAGGTGTCCATCAGCGCACGGGCCTCGCCGGCTTCGATGTTGAGCTGCTGGGAGAGGCCGAACGCCGACAGCCCGTAGGCGAGCCCGTACGACATGGCCTTGATCTTGCGGCGCATCTCCGCGTCGACCTCGGAGGTCTTCACGTTGAACACCTGGGAGGCCACGGTGTTGTGGAGGTCCTCGCCCGAGGTGAACGCCTGGAGCAGACCCTCGTCCTGGGAGAGGTGGGCCATCACCCGCAGCTCGATCTGGCTGTAGTCGGCGGTCATCAGCGACTCGAAGCCCTCGCCGACGACGAAGCCGCGGCGGATGGCCCGGCCCTCGTCGGTACGGACCGGCACGTTCTGGAGGTTGGGGTCCGTGGAGGAGAGTCGACCGGTCGCGGCGACGGTCTGGCTGAAGGTCGTGTGAATCCGGCCGTCCGCTGCGACCGTCTTGATCAGGCCCTCGACGGTGGAACGCAGTCGGGCCTGCTCACGGTGGCGCAGCATGATGACGGGCAGGTCGTGCTCGGTCTGTGCTGCGAGCCAGGCCAGCGCGTCCGCGTCGGTGGTGTAGCCGGTCTTGGTCTTCTTGGTCTTGGGCAGGTTGAGCTCGCCGAAGAAGACTTCCTGGAGCTGCTTGGGCGAGCCGAGGTTGAACTCGTGGCCCACGGCGGCGTGGGCCTCCTTCACCGCCTGCTGGACCGCACCCGCGAACAACTGCTCCATCGCCTCCAGATGGGACCGGTCGGCAGCGATGCCGTGCCGCTCCATGCGGGCGAGCAGGAGGGAGGTCGGGAGCTCCACATCGTGGAGCAGTTCGGTGGCGCCGACTTCGGACAGCTTCTCGCCGAAGGCGTCGCCCAGGTCGAGGATCGCCCGGGCCTGGGCCATGAGCGCATCGGCCTCGGCCTGCTCGTCGGTACCGAAGGCCAACTGCCCATCCGCGGCGGCGGCCGGTGCCAGCTCACGGTGGAGGTACTCGATGGACAGGGCGTCCAGGGCGAAGGAACGACGGCCCGGCTTCACCAGATAGGCCGCGAGGGCCGTGTCCATGGAGATACCGGCGAGCTGCCAGCCGTGCTCGGGGAAGACCCGCAGCACGTCCTTGGCGTTGTGCAGGACCTTCGGCCGGGAGGCGTCGGCGCTCCAGGCGGTGAACGCCTGCTCGTCGGACTCGTCGAGCCGGGTCGGGTCGAACCATCCGGCGTTTCCGTCGGCTGCGGCGAGGGCGATCTCGCTGACACTGCCGACGCCGAGGGCCCAGCTGGCGACCACGGCCATGCCCAGCGGTTGCGCGCCGTGCTGGTCGAGCCAGGGGCCGAGCTCACCGGTGGCGAGGACGGTGCCGTCGAGTTCCACACCGGCGGCGGGCGGAGCTGCTTCTTCCTCAGCGGAGCCCGGGTCGACCGCGAGGAGCCGCTCACGCAGGCTCGGGTTACGGATCTCCAGGACTTCGAGGAATCCCTTGAGCGCGTCCCTGTCATAGGGGGCACGCTCCAGTTCGGCGACGGGCCGGGACAACTCGACGTCACGGACCAGCTCGGTGAGGTGGCGGTTGAGTTTGACGGAGTCCAGATGGTCCCGCAGGGACTGTCCGACCTTGCCCTTCACCTCGTCCGCGCGCTCGATCAGCTCGGCGAAGGACCCGAACTGGTTGATCCACTTGGTGGCGGTCTTCTCGCCGACGCCAGGGATGCCCGGGAGGTTGTCGGACGGGTCGCCGCGCAGGGCGGCGAAGTCCGGGTACTGCGCGGGGGTCAGTCCGTACTTCTCCTCGACCTTGGCCGGGGTGAAGCGGGTCAACTCGGAGACGCCCTTGGTGGGGTAGAGCACGGTCGTGTGCTCGCTGACGAGCTGGAAGGAGTCCCGGTCGCCGGTGACGATCAGGACGTCGAAGCCAGCGGCCTCGGCCTCGGTGGCCAAGGTGGCGATGATGTCGTCGGCCTCGAAGCCCTCGACCGCGAACCGGACGGCGTTCATCGTGTCGAGGAGCTCGCCGATCAGCTCGACCTGCCCCTTGAATTCGTCCGGAGTGGCCGAGCGGTTCGCCTTGTACTCGGGGAAGTCCTGCGAACGCCAGGTCTTGCGCGACACATCGAAGGCCACGGCGAAGTGCGTGGGCGCCTCGTCACGCAGGGTGTTCGCCAGCATGGAGGCGAAGCCGTAGACGGCATTGGTCGTCTGACCGCTGGCGGTCGAGAAATTCTCCGCGGGGAGCGCGAAAAACGCCCGGTACGCCAGGGAGTGCCCGTCCATCAGGAGCAGGCGCGGACGGTTGTCGTCTGGGGTCTTCTTCGACGCTGTCTCAGCCACGGACACGATCCTGCCATGTGCCACTGACATCGCCCGCCATGCGAGGGTCCGGTACCCCTCGGGCTGGGTCGCTGCGGGCAGGCCGTCCCCTTGTTGGCCAGGTTGTCGGTGGGGTTTGTCAGCGGGGCGTGGCAGGATCGAAGGTGGACGACTTTCCCGTACAAATGTACGTTCGCCATCTCTGCCGGCCGTTTCCCGATGGTCGCGTCCGGCAGGGCGCCAACCAAATCGATGGGTACGACACGCACAGAGCACGCGCTCACAGAGGAGCACGATGGCCGGCAAGCCTCCCGCAGGTGATCCGATTCAGGACGCGCCGCAGGTCGACGCTCCGCTGCACGCCGCGGCGGGTCTCTCCGCCATCGGGCACACGCTCAAGATCGCCCAACAACAGATGGGCGTACGGCGTACGGCGCAGACACTGCTCAAGGTCAATCAGAAGGACGGCTTCGACTGTCCGGGGTGTGCCTGGCCCGAGGGCGAGAAACGCCATGCGGCCGAGTTCTGCGAGAACGGGGCGAAGGCGGTCGCCGAGGAGGCCACGCTTCGCCGGGTGACCCCGGCCTTCTTCGCCGAGCATCCCGTGGCGGACCTCGCGACGCGCAGCGGTTACTGGCTGGGGCAGCAGGGCCGGATCACCGAGCCCGTCTATCTGCCCGAGGGCGGCGATCGCTACGAGGCGGTGAGTTGGGAGCGGGCGTTCTCGATCATCGCCGAGGAGTTGACGGCCCTGTCATCTCCCGATGAGGCGTTGTTCTACACCTCGGGGCGCACGAGCAACGAGGCAGCGTTCCTGTTCCAACTGTTCGCTCGCGAATTCGGCACGAACAACCTCCCCGACTGTTCGAACATGTGCCACGAGTCCTCCGGCTCTGCGCTCACCGAAACGATCGGGGTCGGCAAGGGCAGTGTGTCCCTGGAGGACATCCACCAGGCCGATCTGATCATCGTCGCCGGCCAGAACCCCGGGACGAACCACCCCCGGATGCTGTCCGCCCTGGAGCGGGCCAAGCGGGCCGGCGCGCGCATCATCTCGGTGAACCCCCTTCCCGAAGCCGGGATGGAGCGGTTCAAGAACCCGCAGACACCGCGTGGCCTGGTCCAGGGGGTCGCACTGAACGACCTGTTCCTCCAGATTCGCATCGGCGGCGACCAGGCCCTGTTCCGGTTGTTGAACAGGCTCATTCTGGAGGCGGGCGCCGATGCGGTCGATCAGCCGTTCATCGACGAGCACACCCATGGGTACGAGGAGTTCCGGGCCGCGGCGCTGGCCGCCGACTGGGACGAGACGCTCGCCGCGACGGGGCTGGAGCGCACCGAGATCGAGCGGGCCCTGGCCATGGTGCTGGCGTCTGAGCGGACCATCGTCTGTTGGGCCATGGGGCTCACCCAGCACAAGCACTCGGTGGCGACCATCCGCGAGGTGGTCAACTTTCTGTTGTTGCGCGGCAGCATAGGGAGACCCGGGGCGGGCGTGTGTCCCGTTCGCGGTCATTCCAATGTGCAGGGCGACCGGACCATGGGGATTTTCGAGCGTCCCGCGTCGGCCTTCCTCGACGCGCTGGAGAGGGAGTTCGGCTTCGCGCCGCCCCGCCATCACGGTTTCGATGTCGTCCGATCCATCGAGGCCCTGCGGGATGGTCGGGCGAAAGTGTTCTTCGCCATGGGTGGCAACTTCGTGGCCGCGACACCGGACACGGATGTCACGGAGGCGGCCATTCGCAAGGCCCGGTTGACGGTGCACGTATCGACCAAGCTCAACCGCTCCCACGCGGTGACGGGTCGGCGAGCGCTCATTCTGCCCACCCTGGGGCGTACCGACAAGGACGTGCAGGCGGGCGGTAGGCAGGTGGTGACCGTCGAGGACTCGATGGGCATGGTGCACGCCTCGCGGGGCAACCTCCCGCCTGCGAGCCCCCAACTGCTCTCCGAACCGGCGATCGTGGCCCGGCTGGCACGTGCGGTCCTCGGGTCGGCTTCGGCGACGCCCTGGGAGGACTTCGAGCGTGACTACGGCACGATCCGGGACCGGATCGCCCGCGTGGTGCCGGGCTTCGAGGACTTCAACACCAAGATCGCGCGGCCTGGAGGCTTCACCCTGCCGCACGCACCGCGGGACGAGCGCCGTTTCCCGACCGCCACGGGGAAGGCGAACTTCACAGCGGCGCCGGTGGAGTTCCCCGAGGTGCCCGAGGGACGGCTGTTGCTCCAGACCTTGCGTTCGCACGACCAGTACAACACCACGATCTACGGGCTGGATGACCGCTACCGCGGCATCAAGGGCGGCCGTCGGGTCGTCCTGGTGAACCCGGAGGACGCAGCGGCGCTGGGCTTGGCGGACGGCGCGTACACGGACCTCGTCAGTGAGTGGCGGGACGGGGTGGAGCGTCGGGCGCCGGGGTTTCGGGTGGTGCACTATCCGACGGCGCGAGGCTGTGCCGCCGCGTACTACCCGGAGACCAATGTCCTGGTGCCGCTGGATTCCACCGCGGACACGAGCAATACACCGGCGAGCAAGTCCGTGGTGGTGCGCTTCGAGCCCGTCTGAGCGACCCGTCCGACCGAAGGGATGGGCACCCGCGCAGGCCCGCCGCCGCCCTGGGGCGGTGCGCTTCGGTGGAGAGTTCCGGAGGGATGGTTCCGGCCGCCTCGGTGGCATCCGAGCCGAGTGACCTCCGGCGCCCGCGGTCACACCGGAAGCGCCAGGAGCATGAGGAGCTTCGGGGCAGACCAGGGTGTGCGGCACAGGGGGGCGACGCAACGCACAGCGAGCGTCGCTCAACCAACTGATATGACGTTGTACGCACCACGTACCCATAGCGATCGGAGTCGGACCCATGGGCGAGCCCTCAACCGCGAAGTTTCCGCAAGAGGTCATCGACGAGTACGCCGCTCTCGGCGTGGATCTGCCGGCCCTCTTCTCCGCGGGCAATCTGGGCAGCCGGATGGGGATCCAGATCATCGAGGCATCGCCCGAGCGGGTCGTCGCCACCATGCCGGTCGAAGGGAACACACAGCCCTACGGGTTGCTGCACGGTGGCGCGTCGGCCGTCCTGGCGGAGACGATCGGTTCGATCGGTGCCATGCTGCACGGGGGCAGCAGCAAGATCGCGGTCGGGGTGGACCTCAACTGCACCCACCACCGGGGCGTCCGATCCGGCCTGGTCACCGGCGTGGCCACACCACTGCACCGCGGCCGGTCGACGGCCACGTACGACATCGTGATCACCGATGAGCAGGACCGGCGGGTCTGCTCGGCACGGCTGACGTGCATGGTGCGCGATATGCGGCCCGGCGACGCCGACGGCGTGCGCACCAGCTAGACCAACCAATCGGCCGACCAACCGGCCGACCAACCGACCAGGCAGGCAGGCCCACCACCCAGACCGACCAGACGGACGGGCATACGGCTCGGCTCGGCTCGGCTCGGCTCGGCTCGGCTCGGCTCGGCTCCTGGATGGTGTGGGCGGACGACGGGGTATGCGCCGCTTTGATCTGCGGCGCACGTCGACCGACGGGGTACGTCCGAGCGGCTTCACCCCGCACACTGCCCCGCCGGCCAGCCCTTCCGCCCCAACTGCGTAGAGAAAGGCACTGAACCCAAGAATTCGGCAGGCTCAGCCGATATCCACCCTCACGAGGCTTCCACTGCCCGAAGGCGCCCTCCGACGGTCGCCCCATCACCACCCGGGACGGCTCAGGACGGCTCAGGTTCGCCCTGGCCCCCCGCAAGGTCGGGCATCAGCCCTTGCTCGACGACCGATCGCGATGCAGTCCGCCCCATGAATCATGACCACCACATGGCCGGCTCGACACCCGGGAACGAACGGCGAACCTCGTTCGTCCCTCCACCAGAGCCCGGAACTTCGCCATCACCGAGTTACCGAACGTGACGAATGGGCGTGGTCAGCATGGGGATCCCTCGGCGCACTTCGGCCGGATTCGCCCTGACCCTCACCCTCCTCATCGTCCTCGCGAGCGGTTGCACATCGCCGCTGCGAACCAACGGCGGCACGACCGCAACTCCCACACCGCGAAACTCCTCAGCTGTCGCCATATGCACAACTCTCATCTCCTACTGGGCCAAAGAGTCGCTCAAGGGCAGCAAATGGGCGGGGCTCGACTGGGAGCAGAAGGGCCTGTCCAACGAGCAGTTCGAAATCCACGAGGAACTCCTGTCGGCTGCGCGAACCGAGGAAAGACATCAAGGTCGCGAAGCAGCCTTAGAGTTGATCGATGTACGGGCCAGCCAGGAGTGCTCGGCGCGACATGGAGCCACCGGCAATTCGGAGAACTGGCGACCGCCGATACCGCAGGGCTGACGGACCCGCCCCATGGATGCGTTCGACGGCGCTGCCGCAGCATCCACCCCCGCCGCACCCGCCCCTCCCACCCCCGGGAAGCCGAAGGCGGAAGTCGGAACCAAGCCGGATATGACGGATAGCCACCCCGCGTTGACTGTGACAATCAGTAGTCAATCTCGTGGCGGAATTGAGGGCTCCACTCGCCGGGGCGCCAACCTCCACAGAGCCGTCCACACCCCTGGCCGCAGATGTGTGCAGTCAGCACCAATATCGCCTCAAGCCCCTTAGTGGAACTGGGCGTTCTCAGCATGTGGCTGAGGTTTGGCCGAGTGAATGACCGATCTACGACCCTCCGACTCACCGATATTTGACCTCGGCATAACAAGAGAGTCACATCCTGACTTGGCTACTGACCCACCCATCCGGCTGCGCTTAGAGTCACGGCCAGTCACCGCGCCGCCGGGCTCAATGACAGCGTGACACGTGTACGCCCGTTCGGCTCGGCGACGCATCGGCCCTTCAGGGGAGGGGCCGCGCCAGGGAAAGGACTTATCGTGCGAAACCGTTCCTTGCTCATACTCACCGCCGTGGTCACCACGGGAGCGCTCACCCTCACCGCATGCGGATCGCGCGACGATGACAACAAGAAGTCCGACAGTGGCAAAAAAACCACTGTGATCATCGGTGTCGATGCCCCGCTGACAGGTTCACTGTCCGCGCTCGGTCAGGGAATCAAGAACTCGGTGGACCTCGCGGCCAAGACCGCGAACAAGAACAACGAGGTCCCGGGTGTTGAATTCAAGATCGAAGCACTCGATGACCAGGCCATTCCCGCATCCGGGCAGGCCAACGCCACCAAGCTCGTGGGCATGAAGGACGTCCTCGGCGTCGTCGGCCCGCTGAACTCCGGCGTCGCCCAGTCCATGCAGGGCGAGTTCGACAAGGCCAATCTGACCCAGGTGTCCCCGGCCAACACCAACCCGTCGCTGTCCCAGGGCGACAACTGGGGCAAGGGTGAGAAGAAGCGCCCCTTCAAGACGTACTTCCGTACCTCCACCACGGACGTCATCCAGGGCAAGTTCGCCGCCCAGTACCTCTTCAACGACGCCAAGAAGAAGAAGGTCTACGTCGTCGACGACAAGCAGACCTACGGCGCCGGCCTGGCGGCGATCTTCGCCGAGGAGTTCAAGCGCCTCGGCGGTGCGGTCGCGGGTACGGACCACGTCACGGTGAAGGAGACCGACTTCTCCAGCACCGCCGACAAGGTCAAGTCGTCCGGCGCGGACTCGGTCTACTTCGGTGGCCAGTACCCCGAGGCGGGACTGCTCGCGGACCAGATCAAGAAGACCGGCGCGAAGATCCCCACGATGGGTGGCGACGGCATCTACGACCCCGCGTTCATCAGCGCGTCGGGCGAGTCGAACGACGGTGACTTCGCGACCTCGGTCGGCTACCCGGTCGAGAAGCTCGAAACCGCGAAGAAGTTCATCACGGACTACGCGGCCGGCGGCTACGGCGACCCGTACGCGGCGTACGGCGGCTACTCCTACGACGCCGGCTGGGCCATCGTCCAGGCCGTGAAGGCGGTCGTCGCGGACAACGACGGCAAGCTGCCCGAGGACGCCCGCGCGAAGGTGACCGAGGCCATGTCGAAGGTGTCCTTCGACGGAGTCACCGGCAAGGTCTCCTTCGACGAGTTCGGCGACACCACGAACAAGCAGCTCACCGTCTACTCCGTCAAGGGCGGCAAGTGGACGGACGTCAAGAGCGAAACGTTCAAGGACTGATCCCCAGCACTGCCCCGCAGCACTGAACCACCCGCGCGAGGGCGCAAACAGCGCCCTCGCGCGGAGTCATATCCGACACGCTCATCGGACATCGGAGGCTCTGCGGTGAACGAACTGCCGCAACAGCTGGCCAACGGTCTAGCCCTGGGTGCCCTATACGGTCTCATCGCCATCGGGTACACCATGGTCTACGGCATCGTCCAGCTCATTAACTTCGCCCATGGCGAGATCTTTATGATCGGGGGGTTTGGCGCCCTCACCACCTATATATGGCTCCCCAGTGGAATCGGTCTTTTCGTCTCGATTCCTCTCATGATCATAGGTGGCGCGATAGCCTCCGTCGGCGTCGCCGTACTAGCCGAACGATTCGCGTATCGGCCCTTGCGTGGCGCGCCCCGGCTCGCCCCACTGATCACCGCGATCGGACTGTCGATCGTGCTCCAGCAGGCCGTCTGGAGCTGGTACCCGGACGCGAAGAAGGCTCGTAGCTTCCCGGAGTTCACCGGAGAGTCCTTCAAGGTCCTGGACAATCTGACGATCCAGCGCGCCGATGCGTTCGTGCTGGTCCTCGCCCCGCTCTGCATGCTCGCGCTGGGACTCTTCGTCTCCAAGAGCCGCAACGGACGGGCCATGCAGGCCACCGCGCAGGACCCGGACACCGCCAAGCTCATGGGCATCAACACCGACCGGATCATCGTGTTGGCGTTCGCCATCGGTGCCGCCTTCGCCGCGGTCGCAGCCGTGGTCTACGGCCTGGACAAGGGCCAGATCAACTTTGAGATGGGCTTCATCCTCGGGCTGAAGGCGTTCACGGCGGCGGTCCTCGGCGGTATCGGCAACATCTACGGTGCGATGGTCGGCGGCGTCGTCCTCGGTCTCGCCGAGGCCCTGTCGATCGCCTACATCGAAGAGATCCCCGGTATGCAGCAGCTGGGCGGCGGCGCCTGGGCCAACGTCTGGGCGTTTGTACTCCTCATCGTCGTGCTCCTGGTCAGGCCGCAAGGTCTGCTCGGTGAGCGCGTCGCGGATCGGGCGTGAGAGCGATGACCACGGACACCATCACCCAAGCCAAGCCGGCGCCCGATGACGCCTCCCGTGCCGGGCTGATCCGTTGGATCGTGACGGCCGGCGGCCTCGCCACCATCGCCAGCACCTTCACGGCCTGGACGTACACGGACGCCTTCCCGGGCGATCTGACCGTCTACGGCTACCCCGGTGGACTCCAGGTCCTGACCCTGGTTGCCGGCGCACTCGTCGTCCTCTACGGCCTGGCCTCGCTCGGCGTCAAGGGCCTCGGCTGGCTGGCGCCCGCGGGCACCACGAAGGCGCTGCGCTTCCTCGCCCTCGGCGCGTTCGCCACCACCTGGTTCACGACGATCGCCATCGCCTGGCAGCTCGAAGGGCTGGTCAATCTCGAACCGGGTGCCTTCGTCGCCTCCGTGGCATCGGCGGTACCGCTGGCCGCGTTCGCCCTGGCGGACGACACCCGCAAGGCGGCCCGCCCCAAGGAGCTGCCGTCCTGGGCCGAGATCCTGTTGATCGTCGCGGCGTTCGCGGTGGGCATGTACGTCGTGACGTACGGCATCGACACCGAGTACGCCGAGTTGTTCACGGGCTACCTCATCACCGTCGGGTTCGCGGTGGGCGGTCTGATCAAGTCCGGTCTGACCGCGCGTCTTTCCGGGCTCACCACCAAGTACCGCCAGGTCACCGTGATCGCGGCGTTCGCCGCCGCCATCGCCTTCCCGTTCACCCAGAACACCGACACGTACACGCTGATCGCGGTCAACATCCTGATCTTCGCGACGGTCGCCCTGGGTCTGAACATCGTCGTCGGCCTGGCCGGTCTGCTGGACCTCGGGTACGTCGCCTTCCTGGGAGTCGGTGCCTACACGGCCGCCCTGGTGTCGGGTTCGACCGCGTCGGCCTTCGACGTGCACTTCCCGTTCTGGGCCGCTGTCCTCACCGGTGCGGTCGTGTCGCTCATCTTCGGTGTGGTCATCGGCGCACCGACGCTCCGGCTGCGCGGCGACTACCTCGCCATCGTGACCCTGGGCTTCGGCGAGATCTTCCGCATCGCCATGGGCAACCTCGACGGCGTGTCGGGTCCGCAGATCACCAACGGTCCCAACGGTGTTCCCAACATCCCGGACCTGGAGTTCTTCGGGTACGACTTCGGTGAATCCCACACCGTGTTCGGGATCGAACTGGGCAGCTACGCCAACTACTACCTGCTGATGCTGCTCGCGATGGCGCTCGTCATCGTCGTGTTCAGCCGTGCGGGCAGCTCCCGCATCGGTCGGGCCTGGGTCGCCATCCGGGAGGACGAGACCGCGGCCACGGCGATGGGCATCAACGGCTTCCGGGTCAAGCTGATCGCCTTCGCACTCGGTGCCACGCTGGCCGGTCTCGCCGGTACCGTGCAGGCACACGTGCAACACACCGTGGTTCCGGAGATGTACCAGTTCGCCGGTCCCGTACCGCCCAACTCGGCCTTCCTGCTGGCGGCTGTGATCCTCGGCGGCATGGGCACGGTCACCGGACCGCTGCTCGGTGCCACGCTGCTGTACATGATCCCGGCCAAGCTCCAGTTCCTCCAGGATTACCAGCTCCTCGGCTTCGGTCTCGCACTGATCCTGCTGATGCGGTTCCGTCCCGAGGGGCTGATCGCCAACCGTCGGGCGCAGTTGGAGTACCACGAGACCGACCAGCTCGACGTGCCGGACAAGGGCCTGACCGGCCCCGGCGTCGGCATCACCAAGGCGGGGGCGTGACGACCATGACGACCACCACCATCGGCATCGCCACCTCTCCCGTCCTGGAGGCGAGCGGTGTCACCATGAGGTTCGGCGGGCTCACCGCCGTCCGTTCGGTGGACCTCACCGTCAACGCGGGCGAGATCGTCGGCCTGATCGGCCCCAACGGCGCCGGCAAGACCACCTTCTTCAACTGCCTGACAGGGCTGTACGTGCCCACGGAGGGCAAGGTCCGCTACAAGGGCACCGTGCTCCCGCCGAAGCCCCATCTGGTCACCAAGGCGGGCGTCGCCAGGACCTTCCAGAACATCAGGCTCTTCGCCAACATGACCGTGCTGGAGAACGTCCTGGTCGGACGGCATACCCGTACGAAGGAGGGGCTGTGGTCCGCGCTGGTGCGCGGGCCGGGCTTCAAACGGGCCGAGGCGGCGTCGCACGAGCGTGCCATGGAGCTGTTGGCCTTCATCGGCCTGGAGCACAAGGCCGATCATCTGGCGCGCAACCTCCCCTACGGCGAGCAGCGCAAGTTGGAGATCGCCAGGGCCATGGCCAGCGATCCCGGCCTGCTGCTGCTGGACGAGCCGACGGCCGGCATGAACCCGCAGGAGACCCGGGCGGCCGAGGAACTGATCTTCGCCATCCGGGACCAGGGGATCGCGGTCCTCGTCATCGAGCACGACATGCGGTTCATCTTCAACCTCTGTGACCGGGTGGCCTGTCTGGTGCAGGGCGAGAAGCTCGTCGAAGGCACCGCGGAGGTCGTCCAGGGCGATGAGCGGGTGGTCGCCGCCTACCTCGGGACGCCCTTCGAGGGAGCTCCGGGTGCGGAGGAGGTCGCCGAAGTCGAGGCCGCGGAGGCGCACAACGCCGCTGCTTCCGGTGCCGAAGGCACTGCGGAGGGCGGCTCCGTCGCGCCGGGCAGTACCGGCACCACCAGCCCGGAAGGGGAGACCCAGTGAGTACTTTGCTGGAGGTCGAGGACCTCAGGGTCGCCTACGGCAAGATCGAGGCCGTGAAGGGCATCTCCTTCAGCGTCGAGGCCGGCCAGGTGGTGACCCTCATCGGCACCAACGGCGCGGGCAAGACGACGACCCTGCGGACGCTGTCCGGGCTGTTGAAGCCCTCCGGTGGGCGGATCGTCTTCGACGGCAAGCCGCTCAGCGGCTATCCCGCGCACAAGATCGTGGCGATGGGCCTCGCCCACTCCCCCGAGGGCCGGCACATCTTCCCGCGGCTGTCGATCGAGGAGAACCTGCGGCTCGGTGCGTTCCTGCGGAGCGACAAGGCCGGCATCGAGCGGGACATCAAGCGCGCCTATGAGCTCTTCCCGATTCTGGGCGAGCGCAGCAAGCAGGCCGCAGGCACGCTTTCCGGCGGTGAGCAGCAGATGTTGGCGATGGGGCGGGCGCTGATGTGCCAGCCGAAGCTGTTGATGCTCGACGAGCCGTCGATGGGGCTCTCACCGATCATGATGCAGAAGATCATGGCCACGATCACCGAGTTGAAGGCGCAGGGCACGACCATCCTGCTGGTCGAGCAGAACGCCCAGGCGGCGCTCTCGCTCGCCGATCACGGGCATGTGATGGAGGTCGGGAAGATCGTGCTGTCCGGTACGGGAGAGCACCTGCTGCACGACGAGTCGGTGCGCAAGGCGTACCTGGGCGAGGACTGAGCCCTTCGGGGCTGTTGAAGGCCCCGCACGACGACAGGGTCCGCGCCCCCGCCGAGGAATCGGTGGGGACCGCGGGCCCTGTCGTCGTGTGAGGAGGGCCGCTACTGGCCCTTCGCCGCCTTCTTCTCCTCGGCGTCCTCGATGACCGCCTCGGCGACCTGCTGCATGGACATGCGGCGGTCCATGGAGGTCTTCTGGATCCACCGGAAGGCGGCGGGCTCGCTCAGCCCGTACTCGGTCTGGAGGATGCTCTTGGCACGGTCGACGAGCTTGCGGGTCTCCAGCCGCTGGGAGAGGTCGGCGACCTCCTGCTCCAGCGCCTTGAGCTCGGTGAAGCGGGAGACGGCCATCTCGATGGCGGGGACCACGTCGCTCTTGCTGAAGGGCTTGACCAGATAGGCCATCGCGCCGGCGTCCCTGGCTCGTTCGACCAGGTCCCGCTGGGAGAAGGCGGTGAGCATCAGCACCGGGGCGATGGATTCCTCGGCGATCTTCTCGGCTGCGGAGATGCCGTCGAGAATGGGCATCTTCACATCGAGGATGACGAGGTCCGGCCGGTGTTCCCGGGCGAGCTCGACGGCGCGCTGTCCGTCTCCGGCCTCACCGACGACCGCGTATCCCTCTTCTTCCAGCATCTCTTTGAGGTCGAGCCGGATGAGGGCCTCGTCCTCGGCGATGACCACGCGGGTGGTGAGCGGGGGGACGTGCGACTTGTCGTCGTCGGCGACGGGCTGGGGCGAGTCGGGGGCGGTCACGGGACTCCTCATTCCAAGGCATTTCCAAGGCGTTCCAATGCAGGGTGCTGCCCATGAGCCTACCGAGCTCCTGTATGGTGGGGGCACGAAGGGTGCCCGCCACCCTACGTTTCCAAGGCGCCCCGGTAGCCCAGCGGTAGAGGCAATGGTCTCAAACACCATCCAGCGTGGGTTCGAATCCCACCCGGGGTACTTTCCCTGCAATTCCATGGTCGCGATTTCGCAATCGCGACCATGATTGTTTTCCGCCTCCGCCGAGGCCCCGGGTGAGGGGCCCCGGCGGTCCTGCGTCCCTCAGCTGGTGGTGTCGTCCACACCGATGTGGTGCACCCGCACCAGGTTCGTGGAGCCGGGCATTCCGGGAGGCGATCCCGCGGTGATCACCACGATGTCACCCCGCTCGCACCGGCCGATCTTCAGCAGTTCCTCGTCGACCTGCGCCACCATGGCGTCCGTGGACTCCACATGGGGGCCGAGGAAGGTCTCCACACCCCAGGTCAGATTGAGCTGGGAACGGGTCCCCTGGTCGGGCGTGAACGCCAGCAGGGGAATCGGCGAGCGATAGCGCGAGAGTCTGCGCACGGTGTCGCCGGACTGCGTGAAGGCGACCAGGAACTTGGCTCCGAGGAAGTCACCCATCTCGGCGGCGGCACGGGCGACCGCACCGGCCTGGGTGCGCGGCTTGCTGCGCTCGGTCAGCGGCGGCAGACCCTTGCCGAGCACGTCCTCCTCGGCCGCCTCGACGATCCTGCCCATGGTGCGCACGGTCTCGATGGGGTACTTGCCCACGCTCGTCTCGCCCGAGAGCATCACGGCGTCGGTGCCGTCGATGACGGCATTGGCCACGTCGGAGGCTTCGGCGCGGGTGGGGCGGGAGTTCTCGATCATCGAGTCCAGCATCTGCGTGGCGACGATGACGGGCTTGGCGTTGCGCCGGGCCAGCTTGATCGCCCGCTTCTGGACGATGGGCACCAGCTCCAGCGGCATTTCGACGCCGAGGTCGCCGCGGGCGACCATGATGCCGTCGAAGGCGGCCACGATGTCTTCGATGTTGTCGACGGCCTGGGGCTTTTCGACCTTGGCGATGACGGGCAGCCTGCGCCCCTCCTCGTCCATGATCCGGTGCACGTCCTCGATGTCCCGACCGCTACGGACGAAGGACAGGGCGATGACGTCGACACCGGTGCGCAGCGCCCAGCGGAGGTCTTCGATGTCCTTCTCGGAGAGGGCGGGGACGGAGACGGCGACACCGGGGAGGTTGAGGCCCTTGTTGTCGGAGACCATGCCCCCTTCGATGACCGTGGTGTGCACCCGCGGCCCGTCGACGGCGGTCACTTCGAGGGTGACCTTTCCGTCGTCCACGAGGATGCGCTCACCGGCAGCGACATCGCCGGCCAGCCCCTGATAGGTCGTTCCGCAGATATTGCGGTCGCCTTCCATCGGCTCGACGGTGATCGTGAATTCATCACCGCGCTCCAACAGGACCGGACCCTCACGAAAGCGCCCAAGTCGGATCTTCGGGCCCTGGAGATCAGCCAGTACACCGACGCTGCGACCCGTCTCGTCGGACGCTTTGCGTACGCGCTGATAGCGCTCGTCATGTTCGGTGTAACTACCGTGGCTGAGATTGAGTCGGGCCACGTCCATTCCGGCTTCGACCAGGGCTTTGATCTGGTCGTACGAGTCGGTGGCTGGGCCCAAAGTACAGACGATTTTCGCTCGGCGCATAGAACGACCCTAGGGCATACCCCATCCGTAGGGATTTGATTCCAGGTTTCTTCCCAACAACCTTTGCGTGAAAGGTCATTGACAACTGTCGAAATGTGCGCAAGGGCGCTCCGATGAGCAATTCCGCTGCCCGGAGCGCCCTTTCTGCGATGGTCCGCTAGGAGAAATCCCCTAAAGCACCGGTGGGGTCATCGTGAAGCGGGCGTTCACCTGTGCGTAGACCGTCTGACGCTGGGGTTCGAGATCGAGCGCCGGTGCTCCTTTGGCCAGTTCGGCGGAGCCGGCGAAGGCCATGGGAGCCGCCCGGGCCATGCTGTAGCCGCCGCCGTCCTCCGCGCCCAGATCGGCGAGCTCCACCAGTGCCGAGAGTTGGGCTCCGAGCGCCCCCGCGTACTCACGGGCCCGCTGGACGGCTTCGAGCACGGCCTGCCGACGGGCCTCGCCATGGGCGGGCGACTGGGGCCGCAGCTTCCACCACGGCCCGTCGACCCGGGTCATCTCCAGATCCCCGACCCGGGTCGTCAGCTCGCCGAGAGCGGTGAAGTCGGCCAGCTCTGCGATGAGGTAGACCTTCCCGTGGTACGTACGGACGTGTTCCCCCTTGCCGCGCTTGGCGAGCTCCGGGGTGATCGAGAAGGCGCCGGTCTCCAGCTTCTCCACGGCCTCGCCGTAGGACCTGACGAGGTCCAGGACGGCTGTGTTGCGCCGGGTGAGGTCCGCGAGTGCGGCCCGGCGGTCGGAGCCGCGGGCGACGACGGTGATCCCGATCCGGGCGATCTCCGGATCGACCTCCAGCCGGGCCTCGCCGCGGACGGCGACGCGCGGAGTCTCGGGAGTGCCGTACGGGGCGGCGGGTGCGGGTGCGTCGGTGCTGGATGCGTCCATGGTCTCGGCGAGGCTCCCTCGTTCGTCCGTGCCTGCCGCACGGATCGCGTGGCAGGCGCGGACATGCTGACGGCTGGTGTCAGAAACACTGTCGCATCCGGCTCGGACATCCAGGAGCTCATCGGCGGGCCGGTGCGAGCGAGCACGCCCCGTCGCCCACGACTGCTTACCCGACGTGGACCCGACCGACTCCCGCGGCTCAGAAGCTCGGTGCGAGCGGGGTGAAGTGCATGCCCTGGGCGGGTACGCGGGGCGGAGCAGGCCGCTCCAGTCCGAAGCTGGTGAAGGCGGTGCGCCTGGGCAGCGGATAGGGCTCCTGGCCGGTCAGCGAGTTAAGGATGCTGGCACTGCGCCAGGCGGCGAGTCCCAGGTCGGGCGCGCCGACGCCGTGGGTGTGCGTCTCGGCGTTCTGTACGTAGACGGAGCCGGTCATGGTCTTGTCGGTGACCATCCGGTAGTCGGTGTCGATATGGGGACGCCCGGCGGCGTCCCGACGCAAGTAGGGGTCGATCCCGGCGAGGAGGAGGTCCACCGGGCGCTGGCGGTAGCCGGTGGCGAGGACGACCGCATCGGTCATCAGCCGTGATCGCGCGGCTTGTTGAAGGTGTTCCAGATGTAGTTCGATCTTGGTGGTGGCGACCCGGCCCGCCGTTCGGACGCGCACCCCCGGGGTGAGTACGGCGTCCGGCCAGCCGCCGTGCAGGGTGCGCCGGTAGAGCTCCTCGTGGATGTCGGCGATGGTCCCCGCGTCGATGCCCTTGTGGAGGTGCCACTGACCGAAGGCGACCTGGTCCCGGGTCTGTTCGGGGAGCGAGTGGAAGTAGCGGCTGTAGTCGGGGGTGAAGTGTTCGAGGCCGAGCTTGGAGTACTCCATCGGTGTGAACGCCTCGGTACGGGTCAGCCAGTGCACCCCCTCGCGCCCCACGGGCCGCTGGCGCAGTAGATCGAGGAAGATCTCCGCCCCCGACTGTCCGGAGCCGATCACCGTGATGTGTTCGGCGGCCAGCAGTCGATCGCGGTGGTCGAGGTAGTCGGCCGAGTGGATCACCGGTGCGGCCGGTGCGTCGACCAGGGGTCTCAGCGGTTCGGGTACATAGGGTTCGGTGCCGACCCCGAGGGCGATGTTCCGGGCGTAGGTGCGGCCCAGTGCCTCGGCCTCGCCGTCGGCGTCGAGTTGGGTGAAGTCGACTTCGAACAGTTGGCGGTCGGGATTCCAGCGCACGGCGTCGATCTGGTGGCCGAAGTGGAGCCCGGGCAGGCTGTGGCTCACCCAGCGGCAGTACGCCTCGTACTCGGCGCGGTGGATGTGGAACCGCTCGGCGAAGTAGAAGGGGAACAGCCGCTCACGGGAGCGGAGGTAGTTCAGGAAGCTCCAGGGGCTGGCGGGGTCGATGAGGCTCACCAGATCGGCGAGGAACGGGACCTGGACGCGGGCGCCTTCGATCAGCAGGCCCGGGTGCCAGCTGAAGTGGTGGCCCTGCTCGTAGAAGGCGGTGTGCAGGGGCTTGCGCAGGCCGTGGGCCAGTGCGGCGAGCGAGAGGTTGAACGGTCCGATGCCAATGCCCACGAGGTCGTGGGGCTGCTCGGCTTCGGCGGGGGGCATTGCGCTCATCGATGGGTGCCTTCCACGAGTTCGATCACGAGGTGGACCAGTCGGTGCAGGTCGTCCGCGGTGGTGTACGGGTTCAGGAGCGTCACTTTGAGCCAGAGGCGGCCGTCGATGCGGGCGCGGCCCAGAACGGCCCTGCCGCTGGTGAGGAGGGTGCGGCGAATGTCCGCGGTCTGTTCGTCCGTCGCACCGCGCGGCCGGAACAGTACGGTGCTGAGCGTGGGGCGGTCCCATAGTTCGAACCGGGTGTCCGCCGCGACCAGGGCGGCGAAGTCGCCGGCGCGCGCCACGGTGGCGTCCACCAACTCGGCGAGCCCGCTGCGGCCGAGGGCACGGAAGGTGACGGCGACCTTGAGCACGTCGGGGCGGCGCGTGGTCCGCAGGGACCGACCCAGGAGGTCGGGGAGGCCGGCTTCGGTGTCGTCGTCGGGATTGAGGTAGTCGGCGGTGATCGCGAGCGGGCCGAGCCGGGACCGGTCGCGCACCGCGAACAGTCCGGCCGCCACGGGCTGCCAGCCGAGTTTGTGCAGATCGAGGGTGACGGAGTCGGCGCGTTCCAGACCCGCGAGCGCAGGGCGGTGGCGCTCGCTGAACAGGAGCGGTCCGCCGTAGGCGGCGTCGACGTGGAGTTCGACGCCGTGCCGCTCGCACAGTGCGGCGACCTCGGGAAGGGGGTCGATGCGTCCGGTGTCGGTCGCCCCCGCCGTGGCCACCACCAGCCGGGGTCCGTGCAGTTCGGTCAGGGCCTCGTCGAGCGCGACCGGGTCGAGGGTGCCGCCACCCGCCGACACGACCACCGGCGCGGGCAGGCCCAGCAGCCAGGCGGCACGCTGTACGGAGTGGTGGGAGCCCGCACCGCAGATCACCTGGATCGCACCGTGGCGTTCACGGGCCAGCAGCAGGGCGAGTTGGTTGGACTCGGTGCCTCCGGTGGTGACGAGGGCGTCCGGATCGGGCGCATCGGGATAGACCTCGGCGGCAACCGCCTCGGTCACCACGCGCTCCAACTCGGAGGCCGTCGGAGCCTGGTCCCACGAGTCCAGGGACTGGTTGAGTGCGGACGCCGCAAGATCGGCGGCGACGGCGAGGGCGAGCGGTGGGGTGTGCAGATGTGCGGCGCACAGCGGGTCCGCGGGATCCGCGGCGCCGTACGCCATGGTCCGTACGAGCCGGTGCAGGGCGTCGCCCGCGCCGATGCCGTGGTCGGGCAGGACCGGTTCGGCGATCTGCTGGACCAGGGCTGCGACGCTCAGGGGGCCGCCCGGTGGGAGGGGGCCGCCGCGGTCGGCGGTGCCTTCCCTGAGGGCTTCGAGCACCAGACCGATGAGGGGACGGAGTGCGTCGGGGCCATGGGCCCCACCGGCGAGAGGAGCGGGCCAGGTGCTGAAGGCCCCCGGTTCCCCGGCGGCCGTACCGGTCTCGGGTGCCGTGCCGGGTGCGGCCGGTGCCGGTGACGAACTCGGGTCGGGTGCGCTCGACGTGCTCATGGGCGTCCTCCGCGGGCTGCGTGGGCGGGGCGACCCCGGTCAAAGGGGTGCGCGCCGTGCTCAACGAGTCCGGCATGGAGGAGGTTCGGCCCCCCGCGGGGAGCCTGGTCACACGGGCGCGTCGGAGCACTCGGCGCGGAGGGTGGCCACCCGGCGCACTTCCGGGCGCGGTCTGCTGTCGACGACAGCGGTCCGCCGCGGCGGGCAACGCGCTCGGAACGCACCCTGTGCGAAACGCAGACGAGCGGGCTGGACGAGCAAGACCGAAGTCCTGGGGGCTGACCGACAGCCGGTCAGCCCCCGGAGCCGATCACGTGGTGGGGTCGACCCCCCGTACCGCCAGTGCTCGGCGCAGGTCGTCCAGTTGGTCGGAGAGGCTACGGCGCAGGGCGGGGATCATCTGGGCGTCCCGCAGACATGTCTCGCCCAGCTCCCGGGCCTCGTCGTCCACCGCGTGCAGCGGGAAGGCGTACCGGCCGGCGGCCTCCGCTATCGCCGGACCCCTGCGGTCCGCCAGGGCGACCGTGTCGGGGTAGTAGCGCACGAGGTACGGGGCGACCAGTTCGGCCTGTTCGGGTTGCCAGAAGCCCTGGGCCGTCGCACGGAACAGGTAGTTCGAGAGGTCGTCGGAGGCGAAAAGCCGCTCCCAGGCGATTTCCTTCGCTTCCGGTGTCGGCAGGGCGGAGCGACATCGAGCCGCGCCCTGCTGGCCGGTGGCGCTCGGGTCGGTTTCGAGTTCGGCGGCGATCGCGGCCTCGTCCGTCTCACCGAGGACGGCGAGCCGGTACAGGATGCGCCAACGCAGCTCGGGATCGAGTTCCGGTCCGCCGATCACGCTGCCTTCGGCGAGCCATTCCTGGATCGCCTCCGGCTGGGCCGCCGCGTCGATGAAGTGACGTACGGCGATCAGTCGCAGCCCCGGGTCGCTGCCGTCCTCGGTGCGCCGCATCAGTCCGCGGCAGATGTCCCGGATCGCACCGAGTGCGGCGGACCGTTCAGCGGCCGGTACATAGCGGTCCGCGACCTGACCGGCGGCGAAGGCGAGGACGCCTTGGGCGATCGCCAGGTCCGTTTCCCGGGGCAACTGCGTCCGGGCAGCCTCCAGATAGGCCCTGGGGGCGAGTTCTCCGTCGCGGACCATGTCACGGGCCGCGTTCCAGATGACGGCGCGGGTCAGGGCGTCCGGGACGTACGACAGGATGCGTACCGCGGTCTCCCAGGAGCCGGGGTCGAGTCGGATCTTCGTGTAGGTGGTGTCGTTGTCGTTGAGGACGACGAGCGCGGGGCGTCGGCCGGGGTGCTGCTCGGCGGCGCCGTCCCTCTGCGGGATGTCCAGTTCGTAGCGATTACGCAGGACGACTCGGGTCGGGTCGACAGGGTCGATGTCGTACGCGCCGACGGCGATGCGGTGCGGGCGGCTGCCCTGGTGGTCGACGGCGAGCGACCAGGTGCCGGGGGCTTCGGTGACGGTGGGCGTGAGGGTGTCGACGCCGGTGGTGCGCAGCCAGGACTCGGCCCAGGCGGGTAGGTCGCGGTCGGTGGCCTGCGACAGGGAGTCGATGAAGTCGGCGAGGGTCGCATTGCCGAACTTGTGGCGCGCGAAGTGGATGTTGATGCCGGCGAGGAAGTCCTTCTCCCCCATCCAGGTCACCAGCTGCCGCAGTGCGGAAGCTCCCTTGGCGTAGGAGATGCCGTCGAAGTTGAGGAGGGCGGCGGCGGTGTCCGGGACGGCGTCCGGGTCCGGGGAGACGGGATGGGTGGAGGGCCGCTGGTCGGCGTCGTACCCCCAGCCCTTGCGGGCGACGGCGAAGTCGACCCAGGTGTCGGTGAAGCGGGTGGCTTCGGTGAGGATCTGGAAGCCCATGTACTCGGCGAAGGACTCGTTCAGCCAGAGGTCGTCCCACCAGACCATGGTGACCAGGTCGCCGAACCACATATGGGCCATCTCATGGGCGATGACCATCGCCCGCGTCTGACGCTCGGTGTCGGTGACGGCCGAGCGGAAGACCAGTTCCTCGCGGAAGGTGACCAGCCCGGGGTTCTCCATCGCGCCCGCGTTGAACTCGGGGACGAACGCCTGGTCGTACGAGTCGAAGGGGTAGGGCTCCTCGAACTTCTCGTGGTACCGGTCGTAGCACTGCCGGGTGATCTCGAAGAGTTCGTCCGTGTCCGCGTCGAGGTAGGGCGCGAGCGAGCGGCGACAGTGGAGACCGAAGGGCAGCCCGGCGTGTTCGGTGCGTACGGAGTGCCAGGGTCCGGCGGCGATCGCGATGAGATAGGTGGAGAGCAGGGTGGTGGTGGCGCAGCTCCACTTGCCGTCGCCGTGGTGGGTCGCGACACCGTTGCCGAGGACGCTCCAGCCGTCGGGGGCGGTCACCGACACGTCGAAGACGGCCTTGAGGTCCGGCTGGTCGAAGGCGGAGAAGACGCGCTGGACGTCGTCCAGGAAAAGTGTGGTGTAGACGTAGGTCTCGCCGTCGGCGGGGTCGGTGAAGTGGTGCATTCCCTCGCCGGTGCGCGAGTAGTGCATGTCCGCCTCGACGCGCAGTTCGTGCTCCCCCTGGGTGAGCCCGGGCAGCGGGAAGCGGTTGCCGTCGAGCGCGGCGGGGTCGAGCGGATGTCCGTCCAGCGTTACGGAGTGCAGTGCGGCCGGCTTGACCTCGACGAAGGTGTCCCCGTCCGCGCGGGCGGTGAAGTGTATGACGGTGGTGGAGCCGAAGGTCTCTGTCTCTTTCCCGGGAGGGACCCCCGCCCCGGCGGTGAGGTCGAGATCCACGGTGTAGCGGTGGACGTCGAGAAGCTGTGCACGAGTCTGCGCTTCGTCGCGCGTGAGTACGGACATGGGTGCCATGCTGCCTGATCCACGGGGCCGAGCACATGGGGTATCGGTTGCGCTTTGAGCGCACGTCGGCGTCGCATAAAGGGCTGGCACGCCTCATTTCGATTGTGTGGTGTCCCGCGTGTCCCGGGAGCAACTGGTGGGAGTCGCAGACGCCCGCTCATCCCTCTCGTGCGACGGCGCCCGCGTGCACCCTCGCGGGCCGTGATGGAGCCGGGTGCCGGTCGGCCCTCCCGTGTCTGGGGAGGGAAGCCGACCGGCCGTCCCCGCACCCCGGCTCGGACGGGGGCGGAACGGATCACGGCACGGGAAGGCATTGCCCTTCGGCGGGCCGCGCCTTTTCAGGCCGGGGAGGCGGTGGCACGGACACCCGAAACGTGATGTGCACGTTCGTGCGGCGGCGGTCAGCCCCAGTCAACACAGGAGTTCAGATAGGTGTCGCCCTCGAACCGGGCGATCTCCACACCGACCTTGAAGATCCCGTTGGGGTGCGAGGCGCTCGTCTCACGCACGAACGTGCGTCCGGCGCCGCTGGTGTTCTTGTGCCAACCCCATTTGACCGTGGTGCCGCTGACCGTCTTCGACAGGAAGCGAACCCTCGCGTGGTGGCCGTCGGCCCGCGAGTCCGTCACGCTCAAGGTGAGGTCGACCCTGTCGGGGCCGTGCCAGTTCATGACACGGGCGCCGCCGTCGGCACCGGTGGTGAAGCAGTGCCTGTACGCGGTGATCGCGGCGGCTGGGCTTGCCATCGCCGCGGTCAGAGCCAGCGACGCCACTACGGTTCCGGCAGCGGCCAGTTTCCTCTTCATCTCTTCCCACCTTCTTCGTCGTGGGCGCCAGTCTTTCCTCCTGTGAGCCGGGCGTTCCATGCCAATGCGTGCCGAAGACTTGTGGCTGAGTGACCTGCGTTCCGGACCGCGCGGGCAGATGCGGCGCACGAGCCGGAGGGTTTGCGCCGTAGCAGAAGGCGACTCCGAAAACCGCCTGTGGAGCGGTCGGCGTCCTGCCCCGGGCAGGACGCCGACCTCGGATCAGGTCAGGTCAGCGACGCCCGCGCTGGCGCGGTGACCCCGCTCGCCGTGCCCCCCGGTGATCGCTGTGGAGCCGGAACAGATCCGCCCACTGCTCCGCGTCGAGGTCCTTGGGCAGTTGTCGGGGGCGGATGCCGTGCCGTTGCACCCACTGCCCGATGTGATGGCCGGGCAGGCCCGGCGCCGCGCCGGCGATGATCTCGGGCAGGGTGCGCCCCCGGCCGGTGAACACGCGGTGGGCGAGATCCTGGTACTCACGGCGAGCCGGGTGCGGCAGAAGCGGGCGGTCACGGCGGGTGATGGTCATCAGCCCGCCGTCGACGGTGGGCCGTGGGCGAAACGCCGTCGACGGCACTCGGGCGACCAGTCCGAAGCGGTACCACGGCCACCACTGGGCCGTCATCAACGTCGCCCCGCCCACCGCGGCCCGCCGCCGGGCCACCTCCCACTGCACCAGCAGCACCGCATCGGTCCAGTCGGGCGAGGTGAGGATGTGGCGGAGCATCGGGGTCGTCTCATGGAAGGGAAGGTTCCCAACGAGGACGTGCGGGCTGGTCGGGGCCTGGTAGCGGAGGAAGTCACCGGGGACGACGGTGGTGCGCCCCCGGGTGCGCCGCGCAAGCCGGGCGGCATGCCTGGGGTCGATCTCGATACCGGTGAGGGGACGTCCCAGGGTCTCCAGCGGCAGCGTCAGTGCGCCGTCGCCGCTGCCGATCTCGATGATCGGTCCTTCGGTACGGGCGACGAGGTCAATGACGGTGGTGATGGTGGTGCGGTCGGTGAGGAAATTCTGACCGAGTTCATGACGGCCAGAACGGTGGTGCGTGGGCACAGGATCTCCGCGACTTCGAGGTGATCCGGGCAGCACGGGATGCCGCTCGGAGATGACTCACGGAAGCGGCGGAGCGATTCGGGAGGTGAGGACGATCCGCCGCTAGGCGCGGCGCAGCCTCATCACTGCGATCCCACAGGAGATTCCACACATGGGGGCGAGCCTAGGCGGGCGGTGGTGGGGGCTCGCAACTCATTTTCGGCGCCCGAGAGGCGGCGGGCGCCGGTGCACTAGCCGGGGCGCTAGGGCTGGTGCGCGCCGCCCGGGTTGGCCGCGATCGTCTCATGGTGACGGATCACCTCGGCGATGATGAAGTTGAGCAACTTCTCCGCGAACGCCGGGTCGAGCCGGGCATCCTCCGAGAGGCTGCGCAGCCGCTCGATCTGGCGGGACTCGCGCGCCGGGTCAGCGGCCGGGAGTTGGTGGTGCGCCTTGAGATGACCGACCTGCTGGGTGCACTTGAAGCGCTCGGCGAGCATATAGACGAGGGCGGCGTCGATGTTGTCGATGCTTCCGCGCAGCCGATCCAGCTCGGCCCGTACGTTCTCGTCGATGTCCCTGGTCGTCATGGTTGGTGAGCTTACGTGGACCGGGTGCTGATGGTGGGCGGGTGTTCAGGGTCTGGGATGCGGTCGCTCCAGCCCCCCGGTACGGAACGTCCCTGCTGCTCACGGAAGCGGACGGGCGCGGTGCCCACACGCCGGGTGAACAGCCGGGAGAAGTACGCGGGGTCCTCGTAGCCGACGCGGCGGGCGATGGATGCGACGGAGAGTTCGGTGGCGGCGAGGAGCTCTCGGGCCCGTCTCAGTCGGATGGAGAGCAGATAGTCCTTGGGGCTGCATCCCGCGCCCCGGCGCACGGCGGTGCGCAGTTCGGCCGGGGTCATCCCGTGCCGGGCGGCGTGCTCGGCGACGGACAGGGGTTGGAAGGCGTCCCGGGCCAGCGCGGTGAGCACGGGGTCGCCTGCGGGGCTGGTGTCGGCGCGGGCGCGGCGCAGGGCGACGAGGAGTTCATGGACGGCAGCCGCGGTTTCGACCTCCAGGAGGGGGTTTCCCCGGCGGGCGGCCCGGGCGATCCGGCCGATCGCGGCGCGTGGTCCCGCCGCGTCCGAGAGCGGGACCACGGGCAGGTCAGGGTCGATGTAGCCGAGTTCGGTGTACGTGTCGGTCGCGGGGCCGTCGAAGTCGACGAAGCTCTCGTCCCAGCCGCCGGGGTCGGGTCCGTAGTGGTGGGGGACGCCGGGGGTGATCCAGATCAGGGCGGGTGCGGTGACGGCGAGGCGCTGCCCGTCGGGCGCGCGGAACCAGCCGCTCCCCGAGCTGATCACCACGGCCACATGGTGGTCCAGCGTGCGCGGCCCCACGGTCGGAAGGCTGCCGTGTTGTAGACCGACACCGAGGCAGACCAGACCGAGCCGACGATGGACCGCACCTGGGGTGAAGTAACGCATCCAGGTGTGATACATCCGCCTTTGCCCCTTCTTGGCTGATCGTCTGCGCTTCTCCGCGCTCGCTTGTGTCCAAACAGTGCCGATCTTTGTCCATGGACCGGTCGGCCGCCAGGGGTCAAAGGTGGGCAGGTGGCTGAATTCGGCGTGGGTGAGACGGACTTTCTGCTCGATGGACGGCCGGTGCGGCTGCTCTCGGGCGCGCTGCACTACTTCCGAGTACACGAGGGGCAGTGGGACCACCGGTTGGCGATGCTCCGCGCGATGGGCCTGAACTGCGTGGAGACGTACGTTCCGTGGAATCTCCACGAGCCCGCCCGCGGCGAGTACACGGATGTGGAGGCGCTGGGCCGGTTCCTCGATGCCGCACAGAAGGCGGGTCTGTGGGCGATCGTGCGCCCGGGGCCGTACATCTGCGCCGAGTGGGAGAACGGCGGATTGCCGATGTGGCTGACCGGACTGGTCGGCCGACGGGTGCGCACCGACGACGCCGAATACCTGGCGGCCGTGGACGGTTGGTTCACCACACTCCTCCCCCAGGTCGTGGAGCGCCAGATCGACCGCGGCGGCCCGGTGATCATGGTCCAGGCGGAGAACGAGTACGGGAGCTACGGCAGCGACCACGGCTATCTGCGGCACGTGGCGGACGTCCTGCGCGACTGCGGGGTGAGCGTCCCGCTGTTCACGTCGGACGGGCCCGAGGACCACATGCTCACCGGCGGTTCGCTGCCGGACGTGCTCGCCACCGTCAACTTCGGGTCGGGCGCCATGGACGCCTTCGCCGCCCTGCGCCGCCACCGGCCGACGGGACCGCTGATGTGCATGGAGTTCTGGTGCGGCTGGTTCGCCCACTGGGGCGACGAGTGCGTGACCCGGGACGCGGCGCAGGCAGCGAAGGAACTCCGCGAGATCCTGGAGCTGGGCGGCTCGGTCAACCTCTACATGGCGCACGGCGGTACCAACTTCGCCGGCTGGGCGGGCGCCAACCGGGCCGGCACCCTGCACGACGGACTGTTGGAACCGACGGTGACGTCCTACGACTACGACGCACCGATCGACGAGTCGGGACGTCCGACGGCGAAGTTCTGGGCCTTCCGGGAGGTCTTCGCCGAATACGCCGAGGAGCCGCTACCCGAGGTCCCGCCCGCTCCCCCGCTCCTGGGCACGGGTCTCGATGTGCGTCCGGCCGACTGGTCACCGCTCGATGCCGTCCTGGACGCGGTCGGCGACCCGGAGACGATGACCCCGACCCCGCCGACGTTCGAGGAGTTGGGCGTGGACCGCGGCCTGGTCCGCTACCGGGTCCGGGTACCTGGTCCGCGCCGACCGTATCCGCTGCGCGCCTCCGGGCTGCGCGACCGGGCGGTGGTGTACGTGGACGGCGTACGGACCGGGGTCCTCAGCGAGGACCACGAAACCCTCCCCGACCTGGTCCCGGGCCCTGCCGAGGTGGACTTCTGGGTGGAGTCGCAGGGCCGGGTCAACTACGGTCCGCGCCTGGGCGAACCGAAGGGCATCACGGGTGGCGTGCTGCACGAGCGCCAGTATCTGCACGGTGTACGGGCACGGGGTCTACGGCTGGCTTCGTTCACCCCGGAAGCGGTTGAGAGTGTGTCGTTCCTGCCCGCGGAATCGGGCGGGCCGGGCCTGTACCGCGCCTCGGTGGAGATCGAGGCGCCCGGGGACGCCCGGGTCGAACTGCCCGGGTGGACCCGGGGCTTCCTCTGGGTAAACGGCTTCTGCCTGGGCCGGTACTGGTGGGTCGGCCCCCAACAGGGCCTGTTCCTGCCGGGGTCGGTGCTCAGACAGGGCACGAACGACATCTGGGTCCTGGAGCTGGAGGAGGCGGGGGCAGGAATCACCCTGCGCTGACCGGCCTCACCCGGATATTTGCTGCTGCTGAATGAAGGTCTCTCTCATCACATGACAATCCACCCATAATCGTTGACCGCGACGGAGACTGCTTCCTACGCTCAAGTCAACGCGGTGCGGCGCACGGTTTTTGATCTCCCCGTCCGGGACTCCCGGACCGTCCGGAGGAGTGTCCGTGAGAACTGGCACCAAGCTCCCATCCAAGAAGCGTGCGCTCAGCATCCTGGTGACGGTGCTCCCGCTGGTGATGCTGGCGGGAACGACCACGTCCGCGCGGGGCTCACCACTGCGGGCACTCCGTGAACGACCGAACCCAAGCCCGGAGCCGAGATGTACGGCCGCCGTGACGGGGCGCGTCGACTCCGCGTACCGCCAGTGCGGAGTCAGCGGCGGACATTGGGTCCGCCCACCCCGCCCACGAGAACGCTGATCCCCACCCGTTCACACCGACCGCGCCCCTCCCTCACGCAGGGACACCCCCGTCCCCCCACACGCCTCGCCCCCGATGCCTGGTGCTCCGCATCGGGGGCGAGGTCCGTTCACAGGCCCGGGCGGGCCTTGATCTCGTCTATGAAGTCGGCCCACGCGTGAGCGGGAATGAGGAGAGCAGGGCCATGGGGGTTCTTGCTGTCCCTCACCGGCAACAGGCCGACGTGGAGATGTGCCACCTCGACGCAGGCAGCGCCGTCCCCATTGCTATAGCTGGACTTGCGCCAGCCGGTGAGCACTGAGGACTCAGGAACGGTCGTCATCTTCATATCCTTCTTCGTACCCCTTCAGGTAACTGCGGAGGAGGTCGAGCGACTCCCTCTCCGGCAGAGCCATGGAGCGAGCCACGTCGAAGCGCTGGGTCAGACCGAGAACGCCTTTTGGCGACTCGACCAGTTCGCCGGAAATAAAGCTCTCTGCGTACCCGAGCGTAGCGCCGCTTGCCAGGGTCAGGAGGCTCAGACTCCCACCCAGCAGGGGGTGCTGGCCACGGGCAAAGGGCAAGATCTGAACCGAGATGTTCCAACTCTGAGCAGCCGTGAGAAGGTGAGCGATTTGGCCAGCCATGCAGCTCATTCGACCCATGGGGCGCTTAACGGCCGCCTCATCCATGATGGCCCAGTAGAGCAGCGGTTCTTCACGCTCAAAGATCTGCTTGCGCCGCATCCGCGTGCCAACCCGGCTTTCAACGTCATCCCCCGCAAATCCGGGAAGCGACGCTTAGAACAGGGCACGAGCGTAACCCTCGGTTTGAAGTAGACCTGGCACCAGGCTGCACTCAAAAACCTGAATTCGGGCGGCGCTCTTTTCGCTTTCCACGATCGTTCGCCCATAGTCAGGAATCGTCGAGTCCTGAGCCATGTCCAGGAGTTCGACGAACAATCCGTGGGTGCGGAAATGGGCATCCAACGCCTGAGCCAGTGCCTCCGACGGTAACTGCTCCCCGCGCTCCACCCGGCTGAGATATGTGTGCGGATACGTCACCCGCTCCGCGAGCGCGCGCTGTGACAGGCCCTCTTCCATCCGCAGGCGCTGCAAGCGACGCCCCAGCACCGTGCGCGGAGTGGGTTTCCCGCCGTCCTCGTTGTTTAGCTCCACGATCGAACTCACCTTCAATTCCCTGTCCACAGAGACCCTTTGGTGACAGGCAGAACAGGTACCTGACGTGCCCTTTCATCGATGGTAGTAGCGACGCCTCGGCAGCCGGGGCGGAATCTCTCGCTCGATATATCTGGCCACAACGAGAACCCCCGCAACCGGTTGAGCGGCGCGGGGGTATTGGCCAACGCTTGAAAGGAGCGTCGGCATGACCAACGCTATCGACCACTTCCCCGCTCTACGCCTTTCCGCCTCCCCAACGTCCGAAGACCGGTCTCCGATGACGCAAAAGTCCGCCCCCGGGACTGCCGGGGCCGTTCGATGAGCGAGACCTGTGGCAGCGCCTTCACCTTGTCCCGATGGCGGCCGACTCCCCGTAGCGTCGGGCAGGCCAGGACCGAATTCCGGGAAGTCCTCAACGGCTGGGGACTCGCCCCCATCGAACAGGCCGCGCTGATCGTGCTCTCGGAGTTGCTGACCAATGCCGTGCGGCACGCACGCGTACCCGGGCGGGACATCGAGACCCGCTATCTGCCGCTCTGGCGCGGGGTGCGGATCGAAGTGCATGACGCTTCCGAGGTACGGCCGCGGCTGACCGTACCCGCGGTGGATGCGACAGGAGGCAGGGGGCTTCCGCTGGTGGCGGCTCTCTCCGATGCCTGGGGCGTCGCCTCGCGCACTGGCCCCGGGAAGATCGTCTGGGCCGAGCTGACCCTCCCGGAGCTGTCCAGCGGATGAGGTACGCACCCCTGGCCGTGGTCATGATCCGACGTACGGCCAGGGGCGCAGGCGTGTGTCCGAGGTGTGTACGGACCGGGCCCGCACCCTACGAGGTGAAAGCCCCCACCGGCAGGCCGAGTTCGCGTTCCGCGACGATGAAGACGAGTTCTTCGACCGTGCCGTAGTTGACGGCCTTGCGCATGGCGGCCTGGACGCTGAGCCCGTCGAGTACGGCGAGGATGCGCGAGGCGCTGACCCGGGGGTCGGCCGAGGTGAAGTCGCCGGATTCGATGCCCTCGTCGATCAGGCCGGCCAGTTGCTCGACGTCCGCACCCATCCGGGCGGCGACCGCGCTGTGCAGTGCGGGCCGTTTGCGGCCCAGCCTCCAGGCATCCAGCCAGAGCAGGTTCATCCGGTCGCGATCTCCGGCGGTGTGGAACCGCAGCAGGGCGAGCAGCCGGTCGACCGGTAGCTCCGCCGTCTCGACGACGGCGTCGATCTCGCGGCTCTCCGCCACGGCGGCTGCCGTGAACGCTTCGGCGAGCAGGCTGTCAACCGAGGGGAAGTAGTGGCTGACCAGGCTGCCTGCCACCCCCAGCCGGTCGGCGACGCTCCGGAGCGTGATGTGTTCCAGCCCCTCGCTCAGGGCCAGGGCCGAGGCTGCGGCCACGATCTCCGCGCGCCGGTCTTCGGCGGACTTCCGACGGACTTTGGCTCTAGGGGTTGACGTCACGGGGAGGACTCTATTGACTGCTCGCTCAACAGGCAATTGAGCACATGCTCAATAAGGCTCTGCACCAGTTCAGGAGCGTCCCATGTCCATAGCCGAGCAGACCGACCCGGAGAGAACGAGCGCCAGCGCGTTCGGAAGGATCGAAAGCCGCGGCATCGACCGCATCCCCGACGACGAACGCCACGGCCACCCCCGCGAGTTGATCCGCATCTGGGCCTTCGCCAGCGTCAACTACCTGTACATCATCCTCGGCGGCCTGCTGATCGTCTTCGGACTGACCGTGTGGCAGGGCCTCGCCGTGGTCGTCGTGGGCAATCTGTTCTGGGCGGCCATCGGCCTGCTCGCGACCAGCGGCCCGGTGTCCGGGACGCCCAGCGGGGTCATCACCCGAGCCATGTTCGGGACCCTGGGCAACCGCGTCATCGTCGGGCTGTTCAGCTGGCCCAGCTTCATCGCGTACGGCGCCATCAACCTCTCGGTCGGAGGGCTCGCCGCCTTCGCCTTCACCGAGCAGGTGGGCATGGCCGCCCAGCGGCCCGTACAGATCGTGATCGTGCTGCTGATCGCCGCCCTCACCCTGACGATCAGCGTCTACGGGTACGGCACCATCCTCAAGGTGAGCGGCGCGATCACCACCGCACTCGCGCTGTGCATGGCGGTCCTCGCGGGCTATGTCCTCACCGAAGCCGACTGGAACTACGCCCCCGATCCGGAGTCCGCGCTGTCCGGCGGTGCACTCTGGGCCGTGATCACCGCCGGCATCGCGCTCACCGCCTCCTCGCCCCTGTCATGGGCCATCAGCCCCGACTACGCCCGCTATCTGCCCGCGGACACCTCCCGCAAGGCCGTCGCCACCTGGACCGCGCTCGGCGGATTCATCCCGGCCGTCCTGCTCGGGTCGGTGGGCGTGCTGGCCGGCAGCGTCGTCGACATGGCCGACGCCCAGAAGTCGCTGGCCACGATCCTGCCGGGCTGGTTCTATCCGGTCTTCCTGCTGGTGATCGTCATCGGCTCGATCACCAACAACGTGATCACTCTCTACAGTTCGGGTCTCTGTCTCCAGTCGGTCGGGCTGCGGCTGCCCCGCATGGCCACCGTCCTGCTGTGCGGTCTGCTCGGTACCGCGATCGCCTGCTACGCGCTGTTCATCTCCGACTTCACCGACGCCCTGAGCAACATCCTCGAACTGTCCGTCGCCTTCGCCGGTCCATGGATCGCGATCATCGCCTCCGACCTGCTGATGCGGCACAACCGCTATGACGGTGTGGAGTTGCACGACGAGTCCCCACAAGGGCCGTACTGGTTCTCCGGCGGTACCAACTGGGCGGGCTGTACGGCGCTGGTGGCCGGCACCACCGTCGGGGCCCTGTGCATGAACACCACGCTGTTCACCGGGCCCATCGCCTCGGCCCTCGGTGGCGCCGACCTCACCTTCGTCTTCGGGCCGATCGTCGCCGCCTCCCTCTACCTCGTACTGGTCAAGACCCTCTACCCCGCGCAGTACGCCGTCGCCCGCAACCGGACCGTCCCCCTGGACCGCGCGGTCACGACAAGCACCACCGGCAAGGAGAACTGACCCGTATGTCCGCCCCCACCGCGCTGCCTGTCGCCGACCGCTGGTACACCGTCACCCCTGTCGACGAGTCGCTGACACTGATCCAAGAGCCCCATGTGGACCCGCTGCTCAGCGCCAACACCTGGCATCTGCGCGGCACCCGCCACGATCTGCTCATCGACGCCGGACTCGGGGTCGCCTCCCTGCGGGACGCACTGCCGGACCTCTTCGGCGAGCGCGAGCCGGTCGTCGTCCTCACCCACGCCCATCTCGACCACATGGGCTCGGCCCATGAGTTCGCCGAGTGCTGGGCCCACCCGGCCGAGCCGGTCGACACACCCGGCCGCGGCTCCCTCCTCGCCCGCGTACTGAACGACACCCTCGGCGGCGATCCCGACGCAGCCGCGAAACTCCCTCCGGTGCTGATCAACGCCCTGCCCACCGCGGACTACGACCCACTCGCCTATCGACTGCGTCCGGTCTCGATCACCCGGCAGTTGGAGGAGGGCGACACCATCGATCTGGGCGACCGACAGTTGCGCGTACTCCATCTGCCCGGTCACACACCCGGAAGCATCGGTCTGTACGACGAGGGCCGGCGCATCCTCTTCTCCGGCGACGTCCTCTACGACGACGAACTCCTCGACACGCTGGAGGGCTCCGACATCGGCCAGTACATCGCGACCATGAGGAGACTGCGCCGGCTCGACGTCGACCTTGTCCACGCCGGTCACGGGGCGAGCTTCGGGGCCGAGCGGATGCGCGAGATCATCGACGCGTATCTGCTGTTCCGCGGTGGACAGGCGCCCCCGGAGGCGCAGTGAGCGCCGTCTAGACCTCCCGTACCTCGAAGGCGTCCAGGACGAACTCCGATCCCCAGGCGCCTCCGATCTTCCGCAGCCCCACCCATGCCTCGCCCTCGTCGGGTGCGGTGAACTCATGGCTCCACAGGGTGGGTTCGGTGGCCACCGGGAGCGGGGCGCGGTCGAGTTCGCGGGTGTCGACGCCGGTGATCCAGGCGTACTCCCCCGCCTTCTCGTTCTCGTACCGGAACTCCACCCGGTAGTGCTTGCCCGGCTCGAAGCGCACCAGGTGCTGGACCGTGCGGTAGACCAGGCCCTCGTTCTCCCCGCGGGACTTCAGGGACTCGGTGCCGTCGATGACGTCGTCGATCGCCTTGCCGTTCCAGCCCCGCTGGGTGAAGGGGGCGTGGCGTTGGGCGATGTGGGTGCGTGGGTCGGTGGCGCCGCCCGCGTCGCCCTTGACGAAGACGCCCCAGCCCTGGGGCACATTCTCGAAGTCCTCGTACGCCACCGTGCCCGGTTTGCGGGTGGGGCGGGCGGCGACGATGCGGACGTTGTCGAAGCGGACGCGGGCGGCACCGGCAGCAGCGCGCAGGGTGAGGGTGATGGGGCCGCCGCCCTCGGGGACCGTGAAGTGGGTGAACATCCGCTGGAACCGCGTGCCGTGCTTGCGGTCCGCCGCCACGTAGTTGACGGCCGTGGAAATGTCGGTCCAGTTCTCGGCCCGCACCCCGTCGGACGTACGCACCTCCAGGCTGGCGCGGCGACGGTCGCCGGCGGTCGCACCGATCTCGACCTGCACCGAGGCCGCGTAGCTGCCGGGCTTCAGCCGGGTCAGACGCTGGCTGACGGTCGCTGCTGCACCGGCCGCGATCACCAGTTCGTAGTCCCCGATCGCGCTCAGGGCGACCGAAGCAGGGCCGGTGGTCCGCCAACCGTCGAGGGTCCCCGAGGTGAACCCGGGGTCGTGGAGGGGGGTCGCCTGGCCCCAGTCGGGATCGGGCTGCGCGGGCAGTCGGGTGCGGTGGACGACGTACGGCTGTCCCGGCTCGGCGTCGATGGTGATCCGGCCGCCACTGCGCACGCGTAGGTCCTCGATGTGCTCGCGGCCCTGGTCGGTGAGGCGGTAGAGCGCCACGCGGGAGCGGCGCTGCCAGCCGCGGGGTAGACGCCATTCGCTGGTGCCGCCCGCGGGGTTGTAGTGGTAGAGCTTGGTGGGGTCGGTGGCCCGGCGCGGCTCCCAGGGGAGAAGATACGTTCCGCCGCTGTAGACCAGACGGCCGTCCGTGGTGATCTTGCGCATGCCGTCAGCGTCGGAGACCGAGGTGGGGCCGAAGAAGGTGATCTCGTGGTCGTCCCACCGCTTGATGGGGTGCGCCTGGAGGTACTTCGCGGGCAGGGAGTGGGTCCAGATCAGCTCGTAGAAGGCGGGCCAGTCGATCTTGCCGACCCAGCCTTCGAAGTTGCTGGTGCGGGGAATGCCCAGCAGGGTGGGCCACTTGTCGGCGAAGACATCCTTCTGGTGGTTGCGGATGAAGCGGATCAGTCGAGAGTTGATGCCGCGGGAGGTGTCGGGGCCGTAGTCGATCTCGGTCGCCCAGTGCGCCCACAGCGCCGAGCGTTCCAGGCCGTGGCCCCACTCGGTGGTGATCTGCCAACCCTGGTCGCGCAGGGCGCGCTGGAGTCGGTCGGAGGTCCAGCCGGATTCGCGGAAGACATCGATGTACAGCATGTTCAACGCGGGGTGGGTTTCGGCGCGCAGGGCGGCGAAGCGCCGGACGATGTCACCGCTGACCAGGTCGCGCCGCTGGTCGATGCGGTACGACTGGTCCAGCCAGTCCCACTGTTCGTCGGTCTTGTCGACGAGCGTCTCGGAGAAGGCGTTGGCGACCGGATAGGACTCGGTGGCGTTCACGTGCACACCGAAGTCGCTGTTCCACTTCTGCCCCTCGCGCAGCAGGGTGTTGAGGTCGGTGAGTCCACCCGCGCGCTGGTTGTGGTTGCCGGCGTAGTCGGGGTGGGCGGAGTCGTGGCCCTCCGACTGGTAGCCCTTGAGGAGGGTGTACTGCCGCAGCCCGTCCGTCGCCAGGGAGATGCGTTTCACCTGGTCGAGGGTGGCGAGGAAGGGGTTGGTCGCCTGGGAGGCGAAGTTGAAGGGGATGTGGGGCACCACGCGCAGATGCTGTTCGTCGGCACCGAGCGGGGTGACCATGATGTCCCGGAAGGCGATCGCGGCGTCCTGCCAGTCGACGATGCCGTCGCCGCCGCGGTCACGGGTGATGACGACGGTGGCGTACGGAAGGGGTTCGGTGGCGTCGGCGGGTGCGGTGGCCGCGCGATGGGTCCACTGGCCGGGGACGAGTTGGGCTTTCACATAGCCGTCGCGGACCAGTGTCTGGCGCCAGAGCCGGCCGTTCTCCCAGGTGGTGCCGGCCGCGCTGGTGGGCTTGTCCCAGACGGTGTTGGTCTCGATGGCACCGCCGAGCCGGTCATGGGCGACGACGGCGTACGCGCAGCCGGTGGCCCGGCTCTCCGCGGGGGTCTGGGGTGTGAGCCGGACGAGGGTGTCTGCGCTGGCGGCCTTGTCGAGGTGGATGCGGGCGGCGTGGAGAACGGCGCCGGGCTGGTCGCTGCGGACGGAGAGCAGTGCGAGGTCCGGTATCTGCAGGGTGCCCACGGGCAGTGCGCCGCTGTCCTCGATGCGGGTGACGCGCCAGTGGACCTGCCAGCCGTCGACACGGATCTCCACGTCGATCTCGGTGGGGCCGAAGCCGAGGGTGTAGGAGACGCGGTCGCGGCGGGCGCGGGCGGTGACCCGCTCCGGGGTGCGGGCCACCGAGTCGATCAGTACGGAGGTGATCGGGTCTTCCTGGCCGTACAGCCGGGCGCCGGACTCACGGTGGGTGTACGCCAGGATGCGCGGGAAGCCGCTGTCCACGGTGACGTCGAGTTCGGCGGAGCGCAGAACAGTTTCAGCGGGTCCGGTCGGGGAGGCGGACGCGGTGCCCGAGGTGCCGAGGGCCGCGCCGGCTCCGGCGAGGGCGGTGGCGGCCACCACGGTTCTACGACTGGGCCCGCGATCTTCTGCGTACACGCTCGTCCTCCTCGTCACGGTGATGCGGTTCAGGTCAATCTGGCCGTGACGAACGGGCGTGGCCCATGGACAAAGCGGGGGCAGGTGTTGGACTTAACCACACCAGCCCCCGCCGTCCCGGAGCTAACGTTCTGGAGCGAAGTGGAACCTTCTTGCCGAGAGAAGGCCCCTGGCCCGCGGCTGACGAATCCCGCCTGGTGCGCCCTGCCCACCGGGCGGATGGCACGGTTCGTCAGTTGCGACCTAGAGGGTTGCCGCGGCCGACTTGATCGTGGCGGCGAAGTGGGAGACCTCGGTGTAGACGCCGGGATAGTTGGGCCGTGCGCAGCCCTGGCCCCAGCTGACTATGCCGACCTGCACCCAGGCGTTGGCGTTGTCGCGGCGGAACATGGGGCCGCCGGAGTCACCCTGGCAGGTGTCGGTGCCGCCCGAGGTGTATCCGGCGCAGATCTCCTCGCGGGCGACCAGGCTCGGGTAGGAGCGCTGGCAGTTGGCGTCGGAGACGAACGGGACCTGGGCCTTGAGCTGGTAGCGCTGCTGCGGACCGCCTTCACGGGCCGCGCCCCAGCCGGCGATGGTGAAGGTGCCGGTGTTGTACGTGGCGGTCTCGGCGAGCTTGAGGGTGGGCAGGTTGATCGGCTGGGCCAGCTTGACCAGGGCCCAGTCCTTGCCCGTGCCGTTGTAGCCGGGCGCCTGGAGGACCTTGGTGGAGCGGACCTTGATCGCGCTGGTGCTCTGGAGGTCGACGACGCCCGCGGTGGCGGTGATGGTGGTGTTGGGTCCGGAGCCGTTCACACAGTGGGCGGCGGTCAGCACGACCTGCGGGCTGATCAGGGATCCGCCACAGCCCATGGAGAGCCGCACCATGAAGGGGAATTCACCCTGGGCGGCGCGGGTGCCGCCGACGACGGGTGGGGCGGCGGCGGATGCGGTGCTGGGCTGGAGGCTGACGGCGGCGAGGAGGACGGCGCCGGTCGCAGCGCATCTCTTGAGGGTACGCAGAAGCTTCAACGGTCTGCCCTTCGTGGGGGGTTGAGAAATTGCGCTCCCATCGGGCGATGACCGCACACCTCACTGTTGGACCTGTGCTGTCATGAGCCCGACAAGCGGTGATCCGGATTATGAGCAGTCGATCAGCGGTGCCACAAGGAGCAATTTTCAGCCATGTCAGCAAAGTGCTTCGGGGGTGAGTCTTCGTACAGTTGATCCATGGAGGGGACGCCTCGGGGGCGCGGATCAGGAGCGGAACATCTGATGGCGAAGGGCAATGAAGTCGTCCACGGCTTCCCCCATCTCGACACCGTGCGGCGAGCGATCACCGCACTCCACCGACGGCTCGCACCCGATGGGCTGCTCGCCTATGCATCGAGCGTCCTCGCCGCCGACGTGGCCTTCTCGGATGACGACGATCTGCATCTGGGAGCCCAGACCGTCGCCCAAGCGCTGGTCAACCACCTGCGACTACCGGACGCCCGGATGGTGGTGAGCTTTCGGGAGATGCCTCACGCGGCGACGGTGGAACTGACCGCGGGACCGGAGTACTTCATCGAACTCAACGACCGCTTCCGCCGACACCGGCGGGACGTCGGCGCCGCCCTGGCACATGAGATCACCCATGTCTGGCTGCACCGACTGGATCTGTCGTTCCCCGACACCCACGACAACGAGATCCTCACCGACACCGTGACGACCTACCTGGGCGCCGGCTGGCTGCTGCTCGACGCTTTCCGCGAGGACCGGGTTTCCAGCCAGAAACTGGGCTATCTGACACCCGAGGAGTTCGGCTATGTCATTGCCAAACGTGCGCTTTTCCTTCACGAAGACCCAGCAACGTGGTTCACCAGCCCACAGGGGTACACCGCGTACACGAAGGGGCGCGCACAGGCCCTGCGCGAGGCCCGACAGCCACCGCTGACCACCTCGGGCTGGACCGCGAGACACCGCTACGCCAAGGACCGCCGCCAGGCGCTGGAGCACCCGGAGCGGGACCGGGCGAACGGCCAGCATCCCTATGCCTTCGAGCCGGGACCGCAGGGACCGCGGGTCTCCTTCCCCTGCCCCACCTGCCAGCAGCGCATCCGCCTCCCCGTCCGCGGACACACCCGGGCCCGCTGCGGCCTGTGCCGCTCGATTCTCGAATGCGACACCTGAGCGATCCTCGTAGGCTCCGCCCATGACACACCAAGTGACAGCAGGGACCGACGCGTTGTTCACGGCTATCCTTCGGGGTGAAGAGGACGCCGTCGTCGCGCTGCTGAGCAGCGGCGTGAGTGCGGAGACGACCGACGAGGACGACCAGACCGCATTGCACCTGGCGGCCGTCCAGGATCAGCCGGGGATCGTACGTCGACTCCTGGCCGCCGGCGCCGACCCCAACCGGGGCAGTGGGCCGCAGGCGGGAGAACTACCGTTGTGCGGGGCCGCGACCTGGGGCCATGCCGAGACGGTACGAGCCCTCCTGGAAGCCGGGGCGCGGCCCGACAGCCGTGAGGAGTTCGGGGGGACTGCCCTGCTGAGCGCGGTGGAGGGCGGACACGCGGCCACCGCCGATGTGCTGCTGGCCTTCGGCGCCGATTCCGAACTCGCCACAGAAGAGGGGACATCGCCCTTGGTCGTGTCGGTGCGCCGAGGTTCACCCGCCGCGGTACGGGTGCTGCTGGAGCACGGGGTGAGTGAGCCCGGCCAGCGGGTGGCGCTGGCCGAGGCCCGTCTGTGGCTGGACCGCGATGTGGCCGAGGACCTGCACACCGAACTGGTCCTCGCTCATGGCGAGGGCCACCGTGCCGTGACCCGTCGGGAGACGGGCCAGGGCGGAGTCGAGACGGTGGTGGTGGAGTTGCTGCGGGACGATGAGCCCTTCGCCGGTAGGGAGCGGGAGACCGGACACCGGAACATCGCGGCGTTGCTGGAAGAAGCACTGGGCGAGCGCACAGGATGAGGGAAGGGCGCGGGGACCGGACTATGCGCTCTCGACTTCATCGACGGCAGCACGGGACGGCAGCGCAAGGCACGCCAGCGCCGTCAACCTGACGATGAACGCACCCCACACCATTGGGAGAACTCCGTCGATCGCCAGGGACAGGTCCATCGTGTCCGCGACCCAGGACACCAACAGCCAGATCAGGAAGTCCTGGACGAGTCCTATCGTCGCGAGCAGGAGGACTCTCAGGGGAGGTGCGGTCCTGATGTTCTCGGGCCATACGCTGACCAGTTGGTTGAAGATCACGAACAGCGCGAAGGGGATCACCAACGCGGCGAAGGAGAAGCCTCCGGGCATGGAGATCCCCGGGAGCACTAGGACGGAAACGGACACACCTGCGAGAAGTCCCAACACTCTTCTTTGCTTTTGTTCTTCTCTGTGTCTGCTCATGGTTCAGATGATCGCACCAGGTCAGTCGTATTCGGACAAGAGGTACTAACACCCGACGAGTGGCGGCACAATGCCCTCATGGCCACTACCGTGAGCACCAAGACCGTCACGTCCCGTGATCTCTGGCTCCTCTTCGAACCGATCCACTCCGTCACGTACTTCACTCCGGAAGGCACCTCCGTGTTCGAGGAGGCCGGGCTACGCGGCTTCTGGCGCGGCTACTTCGCCGGCCGGTCGGCACCACTGGGCACCGTGGGCGCCGGAGCGGCGACGGGGGCGTTCTGCTCGTACGCGCCCACGATGGTCGCGGAAGCGCTGCCCTCCGTCTGGGCCCAGATCACCCCGTCCGAGGCGCTCGACGTACGGCGCGAAGGCGCGCGGGCCGCCCTGGCCCGCCTCCTCGCGGGCCAGGAGGAACGGACCGAGCAGGCAGCCGAGTTGCTGTCCGAGGTCGCAGCCGCCCCCGACTGCGCGGGCCGCACCCTCGCCGCGGCGAACGCAGCGCTCCCCTGGCCGAAGGACCCGCTCGACCGCCTGTGGCACGCGGCGACCGTCCTGCGCGAACACCGCGGTGACGGGTACGTGGCCGCACAGACCGCGGCCGACCTCGACGGCTGCGAGATCCTGCTGCTGCGCACGGGCATCGACCTGCCGCGCAGTGAGCTCCAGCCCTACCGCGGCTGGAGCGACACCGAGTGGGAAGAGGCGGGGCAACGCCTCAAAGACCGGGGGCTGCTGGCCCCGGACGGCCGGGCCACCGAGGACGGTCGGCGTCTGCACGCGGCGATCGAGGACACCACCGACCGGGTGTCCACCCGACCGTGGGCCGGCGCCGATCTGCATCTGATCGCCGAGACTCTGACCCCACTCGCGGACGCGGTCGCCAAGGTACTGCGCTTCCCGAACCCGGTGGGACTCCCGGACCGGCCAGGGCGATAGCGCCGTACCGTACAGAGCCGGGCGGGCCCGCCCGCCCGGCATCCAGAGACCGTGATCCACACAGCGCTCCCGCCCCTTCCCCGGTGTGCCGCCCGAGCGGTCGGGGTCCTCTGCGCCAGGAGCGCGCCGGTTCAACGGCGGCGACGCACCGTCAACTCCTCGCCCGGCCGCCAGGACCGCAGCACCATCTCGTCACCCTCCACCGAGGTCCGCACCACATCCGCGAGTTCCACCCGGAAGAGATGGAACGGCAGCGGATGCTCGATCGCCTCGGCGAACCGGGCCAGCTCCTCGGGGTCGGTGATCTCCACCGCCCGTCCGGACAGCTTGACGTCTCCCCCGTCCATCGAGTCGTCCGTGCCCGGATTGGCGTGCAGAGCCAGCCGTGGGTCTCGGACGAGGTCCCGGGCCTTGAGCGAGTCGGGCATCATCCCCAGCCAGAGCTGTCCCTCACGGAAGATCACTTCAAGCCCCGTCACCCTCGGCGATCCGTCCTTGCGCAGGGTGGCGAGGACATGGTGGCGGTGGCGTGCGAAGCGCGCCTGCACGGTCTGGGCGAAGTCGGGTTCGGCGTGCTGGAAGTCGGCCCAGGAGGAGCCGACCGCGGGGGTTTGTGCAGTCATGACTTCACCTCACCATGGAATCCCGACATCTTCTGTCCGGTTTTACCGGTGTCGGTGAAACACCCCTCGATGAATCGTGCTGTCCTGGAAGGTGGGGCGTACCGCCCGGGCGGCGGTGGGGAGGACGCTCACCCCCGACCCCGATCAGGAGGTTGTGATGGCGATCCTGATGCACGCCACCATGCCCGGTGTCACCACCGAGCAGTACGACACGCTCAACAAGGAACTCCAGGCACTGCCAGGCGACACCTTCGCCGGCTGCCTCACCCATGTGTGCGTGGCCACCTCGACCGGTATCGAGGTCTATGACCTCTGGGAGTCCAAGGAGGCCATGGAGAAGTTCTTCACGGTGATGATGCCGGTCACGGAACGGCTCGGCTGGAGCGCTCCCGAGCAGGAGCCGACCCAGTACGAGGTCTACAACCACTGGGTTGCGGGGAAGTGATCACCGACCACCGACATCTCGTGACCCCTCCCCCAGCAGTCGTGCCCGACCAGCGCTGAGCAGCCCCTCAGCGGCGAAGGGGCACACGACCGGGTGGACGTGCGCGCTCAGCCGACGATGCCCTGCGCCCGCGCCGCGGCCAGCCAGCGCGGGAACTCGCCCACGAGCCGGTCGTACAACTCGCCGTCCGGCACCTGGCGGGGGTCGAGACCCGCGTGGAAGTAACCGGCGTTGTCCACGGGCCGCTTGTCCGGCACCGCCAGTTCATCGAGCTTGCGCAGGAAGTCGAACTGGGTGCTGCGCGTGTTGCCGAAGCCCACGAACTGCCAGAACAGCGGAAGCTTCGCCGCCTTGCAGACGTACCGCTCGGCCGCGAGCTTGTTGATCGGGCCGCCGTCCGTCTGGAAGACCACCAGGGCGGGTGCGGTCGACCCGCTGTCGATGTAGTGGTCGATCACCGCGTCCATCGCCAGGTGGTAGCTCGTCTTCCCCATGTGTCCGAGGCCGGCGACTATCTGGGCGACCCGCCCGCGGTGGTTGTCCAGGGCGATGTCAGTCACCGCGTCGACATCGGTGGAGAAGAAGACCACCGGGACGATGCCGTCGTCATCGAGGTTGGCGGAGAGCCCGAGCACCCGGTCGGCGAGTGCCTGGACGCTGCCGTCCCGGTAGTAGTCCTTCATCGAGCCGGAGTAGTCCAACACCAGGTAGACGGCGACGCGATGGCCGTCGAGACGGTGCTTGCGCAGGGAGACCCCGGCCGACTTGTAGAGGCTGACCAGAGCGGGCGCCCGCTGCTCGACCTTCTGAAGACTGATCGCCGGTCCCCCGGCAGTGCGCAGTACGGCCATGGCGCTGCTCCCCCTTCGTCCGCCGCCCCCGGCAGACGTCCCCATAGATCGACAGTGCACCCGAGATTACGTCATACGTACGACATCGGACCGGTGGCCGACCGCAATGGGGTTGACCTCAAGCAAAGTTGAGGTTCAACGATGGGTGCATGACCCCACCACGGCCGTCCCGCCCCCTGCTGACCCTGCTCGTCGTCCTCTTCGGCTATCTCTCCCTGCCGATGGGGATGACGGGAACCTCCGTCGCCCTGCCTGAGATCGGCCGGGACCTCGACGCCTCCGGCGCGGCCCTCCAGTGGGTGGTCACCGGATACATGCTGGCCGCCTCGTCCACGATGCTGGTGGCCGGCTCGCTCGGCGATCTCTTCGGCCGCCGGAGGGTGTACGCGCTCGGAGCCCTCCTCTACGCAGCCGGAATCCTCGGCTCCGCCGCCGCGCCCGATGTGCTGGTGCTCGATGTGGCCCGCACCATCGCGGGCGTCGGCGGAGCCGCGGTGATGGCCGGTGGGGGCGCGATCATCGCCACCGTCTTCGAAGGCCCCGCCCGGGCACGGGCGTTCGCCGCCGTGGGCACCACCGCGGGCGTGGGTCTGGCGACCGGTCCGACGCTGTCGGGATGGCTGGTCGGAGGGCTCGGCTGGCGCTCGTCCTTCCTGGTCTTCGGTGTCGCAGGCGCGCTGATCCTGCTCGCCGGTCGACTGATACCGGAGTCACGGGCGGCCGTGCGGCCCCGCGTCGACCGGCCGGGAGTGGCGAGCTTCGTCGCCGGCCTGGCGCTGCTGATGTTCGCCGTCACCCAGGGCTCGCAGTCGGGTTGGACCAGTGCGGCAGTCCTCATCCCACTGCTGGGGGGCCTGGCGCTCCTCGCGGTCTTCGTGGCCGTCGAACGCCGCAGCGACCACCCCGTCCTGGATCTGAGTCTGGTGCGCGACCGTGCGTTCTCCGGATGGCTGGTCGGGGCGGTGTTCATCACCGCGGGCTCGGTCGGAGTGCTGGTCTTCCTGCCCACCTACCTCCAGGGCACGGGCGGGCTCTCCGCCCAGGGCGCAGGGCTGGTCCTGCTGATGGCGACCGCTCCGGTCTTCGTCTTCCCCGCTGTGGGCGGGCGGCTCGTCGCCCGTGGACTGCCCGCGCGGCATCTGATCCTCGGGGCCCTGCTGCTCACGGCCGCGGGCAACCTCTGGCTCGCACTCGCCCTCGCCCCGGACGCGGGGCTCACCCGGCTGGCCGCTCCCCTGCTGCTGATCGGCACGGGCAACGGGCTGGCACTCGGACAGATCGAGGTCCAGGCGCTCGGGGCAGTCGCCCCGGAACGGGTGGGCATGGCTTCGGGGCTGCTCGGCACGGCCCGCGGTGGGGCGGGCGCCCTGGTCATGGCGGGCTTCGGATCCCTGCTGGTGACCCTGGTGGATGCCCGGACCGGTGATCGCGGACTCACGGCCGGGGTGACGGCGGGGCAGCGCCCGGAGTTGGCGGGCGAGTTCACCGACGCCTGGCAGTTGGTGGTGACGGGGATCGCGCTGGTCCTCGCCCTGGCGGCCGTCCTGGTCCACCGGCTGTTGCGCCCGGGCGCGACCCGAGCGGATGGGCCGCAGTCGTCGGTGTCACAGGAGCGCGAACCGGATCCCGAGCCCGTGCCGAGCACCTGACCGCTCGGGCCCGTGTCGTACGGGAGGGGGACCGCGCGAAAAAAGCGATGCGACGCCTGCCCAGGTCCGGTCGGGGACGGGGCAGGCGCCGCGCTAGTTCCGCACGCCGTTGTACGGGACGATCTTGGGCCGGGGCCGGTTTCGGGCCCCGGTGCGACGGGTCAGACGGTCAGTGCCCGGTCCGTCGGGCGAACCGGTGCGGGCAGCTCGCTCGCCCCGGTCAGGAAGCGGTCCACTCCACGGGCGGCGGAGCGGCCCTCTGCGATGGCCCACACGATCAGCGACTGACCGCGTCCGGCGTCACCTGCAACGTACACGCCTTCGACATTGGTCGCGTAATCGGCGTCCCGCACGATGTTGCCACGGCCGTCGAGATCGAGACCGAACTGCTGGACCAGACCGTTCTCCTGGTCCGTGCCCGTGAAGCCCATCGCGAGCGTGACCAACTGGGCCGGAATGCTGCGCTCGGTGCCGGGCTTCTGCTCCAGCTTGCCGTCCTTGAACTCCACCTCGATGAGATGCAGCGCCTGGACATTGCCGTCCTCGTCGCCCTCGAAGTGGGTCGTGGAGACGGCGTACACCCGCTCGCCACCCTCCTGGTGCGCGGAGGTGACCTTGTAGAGCATGGGGAAGGTGGGCCAGGGCTGGCCGGCGCTGCGCTCCTCACCCGGACGGGGCATGATCTCCAACTGGGTCACGGACGCGGCACCCTGCCGGTGGGCCGTACCCACACAGTCGGCACCCGTGTCACCGCCACCGATGACGACGACGTGCTTGCCCGCCGCGGTGATCGGCGGGGCGATGAAGTCGCCCTCCTGCACCTTGTTGGCGAGCGGCAGGTACTCCATCGCGAAGTGGATGCCGCGCAGCTCACGGCCGGGCACGGGCAGATCGCGGGAGACGGTCGCACCGGCGGCGACGACCACCGCGTCATAGCGGCGGCGCAGTTGGGCCGCTTCGATGTCCTGGCCGATCTCGACCTCGGTACGGAACTTGGTGCCCTCCGCGCGCATCTGCTCGATGCGTCGGTTGATGTGCACCTTCTCCATCTTGAACTCGGGGATGCCGTACCGCAGCAGTCCGCCGATCCGGTCGGCGCGCTCGTAGACGACGACGGTGTGACCGGCCCTGGTCAGTTGCTGCGCCGCGGCCAGTCCGGCCGGACCGGAGCCGATGACGGCAACCGTCTTGCCCGAGAGCCGCTCCGGCGGCTGCGGGGTCACGTCACCGGAGTCCCACGCCTTGTCGATGATGGAGACTTCGACGTTCTTGATGGTGACGGCCGGCTGGTTGATGCCGAGGACGCACGACGACTCACAGGGCGCCGGACACAGCCGCCCGGTGAACTCCGGGAAGTTGTTGGTGGCGTGCAGCCGCTCGCTGGCGGCGGCCCAGTCCTCGCGGTACGCGTAGTCGTTCCACTCGGGGATCAGGTTCCCGAGCGGACAGCCGTTGTGGCAGAACGGGATGCCGCAGTCCATGCAGCGGCCGGCCTGCTTGCTGATGATCGGCAGCAGGGAGCCGGGAACGTAGACCTCGTTCCAGTCCTTGAGACGCTCGCCCACGGGGCGGGACTTGGCGACTTCGCGCCCGGTGGTCAGGAAGCCCTTGGGGTCAGCCATTGATCGCCGCCTCCATCATCTTCTCAGTGGTCTCCTGCTCGGAGAGACCGGCGAGCTCAGCGGCGTCCTTGGCGGCGAGCACTGCCTTGTACGTGGTTGGAATGATCTTGCTGAATCGTTCGACGTTCACCGACCAGTCGGCCAGCAGCTTCGCTGCGACGGTGGAGCCGGTCTCCTCCTGGTGCCGGCGCACGACATCGTGCAGCCACTGCCTGTCGGTGTCGGAGAGGGGCTCGATCGCGGCCAGGTTGCCCGCGTTCACATTGTCCCGGTCGAGGTCGATCAGATAGGCGACGCCACCGGACATGCCGGCCGCGAAGTTGCGTCCGGTCTCGCCGAGGACGACCGCGTGGCCACCGGTCATGTACTCACAGCCGTGGTCGCCCACGCCCTCCGAGACCACGGTGGCACCGGAGTTGCGGACGCAGAACCGCTCGCCCGTGCGTCCGCGCAGGAAGATCTCGCCGCCGGTCGCGCCGTACGCGATGGTGTTGCCGGCGATGGTGGAGAACTCCGCCAGGTGGTCGGCGCCGCGATCGGGCCGGACGATGACCCGGCCGCCGGACAGGCCCTTGCCGACGTAGTCGTTGGCGTCGCCCTCCAGCCGCAGGGTGACACCGCGCGGTACGAAGGCGCCGAAGGACTGGCCGGCGGAGCCCGTGAAGGTGATGTCGATGGTGTCGTCGGGCAGTCCGGCACCGCCGAACGCCTTGGTCACCTCGTAGCCGAGCATCGTGCCCACGGTGCGGTTGATGTTGCGGATGGCCACCTGGGCGCGCACCGGCTGGGCGGCCTCGGGGCTCTCCGCCTTCAGGGCGTCGATGGCGAGCTTGATCAGCTCGTTGTCGAGCGCCTTCGACAGTCCGTGGTCCTGCTCAATCAGGGCGTGGCGCACCGCGCCCTCGGCGAGTACCGGCACATGGAACAGCGGCGCCAGATCGAGGCCCTCGGCCTTGAAGTGGTTGACGGCACGCTCGGTCTCCAAGAGCTCGGCGTGACCGACGGCCTCCTCGACCGAGCGGAAGCCCAGTTCGGCGAGGAGTTCACGGACCTCTTCGGCGATGAACTCGAAGTAGTTGACGACGTACTCGGCCTTGCCGGAGAAGCGTTCGCGCAGTACCGGGTTCTGGGTGGCGATGCCGACCGGGCAGGTGTCCAGGTGGCAGACGCGCATCATGACGCAGCCCGAGACGACGAGCGGCGCGGTGGCGAAGCAGTACTCCTCGGCCCCGAGCAGCGCGGCGATGACGACGTCACGGCCGGTCTTGAGCTGACCGTCGGTCTGGACGACGATCCGGTCCCGCAGTCCGTTGAGCAGCAGGGTCTGCTGGGTCTCGGCCAACCCCAGCTCCCAGGGGCCGCCCGCGTGCTTGAGCGAGGTCAGCGGGGATGCTCCCGTACCGCCGTCGTGTCCGGAGATCAAGACCACGTCGGCGTGGGCCTTGGAGACGCCGGCGGCGACCGTTCCGACACCGACCTCGGAGACGAGCTTGACGTGGATGCGGGCCCGCGGGTTGGCGTTCTTGAGGTCGTGGATCAGCTGGGCGAGATCCTCGATGGAGTAGATGTCGTGGTGCGGGGGCGGGGAGATCAGGCCCACGCCGGGGGTGGAGTGCCGGGTCTTGGCGACCCAGGGGTAGACCTTGTGGCCGGGTAGCTGGCCGCCCTCGCCGGGCTTGGCTCCCTGCGCCATCTTGATCTGGATGTCGTCGGCGTTGACCAGGTACTCGCTGGTGACACCGAAGCGGCCGGAGGCGACCTGCTTGATGCTGGAGCGCCGAACCGGGTCGTACAGACGGTCCGGGTCCTCGCCGCCCTCACCGGTGTTCGACTTGCCGCCGAGTCGGTTCATGGCGATGGCGAGGGTCTCGTGGGCCTCGCGCGAGATGGAGCCGTAGGACATGGCGCCGGTGGAGAACCGCTTGACGATCTCGCTGACCGGCTCGACCTCGTCCAGCGGGATGGACTCGCGCCCGCTCTTGAAACCGAAGAGCCCGCGCAGGGTCATCAGCCGCTCGGACTGCTCGTTCACCCGGTCCGTGTACTGCTTGAAGATGTCGTAGCGGCGGTTGCGGGTGGCGTGCTGGAGGCGGAAGACCGTCTCCGGGTCGAACAGGTGCGGCTCGCCCTCGCGCCGCCACTGATACTCGCCGCCGATGTCCAGCGCACGGTGTGCCGGGGCGATGCCGGAGGTGGGGTACGCCTTGGTGTGCCGGGCCGCGACCTCGCCGGCGACGATGTCGAGTCCCGCGCCGCCGATCTTGGTGGCGGTGCCGTTGAAGTACTTCTCGACGAACGCCGAGTCCAGGCCGATGGCCTCGAAGACCTGGGCGCCCCGGTAGGAGGCGACGGTCGAGATGCCCATCTTGGACATGACCTTGAGGACGCCCTTGCCGAGCGCGTAGATCAGGTTGCGGATGGCCTGCTCGGGCTCGATGCCCTCGATGAAGGTGCCCGCGCGGACCAGGTCCTCGACCGTCTCCATGGCGAGGTAGGGGTTCACCGCTGCGGCGCCGAAGCCGATCAGCAGGGCGACGTGGTGCACCTCGCGGACGTCGCCCGCCTCCACCAGCAGGCCCACCTGGGTGCGCTGCTTGGTGCGGATGAGGTGGTGGTGGACCGCGGAGGTCAGCAGCAGCGAGGGGATCGGGGCGTGTTCGGCGTCCGAGTGGCGGTCGGAGAGCACGATCAGCCGGACGCCGGACTCGATGGCGGCGTCGACCTCGACACAGATGGCGTCGATGCGGGCGGCGAGCGCCTCACCGCCCCCGCTGACGCGGTAGAGGCCAGAGAGCGTGGCCGCCTTCATCCCGGGCAGGTTGCCGTCGGCGTTGATGTGGATGAGCTTGGCCAGCTCATCGTTGTCGAGCACCGGGAAGGGCAGGGTGACACTGCGGCAGGAGGCCGCGGTGGGCTCCAGGATGTTGCCCGCAGGGCCAAGCGACGAGTGCAGCGAGGTGACGAGCTCCTCGCGGATCGCGTCCAGCGGGGGGTTGGTGACCTGCGCGAACAGCTGGGTGAAGTAGTCGAACAGCAGCCGGGGGCGCGCGGAGAGCGCGGCGATCGGGGAGTCGGTTCCCATGGAGCCGAGGGGCTCTCCAGCCGTCCTCGCCATCGGCGCGAGGATGATGCGGAGCTCCTCCTCCGTGTAACCGAAGGTCTGCTGGCGGCGGGTCACCGAGGCGTGGGTGTGGACGATGTGCTCGCGCTCGGGCAGATCGCTGAGCTCGATGGTGCCGGCGTCCAGCCACTCCGCGTAGGGCTGCTCCGCGGCGAGCGTGGACTTGATCTCGTCGTCCTCGATGATGCGGTGTTCCGCGGTGTCGACGAGGAACATCTTGCCGGGCTGGAGGCGACCCTTGCGGATGACCTTCGCCGGGTCGATGTCGAGGACGCCGACCTCGGATGAGAGCACGACCAGACCGTCGTCGGTGACCCAGTAGCGACCGGGGCGCAGACCGTTTCGGTCGAGGACCGCGCCGACCTGGACACCATCGGTGAAGGTCACGCAGGCCGGGCCGTCCCAGGGCTCCATCATCGTGGAGTGGTACTGGTAGAAGGCGCGCCGGGCCGGGTCCATCGAGTCGTGGTTCTCCCACGCCTCGGGGACCATCATCAAGACGGAGTGGGGCAGGGAGCGTCCGCCGAGGTGGAGGAGTTCCAGCACCTCGTCGAAGGAGGCGGAGTCGGAGGCGTCCGGGGTGCAGACCGGGAAGATCCGCTCCAGCTGCTGGGCGTCGCCGCCGAAGAGGTCGGAGGCGAGCTGGGACTCGCGGGCCCGCATCCAGTTGCGGTTGCCCTTGACGGTGTTGATCTCACCGTTGTGGGCGACGAAGCGGTACGGGTGCGCCAGCGGCCAGCTCGGGAAGGTGTTGGTCGAGAACCGCGAGTGGACCAGGGCCACCGCGGTGGCGATCCGTCGGTCGGAGAGGTCCGGGAAGAAGGGCTCCAGCTGGCCGGTGGTCAGCATGCCCTTGTAGACGATCGTGCGGGCGGAGAGTGAGGGGAAGTAGACCCCGGCCTCGCGCTCGGAGCGCTTGCGCAGCACGAATGCCTTGCGGTCCAGGGCGATGCCCTGGCTGGCACCGTCACCGACGAAGATCTGTCGGAAGACGGGCATGGTGGCGCGGGCGGTGGCGCCGAGCAGCTCGGGGGCCACGGGGACCTCGCGCCAGCCGAGGACGGTGAGTCCTTCCTCCGTGGCGATGGTCTCGATCCGTGAGACGGCGTCGTCGGTCCCCTGCTCCGGCAGGAAGGCGATTCCGACGGCGTACGCCCCGGCCTCGGGCAGTTCGCATCCGCTGACCTCGCGCAGGAACGCGTCCGGAACCTGGAGCAGGATGCCTGCGCCGTCTCCCGAGTCGGGCTCGGAGCCGGTGGCACCGCGGTGCTCAAGGTTGCGGAGTACGGTCAGCGCCTGTTCCACCAGCTCATGGCTGGCCACACCGGTCAGGGTGGCCACAAACCCGACACCACAGGCGTCGTGTTCGTTACGAGGGTCGTACATCCCCTGAGCAGCGGGGCGACCGTCCATGGGCGACCAGGCGTCGGAACGCATCGGCTCTCCCGTCGTCGTCGTGGCATGTTCAGTGCCGAGGGACGACGTTGGCCCTCTGCGAAATTTCGTGCAGGTTACATGATGGAGTGATTCTCGGAAAGTGGATTCTTCATTCCAACATGCGGACACCCTGGGGGGTGCGGTGAGGTCGCCTTCGGTCAGATCGAGGCCCTGGTGCGGAGCGGGCTTCTTTGCCAGCAGCGCCTACGGCTCATGCCCTGTGATGACGGAATCGAAACCGCCGGGTTACATGACTGTTTTTGCGGCGCCATGCATAGTGTCTCACTCTCGCCGGAATCCGGCTCGGGGACGTCCGTCACACTCGCGTGGCCTGCGAAGACCCACAGTCACCGCGCCTGCCGCGCCGGGGCAGCGCGGCAGGCGCACACGGGGCGCGTCATCTGCGGAGACTGTACGAATTACGGCGGCGCCCGGGCCTCGCCAGGGAGTGCCTTCGAAGACCCGACCTAGAGGGCCGCACCGAGCAGGGATCCGAGTCCATAGGTGATCGCCGCCGCCGCTGCGCCCAGCACCAGCTGCCGCAGTCCGCTGTACCACCAGCTGCGCGCCGTCACCCGGGCCACCAGCGCGCCACAGGCGAAGAGACCCACCAGCGCCAGCAGCACCGCGGGCCAGAGCTCCGCCGCTCCCAGCAGATAGGGCAGGACGGGCAGCAGCGCACCCAGCGCGAACGCGCCGAAGGACGAGACTGCGGCCACCAGCGGTGACGGCAGATCGTCCGGATCGATGCCCAGCTCCTCGCGGGCATGGATCTCCAGGGCCTGCTCGGGGTCCCGGGAGAGCTGGAGGGCCACCTCACGGGCGAGTGCGGGCTCCACACCGCGGGAGACGTAGAGCCCGGCGAGCTCCTCCATCTCGTCGACGGGATGCTTGCGCAGCTCCTTGCGCTCCACTTCCAACTCCGCCTGGACCAGCTCTCGCTGGGAGGCGACCGAGGTGTACTCTCCGGCCGCCATCGAGAACGCGCCCGCGGCGAGCCCTGCGAGGCCGGTGATGACGATGGTCTGCTGGGCGACCGCGCCGCCCGCGACTCCGGTCATCAGCGCCAGGTTGGAGACGAGTCCGTCCATCGCGCCGAAGACCGCGGGACGCAGCCAGCCACCGTTGACATCGCGGTGGGAGTGGTTGTCCCGGTGCGCCTCGTGCAGCGGCGCCGCGGTTTCCATGATGGACACGCTTTCCCCTCTTCCTGCCGTGTTCCTGTGTTCCCGGCTGCGGATCAATCGATCTCGCCACCTGTCGAACAACTCGAAAATACGCGCGAAGTAAGGGGCGCGCTAGGAAGGCAGGCCGTACTTACCTCCCCGACGCTGGAGAATATTTGGGGTGACAAGAGGCGATTGTCTGACTCGTGTTGCCCGCCTCGGGGCACAGATGGTCGCAACCTGACTCGCGCGTGAAAGGGGCCCGCCCCATGGAGTTGGCCGTCTGCCACCCCACAGACCCTCTCGGGAGCAGGCATCGGCGCCCCTCGGCGCCACCCGCCCCCGTGCCGTACTCGATGCTCAGGGATCGCGCGTGCGGCGCCCTCCTCGGACTGGCCGTGGGCGATGCTCTCGGCGCCCCGGCGGAGAATCTGCGCCCCTCGGAGATCCGTAGGCGCTGGGGGCGCATCGAAGGCTTCGTCAGCGACGATCCGGCCGGCACGGACGACACCGAGTACGCGATCTTCTCTGGGCTGCTCCTGGCCCGGCACGGCTCCGCGCTCACCGTGGCCCATGTGGAGAAGGCGTGGCACCACTGGATCGCCGATCTGGACGAGGGCCCGTTCCGCGGCGCGGGATTCAGCGAGCGCGGCACCCTGGAGAACCTACGGCGCGGTCTGGCCGCGCCCATCTCGGCCCAGCACCGGCACGCCTGGAGCGACGGACTGGCGATGCGGGCGGCCCCTTTCGGGGTGTTCGCCGCGGGGCGTCCGCTCGAAGCGGCCAGGCTGGTCGCCATCGACGGCACGGTCAGCCATGACGGGGAGGGCATCTACGGAGGCCAAGCGGTGGCGGCGGGGGTGGCAGCCGCCATGGCCGGCGCCGGTCCGGCCGGGGTGATCGGCGCGGCGCTCTCGGTGATCCCCCTCGACTCCTGGACCTCCCGCTCGCTGCGCCGCGGTGTGGTGGCGGCCCAACGGGTGTACGAGGACACCCTGACCATGGAACGCGCCGTGCGCTCCTCGGTGGTGATCGGCGGCTACCCCTGGACGGACCTGGCCCCGGAGGCGGTGGGGCTGGCGTTCGGCGCATTCGCCGCGGCCCGGGGGGACTTCCGCACCTCCGTGCTCACGGCGGTCAACATGGGGCGCGACGCGGATACGACGGCGGCGGTCGCGGGTGCGCTGGCGGGCGCGGTCTTCGGCGCGTCGGCGATCCCCGTCGAGTGGTCATCGGCGATCGGCCCGGTGCGGGGCAGTTGCCTTCCCTCGATGAGGGGACAGCACATCCTGGACATCGCGGATCTGCTGATGCCCGACGACGATCCGCAGGTCGCCTCGTGAGGAACGGCGGCGCGGGCCGGGACGGGGCCCCGGCGCCCCGGGCCATCGAGGGTCTGCTGCTCGGGCTCGCCGCCGGGGACGCGGCGGGCTGGCCCGCCGCCCGCCACCGGGCCGCCCGGATGCCCGAGTGGACCCGACGGCTCACCCGTGAACTCGACACCTTCGCCGAGCAGAACGCCACCACCACCCTGCCCGTGCCCATCGCGCTCAACCAACCGCCCGAGCCGCTGCGGCTCGGCCCGTCCGACGACGCCGAGTGGGCCGCCTTCACCGCGGAGACCCTTCTCACCGCGGCCGGCCCGCTGTTCGCGTCCCTACCGCCCGCCCGACGGATGAGGGCCGCGGTCGACCTCGCCTGGAACTCCCTCGCCGCCGCGATCGCCGCCGCCGCCGAGCGGGCGCCCGAGGTCGAATCGGCGGTTCTGCCCCTGCGGGCACGGATCTCGGTACGGGCGGGACTCGGGAACCTGGCCACCGGACTGCGCCCGCCAGCCACCGGTCATGACAACCCCCACTACTTCGACGACGCGGCCTGTGTACGGGCGGTGGTCCTGGCCGTCGCCCACCCCGGGGACCCGAGTTCGGCGGCGACGCTCGCCGAGTTCGACGCGCGCTACACCCAGGACGGGGACGGAGTGCACGGCGCACGGGCGATGGCCGCGGCGATCGCGGCAGCGCTCGGCGGCGCCCGGGTCGACGAGGCGGTGGACGCGGCGCTCGCCCAACTCCCCGACAGCACCGAGATCGGCCGCAACGCCCAGCACGCGGTCAAACTCGCCCGGGACGCGGACGCCGCCTTCGACCTCGTCCCCCTGTTGGAACATCAGATCGTCGACCACGTCTACAGCTATGGAATCGCCGCCGCCGAGACCGTGCCGGTGGCGCTCGCCGTCGCCACCGCCGCCCGCGGCCGGGTCGCCGAGGCAGTGCCGGCAGCGGCCTGCCTCTCCCGGGTCGCGGACTCGGCGCCCGCCCTCGCCGGGGCACTGACCGGCGCACTCGGCGGTGGGGACGCCATCCCCGGCAGTTGGCGAGACGCCTGCCGCACCCTCGCGGGGTGTGCGCTTCCGCGTCTCGCGGGAACCGATCTCGTCGAACTCGCCGAGTTGCTCGCACACACGGAACTGACCGCCCCGGGTGGACAATTCCGGCATGACGCTGAAATCCGAGAGGTTCACGCTCGCGACCCCCACCCTCGATGACCGGATCACCGGCAGTCTGATCGGCGCAGCCGTCGGCGATGCGCTGGGTGGCCCGGTGGAGGGGTACTCACCCGAGCAGATCGCCGAACGGCACGGCGGCAGGATCCACGGCATCGTCGGCCCCTGGCACGGCGAACGCTGGCGCACCGCCCGCCCCCTCGCCCCGTACCACAAGGGCGACGGCCACATCACCGACGACACCCTGATGACGCACGCCCTGATCCGGGTGTACGCCCGGGTACGTGACCACCTGGACGCCTACGCGATCGCCGACCACCTGGTGCCGGACCTGATCTCCACCCCCCGGTGGATCCCCGAACTCGAAGCAGCCGCCCTGCCCCTCCAGCGCATCTTCCTCGCCGAGAAGTGGCTGGTGACACGGCTCCACTACGGTCACCACGACCCGCGCGAGGCCGGCTACGGAAACATCGTCAACTGCGGTGCGGCGATGTACATGGCCCCTGTCGGGCTCGTCAACGCGGGCCACCCCGAGGCCGCTTACGCCGAGGCCCTGGACATCGCGGGCGCGCACCAGTCCTCGTACGGGCGCGAGGCGGCCGGAGTCTTCGCCGCCGCGGTCGCCGCCGCCTGTCGCCCCGGAGCGACACCCACCTCCGTACTGGAGGCGACACTGCTGCTGGCGAAGGACGGGACCCGGTCGGCCATCGAAGCGGTGGCCGACGTCGCCAGCGGCTACACGGACTTCGAATCGGCGCTGTCCCCGCTCAGGGCCGCGGTCGCCCCCTTCGACACCGTCGGATCCGACTACCGCGCACCGTCCCTGGCCGCCCGCAGGGCCTCCCGGCTCCATGCGATCGAAGAACTCCCGGTGGCACTGGGCATGCTGATCGTCGGGGCGGGCGACTACCGCCACACGGTGCTGGGCGCCGTGAACTACGGCCGGGACTGCGACTCCATCGCCACCATGGCCGGGGCGATCGCAGGGGCGCTCCAGGGCGAGTCGGCCATCCCCTACGACTGGGCGAAGCGGGTCGCCGAGGCCAGCCGGCTCGATCTGCACGCCCCGGCGCTCGAACTCGCCGCGGTGGCCCGTGAGGTCTTCGCCCGGGACCGTGAGCGCAGACGCGCCCATGAATCCGCGTTTGCCCTGCTCACCGCGGAAGCACGATGAAGGCCCCGGCACCACTGCACGCCCCTGCCCCCGGTTCCAGCGCAGCACCGCCGACCCACGACCCGAACCCTCATGGGGGTCGGACAGCTTCGGGCCGGGACGGCGACCGGCAGCGTATGGACACCTCTCGTACGGACACACCGGGTACGGACACACCGGGTACGGACACCTCTCGTACGGACACCACGCGTTCTGCCGAACTGCGCTTCACCTGGGTACAGCCCGAGGACCTCATCGGCCATGAGCTGCGGCAGGCATCGGAGGACGGCCGGGACGCGCGGGCCATCGCCGCCCGCTGGCACCTCGCGGGCGGAGCCGCACCTCCACCCACCGCGGGAGCGTCCGCGTCACCCGCTCCCACCGAACTGCGCGCCCTCGCGCTGCGCCTCCTCGACGAGTTGGCGGACCTGCCTGCGCCCCTGGCGACGACCGAGCCGACCGAGCTGCACGCCATCCGTGCCCTCTGCCCCGACTGGCCCGCGCCCCCCGAACGAGGCTCGCCAGCCCCGGTCGACGGCGTCCATCCATTCGGTTCACCGTCGCCGTTCGAGAGCGCACCGGCACCACACCTCCAGGCCCTCCACGCGGCCTGGCTCGGCCGGGCGGCCGGCTGTCTGCTGGGCAAGCCGGTCGAAAAGCTCCCGCTGGCCGCGATCCGCGCCATCGGTCGCGCAACCGACAACTGGCCCCTGAACAACTGGTTCACCGCACGGGGCCTACCGACCGAACTGGGCCGCGCCCACCCGTGGAACCGACGCTCCGCAGCCACCTCGCTCGCCGAGAACATCGACGGGATGCCCGAGGACGACGACCTCAACTACCCGCTGCTCAACCTGCTGCTGCTCCAGCGGTACGGGCGCGACTTCCGCACGGACGACGTGGCCCGGCTCTGGCTCGACGAACTGCCCGCAGGGCGCACCTTCACCGCGGAGCGCATCGCCCTGCGCAATCTCCTCTTCGGTCTCGAACCCCCGCTCTGCGCCCGCCACCGCAACCCCTTCCGGGAGTGGATCGGGGCCGCCATCCGGGCGGACGTCCACGGCTGGACCAACCCCGGCGACCCGGGCGCAGCAGCCGCCCAGGCTCAACGGGACGCCGCACTCACCCACACCGGGAGCGGTGTCCACAGCGCCATGTTCATCGCCGCCGCCATCGCGGCGGCTGCCGAGCCCGCCGTCGACGTCCACCGAGCCCTGTCCATCGGCCTCAGCGTCGTACCCCCCGCCTCCCGGCTGGCCCGCGCGGTCCGCGAAGCCATCGACATCGCCCGCCAGGAAGCGGACTTCGACTCCGTCGTCGACCATCTGCACACCGCCCATGACGGCTACCACTGGGTCCATGCGATCCCCAATGCCGCACTGCTCGCCGCCGCCCTGACCCATGCCGACGGGGACTTCGCCGGATCCATCTGCCGTGCGGTCAGCGGAGGATGGGACACCGACTCCAACGGTGCGACCGCAGGTTCCCTCGCGGGGCTGCTCGCCCGACGGCCCGAAGCGCTTCCGCAGCGGTGGACCGCACCCCTGAAGAACCGCCTCTCCACGTCCATCGGCGCGTTCGACGGCATCGGCTTCGACGCGCTCGCCCACCTCACCCACCAGGAGGCGCTCCGCCCATGACCGGCATCGCAGTGCTCGGCAGCACCAACATGGACCTGGTGGCCTACGTCGCCCGCGCACCGAAGCTCGGGGAGACCGTCACCGGGCGGGAGTTCCGCACCGTCCCCGGGGGCAAGGGCGCCAATCAGGCCGTCGCCGCCGCACGAGCGGGCGGTGAAGTCACCATCATGGGCGCGGTCGGCTCGGACGCCTTCGGCGACCAGCTACGACAGACCCTGATCTCCTCCGGGGTCGACATCGATCTGCTGCGCACGGCCGACGGCCCGTCCGGCACCGCCCACATCGTCGTCGACGACGACGGCGGCAACGCCATCGTCGTCGTGCCGGGCGCCAATGGCACGGTCACCGCGCTCGCCCCCGGTGACGAAACCCTGATCGCTACCGCCGATCTGCTCCTCCTCCAACTCGAACTCCCGCTGAGCGCCGTACTCGACGGGGCACGCGCGGCCCGTCGACACGGCGTACGGACCGTTTTGACCCCGGCGCCCGCCCAGCCGCTCTCCGACGAACTCCTGTCCGCCGTCGACCTCCTGGTGCCCAACGAGCACGAGGCCGCGACGCTCACCGGCACCGCCGACCCCCATCAGGCGGCGGTCGAACTGCTGCGCAAAGTGCCGGAGGTCGTGATCACCCTCGGCGCGGCCGGCAGTCTCCACGCAAGCCGTGACACCGAGCCCTTCACCGTCTTCGCTCCCGAGGTGACGGCGGTGGACACCACCGGAGCGGGCGACACCTTCGTCGGCACCCTCGCCGTCGCCCTCGGCGAGCGGCGGCCCATGGCCGAAGCCCTGCGCTGGGCCTCCGCAGCCGCCGCCCTCTGCGTCCAGCGCCATGGCGCATCCACCTCCATGCCGTACCGCTCGGAGATCGACAACGCCTCATGACTGAGCCATCGCACACCCCCCACGCACCCCTGCACGGGATGCGCGTCCTCGATCTGGCCACCCTCTTCGCCGGACCTCTCGCCGCCACCATGCTGGGCGACTTCGGCGCCGAAGTGATCAAAGTGGAGCATCCCCTGCGCCCCGACCCGTCCCGCGGCCACGGCCCGGCCAAGGACGGCATCGGCCTGTGGTGGAAGGTACTGGGCCGCAACAAGCGCACGATCACTCTCGATCTGTCCGCCCCCGGTGGACGCGACACCCTGCTCAAACTCGCCACCACCGCCGATGTGGTCATCGAGAACTTCCGCCCGGGCACCTTGGAGCGATGGGGCCTCGGCTGGCCCGAGTTGAGCTCGGCCAATCCGCGTCTGGTGCTGGCGCGCGTCACGGCGTTCGGACAACATGGCCCCTACTCCCACCGGCCCGGGTTCGGCACGCTCGCCGAAGCGATGAGCGGCTTCGCCGCCATCACGGGCGAGCCCGACGGCCCTCCGACCCTGCCCCCCTTCGGTCTCGCCGACTCGATCGCCGCACTCGCCACGGCCTACGCCGTACTGACGGCCCTCACCGCGCGCCACACCACCGAGCGCGGACAGATGGTCGACATGGCGATCATCGAACCGATCCTGACCGTCCTCGGCCCCCAGCCGCTCTGGTACGACCAACTCGGCTATGTCCAGCCCCGCACGGGCAACCGCTCGCGGAACAACGCCCCGCGCAACACCTATCGAACGGCTGACGGGCACTGGGTCGCCGTCTCCACCTCGGCACAGTCCATCGCCGAGCGGGTGATGCGGCTGGTGGGCCGCCCCGATCTGGTCGACGAGCCCTGGTTCACCACCGGGGCCGGGCGCGCCGACCACTGCGACGTACTCGACGAGGCCGTCGGCCACTGGATCGGGCGGCGGACCCGCGCCGAGGCCCTGACCGCCTTCGAGAAGGCGGAAGCAGCCATCGCCCCCGTCTACGACGTCCGCGATGTGATGGACGATCCCCAGTTCCGGGCGTTGGAGAGCATCACCGAGGTGCCCGATCCGGACCTGGGCCCCATCCGTATGCAGAACGTCCTCTTCCGACTGTCCGAGACGCCCGGAGCTATCCGATGGGCGGGGCGCGCCCATGGATCGGACACGGAGGCAGTACTGACCGAACTGGGTCTGACCGCTGCCGACATCACCGCACTACGCACCCAGGGAGCCGTATGACCCCTCCCGAGATCCCCCAGATCCCTCAAACATCTCAGGCGTCCCAGACATCCCAGGACCCTCAAATCTCTCAGGTCCCCCGAGTCCCTCAGGTTCTCGCGAACCCTCTGACACCGCCGCTCCCCCCGAAGCCCCCGCCCATGATCCCCCTGACCTATCTCTATGTCCCCGGCGACCGCCCGCGCGTCGTCGCCAAGGCCCTGGTGTCCGGCGCCGACGCCGTGATCATCGACCTTGAGGACGCGGTGGCCCCCGACCGCAAGGACTACGCCCTCACCGCCACCGCCGAACTGCTCGCAACGCCCCAACCGCTGCCCGTGCACGTACGCGTCAACTCCCCCCGATCCAGGCTCACCCAGCAGGCAGTGGAGGCACTCACCGCGCTGCCCGGCCTCGCCGCCCTCCGTGTTCCCAAGGTCGCACACGCCACTGACATCCGACGGATCGCCCGACTCGCCCCCGGTGTCCCGCTCCATCCCCTGCTGGAGACGGCCCTCGCGATCGAGCACGCGTACACCATCGCCACCGCAGACCCCGCGGTCCACGGCATCTCCCTCGGGGAGGCCGACCTCCGCGCCGACCTCGGCGTTCGGGACGGCGCCGCACTCGACTGGCCGCGGAGCCGCATCGTCGTCGCCGCCCGCGCCGCCGACCTGCCGCCCCCACCGCAGTCCGTCTTCCCCGACATTCGGGACCTGGACGCGCTGTACGCGTCCTGCGCCCACGGCCGGGCGCTCGGCTTCCTCGGTCGGGCCGCCATCCACCCCCGCCAGCTGCACGTCATCGAGCGCGCCTTCCGCCCCACCCAGCGGGAGATCGAAGCTGCCGAGGAGGTCATCACCGCGGCGGCCACCGACGAGGGAGCGCTCGCGCTGCCCGACGGCCGTTTCGTCGATGCCGCCATCGTGGCCGCGGCCCGCCGCACCCTGTCCATCGCACGCCGGGCGAACACCTTCTGATCCCCGGTCGCGCACCGCCCCGGAAATGACACGAGGCCGCCGGATGACCTTTCGGTCTCCGACGGCCTCGTCGTCCAGCTCCCCCTAAAACGGGCGGTACGGAGCCGGTACGCACCTGGTGCGCGGGTCAGCCCTTCTTGGCCGATCCCGCATCGGCGACCGCGCCATCGGCATCAGCCGCGCCTGACTGCACACCGCCAGCGGACGGGCCGGAGTCGTCGGACCCGCCAGACCCGTCGGAGCCGCCCTTGGCAGCCTCGGAGGGTTCGGCGCCCGTCGTGCCGGCCTTCTCGCCCTGGTCAGCCTTCACACTCTGGTCAGCCTTTTCGGCCTTTTCGGCCTTCTCAGCCTTCGGGCTCTTCTCGGAGGCGGCGGCCTTCTCAGCGGGCTCGCCGGCTGCCGAAGTCCCACCGGTCGTCCCGGTCGCATCCCGATCGGGCTCCACGATCTCCTCGCGCCCCGGCCGGATCCGCGCCGAGACGACGATGTACACCACGGCCAGCACGAAGACGACGATCGAGGTCCAGACGTTGAGCCGCAGGCCCAGCACCTCGTGTGCCTCGTCCACCCGCATGTACTCGATCCAGGCACGGCCCGCGCAGTAGGCGGCGACGTAGAGGGCGAAGGCCCGGCCGTGGCCCAGCTTGAAGCGCCGGTCCGCCCAGATCACCAGCAGTGCGACCCCGATGCACCACAGGGACTCGTAGAGGAACGTCGGGTGGTAGGTGCCGGCCTCGCGGTTCACACCCTCGCTGATCTTGAGCGCCCAGGGCAGGTCCGTCGGCTTGCCGTACAGCTCCTGGTTGAACCAGTTCCCCCAGCGGCCGATGGCCTGGGCGATGACGATGGCGGGTGCCATGGCGTCGGCCCAGGCCGGCAGGGGAATGCCACGGCGGCGGCACCCGATCCAGGCACCGACCGCGCCGAGGGCGATGGCCCCCCAGATCCCGAGGCCGCCCTGCCAGATCTTGAAGGCGTCGACCCAGTTCTCGCCCTCGCTGAAGTACAGCTGGTAGTCGGTGATCACATGGTAGAGCCGTCCGCCGACCAGGCCGAAGGGCACCGCCCAGACGGCGATGTCGGCCACCGTGCCGGCCTTTCCGCCCCGGGCGATCCATCGCTTGTTGCCGTACCAGACGGCTACGAAGACACCGAGGATGATGCAGAGCGCATAGCCGCGCAGCGGGAGGGGTCCGAGTTGGAGCACTCCGGTCGACGGGCTGGGAATGTAGGCAAGTTCCATGGCAGCTCCGACGCTACCCTGCCGCACGGCGCAGACGGCAACCCGGACGGGCAACGTCTGCATAACGAGCCGCCCGGCGGAACGGCCTCCACCGGGGCGCCGGTGTGCTCACGGCGCCCGGTGGGCCCGGACGGGCAGGAGCCCGGGCGCCGCAGGGCCCCGGAGGCCGGTGGTCGTCACCCATCGGGTCAAGGTGGAGGAGCGCCCGATCGACTCCCCGGCCCCATCAGAAGCGACGGCCACCAGCGGCGGGCCGAGGACAAGGGCGAGCCGGCTCAGCCCCTGCCCTCGGCTGACCCGCCTCAGGGGGCTTCGGGTGCGGGTGCGGGTCGTTCGGTGCCCCGCTCCTTGCCCTTGTTCGCCTCGGCGACCCACTTCTTCAAATTGGCGACCGAGATCTGCTGGCCGGCCTTGTCCGGGAAGATCGACTCGCCGTTCAGCAGCACCGTCGGCGTGCCGCGGAAGCCACCGTTCACAAAGGCGGTGTTCGACTTCTGGACCCAGGAGTCGTGCTTTCCGTCCTGTACGCAGCTACGGAACCCAGGGGTGTCCAGCCCCTTCACCTTGCCGGCCAACTCGATCAGCTTGTCATTGCTCCCGAAGGCGTCGTCCGGCTCCGGAGGCTGGTTCTGGAAGAGCACATCGTGGTACGGGACGAACGAACCCGCGTCCTGGGCGCACGCGACGGCGTTCGCCGCCCGCAGCGAGCCCGTGCCGCCCATGTTCCCGTCGATGATCGTGGCCAGGTTGTACTCGACCTTGAGCTGGCCCGACTCCTCCAGCTCATGGATGGTCTTGCGGAAGTAGTTCTCGAACTGCGCGCAGACCGGGCAGCGGAAGTCCTCCCAGATCGTGAGGGTGGAGGGGGCGTCGACCGCGCCCACGGGGATCGCGAGCTGCTCTTTGCCCGCCACCCCGGAGGGGGCCAGCAGCGGCCCCGCCTGACTGGAGCCGTCCTTGTCCTTGCCGGCATTGGCCGCGATCACGCCGACCACGGCGGCCAGGGCGAGGATCGCGACCACGGCGGAGGACACGATGAGCACCCGTCGGCGCTTGTCGCGCACCTTCTCCCGCTCGCGTTCCTGCTGGAGCCGCTCCCGCGCGGTCCCTTTCGGTGCCTGATTCTTCTCGTTCACATCCCGCAAACGAACCGGGGAGGCACCTGCGCGCCTCCCCGGTCCTGGTTCCACCCGTACGAGCGACGACGTACGAGCGGACTGTCCTAGGCGCCGGCGCGCCCCTTGCGGACGCCGGCCGCCAGTTCGCCGGCCAGATCGCGCACGGCGGCCAGCCCCGCGGCGCTGTCCCGGGCTTCCAGGAGCAGCTTCACAAACGCCGAGCCGACGATCACACCATCCGCGAAGGAGGCGACCTCCGCGGCCTGGACCGCGTTGGACACCCCCAGACCGACGCAGACGGGGAGCGAGGTGGTGGCCTTGGTGCGCTGGACCAGATCCTGGGCCTGGGCTCCCACCGACTCGCGCGTGCCTGTGACGCCCATCAGCGACGCCGCGTACACAAAGCCGGAACCGGCCTCGGTGATGCGGGCGATCCGAGCATCCCTACTGCTCGGGGCGACTACGAAGACCGTGGCGAGCTCGTGCTTGTCGGCGTGCTCGCGCCACACCGTGGACTCCTCGACCGGGAGGTCGGGCAGGATGCACCCGGCTCCGCCCGCTTCGGCGAGTTCGCTGGTGAACCGCTCGATGCCGTACCGGTCGATCGGGTTCCAGTAGGTCATCACCAGTACCGGCTTGCCCGTGGCTGCATGGGCCTCACGGACGGTACGCAGTACATCGGCGATCTTGACTCCGCCGCGCAGCGCGATGTCGTCCGCGGTCTGGATGATCGGCCCGTCGAGCACGGGATCGCTGTGCGGCAACCCCACCTCCACGATGTCGGCGCCGCCGTCGAGGACCGCCTTGATGGCCTCGATGCCACCGTCGACCGTGGGGAACCCGGCCGGAAGGTAGGCGATGAGCGCGGCCCGGTCCTCGGACGCGGCTCGGGCGATGGTGTCCGTCAACAGCGTTCTGTTCCCGCTCACCGGGCGGCCTCCCCTGCTTCTGATGCCTCTGCCGATCCTGCTTCTGCGTCGTACAGCCCGAAGTAGCGGGCGGCGGTGTCCATGTCCTTGTCGCCCCGGCCGGAGAGGTTGATCAGGATCAGCCCCTCCGGGCCCACCTCACGACCGACCTCCAGCGCACCGGCCAGCGCGTGCGCGGACTCGATCGCCGGGATGATCCCCTCGGTGCGGGAGAGCAGCCGCAGGGCCTCCATCGCCTGGGCGTCGGTGACCGCCCGGTACTCCGCCCGGCCGATGTCCTTGAGGTAGGAGTGCTCGGGGCCGATGCCCGGGTAGTCCAGACCGGCGGAGATCGAGTACGGCTCCGTGATCTGGCCCTCGTCGTCCTGGAGGACGTACGAGCGCGAACCGTGGAGAATGCCCGGCTCGCCCGCGGTCAGGGTGGCCGCGTGCTCGCCCGTCTCCACTCCGTGGCCGCCGGGCTCACAGCCCACGAGCCGTACGGACTCATCGGGGATGAAGGCGTGGAACAGCCCGATCGCGTTGGAGCCGCCGCCGACGCAGGCGACGGCCGCGTCCGGGAGACGGCCCGTGCGCTCCAGGATCTGCCGGCGCGCTTCGACCCCGATGACCCGGTGGAAGTCGCGGACCATGGCCGGGAAGGGATGGGGGCCGGCGACGGTGCCGAAGAGGTAGTGGGTGTGGTCGACATTGGCGACCCAGTCGCGGAACGCCTCGTTGATGGCGTCCTTGAGGGTCCTGCTGCCGGACTTCACCGGGATGACCTCGGCGCCGAGCATCCGCATCCGGGCGACGTTGAGTGCCTGGCGCTCGGTGTCGATCTCGCCCATGTAGATCGTGCAGTCCAGGCCGAACAGGGCGCAGGCGGTGGCCGTGGCGACACCGTGCTGACCGGCGCCGGTCTCGGCGATGACGCGCGTCTTGCCCATGCGTCGGGTGAGCAGCGCCTGCCCGAGCACGTTGTTGATCTTGTGCGAGCCGGTGTGGTTCAGGTCCTCCCGCTTGAGGAAGACCCGGGCGCCGCCCGCGTGCTCGGCGAACCGCGGGACCTCGGTCAACGAGCTGGGCCGGCCGGTGTAGTTGACCAGGAGGTCATCGAGTTCGGCGGAGAAGGCCGGATCGACCTTGGCCTTGTCGTACTCGACGGCGACCTCGTCCACCGCGGCGACGAGCGCTTCGGGGATGAACTTGCCGCCGTAGGCACCGAAGTAGCCCGCGGCGCTCGGAACCTGACCCTCGGGGTCCGGAATGAAGAAGTCAGAAGACATCCGACGTACTCCTCAGAATGGGGTGTGAGCCCCTGATGTCTGGTGTTCACAGGACACGTTGGTGCGCACTGGGCGGCCGTTCGCCGCCGCCCGGTGCACGAGAGGGCCGATCCCTCACGGGGTCGGCCGGATGCTGGGCCCGCCAGGACTACGAGCATCAAGCGCCGCTCGCTGCCCGGTCGCACCCGGCAGCGCTCGATCGCCCCTTGTCGCGTTCGATGGCGTTCGAGCGCGCCCTGGGGGATGGAGCCTCCGCCGTCTGCTGTCCGGGCTCCCGACCGTTCCCGGTGTCCGGGGCGGATCGCCTGCTTCGGCGATCGTCCTCGGCCGGTGCAGCCCTGGTCGTGTGGCGCACGGGTCGGGCAACGCCGGAAACGACGTCGCCGCCCGTGGCGGTGGACCTGCCTCCGCGCCTGTGGGACAGCACGGCAGCCGGGCAGCCGGAACGGTCAGCGCTGGAGCCGCGGCCCGTACCCTGCCCGCGGTCGGCGGGACATCGGCTCATGACCGATGGCCGACCGCACGCGATCAGCTGGGGCACGGGTCAACCGGCCGTACGGCCGGTTGACGGGCCTAGCTCAGCGGCGCACCTGGCCGGATGCGCCATCGCATCCCGTTGACCTGGCCGGGCTCGGAACCGATGACATAGCGCACCCGGCGCCCGTGCACCCGGCGCGCCGGGGCGCGGCAACCGCGAGGGCGGCAGCCGCGGGCCAGGCGGGCGTAGGCATCGGCGCCCGTCAGGAGCGCCGGGCGGGTGGGTGCGCCGGTCATGGGTGGGGTCAGCTCCGTCCGTGCCGCAGTGCCGGGTGGGCCCCGGCGGCGACCAGATCGGCGACAGCAGTGCGCGGGTCGCGCCCGGTGACCAGGGACTCCCCCACCAATACGGCGTCGGCGCCCGCATTGGCGTAGGCGATCAGGTCGTGCGGACCGCGCACACCAGACTCGGCGATCTTGACGATATGGGCGGGGATCTCGTCCACGACCCGCTCGAAGGTGGACCGGTCCACCTTGAGCGTCTTGAGGTTGCGGGCGTTCACCCCGATGATCCGGGCGCCGGCCTCGACCGCACGCTCGACCTCTTCCTCGTCGTGGACCTCCACGAGCGGGGTGAGCCCGATCGACTCGGCCCGCTCGATCAGCGAGACCAGGGCCTCCTGCTCCAGGGCGGCCACGATCAGCAGGACCAGATCCGCGCCGTAGGCCCTGGCTTCCCAGAGCTGGTAGGCGGTGACGATGAAGTCCTTGCGCAGGACGGGGACGTCGACCCGGGCCCGGACGGCTTCCAGGTCGGCGAGGGAACCGCCGAAGCGGCGCTCCTCGGTCAGTACGGAGATGACGGCAGCGCCACCGGACTGGTAGTCGGCCGCGAGCGCAGCAGGGTCGGCAATGGCCGCCAGCGCACCCTTGGAGGGGCTGGAGCGCTTGACCTCGCAGATGACCTGGACGCCCTCGCCGCGCAGGGCCGCGACGCCGTCCTTGGCTGCCGGAGCCTTGGCCGCGCGCTCCTTGAGCTCGTCGAGGCTGACGCGTGCCTGCCGCTCCGCGAGGTCGGCGCGTACGCCTTCGATGATCTCGTCGAGCACACTCACCCGAGCGGCCCCCTTCCGGGACGTTGATGGTCAAGGATCAGCCATGTCGATGGTATCCGCAGGAGGCCCTCGGGCTCGCATCCGGGCGCCGCCTGTCCCACTGGATGGGACTCGGCATACCGTCCGACCAGCCTGGGGACGTCCTCGTTCACGGGGCCAGCACAGAGCCGAAGGGCAGATTCCGGATCACCGTGAAGAGCAGCACGACCGTGCCGATCGACCACCACCACACGGGTCGGAGCGCAAATTTCACCGGCCGATCCCGTACGGCGTGAATCAGCCAAACCGTCCAGACGACCGCGAAGACGAGATAGCCGACGACCGCCACGGCGTTGGCTCCCAGCGCTGCCGGAAGGTCGCCGTGGATGAAGGAGTAGGCACTGCGCAACCCTCCGCAACCGGGGCAGAACAGGCCGGAGAGGCTCAGGAGGGGACAGACCGGGTAGTGGCCGGGTTCATGGGGGTCGACGGTGCCGACGTAAGCGAAGGCCGCGGCGACGGCGGTGATCGTCCCGAGGGGGGCGGCCAGCCGTCGCACGAGCGGGACGGGCGGTCCGGGCGCGGGCCCCGGGGAGACGGGAGAGGTCATGGCGTCCACCGTCCGATTCTCTCCAGGAGCACCGAGGGGCGCATCGCTACGGCATCGGTCGGGTGCCGCGTGTCGGAACTCGCACGATGGGGGCGGTCGAGCCGGCGACCGGTTGCCGTGGGGTGGGCGAAGGCCCTGCACACGATCCGCGCAGGGCCTTGCGTCCGGGAAGCCGCGTGCAGCGGACTCAGACGGCGGTGTCAGCGGTGGCGGGCGACTTGGAGCGGGCCACCAGCGTGGCGCGCTCACGGGCGGCCACCCGGTCGGCGGACTCCTTCGGCATGCCCATCCCGGCGGCCTTCATCGCAACGCCGACGACGCCGCCCAGGGCGACGATCGCCAGGCCGCCCCAGAAACCGAGGGGATTCGCAGCGACCATGAAGACGCCGGAGACGCAGAAACCCAAGAAGGCGATGCTGACGCCGGTCCAGGCGGCCAGGGTGTGTCCGTGGGCGGTGCCCGACATGAGTTGCTCCTCGTTGCTGGTGTCCTGGGGTGGGCGCCCGACGGCGCCACCACGGTGAACTGCTGCTCTGTGGGTGAGCCGGACGCTCGCGGCCCATTGTCCCGTACGCCGTGCACGGACGACGCAGGGGGTCACCCGTGCGCCGTCGATCAGGTGGGGTCCTCGCCGCGGTCGAGGGCCTTCCACAACTCCTCGGGGCGATCGGGGTCCGCGGGGGGCTTGGCCGCCCGTGGGGTCGCCTCGCGCTCGTACCGTCCCGACATGGAGGGCCACTGCCGACCGTAGCGAAGGGCGAGCACCCCGGCGAGGAGGATCAGCACTCCCGCGGCCGTGGTGACGAAGGGCCAGGCGGTGTGGGTGAGGGCGTTGATGGTGGCGGACGCGTTGCCGGTGGTGCGGGCGGCCTCCGCATCGAGCGCCGAGCTGTCGTAGGCGCCGCGGAAGGCGGCGAGGGCCGCGCCCGCACCGCTGAGGGCGAGCACGGCCGCGACGAGCACGCGGCCCGCCCGGCGAACGGCGAAGACGGCGACCAGCGCGGCCAGCCCGACGACGGCGAGGGCGGCCGGCACTCCGGTGACGTCCCTGCCCTCGGCGTCGAGTGCGAGGGTGCCACCGCCGACCTCTGCCGTGCCTTCGGCCCAGGTCTGACCGGAGGTGATCAGGACGACGGTGGCGCCGATGGCACCGAGCAACAGGGCCAGGACGAGGGTGCGGCGCCCGTTGTCCGCCGTGGAGGAGGAGTTGGCGGACCGGGCGCGGGGCTGGGGTACGGGTACAGCGCTCACACACCCCACTATCCCTCATGACCCGAAGGTCCGTTCAGCCGGTGGCCCTCCGGCCGTTCAGCCGGTTGGCCGTGTGCACGGCACGCAGCACGGCAGCCGCCTTGTTGCGGCACTCCGTGTCCTCGGCCACCGGGTCCGAATCGGCCACCACACCCGCGCCGGCCTGCACATACGCGGTCCCGTCCCGCAGCAGGGCGGTACGGATGGCGATGGCCGTGTCGGAGTCCCCCGCGAAGTCGAGATAGCCGACGCACCCGCCGTATAGACCGCGCCTGGACGGCTCCAACTCATCGATGATCTGCATCGCCCTGGGCTTCGGCGCCCCCGAGAGGGTGCCGGCCGGGAAGCAGGCCGTGAGGACGTCGAAGGCGGTGTTGCCGGCGGCGACCTTGCCGGTCACCGTGGACACGATGTGCATCACGTGCGAGTACCGCTCGATGGACATGAAGTCGACGACCTCGACACTGCCCGGCTCACAGACGCGGCCCAGGTCGTTGCGGCCGAGGTCCACGAGCATCAGGTGCTCGGCGCGCTCCTTGGGGTCGGCGAGCAGTTCGTCGGCGAGCGCCTGGTCCTCCTGCGGAGTGGCGCCGCGCGGGCGGGTGCCGGCGATCGGGTGGAGCATGGCATGCCCGTCCTCGACCTTGACCAGGGCCTCCGGGCTGGAGCCGACGACGTCGAAGCCCTCGAACCGGATCAGATACATGTACGGGCTCGGATTGGTGGCGCGCAGCACCCGGTAGACGTCGAGCGCGCTGGCCGTACAGGGGGTCTCGAACCGCTGCGAAGGGACCACCTGGAACGCCTCACCGGCCCGGATGCGCTCCTTGATGTCCTCCACCGCGTCCTGGTAGTCCTTGCCGCCCCACTCGGCGGTGAAGACGGGCAGTTCGGACGGCGGCAGGGCGGCGGGTACGGAGGCGAGGGGGCGGGCGAGGTCGCGTTCCATCGCGTCGAGTCGGGCCACGGCGTCGGCGTGCGCCTCGTCGACCCCGGTGTCGAGGTCGTTGTGGTTGATCGCGTTGGCGATCAGCAGGACGGTGCCGTCCCAGTGGTCGAGCACGGCGAGGTCCGAGGTGAGCAGCATGGTCAGCTCGGGAAGCTTGAGGTCGTCCCGCTCGCCCGGGCCGATCTTCTCCAGCCGCCGGACGATGTCGTAGCCGAGGTAGCCGACCATGCCACCGGTGAACGGGGGCATCGCGGCGGCCAGGTCGTGCGGGGTGTGCAAGGTCTCCACGGTGGCCCGCAGGGTGGCGAGGGGGTCGCCCGTCACCGGGACGCCGACCGGTGGGGTGCCGAGCCAGTGCGTCTGTCCGTCACGCTCGGTGAGGGTGGCGGCGCTGCGGACGCCCACGAAGGAGTACCGGGACCAGGACCGCCCGTTCTCTGCGGACTCCAGCAGGAAGGTGCCGGGGCGCTCGGCGGCGAGCTTGCGGTACAGCCCGACCGGGGTGTCACCGTCGGCGAGGAGGCGGCGGTGGACGGGAATGACGCGGCGGTCGGCGGCGAGCTTGCGGAAGGTCTCCAGATCCATGGCGCCCGACCCTACTGGGCGAGCGGGAGCGGGCCCGCGTCGAAGCAGGTGCGGTCCCCGGTGTGACAGGCGGCGCCCACCTGGTCGACCTTGACGAGGATCGTGTCGGCGTCGCAGTCGAGGGCGACGGACTTGACGTGCTGTACGTGACCTGAGGTGTCGCCCTTGACCCAGTACTCCTGGCGACTGCGGGACCAGTAGGTGCACCGGCCCGTGGTGAGGGTGCGGTGCAGGGCCTCGTCATCCATCCAGCCGAGCATCAGCACCTCGCCCGTGTCGTACTGCTGGGCGATGGCTGGCACCAGTCCGTCGGCACCGCGCTTGAGGCGGGCGGCGATGGCGGGATCGAGGGGGCTGGCGGGAACACTGCTGGTCATGCCGTCCATTGTGCCGGGTGTCGGGGGTGTGGCGGGAGGGCGTCCATTGGGCGGACCCGGAGCACTCGCCGTACGCTGGCGATATGTCGACCCATGCGAAGCGTGAACGACTCCTCCTCGCCGATCTGTTGGAGTCCTCCGGCCCGGCTGCTGCAACCCTCTGCGGGGACTGGACGACCAGGGACCTGGCGGCGCACGTGGTGGTGCGCGAGCGGCGGGCCGATGCCGCGGGCGGAATCCTGCTGGGCGCCCTCAAGCCGCGGCTGGAACGGGTGCAGGCGGAGTTCGCGGAGAAGCCGTACGAGGAACTGATCCAGCTGATCCGGACGGGACCGCCACGGCTGTCGCCGTATGCGATCAAGCAGGTGGACGAGGCGGCGAACACGGTGGAGTTCTTCGTCCATGCGGAGGACGTGCGGCGGGCCCAGCCGGACTGGACCCCCCGGCCCCTTGACCGTGTCTTCGAGGACGCCCTGTGGGCGCGGTTGGAGCGGGCGGCGAAGGTGCTGGGGCGGAAGGCTCCCCAGGGGCTGGTGCTGCGCCGTCCCGACGGTCAGACGGCGGTCGCGCGCCGGGGCGCCCCGGTGGTCACGGTGACCGGCGAGCCCGGGGAGCTGACGCTCTTCGCCTTCGGTCGCCAGGAGGTGGCGCAGGTGGATCTGGAGGGCGAGAAGGAGGCGGTGGAGCGCGTCCGCTCGGCCCCGCTGGGTTTGCCGGGGGCCTGACGGCCGCAATGGTGACGCGGGCCGGCCGGTCGACGCGTCGATCGACCGACCCGGTCTGAGCCCCGGCCCTGCCTCTGCCCCTGGCAGATGTGCGTACGGGGGAGGGCACGGGCGGTGGTGGTCGGCTCGGGCCGGTCCTACCAGCGAACCGGTAGCCGCCGCACTCCCCTGATCAACATCCCGGACATCCACGGCAGGCTCGCCTCGTCGGCGTCCAGTGCCAGTTCAGGGCACCGCTCCAGCAGCGTGTGCAGGGCAATGCGGCCCTCCAGTCGGGCCAGCGGGGCGCCGAGGCAGTAGTGGAGGCCGTGTCCGAAGGCAATATGGCCGCGGGCGTCACGGCGGATGTCGAAGCGGTCCGGGTCCTTGAACCGGGCCGGGTCCCGGTCCGCGTCCGCCATGGCGATCAGGACCGGTGAGCCCGCGGGAATGGTCACACCGCCCATCTCCACGTCCTCCAGGGCGAGCCGTGCCGTGCAGTTCTCCACTGGGCCGTCGTAGCGCAGCATCTCCTCGATCGCCCCGTCGAGGAGACCGAGGTCGGCGCGTAGGTCGGCGAGCTGGTCGGGATGGTTGAAGAGCGCGCGCAGACCGTTGCCGAGCAGATTGACGGTCGTCTCATGGCCGGCGATCAGCAGCAGCACGGACATGCCGACCAGCTCGGCGGGCGAGAGCCGGTCCCCGCCCTCGTCCACTGCATGGATCATGGCGCTGAGCAGGTCGTCGCCCGGCCGCTCCCGCTTGGCGACGATCAGTTCGCCGAGGTAGGCGGTGGTCTGGGTGTAGGCGAGGACCTCGGCCTCGGCGCTGGAGGGGGCGACCATCTCGTTGGACCAGGCGCGGAAGGCGTCACGGTCGAGTTCCGGTACGCCCAACAGTTCGCAAATGACCGTCATCGGCAGGGGAAAGGCGAAGGCTGCGATCAGATCGGCCTGTCGGGTCCCGTTCGCGAGCATGGCGTCCAGCAGCTCATCGGTCAGCTGCTGCACGCGGGGGGCGAGGGAAGCGACCCGTCGGGGGGTGAACTCCCGGGCGACGAGCCGGCGCAGTCGGGTGTGGTGGGGCGGATCGGACATCAGCATATGAGCGAGGGCCGAGTCGTCCCCGCCGGTGTTGACGATCGAACTGACATCGCCCGACCGCAGCCAGTCGCGGCTCAACCGGGGGTCGTTGAAGGCCGTTCTGCTCGCCTCGTGGCCGACGACGAGCCATTTCTCCTCGCCGTCGGAGTCGCGCACCCGGTGGACGGGGCCTTCGGCTCGCAGCCGGGCGTAGACGGGGTAGGGATCACGGACGAAGTCGGGGCTGAGCTGTAAGAGATCGACGATAGGCCGGGTCGACATGGTGTGCTCCCTGGTGAACCGTTGGGAAGTACACGCACGTTAACCCGGCCCAAGGTGCGGGCGGATACCCATTTTCGGCCGCTTTGGTCAGCGCACGGTGTGTCCCGAACGCCGTAGGGCGTCCTTGACTTCGGAGATCTTGAGGTCGCCGAAGTGGAAGACGGAGGCCGCGAGCACCGCATCGGCACCGGCGTCGATCGCCGGCGGGAAGTCCTCCAGCCGACCGGCGCCACCGCTGGCGATCACGGGGACGCTCACATGCGCGCGTACCGCCGTGATCATCTCGGTGTCGTAGCCGTCCTTGGTGCCGTCCGCGTCCATCGAGTTGAGCAGGATCTCCCCGGCGCCGAGCTCGGCGGCCCGGTGGGCCCACTCGACGGCGTCGATGCCGGTGCCCCGCCGTCCGCCGTGGGTCGTGACCTCGAACGAGCCGGAGGGCGTGCGGCGGGCATCGACCGACAGCACCAGCACCTGGCGGCCGAAGCGCTCGGCGATCTCCCGGATGAGGTCGGGGCGGTCGATCGCGGCGGTGTTCACACCGACCTTGTCCGCGCCCGCGCGCAACAACTTGTCGACGTCGTCGGGGGACCGGACGCCGCCGCCGACCGTGAGCGGGATGAAGACCTGCTCGGCGGTGCGCCGCACCACGTCGTATGTCGTCTCCCGGTTGCCCGAAGAGGCGGTGATGTCGAGGAAGGTGAGCTCGTCGGCGCCTTCGGCGTCGTACAGCTTCGCCATCTCCACCGGATCGCCGGCGTCGCGCAGGTTCTGGAAGTTGACACCCTTGACGACTCGTCCGTTGTCGACGTCAAGACAGGGAATGACCCTGACGGCCAGCGTCATGCGTTCTCGCCCGCCTCTCGGCTCGGTGTGCGGTACGCCTCGATCTCCACCTCGACGACCAGGCGCGGATCGACGAGGCCCGCGACGATGACCATGGTGGCCACCGGGCGTACGGCGTCGAAGAGCTCCTTGTGGGCCCGTCCGACGTCGTCCACGTCCCGGGCGTGGGTGATGAACATCCTGGTCCGCACGGTGTCCTGCGGTCCGAGGCCCAGTTGTGCCAGGGCGTCGAAGGCGGCCCGGAAGGAGTTCACGGTCTGCTCGTAGGGCGTGCCGTCGGTGATCTCACCGTCCACGACGGACGTACAGCCGGCCACGAGCACGAGCCCGCCCGGCAGTTCGACCGCCCGCGAGTAGCCGAACGTCTCCTCCCAGGGCGCGCCGGTGCTGATCCGCCGCAGTTCGCTCACGCGGACACCGCCGCGAGCGCCTCCTCCAGCGTGAACGCCTTCGCGTACAGCGCCTTGCCCACGATCGCGCCCTCGACGCCTTCGGGGACCAGGGAGGAGATGGCGCGCAGGTCGTCCAGCGAGGAGACTCCGCCGGATGCGACGACGGGGCGGTCGGTCTTGGCGCAGACATTGCGCAGGAGGTCCAGGTTGGGGCCCTGGAGGGTGCCGTCCTTGGCGATGTCGGTAACGACGTAGCGGGCGCAGCCCTCGGAGTCGAGCCGGGCGAGGGTCTCGTAGAGGTCGCCGCCGTCGCGGGTCCAGCCACGGCCGCGCAGCGTGGTGCCACGGACGTCCAGACCCACCGCGATCTTGTCACCGTGCTCGGCGATGATCTTGGCGACCCACTCGGGGGTCTCCAGGGCCGCGGTGCCGAGGTTGACCCGGGTGCAGCCGGTGGCGAGCGCAGCGGCGAGGGAGGCGTCGTCGCGGATGCCGCCGGACAGCTCCACCTTGATGTCCATGGCGCCGGTCACCTCGGCGATCAGCTCCCGGTTGTCACCGGTGCCGAAGGCCGCGTCGAGGTCCACGAGGTGCAGCCACTCGGCACCCGCGCGCTGCCAGGCGAGGGCCGCGTCCAGCGGGGATCCGTACGACGTCTCCGTACCGGACTCGCCGTGTACGAGGCGGACGGCCTGGCCGTCGCGGACGTCAACTGCGGGCAGGAGTTCAAGCTTCGGCATTACAGCGTCTCAATCCAGTTGGTCAGCAGCTGGGCCCCGGCGTCGCCGGACTTCTCGGGGTGGAACTGGGTCGCCCACAGCGCACCGTTCTCCACGGCGGCGACGAAGCGCTCGCCGTGTGTCGCCCAGGTGACCTGGGGTGCGCGGATGGCGGGGTTGGTGATCTGCAGTTCCCAGTCGTGCACGGCGTAGGAGTGCACGAAGTAGTAGCGGGCCTCGGGGTCGAGGCCGGCGAAGAGCCGACTGTCCGGTGCCGCCTCGACCGTGTTCCAGCCCATGTGCGGAACGATGGGTGCCTTGAGCGGGCCGACCGTGCCGGGCCATTCGTCGAGCCCTTCGCTCTCCACACCGTGCTCGATGCCGCGGGCGAAGAGGATCTGCATGCCGACGCAGATGCCCATCACGGGACGGCCACCGGAGAGCCTGCGGCCGACGATCCACTCGCCGCGCGCCGCGCGCAGCCCCTCCATGCAGGCGGAGAACGCGCCCACGCCGGGGACCAGCAGTCCGTCGGCGTTCATGGCGGCGTCGAAGTCGCGGGTGATCTCCACATCGGCGCCGACCCTGGCGAGCGCCCGCTCGGCGGAGCGGACATTGCCGAAGCCGTAGTCGAAGACAACGACCTTCTTGGCCTTCTTGCCCTGCTGGCCGGCGCTCATGACCACACGTCCAATCGGAGCACGCCCGCGAGCAGGCACATGAAAGAGCCGATGCCGAGGAGGACGACCACTCCGCGCGGCAGGCCCTGCTTCTGGAAGGAGTACATCCCACCGAGGAGGAAGAGGCCGACGACGATCAGGATGGTCGACAGGCCGGTCACAGGGCGCCCTTGGTGGAGGGGAGGATGCCGGCGGCGCGCGGGTCGCGCTCGCTGGCGTAGCGCAGGGCCCGGGCGAGCGCCTTGAACTGGCACTCCACGATGTGGTGGGCGTTGCGGCCGTAGGGGACGTGGATGTGCAGCGCGATCTGGGCCTGCGCGACGAAGGACTCGAAGATGTGGCGGGTCATCGTCGTGTCGTAGGCGCCGATCATCGGAGCCATGTTCTCCGGCTCGGTGTGCACCAGGTACGGGCGTCCGGAGAGGTCGACGGTGACCTGGGCGAGGGACTCGTCCAACGGGACCGTGCAGTTGCCGAAGCGGTAGATGCCGACCTTGTCGCCGAGGGCCTGCTTGAAGGCGGCGCCGAGCGCGAGGGCGGTGTCCTCGATGGTGTGGTGGGTGTCGATGTGGAGGTCACCCTCGGTCTTCACGGTGAGGTCGAAGAGACCGTGCCGGCCCAGTTGGTCGAGCATGTGGTCGTAGAAACCGACCCCGGTCGACACATCGACCTGCCCGGTGCCGTCGAGGTCGATCTCGACGACGACGGAGGTCTCCTTCGTGGCCCTTTCGACCCGTCCTACGCGGCTCATGCGCTCTGCTCCTTCATCAACTCACGGACCGCGTCGAGGAACGCGTCGTTCTCCGTCGGGGTGCCGGCGGTGACCCGCAGCCATCCCGGTACTCCGTTGTCCCGGACCAGCACTCCGCGGTCGAGGATCTTCTGCCATGCCTCGTGGGCATCGTCGAACCGTCCGAACTGCACGAAGTTCGCGTCCGAGTCGGTCACCGAGAAGCCGATGGCCCGTAGCTCGGTGACCAGACGGTCCCGCTCGGCCTTCAGCTGTTCGACGTACCCCAACAGCGTATCGGTGTGCTCCAGCGCCGCGAGCGCGGTGGCCTGGGTGACGGCCGACAGGTGGTACGGCAGCCGCACCAGCTGTACCGCGTCGACCACGGCGGGGGCCGCGGCGAGGTAACCGAGCCGCAGTCCGGCCGCGCCGAACGCCTTGGACATCGTCCGGGAGACCACCAGGTTCGGTCGGCCCTCGATCAGTGACAGGAGGGAGGGCCGGTGGCTGAACTCCACGTACGCCTCGTCCACGACCACCAGGGACGGCTTCGCGGCCTGGGCGGCATCGAACAGCGCCAGCACGGTGTCCCGGTCGACCGCGGTGCCGGTGGGGTTGTTGGGCGAGGTGATGAAGATGACGTCCGGGCGGTGCTCGGCGATGGCGCGCTCGGCCGCGGGGAGGTCGATGGTGAAGTCGTCATGGCGCGGCCCGGAGATCCAGCCGGTACCGGTGCCGCGGGAGATCAGCCCGTGCATGGAGTACGAGGGCTCGAAGCCGATGGCGGTGCGCCCGGGGCCGCCGAAGGTCTGGAGCAGTTGCTGGATGACCTCGTTGGAGCCGTTGGCGGCCCACACGTTCTCGATGCCCACCAGGTGGCCGGTGGTCCGGGAGAGGTAGGCGGCGAGCTGGGTGCGCAGTTCGACGGCGTCCCGGTCGGGATAGCGGTTGAGACCGCGCGCCGCCTCCCGGACCCGCTCGGCGATCCGCTCCACAAGGGGTTCGGGCAGCGGATAGGGGTTCTCGTTGGTGTTCAGTTGGACGGGAACGTCGAGCTGGGGGGCACCGTAGGGGGACTTGCCGCGCAGTTCGTCGCGGATGGGCAGATCGTCGATGCGCACGCCGCCCGCTGGCTCACTGCTCACGGCCCGGCACCTTCCAGCCGAAGCGCGCCTTCACGGCGGCACCGTGGGCGGGCAGATCCTCGGCCTCGGCGAGCGTGACCACGTGGTGGGTGACGTCGGCGAGGGCTTCGCGGCTGTAATCCACGATGTGGATGCCGCGCAGGAAGGATTGGACGGACAGGCCAGAGGAGTGGCAGGCGCATCCCCCGGTGGGCAGGACGTGGTTGGAGCCGGCGCAGTAGTCGCCCAGGGAGACGGGCGAGTAGGGCCCGACGAAGATCGCACCGGCGTTGCGGACCCGGGCGGCCACGGCGGCTGCGTCGGCGGTCTGGATCTCCAGGTGCTCGGCTCCGTAGGCGTCGACGACCCGCAGGCCCTCGGCCACGCCGTCGACGAGGACGATCGCGGACTGCCGGCCGGTCAGGGCGGGCACGATCCGGTCCTCGACGTGCCGGGTGGCCGCGATCTGCGGTTCCAACTCCTTGTCGACCGCGTCCGCGAGCTCCACCGAGTCGGTGACCAGGACCGCGGCGGCCAGCGGGTCGTGCTCGGCCTGGCTGATCAGGTCAGCCGCGACGTGCACGGGGTCGGCGGTGGCATCGGCGAGGACGGCGATCTCGGTCGGGCCCGCCTCGGTGTCGATGCCGATCCGGCCGGTGAAGTAGCGCTTGGCGGCGGCGACCCAGATGTTGCCGGGGCCGGTGACCATGTTCGCGGGCGGACAGCCGTCGGGGCCTTCCGTGCCGTACGCGAACATCGCGACCGCCTGGGCACCGCCCACCGCGTACACCTCGTCCACGCCGAGGAGGGCGCAGGCGGCCAGGATGGTCGGGTGCGGCAGGCCGCCGTGCTCCTTCTGGGGCGGCGACGCCAGGGCGATGGAGGCCACGCCCGCTTCCTGCGCGGGGACGACGTTCATGATCACGGAGGAGGGGTACACGGACCGGCCACCGGGTGCATACAGCCCGACGCGCTCCACCGGAACCCATTTCTCGGTCACGGTGCCGCCGGGCACGACCTGAGTGGTGTGCTCGGTGCGCCGCTGGGCGCGGTGAACGATCCTGGCGCGCCGGATGGACTCCTCCAGCGCGGCCCTGACCTCGGGGTCCAGGCCGGTGAGGGCGTCCGCGATGGCACGGGCGGGCACCCGCACCTGCTCCAGCACCACACCGTCGAACTTCTCCGCGTACTCGATCAGCGCCGCCGTGCCGCGATGGCGTACGTCCTCGCAGATGGGCCGCACCTTCTCCAGGGCGGCTTCCACGTCGAACTCGGCACGGGGCAGCAGGTCGCGCAGTGCGGCGCCCTCGGGGAGGGCATCGCCGCGCAGATCGATTCGAGAGATCACACAGCCAATTCTCGCAGACCCGATTCGGCTGCTGTTTCCCGTATCACTGGCTGATACGCGACTCAGACCTCCCACGGGTGATCGATGACCACTAGCGTTCACTCCGTCACACAGGGGGAAGAACGGCAGTACGGGCCTGGTGACCGGCTGGGCAGGGCGCGCCCCGCACCGGTGTCCGCGACACCGCGGAGGACGCGCACAACTTCACAGAATCGAAGAGGGGGCGGTAGTGACCGAGCCGCTGGACGAAGGCTGCCCGGACGGGCTCACCCTGACCGAGCAGCGCATGTGGAACGCATTCCGCAGCGGCAGCACCTACGACCTCAGCGACCCCGACCCCTTGCTGAACGACCCGTTCTCGCCGCGTCCCTGGGGCCCCGAGCGCAGTGTCCGGGCCGCGATCGTGGCCCGCCTCCTGCTCAGCGGTCCCACCCCGCATCCCGGGCGGGTCGCCGCACTCAAACTGCGGGGCGTCCTGATCACCGGAACGCTCAAGTTGGCGGGTGGCAGCATCGCGCCCTACGTCGAACTGAACGGCTGTCGATTCGAGAGCGAGATCTGGCTGCCCGAGGCCCACTTCACCACCGTACGGATGGTGGGCTGCGCCATTCCGCGACTGGAGGCCGCCCGACTGCGCACCGAAGGCGATCTGCATCTGCCGCGCTGCCGGGTCGAGCACGGCATCCGGCTCACGGACGCGCAGATCGGGACGGATCTGCTGATCAACCAGATCCATGTGCGCCCCGACCGCCGGGGCCGGGCGATCACGGCGGACGGGCTGTCCGTCGCCCAGGACCTCCAGGCGGAACTGATCGAGACCTACGGGGAGTTCAGTCTGCGCGGCGCGAAGGTCGGAGTGTCTTTAAGCCTGCGGGGCAGCAGGCTCAGGGCCGCGGGCGAGCGCCGCGCGCTGAACGCACCGCAGATCAGTGTGGAGCGGACGCTCTACATGACCGGCGCCTGGGTGAGCGAGACCACCGGCCGTCAGGGCACCACTCCCCCGTTCGGCATCGGGCGCGGCGGGGAGTCGAGCCAGGGCACCACCCGCCTCCAGCCCTTCCAGTGCTACGGCGGGGTCCGACTCGACGACGGACGCTTCGGGGACGCGGTGGACCTCCATCGGGCGCGGTTCACGCTCAGCCCGCGCGAGGAGCTCTCCCTGCGTCGGATCGTCACCCCGGAACTGCGCTTCAACGCGGTCCGCCCCGAGGAGGGTCGGGTGGTCCTCAACGGGGCGAAGGTGGTGACGCTGGTGGACCTCGCCGCGAGTTGGCCCGGCCCCGGTGGACTGGCCATGGGCGGCTTCGTCTACGAGAACCTGGTGCCGTACGAGGAGTTCCCGCTCAGCAGACGGCTGGAGTGGGTGGCGTCGGCGACCCCCGAGTACTCGCCGGAGCCGTACGAACGGCTCGCGACCGTGTTGCGCAACAGCGGCGAGGACGCGGACGCCCGGGAAGTGCTGCTGGCCAAGCAGCGCCGACGCCGCGAGACCCTGCCGCTGGCCGCGAAGCTCTGGGGCTACCTCCAGGACTGGACCGTGGCCTACGGCTACCGCCCGGGGCGCGCGGCGCTGTGGATGGCGGTGCTCTGGGCCGCCGGGGCAGTGGCCTTCGCCCAGGTGGAACCGGAACCGTTCAAGCCCGGCGAGCATCCGCACTGGAACGCGCCCCTGTACGCCCTGGACCTGCTGATCCCGGTGATCAATCTGGGGCAGGACGGCTACTGGCGACTCGACGGGCACTGGCAGTGGGCGGCGGCCGTGCTGGTGCTGCTGGGCTGGATACTCGCCACGACGGTGGCGGCGGGGGCATCGAGACTGCTGCGCAGGGGGTGACTCCAACTCGGCGGCGCGCGCCGGGCACGGAAGGGAAGCAACCGTGCGGACAAGGGGTGCGGTTGTGCCCCCACACCAGTCAGCCAGTCGCATTCTTTGCGCTCTCTTGACTTTTTTGAGGACAACCTTCCCGGCCGCTACCAAAGCTTCACAGGGCCCCTCTGGCGTCGCCTCCGACCTGCGGTTTTCAATGGCCGGACCATGTCTTTGCTTCGCGCCCTGGTGCGCACCGCGCGGATGATCAGGCACACGTCACGGCTCGGTTCCGTCGACGGCGGGCTGCCCGCCGATGACACCGTGCTCCTCGACGCGCCGGACGAGCTCATCGGACCGGCGCTCGTGGCGGCGGCCGTCGGGGAGTTCCGACCGGCCGCCTCCCTCCTGGCCGCCACGCGCTCGGCGGCCGAATGGGAGAACCGCGACCGCTATGTGATGCGGCTCGCCACCTTCGCCTCCTCCCGCGGCGACTGGCTGACCGCCTGGCTCGCGGCGGCACCCCATGACCCCGACGCGCTGGTCGTCAAAGCCGAACTGGCGGTCCGCAGGGCGTGGGACTCGCCCGCCAGATCGGAGCGGCTGCGCGAGATCGGTCCGCTGATCGACGCGGCTGCGGAGGGGTGCGCCGGCGACCCGGTGCCCTGGCGCATCGCCCTGGACCATGCACGCGGCACGCATGTCGGACACGCCCGCTTCGAGGCGCTGTGGGAACAGGCGGTCCGTCGCTCCTCCCACCACTACGGCTGCCACGTCGCGGCCCTGCGCTACCTCTCCGCACAGTGGTACGGATCGCACCGCGAGTGCTTCGACTTCGCCGAGCAAGCCGCCGCGGACGCCCTGCCCGGTTCGCTCGTACAGGCGCTGCCGGTCCGGGCCGCCTTCGCCTGGCTGGAGAGCGGCGACGGCTCACCGCTGGCGCAGGACCGGACGGACGCGGCGGCGGATCTCGCGATCGCGCTCTCGGCGGGCTATCCCCCGGGCGACCCCTGGCCGGCCGAGGTCCGCAACCTCGCGGCGTACGTCCTGGTGCGGCGAGGGCGCTGGCAGGAGGCCCTGGAGCAGTTCCGGCTCATCGGACCGCACGCCACTTCCTTCCCGTGGAGCCGGGTTTCCGACGACCCGCTCGGGCAGTTCCTGGACACCCGCGACGGCGTACGGATCGAGGTTGCGTCCATGACGCCGCTACGGACCTGCCTGGGCGAGCGCACGGACCATTAGGGTTGGCCAGTGTGACCACCGCACGTCTGCCGCTCTTCCCGCTCAACTCGGTCGTGTTCCCTGGCCTCGTTCTCCCTTTGAACGTCTTCGAGGAGCGCTACCGCGCCATGATGCGCGAGCTGCTCAAGATCGATGATTCCGAACCGCGCCGCTTCGCCGTGGTCGCCATTCGCGACGGCCACGAGGTGGCCCCGACCTTGCCCGGACTGCCCGACCAGACCGCCGTCCCCGAGCGCGGACCCGCCGCCGGCTTCGGCGACGACCCGCTCAAGGTGTTCCACAGCATGGGGTGCATCGTGGACGCGGCGACCATCCGGGAACGTGAGGACGGCGGTTTCGAGGTCCTCGCCACTGCCACCACCCGGGTCGCCATCCGTTCGGTCGACGCCAGCGGCCCCTTCCTGCTGGCGGAGGTGGAGGAGATCGGAGATGTGGCCGGAGAGGGCGCGGGCGCACTCGCCGAAGGGGTCCTGCGGGCCTTCCTCAAGTACCAGAAGCAACTGGCCGGGGCCCGCGAACGATCGCTGACGGGCAACGGGGACCTGCCGGACGACCCCACGGTCGTCTCCTACCTCGTCGCTGCCAAGGCCCTGCTGGACACCCCCGCGAAACAGCGACTGCTCGAAGCGCCCGACGCCGCGGCACGGCTGCGCGAGGAGCTCACGCTCCTGCGCTCGGAGACCGCGGTCATCCGCCACCTCCCGTCACTGCCCGCGGCGGACCTCACCAGACTGCCGACGAGTCTGAACTGAACAGGAACCCCAGCTCCATGGCGAAGAAGGCCAAGAAGACGGGCGGTACTCCCGCGACGGTCGCGCTGACGGCCGCAGGGGCTGAGTTCGTCGTGCACGCCTACGACCATGACCCGGCAGCCGCCTCGTACGGCGAGGAGGCGGCACGGGTGATGGGAGTGTCCCCGAACCGGGTCTTCAAGACGCTCGTGGCCGAGGTGGACGGCGAGCTGACGGTGGCCGTCGTACCGGTGGCCGGTCAGCTGGACCTCAAGGCGCTGGCGGCGGCGGTGGGCGGCAAGCGGGCCGCCATGGCCGATCCGGCGGCGGCGGAACGGACCACGGGTTATGTCCGGGGCGGGATCTCCCCGCTGGGCCAGCGCAGGCGGCTGCGCACGGTACTGGACGCCTCCGCGTCCACCCATCCGACGATCTGCGTCTCGGCCGGACGCAGGGGCCTTGAGGTGGAACTTGCGCCCGCGGCCCTCGCGGAGCTGACATCGGCCGTGCTGGCCCCGATCGGTCGTGCCTAGGCTCGACCGATCGGGCCAGACCGGGTCGCATCAGGTCAGGCTGCATCGGGCCAGGTCGCACTGGTTCAGGCTGCATCGGATCGGGTTGATGGGGGTCGGGCCAGCCGGAGCACGGAGCCCGGTCCTCGACGACCGGCGCCGCCGACGCATCAGTCGGGCAGCGGCAGCGGCTCCGGATCACGGGGGCCGAACAGCGCCGTCAGCAGCAGGTGCACCATCATCGCGGCCACCGGCCACGCCAGGAGCGCACCCTTGGCGTTCAGCTCCAGCGGGGCGTCGAACACCACCCCCGCACCCACGGCCTTCGCATGGGCGACGACATCCTCCGTCGGCCCGAACCAGGTGCCGACCCCCCAGGCGACAAGCGCGCCCAGGAGCCCGCCGATGGCCAGCGCCACCACCAGGGCGATGCCGCCACGACGGCGGAACACGAACACGCCCACGGCGCTCACCGCACCGAACGCCAGGCCGAGGAGCGCGAACGTACCGTCGGCACCGACCGCCTCCTCGCCCTCGGAGTCCCGCAGGAAGACCGCCTTGCCGTCGGAGATGAGCGGCACGTTGGGGGCCAGGGCCAACCACAGCAAGCCGAGGCCGACGCCCAGGACGGCCACGGCGAACAACACGATCACCGCATCACGGATGTCGTCCCGCAGTACTGCCGCCTCGTGCGGACCCGAGTCCTGATCGCTCGGCGGAGCCTGCCAGGGGTCGTCCCCCGGGGTCCCGGATGCGGACGGGCGGTGTGGTGGGTGCGGCGGTGTCAGCGGTGCGGTCACCCGGCCATCGTGCCAGGCATGAGCCGGGCGCGCCTCACCGGACCGGTCGCTCCCACGGCTACCGCCGGCCACGCCCGGGGCGGCCCCGAAAGCTCACCGGCGCCCCGGTGCACCGCTGGGCACACCGGCAGTCGCGAGGCGCCGGTGGGCACACCAGTGGCGAGGGCCGCTCAGCGGACGGCGGCCCGCCGGTAGGCCCAGGTCGCCACGGTCAGCGAGACCACGCCCACCAGGGCGCAGATCGCCAGGTCGAACCCGACGGCAGCCCAGTCGGGGTTCGGTCCGAAGGTCCGCGCCAGCGCCTCGACCCCGTAGGTGGAAGGCAGCAGATCGCGTGCGTACGAGATCGGTTCCGGCAGTCGGTCCGCGGGCAGGACTCCCAGCAGCAGCGCCGCGGACATGCCCAGTTGCCCGAGCAGGGTGGCCAGTTCCGCCCGGGGCGCGAGCAGACCGAGTGCCGCCCCGAGCCCCGCGAGCGCGGCCCCGGCCAACGGGATCACGGCGAGGAGGATCCATAGATGCGTCATGGGCAGCGAGAACAGGACGCTGCCGGCGATCGCGGTGACGATGGTGCCGGGGACCGTGAAGGAGGCGTACGCGCCGGCCGCACCCAGTACCACGGCCGCGGGCGGCACCGGCAGGGTCGCGTAGTGGTCGAGGCCACCGCTGGCCCGCAACTGCCCGAAGTACTGGGCGAGGAGGTTGAGCGCCACGAAGGCCACGACCAGGACGGAGGAGCCCGCGACCACGGCCCGTGCCTCGTCCCCGCCCTCCACGACGCCCCGCATCAAGACCATGATCCCGATGGATTGGAAGGTCGCCACGAACAGCAGCGGAATCCTGGCGACCCGGGCCCGGGACAACTGCGCGGTGTAGACCGCTCCGAGCGCCGGCAGCAGCCGTGCCCGGGGGGCGAGCGGCGCGGGCGCGACGACGGGCGTACCCCGTCCCCTGACCCGCGTCTGCCCGGACACTGCTTCCATGGGCACGATGCTCACGCTTTGACCAGCCCCTTCATCGCGTTCCCCCCGAGAGCCAAATACACGTCCTCCAGGCTGGGGGTTGCCAGCGTGAAGTCGTCGAGCGCCGCGAACGCCGCACCGCCCGTCACGGCGGCGACCGCCGCCCGAGCCTCGTCGGGGGCGAGTCTGAGCACCCAGCGACGGCCCGATTCCTGTGCGGAGCCGCGCAGTGCGGCCACCTCGGGCACATCGAGCGGTGCCCGTTCCCGCCAGACCAGTTCGACGCGGACCTCGCCGGCGACATGTTCCTTCAGCCCGCTGGGGGTGTCGCAGGCAATGACCCGGCCGCGTTCCAGTACGGCGACCCGGTCCAGCACGGTTTCCGCCTCGATAACGTTGTGGGTGACCAGGACGACGGTGGTGCCGTGCTCTGCCCTGCGGCGGTCGACCGCGGCCCAGACCGCTCGGCGCGCCACCGGGTCCATACCGGTGGTGGGTTCGTCAAGGACGAGCAGCGGGCGCTCTCCGACGAGGGTCGTCGCGAAGCACGCCAGGCGCCGCTGTCCACCGGAGAGCCGCTTCAACGGCCGGCCGGCCAGCTCTGCCAGGCCCAGTTCGTCCAGTACGGCGTCACGTTCGGCGCGGGCGTCCTTGATGGACAGCCCGCGGAGCCGTCCGGTGGTCTCGGCGGCGAGCGCGACGGTCAGTTCGTCGAGTGCGGTGGATTCCTGCCCGAGGTAGCCGACGAGCCGGGAGGCGCGCTCCGGGTGGCGGACGAGGTCGTGTCCCAGCACCTCGATGCTGCCGGCGTCCGGGCGCATCAATCCGGTCAGCTGACGTACCAGGGTGGACTTGCCGGCGCCGTTGGGGCCGAGCAGTCCGAAGATCTCGCCGCCCTGGACTTCCAGGCTGATTCCATCGGTGGCCCGGACCTCGGGGGTAGCGGGCACCCCACGGCGGGCACGCGCAGCGGGGTACGTCTTGACCAGCCGTCGCACCACGCACACCGTACTCACGAGGTATGAGAGTACGGGGTCGTCCGCGCTACTCCCCGGCGGGGGCGTGTTCCGCCGCCGCCTGGACATCGATCTCCCGCCAGAATCCCGCCCTGATCGCATAGCGGTCGTGTTCGTCGATCTGGTCGTCCTTGTGGGCCAGCAGACCGAAACGTGCTGCGTAGCGCAGCAGTTCCCCGTCGATGCGGTGAGGGATCCGGGGGTACATCGTCGAGAGTTTCTGTACATGGCCGCTCTCGGACAGCCGGGCCATCCAGCGCCGGGCGAAGACCTGCCCCACCTCGAAGGGGTCACCACCGACCGTGGTGATGTCCTCCTCGCGGTCGGCCCAGCGCTGCTCGGCGCTGGTGAGCTGGGCCAGGGTGGGGAGCGATGCGGTCTCGGGCGGTTCGCCGAGGGCCGGGGCGTGCGGGCGTTCCACCCAACCCTTGTCGGAGGACCAGCGCAGGGTGGCGCTCGGCGGCTGGGGCGCGGGGCCCGTACCGGAGGCACGCAGACCGGCCAGGTCCTTGGGAGTGGGAACGCCCTTGGCGGGGGGCGGGGCGTGGTCGGGGCGATGGTCGCGGGCTGTCGGCTGGGCGCCGTTGGCCCCCGGCTCGGCCGCCGCCTGCGATGCCGCGAGCGCCGACTCGGGCAGCGGGGCGGAGAGGATCGCGGCGATCTCCGGGCGGGGAGCGGGGGGCGGGGCGCAGACTCCCGTGAGTTCCTTGGCCCGTACCGCTCCGGTGATCCAGGCCCGGTCCAGGACGCGTCGTTCGTCGGCTTCGGCGACGAGGTCTTCGGACTGGTTGTAGTCGCCGTCTGCTGCCTGCACCGCCCAGAGGTGGACCGCGACACCGTGTTCCTTGGCCGACATCAGACCGGGCAGGAGGTCGCCGTCACCGGTGACCAGCACCACATCCGAGCAGGCGCGATTTCTGGCCAGTTCAGTGAGCTCTGCATGCATCGCGGCGTCGACGCCCTTCTGGGCCCACCGTCCGTCGCTCCGGGTGAGCGCGCCCAACCGGACGGTGACCCTGGGCATCACCCGCAGCCGGCGGTGTTCGGGCTGTGGGACGCGGTCGGGGGCGCCGTCGAACCAGTAGATGCGGAGCAGGGGGCGTTCCGTATCGGCCTCGGCGAGTTCACGCAGGCCCTGGATGAGAGCGGTGTGATCGACGGTGATCCGGGAACGCGCTGGTTCACCGGCGAGCAGGCTCGCAGCGGCACCGAGCAGGTAGCCGGCGTCCACCAGCACAACGCAGCGGTCCACGCGCTCCACCCTCTTTCGCACACTCCGAGGTCTCGGGGACCAAGGATTCTTGGGGATCTTGGGGTTCTGAGATCTTGAGTTCACAGGGGCTGAGGCCCCCGGAGACGCTTGCGAGCCGGGATTCATACCGGCTGCTTCGAGTCTGCCCGACCGCGAAGGGCTAAACGGCCGGAACTCGATCATCGGCGTGGCGGAACCTCGCCAAGCCCCGTGACAAGGGGCGTTTACCCACGGCAATGATCCAAAATGCGACGTATCCCACCATATGTGAGTCTGGTCGCGGCCCTGGCCCCGAGACCCACGATGGAGGCACACCATGGCCAAGCACAAGAATCGCAAGGGTGGCCATCAGCAGGATCGCTCGTCGCAATCGGAGCGAGGCAGCGAGGAGGCGAAGTCGACCGCCTACGAGGCGCAGGCCCAACCGCAATCGCAGGCACAGGGCAGCCCGGCGGATGTTGCGCGTAAGCACCAGCGGCGTTTCGGCCACAACTGATCATTCCGCTCCGTAGCGCCCGACCGTGGGAACGGTCCGGACGCCCGGCATCGCGGAGAAGGGGGCGCGCTCGTCATCACGAGCGCGCCCCCTTTCGTCATTCCTCGGACTGGAAGCCTCCCTGACCGGCCCACCCGGCAGTGCGCGGCCCGAGCCCGCGTGCGCCACCGCCCGGGCCCACACCGGCCTCACACCGACCCTCGCGGGGCCTCGAAAGGTCAGCCGGCGAGGCAGGAGGGGCCGAGCAGCACCTTGAGGTCGCCGAAGAGTGCCGGATCGGGCTGTACCCGATGCCGGTCGAGCCGGAGCACGGTGGTGGTGCGAGGCCCCTGGAGCTTGATCCGCACTTCGGTGTTGCCCCGGTGGTGGCTGAGGATCTCACCGAGCCGGGTGACCATCGGCGGAGTCACCTTGACCGTGGGGATGGTCACCACCACGGGCGCATTGGTGCCGGCCGACGAGAGGTCGGGCACCTGGAGCTCCATGGCGACGAGCCGGGGCACGTCCTCGCGCTTGTCGAGACGTCCCTTGACGAAGACGACGGTGTCCTCGACGAGTTGGGTGGAGACCAGCTGATAGGTGGCGGGGAAGAACATGCACTCGATGGAGCCGGCGAGGTCTTCGACGGTGGCGATGGCCCAGGCATTGCCCTGCTTGGTCATCTTGCGTTGGAGGCCGGAGATGATGCCGCCGATGGTGACGATCGCGCCGTCCGCGTGCTCGCCGCCGGTGAGCTGGGAGATGGAGGCATCGCTCTTGTCCGACAGGACGTGCTCGATACCGAAGAGCGGATGGTCGGACACATAGAGTCCGAGCATTTCCCGCTCCTGCGCCAGGAGGTAGGACTTCTCCCATTCGACGTCGGAGAATTCCACATCGAGACCGAAACCGGGCTCGTCGGCGCTGTCGTCTCCGCCCATGCCGCCGAAGAGGTCGAATTGCCCTTCGGCTTCCTTGCGCTTGACCGCCACCACATTGTCGATCATCGGCTCATGGTGGGCGACGAGACCCTTGCGCGTGTGCCCCATCTCATCGAAGGCACCGGCCTTGATCAGCGATTCGACGGTCCGCTTATTGCAGACGACCGCTTCGACCTTGTCGAGGAAATCGGAGAAGGTCGCGTACTTCCCCTTGGACTTCCGGCAACGAATGATCGAGTCGACCACATTGGTGCCGACGTTCCGAATGGCGGAGAGGCCGAACAGAATGACGTCGTCGCCCTGGGCCGCGAAGTTCGACTCGGACTCGTTCACATTGGGCGGCAGCACCTTGATGCCCATGCGCCGGCATTCGTTCAGATAGACGGCCGACTTGTCCTTGTCATCCTTGACCGAGGTCAGCAGCGCTGCCATGTATTCGGCGGGATAGTTCGCCTTGAGATAGGCGGTCCAGTAGGTCACCAGGCCATACGCGGACGAGTGGGCCTTGTTGAAGGCGTAACCCGCGAACGGCACCAGCACGTCCCACAGCGCCTGGATCGCCTCGTCCGAGTACTGGTTCTTCCTCGCGCCCGCCTGGAAGATCGTGAAGTTGGCGGCCAGTTCCTCGGGCTTCTTCTTGCCCATCACCCGGCGGAGGATGTCGGCCTCGCCCAGCGAGTAGCCGGCGATGATCTGCGCGGCCTTCTGCACCTGCTCCTGGTAGACGATCAATCCATGGGTGATGTCCAGAACCTCCTTGAGAGGCTCCTCCAACTCCGGATGGATCGGGGTGATCTCCTGCTGCTTGTTCTTTCGCAGCGCGTAGTTGGTGTGGGAGTTCATTCCCATCGGGCCCGGGCGGTACAGGGCCGAGACGGCGGAGATGTCCTCGAAGTTGTCGGGCTTCATCAGCCGCAGCAGGGAGCGCATCGGGCCGCCGTCGAACTGGAAGACGCCGAGCGTGTCACCGCGGCAGAGCAGTTCGTACGTCGTGGGGTCGTCCAGCGGCAGGGCCAGCATCTCCAGGTCGATGCCCTTGTTGGACCGCACCATCTTGATGGCGTCGTCCATGATGGTGAGGTTGCGCAGGCCCAGGAAGTCCATCTTCAGCAAGCCGAGCGACTCGCACTGCGGATAGTCCCACTGGGTGATGGTGACGCCGTCGGTGTGCCGCACCCAGACCGGCGCGTGGTCGGTGATGGTCTCGCTGGACATGATCACGCCGGCGGCGTGCACACCCATCTGCCGCACCAGGCCCTCGACGCCCTTCGCGGTGTCGATGACCTTCTTCACATCGGGTTCGTTCTCGTACATCCCCCGGATCTCGCCCGCCTCGCTGTACCGCGGGTGGGCGGGGTCGGTGATGCCGGAGAGGTCGATGCCCTTGCCCAGGACGTCGGCGGGCATGGCCTTGGTCAGCCGGTCGCCCATCGCGTACGGGTAGCCCAGCACCCGGGCGGAGTCCTTGATGGCGTTCTTCGCCTTGATCTTTCCGTAGGTTCCGATCATGGCGACCTTGTCGGCGCCGTACTTCTCGGTCACATACCGGATCACTTCGACGCGCCTACGCTCGTCGAAGTCGATGTCAACGTCGGGCATGGAGACGCGCTCGGGGTTGAGGAACCGCTCGAAGATCAGCCCGTGCTCGATCGGGTCGAGGTCGGTGATCCCCATCGCGTACGACACGATCGAGCCGGCCGCCGAACCACGGCCGGGGCCCACGGCGATGCCCTGGTTCTTCGCCCACATGATGAAGTCGGCGACCACCAGGAAGTACCCCGGGAACCCCATCTTGATGATGACGTCCATCTCGTACTCCGCCTGCTTCTGGCGGTCGTCGGGCACACCGCCCGGGAATCGGCGCTCCATGCCGACCCGGACCTCTTCCTGGAACCAGGTGATCTCGGTGTACCCGGCCGGGATGTCGAACTTCGGCATCAGGTTCTTCGCCTTGAACATGCCGGAGACATCCACCTGCTCCGCGACCAGGAGCGTGTTGCGGCACCCCTCCTGCCAGGCGTCCGAGGAGTCCACCGCGTACATCTCGTCCGTGGACTTCAGGTAGTAGCCCGTGCCGTCGAACCGGAAGCGGTCCGGATCGGAGACGTTCTTGCCGGTCTGGATGCACAGCAATGCGTCGTGCGCCGCGGCCTCGTGCGGGTAGGTGTAGTGCGAGTCGTTCGTCACCAGCGGGGGGATGCCGAGCTTCTTCCCGATCTCCAGCAGACCTTCCCGCACCCGGCGCTCAATCTCGATGCCGTGGTCCATCAGCTCCAGGAAGTACCGCTCCTTGCCGAAGATGTCCTGGTACTCCGAAGCCGCCTTCAGCGCTTCGTCGAACTGCCCCAGCCGCAGCCTGGTCTGCAACTCGCCCGACGGACACCCGGTGGACGCGATGAGACCTTCGGACCACTGGGCGATGGTCTCCTTGTCCATCCGCGGCCACTTCTGCAACCACCCCTCCTTGTAGGCGTCGGAGGAGAGACGGAAGAGATTGTGCAGTCCCGTGCTGTTCGCGGCCCAGATCGTCTTGTGCGTGTATCCACCGGAACCGGAGATGTCATCGCGCTTCTGGTGCGGCTGACCCCACTTGATCTTCCGCTTGTTCCGCCGGGACTCGGGGGCCACGTACGCCTCGATCCCGATGATCGGCGTCACCCCGGCCTTCCTCGCCTGATGGAAGAAGTCGTACGCCCCGTGCAGGTTTCCGTGGTCCGTCATCGCGATGTGCGACATGCCCATCTCATTGCAGGCAGCGAACATGTCCTTCAGCCGCGCCGCACCGTCCAGCAGCGAGTACTGGGTGTGCACGTGCAGATGCGTGAAGGGCGGCTTGGTCACGGCTGGGGCCTCCGGAGAACGGGCGATGAAGGGCGGCGAGGGAGTCTGGGGGGACAGGTTGGAAGTCTACGACTCCCCACCGACACCTCACGGCACAGAAGGCGGGGCCCGCGAACCCGGGGTTGTGGTCCGCGGGACTAGGGTTGGAGGTCCGCGGACCGGAGCGTCGGAGTCCGCAGCACCGGGATGCAGGGTGCTCGATCCGAGGCTCCGGCCAGGGCTCCGGCCGGGCACTACCGGCGGTGGCCGAGCGTTGGACGGACTGGAGCGGCGTTCCCGGCCCGGGCGGGTGGGGAAGCGCCGATCGACCCGCACGTACCGCACCAGGAGGCACAGAGCGATGCCGGTTTTGCACCCCGCCGAAGGCACGGCCGACGAGCGCGGCGAGGAGATACTCGCCGTCTTCGAGACCGCGTTCGGTGAGCTCCTGGCCGCCGACCCGGCGGCGTTCCGGGTCAAGTTCCGCAAGATGGCCTCATCGGCGTTCGCCTTCTACCGGGGCACAGCCAGCCTCTTCTACCACGATCTGGAGCGGGAGCGGCCCAAGCCGTATGAGAGCCACCCGTATCTGGATGAGCGCACCAGCCGCGTCTGGATCCACGGCGATCTCCACGCCGAGAACTTCGGCACCTACATGGACTCCAACGGCCGGCTCGTGTTCAACGTGAACGACTTCGACGAGGCGTACGTCGGCCCCTTCACCTGGGATCTGAAGCGCCTCGCGGCCTCGCTGGCGCTGATCGGCTACACCAAGGCACTGAGCGACGGACAGATCAGCGAGTTGATCCGGGTCTGCGCCGCCGCCTACCGCGAGCGCATCCACGCGCTGGCGGCCGGGGCCAAGGACGACGACGTACCGCCGTTCACCCTGGACACCGCGGAGGGTCCGCTGCTGGACGCGCTGCGCGTCGCCCGCTCGCTCACCCGCTTCTCCCTGCTCGACTCCATGACCGAGATCCGCGACTTCGAACGGCGCTTCGCCCCCGGCGGCGGTTCCATCGAGCTCGATGCGGCCACCCGGTACAAGGTGTTGGCGGCGTTCGACGGCTATCTGGAGACGCTGCCCGAATCCAGTCTGACCCGCCCCGATTCCTACCGGGTGAAGGACGTCGTCGGCAGACGCGGCATCGGCATCGGCTCGGCCGGGCTGCCCTCGTACAACATCCTGCTGGAGGGCAACAGCGACGCCTTGGAGAACGACGTCGTCATCTATATGAAGCAGGCGCAGACGCCCGCCGTCTCCCGGCACATCGACGACCTGACCGTACGGGACTACTTCCACCACGAGGGCCACCGCACGGTGATATCCCAGCGAGCCCTTCAGGACCACGCCGATCCCTGGCTGGGCTGGACCGAGTTGGACGGCGCGGGCCAACTGGTCGCCGAGGTCTCGCCCTACGCGGTGGATCTCGACTGGTCGGACATCGACGATCTGGACGAGATCGCGGCGGTCGTCGCCGACCTCGGGCGGGCGACGGCCACCATGCACGCCGCCGCGGACGACGAGAGCGGTCACTCGCTGGTGCCGTTCTCGACCGAGCGGGCCATCGACGCGGCCATCGCGGCCGACGAGGAGGGCTTCCCCGCGCTGCTGATCGACTTCGCCCACCAGTACGGCGCTCGGGCCAGGCGGGACCACCAGATCTTCGTCGACCTCTTCCGCAACGGACGCATCCCGGGCCTGGCGGGGAACGGCATCCGTTAAGGCTCCTCTCAGGGAGCCATGGCACACTCGCAGACGATGGACGTATCGGGAATGCAGCTCAGGACGGTACGGGCAGCGATCTTCACGGCACTGGTCGTGACGCTGTCCGCTGCTTCCCATGTGCTGCTCTCCCGCTCGCCGCTGCCGTGGACCGCGCTCGCCGGGCTCTCGGCGGGCGTCTTCGCGATCGCCTTCTTCCTCTCCCGCCGAGAGCGGGGCTTCTGGCGGATCGCCGGCCTCCTCATCCCGCTGGAACTGGCCGCCGACACGGTGTTCACCACGGGCCAGGACCTCTGTTACGGACCTGGGGGCGGCCCGGTCACGGGGTCGCTGAGGGCGCTGGGCCTCGATGTGCTGTGCGGCGGGAGCGCGGGCGCCGCCCTGCCCGGAGTCGCCGGGACGGACCCTGGCGCCACCACCGTGCTCGGCACCACGCATCCCGCACTGCCTTGGGTCCTGCTTGCCGCGCATGTGTCCGTCGGTCTGCTGGCGGCGGCCTGGCTGTGGCGCGGCGAAGCGGCGCTGTCGGGGCTGATGCGGACGATGGCCGCTTTCGCCTTCCGTCCGCTCCTGCTCGCCGTCGTCGTGGCGAGGGGCCTGACTCGCCCCCTGCGGCTCCCGGCGCGGTCGCTGCCCCGGCACACGGCCTCCCGCACCACCCTCCTGGTGCACTCCCTCGGCCTGCGCGGCCCTCCCGGTACCGTCGCGGCCCTCGGCTGAGCTGAGCCCGGCCCCGTAAGGCCACGGTCACACGTGGTCACGGTCCCGGTCCATAGGCGGTCACGGGCGGTCAGGGTCCTGGCCCACCGGTGGTCATAGGCGGTCATGGTCAAGACGGCCGGCCGGACGGTGACCATCCACGGTCTCCCTGCCCAGCCCCTTCCGGACACCGCGCACAGGGCGGGCCCGTCCCGACGGGTGACAGGCCGATCCCGCGCTCGAAGGTCCATCCGGAGTGGATCTCAGCCGCCATGGGTTCTCCCGGACGAGCGGTGTCGACTCCACGCCGGGTGTGGACCCTTTCAGCCGCGACGCCTGGCCGGTCCACCCCATTTCACCCTTTTCATAAATTCCCCCCATTCTTCCGCGCCTTCCGGTGCGGCATCACACGGAGTGATTCAGCATGAGTGCACGCAACAACAAGGCGAACAAGGCCGCGGCCCGGGAGCGACTGCGCCAGGAGCGCGAGGCGCAGGCCAAGAAGGACAAGACGCGTCGGCAGTTGATCGTCGTGGGCTCCACCATCGCCGTACTCGCGGTTGCCGGCGGCATCAGCTATGGCGTGATCCAGTCCAACGAGCCGGACCACTGGGAGTCGGTGAGCAAGGAGAAGACCGTCACCGCGCCCAAGAACAGTGACGGCACCAACGGAACCAACGTCGTCATCGGCAAGCCCGAGGCCAAGAAGACCCTGGAACTGTACGAGGACGCCCGCTGTCCCTCCTGTGCCAAGTTCGAGCAGGGCGTCGGCGAGACGATCAAGAAGGACCTGGCCGCGGGCAAGTACAAGGTCAAGTTCGTCGGCGCGACCTTCATCGACAACATGGACCAGGGCGAAGGCTCGAAGAACGCGCTGAGTGCCATGGGCGCCGCCCTGAACGTGAGTCCGGAGGCGTTCTCCGACTTCAAGGCCGCCCTGTACTCCAAGGAGTTCCACCCCACCGAGAGCAAGGATGACTTCGCCAAGGACTCCTACCTGTTGAAGGTTGCCGACTCCGTACCGGCCCTGAAGGGCAATGCCGAGTTCAAGAAGAACGTCGAGGACGGCACGTACGACGCCTGGGCGATGAAGATGTCCGGCGCGTTCGACAAGAGCGGGGTCGGCAGCACCCCGACCCTCAAGGTCGACGGCAAGAAGGTGGTCGTGGAGGGCACGGACACTCCGCCGTCGACGGCCACCGAGTTCAACACCGCCATGGACCGTGCGCTGAAGGGCTGATCCACACGGGCTGGCTGTCGCCCGCAGCCGCCAAGCGCCCCACGGCCGGGCCGGAATGGCCCAGACGCGTGCGCACCGAGCCCACGGCGACTCTCGACGGCAGCAGCCGCAGACGGCACCGGGGCCCGCTCCTCCTCACGGTCGAGCGGGCCCCGGGCGGCCCAGCGAAGTCACGCCCTGCGACATCACGCGGGTGACGGCTGTCCCCAGCGTGGTCAGCTGTCCCCGAGCGTCGCCAGGAAACCGAGCGCCACCCGCCAGGTCTGCTCGGCAGCGCTCTCGTCGTAGTCCGGAAGGTCGGGATCCGTGTAGAGGTGGCCTGCGCCCGGATAGCGGTAGATCTCCACGTCCGCTCCCGTACGCCCCATCCCCAGGTACCAGGCGGTCAACCAGTCGTGCGGCTCGAAGGCGTCCGGGTCCGCGATGTGCAGTTGGACGGGCAGCTCGTCGACGGCAGCGTTCGGTGCGATGTCCGAGGTGCCGTGCAGCAGGAGCAGTCCGCGCGCTTTGGTGTCCCCGAGCGCCAGGTTCTGGGCGATGGATGCGCCCAGGGAGAACCCCGCGTACACCAGACCGCGTTCCGAATAGGGCGCGGCAGCGAGCACCGCACGCTTCAAGAGCTCGTCCTTGCCGATCCGCTCCTTGCAGGCCATGCCCTCCTCGACCGTGTCGAAGGTCTCCCCCTGGTACAGATCGGGGGTCCACACCCGGTGACCGGCGGCTTCAAGACGCTCGGCTGCCGCACGGACGGCGGGCCGCAGGCCATAGGCGGAATGAAGAAGCATGATGTCCATGGAGTCAGGTTACGTTCGAAGACATGGAGAACGTGCTGCGCCCATTGATTGTCCTCGGCGGTACAGCCGTGCTCACGCTGCTCGTGGGCTGGCTCGCTGACCTGCTACTTCGCCGTGCCGACGCACGGCATCCCGAGGCTCCCCTGTGGGGTCTGCTCCGACAGTGTCGAGTTCCGCTCCAGGTGGTCCTCGCCGCCGCCTTGTTGCGGGGCAACTACCGACAGGCGGAACTGGAAACCATCCGCGACCATCACGCGGGCATCGGACAGGTACTGACCCTGGTCCTGATCGGTGCCTCCGCCTGGCTGGTGGTGAAGATCGCCACGGTCATCGTCGAATCCACCTACAGCCGCTATGCGGCGGCCACCCGTGATCCGGCCCGGGTCCGCCGGGTCCGCACCCAGGTGACCCTGATCCAACGCGTGGTCATCGCCGTGGTGGGTGTCGTGGCCGTCGCCGCGATGTTGCTGACGTTCCCTGCCATGAAGACCGTCGGCACCTCGATGCTCGCTTCGGCCGGACTCATCGGCATCGTGGCGGGTGTCGCCGCCCAATCGACCCTGGGCAACCTCTTCGCCGGGTTCCAGATCGCCTTCGGTGACATGGTCCGCATCGGTGACACCGTGGTGGTCGACGGCGAGTGGGGAACCGTCGAGGAGATCACCCTCACCTTCCTGGCCGTTCGGACCTGGGATGAGCGCCGGATCACCATGCCGGTGTCCTACTTCACCAGCAAGCCGTTCGAGAACTGGTCACGCGGTGGAGTGCAGATGACCGGCACGGTCTACTTCCATCTGGACCACTCCACTCCGGTGGCCCGGATGCGGGAGCAGTTGCACGAGGTCATCAAGGACCACTCCGCGTGGGACGGACGTGACTGGTCGCTCGCGGTCACCGACACCACGCCGACGACGATCCAGGTGCGTGCCGTGGTGACAGCAAAGGACGCGGACGACATCTGGACCATCCGCTGCGCCGTGCGCGAGCAGTTGATCGGCTGGCTCCATGAGCACCACCCCCACGCGCTGCCGAAGGTCGCGACCGCGCCGGCCGCATTGCTGGGCACCGCCGAGCCGACGGCCGTGGCCGCCCTTCCGAACGGCCGCGCGCCGAAGCAGGGCCCTACCGCGGAGGACGAGCCGGCACGGACGGGCCGCGGCTGACGGGCGGCGCGGCGTGGCGTGGCGTGGCGTGGTCACCGGTTCCCGTAGAAGTACCCCACTGGCCGACGTGTCGTAGCCGACGGCTGGCGCGGCCCGGGGAGCCCGTCCCCTTCAGTGGCCGCGCTCCGCACCACCGTTGACCTGGATCACCTGGGCAGTGATGTGTCCTGCGGCAGAGGACGCCAACCAGTGCAGGGTCCGTGCGATGTCCCCGGGGTGACCGATGCGCCCGGTGGCGGTCTCGGCGACCAGGGCGTCCTTGCGCTCCTGCGCCAGGGGTTCGCCGAAGAAGTCGGTTTCCTCGACCAGCCCCGGTGCCACGACATTGACGGTGATCCCCCGCGGACCGAGCGTCCGGGCCAACTGGAAGGCGTACGGGTGGAGGGCGGCCTTCGACGCCCCGTAGGCAACCGACCCCGACCCACGGTAGGCCGCGATGGAGCTGAGGAAGAGCACTCGGCCACCGGGGGTCGCCAGATGCTCCTTGAGCGCCTCGGTGAGCAGGGCGGCGGTGAGGGTGTTGAGCCGGAAGTTCACGGTCCAGTCGTGTGCCAGAGCGGCCAGCGGGCTGCTGTGGGCGTGTTGCTTCTCCCGGCCGCCGTTGCCACCTGCGCTGTTCACCAGTACGTCGACCGCTCCGTACTCGCGCTCGACAAAGGCGGCGGCGCGCAGGACGTCCGCCGGATCTCTGAGGTCGACGGCGAAGTATCCGGCGGACGGCAGTCGTTCGGCCGCATGGGCAAGGGCCTCCTCGCGGCGGCCCAGGAGCACGACCCGGTCACCTTCGGCAGCGAATGCCTCTGCCGTGGCGAAGCCGATTCCGGTGCCGCCGCCACTGATCACCACGGTACGTGCCATGTCAGGAGCCTAGGCGGCGCTCGTACGGAAGGAACGGAGGCGCGAGCCATCGGCGATGGTGGTGCCCATCCCCGCCCCTGGCTCCGTCTTTGCCCCCGACGACCCCAGTTCGATGGCCCCAGTTCGATGACCCGAGGCCGATGACCCCAGACCGTTGCTCCGACTGCGGGCGCTCCGAAGCGGGCGATGGCGATCAACGCAAGCTGTGCACATCCAGTTGTCTCAGCACCCGGTCGACCACCTCGGGATTGGCACCCGGCTCGCTCCGCGCGGACAGCACTTCGTGCCGTGCGGCCGACATCATCTCCCGCTGGATGCGCCGCATCGTCCGTACCCGCTCGGTGCGTTTCGCGTACCAGTCGCGCCGGTCCTCGTCGACGATGTCGGGGCTGATCCGTGCTCCCACCTCGTACGCACCCCGGAGGAGCCGCTCGCTGATCTCGTCCGGAAGGTCCTCCACCGCTTCGATCTCCCGCAGCCGGTGGCGGGCCGCTTTGGCCGCTCTGATGGCGAGATCGTGTTCCAACCGGCGCTCGGCGTCCCCGTCGGCCCGCACTCCGAGGCGGCGTACCAACCAGGGCAGTGTCAGCCCCTGGAGGAGGAGCGTGGCGAGGATGACGACGAAGGCGACGAAGACGATCTCATTGCGCGCGGGGAAGGGCGCCCCGCTGTCCGTGGTCAGTGGAATGGCGAGCGCCAGGGCCACCGAGGCCACTCCACGCATTCCTGACCACCACATGACGACGGTCTCCCGCCAACTCACCGGAATGTCCTCGTCGAAGTCACGGCGGGAGTGCAGCTTCTTCGCCAGCCAGGTGGCGGGGAGCAGCCACAGGAGTCGTACGCCCACGACGACGCCGGTGATCGCCGCACCCCAGACCAGCAGCTGGGGCACCCGCCCGTCCTCCGTACCGAAGACGGTGTGGAGTTCGAGTCCGATGAGTCCGAAGGCCACCCCGGTGACGAGTGTGTCGATGATCCGCCAGAAGGTGTTGCCGGCGAGCCGACCCATCACATCGTCGGCGTCCGCGGCGTGTTCGGCCAGATAGAGGGCCGTGGTCAGCACGGCGAGCACGCCGGAGCCGTGCAGTTCCTCGGCCAGTACATAGGCGACGAACGGCACCATCAGGGAGAGGCCGACCTGAAGGGTGGCATCGCCGAGAAGGCCCATCAGTTTGTTGGTGACCCATCCCAGTGCGAGTCCCACCACGACGGCGACCACGGCCGAGAGGACCAGTTGGCCGACGGCTTCCGGCCAGGAGAACGTGCCGCTGACCACCGCGGCGATGGCGACGTGGTACAGGACGATGGCGGTCACATCGTTGAAGAGCCCTTCCCCTTCCAGGATGGAGACGAGCCGGCGCGGCAGACCGAGCCGGCCGGCGACGGCGGTGGCGGCCACGGGGTCGGGCGGGGCGATCAGGGCGCCGAGGGCGACGGCCGCGGCGATGGGCAGTCCCGGTACGAGCGACTGGGCGACGGCAGCGACCGCCACGGTGGTGACGAAGACCAGGGCGACCGCGAGCAGCAGGATGGGGCGCACATTGGCGGCGAACTGTCGCCAGGAGGTGCGTTGTGCCGCGGCGTACAGGAGGGGCGGCAGGATGAGCGGAAGGATGAAATCGGGCGGGATCTCCACCGTGGGGACGAAGGGGAGGAAGGCGACTCCCGCTCCGGCCAAGGTCATCAACACGGGTGGCGGCAGGTCGAGCCGTTCACCGAGGGGCACGGTCACCACGGCTCCGAGCAGCAGGACGAGCAGCAGCGCCACCTGGTCCACGAGTGTGCCCTCCGGGGTGGGAGACCTCCACGATCAGGGGCACAGCCTGCCATGCGGGATGCACTTTTTGTCCGAATGGACCGACCCCTGCCGCACGGCGTGATCTTCCCGGCCCCCGACCGCCCACCTCGGGCTCAGCCGTGCAGCTCTCGTCTCATCGACCGATGCGCGATACCGGCCTCGGTCATTTCCTCGCCGTAGGGCACATAGCCCAGCCGCTCGTAGAAACCGAGGGCATGACTCTGCGCATGGAGGTCCACGGCTTTGAGCCCGCGATCACGCGCGGCTTCCTCCACGGCTTGCACCAGCGCCACGCCCACACCTCGTCCGCGGGCCGTCCGGAGCACGGCGAGCCGACCCAAGGAGCCGATGGTGAGATCGCCTCCGGTGCGCTCTGCGGCAGCCGGCCCGTGGAGCAATCGGCCCGTCCCCAGGGGTGCACCCTCGGTGTCGACCGCCACCACGTGCACGGTGTCGGCTTCGGGCTCGTCGAAGAGGTCGTACTCAATGTCCTCGGCGGGTACGCCCTGCTCGACGATGAAGACCGCCTGGCGTACGGCGAAGCACGCCTGCCGGTCCGTGGGATCTTCCGCCACTCGCACCCGGACCACTGTCAGGCGCTCTCCGCCGCGATCGTGTCGAGTGCCTGACGCAGGTCGTCGGGATAGCCGGACTCGAACTCCACCCACTGGCCGTCGGACGGGTGCTCAAACCCCAGTCGTACGGCGTGCAGCCACTGCCGGGTCAGTCCCAGCCGCTTGGCCATCGTGGGGTCGGCGCCATAGGTCAGATCGCCCACGCAGGGATGCCGGTGCGCCGCCATGTGCACCCGGATCTGGTGGGTGCGGCCGGTCTCCAGCTTGATGTCGAGCAGTGAGGCGGCCCGGAACGCCTCCAGCAGGTCGTAGTGCGTCACCGACGGCTTGCCCTCCGCGGTGACCGCCCACTTGTAGTCGTGATTGGGGTGGCGACCGATGGGAGCGTCGATCGTGCCGCTCATGGGGTCGGGGTGCCCCTGCACCAGCGCGTGGTACCGCTTGTCGACCGTGCGCTCCCGGAACTGCTGCTTCAGCAGCGTGTACGCCCGCTCCGACTTGGCAACCACCATCAGTCCGGAGGTCCCGACGTCGAGTCGGTGCACGATGCCCTGGCGCTCGGCCGCACCGGAGGTGGAAATGCGGTAGCCCGCGGCGGCGAGGCCACCGATCACCGTGGTACCGGTCCAGCCGGGGCTGGGGTGCGCGGCCACACCGACGGGCTTCGCGATCACCACGATGTCGTCGTCGTCATGGATGATCTCCATGCCTTCGACGGGCTCGGCCACGATCTGGACCGGAGCGGGGGCCTGGGGCATCTCGACCTCAAGCCATGCACCGCCGTGGACCCGCTCGGACTTTCCCACCGCGGAGCCGTCGACCAGCACTTTCCCCGCAGCGGCCAGCTCGGCCGCCTTGGTACGAGAGAACCCGAAGATCCGGGAGATGACGGCGTCGACGCGCTCGCCTTCAAGGCCATCGGGTACGGGCAGGGTGCGGATCTCGGGAAGCGTGCTCACCTGTCGAGTATGCCTTGTCCGCCACGGTGCACCGCCGCCGGAGCCGATACCTGTGGATAACTCGCCCACGAGCGGTGGGCGCGGCGGTTCTCGATCAGTCCTTGTGGACGGTCCCGTCGGGGTCCAGTCCGCGGAAGGAGAGGATCACGATCAGGATGCCGCCGCAGACGATCGCGGAGTCGGCAAGATTGAAAACGGCAAAGTGCTTGGGAGCGATGAAGTCGACCACAGCGCCCTCAAAGACTCCGGGTGCACGGAAGATGCGGTCCGTGAGATTGCCGAGCGCACCGCCCAGCAGCAGACCGAGTGCGATGGCCCACGGCAGGCTGTAGAGCTTGCGCGCCAGTCGTGCGATCACCACGATCACCGCCGCGGCGATGACGGTGAAGATCACGGTGAAGGCTTCGCCGATGCCGAAGGCGGCACCGGCGTTCCGTACCGCTTCGAACTGCAACCAGTCGCCGATGATCTCGATGGGCGGATGGTGCTCCAGCTTCGCCACCACGATCATCTTGGTGACGAGGTCGAGCGCGTACGCCACGACCGCCACGCCGAAGAGCACGGCGATCCGCCGTCTGCCCTTCGGCTGCTCGGCCGACGCCGCAGCGTCGTCGCCGTCCACATCCGGCGTACCGATGGTCCGCTCCGCCTCTGCCACGTGAGTCCCTCAACCTAGGTGCCTGACTGACCACGAGGGTACGCCACGGGCGTACGGACTCAGCCCCTGCGCTCCTGCTTCTGTTTGCACTCCACACACAGTGTGGCGCGGGGGAATGCCTGCATACGGGCCTTGCCGATGGGCTTTCCACAGTTCTCGCAGACGCCGTAGGTGCCCGCGTCCAACCGCAGCAGAGCACGCTCCGTCTGCTCCAGCATCTCGCGGGCGCCGGCCGCGAGGGACAGCTCGTGCTCACGGGTGATGTTCTTCGAGCCCATGTCGGCGTCATCGTCGCCCGCTCCCCCGCCGGAGTCCCGCATCAGGCCCATCAGCGCGGCTTCGGAGGCGGCGAGCTGGGCGTTGAGCCTGGTCACCTCGTCCTCCAGCTCCGTGCGGGCCTCAGCGACCTCCTGTGGGGTCCATGGGTCCTCGCCCGGGCGCACCGCCAGCTCCTGCGGGCCGGCAGCAGCCACCGTGCGGGCCGTGGGCACCGCCGTTTGGCCGTCGCCGGCAGCCACGGTCTTCTCTGTTCCCACCGTTCTGGCTCCTGTCTGCTTCGCGGCCTCAGCCGTCCCAGCCGCGGATGCGGCGCTGTGTGCGGCCTGAGCAGCCGCGGTCTTCTTCGGGGGTACTCGCACGCCGGTTCGATCCGACGCTTTCCCCGTCGCGCTCTTCTTAGCCACGACCTTCTTCGCCGTCTTCTTGGCCGTGGTCTTGGCCGTGGTCTTGGCCGTGGTTTTCTTGGTCGCCTTCTTCGCAGTCGTCTTGGCTTTTGCAGTCGCCTTGGCTGCGACCTTCTTCGCCGCCGCCTTCTTCACCTTCTTCGCCGGAGCGGACTTTCGGTCGCCGGCAGCGGCCTTCTCCACCGCCCCGGGAGATGCGTCGGCAGAGCCTTCCGTTCCCCCGGCGCTCGCCGCAGCCGCGGTGGATCGCCCGGACGCCGATTCACCCTCGGCAGTCTTCTTCGCCACCATGGCCGCGGCCCCTTCACATATTGTGATCTTGCACGCGAATCGTGCTGGGACGATAAATCGACCTCAGCTCCGCAGCAAACGGGGCACACCGCCTATTCCGCTCGTAAGTCGCTCCGTCAAACGAACCTGCATCCGTTGTGCCCAGCTCCCCGCCCGGCGAACCGGCCCGGCGAGCGACCAGGGCACGTCGAGACCCGCGGACGTCGATCTGGCCATTCGGGTCAAGCAGCGGGCCTTCGCCGTACTCGACAAATGCCGGTCGTGATCACCCACGGCGCCCCTTACACTGGCCGAAGCGAAAGGCTTGGATGGGGACGAGTAGCGTCGTACGCAGCCATGAGCGACCCGGGGACGGTGAGAGCCCGGGGGCGAGCGCGATGTGAAGCATCACCCCGGAGCCGTCGGAAGAAAGCCGTCAGGCGAGTAGACCCGACTGCGCGACCCCAATGAGGGGGCGGTGCGCCCTGCGCCGCCAAGGAGGGTGGTACCGCGGGAGCGATTCGCTCTCGTCCCTCCGACGGAAGAGAAACTGTCCGCCGGAGGAGTTCGTCGATGACACCCCCGCAGTACCGCCAGGTGCCCGCCCAGGTCGACCTGACCGCGCTGGAGCACGCCGTGCTCGACTTCTGGCGCGACAACAAGGTCTTCGCCAAGAGCCTCGCCCAGTCCGAGGGCCGCCCCGAGTGGGTCTTCTTCGAGGGCCCGCCGACCGCCAACGGCATGCCGGGCGCCCATCACATCGAGGCCCGCGTCTTCAAGGACGTCTTCCCCCGGTTCCGCACCATGCGCGGCTACCACGTCGCCCGCAAGGCCGGCTGGGACTGCCATGGACTGCCGGTGGAACTCGCCGTCGAGAAGGAGTTGGGCTTCTCCGGCAAGAAGGACATCGAGGCGTACGGCATCGCGGAGTTCAACGCCAAGTGCCGTGAATCCGTCGGCCGCCACACGGACGCCTTCGCCGAGCTCACCGAGCGCATGGGCTACTGGGTCGACCTCGACGACGCCTACTGGACCATGAAGCCCGAGTACATCGACTCGGTCTGGTGGTCGTTGAAGGAGATCTTCAACAAGGGACTGCTCGTCCAGGACCACCGGGTGGCGCCCTGGTGCCCCCGGTGCGGCACCGGTCTGTCCGACCACGAGTTGGCACAGGGGTACGAGACGGTCGTCGACCCCTCCGTGTTCGTCCGCTTCCCGTTGACCTCCGGGCCGCTCGCCGGCGAAGCGTCCCTGCTGGTGTGGACGACGACCCCGTGGACCCTGGTCTCCAACACCGCCGTCGCCGCGCACCCCGACGTCACCTATGTGGTCGCCACGAACGGCGAGGAGCGGCTCGTCGTCGCCGAACCGCTGGTCGCGAAGGCCCTCGGCGAGGACTGGGAGCTGACCGGAACGACCTTCACCGGCGCGGACATGGAGCGTTGGACCTATGAGCGCCCGTTCGACCTGGTGGAGTTCCCGGCCGAGGCGCACTACGTCGTCAACGCCGAGTACGTCACCACCGAGGACGGTACGGGCCTGGTCCACCAGTCCCCCGCGTTCGGTGAGGACGACCTCAAGGTCTGCCGGGCCTACGGACTGCCCGTGGTGAACCCGGTCCGCCCCGACGGCACCTTCGAAGAGGACATCCCGCTCATCGGCGGCGTCTTCTTCAAGAAGGCGGACGAGAAGCTCACCGCGGACCTCCAGGCGCGCGGCCGACTCTTCCGGCACGTCCCGTATGAGCACAGTTACCCGCACTGCTGGCGCTGTCACACCGCGCTGCTCTACTACGCACAGCCCTCCTGGTACATCCGCACCACCGCGGTCAAGGACCGACTGATCGCGGAGAACGAGGCGACCAACTGGTTCCCGGACTCGGTCAAGCACGGCCGGTACGGCGACTGGTTGAACAACAACATCGACTGGGCCCTGTCCCGCAATCGCTACTGGGGTACGCCGCTGCCCATCTGGCGCTGCGAGGAGGACCACCTCACCTGCGTCGGCTCCCGGGCCGAACTGTCCGAACTGACGGGCGCCGACCAGTCGGCGCTCGACCCGCACCGTCCCTACATCGACGACGTCACCTTCGACTGCCCCCAGTGCTCGAACACGGCGACACGCGTGCCCGAGGTCATCGACGCCTGGTACGACTCGGGTTCGATGCCCTTCGCCCAGTGGGGGTACCCGTACCAGAACAAGGACATCTTCGAGAAGCGCTATCCGGCGCAGTTCATCTCGGAGGCGATCGACCAGACGCGTGGATGGTTCTACACGTTGATGGCGGTCGGGACCCTGGTCTTCGACAAGTCGTCCTATGAGAACGTGGTCTGTCTCGGCCATATCCTCGCCGAGGATGGCCGGAAGATGTCGAAGCACCTGGGGAACATCCTTCAGCCGATCCCGCTGATGGACCAGCACGGCGCCGATGCCGTCCGTTGGTTCATGGCGGCCGGCGGTTCTCCCTGGGCCGCGCGCCGCGTGGGTCACAGCAGCATCCAGGAGGTGGTGCGCAAGACCCTGCTCACCTACTGGAACACCGTGGCGTTCCAAGCCCTGTACGCACGGACCTCCGGCTGGGCCCCCTCCGCGGCCGATCCGGCCCCGGCCGACCGCACGGTGTTGGATCGCTGGCTGCTCAGCGAACTCCACGCCCTGGTGGACCAGGTCACCGAGGCGATGGAGGGATACAACACCCAGCGCGCAGGAAAGCTGCTCTCGGCCTTCGTCGACGATCTCTCGAACTGGTACGTGCGCCGCTCCCGCCGCCGCTTCTGGCAGGGTGACCCGGCCGCACTGCGGACGCTTCACGACGTGATCGAGACGGTCACCCGCATGATGTCCCCGCTCACCCCCTTCATCACGGAGAGGGTCTGGCAGGACCTGGTGCGTCCGGTGTCGCCGGAAGCTCCGGAGTCCGTCCACCTCAGCTCCTGGCCGGACGCCGACCTCGACGCGATCGACCCCGAACTGTCCCGGCAGATGGTGCTGGTGCGACGGCTGGTGGAACTGGGTCGAGCGACCCGGGCCGAGTCCGGCGTCAAGACCCGTCAGCCGCTGTCGCGCGCCCTGGTGGCCGCGAATGGTTTCGACGCGCTCTCCGCCGACTTGCGCGCACAGATCACCGAGGAGCTCAACGTCTCCTCACTCGCCTCCCTCTCCGAGGTCGGCGGTTCGCTCGTGGACACGACGGCCAAGGCCAACTTCCGTGCACTCGGCAAGCGGTTCGGCAAGGGAGTCCAGGCGGTGGCCAAAGCCGTGGCCGCAGCGGACGCCGCTGAACTCTCCCTCGCCCTGCGGAGCGGTACGGCGACCTTGGAGGTCGAGGGCGAGACGATCTCCCTGGCCCCGGACGAGGTCATCATCACCGAAACCCCGAGGGAGGGCTGGTCGGTTGCCTCCGACTCGGGCGCCACAGTGGCGCTCGATCTGGAGATCACCCCCGCCCTGCGCCTCGCGGGCCTGGCCCGTGACGCCATCCGACTCATCCAGGAAGCCCGCAAGAACAGCGGACTCGACGTGGCGGACCGGATCGCGGTGGTGTGGAGTTCATCGGACGCATCCACGACGGAGGCGCTCACCGCCCATGCGTCCCTCATCGCGGACGAGGTGCTGGCCACGTCGTTCACCGGATCGGAACCGGACGACACATACGGCCCCTCCTTCACCGACGATTCACTGTCGCTGACCTTCCATCTGCGCAAGCAGTAGCTTCCGCGGTCACGCCGGGGCGGTCCTCCATGAGGGCCGCCCCGGCTTCGTCTTGCTCAAGGGACCCCATGGAACCGGGAAGTGACGGTGAAGACGCTCGCGATCGCCCGCCCGTTGACCACCGAACTAACAGCACTCCCCCCTTGGGCAGGACAACCGACTGTCCCGACGACAACGCACCAGGGACCTCCGTATATGCGGGTGCCCGGCGAGATCGCTGAACTACACCACGCTGGAAAGGGCCTGTGATGGGCACAGGGAAACGGGCCAGGTACCCATGACCGAGTAATACCCCATGGAAAAAGGGCCGTGCCCAGGACTGGTGTCCTGGGCACGGCCCCTCGACTGCCGAGAAGGTTACGCGCTGAGCGCGTGCTCGCCTGTCAGTTGTCGTCCTCGTCGATCAGGAAGCCGCGCATCGGCGCGGGCGCCTGCTGCATCGGCTGCGGTGCCTGCGGTCGAACAGGCGCCATCGGCTGAGTCATCGCCGGGGACATCTGCTGCTGACCACCGTAGGAGGGAGCCCCTCCCATCGCCTGGCCACCGCCCATGGACTGGCCCATGGAGGAACTGCCGGCCATGGAGTGGCCCATGGAACTCGCACCCGCGGAAGCCATCGAAGGCGCGGGCGGCAGCGAAGCGGCCGACGGCGTGCGCGGCGGAGCCAGCGAATCGTCCGCCTGGGTCTCCAGCTGACGCAGCTGGCTCTCCAGGTAGGACTTCAGACGGGTGCGGTACTCCCGCTCGAAGCCACGGAGGTCTTCGACCTTGCGCTCCAGCGTGGCACGCGCGGACTCCAGGGAGCCCATCGCGACGCGGTGCTTCTCCTGCGCATCCCGCTCCAGCGCATCGGCCTTGGAGCGGGCGTCCCGCTCCAGGCCCTCGGCGCGCGAACGAGCCTCGCCCACGATCTTGTTGGCCTCGGAACGGGCCTCCGCGATCGCCTGGTCAGCGGTCTGCTGTGCGAGCGAGAGCACCCGAGCGGCGCTGTCGCCACCCTGAACGGGCTGCTGCATCTGCTGCATCTGCTGCGGGTGACCGCCCATGGGGCCGCCCTGCATCGGGTTGCCCATCTGCGGAGGCCCACCCATGGGGCCACCCTGCATCGGGTTGCCCTGCATGGGGCCGCCCTGCATCTGACCAGGACCGCCCTGCATGGGGCCACCCTGCATCGGGTTGCCCTGCATGGGGCCGCCCTGCATCTGACCAGGACCGCCCTGCATCTGACCGGGACCGCCCATCGGGCCGCCGTGGTTCTGTCCACCATGGCTCGGACCGGCCGGCAGCTGCGGAGCACCACTCGGCAGTTGGGGCGGACCCATCTGCGGGGGCTGCTGCTGCTGGACCGGAGGTCCGGATATGGCGGCGGGGACAGGTGCCCCCGGTCCGCCGCGGCCGTCCTGCGGCTCCGGCGGTTTACGCATGCCCTGTTGCTGCTGGTTCTGCGCCGCCGCACGGGTCGCCGCAGCCAACTTGGCTCGCAGGTCCTCGTTCTCGCGGAGCAAGCGGGTCAGCTCGGACTCGACCTCGTCGAGGAAGGCATCGACCTCGTCCTCGTCATAGCCTTCTCGGAGGCGGACGGTCGTGAACTGCTTGTTCCGCACGTCCTCGGGGGTCAGCGGCATCTCTTCTTCACCTCTACGTAGTCGTCGGCAGTCGGCAAGACCGTATCGTCCACAGTTACTTGATCACCTCGCCAAGCCACTCACGAGGGAGATCAGGATCCAGACGATGATCATCAGAACGAAGAAGGACAGGTCGAGTGCCACGCCCCCGAGACGCAACGGCGGAATGAACCGCCGAAGGAGCTTGAGCGGTGGATCGGTGACAGTGTAGGTCGCCTCAAGGACGACCACCATCACCTTGCCGGGTTGCCATGAACGGGCGAACTGAAAGACATAGTCCATGACAAGCCGGAAGATCAGCACGATGAGGAAGCACATCAGCGCGATGTAGACCACCTGTAGTGCGACGCCCATCCCGCGCTTCCCTCTCCCCTGTGCTCTGACTCCGGCCGCTTCGCGACCGGTCCCGGTGTTGCGCTTCTCAGCTCTGGTTGAAGAATCCGCCCTCTGCGATACGGGCCTTGTCCTCCGCCGTGACATCGACGTTAGCAGGAGACAACAGGAACACCTTCTGCGTCACCCGCTCAATGCTGCCATGCAAACCGAAGACAAGTCCCGCGGCAAAGTCGACAAGTCGCTTTGCATCGGTGTCGTCCATCTCGGTGAGATTCATGATCACCGGAGTGCCCTCTCGGAAGTGTTCCCCGATGGTACGGGCCTCGTTGTAGGTCCGCGGGTGCAACGTGGTGATGCGGTACGGCTCCCGCTCGGACACAACCTTGGGCATGATCACCGGTGCGTTCTTCTCCAGGCTCGGACGTTCAGGTGTGATAGACGCCACGGGGGCAATTCGCGCCGGACGTCCGCTTTCTGCTGATAGCTGAGCGGGACGTGACAGTGGCTCACGGGGCGCCGGAGGCTGCACGGCTCGGACCGGTTCTTCGCGCTCGACGGGGTGCGCGGGCTGATGCCGCCGGTGCTCCCGCTCGGGCTCCGGCTCGGGTTCGAAGTCGTCGTCGGGATCAAAACCCCTGCCGTCGTATCCATCGTCCTCCACGAGGCCGAGGTAGACCGCCATCTTGCGCATCGCGCCGGCCATTCTCTGAGTCCTCCGCTCTGTGGTGGATCGCCCTAGTCACGAATGTCGCAGTGTCACCAAGTGCCCGCGATCCACTGGGTCTGCCCGTCTTACTGCGGGAATGACCATATTGTCTGCTGTGGTCCGACTTGCTTGGCGACGTTACCCGAGCCGAGGACGGACTCCGAGTACCGCGGTGCCGACGCGCACATGTGTCGCTCCGGCCGCCACTGCCTCTTCGAGGTCCGAGCTCATCCCTGCTGACACCATGTTCGCAGCCGGATGGGCGACGCGCAGGCTGGATGAGAATTCCACCAGCCTCTCGAATGCGAGGCGTTGCCGCTCCGCATAGGGCCCGGTCAGCGGCGCCACGGTCATCAGTCCGTCGAGTCGCAACCCTGGCGCACCGTCAACTGTGGCGGCCAGTTCTTCGATTCCGTCCGGAGCGACACCTCCTCGATCACCCCGCCCGCCCTCCTGGGCGTCCAGGGCGACCTGGATGAGGCAGCCGATCTCCCGTCCGTCGCGGACCGCCGCGGACGAGAGAGCAGTGACCAGCTTGACGCGGTCCACTGATTGCACCACATCCGCGTAACGAACGACCGAACGAACCTTATTGGTCTGCAATTGGCCGACAAAGTGCCATGTGAGGTTCAAATCGGCACAAGCCATAGCCTTGGGTGCGGCGTCCTGATCGCGATTCTCGGCCACGTGTCGCACGCCGAGTTCATGAAGGAGGCGTACGTCACTGGCCGGGTAGGTCTTGGTGACCACGATGAGGGTCACCTCCTCCCGCGTGCGTCCCTCGGCGGCACAAGCAGAGGCGATACGTTCCTCCACACGGGCCAGATTGCCGGCGAGTTCGTTTCGACGGTCCGTCATGCTGCGGTCTCTCCTGCGGGGGAGTCGGAGTCCGTCCCCACGGGGAGCGGTGTCAGCCAGATATATCCGGCCAACCGTCCGGTGGTCCGGTCACGGCGGTACGAGTAGTGGTCGGGCGATTCCCATGTGCAGACCTCGGACGAGCGGAGGTCCTGCACGCCGAGCGCCCGGAGCTGGGCGTGGACTGCGGCGCTCACATCGACGGCCGGGGTACCCCAACTGGTCTCGGACCAGGCTTCGGGCTCGATCGCAGCGACGTCGGCCCGCATCTCCTGCGGAACCTCGTAGCACCGTCCGCAGACGGCGGGTCCTGTACGGGCGACGATCCGCTCGGGCTCGGCGCCCAGGGTCATCATCGCTTTGACGGTCTCGGGCACGATGCCGGCCACCATTCCGGGACGACCGGCGTGCGCCGCGGCCACCACCCCGGCGACCGGATCGGCCAACAGCACGGGAGTGCAGTCGGCCGTGAGCACTGCGAGGGCGAGCCCACGACGGTCCGTCACCAGGGCATCGACCTCGGGCACCGGGGCATCTCCCCACGGTCCTTCGACCAGCGCAACGTCCTTGCCGTGCACCTGGTTCATCCAGACGACCCGATCGGGGTCGAGGCCCAGACCCCTCGCCGCAATGGCCCGGTTGGCCAGAACGGCGGCGGGGTCGTCGCCGACCGCGCCGCCGAGGTTGAGCTGTTCGTACGGAGCGGCGCTCACCCCACCCCACTTGTCAGTGAAGGCGAAGTGCGCGCCGCTCGCGTCTATCGCGTGGTGCTTCACGGCCCCTTCAAAAAGTCCGGCACGTCCAACTCCTCGGGGGCGGGTGAGTCCCCGTAGGAATGCGCCGAAGTCATGGGCGGCAACCAGGTCCGGTCGTCGTCGGGCACGGGAGCCGGCTCGGGGGCGGGCTTCCTCGCCGGTACGTTGCCCAGTTCCGACACCCGGTGGGAGTCGTCCTGGCCGCCCGGCCGGGGCACCACCGAGTGACTGTCGGCGGCCTTGGAGCCCTGGGTGGACCCCCCGACGACCTTGACCCGGGCGTTCGGGCTCGGCGGCTGACCGCCATCGAACCCGGCGGCGATGACCGTGACGCGGACCTCGTCCCCGAGGGCGTCGTCGATGACCGCTCCGAAGATGATGTTGGCCTCGGGGTGGGCGGCTTCGCTCACGAGCTGCGCGGCCTCGTTGATCTCGAAGAGACCGAGGTCCGAACCGCCCGAGATGGAGAGCAGCACGCCACGGGCGCCGTCGATGGACGCTTCGAGGAGCGGCGAGGAGATCGCCATCTCGGCGGCGGCCACCGCGCGGTCGTCGCCGCGGGCCGAGCCGATGCCCATCAGCGCCGATCCGGCCTCGGACATCACGGACTTGACGTCAGCGAAGTCGAGGTTGATCAGGCCCGGGGTGGTGATGAGGTCCGTGATGCCCTGAACGCCGGAGAGCAGTACCTGGTCCGCCGACTTGAAGGCGTCCAGAACACTCACCTGACGGTCCGAGATGGACAGCAGTCGATCGTTCGGGATGACGATGAGGGTGTCGACCTCTTCGCGGAGTTCGGCGATACCGTCCTCCGCCTGATTGGCCCTGCGCCGACCCTCGAAGGTGAAGGGCCGGGTGACCACGCCGATGGTGAGGGCACCCAGGGAGCGGGCGATGTTGGCCACGACGGGCGCGCCACCGGTGCCGGTGCCGCCGCCCTCTCCCGCGGTGACGAAGACCATGTCGGCCCCCTTGAGGACCTCTTCGATCTCTTCGCGGTGGTCCTCTGCCGCCTTGCGACCGACGGCCGGATTGGCGCCGGCGCCAAGGCCCCGGGTGAGTTCGCGACCGACGTCAAGCTTGACGTCGGCGTCGCTCATCAACAGCGCCTGTGCGTCGGTGTTGATAGCGATGAACTCAACGCCCTTGAGGCCGACCTCGATCATTCGGTTGATGGCATTGACACCACCGCCGCCGACACCGATGACCTTGATGACTGCGAGGTAGTTCTGCGGTGCTGCCACGTCGAAGGCCTCTCGCCTCGATTACGTGTCGCCACCACGCTCTGTGCGCGTTGCGACGACGGATGCCGATGGGACGGTCCGAATCGCCGACCCAAACCCTAACGTTGAAGTTTAGGGTTACCAGTGTGACTGTTCGTTGGACTCTTCCGAACAGGACACTAAGTCGACAAGCGGCGCACGTTCAATGAACACGCCGAACCTCCCGTTTTTCTTTTCACCCTATGTGATCAGCCGTCGCGGTGACCAGCCAGGGTGCTCAGGGGGTCATTTGTGCGTCAACTCCCCGATGAAGCCGGAGCGATGGGCGAGCTCACGTCGAAGTGCCGCGCCCCAGGGTCCGCCTTCAGTAGCGCGGTCAGGGCACGGGCTTTCGACTCACCCTCCTCAGGACTCCCCCACGCCACGGTGCGACCGTCCGTCAACTCAAGGGACATGTCGTCATATGAACGGACTACAAGACTGCGTACGTTCTTACTGACCTTTACCGGGAGTTGACTTGTGACACCCACGGCCTCCCCGATCAACCGGTCCACGGGGAAGCGTCGCAGGCTCGGCGCCTGCACCGTGGACAACTTCAAGAGGGGGACCGAAGCCGGTGCCTTGTCGACAGTGGCGAACCGGACTCCTCCCGCATCCACTTCGACGAACCGGACACCCTTGGTGAGGAGCAGTACAGGTGTGCGCTCGGTAACCGTGAGAGTAACGCCGTGCGGCCAGGACCGGGAGACTTCCACCTCATCGATCCGAGGTAGCCGCTCGCGCAATCTTGACTCAATACCGTCTGTGTCGACGGAGACGAGTGGTGCTCCCATCGGAACACCCGCCGCCGAAATCACCTGTTTCGTCGTCAGCACTTCGGTGCCCGAGACCTTTACGCGTTCCACGCGCAGCCAATCGGACCCGTACAACACCCAGATCCCACCTGCGAGCAGTGCGACGGCCAGCAGGGCGAGCACCAGGGTGCGGGGGGGCAGCAGCCGGCGAAGGCGGGGGGCGGTGTCCGGGGGGCCCGACGACGGCCGCCCGGTCGGGCGCTGCGACGACGGGGACGGATCGCGCGAACCGCGCTCCGTGGTGGTGGGTCCGACCACGCTCCGGGTCTCCTTCCGGCTGGGGCCCGGGGCGTTTCCCCCGGGCCACGCGGTCCACGCCTATCGACGTGCCGCGATCGCCTCGTACACCATGCCGACCAACAGTTCGTCGGCGTCCCTGCGGCCGAACTCGGCAGCCGCGCGGGACATCTCGTACAGCCGATGCGGATCGGCCAGTACCGGCAGGACGTTGCCCTGGACCCATTGGGGGGTCAGTTCGGCGTCGTCGACGAGCAGTCCACCGCCCGCCTTGACCACCGGCTGGGCGTTGAGCCGCTGTTCGCCGTTGCCGATCGGCAACGGGACATAGGCGGCGGGAAGCCCGACGGCGGAGAGTTCGGCGACGGTCATCGCGCCCGCACGGCAGAGCATCATGTCGGCCGCCGCGTACGCGAGGTCCATCCGGTCCACGTACGGTACCGGGATGTAGGGCGGCATTCCGGGCATGTTGTCCACGTGCGGCAGTTCGTTCTTCGGACCGACCGCGTGGAGGATCTGGATTCCCGAGCGCTGGAGGATCGGCGCGGCCTGCTGGACGACCTCATTGAGCCGTCGGGCGCCCTGGGAACCTCCCGAGACCAACAGGGTGGGCAGGTTGGGGTCGAGTCCGAAAGCGGCGCGCGCCTCGGGGCGGACCCGCGCCCGGTCGAGCGTGGCGATCGAGTACCGCAGCGGAATGCCGATGTAGCGGGCGTTGCGCAGTTTGCTGTCGGGCGTGGCGACGGCCACCCCGGCGGCGTACCGGGAGCCGATCTTGTTGGCGAGCCCGGGGCGGGCGTTGGCCTCGTGGACGACGATCGGCACGCCCCGGCGCTTGGCCGCGAGGTAGCCGGGCAGCGCCACGTATCCGCCGAATCCGACGACGCAGTCCGCCTTGGTGCGCTCCAGGATCTGCTCGGCGGCCTTGATGGTGCCGCGGAGTCGACCGGGGACCGTGATCAGTTCCGGGGTGGGCTTCCGCGGGAGCGGTACGGCGGGAATGAGCGCCAGTTCGTAGCCGCGCTCGGGGACGAGCCTGGTCTCCAATCCGCGCTCCGTGCCGAGGGCCGTGATGCCCACGGATGGATCCTGCCTCCGCAGGGCGTCCGCGAGCGCGAGCGCGGGCTCGATGTGGCCGGCGGTTCCGCCGCCGGCGAGTACGACATGCACCGAATTTCACCGCTCTCCGGACGGACGCTTGGTGATGCGCCGTCTCATCGTCTTCCATCTCACCCCTGGCCTCCGCACGGCCAGGGCCGCTTTCGCGGCCGGGTCTTCACGCGCGAAGGCGATCAGCAGCCCGATAGCGAACATGGACGGCAGCAGGGCTGACCCTCCGTAGGAGAACAGCGGCAGCGGGACACCCGCGATCGGCAGCAGTCCGAGCACTGCACCGATGTTGACCACGGCCTGCGCCATGATCCAGGTGGTCACGCCTCCCGCCGCGTACCTCACGAAGGGGTCCTCCGTGCGTCCGGCCACGCGGATACCCGCATAGCCTAGAGCCGCGAACAGGGCGAGCACGGACAGCGTCCCCGCCAGGCCCAGTTCCTCCCCGACGATGGCGAAGATGAAATCGGTGTGGGCTTCGGGGAGTTGCCCCCATTTCTCCAAGCTTGCGCCCAGGCCGGAACCGAACCAGCCGCCGGACGCCAGGGCGTAGATTCCATGGACCGCCTGCCAGCATTCGCCCTTGGGTCCGAGGTCGATGGCGCCGATGCACTCCAGCCTGGCCATGCGGTTCTCGCTCGTCCTGATGAATACGAACCCGACCAGGGCGGCGAAACCGAGGACGCCCGCGAACAGCCGGGTGGGGGCGCCAGCCATCCAGAGCAGGCCGAAGAGGATCGCGGTGAGGATGATCGAGGTGCCCATGTCCCCGCCGAGCATGATCAGCCCGAGCAGCATAAAGGCGACCGGGACCAGCGGGACCAGCATGTGCTTCCACTGGGTCAGCAGCCGCTTGTCGTGCTTGCGGGCGAGGAGATCGGCTCCCCAGAGGATGAGGGCGAGCTTGCCGAACTCGCTGGGTTGGAGCTGGAAGGGGCCGCCGATGGAGAGCCAGTTCTGGTTGCCCTTGACCGACTGCCCTATCCCCGGGATCTGCACCAGGACCATCAGGAAGACCGCGCCGACGAGCAGCGGGTACGCGAGTGCCCGGTGCAGCCGGGAGGGCATGCGGGACGCGAAGAGCAGGAGTCCGGTGCCGATGGCCGCGGCGAGGAACTGCTTGCGGAAGAAGTAGGAGGCGGGGAGGTCGTACTCCAGCGCCGTGATCATCGAGGCGGAGTAGACCATCACCAGGCCCAGCACGGTGATCAGCAGGCCGCTGCCGAGGATCAGGTAGTAGGCGGTGAGCGGGCGGTCCCAGGCCCGGCGGGCACGCTCGTAGAGCCTTCGCAGGCCCCTGCCCCGGGGCGGTCGGGAGGAGCCGGGGGTGCCGGTCCGACCGCGGGCCACGGGGCCTCGTGCAGGTGCGGTCCCGCTGCGTAGGACGCGACCGGGAAAGACGCCGCGCTCCTGCGGCAGCCCGGCGAATGCAGGGGTCGGCAGCAGGGCCCGGGCGGTCTCGGCGAGTCGGTCGCCGATGGCGCCGGGTTGACGGGAGGCGCGTGCACGCGTCGCCGACGGACGGAAGGGGGGTTTCTCCGGGACGCGCCCGTGCGGACCATGCGGCGCGCCAGTGTCGTCGGCCACCCGTGGGGATGGCCGCCGAGCGGCGTGTGCCGCGGCGGGTTCGATGTCGTCAGCCGGCATGGACGCCGTCCCCTCCAGTCGTGCCCGGCGCGCCGCGGCCACCGGGGCGGTCCCCGATGTCCGCGGCGCGGAGGTCGGGCCGGTCAGGCGCGCTGTGCGGCGAGTGCGCGAACCGCGTCCGCGAACGCCTCGCCCCGCTTGTTGTAGTTGACGAACATGTCCATGGAAGCGCAGGCCGGGGCCAGGAGGACGGTGTCCCCCGGCCGGGCGAGCCGTGCGGCTTCCTGGACCGCCGCCGCCATCGCCCCAGTGTCGGTCCGGTCGAGGGTGACGACCGGGACGTCGGGGGCGTGTCGCCGCAGGGCTTCGAGGATGAGCGCACGATCAGCCCCCATCAGTACGGCTCCGCGCAGCCGAGCGGCCGAAGCGGCGACCAGTTCGTCGAAGGTCGCCCCCTTGGCCAATCCGCCCGCGATCCACACGATGGGGTCGTAGGCGGCCAAGGACGCCTCGGCAGCATGGGTGTTGGTCGCCTTGGAGTCGTCAATGTAGGCGACCTCGGCGACGTCCGCGACCTTCTCGATGCGGTGCGGGTCGGGGCGGAAGGCCCGCAGTCCGTCCCGTACGGCCGCCGCGGGAACGCCGTAGGCCCGCGCTAGCGCCGCCGCCGCGAGGGCGTTGGCGATGTTGTGCGGCGCCGGTGGGTTGACGTCGGCCACTTCGGCGAGTTCCTGCGCCTGCTGTTGCCGGTTCTCCACGAAGGCCCGGTCGACCAGGATGCCGTCGACCACACCGAGTTGTGAGGGGCCCGGGGTGCCGAGCGTGAAACCGATCGCCCGACAGCCCTCTTCGACATCGGCGCCGCGGACGAGGTCCTCGGTCGCGGTGTCCGCCGCGTTGTAGACGCAGGCAACGGTGTTGCCCTCGTAGACGCGTCCCTTGTCGGCGGCGTACGCGGCCATCGAACCGTGCCAGTCGATGTGGTCGGGGGCCAGGTTGAGCACGACGGCGGAGTGCGCCCGTACGGAGGGTGCCCAGTGCAGTTGGTAGCTGGAGAGTTCGACGGCGAGCACATCGTACTCACCGTGTTCGCTGCCGCCTTCGGCTGCTTCGTTGCCGAGGACGGCATCGAGCAGGGAGACCCCGATGTTGCCGACGGCCGCCGTGCGCAGGCCGGCGGCTTCGAGGATGGCCGCGAGCATCCGTACGGTGGTCGTCTTGCCGTTGGTGCCGGTGACGGCGAGCCAGGGCGCGACCTTGCGGCCGTCGAGGCCGCGCAGCCGCCAGGCGAGTTCCACATCGCCCCAGATCTCCACGCCCGCCTCGGCGGCGGCCCGGAACAGGGGCTTGTCGGGCTGCCAGCCGGGGGCGGTGACGACGAGTTCAGTGCCTTCGGGCAGGGTGGCGCCGTCGCCGAGGCGTACGGTGATCGACCCGCGGGGCTCCTCAACCGCCGCTTCGTGTTCGGCAGCCCACCGCAGCAGGTCGGCCGCCTGGGCCCGGGAGCGCTCGTCGTCGCCGTCGTTGACGACCGTGACGACGGCTCCGAGGCCGGACAGGACCTTGGCCGCCGGGATGCCCGACACCCCGAGGCCGGCGACGGTGACCAGCCGGCCCTGCCACTGCGCCCCCGTACTCACTTGTCGGCCGCCCAGCCCGCGTAGAAGAGCCCCAGACCCACGATCACGCACATGCCCTGGATGATCCAGAACCTGACCACGACAAGGACTTCGGACCACCCCTTGAGTTCGAAGTGGTGCTGGAGCGGGGCCATTCGGAAGACTCGCTTGCCCGTCATCCGGAAGGAACCGACCTGGATGACCACGGACATGGTGATCAGGACGAAGAGTCCGCCGAGGAGAGCGAGCAGCAGTTCGGTGCGGGAGCAGATCGCCAGACCAGCGAGCGCGCCGCCGAGCGCCAGTGAACCGGTGTCCCCCATGAAGATCTTGGCGGGTGAGGTGTTCCACCACAGGAAGCCGAAGCAGGCGCCCATCAAAGCGGAGGCGACGACGGCGAGGTCGAGCGGATCACGCACCTCGAAACAGGCGGCCGGGTTGGTCAGCGAGACCGCGTTCGCACAGGACTCCTGGAACTGCCAGAGGCCGATGAAGGTGTAGGCGCCGAAGACCATCACCGATGCGCCGGTGGCCAGGCCGTCCAGACCGTCCGTCAGATTCACGCCGTTGGACATGGCGAGAATCATGAACAGGGCCCAGATGACGAACAGCACCGGCCCGATCGACCAGCCGAAGTCATTGATGAACGACAGTTTGGTCGAGGCCGGGGTCAGATCGCGCTTGTCGGCGAACTGGAGCGAGAGCACCGCGAACGCGATGCCGACGATCAACTGGCCGGCCATCTTCGCCTTGGCCCGAAGGCCGAGCGAGCGCTGCTTGACGATTTTGATGTAGTCGTCGAGGAAACCGACGACTCCCATGCCCGCCATCAGGAACAGCACCAGGATGCCGGAGATCGTCGGCCGCTCCCCGGTGATCACCTTGGCGAGTGCGTACGCGATCAGGGTGGCCATGATGAAGGAGATGCCGCCCATGGTGGGCGTCCCCTTCTTGCTGCCGTGGCTGCGCGGGCCGTCATCCCGAATGAACTGGCCGTAGCCCTTGCGGGCCAGCAGCTTGATCAGCAGCGGGGTGCCGATGAGGGTCAGGAAGAGCCCGATGGCCCCCGCGAAGAGGATCTGCCTCATCGACCGGCACCCTGCCCATCCGTGGGCATTGCCGCGCTGTCGAGCAATGCCTGGGCCACCCGCTCAAGGCCGACCGATCTGGACGCCTTCACCAGCACGACGTCACCCGGGCGCAACTCACTGCGCAACAGGTCGACCGCCGCCTGCGCGTCGGACACGTGCACCGACTCCTCACCCCACGAACCCTCGTTATATGCGCCCAGTTGCAGCCAGGACGCTTCCCTGCCCCCGACCGCGACGAGCTTGCTGACGTTGAGTCGGACGGCGAGCCGTCCGACCGCGTCGTGCTCGGCGAGCGCTTCGTCACCGAGCTCGGCCATCAGGCCGAGCACCGCCCACGTTCTTCCCCCCCGGGCCTGTGCGCCTGTGCCCATGGCGGCAAGCGCGCGCAGCGCCGCCCTCATGGACTCGGGGTTCGCGTTGTAGGCGTCGTTGACGATCGTCACGCCGTCCGGACGCTCGGTGACCTCCATGCGCCAGCGGGAGAGGGTACCGGCCTGCGAGAGCGCGAGGGCGATCTCTTCGGCGGGTAGGCCCAGCTCATGGGCGACGGCGGCGGCAGCGAGCGCGTTCGACACGTGGTGCTCACCGTACAGCCGCATAGTCACATCGCCGCACCCGGTGGGGGTGTGAAGCGTGAAGGCGGGCTGACCTTGCTGGGTGAGCCGGACATTCTCGGCACGCACATCGGCGGTTTCGGACTCGCCGAAGGTGATCACGCGGGCCGTGGTGCGGGAGGCCATGGCGCGTACGAGGGGGTCGTCGGCGTTGAGGACGGCAACACCGCCCTGTTCGGCGGGCGGCAGGGCCTCGACGATCTCGCCCTTCGCCTCCGCGATCTGCTCACGGCCGCCGAACTCGCCGATGTGGGCGGTGCCGACGTTCAGTACGAGGGAGATCCGCGGGGGCACCAGACCGGTGAGGTAGCGGATGTCGCCGATGTAGCGGGCGCCCATCTCCAGGACGAGGTGTTCGGTCTTCTCGTCGGCGCGCAGCGCGGTGAGGGGCAGACCGATCTCGTTGTTGAGGTTTCCCGCCGGGTAGACGGTGGGCCCCTTGCGCTCCAGGAGTTGGGCGATCAGGTCCTTGGTGCTGGTCTTTCCGGCCGAGCCGGTGAGGGCGACGGTGGTGGCGCCGAGGCGTTCGACGACATGCCGGGCGAGCGCCCCGAGTGCCACGGTGACGTCGTCCACGACGATGGCGGGGACGCCGACGGGCCGGGTGGCGAGGACGGCTACCGCGCCGTCGGCGACGGCCCGCGCGGCGAAGTCATGGCCGTCGACGCGTTCGCCGGCGAACGCGGTGAAGAGGGCGCCGGGCCGCACCTGACGGGAGTCCATGACGACCGGGCCGGTGATCCGGACGTCCATATCCGGTATGTCGTGGGGCTGCCCGCCGACGATGGCGGCGACCTCGGAGAGGGAGAGGGCGATCACTGGGTCATCCCTGGGATGTGTGGTGAAGGGTGGCACGGGAGTCGCGAATGGCAGCGCGGAGCACCTGGCGGTCGTCGAAGGGGCGTACGACCCCGGCGACGTCCTGGCCCTGTTCATGGCCCTTGCCGGCGATCAGTACGGTGTCGCCCGGTTCGGTCCTGGCGACGGCGGTGGCGATGGCGGCGGCCCGGTCGGCTTCGACGAGGACGTCACCCCGCTCGTGGACGGGCACTTCGGCGGCTCCGGCGAGCATGGCGGCCAAGATCGCCAGGGGGTCCTCCGAACGCGGGTTGTCCGACGTCAGCACGACGGTGTCGGCGAGCCGGGCGGCGGCGGCGCCCATCGGGCCGCGCTTGGTGGTGTCGCGGTCGCCGCCGCAGCCGAGGACGATGTGCAGCCGGCCCTTGGTGACCTTGCGCAGGGAGCGCAGCACCGAGTCGACGGCGTCGGTCTTATGGGCGTAGTCGACGACGGCGAGGTAGGGCTGCCCTTCGTCGATGCGTTCCAGTCGGCCGGGTACTCCGGGCACCGTGGCGATGCCGTCGGCGGCGGTCTGCGGGGCGATGCCCGCGGCGGCCAGGGTCACGATGGCGGCCAGGGTGTTGGCGACGTTGAACGCGCCGGGCAGGGGGGACCTGGCCTCGATGCGCACGCCCTCGGGTCCAACGGCGGTGAACACGGAGCCGAAGACGCCCAGTTCGACGTCCTCCGCGTGCCAGTCCGCGTCCGGGTGTCCCTCGGCGGAGAAGGTGACGACGGGCACGGTCGCCTCGGTGACCAGCCTGCGCCCGTAGGCGTCGTCGAGGTTGACCACGCCGAGCTTGCTGCGCTCGGGGGTGAAGAGCTGCGCCTTGGCCTGGAAGTAGTCCTCCATGCCCGAGTGGAACTCCATGTGCTCGGGGCTGAGGTTGTTGAAGACCGCGACGTCGAAGACGCAGCCGTCGACCCTGCCGAGCACCAGGGCGTGGCTGGAGACCTCCATGGCGACGGCCTCCACCCCGCGTTCGCGCATCACGGCGAAGAGCGCCTGGAGATCGGTGGCCTCGGGCGTCGTGCGCTCCGACTTGAGGGCTTCGTCGCCGATCCGCATCTCGACGGTGCCGATCAGACCGGTGGCACGACCGGCGGCGCGCAGACCGCCCTCGACGAGATAGGCGGAGGTCGTCTTGCCGGAGGTCCCGGTGATGCCGATCTGGAGGAGGTCGTCCCCGGGGTGTCCGTAGATCTCGGTGGCCAGCTCCCCCATCCGGGCCCTCGGGTCCTCGGTCACCAGGACCGGCAGCCCGGTCGCGGTGGCACGCTCGGCGCCCGACGGGTCGGTGAGGATCGCGGCGGCGCCCAGATCGACGGCCTGGGCGACGAAGTCGGCGCCGTGCAGTCGGGCGCCGGGCAGGGCGGCGTAGATGTCGCCGGGTCGGACGGCGCGCGAGTCGTGGGTGATGCCGGTGACTCGTACGGGGCCCGACTCGGCTGAGGTGATCGTCTCCGCGCCGGCGGCCTCGCCGGGAGCGGGATCCGCCACCCCGAGCCGGGCGGCCAGCTCCCCGAGCGGTGTGGGGTGGGTCCGGTCCGGACGGGGTGCTCCCGGCTGTTTCGCCGGGACGTCCTGCTGGGGGTTTTGGTACTGATCACGGTGCGGCACGGCGGTGAGCGTACCGGGCTCCCCCGCCGGGGGGCTAAATGAGGTGTGCTGCCCGGGGCCGCTGTTCCCGGGTTCGGGCTTCGTCGTCGTCACTGGTGGTTCCTCGGGTCATTCGCCGGGCTTGAAGGTCACGGGAAGCCGGGTGGGTTCATTGCCGGTGGGCGGCACCTTGAGGGTCTTGAGCGCGAACTGCATCACTTTCTGATAGATCGGGCCGCAGATCTGTCCGCCGAAGTAGCTGCCTTCGGTGGGGTTCTGGATGGCGCAGTACACGGTGATGCGGGGCTTGTCGGAGGGTGCGAAGCCGGCGAAGGAAGCGGTGTAGCCGCGGTAGCGGCCGAGATCCGGGTCGACGCGGTTGGCGGTGCCGGTCTTGCCCGCGACCCGGTAGCCGGGGATACGGGCCTTGGTGCCGGTGCCCTCTTCGTTGCCGACGACGGATTCCATCATCGTGGCCAGCGTCGTTGCGGTCTGTTCGCTGACGACGCGGGTCTTCTTGGGAGCGGGGGCGGCACTGAACTGACCGTCGGGGCCCCTGGTGCCGCGGACCAGGGTGGGCTCGATGCGCATGCCGCCGTTGGCGATCGTCGAGTAGACCGATGCGGCCTGCATGGCGTTGATGGAGAAGCCCTGGCCGAAGGGAATCGTGTACTGCTGCGACGTGGACCACTTCGAGGGGCGGGCGAGGATGCCGGGGGTCTCACCCGGGTATTCGAGCCCGCTGGGACTGCCCATGCCGAACTTGCGCAGGTAGGAGTGGAGGACCCGGTTGGCCTCGGTCTGGTTCTTGCCGAGTTGGCCCGTGGCGAGAATGGTCCCGATGTTGCTGGACTTGGCGAGCACCCCGTTGAGCGTGAGGTACCAGGTCGGGTGGTCGATGTCGTCCTTGAACAGTCGGTCGCCGCGGTGGAGGCGGTTGGGGACGGTCACATGCGTCTGGGGGGTGGCGACGCCTTCCTCCAGTACGGCGGCCATCGACATGACCTTGGCCGTGGAGCCGGGCTCGTAGGCGTCCTGGAGGGCCGCGTTGCCCATGGCCGTGGTGTTGGCCTGGGAGAGGTCGTTGGGGTCGAAGCCCGGGGCATTGGCCATGGCGAGGACCTCACCGGTCTGCGTGTCCTGCACTATGACGTAACCGCGGTCGGCCTTGGACTCGCGGACCTGATCGCTGATCGCGCGCTGGGCGGCCCACTGGATGTCGCGGTCGATGGTGAGCTCGATGTCAGAGCCGGGCACCGCGGGTGTCTCGCGGGTGCCGTCGGCGGTGGGGACGCGGCGCCCACCGGACTGGGGGTAGGTGATCTCGCCGTCCTTACCGGCCAGCGTCGTGTCCAACATGGACTCGATCCCGCCACCGCCGCGCCCGTCGGCATTGACGTAACCCAGTATTCCGGCCGCGAGATCACCGTTGGGGTAGACGCGCCTGGTGCTGGGCTCCTGGAGGACGCCGGCGAGGATGCTGATCCCGGGACCGCCGCTCGCCCGGTCCTCCCGGGCCTTCTCGGCGTAGACCTTCTTCAGGTCCTTGATCTGGTTCCAGACCTGGGGCGTCTGGCGGCGGGCCAGGACGGTGTAGCGGGACTTGGGGGTCTTCAGCTTCTCGACCAGTTCGGTCGGGGTCTTGCCGATGATGGGTGCGAGCAGCGCCGCGGCCTGTTCGGGCGCGTTGGGCGACTTGCTCTCCTTCGGCGTGAACAGCTTCGGGTCGGCGGTGATGTCGTACGCGTCGACACTGGCGGCCAGTGCGATGCCGGCCCGGTCGGTGATCTCACCGCGCTCGGCGGCCAGCTCGACGCTGATGAAACGGTGCTTCTGGGCCTTGGCCGCATAGGCATCGGCGTCCACCGCCTGGACCTGGAGCAGCCGGACTACGAAGGCCAGCATCACGAGGGTGAGGCCGAAGCTCACCAGGCGCAGTCGGGGCCGGGGGTTGCCGAGCTTGAGTGCGCGCGGTGCGGGGCGCCCGGCGGGCCGGGGCGGGCGGGCGGTACGGCCGGGGCTCGCGGGGCGGCGCTGGGCGGGCCCGGGCACACGGCGCCTGGGGGGCGGCGGATCCTTGGGGGGCACTGCGTCACCTGCCGGGAGGTGTCGGGGTGGGCTTGATGGGCAGGGTGATCGCCCGGAGGGAGGCCGCAGGGTCCACCGGGACGGCTGCGGCGTCGGGGGCGGGAACGGGGAGAGCGGGCACACCGGCTTCGGCGCCGATCCGACCAGCAGGAGTCGGGGGCGAAGCCGGTGTCAGTGTCGGTGCAGGTGCTGGGGCAGGTGCTGGATTCACCTCGGCGACTCCGGAGACCGAGCCCTGGGGCTCCAGCGGCTCCTGTGTCACGGGCGAGGACTCGACCGATGGTCCGGGTGTCGCCGAAGAACCGGCTGCTGTGTCCGGAGTGGATTCGGCGGACCTGGTCGCTTCGGGGGACGGTGACGAGGTCGCCCGGTCGGACTCGCCGCTGACGGTCCCGTCGGGATCGATGAAGGCCGGGTTGCCGCCGGGGACCATGCCCAACTGGCGGGCCCGCCGCTCCAGGGCGTCAGGGGCCGAGAAGTCGTCCACGTCCCGTTGGAGCGCCTGCTGCTCGTCGGTGAGTTCCGTGGTCTTGCGCTTGAGTTCGCTGAGCTCGAACGAACCTTCGTTGAGCGCGGAGTTCAGCAGGAGCAGCCCGATCAGACCGCCGCCGAGCAGCACCACGACCAGCAGGACGAAGGGAGTACGGGCGGCACTGCTCGGCCCGGCCGGCATCAGCCGGGAGAGTCTGGCAGCACGTCCCTTGAGCTGCTTGGCCGCTGCGCTCACCGAGTCCTCCCGTTCCTTCCGCTCGTGCCCACGACCGCAGATCCGCGAGTTGGGGGCGTTGCGTTCCCGTGTCGACGCCGCGACCGGTGCGCGTCGCTCACGACGCGTCCTCACGGATGCGCTGTGCTCCCCTCAGACGCGCGGGGGCTGCACGGCGGTTCTCCGCGACTTCCTCTTCCGTCGGAAGTTCGGCGCCGCGGGTCAGCAGCTTCAGCCGTGGCTGGTACTCCTCGGGCACCACGGGCAGTCCGGCCGGAGCGGTGTTCGCAGCGCCTGCCGCAAAGACCTGCTTGACCAGCCTGTCTTCCAGCGACTGGTAGGCGAGCACGGCAATTCGACCGCCGAGGGCAAGGCGTCCTACCGCGGCCGGAATGGCTCGCTCCAAGACGCTGAGCTCGCCGTTCACCTCGATGCGCAGTGCCTGGAAGGTGCGCTTCGCCGGGTTGCCGCCGGTGCGCTTGACGGCCTGCGGCAGGGCATCACGGATCAGTTCCACCAGACGGGCGCTGTGGGAGAAGGGCTCCTTGCCCCGCTCCCGTACGACCGCGGAGACAATCCGGCGGGCCTGCTTCTCCTCGCCGTACATCCGCAGGATGCGGACCAGTTCACCGGGCGGGTAGGTGTTGAGCACCTCGGCGGCGCTGATGCCGGTCGTCTGGTCCATGCGCATGTCGAGCGGGGCGTCCTGGGCGTAGGCGAAGCCGCGATCGGCCTCGTCCAGTTGCATGGACGAGACCCCGAGGTCGAACAGGATGCCCTGGACGCGGTGGATGTCGAGACGGTCGAGGACCTCGGGCAGTTCGTCGTAGACCGCGTGCACCAGCGTCGCGCGATCGCCGAAGGAGGCCAGGCGCTCACCGGAGAGCCGCAGTGCCTCCTTGTCGCGGTCGAGGCCGATGAGCCGGGCCGCGGGAAAGCGGGTGAGGAGGGCTTCACTGTGACCGCCGAGACCGAGGGTGCAGTCCACCACGACGGGCGCTTCGGGCGCCGCGCCCGGGTTGAGGGGTTCCTCTGGTCGCTCCAGGGCCGGGGCCAACAGGTCCAGACACCGCTGGAGCATCACCGGGACATGGCGGGTATTGCTCAAAGCGCCCTCTCAGGTCCGACGCGGGGCCCAATCGACCGGCGAGCGGGGGCCGAGCCGTGCGTACGCCGCACACGCGGGGAAATCATGGGGAAAGTGCAGGATGTGTCCGTGGACTCCGCGTCACTTTAGTCCACCGTACGGTGCGGTCAATCAACTGCCCGACGGCGTGGCGGGCGGGGCGGGCGTGCTCGCCGGAACGGAAGACTTCACTCGAACGGGCGTGTCGGTCCCACTCTTGTGGGTTACCTCACAACAAGTGATGTTGATGTTCTTTGTCCGCTTCGCAGCAAGCCACCGACGCCCGCGGCCATTACCGTCGTCAACATGACGACTTCCGCACACCGCCCCGCCGATCCCACGCGTGCGGCCGGCTCGGTCACCGACGGCCTCGTCGCGGCGAACCAGCAGTACGCAGCCGGGTTCGAGGACCCGGGCATGGATGCGCGCCCCGTGCTCAAAGTGGCCGTGGTCGCCTGCATGGACGCCCGCCTCGACCTCCACGCCGCACTCGGCCTCGAACTGGGCGACTGCCACACCATCCGCAACGCCGGAGGAGTGGTGACCGATGATGTGATCCGTTCGCTGACCATCAGCCAGCGGGCGCTGGGCACCCGAACCGTCATCCTCATCCACCACACCGGCTGCGGTCTGGAGTCGCTCACCGAGGACTTCCGCCACGAGTTGGAGCGTGAGGTCGGGCAGCGCCCGCAGTGGGCGGTGGAGGCGTTCCGCGATGTCGAGCAGGACGTACGGCAGTCGATGCAGCGGGTCCGCACATCGCCGTTCCTGCTGCACACCGATGATGTGCGCGGCTTCGTTTTCGATGTGCACGACGGTCTGCTTCGGGAGATCGACCCCAGTTCGTAACCCTCAGAGGCTCCCGGCAATCACCCCAAACACGGCAAATCCCTCCCAGTTATCCACAGGCGAGTGACACGGGACGGTAACGGCAACAAGAATGCGGGGGTAGCACCCCCTCCGGAACTTCCAGGGACCGGTGTTCGTGTTTGGGGTGGGCCGGACCGCGTGCGGACCGGCCGGAGAACGTGCCGAGGAGGGCCGGGTGACCACCTATGACGATCGAGCGAGCCTCACAGATCTGACCACCACAGCGGATCGCGTCCGCAGATCGGTGGAGAGTGTGATCGAGGGCAAGCCAGAGGTCGTACGGCTTTCGCTGACCGTGCTGCTGGCCGAGGGGCATCTGCTCCTCGAAGACGTGCCGGGTGTGGGCAAGACCATGCTGGCCAAGGCGCTGGCGAGATCCATCGACTGTTCGGTGCGGCGGATCCAGTTCACACCGGACCTCTTGCCGTCCGACATCACGGGTGTGTCCATCTTCGACCAGCAGCAGAGAGACTTCGAGTTCAAACCGGGAGCGATCTTCGCGCAGATCGTCATCGGGGACGAGATCAACCGCGCATCCCCCAAGACCCAGTCCGCATTGCTGGAGTCCATGGAGGAGCGGCAGGTCACCATGGACGGCAACAGCTACGAACTCCCCAGTCCCTTCATGGTGGTGGCCACCCAGAACCCGGTCGAGATGGAGGGCACCTATCCGCTGCCCGAGGCCCAGCGCGACCGCTTCATGGCCCGTGTGTCCATCGGCTACCCCAGCGCCGAAGCAGAGCTCAAGATGCTGGACGTCCACGGCGGGGCCTCCCCCCTCGACGACCTCCAGCCGGTGGCCCACGCCCACGACATTCTCAAGCTGATCGACGCCGTGCGCAGTGTCCACGTCGCCGAGTCCATCCGTCGCTACGCGGTGGAGTTGGTCGGTGCCACCCGCAGCCACCCGGACCTTCGGCTCGGAGCCTCGCCGCGTGCCACCTTGCACCTGCTGCGAGCCGCCAGGGCCACCGCAGCGCTGTCAGGCCGTGACTTCGCCCTGCCGGACGATGTGCAATCGCTCGTGGTGCAGGTGCTCGCGCACCGGCTGCTGCCGACGGCACAGGCCCAACTGAACGGGCGCACCGCGGAGCAGGTGGTCCTGGAGATCCTCCAACGCACCCCCGTGCCCACCGCACAGGGTGCGGAGACCCAGTTCCTGGGGGGCCGACCGCCCCAGCCGTTGTACGGCCAGCACCTCGGCCCCCGGCGCCTGTGATGTCCCACGGGCAGGCCGCCACGGTGGCGGACGCCGAGACGGACACGAACACCGACACGGACGCTTCGGGGGTACGGGCCGCGCTGAGCGGGTTGACGACGCGCGGTCGGTCGTTCCTCGCGGCGGGAGTGGCAGCGGCCATCTGCGCCTACGTCCTGGGGCAGAGCGATCTGCTGCGGGTGGGGCTGCTCCTCGCCGTGCTGCCGTTTGTCTGTGTGGCCGTGCTCTATCGCACCCGCCACCGCGTCACGGGCAGTCGGCGGTTGACCCCCTCCCGGGTGCCGGCGGGCGCGGAGGCACGCGTCCACCTGCGCATGGACAACGTCTCGCGGCTGCCCACCGGGCTGCTCATGCTCCAGGACCGCGTGCCCTACGTCCTCGGTCCCCGCCCACGGTTCGTCCTGGACCGGATGGAGGCGGGCGGGCGGCGCGAGGTGTCCTACCGCGTGCGCTCCGATCTGCGCGGACGGTATCCGCTCGGGCCGCTGCAACTACGGCTGAACGACCCCTTCGGAATGTGCGAACTGACCCGGTCCTTCGGTGCCTTCGACACCCTCACCGTCATACCGCGGACCGAACCGCTCCCCCCGGTGCGCCTGCTGGGGGACGCCTCGGGGCACGGAGACGGCAGGCTTCGCTCCCTCGCCCTCGCCGGTGACGACGATGTCATTCCCCGCACCTACCGCTACGGGGACGACCTCAGGCGGGTGCACTGGCGCTCCACCGCCCGCCACGGCGAGTTGATGGTGCGCCGCGAAGAGCAACCACAGCGCGCCCGTTGCACCGTCCTGCTCGACACCCGCAATCTCGCCTACGAGGGCTCGGGTCCCGATTCGGCCTTCGAGTGGGCGGTCTCCGGCGCCGCTTCCACCTTGGTGCACATCCTTGAGCGGGGCTTCGCGGTCCGGGTGCTCACGGACACCGGACAGTCCGTACCCGGCGAGGGGGTGAACGGCTTCACCGCGTCCGCCCAGGAGTCCGCCCAGTCCGCCGGCCTGATGATGGACATGCTCGCCGTCGTCGAGCAGTCGGACGGTGAGGGGCTCACCGCCGCCCATGACGTGTTGCGCGGCGGGAGTGAAGGTCTGCTGGTGGCCTTCTTCGGCGACCTCGACACGGAGCAGACCGCACTCGCGGGCCGGATGCGACAGCGCGCCGGTGCCGCCGTCGCCTTCGTTCTGGACAGCGAGAACTGGGCCACCGGCGGAACCGTGACGGCGGCAGTCGACCAGCGCGTCCGAGCCCTGCGCGAGGTCGGGTGGACCGCGCTGGCCGTCCCGCCCGGGGCGTCGTTGCCTGCGCTGTGGCAGCAGGCGGGTCAACAGCGGGCCGAGACCGGCGGGGGTACGGCCGGGACGGGAACCTGGTCATGAACGGTGGGGGTACGACATGAGCGGTCGAGGACGGCTGGCGCTCTGCGCCTACGCCGCCACGGTGATGACGGCGAGCGCACTGCTGCCGCTGTTGGACTCGCCCGGGTGGCTTGTGCAGGCGGCCCTGCTGCTGGGGATCCAGAGCGCTGTCGGTGCGGCTGCCCGGCGGATTTCGCTGGCCCGGCTGTTGACGGTGGCCCTCCAGACACTGGTGGCCCTGTCCCTGCTCACCTGGGTCTTCGCCCGTGGCCAGGCGGTGCTGGGAGTGATTCCTGGTCCTGCGACATTCCAGTGGTTCGGTGAACTGCTCGCCACGGGCGGACAGGACATCAGCCGCTACGCCACGCCCGCACCGACCACGGACGGCATCCGACTCATGGTGGTCGGCGGAGTCCTGCTGATCGGCCTGTGCGTCGACGTCATAGCGGTCACGCTCCGCAGCGCTGCGCCGGCGGGACTGCCCCTGCTGGCCTTGTACTCGGTCGCCGCCGGACTCTCGGGTGGAGGTGCCAACTGGCTGTGGTTCCTGCTCGCAGCCTCCGGGTTCCTGCTGCTCCTGCTGGCCGAGAGCAAGGATCGGGTCTCCCGGTGGGGTCGGGTGTTCCGAGGTGCTCCGGCCGCTCCCCCGCGTGGGGCGCGGGCCTTCGAATCCGACGGTGGTGTGCCCCTGGCGTCCGTTCGCACGGGACGGCGCATCGGAGCGCTCGCCCTGGGAGTCGCGCTCGTGGTGCCGGCCGCGCTGCCCGCGATGGACGGCGGTCTGCTGGCCGGCGTCGGCGCCGGAGAGGGCTCCGGCTCGGGCGGCGGCACGATCACCGCGGTGAACCCCCTGGTGTCGCTCCAGGACAATCTGAACCAGTCGGACAACCGCGAGGTCATGCGCTATCGCACCAGTGCCGCAGGGATCGAGGACCACTATCTGCGGTTCGTGGCACTCGACCAGTTCGACGGAACCACCTGGAAGTCCTCCGAGCGGAAAGTCGAGGACGTGCCCGACCGGCTGCCCCGGCCGCCCGGGCTGAGCCCGTCGGTGAAGACCACCGCGATCAGGACGAACATCACGGCCGCCGGGTACTACGAACAGAACTGGCTCCCCCTCCCCTATCCCGCGACGGAGGTGTCGATCGACGGCCGCTGGCGGTTCGAGCCCGAGGGCAGGACCGTGGTCGGTGACCGCGGCGAGGACACGCGCAGTGCCCAGTACACGGTGGAAAGTCTGCTGGTGGAGCCCACGGCGGAGCAGTTGGCGCAGGCACCGCCGGCCCCGGCCAAGCTGCGGCGCGAGTACACCAGGGTTCCGGACTCCCTACCCGCAGTCGTGCGCAGGACGGCGGAGAACGTGACCCGCGGCGCGAACAACGACTACCAGCGAGCGGTGATGCTCCAGGAGTGGTTCACCGTGGGCGGTGGCTTCACCTACGACACCCAGGTGCAGTCAGGCACGGGGAGCCAGGCGATCGTCCGGTTCCTCCGGGACAAGCAGGGATTCTGCATCCACTTCTCGTTCTCCATGGCAGCCATGGCCCGCACCCTGGGGATACCCGCGCGGGTCGCGGTCGGCTTCACCCCCGGCACTCCGGGGGCGGACAGCACGGTCTCCGTGGCAGTGCGGGATGCCCACGCCTGGCCCGAGTTGTACTTCGAGGGCGTGGGATGGACACGGTTCGAGCCCACCCCCAGCCGGGGCAACGTTCCCCAGTACGCACAGCCCGAGACCCCGTCCGGGGCCCCGAGCAACCCCACCGCACCCGAGGCGGCAGCGTCGAACGAGCCGTCGGCGGCCCCGTCGCCCACCGACAGTTGCTCCCCGGAACTGCGACGCCTCGGTGAGTGCGGCGCCGCCGCGCCGCAGGACCTGGCCACCCCCACCGACGCGGGCGCCTCGGCCTGGAACGTCCTGCTCACCGGTGTGACGGTGCTGGTCGCACTGCTCGTGCCGCTGTCGCCCATGCTGCTGAGACTGAGAATCCGGTCCCGACGGCTGGGTTCCGGCGGGCGCACGGAGGCGGATGCCACGCACCGGACGTTGGCAGCGTGGCACGAGGTGCTGGACACGGCCTGGGACCACGGAATCGCACCGGACGGCTCCGACACACCGCGCAGGACCGCGGCCCGGATCGTTCGCGAGGGACAACTCGAAGGCGAGGCGGCGGACACCGTCCACCAGATGGCCGGCGCCGTCGAGAAGGTGTTGTACGCGCCCCACCGCCAGGTCACCGGTGGCCTGGTCGACGATGCCGCACGCATCCGAGCGGGGCTGGGTGCAGCAGCGGGCAGAGGCACCCGGCTACGGGCACTTCTCCTGCCCCGATCGTCCATTCGGGTGATCTGGGCCGTTTCAGCCCGCTGGATCACCGTCGCCGAGCGGTTGCGCGCAAGCCGCTGGTCGCCGGCCCGTGGGGCAGCGCTACTGCGCCGCCCGTTGCGGCAGCGGAGCTGACCGGACGGATCGGATGCATGACAGAGGGCCGACGCAGTGCAGCGCGTCGGCCCTCTCGGACGTCTGGCGATCAGATGGTGAGCAGCCCCGGATGGGAACGGGGACACGCGGGCAAGGGGACGAGGGTTGGCCCGGGGACCGGTCCGGACGACCGTCGCTGCCGCCGGGCGGGCGACCCACCCCGGCATGGACCGGAGCGGATGGCACTGACCAGAGGTGACGTGGCTTGCGCAGAGCCGGGGTCACGAAGACCACGGCCGCGCGTCACAGACGTTTGTCAGGCGTTCCACCGACGGAGCGGGTTCGACGGCCTGACAAGGCGGTGCTGAGGAGCAGCTGGGTCCAACAAAGCCGGCCCGGACACCGGGCCGGCGGGATCGGTTGTTTCAGTGGCCTTGCTCGTCGCGGCGGCGCTGCCACCGCTCTTCGATCCGGTCCATCACCGATTTACGCTGACGGGACTGACGGGGCTGGCGGCGAGCACCCGCTGCCGCATCCCCCAGGGTCTGCTGCTCACCCGGCTTCGGCGCTTTGCGCCATCCGGTGACCGCCAGGACCGCACAGCCCAGCATGACGAGGAACCCCACCACGCTGATCCAGATCTGCTGCGCGACCATTCCGGCCATGAGGAGCGCGATACCCACCAGGAAGCCCGCGACCGCTTGGTAGACCCGTCGCCGGGTGTACGTACGCAGCCCGCTTCCCTCAAGCGCTGTAGCGAACTTGGGATCTTCGGCGTACAGCGCTCGCTCCATCTGCTCGAGCATTCGCTGCTCGTGCTCCGAGAGCGGCACGGAGTCCTCCTAGTCGTCGGCCGCGGGGGCGACCGTTTGCGGCCCTTTCAGGATAGGCAGGGAATCGCCCCCGTGAAACCCGCCCTCTACGCCAATTCGCCAGCTTGGGCCGCCACGGCGGCTTTGGCTGTTGAGGCGTAGATTCCCCAACCTCCGATCCGTCATGCCGGATGGTGTCCTTCGATCATACGGGGAGATCGACACGATCGGGGGGTCTGTGGCGTACTCCATCTGCGGCTGAGCCCCTGATCAGGCGTGCTTCTCACCCAGGACGTGCAGCTGGGAGGCGACCGAGTGGAATGCGGAGAGCTCGGCGGCGGCCGCCTCCAGCTTGAGGAGGGCGTCCAGAGCACCCGGCTCGGTGTCCACCAGAACGCCGGGGACCAGATCCGCGAAGATCCGTACGCCGTGCACGGCACCGACCTCCACTCCGGCCTCCCCGCACAATTCGGTGAGCTGCTCGGCAGTGAATCGACGGGGCACCGGGTCGCCGTCGCCCCAACGTCCGGCGGGGTCGGTCAGCGCCTGGCGCGCCTCGGCGAAGTGGCCGGCGAGGGCGCGGGCGATGACGGCACCGCCCAGCCCTGCCACCAGCAGACTGATCGCACCCTCGGGCCGCAGGGCGTCCACCGCGTTGCGCACGCCCTCGACGGGGTCATCCACGTATTCCAGGACCCCGTGGCACAGGACGATGTCGTAGGAGCCGCGTTCCACCACGTCGAAGAGGCCGTGCACATCGCCCTGCACGCCGCGGACGCGTTCGGCGACACCGGCCTCGGCGGTGCGGCGCTCCAGCGCGAAGAGGGCGTTGGGGCTGGGGTCGACCACGGTGACCCGGTGGCCGAGCTGCGCGACCGGTACGGCGAACGAGCCGCTGCCGCCGCCGGTGTCGAGGACGTCGAGGACGTCCGTCCCGGTCGCCTTGACCCGACGGTCGAGAGCGTCCTTCAGGACTTCCCAGACCACGGAGGTGCGCAGAGAGGCCCGGGGCGGGCGCGGTGGGGTCTCCCCACGGGGGGACTGGTCCGGCACGGCAGTTGACTCCTCGAACGGGTGCCGCCCCCGGGACCGCTGCGGCGCGACGGGGCGGACGGTGTGCGATGACCTGGGCCGACGGATGTCGGGTCGGACCTGATCGATGGACGCTCGGTGGGCTTGGAACATCTCCCACCCTATTGCCTCCACCGCATGTCCCAGCGTTCCGTCTCATGTGACGGCCTGCACTGACCTCGGCCGTCGCAGGCACTCCTCTCCCGTGCGCGGGAGGACATGCTTGCTCGATCCGCGGCACCGCAACCGCTCCCGCGGCTGGCGGACCTTCTCCGCGAACCTCGCCCGGCTCGGGGAGGCACCCACAGGAGAGAGCCTGAAGATCTCATAGGACCTCAGGCTCCCCGCACCGCCTCCGCGTCCTCCTCCTGCGCCGCATCCGTCCGGCCTTCCCTCGGGAGCGGCAGGACCGGTTGGACGATCAGCATCCGCTCGACGAGCCGCAGGAACATGGCGGCGTCACGCAGGAGTCCATCGGCATCGCGGCTGCTCGCCGCACCGGCTATGCCGGCTTCGGCCCGCGCCCGACGAGCGGCGCCCGAGGCGAACAGGGTGCTCCACTCGGAGAGTTCGGGTGCGGTCTCGGGCAGCAGTTCCCAGGCGGTGCGGATGCCCGCCCGTCGACCGCGACGGGGAGCGCTCCCCGAGGCCGGTGGCCCTGCGGGGGAGCCATCGGGATGCCCCCGGGCGGCCAGTACGGCCGCCGCGGTGCGCAGGGCGGCCAGATGGGCCCTCGCATAGCGCTCGTTGGGCACATCGAGGGTGGCGGCCTCATCGAGCCCGGTGCGGGCCTGGGCCAGGAGATCGAGGGCCGCGGGCGGCGCCGTTGCGCGCCGCAGGACGGGGTGGACGTCGCTCGCGGGCCCGGCCAGTGAGGGGACAGGGCCGGTGACACGGCGCCGGTGTGCGGCGGCCGGATGACGGTTGGCCATGACGAGCCTCCTGTCGTCGTGTGACGGCTCTGTAGCCGTATGTACCCATCGTGAAGGGCGCCACTGACAATCGGCTTCGACCTGCGCTTTTGCCGTGATCAAAGGTTCGCGATAGTTTTTGAACTGACTGGTCAGTTCAAAAGAGGGGGACGTGTGGACGGACCACGCGGGGCGCACATCAGCGCCGAGGGCCTCGGGCTCAAAGGGCCGCGGGGTTGGGCGTTCCGGGGAATGGACCTCCAGGCCGAACCGGGCTCGCTCATCGCCGTCGAAGGGCCGTCCGGCTCCGGGCGGACCTGCCTCCTGCTCGCCCTCAGCGGCAGGATGCGCACCACCGAAGGCAGTGCCGAGGTCGATGGACTCCCCCTGCCGCGCAAGCTGGCCGCCGTCCGCGCGATCAGCGCCCTGGGCCATGTGCCGGGAGTCAATGAACTCGATCCGGCGCTGACCGTCGCCGAGCACCTACGCGAACGGGCCCTCATGCAGCGCCGGTTCGACGGCTCGCTGACCGAACTGACCCGGAGCCTGCTGCGCTCACGGGCCGACCGCCGCGCCGGTGCACGGCGGCGGATCGAAGAGGCGTTGAAAGTGGCGGGGCTCGACCCGGCCGTACTCCCCAAGGGGGATCGCACGGCGGTACGCGACCTGGAGCGGCTGGAGGCCCTTCGGCTGTCCGTCGCCCTGGCGTTGATCGGCCGCCCCCAACTGCTCGCGGTCGACGACACCGACCTCAAGCTCTCCGCCGCCGACCGGCGCGCCGCCTGGGCGCTGCTGCGGTCGGTCGCCGCGGACGGCACGACCGTACTGGCGGTCTCCAGTCAGGCTCCGCCGGATGCCACGACCGTACGGACCGGCGTATCGGCCGCGACCGCACCGCACTCCGACGACCCGGTTGCCGACCGGGCGGAATCCGGTGACCAGGACGACGACAGCGCCGGAACGCACGAGGGCACGGCGAGCGAGAAGAACGAACGGGACGCACAGAGGGGAACGTCGGATGCGCTCGCCGAGACTGGCCGCGCTTGAACTTAGGAGGTTCGGCAGGGGAAAGCTGCCACGTGCCGCGATCGTCGCGGTCGTCTTGCTGCCGTTGCTGTACGGGGCGCTGTACCTGTGGTCCTTCTGGGACCCCTACGCACAACTCGACCGGGTGCCCGTGGCCCTCGTCAACGAGGACGACGGTGCGACCGCACGGGGCGAGCAGATCTCGGCGGGCGACGAGATCGCGCGGGGCCTGATCGACAGCGATGTGTTCGCCTGGCACGAGGTCAGCGCCGATGAGGCACGCGAAGGCGTCGAGAACGGCGCGTACTACCTCTCCCTGACCCTGCCGAAGGACCTCAGCTCACGCATCGCGTCCAGCGAGGGCGACTCCCCCGAGACCGGCGCACTCCAGGTGCACACGAACGACGCCAACAACTACATCGTCGGGCAGATCTCCCGGACGGTGTTCGCCGAGGTCCGCACGGCTGCGTCGGCGAAGGCGTCGCGCGGCTTCCTGGACCGGATCTTCATCTCGTTCTCCGACATCCACACGGCGACCGAGGAGGCCGCCAAGGGCGCGACCGAGTTGAAGGGCGGCATCGGGGAGGCCAAGAAGGGCTCCCGTGACCTCGCGGAGGGCCTCAAGGACGCGAAGGCCAGCGCGGGAAAGCTGGCGGGCGGTCTGACCGAGCTCACCGAAGGAGCCGGCGAACTGGAGTCGGGCTCGCGGCAGCTCGCCTCCGGGACACAGACCCTCGCGGACAAAGTCAACGGGCTCGCCGACGGCGTCCGTCCCCATCTGAAGGACGACGGCAAGTCGATCGGAAAGGCGGCCCGAGTGGCCGCCGACTCCTCCCGGGCGCTGCGCGAACGGATGGAGACCATGGTGAGCGCGGCCCCGACCGCAGCCGCCACGGCGCGTACTTCGGCCGATGAACTGGCCGCGATCCACCGCGAGCGCTGTGTGGAGGCCGAGCAGCCGGATGCGGCCTGCCCCGCCCTCCAGCGGGCCAGTACCGCGGCCACGGCAGCGGCGGGTGCCGCGAAAGACGCCAACGCTTCGGTGCAGGGGAACAAGCGCGAGTTCAAGAGGTTCGACGCCAAGCTCGCCGACCTCCAGGGCGAGGCGGACGACCTCGCCCGGCGCGCCCCCGGTCTCGACGACGACCTCGACTCCGCCGTGAAGAAGGTCAACGCCCTCAACTCCGGGGCGAAGAACGTCTTCCAAGGGGCGAAGAAGCTGCATTCGGGGCTGGGCGGCGCGCAGTCCGGCTCCACCGAACTGGACTCCGGGGTCGGCAAGCTGACGAAGGGCGCCGGGAACCTGGACGGCGGACTGTTCAAGCTCGCCGATGGATCCGCGGACCTGGCCGGCGGCCTCAAGGACGGTGTCACCAAGATCCCGGACTACGACGAGCCGGACCGTGACCGCCGTACGGAGGTGATGGCCGACCCCGTACGCCTCGCGAGCACGTCCTTGAACGAGGCGCCCAACTACGGCACCGGCTTCGCTCCGTACTTCATCCCGCTCTCCCTGTGGGTGGGCGCCATGGTCGCCTACATGATCGTCTCGCCGCTCAACCGTCGGGCGCTCGCCGCGGGAGGCTCTGCCTGGCGGATCGCGCTGGCGGGGTGGCTGCCGGTGGTAGCGATCGGACTGGTACAGGTCGGCGCACTCATGTCGGTACTGCACTGGGGGCTCGGGCTGACCCTGGCCCACGCCGGCGGTACGGTCGCGTTCCTGGCGCTCACCATCGGCTGCTTCGCCTCGATCATCCAGTGGCTGAACGCCCGTTTCGGTGCCGCGGGGCGCATCCTCGTACTCGCCGTGCTGATGCTCCAGTTGACCTCTGCCGGCGGCACCTATCCCGTCCAGACCAGCCCGGCGTTCTTCAACGCCCTGCACCCCTTCTTGCCGATGACCCATGTGGTCGAGGCGCTGCGCAGGCTGATCACGGGTGGTGGGCTCGATCCGGTGTGGCAGGCCAGTGCCGTCCTGCTCGCGTTCACCGCGGGCGCGCTCGCCCTCACGGCACTGTCCGCGCGCCGCAAACAGGTGTGGACGCTGGATCGACTCCACCCCGAACTGAGCCTCTGAGGTGCCGCGAAGAGCCCGGAGCGATCCGGGAAGCGGGTCGAACCTGTGAGAATCGGCACCATGGACGCGAGGGACAGCAGCAGCACCAGACGCCGGGCGACACGGGCGAAACTGTACGAGGCGGCAGTGACACTGATAGCCGAGCAGGGTTTCTCGGCGACCACGGTGGACGAGATCGCCGAGCGCGCCGGAGTGGCCAAGGGCACGGTGTACTACAACTTCAAGAGCAAGACGGAACTCTTCGAGGAACTGCTGCGGTACGGGGTCGGGCTGCTCACCGCCTCACTCCAGTCCGCCGCCGACCGGACGGCCGAGCGCGGCGGGACGAAGGTGGCCGCGCTGGACGAGATGATCCGGGCCGGCCTGGTCTTCATCGACCGCTACCCGGCCTTCACCCAGCTGTACGTCGCCGAACTGTGGCGTACCAACAGGGCGTGGCAGTCGACCTTGCTGGTGGTGCGCCAACAGGCGGTCGCCGTGGTCGAGACGGTGCTCCGGGAGGCCGTGGACAACGGCGAGCTCAGCGCCGAGATCGACATTCCGCTCACCGCCGCCGCCCTCGTGGGGATGGTGTTGGTGGCGGCGTTGGACTGGCAGTCGTTCCAGCGGGAGCGGACGCTCGACGACGTCCACGCCGCACTCTCCCGCCTGCTGCACGGAAGGGTGAGCGGTCGCTGACCCGTCCCACCATGCCGGAGGGGCCCGTCCCGTCCGGAGCCGGAAGAAGCGTGCGTACGAAAGACACCGGCCCGGTGGCACCCGAATCTTCGAGTGTCCACCGGACCGGTGTCCCTACCGCTTCCCCCGTCGTTCCCCCGAGCTTCCCCCGTGCCCCACAGGCGCTTCCCCCGTGCCCGTGGGGCTCGTACTCCCCCGTCCCTCTCCCGTGAACCCCTTCTGATCCCCCGTGGGTCCTCGGGCTCTCCGCTCCCCCGCAGACGCGGAGAGCCCGAGGTCGTTCATCGGTGTCGGGCCGGATGTCCCGGAGGAGCCGCGCCGTTCCGCCACCCCGTGTCGGCGGTACCGGCGCTGGCCCCTCCTGCGTGATCACCACTCTTCCCTCCGCAGCATGACGGCCCATCCGTACGGATACTCAAGTCGACGACTAGGTACCAGTACTCACCGCTGCGCATCCGACCCCAGCGCCGAGCGGCGGTCCCTGGATACGATCGCGTCCGTGTCCGTACTCCCCCTTGTGTTCACGAGCGGCTGGGCCAGCGGGATCAACGCCTACGCCGTGGTCCTGCTCCTCGGCATCTTCGGCGCCACCGGACTCACCGACGAAGTACCCGAATCGCTCCAGCGCACCGATGTGCTGATCGCCGCGGGGGTGCTGTTCCTCTGTGAGGCCGTGGCGGACAAGATTCCGTACGTCGACTCGGTGTGGGACACGGCCCACACCGTGATCCGCCCGATCGCCGGGGCGGTCGTAGCAGCGCTGTTGGCCGGTGAGAGCGGCTCGCTCCCGGAACTGGCGGCCGGCGCGGTGGGCGGTTCCACCGCCCTGATGAGCCATCTGGTCAAGGCGGGCACCCGGATGGCGGTCAACACCTCCCCCGAGCCGTTCAGCAATGTCGCCTTGAGCGTGACGGAGGACCTCGGCGTCGCCGGGATCATCACGTTCGCCATGTTCAATCCCGTGGCGGCTGCCGTCATCGCGGGAGTGCTGCTGGTACTGGGCCTCGTCACGGTCGTCCTGCTCGCCAGCAGGATCCGGCGCTTCCTTCGACGCAGAGCCCAGCGCCGCGAGGAGAAACGTCTGGCGGCGGGCGGCAGACCCTCGGGGTGAGCTGCCGGTCCGGCACACCTGGCGGCGGTGTCAGTGGCGGTCGATAGAGTCGGCGGCATGGCACGGATTGCAGTGATCGGCTCGGGAATGGGTGCCATGGCGGCTGCTGCGCGGCTCGCCGTGGCGGGCCATCGGGTGACGGTGTTCGAGCGCTCGGAGACCTACGGCGGAGTCGTGGGATCCGTTCGGCGTGACGGGTTCGTCTTCGACACCGGCCCTGGCCTGCTGCACCTACCGGCCGTGTGGCGGGACCTGTTCGTCAAAACCGGCAAGGAACCACTGGAGCAGTGCGTCGATCTGGTGCAGACCGACCCGGCGAGTCGTCATCTGTTCGCCGACGGTAGCGATGTCTCCCTGCCCAACGCGTCCAGGGCCGGCATCGTCTCCGCGCTGGAGGGGGCGCTGGGTTCGGGGGCGGGTGAGCGGTGGGGCGCGTTCCTCGGGCGGGCCCGGGAGGCTTGGGACCGCTCGCGCCGGCCACTGCTGGAGGAGCCGCTGCGGTCGGACCGGCAGTCGTTGGAGCGCGATCCGTATCCCGCGGTGCGCCGGCGCAGACTGCTGCGCTCCCGCCAGGCCGGCACGGTCGCCGAAGTGGGCGCCTGGGAGCTGGACGATCCCCGGCTGGCAGCCCTCTTCGACGCGTACGCCCTCTCCTACGGCCTCGACCCGCGCAGCGCCCCGGCGGGCGCAGCCCTGCTGCCGTACATGGAGCAGACCTTCGGCAGCTGGTATGTGACAGGGGGGCTGCGGGAGTTGGCCCGCGCGGTGTACGAGCGGTGTGTCGCCCGCAGGGTCGAGTTCGTCTTCGGCGCCGAGGTCGCATCGATCGTCGAGCAGGACGGCCGGGCCGCCGGGGTCGCCCTGGTCGACGGGACCGTTGCAGAGGCGGACTGGGTGGTCGCGGGTGTCGGGAACGCCCGGGACCTGCTCGACCGCCCGCTCCAGCAGGACGACGAGATGTCCGCACAGCCGGTGAACCAGCCCGCCGCGGTGCAGCCGGGTAGGTTCACGGTTCTGCTGGCGCTGCGGGGCGCCCGATCGTCGACCGCCCACCGGACGGTGGTGCACTCTCCCGACACGGAAGCGGAGGCGGCTGCCGTCTTCAGCGGCCGGGCCGCCGAACACCCCACGGTCACGGTGCTGCGCCCCGACGATCCGCTGACCCGGCCGGACGCCGAGCACGAGGCGATCACCGTGAGCGCCACGGTCGCGCGACAGGGCGAGCGGCTCGACTGGTCCGACAAGGCATTGCGCGAGCGCTATGCGGAGCTGCTGATCGACACGGCGGGGCGAGCGACCGGCGGGGCGCGGGAGCTGCGCGAAAGACTGCTGTGGCACGAGGTCCTGACACCGGTCGAGACGGGTGTGTTGACCGCGCCCGCGCTGGCCGGGGCGCAGGGGCGTTGGTTGCACCCGGGGAACAGCACGCTGCTGCCCGGGCTCCTGCTGGTGGGGGGTCATGCCCATCCGGGCGGCGGGCTGGCGCATGTGGGGATGTCGGGAGCGCTCGTCGCCGGTCTGATCGTCGAGGGAGCGGACTTCCGCGGTTCCCAGTGACCGCGAGCGAGACGAACAGCCTCAGTAGCGGTACTGCTGGTCGTTCTGGCCGGAGTCGTAGCCGTACTGCGCGGGTTCCTCGTGCGGCTGCTCATCGGTGTCGCGCTGCTGCGGGACCCACACGCCTCCCGGAGGGGTGTCCGAGTGCGGCTGCTGGGCGTAGTACGGGTCCGTCGCGTACGGCTGCTCGTTGCCGAAGCTGTCGTAGCTCTCGTAGGTGCCGTACTGCTGTCCGCCGACGTACGGGTCCGAGTAGGCCGCGTACTGCTGCTGCCCGGTGCCGTAGTCGTACTGCCCGGCCGGGTTCTCCTGCTCGGCGGGCTGCTGCTGGGCGTAGTACGGGTCGAAAGCGCTGGCGTATGCGTCCGTGTGGGCATCGGCGCCCTGGGGATCGCCTGCGGTCGGGCTCTGGTGCTGTTCGTCGTCCTGGCGGGCGTTCAGGGCGTCGTAGGCCGCATCGCTGTAGACGCCGTACTGACCGGTCTCGTCGGGCAGGGGCAGCGGCTCGTATATGGCCTGGGGCCCCACGGTGGTCTCCATGGCGGCGAACGCCTGCGCGTTCTCCTCGATCGGGGACACCTCAAGGGCCGGCTCGCGCGGCCCGTCGCCGCTACCCGCCCGACGGCGACGGCTCGCCCCCGGACCGCCGCCGATGGCCCAGCCGGTGGAGAAGCCCTTGCGGAAGGAGAGCGTCACACAGGTCTGGCCGATGGCGAAGGCGATGGCACCGAGACCGATGACGGCAACGGATGACATCAGTACGCCGATGACCACTCCGAGGAAGCCGCCGAAGGCCAACAGCCGCCAGCGCAGCCGCGCCTTGTACTGCAGCAGGACCTCGCCGAGCAACCACAGCGCGACGACACCGAAAGCGATATAGAGGACCGTCCAGCCCATGCCCGCCCCTCTCCTTCGGCCGCCGCCCCGGCTCAGGACGGGTACGGCCGGTCACGACTGCACGTGCAGTCCGAGATTCTCGTAGATTTCGAGCGTCGCAGTCGAGTTGTTGAGCGTGATGAAGTGCAGACCGGGGACACCCTCGGAAAGCAACTCTGCGCAGAACTCCGTTGCGAACTCGATACCCATGGAGCGTACAGCGGTGGGATCGTCCTTGACGGAGTGGATGCGATCTTTCAGCTCGGACGGGAATGCGGCATTGCTGAGCTGAGCAAATCGTTCGAGCTGCTTGACGCTCGTGACCGGCATGATCTCGGGAATGATGGGGGTGTCACAGCCTGCCGCGCTGACCCGGTCGCGCAGGCGCAGATAGTCCTGCGGCTGCCAGAACATCTGGGTGATCGCATAGTCCGCCCCGGCCCGGCACTTGGCGATGAAGTGGCGGATGTCCGTGTCCCAGTCCTGGGAGCGCGGATGCATCTCGGGGAAGGCGGCAACGCCGACGCAGAAGTCCCCCGACTCCTTGATCAGCTGGACCAAATCGGCCGCGTACTCGACGCCTTCGGGGTGCTTGATCCACTCCGCGGTCGGGTCGCCGGGCGGGTCGCCGCGGACCGCGAGGATGTTGCGGATACCGGCGTCCGCGTACTGGCCGATCATGTTGCGCAGTTCCGCGATGGAGTGGTTGACCGCGGTCAGGTGGGCCACCGGAGTCAGCGTGGTGTCGGAGGCGATCTGCTCGGTCGCCCGCACCGTCCCGGAGCGGGTGGAGCCGCCCGCGCCGTAGGTCACCGAGACGAAGCTGGGAGCCACCGCCTCGATCCTGCGCAGCGCGTTCCAGAGGTTGCGCTCGCCCTTTTCGGTCTTTGGCGCCCAGAACTCGAAGGAGTAGGAGGTCTTGCCTGTGGCGAGCAGTTCGCGCACTGTCAGTGCGCGATCCGTCCTGGTCGATGAGGTTCCGAGGGCCATGCTCGCAGGCTAGCGGGGGCCAGGAAGGCATCCCAACCGGAGTCCATCTATCGGACACACACTGTCCGTAATCGGGCGGTGGAGATCGATATCGGCTGCGCTCAGTGACCGCGCGCCACGATCCGTGCCCTGAGTGCTGCTGCGGCGGCGGCCGGGTCGGTGGCCTCGGTGACGGCCCGGACGACGACCACCCGCCGTGCACCGGCGTCCAGCACCTCGTCGAGGTTCCCCGCGTCGATGCCGCCGATGGCGAACCAGGGGCGTTCGGTGTTGAGGGCGGCCGTGTGTCGGACCAGGTCGAGGCCGGGAGCGTGGCGCCCCGGCTTGGTGGGGGTGGGCCAGCACGGTCCGGTGCAGAAGTAGTCCACGCCGGGCTCCACGGCCGCGGCGGTGGCTTCGGCGGCGGAGTGGGTGGAACGCCCGACCAGGGGGGCGGCGCCGATGATGGCGCGGGCCGCGGGTACGGGCAGGTCGCCCTGGCCCAGATGGAGCACGTCCGAGCTGATGGCGTGGGCCACGTCGGCGCGGTCGTTCACCGCGAGGAGCTTGCCGTGCCTGCGGCAGGCGTCCGCGAAGATCCGGAGGTGCTCCAACTCCTCCGCTGCCTCCATGCCCTTGTCCCGCAGTTGCACGATGTCCACCCCGCCGGAGAGGACCGCGTCGAGGAAGTCGGGGAGGTCCCCCTGCCGTGTCCTGGCGTCGGTGCACAGATAGAGCCGGGCACCGGCCAGGGCGCTGCGCAGCTGCTCGGCGTCCGCCACCGCCCGTGTGGACGGTTCGGACGACGGCGCGTGAGTCGCGGACATGCTGATCCCCCCGGAGTTGCTCGGCGGTGTGCGACCGGACCGTGACACGGTCAATTGGCCGCACACCGCTGGTGCTGTGTCGTTCGCGATGGCGCGACCCGGGCGGGGTGGACCACCGTGTGTGGAGAGGCGGCGGCGAACTCCGCGGCCTCCCATGAATGACGGGATGTGTCAGACGCGGCCCGAGGACCGTCCCGTGATCCCTGCGGGCGCTCGACGACAACCCTTAGACGGCGAGTGCCTGCGCTCTGCGCTTCACCTCCGTGCCGCGGTTCTCGCTGAGCGCCTGGGCGGGGGTGCCCGGCAGAGACGGGTCGGGAGTGAAGAGCCACTCCAGCATCTCCGCGTCGCTGAAGCCGTCGTCCCTCAGCAGGGTCAGGGTTCCGGCGAGCCCCTTCACCACCTTGTCTTCGCTGATGAAGGCGGCGGGGACATGGAGCGCCCTGTTCTCCCCGCGGCGCACCGCGATCAGCTGGCCCTCCTTGACCAACTGCCTCACACGGGTCACCTCGACTCCGAGCTTCTCCGCGATGTCGGGGAGGTTGAGCCAGTCAGGCACAAGGGCATCGATCTTTGCGTCAATCTCGGTCACGGGACAAGCCTGCCATCTGGGACTGTCAGCCGGTAGCCGGGCCCCGGTCGTCGAGGGTTGCCATCCGGGGATGTGTGAGGGGAATCGCTGGTCAGCGGCCTGGCAGAACGCCCATTTCGATTTACTGGGAAGCGGCCTTCAGGGGGATGGACGGGTCGGCGGCACGCTCGACGACCAAGGGTGCGCCGCTCTGGATGAGCTTGCGCCCCTGCGCCAGGTCGCGGGGTCGGCCCACGGCGAGCAGGGCGACCAACGCCCCTCGACGCAGCCAGAGCACCGACCAGCCCGTCTCATCCGCGCCCTCCGCGTTATCGGGGTGGCCCCGCCACACCGTCGTGTCCGCAGCCGCGTGGTCGCCGGCGTACTGCACGAACCTGCCGAACTGCTCGGACCAGAAGTACGGCACGGGGTCGTAGGTCTGCGGTGGGGTGCCCGACCCGTCGGCGATCACGTTGGACGCGACCGTTCGGGGTCCCTGGAGTGCGTTGTCCCAGTGGTGGACGAGCAGTCGTCTGCCGTAGCGCGCCGAAGGGAAGGACGCGCAGTCGCCCACGGCGTACACGGACGGCAGGGAGGTGCGCAGGTGCTCGTCGGCGACGACGGCGCCGTCCGTGCCGATCTCGATGCCCGAGTCGGACAGCCAGGAGGTGGCGGGCCGGGCCCCGATGCCGACGACGACGGCCCCGGCCGGAATGCGCCGACCGTCCGCGAGCAGTACCGAGCCGTCCTCGATTCCGGCGACCCGAGCGCCGGTGAGCAATTGCACTCCGCTCTGGCCGTACCAGGCCGCCATCGGAGCTGCGACCTCGGCGGGCAGTGCACCGACCAGCGGGAGGTCCGCGGCCTCGACCACGGTGACCGCACAACCAGCCGCCCGGGCCGCCGTGGCGAACTCGGCCCCGATCCACCCCGCGCCGACGACCACGATGTCGTGCTGCCGGTCGAGTACGGGCCGTAGTCGGGCCGCGTCGTCGAGCGTGCGCAGCAGATGGACGCCGGGGACGCCCTCGGTGCCCGGCAGTTCGATCGGTTCGGCCCCGGTGGCGATGACCAGGGTGTCGTAGGGGACGGGCCCCGCCTCGGTGTCCAGTTCCTTCGCGGCGGCGCGCACTCCGGTGACGTCGACGCCCAGGCGGAGTTCGATGTCCAGTGCCTCGAAGTCGACCTCGAAGGCGGAGTCCTCCGCCTTGCCGAGCAGTACGGCCTTGGAGAGGGGCGGTCGGTCGTACGGCTGGTGGGGTTCGGCTCCGATCAGGGTGATGGGGCCGGTGAAGCCCTGCTCCCGCAGTGCAACGGCGGTCTGCACCCCCGCCATGCCCGCGCCGACGACCGTCACTCGCTGCCTCTGCTGCTCGCTCACGCCTCCACCCTAAACAGCTGACGTAGCGTCAGGTGAGTGGGGCGACCTCTTCGACCACGCTCGTGCCGTGGCCCTCCTGCGATTCCCACTCCCAGGTCTCGTCCAACCGGATCCGCCCATCGGCCAACTCGACGACCGAGGAGACGCAGTGGCCCGATGAGGTGGTCCCGTCGATCTTGAGCTGGACATAGCGGAAGTCGATCCGATCGCCCTCGCGGGTCCCGACCAGGAAGCCCTGGGCCACGTCGCCGCCCTCGTACTCGGCCCAGATCCGGCCGTCCCGCTCGTGGTAGGCGAACCGGGTGCTGGTGCCCACCTGGCCGGGTGCCTGATCCGCGACCGGGGCGGCGACGAGCCCGTCCAGTGACCTTGGCATGCTCCGTGCTCCCTCGTTCATGGGCCCACTCGATCGGACCGGGGTGCACGGCCGACACTTAACGCGAGTTGGGGCCGGGGGTTAGGGTGGCCACCGTAAAGCACTCGCGGGAGCCCGGACGCACCGGGCTGAGAGGGAGGCTGACCGGCCTCCGACCGTACGAACCTGATCCGGGTCATGCCGGCGAAGGGAGGAGCCGGGCCACCGTGCCGTACATTCCCCGCACCCGCGCCACAGCGCAGGGCGCACACGAACCGTCCCGGGGCGTCGACGTCCTCGTCATCGGGGGCGGAATCATCGGCCTGGCGACAGCCTGGCGGACCGCCCAGCACGGCCTGAGCGTCGCCGTCGTCGATCCGACGCCGGGCGGCGGTGCGGCCCAGGTCGCCGCGGGCATGCTCGCCGCCGTCACCGAACTCCACTACGGCGAACAGGCACTGCTCGCCCTCAATCTGGAATCCGCCCGCCGCTACCCCGACTTCTCCGCCGAACTGGAGGAGTGCACCGGGCAGGAGGTCGGCTACCGACCCTGCGGCACCCTGGCGGTCGCCCTCGACAGCGACGACCGGGCCCATCTGCGGGAGCTCCACGCCCTGCAACAGCGCTCCGGGCTGGAATCGCAGTGGCTGTCGGGCCGCGAATGCCGACGCCTCGAACCGATGCTCGCCCCGGGCGTACGCGGCGGACTGCGAGTGGACGGCGACCACCAGGTCGACCCACGGCGGCTCACCTCCGCGCTGGTCACCGCCTGCGAACGAGCCGGGGTGGTCTTCCACCACCATTGGGCACAGGCCCTCACCGTTCACGGCGACCGGGCGGTGGGCGTCCGGCTCGCGGACGGTCGAGAGCTCCACGCCGAGCAGATCGTGCTTGCGGGCGGCAGCTACAGCAGGGACCTGGAGGGCGTGCCGCCGCACGTCCTGCCGCCGGTACGACCGGTCAAGGGGCAGATTCTGCGGCTGACCGTGCCCGCCGCCTTCGCACCCTTCCTGTCCCGGACCGTCCGGGCGGTGGTGCGGGGCGGCTCCATCTATCTGGTGCCCCGACAGGATGGCGAACTGGTCGTCGGCGCAACCAGCGAAGAGTTGGGATGGGACACCACGGTCACCGCGGGAGGCGTCTACGAACTGCTGCGGGACGCCCATGAACTGGTGCCCGGCATCACCGAACTCCCCCTGGTCGAGACCCGGGCCGGGCTGCGCCCCGGCACCCCGGACAACGCCCCCCTGTTGGGCCCGACCGCACTGCCCGGCCTGCTGGTCGCCACCGGGCACTACCGCAACGGTGTCCTGCTCACCCCCCTCACCGCCGATGTGATGGCCTCGGCCCTCGTCTGCGGCGTCCTGCCCGACGAGGCGCTCCCCTTCGCCCCGCACCGCTTCTCCCCCCTCGCCCAGGAGCACTCCGCATGAACACTCGGCCCGTGGCGGTGTCCATCAACGGTGAGCGGCACGAGGTGACCGCCGGAACCACCCTGGACACCCTGGTCGCCCAGCTCACCGCCGCTCCGACGGGCGTCGCGGCGGCGGTGAACGAGACGGTCGTGCCCCGCAGCCGCTGGGGACTGACCCGGCTCGACGACGGAGACCGTGTCGAAGTCCTCACCGCCGTCCAGGGAGGCTGACCCATGACCACGCCCGCCTCCCCCGCCTCCTCCGCCTCCACAGACCCAGAGACCGCTGGAGTCACCGGCTCGGACGATCCGCTCACCATCGCGGACATCTCCTTCGCCTCCCGACTGATCATGGGTACGGGTGGGGCGCCCAGCCTCGACACCCTGGAACGCGCCCTCGTGGCCAGCGGCACCGAACTCACCACGGTGGCGATGCGCCGCCTCGATCCCACCGTGCAGGGCTCCGTGCTCTCGGTCCTCCACAAACTGGGCATCCGCGTCCTGCCCAACACGGCAGGCTGCTTCACCGCGGGCGAGGCCGTACTGACCGCGCGGCTCGCCCGGGAGGCCCTGGGCACCGACTGGATCAAGCTGGAGGTGGTCGCCGACGAGCGGACCCTGCTGCCCGATCCGGTCGAACTGCTGGATGCGGCGGAGACCCTGGTCGACGACGGTTTCACCGTGCTTCCCTACACGAACGACGATCCGATCCTGGCCCGGAAGCTGGAGGACGCGGGGTGTGCCGCGGTGATGCCCCTCGGGTCGCCGATCGGCTCCGGGCTGGGCATTCGCAATCCGCACAACTTCCAGTTGATCACCGAGCGGGCGCAGGTGCCCGTGATCCTCGACGCGGGCGCTGGCACCGCGTCGGACGCCGCCTTCGCCATGGAACTGGGGTGTGCCGCCGTGATGCTCGCCTCCGCCGTCACCCGGGCCCAGGAGCCCGTGCTGATGGCACGGGCGATGCGGCACGCCGTGGCAGCCGGCCGCCTCGCCGCGCGCGCCGGGCGTATCCCCCGCCGGCACTTCGCCCTGGCCTCGTCACCGGAGACCGGCAGGGCCGATTTCGACCCGGAGCGCCCGGCGTTCTAGACCGGAACACCTCGCTCCAGCAGCACCCGTACGGCCGCGCGGGGGACGGGCCGGCAGACCCGCCGAGCGGGCGTCCCGCCGCGGTACGAAGGCCCCCGCCAGCCCGCCCCGCCCGGGTAAGCGCAGGCCCGTAGGCATGTGCGGGCTGTCACAGCTCTGCTGCGGTACGGCCGCGACCAGATCAGGGTGTCCGTACCGGCTCGTAGAATCGCTCCGTGGACACGACCCTCCAGGACCCCCTCGTCGGGCAGCTGCTCGACGGCCGCTACCGCGTCGACGCGCGCATCGCCGTCGGGGGTATGGCCACGGTCTACCGGGCCGTCGACACCCGTCTCGACCGCGAGCTTGCCCTCAAGGTCATGCACCCCGCCCTCGCCACGGACGTCACCTTCGTCGAGCGCTTCATCCGTGAGGCCAAGTCGGTTGCGCGGCTCGCCCACCCCAATGTGGTCGCGGTCTTCGACCAGGGCGCCGAGGGTGCCTATGTCTATCTGGCGATGGAGTACGTCGCCGGCTGCACCCTTCGCGACGTACTGCGGGAACGGGGCGCGCTCCAGCCGAGGGCCGCGCTCGACATCCTCGAAGCCGTGCTCGCGGCCCTGGGCGCAGCGCACCGCGCCGGGTTCGTCCACCGCGATATCAAGCCGGAGAACGTCCTCATCGGCGACGACGGCCGGGTGAAGGTGGCCGACTTCGGACTGGTGCGCGCCGTGGGCTCGGTCACCAACACCACCGGCACGGTCCTCGGCACGGTCTCCTACCTCGCCCCCGAGCAGATCGAGGACGGCACGTCCGACACCCGCACCGATGTGTACGCCTGCGGGGTCGTGCTCTACGAGATGCTCACCGGCGCCAAACCGTACGGTGGCCAGACACCGGCGCACGTCCTCTACCAGCATCTGCACGAGGACGTTCAGCCGCCGTCCGCGCTGGCGCCCGGGCTCGCGACGGAACTGGACGCGCTGGTGGCGAGCGCCACGGCCCGCAACCCCGATGCACGCCCCGACGACGCGGTGGCGCTGCTGGCCCGGGCGCGTCGCACCAGGGCCGGGCTCAGCGACGAGCAACTCGATCTGATGCCGCCCCGGGCGTCGGCCGTCGATGCCAGCAGGGGCCCTTCCGGCCGGGAGCCATCCGCCGATCGCACGGGCTCCCAGGAGCGTACGGACGTGATCAGCCGGGCCCTGCCCGCTCCGGAGTCCGGGGTCAGCCATACGGCTCGATTGGTGCTGCCGCCGATCGCACCGGACCGCACCCGGGTGCGCCGCCGGCCGGCCCTGCCCCGACGCGGCATCCTCGCCGCCCTCACGGCCCTGCTGCTGGTCCTCGGTGTGGGTGCCGGCGTCTGGTACATCAACTCCGGGCAGTTCACCCGCGTCCCCGCCCTCATCGGCAAGACCGAGAAGGAGGCCCGGCAAGACCTCAAGAACTCGGGCCTCGATGTGCGCGATGTACGCAAGGAGTTCAGCGAGACGGTCGAACGTGGGGCCGTCATCAGCAGCGATCCGGCCACGCACGAGCGCATCCGCGGCAATGGGTCGGTCACGCTCATCGTCTCGCGCGGCCCTGAGATCGTCCGGGTGCCCGACCTCAGGGGCGAATCGCTCGACGACGCGGAGCGGGCGCTGCGGGACGTCGGGCTGGCGCCCGGGGTGGTCACCAAGGCGTTCAGCCAGGAGATCCCGCAGGGCGCGGTCATCCGCACGGATCCGGGTGCGGGGACGGGCCGCAGCCCGGACTCCGCGGTGGCGATCGTCGTCAGCAAGGGAGCCCCGATCACGGTGCCCGATGTCACCGGGCGGCCGGTGCAGGAGGCGACGAGCGTGCTGGAGGGTGCCGGCTTCGAGGTCGAGGTGGCCACGGAGCGGGTGTTCGCGCCCGGGGCGGCCGGGACGGTGGCACGGCAGTCCGCGCCTGCGGGCACCCGGCTCGCCAGCGGTGACACCTTGACGCTGACGGTGTCCAAGGGGCCGCGGATGGTCACGGTTCCCGATGTGGTGGGTCAGAGTGCCGGCGAGGCCAAGGACGCACTGGAGGCCGCCGGCTTCCAGGTGAAGACCGAGAAGAGCTTCCCGTACCTCGGTGACACGGTGGAGAGCCAGTCACCCGGTGGTGGCGACGAGGCGCCCGAGGGCAGCACCATCACCATCAAGATCAAGGGTCTGTGATCGCCGTGTCCCGGTGAGCCGCCGCGCCTCGACTGCTGGCCGTCGACGACAAACCCTGCCTCGATGCTGATGTCGATACCGCGTGCCGCATACCGCGTGCCGTCGCAGGGTTCCCGTCGATCGCGAACGTGCCCGCCACCCCCCGTCCCACTTGCCCCACCCGTCTCCCGGTGAGAACAGCGAGAATCGAGAACCGCATGCGCAACCCCGTCGGCGGCCATGTCCCCGTGGCGGGAGGTCTCGCGACCATCGGCCTCGGCTACGCCCGTGAGTTGAAGGCCGAGGCCGTCCAGGTCTTCGTGGCCAATCCACGCGGCTGGGCGACCCCGTCGGGGAACCCCGCACAGGACGAGCAGTTCCGTGCCGGGTGCGCCGAGGCCGGACTGACGGCCTGGGTCCACGCTCCCTATCTGATCAACTTCGGGTCGCACACCGAGGCGACCGCCGAGAAGTCGGTGGAATCGCTGCGGCACTCCTTGCGCCGGGGACGGGAGATCGGCGCACAGGGCGTCGTCGTCCACACCGGTTCGGCGACCGGGGGCCGTACTCGTGAGGTGGCGTTGGCCCAGGCGAGGGAGTTGATGCTGCCGCTGCTGGATGAGCTGACCCATGACGACGATCCGTTTCTGCTGCTGGAGTCCACCGCCGGGCAGGGCTTCTCGCTCTGTTCGCGAGCGGAGGACTTCGGCCCCTACTTCGAAGCCCTGGACGCCCATCCCAAGCTCGGCATCTGCTTGGACACCTGTCACATCCATGCCGCGGGCCACGATCTCGCGGACCCGCTCGGGGTGCAGCGGACGCTCGACCTCCTGGTGAAGACGGTGGGTGAAGGGCGGCTGAAACTGATTCACGCCAATGACTCCCAGGAGGCTGCCGGTGCGCGCAAGGACCGGCACGCGAACATCGGCGCCGGTCACATCGGGGTGGAGGCGTTCCGGGAGTTGCTGCGCCATCCCGCGACCGACGGCGTGCCGCTGGTCATCGAGACGCCCGGGGGGCCACAGGGGCACGCGGCCGATGTGGAGCGGTTGAAGAGCCTTCGCTGATGACGAATACCCTATAGGGGTATAGGGTTTCCGTCGTTGACCGGAACCGCACACCTGACTTTGGGGATCCCTCATGCAGCACGACGCTCACGCCCATCGGGCGGGTCATGACCGGAGCGCGGACGGCACGAGCCACCAGCACACAGAGCACGCCCACCCAGAGCACGCCGGACACGCCCAGCGCTCAGAGCCCGATCCTCCAGAGCACGTCGAGCACTCAGTGCACACCGGGCACTCGCAGCCCGAGCACACACCTGGCAGGGCGGATCACAGCGGCCACGACAGCCACACCGGGCATGCGACTGAGGGCGGCGTCAGTTGGTCCATGGCCGCCCGGGCGACCCTCCACTGCCTCATAGGCTGCGCCATCGGCGAAGTGCTGGGCATGGTGATCGGCACGGCCCTCGGCTGGCACAACGTTCCGACGATGGCGCTCGCGATCTTCCTGGCCTTCATCTTCGGCTACTCATTCACCATGATCACGATTCTGCGCGCCGGCCTGAGCTTCAAGGCCGCGGTCAAGGTCGCCCTGGCCGCCGACACGCTCTCCATCCTGGTCATGGAGATCACGGACAACAGCGTGCTCGCCCTCTGGCCCGGAGCCATGCACGCCCAACTGTCCGATGGCTTGTTCTGGTACGCACTGGCGATCGCCTTCGCGGTCGCCTTCCTGGTCACCACCCCGGTGAACAAGTGGCTGATCGGCCGGGGCAAGGGCCATGCCGTCATGCATCAGTTCCACTGACGCGAGCAGCACCGCACGACGAAGGGCCCGGCATCCGCCGGGCCCCTTGTCATATTTCAAGACAACACATACGGGCCGCTTCGACACGTGTCACTTACAACTCTGGACCGTCCCCGGGCTCCTCTTGGTAGGAGTACCGCTGCTCCTCCCAGGGGTCGCCCAGATTGTGATAGCCGCGCTCTTCCCAGAACCCGCGACGATCCGCCGTCATGTACTCCACGCCTCGGACCCATTTAGGACCCTTCCAGGCATAGAGATGGGGAACCACCAGTCGAAGCGGAAACCCATGCTCCGCCGTGAGCAGTTCGCCGTCCTTGTGCGTGGCGAAAATCGCTCGCTCGGCCATGAAGTCGGAGAGCCGCATATTTGCACTGAAGCCGTACTCGGCCCAGACCATGACATGCGTGACATCGTCGGCGGGTGGCGCGAGTTCAACGATGGTCCGGGCGGCCACACCGCCCCATTCGGCCCCCAGCATGCTGAACTTCGTCACGCAGTGAAGATCGGCCACCACCGTGGAGAACGGCAGTGCGGAGAACTCCTCATGGTTCCAGCAGTGCTTGTCCCCGTCGGCCGTCGCCCCGAAAACCCTGAATTCCCAACGGTCCGGCTTGAATTTGGGGACCGGGCCGTAGTGGGTGACTGGCCAACCGCGCTGGACTCGCTGTCCCGGTGGAAGCGTGGACTCCTCTGCTGCGCGGTAATCCCGGCTCTCCGGCTGACCCATGCGTTCCATGGTGACAGACCGGGAGGGGTGGTCATGACCAGGTCTGGCCCGATTCGGGCAACTCCTACTAAGGAGGCACTTACTGGACGGCTCACTACGGCAATGCAAGGATGCGCGAACCTGCCCCCGAGCCACACACGTGGAAGGAGCTTCTGCGATGCAGGGCGACCCCGAGGTCATCGAGTTTCTCAATGAGCAGCTTACGGCCGAGCTGACGGCGATCAACCAGTACTTCCTCCACGCGAAGATGCAAGAGAACTTCGGCTGGACGAAGCTTGCCAAGTACACCCGGGCTGAGTCGTTCGATGAGATGAAGCATGCAGAGGTGCTGACCGACCGCATCCTCTTCCTCGACGGCCTTCCGAACTACCAGCGACTGTTCCATGTGCGGATCGGTCAGACGGTGACCGAGATGTTCCAGGCCGACCGACAGGTCGAGGTCGAGGCGATCGACCGTCTCAAGCGCGGCATCGACGTCATGCGCGCCAAGGGCGATGTGACGTCGGCGAACATCTTCGAGTCGATCCTTGAGGACGAGGAACACCACATCGACTATCTCGACACCCAGTTGGAACTGGTCGAGAAGTTGGGCGAACCGCTGTACATCGCCCAGCTCATCGAGCAGCCGGAGAGCTGAGCACTCTCCATCGAGACGCATGCTCGGGCCATGGGCCTGGGCGGGTGCTTGGGACGGACCGGTGGATGACCATCGTCGGATCGTCGGGCATCGCGTCAGGCGGCTTCGTTCAGCTCCGATACGACGCTCAGGGCCGGCTGGCCCTGGTCGAGCAGCTCACGCCGCGGGCAGTTGCCCCGGCCGAGGATCGACTGGATGCGTCGCACACAGGACCCGCAGTCGGTGCCGGCTTTGCAGGCGGACGCTATTTGGCGCGGAGTGTGGGCGCCGGCGTCAGCGTGTTCCTTCACCTGCTTCTCGGTGATGCCGAAGCACGAGCAGACGTACACGCGGGTCACCTCCCCGACGGGCCGATGGGTCTAGGGCGTGCCTTTTCCGATTGATCGTCCCGATTGATCGGTGAGGCAAACCTAACCTTACCCGCCTTGGGGGTGGCTGAAAACAGTGTGGGGCACGTATCACATGGATACGTGCCCCACACCTCTGTCAAAGCCCGCTGATCAGCTCACTGGTCGCGGTACATCTCGGCCACGAGGAAGGCCAGGTCCAGCGACTGGCTGCGGTTCAGCCGGGGGTCGCAGGCCGTCTCGTACCGCTGGTGGAGGTCGTCGACGAAGATCTCGTCGCCACCGCCCACGCACTCGGTGACATCGTCACCGGTCAGCTCGACATGGATGCCGCCGGGGTGGGTGCCGAGTGCCTTGTGGACCTCGAAGAAGCCCTTGACCTCGTCGAGGACGTCGTCGAACCGTCGCGTCTTGTGGCCGGATGCGGCCTCGAAGGTGTTGCCGTGCATCGGGTCTGTGACCCAGGCGACGGTCGCACCCGACGCGGTGACCTTCTCGACCAGCTCCGGAAGCTTGTCGCGGACCTTGTCGGCGCCCATGCGGACGATGAAGGTCAGCCGGCCCGGCTCCCGGTCGGGGTCGAGACGGTCGATGTACTGGAGGGCGTCGTCCACCGTGGTGGTCGGGCCCAACTTGATGCCGATGGGGTTGCGGATCTTCGAAGCGAACTCGATGTGCGCCCCGTCCAGCTGACGGGTGCGCTCGCCGATCCAGACCATGTGGCCGGAAACGTCGTACAAGTGGCCCGTGCGCGAGTCGATCCGCGTCAGTGCCGACTCATAGTCGAGCAGCAGCGCCTCGTGCGAGGCGAAGAACTCCACCGTGCGGAACTCCGCGGGATCGGTGCCGCACGCCTCCATGAAGTTGAGGGCGTTGTCGATCTCGCGGGCGAGCTGCTCGTAGCGCTGCCCGGACGGGGAGGACTTCACGAAGTCCTGGTTCCAGGCGTGCACCTGGCGCAGGTCCGCGTAGCCACCGGTGGTGAAGGCGCGCACCAGGTTGAGCGTGGCCGCGGAGGCGTTGTACATCCGCTTCAGCCGCTCGGGGTCCGGGACACGGGCCGCTTCGGTGAAGTCAAAGCCGTTGACGGAGTCGCCGCGGTAGGTCGGCAGCGTCAGGCCGTCACGGGTCTCGGTCGGCTTGGAACGCGGCTTCGAGTACTGGCCCGCGATACGGCCGACCTTCACCACGGGCACGGATGCCGCGTAGGTGAGGACCGCCCCCATCTGGAGCAGGGTCTTCAGCTTGGCACGGATGTCGTCGGCGCCCACGGCTTCGAAGGACTCGGCACAGTCGCCGCCCTGGAGAAGGAATGCCTCTCCGCGGGCGACGGCCGCCATCCGGGCGCGCAGTTGGTCGCACTCCCCCGCGAAGACCAGCGGGGGGTAGCTCTCCAGCTCGGCGACGACCCCGCGAAGAGCTTCGGGATCGGGATACTCGGGCTGCTGCGCGGCAGGCAGGTTTCGCCAGGTGGGCACCGGGGCAGCTGAGCTCTCAACGTTCATCGTCACGCTCTTTAGGTTACGACGTTGCCGGGCCGTACTCCCCGGCCGCTCACACTCTGGACAGCGATCCTCCCGGCTTCCGACCGCCTCCATGGGAGCACGGGCGTGCGATGGGGCGGATGGGGCGCGACTTTGGCGCATCTTCCGGGCGCGAGGTGGTTTTGGTCACAGCCGTTCGGCGCGACCCCCCGTGCGCTACAGTTCCCGGCGTGACCGCACATGTGCAGCAGAACTGGTGGTGGACCGCTCACTCGGCGGCCCACTGACTGCGCACGGCGCAATCGGATTTCACACAGGCCGCCCGAGGGGCGGCCTTCGGTGTTTCCGCAGTGAAACCGGCCGTTCCTCCTCCCTCTCACTGGAAGGAACAGCCCGGATGGCAACCGCCGCGACCCCCGTGCACAACCTCGCCCGGCTCCTCGACGACGACTGTCCGCCCTTCGCCCTGCTGCGCAGACGCACCCCCGGTCACGATCAGGACCTGGTGGAGGTACTGATCGGCTCGGTGCGGGAGGTCGAAACCCTCGCCGAGATCCCGGTCTCAACGCGCCCCTCCCTCGCACTGGTCCCGTTCCGGCAGATCGCTGAGCGCGGCTTCGAGGTCCACGACGACGGGACGCCACTGAGCGTGCTGATCGCGGACGAGTCCTGGGCGCTTCCGCTCGACGAGGCACTGCGGACGCTGCCCGCGCACGCGGTGACCGTCGCATCGGGCGCCTTCGACATCGGGGACGCCGAGTACGCCGATGTCGTGCGCCGGGTGATCGAGGACGAGATCGGACAGGGCGAGGGGGCGAACTTCGTGATCCGCCGCACCTTCACCGGTGAGATCCCCGGGTTCGGACGGGCGGACGCACTGGCCCTGTTCCGACGGTTGCTGGCCGGGGAGCGCGGCGCGTACTGGACCTTCGTGGTGCACACCGGGGAGCGCACGCTGGTCGGTGCCAGCCCGGAAGTGCACGTGCGGATGAGCGGCGAGACCGTGGTGATGAATCCGATCAGCGGCACGTTCCGCTATCCGCCCGAGGGTCCCGACCCCGAAGCGCTGCTGCGCTTCCTCGACGACGCCAAGGAGCGCGATGAACTGTCGATGGTCGTCGACGAGGAACTGAAGATGATGTGCACCGTCGGCGACCGGGGCGGGGTCGTCGTCGGCCCGCGGCTCAAGGAGATGGCGCACCTCGCCCACACCGAGTACGAACTGCGCGGTCGCTCCTCGCTGGATGTGCGCGAGGTGCTGAAGGAGACGATGTTCGCGGCGACGGTCACCGGATCGCCGGTGCAGAACGCCTGTCGGGTCATCCGCCGGTACGAGGCGGGGGGTCGCGGCTACTACGCGGGCGCGCTCGCCCTCCTCGGCGTCGACGCGGGAGGGCAGCAGACGCTGGACTCCCCCATCGCGATCCGCACGGCCGACATCTCCGCCGAAGGTCGGGTGCGGGTGGCGGTCGGAGCCACGCTGGTGCGCCATTCGGACCCCTTGGCCGAGGTGGCCGAGACGCATGCCAAAGCGGCCGGGGTGCTCGCGGCGCTCGGCGTGGGCCCGCAGCGCCGCGAGGCGGGACCCGAGCGCCCCCGGCTGGCCGACGACCCCCGGGTACAGGCGGCCCTGAAATCCCGGCGGGCATCGCTCGCCCCGTTCTGGCTGCGGATGCAGGAGCGCGCTGCCGAGCCCACGGGGCACGCCCTGATGATCGACGGCGAGGACACCTTCACCGCGATGCTGTCGCATCTGCTGCGCTCCACTGGGTTGGAGGTCACCGTGCGGCGCTTCGACGAGCCGGGGCTGCGGGAAGCGGCACTGGCCCACCCGGGACCGGTGGTGCTGGGCCCGGGGCCGGGCGATCCCACCGATGCGTCCGACCCGAAGATGCAGGTGCTGCGGGCGCTGACGACCGAGCTGCTGGCGGGCCCTCCCCGTGGGCTGCTGGGCGTGTGTCTGGGACACGAGCTGATCGCCGCGGAGCTGGGCTTGCCGGTCGTACGGAAGGCGGAGCCGTACCAGGGCGCACAGGAGCGCGTCGAACTGTTCGGACACGAGAGGACCGTCGGCTTCTACAACAGTTTCACCGCCCGGTGCGACGACCGGATGGCCGCGGAACTCATGGGGCGGGGTGTGGAGACGGCACGTGATCCACTGACCGGGGACGTCCATGCGATGCGGGCGGCCACCTTCGCCTCGGTGCAGTTCCATCCCGAGTCGGTGCTGACCCTGGACGGCCCGGCGGTGGTCGCGGAGTTGTTGGCGGCCACGGCGCTGCCACGCGGCTGATGGCCCGGGGTGCGGGGGCGTCCCCGGCGGCCCCGCACCCGCGTCCGCCGGATGAGTCCGTCTCCGGATCGGCCCGTCTGCCGGACGTCCTTCTGTCGGATCAGCCCGCCTTGGGCACGAGGAAGTTCTCGCTGCGCCGACCGGCCACGTAGTCATTGACGTTCTGTACGGTCGCGGCGACGATCTGGCCCACCGCGTCCTTCGTGTAGTACGCCTGGTGCGAGGTGACGAGGACGTGGGGGAAGGTGACCAGTCGGGCCAGGGTGTCGTCCTCGATGGGCTCCAAGGACTTGTCGAGGAAGAAGAGCCCGGCCTCCGCCTCGTACACATCGAGCCCCACGCCGGTGAACCTGCCCTTGCGCAACTCGCCCACCAGGGCTTCCGTGTCGATCAGTCCACCGCGGCTGGAGTTGACGAGGATGGCGTCGTCCTTCATGGCGCGCAGCGCGTCCCGGCCGATCAGATGGTGGGTGGCGGGCAGCAGGGGCACATGGAGACTGACGAGGTCGGCGGACGCGAGCAGTTCGTCCTTGTCGACGTACCGCATGCCGAGTTCGACGCAGGCCGGGTTCTCCGTGATGTCCCAGCCCAATAGGTTCATTCCACAGCCATGGGCGATTCGGGTGAATGCCTCACCGATCTTTCCGGTGCCGATCACTCCGGCCGTCCGACCGTGAAGATCACGTCCCATGAGTCCGTCGAGACGAAAGTCGAAATCGCGGGTGCGGGCGGAGGCACGAACAATTCTGCGGTTGACCGCCATGGCCAGCGTCCAGGCGAACTCGGCCACGGAGTAGGGCGAGTAGAAGGAGACCCGGGCAATGGTCAAACCCAGCCGCTCGGCCACTTCAAGATCGATATTATTGAATCCTGTGGAACGTTGAGCGATCATGGTGGTTCCGCCGACCGCCAGGGTTTGCAGCACTCGACCACTGAGGTTGGCGTTGACGCTCGTGGAGATCGTTTCATAGCCGGCGGCGATGGGAGCCGTGTCCTGCGTGAGGAAAACCTCCACGCAGCGGACGTCATGGAGTCCTGCAAATGCCCGCTCGATCAGGGGTTTCTCATCCGCCTGCACCCCGAAGGCAAGGATGTCCACGACTTCCTCCAGGAATGAGAGCTGCGGGCCGGATATCGCGAAGGGTCCAGATATCGCGAATATACGACCCGCAGCCCGGTGGCGCCGTTCAGCGTTGTGGATCAGCCGAAGAACACTCCGGCTTCCTCGTAGAGCTTCGGGTCGACGGTCTTGAGCTTGGAGGTCGCGTCCACGATCGGGACCCGGACGATGTCGGTGCCCTGGAGGGCGACCATCTTGCCGAAGTCGCCGTCCCGCACCGCGTCGATCGCGTGCAGCCCGAAGCGGGTCGCCAGCCAGCGGTCGAAGGCACTGGGTGTGCCCCCGCGCTGAACATGGCCGAGAACCGTCGTACGAGCCTCCTTGCCCGTACGGGCCTCGATCTGCTTCGACAACCACTCGCCGACTCCGGAGAGCCGCACATGGCCGAAGGAGTCGAGTGAGCCGTCCTTGAGCACCGCATCGCCGTCCTTGGGCATGGCGCCCTCGGCGACCACGACGATCGGGGCATAGGTGGCTCTGAAACGCGAGGTCACCCACTTGCAGACCTGGTCGACGTCGAAGCGCTGCTCCGGGATGAGGATGACGTTCGCTCCACCCGCGAGACCCGAGTGGAGCGCGATCCACCCTGCGTGCCGGCCCATCACCTCCACCACGAGCACGCGCATGTGCGACTCGGCCGTGGTGTGCAGTCGGTCGATCGCCTCGGTGGCGATGCCGACTGCGGTATCGAATCCAAAGGTGTAGTCGGTGGCGGAAAGATCATTGTCGATGGTCTTCGGGACCCCGACACAGGGAATTCCGTACTCGCCCGAGAGCGTTGTCGCGACGCCGAGGGTGTCCTCGCCGCCAATTGCGATCAGTGCATCGACCTCGTGCTTTGCAAGATTTTCCTTGATCCGCCGAACACCGTCTTCTGCTTTGAGCGGGTTGGTGCGGGAGGAGCCGAGAATGGTGCCACCGCGAGGCAGAATGCCGCGAACTGCCGCGATGTCGAGCGGGATCGTGTCACCTTCGAGCGGTCCGCGCCATCCATCGCGGAAACCGACGAACTCGTACGCGTACTCCTGAATGCCCTTCCGGACAGCGCCACGGATGACGGCGTTGAGGCCGGGGCAGTCGCCGCCCCCGGTCAGTACTCCTACGCGCATGGATACTTCCCTTCGCCTGAATGGGCCCCAAAACCGTCTTCTGCTGGGGGGCCCAGAACGGCAACGCTAGTGGTGAAACGCGTCACCGTGGGATGCGAGGGATAGCCAATTCCCGCGCGAATTAAGGCCGTTGAAGCACTGCATAGAGGAGCTTTTTCACTCTTACGAGCGGGGTGGTGCTCGCACGCCCACCACCACCCGGGCGTGGATAGGGCGCACGCCGGCGGGCGAACGAGATCACAGCGCGCAAAGGGAGGCAAGAAGGGCGGCCTGCCCCGGGGTCACGACGCCCGGCGCGGCGGTTGCCGAAACGCGCCACCGAAACGGCAGTGCGGCGCCCCCGTCCAGGGACGCCGCACCGATGCGGAGAAGGTCTGCCGGGCGCGCCGGAGCGCTCACAGGCCCGGCACGGCCATGGAGGCTACCGACGACCGCCTCGGGGGGTACGGAAGCTGCCCGGGTGTCCGGGGCTGTCGGGGCCGTCCGGGGTGTCGATGCCACGCTCTATCGCATAGCGCACCAGTTCCACCCGGTTGTGCAGTTGCAGCTTGCCCAGGGTGTTCTGGACATGGTTCTGCACCGTGCGGTGCGAGATGACCAGCCGCTCCGCGATCTGCTTGTACGAGAGCCCCTTGGCGACCAGCCGCAGCACCTCGGTCTCCCGGTCGGTCAGCTGCGGAGCCTTGGGCTCGTCCGCCCCCGCCGCGGGGACGGGCTCCGTGGCCAGCCTGCGGTACTCGCCGAGCACCAGCCCGGCCAGGCCCGGGGTGAAGACCGCGTCGCCGACGGCCGTCCGGCGCACGGCATCGGTCAGCTCCTGTGTGCTCGCGGACTTCAGCAGATAGCCCGTCGCACCCGACTTCACCGCCTCCAACACATCCGCGTGCTCACCACTGGCCGACAGCACCAGCACCCGCACCCCCGGCAGCGCCCCGACCACTTCCTTGCACACCTGCACTCCGGGGAGTTCGGGAAGGTTGAGATCGAGTACGAGGACGTCCGGCACGGTCGCCTTGGCGCGGTGCACCGCCTGTCGGCCGTCACCGGCCGTGGCCACCACGTCGAACCCGGCCGCAGCCAGATCGCGGGCGACCGCGTCCCGCCACATCGGATGGTCGTCGACGACCATCACCCTGACCGTCTGCTCTTCCGTCATCTCCCGCTGCCTTCCCCCGTCGAACTTCATCGCTCTCGGTGAACTCATCGCTCTCGGTGAATTGATCGATCCTGTGCAATCAAGCGAAAAAGCGCAATGAAGGGGACGAAGGATCTACGGGCTGCGGTTCGCCCGGATGCGCGACGCCCTTCATTCCTCGGGCGGCATGCCCGGTCAACGTCATCGCTGGCGTGGCACCTTCAACTCGACCTCCGTCCCCTGCCCCGGTACGGAGAGCAGTTCGGCCGTGCCTCCGAGATCGCGCAACCGACCGCGGATGGACTGGGCGACGCCCAGCCTGCCCTCCCCCTCGGCCTGGGCGAGACGGCCCTCCGGAATGCCGGGGCCGTCGTCCCGAACGGTGACGATCACCTCGTCCGTCCAGTCCTCCACCAGGATCCAGGCATTGGCGTCCGCTCCCGCGTGGCGCCGCACATTGTCCAGGGCGGCACCGACTGCGGCCGTCAGTTCGGCCGCGGCCAGGGCCGGGAGCTGCACCGGCGCGCCCGGCTCCGACAAGGTCACCTGAGGGCCCGCGTAGCGTGCGAGAAGGGAGCGCACATCGCACTCGTGGGCGGACTCGTCGTAGTCCTCGCCGCCCAGGACGTACTCGGTCGTCGCTGCCCCCCCTGCCGCCGTTGCCCCGCCAGATCCGCCAGCTTCGGCGGCCCCCGGGCGGGTGACGGGCACGAGGCCACGGGAGACCAGGGTGCGCAGGGCGATCTCCTGTTCCCCCGCCATCCGACCCAACTCGGCCGCTTCGCCGCCCAGGGCCGTACCGCGCCGCTGCACCATCGCCAGCACCTGGAGCACCCCGTCGTGGATGTCGCGGGCGAGCCGCTCCCGCTCCCGGGTCACCGCCTCGATCTCCAGTGCTCGGGCCAGGGTGCGTTCCGATGCCCGCGCGACCTCGACCACATAGCCGATGGCTATCGAAGCGACCCAGACCAGGAGCACATTGTGGAAGGTGTCGCGGCTGGGTTCGGCGCGCTCGACGATGTTGGCGACGGCGACCAGGGAGGAGGCGAAGCCCGCCCACCGCCAGCCGCCCTTGATGGCGAAGGCCAGTACGGAGCCCGCGGTCCAGATCGACGGCAGGGTGGGCCCGTCGACGTGGGGTGCGTCCACGTCGGCGAGGGGAGTGATCAGGATGCCGGTGAGGGCGATGGTGAGGTCCACGCCCAGGAACCGCTTGGTGCAGCGGGTGGCGTTGGAGACCTGGGGCAGGGTGGCCAGGGTCCAGATCGCCAGAACCGACAGAAAGGCGAAGGCCACCCAGGGGCGCTCGAAGTCGTCCGGGGTGAAGGCGAAGAGGAGTATCGCGTACACCATCGTCAGGACCCGGTAGCCGGCGAGCGCGCGCCACAGGGGCAACTCGACCGACATCCGTCCGACCTGTCGGGCCTTCGTGCCCCCAGGTCCCCCAGCAGCCTCAGTGCCCGCAGTGGGCTGGGTGTGCGCACCCTGTCCAGCCATGTCCCCCACCCCCGATCAACGACAGCGCTACTACGCTGCCGGCGGTCTGTCCGTGTGTTCGACGTCATCGGCCGGAGCGGCCTGCTCCACGGCCGGCGCCTTCTCCCGGGCCTTGTTCCCCTCGGCCGCCTTCGCCGCCGCCTTGGCCGCCTTCTCCGCCTCCGCGATCTCCCGCTTGGCGACGGTGGCGTAGATGTCGACGTACTCCTGCCCGGAGAGCTTCATGATCTCGTACATGACCTCGTCGGTCAGTGAACGCAGAATGTAGCGGTCCTCCTCCAGGCCCTGATAGCGGCTGAAGTCGAGCGGCTTGCCGATCCGGATGCCCGGCCGCATCAGCCTGGGCACGACCTTGCCGGGCGGCTGGATCTTCTCCGTGTCGATCATGGCGATGGGGATCACCGGCGCACCGGTGGCGAGCGCCACCCGGCCGAGGCCACCGGGCTTGCCGCGGTAGAGCCTGCCGTCAGGGGAGCGCGTGCCCTCGGGGTAGATGCCGAAGAGATCGCCGCGCTCCACCACCTCGATACCGGCCCTGACCGCCGCCTGACCCGCGCCCCGCCCACCGGACCGGTCGACCGGGAGCTGTCCCACACCCTTGAAGAAGGCGGCGGTGAGCCGACCCTTGACCCCTGGCGAGGTGAAGTACTCCGCCTTCGCGATGAAGGTGACCTTCCGGTCGAGGACCGCCGGCAGGAAGAAGGAGTCGGAGAAGGAGAGATGGTTGCTCGCGAGGATCGCCGGGCCATCGGCGGGAATGTTCTCCAGACCCTCCACCCAGGGTCTGAAGGCAAGCTTCAGCGAGCCTCCGATGGAGAACTTCATTGCGCCGTAGATCAACTCGAATGCCTCCTGTTGCTGTCGAACAGACCTTAACCCGACGTGACCACGGGGCCGGCGCATCCCCCGCGCCGGTGGACTTATGGACCTGGTCGGTGTCAGTCCGGTCGCGTACGGTGAGATGCACCCCCTTCGATGCTTCATGCCACAGAACAGGAGACCCCGGTGCCGGTCCTTCCCGGAGCCGAGCCCTACCGCCATGAAGGCGGCGAGGTCGGCGTCCTTCTCTGCCACGGATTCACCGGTTCACCGCAGTCGTTGCGTCCCTGGGCGGAGTTCCTGGCCGAGCGAGGGTTGACCGTTTCCCTGCCGCTGCTCCCCGGCCATGGCACGCGCTGGCAGGACATGCAGATCACCGGGTGGCAGGACTGGTACGCGGAGGTGGACCGGGAGCTGCGCGAACTGCTCTCGAAGTGTGAGGTGGTCTTCGTCTTCGGGCTCTCCATGGGCGGTGCCCTCGCCCTGCGGCTCGCCGCCCGGTACGGGGACGCGGTCCGAGGGATCGTCGTGGTCAATCCGGCGAACAAGGTGCACGGTCTCGCCGCGCGGGCACTGCCGGTGGCCCGCCATTTCGTCCGGACCACCCCGGGGCTGATCGACGACATCGCCAAGGAGGGCGCCCACGAGGTCGGCTACGACCGGGTCCCGCTCCAGGCCGCCCACTCGCTGCGGAATTTCCTTCGGCTCGTCGACGGCGAGCTGCCCCAGGTCACCCAGCCCATGGTGCTCCTGCACAGTTTGCAGGACCATGTGGTACCGCCGGTCGACTCGGCGCGGATTCTCGGCCGGGTCTCCTCCACGGACGTCACTGAGGTCGTGTTGGAACAGAGCTACCACGTCGCGACGTTGGACCACGATGCGGAGCGGATCTTCCACGAGAGTTGTGCGTTCGTCGACCGGCTCGCTCCGAATGCCGTGAGGAAGGGGAGCACCGCCGGTGGCTGAGCAGCATGACGCGGACCGAGAGCCGCAGCCCATCGACGAGGAGGCGGCCTGGGCCGCCATCGTCGCGGGGTACGGGGATGAACCGGCGGACCCGCCGGGTGCCAAGCCGTTCAAATCGGTGGAGGACCTCGCGCTCCTCGAAGGCGAGGTGAACGAGTCGCCCCAGGGCAAGGGGAAGGAGCCTGCGCCCGAAGAGGACCAGGCGGCCGGGCTCGGCAGCTCCATCACCTTCGCCCCCGGGGTCGGCGGCGCCGGCCCCCGTGACTACCAGGTGGTCGAGCCGAACGAAGCCAACACCGACCAGGGCGAGGACGGGGACGACGGCGACGAAGGCCACTTCGTCCCCCCGGAGCCGCCGCCGCTGCCGGAGGCCGATGTCACGGCGAAGTTCGCCTGGCTGGCGGTGATCGGCGGTCCGGTGCTGATGCTGATCGCGGTTCTGCTCCAGTGGGAGATGACCTGGTGGCTGACCACCTTGTGCGTCAGCGGTTTCCTCGGCGGCTTCGCCACGCTGGTGGCCCGGATGGCACACGGTGACGAAGAGGACGACGACCCCGGTCGGGGCGCGGTCGTCTAACCAGGACCTGTCCGACGAAGGGCTTCGTGCGTCCCAAGGGCTCACAGGCCGGACGGGATGCATCGGACACGACCTGCTGCACACCCTTTAGGAACCCGCGAAGGCGGGGAGTACGGCAGGAATCCTGAGCGCGGCCAGTACGGGGAGATGATCGCTGGCCGCGCGCAGATCAGCCGGGCTCACACCGGGATGGTCGAACGGCACCCCGCAGCCGAGCACCTCGATGCCGTGGCTCGCGAACACGGCATCGATCCTGCGTCGCGGCCGGTCGGGGTCGAAGGTGTTCTCCCCGCCCCACGGCGCAGTGGCCCAGCAGTCCTGCATCTGCTGTGCGATTCGTTGGAAGCTGCGTCCGGCAGGGGTCTCGTTGAGGTCTCCCGCGACGACGGCGTACGGCACGTCCATCGCGGTGATCTGGTCGATGAGCAACCCTGCCTGCGTAGGGCGCTCGGCATCCGACAGGCTCAAATGACAGCTGAGCGCACCGAATCTGGCACCGCCGATCGTGACCACGGCGGTGGCGAAGCCGCGGCGGTGCTGACCTTGGACGAGCGGCAGCAGGACGTCCTGAGTCCGCTCGACGGTCACCCGCAGTGAGCACAGGAGCAGGGGGCCGGCAGCGGTGGCCCCGCCGCTGAGGACGAAGAGATCGGTCTTGGCGGCGAGCCGTGCGGCGTGCTTGCGCCAGCGGAAGAAGCGGGGCGCCTCCTGGATGAGGACGAGGTCGGGCGCGCAGGCCCGAATGACTCGGGCGAGGGCGTCCTCGTCGTCGCGCAGCGAGCGAACGTTGTAGCTGAGGACACGAACAACGGCGGAACCATCGGGTTCGGTACGGGAGTTGGGCAGGACCGTGGCCATGCCAGCACCCTACGACGGAGTTGCCCGTGTTTCGTCAGGCTCGCCCGGGGCCGGCGTGGCCGGCCGCGCCCCCCTTGCCACGGTTGCGTCCCCTTCCCAGGCGCCCATGACCTCAGGGGGTGTGATGAGGGAGATGTCTGATGTGGGGGGAACCGGGTAGCCGCTTCCTCGAAGACCCCGGCGAGGCGGTGAGGACGTCATGAGCGGTATGACCTGGTGCGGCGGGCTGTGGGGACCGGTGCCCGCCACCGTCGCGCAGCCGCGGCAGCCGGTCGGTACCGATGCGCGGCGAAGGCAGCCGCCACGGTTGCCACGGTTTCGGCAAGCAGGCCGGAACCGCGGACTCCAGGGCGTCGCCGCCGTGGTGGCGGCACTCGGCCTCCAAATCGCGTTGACCGTGGCGCTGGTCGCCATCGGGCAGGTTCTGCCCTGGTCGGCGTCCACGCTCATCGTTGTCGGGGTCCTGGTAGCCGGCGCCGCGGCACTGGCGGCACCGGGCCGCAGAACCCCGCGTCCTGCGGTGCCGTCGATCGCATAGGCGAGAGATCGACCAAAGCCCAAGCGAGCAGACCCAGTACGCCGAGACACAGGAAAGGGCACACGATGAACGGCATCCCCCACCCCCGACGCAACGTCCTCGACACCGAGGAGCTGCGCTCCCGTGCACAGGACACCCGCGAACAACTGGGACAGACCATCGAGGCACTCGCCGCGAAAGCCGAGGTGGGCGAGATGGGCGAGCAGGTCCGTGCGAAGGCATCCGCGGCCAAGACCCAGCTGGCGGATGCGGCAACGGCCGTGGGCGACAAACTGCGCGAAGTCACCCCGCCGCCCGTGCAGGAGACGACGGCCCTGGTCGCCGAGACCGCACGGAGGAAGCGCGTGCCGCTGCTGGCAGTGGGCATAGCGACCGTGGCGCTGGTGGTGCTGGCCCGACGGAGGGGCCGGTGAAGGCGTCGAAAGTGCTCTACAAGCCGGTCGGTGCCGGGGTCGGAGCGCTCGGCGGGCTGCTCGCCAGCGCGGCCTTCGGTCAGATCTGGAAGCGCCTCGGCCATAACGACAAGGCGCCCGGGCCCACGGACGAGGGCCGTGGCTGGGGCGAGGTATTGATGGCTGCGGCGCTCCAAGGGGCGGTCTTCGCCGTGGTGAAGGCGGCCGTGGACCGCGGCGGGGCCACGGCGGCCCGACGGCTGACGGGAACCTGGCCGGGGTAGCTCCGGGCCCCTCAGAGGGACGATCGAGGCCAGGGCGTCCGGGCGGGAACCGGTCGGTCCCTCCCGACCGACCTACCCGTAGGGCGGTCTCCGGGGCTCCGGGCGGAAGGCGGTCTCCGGGACGCGCCGGCGGTGAACCGACCGCCTGGGCGCTCCCGGGGCCTTCCGGCACCGGGAGCCGTCATGAACGCGCCGTGGAATCGATGCGGACCCGCCGCGGAATCAGTAGTCCGCCGCCCTCGCGCCCCGGCCATCACCACGCAGCAGTGGTGCACCTAGCCCTGGCGTGCCAGGTCCGCCGCGCCCACCAAGCCTGCCTTGTTGCCCAGTTGGGCGGCGAGGACCTGGGCGTGGGGTCGCCACTGGGCACCGATCAACCAGCGGCGGAAGGACTTGCGGATCGGTTCGAGGATCAACTCCCCCTCGTCCGACACTCCGCCACCAACGATGAAGGCCGACGGGTCGAACAGCGAGGCGAGGTCCGCCAGTCCAGCCCCGGCCCAGCGGGCGAGTTCCCGGAAGGAGTCGACCGCCACCGGGTCGCCCTCGCGGGCGGCGGCGCTGACGTGCTTGCCTTCGATGCCGTCGACCGTGCCGTCGCCGAGGCCCAGGAGGATCTTCGCGTTCTCGGGGGTGGCGTTGGCACGCTGGCGCGCGTAGCGGACGAGAGCACGGCCGGACGCGTACTGCTCCCAGCAGCCCTGGCTGCCACAGCCGCAGAGCAGACCGTCCGGGACCACACGGATGTGACCGAACTCGGCGGCCACCCCGTAACGTCCCCGGCGCAGCTTGTTGCCGATGATGATGCCGCCGCCGAGGCCCGTGCCGAGCGTGATGCAGATGACGTCATCGTGTCCCTGCCCGGCCCCGAAGCGGTACTCGCCCCAGGCCGCGGCGTTGGCGTCGTTCTCGACGACGACCGGCAGCCCCACGCGCTGCTCGACCTTGTCCTTGAGTGGTTCGTGACGCCAGTCGATGTTGGGCGCGAACAGTACGGTGGCCCGCTTGTCGTCCACATAACCCGCGGCGCCGATGCCGACCGCTGCGACTTCGTACCCCTCGCCCGCCGCAGCTACGGCGGTGCAGATGGCATCCACGATGCCGCTGGGGGTCGGTGGTGTGGGCACCTTGTGTGTCTTGAGGATCGTGCCCGCCTCGTCGACAACGCCCGCAGCGATCTTGGTGCCGCCGATGTCGACGCCGATGGTGAGTCCCATGTGCCCCTCAGTTCCCGGTATGGCCACAGGCTTCAACCGTACCCGAGGGCAACAGGACCATGATCAGTCCAGGTCGATGTGTTCGCCGTCACCGGGTTCGCCGTCGCGCGGATCGCCGGACTTCTTCGCGGGACCGAAGTCCTTCGCGGAATCGGACGGCTTCTCGGGCCCTTGGGTCCAGCGGCGTTCCTGGCCCTCGACGGCGGAGCGGTAGGCCGCGAGCAGCTCACCGCCCGCGGCGGCGAGATGGTCGAACACCTGGGGATTGCGCTGCAACACCGGCTCGACGGCGGACTTCGCCTGATTGACCAGTTGCTGCACGGCACTCTGCGCTGCGACCCCCGGCAGGGACGACTGGAACTCATTGACCTTGTCGGCCACGGCACCGAAGAGTTTGCGCAGCTCATCGCCGGCGGAGCCGGGCGGGGGGCCGTACTCGGCGCGGCGGCGGGCCTTTTCTGACGCGAGGTCTTCGGCGCAGGCGTCGGCCCATGCGTCGGCGTCGGCTGGCCGCTCGGTGGCATCGCTCATGGCGTACTCCTGCACAGGGCGTTGGTCCGGCGATGGGTGTTCGTACCCTCGACGTTACCCGAACGGACGCGAACGGTTCAGCGAGTGCGCGGCCAGAGGTCCGGGTCCGGGGTGAATCGGACCTTGAGTGCGCCCTCCTTCAGGGCGGCCCCGGAGACGGTGCAGCGGCGCAGGGCGGACGGCAGCGGAACGATCCTGCGGAAGGGGCCCACGGTGAGGACAAGCTCCTCACCACGACGCACGAGATGTACCTCCCCCTTGCTGGCGCCTGGCAACGGAATGTCCCAGACGAACGTGCCGTCCTCATCGCGCAGGTCGATGACCCGCTTCGACTCGAAGTCACCGGCCCCCTCCACGCCCGCCTCCGCAGCAAGCGGAAGCGGCGCTCCGGCGGCTTCGGGGAACAGGTCGTCCCCGATGTCCTGGAGTGCCGCGATGCCCCGGGACTCCCGTCCGATGTGGGTGACCTCACGGACGCGCGGCCCCCACTCCGCGTGCCACTCGTGCAGCGTCTTCTCCTGCTGGGCTGCGAGGCCCGCGAGCCAGGGATCGGGCGAGTGCCGGGGGAGAACCCGATTGGCGATCACCGCATCCACGCGCAGGTCGTGCAGGGCGAACCCGGTACGGGCGGTCCGCAGCGCATCGGCGGCGGTGGAGCCCGGCTCGGCGACGAGGTGCACCACCGTCTGCGGAGAGGCGACCACCTGCTGGACCGCGGCGAGCTCGGTGTCCCAGCCCGCTGCCGTGTCGTACAGCAGTTGGGCGGGCATGGGGACCCCGGCGAGTTGGGCGAGCACGGGACGCAGCGCGCGGGCGGCCTGGCGTTCCGGGGGCAGCAGTCGGCGCAGATAGCGACGGAGCTGCTCGGGCAGGGCGAGCAGTGCGATGGCTTCGCGTACCGGGGGCAGGTCCACGACAACCGCGTCCCAGTCGCCGGCCGCCGCCGCGGTCAGCGCCTTGAGCAGGGCGAACTGCTCGCTGCCCGGGAGCTCGGTCAGTTCCTCGTCCGCGAGTCTGGTGGCGCCGAGGAGGTCGAGGACGGTCGCACCGCGTTCTTGCCAGGACAGGAACTCGGCCCGGAAGCGGGGCGCGCTGTCGATCGCGGCGGCCCAGAGCCCTTCGGTGATCTCGACGGCTCGCAGACCGTCGGCGATCTCGGTCGTACGCAGCCCGGGGGCGGGGGTGACGGGCACGCCGAGGGGGGTGCCGGGGTCGGTGGAGAGCAGGAGGACCCGTGCCGGTTGGGCCGCGGGTGTCGCTGCCGTCGGCCGGGCCAGGGCGAGGGCGGTCGCCGCAGCGACGGTGGTACGGCCCGCGCCGCCGAGTCCGGTGACGAGGACCAGGTGCATCAGTGGGAGTGTCCGCTCTCGACGCGCTTCTTCAGTCCGTCCAGGGCCCGGTCGATGATGACCTTCTCGGCCTTGCGCTTGATCATCCCCAGCATCGGGATCTTGACGTCGACGGTGAGTCGGTAGGTGACTTCGGTACGGTCGCCGCCGACCGGGGTGAGGGTGTAGGACCCGTCGATGGCGCGCAGCATCTGTGACTTCACCAGGGTCCAACTGACCTGGTTCGCACCGTTCCAGGTGTAGGCGAGGGTGTGGTCGTCCTTGATCGCGCCGGCGTCGAGGACCAGCCGGACCTGCTCGGCACGGCCGTCGGCGTCCCGGGAGATCACCTCGGCCTGCTTGACCTCCCCGGTCCATTCCGGATAGCGGTCGAAGTCCGAGATCACTCCCATCACTTCGGCCGGTGCCGCCTCAATGGTGATGCTTGAGCTGGTGTGTTCCGCCATCGCTGCGGCTCCCTGGAGTGCGGGTACGGACCGGTGTTGATGGTGGGAAGGCTATCGCGACCGGGGGCGCCCTCCGTCTGCGGCCCTCCAGCCCCCAAGACGCGTCCCGGGAGTGGGCGGCCGAATCTCAGCGGCTGGTCCGGGCGGCCCGGGTGGTGTTCACCACTCCAGACTCCAAGGTCGGCCCGTGGAGGCGAAATGCCCCACATTGACACACTCGGTGGCCGCGATGCGCATCCGGGCGACGAGGGGCTGGTGTACATGGCCGAAGAGTGCGTACCGGGGTCGGCTGCGATGGATGGCGGCCAGCAGCGCGGAGCTACCGCGTTCGAAGCGGCGGGCGACCGTGTCATAGGTCAGTTCGGGCACATCGGGCGGAATGTGGGAGCAGAGCACGTCGACATCCCCCAGCGCCTCGACCTTCGCCGCGTACTCCTCGTCCGAGATCTCATAGGGCGTGCGCATCGGCGTGCGCAACCCGCCGCCGACGAATCCGAACACCAGACCGCCGATCTCGGCCCGCTGACCGTCGAGAACGGTGGTGCCATCGTGGGCGTATTCCGGCCATAGTGCAGGGATATCGACATTGCCGTAGGTGGCGTACGTAGGCACGGGAAAAGCCGCAAACAGTTCTGCGTACTGCCGGCGCACCGCCGTCTCGATCGTGCTGTCCCGGTCCTCCCCCAGTTCCGCCCAGAGGCCACGGGCCAGCTCCCGCGCCTCATCGAACCGGCGGGAGGTGCGCAGACCCACGATCAGCTCGGCGTTCTCGACTCCGAACAGATCGGGAAAGATGCCGCGGGAGCGGTCGGCGTAGTCGAGGAAGAGGACGAGGTCGCCGAGGCAGACCAAGGCGTCGGCACCGTCTCCCGCCCTGGCGAGGTCGTCGACGTTGCCGTGCACATCACTGATCACATTGACCCGCATGGCGGTCACCTTAAGACGCGTCGCGAGTGCTGGACAGTGGGGCAGGCCGGTCGTTCTTCCGGGTCCGGCAAGGATTGGACTACTCTGCGCGAAGTACTGCCATGAACATGTGACGCAGGGAACATCTGGCCGGAAACCCCTACCCGGAACCGAGTACCGGT